>NZ_CP168019.1:4800000-7032512 GCF_047302515.1 Paenibacillus amylolyticus | reverse complement strand
ACACGATTTGTTTCACTTCTTTTTTCGTCTCAACCAAGTTTCGGCGGCGACTTAAATAATGTAACACATTTCGTTTGTTTTCGTCAAGAACTTTTTTTGATTTCTTTTTTTAAGCTTTAGTTTTTAACCTTTCCTCTGAAGAATTTATCGTTTGTTGGCGATAATCTCGTTTGAGGAACGAAATATAATGTATCATATATCGTGAATGAGAGTCAACATCTTTTTATAAATTATTAAACAAACAAAAAAGGAAGGTTTCCCCTCCCTTATGTGATCAATATAATGTCAGGCCTCTGGAGAAGGTTATGCCTCAATCCAATACCGAATTTCCCGGCCCTCTCCTCCGATTGATGGCCATCCTGCCGATTCTTTTACAATAGAACGAAAGACCAGCTTACGTATTACCAAAGGCAGATCTTCTCGAACAAATCTTAACTGCGGATGATGAACAAGTTCATTCATGCTCCACGGCTCCTTGCGACTTCTTAACACACGCAGCAGCAGTTCTGAGCATTCACTCATCTTGGACATTACGGAAAACTCACAGGCAAGCAGGACAAGCTCTACTCGCTGCTCCAGCGTCTCCGAGCTTACGGTAAGCTCTTGATATAGTTTCCATAAAGCGCGATCCAGATTCTGCACATGTGTCCAGACGGCATGATCCGGGTATATCCCCTGTTCAATCAATACAATTCTTGCCCAGTTCCCCAGAGCCTCTAATACATTGTAGTAGGCGTCTACAACATGACCTTCCTGAATATGACGTTTGGCCTCCACATACATTCTCAAGAAACTGGTGAATTCATGAAGCAGCTTCTGCTCACGCAATTCTGCCCCAAAGGTAGACAGTTCTTCTCGCAAATCACTTAAGGTGCTGTCCGCTTCCCAGATAATCTCACCTTCAATCAGACACTGGGTGAGATTATTATGATTCCCGGTTACTACACTACTCTTTAATTCATGACGGCTCGCATAGATCATCTGATAACGAAGATCACCATATCTGTAATGTCCCACTGCCGACTTCAATTGATCATCATTATGAACAACAAGTACTAATAATTCGAAATCTTGAATTAGGGAGCCGTGGAATCGCTCTCCCGGGTGGGAATAAGCGATAGCCCCAACTGCCCCTGTCTTTTCCGACTGTTCGGACAAAAAAGCAAGGTTCTTTAATTCCACGATTCCCTCCATACATTTCATGGCAGATAAGCGCCAAGTCAGTTATAATGTAATTCTACATCCAGACTGAAGTTTCCTTCTTTTCCAGGTCCAATACTACTCATACGATAGGAGCATTTTTCATGATTTTTAAATCAGCAAAAATTAATGCTTTTCGCACTTGGGGATTACTACTGACCATGCTAGGTATGGGCCTAATGATACTGGGAACAGCCGGGATTGTTTTCTGGGGACATGCAGGCAAGGTATTCGCAGCTGTAGGACTCGTCATCGGCCTGATTGCCATGATGGCCAGTCTAGCCATTTATTTCTGGGCGGGTATGCTCTCCACCAGTGCAGTACAAGTCGACTGTCCGGAATGCGGGAAGTTAACCAAAATGCTTGGCAAAACGGATCGTTGTATGTTCTGTCATACCATCCTCACCCTGGACCCTAATAAGGCCAACATGACCAGTCAACAACTGAAAGCGCCTTCTACACAAGCTCCTCCCACCGATGGTTAGCACAAAATGGTCTCCAACCGCTAAATGTCTTTTACCTTAATTTCATTGAAGAACAAAAAAGGCCCGGTATGTTTACCGGACCTTTTTGGACTTGGCTTATAAGTGAGCCCTTTTTGCTGTTATCAATAGCTAAAATATGAAGTTAAGTTATAAGTTCTACGACCAATAAAACGGTAGACTGCACGTATGATGGTACCCAAGGGGAAACTTTGAGCTTAGCGAAAATAAATTAAAGCAATCAGACACTCTGAGTTCGAGTAAATTATTTCTGGTAACCAGCCTGCTTTAATACCTCCCATGCAGAGGCATTAGCAAAACTCCGATTCCATGCTGCTACTCCGCCCAGCTTCAACGAAGCAATCAAATCCACCCGCGCCTGAAGGGACACGGCATCTTCGATCCATATTTTCTTGGTAGCTCCGTCTTCCTTATATTCCACATAGTTCTGTCCACTTGCCTGATCCAGTTCAGGTTTGAGTTTCTTCTCTTGGATCAGCTCCACAATGGCATTCATGCCCACCGCTTTGGAAGACACTTTAACCTCACCCTGATCATTCGTCTCTTCCGTCCATATCCGGGTATAGAGCGGAACCGCCATGATCAACTTGTTAGAAGGGACTTCATCCTCCTCAAGTATGCGTCTCATGGAAGCCTCGGTCCAAGGCAGAGATGCTACCGAACCTGCCTTGGGACTGGCCGCCCAATGTTCATCATAAGCCATCACAATAACATAGTCTGCAAAAGAACCTAATGCACGGCGATCCAGAAAGGCAGACCACATCTCACTGTTCGATTTTGGTGTTACATCGATTGATAACATCAATCCATGTATACGAGCCATCGCCTTGATCTCGCGCACAAACTGCGTAATATTCGGCCCGTCATCTGTATACACGTTCTCAAAGTCGATGTTGATACCATCCAGTTGATACGTCTGTGCATACTCTAACATCTGCTCAATAATATGAGTGCGTGTCTCGTAAGAAGCTACAGCTTCTTTTGTAACGTCCGGATCAAAGCTGTTATCCATGAGTCCCCATACTTCCATACCCGAACGGTGAGCCCAGTTCACATAAGCTTGGTTTCCCTTGCTTTTCACAGTGCCCTGTCCATCCGTAATATGAAACCATGTAGGGCTGACCACATTCACACCTGGCATTTTACCGATAGAGCCCACATCAGGCTGACGATTGTACACGGCTTCCCAAACCAGATTTACTGGTTTATTCTGCCATTTCTTCTCTGCTGCAGTCAGCGTATACTTGGGCAAGTCCACCTTCTTTTTCTCGGTGAGGATAATATAATCATTATCTACATATCCCGCATATCCATTATCGAGCTGAACAAAACTCTGTTCATCCCCCGTCTGCCATACACGTACCCTTGCATCCTTTTCCATATCGGCAATGATTGGTGAGGATTCTCCCCCACGTTTATATAACGGCACAGTCTTGTCCGCTTTGGATGATAACGTATCAATCTCTGCATACTGTATCATGTCCCCTCCACGCATCAGCAGCACAGCACCTGTTACTGAATCTTCCTGTACGGTTATGCCATATACTTCTTTCAAAGGTTTGAGCGGAATATAGGCTTCTCCGTCCTTAACCTCAGGCTTAACTGTCATGGGATAATCTTTGTGATTAAGTTCTGCTTGTGTGCTTCCATCTTTCATATGAAGGACTCGCTGAGGAGAGGCAATAATGATATCTCCCGATTCTGATTCATAACGTATGCCTGCATCAATTGCTTCTTGCAGCACATCTACAGGCAACTTGAGTTGATCTCCTGTACCCAGAGCGTCTCCATCCATCAGTTGCCCATCTACAAAAATAGGCTGGCTTCTTCCTACCCAGTCGGGGTCTTCATGGGTCTGGTTCAACCATACATTCGTTATAAGCCAGTAAGCCCCCCCGGCGATCAGACAAGCCCCGAGAAAACCGGGCCAAAATGAACGTCGCTTCTGACGTGTATATCTGCTTTTTCTACCCAAACGTCTACCTCCGTTAATTATGCTGATCATAAGGATGTGCGCATAAGTTGTTATAAAGATGAGCATTTTGCATAAATGCTAAAAAAAAAACGTGAAGAATCCATACTGAATTCTGCACGTTAATATTGTAATTCAACTCTCTTAATCCCTGCAACTTTTGCAAACGCCATATACTTCCAATCGGTGACCGTGTACTTCGAATCCTGTACTAGACTCCGCCTGAAGCTCAACACTTTTGAGTGAAGGATAGCTGAAGTCTTCAATCTTGCCGCATTGATCACAGATAACATGATAATGATCCGTCACATTGGCATCGAAGCGACTTGAATTATCTCCGTATGTCAATTCCCGGACCATGCCAGCTTCCAGAAACATCTTCAAATTATTATATACCGTTGCCACGCTCATACTGGGAAATTGGGGTTCAAGGGCTCGGTAAATTTCATCGGCTGTCGGATGCCCCATGGATTCCATCAGATAGTTCAATATGGCATGACGCTGGGGTGTAATACGGACACCGGTCGTTTTCAGATGCTCCAACGCATGTTGGACACGTGTTGCCATAAAACCCACCGCCTTACCTTTCATTCTCTGGTGAAGAGTAAAATACTGTCTCCTCGCTCAGAGTTGATTCCCGGCCATTAAGAACGACAATCCATCTTTCATGCCGTGTAATCTTGCCAGTGTACATTTATTGTACGGCGATTACAAGTTTATTGTCAACGCGGCAGTCAAGGAACCTCTGTAGAATCCTGCTGGGAATTTGGTCCGTCCTCGGTAGTCTGTTCCAGATTCTCAGCCGTATCTTCAGAATCAGGTGTAACTGTTTCAGGCGTAGATACAGCCGGGTTGCTCTGAATGGTGAGATCACTGTTGCCTTCAATTTTCACCCTGTACTCGCCCTCACCGAGCTGGCCTTCTATGGTTTTATTCTTTACTTTGAAAGGCAGATCCGTACTTAGATCTCCATAACTGCTGGAACCCGCAAGACTGTAGTCTCCACGATCAGGAAGTAATACGTTAATGGCTCCCACCGCACTGTACACATCCCAGTCCCCTCCGACTTTGGTAGATACAATGTTAATACTGCCATTAAGCGATTGGGCTTTGATTCCCAGATTGGCTCCATCCAGCGTAATATTACCGTTGCGTGTCTCTGCGATGAATTCACCAACGGAGTCCGCAATACTGATACTTCCCACTTGTGTAGCAAGATCTACATCGCCGGAAATACCGCGAGCCTTCATGTCTCCACGGTTACTGTCCAGATCGACATTACCAATGGCGTTGGCTACAATGACATCCCCGTTCAACGTTTTCCCGGAGATATCTCCAACAGCATTGGTAATCCGGATACGTCCGTTACCCGTTTCGGCCAGTATGGTACTAATGGCTTCCGGACGGTTTAATAATATGGCTCCATTGGAAGTTCGAATATCCAGATTAAAACGACGATCATCCGGGATCGTAATGGTAAGATTCATACGTGGCTGCGTTTTTTCATTGTCTCCATACGTCTTGCCTGTAGCTTTGATATAAATTACTTTTGTACCATCGGCCTCTACAAAAGAGGCTGCTGCAACGGCCTTTGCCTGTACTTCCGTCGTCTGATCTACCCAGATCACCGTTCGTACTTCAATCTCATCCGTATCTCCGCGTTGTACCGAGATATCTCCGTTAACACCTTCGACCACAAGATCTGACGTATCCATGCGAACAGGTACACGAATCGTGCCCTTATCCTCCATGTATCCTGCCGCTTGACTGTAGTCCATGGATGCCGCTCCGAGATTTAGACTCACTCTATTCCACAAGTGCATGTAGTGATCCTGCTCGGTGACGATAAATACGGAAGCTGCCAAAATCAATGAGGTTAGAATGCCTTTGGCATCGGGTCTGAAACGTACTTTGATTTGCTCATCAGGATTGCTAGGGTTATCCGATTGCACCTTGTTTCTTCTGCGTGTCCACAGGAACAGCACAATATATTCAACACCTAAAACAACGAGCAAAAATGGCCACCAATCCACCATCTCATACACATAGTCAGTTCCCCACCGTTTATCCAAAATCAACAGCACACCGACCGCTATGATTAAGGCGGCAGCCGTATAGCGGCCAACCCGGACTTTACGGTTCATCACGTTCCCTCCTTGTATCGTTTCCACTACATTTTTTTCTTGTTCAACATCACCCAGAACTCACGACCAAACAGAAGCAAACCGCCTACGATCATGAGAACCGCAAATGAATATCCGCCGTACATGGCGAGAAGCTCTTGAAACCAACGTGGTTTGCGGAAAAACAGCACCATCAAAGACCCTCCCACAATCAGAAGTAATCCAAACGATATGCCTCTCTCCCAGACCATCATTGCATCTCGTGTAGAACGTTCATTGGATATCGGCTTGTCCGAAGTTGCCTGGGTTACGGCTCTACGTCTGCGCATCATGACCCAATCTGCAGATTGCAACACATCATATACATTGTAAAAGTAAATAACCGGAATACACAAAGCCAGCAAGATGAGCAATGGCACATTGAACTGTATACCAATAGATGAGAAGTACAACACTGCTGACAGATCAAGCAAAACAAGCAGCATAAAGGTCAAACCCCTCATGTACAATCTCAGATAAATATGACCCAGACCAGGAATAATGGCACTCAGTAATCCCGCAATAAACTTGTGAGTCCGATTTCTGACCGGTTTGGTCTGAACTGTACGAGTCTTTTGGTTCAATTGACGTCTCCGTTTCATAACATACTCCTCTCTTCTGATCTGACCTTCCGCTCTTCATGCATTTGGTTAGATAGTACCCTAAAGAGCAAGGAGAGTAACTGGAAGAAATATGGATATGACCAAAAACCCTCCGGCACTACTGGCCTGGGGAGGGTTGTAATTCATTATTCGATCGACACCTTGGTAACGTGTTCCCATTGTCTTAACTTGGATACCAAGCCTACCGTTTGGAAATCATGCGGTACCTGAACATGTAACACAATCTCAATTTTACGTTCAACCGACACCATCTCTGCATAAGCCAAGTCTTGTTCATTCACGGTAATTTTACGAATTTTGATCTTCTCCTGCTCCATACATGAAGACAGTTGTTCGAGAAAACCGGGTTCTGACAAGGTATGAAGTGTAACAACATGTAGTTTGTTCCCTCGTAGATACCTTAGCTCTAATTTGTTAAATACCCAGAGATTAAGCAATACCAGAACGGTGGATACGATAGAGGCAAAAAAGAATCCCGCACCTGCTGCGAGCCCAATGGCTGCAACAACCCAGATTGAGGCAGCTGTAGTCAGTCCGGTAATGGATTTTCCCGTGAAGAGAATTGTCCCTGCTCCCAGGAATCCGACACCAGTAATTACAGCAGTAGCCAGACGGGCTGGATCAATCCTTACATTTAATTCATTAGCAAAATCTTTAAAGCCATAAACAGACAACATCATAATCAGTGCAGAGCCAAGACATACCAGGATATGGGTACGCAAACCGGCAGCATGATTGGACCGTTCCCGCTCCAGGCCTACGAGCCCTCCAAGCAGCATAGCCAGCAATAATCGTAATAAAATGTGCCACTCATCAATGAACCAGGGATCGCCCAAAGTCGGTATTCCTCCTCAAGTTGTTAATATTATTAAAGTTTATTCTTGTGAAAAGTCGTTAATTCCACTCCAGGTGCAATCTGTGTGACCTCCACGGGATTAAAACCAAATTTGGTGTACAGATTCACTGCGGGTTGATTCAACGTTCCTGTGGAGACGATATAACGCGGAAGATCCGCATGCTGTTCCAACACATACGTCATCAAAGATGCCGCAATTCCCTTGCGAAAGTGATCCGGGTGCACCATCATTCGTGTAATGGTCAGTGTATTCTCCTCTTCCTCCGCTACAGCGACAGCCCCGATAAGCTCTCCGTCATCATGGATACAACCATAAAAACTCTCTCCACAATCCCGAAGTGTCTCCATCGTATCCATCAAAGGAGGGATCTCCTGAAATCCGATGATTTCGGCTTCCAATCGATAGGCCACATGTTGTA
Organism: Paenibacillus amylolyticus; assembly: GCF_047302515.1. Lineage (GTDB taxonomy): Bacteria > Bacillota > Bacilli > Paenibacillales > Paenibacillaceae > Paenibacillus > Paenibacillus amylolyticus_G. Next base: position 7,024,777 of record NZ_CP168019.1, on the reverse strand, counting down.
GTCTCCATAACTGTCCCAACGTCTCCAGATCACTCAGTGACAATGGTTGAATGTTCATATCCGTTCCCCCGTCCGAAATACATTTGTATCTATCAATACCAAAAAGAGGCTGTCACAGGGACGAGCCTCTTTCTGTCCGGCCTCACCGGAAGGATTAGCGGTTCAGTACATCTGCAAGCAGTTGGTTGGCTAGAGCGGGATTCGCCTTGCCTTTACTTTCTTTCATAACCTGACCAACAAGGAAGCCAATGGCTTTTTGTTTACCAGCTTTATAGTCTTCCACGGATTGAGGATTATTCGCTACAACCTGCTCAACGATGGCAAGAATGGCGCCTTCATCACTAATCTGCACAAGACCCTTCTCTTCAACGATCTGCTGTGGAAGCTTGCCGCTCTCCAGCATTTCCTTGAATACCGTTTTGGCGATTTTGCTGTTGATTGTGCCCTTCTCAAGCAGGCCAATCATCTCACCCAAGCCTTGACCTGTCAGTGGAACTTGAGTCACTTCAAGGTTGCTCGTATTCAGGTAACCCAGCAAGTCGCCCATGATCCAGTTGGATACGGACTTCGCATCCTGAGTGTATTTCAGACTATCTTCAAAAAGATCTGCCACAGCTTTGGAGGAGGTGATAACCTCTGCATCATAACTAGGCAATCCGTAATCAGCCGTGTAACGCGCCTTGCGCTCGTCTGGAAGCTCCGGTATGGTAGCTCTGATCCGCTCTTTCCAGGCTTCGTCAATATGCAAATTCACCAGATCCGGGTCCGGGAAATAACGATAGTCATGCGCCTGTTCCTTACCACGCATCGACAGTGTTTTCCCTTGAGCTTCGTCCCAGCGACGCGTCTCCTGAACCACTTCACCGCCATCATCCAGGATCTCAGCCTGACGGTATTGTTCATATTCCAGACCACGCTGAACACCACGGAAGGAGTTCATGTTCTTCAGCTCGGCTCTTGTTCCCAGCTTCTCCTGTCCATGTGGACGCAAACTGATGTTGGCGTCACAACGCAGTGATCCTTCTTCCATCTTCACGTCCGACACATCACAGTACTGCATGATTGCACGCATTTTTTCAAGATACGCACGTGCCTCTTCCGGAGAAGAAATCTCAGGTTCGGATACAATCTCCACAAGTGGAGTACCAACACGGTTAAAGTCCACCAAAGACGCGTATCCGCCATCGATATGGGTAAGCTTCCCTGCATCTTCTTCCAAGTGAAGACGTGTAATGCCGATTCGTTTCGTTTCACCATTCACTTCGATATCAATCCAGCCGTTCTCACCGATTGGTTGATCGAATTGCGAGATCTGATAAGCTTTTGGTGAATCGGGGTAAAAGTAGTTTTTACGGTCAAACTTGCTGACATCAGCAATCGTACAATTCAGGGCCATCGCTGCCTTCATCGCGTAGTCTACCGCCTGACGATTCAGTACTGGCAGTACGCCCGGATGTCCGAGACAGACCGGGCAGGTATGCGTGTTCGGCGGAGCTCCAAAAGCTGTGGAGCAGCCGCAGAAAATTTTGGAGTTGGTATGCAACTCCACGTGGACTTCAAGTCCAACGACCGTTTCATATTTAGATGCGGACATTTCTATATTCCTCCGTTCCGGGCAGTCTACAGCTGCGGACGCTGCTTGTGGAATTCTGTATTTTGTTCAAACGCATGCGCTACACGCAATACGGTTGTTTCATCAAAGGCTTTACCGATAATCTGCAGGCCGACAGGCAATCCATCCGAGAATCCACATGGAATACTAACGGCAGGTACACCAGCCAGATTGACAGGAATCGTCAAAATATCGTTTAGATACATTGTAAGTGGATCATCCACCTGTGAACCCAGTTTGAACGCCGTAGTTGGCGCAGTTGGTCCAATAATCACATCATATTTGGCAAATACATTGTCGAAATCCTGTTTGATCAATGTACGTACCTTCTGTGCTTTCAGATAATAGGCATCATAGTAACCCGAGCTGAGCGCATACGTTCCAAGCATGATACGACGTTTCACTTCGGGACCAAAGCCTTGACTGCGGGACTGATGATACAGATCCAGCAAGTTATCCGGATTGTCAGCACGTACGCCATAACGCACGCCATCAAATCGAGCCAAGTTGGAAGAAGCCTCTGAAGATGCCAGCAGGTAATACGTAGCCACCGCATATTCGGTATGCGGAAGGGATACTTCTTCCCATGTCGCACCGAGCCCTTCGAGAACTTTCAATGCAGACAGTACTGTCTCTTTCACTTGTGGATCTACGCCTTCACCGATGTATTCCTTCGGAACAGCAATGCGAAGCCCTTTAACATCACCTGTCAGTCCGCTCAAATAATCCGGAATCTCTACTTTTGCAGATGTCGAATCTTTGGCGTCATAACCAGCAATAGCTTGCAATACATAAGCAGAATCTTCAACATTTTTCGTCAAAGGTCCGATCTGATCCAGGGATGAAGCAAATGCAACCAGACCAAAGCGGGAAACAAGTCCGTACGTTGGCTTCAATCCAACAACACCGCAATACGAAGCAGGCTGTCTGATGGAGCCACCTGTATCTGATCCAAGCGTGAAGTACGCTTCTCCCGCAGCCACAGCTGCTGCAGAACCACCGCTGGAACCTCCTGGAACACGATCCAGTGCCCATGGATTACGTACAGGGGAGAAACTTGAATTCTCATTGGAGCCGCCCATGGCGAATTCGTCCATGTTAAGTTTACCAATAGTTACGGTGTCCGCAGCTTTCAATTTCTCGACAACTGTCGCGTCATATACCGGGTCGAAATTACGAAGGAATTGGCTACCACACGTCGTGCGTAGTCCGTTCGTAACGATGTTATCCTTAATACCTACAGGCAGACCAAAAAGCAAACCTTTCTCCTCGCCGCTAACCAGACGGTCATCCAGTTGACGTGCACGAGCGCGTGCTTGTTCTTCATCCAGTGCCAAATATGCCTTAACTTTATCATCATGCGCGCCAATGTTCTGATACGCCTGATCCACCAAATCGCTGACCGACAGCTCTTTGGCATGCAGCTTGTTATGTAACTCAGGCAACGATTGTTCAAATAAACTCACAGTTTTTGTCCTCCTTCCGGTTATCCGTTATTCCATTACAGCAGGCACTTTAAACTGCCCGTCTTCTTCTTCCGGTGCATTGCGCATCACCTGTTCAATAGTCAGGCTTTCTTTGGTCTCATCTTCACGCATAACATTGCTTACGTGCAGAACGTGAGTGGTGGGCTCAATGTCTTCTGTATCCAGCTCATTCAGCTTTTCTGCATATTTTAAAATCGCGTTCAGCTGACCTGTCAGGGTCTGTTCTTCTTCAGCAGTCAAGTTGAGCCGGGCCAGCTTGGCCACATGCTGAACGTCATTATTCGAAATACTCATTAGCGGATGCCTCCTTCATTCGTTCTGATTCCCGAAACGACCTGAAACGAATCGCTCGTTTAACGGGCTAAAGTCTCAAGATAACTTTTTTCATTATAGGTGAGATAGTTCGACAATTCAATGCAAATGACCTGACAGGCTTCCGGGAAGCTAAAATCAAACTTATAAAACAAAAAAGAGCCGGCATCAGCCGACTCTTAAAATTCTAAATCCATGCACGCAGATTAACCTGCTTTATAAAATCCGCCTGTGACATAACATCGTTCGCGGTTTCCTCTTCCTCTTCCACAGCTTGAAAATCTCCGTTCATCAGATGATGAAACAGCTTCTCATTGTGTGTCGCAAGGGCGTAATCTATCAACGCTTCTCGCTCGACCCGCTCAGCTTCCTGCTTCAGCAGAACCTCTTCCAGATCGACGTCGCCGGATGGAACAAAAAAGTTCCGGTTTACCTGCGGCACTCGAAGCACGTAATCGAACGCATTGTCCGGATTCCGGTCATAAGCGATGATGAAACCATATTCCCCCACAGGAAGATTCTGCTCAAACGCATCCGCGACGATGACAACCTTCTCTCCTAATCGCAGCATCGTCTAACCTCCTGGTAGTCTATCATTAATATTTATTTGTATAGTCTACTAGAAAAGAATAACGATGTCTAGGAATACTAGAATTAAACAACATATTTGTGCAAAATCTTTTTTTCCATTTTTAAAATGATGTTATTTCGGATTCCGTGCACCTGGCTTGCGCTGTGATCGAATCGCGACAAACCAGTATATAATGAGCGGCGTGGGAAATCCTGTGATTCCCCATAATCCCCATAACCAAGGGAAACGTCCCCGTCTGCGTGCGTCCTGAAAGATCCATGTGCCCTGAACCAGAAGAAAAATGCCAAGCAATGTAAGCCACAGTGGAGAAATCTCATCCAATGAATAATGCATTTTATTCATGATGAACCTCCTTCCGGCGTCGTCCGGCCCAGATCACAGCCAAAATCACCGCAACAGCTGTACCAAGAGCCTGGATTCCCAGATATAGAGCTGGAGCAGATACGAAAAATAATGCCCCAAAGGTAATGGCAAACAATCCAACCAACCAGAAACATATCATCTCGATCCAATTGGCTCGACGTCTAATCTGTTTACGTTCCCTGACTTGAGCTTCAAGTGAACCCAAGGAAGGAATACTTGTCGGCTCAAAAGCATCATCCAGCACTTTCATGTGTTGCTGCAATCGTTCTACAACTTCTTGTTCTTGTGCATCATCTGATCTGCTCATCCTTATTCCAGCTCCTTTCTTAACTGACGGAGACCATAAGCTGTGCGTGACTTCACCGTTCCGGCAGGAATACCCAGCATTTCCCCGATCTCGTCATACCCGTATCCATAATAATGCTTCAGTAGCACTGCAACACGATGTTCGGGTGTCAGTCTTGTCATCGCATCCATGACATCTGTCCATTCTTCATTCCGAGTCTCAAGCTGCCAGCGGAATCGACGTACAGCCTGATCCCGGATGAGAGCAAGCCAGTTCTGTTCTCTCTTCTTACGTCTTGTCTTATCGATATAGATGCGGGTCGCAATGGTGATCATCCATGATGAAAAGGCAGACGTGCCGTCATATCGATGGATATTTTCCATGCAACGAATCATCGTATCCTGCACCGTCTCTTCTGCGAGGTTAGCGTCCATCGTAACTTTGACAAGATACTTATACACAAACGTGTAGTAACGTTGCAACAACGCTGCGAGTGCGCTATCGTCTCCCGATACTGCTCTGCGTACCTCTTCCAGCTCAGCTGCCTTTATCATGAAATCACCTGCTTTCCGTTCAATCTGGAGTTAATACGACAGGCTCCACAAAAACGTTCAATGAAATCAAAAAAAAATTAAACCCGACAATTTCCCGGGCAATCAGACTTGATTCCGGTAATCTTGCAGCTTGTCGAACCACGGTTGGTTGCGGGCTCCGTTTCTTAAAACACGGCTTGCCCATATATTCTGCTGAGACTTCACCACTTCATTGGTCACGCTAGGGTTATGTATTAAAGCTCGCTCAGTACCTGTTTCTCTTTTCCCACTTTCCAATATGCGACGGTTTTCTTCAATGATCGGATACTCGACACGCTGATTCAACGGAATAACTCTTGTTTTCTCCACTTTGATATTCCCCGCTCTCATGATCTATATAATTTGAACTAAAGATTATTTACACTGACACTACGATGACAGAACAACCTTCCAATCGCTGTTATCCCCAGATTTTTTGATTCCCTTTTCTTAAAGGGAAAATCCGGGGATAGCATATGCTTCCGATGCAGCTTTCTTTCAGAAAGCTTTTAGGCGAAGTGTATGCTTTCGAAGTAGCTTTTCTTGCAGAAAGCTTGTAGCTTCGCTTTTTCAGTTTTTTTCTGTCCTCTCCGTTTTTGTGTAGATGATTAGTTCAACTTATATAATATTTTCTTAAATTCTTTTTTTCTAAAACAATCTGTACTTGCTGCTAACTTGGTATTGGTCTCAAACTGGCTTGTGATGGGGCACATCTTGCATCTCTATGTAGCGTAAAAAAGGCTAATTCTGTGATAAAAAGGGCTGAAAACAAAAAAAGAACGCAAACCGGGTATAGACCACAGTCTGCGTGCTTCGCGAGGTTGGGTGTTTCTTGGTAACGCTTCAGTTAGATGATGCCTTAACGCTTGTAACAACTAATTGCTATTCTAATGAAAAAGTTGTCACTTGTCCAGACTTTCTTCACATATCCTGTCGGATTATCTTGCGGACACGTAAGGATTGTTCTGTTTCTCATAACCAATGGTCGTTTTGGGACCATGACCTGGATATACTTTCACTTCATCAGCAAAGGTGTAAAGCTTGTTCTGGATTGAATCAATCAGATCCCGTTCACGCCCTCCTGTCAGGTCCGTTCTGCCCACGCCCATGCGGAACAGCACATCACCGGCAAACAGGTCGTTATCACAAAGCAAACTTACACTGCCTGGTGAATGTCCAGGTGTATGGAACACTTTAAACGTATGTCCAATCAGACTCAGCTTCTGCCCTTCGTCCATGGCATATTCAGCAGGATCTGTCGAAAGTGGTGGTGTCGCCTGCCAATTCAAAGATCCATTTAATTTCGGGGTTGTGAGCCAGTCACTCTCCAAATCATGAAGATAAACGGGACATCCCTTCAATTTACGGATCTCATCGACCCCACCCATATGATCAAAGTGAGCATGAGTGAGAAGAATGGCTTCAATCTCCAGGTCTTGGATCGCCTTGAGCAGCGGCCCTGGATTCATGCCCGGGTCTATAATGACGGCTTTACCCGAATCATCTCCTTGTAAGAGATACGCATTGGTCTGAAGCGGGCCTAGTGAAAACGTGCGAATGTTAAGCATATCGGCTTAGTAACCCGAAATCAGTTCACGCAGCTCACGGATAATGGCCGCATGTGACTCCGTTCCTTCCCCATAACGTTTACCTATCTCTTGACGCGCTACAGCCAAATTTTCTTGGTAATCTGCTGCTTCACGATCCGGATTAAGGCGTTTGAATTCAATCATAACTTCCTGTACATGCTGCGGACGAGGTCCCCACTGACCCAACACATGGCCACCTGTATCTGCAAAAATAACGACTGGCACGGAGCGGCCACCCATCGTCAGGAATTCATCCATCACTTCCGGATGGTTCTCCATAATCAGAACTTCTGTTGGGATTCCTGAGATTTCAAGCGCCTGGAACACAACCGGAATATTACGGACAACATCACCGCACCAGTCCGCAGCCAGAATTAACACACGCAGATCATCGCGATGGTTCAGACTCTCAAAGAACTCACGATCCTCTTCATTCGACCAAGTAAAGCTATCGTAGTTGGCTTGGAATTCACTTTGGTTCTTGGTCATACTCTCGATAAAATCCTTCGGTGGCAGACCTTTACCGAATTTGTGAGACAAGTTGGGTTTACCCATGACTAGACACTTCCTTTCTTTTTGCGAGCATTCATCCATTTAATAAGTACATAAACGATCATAAGGGCGAGAGCGACAAGCAAAATAGGCATAACATATGGTGCCGCTTTCTCATCAATGTGCTTCCATTGATCTCCAAGAATCATCCCTAAATATATAAACAATGCAGTCCAAGGTATAACAGCGAGTGTAGTAAGCAAGATGAATTTTCCTGCGTGCATTTTCGTGATGCCAGCCGGGATGGAGATTGCATGTCTTACCACCGGAACAAAACGCGCCGTGAAAATGACACCTGTACCATACTTACGGAACCACTCTTCGGAATGGTCGATGTGTTTTTTCTGGATGAGTATGTATTTACCGTAGCGTTCAAGTATAGGTCTGCCGCCATAACGGCCAATCCAGTAAATAAATAACTGGGCAATCACACCGCCCACCGTACCAAAAATCATAGCACCGAAGAAGTTGATATTTCCTTGTGATACGAGAAAACCTCCATACGCCAACACAATTTCGCTCGGGATGATTTCCATCATTAATCCAAGCATGATTCCAAAGTATCCAAGACTTTGAATCCAATCGAACAATTGGCTGACAAGGTTATGAATAAAGTCCATCTCAACCCTCTTTCTCCATCCTGATTGGCGGTGCCCCTCCGCACCATGGATGTTCGTCCCTATTTTATCACAGGGCTGTGGACGTTGCTACTTCACGAGGTTGTGATAGTGTCCCGTTCGCAGCAGTCCGCATATGGTATGGGGAGAGGAGCGTGAGAAGATGTCATACAAGTCAATACCCGGTTCTCCGCCGGTCAAACATAAGCAATCTGGTCAAAACCTTCCTTCCGCCAGAGGAATTCGCCGGGCATGCAGCAAGGAATTATACCGGACAGCCAAAAGGCTAAAAGTATATGTCTCTCCCGAACGGATGAAACAGGCGGAAGATTATTATTACGGTAAGGTGATCACAAATCTGCTCTGGATTGGGGAGAATCGCGACAACCGCAAGAAATTATGTGAATGGTGGAACGCAGATGTCAGTGCAGAGATCGCCGCGATGTGGGAAGTAGATGTTGAACCATTAAAAGAGGCGTTTCAGCACGCATTTGGCGGTTATCGTCTGTAGATATGGAGGAATGTGGCAGGTAGCTGAGTCTTCAAACCTACTGAAAGAGGCAGCAAAGTTGAAGCGAATCTGAAGGGAATCTGAACATGTTAGAAACAGGCAAGGGCACTGTGTCCTTAACGTGTGATATTAATGCGTCTTTCACGTACGAGCAAGCGATAGAGACAATCATAAATGCGAATTTCTCCCTTCCGATGTAAAGCTCCGCTCCAGGCGGAATTCGGTCGTGCTCTGGCTTGCGGATCGAAGCAGAGCATGGAGTCGACCACGACGGGGAGCATGAACATAAGCGGAGAGTATATTTTCATGCTCATGCTCATACTCAAGCTCAAGCTCAAGCCCATGAGCGGTAACGAATCTGAGGTGTCTTATTCAAGGATTTGAAGCACTCTTAGAAATCTAAGGAATCTGAGACACGTTATATCGGAATTTTTGGACTTTTATAGGGTTTTTGTTAGGGAATTTCCGGAAATAACGTGTCTGATGTTCCTTACAATTTAAAAGGAGAAGCTAAAGGTCAAATAAGACATCCTGTATTCCTTAGAAAATCGCATACCTATCAACCAGGAGCAGCCAGCTTGGACTCCCAGACTTTTTAGACGTTGACATCCCTTATTATATCGCTTGGGTAAGCATCAAGATCCAGCAGTGATTCAAGGACTCCGCTTGGTCAATTCTGGAGTAAACGAAGGAAAAGAAGCCGAAGCAATCCTGCGCAGGTTCTCTCCATAGCCTGGAGCATGTTCCTCCAATACAAAACGACGATCATTGCGAACGTTTCCTGCTTCCACTTCCTCAGCCAGCAGTTGATACCGTTCATACATCTGGACACCAGCGGCGGCAGTCTGTCGGGCTCGATCCGTGAATCCTGCCTTCCATTCCCGCCGCGCTGCCTGCTCCATCCAATACAAAGCCACGGATTGGCCAATGCCATCATACCGATTCAATGCAATCGCTTGTTCAAAATATTCTCCAGCCTGCTGTCCTTCGCCGAATTGTGCTGCCAATCGTCCCAGTTCAATGTAAATCTGAGGGTGCATCCGGAAATGGGACAAGCTGTTTAAAAGGAGTGATTCTACTTCTCGTCCCGGAAGAGATCGTGCAAGGGATATCACGATATCCGATCGATTCGGGTTATACTGAAGGGCAGCCATAAGATGCACCTTCTGTGCTGGAGTGCCATCCGGTTCAGACATCGCCTGACGGTACTGCACTTCTGCTACAGTGTATCGGGAGGTCAGCCACACTGTTCCACCAATCCAGAAAAGGATGATCATCACTGTGGATACCCTTATTAGCCGAGCAGTTACTCGCTGAAAAATATGAAAGAAGGAACGCATCGGGACAGCTGATGGGTGGGATTGGGTTGGTAAATATCGCAAGAAAAGAGATCTGGATTTAGATCTCAATTTAGATCCCAATTCGGATCTGATGGGAGTATATTCCACAGTTCCGCCGGATCGCTGGACCCCCTCTGTTTCCGTCTTCAATGCAGTTGCCCAAGCACCGAGCCAGATGAAGAGCATCCAAAATAATGTGAAGCTCCAGTCAAAGTCCATCGCCCCATGCAGGACAAAAACAAGCACGGATGGCATGAGCTGCCGTGCAAAATGAAAGATGCTTCGCAGGGTGAGGAGAAACCACCCTGCGACAAGCACGATGCCGATCATGCCCGTGTCCAGGGCGAGATCGAGCAGGCCGTTGTGGACCTCGCCTCCAACATAAGGCGAGGATTGAATGGCGCGGAACATGTTGCGCCATGTGTCTCCCCCGTGGCCGAGCCATGCGGCCTCGGTCCACAGCTGGTGGGCGTCCCGCCACATCTGTAGGCGGGACACCCCAGTGCCGACACCCGCCGCGAGGCGATCGGCGGTGGAGGCCACGGCCATCAGTGCGGCGGCGGCTCCCGCCAGCACGATGGCCGTCAGGGCAGCGGCGCGCGGAGCCTTGGCGGCGCCGCTGTGCCATAGACGGCACAGCAGCAGCGTGCCGAGCAGCGCAGCTGCCCATGCCCCGGCCAGTGCCAGCAGGCCGGGCACGGGTGCAGGCGCCAGCTGGGCAGCAGCCAGCTGGCGGTACAGCCAGGCCGCGCACGCCAGTGGCGCGGCCATGGCCAGCAGCAGCGGCAGGCGGGCACCGCGCCGCTGCAAAGCAAAGGCGGCGACCGCGGCGCAGCCGGTCGCCAGCCAAGCGCCGCGCGACTCGCTCAGCAGGAGCGCGGCTTGCGCGGGCATGAGCGGCAGCACTGCCGCGATGAGTCGCCCGGCCGGCACAGGCCGGGCTATGACTCGCGCGGCGGCTGTCAGCCGCTCCAATGCGTACATGCCAACAATGGCACCGTACGCATTAGGGTACTGCAATAATCCGCCGAGCCTTGCTCCGGCGGAACTGATCTCGGGGTCAGCAGTCCGCATCACCCCGTAAGGCAGCGGCAATATCCCGCACACGGCAAGGATGCCGCTTAGCACAAGCAAGCCGCCTGCCATCTGCCAACCGCAGGTTAACCAACGCGCACCATCCGTGCGCGTAGCCAGTATTGCAGTGAGCAGAGTAAACATCCCAAGCAGGCTCCACCGCAGCAACTCATCCATGCTGCCCTGTTTACTCACCGAGCCTGCCCACGCATGTACCCCAAAACATGTCATCATCCCCAGCGGCCACAACACCCGCAATATTCCCTGGATTCGAATCATTCGCCAAACCATTCGTTCATTGTTCCCTAGCCAATGTACCGGTGACAGAGGTACTTGTTTTCTTCCTTGCTCCTGCTCTTGCTCTTTCTCTAGACGAATACCGACAAGAAATAGCACAATCATGATCAAAGTACTTCCTGCTGCGATCAGAATGACCGGATACAGATCAGCCGAATAGTACAGTCCCCGACTCAGACATCCTGCAAGCAGCAAGACAATGGAGAGTATGCCCAACCCAACAGTCCACCCAGATCCTGAATAACGTTTACACCTCAAAATTTGAGAAAAACTCCCTGACGCATCGGTCTGAATAGCTCCATTTGGATTATTTTTATCATCTTTTTTATACGTATCATCTTTTTTATACGTATCATCTTTGTTGTATGTATCTTCCCTATTATATGTACTGTCTCTACTGCCCTTACTGTCCCCATTACATAAGTCCCTGTTATCTACATATTCTGTACCATTTACATGGTGAGACCCGTCAGACACCTGTTCCATCATTTCCTCATTCGCCGTATACCCTCGTTTATACCTTACAACTCCCTTATGCATTGTCCTATTCTTCATCCTTATCCACCCTCCTTCCTTCCACCGCTACATATGCATAACAAAAAGACAGAAGATCCCGATAATGGGTCCTTCTGCCTGATATACATCTGACAGTTATGGTGTTGCTTGCTACGAAGTATGTGCATTGAATATCATTTTACATTCAGGTACCCTAGTTGCAGTATGCCCCTGAATTGGCATTGGCACACTCAGCAAAGGTCGCAATTTGCGGAATCTTGAACGTTTTCTTTGCTCGAATTTGATTTCCCGTTGGCCTGCTTGCCATCGCCAGGAAGCAAATCGGCACAAGCCCGCTCCAAATATGGATCGGCATGAATGAAATCACGGAAAGCCGTATATTCATTCCACATCTCCGTCACTTCGCCGGCCTGACCACGAACAGCACGAATCAATATGTTTTTAGGCGTATTCTCCATATCGATGAATTCAAGCAATTGTGTTTTGTATCCCATTAGATCAAGCAACTTGGCACGAATCCCATCCGTAGCCAGTGCGGAAAAACGTTCCTTGAGAATACCATGGGACAACAACGGATTCATCACGGAAGCCTCTACTTGGTCAAACAGTTCATGCTGACAGCAAGGAACAGACAGAATAACAGAAGCCCCCCAACGAACTGCCTTCTCCAAAGCAGCATCGGTAGCTGTATCACAGGCATGCAGCGTGACAACCATATCCACTTCATTTAATTCATCGTAGTCCGCGATGTCTCCAACCAGAAACTTCAGATCGCCATAATGCAATCGATTAGCCAGATCATTACAGTGTTCAATTACATCTGCCTTTAAGTCCAACCCAATAATCTTGAGTGAACGACGTTGTTGTACAGACAGATAATGATATAACGCAAATGTCAGATAAGACTTGCCGCAACCAAAATCAACGATGGTCAGTGGACGTCCCTCAGGCAGATGCGGAATAACATCCTGCACCATTTCGAGGAAACGGTTAATCTGTCTGAACTTGTCATACTTACGAGCCAGCACACGACCTTCTTCGTTCATAATACCAAGTTCAACGAGGAACGATACAGGTACGCCTTCTTCCAATACATATTGCTTTTTGCGATTATGCGACAGATCCACCGCAGTTTTGGAAGCAGATTTGGTCAGAATGGATACTTTATATTTTTTGCTGATCAAAATTTGATAGTCTGCCTCGGTCGTACAGAGCAGCCCTTGACGAAACGTCTCTTCGCATAACAAAGTCATGCGCTCAGCCGCTTCAGCCGGAGTCAAATTCTCGTGCAGCACTTTGTTGTTATAATGAAATGCAAATTGATAATGCAGCTGATTCTTCAGTGTCACCGGCTTGACTTGCACTTTGGTATACGAGACATTGTCCCGTCTGCGCAGCTGGCTCCAGGTCGCTGTAATCAGCGAATTCTGTTCAAAGATGTCTTGTATAAGCTTTCGCAATGAATCCACGGGGTACATCTCACTTTCGGTTTGGTTTGGTCAACCGTTACCATACCACAATTCCGTTCCCTCTCCAAGTAAAGGCATGTAACAGGCCTTTATCCAATCCATATTTTATGAGTTCATCTCTTGACGACTTAGTTCAGCTAGTCCCTCTTCAACTTCGTTCCGTGGCAGACCGCCCTGCTCCAGTTGTTCATCCGTGAGTGGGCTCAACCTTTCATAGAACGCCTGTACATCATCTCGGTAGCTCACCGGGAATTCAGCACCAAGCTGTAGCAGCCTGTACCAACTGTTCTCTGCCTGGTCATAACGCCCTTGTTGTTCACGATAAAGGGCAAGCTGTCTTTCGGTTCGAGCAGGGAGTTCATATTCTTTCGTAAGCCCCAACACACCCTCCACCCGTTCCGGTGCGTCCAACAACTTGGGATTAGCGCCATGATTCAATGCATACAGGTAAAAGTGAAGTGATCTCATCAATCGAATGAGGGCGTCATCCTCTGCGTCCATTCTCTCCTGATCATCTATGCCTTCCACTTTGGCCTTCTCTTGATAGATGTAAGCCTCTTCTTCAATCAGCCTCGCGGCTTGCTGCAGATTATCTACCTCAATCATTCCGCGAAAACGGAACATTTCAATAACATCCTCTGCTGGCAATGAGTTCAGTAGAGATAAGTTCATCCCAAACTGCCTGCGCATCAACTCATCCAGTTCAGACAATGCCTCGGTGTGCTTACGTTGCTGTTTGAGCGTGAACACTTTGCCTATTGCTTCAGTCATTTCCTCCATCATGCGGAGCAGATAATCTTTTCTGAACATGCTGTATGCCCCCTCATCATTCGACCCTATACATTCAATCGCCCTAATATCGTTCCTTTATATTCATTTTAATTCATGCCATCACAAAAAGCCAAAAACAAGACACACGTGTCTTTGCTCTGGCCATGAACACACCAAGCCCCCGCCTATCCCAAAGGGACGTGGCAGGGGCTCGGTTGAAATGGAACTGGGTACTCCTCCTCCACAAGAGGTTGAATCATCCAGAAACCAAACTATATTTTAATGATATCAACAAAAATCACTTCATCAATTACTTCGATAATCCATCCATAAATTGTTTAATGACCTGAATTAATTCTTCAGGAGCTTCATACATGCTCATATGACCCGCACCCGCAATCACGGCTTGCACGATATGCGGCTTGTCACTTGTAAATGTACGTTCTGGCGGGATAACAGCATCCTTCTCTCCCGCTACCAGCAATACAGGTAAAGGTGTAGCCGATAACACATCGCGGCGATCCGGGCGTTCTCGCATAGCAAGTGCAGCACCAACAGCACCTTGAGGAGCAGTCTGGTAACCAATTTCCTTCACACGTGTTACATGCTTAGATAGCGATTCCACATGTTCCGGTGCAAACAGTCCGGGAACCAGTCCATCTACAAAATTCACGATACCTTCGGTCTGAATGGTGGATACAGCACGAAGGCGTTTCTCCTTGGCTTCTTCACTGTCCGGATAGGCTGTCGAATGGATCAGACCAAATGCATTCAAACGCTCCGGGTGACGTTGTGCAATCGAGAGCGCAATATATCCCCCCATCGAGTGTCCCAGAAGGACTGCTTTTTCCACATTCAACTCATCCATCAACTGTAATACATCGTTGCCCATCTGTTCGATGGTATAACTTCCTACAGGTGCATCTGTTTTTCCGTGTCCACGCAGATCAGGTACGATACAGCGATAGCTGCGTGCCAGTTCAGGTACGACCTCATCCCAATACGATGAACTGCCACAGTATCCGTGGAGCAAAATGAGTGCTTCTCCCTTACCTTGTTCGGCATAACAAATCGTCGTTCCATCACACATCACTTTTTCCATATGAATCCCTCTCTCTGCGCGAATTAAATAATTCAGGTTGTATATTATTAAGCCTACATATCATGAATGAAACGTTTGTCTCCATTTCCATGCTTCAATTGCGGCGTCTGCAATCGTTCGGGACATCCCCATGACGAAGTGAAGCGAGGTCATCTGCAAAATGGAATAGGGCCTTGGTCCATTCGCATTAACCACAGCTGCTACACTGTATTGTCCAACAGGGGGTAGCTTGCCTCCGACCGATTGGGCCGGAATGAGTGGGTTATTCGAGAGATAGTATGTACCTACCGCCTGCTTTGGACCCAGACATGCATCAATCGCTATGATGGCATGGTGTGCAGGAATAAGTGCCAATTTCTTTTCAAGCGTATCTGCATCACATGGGGAAGACAGCGTGCCAATCACGTTCTCCATTTCGCTCTCTTGCAGTAAACTTCCTGTCAGTGGACCCAGAGCATCCCCGGTGGAACGATCAGTACCGATGCAGACAAACGTGATTTCAGCTGGAGAATGAAGTTGAACGATGTTTTTGAAAAATAAGACCAGATTCTCTGCAGGCACGCCTTTGCGGACTTCCCTTCCTTGATGGCGAACCATTTCTCGCTTATACGCTGCCAAGCTGTATTCCCTCCAGTACACTCAGGTTTCCATTAAATCCTGTTGTTGTATCCATCATTGTAACCGATGCTTGGTTTCCCCGCAAAAGCATTAGCCTGAGCGCTTCTAATCATGATACAATAACAAGAGTTTCCGATACGGAAGGGATGAACTTAACGATGGATTTAACACAAGCAACAGCAGCCAATATGGAATATATGATTGAAGCGATCAAAACCAAACTTCGTATGGCAAGCGGTGCCGCCATGCAAGCTTCTTCATTCCCACTTGAGAAATATGAAGATCTGTTTGACCTGTATGAAATGATTTTGAGCAAGGAACATCTCAGTATCTCTGAAGTGGAAGCTGTCGCTTCGGAACTGGGTAATCTTCGTAAATCTTAGTAAAAAAAGGACCTGTTTTCCACATCACCGTGGGAACAGGTCCTTTTTCGCATGTTTATATCCTTAAGGCAGGTCAACCAAAACAAATTCGGCAGGTTCACTGTCTGTGCTCGTGATTTGCAGATCACAGCTTTTGCGAATTCGTGCGGCATCCCCCGGCTTGAGGTTGAAGTTACCATCCGAACAATGAATCTCTACATGTCCACTGATCAGGAAAAGATGTGTCCGTCGATCTTCGTGTTGCGGGTACATTAACTTCTTCCCGGACTCCAAATGGGACAGGTAACAGGTTACATCCTGGGAAATAGGCAATGCGCCTTCGCTTCCCTCTCCCCCTTGCCCGGATACAATCGGACATAGACGATTCAAATGCTCCTGCGGCTCTATTCTCCGATTCGTATAGGAAGGTTTCAGCATACGCTCCGATGGCAAAAACCACATCTGGAGGAAACGTACCGGTTCATCCGCTGACGGATTGGTCTCGGAGTGTTCCACTCCCGTACCCGCACTCATCACCTGGACCGTACCCGGTTCAAGCAATTGTTCTGTTCCCATACTATCCGTATGTTTGAGTGTACCTGATATGACATAACTGACAAGTTCAAGATCATGATGTGGATGTTTCTTAAAGCCTTCTTGCGGCATCAGCGTGTTTTCATTATGAGCCAACAGACAGCCAAAATGGGCGTTGCTTGGATCATCATAATCCGCAAAGGAAAAGCTGAATTCACTGTGTATCCAACCTCGATCCGACGTGTGCCTTTCTTCCGATGTCACCACTTTAATCATGTTCATCCACCTCCAAGGGTTTAGAGCTGCCACATTACCGGGCAGTCCATGCGTGTATATGAATTGTATAGATGAATACCAGTTGGTATGTCATCTTTACCCGGGGTCCGGCAACTCTAATCACGCTCCTTCTTAAGGTTATACGCTATCTTCAAGTGAGTGAAGAATGAACTCACTATCTGCATGACCTACAAGGGTACCCGCATCATTTCGGATGTCCGAAGGGAACACTTCAGCCAATCGTGCAATGGTTCTCTCATTGGAATAACCAATCTGTCTCAGGATGGATTGGGTAATGAAAGCCCACTCTTCCTCGGAACCATCAAGCACCTTGAAGGTGATTCCCAGTCTTTCTTTTTTCAGGCCAAAACCGAATACCCCCTTGAATCCACCCTTCGCCACAATGTTATTGTCTTCCAGCAGCACTGAATCTACACGCTCCGTGCCACCAACCATCAACGGATATTCATTCATAGCTGATGTTATGGTCTCTACAGCTGTTCTTGTGGAAGAATCAGCGATAAGATCCGGACAAGCGAGCTTCAGATAAGCGTTCGACAATGCCGACAACGGCAAAGAAAATACCGGAAAGCCGCAGCCATCCGTCCCAAGCTCAATCTCTTTTTCTTCAATACCTGCCAGGTCGGCAAAGGTTTCAAGAATTTCTCGTTGTACCGGATGATCCGGTTCAGCGTAACTGCCCAGATCAACCTGCTTCATCTGACTGTACCCCAGAATTCCCAGATGTTTTCCGGAGCAGTTGTGCAAGATGCGCCGTTTCTCTCCTTGTCCACGTAACCATTGATTACGGCTTTCTTCATTAAGCGGATAACTTGGTGCACAGATCAGGCATTCTTCTCCCAATCCGATCTTACCGGATAACTGCTCCAGCACCCGAATGTGTTCCGGTTCCGAACGATGCGAAGAGGACATAATGGCAATCTCCTGTGCTGATAGACCATAGTGACTGGCAATTCCTGCCCGAATACCTGGAATGGCTTGAAAAGGTTTGGCAGATGAGCGAGTGAACGCTCTAAAATAAGGGTCACCAGCCGAGTATACGATTCGGCCATACTCATCCGTAATACTTATGTGTCCGTAGTGGGCGCATTCCATAACGCCTGCACGGTATTCTTTAATTAACAAGGCACTCTCCATGCGAGTTCTCTCCTTTGTGCTCCCGAATTCATCTCTGCTTTGCGTCACGACGCCGCATGGGATATCTTAAATAGTATAGTACAAAAGCGACGTTTTTACAGTTTTTTCGACAGGTATTTCGGGTATAGCTTTATCAATCTATGTTCATCTACTACAACTACTGAAGGAGAAACTCACTATGCCGCGCAAAACGTATTCATCAGCCTCATTCAGTTCAACTCCTGGCACGTTGTTACGTCCACTCCTCAACTGGGGTTTGGCTGGTCTGGCCCTCAGCGCTTCGGTCGTATTTATCCTGGCAGGTCTGGGTGCCTGGTTGGGTGCTGATGTTATTATTCGTCTGGATGATCAAATTCAGCAATTATTTTATCTCAATTCGGATTCACGTCTTCATCTATTCCCTTACACTGCATTCATAACCGCACTGGGCTCATTCAAAATCTCTGCAGTGGCTGCGGGAGGTTTTGCTCTTCTTTTCTTCATTCAACGCAGTCCAAGGTTTGTTGTATATGGATATGCGCTCACGGGAAGTTTTGCCATGATGTGGATTCTGAACACCTTATTGAAGGAATTTTTCAGACGAAGCAGACCTGAACTGGATCATCTGCTGGTAGTTCACGGGTACAGCTTTCCCAGCGGACATGCCATGATCTCCATGGGCTTCTACGGCATGCTCTTTGTAATCTGGGCCATTGAACGACAGCGACATAACTCTTCCGGTGTGTGGCTTCCTGTTCTATGTGGTATCAGTTTTATTTTCTTGATTGGCCTCAGCCGGATCATGTTGGGCGTTCATTATCCTACGGATGTATTTACTGGATTTACTGCTGGATTGGCATGGATCTTCTGCATGGTTAAGGGCATTAAACAAAGCCGCTAAAGAATGAATTCCTCTGATTTCCAGTTCATTCATCCTCATCTTTATTGTTTCACAGGGTTGCACGGGGTTTATATACGAAGTAAGCAAACGCGAACAGACAACATCCTACATCAAGTTTAAAGGAGGCGGTTGTTATGTGGGGCATCATTATCAGCATTATGATGGCTGTCATCATCGGTTTGATCGGAGATGCACTTGCCGGTCACAACATGCCTGGAGGCATAATCGGTGCAATGATTGCCGGATTTGCCGGAGCCTGGTTGGGAGCACTTTTGCTTGGTAACTGGGGACCAGTTATCGGTAACTTTGCCATCATCCCTGCCATCATTGGTACAGCGCTCTTTGTTTTCTTGCTGGGGCTTGTGTCCAGACTGCTAAGACAGGCTGCCTGATTCGGGCAACAAGGTGTTCGTTGTTTCGTATTTGTTTCTTAAATTGAAGAAGGAGTGATTAGACATGAATAAAGCAGAAGAGCAATATCCTGTACAGACGGGTTCAACTTTCGCAAAAGGTATATTCATCGGGGGTTTGCTGGGAGCTGCTGCAGCACTACTCTTTGCGCCTAAACCGGGACGTGAATTGCGTGGTGACCTTTCCGAGAAAGTGGGCATCGTTACTGACCGCACCAAAGAAGTGGCAACTGTTGTAGGTGACAAAGCCTCTGAACTGGCTAAAACGGTCTCTTCCAAAACTTCCGACATTGCAAAAACGGTAAATCAAGGCCGCAATGATGTAATGGACTCTGTGAGAAAAGCGTCCGCAGATGTGGCTAACGAAGCATCCCGTGCATCTGATGAAGTGGCTGCCGCTTCCGTTGAAGCGAAGGAAGATGCACGTAAAGAACTTAACTCGACTAGCCTGTAAGGCGATACAGATCGAGTGACTAATAGCCAGCTGCACTCCAGCTGGCTATTTTTTATCCAATGAGAGTTGAGGAGGACAAATAATATGAGTAAAGTTACAATCAACGGTAATACTCCAATTACGGGAGGAACACCGGCACAGCAGTATGATACAAGTGAGCATCCTTTTGAATTGCGTCATGAGGTAAAGCGATTGAACACCCGTCTGGACCAGATTGCGGACAGTCTGGAAAGAGCACAGATCAAGGATATTATTGAGAATTACAGCAGTCCCAAAAAGCGGATTATTACCAATTTCACAGCGGGCATGGCACGAGGTCTCGGTCTGACGGTGGGTACCTTTGTTGTTCTCGGTTTACTGGCATTCATTCTCAGCCAATTCGTGAATATGCCGATTGTGGGCCAATATATCGCTGACTTGCTTGGTTATATTGAAGATTACAAAAACTAAGAGGACTAACCAACCGTAGGCTATCCCTTACGTTTTTCCGTTGCTCCTTTTTTCTCTGTCTCTTCAGCTGAAGGCTGTGAGGATTTCACTTTGAGCAGATCTCCTGTCCAGCCTTTCATCATCAGCCATACATACATGCTGATCATGCTTAAGATAATGACGACAAGTACCAGTACAACTCCCCATGATTTGTCGATAAAAGGCAGGTTCTCAAAGTTCATTCCCCATATCGCGCCAGCTGCCGTGGCAGGTATGAACACAGCGGTAACAATGGTCAGCGTCTTCATGATCTCATTGCCACGTACACCGGAAATCGCATTATCAATGGAGATTAACGTATCGATCTCTTTCTCGTAGTGACTAAACAAACGTTCCATTCGCTCTACTCGATGTTGGAGCTGCTGGAAATATCGATTTTCGTTTATTTCATCGAGATAAGCCTCATGGGCAGCAGCCATCAGTTCCGAGTAGGGGATAAACAGATTGCTCCAGTATAACAGTTCAAATCTTGCTGCCAAAATCTGGTCCATTAAGGTGCGGGCATTGCGGGATTCCATCTTCCGTTCCAGATCACGTAGGTTCATCTCAAAATGATCCATCCCCACATGGTAGTAATGCAGTATAGCTCGAAAAAGTACAAACATCCCGTCCCTGGCCTCACTACATTGCTGTAACATATGGGCACGTTCATCCGTCTTCATAATACCTCGTGTATTGTCATCCATATTCAAGGTAACCAGGTTATTGCGATCGACATAAAAAAACATCTGATTATCTTGACGTTTGTCATCTCTCTCATTCTTGACAGCATACAACAATGAACCAAATATCACTGGTTCTTTACCATTCACAAAACGGACGGACAAATAATTCGATTCGACTTCCGGAATCTTATAAAGCCAATACCGCATATCCGGAAATACCTCTGTCAGCTCCTCCAAAGCATTTTTCATGCTATCGGTGTCAGGTGCAACCCAATCCCACCATTGCCAATCGTCCGAGCAAGATAACTTGTCACGGCGAGCTTCCAACTTGATTTGGTTCACAATCACTCTATCCACTCCTGTATTCATGTTCTTCATTGCATACCCATCTTTTTGATCCCAAAAAGGACACGTATGCATTTCAGCGCAATGACGTGTCCTTCTTTAGGCCGTACTCAACAACATTAGGGTTCCATTTTTCATAACATTGAAGCATTAGACATGATCTGTTTCAATTTCTCTGTAGCTCGCTTCTGAATCCGAGATACACTCATCTGTGAAACACCAAGCTTCTGGGCAATTGCCCGCTGAGATTGGCCATCTTGGAATGCTAGAATAAGTACCTGCTGCTCTTGTTCCTTCAATTGTCCCAATGCCTGTTGCAAGTCCATCCGTTTTTCGACCGAATCATAGTCATTAACATCTGCACTGATCAGTTCTCCCAATGTTGCTGCACTGTCATCCTGAGATAAAGGAGAATCCAGTGATACATAATGGTAACATTCCCGACCAGCCAGAACTTCAATCGTCTCTTCTGCAGTCAAATCAAGGTATTCAGCAATTTCGTTCACACCGGGTGAGCGCTCCAACTTGACGGTTAACTCATCAATGGCATGTTGCACAAGCGCTCCCTTTTCCTTAATCCTCCGGGGCACCTGAATATACCAGGATTTGTCACGCAAGTAGTTCTTCATATGACCGATCATGCTCTTCATGGCATAAGGTTCAAACGGAATACCTAGGTTGATATCGTATTGCTTAAGCAAACGAATCAAAGCCATCTGCCCGGTCTGATACAAGTCTTCGTATAGATCGGGGCGATTCCGAGCGATTTTACCTGCTGCCATCTTGACCATTGGTTCATATTTACGGATGAGAACTGTTGCAATTTCATTATCTTGGGTCTGCTGGTATTCCCAGATCAAACCTATAGCTTCAGACATGGACTCTGGGGGAGTCACTTTTTCATTCATACTTTCTCCTCACTTCTTGCAAGACGTTTTACGAGTACTACTTTCGTACCTTTGCCCGTCTCACTTTCCACACTGACATCGTCCATCAAGGCTTGCATCAGGTAGAACCCAAGTCCGCCAATCTGTGCTTCCGTCAGTTCTTTGTCGTGTAGACCGGCACGTGACACAGCAGGGTTCGTGTTCTCGAAGCTGGCACCTTCGTCCTTGACAATAATGGACAAAGTTTCGCCATCCACTTCGAATACAACTTCAACCATGCCGCCTTCGTGTGAGTAGGCATACAATACAGAGTTGTTACAAGCCTCGGATACAGCAACTTTCATATCCTCAATGTCTTCATAAGAAAATCCCATTTTGGATGCTACTCCATAGAGATTGAGTCTTACAATATCAACGAAATCAGCTGTCGCAGGTAAATTAAGGGTGACTCTTTGAACTTCTGCATTCATTCCTTTTTCGATCCTTTCCTATTGGGAATTCTTCTGTGTGACAAAGAATTTGGCGATGCCCGTCATATCAAAAAGTTTCTGAATCTGCGCAGGAACTTCCTGTACTTCAAAGCGAGCTTCCATTCCATGTCTGGCCTTCAGAACAGATAACAGGATACCAATCCCTGTACTATCGATATACTTCAATTCTTTCATGTTGATCACAAGATCCTGTTCCTTGTTATCCACGAGCGGCTCCATCACCAAGCGGAAGTCAGGAGCAACCGACAAATCCAGTTCGCCAGTCAGATACACCGTGCACACGCCGTCCTGAGTTTCAGTTCTTGCATTGAATTTTTCATTTTTATTTGTATTCATTAGACATCTCTCTCCTGATCAATGGTTTCCTTACTAATAACCCAACTTCAGCACGAGTGAATCAGAAAGAACTTTGGAAAATGTTTCAATTGGCCTGATTCATGGCTGAAGGGCCTGGGTCTAACATTTGTCGTTGTTTCTGAAATTGGGCTATTTTCTGTTTTACATTGCCCATTTTCACCGGTTTACTAATGTAATCATCCATGCCGGCAGCAATACAGCGCTGCTGAATACCTTCCATCACGTTAGCAGTCATGGCTATAATGATTGGCTGATTAGACTGGGACAGACTCTCTCGAATCCGTCGTGTACATTCCAAACCGTCCATCACAGGCATCTGCAGATCCATAAACACATAGTCATAGGGATAACGGCTGCCGTTTACCATATCGAGTGCGCTCTGTCCATCTTCAGCAATGTCTGAGAGCAACCCAAGCTTACCAAGCATAATCGCCATCAACTTCTGGTTAATAGGGTGATCATCCACAATTAATACCGTAGGATATTTATTCTCATTTTTCACATCCGTTGGTTTCTCTTCCCCATTCCTTTGGACCAGTTCAGTTTCTACATAACGTTTCGCCTGAATTGTAAATACAAATGTCGCTCCCCGTTGCTCTGTTGTATCCAGGTAGATCTGTCCACCCATCATTTCAACCAGAGTCTTGCATATTGCCAGTCCTAAGCCAGTTCCACCGTATTTACGTGTCATGGATGTATCCAGCTGGGAGAACGGCTGGAACAGGCGATCAACTTTGTCTGAAGCGATACCTATCCCGGTGTCTTTAACAGCAAACTCCAATGCCATTTGTCCGTCTTTTTCTCCATTCACTGATACGATCAGATATACGCCACCCTGGTCGGTAAATTTGATCGCATTGGCAATAAGATTCAAGAGAACCTGACGTAACCTTGCCATATCTCCATAGATTAATTCAGGGACAGAATCTTCCAGGAAATAATCCAGTTCCAGATTCTTTTTGCCTGCTTCTGCAGCAAACAATCCCAACACTTCCCGAATACAGGAGACAAGTTCAAAAGGATGCTCTTCAAGTTCCATTTTGCCGGATTCCATCTTGGTAAAATCAAGAATGTCATTGATGACCGTAACGAGTGCATCTGCACTGCGACGAACGATGTCTGCATATTCCTTCTGATCTTCCCTCAATTCCGTCTCCATCAGCAGATCAACCATGCCGATAACTCCGTTCATCGGTGTACGAATCTCATGACTCATCATTGCCAGGAACTCGGTCTTTGCATTGGCTGCAATTTCTGCTTCTTCCTTGGCCTGAATGAGTTGTTGGTTCATTTTCTCGAGTTCCTGTGTCTTCTGGTGAAGAAGCATGGTCTGTGTCTTCAAACGTTTATTGGTGATAAACATCTCTACAAAGCCCTCGATTTTGGATTTCAAAATCTGAGGAATAAATGGCTTAACCATGTAATCAATGGCCCCGGCTGAATACCCGGCAAACAAGTGTTCCGCTTCTCTGCTATTGGCAGAGATGAATATAATCGGCACATCCTTGGACTTGTCCCGTGCCTTAATTAACTTTGCTGTCTCAATTCCGTCCATTCCAGGCATCTGCACATCGAGAACGATAACCGCAAATTCGTCTTTTAGCAGACAGCGGAGTGCCTCTTCTCCGGAAGTTGCCTTAACGAGTTTATATTGTTCCGATTCCAGAACTGCTTCAAGAGCAAGCAAGTTCTCAGGGCGGTCATCTACCAATAATATGTGAATTGGTTCATTGAGCCCCATGGCTAACCCTAACCCCCTATTTGATCTTCCGGTATATTTTTTCGATCCGGTCTAACGGCTCATAGGTATCACTGAACTCTGTAAAATGTATCGATTCTTTCGACCCCAGAACCAGAATACCAAAGTGGCTCAAGCTCTCATGAAACAGCCCATGCACATGGTTCCGCAGTTCATCATTAAAATAAATCATGACATTACGGCAAAAGATAACATTAAACTCGTTAAATGACCGGTCTGTTGCCAGGTTGTGCTCGGCGAAAATGATGTTCTTCCTTAGAAAAGGATGAAATATCACCGAATTGTATTTCGCTGTATAGTACTCGGAGAAGGCTCTGGTACCCCCTGCCTCCAAATAATTTGTAGTAAATAGTTTCATTTTCTCAATACCATATACGCCTTCTTTGGCCTGTTGCAAAGAGCGATCATTCATATCCGTTGCGTAGATTCTTGCCTTGTCATACAGCCCTTCCTCATGCAACATGATTGCCATGGAATAAACTTCCTCTCCCGTAGAGCATCCCGCATGCCATATTCGGATATACGGGTATGTTCTCAGGATAGGAATAATCTGTTCCCGAAACATTCGGAAAAGCGAAGGATCTCGAAACATTTCCGTTACAGGGATGGATAAGTTCTGTACAAAACGGTCAAACGCGGAACGGTCATGAAGAACACGCTCCTGCAAGCCGGATATGCTCTTAACACCTTCAGCATGTGCATGATGCCAGATTCTTCGTTTCAGGGATGGCAGTGCATAGTTTCTAAAATCATATCCATATAAACGGTGCATGCCTTCCAACAGTAACTCAATCTCGATCAGCTCGCGTTCTTCATCTTGCGGCATACGGACCAAATCTGCCCCTGTCTCGGTAGGTTCCCACGGTGTCATAAGTTCTCTCCACTTCTTCATTTGTTACTTGCGTATTCGTCGTATTGTCTTTCATTACCCAAACAATGAACATACGAATAATGAACTTACGAATACAGCCATACGCGCATTAAGGATAACAATTGATCGGTCTGGATCGGTTTTTTCACATAATCAGATGCTCCGGCCTCAATACATTTACCGCGATCCTCTTTCATCGCTTTGGCCGTGAGCGCAATAATCGGCAACTTTTCAAACTGCGGGATC
Organism: Paenibacillus amylolyticus; assembly: GCF_047302515.1. Taxonomy (GTDB): domain Bacteria; phylum Bacillota; class Bacilli; order Paenibacillales; family Paenibacillaceae; genus Paenibacillus; species Paenibacillus amylolyticus_G. The sequence goes on along the minus strand of NZ_CP168019.1, from coordinate 6,998,913 downwards.
TGTCTGATTCGTGTCATCGCTTCATAACCGTCCATCTCTGGCATCATCATATCCATCAGTACCAGATCAAACTCCGGATTTTTGTCTAAAATCTCCAAAGCCTCTCGGCCGTTCTCAGCAAACGTCACATCCATCCGATAGCCTTCAAGGACACTTGAAAGGGCAAATACGTTACGAATATCGTCATCTACAAGCAATATTTTCTTGCCTTCAAACAACGTTTCTTTGTTGTGTAGTTTCTGTAAGATTCGACGCTTGTCTTCCGGCAAATTGGCTTCTACACGATGCAGGAACAAAGTGGTCTCATCCAGCAGACGTTCCGGTGACTTCACATCCTTGATTATGATGGATTCAGCATATTTGCGCAGCTTCATTTCTTCCTTGGAATCCAGTTCTTTGCCTGTATAAATTATAATCGGCAGATCGTTCAGATATTCATCATCACGAATCTGGTCGAGCAACTCAAACCCAGTCATATCCGTTAACATCAGATCCAGCACCATGCAGTCATAACGCTGGCTGTGTAATTCATTCAATGCCTCACTGCCTGTCGATACAGCGGTGATTGCAACATCATCATGACCAATCAATTCAATAATAGCTTTACGCTGAATTTCATCATCTTCGACGATCAACAGTCGTTTCAATTGATTCTCGGTATATGATTTGATATGCGAGAATGCTTTATCCAGTGAATCCTTGCTCGAAGGTTTTTTCAGATACGCAATGGCGCCCATCATCAGACCTTGCTTCATATCATCAATGACTGAAATCACATGTACCGGAATGTGACGTGTTGCCGAACTGCTCTTCAGCTCGCCCAGAATGGTCCAACCATCCATCACCGGCAATTGAATATCCAGGATAATGGCATCCGGCAGATATTGACGTGCCATTTCAAGTCCTTTATCCCCTTGCAGGGCAACAAGTGCTTTGAATCCTCTTCCTCTGGCCATATCCATCAAAATATGTGCAAAGTTCACGTCATCCTCAATGATGAGCAGGATTTTGTCACCTTCCATAAGATTCTCCCGATCATCTTCGATCTGCGTGACATCTGGAGTATGGGTAGGAGACAGATCTGTACCCACGCTACGCTCCGGATCAGGAGAGAGAATGGACTGATGACTTGAAAGCATGGTCCGTGCTTCGATGGACTTTTCATAAAGATCCTCTAAGGAAACAGCTGCTTCTCTTGAAGCACCTTCTTCCCCCAAGGCTTCCTCTTCATGATTATCCGGCAGGTATAAGGTAAAGCAGCTACCTTCTCCCTCGGATGATTCCACCTGTATTGCACCACCAAGCAAACGTGCCAGTTCCCTGCTAATGGACAATCCCAGACCAGTTCCACCGTATTTCCGACTTGTGGTCCCGTCTACTTGCTGGAACGCTTCAAAGATCAGATCCGTCTTATCCGATGGAATACCAATGCCGGTGTCTTTTACACTGAATCCGAGATATTCCTGATTGGTGTTCATATAACCCGGCAGCTCTTCCGGTTTCATCCGTCGTCCAATCAGACTAACCGAACCTCGATTGGTGAACTTAAATGCGTTCGACAACAAATTCCGTAAAATCTGTTTGACGCGATGACTGTCGGTGTATACCCATTCCGGTAGATCGCTGTCGAAATCGATATTCAAGTTCAGTTCCTTTTTATTCGCCATCGGTCCAAAGTTCTGCTGAACAAAGCTGGTCAGCTCTTCCATTCGAACTGTCTCATAATTGATATCCATCTTACCTGCGTCCACCTTGGACAGATCCAGAATCTCATCAATCATCTTCAGCAGATCCGCGCCCGACATGTAGATGGTTTGCGCATATTCCTGCTGTTTGTCAGTCAGATTTCCACCTTTGTTCTCCGACAATAACTGGGACAAAATGAGCAGACTGTTCAATGGTGTACGGAGTTCATGTGACATATTCGCTAAAAATTCGGACTTGTACTTACTTGTCATCGACAGCTGTGTAGCTTGCTGTTCCAACTGTGTCTTCGTTTTCTCAATTTCGTCATTCTTCTCTTCGACTTCACGCACCTGCTCTTCAAGTGCCCGCGTCTTGGCAATGAGCTCCGTATTGAAATGCTCCAGTTCTTCCTGCTGACGCTGCAGCAATTCCTCGGAACGTTTAAGCGCTTCTGTCTGCTCCTCCAGATTCTCATTGGAACGACGAAGTTCTTCTTGCTGTGTCTGCAATTCTTCCGATTGAACCTGCAGTTCCTCAGTCAGTGCCTGGGATTCACGCAGCAACTCCTCCACACGCAAACGACGTCGAACGTTGTTCAAAATCACGCCCAGGTTCATAATCAGTTGTGTGAACAACTGCTTGTGAAGTTCATTGAAACCTTCAAAGGAAGCCACTTCAACTACACCAATCAGTTCATCTTCAAACACAACAGGATAGATCATGATACCGGCAGCACGTGTTGAGCCTGATGCTGAACCAATATGCACGTAATCTTCAGGCGTATTTTCCAGAATAATCGGTGTCATATCCAGCGCGGCTTGACCAATCAGGCCTTCACCGATGCGATACATTTCTTTACCAACATCTTCGTTCTCTTCAAATGCATATGCACCGTAGCGTCTCAGTTCGTCGGGATGTTTCTCCTCATCGATCAGATAGACGACACCCAACTGAGCGCCAAGCACAGGTGTGAACTCACTGATAAACATCTGTGAAATTTGGCGAATGGAGCCAATCCCTCGAAGCAGTTCCGGGACTCTTGCGATGTTCGAACTCATCCAGTTTTGATCCTGCTGAGCCTGTACATAAGCCCTCTCGATTTCCAGTTTTTCTTCCAGATCACTGGATACATCTTTGAACACACTGGCAATCTGACCAATCTCATCGGTTGATTTGACCTGTATGCGCCGAATGGTTCGGTAACGCCCTTTACCAAAACTGTTAATCATCATAGATACAGTGTTCAGACCCCGTGTAATACTCGGCAGCACCCACAGAATGACACCCAATGCAAGCAACAACCCGGCAATCATGATACTTATCGTGATCTGTACGGCTCTCGTATACGCTGCATTAGCGTCCTTAATCTCCGTATCAATCTCTTGGTCCTGGTAACGGGAAAGAGCATTCAAACTATCTACGGCCTCTTTTTGCACTGCGAGTCCTGTTGAATTGCGGTAGTTATTCGCATCTTCTACCCGATTCTGTGACATCAGGCTAATCTGTCTCGTAGCGTAGGCTGTATAAGCATTCCATGCAGTATTTACACGATCCACCAGCTGATGTTCAGGCGCACTGTTTGCACGGTTTCTCACTTCTACGAGGTTGCGATCACCTCGATCCTTCATCTCCTTCAGGTCAGCGTCTGCTGCTCCAGTCGAGTTGTTTGGATTTAATAACAAGTTAGCCAGCACTTTGGCAATATCATTGACCTCTCCACGTGCAGCAGAAGTGAACCTTACTTTGAGATAACGTTCCTGATACATCTGATCAATCTGTTGATTACTGCTGTTTAGCCGTTCATAACTCACAAACGTGAGCACGATCAGAATCGCCATCAGAGCGGTAAAACCAATCAGCAGTTTATTCCTGATCTTCATTCATCCCCCGCCCCTTTATCCAAAGTAATCCAGACCAGACATTTATCATCATCCCGCTCCTGGGGAATTTCGTCGTCAAAAAACATGGCCTGCATGGCAGCTTCATTCCACTGATGTGAGCCAGTCAGTTTTTCGATCAGGAATTCATGTTGTTCTTCCTGCCCGCCCTGAACAGCTTCCAATAATCCATCCGTATAGAGTGCAATATGCCCGTCACCCTCATAATGGATCGTTTGCGGTTCAATATCCATCTTGTCAAATAAACCAACAGGACAGCAGACGCTGTCAAATGTGGTGACACTGCCGTCGTTTCGGAAAAATAAAGCAGGTGGATGCCCTGCATTAACATAATCAATGCGCTTCATCCGTGTATCAACGACCAGATAAATTGCCGTGAAATAATACTGCACCAATTGTTTTTCCAGATGGAGCTGGTTAAAACGACGGTTCAACTCTTGAATGACCTTCTCTGGATCCACATAAGTGGTAACCGTATCTTTCAACACAGAAGCGATAAACATGGTAAACAGGGATGAAGATATCCCGTGTCCCATCATGTCGAGCAGCAGTACTCCGTAACGGCCTTCCCCAAGGGGGTACCAAGAATACAGATCACCCGCAAGCTCAAAGGATGGTTTATAGATGGCATGCACTTGGAACAGCGGGTCCCTAATTGCCGGACTTAAAACAGCATTTTGGACCATTGCTGCCAACTTGAGCTCATCCTGAATACGTTGATCACGCTCTTTGTGCCAATCCTTCTCCTGTTTCAAACGAAGCGCAAGTCGAATTCTGGCCATCAGTTCGACTTTATTAATCGGTTTGGTCACATAGTCAGATGCACCAGCATCCAATGCTTCGGCAAGTTTCTTGGAATCTCCGATGGCAGTCACCATAATAATCGGTATATCCTTCAGATTCTCAAATTTCTGCACAATACTGCAGGCTTCGATGCCGTCCATCTCGGGCATCATCATATCTAGCAAAATCAGGTCAATATCCGACGGTCTTGGACGAAGTTCGTTGCTTTCCTCCCCAATTCCCAACACTTCAAACATTTCCATGGCGGAACTCGCCGTTACAATGTCACGATAGTTTTCTTTTTTCAGAATTTCTCGAATGATAATGACATTCGTCGGATTGTCGTCAACAATAAGTATTCTCATTGATATCTCCTTATCTGTGGCGTCCGGGTTTGTCGATTCTTATTAGGTTAAACAAACGTTGATTATACAAATTTTGCATACAAAACGGCAGTAGACATAATAATTCCTAGTATAACTATAATCGTAAAAACAAAAAAACTCTATTAATACGTGTTCAAAAAGGGCGGTTTTCAGTACCGAGAAGATGGGATAACGCTAGAAATGGAGTAGCGGAGCGTAGGGAAAACTACGTGAGCAACGGACATTTCGGCTGAATTCCATATTCGATGCTGATGATGCCAATAGGCATCTTTCGTAATCAAAAGCGAACCTTTTGAACAACCTCTATCAGGAAATGGCACCATCGCTGGAGATTCTCTCCGCGACCTACCCTGTTTTTGCAGCGTCCTGATCCCGCCTCCAAACTTGCAAAAACATAGATAAGGAATGGGGAAAGCCCCATTCCTTATCTATGTTTTTGATTAAGCATTTTACATAAATGATTCAGAAGCTTGTCCATGTTCAGCAAACTTCAACTTGCAAGTATATTGGGTTAATCTTTCTTTTTAGCAATAACGAGTACTTTACCTTTGTCGAGTTCACTCTCGTAGAAGTCCGCTTCGGCTTCGGTAAAGCCCATCGAAACAATTTTGGCCCGGAGTTCATCACCACGTGAGCGGAACAGATTCGCCAAGGAATCAAATACGCCTTCTTCCTTTATGCCAATTTCTTTGGCATCTGCTGTATCGGCAATTCGATCTGTACGATCCTTCTCATGGGCGAGAACAAAGATCTGATCAGCAAGGTATCCGGTAATCTGCAATTCTTTCACCGCTTCTACCGCTTGGACTCCGTTTTCTACCACTTTTGCATAAGCTTGCTCATTGGTTGAATTCATCGTTTCCACTCTCCTCTGATTTAATCTTCTGTATCGAGCTACTTAATATATAACCATACTATATGGGTTTGAAACGATTTGGTAATAACCAATCCTAGGAAACTGTGTCATCAAAAAGATCAATGCCTTCAATCTCCTGAGAGCCTGACTTCATATATACCTTCAGAGCTTGGTCTCCACGGAGAAACACTTCTCCGTCCTCTGCCACATAATAAGGTTTCCCGAGAGCATGATGGATCGCTTCAATATTCATCTCAATTCTCTTTCCGTTTAACATGATGTGATTCTCAGATGCATCGATATGCACATATTGAATGACATCCGTATCTTCACACAAGCCAACCTTTACATCATGAAAGTGATATTCAGGACATCCCAGATAAGGATCTTCCTGCTTATGCCCCGGCTGGCCCTTCTTGGCCAACAAATCATCCATGGTGTCATCCAGAGAAATGCCATTCAGAGTCCGAAAATGCTGGAAAGTCTCGGATCGATCAACAGCCAGAGTTACCTCTGACGCCTTCTCTTCCATTGCCGTCCATTGCATATCGTGAGCAGCGGGTACCGCTGCCGGTTGAACGGAAAAGGGAGAAATTACGCTAAACATCACAAGCAGTAGTTTCATCATGATTCTCACCCTTTCATCAGGTTCATCACCGCTCTGAAGGCTTCTTCATGGGTCACAAAGCGGTCATGTTACTTGCGCATCCGTTGCCATACATTCGCTGCAACATCAATATACTTCATCCAGTTTTTCCCGCCCTTAGCTTCACCATTATATGTAGCTTCATAGGATTGCAGGGTACGATCCGTTGATGTAGCAGGCGGTGCAGTTACATGAACCGCTTCAGCATGCTTGGTCTGTTCAGCGTTGTTACGTTTGGTCTGAAATTTCGCCATTAGGGTTGTGGAGACTTGTTTGGCTGCTGCCGTCACTTCATTCAACACTTCACCCAGATTCTCAACAGATTCCATAACAGGATCAATTTTTTTCATTTTGTGTTGTACATCCACCGTAATATCATTGGCATGTCTTACCGTCTGCTTCACTTCATAACTAAGTTCATCAATGGTTTTCTGTACCTCTTGCAATGTCTGTGAAACATTGTCCAAAGAACCCTGAGCGGATTTCAAGGTACGAATTAAAAAGAATACCAGTACTGCAAATGCCACTGCAATCAGGGCCACGCTAATTTGATAGATCATAGAAGAACCTCTCTTTCCATATGTGCATCAGTTTGTTATTGCTATAGTTACCCGGCGATTTCCCGGACGAAACAATTTTATATATCCCTTCATATATGCCTTCGCTTGGAAAAAAAACCAATGTTTCAAGCGGTTAGCACTCGGTTAAAGTTAGACTACACAAGGCGGTGAGGTGAACACAACTCACTCCACAATCAAGTATACGAAAGGATGAATACTTATGTTGAAATGGTCTGTATTATTTCTAATTATTGCACTTGTAGCAGGTATTTTTGGATTCTTCGGTATTGTTGAAGCAGCTGCTTCAATCGCGAAAGTACTCTTCTTCATCTTTGTTGTACTGTTCGTAATCTCCCTGATTACGGGACGCAGCCGAATGCGATAACCTCAGGCTCTGAACTGACTGATTGTTTACTAACGAATACATACAAAAGCCGATCGTGCTACCAAGCCGATTGGCTTTTGTGCGTTCAGGCATAGGTCAACTTTTCTATACTATGTATGGCACTCCCTTCTGCTTTATTCCAATCCGCTCTCGTATGAATCCCACAAAAACAGGACCTTTTTGAGATAGCCAACCCGGTTTTATCCCACCGAAGTATGATATTTACAGGCTTGCTATATACCCACATATGATCCAGTTGACACTGGAGAATGCAAGAAAATATTGTTATAATTTGTGATTCATAAGGTAGCTTGCTTGGTTATTTTTAACACAGGACAACAAATTACATAACAAACCGAGGAGGAAAAGAAAATGAAAAAAATCGTAAGTTTTGCTGCTGCTTTAACGTTGATGGGTTCGATGGCTGCCGCTGCAGGTGCTGAGGAAGCGGTTACTGGAACAGTAACTCCGGAAACAGGAACTGAGGTTACAACAACGCCAACGACAACAACAACTCCAGCTGTTGAAGTGAACAAACCTGCTGTAGAAGTGAACAAACCTGCTGTAGAAACAGTAGAAGGTACTGCTGAGACTGTAACAGGTACAACAACAGACACTACAGGTGCAGAAGGTACTTCAACTACAACTGAAACGCCAGCTACAACTACAGATGACAAAATGTTTGAAGAGCCACTCGTAAAACCAGGTGATGAAGTACTGGCACCAACAATGTTGCTGAACCTTCTAGAGCGCACTTGGTTCTATGATGCACCTAACGGTAAACCAATCGGTGCGTTAGGCTCCCAAGTCATCGATACAACAGGTGAAGTGGTTGATGGATTCGATGGCGGCGAGTGGGTACAAGTGTACACTTGGAAAGGCAAAGCGTGGATCCACGTTGCCATTCAGTAACATCGTATAATCGTTCTAATGATAAGTAAAGAGGACAGCACGCACAATCGCGGCTGTCCTCTTTTGATTTTCCAAGATGTTCACTCCCTGTTCAAGGGTTCCTTGTGACTTCTTCTGTCTTCGGTTCCACATGTACATGTACATGCATGATGTTATGCGATCGCTTCAACCGCTCTTCAACACGGTCACAGATCTGATGGCCTTCAATCAAGCTTAGGCCTCCGTCCACTTCAATGACTACATCCACAAGTACATGACTGCCGTGCACACGTGCCTTCACGTCCTTGATCATCTCAACACCGGGAACGCGTGCTACGGAGGATCTGAGATCCGTCAGTTCCTTCTGGTCAAATCCATCCGTAAGACGATGTGTAGAATCCCGAAAAATCTCCCAAGCCGTTTTGCAAATCAACAGACCTACAGCAATGGCAGCTACTTTATCCAGCCATGGAAGTCCAAACTGCGCACCTATAATTCCAACTGCAGCGCCGATGCTGACCCAGGCATCCGAACGATTATCTTTCGCCGCAGCCATCAGAGCCTGACTATTAATTTGTTTAGCCAGACGGTTATTGTAACGATATACACCTAACATCACCACTGCACAGACTACAGCCACCGCTGCCGCCCACAGATTTGGAGCAACAAAGGCTCCTTCATACCAGGAGCGAACGGCTTCAACCAATACTTGCAGCCCAACCATAGCCATAATAAATGAAGCCACCAAGGCAGCAACCGTCTCCGCTCTGAAATGACCATAGGCATGATCCGAATCAGGTGGTTTCTGGGAGATCCGAAGCCCAATCAGTACAGCAATGGATGCCACAATATCTGTAAGGTTATTAAAACCATCGGCCAGCAAGGCGCTGGAAGCAAATAAATATCCACAGATCAGCTTAAAAGCGGACAAGACGAGATAGGCTACGATACTAACCCAAGCCCCTCGCTCCCCTTTTCGAATTTCTTCATAAGCGTTCAAACCGGGCGACACCCCTTTAACGTTTCGTATTACGGTTTTTCCATGTTACCAAATGCGGAGCGTGTGGGTCTACAGAAACAGTGTTGCCAGGCTGCATTGCTGTAGGTCGTAAGAAAGAATGTTGACCCAAGTAAAACCAAAGGTTTTGAGCATTTTATCAGGTTGCCCTTGTGGGGCTTTTATAAAACGTATAAAATAGGTACATCCCGTCCAATCTGGACGGCTCACTGTAAGACCGGGAGGGAAATAACGATGAGCGAAAATAACGAACCGAAAAAGGTCAGTTTGCAGGATGCTATACGCCAAAAGCTGGCGCAAAAGAAAGAACAAGCAAATTCTGGTAACCAATCCAGCGCCTACTTTGAAGGCGGACCTAAAGCGATGAAGAGTCAAAACAACAAAAAGCCTAACAACCAACGTCGCCGTACTGGTGGATCTTAGGTCTTAAAGCCGCCGAGAAACCATTGAATTACAAAAAGAACCGCAAGCCCTCTTCACAGAGGCTTGCGGTTCTTTGGTGTTCCTATAATCATGTGCCGCAGATGATGCTTAGATTAAGCTTCTACCGGATACATTTTATTGCGCAGTTCTTTGATTTCATCACTTTCCAGATATTCGTCATAGCTCATTTGGCGATCGATGATGCCTGTTGGCGTAATTTCGATAATCCGGTTAGCAATCGTTTGGATGAACTGATGGTCATGGGATGTAAACAGCATTGTGCCGTCAAAGTCAATCATACCGTTATTCAGTGCTGTGATGGATTCAAGATCCAAGTGGTTCGTTGGCTCATCCAGAATCAGTGCGTTTGCACCTGTCTGCATCATTTTTGCCAGCATACAACGAACCTTCTCCCCCCCGGAGAGTACGCTAGCCTTCTTCTGGGACTCCTCACCGGAGAACAGCATACGGCCCAAGAATCCACGCAGATACGTTTCATCCTGATCTTTCGAATACTGACGGAGCCAATCCACGAGAGTCATGTCTACACCGTCAAAATACTGAGAGTTGTCTTTCGGGAAATAAGCCTGAGTCGTCGTTATACCCCAAGTATATTCGCCGCTATCTGCTTCGGTTTCACCCATGAGAATATCAAATAACAGTGATTTGGCATTTCCGTTCGGGCCAACAAATGCAATTTTGTCACCTTTGTTCACCACAAAGCTCACATCATTCAACATTTTCACACCATCGATGGATTTGTCAATACGATCTACCGTCAGCAATTGTTTACCTGCTTCACGTTCAGGCTTGAAGTTGATAAACGGGTATTTACGGTTGGATGGACGAAGGTCATCCAATGTGATTTTGTCGAGTGTTTTCTTCCGGGAAGTCGCCTGTTTGGACTTCGAAGCGTTCGCAGAGAAACGTTGAATAAAGGCTTGCAGCTCTTTAATCTTCTCTTCTTTTTTCTTGTTGGCATCCCGCTGCAGAGCAAGTGCCAATTGGCTGGACTCATACCAGAAGTCATAGTTACCTACGTACATCTGGATTTTACCGAAGTCAATATCTGCGATATGCGTACATACCTTGTTCAGGAAGTGACGGTCATGGGATACCACAATAACGGTACCTTCATAATCCATCAGGAAGTTCTCCAGCCATTGAATGGATTCGAGATCCAAGTGGTTGGTAGGCTCATCGAGCAACAGGTTGTTTGGACGGCCAAACAACGCTTGTGCCAGCAATACACGGACTTTTTCGTTTCCGCTCAGCTCTATCATTTTTTTGTCATGCATGTCACGAACAATGCCAAGACCGATCAGGAGCGCCGCTGCATCTGGTTCAGCATCCCAGCCGTTTTGCTCAGCGAATTCCCCTTCAAGCTCACCTGCACGCAAACCGTCTTCTTCTGTGAAGTCTGCCTTCGCATACAAAGCATCCTTCTCTTTCATGATGGAATACAGACGACTATGACCCATAATTACCGTTTCGAGAACCGGATACTCATCATATTCAAAGTGGTTTTGCTTCAAAACGGCCATACGTTCGCCCGGGGTGATGTGCACCTCTCCCGAGTTGGCTTCAATCTCACCAGACAAAATTTTCAAGAATGTTGATTTGCCGGCTCCGTTGGCGCCGATCAGGCCGTAACAGTTCCCTGGCGTGAATTTGATATTTACATCTTCAAAAAGTGCACGTTTTCCGTAGCGGAGCGTGATGCCGCTTGTACTGATCATTAAGCATACCATCCTTTATTGGTTAATCTGCATACTGCATGAATAGCAAGTTGCGTAAATCATGGATTCAATATCCCGATGCCTATTCTGGCACCATATTATAACACAAAAAAGCGGCAAATTCGAAAATTGGCCGCTTTTTACTTATTAAAGATTTGGTAAATGTACTGTTCATGCAGGCATACCCCTACATTAACATATTTGGCTCACTTTTGTTAGCCCTGTTTACCTTCCTCGTGGTGAATGCGGAGTGTTTCGCCATGACCAAGCACCCGAATCCGCTCTTTACCAATGCCTAAACGTTCACGTTCAACTTCCAGCCGATCCAGCGCTTCCTTGGGCGTATCATCCGCCAGCTTGAATGTGCCGTAATGCATTGGCACCATGAGCTGTGAGCCGGATTCAACGAACCCCTGCAGCGCTTCTTCGGGTGTCACATGCTGAGAAGTCATGAACCATTCCGGATCGTAGGCACCGATGGGCATCAGGGTAACACCAATGTCAAAGCGTTCTCCAATCGTTTTGAAACCCTGGAAGTAACCTGTATCACCCACAAAATACAACACAGGCGGGCCGCCGGATGTATCGTTCTTCCCTGATTCCGTGGATGACTCATCCTGATTGCTCGTTGTTGCAACACTTTCCGCTGCTGAAGTCGTTGCCGAATGATTCGATTCCAATACATAACCGCCCCAATGGGACGTATTGGTGTCAAACAACGTTCGGCGCGTCCAGTGCTGTGCAGGAACAAAAGTTATTTTGACTCCGCCAAGTGTCATATGATCCCACCATTTCATCTCCTGGCATCGATGGAATCCTTTGCGAATCATCTTGCGTTTCAGACCATCGGGTACGATCAGCAACGTCTTGGCTGTAATCAGCTTACGCAAGGAAGCCAGATGCAGATGATCATAGTGGGAATGGGATATCAGAATCACATCCAACGGTGGAATATCCTGAATCGGAATGCCGGGGGCACCGAGCCTGCGTTGAAATCCCATTTTTTCGGCCCAAACCGGGTCAGTCACGATGTTCAATCCATAATATTGAATGAAAAACGTGGAGTGTCCAATCCAGGTAATACTTGTGTCATCCCGGTTGGCATGCAGATAATCCAGTTCAGGCGGGTGTTTGGGCACGGTGTAGGAGTAGTCCTTCACTTTGCTCCGCCGTTGCTCCCTCCATTGTTTGAATTCCTTCAGCGTTTTGTCCGTACTTACATTATCGATATTGTTATAACGGATTTTCGGCATGAAAGGGCCCTCCTCCCTTCCTCATTTCTTAACAACAGATTACCCCAAACGGGAATGGACGTACCAACCAATCAATCCTTTGGGTTCTTATATACGGCCAGATATATAAACAGAAAAACAATAGCAGCCGCAATGATCAGTGGAGGGGCGTACATAATGGTGAATGTCTCAAAAAAGCTCAATCCGGTTATACCGGGTATCCCCGTGACTCCCTCAGTAGATAGTGGATCAAGCAAGGGAGTCATGAGTAAGAACATGTTTGGGTGCATGAACAGACTCATCCTTTCTTTTTACCAGAATTACCGCGCACATAATTGGCATCAAACAGGAACAGCTTCATAATCAGCACAAGCGAAGGAATGAGCACGAGTAACCCCAGACTAAACGCTGTAATGAGCGCAATCCCCATCGTGCGATTCGTAAAGCCGTCGTAAATATTGATGTAAGGATACAAAATGTACGGAAGGTGAGATCGCCCGTAACCATACCAGGCAAAGGCAAACTGAAGCATGACAGCAACAAAACACCAACCTAGATATTTACTTTTCCACACCAGCGACACGGCAATGACAAAACAAATAAACGAAGCGATGAACATCCATGAAATATTTACCATCTGCTCAAAGTGTGCGGGATTCTGTTTGTTAATCTGCAGAAAAGCCAGAAAGCTTGCAAAAATGGTAGGCAAACTCCAGAGCAGCGCGTACTCTCGAAGCACCTCATATGCCGGCTCATCCCCCGCCCGTTTTGCATAATAAGATAGAAACATCGCCGAGATGTACAGCACACTAACCAGTGCAAGCAAAACAACCGACCATGTATAGGGATTCGTCAAAAATTCACGCCAGCGAAAAAACACCTGATCGCCCACCTCTTCAATGATCCCGCCTTCGGATATTGCCAAAATGGTGGAGAACACGGCTGGAATCAGCAATCCCGTCGCTCCATACAATGCCATGTAGATCCGGCTATTCTGCCCATGGTTGCCATAGGTATTGTAGGCGTAATACACGCCCCGGATGGCAAGCAGCACAATGGCCAAGGAACCTGGAACCAGCAAAGCCGTCCCGTAATAAAAGGCGCTGTCCGGATAAAACCCGACCAGTCCAACCACAAAAAAGATCAAAAACACATTCGTCACTTCCCACACGGGAGACAAGTAGCGCTGAATGATGTTATGAATTTTGTTCTCATGCCCGGTCAAAATGCTGTAAAAGCTGAAGAACCCGGCGCCAAAATCAATCGAAGCAACGATCAGGTAACCGAACAAAAACGTCCACAATATCGCGATGCCTGCAATTTCGAAGCTCAATGCACGATCCCTCCTTCAAGCCCCAGAGACTCCAGTTCCTTCTCTGCTTCCTTGTTGCGGAACAGCTTGCTGAGTACCCGAATGCACGAGAAACACAGGATCAGATACAGCAAGATGAACAACACTAACATCCATCCTACCGAAGTTGACGTCGTGGCTGCTTCCGCCACCTTCATATATCCGCGTAAGATCCAAGGCTGCCTGCCAACTTCAGCGAACATCCACCCCAACTCGATTGCAATCATGGCCAGTGGCCCCAGCAAAACAATGCCGAGTAGCAGCCATTTGGGGTATGGCTTGCGCCCTGGTAACCAGCGCCGCAGTACATATAACACAGGAATCATCAGGATAATCACTCCGGTGGTGACCTTCAGGTCGAACATATAGTGTATGGATAGTGGTGGTCTCAGATCCGCCGGAAATTCTTCTAGACCCTTCACTTCCGTATCTGGACGATTACCCGCCAAAATGCTAAGCGCATAAGGGATCTCAATCGCGTATTTCACTTCATTATTCTCATCCAGAATACCGCCATAGACGAGCGGTGCCTCTTTCATCGTCTTGAAATGCCATTCTGCGGCAGCCAGCTTCTCCGGCTGATATTTCGCCAGGAATTTACCGGAGGAATCGCCGATCATGACGGTACTGATGGCAAATACGAGCGCAGATACTGTCGTGAGTTTCAGTGCTTTTTTGTAATACACATGATCCCGTCCCCGAAGCAAACTGAAGGCGGCTATCCCCGCCAGAATACCTGCACTCAAGGTGTAGGATGAGGCGAGCACATGGGACACTTTGGTTGGCGTTGCCGGATTCAACATCGCAGCAATCGGATGAATGTCCTTCATGATCCCATTAATCAGGGTGAATCCCTGAGGCTGGTTCATGAAGGAGTTCACCGTTGTAATAAAAATCGCAGATGCAGATGAGCCGAGAGCTACCGGAATCAACAGCAGCATATGCGTATATTTCTTTTTGAAACGATCCCACGTATAGAGGTAAATTCCAAGAAAGATCGCCTCTATAAAAAAGGCAAACGTCTCCATGAACAGCGGCAGGGCGATTGCCTGCCCCGCTACCCGCATAAACATCGGCCACAGCAGACTGAGCTGTAATCCGATCGAGGTGCCTGTAACGACGCCAACAGCAACGGTGATGACAAAACCTCGCGCCCACCGGCGTGCCAGCAAGGTGTAATGCATATCATTGGTTCGGAGTCCTCGCCACTCGGCCAAGGCAATCATAAGTGGAACACCTACACCAATAGAGGCAAAAATAATGTGTACAAACAGGGTAAGGCCGGTTAGTATCCGGCTGAGCAAAACAGGGTCCAGGGATGACATGGTTACACTCCTCTTTCACATAATCGTTATGTACGACAGCAGTTACTCTGCTTGAACATGTATCTCAATAACTCATAATTCGGATGATGCTCTTCACAACGGCATACAGCACAACCACAGCTGCAACCAGACAGACGATAATGAGTGTTTTCTCTTGTTTACGGAACATATACCTGCCGTCCTCCTTTTGCATGGGATGCAAATTATGGCTCTATAGACAGTTTGCAAAAGAAGTTGTTTTTTTATCCGGGGAAATTGAAAAACAAAAAAAGCCTTTCCCCTTATCACGCTCACGCGCTGAAGGGCAAAGGCTCTATCCGTAGGTCTCGTACATAAACATGGTTCATAAAAAAAGTGAAATACATTTCTTCATCCAATCTTAAATTCACACCAATACGTCCTGCTTGGGCAGTCGGACCTTGAACGTACTTCCTTTGTCCGGTGCAGATATAAAAGTCAGCGTACCCTTGTGATCCTCTACAATTTTACGGGAAATGTACAAGCCAATTCCTGTTCCACCAATCTGCCGATGATCCGAATTATCGACCCGATAGAATTTATTAAACAGCATGTCCTTCTCTTGCTCCGCAATACCTATTCCGTAATCACGCACATCAAGACATAACCATTCCTCTTCTTCCCATAACGTAATATCAATACGATCGGCTCCCGGAGAATACTTGACTGCATTGCCCACCAGATTATGCAGAACCTGAACCATCCTGTTCTGGTCAGCATAAGCAAAGAAGTCTCCATTAAACGTATGGACGTAGATACGTTGGGCAGACTTCATATTCCACTGTTCGGCAACCCCTTCTACCAACTCAACCAGCGGTACATACGTCATGTGGTAAGTCATACCTTCGTTGTCGAGGCGCTGAATATCGAGTACATCATCGAGCAAACTGCTCAGCCGCTTGCCCTCCGAAGAGATGGTCTGCATGAATTCCCGCTGCTGATTTGCCGGAAGGTCATACATCATCATTAATTCCACATATCCCATAATGGTGGCTACAGGCGTTCGAAGCTCATGAGATACCACACTGATCAGCTCATTTTTCATCCGATCCAGCCGTTCTTCTCCTGTCCGGTCACGGAACACCAGCAGAAACCCATGGTTTTTACCCGGGACATCCATCTGCTTCATGTACAAGGAAAATACACTTTTATCCACATTATTGAATATAAATTCGGTCTCGATAAAAGCCGTTTCTCCATTCAGGAATGCTCTAGTCTGTTCCATCAGATTGAAGTTGTCCGTTAATACCATCGTATCAATCGCCTGCGCCAAATCTTCAATGGATCTACCCATAAAATCACCCAAACCAAACATCTCTTCTATCCTTCGGTTGACGATGGTTATGGTCCCTGATCGATCAGACATCACGAGCCCTTCTCGTACGGATTCAATAAATTGCTCACTGATATCTCGCTGTTCCTGAATGGCAATCTTCTCATTGAACAACTCCGAGTTCAGCTTCTCCAGCGCAAGGGCATGACGTACACGATCTTCTTCTGCTCTGGTCCGCTCCGTAATATCCTTAATAAACAGGTTATATAATGTCTCATTTTTGCCCAACTGGATCTCAACAATTTTGTACTCTATCGGAAATACGGAACCATCCCGTCGGATACCTGAAATTTCTTCAACGATGGTGTATCTTTTACCTTCAACATATTCAAATCGCTCCAGCAGATTCTTGATCTCCTTGCAGCTGGCCCCTTGAAAAAGAGATGGTGCATCCTTGTGCAGGATCACTTCTTCCCGACGCAATCCAAACATTCTTTCAGCCTCCGGATTAAACTCTACGATCAGCCCACTGGAGTCCACAGCGATAATTGCATCAATAGAGGATTCTATAATGGCACGTTTGACCTCTTCACTATTCTTGAGTTCCTTGGTACGCTCAATAACCCTGTCCTCAAGCGTTAACTTGTCGTGACGAATCTGTTCGAATTGTTCCAGCAGCACATCGGCCATTTTGCGCAAATTACCAATCAGGATCTGTACTTCGGTTACATGGCTGGTTGGCCACTCCATCTTCCCATTTCGAAACAGCAGTCTCGGAAGAGAGCCTGTCATTCGGGTCAGTCTTAACAGTGGACTAACAACCTTACTGCTGAGAGGAGCCGCTACGATCATGGAAGCCACGATGATGATGAACAGGGATTGCAGCGTGGTCAGATAAATGGATTCGATTCGGGGGTAATACTTAGACGAGTCGGTCACAATGAATACCCGATAAGGTGTTAACCTTGTCATTTCTGCTTCATAGATAAAAGAGGCTTGTTTCCAGTGATTCAATACATCGCTGTAATGGATATTTGCCGAACTTAACAGAAAGAGGTTATCCCTTGATTTCAGAAGACGGAATCTGTCCATGTCCAGGTAATCGCCTGCCTGAAGTGTATTCAATCCAGAAGCAACGACTGTATCATTCCGATCCAGCAGAATCACATTCACACCCAGTAGATGATGATAACGCGCCATATTCTGATCCATATTCTCGGAGGTAACATACTCTTCATCAATATCCTGAACAACCGCAGTCGCTGCATATTTCATATCACGTAATATGGCATCATTCATTTGACCCAATTGTCTGCGGCTATCTGCGGATAACAGTACAAGAGAAACAAATACCACAAAGGCGACTACGTATTTAAACGCAATTCTTGTTAGTGGAATGGTTCCCGTGCGTTTTGATTTGTGTTCACCCGTGGTGATCCAAAAATCAACTACAATTCCCGCGATCAATGCATTCACCATACCAATTACAGCAATATACATATACTCATACTTCAAATCGTCTATATTTAAACCCAACATAAAATGCCCGGCATAGATAACAGGAAGTAACATCACTACCCAAAAGACAGCATTAGCCTTGATTAGGCTGCCATTCTTCCAACGGATCTGCCAAACGAGCATCCAGATTAATTCCAAGAAGTGGGCAAGCATTACAGCTAAATTGTGCGGTACAAAGCCGACAAAGACGGTATTCAGCAGATGGATAACTGTAAGGGTGACAAATCCATAGATGGCCCCATGCAAACGTAGAGCAACGAGTGCTGCCGCGCTACCAATCATAAACTGTACACCATAGAATAAAGTAAACGGGAAAATAGTGCTTAATGAGCCCAGAATGATCAGAATGCTGGTCCCAATCCAGGGTATTCTCAGCTTCAACACGAGCCAATCCAGCATTTGTCTTGCCTTTATACGATCCATAAGCAATTGCCCTCATGGATCATTTTTTCTTCTGTTTTCAACAACAACGTTGGTTCCCCCTATAAACTTAAGCGGATACAATATTACTTTTTTCCCCTTAACTCGTTCTGATCCATTATACTGTAATTAATACTTGGTGTAGATTTGGGAAATTCTGATTGATCGGCAACCAAACTGCATTCATGCTAGAATATTAAAGTTCATTCAAAAAGCTTATTTTTTCTCTACATATACATTCTATATTTTGGGATAGAAACATTAAAAAATTTGCGGCATTTATTCGCAATTCACCTTGTTTTTTTAGCATTTTCTTAACATATTTTTCACCAGGAGTGTGACCCTATGACTATCAAAGTACTTCTTATAGAAGATGAGAAAAATCTGGCCGACATGATTGCTTTCTTTCTTGAGGAGGAAGGATACATCACTGAACGGGTTCATCATGCCCGCGAGGCACTTCTACTGTTTCCACAATTCCAGCCAGATATTGTTGTAACGGATCTCATGCTTCCTGAAATGGATGGAAATGATCTCGTAGAAGCCTTTCGCCAGCACTCCACTGTGCCCATTCTGATGATCTCGGCAAGCACCATGCTGAATGATCGACTTCGCGCATTGCATAATGGTGCGGATGACTTCCTGTGCAAACCATTTAGCTTGAAAGAGTTGGATGCCCGGATTAAAGCACTGCTGCGAAGATCAATCATTTCCTACCAGGATAAACCCGTAAAAGAAGACAAGCAGACAGAGGTTACTGGACATGTGAATGTGAATGAGTACAGAAGAACCCTGTTTGTGGATGGCGTTGAAATCGAGGTCACTCATATTGAGTTTGAGATTATGAAGGAATTGTACCGAAATCCGGGTAAAGTGTTCACCCGCAATGAACTGATGGATCGGATCAAAGGCTCCGAACGCGCCTATCTGGATCGTACTATTGATGTTCATATCTCAAGTCTGCGTAAAAAAATTGAGCCTGACCCCAAGAACCCACGTTATATTAAAACGGTTTGGGGAACAGGCTATAAATATGTGATCTAATACGTTCGTAACAATTGAAAGTTAAACACCTTTGGCCATATCCCTCTTTTATCTCATGGATAAGATGGGCGGTATGGCTATTTCTGATTTATGGATAGACGAAGAATGAAACCAATTTTCAATATCCTTGATGAGTTGATTCGGGTCTTGCTCGTTCCAAAGAATCATCTTCATCTCACCCGTACCTGTAATCTGTTGCAGGTGACGCTTCCGAATAAGGGCTTGGAAATCCGTAATGACCAGTAACGGAAGTTGTGGCATAAAAGCCCGAATGGCATTTGCTGCTGACACCGCTTCTTCGGCAACCTGATAATCAACAATACAATAACGGGCATTTTCCCAACTTCCCCGATGTGTTTCTATCGCAGAACCAGATGTTGAGTCCTCAATCCAGTTCCTGAACAATTGAATAATATTCTCATATGCAATATGACGTTTTCCATCCGAGAGCACGGTAATGGGTTCCATAGGTATAACCTCCAGTTGATTCTTATCTTTATTGTGCCAATTTTCGTTTAAAAATGTTTGTGCGTGAACATGAAAGAAGTGTTAACAAATTTCGTACTTCTTCACATTAAGTGTTAGAAACGTCCACTTCACTTCTAGATGATTTCGCAGATTCCACACATTGATGTAAAATAGAGAAATACCCGTGTGATTTAATTTACGGGAAGTTAAAGATGAATCTGGTACTATAGGAGGTTACATTGATGAATATTGTTTCCATTGAACCAACACCGAGTCCAAATACGATGATGCTACATCTCGATGAACGTCTGGAGGACGGAATTCGCAAAACATATACACTGGACAACGAACGATCTGCTCCGGCGTTCATTCGCCAGATGCTTCATATTCCCGGTGTAAAGAGTGTGTTCCACACGACAGACTTTGTGGCACTTGATCGTAAAGGGAATGCCGACTGGTCCGTTATCTTGGGTGAAGTCCAAAATCGCCTTGGACAGCAAGGCATCGATCTGGACTGGATAGAATCTGAAGATGGTTCAGGCGAGCACTTCGGAGAAGCACAGGTATTTGTACAATTCTTCCGTGGCGTACCGATGCAAATTAGGGTCAAGGCCGGGGTCAAGGAAGAACGAATCTCTCTGTCAGATCGTTTTGTCAAAGCCGTGACGGAAGTCGCCAGTGCAACAATGATCAAAGAACGTAAACTGAGTGATTACGGTGTTCGATATGGTGAATTGCCTGATATTGCACGTGAAGTCGAGCAGGAATTGGAAGCCGCTTACCCGCCGGAACGATTGGAGCAGGTTATCAAACAGGCCATTGAACATGGTACCAAATCCGAAGAGTTCGTCGAGCGCCGCCGTGAATTGGATGGAGCCGAACTTGAAGAGGCTCTGCGAAACGAGGACTGGAATGTTCGCTATGCGGCATTTGACGGCATGGAGCCTACGGCAGAAAGACTGCCTCTCGTAGCCCATGCCCTGCATGACAACAAAATGCAGATCCGTCGCTTGGCTGTCGTATACCTGGGTGACATTCGTACACCGGAAGCGATGGAATTGCTGTATGAAGCGCTTCAGGACAGTTCTCCTGCGGTACGCCGGACTGCCGGGGATACCTTGTCTGATATCGGTGATCCTGCCGCCACTCCAGCCATGACAGCAACGTTATCCGATAAAAGTAAACTTGTCCGCTGGCGTGCAGCACGTTTTCTCTATGAGGTCGGAACCGAAGAAGCAGAGCAAGCGTTGCGAGTTGCAGCCGATGATCCTGAATTTGAAGTCAGCCTGCAGGCGAAGATGGCTCTGGAGCGAATCGAGTCCGGCGAACAAGCTGCTGGAACGGTATGGCAGCAGATGGCTGGTCGTAACAAAAAAGAGGAATAGTCGTCTTTCAGACCTCACATCCAACAATTGTTATTGCACTGGAAAACCATGCGCGTTATACTGATTGTCTGTTTACTAAACAGGACACACGGTGTTAAGTTGTGTTGTTCATAATTTCATAGACAATAGATACACCTCATCCATTGATGGTGAGGTAGAGGTCGCGGGTGCGATCAGTACGCTGATGGAGGCGCTAAGGAGCCGCTTATGAGATCAGCCGAAAGGTGTACCCGCCGAAGCTCGCTGGACGTTCCTTACACGGTCCGGTGAGCTGGGGCTGCTGTCGAAAGGCGCAGAACTGTCACGGAAGTACATTTCCTTTATATAAAGGTATGAATTCTTCTGTGTTGAGCTATCTTAATCATCTGGGACATGGTGCGGACATTGAAATATTAAAGACCGCAGGCTGATGCCTGTGGTCTTTTTGTTTTTATGAATTCAAGTATCGCAAACATCAGTATATCGAATGAAGGAGTGTTTCCATGCAAGACCGCAGTAACCCAACAACAACAACTGGACCTTCCCTGAAAAAAGGATTACGCGCACGCCATATGACGATGATCGCCCTCGGTGGCTCGATTGGTACCGGGCTGTTTCTCGCAAGTGGTACCGCCATCTCAACCGCAGGCCCTGGTGGAGCATTAATTGCCTATGTGGCCGTTGGCATCATGGTTTATTTCCTAATGACCAGCCTTGGTGAGCTTGCTACCTTTATGCCAGACTCCGGTTCATTTAATACGTATGCCGCACGTTTTGTCGATCCTGCTCTCGGGTTCGCCATGGGCTGGAACTTCTGGTACAACTGGGCGGTAACCATTGCAGCAGAGCTTGCTGCCGCTACAGTGCTCATTAAATACTGGTTCCCCGACAGTTCGTCCATGTTATGGAGCTTATTGTTTCTCGTGCTGATCTTTGCCTTGAACGTACTATCGGTCAAAGGCTACGGAGAGTCCGAGTACTGGTTCGCCATTATCAAAGTCGCTACCGTGATCATCTTCCTGGCCGTTGGTGTGCTCATGATCTTTGGTATTATGGGCGGAGAAGCCGTTGGTTTCAGCAACTTCACCATCGGTGATGCGCCCTTCCATGGCGGATTCTTCGCCGTGCTTGGTGTGTTCATGGCTGCTGGATTCTCATTCCAAGGTACCGAGCTTATCGGGGTAGCCGCCGGTGAAAGTGAAAACCCGCGCGAAAATGTACCTCGTGCAATTCGTCAGGTATTTTGGCGCATTCTGATTTTTTACATTTTGGCGATTACCGTAATCAGTCTGATCATCCCGTATACGCATCCGAATCTGCTCAAAGGTGACCTGGAGAATATCGGTGTCAGCCCGTTCACACTGGTGTTTGAGAAAGCTGGCCTCGCCATTGCGGCTTCCGTCATGAATGCCGTTATTCTGACTTCTGTACTCTCTGCCGGTAACTCAGGCATGTATGCTTCAAGCCGGGTTCTCTATGCCCTTGCCCGTGATGGTAAAGCCCCTCGTTTCTTGGGCAAGTTGAACAAAAAGGGTATTCCAATGAATGCACTTTTGCTTACAACAGCCGTTGGTATGTTGGCATTCCTTGCCTCGCTGTTCGGTGATGGGATTGTGTACACCTGGTTGTTGAATGCATCCGGTATGTGTGGTTTTATCACTTGGCTGGGTATCGCTATCAGTCATTATCGCTTCCGTCGTGCATACGTTGCACAAGGCAGGGATCTGAGCGATCTGCCTTACCGTGCACGTTGGTTCCCGTTTGGGCCAATCTTTGCCTTTGTCCTGTGTATCATCGTGATCATCGGACAGAACTACCAGGCCTTCACGGGTGATCAGATCGACTGGAGTGGAGCCATCGTTGCCTACTTGAGCGTACCCCTGTTCTTGGTATTGTGGCTCGGTTACAAATGGATCAAAAAGACCAAAGTGGTGCCGCTACAGGAATGTGACTTCACACCTACCGAGTCACCAAGTGACAAATAGTAGCTCCAACGTATACCACCATTAACTGATTCAATCCGACTCTATATAAAAAAACCTCCCCGTGGCGTTGCAGTTTTCCTACTGTAGCGAAACGGGGAGGTTTTGTTTTGGGTCGGCTACCCCCTTTCGAACATTTCTGTACGTCCTTTCGTCCCTGTCCATATTTTGTATAGATCCGTAAGTAGAATAGAGAAAGGTATACTATTTTTCTTGGACAACGGGAGTTGATATATAATGAAAAAATTCTCTATTCTGCTCGTTCTACTGGGCATCCTGATCATCAGCTTTCCTTTCCTGCGGGAAACGTATTATGACTGGCAACAAACCCGTGTCATGAACGATCTGGAGCAATTGCAAAACGGCTTGTCTAAGCTTAATCACTCCTTCGAACAAGGCATACAGGATGCAGCTTCTGCCGAGCCGACTACTGACAATACAGGTACAGTGCAAGAGGTCTCATCGGATACGTTGGGGGTGTTATCGATTGACAAGATTAATGTCCGCTTACCGATTCTGGAGGGTGCAACGGAGAGCAACATGAAGGTAGCTGCAACCCATCTTGTCGAAACCACCAGTATCGGGAACAAAGGTAATGCTGCCATAGCCGCTCATCGCGCCCACAAAAAAGGACGGCTGTTCAATCGTCTGGTAGAACTCCAGATTGGTGATTCAATGGAAGTCACCCTGGCAGATCGAACGATTATCCAATACAAGGTAGATCAGATATCTGTTGTGGAGCCAACTGACTTATCTGTGCTGGAGGATCCCGGGCTTGGACAGGTCCTTACCTTGATTACCTGTGATCCACTCGTCAATCCAACACATCGCCTAATTGTAAGAGCTATTGCAGTGAAACCGAATGTTACGGGGACCTGATCCTTCCTAAATATCACCAAAAAATACCCTCTAGCATATTCACACGTCGACGCTAAGTCTTCGTAGTGATTGCTAGAGGGTATTTCTATCTACACACGATGAATCTTAAATACTGCGTGTTTCGATCTAGCGTTGAAGCTGTTGTCTGCGGCGGAAGTACATGAATCCCGCGCTACCTAACGCCATCAGCATCATGCCCACAGCAGTGTAAGCCATTGTGCTCTCTTCACCTGTTTGTGGCAGCATTCCCTGAGTTCCCGAATTTCCGTTTGGCTGTGATGCAGAATTTCCATTGCCCTGTGATCCATCTGTATCCGTTCCAGCAGCAGGTGCAAGTGCACCATCCCCATCCGTTGCATCTGTATCCCCAACTGGAGGTGCAGTGCCGTCACCGTTGGAATCGCCTGGTGTCGGTGGCACTACCCCGGATTCTTCATCTGTCGGACTTTCGGTTCCTCCCCCAGACTCTGTAGGTTCAGTTACAACCGTGCCTGGAACCGACGGATTTGGCGTTCCTGGTTCTGGGGTTACTGGTTTCTCCGGATCTGGTGTTACACCTGTAGTAGGTGTTCCCGGATTATAAGGTCCACTAGTCCCACCACCCGAAACCGGGATAGCCTGATTTGTTTTTTCCACAACTACGGCTTCGGTTTGTATGTTCGTAATTTCAAATGGTACGGGTGTTGTTTCCAACATGTATCCGTTAGGTGCTTTTATTTCAACCAACTGATATTTATTGATATCTAGGTCTTTAAGTACAATTTCACCTTGTTGATTGGTTGTCAGTGAAGCTTCATCTAGACCTGTTACCTTGTGGAATTCCCAATTCCCATTTGCATCCATCAATGCAGTTTGAGCTCGTAATTCAAATACAGCTCCTTGAAGGTGCTGAGTTCGACCCGCATTGGTTTTAATCAATTTCACAGAACGATCATTTTTTTTATTTTCAATGGTTATTTGAGTTTCCGGTTTGATAATAGATACAAGGGTCTCCGGCTGTTCAATAACAAAGCCTTCTGCCTTGGTCTCTACCAATGTATATGAACCATAGTCCAAACCATCGAATTCAATGACCCCATTTAGGTCGGTTACTTTTGTATCGATGACAATGTTGGAACGATCACGCAATTCGAATTCAATTCCGCTTAATACGGACTTATCCTTGGCATTTACTTTCGTAACGACAAGTTTACCACCTGCACCCATTGCATTAGACTTCGTTAATGTAATACTCTCCGTCTGATTCTCTACAATCGTGAACGGAATTGGTGTAGCATCCAATTGATAAAACTCAGGTGCCACGACTTCTACCAGCTCATAATCCCCTGGCGACAGTCCACCTTTGGCGATCTTCCCATCTTCCCCTGTCGTTAACTCATCGATTTTCTCTCGCGTTGCGCCGTCCTTGGAGTACAATTCGAAAGTTGCACCCTTAAGTGTCTTGGAGGAGTCCACCGCATCTACCTTGCTTAATTCAAACCCTTGACGAATCTTTTTATTTTTAATTTCAAAAGCGATATCCGTATCCTTAAATTCAATCGTTTTACCTGAGGCAGAGCCATATTCAGGATCAACCAAGTATCCTGCCGGGGCAGATAATTCTTTTAACTTATAAGGTACACCGTTGGTTAGATTGTTTAATCGATAGTTTCTGGAGCTTTCAACCACACCATTCTCGTCCGTTGGTTTCAATGTTTCCAGAAGCGTAGTTCCAGACGCATTATAGATTGCAAATATTGCACCCTCCAGCAGAACTCCTGCATCACTGACTTTGTAAATTCTGATTTTGCCTAAACCTGTGGAGGCTCCTCCACCTGCTCCAGCCAAGGAAACTTTGATTCCCGACTGATTACCTTCCCCGATTACCGAGGAAGATTGGCCTGCAAATTCAACCTTATTCTCAATTCGGGCGCCATGATCGGCATTAATATAAGACTGATATTCCAAAATGAATGCGGTATGGATATCTTTCTTGAAGGTAAAGGTAAATGTATTGCCCTCTACATTCAATTCATAATCAGCCGGATCAACAAGTCCAGCTTTGGTGGATACATTGCCTGAATTGTTGGCAGGTAAATTGGTTGCATATAATTTCAATGAATCAGCCAATAAAATCTGGTTCTCTGACAAGGTATCTGTCAATTGATTACCCGCAGGAATGAAAGATTGACTTGGATTGATATTTACCGTCCATGATGCTTTATCCGTTGTACCCTCTTGCTTCCCTGTTTTGCGCACGTATACACCACCATTGGCAGGTGTAACACTGGCTGATCTATTAAATCGTATTGCACCACCCTCACCATCCGTCAGAACAGCCTGATTGGCATAAGCGCCTGCGACAGAATATGGTCCATCCAGACTTGTTTGGTACTGAATGCGATAAGCCATTT
Organism: Paenibacillus amylolyticus; assembly: GCF_047302515.1. Taxonomy (GTDB): domain Bacteria; phylum Bacillota; class Bacilli; order Paenibacillales; family Paenibacillaceae; genus Paenibacillus; species Paenibacillus amylolyticus_G. Next base: position 6,972,375 of record NZ_CP168019.1, on the reverse strand, counting down.
TGCCCATGTTACCCAGATCCAACGCAAAACCTTTACCGTCCGGGTTCAACTGGAATTGACCAGGTGTGAGCAGAACCTCGCTACCTACAGCAGTAACATTATTGGCTCCCTGCAACTCTAACTCATGAACTTTCAATGAGCCGTCTACGAAAGATTGGTCTCCAGTGTAAGCATCCTTAAGGATTGCATCCTGAATATCAAACAAATTGTAGTTTACATCGATTGTCCAGGTGATCTTTTTATCTTTGGCGCTATATTCACCCTTTTTGTTACCATTTTGAATCGTGTAGTCTTGCGGTTTGACCGCGGCAGATTTGGTAATCGCAGTCTGTTTTACATCAGACTCTTCCCAATCGATCTTGGCCGAGTTGCGATATTCATCATTCGTTGGCATACCCGCTGTGGGATCAAAGCTTGTCTTATAAGTAATAACATGCTCCGTACTAAGCGTTACGCCGTCCTTCAAGCGAAATGAGAATCCTTTTTCATACGTTGGATCAGCCGGGTCTGGAGTCAGTTCAAAGTCGTCTTTGTTAACACCGTTCACTTGAAGACTACCCGGAATCAGTTTCATATGTCTGCCTTCGTAATTGTCGGTGATGACGATATCCGTCATGTCCTGCAAATCACGGTTCAAAACAATCTGCCATTCGATTTCTTTTGTGTTGAAGTTTTCACTTTTTACACTCTTTGCAAAAATGACTTCCTGAATGTCTCTTCGGCCTGTTTTGGAAGTACCATCATACATATTCACTGTGTTCGTAATGGTGTCGTTTGTATAAACACGATGAATGGATTGTGTATCATATTCGATCTCATAGGCCTTTGTAATATCGTTCTTAAAATGTAATCTGAAGCCATTATCGAACCCTGTACCCATCGCTTCGAGTGTGTATTCATTCGGATTGATCAGTGTTCTGTTGGAAGCCGCTCCACTTGCATTAATGTCCACTTGATACACTTTGACGGAATTGTTGATCAGTTGCTGTTTTGCCGTATCAAAGCGGTCTTCAATCCATGCATTCGTTTGCAAGATTTCTTGCTGATTATAGTTATATTGCACTTTCCATGTGACCGTCTGTGTCACCGGATCATACGCACTATCTTGCCCTGATTTGTTCAAGGGCTCATTAAAACTCACACGAACTCGGCCAATATCTGTTTCGTTGTGCTCGCTCTGATCTGTTGTAAGCGCAACCTGGTTTTGATACTCCACGTTGGTGAACGGAGCAGTGGTTGGTGCTTTAACACTTGTCGTATAGGTTACACGATAGGCCTTATCTGTATCTCCCAATTGAATTGGAAACTGTGGTTCCGTTTGAATTACTGGACCTTCTTTTACAGATCCATTCAATTGCACTTCCAATTCGCGAATTTCGATATTGCCCTTGAGCTCCAGCTCTGCTGGGAACGTGTCTACAAGAACAGCATTTTTCATAGCCTTCTCGCCTTGGTTAAAATCTACGGTCCATTTAATTTCATCCGAGTTGAAGTTGTCTTTGTTTGCGCTTCCCGATTTCTTCAACTTATCTACGGCTGTGTTGGCAAAATGTACATCAATGATGCCCTGCCCTACGGAACTAAAGTCTATCTGTTGTTTCAAGCCATCTTCCATCTTGCTCTCATCGAACTTGATCCACACGTAGAAGTTACCTTCCAGCTTCGCATGCTCGATCAGTTCATTAAAGGTAAAGATGATTGTGCCATCTGGATTCACCACATACTCCCCAACAGCGCCATCCAGATTACCCTTAAGCTGCGATCCGATGATGAATTTATCGGGCAAGTTAAAGGTGAACGTAGAGCCATCGCTGTAGTTGTGGTTGTCATCTGCAAGTCCCCATGTAAAGACTACAGCCACCTCATCCTGAATGCGTGGTCGAATATCCTCGATTTTATCTCCTTTGACTTCAATTGTGCCATTCCCGTTGTCTTCTGGTGCCTGATTGTACATCTGCACACTGGTAATCAATTGATCTGTAATTACCGGACCTGCAGCTGCGATTGCTAAACTGCTCTGGTTGAGGTTTCCCTCCCCCTCTTCTTCCGGACTGGCAGCAACGTCAACGGTGTTCACCTCTTCCGAATCTGCCAAACCTTCTTCTGACGCTGTATCGCTGATTGCACTGGCTGGCAAATTAGTTAATTCATCCTGAGCATGCATTGTTGGTGTAAATATCCAACCCTGCATCATTTGCGTGACCAGTAACAGAGCAATGATCACTATGCTCACTTTTTTCCTCATTGTTTGCATATCCTCCTCGTACGTAGTGTTGGCATACGCCGAAGATTAGAATAGCAAAGCGACATATACAAAAAATAGACAACACTAAAATCCTCGCTTTTGAACACAAAATTGAACACAAAAAAGGATACTCCTCAAGCGGAGCATCCTGTTCAAACAGTTGTTATAGTGTCCAGTTAATTTTGACGCGCAGATCCGTAGTACCTTCCATTTTGGATACATAATAAGATATCGATTTCATGCCAAGCTGGTACAAATCCTGCAAATCTTCTATCAGCCCAGCCTCCGTACCCTTGTACCTGAATGTCAGCGAGGTTCCGCCTTCCTTCAGCTTACTCTGAACTTTGGTCTTCAGCGCAGCATGGCCTTTAACAGCATCCTGTTCATCATACAGGGAATAGTCCAGAGCGTGGTACAGCTTCTGATAAGCGGCTTTTTTGCTATCTCCGGCCTTCACCAGCTTTAATAAAGCTTCTCGATATGGGGCTGGCGCAGCGGGGTACTTGCTTTTGCCTGTCCAGATATGGTCACGTGCCATCTCATCATCACTCAGCAAATAGTAGCTGTGGCTCACCTTACCTTTGCGATCAGGGGTAGGATCATCCCAGGTGGTGTCCATGTGATACCACTTGCCGTCCAGGTTCACGATATTCCAGGCATGAAGCTGCCCGCCTGCTGTACCTTCCACAATCCGGTTATCGATACCTACTCGCTCCAGCATCCGATATGCCAACAGTGAGTATCCCTGACATACGGTACTGCCTGTAACAAGCCCGTCGTAGGCCGTATATTTCTTGAGCGAAGTATCGTAGGAAAGGTTAAGCACAATCCAGTCATGGATGACCTTGACCTTCTCATGATCCGTCATGCCTGGTTTGATGATTTCTTTCAACACGTTTGTGACTTTACGATTCACATAATCGGTCTGCTCCTTGGTCTCCCGGTAGGAGAGTGTCACATGGACCTCGGCGGACACATTGGAGCCTTTATAATTAAATGCATAACTTTTAACGGTATATTGGATATAGGGGTCACTCTTCATTGCCTCATCGATGGAGGTTTGTAATTGTTTTTTGAGGCCCTTCACATTGCCTTTGTATGTAAAAACAAGTTCCTCCGTTCGCTGTGACATTGCCGTAAGCAAGGTCTGGCGCAAATCTGTTGCCGTGGATATATCTGATGTCCCTGATGCAGCATACAGTTGATCCAGATCAACCGTACGTGGTAATGCTACAGCAATCAGACAGCCTGCCAGCAGTATGGTGATAATTCGTTTCCCGTTCTTACCCATGAAAGGAACCCACCCTTCTTTGCAAAGTTCTCACGCCCTATTGTATCACAAAAGGCTCTGTCGTCATTCTTCTAGTTTTGTCAAAGCAAATCAAAAGAGACCTTCTATGGAAGGTCCCTTTGATCTTTAGTTCAATGAATCACGATTACCCGTTATCTTCATCCTATGATTAGCTTGGGCATGATATGAGTGATTCCTCGTCTAATACAGGCGATTACCACTCATAAACGTATCTGTTTTACCTTGAAGCTTCGCCAGCCGTTCCAATACCTGTGACGCTTCAGCTACCGTAACTTTACGTGCAGGCATGAATCGTCCTTCAATCGAAGGAAGCAATCCCAGCTTCAGACTCAGGGAAACCGCTCCCTTACTCATAATGGCACTGGCATCCGCAATGTTGGGAAGATCCGATGGCAACGTATAGAATCCGGCCAGCTTCTCGTAGCGTAAAATACGTACAAGCAGCACTGCCAATTCTTCACGTGTCATCTCTTCCTGCGGATTCAAATTCTGTTCAGGGTCCGCTCCGGCAAGCCAGCGCTGATCGATTAATGCCCGAACTGCCTTATAATACGGGCTGTCAGGCGTCACATCAGCGTATAACTTGTCATCTCCGTCCCCACTGTAGTACAGATCCATATTTGGATTAATCGCTCTTGCCAGATAGTTAAACCAATCTCCTCGGGTGATCACACGATCCGGGAATACGCGTCCCTGCTCATCAGCAAGCAATACGCCGTGCTGTGTCATATTGCGTAGAGCCGCTTCGGCCACATGACCCAATATATCCGTAGGCTCAGCCTTTGTTGCGGAGCTGGTGTCCCCGTATAAAAGCTTCCACTCCCCTGTGTTCGCATCCAGTGCTTCATAGTTGCCATAGATCGAATTCTCATCACGTGTAGGCATATAAGCAAGGTTCACCCCCGCTGGGATGACTTGACCACCGTTCATACCATATCCGCCATAACGGGAATATGCGAGGATCAGCTTGAACTCCTCCAGATAGAGTGCCTTGGCCTCTTCATAACTGATGGCTGGCTTAACATCTGCTGGCAGTTGTTCAGGCGTTGCCGCAATACGTGTATAGAACTCGTTAATCGTCCCGTTGTTTAACACCTGTACTTGTGCCGTATCTTCCTTAACCGGAATTCCGTTCAGATAACGCTGGAACAAAAATGTGCGAGCATCATCCACCTCAATCACGTTAGCCAGTCGGAACTGCTCCGTTGCGTCTGGAACTAGCGCAATCACTGTGTCCATCGCCAGTTTCTCAGCCTGCTTCCGGGTTACCAATTTGCCTGCCTTCTCCTCAGCCGGCTTCTCCTGTTCCATCTCTGGTCCGATTCGTTGCATCATCGTATAACTATAGATCTGCCCGGTAACTGCATCTACCTGTGCTGAGATATCCCGCATGAACATATAGGACATATTGGCACTTCGATCGCTCCAGCTCAGACTCCATACCTGATTGTTCGGACTTGAGTAATATCCCTTGCCCAACTGGCTATGCTCCAGCTTATAACCCTTGGGAATATCAAAGTTTGTTGCGACCCGATTGGCGGCCTGCTGTACATTTAACCTCGTACCATTGGCCGGGACAAAAGGCGTTACATCACCTTTCAACTTCGTATCCTGCTGCAAAGAATCTTCATCTACAGCTTTACCTGTTAATGTATTAATCCGTTCCAACGTATTGGCTTCAATTGGAACGATACTGATATTTTTTGGTGTATATGCAAGGTAATACTGCTGACCCTGTTTGGAAGACAGACGATCTTTGGCGATATAAGCCAGTTCCACATCGAACTGTTCTTCAAACTGCTGTCTGGCCTTCTCTTCTGAAGCTGCCGGTTTCGATGAGGGATACTTGGCTTCAATAGTACCTCGTGAGTAACCTGTCACCAAACCACTTTCATCCACATTAATGTAGACTGTCTCTGCGTCAGATAACAATCCATCATGTTTTAACTGGTACCCGTATCGATACTCTGTTCTGCCAAACAATGACTCTTGTTCAATGGAAGAATACAGATCTCCAAGCGGAGCATATTCATTGTCCTTAAGACCCGGAATCGCTTGGTACAACAGTGCCACGGCCTTTTCTTCAGCTTCAGCTTTGGTTAGCTTCACATCCGATTCCGAGACATGTTTATCCAGGATATCCGACGGCAAATGTACACTTAACACTTCCCCTGTGCCTGCATGTACAGTTCCACTGAATCCCGACGTATGATTGCCTTGTGTAATCTGGAACCCGATCTCCCACGCCTTGTATTCTGGCGGTGGATAGGAATTAGGTGAATCGAATCGTGCAGATGAGATCGTTGCTTTTTTTAACAATGGAAATAATTTCAGTATATTTTCACTGGCTTGCCTGGATGAGATTTTTGCTCCCTCAGGCACGTCATTGCTCGTTGCGTCTAGTTGTTCATTTTCCCCCGTTGTCGCTTCGGTCAACTGCTCTGCTTGCGCGGCTGATGCACTGCCTGCAAAACCTGGTGTTTGCGAAGCAAGCAGCAGTGTTGCCATCGCTGCGGTTGTTGCTTTGGTTGCGAACATTTTCAAACGTAAATTAAACTTCCAATTCAAACTCAAATCTCGACCTCTCCCTTCAATTTCATACAAAGAAGCATAACAAATAACCTCGCATGAATATTGCCAGTCTATTCTATGATACCATAAGCTTCCTTTTTAATCGTCGTTTTCGGGGCAATTTTACAAATGTGAATTTCTGCATATTGCTAATAACAGCAAAAAAACGCCAACCACGTTGGCGTTTTATCTGTTAGCCTGCACTCTTATGTAGGCTGATTCTATCTTTTTAACTACTCGCTATAGACGAATCGTTCGACTTCTTCTGACCTTGAACATGGGTTTTCAAAAAGGGAATAACGGTATCCCAGAAGGCGGGATCTTCCTCGGAACAACTGTGTCCTCCGCTGTTGACCCATAGATGTTCAACAGGCGGATCGGCCTTGGACATAAAATATTCAAGCTCACTCGGGGGAATGAAATTATCTCCCTTGGAGTGCACCATAAGCATCGGCAGTTGCATCCCCCTGCGCCGTTCATTCAGCATGATCACCGGATCACGTTGACGATAAGATTTCAGAGATTCACCCAGTCGCCAGAACCAGATTCTCGGGATTAACTGGGCCAGTGGAAACAAGGGCAGACGCCGGCGTCTCAGCTCTGAACTGACGATTACCTCAAATTGCGATGGCATCGAGTCCGTAATCACTGCTGATACAGGAATTCCCTCCGTCACTGCAAGAATCGTACCCAGTCCACCCAAAGAATGACCAAGCACTCCGATGGCATCTGCATCAATCTCTGGTCGTGCAGTCGTATACCGCAACGCCGCGAGCAGATCATCCCGGAACAGGTAGGCAGATGCAGCACGAACCGGATCACTGGCCCCATGACTACGCACATCATACATAAATAAGGCATATCCTACTTCCCAGATCGGACGTGCGTAACGAAGAACACGGGAGCGATTGGAGCCCCAGCCATGTGCAATAATAACGAGCGGCCATGGTTTCGGAATGTCGGCTCTGGCCGGGATGAACCAGCCATGTACCCGACCTCCCCCACTGTCAAAGGTCACATCCTCAAATGGCATTGGGGGTGTCAGTGTGATTGGAATCTTTTTGGGTGTCTGGCTCTTTACCGCTGCCTTCCATAAACCACCTGCCGTTACTGCGGCCACGGCGAGCATGCCGCCTATCATTGTTTTAGCTTTCACAGGGCATCTCTCCTCTCCGAATTCTGGCATACATCCATCATAAAACAATAGAATGAACGGCACGTTAAGCGACATGGGTTTTTATGATAAAGATTAATCCAACAACTAATTTAAAGGAACCATCATATATATACCCAAATATACATATTCCTCATCTGATGCTGGAATCCTAGGCTCCAGCTGCTTCCACAAATCTCCGTGCACATGCTGCAATCTGCTCATGATCTCCTGCTAGAAGAGCTTCTCGTGGTAAAAGTGCACTTCCCAGACCCACTGCAGCAGCACCTGCTGCATAGTAGTCAGCAATATTCTCCAGTGTGGCACCACCTGTTGCCAGCAGTGGAATATGATTCAGTGGAGCTTTGATCTCCCGCAGATACGGTATGCCCAGACTCGCCATCGGAAACAGCTTCACAACTCGTGCTCCCGCTTCATGGGCAGCGACAATCTCCGTAGGTGTCATGGCTCCAGGCCAGATCTCGACACCATGTTCTACAGCATATTCAATGACAGACAGATCGACATTGGGAGACACCAGAAATTGTGCGCCTGCAGCAACTGCTTCCTTTGCCATCTGCACATTCAGTACCGTACCCGCTCCAACATAAGCCTTTCCTTCATGCCGCTCACGCCAGTCTGCAATAATATCATGTGCTCCAGGTGTGTTCAGTGTGACTTCCATCAGTCGGATACCGCCACTTGTCATACCTTGTCCAGCTGTTACTGCCGCTTCGCGGCTTATACCGCGCACAATCGCGACCAGCCTCGACTCCAATAGAACTTCCGTCAGATTCATATCCAGTTCCCCTTGCTTCATCAATTCGGCAGCCGAAGACAGGTAATCATGGTCACCGCTTTTCCGTTATTCATTATTGTAAAGCATATCCTCCCCTGGATGAAATACATTAATCCATTTCAATGTGAATGCGTCTGTCACCAACTCTATGATGTACTTTTATCACAATGCAAAAAACCTCTCCATGGAGCATGGGCTGATTAACCCATTCAATTCCACGAAAGAGGCCGCATTTCCACTGAAAATACTAAGCGTTTTCCAACACGTTATCCTTCTCCAAATCTTTAAAGTATCGATCGTTATATAACATGCTCGGATGTGTTGGATGATAGGCGAGTGCGATATCATTATGTTCTCGGGCCTTGGCACGGTTACCCATCCGGTCATAACACACACATAGTTGCAGATGCGGCATCCAGGTCCAGGCTGCTTCATTCAGCACTACCATAGGATCATCAGGACGTACAGCACGAGTCGCCTGTTCGTACCAGAACAGGGCCTTGCGATAATCTTCACGGTCGGCAAAATAACCACCCAATCGACAGCATATCTCGGCTCTTGGCAAATCATAGGCAAATGATCGGAACAACGCCGTGACTTCCTGTTCCGGACGTTCAAGTGCAGCTTCACAATCCGCAATTTTCTGGCAAGCAGCGATCTGATCTTCCACCCAGCCTAGCCCTGTATCCAGAAACTTCTCATAGTACTTCACCGCATCCTCATGCTGTCCATGGTCCTTCAGTTCATTACCGAAATAGTACAAGTCACGCGGCCCAAATTCCTCTCCGGCCTGTTCCTTTTTGCGATAGATCCGCAGATTCCGATCGGTATACTCCTTATCTTTCTTGTGGGTAACCGCTATATCACTATGCAACAGATTGCCCGCTACAGCCAGATATTCATGCACCGCGCCAATCCAGCGAAATTGCCGATCCCGACGCACCAGACGATTCCGGCGCAGGCTGTAGGCTACCTTGCCATCTGCTGTGAATGACAGATTGTAATCCATCGTCACACTATCAACATCCGGGTCCAGCGAACGTTTCAAGGCGATCAGTTTCGCCCGATCTTCCGGTTCGAACACATCGTCTGCATCCAGCCACAGAATATATTCACTCTTTGCCTGATCGAAGGCATAGTTGCGTGCTGCTGCAAAGTCATCCACCCATTCAAAGTCAACGATACGATCCGTATATCTGGAAGCAATCTGACGGGTACGATCCGTTGATCCGGTATCCACGATTACAATCTCATCGGCAATACCGTTGACCGAGTCCAGACATCTGGCGAGGGAAGCTTCTTCATTTTTCACAATCATACACAGGGTAATACTGATCGTCTCCTCACCTCTTCTCGCTCTGCGATTAAAGGCGGAAACCCCCGGCAGTTCGGACAATCGATAGATGTGGTACGCGGGGAGATGAGTATCAACGAACAAACGAAAACCCAGTGCCTGAGCACGGATGCAGAAATGACGATCTTCGCCCCAGAAGGATACATTGGGAATCTGGTCATATGAGACTCCTGCTGCCAGAACATTTTTGCGAATAAGAGTACATGCCCCTAGCCCTCCAACTTCATAACAACCCGGGATCCGTAGCTGATTTAGAAAAGCAGTCGTTTGCGTGCCCTCGTCCTCCGTCTCGGTTCCGTCTACTGTTTTGCCACCGCGGCGAAACAAAGCATACTCATCTTGCAGCCATACCTGCGGCATTTCCCTGGCATCCGGCTGCCAGCGGGTCCAAAAAATATTGGATACAATGTCTTTGCCACTCGATACAAGTTGCTCCAGCGTCCGCGGATGCAGCACCAAGTCAGAATCAATCAGGAACACCGCATCGTAGTGATTGTGGCGTGCATATTGCAATATGCGATTTTTCAAACCGGCTACACGCCAAATCTGCTCATCCTGCCAATAGTGTCCTCCCTCATCCTTGCTGTACACCCCTTTGTTGTCAGGACTACCGCTACCATGTTCATCTGCTTGAATAACCGTCCCTTCATGCTGAAGCACAAATTCATGCAATATATTCGATGCGGCTTCTTCCACGTTATCGTCAACAAACAGATAATCCGTCTTTACTGTTGTTCGTTCCAGTGCATGCAGAGAATCCAGAAATTCACGGAGAACCGGAGTTGTCTGGCGAATCGGGCTGGCGATCAGTATTCTTTCTTGCTCAAACGCTTCATGCTCTTCCGATTGGCGGGTTTCCAGCGAATTATCAGAACGTCTGGACGGTCGATGATTAATCTGGCTCTCTTTCTGATTCTCATTTGCGCTCTCATGTTGCTTCTCATTCTGATCCTCTTTCTCTTGGGAATTCGGCTCTATTTGAGGTTGGGATTCTTCTTGCGATTTGCGTAACGGGTCTTTCTTCAACGTGCTCACTCCCCCTCTCCTTATTCGAACCATGCCAACAGTCGTGGCTCTTGATCCAATATCGATTCGTACTGTTCCTTCCAACCGTATCTTGCTTCAGGGTCCAGTGCTTGATAGCGTTCATATTTGCGGATACGGTCTTCTTCCCGCGCCCAACCATAGTGCTTCACCCGGGGAGCATGACATCCATAGGACCAATGCTGGATCGTTAACGGAAAACGACCACAATGCTGGGGTGTCTCCTTCCATTCATAGTTCATCCCCGGGTGATAACGAATCAGAAATGGCCGATAATAGGCATGCGCCTGCCAGAACTCATCTTCCCGGTAATGCGTCTCACTCCACATATCAAACAATCTGAAATAGATCGCATCTTCATTGCCACTGAGCAGCAGATCCCGTACCACCCCAAAGTCACGGGTTAGAATCTCATCCGCATCCAGATTCAAAATCCACTCCGGATTGGTCGCCACCGTCTCTTCCCATTGTTGTTTTCTAAGGCTTACCTCGTCTGCAAAACGTGAAGCAGCGTTCTCCACTAATACGAGTGGAATACCGTCCAAAAGTTCCCTGCACAGCGCGACTGTTCCATCCGTGCTTCCGTCATCAATGATTACTGCGCGATCAATCCAGGGACGATGTCTCTCCAGTGCCTGCCTGAGATAGCGATTCTCTTCATTACGAACGATCATCGATAAGGTAATATGTGGTCTTTCATGTTCCTCATGTCCATCCAAAGCTTCACCCCCATGCTCAAGCTTCTGCCTATTAAAATGTCCGACACACGATGCCTGGACGAATCACAATCCTCTATTTCCAATCTATGCAGAGCTGGAATGCGGATATGCAGGCCAAAGAAACCTTTCATGGGGTTAATCTCGATGAACGACAAAAAAAGCACCCGCCTTCGCGGATGCTTTTAAATGTAATCACAAGATTAATGTAGTGAAATAAATGAATTAACGGTATTCAGCCAAACGATCATTGAGACTACGTGTCTGTCCATAGACTTCCTGGTACAGTGCAAACAGTCGATCATAGACGGCAACCGTTTCCGGGTTCGGCTCATAGGATTTCGCTGGACGAATAAACGCTGTTGCACACTCCTGCAAGGACGGGAACCAGCCACAGCCATAGGCAGCCAGCATTGCTGCACCCATCGCAGGACCCTGTTCACTCTCCAGCTTCACAATCGTAGCGTTAAAGACATCCGCCTGCATTTGCAACCAGGCTTCATTCTTGGCACCGCCACCAATGGAGATAACTTCATTGACGGTTTTGCCTGCGCCACGCAGAATATCAATGGACTCGCGTAGCGAGAAGGTAATGCCCTCCATCACCGCACGTCCAAAGTGCTCCAGCTTGTGTCCTGCATCCATACCAATGAAGCTGCCACGGATATTCGCATCCGGATGAGGTGTACGCTCCCCAACGATATATGGTGTGAACAACAATCCGTTGCTGCCCGCCGGAATCTGATCGATGCCCTGCAAGAGCACATCAAACGATTTGTCCGCTGCAAACGTATCCTTGAACCAGGACAGGCTATATCCTGCGGCAAGCGTTACACCCATAATATAGAAGGCATCTTTCTCTCCGTGGTTAAAAAAGTGTACTTTGCCTTCGAAGTCGAGATCTTTACGCTCTTCGTAGGAAAGCACAACCCCGGACGTTCCGATGCTGCACATCGTCTGTCCTTCACTCAGAATGCCTGCGCCAATGGCACCACACGCATTATCCGCACCACCTGCGTATACTTTTGTTGCAGCCGCTAGACCCGTTTGATCCGCAATCTCAGGCAGCAACGTGCCCACTTCCTCAAACGATTCCACAAGACGTGGACAAAGGGAGATCGGCAGCTCGAAAGCTTCTGCAATCTCGTTGCTCCACTGCTTGCCTGCAACGTCCAGCAGCAAGGTACCCGCTGCATCGGAATAATCCATAGCGTAATCCCCCGTCAGGCGATAACGCACATAGTCTTTTGGCAACAGGAACAAGGATGCTTGCTGTAACAATTCAGGCTCGTTCTCCTGAACCCACAGAATTTTTGGCAAGGTAAAGCCTTCCAGTGCACGGTTCCGGGCAATACTTAACAGCTTGCCATCCAGCACTTTTTCGATGCGACGGCACTGAGCCGTAGTACGTGTATCGTTCCACAGGATTGCATTTCGCAGCGGTTTGCCTTCAGCATCTACCAAGACCAGTCCGTGCATCTGACCGGAGAAGCTCAATCCCTCGATTTCCGAAGGCTGCACGCCAGACACTTCAAGCAATTTACGCAAGGAAACAATGGTCTGCTCTACCCAATCTTCGGGATTTTGTTCGCTGTATCCAGCCTTGGGCTGGTACAACGGGTATGCCTCGGATGCTTCAAATGCCACTTTTCCTTCACGATTGACCAACACGGTTTTAACCGCACTGGTTCCAAGATCGACACCAATTACGTAACTCATAGGTTAACTCCTCTCGTTTGTAACAGGATTGTATAAATGAAACCTTGATGCTCATGTGGTCACTTCGTGATCAGAAAACCCTCGGATCGCCATTACCCCCGGATTTCCTTTATACCCTTTAGCAAGGGTGAAATCCGGGGATAAATGCGACCGCTTTGCTTCCTCGGGTCCTTTCTGCTCACTCCGTTTTGCATGCATGATCCTGGACACACATGGATATGAAACGAGTAAAACGTACTCGTTCTCATAACAGAAAGATTGATCCAATGACCTTGATTCGTCATTGGTTATAAATGAAACCTTGATGCTCATGTGGTCACTCCGTGATCAGAAAACCCTCGGATCGCCGTTTTGCATGCACCATCTTAAAGAAACATTTATATCAAAAATCTTAAAAACCATGTTATTTGTTTAACCAAAAAACCGCCCCCGTCTTCCCAAGGGAAAGTCGGGGACGGTCCGAATGTCATGCTTGTTCAGGCGTTCCATGGTACAAGCTAATCTTGTGCATAGGCAAGCTTGGATACTAATGTCCAACACATATGAGTTGAGTAACCATCGGTGGTCGACGTACACCAACCCTGCCTAATCCGCTATTAGTCAGCCAGAATGTACTGGTTAAGTTGTGCTCTCAGCAATTCCTGACGTCCGGATTGGTTCTTGCGTGGGCTTTCGTTGTTGAGTGCATACTCAGCAAGGGAAGCCAATGTTGCTTTACCTGCAACCACATCTGCACCAATACCTTCGCTGAAGCTGCTGTAACGTTTTTCGATGAAGTCATCGAACACGCGATCTTCAATCAACTTCGCTGCTACTTTCAGACCTTTTGCATACGTGTCCATTCCTGCGATGTGTGCCAGGAACAGATCGTCAGCTTCGAAGGAACCACGACGTACTTTCGCGTCAAAGTTCACACCACCACGGCCGATACCGCCGTTTTTCAATACTTCATACATTGTCAATGTAGCATCGTACATATCAACCGGGAACTCGTCCGTATCCCAACCGATCAACATATCGCCTTGGTTCGCATCGAGGGAACCGAGCATACCGTTTGTACGAGCAACGCGGATTTCGTGATCGAATGTATGACCAGCCAGTGTAGCATGGTTTGCTTCCAGGTTGAGTTTGAAGTGTTTGTCCAAACCGTATTTTTGCAAGAAAGCAATCGAAGTTGCTGCATCATAATCATATTGGTGTTTCGTTGGCTCTTTTGGTTTAGGCTCGATCAGGAATTGTGCATCAAAGCCAATTTCCTTCGCGTAGTCTACAGCCATGTGGAACATGCGAGCAATGTTGTCTTGCTCCAGTTGCATGTCTGTGTTCAGCAATGTGTCGTAACCTTCACGACCGCCCCAGAATACATAGTTTTCAGCGCCCAGGCGTTTACCGACTTCCAGACCTTTCTTGATCTGTGCTGCTGCGTGAGCATACACGTCTGCGTTGCAAGTGGAAGCTGCACCAAACATGAAGCGTGGGTTCGAGAACATGTTCGCTGTGTTCCAGAGCAGTTTTTTGCCGCTGGATTTCATGTGGTCTTCAATCAGGTCAACGATGGTATCGATGTTGCTGTAGAACTCACGCAGGTTGTTGCCTTCTGGTGCGATATCCACATCGTGGAAACAGAAGAACGGGAGATTCATTTTTTCTAAAAATTCAAATGCCGCTTCCACGCGTACTTTCGCGAGGTCCAGACCCGAGTATTTATCCCACGAACGAACAGCTGTCTCCGCACCGAACGGGTCACTGCCGCCTGCAGTTAATGTATGCCAGTAAGCCATGCCAAAACGGAAATGTTCTTCCATCGATTTGCCGGCTACCACTTCTTCCGGATTATAATGTTTAAAAGCAAAAGGATTCTTGGAATCTTTACCTTCGAATGCAATTTTATTAACGGATTCAAAATAGGCCATGTGTAAAATGCCTCCTCAATAGTTTTAAGAAATCGTTTACACCGTTATCCTATCACATCGAATATACTTTGTCTATTGGTTAAACAAAGTAAAATAAAATTGTTTTTTACATGTTTGTTTACGCTATAATAGTCGAATAACTTGTTTCGGATGTGGGTCAGAACCCTTTTATCAGAAGAATAGGAGTGCCTTAACCATATGAAAATTACCGGAGACCAGATGCTGGTCAAAAAAATAAACAAGTCGATCGTTCTCGATACGATCCGGCGCCATGCCCCTCTTTCTCGCGCACGAGTGTCCGAGGTTACGGGGCTGAACAAAGCAACGGTATCCAACCTGGTTGCTGATCTGATCAGTGATGACTTGGTGCAGGAGATTGGCCCTGGGGAATCCAGCGGCGGACGTAAACCACTCATGCTGCTGTTTCGAGGGACATCAGGCTATGCAGTCGGTTTGGAACTCAGTGTGACCCACTTGAAAGGCCTGCTTACAGATCTGGAAGGACACATCATTACAGAGTACGCAGTGACCTTGAAACATCATGACGTGTCCTCTGTACTGGAGCAATTGAAATTGGCAGCAAAGAAGCTCATTGAAGCAGCTCCTCCTTCCCCTCACGGTGTCATTGGTATTGGCATCGGCGTGCCCGGCATGGTGGATGAGGCAGGAACCGTCCTGTTTGCCCCCAACTTGGGGTGGGAGAAGGTAGCTCTGCGCTCCATGCTTGAAGAAGAATTTGAACTGCCTGTAACGATTGATAATGAAGCCAACGCTGGTGCTCATGGTGAGCTGAATTTTGGGGCAGGTATCGGTGTCCGTCACATGATCTACATCAGTGCAGGCATGGGGATTGGTTCAGGCATCATGGTAGATGGTGAATTATACAAAGGCGCATGGGGATACGCAGGGGAAACAGGCCATATGTCCATTGAAGCGGAAGGTCTTCCCTGTTCCTGCGGAAATCGTGGTTGCTGGGAGTTATATGCATCGGAAAAAGCCTACGAGCACCCAGATCATCAGCTAAAATTACCTGCTCATATCACACGTGAGCTGATTCATTATGCGGAGCAAGGCCACGAGGCTGTTCAGGAATTATACAACACGATTGGACGCAAACTGGGGATTGGTATTACCAATATCGTTAACAGTTTCAACCCGGAACGTATTATCATTGGCGGTCCGCTCTCTGAAGCAGGTCCCTGGATTGAAACAGCGTTAAAACAAGTTGTCGAGGAACGTACATTACCTTATCACCGCCGCAGTTTGCAGATTGAATGGGCAGCTCTGGGCAGCCGTTCCACCCGCGTTGGTGCCGCTTACTCTGCGATATCCCAGTTTTTAGGTAAAATTAGGGTGTCTGTCTAATAACAGATGAAAATTGACATCATTTCGCCCCATTTCCTCCCTTTTTGTTAAAGAAATCCAGATGTATAATGGGGTTATGTGATTTTTGTCATGGCTGTGTGAATAAAGCTGTGTTAATTCCGATAACGAAACGGAGTGAAAAAAAGCGTGACCTACGTGGATACTTCAGATATCTCGGCGCAAATGTTTGTCACCGTACTCCTGTTCCTGATTGTGCTTGCGCCCCTGTTCAGCCTTGGCATACTCCGATTGTTCCAGAGCAAAAAGAAGGCTGGTTTCATGTACATGCTGTCAGGATTGCTGGTGTATGTTGTATTTCAGACTTTCATGAGTATTTTTTTCTAGATAACATTCTGCGTTTGCACAAAAAACCGTACCCTTCCGGGTACGGTTCTTTCTATATCCTAACGGCTCGCGAAAACCGGAATTGCATATGAATCGAAAATTTCTTTCAACACATGATGATTCAGATAATCAGCCTGATTTAAGCGTCCAATGCTTTGGCAAATTGAGTTTTGTTCATACCCAGAATGCGGTGTTCACCAATGACAGTCAATGGCACGGCACGTACACCCATGTCCCATACTTGTTGTGCAAATTCATCGCTAGTTTCGATGTTGCGCTCTTCATATGAAATACCTTTGTCAGCCAGGAACGTTTTTACGGATTTGCAGTTCGGGCAGTTCGTTGATGTATATACAATTACGTTTTCCATGTTTAATTCACCTCATATGGTTTTATATTATCTATAGTTTGGTTGGAATCAGCTCATTCTATTACAGAACAACTGCGCTGTGCTCCAAGCTCTCAATGTACTTCTCTGTGTCCATGGCAGCCATACATCCGCTACCTGCAGCTGTAATCGCTTGTTTGTAACGTGTATCTTGAACGTCACCACATGCGAATACACCTGGGATGTTTGTCTCGGATGTACCTGGTGTAGTCAGGATATATCCATGTTCGTCCGTAGTGATCTGTCCGCCAAGGAAACCAGTGTTTGGTGTGTGACCGATAGCTACGAATACGCCACTTGCCGGAATCACTTCTTCCTCACCTGTTTCGTTGTTTAACACTTTCAGTCCGGTTACGCCGTTGTCGCCAGCAAGTACTTCGAGTGGTGTACGGTTCAAAGCCATTTCTACTTTTTCATTGCTACGTGCACGATCCTGCATGATTTTGGAGCCACGCAGTTCTTCACGACGGTGTACCAACGTTACTTTGGAACCGAAACGGGACAGGAAGCTTGCTTCCTCAAGAGCAGAGTCGCCACCGCCGATGACAATGATTTCTTTGTTACGGAAGAAGAATCCATCACATGTTGCACATGTGCTGACACCGCGGCCTACATTTGTTTCTTCGCCAGGGATACCCAGGTATTTAGCAGTTGCGCCTGTGGACAGGATCAATGTTTCCGATACGAGTTCACCCATACCTTCAACTTGAATCTTGAATGGACGCTCGCTCATGTCGATGTTGTTCACCCAGCCTGTGCGGAATTCGGCACCGAAACGCTCCGCTTGTTTACGCATGTTATCCATCAGTTCAGGACCCATAATACCATCAGGGAAACCTGGGAAGTTCTCCACTTCAGTCGTTGTTGTCAGTTGGCCACCAGGTTGTGGTCCTTCAATAACGAGTGGGTTCAAGTTGGCACGTGCCAAATAGATTGCTGCTGTTAGCCCTGCAGGGCCTGTTCCAATAATAATTGATTTATACATGTATAGTTCCTCCCCCGGGTTCTGCAAAAAGGTTAGACCCTCCGGCATCAAAAGCTTAGGCTTTTGCATACACTAGAACGAAAAGCCTACATCATGTCCACAAGACCTGCCTGTGATATGACAATGGCCCTATGCAGAAACGGAATTCTAATTTATAATCATTCTAATCTGTTGTTCATTATGATCTCTTTTATGTACGGTGTCAATGCTCGGCAGCGATTATGAAGAAGTCTTCATCAGGAGGGAAAATGGAAGCATGAACGATGCACTCATTGGCAGTTTTATATCAGCCATGTCTACCGGCCTAGGGGCCGTACCGATTCTATTTATGCGCAAAATATCGCACCGTCTGCGTGATATCTTGCTGGCATACGCCGCAGGTATTATGACCTCGGCCTCGGTGTATAATCTCATTCCGGAAGCGCTTGGCCAATCGAATCTCTTTGTACTCGCATTTGGTATTATGCTTGGTAGCCTGGTTCTACTGGTGCTAGAGATGAAGATTCCACACGTCGATCTGGAGAATCCCGAGAAAATGCCTTTTAAAATTGAAACCAAAGCCTTCATGATTATTGCAGCCATCACCATGCATAACCTGCCAGAAGGGTTATCCGTTGGCGTTAGCTATGCAAGCTCGGATGAGAACCTGGGCAATCTCATTGCCTTTTCCATTGGATTGCAGAATGCGCCGGAAGGATTTCTGGTGGCCCTTTTCCTAGTAAACCAGAACATTGGCCGCTTCAAAGCGCTGGGTATTGCCACCCTGACCGGAGCGGTAGAGATTATTACAGCTATGATTGGTTACACCTTGAGCAGTCTCGTAGCTGGTCTTGTGCCTTATGGTCTGGCCTTTGCAGCCGGTGCGATGATGTTCATTGTTTATAAGGAACTTATTCCCGAGAGTCACGGCGATGGCAATGCACGTGTGGCGACGATGTCCTTTTTACTCGGGCTCATCACGATGATTGGTCTGACCGAACTGTTTTAATTGAAGACTAAAGAACCCGAGCGAACAGTCCAAGACTGTCGACCGGGTTCTTTGTTTAGCCACAAATGAAGATTCCATGAAATTACTAGGATCGTCTGTCAGAGGTATTATGCCCTCTCCTGATCAGGATTGGATGAAACGAATCAGTTCCGAATTGAATTTTTCCAATTCATCATAGAATGCACCATGACCGCTCTCTTCAAAAGCAATCAGTTGAGACGAAGCGATGCCTTGGTGCATCTGCTCGGCGAACTCAAACGGACAGATCTCATCTTTTTTCCCGTGCAAAATGGCTGTTGGCACCTGAATCGAACTCAGGTCACC
Source organism: Paenibacillus amylolyticus (assembly GCF_047302515.1). Taxonomy (GTDB): domain Bacteria; phylum Bacillota; class Bacilli; order Paenibacillales; family Paenibacillaceae; genus Paenibacillus; species Paenibacillus amylolyticus_G. The sequence continues at coordinate 6,953,154 of NZ_CP168019.1, read as the reverse complement.
TCGCAAGTCCTCATCCCGCAACGCAATTGCACTGCGAATGGTACCATAAGATGAAGCTTCCATGCCGAGGGCGTGGAACCAATCCATGAATGGCTGGCTGTGTTTCTTCGCGAAGAACATGCCACCAAATGTCTCCAGTAACTTCGGACGATCTGCAAAGATTGGCTCAATGATCTGCTCGTTCAGCTGCTCTGGAGTCAATCCATACGGATAACCTTCACGCTGTGTGAACACAGGTGCTGCCGCAGATAACAAGGCCAGCTTGGAGACACCATGTCCCTTATGGCGAGACATGTAATGTACTGCGATCGCTCCACCCATAGAGAATCCTGCGAGTACCGCGTCTTTCAGCTCCAAATCATCAATAACGGCACGAACATCGTCTGCCATGCGATCATAATCATATCCTGTGGAAGGCTTATCCGATAACCCATATCCTCTAAAATCTATCGCGATGGCACGAATGCCATGGTTCGGCAGTACGTTCAATTGGTATTCAAACATTTTATAATTAACAGGCCAGCCGTGCAAAAAGACAACCGGGGTTCCTTCGCCAATATCTTCAACATATACTTTTACATTTGGTTCCACTTGTACATAACGTCCCATAATTCACAGCTCCCTTATTATCGAATCGTCTCTTCGAATCATTACCCGCTGACCCAAGGTTCAAACGTAAGCCGTTCAACCAGCTGCATATTACCAGCGAAACCAATTAGCCATTTTCCTCTTCTAATCTGATTACCGTAGCAGTCTAAGCCCATTCAGTATAACCAGAATTGTACTTCCTTCATGACCTACCACACCCAGAGGCAATGCGACGTCTTGGAGGAAGTTACCCGCAATTAAGGCCAGAATAACGGTGATGGCAAAACACATATTCTGTTTCACCGTACGCTGAGCTCGCCGGGCCTGCCCAATCACCCAAGCGATCTCTTCAATGTTATCGTTCATGAGTACCGCATCAGCGACCTCCAGTGCAGTTCCGCTGCCGGACAATCCCATCCCCATACCCACAGTAGCTGCTGCAAGTGCCGGTGCATCATTGACGCCATCCCCTACCATTAACACAGGACCATACTGTTTGCGGAGCGCTTGGACCTGCTTCACTTTATCTTCAGGCAGCAAATCTGCATAGACCATGCTTACTCCAGTTTCACGGGCAATTACAGAAGCTGATCTGGCCCGATCGCCTGTTAACATCGCAACTTTAACACCCATCGCTTCAAGCTTTTTCACTGCAGCTGCTGCCTGTGGCCGTACCGTGTCCCGCATCGCGATCAGCCCGACTAATTCACCATCAGCCATAACAGCGGATACGGTTTTTCCCTCCCCCTCAAGACGGGAGCATACATCGCCCCACTCAGAAGATATCTTCACATGGTTAGCACCATGTTCATCTGAATCATCAACGTTAGCGTCCTTTATCTTCTCTGACTGTAACGATTCCATTACATTTGTTTTGCCAATACTCCAGACCACATCGTTTACCGTTCCTTCGATGCCCCAGCCTGTTAGAGCCTGTACGTGCTCCGCTTCCTGAAGTGTAATATTCTCTTTGTTCGCCTGATCTACGATGGCACGAGCCAAAGGATGCATCGAGAGGTTCTCAATGGCCGCTACCGCACCTAACAACTTGACTCGATCTACATGTTCAGCCGTAATAATATCGGTGACTTGCGGGGTGCCCATGGTCAATGTACCTGTTTTGTCAAAAGCCACGACCCGCGTGCGAGCCATATTCTCCATATGGGCACCACCCTTGAAGAGAATGCCACGGCGCGCACTGCTGGACATCGCGGACAGTATAACAGGCATGATGGAAGACACCAATGCACAAGGCGAAGCAACCACCAGAAATACCATCGCTTTGTAAAATGCCTCATTCCATGTCCAGGCAAGCAGCAGTGGAGTTCCTGCGATCACAAGTAAGGTCACCCCTACAACAATGTGTGCGTAAATTCCTTCAAACCGCTCCATAAAACGCTGGGAATCCGGCACTTCCGCCTGCGCTTCCTCCACCATTTTAATGATTTTGCCAAACAGTGACCCTTCAGCCGATTTTGTGACCTCTACGTATAAAGCACCCTCCCCGTTTACCGTACCTGCATAGACTTCATCCCCCGCAACTTTGTCCACAGGCAGGGATTCTCCGGTGATGGATGACTGATTGATAAAAGAACTCCCCCGGTACACCACGCCATCCGCAGGAATCAGTTCTCCCGGTTTGACCAACAGGAGATCACCAGGTTGCAGATCATCAATAGCCACGAGGTTCATCTGTCCATCCTCAATACGAAGTGCAGTCTCCGGCTTCAGCGCGAGCAACGATGAGATATCCTTATGACTGCGCTCTGTCGCATAACTTTCCAACGCACCACTGAGTGCAAAAATAAAGATTAGCATCGCGCCTTCATTCCAGTAACCGATGGCTGCTGCCCCAAGGGATGCGGCAATCATCAGAAGGTTTACATCCAGATCACGGTCCTTCACCAGTGTCTCAATACCTTCCTTCGCTTTGGTCCAACCGCCAACGGCATACGCCACAATGTAGAGCATGATGGATAAGGTACCAAAATACGGTGCAGTTCCCCAGGCAATCAGCATTAACAGCCCGCTGCCCAATGCAGATTGCATCTCTTTATTCTGCAACATGGCTCGAAAATCAGGCTTACGTCCCCGGTTTGGGCCTGGTGTTTGGGATAAGCGCTGTTCCGCTTGTTTCTGTCTGTGTAGTGGTTGATGTATCGCATGCATATGAATCACGTTCCTTTCGAATGGTAGGTTTGGGGATGACGAGTCTGCTAAGTTCCGCTCCCAAAAATGAAGTTGTATTGAGAATGAGAGCCATTGTTAATGCCCTAAAAATGACACATGCTGCTGCGGGAATCCCGCAGCAGCATGGTTTTGTGAATGATTTTAAATAATCTCGAATGAGAATGATAATCATTTTTGCGCTTGTGCAATTGTGTTTACTCAATACAACTTTTAATCAGTATATGCCTGTGATCCTCATTTGTAAATGGCCTTTTTTCGATGGATAGTCATAAATGCGTGTTCAAAAGACAAAAAGCCGCTGTCCCGGAGGACAACGGCTTTAACCATCAAATTATATTCAATATGGCCTGTTTATGGCATACCACTTAAGTGATTGTTTACACATCCACTCAATGCCATTTACGCGCCTACACTTGCTCCCTGACTTGCTTTGATGGCTTGCTCCAGATCATAGATAATGTCTTGAATGTTCTCCGTACCCACAGACAGACGAATCAACTCCGGATTAACCCCTGCTGCAGTTTGTTCATCTTCGGTCAACTGCGCGTGAGTTGTACTTGCCGGATGAATAATCAGTGACTTGGAATCGCCCACGTTTGCAAGGTGAGAGAACAGTTTGACACTCTCAATCAACTTGCGACCCGCGTCCGCACCACCTTTGATTCCGAAGGTTAGAATCGCACCCTGCCCTCTTGGAAGATATTTCTGTGCAAGCTCATAAGAACCATGGCTCGGCAGACCTGCATAACTTACCCAAGACACATCCTCATGTTTCTCAAGGAATTCCGCAACCGCAAGGGCATTGCTACTATGACGCTCTACGCGAAGATGTAATGTCTCCAGTCCTTGCAGCAGCAACCATGAGTTGAATGGAGAGATCGTTGCACCCAAGTCACGCAGAAGTTGTACACGAGCTTTGATAATATAAGCAATCGGTCCAACCGCTTCCGTATATACCACACCGTTATAACTGGAGTCCGGCTCCGTCAATCCAGGGAACTTGCCACTTGCTTTCCAGTCAAATTTTCCGCTATCCACGATAACGCCACCAATGGATGTACCATGCCCCCCAATAAATTTCGTTGCAGAGTGCACGACAATATCTGCGCCATGTTCGATTGGACGAAGCAGGTACGGACTTGGGAATGTATTATCCACGATCAAAGGAATCCCATGTTCATGAGCGATAGCTGCCACCGCTTCAATATCCAGTACATTCCCCTTTGGATTACCGATCGTTTCGGCATACAATGCTTTCGTTTTCTCCGTAATCGCAGCCCGGAAATTCTCAGGATCACTGGAATCCACAAATTTTACGTCCAGACCCAGTTTCGGCAAAGTCGTCGAGAACAGATTGTATGTACCTCCATACAAACTCGCCGAAGATACGATCTCATCGCCTGCACCAGCAATATTCAGAAGTGAAAACGTAATGGCTGCCTGACCAGAAGCTGTAGCCAGCGCTCCAGCTCCGCCTTCCAACGCTGCAATCCGTTGCTCAAACACGTCGGTTGTTGGATTCATCAGACGGGTATAGATGTTGCCAAACTCTTTCAAACCAAACAAATTAGCTGCATGCTCGGTGTCCTTGAATCCATAGGATGTTGTCTGATACAAGGGCACAGCTCGTGCGTTGGTGGTTGGATCAATCTCCTGGCCTGCATGAATTGCCAATGTTTCAAATGAAAGCTCACGTTCGTTTGACATAAATCTGAATCCTCCCTCGATATATACGTTCTTTAAGTTCCTGATGTCTTCGCATGGTGGCGTATGTTTTCCATATTCTCTCACAAGATGTCGCATTTGAAAAGACTTATTTCCGATTGTTCCGATAAGAAAAATTAAATATGTACATTATCGATTTCTGTACCAAAAAAACCTTTGCACTCGCAAAGGTTTTTCAGCTACTTTGGCTTCGGTATGCAATACCTCATCCTGGGTTTGGTTAGACCCGAACTGCACTCCATACTTCACGCAAATGTTTGGCCGCAGGTACAGCTTCCTCCGCAGTTACGCCTTCAAGTGAAATATCGATATGTGGCTTATACGTTTTTAGCAATTCAAAAAATAACGGGTAATCCAGTATCCCTGCCCCAGGTACCGGATTGTACTTCTCTCCCTGTGCATCAAAGGCTACATCTTTGGCATGGATCACAATCATGCGCTGATACAGCGATTCCATCACCTCGCGCAAGAAAGCCCCTTGATCTGCTGCATGTGGTTGTTTGATAAGATTACACGGATCGAACAACATTCCCAGATTCGATGAAGGAATCTCTTCAAACAAACGTGTCATATGTTCATGGGTATGAAGGGTGTGGGTGGACACAGGCTCAATCGCCGCATGCACGCCCCATTTCTCCGCTTCCTCAGCCAACTCCTCAACCGTTTCTTTCAGCACACTCCACGCCTTCTCTTCATATCCATCCGGATGTGTATCCTGATAGGTGTCCAAGCCCCCGGTCTCCGTTGCTACCATGCTGCAACCAAAATCCCGGGCATAACGCAGATGCTCCTTGAATCGATCAATGTCCGCACGCCTTGTTACCGGATCAGGGTCAATCGGATTAATATAACAGCCCAGTACCGCAATCTTCACCCCGCGCTGTGCAAATTGATCTCCAATCTCATTCGCTAGCCCTGGGCTCAGCTTGCCATTCGATGAGTCCACATCTGATAATGCTTTGGCCAGCGCCAGCTGTACGGAATTAAATCCGTTATCCGCAATCGTCTGCGCAAGCTGTGCTGTAGGCTGTTTGCCAAATGTATGCGCCAGAATACCAAGTTTCATCTCACTGCCTCCTTATGCTAATCCGATTATCAAGTGATTAACGTGCCATCCAGCCGCCATCGACATTCAGCACATGACCATTCAGATAATCCGAAGCGGCAGATGCCAGAAAGACAACCGGGCCTTTCAGATCTTCAGGTGTTCCCCAGCGCCCCGCAGGAATACGGGCTGTAATATCCCGGTAACGATTCTCGTCCGCACGGATCTGGGTAGTATTATCGGTTTCCATATAACCAGGTGCGATACCGTTAATCTGGATTCCTTTACCTGCCCATTCATTGGCGAGTGCTTTGGTTAAACCGGCAACGCCATGTTTACTGGCTGTATACCCTGGCACGTTGATCCCACCTTGATAGGACAACATGGATGCAATATTAATGATTTTGCCACTTCCGCGTTCAATCATATGTCTGCCTGCCAATTGGCTTAGGAAAAATACAGTGTTCAGGTTCAGACCAATTACATCATGCCAGTCCTGCACTGCATGATCAGCCGCAGGTGTGCGACGAATGATTCCGGCATTATTGACGAGAATGTCAATTCTGCCCTGGAACGCAAGCGCCTGTTCGAACACAGCAGACAACTCATCTTCACGACTTAAATCCGCTTCAATCATATAAGCTTTGCGTCCGAGTGCTTCAATGGCACTTGCCGTTGCCGCAGGTTTGGAATAAGAGACCAGCACCACATCAGCACCTGCTTCTGCCAAACCAATGGCCATCCCTTGTCCAAGTCCTCCCGAGGTACCTGTCACCAGTGCAACTTGTCCGCTTAAATCAAATGGGTTCATGAATGATTCCTCCGCATGGTTTTGATATGCAATCCTTAGATCCGTCCGTTCTTTAATCCCATGAATAATGAATGAGGTTAACTTTGATAATCCACTGTGACACCGCTCTGCTCGTATAAGGCAGCCGTCTCTTCATCCAAACGACTATCGCTGATAATGTAGTCCAGTTCCGAACACTGGGCGAAAGTTCGCAGTGCAAATTGTCCGAATTTATAATGATCCACAACGCCGTATACTTGCTGCGAGGCAGATATCATTGCTTTTTTCAAAGGAACCAGATCTCCCGTGTATATGGATAATCCAAATTCCGGATGAAGGGCTGTCGTGGATATAAAGGCTTTATGAATGTTAAGACTGGATATAAATGCAGCCGTATCATCCCCAACCAACATATTCCGTACACGAGCCCCGCCAGGCACAACCAGTCGTACTTGCTCCTTTTTGGTCAACTCCGCAATAATGAACAGGTCATTAGTCACCACCGTCAGCGGTTGATTATCGAGACGTTTGGCCATCTCCAGCGTGGTGCTGCCACCATCGAGAGCAACGATATCACCAGGTCGAATGTAAGCAAGGGCACGTTCAGCAATCTCCGTCTTCTCCGGATGATGCTTCTCGGTAACTCCGCGGCTATTCAAGATGCCATACTGGTCATTCTGAGCCAGCATAGCACCACCATGGACACGTACGAGCAACCCCATACTCTCCAACTTGTCGAGATCCTCTCGCACAGTCTTCCCAGTCACCTGCAACAGTTCACTCAGATCACTGACGGTTACTTCCTGGCGCTCCAGCAGAGCCTCCATAATTTTTTCATGTCTTTTCAATGGATTCATCATAATCAACTTCCTATACTACCTGAGTCAAATGAATGAGTGTTCTAGTGTCTACCCTGTCCATTTAACTCAGACATCTGTAATTTATTATTTCAGGTCTTTCATCGCTACGCCGTCCATATCTTCGAACGTCTGGTTCTCACCAGCCATCGCCCAACAGAAGGTGTAATTGCTTGTACCCACACCACTGTGAATGGACCAGCTTGGGGAAATGATCGCCTGGCGATCACGTACAACCAGATGGCGTGTTTCGTTAGGCTCACCCATCATATGGAATACAACACCGTCTTCAGGCAAGTTCCAGTACAAGTATACTTCGGAACGGCGGTTATGGGTATGTGCAGGCATCGTGTTCCACATGTTACCCTTGTCGAGTTCGGTAATACCCATCACCAACTGACAACTCTGAATTCCACCTTCTCCTTGGTGAATGTAACGATAGATCGTACGCTCATTGGAAGTTTCGATGCTGCCCAGATGATTTGGCTGAGCTTGTTCTTGCGTTGCTTTTACTGTTGGATAGGTGTGATGAGCCGGTGTGGATACAAAATAGAATTGGGCAGGTTGAGCCTTGTCACTGCTTGTGAACACAACTTCCTTCACACCTCTACCGATGTAGAGACATTCCTTCGCTCCAATCTCATAGCCTTGTCCGTCCGCTGTCACTGTTCCGTGACCACCGACATTAATGATACCGATCTCACGACGCTCCAGGAAAAAGTTCGTTCCGATATCTTTCAGGTTCACTTCAAGGGTAATGTCCTTGCTCTCAGGTACAGCCGTTCCCACAATATAACGATCCACATGAGAATACACCGTTACCAATTCATCGGTAGCAAACAGTTGCTCCATCAAAAATTCCTCACGCAGGCGAGATGTATCATACGTTTTCACTTCATTGGGATGTGCAGCATAACGATTTTCCATTATTAATCCATTCCTTTCATCATTTAAATTAGTTGGGACTGTTTGATAATGTTCATATAAGTTCATTTTAGTTCATTATGTATCTTTTGTGTACCTTTATTTTCGAAAAAGTAATTTATGTGATAAAACATTTATGATTCTAACTGTCTTCGATATAATACAAGACATCGTCAGTCAAAGGAGAGATGCAGCTATGGATTACCAATCGTGGATCGGAGTACCTACTCCTACCAAGAAAATGGTTATTACCACAGATCAGATTGTCCAGTTCACACAAGGCTTTCCAGAAGAATTCCGTCCCGACGCAAGATCCATTCCTCTCACCTTTCCGATGATATGGTGGCAACAGACACACTTACCCTGGATGGAGCTTCCTGGGAAAATTATGATCCATGGCCAACAATCGTTTACATACGAACGTAAATTGAAGTATGATGCAGCTTTATTTTACCGGATTGAACTTGCAAACGTACGCGAAACAACTGGATCTTTGGGGAAGATCCAGCTCCTTGATTGTACAATGAAGGTTACGGACGTCATGAAACAACCCGTACTCGTTACTAACACCACATTAATACTTCTAGACTCTCCAGCGTTACAGCCTTCGTACTCCGAACTCGAGCCTGTGTATCCGCAATATCCCTCGGAGATTTATTATCAATGGGATGGGAAACACCGTCTCTCATCTGGTGAACTCCTGTTCGACGCTTGTCTTGGAACCATAACCAGTTCTATGCTCATCGCCTATGCAGCCGCATCGAGCGATAACAATCCAATTCATCTGGATGTTCTCAAAGCACATGAAGCAGGTGCACCTCGCCGAATTGCACAAGGTATGCTTATCGGTGGCATGATTGGAAACCGACTAAAAATGCTGGGGTTGGATAACTGGATTCTATGCGATATAAAATACCGATTTCGCTCACCCGTGATGGAAGGGGACGTCGTCCGTGTCCTCGTGAGTGTCATCAACACGGATAACCTCTCCCATCTGGCATGCAGTATCACAGTCTATATTGAACATCGAGCGGGTGTTCCTTCTGACTTGCTAGCCTATGAAGGATCCGCTCGTTACACGGCCCGTTAATCCCACTCTCCAATTCGGACATGACCCTTAAGCAGATTGCGGGAAATAATCATGCGTTGAATCTCGTCTGTTCCCTCGAAGATTCTCCATACTCGCATTTCCCGATACCAGCGCTCAATCGGCAAGTCCTTCGAATATCCGATTCCGCCAAAAATCTGAAGGACCCGATCCACAATATCGTTTGCTCTACCTGCACCGTACAACTTGGACATCGTCGCATGATGTCTTGCATCCAGCCCCTGCTCCACCCTCCAAGCGGTATATAATACCAGCCATTTCAGAGCCTCCAGCTCAACCGCAGAGTCGGCAATCATCCATTGGATGCTCTGCCGACTTGCCAACTGCTCTCCAAATGTCGATCGTTCTTTAACATAGTCAATAGCCATATGGATCAGCCTGCCAGACGCACCCACAGCAATAGCCGGAATCACCCAACGCCCTCGACTGATCCACTGCATTGCTGTTGTTAACCCCTGCCCTTCTTCACCGAGCACATTTCCGTTTGGCACGAACACTTGGTTAAACGTAAGTACAGAAGGACTTTTATCCCCACCCATCGTAGGAATCGGCTCTGACGTCCATCCCATGTCCCGGTCCACCAGAAAGCAAGTGATCCCTTTCCCCGGCTCTGCCTGGACATCAGTCACTGCAAAAACAATCGCAAAATCTGCCTCGTTTCCGTTTGTGATAAATACTTTCTCCCCATTGAGTACCCAACCATCTGCCACACGCTCAGCCCTCATCTGAATTCGACTTGCATCGGAACCTGCCGAACGCTCCGTTATTGCAAAACAGGACTGCCTCTCGCCCGCAATAACAGGAAGCAAATACTTGTTCTGCTGTGTCTCGTTGCAAAGGTACAGGATATTGTCTGCTTCCCCCCCGAAGACAAACGGGATACACGTGCGTCCTAGCTCCATTTTCAGGAGTGCACTAGTGACCGTTCCAAGATTTGCTCCCCCATACTCTTCTGGTGTCTCAATACCCCATAGGCCCTGTGTTTTCGCCTTTTGTTGAAGATCTCTAATCTGTCTAAGTTCGATCCCGGGTCTTCCCTCACGCTCGTTACGCAATAATTCAGGTTCCAACGGAATCAGTAGCTCGTCCACAAAATGGCGTGCGGCGGATTGAATCTGCTTCTGTTGCTCTGTCAATTCAAAATTCATGTCAACCTCCCGTATAAAAAGTTATCATTTGCGGCCACAACAGCTGATCCATGATCACTTGAAAATTTCATGTTTCACAATTCCCCTGACTGCATACTGATGATACAAGTCGATTAACTGATCTTCCGAAGGATACTTGTAATACAAAACATCAAATTTCTCGTTAATACATTGGCACAAGATATCCAGGTCCGATGATGGTGTCTTATCTATAACCAACACTTCTCTATGGGCAGCTTCTGCCGAAATGGTCTGGATCAGTTCTGGGCCCTCGGCATAGACAACAATGATGCTGACAGGTAATCGATCCCCCTCGTAACCCTGATGTGCTCTTACAACCTTCTCAAAGCGAATATAACAATCCCACCATGATTTTCTAATCTCTGGGTCAAAAAATTCCTTTAAGATGTTTTGCGCCTGTACTTCAAACATCGGATGACATTCAAGGAAATAATCCAGATTCGTTTTCCAACCATCATAACGATTCTCATCAAACTCGGAAGGGTGAAAGATATGGAAGGTTAACGCTTTTTTGTTCAATACGAACGTTCCTCCAGCCTGTTGCAGACGATAGCCAAGCTCACTGTCTTCCAACCCCCATCCCTTGAACCCTTCGTCAAACATACCCGATCGGATCAGTACTTCTCTATTTACCGAGAAATTGCAGCTGAAAGACAGATGCCACGCTGTGCGGAATGCGCTTCCATTTTCCGAAAAACGTTCCATGAGCTGAAATCGTTCATCTGCTTCTGATGATGTAATAGCAGCATGCACCCATCCCGGATTTAACGACGTTATATCGATGCTCTCTTCACCCAAATATCTTCGAAACCCTATGACAAGTTTCCCCTCCGCTAGCTTGTGCACTCTCAAATGCTCATAGATAAAGTCCGGTCCGGCGAGTTGATCTCCGTCAAGGAACACGATCACATCTCCATTTGCGATAGTAATCCCCTTGTTTCGTGCCGCTGCCCGACTTGATTGCTCCGTAGAAGGAATGTAATTATATCGTATAGGAAAATCATACGTAAGCCTGCCGATCATCTCGCCCGTGCCGTCTATAGACCCATTATCGATAACCACAACTTCGTATTGGTCGCCTTCACACAAACGCTGTCGCGATAAGGAAGACAAACAGGCCTGAATCACTTCTTTCTGATTATGCGATAGAATAATTACACTAGCTTTCATACGTATCTCCTCCCACATGCCGGACTACCTCTTTATTTGCGTTTGGCACCAATAATAATACAAATCCCAGGAAGGCAAGTGCTGCCGAACAGGCAATCACTATTTTAAAACCAAAATAATTTCCGACTGCTCCGGCTAGTAATCCACCACCCATGGAACCAATGATGTTTGCATTGTTGTACAACGTTGTGGCCGTGCCTGTCATTTTAGGAACCAAATCCTGAAAAAAAGTCATTCCAACTCCAAGTACAATCGCGATAAAAATGGCACTGAATATCTGGATAGCAATGATCTGCCATCCCGATTGGGTAAACCAAAATAGTGAAAAATAGACGACTCCAAACAATCCCGCGCATTTCATAACTGTGATACTGCCAAACCTTTTGGCCAGTATTCCCAAAATGATCATGGTGGGGACCTGCAAGGCTGCGTTAACACCCGAGATCATGCCAACGTCCAACTTCCCGCCTTGCAACTCTTGCGTAACATATAAGGGAGTTACAATACCCCCCATCGTATTAGCCAACTCAAATGCCATAAAAGCAAGTAATGAAAATACAATCTGCGGCGCCATCAGCAGGCGCTTGAAACTGCGTACTGAGTCAGATGATAATTCCGTTCCGCCCCCCGGTTCCCGACTCTCTTGTGCTCGAATCATCAGTACAAATATGGCAACGAGCATGTACATCAACGAAACAACCAGAAACAGGCCTGTGTACGAGAACTGGTAGATTATAAAAGACGCCATTACAGGACCAAGAATCCAGGCCAGAGACACCAGAGCACGCAATACAGCCATAACAACGGTGACGTCTTCACTCGCCTCCCTCTCGACCACTTCTCTCGCAAGAGCAAATAATTGCGGAAAGGCCGAGAATGACATGGCCATGAACGTACAGGAAACCAGCATTAACACAATGTAACTGTCCGTATTGGCATAGAATACATAGCCTACAGAAGCAGATACACATGATCCAACAATGATCCACTTGCGCACAGGCCTTTTATCGGACAATCGACTAAACAGCGTACTAATGATAATGCCGCTTAACGATCCACACGCCATAAAGATCCCTAATGATAAGGGGTTCATTCCTGCCCGTTCTACTCCGAATAATGGCATGAATGGTAGCGTTAATCCGTATCCCAAACCAATAAAAAAAATGCACACGGATAACAAAAGTAAGGCCGGGCTTCTCAGGACAACCAAAAGGCTTTTCAATAGAACCTTGCCCCCTCTTTACAACAACCGACGAATGAGTTCAGCTGCACGCTCGGCTCCTCCGTACTGCGAAGTACAGACGTTTTCCTTCAGCGCCACAGCCTTATCCATGTCTCCATTAGTCATCATAGCGTTAACGGTCTCAGCTAGAGCGGATCCCGTAACCTCATCTGGGGACATTACTCTGCCACCGCCAACGTCCTGTAACTGCTTGGCGTTAAACTCACGTTCTGCCCAGGTCGGAATGACCAACGACGGCGTGCCTGTTAAGATCGTTGTCATGCAACTTCCATGTCCGCCATGGTGAATCATGACATCGCTATGCTCGGCTGCCATAACTCCCGATACATATGAGGTGAAGTGTACATTAGGGGGAACTTCCACGCTGTCCCCTTCCAATGGATTAAAACCAGTAGCAATCAAAAGCTCCGTCGAAGTGTTACCGAGTGCTCTAACGGCTTCCCTGAAAATATGACCACCACTCTCCACACCCCATTCCACGAGACGACTTGTGTACACAAATACACGTGGCCTCCTGTCGTTGTCTGATTTCATCAACCAGTTCGCAGGCATTCCTGTCTCATTTGTATCTCTCCATACCACGGGACCGATATATTCAATTGGAACGGGCAGCTTCCCGAACTGTACCGGATCAAAATCTGGTATGCTCGGAAGAAGGGCAAGATTACCCGCCAGAAATGTGAGAATGTTGTCCGTTTCAGGCAGACCATACTCAACCAACGCTCCGTTCAACACATTCGTGACATCTGGTATGTCTCCATATAATCCATAATTCGTTGTAAAAGGAAGACCACCTGGAAGTGTGCTGGACTGATTCATAGAAACGAGAGGAATGTCCAGCTTACAGGCAATGAACGCTGCAGGGACACTCGAATCGGAAATAACAAGGTCCGGTTTAAAACCGATGGTTACCCGCAGACGAGCTTCAAGCTCATCTCGCATGTAAACAGGGTCCGAGTACCCCATCATGGACAAAAAGTGATTCATATCCTTGAAGTTTGGGTGGAAAACCTGTCCCTTGGGAGCAGGAATAACTGGAATCGGAATATAGGTAAAACCCATCTGTTCCATCGCGACCCCGGCATTCCCCCAGATTGTGAACGCCACCTCATGTCCCATCTCTCGTAACTTTAGTGCTATGGGAAGACAACGATTCACTCTCCCCATCCCGGCCATCATCCCAATAAAAATGCGTTTTTTCTTCAACAAAATTTCCTCCATCAATTCGTATATTTCGGAAATAGTTCTACACTTTCACGTAGGTTGACAACAACTGCTCAAAAAGTTCGCCTGCTTCCCAACCGTTCTCCCTACTGGATTGGGTGGCAACTATACGATGCTCTGGAGGGGACCACACACCGATCTTTCCACCATTAACAGAGAAGATCTGACCGGTAACCCTACGGCAACGCGGCAGACATAAGGAAAGCATCAATTCGGCCACATCTTCCGGTGAACCTACTTTCCAGTACTCGGGAAACGACTCACCTTGCGTTTCGGCGGTCTGCTTCGCCCGTTCGATATAGGGCATTGTCATGTCAGTACGCGCTGCGGGAGCAACGGCATTCACATTAATGCCATAAGATTCAAGTTCCAGCGAAAGTGTCCACGTCATGCCTATCAATCCGGCCTTGGCAGCACTGTAATTTAATTGCCCGATCATTCCGGTCAAACCCGCCACGGAGATCATATTAATAATGCTGCCTTCCCTTCGTTCCCTCATGCCCGGCAGAGCGGACCGGATGCAAGCAAAAGCCCCCTTAAGATGCGAATTCAATACAAGATCCCACTCGGTTTCACTCATTTTATGGGCCATCTTATCGTGAACAACTCCGGCGTTGTTCACCAGGATATCAATCTTGCCAAATTCGCGAAGAGCCTCCGATATGATGCGTTCTCCACCGGCCATGCTTGCAACGGATTCAACGACCCCAATAGCGGTCCCACCCTGATCCCGAATCATCTGAACAACGTCCCATACCCCACCTTCTTGTACACCGTTGATAACTACCTTGGCTCCTTCTTGTGCCATACGTATTGCGGTTGCACGCCCAATTCCACGGCTGGAACCCGTAATGACTGCTACCTGTCCCTCTAATAACAAAGGCTGTTTCCTCCTATTCACACTTCTCCCACAATGATGCAAGCCCGATCCCGCCACCAATACCTAGTGTTGTGATTCCCCGAGCCCCCTTTATATGCCTCATCTCGTTGAATAGGCGTGTAACCAGGATAGCTCCCGATGCACCGAACGGATGTCCAAGCGCCAGTGCCCCGCCTCCCACATTGACAATGTGAGTTGGAATATGTAGTTCTCTTAAAGAGGCCAGAACTTGTGAAGCGAACGCTTCATTAAATTCCACAAGATCAATGTCTTCCATTGCGAAGCGATTTCGGCTGAGCAACTTGGTAACAGCGGGAACCGGACCGATGCCCAAGTAGTTCGGGTCAACCCCCACTGCCATACTGTCAATGAATTTCATGAGGGGTGTAAGTCCTAACGATAATGCTTTCCCCATTGACATGATTAAAACGATAGCGGCACCATCATTCAATGGGCATGCATTACCAGCCGTCACTGTACCATCCGGTTCGAAAACAGGTGGCAATGCTGCAAGCTTCGCCAGTGTTGTATTCGCCCGAGGACATTCGTCTGTATGAATGATTCTAAGTTGGTTACCCTCCGGGATAGACAATGGAACGATTTCGTTGTCGAAACGTCCGCTTTGTATTGAAGAAATCGCTTTCCTATGACTGGAAAGCGCATATTCGTCCTGGTCCATTCGAGTCACACCGTACTTCTTAGCAACGTTGTTAGCGGCCTTCCCCATATCCGGATCTCCGATCCATTCCGGAGAGAATCTTGTGCGAGTGATTACTTGAGGTACTACACTCCCGTACAGAGACAAGGGTTTCTCCAATCTCCAGGGTGCACGACTTGTGCTTTCGACACCACCAGCCAGATACACTTCCCCGGCACCTGATTGAATCAGCCTCGCTGCTAAATGAATGGCTTCAAGACCAGATCCGCATTGACGATCAATCGTCACGCCAGGGACCTCTACTGGGAGTTTGGCTTGTAACGCGGATAACCTGGCGATATTGCCTCCCCCGCCTACTGCATTCCCCAATAGAACATCATCAATGTCACCGGGAGGGATGGGAATTTCGCTTAAAATGGCCTGAATGACTTCTGCAGCCAGTATCTCCGGCGGTATCTCCTTAAACATCCCCCCGTATTTACCGATTGCAGTTCGCTTCGCGGAGAGAATAACAGGAATCAACATATTGTTCATATCTTTATTTTCAGTAACTCGTTCAGTTTTGTTCGCGAAATTTTTCCACTCGTTGTATAGGGGAAGGCATCCACCCGTATAATTTCCTTTGGACACTTGTAGGTAGCAAGCTCACGACGGCACAATGATACAATTCCATCATCACTAACCTTGCTACCCATTCTGAGCTTGATAAGTGCGGTCACCTTTTGCCCCCAGTATACATCGGGTACACCTACAACGATGACCTCCTCGATGCCTTCCAATGTTAACAACAGCTTCTCGATTTCCTCCGGATATATATTAAGCCCTCCGCTAATTATCATGTTTTTCTTCCGACCAACCAGATATAAATAGCCTTCGGAATCTCGTGTTGCAAGGTCTCCCACAGTTGCCCATTCACCATGTACAACTTGGCTGGTTTCTTCCTCGGAACCATAATATCCGGCAAAGATCATCGGGCTCTTCACAAACAATTGTCCTACTGTACCTTCGGTTGCTTCCGTACTAACCGCTTCACGAATGGATACCTGCACACCGGCAAACGGTTTACCGATTGAATCAGGTTTATACCGATTTCCTTCCGGATCAAGTACTGTGACAAAGCTTAGCTCGGAGGCACCATAAAATTCATACAAGCCTGCATTCTCAAATACCTCTTTCACCTTCCGTTTTGATTCTGGCGACCATTTATCACCTGACGAAATGAGAGATCTGACGGATGACAGCGCAGTAACTGAATCAGAAGCCATGAACGCTTTGTAGAGTGCTTCAAACATCGTAGGTACAAGATAAAGATGTGTAACCGCATGTGTTGCTAACGTCTCCAATACGTATTCCGCTCGGAATTTGCTTGTTAGATGGAATGTCCCGCCAATATACAAAGTTTGAATGCACGCATATAACGTAAGTGAATAGACCAAAGAACCCGGCGCCAATACATGGTCTCCTGCATCATGCACGAATGTTTCACGCGCATATGCAAAGCTCTCGATCCATGAACGCTGAGAACGGAGATAGCCTTTCGGTCGTCCGGTCGTCCCGGAGGTATATCCCATGTAGAACAGGCTATCTTCAGTTGAGGATCGCTGTGGTTCGGCTTCTTCCCTTCTGAGAGAACGAGGTTCACCTGTATCCACAGTAATCACCCTTGTTGACGATGGAATATGAGGTATTCTGGCTTTGAACTCCACATCTATGACAAGCACACGGGGTTCACATTCATTAATAACCTCCGTCAGATTTGCATCGCTCCACTTGGGATCAAATACAGCAGCACACATTCCAATTTTGGTGGCTGCAAGAAAATATTCGATCATCATGGCACTATTGTTCATCAGCAGGCCGACAAGAGGAAGTTCATCGGCTTCGAAATCTTCCTCAGTAGCCAGAATTGTATTTGCTGCCAGCTTTATTCCATGGTATAGCTCGGCGTACGAAATCTGCCGGGCATCATCAAAGATGGCCGTTTTCTCTGGATTCTGGGAAGCATGTATGCGTATCGCATCAGCCAGTAACATCATTTCACCTTCCTTACTGTATTAACTAAAGGGGTAGCCTGGAGCACTATCTCACCTGTTTTAACCAGATACAACCCTTTGTCCGATACACGAATATGCGGCAAATGTGAAGCTGTCAGAAATAAAAGAGAATACAGAGGATCACCAAATCGGTAACCGTGGATACGCATTTTCTCATTGAACTGATCCACACTAGCGCCGATTGATGCCACGCTCTCCAAGCCCATAGCTCCACTGAGAGGAAGAGGAATGTACAGTTGCTCCCCATCCACGAAATATACTAATATTCCTTCCCCGCGAAGTTCCAACTCCTGAGATGCTTCGCGCATGGCAGACAGAGATCGCCCGAGCAAAAGTGTATCGTTCGAAGCGTTGTACGTACTTGCTAATGCCTTGATCCCACACGCTAAACCTTTGATTCGGGTGTTGATCATCCAACTTCCGTTAACATCCATCAATGTCATCCAGTTCTCATCCGTTTCCAATCCCGCTCGGGGATCAAAATGGTACGATTGGGTGATGACATCGTTCACCAGTTCAATACCGATGTCGGTTCGAGTTTCCATCTGGTCCAGCCTCAGGTTAACGATCGTTCGACGAGACGGAAAAGTGGAGCGCAACCAAGTGCGTATCTCTGCTTCATCTGGCTCTACTACTCGCCTTTGATTTTGGACCACCCACTCACCTCGTTGCAGGACATGCAGTGGATCAGGTTCATTTATGGAGGTCAAGACGTTCAAACAAGCCAGCCTGCCTGGTGCAATCCCGCCTAAGTCTTCATCCAGACCGTAATATACTGCCGGATTTAAGGTAGCAAGACGATAGGCATCCGCTACAGATATTCCCTTCTCCATACAGATCTTGATCATGCTGGCACAGCTCGTCCTCTCCACATAGTTTGGTGACGGGCCATCGCTGGTAAGCATCATTCGGTTCATATTGAACCGGGAATCACCTTTCATCCCTTTAAGGAGGTGTGGCAAATCAGGACGAATAGATGAGTATCGAAGAGAGGCGTATAGCCCCGCTTTTAATCGTCTAAGTACATCTTCGGCATGGAGAGCTTCGTGGTCAGCTGTGATGCCCGCTGCAGCCATGGTACTTATTTTTTCATAAGATACGCCAGGCAAATGTCCTTCCGCCCTCATCCCATGATGAGCCTTCGTAAGATAAAGTTGCTCTACCAATACTTCGTCGTTCGCCAGCAGTTTGGGCCATTCGGTCAGTTCCCCGCTCTGTATCACAAGGTTATGTTGTAGCCACTTGTCCATAGTCATTGGATCAGCTCGATCAGGACGGTCAATGTTACACCACCATAGGAACATATGGTGACTTGTCTCCTCCAGCTTCTCAATG
The DNA here is from genome assembly GCF_047302515.1 of Paenibacillus amylolyticus. Classification (GTDB taxonomy): domain Bacteria; phylum Bacillota; class Bacilli; order Paenibacillales; family Paenibacillaceae; genus Paenibacillus; species Paenibacillus amylolyticus_G. The sequence continues at coordinate 6,934,194 of NZ_CP168019.1, read as the reverse complement.
AAAGACAAAGCTTCAGTTCCTAGAAACGTTAACAAAGACAAATTATCATTAATGGACAAGACCGTACCCTTCTGTAACAGAGCTTCTCCCCATGTATAAGGATTGTACATTTGGCATGGGTGTGCATGAGGTTCAATATATCCTGGAACAACAACATGACCTTTCTCCAATTCAACGACCTGGGTCTGGTCTGAAGTGGGTAGTTCCTTGGCTCCAACGTAGGCAATACGACTTCCGGACAGATAGATATTCGCTTGTTCAACTTCCCCTGTGTATACGTTCAAGTAAGATGCCTGTCTAAACCACATTGTCGCAGGCTGATCACCTTTAGATACTGAAATGAGTCTGTGATATTCATGTAGATTTGTCGGGTAAATCCTCATAGCTTACCTCACTTTCGTAATGCCAACAAAAGTGCGAAACAAAAAATGGATATGATCAGCACTTGATAGTCGAGCTTTTTGAAAGATAACGTTCTCAGTTGCGTTCGATTCATGCCAGGGCTATATCCGCGTGCCTCAACGGCCAGTGAAGCGCTTTCGGCTTTCTGGAATGCTAACAGAAGGATAGGGACTACAATTGGGATAAAACTTTGCAGACGACGAACGATATTACCGGAATTAAAACGAACACCTCTTGCCCGCTGTGCCTTCATCACGTTGTCGGTTTCATTCAACAGGATTGGAATAAAGCGGATCGTCCACGAGATCATCAACGCAAATTCCTGTGTAGGAACACCCAACCGCTTGGCAGGCTTCAAGAGATCTTCAATAGCCTGTGCGAGATCACCCAGCTTTGTCGTAAGTGTCAACAATGAAGCGATGACGAGAAGAAGAATGATGCGAATGGCTATATTACCTGCTTTAATGACACCCTCCTCGTAGATCGAAAACACTCCCGCTTCAAGCCATAACTGCCCCCCTTGTGTCAGAAAAATGTGAAACACAGATGTGACAATGACTATTAGCCAAACAGGTTTCAATCCTCTAACAATATAGGAGGGTGGTATTTGCGATATAGTGACTACACACACCACAAACACCGCAGACAATACGTATGAAAGCCATGAGTTCAACAGCATGACAGACAACATGAACAGGAACGCGATGACGAGTTTAGCTCTTGGATCAAGCCGGTGAATGATGGAGTTTCTGTGGACATACTGACCAATGATAAAGGATTGAGATAAGGACATAACTACAATTCCTTCCTCTGAAAAAAATCAGCAATATATGACAAAATCCATTCTTTCTTTACCGACTCCAGCTGCAATTCAACGTTCAATTTTACATTTATGGCTTCCACGAGCTGGAGCGCTTTAGGCAGTTTTAATCCCATATCTTTCAACTCAACTTGATATTCAGTGAACAATTGGAGCGGAGTCGTATGTCTTTGCACTTGACCACGTTCAAATATAATCACTTCTTCGGCGTACTCGGCAACAGTCTCCATATCGTGCGTCACCATAATGATCGTACTCCCCTGTTCCTTCTGCCAGGAACAAAAGAGTTCCATCAGCTGCTCTTTCCCTTCCGAATCCAACCCTACGGTTGGCTCGTCGAGAATAAGCACCTCCGGGTTCATCGCTAACACACTTGCAATTGCCACTCTCCGCTTCTCTCCGCCACTTAATTCAAACGGTGATCTATTGCAGAAAGATTCGTCCAGACCTACCATGTGTAATGCATCCAAGCATGTACTACGAACTTTTTCAGCTGACCAGCCCAAGTTCTTGGGACCAAAGGAAATGTCTTTTATTACCGTATCCTCGAATAATTGATGCTCCGGAAATTGGAATACAATACCTACTTTATCGTAGAGAACGTGCGTTTTCTTTCGATCGGTTGTCATTCGAAAATCCCCTATATCAACTGTTCCATTTGTAGGTTGCAGAAGCCCATTGAGCAGCTGTACAAAAGTTGACTTGCCTGATCCCGTTTTTCCCACAACAGCAAAAATGCGATTATCGCCCATGGTGAGTGTAATGTTGCTCAATACGTTGTTCTCCAGTGGTGTTCCAACATGATACGAGAAGTCCACTTCTTTTAGTGTAATTTGCATAAATCATCCACCAAATCTTCCAGAGTGAGTGCCGAAGAAGAGTGTAGCCCCTTCCGGTTCAGTGCCTCTCTTGCCTCGACAATAAAAGGAGCTGTTATCCCGGGAAAACGCCAGTATTCGCCCTGAAACAAGGCCTCGGGCGATCCATCATAACAAATGTCACCCTGATCAAGTACAATAACCCTCGAAGATGCTGCAATCTCCTCTAAGTCATGCGTAATTGTTACAATCGTAATTCCTTGTTTATACAACTCTCCCATCAGCAATGCAATCTGATCTTTGCCTTCCGGGTCAAGCATTGAGGTAGATTCATCAAAAACAATAACTTCTGGTCCCATAGCGAGAACTCCCGCAATAGCAATACGCTGTTTTTGCCCTCCTGATAACGAATATACATCAGAATTATAATAATCCAGCATCCCCACTTGCCTCAATGCCTCTGTTACATGATGCTCGATATCTTCAGTAGGGACACAAACGTTTTGCAGGCCGAAGGCAATATCTTCAAACACTGTAGATGCCACAATTTGATTCTCTGGATTTTGAAAGATCATTCCAATTCTCTGACGAATGATACTTAAATCATCTTCATTGGATGTCACATAATCATTAAAAGTTACTTGGCCTGTGGTTGGAAGGAGTAACCCGTTCATTAACCTAGCTATGGTGGATTTCCCTGCTCCATTCCTTCCAGCAAACGCCACATATTCACCAGAACGAATATGAAGGTTAATATCGTTTAACATTGTTGCTCGGTTTGCATAACCAAACGTTACATTGGAAAAATGAATCACTGTAGTACCTCCATCACTTGGGCGCGATTTACTTGTACAGAAGTGTTTAAGAATGTGCAGTCTCTGAATATCATAATGTTAGACCCCCGGAGTCTGCCTTTTCGTATCCTGGATCATTGTAGGACTTACCTTGAGAATTCTGACAGCAATAAGTGAAGCAAGCACTGCTTTCAGCAGGTCACCTGGAATGAAAACAAGGTTGCCTATGATAGCCTGTGTAATTGGTACATCCGTTATAAAGGACAGGAATGGAATACCCACTGCATACACAACAAAGATTCCACCCACAATGTTGCTCAGTAGAAAGTTCCAAAATTTAATGCCTGCAACGGATGTACGTTGAACTAGCAACCCAATCACAAAAGCAGCAATCGGATAACTTAGAACATACCCGCCTGTAGGTCCAACCAGAACACCCAAGCCCCCTCTGCCACCGGACAACAATGGAGCTCCTAAACCGATCAGAACAACAAAGAGCAAGAGACTTACCCCTCCCAATCGAGCACCAAGGATACTGCCTGCCAGCATCACGCCCAGCGTTTGGACTGTAATTGGCACAGGTATAAATGGTAGTGGAATCGGCGGTAACAGTCCAAGTACTGCAATAACGGCTGCCATAATCGCAGTAAACATCATATCTTTAATCTTCACAACAAGGCCCCCAATATGAATTAGTTATTAATTACGCATTCTTTATGTTGAGTTTTTTCCAAGTTTTATGTACTACTGTAATAAGAGAACCTTCCCCCCGATACCCGATTCAGCCGCTTCAATAGCCTGTTGTACATTCGTTAGTTCATACGTCGTCCCAATGTTTGTCATGACAAGCCTCCCTGCTCTGACCAGCTCCATCACCTCATGAAATACCTGTTCCCAGCGTTCTTGCGAACAGCGTTCCACCCAATGCTTTAACCAGAAAAGTTTCACATGAACTTGTGTTCCCCGGGTTACTTCATGCCATAACGGTGTGATCCCCGAAAGCAGTCCTACACTGATGACCGTCCCATTTGGCTTAAGGCAATTCACCAACTGTTCCCCATCTGTCCCTCCAATACAATCCACGGCTGCATCAGTACCGTATCCCTCTGTTAATTCCGTGATTCTAGCCTGGAGCAACTCTTTCGTTGTATTGATGACAGAAACTGCTCCAAGACGATACAATTCAGCAGTATGACGATCATCTCTCGTAAGCGCAATCAATTTAAATCCATAGATTTTTGAGATCTGTGCAAAGATTCGCCCGATTGCAGATCCCCCTGCATTCACAATCAGGGTATCGCCATACGTAAGCTTAAGCACCTCTGTACAGATCAACCAAGCCGTAACCGGATTAATATAGAGCTGACTGGCTGAGTGATCATCGATATCATTCGGCACGATGATTGTATGACGATCCAAGGTCTTCACGACGTCCTGCCAAGTATTCTCACCTTTTAGCGGCAAGACACGGCGCCCCAACATTTGATTGGATACTCCCGGTCCTACTGCTTCTACCACCCCTACACCCTCAAAACCGGGAACAGCTGGTAATCGGGTACGATGCGGGTAAGCTCCTCGAACAGGAATGATATCGGAGGGATTAATAGGCCGAGCATACATCCTCACTGATAATTCACCGGGCCCAGGAGGTATCACATCTTTTTCTTCCATACATAACACTTCACTTGGTTCGCCAAAACGATAATAACGGATTACCCTTGCTTTCATTGATGCATCTCCTAAAAAAATTTTGCTAAAAATAGCTCTAGCTAAAATAATGAATATATTGCCAGAGTGTATAACAATAGTATCACTGGTAAATTATTTCATCAACGACTTATTATGATATAATCCAACTTTTTTTTCATTAAAATATGTAATAACTTCTGCTTAGAAAAAAAAGAGCCCCACAACCTTGAATTCCAAGGTCGTGAAGCTCTTTCATCATATGAATTAATGTGCAACAGCATTGTTAAGCATGATCCAGATTGAACCAATTACGATGGTCATCATAATCAGTAATCCGAAAATAAGGGCCATCACATTCCAGCGTGGTTTCTCTGTTTCACGGATATGCATGAAGAAGAAGAGTTGAACCACAAACTGAAGTGCTGCTGTACCAAGAATCACAATGAGTGTTCCTGTTTTGCCCATCATGTCGTTCAAAACCACCACAAGTGGAATGATTGTCAGTACGACGGACAGAATGAAGCCGATGACATAAGACTTCAGTGAGCCATGTTGTTCATGGCTGTGGGAATCATGTGAGTTGTGCTCTGCCATCTACATCACCCCCATGAGATAGACGATCGACAGGAGGAAAATCCATACGACGTCCAAGAAGTGCCAGTACAAACTGATAACGTTGATTTTACCGCGAGTAACATCAGTAATTCCACGTTTTTTCAGTTGGAACATGAGTCCAATCATCCAGATCAGACCAAGCGATACGTGAAGTCCGTGAGTACCCACAAGGGTGAAGAATGCGCCAGAAGCAGCACTCGTTGTAAAGCTAAACCCTTCGTGAATCAACTCAATAAACTCATAAACCTCCAGGGCGATAAAGCTTGCACCCAGAACAGCTGTAACAATCAGCCAGTTAATCAATTGTTTCACTTTACCCTGGTTCATTGCCAGAACGGCAAGGCCGCTCGTAAATGAACTTGTGAGCAAGATAAACGTCTCGGCGATAACGCCAGGCATTTTGATCAGTTCAGACAAAATCGGTCCGCCCGCCGTATTGTCACGCAACACAATAAAGGTTGCGAACAATACGGAGAACAGGATTACGTCGGAAATCAGGAAGAACCAGAATCCGAGAATTTTCATTTCCTGTGGATCATGATGTCCATGGTCATGACCATGTGCATGATTCTCACCGTGCTTAGCGGCTGCTTGAGCCATCTATACCGACCCCCTTAACGACGCTTCGGTACGCTTAATTTCGTCGACCGGAATGTAATAATCCGTATCGTATGAGAATGAACGGGCGATCATGCAAATGCCTACGCCAGCAAGTCCGAGAATCGCCATCCACAGCCAACCGAATACGAAGCCGAAGCCGGCAACGAACCAGAAGGAAGACATGATGAACGGAATTGCAGAGTTCTTCGGCATATGAATCGGCTCAAGCGGTTGCTCAGGCGGATAGATGCCTTTGGCACGACGTTCTTTCTCTTCCCACCACTCATCAATATCATCTCCGCGCGGTGTAATAGCGAAGTTATATTCAGGAGCTGGTGAAGGAATCGACCACTCGAGCGTACGACCATCCCATGGATCGGCGGAAGCTTTAAGTGTTTTGTATTTGCGAATACCGTCTGCGATTTGTGCAACTTGGAACAGGAACCCGACACCCATCAGGAATGCCCCGATTGTGGATACGAAGTTCAGTTCCCACCAGCCAGTATCCCAGCCGTATGTGCTCAGACGACGTGTCATACCCATCAGACCGACAGCGTACTGCGGCATGAAGCAGACATAGAAACCAATATTCCAAGTCCAGAATGCCCATTTGCCCAGTTTCTCTGGAAGTTGGAAACCGAACATTTTAGGCCACCAGTAGTACAGACCTGCGAAGTAGCCGAATACTACACCACCGATCAATACTTGGTGGAAGTGGGCAATCAGGAAGTAACTGTTATGGAACTGGAAGTCAGCAGGAGCAACGGATAACAGAACGCCTGTCATACCCCCGACAATAAAGCACGGGATAAAGGCAAGTGTCCACATCATCGGAGTCGCCATGCGTATCCTTCCTCGATACATGGTAAACAGCCAGTTAAATATCTTAACCCCTGTTGGAATAGCAATCAACATCGTGGTAACGGCGAAGAATGCATTCACGTCCGCTCCGGAACCCATCGTGAAGAAGTGATGCGCCCATGTGAAGAAGGACAGGAAGCTGATGATTAACATTGCAAATACCATCGACTTGTAACCAAACAGTTTTTTCCGAGAGAAGGTACTTACAATCTCGGAGAACACACCGAATGCTGGTAAGACGACAATGTATACCTCAGGGTGACCCCACATCCAGATCAAGTTGATATACATCATTGGGTTACCGCCCAGATCAAGTGTGAAGAAATGCGCCCCGGCAAACCTGTCGAGGAATAGTAATGCAAGTGTCACGGTCAAGATTGGGAATGCAAACAAGATGATGATACAAGTGGAGAATACCGACCATGTAAACATCGGCATTTTCATCCATCTCATGCCTGGCGCACGCATTTTAATGATGGTAACCAGGAAGTTGATACCGGTAGCCAGGGAACCGATACCCGATATCTGTATACCCCATATATAGAAGTTCTGTCCTACCCCCGGACTGTGTGACAGCTCCGATAGAGGCGGATAACTCAGCCATCCCGCATCCGGTGAACCACCGATAACGAAGGACAGGTTGAACAGCATTGCGCCCAAGAAGAACAACCAGAAACTCAGTGAATTCAGGAACGGGAACGCAACGTCTCTTGCTCCAATCTGTAGTGGCACGATAACGTTAAATAGACCAAACATAAATGGCATCGCCATGAACAAAATCATGATCGTGCCGTGAGTTGTAAAGACCTGATTATAATGTTCAGGATTTAGAAATTCATTGTTAGGCATAGCAAGCTGAAGGCGCATCATCAGCGCATCCACACCACCACGGAACAACATGATAATGGAAGCGATGATATACATGATACCGATCTTCTTGTGATCGACAGTCGTTAACCAGTTACGCCAGAGCCAGCCCCATTTTTTGAAATAAGTTAGCACCGCTACGATCGCAATCATTGTAATCCCGATGGAAACCATCGCACCATAAATGAGCGGATCGCCGGTTACGAAAAACTCCGATGCAAACTCTTTAAGTCCCTCTAACATTGGGGGCCTCCTTTCGAATCTTTAGTTAGCACTCTTGTCCTCGTCTTGATTGGACTTATCAGTTGAATTTTGAATGGCTCCAGAAGCTTCGTTTGAACTTCCGTGCTTACTGTGAGCGCCATTACCGTCAATCACATACTTGGTAACAATATTTTGGAACAATCCTTCTGGGAAGGCAGAATAATAAGCAACATTGCTTGTTCCTGGTTCAGCCAGTGCAGCGTAACCTTCTGTAGTCAACGCCTGAGAACTCTGTTTCACTTCAGCTACCCAATTGTCAAAATCTTCGTCCGATGTAGCATTCACATCAAAACGCATTTCTCCAAAATGCTCACCTGTGAAGTTAGCGCCTGAACCCCAGTACTTGCCTTCATGATCTGCCTGCAGATACAAGGTCATTGCCATACCCGACATCGTATAAATCTGTCCTCCAAGTTGCGGAATCCAGAATGAGTTCATCGGTGAATCCGCAGTGAGTTCAAATTTCACGGGCCGATCTGCCGGAATATTCAGCGTGTTGACCGTTGCAATCCCTTGCTCAGGATACATAAACAACCATTTCCAGTCCAGTGAAGACACTTGGATGGTAATTGGTGCTTTTTCGTGAGCCAACGGCTTCGAAGGCTCCAGATCATACGTGTAACGAACAGTAACAATGGCAAGCAGTCCAATAATAATGATTGGAACCGTCCACCAGATTGCCTCCGCCTTCGTACTATGAGACCAGTTAGGTTCATAAGCAGCTTTGTTATCCGGCTTGTCGCGGTAACGCCATACGATTACGGCAGACAAAATGAGTACTGGCACAATAATGACAGCACACAAAATTGTCGAGATGACAATCAAATCTCTCTGCGAAGCGCCAATTGGCCCCTTCGGATCCAGAACAACGTACTGTCCGCCTGCCAGCATTGGCCAGACAATCAATGCAATTGTAACCAACGTCAGGACAACCGGAATGATAATCCGGATTAGCGACCTAGGTTTCTTGTTCATTTTGATCCCCTCTCCTTAAATTCGCTCATACTGAAAAATCAGTATACTACTCTCTTCCTACTAAAGATATCAGAAATGAACAACTTTTTTGTTCTTGTTAACAAATTTGTCGATTTTACACCTTAAATGTGTGAATTTTTTCTCACAAATCGCTTGCATGCTTGATATTTGTACTTCGTAATCTTTACACTTCAAGTCACAAAATAAAACCCTTTGCAGTCCCGTTGAACAGTGTCAACGAATCCGCAAAGGGCTTTATTGACTGGATTCCGGGAACTCATCCAGTCTTATTATGAACGAATTAACGCAGGATTATAATCAATCGGCGCCTTCGTCTTCCCGGCGTGTATGAACAAGGCCAATCGCTTTGGCAATAACGTAAATAAACACACTACCTACAAGGAATCCAATACCAACCATCAAGCCAAGATTACGATCATTAAATTCGTTCAGATTGATCAGACACATGACCACTCCCGTAATGAGTGCGACCCATGCCAGAACTGTCATCGTCAAGACGGCGCGCCGCATATTTTTGTCTTTGCGCTCCAATTGGCTGACCATTGCTGTCTTCGATGCCATAGTAAACACTTCCTTTTCCCTTTTTGTAAGTGCTTTCCTTATACCAATATACCACATCAGTATGTTTTTTAGTCAACAAATGTTCAAATTTTATTCGCAATTTGGACACTTTATTTTCATTTCGACCATTGACAAAACATTATTAAATTCATTCTTACTTCTTATAACCCAAAAAACGTCTCTTCATAACAGGAACTGCACTTGACCTTATGAAACCTTTATGAACTACTCATTTCCAACGGTAAAAACACAAAAAAAGACGGCACATTGGAATACTCCAATGTTACCGTCGTTCTCAGCTTTAATAAGGGAACCATATATAATGAGGACCTGCTTTACCCTTAAAACCTGCCACCCAAACTATTGGGGATTATGTTCGTTCCGTGTCTCCAACCAATTATTCTTAATGACGTTCTGATACCAGTAATAACTCTCCTTCGGTGTTCTCACGAGTGAACGATAGTCCACATGAACAAGACCAAAACGCATGCGGTAGCCCTCTGCCCACTCGAAATTATCCATCAGTGACCATGCCATGTACCCTTTCAGGTTAATGCCGTCATTAATGATGCGGTGAATTTGAGCCAAATGCTGCTCATAATATGAAATCCGGCGATCATCGTTAATTTTTCCGTTCTCCAGGTCATCATTGATGCAGGCACCATTCTCTGTGATATATACATCCACATTGCCGTACTTTTGCAAGTAATGCATAAATTCATACAAACCACGTGATTCCACAGGCCAGCCAATATCGGTTTTGGTGAGGCCCATATCAACTTCTTCCGATTGCAGAGCACCTGCCTCCGGATTGAAGCGATTGATCCCCATCGTGTAATAGTTAATGCCGAGCAGATCGATTGGTTGCGAGATAATCTCCATATCTCCTTCCTGAATTGGTACGGTAGCCCCCGCTTCTGCAAACCAATCCACCATAAACTGCGGATATGAACCTTTGTAGATTGGATCAAGGAACCAATCGGTATTAAGCGCAATCGATCGGTCACACGCAGCTTGGTCCTCGGGAGATTTGCTGTACGGCTCAGCCCAGCATACGTTCGGAGCAATACCGATCTGTCCGGTTGTACCCAAACGACGGAAGGATTGAACAGCTTTACCATGAGCAACCAGCAATCCATGTGCCACATTAATAGACGTTTGCAGGTCTTTGTTTCCTGGCGCATGAATCCCGAGAAGGTTTGACAGGAACGCGATACACCATGGCTCATTGAATGTCAGCCAAAAATTGATCTTGCCCGAGAATTCTTTGAAAATCACTTCCGCATATTTCACAAAAGCGTCTACAGTTCTGCGGTTGCCCCAGCCCCCGTCATCCTCCAGCGTTTGCGGAAGATCCCAATGATACAGAGTGAGGAACGGTTCAATTCCAGCCTCGATCAATGCATCCACGAAGCGGTGGTAGAAGTCCAGACCTTCCCGATTGATCTCCCCATCTCCGTCAGGAATAATGCGCGGCCACGCAATGGAGAAACGGTATGTATTAATCCCGAGTTTCTTCATCAGTTCGATGTCTTCCTCGTAACGGTGGTAACTGTCACATGCGACATCCCCATTGTCTCCGTTATATACTTTGCCAGGGGTGCGCGCAAACGTATCCCAGATGGATACCCCGCGTCCACCTTCCTGTGCAGCTCCTTCTATTTGATAGGAAGCTGTTGCTGTTCCCCAGCGAAAATCTTGCGGAAATTTAAAAATGGTCATGGTTGGCTCCTCCGTCTCATAATAACACGCGGATCGTCTGTCCTGCGGTCATGGTTAAAATAATTACATAATCGCCCTGAGGCGTAAGCTCTGCCTTGGCTTGTTCATTTCCTTCTACACACAGCGGATAAGCACTGCGAATGGTCAGCGAGTCACTTCGGTCTGCTTTGATGACCGCTGACACAAGCTTGTTGTCCGCCCATGTTATGCCCACTGTATAACCACCTCTTGCACGAAGCCCTTCAACACGACCTTGAGTCCAGAGTTCAGGCAGTGCAGGCAGTAAATGTAACTCGTTCAAGTGGCTCTGCAATAACATCTCCGCGATTCCAGCCGTGCCTCCAAAATTACCATCGATCTGGAATGGTGGATGGTCATCAAACAGATTCGGATGTGTGGACCGGGCCAGCAACGTGCGCACAAACTGATGTGCCTGGCTGCCATCCAGCAGTCGTGCATACAGATTGATCAACCATGCACAGCTCCATCCTGTATGCCCGCCACCTTGTGAGATACGACGTTCAAGCGATACCCTCGATGCTTCTAGCAATTCCGGTGTGTGTACTCGATTGATCTGCTCTCCCGGATACAGCCCATACAGATGGGAGACATGACGATGCCCTGGCTCGGATTCGGCAAAATCCTTAAACCACTCCAGCAATTGTCCTTCGCTTCCAATTTGGAATGGATAGAGTTTCTCCAGAGCCTCACTCCACTCGCTTGCCAACGATTCATCTATATTTAGTTGCTTCGCGGCCTCAATACAGCGGCTGAACAGTTCACGAATTAACGTCATATCCATCGTTGAAGCCATGGATATACTGCGTGCCTCCCCAGCATCTGTGAGAAACTTGTTCTCTGGTGAAGTGGACGGAATCGTAACCAGATAACCATCGGGTCCTTCCACCAGCCAATCGAGACAGAACAGCGCCGCCTCTTTCATGATGGGATACGCACGTTCCTCAAGAAAACGCTGATCTCCGGTAAACTGGTAATGTTCCCATAGATGCGAGGTCAGCCACACACCGCCCATCGGCCAAAATGCCCAGCTCGCGTCTCCACCTGTAGGTGTGGTAGTTCTCCAGATATCCACGTTATGATGAGCAGTCCATCCGCGGGCTCCATACAGAATCCGCGCCGTTCTTCGTCCTGTATTACTGAGATCGGTCAGCATATCAAACAGCGGCTCATGACATTCACTGAGATTGCAGACTTCCGCTGGCCAGTAATTCATCTCCGTGTTGATGTTGATCGTGTAGTCACTGTGCCATGGCGGCTCTACCTGATGATTCCAGATTCCCTGCAGATTGGCAGGCTGGCTGCCCGGACGCGAACTAGCCATTAACAGATATCTTCCATATTGAAAATAAAGTGCCTCCAGTCCAGGGTCTTGTTGCCCTGTCTGATAAGCCTGCAGCCGCTCATCTGTAGGTAATTCGGCGTTAGCCGATACCCCTAAATCAATAGAGACTCTGTTAAACAACGCGCTATAATCCTGAATATGTCGGTCACGAAGCGCTTCCGCGCCATGTGTGGTCGCTTTGGAGATCATCTCCTTGCATTCCTCTTCCAATACAAGATGATCCTTCACAGGTAACACATCGTAACTCTCAAAGGAGGTAGCCGCTGCCAGATAAAACACAACCTGATCAGCACCCTGAATATGTAACTTGCCTTCCAGATTGGAGACCTTCACCTGATCACCAGATGCCGTAAACGCTACCCGGACAGCATAAGCCGTCCCCCGATCCTCTTCATAGAGGACGGATTCCGGGTGATCTCTGAAGTAATTGGACTCCACATGACTTGGGCACCGACTGAACATGGTTAGAGCATCTCCCGAAGTCTCAACGCGATAAGGATGGGGACTGTCTAGCGTAACACTTACACTCACAGCGCCCTTCTGATCAGCAGTTAATGTGCAGACCATCAGATCATCCAAAGCACTGGAATACACTTCACGTAAGTATTGAGCTCCTTCCAATAAGTAGGTTGTGGTTGCAATACCCGATTCCAGATCAAGCTCCCGTCCAAATGCATCATATGAAAGATCTTCCAGACCCTCATGGTGCAATAGAAAATGACCCATCGGCTGGTAGGCCTCTACATCACGACCAAGCATTTCACGGTTCAACAAATCCTCAGCTGCACCATACTGCCCAGACATGATCAACTCGCGCGTCTGTTTCAAATGCCGCTGACTGCTGTATTGAATCGTATCCCGTGGAAACCCTGACCATAATGTATCTTCATTGAGCTGAATTCGTTCATCTGCTGTGCCACCGTACACCATGCCTCCAAGACGGCCATTTCCGATGGGTAATGCTTCTTCCCAGCGTTTTGCCGGTTGTTGATACCATAGACGATTGATTTTAGTTTGGTTATTGTGTTGGGACATGATTAGCTCCTGTTCCTAAATCAGCTGTATATTTCTTATAACATAAAACGTTTTCGGTAAGTGCTTACAATAATAAAATTATATGTGATTTCAAAATTTGCGTCAATGCAAATCATCACATCATTTCACAAAAAAAAGGCCCCATATAGGGCCCTTTCCTTGTGTAACCATGGATCACAGACAATCCATATTATTTTACGTCTTTTCCTGTCCACAGAGAGACACGTTCCTTAACCCAAACCGTAAATTGTTTCTCCATTTCAACTGCACCCGCTTTGTCCAAATCAGCCAGTAAAGCATCATAGGTTGCATCAAAGTTGGCTGGTGTAGTCAGAACAGCTTCCGGAATCCGTTTACGGATGATATCCTGCGTTTTCTGGAAAGTTACCTCATAGTCTGTACCGGAAGGTACGGACATGTTATACGCTGCGCCCCAATCCTTAACTGGCAGATCTTCTTCAGCTGGATAGAACTCTTTCCATGTCGTGATACCGTAAGCTTTCAGCGTTTCTTTCTCTGCAGCCGTGTAACCAGCTACAATCTGCTCAGGGAAGTTTGTTGTGTAGTAGTTATCCGTAGAATCTTTTACACCATCACCGTATCTTGCACTAAATACGTTGTACATCCCAATTCCTGTTTCCTTGCTGAAATTGGAGTTGTCATTCGTTTTGCGGTCCTGAACGTCATCTGGAATCACGCGTTTACCATCTTCTACGTTGTAATGTTCACCTTCGATACCCCAGTTTCTCAGCACTTGTCCTTCATCGGAAGCAAGCCAATCCATGAATTTGATGATACGTACTGGATCTTTGGCCGAAGTTGTAATCCCGATGCCATAACCGTCAAATCCGGCTGGTTGGAACGTGTGATCCACAATTTCATCGTTAAGTGATACAGAGAAGTGAGCGTATGTGGCATCATCCTTGCCCGATGATTTGAGCGCGTTCTCCGCTTCTTGATAATTCCACTCTTGGTCAATCAGACCGAGGACACGGCCACTGGCAATTTTGGACTTGTATTGGTCATCCTTTTGAACAAAGGCATCTTTGTCCAGTAGGCCTTCATTGTACATTTTATTCAACCAGCGGAAATATTCTCTTTCCTCTGGACGTTTGTAGTGCAATTTTGCTTCATACGTTTCAGGATCAATGTAATATTCACCATCATCCGGTGCACCTGTTGCCTGGAAAGCTGGATTCGTTACCGTGATCATGATCTTCCAGTCATCTGCATTCAATGTTAATGGTATGGTTGGTTGACCATCAATGGTTGGATGTTTTTCATAATAAGCTCTGAGTACATTCTCGTAATCCTCAAGTGTCTTCACTTCAGGGTATCCGAGCTCTTTCAATACTCTTTGCTGAATTTCAAATCCACCTGTAGCGTCAAACGTAACATTATCAACGCCCATATTGGTTGGAATGGTATAGATCGCTTGATCTTCCAGACTGTATTTCAAACGGTTCATCTGTTCCCCATAGATTTTTTTCAAATTGGGAGCATGCTCCTCAATCAGATCCGTGAGATCCAGCATCGCGCCTGCATCCACAAGCTTAGATAAGTTACCTTTAGGGTAGATCATATCAGGAAAGTCACCACTGGCAGCCATCAGTGCAATCTTCTGGTTACCACCATCGTTTACATCATACTCTGCTTCAATGGTAACGCCTGTTTGCTCCGTAATCTTTTTACCAACAGCATCTTGCATCTTGTTCCAGGTTGGACTAGCATCCGCCCCGAAGAATGTAACTGTGATCGGTTCGGTTCCGCTGGACTCCGAAGTCTCTTTGGTTCCCGAATTCCCACAACCAGCTGTAACCAACATTGCACTTGCGAGCATCAACATTGCAAACGTCTTGGGTGTATTGCCTTTCATTTTGCCTCTCATTGTCTAGTTCCCCCTATTATTTATGAAGGTTTTATCTGTATAACAGGCTTTATGCCTGAGGATACCACTTTTTTTTGAATGCGCTTTCGGTATCGTTCATCCCGACGTATTTACTGAAGCTGACGTTTCGATTCTGCAAAAAGAAAGATTCTTCTTCTAACAGACGTAAAACGTTTTCGGAAATAGAATAAACCGCTTACTGAAAGTGCTTACATGATAGATTATAGGCTATCCATCTCCTCACGTCAACAATAAAAAAAGCCCTTTCTCAAGGGCTTTTTTCGCTATGAAAATCCTTAACTTTAATGCTTGGTTTTCAAGCTTATTTCACATCTTTTCCAGTCCAGAGAGCTACACGTTCTTTGATCCAAACCGTGTATTGTTTCTCCATCTCCACTGCACCCGCTTTATCGAGTTCAGCCAGAAGACTATCATATACGCTGTCGAAGTTCTCAGATTTGGCAAGGATCGCCTCTGGAATACGTTTACGTACGATATCCTGTGTTTTCTGGAACGTTACGTTGTAATCCGTGTCAGATGGTACAGGCATGTTGTATGCTGCGCCCCAATCTTTCAGCTTCAGATCATCTTCAGAAGGATAGAAATCTTTCCATGTTGTAATACCGTAGGCTTTCAACGTTTCCTTCTCAGCTGCAGTGTAACCAGCTTGGATCTGTTCAGGGAAATTCGTTGTGTAATAGTTATCTGTGGCATCTTTCACACCATCACCGTATCTGGCGCTAAATACGTTATACATACCTATGCCTGATTCTTTGGTAAAAGCAGAGTTATCATTGGTTTTGCGATCTTGTACGTCATCCGGAATGATGCGTTTACCATTCTCTACTTGGTAATGTTGGCCTTCAACACCCCAGTTTCTTAGGACCTGACCTTCCTCGGAAGCAAGCCAATCCATGAATTTGATGATACGTACCGGATCTTTGGCCGAAGTTGTGATTCCGATACCATAACCGTCAAATCCTGTCGGTTGGAACGTATGATCCACAATATCCTTGTTCAGGGATACGGAGAAGTGGGCATATGTTTTATCGCCACCGTTAGATGATTTCAAAGCATTCTCCGCCTCACCATAGTTCCACTCCTGGTCGATTAAACCAAGTACACGGCCACTGGCAATTTTGGATTTGTATTGGTCATCCTTTTGAACAAATGTATCTTTGTCAAGCAGACCCTCATTGTACATTTTGTTCAACCAACGGAAATATTCCTTTTCTTCAGGACGTTTGTAGTGTAGAACGGCTTCATAGGTCTCAGGATTGATATAATACTCACCGTCATCCGGTCCACCTGTAGCTTGGAATGCAGGGTTCGTTACCGTAATCATAATTTTCCAGTCATCTGCATTTAATGTTAACGGAATAGTCGGTTGACCATCAATCGTTGGATGTTTTTCATAATACGTTCTCAGTACGTTCTCGTAGTCCTCAAGCGTTTTTACTTCAGGGTAGCCGAGCTCTTTCAATACTCTTTGTTGAATTTCGAATCCGCCCGTAGCGTCAAATGAAACGTTATCTACACCCATATTCGTCGGGATCGTGTAAATAGCTTGATCTTCCAAACTGTATTTCAGACGGTTCATCTGATCACCATAGATTTTTTTCAAGTTGGGAGCATGCTCCTCAATTAGATCGGTCAGGTCCAGCATCGCGCCTGCATCCACAAGCTTAGACAAGTTGCCTTTAGGATAGATAATATCAGGGTAATCACCACTGGCAGCCATCAAAGGAATCTTTTGGTCACCACCATTATTCACATCATACTCAGCTTCAATTGTAACTCCCGTTGCCTTAGTAATCTCTTGACCGACAGCATCCTTCATGTTATTCCAGTTCGGACTCGCGTCTGCACCAAAGAATGTAAAGGTCACTGGACTAGTTGTATCTCCGGATTCAACCGGTTTCTCTGAAGCGTTAGTTCCTCCTCCACTGCCGCTGCATCCTGCTGTAATTGCAAGAGCACTGGCTAACAGAAGCATTGCGAATGTTTTTGGTGTTTTGCCCTTCATGTGTAATCCCCCTTATGGATATTAATGAAGCTGTATATTTGTATAACAGGCTGACCTGCACATACCGTGACCAGATGAAACAAATGTAATTTTCTTGTTTTTATAACATTAGAAGCGTTTTCTTAAGAAATAAAAAATGTTCTTCTTGCCTTATTTCCTCTTCATTCTGCAAATGTTTACTTTGAGATTCAGGTGTATGCCACGTGTTGTACAAGCAAATGTAAGTGCTTTCATACTTGAATAATAATCGCTCCTATATCCCTTGTCAATAGTGAATTTATAAAATTGAAAACGTTTTTTAGAAAACGTTTTAGATAAAAAAAGAACCCAGATATTCTGGATTCTTTTTCGTTTTAGATCTGAATTGCTAATCCTTTATTTAGCCTCTTCACCGCTCCACAATTGAACACGGTTTTGAACGAGTTCTGTATATTGTTTCTCCATATCCTCTGCTCCTGCTTGGTTCACTTCTGCAATCATGCCGTCATAGATCGCATCGAACTGTTCAGGAGTACTCAGAATGGCTTCCGGGATACGTTTCCGAATGATATCTTGTGTTTTCTTGAAGATGACGTTGTAGTTGGAGTCACCTGGTGTTGGCAGATTGTATGCTGCTCCCCATGGTTTGATTGGGAACTCATCTTCACTTGGGAACAGGTCTTTCCACGTCGTAGCACCGTAAGCTTTGAGTGTTTCTTTCTCTGCATCGGAATATGCTGCCACGATCTGTTCAGGGAAATTCGTAGTGTAGTAGTTATCCGTTGAATCCTTCACACCGTCTCCATAGTGACCGGACATATTGGTGTACAATCCGATACCCGTTTCTTTCTGGAATACGGCTGCATTATTGGTTTTCTGATCCAGAATGTCGGCAGGAATGACACGTTTGCCGTCCTTCACTTCATACTGTTTGCCCTCAATTCCCCAATTCATCAGCACTTGCCCTTCCTCAGAAGCCAGGTAATCGAAGAATTTGATCGTACGAACCGGGTCAGGGTTCGATGTTGTAATCCCTACACCCCAACCGGATACAAAACCAGGGTCTTGGTAGGCATGATCCTTGATATCCTCGGACAGGGTTACCGGGAAGTGTGAATACGTTGCTTCATCCTTGCCCGCAGATTTCAGTGCATTTTCTGCATCGGAATAACCCCAATCCTGGTCAATGACACCCAGAACACGTCCACTTGCAATTTTGGATTTGTATTGGTCTGTTTTTTGGATGAAGCTGTCCTGATCCAGCAATCCAGTGTTGTACATATGGTTCAACCAGCGGAAGTACTCTTTTTCCTCTGGACGTTTGTAATGCAGACTTGCTTCATACGTCTCTGGATCGATGTAGTATTCACCGTCATCCGGTGCACCTGTTGCCTGGAAGGCCGGGTTCGTTACGGTAATCATGATTCTCCAATCATCCGCGTCCAGTGTTAACGGGATAGTTGGCTGACCATCAATTGTTGGGTGTTTCTCTTTGTACGCCTTCAATACATTCTCGTAATCCTCAAGTGTACGCACTTCCGGGTATCCGAGTTCTTTCAGTACACGGTGCTGAATGCCAAATCCACCACCTGCATCAAAGTACTTCTGGTCTACCGCATAATACGTTGGCAGCACATAAATAGCCTGATCTTCATTACTGTATTTCAACCGGTCCATGTAATTACCATACAGCTTCTTCAGATTGGGAGCATATTGGTCGATCAGATCTGTCAGATCGAGCATTGCTCCGGCATCCACCAGTTTGCTGAGTTCTCCTTTGGGGGAGACAATATCCGGATAGTCTCCGCTCGCCGCCATTAAGGATATTTTATCTTGACCACCACTAACGGCAAATTCACCGTTAAGGGTTATCCCTGTTTTTTCCGTAAGGACTTTACCTACTTCATCCTTCATGCCATTCCAGTTCGGACTGGGGTCAACGCTGAAGAAATCAAAAGTAAGTGGAGTTGTCTCTGCGCTTGTATCCTTGAACGACGTATCACTGCCGCTTCCTCCACCGCAACCTGCGAGTAAAGACATTGCAAGCACTGGTGCCAGTGCAATCTTCATTTTGGAACTTGCCATAATGGTAATCCTCCCTGTTTCATATGTCTGTTTGTCCGGGACTTTTTTGTCCCTGTCTATAGCTTCATGAATACCACACCGCAGCCCTATACGGTGAAGCGCAGACCAAATGGCTGCGCTTCGGGTATCCTGATGCTTCATTTGTAGATGTACGGCCGCTCTATGTGGCAGCCTGTACCCAATTGTCTAACCTTTTACTGCGCCCAGTGTCATACCGCCAACAAAGTACTTCTGAAGGAATGGGTATACAATGAGGATTGGAACCGTTACAACGATCGTAATCGCCATTTTGATCGATTCCGGTGAAATCTGTGTCATTTGCTGCGCCATATCATTGGCATTTCGTCCAGCACCTGAGCCTTGCTGCGTACTTTGCAATACTTTCATCAGCTCATATTGGAGCGTGGTCAGATGTGCCTTTGAACCATTATACAGGTACGTATCGAACCACGCATTCCATTGACCTACAGCCAGGAACAATGCGATGGTAGCAAGCACTGGTTTACACAGTGGCAAGATGATTCTGTAATAGATTGTAAAGTCATTCGCTCCGTCCAGCTTCGCGGATTCCTGCAATGAGTATGGCAGGCCATCAATGAATGAACGGATGATGAACACGTTAAATGCACTGATCATGCCAGGCAATACATATACCCAGAATGTACCGATCAGGTTCAAGTCACGCATCAGAATGTACACCGGAATCAGACCACCGGAGAAATACATCGTGAGCGCGAGCGTTGTGGAAACAAATTTTCTAAGTCCAAAATCTGGTCTGCTCAGTGTAAAGGCGATCATGGATGAACTGATCAATCCGAGCACGGTACCTACAAGTGTACGCAGAATGGAGATCTGCAAACCTTGTAGCAATCCATCATATTGGAAAATCGTTTTGTAGTTCTGTAATGTGAATTCGCGAGGCCACAAGTAAATTCCGCCACGTACTGTATCTGTCGAGTTATTGAGTGAGATGGCTAGTACGTTAAGGAATGGATAAAGTGTTACAACCAGCACCATGGTCATCGCGAGGATGTTGAATATATCGAACAGTTTATCGCCCCGAGTAGCATTGAATGCTTTGTTCGCCATAATGTCGTCCCCTCCCTACATGATGCTTTCTTTTGTGAATTTTTTGAACAAGCCGTTCGCAGTAAACAGAAGGATGATACTGACAACGGAGTTGAATATACCTATGGCTGTACCATACGAGAATCGTCCCATATTCAAACCATAATTGAGCGCGTATAGATCAAGTACTTCCGAGTAGTCTGTGACCAGACTGTTGCCAAGCAAGAACTGCTTCTCGAAACCGATACTGATCAGATGCCCAATGGACATGATGAAAAGTACAGAAATCGTGGTCCGTATGCCAGGCAGCGTAATATGCCACATCTGTCTCCAGCGGTTGGCTCCATCTACACGGGAAGCTTCATACAGCTCATTGTCGATACCTGTAATCGCCGCCAGATAGATGATGGCATTCCAACCGGTTTCCTTCCACATATCTGAAGCGGTTACAATGTACCAGAACAAGTTCCCCTTGGCCATGAATTGGATCGGCTGATCGATAATGTTCAGTCCTACCAATAGATCATTGATAATCCCTCCATCGGTGGAGAGCATCTTCGTAATGATCCCGGCTACAACAACCCAGGATACAAAGTGAGGCAGATATGATACCGTTTGCACGGCACGTTTGAAGAACATGCCTTTCATTTCATTCAGGAGAATAGCGAAGAATATCGGTACGATAAAACCGACAACTAGTCCCATCAAGCTCATTGCAAGCGTATTTCGAAGTACCAGATAGAAACGATCATCACTGAACAGCTCTACAAAGTGTTTAAAACCAACCCACTCTTGATCACCAAATGATCTGGCAGGTTTATAATTTTGGAAAGCCATCGTCCATCCCCATAGTGGCAGATAGTTAAATACGAAAACCCAAGCTACGAATGGCAATGACATGAGATAGAGATATTTCTGCTGTTTCATTCTGTCCCAAATTCCGTTCCGCCGATTCTTTAAAGGCGGTTTGGGGTCACTGCTTCTGTTCGCGGAAGCGGATTTTTTTGTTAGCGTTTCCATCTCCGTTCCCCCTCCTCTGTTTTATAAAATAATCATACTCGATAGAGCGTTTTCAAAATACCATCTGGATTTTAGAGAAAATCATATAAAAATTAGATATAGACATATATAATCAGACATTAATTCGTTAAAATCAGTGATAAATTCTACTTTTAAATGAGATAAAAGTAATATTAAGGTAAACTACCATCTAAAGTGGTAAATACCGAAACCGTTTTATAGTAATCGTTTACTTCAATTACATGGCATACAAAAAGGACCCTTTCGGGTCCCTCTGATTACAATGTAAATTGAATGGTTTGCAGTTTAACGATGCCGAGTAATTGCGCTACGGATATGGAGGTTGCTGGACGGAATTGATCTCCATTCAGATAGGCAAGTATCTCCTGAAATAAGTAGGCGGCTTCCGGACGCTTCATTACAGCCAGATTGGCAAACGGAAGTGAGGATATCAAAATCTTGCCCTTCCCTACTTTTGCCTCAAAGGCATAAGCGAGTCGTTTGGCCCGATGGAAATGGTCCACCACTTCGATCAGCGGCTCCACCCCGGGCAACGTATCCAAACATATCGCTGGTGTACCGTTCACCAAGTGATACCAATGCCAGTCCGAAGCCCCATCATGCGGGAAGGAGCCTAGTAGTGCTAGCTGTTTTCTCAAATACATGCCCATCGTTGCACCAGGCTGCGTAGCAAACATCAGGTAATTCCAGAATACAGGCAGATACTTGGTCTCCACTGAATCATATAACCCTTCTGCGGTTGGCTGTAGCCAAACACTCCCCCCGTTGACCACATAATCAACGACATTGGGTGTTAACGACTGAACGATAACCAAGTCAATCTCCCGATTTTTCAACAACTGAAATCCATCGATGCGATCTACGCAATCATCATGCGCTTCACCCAGGAATGGCTTCAACTCTGCCACGGTATTCCAGAACCGATTCGAACCCGGATGAGACTGGTAAAAAGGAAACGACCAGCCATGCCATACATTCGCTACAGTTCTTTCCAAATCGCCTGATATCATCTCCGCTTCAATCCGAAAAGCTGCTGCTGCTTCCCGAGGTGCTGTAGCGACGATGCTTCCCAGTGACATGACAGACCCACATTGGATATCTCCGGTCTTCCATGCCCCTTCAGTAAGTATCACATCATCGCTTATTAACCTCCACTGAATAACTGCGTCCTTAAGCGGCTCCTTACCGTAGTGAGAGATGCGTACATCGACATGAATGGGTTCTCCAGCGTAAAATGTACGCTCCTTGCAGCTTAACAACAGCACCACATCTGCGTTGAAACGCATGAATTCTTCTGGTGTTGTAATGCCTTTGTCATCCCAAAATACATCCAGAATGCCCGTCGTAGCATGTCCCTGCCCTGGAAAATCGCGAATGTCCAGAAGCTGTACACCCGCAGCGTCCGGTGTTCGCCGAATCCGCTCCATGGCTTCTTTTAAGGAACGTACCAGATGGGTACCACTGACCTGTTGAAAATGCTCCAGGTCCTCCATCATGCCTTTGTTTGTTAACGATTCTTCGATCGGTCGTAACCAGCTAGGACGCAATACGCCAGTATACTTGGCTCGCTCTTGGGGCCGCACATACATGGTGTACTGTGCATGTTCGTGCCCAATGACGGGATGCTCCGCGAGCCGAGTGACTGCATGATAGTCCAGCGTGGTATCCGGCACAGCAGAATATGCGGATTCCAACGGGGGATGCCAGTTCAACGACTGAATATAATAATCACCTTCCCGCCCTTGCGCCGGAAGCTGTCCAAATCCTGTATTGTCCGTATATAACCGGGTCGGGTCCATATCCCTTGCCCTCGATACCCATGCATTGAGTTCAGGGTGGCCATTCGGACCAATGAGTTCATTCCCCATGGAGAACATGACGAATGAAGGATGTCTATGCAGCGACTGAAGCAACCCGTCCAGTTCTTGTGTCAGATAGGACAATACTTCAGCTGGCGCAGACTGATCCGATTGCTCAAAGAAACGAGACCAATGGGGAAGTTCTGCCTGCACCAGCATGCCCGCTTCATCAGCAGCATCCCAGAAAGGCTCCGGCGCGCTCCACCCATGCAGTCGGACATGATTGAAGCCATACGATCTGGCGATTCTAAATTGCTGAAGATAATGCTCCTTGTCCCAGACGGGATAACCCGTCAGTGGGAAGATACAGCAATCGACGTACCCACGCAGGTATACTGGTATCCCATTCAACTCAAGCTGCTTCCCTTTTGCTGCAAAGGAGCGTACACCAAATGATTGCTCCAGCCGATCCAGTTCCTGTTCACCGTCATGGAGACGGATCACAGCCTTGTATAATTCAGGGGATTCATCCGACCATCTTGCGATAGACTTTTCTGTTCCAAGTTCCAATCGCCACTGATCTATTACAGCGTTGCTTTCAGTTAACCCTGCTGAGCTTATATCCATATGTGATGGATCACTCAGATTCACATTACAACTATATCGATCAAGCCATGTGCCGTCCGGATGCTGGATATCCACATGTAATTGCATCGATCTAGCGGAATCATTTGCGGGAGCGCTTACAGTACAATCAACAAGAATGGTTCCGTTCTCAGCATCTGGTTGAATACGTAACGTCTGTAATCGGCATGAGGGCAGACTGTCCAGATAAACACCACCCGTGATTCCACCCCAGGCTGTGGCCGTATGCAATGAATGAATATGGCTACCCGCCAGCGGAAGTTTCATCGTATTATCCACGCGAATCTCTATCCGATTCACTTCCCCCTGCTTCACCAGAGAGGTAACATCCCACTTCTGTAGATTCACCAGACTATCCTGCTGCCCTGCATATTGTCCATTGATCCAGAGATGCGTTGTCCATCGGACACCTTCCAATCTGAATACATAGTGGCATCCGGGATCGTCTGATGGAACATGAACATCCTGAGCATACCAGGCTGAGCCTTCATATTCGCGTACCTTGGTCCAGGTATCGAGCCTTTCGTATTCAGGCTCATCTCCGTATCCTTGCTCTTCCCATGAACCGGGAATCTGAATGGTCTCCCATGATGTATTTTCACACTGTGAAGGCGGTAATATCTCTTGTTCAACGAGTGTATCGGACTCCAGATCCAAACAAAACTGCCATGTTCCATTTAAGTTCAATGTATGACGTACAGCGCCTATATCAGACAAATTCATATCGTATAGCCATCCCTTCATCTGGATTCTTGTAAATCCAGTCTAAAATGTGAAACGCTCCGTGACCATTGCTTATCATGGGAAGTGCATGGACAATATGATGAATCTGGAAATTTCTCAGGAATACCGAAAACGTTTTACACAATAGGCAAGGGCAACGCCCAACACTCCGTACTTATTCCTCGTTTATATCCGTAGCCGTTCCTTTAATTGATGATTGGGTTTTGGCCTGTTTGTAAGCGGATGGGGATTCCCCTACATACTTCTTGAACTTACCGTGAAAATAGTCCACATTAGCATATCCCACTCTCGCCGCGACCTGATGGACCTTCAGTCCTTCGTCCAGCAATTCCTTGGCCTTTTCCATACGAACCTTGTCCAGAAATGCATTGAAATACTCTCCAGTATGATTCTTGAACAACTTACCCAAGTAACTGCTGTTATAGTTAAACACTTCTGCCAGCACTTCGAGCTTGAGATTTTCGCCAGGGTTACGCTGGATAAATTCAATCATCTGTTTCAATACAGTATCCTTGCTTCCCCCACCCATACGTTGAATAAGTCGATTCAAATGTTCCGATGCCATGACTTTGAGATCAGACATCGTAAATTGATGATAGACTTCATTAATCAGAACCGAATGTTCCTGCATAATGGAGTGCATATGTTGATTCGTGGCTGCAAGTTTGTTGAACGCCAGGGAAAATACCTGTGAGAACGCCGTCTTGATCGCTTGCTCTGTTCGGTGATATGGAACCAGGCGCTCTTCCATCTCACCCAGTACCCGCATAACGGACTCACTACTGCGGATGTCTAACGCATAATACAGCTTGTCTGCGAGTTCATCCTCAACTGGCTCATGTGCTCCGTCCACAGCTTCAACTTCTGGCTTAACAACGCCTTCGTCTTCGCTACCTTCAGTCCACAGAATGATGCGTTGCTCCGTGAACAAGAAGCGTTCCCCGAGTAAACGATTCGCCTGCGTGTAGGACCGCGCAATTTCAGAAGTGGAATGTACAGGTTCTCCCGCAGCACCGTACATGTGAACCTCCCATTCTCCTAGCAGTCCTTCCAGCTCATCATACAGATTTCTTGCAGATGACTCGGATGTGATTGTTTCCTTACTTAACAGCCCCAGACCAGAATGGAACGAGAATACAATGCCTCGGTCTTTATGGTCAAATGCTTCAATCAGTTTGCGTTTCATAACACTTCCCCGTTGCAGGTCGGGGGTTACATGCATCTCAAGCAGCACAATCTGATAGTGAGGCCAGTGCAGCCCCAGGCTATCTTCTTCCATGCTGCCCGCACCCTCCAGACTGTCAAAGAGCAAAGCCTCGATCTGATGCTCCCTAAAGACGGTATCTTCACCAGCATGACGTGCCATTGTCTCCCGTTCACGGGTCAGGATTGCAGCAATACGCTCCAGTTCACCAATAATCTCTTCTTCATCCACCGGTTTGAGCAGATAACCATCCACACCAAAACTGATGGCTTTCTTGGCATAATCAAAATCTGCGTAACCACTTAATATTAAAAAGTGCGAATCTGGATGATTCCGGCGCACTTCTTCAATCACATCCAGCCCGGTCATACCGGGCATGCGAATATCAATAATCGTCAGATCAGGCTCCAATTCCTCAAACCGGGAGATGGCCTCACGCCCGCTGGCAGCTGTAGCGATGACCTGGAATCCGTATTTTTCCCACTCGATAATGGTTGTCAGTCCCTCACGTATGCTCGGTTCATCATCCACCAAAAATACTTTATACATGTTGGTCCCCTCCTGCTGGCAAAGTGAAAGAAACCTCTGTTCCTTCCCCATATACACTCGTAATCTGTATTCCATATGGCTCGCCGTACGTCAATGTTAAGCGTTGATGTACATTACGCATGCCGATCCGACTCTTCTCCTGCTCCTCCGGTCCACAGATAAACTGCAACACCTCAGCCAGTCGTTCTGGCGTTATGCCTGCACCATTGTCATCCACACGGATCTGCACAATGTTCTCTACTAAACGAATACTTATATGAACACGGACTGTACCCTCTTTGTTCTCCAGACCATGGACAATCGCATTCTCAACCAAAGGTTGAATAATCAAAGGCGGAATGTACATCTTCTCCACCTCAGGATCGATATGGATCTGGAATGCAAGGCGGTCACCGTAACGAAATTTCTGAATTTCCAAATAGGAACGTACCATTTCAAGTTCAGCCCGGAAGGTTGTTTTTCCACTGCCAATCTCCAGACTCTTACGCATTAGCTTGCCCAACAGCCTAACGATGTTGGCAATCTCTGCTTCTCCCTTAATATGCGCTTTCATCCGAATGGACTCCAGTGCATTAAACAAGAAATGGGGATTGATCTGGCTCGCCATCATTTTCAGTTTAATCTCTTTTTGCGCGATTTCCAATTGATTGTTCTGTTCGGTCGCTTCTACCACCTGCGTCATGAGTTCATTGATACTTTTCACCATATAGTTGAACTGTCGCGACAGTTGCCCAATCTCATCGTTTCCATCAATCCGCGAAGTCACGTTCAGGTCTCCTAATGCCAGCTTGTTGAGGTGTTTACTCAGCCGGAGCAATCGGTTCGAAGTGAGGAACGAGATGATATATACGAATAATAGGGCGATCACCAGCACCAGTATAATGAAAATCATGCCGATCAAGCTGACCGTGTTGGCGTCTTTGACGATATTTTTGGTGGCAAAAACCGAAATCACCTTCAGGCTGTTCATACTCGATCCAGGGCCCAGCTCATCAATAACAATATTAGATGGTTCCCCCCGGAAATCACCCTCTATGGTGCCTTTTGCCTGATTCTGCAGATCAACGCCAAAATCAAGCTCGTCCAGCGTTTTACCCACCAGCTCGGTATTCTTGGCTGCAACCACATAACCCTGCTCGTCCGTAATCATCGTCTCAAACTGTTCCTGACGCAACAATCCATTCAGCTCATCCTGATTGATCACAATCATCAACACGCCCTCTGTCCGATACTCGGCAAAAGGTACTTTGCGCACCAGGCTGAGCTTGTGTACAGGATTATCTTCCTTGTCTGGGATGTAGAACCAACCGATGCTGGTTGTTTTCAGTGCCTGTTGGTACCAGTAGCTCTCTTCCGTCTGCTTGTCTACCGGGATGAATTCGAGGTTGTTGATCAATGTTGGGTTAGTTGAGTAAAAACGAATGCCCGCTATCTCACGGTACAAACGCCTGTACTCCTGAAAGTCTTTGTATGCAAGATACGCTGAGGTTAACTCCACAACGCTCTTGTACCGTTTATTCACGATCTCCTTGAGATCCGCATTAAACATTAAAAGATTGGATATATCGGTTGGTACACGCAGCATGGTTGCCGTCTGGCTCTTGATCTTGTCCACATTGATGATCGTCTGTCCTATCGCATTGTCCAGGGCTTGCTGGCGAAAATAACTGGTCACAGCAAGACCAACAATCAGGACCGGAATCATGACAACCAGTACATAAGAAATGAGCAATTTATGCTTTAATTTGAGATTATTGGTGGTTCGTATCAGCCTTTTAAACATGTCTGCACCTTCCGTCATCTGTATAAGCGCTTACATATAAACAGCAGGATCAGGATGTTCTGTCCTCAGAATTAATCATACCACATAACCGTCAGAATTCGGATTGTCATTGCAATGGGTACTTTATTGCCAGGCTACAAGCGAGCCTACCTCTAGTAGAAGAGGCCGCCATTAACATGGCGACCGGGCTTACCGAATTATTTTCTACTGACAGAAGTTTAGTGACTCCTAGATGGGCGAAATCCCTGTTGAAGTGTTAGAAAAGCCAAAAAAGGCACTCCCACGATTGGAAGTGCCTGCTTAGTATAGAATCGGTTCGTGTGTTATTAAGGACGAGGTGTACTTACCCCATTGAGGATCAGTTTAGGATGAATATCGGCGCTAAGCGAAGCGGAGACTGCGCAATATTTCTCTTCGGCCATTTGGATGGCTTTCCAGATGCGATAATCCGGGATATCCCCATCTACTTTGAAGATCAGATCAATGGATGTGAAACCTTTAGGCATCTCTTCACTGCGTGTGCCTTGTGCTTCAATCTCAATCGATTCAATTTTGTCCAGGAAAGCATCCAGAATCATCGTAATATCGATTCCCATACAGCCTCCGAGACCCGCCAGCAACAATTCCATCGGGGTCGCACCCTTGCTGTCACCACCATAAGCAGCAGTGGCATCCATGCCAACCGCGTAGCCAGAGGGTCCTTCGGAAGTAAACGCGCGTTTGCCTTTCCATACGGTTGTTACATTCATGATGTTATCCTTCTTTCTTAGAATAGGTTAAGTTCAAGCGAAAAAGGTTTGCACTTGCCACTCCGATGACAGAATAACCTTCCGATCGCTGTTATCCCCAGATTTTTTTGATTCCCTTCTTCAAGGGGAAAATCAGGGGATAAAGGCGCACGCTCCGCTTCTTCAGGCTTCTTCTGTCCTTTCCGTTCTTGTGCAAAAAGTTTAGTTGAACTGATATCGTTCACGACCTTAAATACCCGCTCCGGGTACGTTCGTTCTTCCGATCGCTGTTATCTTCATCAAAATTCAGTAATCTGTTGCAAGAAACGACGGGTGCGCTCTTGCTTCGGCTGTTCAAAGAACGCCTGTGGACTTGCTTCTTCCACAATTGACCCGTCCGCCATAAAGACGATTTTGTTCGCCACATTACGGGCAAACTTCAATTCATGCGTCACAACCAGCATCGTCATACCTTCCTCTGCCAGCTCCTTCATGACGGAAAGCACCTCTCCTACCAGTTCAGGATCAAGAGCTGAAGTGGGCTCATCAAACAGCATCACTTCTGGCTCCATCGCAAGTGCACGTGCAATGGCTACCCGCTGCTGTTGTCCACCGGACAATCGGGATGGATACGCATCCTGCTTGTCTGACAAGCCGACCCGATCCAGAAGAATCCGGCCGCGTTCAGCCGCTTCGTCACGTTTGATTTTTTTCACCGTAACAAGACCTTCCATCACATTACCCAGCACTGTCTTGTGCGGATACAGATTGAATTGCTGGAATACCATGCCGGTCTGGCGACGAATCTCCAGTACACGGGCACGTTGGACTCGCAGCGGATCTGCGCTGTTAACCACAATGCCGTTCACTTCGATCTGTCCTCCGGACAACTCTTCGAGTCCATTCAGACAGCGCAGCAAGGTACTTTTGCCAGAACCACTCGGTCCGAGCAATACAACGATATCTTTGGCATCGACATGAAGATCGATGTTCGTAAGTACTTCATTTTTCTGAAAACGTTTGGTAAGTCCAGTTGTTGTAATCATCGGTTCTCTCCTCCCATCAGTAAGCCCGGGCCAACCGGCGCTCCACTTGTTCCAGAATGGCCGAGAAGCCGATACTCATGATCCAGTAGATCACACCAATGGCCAGATAAAAAGGCATATTCAATGCATATTGTGATACCAGCAGTTGTGCTGAACGCAACAACTCGGTAACACCAATCGCCGCCACAAGTGAAGTTTCCTTCAACATGCCAATAAAGGTGTTCCCCATCGGAGGAATCGCAATGCGCACAGCCTGCGGGAAGATAATCCGTCTCATCGCTTGAGCCGGGGTCATTCCCGTTGCATATGCAGCTTCCGTCTGTCCTTTTGGTACAGCCTGAATGGCTCCACGGAACGTCTCCGACAGAAACGCACCTGCATTCAGACTCAGTCCCAGACATGCTGCGGTGAGTGATCCCAAGGTCACTCCATAATCGACCAATCCGTAATAAATAACGAATAATTGCACCAGCAGCGGGGTTCCCCGCATGATGGATACATAAAACCTTGCGATCAACCTAAGCCACATCGGTCCCTTCAGACGAGCAATCGCAACAAGCACCCCGATGATGAACGCAAAAAACATGGAGATCACAGTTACATACAGCGTATAATAAGCCCCCTTCAGAAAGAAGGGGATATTCTCAAATACCAGTTCCATGGGTCAAATCTTCCCTTCGCCTTGCAGGTTCATTATTGCGCAGGCTCTTCACCAAACCATTTTTTGAAAATGGTATTGTACGTGCCATCATCTTTCATGCCTTTGAGAGCATCATTCAATGCTGCTACAAGTTCCGGATTGTCTTTGCGAACGGCAATACCTGCCTGGTCACTCTTAATAGCTTCACCTACAGCTTTGATATTCAATCCGTTGGCATCCACAATCGGTTTCAGAGCGTACATATTGTTGATTGTTGCATCAATTCGCCCAGCATTCAGATCTTTGAGTGAAGAGATGACATCGTCATAGGTTTTGATCGTGAAGTCTCCCACTTTTGGCAACACTTCATTACGCAGATATGATTCATCATTTGTACCCAGACCTACGCCAATCGTTTTTCCTTTGAAATCTTCCAGCTTGGTAATATCGTTATTGTCTTCTTTTACAATAATTTTAACTTGGTTCGTAATATACGGATCACTGAAATCCAATACTTTCTTACGATCATCGGTAATGGTCATCTGGCTAATGATCGCATCCAGCTTTTTGGCTTGCAGACTTGGTGTCAGACCGGAGAACTCTTGGGATACAAATTCAACCTCTACACCCAGACGCTTCGCAACTTCACGTGCGATATCGGCATCGTAGCCGTCCATTTCTTTCTTATCGTTCAGGAAGTTGTACGGTGCGTATGTGCCCATCATGCCCACTTTGATAACGCCAGCCGACTTGATCTGCTCCAGTTCATTGCTTGCCTGTGCACCATTTGTGCTTCCACCATCTGTTGCCTTACTTCCACAAGCACTAAGTACCAGCACGGTCATCAGCAGAATTGCTGTCAAAGACCAGCCTTTACGAGTTTTCGATCCATATGTGTTGTTCATTACGTTAACTTCCTCTCATTCGTGTATTCATCTCTTGGTGTGCATGTAGATACTTCGTTGTTATTAAACCGCAATGTACCCATTATTCCCTGTAAATTGCTTAATCATGTGAATAATTACGTGCCCAGAAGTCCGTAAAACTCAAAGCTTGCTGCCTCAGCTGCCAGCGATGAAGCTGTCATGGCTGAGAATTTGCTGTGCAACTCATCGGAACCGAACAACCAGCGTGATATCATGCCTTCAATCATGCTTACCAGTAGTGCTGCTCGAAGCGGTACATCCATGCCCTTAGGCAACATGCCGAGTTCGATGGCACGTTCCATATTGTGACGAAACGCCGTTTCGACAGCATTACGTGTCTCCTCGACCAGGCGTTGTACGGACTCTTCCGTCACGATGCCTTTGAGCAACAGTTCCATAAAATAACGATTCTGCGCGGCAAACAAGAACAAGTCAGTGAA
The DNA here is from genome assembly GCF_047302515.1 of Paenibacillus amylolyticus. GTDB lineage: Bacteria > Bacillota > Bacilli > Paenibacillales > Paenibacillaceae > Paenibacillus > Paenibacillus amylolyticus_G. The sequence continues at coordinate 6,902,196 of NZ_CP168019.1, read as the reverse complement.
CAGCCTTTCCGATGCTTTCACCATATCCTCTACCGATCCGGCATCCTTGCGGTACCCTTGTCCAATCGACTCAAGTAACTCCTCCTTGCCCGTTAAGACAATCTCCGAAGCAATGGCTTCTTTACTCTTGAAGTGCCAGTAGAATGTCCCTTGCGCCACACCAGCCTCGCGGACGATATCGGAAATTTTCGTCTGATGGTAGCCTTGGGTTGCAAAACGCTCCATCGCTATGCGTATTATTTGGTCCCGGCGTTCTTCACCGGGTTCCAAACCGTTAATTTTGGTCATTCATGTAACCCTCCCGATTGATCAGTCAGTCAGTTAAATTATATCCTATGGGATAACTAGGTTTTTGTCAATATAGTTTTAAACAAATGGTTACAAGCATAAGTTGAAGTTGAGTGCATTTGTGATCATAATAGGTGATAGCCTTGTTCAAATGAACAGGCATGGTCAAGCAGGACAGCCTGTGCTGTCACCTGCATTTCAAGGAGGAAGAGAATTGGACATTATATCATCCATTATTATGGGCATCATCGAAGGTTTGACTGAGTTTTTGCCCGTGTCCTCCACTGGACACATGATTCTGACTGCCCACTTGCTGGGTTTATCGGAGGACAACGAGTCAGTCAAAACGTTTGAGGTGGTTGTTCAACTCGGAGCTGTACTTGCTGTTGTTGTACTGTATTGGAACAAATTCATTGATATGTTCCGCTTCACCGGAGGGAGCAGACCCTACTCCCGCCGCCTCAATCTGGGACATATCTTCCTGGCGATGGTTCCTGCCGTAGTCATCGGACTTGTATTCCGCGACTGGATCAAGGCACATTTGTTTGGTCCGGAAACAGTGCTGTACAGCCTCGTTATAGGTGGTATATTGATGATCGTAGCCGAACGCTGGAGTCGGAAGAGTGGGCGGATTACTACCCATGATGTCGATGATATTTCCTACAAACAGGCATTCGCGGTGGGTATATTTCAGATCTTGGCATTGTGGCCAGGCTTCTCTCGTTCCGGGTCAACGATCTCAGGCGGTCTCTTTGCAGGGGTAAGTCGTGTAGCCGCTGCGGAGTTCACATTCCTCGTGTCTGTGCCAATTATGATTGGTGCTACGGGATATGACCTGTACAAAAGTATCGATCACCTGAACGGCAGTGATTTCCCAATCTTCGCGATTGGATTCATCGCTGCTTTCATCGTCGCCATGCTTGCGATCAAGACGTTCCTGTCCATTTTGAAAAAATTGAGTCTGACCGTCTTTGCTGTGTATCGCTTTGTCTTGGCAGCCGTGTTCTTTATTATTTTGATGTAAGTATTACAATTCAAGTAATTAGACAGGCAAAATCAATGGCGGCCTCACGCTCCCTTGGGAAGCGAGGCCGCCATATTTTATATTGCTGTACTTCCGTTACTTCATGTTTCTGTTGCTTCACGATTCTGTTGCTGCTTCAGAGACAGCAATACCCGTAATTAGAAGAAGTCTGATTCTTCATTACTTCCTTCTTTGCTGGGTTGGATCATTGGTGATGCCGACTAGGTTTACTATGTATCATGGACAACCATATTTATGTTCACTTCTGAAAAGCACCCTGTCTAATACCACTCTTTTACTTGAAAGTTCCGGTGTTTCTTTCGACTCTTCAATCTCTCACGCAGATTATATCTATTCTCCTTTTGTTCCTGCAGCAATTGCTTCACCCCGATCATCAACAATCGGTATCTTCGGTCATCATTGTGACTTAATTGGTGCATTTCTTCAAAAATTTCATTCTTCATACGGATCTTGTTCACTCCAAATATTCAGTTTGTTCTCACAGTATACATGGGAGCACTGAACAAATTCTAAACAAGCGTTGTTTCTCAACTTCAGTTATTCAAATGCACATTTGAATGCACATCATGCGTGCTGGGATGAAGCAGAAAAACCCCTTCCTGTCGCAGGACAAGAAGAGGTCTCCTTAGCTAAATTAATTAGTCAAACTGCTAATGCCTTTGTACACTTAAACTTTGGATTCAAGCGTCTCCAGATACTCGGAGATTTGAGCAGGTGTTTTAGCCCATTTGCTATGCAGATGTGCGACTTTCTTGCCGTTCTGGAAGACGAGCAGGCTTGGAATGCCGCGTACACCATTCTCTTCAGCAAACGGCTGGAACTTTTCTGCATCCAGCGCATAGAAGGTTTTGTCCGTATGTTGGTCGATAACGTCCCCGATAAAACGATCCAGGTTTTTGCAATCCGGACACCAGGTTGTATCAAATTTAATGACGGTAAAACCATCAGAGTTAATTGTATCCAAATACTGCTGTTCACTTTGAATTCTTTCCATATGTCTTCTCCCCCTTATATGTTCCTTTTTTGGCTGATCTTCATTGTACCTCGTATAGTTACAATTGAAAATAGGCTTAATGGAGTTAACGATGCTGCTTGTACAGATTAGCGGGACTGAGTTCTCGTATTTCCTGAATTTCCGCAGCGGTGAGTTCAGGCGAATTCGAAGCTGCAATATTGTGCAGTAACTGTTCTCTTGAACTGGCACCAGGGACAACAGCTGCTACGGCAGGATGGGATAACGCGTAGCGAATAGCCGTCTGAGCCATGCTCCGTTGGTCTGTAACAAGACGACTTAGCCCTTGCCGAATGGTATATAGTTGCTCTGGCGTGTAGTTCAGATAACCTTTGTCTGCCTTGGCAGATCCGGAATCGGCAAGCACACCGCTAGCTACGGGCCCACGGGCAATTACGCTGATCCCCTTTTGTTCCAATAAAGGCAGCACTTCTTCTTCCGCTCTGCGGTCAGCAATGCTGTACTGGTTCATCACACTGACGATGGCTGCCCTCTTTACATACTCCCGAATCACATTGGGACGAATGGAGGAAATTCCGTAATATCGGATAAGTCCTTCCTTCTTCAGTTCCTCAAACGCTTCGATCGTCTCTTCGATAGGGTCGTCCAAGGTCCCGCCATGCAGCTGATACAGATCGATGTAATCGGTCTGCAGACGCTTCAGACTTTCATGTACAGCCTGCTTAATGTAGGCTTTGGATGGGTCCCATGACCAGCCCTCTTTGCCAGGCAGACGACGATTACCTACTTTGGTCGCCACAATGACTTGGTCCCGACGCCCTTTAATAGCTTGTCCTACAATCTCTTCATTACGCCCTTCGTCATACAGATCGGCTGTATCCAACAGATTGACCCCATGGTCCAGAGCCTCATGAATCAGGCCCATAGCAGGCTCCATTTCAGTTCCAAGTGACATACATCCCAACCCAATCTCAGACACCATCAGTTCGGATGTACCCAGACGATTTTTCTTCATATGTGCATCTCCCTCCATACGTTCTGCAAGTATCCATTGTATCATTCTTGCTGCCAAAAATCGCATTACACACAAAAGCAAGGGATTGCTTTTGATTGCACAAAAAAACCTGGAACGACTTCATCTCCAGGTTTCTCATGATCATCATTTTAATTCAACGATAAACGAAATATCGCAATCTATTTCACTTCCACGCGTGGTCTGGTTTTACTTGTTCCATTGGACGACGAATTGGAGTTTTTCATCATACCCGAGACAGTGCTAAACAGCTTATCTCTTGCTTGTTTGTTCCTCATCAGATAAGTCACACCTGCGCCGATAGCCGTCATGATAATTCCTCTTCTTTTAGACATGTGCTTCTCCTCCTTCAGGATAAATGTACATCGTGTCTTGTTTGACAATTACCCTTTGGGAGCAAAACGAAACGAAGTACAGGCTTGATCGCAGAAAAAAAAGATGACCTCCGAATTAAAATTCAGCGGTCATCTTTCACTTGCTCTGTTGAGGCATAAACGCTCACATCCAATTAATCAGATGGCGTTGCCACATGGGTCATTTCTTCATGTTTGTAGGTCGAACCATCGGCGGTCAGATAAAAGTGTCCGATGGGATGCAGATCTTCATCCAATTCGTAGACAAGCGGAATGCCTGTCGGGATATTGAGCGCCATCACGTCTGCTTCGGACAATTGGTCCAGATGCATGACGAGTGAACGGAGCGTGTTACCATGCGCAGAGATCAGCACTCTTTTGCCAGCAGACACCATCGGTTTAATCTCCGCATTCCAGTACTCCAGTACACGCTTCGAGGTATCCATCAGGTTCTCCGTAAAAGGGATGGTGCATCCGAGCCGCTTGTACTTGTCCAGATCCTGCACATATCGATCATCGGTTTCGTCCAGTGCCGGGGGAGATACGTTAACGGATCGTCTCCATTCCTTTACTTGGTCTTCCCCGTACTTCAGAGCAGTCTGCTGTTTATTCAGTCCTTGCAGCGCACCATAATGGCGTTCATTTAACTTCCAAGTCTTCGTAATGGGAATCCACATGAGGTCCATTTCATCCAGCGCAATATCGAGTGTTCGAATAGAACGTTTCAGCACGGATGCATAGGCGTAATCAAAATCAAACCCCTGCTCCTTCATGATCTTCCCTGCTTTACGAGCCTCGGCGTAACCATCGGTCGTCAGATCCACATCTGTCCAACCGGTAAATCGGTTCTCCACATTCCACATGCTCTGTCCATGGCGAATCAAAACAACTCTGTACATAACCGTGAACCCTCCTTCCATGGAAACATTACCTGCAAGTCAAACTAATTAGCACAGTGAAACGTTCATCACATTAATAATATGGTGCCATCATCAGGTATACTACGACACCTGTAGAACTGACGTACAGCCAGATTGGCATCGTCCAACGTGCAATTTTGCGGTGTTTCTTCAATTGATTCGTCCAACCCCACACAAGTGTGAACAACGCCAAAGGAACAATCAGGGCTGCCAGTATACTATGGGTAATCAGAATGAAGAAATAGATCGAACGAATGATGCCCTCACCGCCGTATTTGGACGTCTCTGGTGAGAGGTAATGAAACGTCAGATAGGTCACGAGGAATAACAGTGTCGTTGAAAATGCAGCAAGAATAAATCGTTTGTGCAGCTTCACATTCCGCTTGATGATAGCAATAAGCGCTGCAAGCAGGAAGATGAAGGTAAAGCTGTTAAACACGGCATTAAACCGCGGCAACACCGTAATATCAAAGGTTACATCACCTTTGTAACCAATCGACGGTGCGAAGAACAATAATAAAATAATGACATTAGCAAGAATGGAAATCGTGATAATGATGCCTGCAAAATTTTTATTGCTCGTCGGGGATGGAATGTTCGGTTCCCCTTTGTTGTTTTTGCCCAATGCAAAATCCTCCTCATATCCTAACTTCTATGTTCTATATCATTATATCTCGGCAATTCCGGGCTGTTAAGTGACAACACTCTGAACAAAAACCGCTGCGCCCCACTATAAAATGCCCCTTTGCGGCCATTTTCACTCAAATCCAATCCGGCTCCCATTTACCGAATCCTTCATTTGTGGTATAATTAACGCAATTAATCACATACGCGTTGAAACTGGAGGAGCCTGTCACCAAGGGCCCCTCTTTGTCTTTTTCAGGCACAGAACGGCACTCTGCTAATGCCTTCTGTGCCTTTTTGTCTGTTTGAAACGGAGGATGGATCGCCCTTGGGTTGGTTAACCTATAGACGCTACTACTGGAGGGAAGAACACCTATGGAATTTATTTTGGTTCTTGCACTTATTTTAATCTTTACCAAACTCGCTGGTGATTTATCCGTAAGATTGGGTCAGCCATCCGTTTTGGGGAAACTGATTGTAGGTGTCATACTCGGCCCTGCCCTGCTCGGTTGGGTTCAGCAAAGTGATTTCGTGCATTATATGGCTGAGATCGGGGTCTTGCTGTTAATGTTCATTGCAGGACTGGAAACCGATCTGGAGCAGTTGAAGAAAAACTGGAAGGCGGCCTTTGCCGTAGCGGTCGGCGGTGTTATTTTGCCTTTTATCGGAGGATACGGTTCGGCCATAGCATTTGGTATGTCGCAGACACACGCGCTGTTCTTTGGACTACTGTTCTGTGCAACGTCAGTTAGTATCTCAGTGCAAACGTTGAAGGATATGAATCAACTGAGTTCACGGGAGGGTACCACCATTCTGGGTGCAGCCGTTGTGGATGATGTGCTCGTTGTGGTTCTGCTCGCCGTCATGATGAGCTTGCTCGGCACAGGTGCAGGGGATGTCTCTATTGGATTGTTGATTGGTAAGAAACTTCTGTTCTTTGTCATCATCTTTGCAGCAGGCTGGTGGCTTGTGCCACGGGTCATGAAATGGATGGCCCCACTGCGGGTCACGGAAACCGTGATAACGACAGGACTCATTATCTGTTTCCTCTTTTCATACTTTGCAGAGTGGATGGGTGTTGCTGGAATCATTGGTGCATTTGCCGCTGGTATCGCCATCTCCCAAACCAAATTCAAACATGAGGTTGAAACTAAAATAGAGCCGATTGCTTATGGAATTTTTGTCCCGGTATTCTTTGTTAGTATCGGCTTAAATGTCACCTTTGATGGTGTGGGTTCACAAATTTGGTTTATTGTCGTTATAAGCCTCATCGCCATTGTTACCAAACTTATCGGTGGTGGAGCTGGTGCCCGGCTGACCGGGTTCGACCGTTCCTCTTCTATTGCTATTGGAGCAGGCATGATCTCCAGAGGGGAAGTTGCTCTAATTATTGCTTCGACCGGACTTGCTTCGGGCTTGCTTGATTCGGAGTACTTTACCAGCGTTGTGATCATGGTTATTGTGACTACACTGGTTACTCCGCCACTCCTCAAAATCACCTTTGCACGTAAAAAAGGGGAAAAGCAAGTTGAAAGAGGAATTGAAGAATCTCATTTAAGTGGGTAAGGTCAGTTGTGAAGCACACGCCGCTTTGATCCATTCTCACCTTCTATCTCGAAGGTTGGAAATGGTCAGAGCGGCTTTTTGTATATTCACAAAGTTATCCGTCCGTAGCCGTTACTCATTCAAGTTCGCTAAACTCATGGAAAAACAAAAAAAGACCACCTTACACTCAAGAGGTCTTCGATCTTTGCCTGTTGTTACAACAGGCTGTCCCATTTTAAGTTAACACGCCAACATAAAAACCAATCGAGATAAAGACAACACACCAGACGAATGCACCAATGCCCGATACAACTACGTACCTGCCAATTGCCATCTTGCTAATCCCGGAGAAACAGCACATCAGATGACGAATGCCTGGAATGAAGTAACCCAGGATGATGGACCAATACCCATATTTGAGGAACCACGACTCCACCCTGCTGAATCGTTTGGCATTAACGCCGACCCACTTGCCGTATTTTTCAACCAGCGGCCTGCCCGCTTTCTTGCCAATCATGTAGCTAAGCAGCCCTCCGGTAAATGCGCCACCGAAACTGACGGCGATGGATACGGAGTAATCCAATACCGAGATGGAGGCGAGATAACCGACAAAAGTCATCATCACCTCATCCGGAATCGGCATGCCAATAACGCCAAGAGCCAGTAGTCCGTATATTGCGAAATAACCATATTGACCAATAAATTCTTTTGCAAATTCCATACTGACTCGCTCCTTATTTCGGTTCCACAATATCCTTCTCATGTGAGGCTAGCACTTGTTTTAGAGACGGGAATCGGATTTGGCTCACCATGAGACCGGATAATACAATAATGACAAGATAGGCTACACCATGTGTGAAATAAGGACTCCAGAGTGCGAAAAAGGACATCAGACCTCCGGCAAATGTAATCGGCATCCCGACAAAACCACTGCTTGCTGTCTTCTGACAGTTATAACGGGCCAGACGCAAAGCACCGCAAATCGGAAACAATGCAGTCAGTGCCATCCCCAGCACACTCACTTCAATCATGGAATTCAGGTACAGAATCAGCACGGGCGCTGTTCCGAATGAAACTACATCCGCAAGCGAGTCCAGGGACTTGCCGAACTCACCCTCACAATGCAATTTACGAGCCGCATACCCGTCAAACAGATCAAAGAACATCGCTACCCATATCATCATCACAGCCAGGGCAAATTCACCATGAATAGCCATAATGACTGCCAGCATGCCTGAACTCAGATTCCCCAAGGTTAAAATCGATGGTAAAGACTTCATAAGATTTGACTCCCTTTCGTACTAGGCTTTAGGAAAAATAATATAAAAACGGACTCCATCCGGTGTATTCTCCACTCCATAACTGCACCCATGCAGATCAAGAATCTGCTTCGCAATGGCCAGACCGAGCCCAGTCCCCCCCATTTTACGATTACGTGAGCGCTCTACCCGATAGAACCTCTCCCATATATACTGCCGCTCAGCTTCAGCTATCTGCTCGCCCTTGTTCTCAATGGAAATATGGACAAAACCTTCACGCCTGCTAATCTCAATAGTTATATCGGTATGTGGTATCGCATGACGTATAGCATTCATCATGATATTGAAAATAACTTGCTCCAGCTTGCTTCGGTCACCCTCAACCGTCTGTTCTGTTGTGGATACAAGCACCACATCCAATCCTTTGTCCTTCAGTTGCGGACCCAGACGGCCGGCGATATCTTCAATCATGTCAGCCAGTGCAACAGCATCCGTATTCAATTGCACCGCTGAGGATTCCAGTCGCACCAGATCCAGCATCTCTTCAACCATCGTTTCCATTTTGATCGCCTCATCGGCAATGATCTCAATGTAACGCTCCCGTTTGCTCTCACTCACGCCATCCTTCAGCCCTTCAGAATATCCCTTAATAATGCTGATTGGAGTCTTAAGTTCATGTGATGCATCGGCAAAAAACTTGCGCTGACGCTGTTCAATCTCCTGCTTCATTTCCATATCTGTACGCATCTGCGTGTTGGCCTGCCTCAGCTCTTCCAGTGTCTGACCCAAGGTTCCCGATAAGGCATTAAGGCTGTTAGACAGACTGCCGATCTCATCATTACGCCGGATGGGTGATTTCACCGTGAAATCCAGCGTAGACATTTTCTTGGCGACATGGTTCAAGGCCAAGAGCGGCTTCGTTACAATCCGGGACAGGAGTAACGCCAGCAACAGAATCAATATAAATGCCCCAATGCCAAAATACGCATAGAACAAACGTGTTGCCTCATTTGCTTCCCTCATCTCCTGTAGAGAGGTGAGCGAAAAGATCAGTTGTTGCTCTGGTCCGGAACGATGCACTGGAGCAATGGTGATGACATTGCGAACACCGCTCCAGCTATCCATCCATTCTTCATTAAGCATTTTGCCATTCGCCAAGGCCAGTTGGTCTTCGGTGGATAATGGGAACCGGCTATCCAGGGCTTGCACCAGCAGTCCCTGCCTCTGACTCCACGTTGCCAGATTGGGAAGAACGACCTCGGTCAATACGCCTGACCATTCCTTTACCGGCTCAATTGATTCCTGAAAGCTTTCTGTTCCCCAAGCGGCAGAAGTGGCATCCTGGATTTTGAATGGATAGACCATGGACCCGCTGGCCGGACCTCTCACCGTCAGTTCTTGCCCATATTTCAGATGGGATGTAATCCAGCCAGCATTCTCACTATTGATAAACAAGGACAAGGACACCTTCACGTGACTCCCATCCTCTTGAAGCAACGTAATGTGGAACGGGTCATTAACCAGTCTTCCTTTATTCGTCAGAATGACAAGATGTGACTGATTCTGACGCATGAATTTCCCGGTCTCCTTGGCTAGCTGTAGATCACTCCAATGTCCATTGGAATATTGCTGTTCGAACTTGGACAGCTTTTTCTTCATACTGCTGACCTTTTGATGCTGATAGAAGTCGGGGAACCAGACCAACTGGGCAAAAACCGTCGTCCCATATAGAAGAACCAGACATCCTGCCATGACCAGGAAAAGCTTCATCGTTACGCCATTTCTTCTCATGCTTCTGCCTCGAAACGATATCCAGTGCCAATCACCGTCCGGATACACTTGGCTTCATCACCCAATTTGCTGCGCAACTTCTTGATGTGGGTATCTACAACACGTGAGTCCCCTTCAAAATCAAATCCCCATATCCGATTCAAAATGGCATCCCGGGACAGCACAATGCCTGCATTACGTACCAGATAAAGCAACAGATCATATTCCTTTGGTGCAAGTTCCACTTCAATTCCGTCCTTCTCCAGGCGTCTGGCCCATGGATCAAGGGTTACCTGTCCGAAGCGAATCACACCCTGCTCTCGTCCAAATGCACCTTCAACACGCTTCATTAATGTCTCTGCACGTGCAACCAGCACACGTGGACTAAACGGCTTGGTGACGTAATCGTCTACGCCCAGCTGAAACCCATGAATTTTATCGTCATCCTCGGACCGCGCAGTCAGCATGATAATAGGTACGGTGGATTGGGATCGAATATGCCCACATAACGTCCATCCATCCATTTCAGGCATCAAAACATCCAGAATAACCAGATCCACCTCATGCAGAGCCAACAGTTCCAGTGCCTGTACTCCATGTTCTGCTTCTATGACGTTCCATTGTTCTTTTATGAAATAATCGGCCACAATCTCACGAATGCGGCTTTCATCTTCCACCAGAAGCACTGTTCTGATCATGGCCGACTCTCCTTTTTAGATTTCTGATGATAACATACCTATTCCATGTGTCGTTCATGTGTCCACACATGTTTTGGAATGCTCCCATGATATATACGATTAATATAAGCCAAAAGTTACTAATTTTTATAAAAATTCGCATAAAAAAAGAAGCCATCAACGAGCAAGCTCCTGCTCATTGACAGCTACTTGAATGAAATCGAAGTGTGTTATCCAGAATTGATGCGCTACTGCGCGCTCCCTGGCAACACTTAACGTTGTTGCTCCAGACGGTGTGCCACATGCAGTGTCGGGCCAACAAAACGGTTCAGCGGGAATCCGCCGGCAATCGCTTTGGTCACGAAGGCTTTACCTTCACGAACAGCCTCTTTCACTGAAAGACCACGAGCCAATCCTGCGGTAATCGCCGCAGACGTCGTGCAACCTGCACCATGCGTATATCCGGAGCCGACAACATCGGCTTCAAACCATTCGTAGTTGGTTCCATCATAGAGTAGATCCATTGCTTTACCCGGGCTAATGACACCTCTGTCCTTGATCAGAACATGTTTCGAGCCATGGGCATGAATTGCTGCTGCCGCTGCTTCCATCTGTTCCTTGGAGCGAATCGGTCCACTCTTCGCCAGTTGGGATGCTTCGAACAGATTAGGTGTAACCAGATCAGCACCTGGTAACAGGAATTCGATCATCGCTTCCGTATTTTCCGGTTGCAGTACTTCGTCTGTACCTTTGCATACCATTACCGGATCGATAACGATCTGTGGCAGACCGCTGCGGCGAATATGTTTTGCTACCAATTCAATAATATCTACAGAACCGAGCATACCTGTCTTCATTGCATCAAAACCGATGCCGTCCAGAACAGTGCGAAGCTGCGCTTCAACTACATTTAATTCAACAGGAAAGACCTGGTGATCCCATGTTTCGGGCTCCATTGCCACAACCGTAGTCAGTACGGTCATGCCATACACACCCAGCTCCTGAAAAGTTTTCAAATCAGCTTGAATACCTGCACCGCCGCTCGTGTCCGAACCAGCTATTGTTAATGTTTTTGGAATCGTCATGGTAGTTGCATTCTCCTTCGTGTCTCAGTTGACATTATCCTATCCCTTGTACGAGCGGATGTCAATGGCATCTGAAGCCATACAGAGCATGGTTTTCCGAATGATTCAGTTCACATCTTTTGTCTCCAGACGAACCATGGACATCGAAGCAATCCATATCCCTATTGCTCCAAGGGTCAGAGGGATAATAATAAGCGAATGAATGGAAACTTCCGACCCGTTGAATCCGGAGCAGACAATCAAAACCAGCAAAATGGACGAGACCATTGTAGTTGTGACAGAATGCTTACGCATACCGAAGAATAGGGGAATGAGTGCCATACACGCAGCCGATAAAGAACTCATACTGTACTTCACCAGAAGTCCCAATATATCCTGATTTGTCAATGATCCAGGAATGAAGGAGTAGAAATGATTAACAATCAACAACAGTGAACCCATCAACAGATCGGTAACCATAATCATCACAAATGTAAAACCAAACACGATAATCAATTTGGCAGCAATGATTTTATGACGCTGGATGGGATAGGTGAACATGACATTCATCGTTTTATTTCTATACTCACTGATCACCAGCTTGGATAATAAAGCTCCTGCAAATATGATAAAGGTCGCTCTCACAAACGTATCAATAATCATAAAGGCGGTCTGGTAATCACCATAGGCATAATCTTCTGCTCCCACATCCACGAATCCAATCATGATCAGGAAAAGAAGAACGGCTATATTGGCAATACCTGCACCTGCAAAATTACGTACAAAACGGTGCTTCCGCATCTCAAGTCTGATTAGTTTAAGCAACGTCTTCATCCCCTTTCACAAGCTTCATGAAGTGTTCTTCCAGGGAATGAGCCCGTTTGGATATCGATTCGATCTCAATGCCATGCTGAATCAGCTTGGTGTTCAGTTCCGATGGAATGATTCCCGGATCATAGATACGTAACGTTCGGTCATCAACCAGTTTATAATTACTCAAACCAAGCTGGTGTTCAATGACATAGGTCGCTTTGCGGATATCCACCGCCTGTAACTCGATGTACTCATTTTGACTTCCACGAATGCTCTCCATCGATACTTCTTCCACCAAACGACCGCCGCGAATGACACCAACTGTGTCCGCAATCTGCTCTATCTCGCCAAGAATGTGACTGGAGACCAGCAGGGTAATGCGATATTCATTACTAAGGCGCTTGAACAAATCTCGCATTTCCCGGATCCCTACAGGGTCCAATCCGTTGATCGGTTCATCCAGAATGAGCAGTTCAGGTGTGGTTATTAGTGCACGAGCCAGTCCGAGCCTTTGCTTCATGCCCAAAGAGAAGTCTTTGACCGGTTTCTTGCCCGTATCCTTCAGCCCTACCATTTCCATCGTGTTGTCGATGATCTTTTTGTTGTAGAACCCCATGTATTCACAGTGAAGTTCCAGATTTTCGCCAGCAGACAGTCTATCGTAGAAAAAAGGATATTCAATAATACTGCCCATTCGCTTCAGCACTTCATAAGAGGTCGGCGTAAGCTTCTCCCCAAACAATTCAATCTCCCCTGAGGTTGGTTTGACGAGATTGGTGAGCATCTTCATGATGGTTGTTTTACCTGCACCATTCGGACCGAGGAATCCATAGATCTCACCTTGCTTAATATTCATATTGACGTTGGATACAACCTCCACCCCTTCATATACTTTGGTCACATCTATTGTTCGTGCGATATAATTCATCGTCTTGTTCTCCTTTACGTCCCCTGTCCGGGTTCCTATATCTATATTGTAAAGAGAAAAGTCTTCTTTTTTATTAATCAAATCTTACAAAAACCTTAAGTCTGTCCGGACACGCCAACGCAGGGTCTACCACGCCTTTAAGGTAACTGAAAATACAGTCCGTTGATGTGGCACACTATGCAAGTGAATACTTCCACCCATACGCTCAATTAGCCGTTTCGTAATGGTCAGACCCAGGCCGCTGCCTTGATAGAGTCGATTGCGGGAATCCTCCAGTGTATACATGCGTTCAAACACACGACTATGCTCGCTCTCAGGAATCCCTTTTCCCTGATCCCAGATCTGTAGCGTCACAGGTCCACCTATCGAATGATCAAGTGAAAGTCCCAGTACCTTACCCTCTGCTCCATATTTCATTCCATTGGTAATGAGATTATCCAGCACACGGTCCAATGCTTCTTCATTCGCTTGCACGAAGATATCACCATCAGGTATCTCCAGCTCCACGTGCAACCCCAGATTCGTCAACATTTCATAAAAGGAAAGCATCTTCAACCGGCATAATTCGCTTATATTCACTCGACTAAGCACTAGCTCCGTGTCTCCAGATTCCAGCTTCGCCAGATCAAAAAAGGAATGGATCAAACGCAGCACTTCCTGCGCCTTATCTTGTATTTTCTCCGTCATAATCTTCCGTTCCTGATCAGTCAATGATGGACTGTGCAGTAAGGTCTCACTATAACCCAGCACCACCGTGAGTGGCGTTTTCAGATCATGCGAAATGTTGGAGAGCATATTACGCATCTCCTTCTCCTGGTTTGCATAACCGGCCTTAGCGCGGTGCGCATGATCCAGCAGCTGGTTCATGTCTTTCAGAAGCCGGCTAACTTGATCATCACTGTTGAATACGAGCAAGCGCTCAAAGGTGCCTTGATCCAGAATTGCTAATATTTTCTGATGAATATAGGACAGGTGTTGGGTGCGTTTCCGCAATCTCATCCACAATCCAATGACGGCAATGGCCAGAATACCTGTCGTGATGGCAAAAATCAGTGTCATCCCTGCTCCGCCTCCAACTTATACCCGATGCCCCAGAGTGTCTTGATATACTGGGGATCCGAAGGATCTGCCTCCAGTTTCTCACGCAGACGACGCATATGTACGTTAATGATATTTTCGTCTCCATAATAATGATCGTTCCAGACGGAAGCGTAGATCTGAGCCTTGGTGAACACTTTGCCAGGATGGGTAACCAACAGCTTCAGGATGCCAAATTCCTTGGATGTCAGCTTGACGGGTGTACCTTCACGTTCCACCTCGTACGTCTCCATGTCAACTACGAGTCCTCCAATGTGAATACGCTGATCTTTAGCCACTTCAGCCACAGGCGGAGTGGTATAATTGGCGCGGCGAATCGCAGCTTTGATGCGGGCAGTCAATTCGATTAACGAGAAAGGTTTGCTCAAGTAATCATCTGCGCCGAAGCCCAGACCTAACGCTTTGTCCACCTCCCCATCCTTCGCAGACAGAATGAGCACAGGTACCAGACTGACTGCCCGAATGGTTTGCAGCACATCCATCCCACTTTTGCGGGGCAGCATCAGATCCAGAATAACCAGGTCATACCCGGGTTGTGACTGGCTGAACTGACGTTCTGCCTCTAAGCCGTCATATGCATAAGTGACGTCGTAGCCCTCTTTTTCCAAGTATGGCCCGACCATCTCACTAATTGAACGATCATCTTCAACAAGCAACAAGCGGTGACTTAACACATGTTTCCCTCCAACATGAACAGTTTTCTTTATTACCTCACAGTTTGTTTGAATTGGCAATGACATACGAAAAAACCTGACAGGAGCACCACTTTGGTATAAGTGTGTTTCCTGCCAGGTCTATGAGTGTCTGTAGATCAATGCTGGTGTTTCTATTCTCTATATCCGTTCTCACTGTGGATCCAGCACAGTCCAATGGTTCCTGCACCTGCATGAATACTCACCACAGGGATAAACGGCATGATTTCGGTCTTTAATCTAGGCAGCAGAGCTGCAATCTGTTTTTTGATTGTAACGGCTTCTTCCTGATTGTTCGCATGCATAATGCACACATGCTTTACTTTCTCCATATCCAGCTTGAGCATATCCAGCATGCGCTCTTTTGTCCGCTTGAACGTGCGAATCTTCTCATTCACAACCACTTTGCCCTCTTCAAATCGAAGCAGCAGATGGATCTTGAGCAGTTGACTGATGATCAGCTGTGTGCCCGACACCCGGCCACTGCGGTGAAGATGTTGAAGACTGGCCGGTATGAGGTAAAAGGACATGTTATCAATCATCTGTTCAATGTTTACTTTGATCTCGGCAGCTGAACATCCCTGCTTCTGCCATTCCAGTCCTTGCATAATCATCTCACGGTGAGGATAGGCACCTGCCTTCGAATCAATTGCGGTCACCGTCACTCCTGCAATCTCTGCAGCCTGCATGGACGTATGCAGCGTTCCGCTAAGCTCTGTAGAGCAATGAATCGTAATAATCTCATCGTACTTGTCTTTGAGCGATTCATACAGTTCAATGAATTCGCCAATGGGTGGCTGCGAACTGCTCGCACGTGAAGCCTCCGCAAGTTTCTCATAGAACATTTCAGATGTAATGTCATCGGTTTCCCGGTAACATTCCTCTCCAAATACGATGCGCAGCGGTACGATGTAGATATGATTTTGCTCCGCAAAAACGGGATCCAGTGTACTGGTACTATCGGTGACCCATGCAATTTTCTTCATGACATCCTTCTCTCTTGCCGGATTGTTCGTTCTGTATCCTCAATCGTCAAGCACAAGCCCGGCGGTTTATTTAAAATTTGAATATTTCACATTGTAAACGTTTGCGATACTACCTCTCAATTATAAATGAACGGACAGACCGTTGTCTTGTGGCGCAATCATGAACACCCCTGTTAATACCATTATTAGCTAAAAAAATGTCTTGCCTGTGAAGGAATAAATTGGTATGCTGTTGTCCTTCTCTCTTTTTCGCCTTGACTGAAGTGAACGGAAACGCCGTTCAATCCACTTATCGGAGGTGTCACATGCTTTATTTCACTTTGGCTTCCAAAGCCTACTCCCGGAATCTGCAATACCGCGGGGCACACATGGTACATAACTTGGCAAGCGCCATGTTTGGTTACATGTATGCCTGCCTCTGGATCGGCATCGGGGCCGACCATACTCTCGGAGAATACGGGACACAGGGGATGATCAGTTACATTGCGTTCACGCAATCCTCTCTCTGGATCTCGGGTTTTCTCACGAACGGATTGGGTATTCCCTTATCCGTCAGGACAGGGCAGATCGCACTGGATCTGATGAGGCCTGTTCATCTGTTCACCCACCTGATGGCACGCGAATGGGGGCAGATTGCCTACCAGTTCGTGTACAAAAGCATCCCGATCTACCTGCTCTTCTCCATTGTCTTTTCCCTGCATTGGCCCTCAGACGTTTCAACACTATTCTATGCCGCACTTGGTCTTGCCGGCGCCGCATACTTATCCATCTGTATGAACTACATCATTGGTGCCACGTCGATGTGGACCACGGAGTCCTCTTGGCTTCACTGGGGCAATCACGCGATGATGAATCTGCTGGCTGGTTTTTTCATTCCGCTGGAATGGCTACCGAACTGGCTTGAACAACTTGCCTGGATATCTCCCTACCCTTTCCTGCTCTATGTACCTACTCGAATCTATCTTGGTTTCGAAGATGGCTCCTTGTTATGGGGAACCTTGCTTTGGTGTGTCTTCATGACGTTGATCTGTCTTGCGATTACCCAAGTGTTACGTCGTAAAGTGGAGGTACAAGGCGGATGAAACGGACTTCCTGGTTCAATTTATATAAAATGCTCATTCGAACAAGCATCCGCAGCCGGATGCAATACAAGTTCAATTTCATCATGGCGTCCGTACTGGCCGCTTTAATTCAGATCTCCGAGTTTCTGATGGTTGCTCTCGTGCTGCACAAATTCGGAGCAATTAAAGGCTGGTCCCTCCATGAGATCGGTTATCTCTTTGCCATCATGACGTTATCCAAAACACTGTACCGCACATTTGGCAATGAGGTTCACCATCTGGAAAAATACCTGGTTAATGGTGAGCTTGATCAACTGTTAACTCGTCCCATGCCCGTATTGCTGGCACTGCTGCCGCAAAACTTCCGCATCATGGCTGGGGAAGTCCTGCAAGGCGGGTTCATTCTCTGCTGGTCATTGGCAGGCATGATGCATAGCGGACAGATTGGCTGGATAGCCATTCCCTTCTCCCTGTTCATTATCCTGACCGGTGCAGTCATTCTCTTTTCCATCGGACTTGCTACCGCCACACTGGGATTCTGGACCACACGTATCGAGGAATTACAGACGATCACTGAAGATGCCGCTCGAACGGCTGCCCAATATCCGCTAACGTTATATCCCAAATGGATGTCTGGCATTCTGTTAACGGTGATTCCGGTAGGATTCGTCAACTACATTCCGTCACTTTACCTGTTACGGGGTGAAGGAGGAGCGTGGATTCTTGTTGCTGTTGCGGCGGTTGCCGTACTGAGTTTGGCTGCAAGTCTGCGTTTCTGGCAATTCGGCATGACCAAATATCAAAGTACAGGTAGCTAAGGAGGCGTAACGAATCATGAACATGATCACAGCACGGCATCTGCAAAAGGAATTCAAAACTCCTGTTATTCGCGAAGGACGTTTCTCAGGTCTACGTACGTTATTTTCACGTGAGTATGTGTCCAAGGAAGCGGTACGCGATATCAGTTTTGATATCGGCCCAGGGGAATTTGTGGGTTACATCGGTCCGAACGGAGCTGGCAAGTCTACCACGATTAAAATGCTTACAGGTATCCTCCACCCAACCTCGGGTGAGGTAAGGCTTGACGGTATGAACCCGCATCAGGACAGGCGCAGGACCGTTGGTCGACTGGGCGTTGTGTTTGGACAGCGCAGCCAGCTCTGGTGGGATCTGCCCGTGAAAGATTCATATGATATTCTGGCCGAGATGTACGGCGTGCGTGCCGAGGATAAAAAGAAACGGCTGTCCCAGTTCGCCGAGCTGCTGGACCTCGAATCGTTCTGGGCCACGCCTGTCCGCAAGCTCTCGCTTGGACAGCGCATGCGTGCGGATCTCGCAGCTTCCATGCTGCATGATCCGGAACTGCTTTTTCTCGATGAACCGACGATTGGACTGGATGTGAACGCCAAGCGGAACATTCGCCAGTTTCTACGTACATTAAATGAAACGTTTGGTAAAACGATTCTGCTGACCACACATGACATGGACGACATTGAGCAGTTATGCAGCCGGGTCATGGTGATTAACCATGGTCAACTGACCTATGACGGCACGATCTCGTCACTTCGCGAAACCATCGGACTACCTACGCTGATTCGGGTAACGTTCCGAGGAGCGTTTCATATCCCGGATGTTGTGTCGTCCGCGATACATATTACTGGAATGGAAGGACAGATTGTCACCGTCGAAGTGAACCGGAAGGAATGGAGCACAATGGACACTCTGAAACAGTTGGAGCACTGGGGTGAGATTGAAGATGTAGAGATGAAAGAACCCGATTTTGAAGATATCATTCATCGGGTGTATTAGTCGGCCCATTTTGTGAGGAAATAGGATGAAGACCTGTTCTTACGCCGTTACATGAAAGAGGGACATGGCGTACTGTAATAATGGAGGTGAAGCGTCATGCTTGTGACCAAACATGTCCTTCTAGCATCCACCGTACACGCTACTCCCTACTTCATTGTACGTGGCATGATGCCGGGACCCGTGATGTTCATTACATCCGGGGTTCACGGGAATGAAACGGCGAGTATGGCCGCTGCGCAAAAACTCGCAGATGATATTGCGACAGGTCGTCACGCCATTCAGCGAGGGCTGTTAATTATCGTGCCACGCGTGAACCAGCAAGCCTACGCTAAGAAAATCAGAGGCAAACCAGATCTGAATCGTACGTTTCCACGCCGTATGTCAGGCAAGGCCAAGCATCCGCTAGCTGCGGCAGTTTTTCAGCTGGCGCGTGAACATCGGGCCGACTGGTGGCTCGATCTGCATGAAGCCAACGGCCTGTCACAGCTTAGTTCACGGGTGCTTGGACAGACGTTGATCACTAATCCCGGCAGTCGGACGATTCGAGCTTGCAGAAGAGTTATCGAACGGATGAATTGGTCGATTGCCATTCGTGATCGTCATTTTAACCTCAAGCAGCATGAATTGCCGGGATCTGCCCGTACAGCGGCTTCAAGACTATTACAAGCCCGTTCCGTCACGGTGGAGACCTGTTGGAGTCTGAAACGCTCGACCCGTATCAAGTATCAGACGAAGATTGTGCACCATTTTCTGCGTGAAGCGAGTATGTCATGATCAAGACTATTAAGATAGAACGAAAAAAACCTCCAACAGAGAGCGCCGAAGTACATCCTCAGGTGCTCTCTGTTGGAGGTGTTTTTTTTTCTCTGCATCATGGCTTCCAGTATTTTATACCCACAGGGTCTAGCGGCATGAGTGGATAAAGGTCTTTTTTAGTACACGCTCTTCTTTTGGGGATTGCCTAATGAATGATATTCGATATCTCCCTTTGTAATAACGCCAATCTCAAGATGCAGATGTTTCTTTCCTTTGATGTAATCGGATACAAAACCTTGTAAATCCCTCATAGAAAATGTTACTCCTTTTGTGGTGTGAATTTCATTATTGAAATTATTGAAATCACGTTAACCACCATTATGTATTGGCAAACTACACTATGTATTCTTTCTAAATCTCCGTTTCCCTGCTCAATAGTCCACGCCTGTTTTCTCCTAAACAGGAAAAGAGCCGCGATTACGGCTCTTTCTTTTGCACCCTGAACGATTGAATATAATTATCGATATCGTCCTCCGGTGTATGCAACAGTCGTGCCAGATGAATCTGCATCTGTTCCAGATGGTCAATATGTGTCTGAATGTCAGCGATGCGTTCGCGTACAAGGGTTTTTAACGTATCCTTTTCCATGTCTTCCTGGCTGAGTAGTTGCAGGGTCTCTTGTATCTCCTTTAAGGAGTAACCCAGCAACTGGGCATCCTTAATGAACTTAATTTTGACCAGATAATCCTCGGTATACACCCGATATCCGTTGGAGGAACGACGGGGAGCAGGCAGAATTCCACTATCTTCGTAATAACGGAGGGTTGCCATACTCACACCGGTACGCTTAGCCAACGTTCCTCTTGTCATGGTTTCCATGTCTGCTCCTCCACCCTTCTGCGGATTTATTGTGTTTGTTCGTTGCGTATCTTGGTATATGTGGCATCATAGGTGGCCTCGGGAAATTGCGCTGAAGAACCTTGCAGCAATGGCTGCTCTTTCCCTTTCAGATAACGGTCAAAGAATGCCAACGCATAGGATCTTGTTATATCCACATTATGTTCTGGCGTCATGCCTCTGGCAAACATTTTCGGTGAAATTAACGAAATATCCGTAAAGCTTTGATGGAAGAAATTCTCCACTGTCAGATAATAGGTATCATTAAGACTATTTAACATCACCCGATCCAAATCAGGCTCAAACTCGGGATAAAATACTTTATCCTTGGCAGTGGCTTCCGGGTCCAGACTTTTGGCCGTTCCACCCGACATGATATACATAAACGGTTGTTTCAAGGCTGTTGTGGATACTTCACCCCAGAAACCGCCTTCCAAACTAAGTCCTGCTTTGAATCGATCATCTTGTGCCAAGGCTTCCGCTGTCGTAGCTCCACCATAAGAGTGACCCATGATGCCGACGTGATCGAGATCAAGGTTGCCTTGCAGCAGTTGATTCGGGTCATGTGAATTCCACTGGGTAAGCGTATTGAGAACAAAGCTTGCATCATCTGCACGGATACCTATGCCTTCTACATTATATTGATATAATTCCGCTGACGTTGCAAATTCAGGGTCAGCCTGATAGGAGACTGCACGTCCATCGGGGAATGTCACTTGTGCTGACGTATAAGGGTGATCTATCCCCACGACAATGTAACCGTGGCTAACCAGCTCCTCAATCATCGTCATGCTCTGAAAACGGGCTGAGCGGATACCCGGCGAGAATAGCAAAACCGGATACTTGCTTTGGACGGCGGACATCTCAGCTCCTTGCACCACATGTGTTGGAATGGTATCCAGATAACTGAACACCTGAGACGGAATGCCAAACACCAGACTAATCGCTTCGCCCAGCTCACTAGGGTAATGCTCCAGTGGCAGACCTTGAGCGGCCTCCTGATCCACCGGATACCACACATTAATCATAAGCTCCCGCTTATCTCCTGCCTCGGGTGTTTTGGTCTCTTCACGAGATTCATCCACCAGGTGTTGAGAGAATGTGCCAATGGCATATGTGCCGGTTGGTTCAGGCATCGTAAAAGCAGGTAAGAGCCAGGTCAGTATGATTGAACCTGCACTGAAGGCCAGAAGCAGAATCAATATCAGCGTCATCTTTATTCTTGAAAGACGGTTGGGTCTCCGCACGCTCTGAACATAACGATCACCGCGGTATGATTTCATGAGTTGAATGATTAACGTAATGAATAATACAAGTGTAACGATATAGGTTGGTATCATCTGCACGCGAAATGAATTGATCAAGCCATGCAGAAGCACTGCCAGAACCAGAGCTGTGAGTGTCCCCACTGTCATTGCTCGGCGCTTCGGAAACACCAGCATGAGTACCGTAGCAGCTACGGTTACCAATACCAAAATCCATTCTAAAATTCTCATTATTCAGCCTCCAATATTTCTTGATAAAAAAAGAATAAACCTTGAAGTATACTTCAAGGTCAAGGCTGAATATATGACGAAAAATCGTAGACACACTGAAACACCCGGTAAATATGCCATACCCGCCTGGAAGAGCTTGCACGGTATATTCATCGGGTGAACTACAACGATTACTCCACGGTTACCTTTGTTCTAGGCATGGTATGCATCGCTCCTGAGGTTACATGCGCCTGAACGACATACACTCCGGGTTCCTGAAACGCATGTTTTACTTCATATATACCATCGCCTATAGATACAGCCTTCGTCGCTCCCCGAGATTCAAGTTCTTCGGCACTCATCATTCCTTGATCGAATGAAGGTGCTTCGGGCTCATCCTGTTCATTCCATACCTGAAACTGCACATGATCGGCATCATTTACAGGCTGTTCTCCCTGTGTCAGCTTGATCTGCAAAGCGACCTCTTCATTCACTTTCGCCTTATCCGGCATCATGAGTTTCACCCGGATCATCTCCGGCATCTCCCCAGAAGCAGATTGCTCCTCATAGGAGCAGCCAGCGACCAAAAGTATTAGCACCAGGAAGGGCATGAACCAACGAGCTAGTCCGCTCATCACCATCTATCCTTTCTTATTAAGAAGATTTTGGTGTTTTGCCGATACCCCACAGCATCACGATGATGATAATAAAGGCGATCAGTGCCAGTAATGGAATCGTGATGAAACCAAACCAGTTCAAATAGTCGGTATAACATGGGACCTTACCACACGCGACGGCATTACCTGTAGCTGAAAAAATACGCTGGATCGTTACATGATATAACGAAATGCCGCCACCGACGAAACTCAGTGGGAGTACGTATTTTGTGATACCCACGTCATCTTTAAAGTAGGCAATGCCCAGCAAAATCGTTAGTGGATACATGAATATGCGCTGGTACCAGCACAGATCACATGGAAGAAAGCCCTTGATCTCACTGAAATAGAGACTGCCCCCTGTTGCAATAACGGAAACGGCCCAAGCAACAAATAACCGGGTATCCACATTTCTCTCTGGACGCTCCGATTTTGATGATGTACTCATTCCTCTGTCCCCCTCTTCATTTTGCTTATACCAAATTATCATACATCATTCTAGACTCCATCGGCTATTCAAGCTGTTATGTAGGTCATTACTCGATGATTATACCAAATTTTTGAACTTTTGGGTGAATGCAAAAAAGCTGCCGTATGGGGCAGCTCTTTTGTTTGATTCATATGAAAAACGTTGGATTACATCGATTTAGTCAACGTAATGGAACCATCTTTTTGTGCCCATTTCACGTCCCAGTTCAAAAGTTCAGCAATGAAACGCAGGGGTACTTGCGTACGTCCATCTTTGTTTACAAATACAGTTGCACCTACGTTTTTCTTCACGCCGTTCACTTCCATAACGTTGTTGTTCACCCAGAATTCAAGGGTATCATCGCCAGCCATTACCGTTACTTGTTGTGCTTTTTTGTCCCATTTCACCGTTGCACCGATACCTTCACTCAGGAAACGCAATGGAATGTATGTTGTGTTTTTCCAAAGCACTGGTGTGGTATCCATGTTGGTTGTTTTATCGTTAATTTTCAGCATTTTGCTGTTCAATTGCATCCACACCGTTGTCATTTCTGGCGCTGGTGCAGGTGTTGCTGGCTCTTGGAATTTGTCGTTGAATTGAGTCACAATGGCGTTACCCAGGGCTTGACCTACACCAAACATCACTTTGAAGCCTTCACGGTTCGTTGTGTACGAAGCACCATAGTTACCTGCTGCATATTGATCCAATACGTTTTGCACTTGATTTTCATGTGTTGTCAGCGCTTGTTGTCCTGCTGCTTTTGGCAACTTGCCAGCTGTTGCTGAATCCAGGAATGTAGCGAACTCTGTTGTAAATCCATCAATACGTTTCTCTACTGCTGCACGAGCCGTAGCATCGTTGTTTTTAACAGCTTTTACATAATCGCTTTGCGCGTTAACGTGATTGGTTACCCAAATTTTCTCGAAAGCATTGGCACCATCGTTACCGTAAACGGAAGCAATCGCTGCTTTGAAGTCAGCTGTGTTTCCAGCTTCAGCTGTAATCAGTGCATTGGAAGCGGCTGTACGTCCATCATATTGCTCTTGCATTTGCAGAGCCGAAAGCGCAAAGTGCTCGGAAGCCAAGTGGTTGAGTGCAGATCTCAGATCAGCTGCTTTTGTATCCGCTTTGGTATTTTCAAATTTCTCAGGCATTTGTGTCGTAATTGCTGTGGAGAGTGCCTTACTTACGTCGAACATTTCTTTGAAACCTTCACGGTAAGCCTTGTATGCATCAGCGTAATCTCCAGCTACATACTCATCAAATACTTTTTGCACGAGATCTTCATGCACTTGCAGAGCCTGTTTAGCTGCTGCTTTTGGCAACTTGCCTTCGGTTGCTGTGCTCAGGAATGTGGAGAACTCATCCACGAAACCGTTGATGTTTGCCTGTGCTTGTTTGATTCCAGCCTGGTTGCCCATTTTGGTTGCTTTCACCAGATCATCTGTGTATTTGTTATGAGCGCGGAAGATGCGTTCGAATTCTTTGGCACCTGCGTCACCGTATAGGGAAGCGATTGCTGGTTGCATATCCAGTGCATTCTGGTCGAGTGCTTTGTAGGCTGCATCTGCATCTTTTGCTCCGTCATATGCTTTGGCCATTGCCGTTACTGCGAGTGCAAAGTGCTCGGACAACAGGTGGTCCAGGTTTGCTCTCAAGTCAGCCGCAGGTGTGTTCACGGATGCTTTCATTATGGTCATTGGTGTCTGTGGTGCGGCAGCTGCTCCAGCGATCCCCGGCATCAACAGTGTCAAGCTAAGTACAGGTGCGATAAATTTCTTCATTTTCATTTTCATTACGTGTTCACTCCTCGA
Source organism: Paenibacillus amylolyticus (assembly GCF_047302515.1). Classification (GTDB taxonomy): domain Bacteria; phylum Bacillota; class Bacilli; order Paenibacillales; family Paenibacillaceae; genus Paenibacillus; species Paenibacillus amylolyticus_G. The sequence continues at coordinate 6,877,191 of NZ_CP168019.1, read as the reverse complement.
TTATGTTTTGTGTATAATTTTTTTCCTCGTCGTTGTCTTCATAGGGTGTAACGCAGGGTTCTCTATTCTAGATCACTCTGTGGACAAAAAAATTCACAGCCTTCAGCGAAGAAAGCTGCGAATGCCTGTTGTATCAAGGTTTTTTTGAATTAAAAAAATATAAAATTGTAGTGATCTTTGCGATCCAAGACTACATACACACTGTAAGACAGATACTTCATTTACCTTATTTTATCAACTAAATCTTACATCAAAGGTTAACTTGAAGTACAATAAAGACATATCATATTATTCGCAAAGGAGGTCCATTCATGACCTGGTTGCCTTATGTTTTAATTGTGGGTATCGCCTTATTTGGAGGTATTGCTACCATGATCATCGGAAATTCCAAAGCCAATCAGACCAGCAACCCCGAATATGACCGCCGCACAAAGCAAAACCTAAGCAAACTTTCCTATGTATACGTTGGTGCGATTGTACTTGGTTTTGGCGGACTAATCCTCTATCTTTTTAACTAAAATGTTTCGATTCGGCAAACACGCCAGGCAGCTTCAGTTTTCGTTCTACATTCTCCGTATATATACACATGTTTACAAGTTGGAGATAATTCAGAATTATTCTGGATATGTTCGGGGTTTAATATAAAGTCATAAGGGACAGCGAGCCCATTAAACAAAACAAACCCCAACCTTGAAGGAGAGATATATGATGAAAAAAAACATGAAGAAATCCGTAGCTACGATGATGGTACTGGGCATGACATTAACAGGAGCAACGGGTGTATTCGCCGGAACGCAACTAGAGAAAATCTCTGCATACCTTAACCATGGAATCAGCTTTAATGTCGATGGAGCGGCTTACTCACCAACGGATGGCAATGGCAACAAACTTGCGCCAATTACTTATAACAACTCTACTTATCTGCCCGTACGAGTACTTGCCGATGCACTGCATGTGCCTGTATCCTATGACGGCAAAAAAGGACAGGTCATTATCGGCCAAGCAACAAGCAACCCATCAGCTTTGACAAATGTAACGTATAGCGCAGCACAAAAAGAGGCGATTCAAAAGGCTTTTGCACAATTCGATGGGTTCGAGACAGCTTATGCCCCTCAGCAGATGATCGCAGGTGACACGTTCAAAAGTGTAGGTGCGGGTGGCGACAGTGTAAGCTTTATTTTTAGCCATATGAAAGTGGATGTATCTCCAAGAGATTATTCGGACGGCTATACGAGCAAAGACGTGAAACTGTCCAATGGCGTTATCGCCAAATGGTACACACCAGATCAAACGGGTATGCTCACATTCAAACTGGATGATCGTTACGTTACCCTTAGCTCGCCGGATCATAAGCTGAGTCAAGCTCAGTTGCAACAAGTCGCTGTCTCTGTTCAAAAAGCCAACAGCAACAATGATCAAGGGATCACTGCATTCGCAGATGTGAACTATAGCAAACAACAATTGGATAACATTCGCAAAGCATTTGCGAAGTTTGACGGGTTCACAACAGCCTATGCCCCACAACATATGGTTGCTGGAGATACGTTCATAAGCGTAGGTGCAGGCGGTGATGGTGTAAACTTTGTTTTTAATCGTATGAATGTAACGGTATCCCCTAAAGATTACTCGTTCAGCTATGATGGTAAAACGGTAAAACTGCCTAATGGCGTATCAGCCAAATGGTACACACCGGATCAAACGGACATGCTCACATTCAAGCTGGATGATCGTTATGTAACACTCAGCTCACCGAATAACCAATTAACTCATACTCAACTGGAGCAAATGGCGGTATCCGTACAAAAAGTGAAATAAACAAAAATAAACACACATCATTTCGGTCCCGCTCTATGAGCTGGGGCTGATTTGATGTGTGTTACGTATGCTCAAGCTCTGCTACAAAGACCGCTTCCTGTTCGTCTGTCCCTATCCTGCAATTAACTCTCTGCCTTATTCATGATCTGGCGAAGCCAGTAATACCGATGCAAGTCCATGATAAAATGAAATACCACAAAAGCCAGCATAATGTATACACACATTAGCACAACAGCCACAGTCTGCTGTGTAACAAAGGCCAGTGAAATATTGGCCAGGAGATATGCTCCGCCCGTAATCATCGTTATTGTGGCACCAGGCACATCCGTGCTTTTATCCCCTTTTTTACGCTGAGGGGGCTGCTGCAGCTTACGCAAACGAAACTTCACGTACTGGAACACGGCAAAACCATATACCACAAATGATCCAATAGCGTACCAAGGTGTCGACAGACCAAGTATCCCGTAGGCAAACTTCTGTATAATTACCATAAATCCCACAGAACAAACGATGCCAAATACACCTCGGAACAATACATAATTCAGTTGGAGTCTGCGTGGGGCAGCAATCAGGGCAATCGCCCATGTATTCATAAAGCCCAGCGGTGGCAAGAGAATATACGTATACAGCGATTGGAACGGGACACTGAACACGGGAATAAGCAGAAATACGTTAAGAAAAAACAGGACAAGTATGCCTGCACTCAGCCGAATACCATCTACCGTATAGATAACATAAGGTGAATCATCATACGGTTTTGAACGTTTATTGTTCGCCATTATAGCTCTTCCTTGATAGATTCGTTTCGTCATGACTACAATGCCAGTTCAGCCAAACGAATAACCCTGCGATACATCATCGCATCCATCAAATCCTCCCAGTCAAGTTCACTTGCATTAACGTCTCGATAATAGACCGCAGCAGCAGGCAAGAAACCAACCAGCGGCCCTGTTCCACCACATATCAGGCTCCCGCCGTCTCCGCCTTTGGGCATCACATCCCCAGACGAATCGAGCGTAAGCTCATACTTGTAGGGATCACCAGCAAATTGCACCCCGAAGAAATTTGGCATTTCCAGATCATAAGGACGATCATCCTTTTCTTCAACCCGTGAAGAGGCCGTCTCTGCCGATCCATCCACAATCTCATCCACGCCTTCCAGACTTCCAAAGTGCTTCAATCTCATCGTATAGTCGAAGCTGTCACCCCAGGGAAATAACGTGCGACAACCGCCGCCATAGATATACTCCCATTCGTCTTCGGTCAGCAAACCAAAACCCGCCGCAGCTTCCTCCCTCACAACGTCTTCCAGTTCTATTCCTTCGTTGAACCACAGGATTTGGACTTCATTCTCACTTTGGCGAATCAGACGGAATTGTTGATGCAATTCATATTCACGTATTTCCGATTGCTTGAACTGCTCCAGTGCTGACGGGAAATCAGGATTTTCCTGTGCAAATGCTTCCTCCTCGGACACTTCAATCCAGCCTAGCGAGATCAGTTCGCATTCAACAAGCATCGGTGCAATAGTAACTTCTCTCACGGGTGACATTTGACTCGCCAGAAACGAATCCACATCCTCGACACCATACTCACTGACCGTTTCATGCAAGTCGGTTGAGGTCTCTTCGTTCATACCATGCTGCCAACGATCCCAGCCGAGTGTTACTTGATCCCCAGGCACAAACACAAATCTCAGCCCATCCTCCGTAAATACACCTGTCTCCATCCGCTGACCGAATCGTTCAAATGTCTCGAGACCCTCATATACCATAGCATCTGGTAACTGACGAACAAGCTTACGCATCCAAGCCTCTTTGTCCCGAGCATTCAACCCCTGCCACATGTTTCGTCTCAATGTTTCCATAACTCTCCCCACCTTTCCTTATACACTTTCACTTCTCTAAAATGCTTTACTGGCTCGCACATCACAATCTTACTTGTCTTGTGCACATCTTCATTTCCCTGCGACTTGCAACAGTTCCAGCAATAATTCCTTCCGTCTTCCCTCCGCTTTGCGAGCGAGCGTTGTGAGCTTCTCCACCTTGCCGAAGATCGGATAGAGTACATGTTCCGCTTCATAATGCTCAAGTCCTTGAATCTGTCTAACCAACAGTTCAAGTATTTCCTCATTCTCCAGTTCGGGCTGAATCTTCAGCTTCAGACTATCGGTCGAACGACGCAAGCTGGCGACTAATGCAGGTATGGCTTGAGCCGTGACACCCTGTTTTTCCAGAAATGCCGCAATGAACTTATCCTGAATCAACTGATGCTCATCATCCACTTCACCCATGTAATATTCAACCAACGGGAAATACTGCTCATCCACAAGCCCCAGTCCAAAGGTTGCATAACTGCCCGGCATACAGCTTTTCTCTCCCTCTGTATCCTCGTAGAACTCAAACTCCTGGATAGCCTCACGCGCATACTCTTCCAGAAGTGGATGCAATTCCGGGTACTCCAGTGCATTGGCAAAGATTCGGTGGGTATCCGACTTCGCGAGCCCTTTGATCGGCAAATACCGCTTTACGCTGGACTTGAGCTTGATCTTATAACTTTTCGGAAAGCCCTGTTTCAATAAATGAGTGATAAAGGTAAGTGCCTGTTGATAGGCACCAGCCCCTTCCTTACGAATGTGAATGGTCATCAGAGCAAATACATCATTTGCTTTGCATTCCACTTCTTCCGTTCTCACATGAATACCGTCCTTCGCATACGTTCCGCTACCTTCTGTCATCATACGCGCCGCACGTTTGCTACCGAGTTGCTTCGCGAGCTCCAGAAAAGTCACACCTTTGGATTTGCTATAACTGGGCTCAAAACGTAGAATCATGACCGCCGCGTATAATAGCAGATCGATTGGTTGAGTTTCGGATGTTTGCGCCTTCCCAGGCTCGTCCAAATGTTGGCCTTCCTGTGTCTCAACGTTCGACTCCAGCGTTGCTCCTGGTTTTAGTGAATACTCATTGGTACGATAAGGCGAAGACTGAACATCATAATACTGTGGCAAAAACTGATTCTCCGCCCATGCCGTCACCGCACGAGTTATCTCACCACGATGTTCCGCAAGTGCCTCCGGACGCCCCTGATTCAACTCTTGAATCCGGTCATACTGCCTGATGGTCCATGCTACATCCAACTCCGGGAACAGCTTTGGATCGAGCAGATGACTCGTCAAAAAGAAGGATTCCAATGGCTTCGTTGGATATGTACTGTTCTCCAAATTCTTATCTACATAGGTATGAATACGCTCAAGGAGCAGCTTTCTTTTCTCTTCGTTTATCCATTCCAATAAAGTCAGTTGCAGCTTGCCTTCGGTTGTAGGGAATTTCCCGCGAAAGGTGAAGCGGTAGTCAATCAAAGGTGTGTCAGCCAGCTTGTCCAATCTTCCTTGAATAACCTCTACAAGCTTAGGCCCGATCTCGTTCCGTACCTGTTCCTCCGTAAAGGCTCCTCCCTGCTTTGATTTCACATCATCATCATCCAAACCCAGATCCAGGCTGTCTACGGTGGTCCGGCCAGGACTATAATCCAGTACAATATCATTAAAAATACCCATTTGCAGCGTTGTTCGCTTCACAACACTTTCCAGGTCATCCCGCTTTTCCTGTTCATCAAACCATTCATGGATCGTCGTAATCATCTCTTCCATCGCCTGATCATAAAGTGTACTCATCTAATCTCCTGCCTTCCCATGCATCTAATGTTCACCAACCACACTTGAACCTCTATAAATCCCGGATCAATCCGAGGCACCTATTTTATAAATACGTATTGATGTTCGTATATTACCTATTATTTTACTCTCTCAAGTACACCCGGAACAATAAGGCTTATGCACGGTTGTTCAGTAAAAGAGATCTACGGTTGCTTTCATAACTATGTACGCTCTCGGCATGCCCTCGCTATCATCATCCCCACGTTGTATAATCATTGTATTCCTTTTCAGGAGGTCCGACTAAATGAGCTACAGCAAATACTTCCCCTTGGAAAACTATTTGAATCAGGTTTCAATCACCCTTACATATGCAGAGCTTGAGGAGATTCTCGGGTTTACGTTACCCCCTACAGCGTATAATCGCGAACAATGGTGGGTGAATAATTCCAATAATCATACACAAGCACTATCCTGGTTAAATGCTGGATGGAAGGTTGAGAATGTGATTTTAGGAAAAAACGTTACTTTTGTTCGCTGCGAGTCATAATCGATCTGTACGATATAGATTGAACTAAAGGTTATTCACACTTACAACTCCAATGACAGAACAACCTTCCGATCGCTGTTATCCCCAGATTTTTTTCATTCACTCTTACAAAGGTGAAAATCTAGGGATAAAGGCGAGACTATGCTTCCGATGCAGCTTTCTTTCAGAAAGCTTTTAGCTTCGCTTCTTCAGGTTATTTCTGCCCTCTTCGTTCTCGTGTGAATGTTTTAGTTCAATTTATATAGATTATTGGTATTTACTTCAAAGGCTCTATTTTTCTTATCCTTGTTGTTTTTTGTTATTAAAATGTCTACTAAAAAAGCAGGGGAGAACTGATGAACTCATCAGTTCTCCCCTGCTTTGTAAATTAATTAACTGTCTTATACCACTCGTTCACTTCGGCGGTAATATCATCGCCGCCCATGGACTTCCACTTCGTCACAAATGCATCAAATTCCTCAATGCCCACCTGACCATAGATGATCTTGCTGAACGTATCCTTCTCCAGCTTGTCGATCGCATCCTGTTTCATTTTCATCGTCTCGGTCGGTGCTCCCGTGAACTTGCTCTTGATCGCATTATCTTTATTTGCAACGACGACTTCAGCGGCTACAAACACTTCCGGTTTGTTTGCAATTTTCGTATTTTTCTCAAAAGGGGTCTCCGGCTCTTTACCCTTCGCAAGTTCCGCCAGCGTATCCATCATCAGATTCGGAATTCGCGCACCATCATACGTAATCGTATATTTGAGCGGGGATACGCCGTCCTTCACTTCAGCTTCACCAACGACTTTGCCATCCACGATGTCATAGTCATATCCTTGCGCGAAGCCATGTTCGAATTCGCTGCCCACTTCTGGATTGGCAAAGTTGTCGAACAGATAATTCTGATACGTGAAGAAAATCTCCGGGTTCGCCATGTCTTTGTTAATCAGCACCACCCCGTTACTTGCACCAGATCCATGTTGGTGGCTCTCGCCTGTTGGTCCTGTAGGTAGGGCAATGGCCTTGTACGTGGCACCGTCCACATTTTTCTTCACATCATCAATCGGCCAATTTGGCATCCAGTGTGGTCCCACGATAATGCCAGCTTTGCCTGCGGTGAACAGTTCTGCTGCCTTGATCTCGTCATAGACACCCGCTTCTTTGGGCAGATAGCCTTTGGACAACCAATCTTTCATCGTCGCAAGGCCTTCCTTCACACCTGGCTGAATGGAGCCATATTGCAGTGTGCCGTCTCCAGCATCATTCCATTGTCCAGGCATGGTGTTGTACATGCCGAAGATCCAGCCCGATTCTGTCATCCAGGTATTGAGCGCATTCTTCATGCCCACGGTCAGACCATACGTATCTTTCTTGCCGTTCCCATCCGGGTCCTGATTCGTAAAAGCATCCATGACCGTAACCAGCTCATCCATGGTTTTCGGTTCTTCCAGTCCCAGCTTCTTCAGCCAGTCTTCCCGAATAAACATGACAGAATCGCCGTTGTAGGCATAATCGAAGATCGGAATGCCATAACGCTCGCCCTCATACATGTATGGATACCATTCCTCGGATGCTGATTCGGATGCCTGTTTCCATGTGTCCGAAGCGTATTTGTCAAACAACTCGCCTGCATTGGCAAATTTGCCAGACTCAATTAATTCTCGTACCAGATTGTAGTCTCCCCGAATGGAGACGATATCCGGCAGTTCTTCGTTAGCGGACAGGGACAAGCGCAATTTCGTGTAAAATGCATCATTGGTCACCGATACGGCCCATGGCGTGGTCAGATCGATGCCAAGTCGTTCCTTGGCCCATTTCGTATGCACATTGTTCTGTGCCGTTTCCCCGTTCTTGAACTTTGTATCATCATTCCAGGCCCGCAAATAACTCATCTGTACCGCCGGTTCATACTTCCCGTCTTGCAGAGCAAGTGGTGCAGCGGCTTCCTTCGCCGGTTCTTCCTTGGCTCCCGAACTACATGCCGTTACAGCAACCATCGTGATTGCGAGCAATGCCGTCATCATTTTTCTATACATGAACTAACCCCTCCTCAGGTAACTTGGATACCCTTATGTGCCAAATGCACCTTACATGAAAAGGATAGTGCAGCCGGGGAGGCAAACATATATCACAATTTCAATGTTCATATTGATTTGTTAACCGTTCCGAAAATCCTGCGGGGTCAGTCCATAATGTTTGCGGAACACCTGAATGAAATAAGGCGTGTTGTTGTACCCCACTTCCTGACCAACTTCATAGATCTTCATCGCCGTATGCTTCAGCAAATGAACCGCACGTTCCATTCTGGAACGGATAATATAATCACTAATGCCTTCACCTGTAGATTGTTTGTACATTTTCGACAGATATACCGGGTGCAGATGCACTTCTCCGGCAATGACCTGCAACGATAGATCCTCGCCCAGATGATGGTCAATCCATTGCTGCACCTGCCTAATGAGGGTTGATCCCGCATCCTGTCCCGTATCGTTCGCACTCTCTGCCCACTGCTGCATTACAGACCGAGTCCACGTTTCCAGACTACGCAGCGAGATACCATAACCATCCTTGAGCAGCTGCTGGTACTGCTCCCCAAGCACTTCAGCTAACTGCCTTCCTTCCCGATGAGCCATATAGGAGAATGCCGCCGCCAAATAATGAAAAGCCACATACACATGTTCCGGAAACACACTGTTCGACAGTTCGGCAAAGATCTGATCAATCTTACGGTGTGCATCCTCCATGCGCCCGGCTTCCAGTAACGTCGTCAGACCCGGCGGTTCATACAGCGCTGCAAGAGACTTCAACGTGGCCCCGTTGGTTCCTGCCGCCGCATTCAGATGTAATCCTTTGCCCGCCTCGGCCTGTTTGCGAAGCGCACTGACGGCTTGATGATATAACTGCGGCACCTGATCTGGGAAACGCCCCATACGACTAACGGACAGGGAAATGGTCGCGTTCAGATACTGCCTCACACTGTGAAGCAATCGTTCCCCAAGTCGGCCCATTAAAATTTCCGGTTCGGCTTGGGTTTGTTTGGGACTGGCCATGAAGACCAGATCATCGTAGGCGTCATCCGTGTGACAGAGATGGTAGGTACTGCCGTAGATCTCTTCCACCACATTGGAGATGGCGTACTTCATCAGTCGAAACGCTTTATGTGTGGGTTGATGGTCATCATATCGGATGAGCAACAGTTGCATTTTATCCTGTGGACGGAACCCGATCTCCAATTGCTCCAGCTTGCCTTCGAGTTCAGCATCCGCACATTTATGCCCTAAAAGTACATCCTTCATCAGCTCCGCCCGCTTCTCGGGCAGATGTTCCCTTACCGAATACATGGCCCGCTGATGCAGCATTTGTTTCTCACCCTCCAGACGAATCTGCACTGCGGCCTGCTGTACGGATTCGATCAGTTCTTCATCCCGAACCGGTTTGAGTAGATAACTGACTGTCCCATGTTTGAGCGCCTGCTTCGCATAATCGAAGGAAGCATGCCCCGATAAAATAATACATTTCGTCTGTTCCCACTTTTTCCGGATATGACTGACCAGATCCAGACCGGACAGACCCGGCATGCGGATATCCGTGATAATAATATGGACCTGGTGTGTTGCCATATGTTCCAGTGCCTCTTTGACTGAATAGGCTTTGAATACCTGACCAATCCCGTGTTCTCTCCACGGTATCGAGACAGCGATCGACTCTACTGCGGAATGTTCATCATCCACGACCATCAGATTCATCATGCGGTTGTTCCTCCTCAAACCATCGAATTTCTACACTAAGTCCACCATAGGGAATCGCTCCAAAATGAAGCCCGGACGACAGCCCATATCGCGTAACGAGACGCTGGTGCACATTCCACGTGCCTGTTCCAATCTCCTCGCCCATTGGTTCATTGATCTCCCGTTCCAATTCCGCAATCTCTTCCGCTGTCAGCGTGACACCGTCATTGTCTACAAACAGGCTATATCTTGTATATTTTCGTCCCTCAATATGTTCGGGTACCGCCATCCCCGTTACGACGACATGCCCACTGCCTTCCATCGGCTCAATGCCGTGGATCACCGCGTTCTCTACGATCGGTTGAATGAGTAGCCGCGGAATGTGGAGCAACATCAGTTGCTGCGGTACGGCGATCTCGTAGGTCAGCCGGTTGGTCCGCATCTGTTGAATGGACAGATAATGGTCCAGCAGCCGGATTTCTTCCTCTACTGTCGTCATATCATTCTCGCCCCGCGTAATGTAGCGATAGTAGTCTCCCAGACTTAGCGACATGGCAATAACCGCTTCACGGTTGCCGAGCTGGGTCATATTTTTAATATAAAACAGGCAGTTGTACAGGAAATGCGGATTGATCTGTGATTGCAGATGCTTCAGTGTGGCTTCCCGTGAGCGGATACGTTCCTCGTATACCTTTTCGATCAGTTCCTGAATCTGCTCTGCCATATGGTTAAAGCTCTGGGTGAGATACGCGAATTCGTCACGGGAGTGATCGACCGGAATCCGAGTGGACAGCTGGCCTTTGCGAATTTGTTGCAGCCCTCTCATCAAGCGATGGATGGGCACCTGAACTTTTCGATACAAAAGCAGTGCGGCCCCGATACTCAGTACGAGCAGTAACAGAATGGAGGTAATAAACATATTTCGGCTCTTGTCCATCGGGGTTAACAAATCATCCAATACCACCGGGTTCACGTATACCGCTTGCAGTTGTTTGGAGTGCACGTAACTGACCAGATATTGTTTACCGCCCACCTCCAATTGATGATTGCCTTCCCTCTCCGGCCCGTTAAAAGGCATATCACGCATGATTGCTTCGACCAGTTCGGGGTCCGCCGTACGGTTCAGCAACGGATCGTTACCTGGTACCAGCAAGAAGGGATCTCCTCCCTGCGTTTCTTTGAAATCATCCAACATGGCAACCACGTTCATCGGGTCAAAATTAATCTCCATCACCGTTCGTACACCTGTGTTCACCGGTTTTTCATTCCACTCGTAGTTATCCGTGAAAAAGTAGGTGAAACTCCCCTGCTCCAGCTGCCATTGGCCAGGTTGTGGGAACGTCAACATCTTCTCATCGTAGACTGTCCGGCTGGACATGGTGGATAACACAAGTTCCGCTTGCGGCAGCACAATGGTAATATCGTTCTTCCAGCGGCTGGTAGACTGGTACAACGATAATTTGTCGAGAATATCCAGATAGATGCTGTTTTTCTCATATTGGCTGGTTGAGTCCGTCATGTAACGGTAATGCAGGATACTCGGATCTCGCAACAATGTCAGACCATACAGTGAGAGCTGTTCAATATTTTTATCCACCTGGGAACTGAAATAATTGAACTGGTTCAGACTCGACTGCTGTTTCTCTTCAACGACCATATCCACATTTGCCTGATTCGCGTATGTATAGAGCAGCAGAATGGGTACGAGCAGGCAGATTAAGAGAATGACCGTCTTCGCAAATACTGTGAATTTCATCGTTTCACCCTGTCTCTGAATTTGAAGTCTTTCTACACCGAAGTCCTATTTTATATTGAAAACCCTTACATTTCTATATGATTTTATGTTCTCTCGCTTTCCAGTGGCTTGAAATCCTCTATTCCCATCAACAAGTTAATATTTCAACATCCGCATTGAAATGTTGTTCTATAGTCCGCCCTTTTCCGTTGCTATAATTCAGTTGCTCCACTCTGTGCTGAGGCTTTCTCGCCTCATGTTGCCCGGGCTGGACGAGATAAAGGAGGGACCCTGATGGCTATCGAACAACCGTTAACAACCAATACGCCGGTACGAAAGATGACACCCCATCCACGCAAACGTACCCGCTGGAATTTCAAACGCACGTGGCCGCTGCATCTGATGCTGCTGCCTGCTGTACTGCTCACTTTACTGTTCGCCTATGTGCCCATGGGCGGCATTATTATTGCTTTTCAGGACTTCAAACCGTGGCTGGGGTTCACTGGCTCCAAATGGGTGGGCTGGGACAACTTCCGGTTCATGTTCGAATATCCCGACAGCGTTCAGGTCATCTGGAACACGGTGTTGATTGCTTCGATGAAAATTGTGGCCGGACTTGTGGCCCCCGTGGTGTTCGCCATTTTGCTAAACGAGGTTCGGAACTCTACGTTCAAACGTTTCTCACAGACCTTGGTGTATCTGCCCCATTTCCTGTCCTGGGTTGTCCTGGGCGGCATTCTGCTCGATATGTTATCACCGGAAGGTGGGCTGGTAAACCAGGTGTTAGCGGCGGCTGGCGTTGAACCGATCTTCTTTCTGGGGGATGGCGACTGGTTCCGTGTAACGGTGGTTGTCAGTGATGTGTGGAAGGAGTTTGGATTCGGTACGATTGTATTTCTAGCAGCACTGGCGGGTATTAACCCGGCATTGTATGAGGCTTCGGAGGTAGATGGGGCAACACGACTTAGACAGACATTACATATTACCCTGCCCGCACTCGTGCCGATGATTATCGTGGTAGGTACGTTATCGCTGGGCAATATCCTGAATGCAGGCTTTGACCAGATCTTTAACCTGTACAATCCGCTGGTATATGAAAAAGGCGATATTATCGATACCTTTGTTTACCGGATGGGGATTCTGAATGGCAAAATGAGCTTTGCGACCGCCGTTGGACTATTCAAATCATTTGTCGCGATGTTCCTGGTCATCTCTGCGTACCGGATGGCGTACAAAATCGCCAATTACCGTATTTTCTAAAAGAGTTAGCATAACGCATTAAGGAGGAATCAAGGTGTATCACAAAACAACCGGGTACCGTATATTCAATGGTTTTAACCTGATATTCATCGCGGCCGTCTCGATCCTGTGCATCCTGCCGCTGGTCCATATTCTGGCGGTTTCCTTCAGTGGTAAAGCGGCAGCATCCGCCAATCTGGTGACACTGTGGCCGATTGATTTTACGGTGGACGCCTATACCAAAACATTTGGTAACAGTAACTTTCTCAGTGCACTCTGGATCTCAGTCCAACGTACGGTTCTGGGCACACTGCTCAGTATGACACTTGTCTTCCTGACAGCTTATCCGTTATCCAAGGAAAGTCTTCACTTCAAGGGGCGCTCGTTATATGCGTGGTTTTTCATCTTCACAATGCTATTTAGCGGGGGATTGATTCCGTCCTATATTTTGATCCAGAAGCTTGGATTGATGAATACGATGTGGGCTCTCATTTTGCCGGGAGCGGTGGCTGTCTGGAACCTGATTCTCATGATGAACTTTTTCCGCAACGTGCCAAAAGAGCTGGAAGAAGCCGCATTCATCGATGGAGCCAACCATATCACAACCCTGTTCAAAATCTATCTGCCTGTTTCCATGCCCGCCATTGCCACGATCTCCTTATTCACCATGGTAGGTCAATGGAATTCCTGGTTTGACGGTTTGATCTATATGAATGATGCTTCCAAATATCCACTCGCCACGTTAATGCAGACCATAATTGTACAGCAAGATTTCTCCAACATGAACGTGGATGCAACGCAGCTCCAGAACATGTCTCAACGTACGGTGAACGCGGCTCAGATCTTTATTGGGGCTCTGCCGATTCTGCTCGTATATCCGTTCTTGCAGCGTTTCTTCGTAAAGGGGATTGTGCTCGGGGCGGTAAAAGAGTAAGGCAAACACACGGAATCCCTTCTTGGAATTCTTTGTTCAGAAAGATCATGATTTCAGTTGATTCGAGATCGTTCTCCCGCGAGTTGCATTGTTATATTCATTAATTAACTCATCCAGCACCATGGATTGGCGAATAACCTCCGGATGCCATAGTTCCGGGTATTGACTTGCAATCTGGTAGAGCCTTTGCCGTGCATGTTCGATACATTCCTGAATGGTTTCCGGATTATGTACCATACTCCCGCCCCCTGTTGTCCTTGAATATCATCATCCAAAAAAGACCATCTAATATAATATTCGGAACAAGAGGGGATTTGGATTACCCCAAAATTAAAATTTTGGTTATTTTTTCTTGTAAAAGTTATGATTAGCTTGGATCACATGAGTTGATGTTCATTACAAATAAACCGGATCGGCTGTAGCCTGTCCGGTTTTATTCCTGCTGAGTTTTTCAATTTTCTCTATCATGCTCCATTCATCTTAATCCAACATCCTTAAAACGATTGCCTATCGTCTCTGGAAAGGCACGTTTAATGGCATCAATGGCACGTTGTTCCGTAGCCCCTGCCTTCCGGATAAGCTCAATTACCCTTTGCACACATTCCGGTTCTCTCGAATCCCAAGAGATGAAGTTGTCTATTTCCTCAATGATCATTGTGTACAGGTTTGCGAGTAGCTCATACTCGTCTATGACCTGGTCCATTTGAATGGACAGATGCTTAAGTCCTGCAACATAAGGGGAAATATCCAATCTTGATTTGGCATAATAGCAAAAAGTACAGTTGCCGCTTGTTCAGCGTCATATGTTCCTGACTGCAAAGCAGCAGCAATAGCGGCATACGCAGCCGCCCCACAGGCATAATCTTGGGGCGGCAGCATATAGTCATGAGTTTCCCATTTGTACACGGCCTGGATTAACGATTCCTTGCAAACTTCCCATAAATCGATAGGTGCACAGGCTTCCAGAATCTGATAATACCAGTAGGGTGTACTGTTCCTCCCAAACGAATCATAGGGCAGACGAATGATTTCATTACCTTTACTTTCACAGATGAATAACACCCGTTCCGCATCATCATATCCAGTAACAATGACAAATTGATCGTGCCAGAGAATCGCACCTACGCCCCGGTCAATGGAAGCTTTAATGTCCAGCAGAGCATGCTTCTGATAGAGCGGAAAAGTCGGTTCAAATGAAAATCCACCATGTTGTCCCGTTTTCACACCAATGAAGTCTGCTGCGACAAAGTTCTCTGCCATCCAGTTGTATGTCGGAATTGATTCTGCGGTCAGACGCCGATCCACCACTAATCGGAATGCACTTGCCGTCATACCTGCAATCATGTGGTGCGGGAAATCCATCCACTGTTTATGTAATAAAATGCGATACAACGCATCTGTATACGCGCTCACACCGCTCCATGATCTACATTCATCAGCAAAATTCACAGCTTGCGGGGATTGAATCCAGTCCTGTAATACTACTTTTGTCGCCATCATCCTTCACTCCCTTCCTCTCTCATCCTATCGCGCGGAATGTGCTCCCCACCGTGGTATAGTGGACCTTTTACGGTCAGGATACTTCCTGGATATCACTCGAAAATAATCAATAGCCTGCTCTTCCAGTACTTTCGCCTTCACGAGTACCTGTGCTAGATCTTCTGTCGTATCTGATCGCAAGACACGTCTATTTTCCTGCTGAACTATATATCCTTTCATTTGGTCAATTAACGTCCCAAGCTGTTCATAATATGCACAAGTCTGGTCCAGTTCGTTCCATATCCCTCGAACACCCTGCAAATACATCCTTATTTCGGTTCGCGAATGGCAGAAGGATTCCAAAATATAACCTGCACCGGATTCATCGAAATCCCCACTCCGCAGGGCCTCCACCCACACATCATATGCCTTTTTACCTGAAGCAATATTCTGATCAGGTAACAGACGATAGGGGGTATCCCAATCCTCAATCGCCAGTCGCAGGGATTCCAGCAGCATCTGTTGTTCAGGGATGCGGACCTGATCACCAAACACCTGACAATACCAAAATCCGGTAAAGTTCAAACCGAAATTGTCATACAACAAAATCTGAGGTTCCTTGCTCCATCCG
Organism: Paenibacillus amylolyticus; assembly: GCF_047302515.1. GTDB lineage: Bacteria > Bacillota > Bacilli > Paenibacillales > Paenibacillaceae > Paenibacillus > Paenibacillus amylolyticus_G. The sequence goes on along the minus strand of NZ_CP168019.1, from coordinate 6,861,441 downwards.
TCTTGCACATAAAAGATGCGGTCACTGTCATCATATCCATGAATAACACCGAACTCAGGAATCCAGTAAATCACACCAGTGCCTTCATCAATACTCCGTCTCACCCAATTCACTGCATCCTGCTGATAATAACCAAACGTGGAATGACGTGTACGTCCCCCATCCCAGATCGTGAATATCCCCAGGTTATCAACTCCGGGACGATGCGCTTCCCCCCATTGTCCATACGCTGTAACCGACATGGGAAGTAGTCTGCGATGCACCGACAGCTTGAAAGCCATGCCCGTATATCCGGCAAGTACAACCTTGGAACCTTGAAACTGGCCTGTATGGGTGAGTATCGCATGCAAACTATCCACGTATGATTTGGACTCCCGCTTCATGACGAGGTTATCTAAAATATTCTCAGCCAAGGAAGTATCTTCTCCTCTCTATGCTGCTTTATTCCACGTTTTGCTTACGTTGTATCGCGAGCCTGTCCATTAATCCTTCTGCGCTTTGCTGAAGCTTGCGTCTAAGCCACCCAGGAGATAAAAGTTCCTCCCATTCGCTAACAAACAAATGCTGCAAGAAAGCATCCGTGTCATAAAATTCAATTGAATAAATCTGATCTTGCCTAGCCCGAATACGATATCCTTGCCATAGGTCCATGTGCTGCAATTCCTTCAAGCGAATCTCAGCTACAAACGGTTTACGCACAGGCAGTGGTTCTTCCCATCCACCTAGGAGGGCATCTGACCTGTACTCAAATCTCTCATCCAAGATCGATACATGAACAATGCCCTCCAAGCGAATCGCCACTTGCTGCACAGGATCTGCTTCATAACCCACCACGTAATCGGCGTTAAACTGGGATATCATCTTTAATGGACACAAGGAAAACTGCCGTTCTCCATCGTGATCCCTGTAATGAATATGTACTCTGCGCAAGTCAGTTATGGCATGGGACAATAATTCAAAGAATTGCAGTTGCTTCGGTTGCGCCGAAAATACCGGAAGCTCGCTACTTCCCATCTGTTGTTCCTCCAACGTAAAACGCTCCAGCAAATGCGCTACACGTTTCACTGCGTCCGATTGATCATAATCGTAATGCCGGTAACGATGCGCCAGATATTTCAGCACACGCTGCTCTTCTTCGGTCATATACAAATGGGGCAATCGAAAAGTCTGATCCTCATAACAATAGCCCCGATATTTTGCCATATACACCAAAGGGGCTCGCAAGGAACTTGCCATATATTCAATATCACGCTGAGCCTGACGACGGGAGATTTCAAATTCACGGGCAAGCCAGCTACTATTCGGAAAACGTCCCCCCCGAATCTGTTCGTCAAACCAGTGAATCCGATGCATGTTACTCATCTTCCCGCCCCCATCTCATCCATTCCTAATATATTCGATTATATCAAAAGACATGGCCCGTTCCGAAGAACAGGCCAGTTATGTTATACATGTGCCTTATCCACTCTGGATTGCACGGCTTTGAAGCATTTCTTGCATACTTTCAGACTTGTACCGTCTGTTTTTGTTTGCGTATACAACAATTTAATTCGGGTACTGCTGCACACCGGGCATGTTCCCCGGCCCCTGGAAGGAAGACTCCACAAAACGCGTCCTCTTTTAGTTTTTGCCAATGGTTGTGAACCTCTTTTCGATATGGTTTGTGTGTTCACCGTTATTATATAGGGCAAGGTACGACACAGAATGTCGCAGCAGTATTAGAGGTAGTTCAAAAAGTCCCCAATTGATCACGAAGTAGACCACGAAGCGAACTCGACATCGAATCTTGCGTTCACCTTCGGAGTCCGGTGCTCATGTAGGTTTGCCTACACTCCGCTCCTCCTCCTTCAGGTTCTCGCAACCTTCTCGGTGCTGAATCGTTAACTTTTTGAACATGCAGTATCAGACAATAAAAATGTCCCCTCTTCGACCTGAAGAAAGGACAACATTTAGGAAGGATCTGTGCTCGACTGAGCTGCGGCTTGCAATAACGGTTGCAGGAGTCCTGGAAAGCGCGTTTCCAAATCATCGGATCGCAGGGTGAGAAAATGCTGTGTGCCCTGCACTCTGACCCGAATGACTCCAGCTTCTCGCAGGGTCCGAATGTGATGCGACATCGTTGACTTCACAACAGGTGCATGAAAATGACTGCACGGCTGCTCCCCGCTTCTCGCTGCTTCGGCAACAATCCCAAGACGGGTCGGGTCGCTTAACGCATACAATACGGAGGAAAGTTCAATATCTGATACTTGTGGATGATGTAAAATCTTCATATTGTAGTCTCCTTTTTTCAGACTATCCATTGTATTTTAACACACATCCATGATATATTTCTAATGTTCGACACCAATCGAACTTTAATGATTTCGTTATGTAACCCCTGCTGTTAGGCACGGGATTGACATCATACTACATTTTGCAAATGTTACACACCGTTTCTGAAATGTTGCGAAATACACATCACTCTAGGAGGTTTTTATGAACAACACCGCAACCGCATCATCAGGGGAACGGACCGGAATACAGGAAGGATTAATTGTAAGCTTGCTTGGCTTCACCGTTGTACTCGTTGTCATGAATACAATGATGTTTAATCTGGCCCTGCCCAAAATAGCAGCCGAATTTATGCTTACATCCGTCGCTTCCTCATGGATTGTTACAGGGTACTCCATTGTATTTGCCATTTCCTCGATTACGTTCTCACGTCTATCCGATTTCATACCCATTCGTACATTATTCACGACCGGGCTTACGTTACTTGGTGCAGCATCCGTTCTAGGATTCTTCAGTGATCATTTCATCATTTTGCTCATTGCACGTCTAATTCAGGCTGCAGGTGCTGCTTCGGTTCCGGGGCTTGCCATTGTGCTGATTACCCGGTACATTCCACATGAACGCCGGGGTAAATCGATGGCTGTCATCATGTCCGCGAGTTCACTGGGGCTTGGACTTGGTCCCGTCATTGGCGGAAGTATTACTCAGTTTCTGGGATGGCATGATCTGTTCATCGTTACGGGATTAACGTTATTCTTGATTCCTGTATTCTTCAAACTGCTCCCGCGGGAAACACCGCAAAAAGGTTCATTTGACCTGCTGGGTGCCGTGCTTCTCGCCATCGGTACTACCGGTGTGCTGTTATTCCTGACTTCCCGTCAGTGGTACACGCTTGTTATCGGTGCTGCGGCACTGCTTCTGTTCTGGCTCCGAATTCGGCGCGCGGCAGATCCATTTGTTCAACCTGCTTTGTTCAAAGACAAAAAATATATGATGCTCAGCTCGCTGGGGATTGTATCGTACATTAATAACTTCTCAACGTTGTTCCTGTTACCTCAAATTTTGGCGCATCTGTATGGACTGACACCTGCTCAATCCGGACTTGTCATCTTCCCCGGTGCAGTCGTGTCTATGCTACTGTCCAACCGGATCGGCCGCATGATTGACCGACACGGCAATACGTTGCTATTGAAATTTGCACCATGGCTGCTACTGGCAGCGGCCGGGCTATTCGCCTTATTTGCAGACAATAACATCTACGCCATTATGGCTGTCTATGTCCTGCTCAGCGTTGGCTTCTCTTCCCTGACCACCAGCGTGTCCAATGAATTGTCAGGCAATCTGACCATGGATCAGGTGGGCGCAGGTATGGGGCTGTTCCAACTCAGTCAGTTCTTCAGCGGTGCTTTCAGTGTTGCTGTTACTGGCGTAGCATTAACGGCAATGCAGAACATGCCGCTGTCCTCAGCGTACACCAATATTTTCTGGGGTATGACCGTAGTTGCACTGGCATCCGTTATTTTCTCTCAGGTGTATCTGAGAATGCAGTCACGGAAAGTCACGAAAACAAGTCATCAGATCTAATATCTCATTTAACCAAAAGAAGTCAGGAAGGGACCCTCGGGTTCTGAACCTGTCTTTTTTTCTACCTATTTTCTATGAATGATACATGTGTCAGCTGCCCTCTTCCACTAACACAAAAAAGCCCCAAGGATGCGTTCATCACGCTCCTCGGGGCTATTATTTTATGGTTGACCAACTTCTCTATTCTTCTAAACTGAGTATACTATTCAAACAGGTCCAAACGAAGACGTTTCAGACTTGTATGTTTGATGTACCACTGGCCGTCGATTTTGACAAAAGTTTCGTGGTAATGCCCAAATCCGTGGAAGGATTTGTTCTCATTGCCCTCCGGGAACGTGACCCAATCTTCCATTGGGGAGATGACCTTTGCTTCGTTCTCAGATACAAATTCAACTTCGGCGCTATGAACATGATGCACAGTTACGGCAACATCCACCAGATCACGGAATACTTGTACGATCGTATCGCGGCCTGTTAATACCGGAATTGGATTGCCTTCTGTGCTGAAATCGGCCACTGCATCCGGAGCAAACACATCACCCAAGGTATCCCACTGTTTCGTATCAATATAGCGGCAATAACGTGCCTTGGTATTCCGAATGTTTTCAAGCGCGAGCAATTGTTCCAGTCCTGTGATCGTTGATTGGCTCATGTGTTGTCCCTCCAGAGATGTAAAATGTGATGTAAAATTAGGATCATGTATGTATGCATACTATACCTTCCTTATTGTACCATTTGCCTTCTATTAGGTACAACGATACAAAAAAATCTTTCCTTACCTCTCGCGAGGTTGGGGAAAGATCACTTCTAGTGCAAGTTACAGGGAGTGTGCACCCTTCATCTGGGAAGCCAGTTCCGACATTTTTTTATTGTTCAAAAAACTTTCCATCTCTTCTTCCGCCTGCACCATCACCTGCTGGATCAAACAGCCTGCGTTATGATTCTGGGAACATTCGAACAGGGACGCCTGACCTTCAATCGCATGAATGATCTCCAGGAAAGAAGGATCCGGATTTTTACGACTAAGCCGGTAGCCACCATTGGCGCCAGAAGTTGATTCGATCATGCCCGCCTTAACCAATTTGGTCAAAATTTTGGACAGATAGGTTGGTGATACCTTCTGCAATTCTGCAAGTTGGTGTACACTAACCAGCTGTTCGGGGGCAGTACTTACAAGATGAAGCATCGTATGCAAAGCATAATTTGTCGCTTTTGAATATTTCATGAGGGCACCTCATTATACACGGATTTAATTTATCCATAATAGACTTGATTGAGCTCTGTGTCAAACCACTATTCCTCAAGCGCTGGCAACATCGAAAGGATACGGGTTAATTGTGATACAATCCGCGGTAATCCGTAGGTGTCATCCCCTCATGGGCCATGAACTGGCGATTAAAATAACTGGCATTGGGATACCCTGCTTCCTCCGCGATTTGTCCAATGTTAGCCGTAGGCCGTTCGAGTAACCATTGCTTCGCCATCTGTAGTCGTGAACGAGTAATAAATTCCATGGGCGTCATCTCCACCGCACTCTTGAACATTTTGCAAAAGTAATACGAACTCACACCTGCGAGATCCGCCCAGTCCTGTAACAGGAAAGGTTGACAGGCCTCCTGCTGCATCTGTGGAAGTAGTGCAAGAACCCGACTCTCCGCCTTACTTGTGGTACGTGTGCTCTTTAAAGGTACTGCATGCTGCACGAACTCGGCAAGTACGGCATAGGTCAGTGTGGATAGTTGAGCCGGACGCAGCATGGTGTTCTGTTCGGCTTCAGTGAGCAAGGCCAGATGAGCCTCTTCCCAAGAGCTGCGTTGCCGTAGTGTCCACAATAGATTGCGATGTAACCCCCGCTCGATCATATAATCATGCAGACGTTCACCGTAAAAATGAACCCATCGTACATCCCATGGATCATCTTCACTACTATAATAATGCTGCCGCTGCTGCGGGAAATAGAGAAACGCCTGACCTGCGCGAAGCTCATGCACCACCCCGTCCACTTCCACATATCCCTTGCCCGAAGCGACGTAGTGAATATTAAAGTTGTTCAGTGCGCCGGCCTCACGCAACACGGCATGCTGGACGTGGTCCATATAATGTCCAACGGACTCGGGATAACAAAAATATGGAATATCCTGCAGGGTAAGCAATACGGTTTGTCTCATCATAGCCGGTTCTCCTTGATCAACAATATTGTGTTAACTAACTTCAATATATTATCATTTTAATTCATTGGTCTATTCTTTATAATCACAATATACATTCATACACAGGAGGATACAACACATGAATTCAGTTCAAAAACTGCGTTGGGGCATTCTTGGTAGCGCTAGCATTGCTGTGGAATCCGTCATTCCAGGCCTGCAGCAATCTGAGTTAAATCAAGTAACCGCGATTGCCAGTCGAGACGAAGATAAAGCCAAACAGACGGCCGAACAACTTGGGATCGACAAGGCTTATGGCAGTTATGAAGCTTTGCTCGCTGATGATTCCATCGATGCCGTATATATCCCACTGCCGAATCATCTTCATCGAGAATGGACGATCCGGGCTGCTGAAGCAGGCAAACATATTTTGTGCGAGAAACCACTGGCTCTGACAGAGCAGGAAGCTCAGGAGATGGTTCAAGCTTGTGCAGATGCAGGTGTGCATCTGGCTGAAGCATTCATGTACCGCCATCATCCACGATATGAGCAGATCCGGGATATCATTGCCAGCGGTGAGATCGGTGAGATTCGTGGTATGCACAGCACATTTTCATTTAATAACTCCAATGCATCCGGCAATGTCCGTTTTCGGCGGGATTGGGGCGGAGGTGCACTGTATGATATCGGATGTTATTCCATCAGCGTAGCACGTCTGCTGCTTGGTCAAGAACCAAGTGCAGCCACTGTTATTGGCATGTTCTCCCCAGAGCATGATCAAGTCGATATGATGGCTTCCGGACTGCTGGAATTCGATAATCACGTTGGCGTGACGTTTGACAGCAGCATGTGGGCAGCCTTCCGCAACACGCTCGAAGTATTGGGATCCGACGGTATTATTGAAGTCCCTTCGGCATTTATCAGTGGACAGGACCGCAGTTCCAACTTTTATGTAACGGCTGGTGGTGAACGCAGAGAGATTGAAGTCCCGCAAGTGAACCACTACTCTCTACAGGGAGATGATATGGCACGTGCTGTACTTCAGGGCAAGGGTCTGCGCTTCGCCCCTTCCGATGCGGTAGCTAATATGAAAGTACTGGAAGCTTGCCTTCGTTCAGCGGAAGAACGTACACGAATTACACTATAATTGAGAGGATGAACTGACTTATGGAATATATCGAAATTGCTGGTGCAGGTAAACGTGTCTCCAGATTGATTAAAGGAACCGATTATTTCGTGCATAATGCCTACGACAAAGCAGCTACGAACATGGATGCTTTTCTGTCGATTGGCGGTAACACTGTAGATACAGCTCATATCTATTGTGGTGGACAGAGTGAAGAAGTCCTTGGTCGTTACATGAAAGAACGTGGTAACCGCGACCAGATCGTCATTCTCACCAAAGGCGCGCATCATGACCAGAATGGACCACGTGTGAACGCTGATGCCATCCGCAGTGACTTGATGGAAAGTCTGGAGCGTCTTCAGACAGATCACGTAGAGATGTATGCCTTGCACCGCGATGATCCCAATACCCCTGTCAGTGTTATTCTTGAAGCACTGAACGAACATATTGAATCCGGTAAAATCGGCGCAATTGGCGCCTCCAACTGGACCTGGCAGCGGCTCGAGGAAGCCAATGCATATGCTGCGGCAAATGGCCTGAAAGGCTTCACATTCAGCAGTCCAAATCTCAGTCTCGCCAAAGCAAACGAACCTTTCTGGGAAGGCTGTGTGTCAGCAGATGCAGAGACGCTGGCATGGCATGAGCAAACCAAACTACCATTGCTATCCTGGTCCTCTCAAGCACGTGGTTTCTTCACTGGAAGGTTCACACCTGAAGTTCGGGATAATGAAGATCTGGTGCGTGTATTCTACAGTGATGACAACTGGGAACGGTTACATCGGGCTGAACAATTGGCTAATTCGAAGAAAACCTCACCCATTCAGATTGCACTCGCTTATGTATTGAATCAGACGTTCCCAACTTGTGCCCTGATCGGAGCCCAGAATCAGGCAGAACTGCTCTCCTGTGACGAAGGATCACGCATCACGCTTACTCCTGCTGAAATCGCATGGTTGGATCTGGGCAGTGATGTACCGGCTGGCATCTAAAGAAAATTAATCATTCCATCATTAATTTTGATGACTCTAAAGAGCTGATATTACGCGATAGGGCGTAATATCAGCCTTTTCTGTTGTGTAAAAGCGATCCACTATTGTAAAACCTATTGCACAATTACCGTATCCCTGTTCACTTTCCCCCACTTGCCCGGGAACAAATAAAGAAGGACTTACCCCAGAACACTTCTCTGAAGATAAGTCCCTTATATCATAGATTAAGACATATAGAATGTTAGAAATTGCACTGTCATTCGGTTGGATTACAGTTTAACGATCTGACCTGTTTTCTCGGATTCGAATGCTGCCAAGATCACTTGCAGGGAACGCAAGCCCTCTTCCCCTGAAATCGCTGGAGGTGTTTGGGTTACAATCGACTCTACAAATGCGTCAATGACACCACTCGGCACTTGTTTCTCGTTGGTAGCCATGGCACCAACTTTGTACGTCTCAACTGTACCATTGGTCAGCTCAACGATAACTTCATCGCCTTCCACTGTTCCGATCTTCATAACACCATTCTCGCACCACAGCACTGTACTGTTGTCTCCAGCTCTGTATTGTGTCCAGCTTGCTACGAGCGTTCCGATCGCTCCGCTCTTCATACGCAGCAAGCAAGTTGCGTTATCGTCAACTTTAGTGCCTTCCTTGTGCAGTGTGCTGATGAAACCAGCCACTTCAGATACTTCATCATTCAGCAGATAACGGATAAAGTCGGATTTGTGCACGCCCAGGTCGCCCATTGCGCCCATAATCGCTTCTTCTTTACGGAAGAACCAGCTTTCGGCTCCGTCCACACTCCAGCCTTCCGGACCCGGGTGACCAAATGATGTACGGAAATTAAGGACTTTACCGAGTTTGCCGGAGTCGAGAATTTCTTTTGCTTTTACGTGAGGAGGCATCAAACGCTGGTTGTGTCCAACCATCAAATACACGCCATTTTTCTTGGCAGCTTCGATCATTTGCTCGCCTTCCTCAGTGGATACTGCCATTGGTTTCTCAACCAATACATGCTTGCCTGCATTTGCAGCAGCAATCGCCATTGGCGCATGCAGATAGTTTGGTGTACACACACTAACGGCATCCACTGTTTCGTTTGCAAGCAATTCTTCGTAACTGGAATACGCTTTACCGCCGTAAGTCTCGGCCATCTTCTCCGCACGCTCCACAACCGGATCGGCAAAAGCGACAAGTTCTACGTTCTCATTGGCAGCGTACTCTGGAATATGTCTGCGCTCGGCAATGGCTCCACAGCCGAATACAGCAACTTTAATTTTACTCATGTACATAAGTCTCCTTTGACAAATAGATTAGCATTTTTCATGGTTCGATGGTCCATTAGAATTGATTCAGGTAGTTTTCTTTTAACCAGTTGTAGCTGTTGGATACGCTCTCAAGCGGAGGATTCTGACATACGTCTTGTTCCACGATCAGCCATTCCACGCCTGCATTCGTAGCGCCTTCAATAACAGCTGGCAGGTCAACCGAACCTTGTCCCAATTCCAGTGTTTTCATCTGGCCCTGTTCGTCTTTGCTGAAGTCCTTCAGATGAAGTAGCGGCAAGCGACCCGCATATTGTTTAATATACTCGATCGGATTTTGTCCCGCAAATTGTACCCAACATACGTCCATTTCCACTTTTACCGCTTCCGGTGATGTCTGAGCGAACATGGCATCAAACGCATTGGCATCGCCAACTTGGCCATGGAATTCAAAGTCATGGTTATGGTATCCGAAGATCAACCCTTGTTTCGCAGCTTCAGCTCCATATTGTTGTAACTCAGCGAATAGCTTGGTCCAACCTTCTGCATTCTCAGGACGATCTTCTGGCATCAGGTAAGGGCAAATGATATATTGTGCACCAATTGTTTTCAGGTAATCGATTTGTTTTTGCAAGTCTTCGCGCATTGCATGTAGTGAAACGTGGCTGCTGAATCCTTTCAGTCCAAGTTCATCTAGTAGCGCTTTCATTTCCTCAGCTGGAATATCGCCATATCCGGCAAACTCCACACCTTCATATCCAAGGGCCGCTACCTTACGCAACGTACCACGAAAATCTGCTGCAGTTTCATCACGGAGTGTAAACAATTGCAAACCAATATTAAGTTTTTTCATGTAGGATACACCTCTGTTCTCAAATTTGCTTTCATTGCTCTATCTGGTATCATCCTAACGCAAAACAGGCTAGAATGAACATATACAATATAGTCAGAACATGAACTATCTGATCAAATTTTATTTCCATCATTTTGCATCAATCGAATGTAGCCCATTTGAATGCATGCAGGATGTACATATTGGGGGATTTTATCTTTGGATACGTTAGAGACATCTGTACTGATCTGTGACTACTCATACCACTATAAGGCGTTCACTCATAATATGAAGGGCGAGCTGCAAACCTATCTGTTCCGTCTGCAGACCGAAGGCTCGTGCAAAGTGTATGTACAGGATAAAGAATTCAGGATGACTAGCGGGGATTTGCTGCTCTTAAAGCCTGGTGACGACTATCATCTCGTTGTAGATGAACCACATAAAGAAGGACGTTTGTCCAGCGGAGATTATTATCTTTTCTGCGAGGGCAGCTGGATCGAGAACTGGTGGAAACGGCAGCATCGATCTACCGTGAGCCGGATTGGACTTGATGATAAACTCATCAGCCTGTGGAGAAATATGTTACTTGAGAAACGTCGCGGACCTCTTGAGGAAAATGCGGAGCTAAAGGATGCGTTACTGCGCGGATTATGTCTGTATATCGACCGGGCAATTAAAGAGAATATTCAGACCGATCGGGCAGTTTCCTCTGCGTTGAAGTTAAAGCGTTTTATTGAGGAACATGCCACGGTTACGTTCAAGCTTGAGGAAGCGGCACGTTATGCAGGGCTCAGTCTGTCACGTGCAGTCCGTTTATTCAAGGAGCACTACAATCAGACCATGATTCAATATGCGATTGAGATCCGTCTGAATGCGGCATTGGAACGAATGAAATACAGTGAAATGACACTGGAGCATATTGCCGAATCCTGCGGTTTTGCGAGCTACTCCTATTTCCACCGGGTATTCCGGGCGCACTTCGGTGTGTCTCCGGCGGAGTATCTCAAATCCAGACAGCATGAGCCTATCGATGATCTGGAGCATGTATGATGTTCAGTATCAGAAACCCATGACCTTAAAGAGGTTCATGGGTTATTTTGATACATTGAACTTTGATCAACTCTCAGTACGACTGGAAGTCAGAACGTTTTTTATAAGAATGAAGTTCACTTCAATATTTTTTCATGTGACTCCCACAGAACAAGACTGTACAATTATAGAGACAGTTTTTTTACAAATTCATACATATCCATTAAATCCATATCTATCATACTGGAGCGATACATATGTTAACCCACCAGCGCAAAGTCCTCATCATTGAGGATGAATCAGATATTTCGCGCATTCTGCGAGATTATTTAACCAGAAATCAATATGAAGCCGCCGTGGCAGCCACTGGACAAGATGGACTTCAGATTATGGAGCTTATTCAACCAGACTATATCATTCTGGACATTATGCTTCCGGACATGGACGGGATCGAGGTCTGTCGAGAGATCAGAAGGCGCAACAATATCCCCATCCTCATTCTAAGTGCCAGAGGCAGTGATACCGATAAGGTACTTGGACTTGGCTTTGGAGCAGACGACTATATGACCAAGCCCTTCTCGCTGAGCGAACTGTTAGCACGAATTAATGCCCACTTCAGGCGTTATGACAGCATGGCTTCGGATCGGAACAGAACAGATCTGCTGCATCTTGGAAACCTGGTGATTGATAAAAAAGCCTATAAAGTTACATTAAACGGATCAGAAGTTTCTCTGTCTGCCAAGGAATTTGAACTACTTCATTATCTGGCAAGCCATAAGAATCAGGTATTCTCCAAAGCCCAGTTGCTTGACGCCATCTGGGGATATGCAACCTACGGCGATGAAAATACCGTAACCGTATACATTCGCAGATTACGTGAAAAGATCGAGGCAGATGCCTCGCATCCGACCGTTCTGAAGACGGTATGGGGTGTCGGTTACAAGCTCAATTACGAATAAGTGAGATTGGAGGCACCCACATGTCATTGAACAGCTGGTCCAAACGCTGGTTGTTAACAACACTTGGGCTTCTCATTATTATCGTTTTAAGTATCCTTGTACTGTCGATGATGCTGTTACAAGATCGAAATTCAGGCGAATCCAATCTGTCCCTGAATCAGGTTCGCCTCAAGGTCAATCCGCTCTTACTCGCTTTGGAGCAAAATCATCAGCATCTTAATGAACAAAATATTCGTGAAGACATACGTTCCACCGCCAGAGAGACCGGGGTTCTGCTTACCTATCTAAACTTGGATGGAAAAGTCATTCTGTCCTCCGACCCCATTTCTGAAGGAAAGCAAGTTAATCTGCGTACAGCTCTCCATTATGATCTGCATCATGCCACGCAGGCCACGGACAGTAATGATTTGCTTGATATTGCTTTTCCCGTGATGGATGGACCCGTGGGAAGTCAGATCGGCAATGCCATCTTTTCCATCCCCCAAGCCATGGTTACGGTTCAGCAACCGATGACTTTTCCGGTTATATTGATTAGCGCACTCATGCTCCTGTCACTGATTCTGAGCTTATTTCTATTCTGGATGAAACGAAAACTGGACAAACACCTGCTCTCTCCCATCCATCAATTGAAGCAACATGCGGAATCCATACTTAAAGGCAATTATGAAGAAAAAATCCAGTACAACCGGAACGATGAATTGCTCGAAGTATATGCCATGTTTGATCTAATGCGCACGGAGATTAAACATATGAGCGAGCAACGTATTCAGCAGGAACAAGCACAAAAAGAACTCATCACCAATATATCTCATGATATTAAAACACCAATTACGACGATAAAAGCATACATAGAAGCTATTGAGGAAGGACTATGCAACGATCAGGAGACGCTGATGGAATATATGGGAGTGATGCGAACCCATACGGATAAAACGGCTCGCCTTGTGGAGGACCTGCTGGTTCATGCACTTCAGGAATTGGGGCAAATTTCGGTGGAAACCCATGAAATGTACAGTGGCCCTATACTTGAGACGATGTTAAAACCTATTGAACATGTTGTCCTAACAAAGGGGCTTATCTATAAAGGACCCAAATACATACCCAATGTGTTAATCGCTATCGACCCCACTCGAATTGAACAGGTGATCTCCAATCTTGCCGCCAATGCCCTCAAACATACAGCTCCAGGAGACACGATCCATATAGATATGGAACTGGAATCCGGGCATTTGAAAGTGACGATTGCCGATTCGGGTCAGGGAATACGTGTACAGGACATGCCGTTTGTTTTTCAGCGTTACTTCAGAGGCCAGGCGAGTCATGCAGAACAACGTGTTCAGGAAGGTACAGGGCTGGGCCTTTCTATCTGCCAAAGCATTATTGAAGCACATGGAGGCCATATTTCCTTTACTAGTAAAGAAGGACAAGGTACAACCTTCCGGTTCTATCTGCCGATCTGCTGAGCACCCTCCACAGCTGTAATACATTATTCATAATTTGATAAGGCTTCCTCAACATCCCTCCTCTAGAATGAATCCTATATTGCACTCGGGAGTGATTCAATTTGTCCAAAAAGGTGATTATCCGTGCACGGAATCTGTGCAAAACGTACAACAGCGGAAGTGAGCAACATCATGCCATACGTAATGTTGATCTCGATATCTATGAAGGGGAATTCACGGTCATCATGGGTAACTCTGGCTCTGGCAAATCAACCCTCCTATATCTGTTAAGCGGACTGGATCAGATTACAGCAGGTGAGGTCTATTTTCGCGACCAGCGAATTGACGCTTACAGTGAACGGGAAATGTCCAACTTCCGCACCCGCCGGATCGGTTATATCTATCAGAGTATCAATCTGGTCCCGGACCTTTCCATCAAAGAGAACATTGCTTTACCGGGATATATCGCAGGAAACAAAAAGAAGGACATCCAATCCCGCGCTGTTGAGCTGATGAATGCCATGGATATTGATGGACAGCGTAACCGCCTTCCCTCCCAAACTTCCGGAGGACAACAGCAGCGAGCTGCCATTGCACGGGCTTTGATCAATTCGCCGGATATCATTTTTGCGGATGAACCGACCGGAAGCCTGAATATGGAACACGGCACAGCTGTTCTTGATACCCTTACGGACCTTAACCGGAAAGGACAGTCCGTTGTTATGGTGACGCATGATATCAAGGCCGCCTGTCGGGCAGATCGCCTGATCTACATTTTGGACGGCAAGATTGGCGGAATCCTTGAGTTTAACACCTATGACAAACATCAAATTCAGGATCGTGAAGCGATTATCTTCGCTTTGGTTACGGGGAAGGAATAACGATGGCAGTCATGTTTAAACTTAGCTTGTCGTATCTGAGCAGGAACAAAATACAAAATGCGTTGATTGCGCTGCTCCTGCTACTCTCGACACTTCTTGTATCTACAGCTATTGTCATTCTGGCGAACACAGGCAATCAGTTTTATGAAATGCATACCCGAACCCATGGATCTCATCAGATCCTGACGTTTGAAAAAGGACTGAATGACCCGGACGCGGTGCACGACTGGTGGGCTTCTCAGGATGGAGCTCAGGTGTCTCCTTTGCTAACGTATCGTACATTGTCAGGCATCATTTTGAATGAAACTCACATCCCTAACATCTACCTGTACATGTTTAATACGCCTCCGCCGCCTTGGGGTGTGGATGAACTAATTTTCTCAAGCGGGAAGCCCGACACAGTTCCCGAACAAGGCTCCGTCTGGATTCCAACGTCCATGGCGAATGCTTATCATATCTCGGTAGGTGATACCATTGGCTTCAAAACCGGCTCAAGCACACTTGAATTGAATGTATCGGGCATTGTCATCGATGTACCATACGGGGCACCCTTCTCCAGTACAGCACGGGTCTGGATGAATCCTACCGATTATCAACATGATCTCGCTACACTTGCTGGCAACGAGAATCGTATGATGGGCATCCATTTTAACGATTACAGCATGAATTCGGTGTATTGGGAACGGTACAATCGTGAGACAGGTATTCCGTTTCTGGAATCCAAAATGGAGTTCGAGGCCATTGCCTCTTTTTATCTGATCATCAATCAGGTTATTGGATTTATCATGATATTCATGGGTGTTGTCATGCTCTCTATCGCCCTGATGACCATCGGGTTTACGATTGCGGATGCCATCCTGGCTAATTACAGAACGATAGGAATCCTCAAATCACTAGGTCTGACTTCCCGAAAAACGATAGGCACCTATGTTATTCAATATGCATTGATATCCATCGTAGCCATTATCCCAGGACTTGCACTCAGTATATGGATATCCAAATGGATCATTAATATTTCTGTATCCTCTCTTCGAGTGGGGAATCAGAACATTCCAGTCCAAGGATTGGATGCGGCCATACTGGCCGGCGTACTACTATTTACTCTAGTGATTCTGTTCACTGTGTTATATGCCAAAAAGGCACGCAGCATACAGCCCGTGCAGGCTATTCGTTATGGTATGTCGGAGACAGATCACAGCCGGAGGGCTGGCAAAATGAATTCGCCATTGGCGCACTGGATCGGGTTCACACGACTGCCTGTGACCGCCGTGCTTGGATTCCGACATGTGTTCAAAAACACCAAAAGCTCTGTTCTAACAATCCTGCTGACTACCATGGCTTCCTCCGTACTAGTTTTGGGGTATGTTCTGCTGACCAGTATAAACGGAATTGAACAGACCGCAGCTAAATGGGGGTATGACAATGCCAATATCGCAGCAGTCGTAGTGAACAAAAGTAACTTCCCCAAGGCTGAACTAGAGCACGTGTTAGCGCAGGATTCGAGGATCAGCAATGTAGGCTGGCAAGGGAACACAACGGGTGTAATTAGCCCGGAGTCTTTGGCAGCAGTAGAGGGCCAATCCATCAGTCTCAACTTGAGTGTACTGGACGGGAGTTATCAGGAACTTGGATTCGAAACGTTAAAAGGGGTTAACCCACAACATACGAATGAAATTGCCATTGGTGTAAGTGTAGCCAAAACATCAGATAAAGATCTCGGTGATCTTATCGACATCTATATTGAAGGAGAAAAGCGTACATTCCTCATCACAGGCATCTATCAGGCGATCGCCAACATGTCTGTTTCAGGCAGAATCACCATTGATGCCATGAGAAGTGTGAACCCGGATTATAGCGAATTTGATGATATCTTCATCAATGTAAACGATATGGCACAAGCGGGTATGGTTGCCTTGGAATTAAATGAGCAATTTAAAGATTTTGCTTCGGTAGTCACTCAGAAGACATTGCTTGATTCGGTTTACGCGGAAGCCGCTAACATCCTTATCTATCCGATGAGTCTGATTGGATTGCTGTTTATCATTGTGACGTTCATCATTATTTTCAGTACCTGTAGAATCAATATTCGTAAAGAAAGCAGAACGTACGGGATATACAAATCGCTGGGAATGACATCCCGCCAGATTCGGTTGTCGCTCACCATGGGAATGTTCATACTGTCCTCCGTGGGAGCCATACTGGGTATTTTCGTCGGCGTATACTTGCTGCCTCTTCTACTCGAAATGGTCCTTTCCGGTTATGGTATCGTACAACTTCCACTGATCCTGCATTGGGGTGGTATGGTACTGTTCACCTGTCTAAGCATCATTGCAGCCAGTCTTGGCTCATGGTTCTCTTCGCGAATCATTCGGGAAGCATCGCCACGTATGCTGGTTATCGAATAATGTAATCAGGATGCCTTAACACAATAAAACAAGCCCTTCCATACCTCTATAGGATGTGGAAGGGCTTGTTATCATCATATGAACGAACTATCTCCGCCATTTCTTCGCAAGTGCACCAATCTGATGTGGCGTAGTACGGCAACAGCCCCCAATGATTTTAGCGCCCGCAGCAACCCACTGCTCCGAAGCATCACTCATGCTGCCACAGGTACCCTGTCCGCTCCACGTCTTCGTCACTGCATCATACGTCTCACCTGAGTTCGGATACACAATAACAGGTTTGTCGCTAGCACTGCTGAGAATACCCACTGCTTCCGTCACCACTTCCATCGGAGCACAGTTCAGGCCAATCGCCGCAATCTGCGGCTCGGAGCCAAACGTCTGTGCACATACCTCAAGCGGTGTGCCCTCGCTGATGCTTGTCCCGTCTTTTAAAGAAAAAGATAACCAGGCATACGCATGAGGAAACTCCTTCAGTAAATCAACCAGAACCTTTGCTTCCTGCAAGGATGGAATGGTCTCAAACGCCAGAATATCTGCACCTGCTTCAAGCAACGCTGCCATGCGCGGACGATGGAATTCAACCAAGGTCTCATCCGACACGCCGTAATGTCCCACATACTCTGAACCATCCGCCAGATAGGCGCCGTACGGACCAACGGACCCGGCAATAATTGGACGTAGACGAAGACTGTCTGCTTCGCGATCCCCTGTACGATCTGTTATGTTCTCCACGTTCCCGGAACGTACCGAAGGAGCTTCTACAAGCTGACCTGTCGAGCTTTCTCTCTCTACTAAACCACTCTGCACTTCTGCCCACACGTCATCTCTCGCCTGCGCTGCCAGTTCCACCGTCTTGCGGATCAGCTCCAGTGCTGCCTGTTCACCAATCCCTCTCTTGCGGAAACCATCCACCGTCGCCTGATAACTGGATGTAATCGCACAATCGGCTCCTGCTCGAAAATAATCTGCATGAACCTGAACAATAACATCCGGATTCTCAAGCAACACACGAGCAGACCATAGTGGATCATCCAGATCACATCCATGCTGTTCGAGTTCCGTTGCCAACGCTCCATCCAGAATCATGACCGGATGTTCACGCAGGATCTGTTCTATGGGGTTAGTCTGTTGTGCTTGCGTCATGTACTTGTCCTCTTTTCTTATTCACACGTTCTGTCAGATAATAAGCAGCGTAACATACTGCGATAAACGGAACCCCACAATACAGCGCAATTCGCTGTGTCGGGTCAAAGGCAATACCTATGCATGAAGCCAGGCATAATATAAATGAAACAATGGGTACCACCGGATACAGTGGTGTGCGGTAGACCAGATCTTTGACCGCATTTCCTTCCCGGATATACTGTCTGCGGAACATGTATTGAGAAGCGCTGATGCTCATCCATACCGCAACGACAGCCAGACCTGAAATGGAAACCAGCGTAATATACACCGTACCTGGCGCAATAATACTGGACAGCAATGCCAACGCACCACCCACCATACTAATCAGAAGTGCATTCAGCGGTACCCCGCTTTTGGTCAATTTGGCAAACCACGGAGAGATCGTTCTTTTGTCAGCCAGAGACCAGAGCATACGTGAAGATGCATATAGGCCTGAATTGGCAGCAGAGAGAATCGCCGTCAGAATAACAAAGTTCATAATGTCTGCTGCATAAGGTACACCCACCCGCTCCATTACCGCTACAAACGGACTTTCCAGTACACTGGCATCCGACATGGGCAGCAAGGCCGACAAGATAACAATCGTTCCGATGAAGAAAATAACTAAACGCCATAGTGTTGTATGAATAGCCTTTGGTATCGTCTTTTCCGGATTCTCCGTCTCTCCGGCGGCAATGCCGATCAACTCGGTACCCGAGAATGCAAAGTTTACAGCAAGCATAGTCATCAGTATTGCTGTAGCCCCATGAGGAAACCACCCGGATGCGGTAATATTCGATAGAAACGGAGCCGGTTCAGCATCCGCCATCGGAATGATGCCAAACATGGCTGCACCACCGATAATTATGAAGATTACAATAGTAACTACTTTCACAGATGAGAACCAGAACTCGGATTCCGCGAAAAATTTCACCGTTAATGCATTGAATAGAAAGATCATCAATGCAAAGAGCGCGCTCCATATCCATACGTTTACCGATGGGAACCAGCGCTGCATCAGTAGTCCGGCGGCTGTAAATTCGGAACCCAGCGCAACGGTCCAGGTTAACCAGTATAACCATGCCACCGTGTAGCCTGTTGCTGGTCCGATATATTTGGCTGCATAACTATGAAATGCTCCCGTCTCTGGCATATGAACAGAGAGTTCACCAAGACAGAGCATCACCAGATATACAACGATGGCTCCAATCAGATACGACAGAATCGTTCCCAGTGGTCCTGCCTGCTGAATCGTATAACCCGAGCTGAGGAATAATCCCGTTCCAATAACTCCACCCAGAGAGAGCATGACCACATGCCGTGTCTGCATTTTCCGCTGAAAATGCCCTTTGTCGTTGTTGTTCTCCATACCTGCTGCTCCCCTACTTCTTCATCCAGAAAAAACAAAAAAGACCCACTCTGCCTAAAGAGTGCGCCGTTACTGACAAATAAAAACAAACGCTCCTATCTATCAGGCTTTCACCCGCTGGAATTAGCACAGTATCTTTCAGATCTGTTGCTGAGGTTTCTAAGGGCCAGTCCCTCCACCTCTCTGGATAAGAAAATGATTTTTTACTAATATAGCGATCTATCATGAATGTGTCAACATTTAAATAATAAATGGCACACCTCGCTATTCGGTGGAAGACCCCGGATTGGTGATAGTGGTCTTTACCTCATACGTGATCGGCACGGTGCTAAAAATTTTATCCCAATCGTCTTTGACTTTTTTCCATGTTTTAGGTTCTTTAATACGCAAGCTATCCCGAAAATCCGCAACATCAACTTTGTAGGTATGCTGAAGTTTGTATAACACCTGTCGAATCTGTTGTTCGGCCAGTTCAGCAAATTCTTTTTCCAATTCTCTGAGATAAGCACCTTTTTCCTCTTCCTCGGGAGCACGCCAATCCTCCATCAACCAGCCTTCGGAATCGACCTTTACATGGAATGAAATGTCATTACCAACCACCTTGGGAATTACTTTTGTTTTTTTATTCTTCATTTCATATACAACGGTGAATCCTTGTTTGTTGTGTGTCTTCAAGACGCCTCCATGTTCTTTAGGCTTAAGCCACGATAAACCTTCCAGATCCGTTTGACTTAGCTCCCCAATGAACTTAGTCGTTTTCCCATCAAATATGCTACCTCCAGAGAACTTGTCCTCTCCATCGGAATTCAGTACATTTTGGAGCAGGAAGCTGGATCCGGATTGCATTTGCGCGTCTAGCTTGGACAGCAATACCGGGTCCAGGATCTTGTTGGACAGATACGAATTATTCGTGATCCCTGTGAGATAAAATGCTGGAATTCGAGAAGGGTCCTGGGAAGTCAACACATCTAAGGCACGATGATGACTGATCAGCACCAGGCAGTTCGGTCGAATATCATTATCCCGTAGTACAAAATCAAGCAATTGGTCTAAACCATATTTTTTGGCAATATCCTTGGAGACAACGATAACTTTCAGATGATGTCCGATAAGAGGCTTATCTCTTCTTAGCGCAAACTGACGGAATATTTGCAGCAAGGAATCCCCGGTAAGCTGTTCATTGGAATAGGATGTTTTGCCAGAAGAAGGTGAACCAGATTGTTGACTCGTTTTACTATCGGAAAATCCTGGAGCAATCTGCACAGTAGCGGTCACATAGTTCTTCTTTGGGTATGTTCCTCCCTGAGCAGCGATGTCTTTCTCGAATTCAGTCTCTTTGCCGACATCAATTCCAAGACCGACATAGAGACTTAGATCCTCTATTTCCCGACTGCTCCAGCATCCAGACAGCGTCAACAGAATGCACAAGACAGAAGCTACACGTAAGAGCATACGGAATGGCATCATGCACGCTTGCCTCCTTTTTTGCGAATCAGACTTAACGACAGTAGGACCAGAGGTAAAATGGCGAATAGAATCACAGATACATTGCCGAGCATATCCCCGAGTGCAAAGGTATCATCCACCGTTTTGGGCATCATGGCTGTCACATAAATGAACGGAAGCAGACCATACATAATGCCCTTGATTTTTTTGGTACGAAACAAATCACGAATGCCCACCGAAGCGCAGTAATGTGTGATCGCTGTAGTCGAGAAAATTTGCATAATCCAGATGACCAGCAATAAGGATTCGAATCTTTCGAATATTAAACCTTGTATCTCAAAGCTTCTTACCAAATCCAGCGTTGGCCAGGTGCGCGTTTTGATCCCATCAAGGGATAAACTGCCTATGACCATGACAACCGTGATCAAGTAGATAGTGGTGGATATGAATATCCCCCAGCTCATTGCCTTATTGCTCTTCTTTGGATTTTTCATATAGGCAGTCATGATTAACATCACCTCATATCCCGTGTATGACAGTAGTGAGGGCTTCAGTCCTTTGAAAACGGGCATAACCCCATCCCCAAGTACAGGTCTTAGATTCCCAATCTCAAATAGCTGATTACTAAGCAGAATTTCGATGACAAATATAATGATCGTAATCGGCAGAATAATCTCGAACACGCGTACAATGACACCAAGCCCACCCGAGATCATATATATACCGATCCACATGAAAACCATCACAATTGCCCAGGTGGGGGTGCGTTCGAGTAGATACATTCCTGTCACATCAGCCATGACTCTTACTTCAAAAGCAGCAATGACCGTGAAATACATAATCATAGCAATTCCCAGTATGTAAGCAATCCAGTTCCCCGTAATTTCACGGGTGAACTGGAACACGGTTTTCCCCGGAAATCTGCGACACAGGGTAACCATAATTATTCCGATACCTGTGATAATGAATCCAGATAGGATAATGGAAATCCAAACATCTGGTGTTCCTACAGCCTTGCTGGTCGTTCGAGGCAACGTCAATATCCCGGCACCAAGCATGTAATTGACAATAATTACAACAGTCTGTGTCGTGGTCAGCTTTCCTTGGGAGTCATTCACTTTAGTTCACCTCCAGACCTTCTGTAGATGGAATTCCATTATTTTTTTCGATCATCATCTACCGGATTAGTCATCTTGGGACGCATTCTCATCATATTTAACGGAGCACGGATAACGAAGTCTTTCCATTCATTGATGTGATAAGGAACGGCTGGAGCAACATAAGGTACGCCAAAGCTTGAGAGTCGTGCCAGATGCGTGCATACAAGCAGGAAGAACATTACAACGCCATATAGTCCAAGTATAGCTGCACTAAACATGGCAGAAAATCGCAGAATCCGCAGCGTTAACCCTGCACTATAGACGGGAATCGTAAAGGAAGAAATGGCCGTAACCGCTACGACAATGACCAGAAATTGGCTTATAATTCCCGCCTGCACCGCTGCTTGGCCAATAATCAGACCTCCAACGATTCCCATCGCTGGCGCAATCGGTTTGGGCAAGCGTATCCCCGCCTCCCTCAAAATCTCAATTGATAGCTCCATGATCAGTACTTCAATGATTGAAGGAAAAGGCACTCCTGTCCGCGTTTCAATAATCGTCAATACCAGCTTGGTTGGAATAAGACCCGGATGGAACGATATAAACGAAATATAGAGCGCCGGAGCAAGCAATGCCAGCATCGCGGCCATAAAACGCAGCACTCGCAAAAATGTTCCGGGAATCCAGCGTTCATAATAGTCCTCGGGAGACTGAAGTAACATGCTAAAGGTAACCGGTACAATTAATACAAATGGCGTTCCATCCAACAAAATTGCCACTCGACCTTCCAGAAGGGCACCCATCACCCGGTCAGGTCTTTCCGTATTCAGTACCTGTTGAAAAGGACTCAGGGTACTGTCTTCGATGAGTTGTTCCACATAACCTGATTCCAGCATCGAATCCATATCCATCTCTTCGATTCGCTTACAGACTTCCGCCACGAGATTGGGATCGGCAATATCCTGGATATAGGCAATCGCCAGATCTTTTTTGATTCGTGAACCCACTTCAAACTTCTTAATAAATAGGCTTTGGTCACTTCCATACCGACGCAAAATGCCTGTGTTATCACTTAATTGCTCTGTAAAACCAATACGTGGTCCACGAAGCAACCCCTCGGACAAGGGTTCATTCATACCTCGTGATTTGATATTATGGGCTCCAATTAATAAAGCACTTGGCAAGCCATCAACCAATAGTGCATTTTTCCCGAAAAGCACACCAACTGCGAGCTCTTGAAGGGACTTCGTCTCCTCAACCAAACTGACAGGAAGTAATTGATCTTGCAAATATGCCGACAGTAAGTGTGCATTGTCCGGATGAAGGAAACCTTCCTGCTTAAGTAGAGGAACACCTTCTAACATCAACGGTGTAATCAAGTGATCATCAACTAAGTCCTGATCTACCAGGCCTTCGGTATAAATGACCGCAGCCCGTGTATTCGTTCCTCTAATAATAAATTCCCGAATATGCACGTCTGCATTGAGTCCAAAGCTTTCTTTCACACTCGTCAGATTTATGCTGTACTTTTCGGTTAATTTAATATTGGCATATTGGCCTGTTTCGGTCCCTTCACCCTGCCCTTTGGGTACTGGCGAGATATCCTTCGAGGATACGGACGATTGCTTCGAACGAGAGAAGCTTCCGCGCTTAATGGCAGCATTGATCCAGCGCGTGCTCAATGTGATACCAATTGGAATGATGAAGACCAAGAATGCCTGAATCCATATGGACCAATCCGGCACGTAGGATACAATTGTTGACCACATGTTCCCACCCCAACATTTCTCTGCATGACATAGCTGCAGGTATTCCCAAGTATTGTGTCCCCGTTTGATCACAATAATTCCCGTTTTTTTGTGTACAGAACAGCAAAAAAAAGCGGTTCCTGTATTAGGAACCACTATTTGCTCTATAATTATACGATTCTGGTCACATGCTCTGCTTTGGCATCCAACAAGTGAGCTGAAGCAGCAATTGCTGTAAAATCATTCAATGCAATCTCAATCTGCTTCTGGCTCTGCTCCACATATTCTTCTACTTTTTTGGTACCTCCTGTGATATTACCAATCTCCTTCGTTATTCCAGTCACGCTATCACGAATCTCATTAATCGAACTCTCTACCATTGCAGATAGTTTCTTAACTTCCTTGGCCACGATATCGAATCCTCGTCCAAATTCTCCTGCATGTGCAGCCTCAATGGCAGCATTTAACGCGAGCAGTTGCGTCTGAGACGAAATCTCGCGTATCGTTCGTACCACACCCTGAATCGATCCAGCCTGTTCCTGCAAATGAGTCAACGTTGCACGGTTAGAAGTAGACACCTCTGAGATATAGGAGATGCTGGACATTAATTCCTGGCTGCGTTCAATCCCTACATCTGCCTGCCCATTCAGTTCATGAGACATCGTTTTCAGCTCATTCACTACGACCGAAATGTTGTTCTGACGGTTGGTAATGTTGGTGGCGATTTTGGAGACACCCAGTATCTTCTGATTCGTCTCATCGTACACCGGCATATATGTCGCCTCAAGCCATACGGAATTCCCCTTTGCATCCTTGCGTTCAACCTTGTCCTGGAAGCTGACCCCATTAAATATGCTATTCCAAAAAGCATCATATTCCGGAGTATTTGCAAATTGACCGAAACACAGTTGCTGATGCTTCATGCCGTACATCTCATCTACCGTATATCCCATCGTCTGGGCAAAGACTTCATTCACGTAGGTTACCCGGCGATCCAGATCAAATCGAATGATAGCAAGACTTTTCTCCATCGCCTTGATGACCATTGCATCGGTGACAACATCTTTCTTTTCCATATCTAATATAGACACTTGATAACCCCCACAGTTCATTCCATAATAGATAGCCTTTAACTAGCAAAAAACGATCATAACAACATATGTATCCATCAGGTTCTAGATGGCTCTACTATGGATACCCGATTTGTAGCATTTTGGATCACCTGTTGTCATTTATTTTTATTGCAACCCTGTTCAGTCAAAATATATAGTTGTTCCTTCGTTTCAATGCTTCTTCAGTATCCTGGATAAAAGGCTTCCATCTTCATACTTTCGGAGCTTATTCATCGTCCAGCAAAGAGACGTTATAACTTATCTTATCCGTAAAATATCTCTGTATCTACTTGTACGTATCGTAACATAAGGCAAAGAGGTATACACTTCTGTATTTGTAACGTATTTGTAACATAAATTCTGTTTTTCAGTAACCGTTTAGCCCCTATATACAAGAAAAACAGAACGATTTGTCGTGCGTCGTCCTGTTTCTCATCCAGTCTCACCTTTATTATTTTTTTCGTGGTGTCCAGCGCTTCGTTTCACTGTGATTCGGATACTGAATGTCCGAAGGATAGGAGATCAGCTCGATCAGCATCCCCCAAGGTGCCCTTCCATACACAAACTGATTGCCTTCCCCACCTTCAATATGACCGGTTAACGCCCCAGGCTCTGTTAGCAACACCCCACCCGCTTCTTTGAAGTGTCGTGCAGCTTCTTGCATATCGTCCACATACAACGCCATATGTTGCAAACCATAATCCGATGCCCTAACTGGCTCTGATTGCGCTGTATTCGCGTACTGAAATAACTCTATACTGGCGCTCTCCCCGAGCGATAACATCCGAATATGAATAACCTTTGCTCCTGAACGCAGTCCTAATTTAAGCTCTGCCTCGGGTCCTTCCTGTGGGGGATCATCCGGCGTTATATGGTCATAGGCAAGTTGAGCTCCAAACGCCTCTTGTAGAAATAGTGTCGCCTGCTCCATGTCCGGTACAGTTATTCCAATATGGTCGATTCCTCTCGTAATCATGTTATCCCTTCTTTCCTCTATCCATTGAACTTGCTTGTACACAGCGACATCCGTACCTATATGATTTACACGAAAAGAGGGCCGCTATAACCATCGGTTGCTCGAACGACCTATGTATAGAAACCGAAAAAAGAAGAGCGCATGATATCCATGGCTCTTCTTTTTTTGATGTTTTTAAGTTAGTTACAGGTTTACATACCGAGTGCTTAACCGAGGGTCTGAACTCATTTTAAAAATCATGCACAGTGACACATAGCTGAATCGCAATGCCGAATGGGTCCCGTACAATACCGTATCCTGGGCTGAATTCATTTTGTTCATACGGTACCAGTACCTTCACACCCTCATGTTGCATCAGAGAATGATACAGTTGATCGATGGTATCTTTATCCTTGGATTGAATACATAGCGACGTGCTGTTCCCCAGCTGCCATGCTCTCTCCGTGTCCATTGCTTCTTCCGCAATCATGACTTTGTTAACCCCAATCTCCAGCACCGAATGTGTAATATACTCATCTTGACCGGCAGGGTACTCGAAACCCGGGTTCATCTCCTTCATCTCTTTATAACTTTTCTTGAATATCACCTTGGCGTTCAGAAACTCCTCATAAAAAGCAATGGCTGCCGCCGCATCCCCGTTCATCGACAAAAATGGTATCACTTCAAAATTCATTATATTGCCTCCTTGTTCCTATTGGATTACACTTATCACTATAACAACGAAAGGTGCCAATCCATGGCACCATTAAGAGGGTTTAATATGAAAAAATCAGAACGTATGAACCAGATGCTACGCTTTATTAATCAAAAACAACAGTTCACCCTGCAAGATCTCATGCAGGAGTTCCAGATCTCCAAACGAACCGCGTTAAGAGATATTGCTTCATTGGAAGAGTTAGGTGCGCCCATCTATGTCGAATATGGACGCTACGGCGGATATCGACTGCTGCAACAGATGCAGCTGCCTCCCATTTCGTTTAATACGGGGGAGCTTCATGCCCTTTATTTTGCGATGCAGGCTCTCCGCAGCTTCTCCAGCTTACCCTTTCAAGTCTCTTTCCGTACCATTCATGAGAAATTTATGAGCGCGTTATCCGACAAGCAACGACAGGATATTGAGAACATCCAACACCGGGTTTACTTCCAACATACCGAGCAGATCCGCGACAGTGCACATTTGGAGTTTCTGTTGATGGCTGCTGTTCAGAATATAGTGATCCAGATTACGTATGCTAATCAGCGTAGATCCTCTGATCAAAGGTCATCTTCTGCAAACACCAATATCCGCACCATTCAACCCATCGCGCTCTATGCCAGGAAAGGCTATTGGTATTGTCAGGCCTATGATCTGCATAAACAAGCTTATCGTGTATTCCGCTGCGACCGCATCATTTCAGCCGAAACAACGGAGATTGAACCTTTAACTCATGTAAAGGAACTCTATTCACAGGATGCCCAATCTCTATGGAAACCATCGGAACAAGCAATTCCATTCAAATGCCTGATGGACGAAGCCGGGATTGAGCTATTCCAGCAAGAACATTTCCCATCTATGCAGATCATCGAGAAGATGGGACACATGTATCTTGTTGGTTCGTATGAACCTCACGAGCTTGATTTCATAGTGAGATATCTTGCAGGCTATGGTAAATCGATTAAGATTATGGAGCCCGTCATCTTACAGAAAGCATTAAGGCAGTACTATCTGGACTTGTTGGATCATGTATAAAGATCATATTTCTATATCCATTTACTTTACATGCCTTTTAGCTCTGCTCCTGGCTAACTTTTAAACTTTTTTTATTGCCAATAGCAACTTGAACGATAATCTGCAACACGATGATGATAGCCAAACCATAAAATGCTTGCACAAAGCTGCCTGTTAGATCGCGGAGCCAACCAATCGCCAGCGGTCCAAGTGCTCCAAGAATGTAGCCACCAGATTGAGTCATAGCGGACCAGCTACTCGCTTCCTGAGCATTGTTTGTCTCATCAATCGGCAACATAAGTGCAATCGGGAACAGTCCACCTGCACCAATACCGAGCGGAATCGCCGCGAGCCACGGACTGACAGAGAGATTCAGCATCAGGACACCTATTAACTCCAACATCGCACATCCAACAAGCCAGAAGACACGTCTTTGGTAACGGTGTACAAGCATGGGAATGAATAACGTTGAGGGCAGTGATATCAATGTAAATAACGTTTGGATGTTGCCAGCAGTCTCTTGGCTATATCCATGGCTCTGAATGGCTGGCGCAAGCCAGGCGGTTAATGAATAAAAGATCGCGGCCATCAGTCCAAAGAACAGTGTCAGCACCCATGCACGCCTGTTCTTCACCGGAAGTGGTGCATGGACTACAGCCGAAGTTTGTCCGGATTGCCGCTCTGTACGCGCAGACCAAGCTAATTTTAACCAGATCGGCAATGCAATGGCTGCGAGTAATGCCCATGTAGCCAAAGAACCTCTCCAAGATCCACCCAGCGTATGCTGGAGCGGAACCGATAACCCCACACTAATGCTGGCCCCCATCACCATTGCTGTAGAGTAGATGCCGACCATGGCTGCCACTCGGTTAGGGAAATACTGCTTAATGAAGCTGGACAACAGCGGCCCTGCCAATGCAATCCCTACACCTGACAGAAAAGAAGTGAACATCATCAACGGAGTTGCGCCTACGAACAATCGTAATCCCGTACCTATCCCAATAAGGATTAAAGCCAGCACAATGCCACCTTCGTTCCCCCACCTTCTACTTAGTCTTACAGAGAATGGAGCGAATATGCCCATACATAATACCGGTAGTGTAGTTAACAGACTGGCGGTCATGCCGCTCAAACCCAGATCATTCTGTATGGTACTCATCAGAGGAGAAATGGAAGTAATCGGTGGTCTTAAGTTCAGTGAAGCCAGAATAAGCGCCAATACAATATAAAAAAATTTCATTATGGATCACCTCATGGTAGTAGTCTCGTTGCCTTCACCAAAGATCCTATTCTTTAATGACAAGATCTTCGGGTGGTGCACAAATTAAGTATAGGATCATTATAATGATTGAACAATACTATTATTTCTATTAAAATGATTACTAAAACCAATGATCAGAGGTGAATTCATGGAGATTCGTCAAATGGAAAACTTTATTACAGTGTGTGAGGAGCTTCATTTTACACGGGCAGCTGAGAAACTTGGCATATCTCAACCTACGTTGAGTCAACAAATACGTGGGTTGGAAGATGAACTTGGTGTTCCTTTGTTTGACCGCGTCGGTAAAAAGATTGTGATGACCCAGGCAGGCACTCTGTTTCTGGAGCACTGTGTACAGATGATCCGGCATTTACAGAATACCCAGGATGCGCTAGCTGAATTCCGGAATGATCAGCGGGGACGATTGGTTATAGGTGTTCTTCCGTCGGATTTGGATTACCGTATCACTCCGCTGCTCGTTGATTTTCATGCCCGATTCCCCAAAGTGCAATTGAAGGTTATCTCTTCGATCTATGTCGTGAATCAAGTGTTGGAAAATGAAGTCGACATTGGCATCGAGATCACGTCTGCCCCTGATAGGCGGCTTGTACGCATTCCTTTGTGCAGTGAAGAATATGTACTGGTCGTATCCGAGAATCATGATTGGGCTGAACGAAGCTCAATTGAAATTCAGGAGCTACGTGATATCCAAACGGTGATGTTCCCCGAAGGATTCACAGGAAGAGAATTGGTCGACGGCTATTGCCGTAAATACGGCTTCACCCTAAATACCATCATGGAGACCAGTTCTGCAACCTCCATCATTAGCCTGGTCAAAGCCAACGTCGGAGGAACACTGCTGCCTTATCCTCTGATCAAAGCCATGAATGAGCCCACGCTACGTTGCATCGAAATTACAGACGATCCGCCATACCGGCACTTTGAAATCATCCATCGGTCCGACCGTTACCTGACGCAATCGGCCAAGGCATTTATTGAGAAAACAATCGAGTATTTCAATCAAAGGTGAGATTAAAAGGAGGATTTTGAAATGATAATAAGAGAAATTGGTTTGTTGACACATCAAATTGAGGCCATAAAGGAGTTTTACGGTACACTACTGGAACTTGAGCTTGTGGAGGATAATGCAATATGTGTTTCATTCCGCGCGGGGAACTCGCTCCTATCTTTCAAGAAGGCGCCAGAACAAGAGAAGCCCTACTATCATGTAGCATTTACGATTCCAACAAATAAACTTGCTGATGCAAAAAGGTGGGCTCAAGACCGCAACATTCCATTGCTCTCCAAAGATGGACAGGATGAATTTTATTTCCCCTACTGGGATGCAACAGCCTTCTATTTTTATGATCCAAGCGGCAACTTGATGGAATTTATCGCTCACCATTCACTCGATAATGCAGTTGATGAAGCTTTCGAAGCGAAGCATCTGTTATGTATTAGTGAAATCGGTCTGCCTGTCGATGATGTTCCTGAGACAATGAACACATTTAATGAGCATTATCAACTTGAACCATTTGCCGGAGACGGAAAACAATTCTCCCCCACGGGTGATGCAGAAGGCATGTTTATTGTCATTGATATACAGATGCCCTGGTTCCCAGACGGACGTATGCCTGGTGTATTTGTTACAGAGGTGAAGGTGGAAACTGGGCAGCCCGGTAATCTGCGTATACAGGACGATATGTACTCGATTGAATCGATATGATGTAAGAACGTACTGAATGAAAACCTTAAGAGGGACTTCGACTTCCGGCTTAATACTTACCAAAACCATCCTCACACGTGATATCCGATTTAAGAATTTCGTACAGATTTTGTTTGGAATTCTCTAATTTATTTTGTATTTCTTCAATTTCTGATATTTTCGCTTGGATAACGCTTGCTTGATCGTTACTTGAAAACCCATGTTTAGAGATCATAGATTGGATCTCATGGATCGTAAAACCAACAGCTAAACATTGTTTGACCACTTCCAGATGCTGAATAATGCTCTGCGCATATATTCGATAGTTATTATGATCTCTCAGCATATGTTCATCCGGGATAATACCTATTTTCTCGTAGTAACGAATCGTGGATATCGGAAGGTTTACATGGTTCGCTACTTCACTAATCTTCATATGTATTTCCCCCGTTTCTTCTTCTTGCTATAAAGTATACTTCATAGTTTACAATCCTCATAGTGAGACAGATGGAGATATAATTTATACCCTACTCTCACCAATATAGATATGAGGAGAGATTTCAATATGAACACAATTACCGGTCAATTCAACAAAACAAATGATTTTGATAACATCGTTTTGGAGCGCCATTCCGTTAAAGCCTACGACCCTGAAATGAAGATCAGCCGCGAGGAGATGACCGAAATACTGGCGAAAGCTTCACGTGCCCCTTCGGCCATTAACATGCAACCTTGGCGTTTTCTTGTTATCGACAGTGCTGAAGGCAAAGAGAAGCTTGCACCACTGGCCTCTTTTAACCAGACACAGGCACTAACGTCTTCCGCTGTCATTGCCGTGTTTTACGATGCCAACAACGTTGAATACATGGAAGAGATTTTCAGCAAATCAGTGGAACTTGGGTACATGCCCCAAGACATCATGGATATGCAGATGCAGCAGGTAAAACCTTATTATGCGAACATAAACGCATCCGAATTGCGTGACATGAACCTCATTGACTCAGGCCTCATATCCATGCAACTCATGCTCGTTGCCCGTGCCCATGGTTATGATACCAACCCTATGGCTGGTTATGACAAAGGTCAGATCGCCGAAGCGTTCGGCCTGGATAAAGAACGGTTCCAGCCCGTGATGTTGATCTCCATAGGTAAAGCAGCCAAAGATGGCTATCCTTCCTATCGTCTCCCGGTTGAAACGATTACAACTTGGGTATAATCAACAGCTACTCTCAAGACTAAAATGACTATGGATGATGCTATAGTAAATACTAAGTCTGAAAAATAGATGAAAATCACTGTGCATCCCATAATACCAGAGTACTCATCCTATATCAGTTAAAGGCTTTCATTATAATAGCCTCATACTGATTTGGACATAGGAACATTAATTATACGTTCATAAACAGAGGGTCCTGATGACAACTGTCATCAGGACCCTCTGTTACATAACTTAAATACTTTTGTCAGGTGATAAAAAAGTCGTGAAACCACCACAAATTTTCATTACCACTTCCTCAATATACCGAATCTCGCATATAACGTGCTTAAATGATCTATTTTCACACAAGCCGGGTAAAGGATTAGAAAATAATATCAATAGCCTCTAGCTCATCTTGCTCCTGTTCGGATTGCCCGTTCAGGGAAATATCCTTGAGCAGCACCGAAGGCTGTTCGCCAATTTGGGTGATGATCTCGAGCAGGTCCTGAGCGAAATTGTCGATCAGATTGCGCGTAAACAACTTCGTCGCATATTCAAACTGCCCGTTCATTCCCTCATCCAGCAACGAAATGACCAAGGTAAGGTCAAATTGGGAAACCGCATGCGTTTCCGGATAAGATTCGATCTGGATATCCCCGAAGTTTTGAACGTTATCTTCCTTCGTTTCCAGCGCAAACATGACATCAAATACAGGATTGCGGCTTTGATCTCGCGGCACCTGCAGCTTTTTCACAAGCTCTTCAAACGGATAATCCTGGTGGTCGTAGGCCCCCAGCATCGTTTCTTTGACTTCGTTCAAGTAAGCAAGGAACGTCTTCTCCCCGGATGGATAGTGACGAATCGCCAACGTGTTGACAAACATTCCGATGAGCGGCTCCAGGTCGGCATGTGTGCGGCCTGAAACCGGTGTGCCTACAATGAAGTCTTCTTGTCCCGAGTACTTGCTGAGCAGGATTGAATAGGCCGCCGATAACACCATATATAGGGTAGCACCGTTCTCATCGGCAATGCGCTGCAAGTTGTCAGTCATCTGCTTGTCGATACTGAAAGGCAGCACATCTCCCTCAAAGCTGCGAGCGGCAGGTCTGACAAAGTCCGTAGGTAGCTCAAGCGTTGGCAGTTCACCTTCCAGCATGTCCAGCCAGTAGGCTTCCTGGCGTTTCAGCCGTTCTTTTACAGGTTCGGACTGCTGCCAAGTGGCAAATTCCTTGTATTGAATCCGAAGCGGTTCCAGCGTCTCACCGTTATATAGGCGTAGCAGCTCTTCGATAAAGATACCCATCGACATGCCATCCGTGACGATATGATGAATGTCCAGCATAAGCAGATGACGTTCCGCTTCCCATTCAACTAAGCCCACACGCAGCAGCGGCGGCCGCTCCAAATCAAAGACACGTACAAAGGCATCCGCAATGGTTTTCGTTTCACTTTCCGTCGCCTTTGTATACTCGACGGCAAACTCCAAGTCCGAATAAATCCGTTGTACCGGTTCGCCGTCGACCATTTCGAAGCCAGTTCGCAAAACTTCGTGACGAGCGATTAATTCTTGGAGCGCCGCCTCGAATTGATTCTGATCCAAGCGCCCGACAAGAACCGTCATGCCGGACATGTTGTAGCTAAGCTCGGCGCCTTCCATCTGCTGCTGGATGTACAGCCGCTTTTGCACAGAGGAAAGCGGATAATACTCCCTTTTATCCAGAACCGGAATGGAAAGGAATTCCTGCTGCTCCAATCGGCTAATCACTTCAGCCATTGCTTCAATAGTCGAGTACCGGAATACATCGCGCAGTGGCAGGTCCACGTGCAGCTCCTTGTGCACCTTGCTGACCAGCGTCGTCGCCCGCAGCGAGTGACCGCCGAGGTCGAAGAAGTTGTCCGTCACACCAATCGTAACTGACCCAAGCACGTCCTGCCAGATGGAGACCAGTTTCGTCTCCAGATCGGTGCGCGGCGCCACGTATTCGCGCCCTGCACTTGCTCCCTCTTCCGGCGCCGGCAGCGCTTTCCGGTCGATTTTCCCGTTTGGTGTCAGAGGTAAATGCTCCAGCTCCACGAAGTACGATGGGATCATGTAACCCGGCAGCTCGCTGGAGATCACTCGTTTCAGGTCAGCCGCCGTCAGTTCGATATCCGTTGTGTAGTAGGCGCACAGCGCCTTTTGCCCGTTCGCATCACTTCGAACCAGCACCACCGCTTCGCGTATACCTACCACCCGCAGCAGCTGCGACTCAATCTCACCCGTTTCGATTCGGTAACCCCGGATTTTCGCTTGATTGTCGATCCGTCCGATGAAATCCACGTTTCCGTCCTCCATCCACCGCGACAAATCTCCCGTGCGATACAACCGCTCACCCGCGATGAAAGGGCTGTCTACAAACTTCTCTTCCGTCAGCTCGGGGCGGTTCAAGTACCCACGTGCTACCCCAACGCCGCCGATGACCAGCTCGCCCAGCACACCGACGGGTACGGGATTCAGATGTGCATCCACGATGTAAAACTTCGCATTCAACCACGCTTTGCCAATCGGCACATGGCCTGTCTGCGGCAGTTTCGCCAATTCTTCGTCATAGAAACTGGAGTCGATTGCCGCTTCCGTCACACCATAGGCGTTAATGATGCGGAACGACGAGCCAATCCGCTCCTGCAAGGTACGGTAATCCGCTACACTGCAGCTGTCCGAGCTTGTGATCAACAGCTCCATACCGCTTAACTTTAGCCCCTGCTCATGCACGTATTCCATAAACGGCACGATCAGTGCTGGTGTTGATTCAAAGATCGTCACTTGCTCCTGCTCTATCCAGTGGTGCAGACGAGACGGATCAATCCGGTCGTCCTTCGGTACAATGACCATGGTGCCTCCGTTATACAACGTGCGTGCGATATCGCCCACGAAAACATCAAACGAGAAGCTTGCGAGTTGCAGCAGCCTTACCGGGAACTGATCCAACCGGTATTCCCGTCGGTAGCCCGCTGCCGTGTTCACCAGGCTGCGGTGCTCGATCATCACGCCTTTTGGCTTGCCCGTCGTTCCCGACGTGTAGATGACGTACGCCAGATCCTCCGGACGAGCTTCATGGAAGTTGTGCATACCGACAACATCAACATCATTTGGATGACTCACGCCACCACCGTTCATAGCCCCCGTTAGCTTGCCGTTAACTCGATCGGGAGCACTGTTGGAGCCTTGGCCAAAGTCCATTGGCACATTGCTTCGTTCCTCGCTGTATGACGTTTCGTCGTCGAGATACAGCACCGTCGCCAGTGCCAGTTCCTCTTCACCGAGCCAGGCTTCGGCACGCTCTCGCAGCGGCGTTTGTGTCAGGAGCACCTTCGCTCCGCTGTCTTCAAGCATAAACCGCACCCGGTCTCTTGGATAATCCGGGTCAAGCGGTACATACGCCCCTCCCGCTTTCCAGACGGCCATCACGGCCACCAGCAAATCGACCGAACGCTCGGCGAGAATGCCAACGATTGACTCCCGGCCGATGCCGCTTGTGCGTAGCGTGGCCGACAGGCGGTTCGCCCGCTCCTTCAGCTCCGCATACGTCAGCCGATCGTTTTCGTAAACGACAGCTTCAGCTTCCGGCGTGTGTTCCGCCT
Source organism: Paenibacillus amylolyticus (assembly GCF_047302515.1). GTDB lineage: Bacteria > Bacillota > Bacilli > Paenibacillales > Paenibacillaceae > Paenibacillus > Paenibacillus amylolyticus_G. The sequence continues at coordinate 6,826,094 of NZ_CP168019.1, read as the reverse complement.
GTTCCTCGAACAGTCGATGGAACGCTGCCATAAGAGCCTCTTCCGGTTGCGCAGGGTTAAACGTGCTGACAATTTCTTCTTTTTCCGCTAGTGTCAAAATATCCAGCTCGGCAATAGTCGCCGACGGGTTGCAGAGAATGGATTCAAGCAACTGCAAGTAGTGGGCAGCCAACTTCTCCACTGTTTCGGTTTTATATAGAGCCGTGGCGTATTCAAACAGATATTCCAAGCCGTCCTCAATCTCCGTAACGTCCAAGCTGAGATCGAATTTGGAAACAATTTCATCGCTGGCATACGTCGACAAATGTAGTCCCGGAAGCTGAATTTCCACATTTTCTGTATTCTGCAAAGCAAACATCGTATCGAACAGTGGATGACGGCGTAGATCACGAGCCACGTTTACCTTATCCACCAGTTCCTCAAACGGATAATTCTGATGTTCAAAAGCACCCAGCGTTGTCTCCTTGATCTCCTTCAAGTAGTCAAGGAACGTTTTACCGGCAGCCGGGTAACTGCGGATGGCCAAAGTATTAACGAACATCCCGATCAGCGGTTGAACGTCGCTATGATTTCTGCCCGCAATCGGCGTACCTACCACCACGTCTTCCTGACCTGAATATTTATGCAGAAGCACGTTATATGCCGCAAGCAAAACCATGTATAGCGTTGCGCCGTTTTCAGCTGCAAGCCGTTTCAGACCTTCGCTTTTCTCAATATTCATAAACAATTGCAGCGTGCGGCCCTCATAGCTCTGCATAGCCGGGCGCGGATAGTCCGTCGGCATTTCCAGAACTGGCAGTTCTCCGCGGAACATGTCAATCCAGTAGGCTTCCTGCTTGGCAAGCTGCGTTTTCTGCTCGTCCGATTGCTGCCATACTGCATAATCTTTGTACTGAATGCGGAGTGGCTTGAGCGGCTCCCCGCTGTACAAGTGCACAAACTCTTCGATCAGTACGTCCATTGAAACGCCGTCCGATACGATATGATGTGTATCGAACATCAGGATGTGCCGGTCCGGCGCGAGTTCGGCAATGCCCACCCGCAGAAGTGGCGGCTTCGCTAGATCAAACGCACGAACAAATTGGCGCACCGTTTCTTCCGCCTGCTCCCCGCTGATCTGCACATATTCCACCTGGAAGGTGACTTCTTCGTAAATCCGCTGAACCGCTTCGCCCTCAACCATCTCAAAGCCGGTACGCAGCGTTTCATGACGAGCTACAAGCCCGCGGAATGCTTCTTCAAACTGCTGCCGGTTGAGCTGCCCTTCGAGCAGCATAGCTCCTGGTATGTTGTAGCTCAGCTCGCCTCCTTCCAGCTGGTTCAAGATATAGAGACGTTTCTGCGCAGAAGAGAGCGGATAATACTCGCTAGGTTCCGCAGCCGGAATAGCCATAAACGAGCCGATCTCCAAATGCTCCATAGCCACAGCCATTTCCTCAACTGTCGAGTAGCGGAATACGTCGCGAAGCGGGAATTGGGCGCCCAGCTCCTTATGCATTTTGCTGACAAGTGTTGTCGCCCGCAGGGAGTGTCCTCCGAGGTCGAAGAAGTTGTCCGTTACGCCTACCGCCTTCTCCCGAACAAGCACTTCCTGCCAAATGACGGCCAGTTTTGCCTCCAGTTCGGTGCGCGGTGCCACGTATTCGCGGCCTCCGCCTGCTCCCCCTTCCGGCGCTGGCAGCGCCTTCCGGTCAATTTTCCCATTTGGCGTTAGAGGCAATTGCTCCAGTTCGACGAAATACGACGGAATCATGTATCCCGGTAGCTCGCTGGAGATCGCCCGTTTCACATCTGCCGCCGTCAAGCCTTTTTCCACTGTATAGTAAGCGCACAACGCTTTCTGCCCTTCTTGATCTTCCCTGACAACAACGACCGCTTCCTTCACGCCACCTACACTCAGCAACTTTGCTTCGACTTCGCCCGTCTCGATCCGGTAGCCCCGGATTTTTGCCTGGTTATCGATCCGCCCGATGAAGTCCACGTTGCCGTCCTCCATCCACCGCGCCAAGTCTCCTGTGCGATACAGTCGCTCACCAGCGGTGAAAGGACTGTCTACAAACTTCTCATCCGTCAGCTCTGGACGGTTCAAGTACCCGCGCGCCACACTGACTCCGCCGATAACCAATTCGCCCAGCACGCCGACTGGCACCGGGTTCAGATGTGCATCCACGATGTAAAACTTCGCATTCAACCACGCTTTGCCAATCGGGACATGGCCTGTCTGCGGCAGTTTCGCCAACTGCTCGTCATAGAAACTGGAGTCAATTGCCGCTTCCGTCACGCCGTAGGCGTTGATGATGCGGAACAACGAGCCAAACCGTTCCTGTAAGGTCCGGTAATCTGCCACACTGCAGCTGTCCGAGCTTGTAATCAACAGCTCCATACTGCTTAACTCTAGCCCCTGCTCATGCACGTATTCCATAAACGGCACGATCAGTGCCGGCGTTGATTCAAAGATCGACACTCGCTCCCGCTCTATCCAGTAGTGCAGACGAGACGGATCAATCCGATCGTCCTTCGGTACAATGACCATCGTGCCGCCGTTGTACAACGTCCGCGCGATATCGCCCACGAATACGTCAAACGAGAAGCTGGCGAGCTGCAACAGCCTTACCGGGAACTGATCCAACCGGTATTCCCGCCGGTAACCCGCCGCCGTGTTCACTAGACTGCGGTGCTCAATCATCACACCTTTTGGCTTGCCCGTCGTTCCGGACGTGTAGATGACATACGCCAAGTCCTCAGGACGGGCTTCATGGAAGCTGCCCATACCGACAACATCAACATCATTTGGGTGACTCTCATTAAGGTCGTTCACAGCACCCGTCAGCTCGCCGGAGACCAGACCTGAAACCATGCTGGAGCCGTGGCCGAAGTCCATTGGTGCATTCGCTCGATCTTCGCTGTATGACGTTTCGTCATCGAGATACAGCACCGTCTCCAGTGCTAGTTCCTCTTCGCCGAGCCAGGATTCGGCACGCTCTCGCAGCAGCGTTTGTGTCAGCAGTACCTTCGCTCCGCTGTCTTCCAGCATGAACCGCACGCGGTCCGCCGGATAATCCGGGTCAAGCGGTACATACGCCCCTCCCGCTTTCCAGACGGCCATCACGGCCACCAGCAAATCGACCGAACGCTCGGCGAGAATGCCAACGATCGTCTCCCTACCGATGCCGCTTGCACGCAGTGTTGCCGACAGGCGGTTCGCCCGCTCGTTCAGCTCCGCATACGTCAGCCGATCGTTCTCGTATACGACGGCTTCCGCTTCCGGCGTGTGTTCCGCCTGTTCCTCGAACAGGCGATGGAAGGCGGCAACAGGAGCCACTTCCGGCTGCACCGGATTAAACACGCCTACAATTTCTTCTTTTTCCGCCGCCGTCAAAAGCTCTAACTCATGTACACGAACATTCGGATTAGCCGCAACCTGCTCCAATGCACGGGCAAAATGACCGTGGATCTGCCTGATGTCATGCTCTCTGAATGTCAGTGCATTGTACGTAAACCGCAGCAAAATATGCTCTTCCGGAATGACGGTAATGTCCAGGTCGTAGTTCGTTTGTTCCGGCGATTGGATATTAGCGATTTTCAGCGCTTCTTGTCCGCCGCCGACAACCTGCTCAATCTGTTCTTCCATCGGATAATTTTCAAAGACCATAATATGGTTGATCAAGTCACGCTTTTGCTCGCTCAGCGACTGAATTTCGAACAGCGGGAATGTTTCGTAAGCTCCCGATGCCAGCGCTTGATCCTGGGTTTTTCTCAAAATATCGGCTACCGTCTCCTCGGCTTTACCTTGAATACGGACCGGGATCGTATTAATAAACAGGCCAATCATGCTTTCAATGCCCGGAATTTCCGCCGGACGGCCGGATACAACGGAACCGAATACAACATCCTCGCTGTTGTTGTATATCTGTAAGACCAGTCCCCATACAGTCTGCATAAATGTGTTGAGTGTCACCTGCTGCTGGCGTGCCACACGCTCAATCTGCCCAGTCAGTCCTTTGCTGAGTTCCACATCGATCTCAGCCATTTCAAAAGCATGCCGTTTCAGCTGCGTTCTCTCCTGCGGCAGCTTGGTCTGCTGATCGTAACCCGCCAAATACTCAGACCAGTAACCCGAAGCTTTCGCTACATCTTGAGCTTCCAGCCATTCGATATACCGAGAGTACGAGGTAACCGGAGGAAGCTCCAGCGTCCGTTGCTCCTGGAACGCGAAGTAGGTGTCGAACACTTCCTTGATCATTAAGGACATGCACCAGCCGTCCAACAAAATGTGATGGTGACTCCAGATCACTTGGTAGGACTCGTCGCCCGTACGCAAAACTGTAACGCGCATCAGAGAGCCTTGGGCCAAATCGAACTTGTTCGCTTTATCCGCGCTGACAAAATCGGCTATCGTCTTCTCCGGGTGTTCATCTCTTGCCGAGCGAATATCTTCAAAGTACACTTCACACTTCCGCTCGCGGAATACCACTTGAATCGGCTCGTCTCTCCAGCCGGTAATAAAATTGGTCCGCAGCGCCTCATTTCGCTGTACCAGCGTATCCAATCCGCGAGTGAAGGCTTCCACATTCAGGCTTCCAGACAGATCGAAGGTCACCTGTTCGAAGTAGGCTTCCGAATCGGCATCCAGCAAGCTGTGGAACAACATCCCTTTTTGCAGCGGAGTCAGGGTGTATACATTCTCCAGTTCGCCGAGTGCCGTCGTATGTTCTGACAGCCGCTCCAGTTCCTCCACCGTCACATCTTGAAGCAGTACGTCACTAGGCGTAAGCTCCGGCCGCTCTTTCGATACGCAATGGCTGATGACTTCACGCAAACTCGATTGAAACAGGGTGCCCAGGCGCTCAACCGTCTCCCGTTGATACTGGGTTTCCCCATAACGGATCGTAAGTTCCAACACGCCTTCCGATACCATACCGTTGATATCGAGGACATAATTCATCACAGCATTCGGGCTTGAATCGGAGCCCGGACTGAACGGAGACGGCTGCGAGCCGCTGCTTTCGTAATCCTGGTCGAACTGACCCAGATAGTTAAAACTGATCTCCGGCTCTAAAGCAAAGCGCTCGCCGTCATGCGGCGCCGACAAATAACGCAGGATGCCGTAGCCGATTCCTTTGTTCGGAATGCGGCGCAAGCTTTCTTTCACCTGTTTCACCTGATGACCGAGCGCCTGGACGTGACCCGGCTCCAGAACGACAGGGAATTGGCTTGTAAACCAGCCTACCGTCCGCGTAATGTCCACATCCGGCAAAAGTTCTTCCCGACCGTGGCCTTCGAGATTCACCAGCACGCGTTCCCGACCGCTCCAAGCTTGTATCGCGAGGCCAAGCGCGGCAAGTAGCAAATCGTTCATTTCCGTATGGTAAGCACGGTGTGCCTGCTTCAGCAGCTGTTCGGTTTCCTCCGCCGTCCAGCGGACGGTCACGAGCCTGCTGTCCTTCAGCTTGGATGTGCCTTGTTCAAAATCTTTCGGAAGCGGCTCATAGGTCAATTGCTCGATATGCTGCCAATACGCTCTCTCGCTTTCCATCGCCGGACCGTTCGCATAATCAGCGAGCTGTTTCGCCCACGTTTGGAATGAGTCCGTTTTGAGCGGCAGACGGATCAGCTTCCCTTGCAGCGCCTGCTCATAGCCGGCAGCAAAATCCTCAAGCAGAATCCGCCAGGATACGCCGTCTACGACCAAGTGGTGGATCGCGATCAGCAGATGATCTCCATCTGCACAGCGGAACAAGCCGAGCTTCAGCAAAGGCCCTGCCTGCAGGTCAATGCTGCGCTGAAGCTCGTTCGCCTTGGATTCGATCGCCTGCGCGCAGTCCGTCATTCCACGGAAATCGATCACTTCCAGGCTGTAGAGCTCGCCATCGCTTTCCGCGATGCCCCGGTTCCATGCCGCATACCCGCTCTCGGTCCGGCTGAAGACGAGGCGCAGCGCATCGTGATGCTCGGCCAGCTTCCGCACAGCCTGACGAAGCGCCGCTTCGTCATAGCCTTCCTCCCGGTACAGCATCACCGCCTGGTTAAAGTGGTGCAGCTCGGCGAACGACTGTTCGAAGAACCAGCGCTGAATCGGCGTCAGCCCCGTCTCTCCCGTAGCTGCCCCCTGATCGGCGCGTCTTAAGACCGACTGGAGATACGGGCTTAATTCCGCTACGGTCGGATATTTGAACAAATGCTTAATTTCCAGCTTGTACCCGGCCTGATGTAGCCTGGACGACACCTGGATCGATTTAATTGAATCCCCGCCGAGCTCGAAGAAATTGTCCATCACGCCGATCGGACGACCCGTTCCCAGCACCTTTTGCCACACCGCAACCAACGTATGCTCCGCCGCCGTCCGGGGCGCCACGTATTCCGTTCCAACGAGCATACTGCTTTCCGGTGCGGGCAGCGCCTTGCGGTCAAGCTTCCCGCTGTGTGTGAGGGGCATCCGCTCCAGCTGCACGAAGTAGGACGGAATCATGTACGCAGGCAGATCCTCCGCCAGCGCGCTTCGCAGCTCGCTCGCCGCAAGCGGCTTGTCCGCCACGAAGTACGCGCAGAGCTGCTTCTGACCGGCTTCGTCCTCTCTGGCGATGACAACCCCCTCTTGGACGGACGCCGCTTTCAGGACCTGCGCCTCCACCTCGCCGAGTTCGATCCGGTACCCACGGATTTTCACCTGATGGTCGATCCGGCCCATATACTCGATGTTGCCGTCCGGCAGCCATCTGGCCAGATCGCCCGTCCGGTACATCCGCCCGCCCGGCGCAAACGGACACTCTACGAATTTCTCCGCGGTCAGCTCGGGACGGTTCAAGTAGCCTCTAGCCAGGCCTTCGCCCGCGATGCACAGCTCGCCCGGCACGCCGACCGGTTGCAGCGCTGTCGTCCCTTCCTTGACAATATGCAGCCGGATGTTCGAGATCGGCTTGCCGATCGGCACCGATACATACGCCTCTTCCGGTCCGCAATTGTAGTACGAGACATCAACCGTCGCTTCCGTAGGCCCATAAAGGTTGATCAGCTGCGCTTGATTCACGGATGACGAAATCCACTGCCAGAACCGGCTCACATGCGATGTCGCCAGCGCTTCCCCACTTGCAAACACCCGTTTCAGCGAAGACAGCTTGTTATCCAGATCTTCACTCGGCTGACGCTCGACATATTCGAGGAAGGCGTGCAGCATCGACGGCACAAAGTGCATCGTGGTGACGGCTTGCCGTTCGATCGTGTCCAGAATCGTCTCGGGATTCTTCTCTCCGCCCGGCGGCAGCAAGCAAACTTTGGCCCCCGTCCAAGCCCACCAAAACAGCTCCCACACGGAAACGTCGAAGGTGATCGCCGTCTTTTGAAGAATCGTATCCCTGGAGTCGATCGGGTATGCATTCTGCATCCACAGTAGCCGGTTGATCACCGGACGATGCTCCACCATGACGCCTTTGGGCTTGCCTGTCGAGCCCGATGTGTAAATGACGTAGGCCAAGTGCTCCGGTCCGCTCGCCGGCTCCAGGTTCGAGCCGTCTTCATCATACGCGGATGGATCGTTCAGATCGACGAGCGATAGACCGCCAAGTGGCTCTGTCCCGGCAAATGACGCGCTTTCCCGCAAATGGCTCTGAATCAGCAGCAGCCTAGCGCACGAATCTTCGAGCATGTAGCGGATGCGCTCCAGCGGGAATTGCGGGTCGATCGGCACGTAGGCGCCCCCGGCCTTCAAGATCGCATAGATGCCCACGATCATCTCCAGCGAGCGCTCGGCCATGATCGCGATCGGCTGATCGGCCTGCGCGCCAGAGGCACGCAAGGATCTCGCCAGCCGGTTCGCCCGCTCGTTCAACTCCCGGTAAGTCAGGCTGCTGTCCTCATAGACAACGGCCACCTGCTCCGGCGTTCGCTCTGCTTGCTCCTCGAACAGCTCGTGGATCGTTCTCTCTCTCCACGACTCATCCGCTTCCAAGCCTGGACCCTCTGAGGCGGATTGCTTCGCCAGAGTCGAAGACGACACGGCAAACCCGACCAGCAAATCATGCTTTTCGCTATCCTTCAAGATATTCAAATCCGAGATCCTCGCACCCGGCTGAGCCAGGATCGATGCCAAAAGCTGCTCGTAATGACCCGCCAGCCGTACCATCGTTTCCTGTCTAAACAACGAGGTAGCGTACTCGATCTTGCAAACCAGCTCGTTACCCTCTTCCACGATATCCAGGCTAAGATCAAACTTTGCTCTCTTTTCCTCGATGTCAAACAGCGACCATTGCAAGCCTTCCAGGGCTAAATCCAGGCTTTCGTGCTTTTGCAAAGAAAACATGGTGTCAAACAGCGGATTCCGGCTTAAATTCCGGCTCACCTGAAGAGCTTCTACCAGCTCCTCGAACGGATAGTCCTGGTGCTCGTAGGCTCCAAGCGTCGTTTCCTTCACATCCTGCAAGTAATCCAGGAACGTCCGCTCTGCCGTCGGACCCAAGCGAAGGGCCAGCGTATTGACAAACATGCCGATAATCGGCTGCAGGTCGGCGTGAGAACGAGCGGCAATCGGAGTGCCGACTACGATATCTTCCTGTCCCGCGTATTTATGAAGCAATACGGAGTAAGCAGCCAGCAGAAGCATGTACAGCGTCGCCCCCGAATCTCCGGCAAGCCGTTTTAGAGCTTCGCTTTTCTCCGCATCCAGCGCAAACGTGAGCGTTTGACCGTCAAACTGCCGGACGGCTGGACGGGAGTAGTCAAGAGGCAGCTCAAGAACCGGAAGCTCGGAGCTGAATACCCCGCGCCAGTATTCCTCCTGCCGTTTGATACGCTGACATTGCTCGTCGGATTGCTGCCAAACGGCGTAATCCTTGTATTGGATCCGCAGCTCCGGCAATTCTTCCCCATTGTAAAGCCCCACAAATTCGTGTAGCAGCACGTCCATGGAAAGACCATCGGAACCAATATGATGCATATCCAGCGCAAGCAGGAATTTCTCTTTCTCAAGTATGATCAGCAGGGCGCGCAGCAAAGGCGGCTGGGTCAAGTCAAAAGGCTGAATGAAGCCTTCCAGAATGGCCGCGACCTGATCTTTGCTTGCTTGAAGCTTCTCGACCTTGAAATCTACGAGCGGATGAATACGCTGAACCGGCTCTCCATTCACGATTTCAAAACCGGTGCGCAGCATATCGTGCCGGGCCACCAAAGTAGTCAGCGCCTTTTCCACTTTGGCCTCGTTCAAATTCCCTTTCAATTGCAAGGCGCTCGGAATGTTGTAATTCAGCTCCGAGCTATCTAGCTGGTGCAGGACATACAGCCTTTTTTGCGCAGAGGAAACTGGATAATATGCTTTCTCTTCCGCTTTTGGAATGGAGCTGTGCTCTGATTCTTCCAAGCTGGCAATAGCCCCGGCCATCGATTCTACCGTCATATAGCGGAACACATCGCGCAGCGGAAGTTCAACGTTCATTTCCTTCCGAATCTTGCTGACAAGGTTTGTCGCCCGCAAGGAATGCCCCCCGAGCTCGAAGAAATTGTCCAGGACTCCAATGCCGGAGTAACCCAGCACTTCCTCCCAGATTTTCACAAGCTGGGACTCCGTAAGGTTACGCGGCGCTACGTATTCGACGCCCGTTTGCAAGCCGCCTTGCGGCTCCGGCAGTGCTTTGCGGTCCACTTTGCCGTTGGACGTCAGCGGCATGCGTTCCAGCTGCACGAAGTATGACGGGATCATGTATCCCGGCATTCCCTGGGCCAGCGAGGTTCTCATTTCGCTAACCGTCAGCGTCCGGTCCGCCACAAAGTAGGCAACAAGCGCCTTTTCGCCCCCGCTGTCCTGACGGGCGAGCACCACCGCTTCTTCCACGCCCTCCACGTTCAAAAGCTGCGTCTCAATTTCGTCCAGCTCGATCCGGTACCCGCGGATTTTGACCTGATGGTCGATCCGGCCGAGGTATTCAATGTTGCCGTCCGGCAGCCAGGCCGCCAAGTCGCCTGAGCGATACAGTTTTTCCCCCTCCGCAAACGGGGAATCAACGAACTTTTCCGCCGTCAAATCCGGGCGATTCAGGTATCCTCTCGCCAGGCCTTCTCCGGCTACGTACATTTCGCCTGCTACGCCGATCGGAACAGGACGACGGTTTTCATCCAGAACGTACACGCTCAGCGTTGGGATCGGCTTGCCGATATTACTCTTTGCCGCCTCCATTTCGATCCATGTAATTTCCTTATACGTCACGTGAACCGTCGTCTCGGTAATACCGTACATATTGATCAGCTTTGTCTCCGGGTACTTCGTCTTAAAACCCTTGAGCAACAGCGGGCTGAGTGCTTCGCCGCCAAAGATGACGTTGCGAATCCGCAGATTGTACGGATGGTCCGCTAAAACCTCACGCAGCAGTTGGTAGAAATATGTTGGCGTCTGGTTCAAAATCGTGACCCGTTCGCGGCTCAGCAGTGCCAGGAACTCGGCCGGATTTTTCGCCGTAAGCGGCGGTACGATAACCAGCTTTCCTCCATTCAGAAGTGCCCCGTACATCTCCCAGACGGAGAAATCGAAGCAGAACGAGTGGAATAACGTCCACGTGTCGGACGGCCCAAAGTCGAACAGGTTCTTGTCGTTGAACAAAAGGCGCACGACGTTTTTATGCTCAATCAACGTGCCTTTGGGTTTGCCGGTCGTTCCCGATGTGTAGATGACATAAGCCAAGTTACCCGGGCCAGAAATTGGTTCCAGATTCGAAGCGTCCAGTGCATCAGCGGAGTCCGCCCCTTTGTCGCCCCAAACGAAATCGTCCAATTCAAGGCGCGTTCCTGCGAAGTCGGTCTTCTCATGCAAATGCTTTTGAATCAGCAATAACGGTGCGCCCGAATCCTCAATCATGAAGCGGATGCGTTCCTCCGGGTAGTCGGGATCGACAGGCACGTAGGCTCCGCCCGCTTTGAGAATCGCCAGAATGCCGACGACCATATCAAGTGAACGTTCGGCAAGAATCGCTACCAACTGATCCGCTTCGACTCCTGTCTCCCGCAGCTTACGCGCAAGGCGGTTGGATCGCTCGTTCAGTTCGTGGTAGCTCAACTGCCGCTCATTCATGACGGCGGCCACGTTATCCGGGTAAAGCTTCGCCTGCTCTTCGAACAAGCCATGAATCGTCTGCTGCCGTGGGTAGTCTGCCTCCGAATCATTGAAACCGCGCACCAGTTCACGGATTTCCTGTTCGGTTAGCATTTCCAGCGAAGCAATATCCCCTTCCGGCGCTGTTGCGATAGTTTCGAGTAGCTTGTCATAATGTCTGGCGAACCGCTCAACGGTCTCCTGTTTATACAAAGCCGTAGCATACTCCAACCGGCATTCGAGCTGGCCATCCAGTTCCGAAATGTCCAGAAGCAACTCGAACTTGGACGTTCGGTTTTCCAACGGATAAAACGATTGCTCCAGCCCCTCGATGACAATTTGCTCATTCTCCGTATTTTGCAGGGAGAAGAACGTATCAAAGAGCGGATTCCGGCCGGTCGCGCGCGGAATGTGAAGACTTTCTACCAAATCTTCGAACAAATAATTTTGGTGTTCAAAAGCCCCGAGTGTGATTTCCTTCATTTCTTCCAGGTACTTAAGGTACGGCTTGGAACGCTCCGGATGGCTGCGAATGGCAAGCGTGTTGATAAACATACCTACGATTGGCTGCACTTCTTCCTGCGTTCTTCCGGCAATCGGCGTTCCCACGATCAGATCTTCCTGACCCGAATATTTATGCATAAGGATCGAGTAAGCAGACAACAGCACCATGTACAGGGTCGTGCCCGTCCGTGCGGCCAGTTCTTTCAGCTTTTCCGTCCGTTCTTTCCCAATATCAAACTTCACGGTCCGGCCGTCAAAACTTTGCACCGCAGGCCGCGGGAAGTCCGTCGGCAGTTCCAATACAGGCAGCTCGCCCGACAGCTGTTCCAGCCAGTACTCCTTCTGCGGCTGGATCAACTGCCCGTAGGCTTCGGAATGCTGCCAAATGGCATAATCTTTGTATTGAATACGCAACGGAGCCAGCTCCTCACCACGATACAGGCGGCTGAACTCGTCGAAAAGCAATGCTGTCGAGATGCCATCCGAGACGATGTGATGCATATCGAACAACAGGATGTGGCGATCCTCGGCGACTTCGATCAGGCCGATGCGAAGAAGTGGCGGCTTGGTCAGATCAAACGGGTGAAAGTATGCTTCCACCACTTGGTCCACTTCTCGCTCGCTCGCCTGGAAATAATCTACAGCAAACTCCACCTCGTCATAGATGCGCTGCACAAGCTCGCCTTGAACCTGCTCGATCCCGGTACGCAGCGTCTCATGGCGCTGAATCAACGCCCGAAACGCGTATTCTACGCGCGTGCGGTCCAACTTGCCTTCGAGAAGAAGCGCCGCCGACATATTGTAGCTACGCTCGGCCGCGTCAAGCTGGCGCAGGACGTACAGACGCTTTTGCTCGGATGAAACCGGATAGTACTCGGCCTCTGCTGCCTTTGTAATCTCATATGTTTCTTGCTGCTTTAAACCGCTAATCCTTTGGGCAAGCTGTTCGATCGTGGTGTAGCGGAAAACGTCCCGCAGCGGAACCTCGACTTGCAGCTCTTTTCGAATCTTGGAAACAAGCGCGGAGGCCCGCAAGGAATGACCACCCAGGTCAAAGAAATCGTCTTGGACTCCAACTCGCACAATACCCAGCACCTGCTGCCAAATAAGAGCAAGTCTTGTTTCCAGCGTTGTGCGAGGAGCCACATACTCAAGGCCGGCTTCTATCTCTCCGGTTGGTTCAGGCAGCGCTTTACGGTCAATCTTGCCATTCGGTGTGAGCGGAAGCTGATCAAGAGATACCAGTCGGGCCGGGACCATATGGGCCGGCAGCTCTTGCTTCAATTGGGACAGCAGATCGCTCAGCTGCAAGGAAACATCCCCCGCCACGTAACCGCACAAATACTTTTGCCCCTGCTCATCCGTACGGTCAGTCACCACAGCCTGCTTGACCCCCGGGAAACTGAGCAGGGCCGTTTCAATTTCGCCGAGTTCGATCCGGAACCCGCGAATTTTCACCTGATAGTCGATTCGACCGATGAAGTCAACGTTGCCGTCTTCCAGCCAGCGGGCCAAATCTCCTGTCCGATACAGACGTTCTCCAGGCACAAACGGGCTGTCTGCAAACTTCTCGGTGGTTAGGTCCGGACGGTTCCAATACCCGCGCGCCACACCGGCGCCGCCGATGACAAGCTCACCCGGAACCCCTACAGGAACCAGCTTTAACCCGGCATCGACAATGTAAAACCGGGCGTTCAGCCAGGCTTTGCCGATCGGCACATGGCCCAACGATGGCAGCTTGTCCAGCGGCTCATCGTAAAAACTGCTGTCAATGGCCGCTTCGGTAACGCCGTAGCTGTTGATGATGCGGAATTGTCCGCCGAATCTTTCCTGCAGCAATCGGTAATCGGTGACACTGCAAGCATCCGAGCTGGTAATCAGCAACTTCATGGAGCTGACGTCCAGCCCTTCTTCATAAATATGCTGCATGAACGGTAGGATGAGCGCAGGTGTCGATTCAAATACCGTAATGTTTTGGTCCCGAATCCAGCCGTATAAGCGGTTCGGATCAATCCGGTCATCCTTTGGCACAATTACCATCGTCCCTCCGTTATACAGCGTCCGCGCGATGTCTCCAACGAACACGTCAAACGAGAAGCTCGCCAGTTGCAGCAACCGCACCGGGAACTGATCCAACCGGTACTCGCGGCGGTACGCATCCGCCGTATTCATGAGACTATCATGCTCGATCATGACGCCTTTTGGGCGTCCCGTCGTACCGGAGGTGTAAATCACATAAGCCAAGTCTTGCGGAGCACTGTCAGCAGATTCAAATTCCACGGCTGAGGTATCCCCGTTATACATCTGTTCATCGTCCATCGCATAGACTGCTTGAAGCTTCAGCCGGTCATCGGCCAGCCAACCTCCGGCCCCCTCCAACAGATGACGCTGCGTAAGCAGCACCGATGCTTCGCTATCGCTGAGCATGTACTCAATCCGCTCCGCCGGATAATCGGGGTCCAGCGGTACATAAGCTCCGCCGGCTTTCCATACGGCGAGCACACCGACCAGCAATTCCACCGAACGCTCCGCCCAGATCCCCGTAATCGTCTCCCTTCCCACGCCCTGTTCACGAAGGAGCGCAGCCAGCCGCTCGGCGCGTTCGTTCAATTCGCCGTAAGTCAGCTTTTTGTCCATGTAAACAACTGCCGGGTGATCCGGAATGTCTCGGGCAAACTTTTCGACATACCGATGAAACGCTATTCCCTCGTTCAGTGCTGCCACCGGCGGGTTAAACACGTCCAGAATGCGGCGTCTCTCCTCATCGCTCAGTAGAGAAATCTCGCGTACCCGCAGTTCGGGAGTCTCAAGAAACTGGTCCAAAACGGTTACATACTGTTCTATAATGCTATCAATCTCGGTCGTCTCGAACAGGCCGGTACGATAGGAAGCATGGAGAATGACATGGCCTTCATTCAGCATATGGTCGAAGCGCAGAAGTAGATCGTCCATCTCGTGTCTAGCAAAGTGAGCCTCCAGACGTACCTTGATTTCTTCGTACTCCTCGATTTTCAAAGGCAGATATTCTAGAGACGTGCGGAACAACTCCGAAAGATCGTTGCGGCCGTGTTGTTCGCGTAGATCCTGGATCAATTGGTTATAAGGATATTTCTGATGCCGCAGATCCGCCGTATTTTCCTTGGAAACCGTCTGGATCAAGGTAAGCACGGACCCATCTGGATTCAGACCAATCCGCGTAGCCACGGTGCTGACGAACATACCGATCGTTTCTTTTTCCTTCTTGCTCGTGCGATTGGCGAAAACCGTGCCGACCGGAACATCGGTGCTGTCGGTCAGCTTGTACAATAAGACATACATGGCGGACAAAAATAACGTATATAAGCTGACCTGATATTGTTCGCTAAAAGCCAGAATGCGGTCATAGCGGGAACCATCCAAAATGATGGAACGTTTATTTGATTCGCTGCCAATCGAGAATGGCGGAACCGATTTAATGCCGCTCGTTTCAGGCAAAGTGTTGTACTTGGTCAGCCAATATTCCTTGCCTTTTTGATAACGCTGCGATTGCTCATATTCACGCTCAGTTGAAATATAATCCAGATAGGAAGGGGCCTGATAACTGTTGAAGATGCCTTTGCGCAGTTCCAGGTATTTTTCCATCACCGCATGCAGCAAAGCAGTGACGGACAAGCCGTCGGCAATGATATGATTTACCGTCAAATTGAGCCATACTTGGCCGTTCGCAAAATAGATCATCGTAAATTGGTAGAGGTGTTCGTCGAACACGCTGGCCGGTTTTTCGCTTACTTCTTTCACCCAAGCATAGAATTGTTCGGTTGTGCCTATTTCGAGGTGGCTTATCCTGGCTTGGACATTCTCTGGCTCTTCGAACCACTGCGTTGGATTTTGAAAATCCCCGCTAATGCGGATTCGGAAAGCGTCATAGGTTTTGACAATCTCTGCCGCCGCTTGCTCCAGCAGCTTGGTGTCGATCTCGCCCGTAATCTGGTAGGTCGCGGAAAGCATCGTGATGGATGTGCCCGGATTCATAATTTCCATGAACCATATCCGGCGCTGGGCTTGCGTTAATCCATATTGCTTGTTCGTATTCTCTCTCACATCGACACACTCCCGTATTAGAGATTGTTTGTAGATAGGCTTTGTAACTAGATATCAGCAGGAAGCCACTCGTCGTAATGGTCTAGCCGTACAGCCGCGCGTAATAACCTCCGAGCGCCAGCAGGTCCTGATGGCGGCCTCGTTCCACGACCGTTCCTTGATTCATGACCGTAATCAAATCCGCATGTTCCACAGTGCTGAGACGATGCGCAATCAGAATGGTGGTGCGTCCCTTCATCAATACGTTCAGGGCTTGCTGTACCCAATGCTGGGATTCGTTATCCAATGCAGAAGTCGCTTCGTCCAGCAGGAGAATCGGGGCGTTTTTGAGAATCGCCCGGGCGATCGCAATTCGCTGCCTTTGTCCGCCTGACAACGACGTTCCTCTCTCTCCCACCGGCGTTTTATACTGTTCAGGAAGTTCCTGAATAAAATGGTGAGCGTACGCCGCTTTGGCCGCTTCAACCACTTCTTCATCCGTTGCATCCGGGTTGCCATAACGGATATTTTCCTCAATCGTGCCGGTAAACAAAAATGGTTCCTGCGGAACGTATGCAATCTGCCTGCGGATTTCTTCCAGCGTGTAATGGCCGAAAGGTTTACCCTGAAGCAGGATATCTCCGCTGTCCACAGGATAAAAGCCGAGCAGCAGCTTGATCAGCGTACTTTTACCGCTGCCGCTGGCTCCTACGATCGCAGCGACCTGACCAGGAAACACTTGCATTGACATGTCGACAAGTACCTTTTTATCTGCCTGATAGGAAAATTCCACATCGCGAAACTCCACCGCAGCTTCCGATACAAGCTCGCTATGAGAAGATCCCAGACGCTCCGGTTCCTCTTCCTCGCTTAGTACCTCTTGAATCCGGTGAGCACCCGCGAGCGAATTTTGGGTCATCGACAGAACCATCCCCAAGTTCAACAAGGCGTGCGTCAGATTCACTTGCAAAACTGCCAGAGCGGCGACGCTTCCCATTCCCATCATTCCGTAGGCATAAAGAAGACTGCCGATGACGATGATGCCGCAGAACGTGACGTAGCTGATAAAATGGTTCACTGCAGCTTGCATACCGTTCTTCTTCGCCGTTTGCCGAAGCGTTTGCGTCATTTGTTCGTTCAACGCCTCGTACTGGCCGTAAATCGTGCGGATGCGGAACAACTTCACAATTTGAATGCCACCCATAAAATCTTTGAATTTTTCGGTCATTTTACCGAGCGTTTGCAAGCCTTGTTCGGACAAGACACGAATATCCCGTGCAAATTTCAGACTGACCAGAGAGGACAGCAGCAGAATGACGAATGATACGCCGGCAAACCGCCAATCGATCACCACCATGGAGACAATGGAGCCGATGCAAAAGACAACTTGAAGCAGCAAAACGAAGTAAACCTGCGAGAATGTAAACTCAACGGTCGTTACGTCGTTGTTCACTCGCGACAGCAAGTCCCCATGGTGGTTCTGCTCCAGGAATCTCGGCCGCACCCGGCACAGCTTGTCATAAAGACGTTTGCGGATATTCAGCACAGTCAGCTCGACACTGCGCTGGTATAAGTAAATGAACCAGGGAGAAATTATATTTTCCAGGAACAGGGCCACGCCCAAAATAATAAAAGCTTCCACCATCAGGGACGTATCTCGGGACACGGCAAAATCAACCAAGTTATGTACGACCAAGCTGAAGGCGATTAGAAACAATGTCTGGGTGAGCGCCGTTACAGCAAGGCCAATCGCGTACTGGGTTTTGCGCTTGCGGTTCATAAACGTCAGCAAGTAGCCGAGTTCTTTCACTTGCGATAGCCTTCCGCCCTTTTTCATGTGTACGACACCTCCCTGCGTTCGGCAGACTCGGTAAACTCCTGGTAATACGACTGGGCGTACAGTCCCTTCCTCTCGAGCAATTGTTCATGAGTGCCCTTTTCGACAATACTTCCTTGTTCCATAACCCAAATTTCATCGGCGTTTTGTACCGTAGAAAGCCGGTGGGCAATCACCATGGTCGTTCTCTGCTTCATCAATACGCCCAACGCTTCCTGAACCGCGCTTTCCGACTCCGGATCAAGTGCCGATGTGGGCTCGTCCAACAGCAGAACGGGAGCATCCTTCAGAAACGCCCGAGCCATTGCAATGCGCTGGCGTTGCCCACCGGACAAAAACCCGCCGCGCTCTCCGACATACGTCTGGTAACCGTCCTCAAGCTGCATAATGAAAGAATGAGCCTGAGCGGCTTTGGCGGCTTCGATAATCTCGTCCATCGACGCTTCTTCCCGCCCATTGCCGACATTTTCGGCGATCGTACCGCTAAACAAATATGAATCTTGGGTTACCACGGAAAAATGCGACCGAAGCTGCTCCGGATCTGCACCGTGGATCAGGCTTCCGAACACGCGGATCTCGCCCTGATCCTCCAGAAGTGGATAAAAGCCGCATACCAGCTTAAACACCGTGCTCTTCCCTCCGCCGCTCGCTCCGACAAGTGCAATCGTCTTGCCTTCCGGCACCGAGAAGCTAACATTCCGCAGAATCGGAGAACTCTCTTCATACCCGAAGGTTACGTTCTGAAACTGGATGGGGGCGGCGCTTGCTTTTGGAAGCAAACGGCCATTTTCCGTTTCGGTCGGCTGCTCGACGATTTCGGAGACCCTTCTCAGGGCACCGCTCATTTCGAACGTGCGCGTGATGAGTTCGGGAATATGCTCCAGCGGCTCCAGACACAGATTAAGCAAGTACAGGAAGGCGATCAGTTCTCCAGCGCCTAGCTGCCCGTTGTAGATCAAATAGCTTCCGTAACTGACGGCGAAAATGATCGGGCTGATCATCAGCGTAGAAAGCAGCGGGTTGACCCAGGCTTCCCGTTTTTTCACGGCCAGCTTTTTTTGAGCCGTCAATTGCAGCAGCACTTGGTAGGAGCGAGATAACATACCAGATAGCAGGTAGCTTTTTACAATAGGCATCCCCCCAAGCGTATCTTGGAGGTTGACGTTCATTCGGCCCATGTTCGCCTGGGCTTCCTCCGTCAACTGTTCCAACTGCTTGCCGATCCATTGGGAAACCAGCAGTGCTAAGGGAAATAACAGCAGGCTGTACAGCATCAGCTCCCATTGGAGATACATCAAATAAGCGAAACAGCCGATAAATAATAGCGGATGATAAAACCACTGGGCGAGGTCCCGAATCATAAATTGCTGGATGAGCTGCAGATCGTTGTTGATCCGCGACAACACGTCGCCAGAGTGCTGTTTTTCCAAATAGGGGACCGGGAGCTTACCGATATGACGCATGACATGGTTGCGGATATCCTGCACCGCAGAGGCACTGCTTCGCTCCACACCAAAGCTCATGAAAAACTTCGCCGGCACACCGATCAAGATGACCACAAAGACCGTGTACACGATCTGCAGAACGATTGGCCCCGCCCCATTCTCGGCCTGTGTGGTCAGCTGCTCGACCAAACGTCCCGTCCATATCTCAATAACCGCGGCGGCAATTGCGGACAGGATACCGACGATCATCCAGCCTTTGTGACGGCTTACATAGGACATCAGCCAGCGGAACGCTTTCCAGGTGGCATAGGCGGTTCGGCGCTTGGAAGGCGCCGCTGTGCGTTGTTCTTGAACAGAAGTCTGCCGGTCAGCTCCCATGCAGGACCCCGGCCTCCGCTTTGATCTGCCGCTTGATTTGCACTAAGATGTCACGGATGACAACGGCCGTTTCGTCCACGCGCGCGAGTTCCAGTAACTCCTCGTGTGCGCCCTCCAGCCGGTAATCGGCGTATGCTTGCGTCGTTGCCCTCTGCCAGGACGGCAACTGGTGCTCCAGGCGGAACGCTTCGCTGTCCTTCGCAATCAGTTCGTAAATCCGGGCAGTTATCGTGCCTGAATTAATAAGCTGCGCTTCGTACGTCAATGTGGCTTTGATCTTCCGATGAACATGCTCCCGCACGAGCGGATTGCTCATTAATTCCTTCTCTTCTTCGTCGAAATCCGCAAGCATCTCTTCAAGCTCTTTCTCAGACGTTTCATAAGGTGTGAGTGTGTCCTTAATCCACGAGTCCACCATGAGCACGTCCGTTACGGAATACCCTCTTCTTCCCATCGTTTTGGCTACCTCGAACGTCAGGTTGCCTCCGAAGCAGTAACCGAGCAGCACGTAATGTCCTTCCGGCTGGATGCGAACAATTTCATCCACATAACGGTTCAGCATGGCCTCGTAATCGGTGGCATCGTCGATAAAATCAGTACCGTAGAGCACGAACCCGTCCTCGAGTCTGCTTGCGAGCTCACGGTAACCGATGCCGAAGCCGCTGCCTGGAGGGAAGCAGAACACGTTCAGATCTCCTTCTTTATTCAGCTTAATGAAAGAGTCTCCACCTTTATCCAGGCCCAGATTCCCCTCTCCGAAAGCCATAGCTTCAACGGATACATGATGGAATTGGCGGTTCAGCGGTATCTCGATGCCCGTTTCATCGTAAACGGCTTGAACGAGCCTCATCAGACTTAAGGAATTGCCTCCCAGCTCAAAAAAGTTATCCTTTACGCCGACCTGTGGAATGCCAAGTGTATCCTGCCACACGCGGGCGATCTTCATTTCGAGCAGCGTTCTCGGCGCGATATATTCCGTTCCTCCAGTGGCGGCATCCTCTGGCGCGGGTAGCGCTTTGCGGTCGATTTTCCCGTTCGCGGTCAGCGGCATCTGCGAAAGCTGCACAAGATGCGCAGGAATCATATACCCCGGAAGCTGCTTGGCAAGCTGCTCCTTGAGTTCATTCGCCGCCAGCTTTGTTTCCGCGACGTAATAAGCAACAAGTTGCTTATGGCCGTTCACGTCGTCCCGGGCGAGTACCACCGCTTCTTCCACCCCCCGGACGTTCAGAAGCCGCGTCTCGATTTCGTCCAGCTCAATCCGGTACCCGCGGACTTTGACCTGATGGTCGATTCGGCCGAGGTATTCGATGTTGCCGTCAGGCAGCCAGGTCGCCAAGTCGCCTGAGCGATACAGTTTTTTCCCCTCCGCAAACGGGGAATCAACGAACTTCTCCGCCGTCAGATCCGGACGGTTCAGGTATCCTCTCGCGAGCCCTTCCCCGGCCACGTACATTTCGCCCGCTACGCCAATCGGCACTAGGCGGCGGTTTTCATCCAGGACGTACACCCTCAGCGTTGGGATCGGCTTGCCAATATTGCTCTTCGCCGCCTCCATTTCGACCCACGTAATTTCCTTATACGTCACGTGAACCGTCGTTTCGGTAATGCCGTACATATTGATCAGCTTTGTCTCCGGGTACTTCGTCTTGAAGCCCTTGAGCAAAAGTGGACTAAGCGCTTCGCCGCCGAAAATGACGTTGCGAATCCGCAGATCGTATGGATGATCCGCCAAGACCTTACGCAGCAGCTGATAGAAGTACGTTGGCGTCTGGTTCAAAATCGTGACCTGTTCGCGGCCCAGCAGCGCCAGGAAATCGGTCGGATTTTTCGCCGTGAGCGGCGGTACAATGACCAGCTTGCCTCCATACAGCAGCGCTCCGTACATTTCCCAGACGGAGAAATCGAAGCAGAACGAGTGGAACAGCGTCCACGTGTCGAACCGCCCGAAGTCGAACAAGTTCTTGTCGTTGAACAAAAGGCGCACGACGTTTTTATGCTCGATCAACGTGCCTTTTGGTTTGCCGGTCGTTCCCGACGTGTAGATGACATATGCTAGGTTCTCCGGCCCGGAAATTGGCTCCATGTTCGAAGCGTCCAGCGCACCTTCCGAGTCCGCCCCGCTGTCGCCCCAAACGAAATCATCTATTTCAAGGCGCGTTCCTGCGAAATCGGTCTTCTCATGCAGATGCTTTTGAATCAGCAATAACGGTGCACCGGAATCCTCGATCATGAAGCGGATGCGCTCCTCCGGGTAGTCGGGATCGACAGGCACGTAGGCTCCGCCCGCTTTGAGAATCGCCAGTATGCCAATAACCATATCGAGTGAGCGTCCGGCCAGAATCGCTACCAGCTGGTCCGCTTCAACTCCCATCTCCCTCAGCTTGCGCGCAAGCCGGTTGGATCGCTCGTTCAGCTCGCGGTAGGTCAGCTGCCGTTCGTTCATGACAACGGCCATGTTGTCCGGGTAAAGCTCCGCCTGTTCTTCAAACAAACCGTGAATCGTTTTCCCCCGCTCAAACCCGGTTTCGGTGTCATTAAATCGATTCAGCAACGTCTCCCTCTCGTCCGGGGAAAGCACATTAGCTTGTCCAAGCTCCAGATCCGGCTCAAATACAAGCACGGACAGAAGACGAACAAGGTGGTCGGCCGCCTGTTCCACAAATGCCCGCTCGTATCGATTCCCGTCAAAGCTTATTTCCAGCTCGATAGAGTCGTTTTGGCGGTCGAATCGAAAAACCGTATCGGCCGCCACCCGGTTACCCAGCGGTTCAGAATGAATCGGAGCGAAGGATGCGACGGTGTTGATGACCGGAACGCCTCCCCCTGTATAGTCCAGATGGAGTGGCTCCACCATTTTCCGAAAAGGCAAGTGCTGATGCTCCAGCGCCTCGCCGATGGAGGCTTTGATGCCCCCGAGCAGCGTTTTCAGCGTATTCTGGCTGCTTACGGACGTTTTGATCACCAGGATATCATGCGGCGGCTGAGTCACGTCCGGGTCCGCGTTATAAGAAGGCATGCCGACCAGTACTTGATCCTGCCCGGTATATTTGAACAGCAGGCCTTTTACTCCTGCCAAAACAATCATGTACAAAGCCAGATCCGAACCATTGGCGAGGCGAATAATTCTCTCCGAGAGTTCACTCGGCAGGGTACGGTAAAGCAAAGCCGGCTCTGCAGCAGCTTCGCCGCCCGCAGATAATTTGGAGGATTGACTGTAGGGAAGGAAGCTCAGGCTGTCATCGTCGTCAAACTTGCTGCTCCAGTACCGTTCTTCCTTTTCAAATAAAGATTTCATTCGTACCTCCCCTAAAAATGAAGTGACCGCATGCCCCGGCGCAGGTCCGATAAAGCTTGCTTTCGGCCTGCGCGTTTACGGGCTTGATTTACGGACGTGCAAGTTGTTCGCCGTCTTCCTTGGGATGCGCACCACTTTCGCTTGACGGCGGAGCGCGCTTGTAATATTAGAACGCGAATTCGATCGTATCGACGGCACTCTTTGCGCCTGCCGCCGGTTTATGACATTCAATCCGACTTAGCTCAAGTTGTGGATTTTCCGCAATTTGAGAAAGTACCCGCAGGTAATCCTCGGTTAAGGTGCGGATCATCGTTTCTTTGAACAGCTTGGTGGCGTAGAAAAAGCCCCCGCTCAGCGCCCTTTCGTTTTCATACATAAACAGCGTCAGATCAAACTTCGCTTCCTCCAAATGGTCAAGCTCGTAATTCTTCAGGCTGACCCCTTCCAGCTCGACATCTCGTTCTTCGATATTTTGCAAGTCAAAAACGGCATCGAACAGCGGGAAGCGGCCCGGCTCCCGCTTCACATTCAAACGCTCCACGAGCTCTTCGAATGGATAATCCTGATTCTCAAAAGCCCCCAAAGCCGTTTCCTTGACTTCATCAAGGTAGGACAAGAACGTTTTTTCGCCTGACGGACGATTGCGGAGCGCCAGTGTATTAACAAACATGCCGATGACCGGCTCCAAATCGGCGTTAGTTCTTCCCGCCACCGGGGTGCCCACAATTAAGTCTTCCTGTCCGCTGTACTTGGATAGCATCACGGTATATGCCGCAAGCAGTACCATGTACAACGTGCTTTCAAGCTCGGCCGCCAATTCACGCAGCCGCGCAGAGAGAGAAGCTTCGACATCGAACTCCAGATGCGCGCCTTCGTAGTTGCGAACTGTAGAACGTTCGTAGTCCATCGGCAGATCCCCCGTCGGCAGTTCTCCTTCAAAGGTTTGCAGCCAGTATGCTTCCTGCCGCCCGAACCGCTCTCGGTGAACCTCCGACTGCTGCCAAACGGCATAATCCTTATATTGAATGCGTAGTGGCGGCAGTTCTTCCCCGGCGTAGAAACTCGAGAACTCATCCATCACAATCGCCATCGATACGCCATCCGACACAATATGGTGCATATCGAAAAGGAGAATATACCGGTTCGGCTCCAGTTCGATGACTCCGGCGCGCAGCAGCGGCGGCTTGCAGAGATCAAACGGACGAACAAAGTTGCGGACGATCTGCTCGATTTGAGCTGCATCCTCTGTATCCGCTTGATGATGCTCGATAGCAAAATCGACCTGCGTATAAATCCGCTGGACCGCTTCGCCCTTCACCATTTCAAAACCGGTGCGCAGCGATTCATGCCGAGTTATCAGTTTCCGCAATGAGGCTTCCAACCGGTCTAAATCAAACTGACCTTCCACCTGCACCAGTTCCGGCATGTTGTAAAGCTGATCCGCTCCATCCAGCGTATGCTGAATGAACAGCCGTTTCTGCGCGGAGGACAGAGGGTAGTACTCTCTCTCTTCCGCTTGAGGAATGGCCTCATGCTCCCGCCATTCCATCCGGGCAATCGCATCGGACATCGCCGCAATCGTGGAGTGACGGAATACGTCGCGCAGCGGCAGGTTGACGTTTAATTCCTTAAATACCTTGCCCGCTAATGTCGTCGCTCGCAGGGAGTGCCCGCCGATGTCGAAGAAGTTATCGTAAACGCCAATCTCCTTCGTAAGCCCCAGCACCTCCTGCCAAATTACCGCCAGCTTCGTTTCCAGCTCATTGCGCGGTGCGACGTACTCCGTTCCACTTCCAGCTTCCCCTTCCGGCGCCGGCAGCGCCTTCCGGTCCATCTTTCCGTTCGGCGTAAGAGGCAGGCGCTCCAGCTCCACGAAGTACGACGGGATCATGTAACCTGGCAGCTCCTGTGCCAACGCACTGCGCAGATCGTTCACTAACAGCTTCGCACCAGTATCCGGCGTGTAATACGCACACAGCGTCTTCTGCCCGTTCGCATCACTTCGAACCAGCACCACCGCTTCGCGCACACCTTCCACCCGTAGCAGCTGCGACTCGATCTCGCCCGTCTCAATCCGATAGCCCCGGATTTTCGCCTGGTTATCGATCCGCCCGATGAAGTCCACGTTGCCGTCTTCCATCCACCGCGCCAAGTCTCCCGTGCGATACAGTCGCTCACCTACGATAAACGGACTAACTACAAACTTCTCTTCCGTCAACTCCGGACGGTTCAAGTATCCACGTGCTACCCCAACTCCGCCGATAACCAACTCGCCCAGCACCCCGACCGGCACTGGGTTCAGGTGCGCATCCACGATGTAGAATTTCGCATTCAACCACGCTTTGCCAATCGGGACATGGCCTGTCTGCGGCAGTTTCTCCAACTGCTCGTCATAGAAACTGGAGTCAATTGCTGCTTCCGTTACACCGTAGGCGTTAATGATGCGGAACGACGGGCCGAACCGTTCCTGTAAGGTTCGGTAATCTGCCACGCTGCAGCTGTCCGAGCTTGTGATCAGCAGCTCCATCTCGCTCAACTCCAGCCCCTGCTCATGCACGTATTCCATAAACGGCACGATCAGCGCCGGCGTTGATTCAAAGATCGTCACTTGCTCCCGCTCTATCCAGTAGTGCAGACGAGACGGATCAATCCGGTCGTCCTTCGGTACAATCACCATGGTCCCTCCGTTGTACAGCGTCCGCGCGATATCACCCACGAACACGTCAAACGAGAAACTGGCGAGTTGCAACAGCCGTACCGGGAACTGATCCAACCGGTATTCCCGTCGGTAGCCCGCTGCCGTGTTCACCAGGCTGCAATGTTCTATCATTACACCCTTTGGTTTACCCGTTGTTCCCGACGTGTAGATGACGTACGCCAGATCCTCCGGACGGGCTTCATGGAAGCTGTCCATACCAACATTCGAATGGCTCTCATCTCCGTCGTTTACAGCACCCGTCAGCTTGCCGGAGACTTTACCGGAAACCATGCTGGAGCCAAGCGGCGCATTCATCCGCTCCTCGCTGTACGACGCTTCATCGTCGAGGTACAGCACCATCGCCAGTGCCAGTTCCTCTTCGCCGAGCCAGGCTTCGGCACGCTCTCGCAGTGGCGTTTGTGTCAGCAGTACCTTCGCTCCGCTGTCTTCGAGCATAAACCGCACCCGGTCTGCTGGATAATCCGGGTCGAGCGGTACATACGCCCCTCCCGCTTTCCAGACGGCCATCACGGCCACCAGCAAATCCACCGAACGCTCGGCGAGAATGCCAACGATCGTCTCCCGGCCGATGCCACTTGCACGCAGCGTGACCGCTAAGCGGTTCGCTCGCTCGTTCAACTCCACATACGTTAGGCGGTTATTTTCATACACAACGGCTTCCGCTTCCGGTGTGCGTTCCGACTGTTCCTCGAACAACCTGTGGAACGCCGTCGCAGGAGCCGGTTCTAGCTGCGCTGGATTAAACGCACTGAGAACTTGTTCTTTTTCCTCTGCTGTCAACAAGTTCAGCTCGGCAATCTTTGCATCTGGACGGTTTACAATTGTCACGAGCAACTGCTCGTAATGTTTTGCCAGCCGTTCAATCGTCTCCCTTTTATAAAGAGCCGTTGCATATTCGAAGCTGTAATCCAACCCGCCGTTCTCCTCGCCCACATCCAAGCTGATATCAAACTTCGCAGTATCCAGTACGCTCGGATAAGGAATCAGGCGAAGCCCTTCCAGCTCAAATTGCTCATTCTCCGTATTTTGCATCGTAAACATCGTGTCGAAGAGTGGATTACGGCTTAAATCACGGGTGACTTGCACCTTGTCCACCAATTGTTCAAACGGATAGTTTTGATGCTCAAAGGCGTGCAGAGTTGTGTCTTTGACTTCATTCAGATATGACAGGAATGTTTTCTCCGAAGACGGATAACTGCGAATCGCCAACGTGTTTAGGAAAATCCCGATCAACGGCTGTACATCTCCATGATTCCTTCCGGCAATCGGCGTACCAACAATCACGTCTTCCTGACCTGAATATTTGTGAAAAAGCACGTTATACGCTGCAAGCAGCACCATAAACAGCGTCGTGCCCGTTTCCGAAGCCAGCTGTTTCAGGCCGTCGGTTTTTGAAGCGTCGAAGAAAAACTCCAGCGTTTGACCCTCATAACTCTGTACGGCCGGACGTGGATAGTCAGTCGGCATTTCCAGCACTGGAAGCTCGCCCTGGAACATGTCCAGCCAATACGCCCCCTGATGCTGAAGCCGTTCCTGCTGCTCCTGCGAATGCTGCCAAACGGTGTAGTCTTTGTACTGAATGCGCAGCGGCTCCAATTGCTCTCCACCATACAAGCGCACGAATTCTTCAACAAAGATTTCCATTGAAACGCCGTCAGAAATAATATGATGCATGTCGTACATCAGAATATGGCGTTCCGGAGCCAGCTCAACAAGGCCTACCCTCAACAGCGGTGGCTTAGCCAAGTCAAAGGGACGGACGAAACTGTGAACCACCGCTTCGACCTCTTGCTCATCCGCTTGATAGAACTCCACCGCAAAATTCACGTCCTGGTAAACCCGCTGTGATGCTTCCCCATCCACCATTTCAAACCCGGTGCGCAACATTTCATGCCGCGCCACGAGCTTACGGAACGTTTCTTCAAACCTTGTCCGGTCCAAAGCACCCTCCAGCAGCATCGCTTCCGGCATGTTGTAGCTAAGCTCCGCACCTTCCAGCTGGTTCAGGATAAAGAGACGTTTTTGAGCAAAAGATTGCGGGTACACCTCTCGGTCATCCGCCACCGGAATAGCAACGAATGTCTGCTCATCCAGCCGGTAAATGACGGCCGCCATGCTCTCGATCGTGGAATGGCGGAACACGTCGCGCAGCGGCAGATCCACGTTCAACTCTTTATGAATCTTGCTGACCAACGTTGTCGCGCGCAGGGAGTGCCCACCGATGTCGAAGAAGTTGTCGTGAACACCAATCTCCTTCGTAAGCCCCAGCACTTCCTGCCAAATAACCACCAGCTTCATTTCCAGCTCATTACGTGGTGCGACGTACTGCGTTCCGCTCCCCGCTTCTCCTTCTGGCGCTGGCAGCGCCTTCCGGTCTATTTTCCCGTTCGGTGTCAGAGGCAGACGCTCCAGCTCCACGAAGTACGACGGGATCATGTAACCCGGCAGCTCCTGTGCCAGCGCACTACGCAGATCGTGCACTAACAGCTCCGCGCCGGTATCCGGCGTGTAATACGCACACAGCGCCTTCTGCCCGTTCGCATCACTTAGAACCAGCACCACCGCTTCGCGCACACCTTCCACCCGCAGCAGTTGCGACTCGATCTCACCTGTCTCGATTCGGTACCCCCGGATTTTCGCCTGGTTGTCGATCCGACCGATGAAATCCACGTTGCCGTCCTCCATCCACCGCGCCAAGTCTCCTGTGCGGTACAGCCGCTCACCAGCGGTGAAAGGACTGTCTACAAACTTCTCTTCCGTCAGTTCTGGACGGTTCAAGTACCCTCGTGCCACGCCGACTCCGCCGATAACCAGTTCGCCCAGCACACCGACTGGAACAGGATTTAGATGTGCATCCACGATGTAAAACTTCGCATTCAACCACGCTTTGCCAATCGGCACATGGCCTGTCTGCGGCAGTTTCGCCAATTCTTCGTCATAGAAACTGGAGTCAATTGCCGCTTCCGTCACACCGTAGGCGTTAATGATGCGGAACGACGGGCCAAACCGTTCCTGCAAGGTACGGTAATCTGCCACGCTGCAGCTGTCCGAGCTTGTGATCAACAGCTCCATACCGCTTAATTCCAACCCCTGCTCATGCATATGCTCCATGAACGGTACGATCAGCGCCGGCGTTGATTCAAAGATCGTCACTTGCTCCCTCTCTATCCAATAGTGCAGACGAGACGGATCGATCCGGTCTTCTTTCGGTACAATGACCATGGTGCCTCCGTTATACAGCGTCCGCGCGATATCGCCCACGAACACGTCAAACGAGAAGCTTGCGAGTTGCAGTAGCCGGACTGGGAACTGATCCAACCGGTATTCCCGTCGGTAGCCCGCTGCCGTGTTCACCAAGCTGCGGTGCTCAATCATTACACCCTTCGGCTTGCCTGTTGTCCCCGACGTGTAGATCACGTACGCTAGGTCCTCAGGACGAGCTTCATGGAAGCTGTCCAAGCCAGCAACCTTCAGATGACTCGGATCATCGCTGTTCACAGCACCCGTCAGCTCGCCGGAGACTTTACCGGAAACCATGCTGGAGCCAAGCGGTGCATTCTCCCGGTCTTCGCTGTACGACGCTTCATCGTCGAGGTACAGCACCTTTGCAAGTGCCAGTTCCTCTTCGCTAAGCCAGGCTTCAGCACGCTCTCTCAGCAGCGTTTGTGTCAGCAGCACCTTCGCTCCGCTGTCTTCAAGCATAAACCGCACGCGGTCCGCCGGATAATCCGGGTCAAGCGGTACATATGCCCCGCCTGCTTTCCAGACGGCCAGCACGGCCACCAGCAGGTCCACCGAGCGCTCGGCGAGAATGCCAACGATTGACTCCCGGCCGATGCCGCTTGTGCGCAGCGTAGCCGCCAAGCGGTTCGCCCGCTCGTTCATCTCCACATACGTTAGGCGGTTATTTTCATACACGACGGCTTCCGCTTCCGGTGTGCGTTCCGCCTGTTCCTCGAACAGTCGGTGGAACGCGGCCAAAGGAGCCACTTCCGATTGCATCGGGTGAAACGCGCCGAGAATCTTCTCTTTTTCATCTGCCGTCAACAAGTTCAGCTCAGCGATCTTTGCATTCGGATGGCTTACAATCGCCGCAAGCAAATGTCCAAAATGAATCGACAGCCGCCGGATCGTGCTTTCTTTATAAAGTGCCGTTGCGAATTCAAAGTTGCACTCCAGTCCGCCATTTTCTTCCTTAACATCCACACTCAGGTCGAACTTGGCCATACCATATTCGCTAGGGTACGGGGACAATTTTAGCCCTTCCAGCTCAAACTCTGACTCCTCCAGGTTTTGCAGGGAGAACATCGTGTCAAACAGCGGGTTGCGGCTCAAATCCCGGCTAACCTGCACTTTATCGACGAGTTCTTCGAACGGATAATTCTGATGCTCGTAAGCACCTAAAGTCGTTTCTTTCACTTCTTCCAAATACGACAGGAAGGCCTTCTCCGAAGCCGGATAATTGCGGATCGCCAGCGTGTTGACGAACATTCCAATCAAAGGCTGCATGTCGCCGTGCGTTCTGCCTGCAATCGACGTTCCGACGATCAAATCATCCTGACCTGTGTATTTATGCAAAAGCACGGTATATGCGGCAAGCAACACCATATATAGCGTCGTTCCTCTTTGAGCGGCCAGCTGTTTCAAGCCTTCGTTCGTTGCCTCGTCCACGAAGGACGTCAGCGTATGTCCCTCATAGCTCTGTACAGCAGGACGCGGATAGTCCGTCGGCATTTCCAGAACCGGCAGCTCGCCCCGGTAACGGTCCAGCCAGTAAGCTTCCTCGCGTTTCAATTGCACTTTTTGCTCGTCCGATTGCTGCCATACCGTATAGTCCTTGTACTGAATGTGCAAAGGTTCTAATGACTCGCCGCCATACAGACGAACGAGTTCCTCAACGAACACGTCCATCGAAACCCCGTCGGAGATGATATGGTGCATGTCAAACATCAGTAAATAACGTTCGTTTGCCAGCTCTACGAGCTCGGCACGCAGCAACGGTGGCTTCGCCAAGTCGAAAGGCCGGATAAATGCCTGCACGACTGCAGGCGCTTCTTCCTCGATCGCATGACGGCACTCGACGGCAAAATTAACGCTCTC
Organism: Paenibacillus amylolyticus; assembly: GCF_047302515.1. Classification (GTDB taxonomy): domain Bacteria; phylum Bacillota; class Bacilli; order Paenibacillales; family Paenibacillaceae; genus Paenibacillus; species Paenibacillus amylolyticus_G. Next base: position 6,795,683 of record NZ_CP168019.1, on the reverse strand, counting down.
GTAAATACGCTGTACCACTTCGCCTTGTATAATCTCAAATCCGGTTCGCAACGTTTCATGACGTTTGATTAGTCCGCGGAAAGCTTTCTCCAGCAGGCTATGATCAATCGATCCTTCGAGCAGCAGCACACCCGGCATGTTGTAGCTCTGATCGGCTCCTTCCAGCTGATTCAGAATAAACAGCCGCTTCTGAGCTGAGGAAAGTGGATAATACGCTCTTTCATCTGCCAGCGGAATCGACGAGAACAACTGCTCTTCAATCCGGGAGAGGGCGAGAGCCATCTCTTCGATCGTTGAGTAGCGGAATACGTCGCGCAGAGGCAACTCGACGTTCAACTCCTGATGAACCTTGCTCACCAATGTCGTTGCCCGCAAGGAATGGCCGCCCAAGTCAAAGAAGTTGTCATGAACCCCTATGTGCTCCAATCCAAGCACGCTTTTCCATATTTCAGCCAAGCTGGCTTCGAGCGGAGTCCGAGGCGGAGTATGTCCTTCGCCCGGCTGCAAGCTCTCCTCAGGTGCCGGGAGGGAGCGGCGGTCAACCTTGCCGTTCGTTGTCAGTGGAAGCCGTTCCAACTGGATCAGGTACGCCGGGATCATATAGGCAGGAAGTTCCTGAGAAAGAACGCTCTTTAGCTCAGCCGCCGGAAGTTCACGGTCCGCTTCATAATAGGCGCAAAGCTGCTTCTCGCCGGAGGCGTTTTCCCGTGCAAATACCGTCGTTTTTCGAATTCCCTCCACTTTCTGAAGCTGAGCTTCGATCTCGCCCAGCTCAATACGGAAGCCGCGGATTTTCACTTGGTCATCCGTACGCCCCACGTATTCAATCGTGCCGTCCGGTAGCCATTTCGCCAAATCCCCTGTCCGGTACATGCGCTCTCCCGGCACAAACGGATGGTCCACAAATTTCTCGGCAGTCAGCTCCGGCCGGTTATTGTAGCCCCGTACCAAGCCTTCTCCGCCGACGCAAAGCTCCCCGGCCACGCCGATCGGCAGAAGTTTATTCTGGCTGTCGACGATATACACCGTCGTATTGCTGATCGGCCGTCCGATGGGTACGGTAACCGCCGACTCATCGACGAAATCGACCGGAAGATACGTGGTATATACCGTGCTTTCCGATGGGCCGTACAGGTGGTTGAGCCTACCTGGTCCGATATGGGCGAGCGCTTTACGCACATGGCCGACTGACACGCGCTCTCCTCCGAACAAAATCGCCCGGACATCCCGCAGGCAGTCGACGTTCACATCCACAAGGACATTGAAGAAAGCCGTCGTAATCAGCATGACCGAAATTCGCTCGCGCTGGATGAGATCCGCTAGCTGGCCGATCTCCAGCAAAGTCTCGTGGGGAACCAGCACCAGCCGTGCCCCGTTGGTCAAAGCGCCGAAAATATCAAAAATCGCTCCGTCGAACGAATAGCTCGAAAGCTGGAGGACATGATCCCGCTCAGTGATGTCGATATAATTCGTATTTCGCACGATCCGCACGATATTGCGGTGCGAAACAAGGTTGCCTTTGGGCTTGCCCGTCGTGCCTGACGTATAGATGATGCAAGCCAGATCTGCCGCTTCGCTACCTGGATTTAGATTTGTACCGTCTTCGTGATAGAAGCACTCGTCATCCAGTAAAATCACGGAGTCCGATCCCGCCAGGCGCTCGCGCAATCGGCTTTGCGTCAGCATAACCTGTGCACCCGAATCCTCGATCAAGAAACGGATACGCTCCTCTGGATATTCCGGGTCAATCGGTACGTAAGCCGAACCGGCTTTGTGTGCCGCCAGCATACCCACCACCATTTCGATAGAACGCTCAGCCATAATGGCGACCAGACGGTCTTTGGATATCCCGTGGCTACGTAAGGTACGAGCAAGACGGTTAACGCGTTCGTTCAGCTCGCGGTAGGTCAGCTCTTGCCCATTTAAAGAGATTGCAGCTGCATCCGGAATGCGCTCCGCCTGCTCTTCGAACAATTGAATGAGCGTTTTCCCGCGTGGAAATTCTGTTGTGGTGTCGTTAAAACGTCCGAGAAGGTCAGCCTTTTCCGCCTCCGTCACAAGTTCCAACTCGCCCACGGTAATCTCCGGGTTATCCGTCACCTGCTCCAGCAAATGAACGAGATGCCCCTTGAGCTGCTCAATGCTATCTTTATCAAACACTTCGGCGTTAAAGTCGAACCGAATTTCAATCTCGTCTCCCGGCACTACAGTCACGTTGAAGTTATAGTTTGTCTGCTCCTCCATCTGAACATCGGCAATCGTCAGGTCGCCGTGCTGCTGGTCCCCCGCCTGCTCCATCTGCTCGTCCACCGGATAGTTCTCAAAAGCGATGATATGGTTGATCAGGTTCTGCTTTTGCACGCTGCGGGCCTGAATTTCATACAGCGGATAGTAATCATAACGCCCGGACTCCAGTGCCCGCTCTTGAAGCTTCGCCATCAGGTCGGCGAACACGGTGTCCGCTTCACTCGTGACCCGGACCGGCACCGTATTGATGAACAGCCCGATCATGGACTCAATGCCCGGGATTTCCGCAGGTCTTCCGGCCACGACGCTGCCGAATACGGCATCGTTTGTTCCGTTATATTTTTGTAGCATCACGCCCCAAATAGCTTGCAGCAGTGTATTGACCGTAACCAGGCGCTTTTTCGCCACCCGGTCCATCCGCTCGCTCAAGTCCTTGCCCAGCTCGGCGGTGACGTGATCAGCCGTAAATCTGCCGTTGGGCGCCAGTTCCTTTTGTCCGGGGAGTACAGTTTGCCCTTCATAACCTGCCAGGAATGCCATCCAATAGGCTGATGCCGCCTGATCGTCCTGTTTCTCCAACCATTCGATATAGGCACCATAATCCGCTCCCTTATCTCCCGCTGACTGCTCGCCGGATGCCAAGACCGAGTATGCCTCAAACAGCTCCTGCGTCAGCTGAGCAAGGCACCAGCCGTCCATCAAAATATGTTGGAAACTCCACAGTACATGATAACTTTGCTCTTCGGTGCGCAGGATCGTGAACCGAACGAGCGCGTCATGTTCCATGTCGAAGCCGCGAAGCTTGTCCTCCTCGGCCTTTTTATCCAAGTAAGCTTGTTTCTCGTCCATCTGCAAATGAAGCAGCTCTTCATATTCAAAACCGACCGGTTTGTCGCGGTAGATGATTTGCAGCGGCTCGCCCGCCGGTCCTTTCACAAAATTCGCCCGCAGCACCAGATGGCGTTTCGCAAGTTCCATCCAACTCCTCTCAAAAAGCTGGACGTCGAGCGCTCCCCGCATCGTAAACCGCGTCTGCTCAAAATAAGCTGCCGTTTGCCGGTCAAGCGCGCTGTGGAACCACATCCCCTTCTGCATCGGCGTAAGTGAGTAAATATTTTCGATTTCCCCGAGATGGCCCGAGCGCCGGGAGATTTGCTCCAATTCTGCAATGGTCAAGCCTTTAAATAGCATGTCGCTCGGCGTCAATTCAGTGTTTTCTTTGCCTGCACAGTGGATAATGAGGTCTCGAAGACTTTGCTCAAGCCGCTGAGCGAGGGCTTCCATCGTTTCCTTGCGATACTGCTTCCGGCTGTAGCTGAGATCGAGCGATAAAGTGCCGTCCAGCACCATACCGTTGATATCCAGCACAAAGCTGCGGGCCTGCCGGTCGCTAGCCGGGCTGCCGCTGGAATAAGAAGATATGCCGATCTCGTCCTGGTCGACATCATCGTCGAACTGGCCGAGGTAGTTAAAAATAATTTCCGGCTCTGCGCCCCAAACCAATCCATCCTCCGATTTCGAGAGATAGCGGCATATGCCGTACCCTAGCCCCTTGTTCGGAATACGGCGCAAGTTTTCCTTGACCTGTTTAATCTGATATGACAAATCTCGGTCGGTTTCCGGTTCCAGGACGACTGGAAACTTGGTCGTAAACCAGCCAACTGTACGCGTGATGTCGATATCCGTTCCGATCGATTCACGTCCGTGTCCTTCGAGATTGATCCGCACCCGTTCATGCCCCGTCCATTTGCGTAAGGCTTTTCCGAGCGCCGTTACCAAAATATCATTCATTTCGGTGTTGTAGGCACGGTGAACCCGCTTCAGTAGCAGCTCCGTTTCTTCGGGAGTCAAACGGACAAACAGCGATTCGCTGTCATGCTGCGTCGTAACGTCCGCCTCCATATCCTTCGGCACGGCCAGAACCTCCATTTGTTCCACGGCCTGCCAATAGGCCCGTTCCTTTGCCATCTCCGGACTTTGCGCGTAAGCAGCCAGCTGCTCGGACCAAGTGCGGTACGCATCTGTTTTCGCCGGGAAACGAATTCCCTCGCTTTTGCCAATCTGCTCGTAACCTAGAGCGAAATCCTCCATCAAAATGCGCCAAGACACGCCGTCTACCACGGCATGATGAACCGCGAGCAGCAAATGATCTCCGTCCTCGCACTGGAACAGTGCCGCCTTCATAAGGGGCCCGTTCACCAGATCGATGCCTGCTTGAATGTCCGTTGCCTTCCCTTCCACAGCCTGCGCGGGATTCTCCGCATCCTTAAAGTCGAACACGTCAAGCGTGAACAGTCCACCATCCTGAATCGCTCGGGTTAATGCACTAAACCCTTGTTCCGTCTTGCAGAACACCATGCGCAAGGCGTCATGATGCTCGGCCAGCTTTTGCAGCACCTTATACACTGTCTCTTCGTTGAACCGTTCCTTCCGGTACAGCATCACCGACTGGTTGAAATGATGTGGATCCGCAAAGGAACTCTCGAAAAACCAATGATGAATCGGCGTCAACGCTGTTTCACCCGTTATTTCGCCTTGATCGATGGTACGTCTGATCGGTTTCACATGCAGGCTGAGCTGTGAAATCGTCGGATATTTGAACAAATCCCGGATTTCCAGCTTGTACCCGGCTTGATGAAGCCGCGAAGATACTTGGATGGACTTGATCGAGTCTCCGCCTAGCTCAAAGAAATGATCCGTTACCCCAACACGATCGGCGTTCAATACCGCCTGCCACACATCAGCGAGCGTTCGCTCAGCTTCATTGCGGGGAGCTACGTACGCGCCGCCGGTCAGTGCGTTTCCTTCAGGGGCAGGCAAAGCCTTGCGGTCGATTTTGTCGTTCGGCGTGAGCGGCATCCGCGGAAGCTGAACAAAATGCGCAGGAATCATGTAATTCGGCAATTTTTGCGCCAGCGCGCTTCTCAGCTCGCCGAGCGTAAGAGGAAGGCTCGCGACCAAGTAAGCGCACAGTTCTTGCCCGCTTTTGCCTTCCCGCGCGATTACAATCGTCTCCTGCACGGAGTCGATCTTCAGAAGTTGCTCTTCAATCTCACCGACCTCGATTCGGAATCCACGGATTTTCACTTGATGGTCGATCCGACCCAAGTACTCCATATTACCGTCCGGCAGCCAGCGGGCGAGATCTCCTGTCCGGTAAAGGCGTTCTCCCGGCGCAAACGGATGTTCCACAAACTTCTCTGCCGTCAACTCCGGTTGGTTCAGGTAACCTCTCGCAAGCCCCACGCCTGCCACGCACAGCTCTCCGTCAACTCCGGGAGGCACAAGTTGCAGGTGGGCATCCAAAATAAAAATTTGATGATTAGCCAGCGGGCGCCCGATCGGAATGACTCTGCGCTCCGGCTGCTGCTCATCCGCATCCCAGAGCGTCGTAACAATCGAAGCTTCGGTAGGACCGTAAGCATTGAAATAGTGAACCTTCGCTTTCCACTGCTGCACGAATTCGGCCGATACCGCCGAACCTCCCGTTACAAGCTTTGTTAAGTTGGGAAGACGGTCCGGGTCCAAATGAGCGCTGTACGTCGGAGGCAAAATCGCCGCCGTAATCGCATGCTCGTTCATATAACTCTCGAACAGACGAGTGTCGAGAATTGTTTCGGCCGTCGGGATGTACAAAGCCGCGCCAAAATAGAGTGCTTTGAACACTTCCCAGCAGGATGCGTCGAAGGACAAGCTCGCAAATTGAACGATCCGGTCATGCTCCGTGATGCCCAGCCTGTCTGCGAACATCAGCTTCAAGCTGACCAAACCACGGTGCTCCAGCATGACCCCTTTGGGTTTGCCCGTTGTACCTGACGTATAAATGACATAAGCAAGATCGTGTGGACCACTGGCCGCCTCCAGGTTCGAGCCATCGGCGCTATAGGCTTGTTTATCATCTAGCGCCAATACCGTCCCTTCGAACGGGACTTGCTGTAACAGCTCTCTTTGAGTCAGCAGCAGCTGCGCGTTCGAGTTCTCCAGAATGTAGCGAATACGTTCTTCCGGGTACTCCGGGTCGATCGGCACGTAGGCACCGCCAGCTTTCAGAACCGCCAGAATGCCAATGACCGTCTCCAGTGATCTCCTGACCATCAAGCCTACTAACTGATTGGGCAGCACACCAACCGATCGTAGCGTACGCGCCAGCTGGTTTGCCCGTTCGTTCAACTCTGCGTATGAAAGCCGCTGCCCCTCAAAGACAACCGCAGTCGCCTCGGGCACACGCTTCGCTTGCTCCTCCACAAGCTGATGAATCGTCCGATCACGAGGATAGTTCTTCTCGGTATCGTTAAAGCTTTGCAGTAATTTAAATTTTTCGTCCTCCGACAGCATGTCCACTCGCACGATGTCCAGCTCCAGCCCATGAAGCCCCACGGACAGCAGGCGATTCAGATGGCCGACGACCCGATTCATGAACTCGGAGTCATATAAGTGCTCGTTATATGACAGCGCTAGCTGTATCGTCCCGCCGGCTAAACTGAATTCAAACGAACAGTCTGTGACCACGTTTTGCCCAATTTTGTCCAGATGCAGCTCCTTAAGGGATACTAGCGTATGGACGAAGGGTATCCCTTCTGCATATTGCAGATCCAGCTTCTCCGTCATTTTCAAGAACGGAATATGTTGATGCTGAATGGCTTCCGGCAAGGAAGTCCTCAGCTCGCTCAGTAGCGTTTTAAAAGTTGCCCCCACCGAAAGCGAGTTTTTCAAAATGACCGTATGATTAACGGATCGACGCGTCTCCCCCTTTTTCGGCACAACCGGCATGCCGACCAGAATATCTGAAGCTCCTGTATATTTATGCAAGAGTGCCTGAACACCGGCGAGCAAAATCATAAAAGCAGCCAGCGGAGCACCCTTGCTCATTTGAAGGACGCGCTGCGCCGCTTCCTCCGAAAGCGAACCACCAACGGTCTTCACATTGGGCACCAGGGAGTTTGGAGCTTTGCTGTAAGGCAACCGCGTCAAGGTATAATCGTCACTACCGAATTTTTCGTTCCAAAACAACGTTTCTTTTTCAAAAGCCATCTGGATCGTTCCCCTCTCTTCATCGGTAAAAGCAATCCGGCAGAGCATATGCCGAAGCAACGCTCCCCTCCTTTTCAAACATCTGACAACAATATCAATGGCTTACGCCATGTCACCGCTTGGATTGCCCGGTTGATCGCTTGCGGCAATCCTCTGCCTCAGCTGTCCCGCTCGGCTCCCATGCGTAAAGGACAACAACAAACATCGTTCTACGCAAGAGATGCGGCTGCTGCGGACTCCTCTGCTTCAATATGATTGCTGCGGACGAGCCACCCGAAGACGGGATTTGGTTTAACATGGGGTTCGGAATTGGATTTGGGGATAGACGACAAGGAATGTTCCTCCTGTCGATGTAAGGCTTGCCGCAGGGTTCCGGCCGACCAGCAGGAAGTCGACCGTACCTCCTGATTTGGCACCCGAGCTGCCTTTGACGAAGCCTATGTTTAAGGGGTATTGATACACTCTATGTACGATTTGCGTATTCCCCCACAGCCCTGGTGTGGATAAGTAAAGATTCGGCTGCGGGGTAGTGAGCTTTTCCTGACGATTAAATTTAACGAGGGTACTGCATGAGACTCAAGGAATACTCCGTATGGCATGAACGGGACTGCCCTTGGATTGACGGGAAATTCCATGCTGATTGACGTTACCGCAGGTAGCATGAGGTGAAAGCGCTACCTTAACATCAAGTCCGCACGCCCTCCGGAAGGCACTTTCATGCCTCTAGCCGGGGGCGGCCATCGGCTTGGCCAAGCTTAGGTCGTTACTAACAAATCCTTGGTCTCCTGAGAGATCACCTGCTGCATACTGGACTTGATAATGGCGCAGCCGGCGGTCAGATGCTCCATCGAGACGGTCAGCGGAGGCATGATCTTCAGCACACAATCTCCTCTGCCGGCTCTTTCAATGATGAGCCCGTTCTCGAAGCTGATATCCGTCACCCGCTTCGCCCCGGCTTCATCCATGAACCCCGAGACGTCAATGCCCCAGATCAGGCCGATTCCGCGGATGGCGATGGACGGATGCAGAGGCTTGATTTCTTGATCAAGGAACGAGCGCACATATTCTTCCTTCTGCTTCACCTGAGCTTCCAGTTCGGTTCTGTCCCGGAACTCGAGAGCAGCCTTCGCGGCCACAAAAGCCAGCTGGTTGCCGCGGAAGGTGCCGTTGTGCTCGCCCGGCGTCCAGATATCCAGTTCGGGCTTCAGCAGCAGGAGGGACATCGGCAGGCCGTACCCGCTGATCGACTTTGACAGGGTAATGAGATCCGGCTCGATCCCCGCACGTTCGAAGGAGAAGAATTCGCCTGTCCGGCCGCATCCTACTTGAATCTCGTCTGTAATGAGCAGAATATCGTGCCTGCGGCAAAGCTGCTGCAGCTCACGTAGCCACTGCGCGTCGACAACGTGAATTCCGCCTTCGGCTTGTACCGTTTCAAGCAGGATCGCGGCTGGCTTGTCGATTCCGGAGTGCGAATCAGTCAGGATATTCTCGATATAGCCGAGCGTATCCATTTCTGCGAAAGCCCCGCTCGGGTGCGGCATGAACGTAACTCCGTCCAGAGGAAGCCCCGCCCCTTCTCTCATGGACTTGGAGCTTGTCGCCGACAGACTGCCGAGCGACATGCCGTGGAAGCCACCCATGAATGCGAATATTCCACTTCTCTTCTTCGCCTTGCGTGCGAGCTTCAGGGCCGCTTCCACCGCATTTGTCCCTGTTGGACCGCAGAATTGAAGCTTGTAATTCAGCTTCTTCGGCTCCAGGATCCGCTCGGAGAAGCTCTGGATGAATTCACGCTTGGCCATTGTATACATATCCAGACCGTGCATAATCCGGTCGGAGGTCAAGTAATCGAGAACCCGGTCTTTAATATAATCGTTGTTATGGCCGTAATTGAGTGCCCCGGCACCTGCAAAGAAATCAATATATGCTCTTCCGTCCTCAGAATATAAAAGGTCTCCCTTGGCCCGGTCGAATACCACCGGAAAGCTTCTGCAGTAAGATCTTACGTTGGATTCCAGCTTTTCAAAAATGCTCACTCACTTCATCCTCCATCGGAATTGGGATAAGGTTGGCTCCATCTTTCTGAACCTTCCTTTCTGAACCTTCTGACGTCATGGAGCAACATATTCTAGGCTGTCATTTTCCACAATTGTTGGTCCCCACATGCCGGCTTGTTGGTTAGCCAGTATACTGGTCTCTCGCACACAGCTTGGATGGGTATAAAAAACCCTACAATTCCATTTATTAGAATAATAGGGAATAAGACCTAGGTTGAATTATATCAAAATTTACAAGAATGTATAGTGAAATTTTTGTTAAATATAGTCATTATATTGTTAAATTTGGTTTATAAAACATATTGTGTTAACATTCTTCGTTAAAAAAAGTGAATGGAGAAGAAACGTTGGGAATGACTTGACATCAATCGAGGAATTCGACGAGTGTTGACATTCAGTCACTTAACAGGTAAATTTGGTATATATTCCCTTTAAATATTCTTTGCCGGTGTTCCGATTCCTTGTACTTTGTAATTTTGAACATGATTACCTGACCAATTTCTGTTGATTTTCGTTCAATGACTGACCGCAATCTACAATGCACAAACACAAATAAGGTGGTTCTAATATTCAGAACCACCCTCCTGAAACATCAAAAAAGTCCTGATGACTTAGAGTCATCAGGAACATTATTTTGTTTATACTTTATTAGTTTACTGAACTGAATCTTTTGATCAACCCGTTGTCCATATCATCGGACAATAGTTCGTGTAGTTCCATACTTTTGTTAATGGTTCTACACTTATTTATCATTGGACAATAAACTAATTTGTACAGAATACCTTACTCAACAGTTACACTTTTCGCCAGGTTACGTGGTTTATCTACATCATGACCCAGTGCCAGGGAAGCATAGTATGCCAGCAATTGCAGCGCAACTACAGACAAAGCAGGGCTAAGCAGTGGCAGCGTCTTAGGAATCGCAAACGCTTGGTCTACGGATTTCAGCAATGGTGCTACGTGCTCTTCATACGTAATTGCCAATACATCTGCGCCACGTGCTTTTACTTCCTTAATGTTGCTCACTGTTTTCTCAAGTACGTTCTCCTGCGTTGCCAGGGCAATAACAGGGATACCGTCTTCGATCAATGCAAGCGTACCATGTTTCAACTCACCAGCAGCATACGCCTCGGAGTGAATATAGGAGATCTCTTTCAGCTTCAAAGATCCTTCTTGAGCTACTGCATAGTCAAGACCACGGCCAATAAAGAAGAGATGTTCATGTTTGGAGATTTGCTCTGCATATCCTTTGATTGCTTCCGCTTGCTCCAACATGGATTCCACTTGCTCAGGCAATGCTTGCATCGCTGCCAGCGTGTGTTCAATCTCTTCTGCAGATTGAGTACCACGAACTTGTGCAAGGTACAGACCCAGCAAGTTGAACGCAATCAACTGCGAAGTATACGCTTTGGTAGAAGCTACTGCAATTTCAGGACCTGCCAATGTTGCGATAACATCATCTGCATCACGTGCAATGGAGCTGCCCACTACGTTTGTGATTGCCAGTACATGTGCACCATTGGATTGTGCTTCACGCAATGCAGCAAGCGTATCGGCAGTTTCACCGGATTGGCTCACTACGATTACAAGTGTATCTTTGTGCACGATTGGGGAACGGTAACGGTACTCGGAAGCCACATCTGTTTCAACCGGAATACGTACCAATTGCTCAATCACTGTACGTCCAACCAGACCTGCATGGTACGCTGTACCACATGCAATGATTTGAACGTTACGAATATTTTTAATTTGTTCTTCAGTCATTTTCAACTCAGGAAGTTGAACTTTTTTGCCTTCATTATCGATGCGACCCAGCATAGTATCACGATATGCTTTTGGTTGCTCATGAATTTCTTTCAGCATGAAGTGCTCGAATCCGCCTTTTTCTGCGGTTACAGCATCCCAATCGACACGAATCATTTCCCGAGAAATAAAGTTGCCTTCAATCGTCATCAGTTCGACAGCATCATGTGTCAATACCGCCATTTCACCATCATTCAGAATGTACACATTACGTGTATGCTCCAGAATTGCCGGGATGTCGGAACCAATGAAGTTCTCGCCTTCACCAATACCAATAATCAATGGGCTTGCTTGACGCACTGCTACGAGTTTCTCTGGCTCATGCTCTGTCAATACACCCAGTGCAAATGCGCCACGTAACAACGTGATCACTTTTTGTACTGTTTTGACGATATCACCATTGTATTCACGTGCGATCAGGTGAGAGATAACCTCAGTATCTGTCTCGGAAGTGAACGTGTGACCTTGAGCCATCAATTCGTCCTTCAGATCCAAGTAGTTCTCAATAATACCGTTATGCACTACAGAGAACTTCTGGCTTCCATCTGTGTGTGGATGAGAGTTCTCATCCGATGGTTTACCATGAGTTGCCCAACGTGTGTGTCCGATTCCGGCATTACCTACCAGTGGTGCACCATCCAGCTTGGCTTCAAGGTTCGCAAGACGACCAAGAGCTTTCGTGATTTGCAGACCTTCCGGTGTGAATACTGCGATACCTGCAGAATCATAACCACGATACTCGAGTTTCTTCAATCCTTCGACCAATACCGATTGAGTGTTCTTATTACCAATATATCCAACAATACCGCACATAATTTATTTCCTCCGTTTGTATATGAATACTGTGTCACGAAGAGAAACAGGCAGAGGCGGCACATCGGAAAAATGAGTGATTGCCTAGCGTTTCATGAATACTTGGTACTTATTCAATTATCAATGATCAGAGCGACCTCGTGTCGCCCCGCTGTCATCATAAGCTGTAATGAATGCAATCATGAATGTACATCATTTTCCCGTCCGCGTACTGTTTACGTCTTCACGCACATTCATTTGAATTTTAGTTTAACTCTTGCACCTGCACCGGCGCGTTGTGTGGACAGTCACCTATCCATTTTCCGCAATCCGGTTTACGGCTCTGGTGCTTCACCGGGAGGTCCCCGCCGAACAATCCGAACACCTCCACCTCGTCAGCTTGATTGCCGTTGATCTTAATCAGCCGTTCTTCAACCTAGAAGAAATCCTGATCAACATCATCCCGCGCAACTCCAAGCTCTGGCGCTTGTGTAACTGTAACCTTACGTTCCTCACTTTCTGTGTCTGAATGACGACTCCACTCATTATATGCACGTCAGGTCCATTTTGCAATGGAGCAAAGTACCTGTGACAATTTTAGCATATTTACCTACAATCCCGACCGGATAAACGGACCTATGGTCTCATCAGGCCGGGACGCAGGAATATCCATGCATAAGTCCTAAATCATGTTATATTAAGCCTCGTTCTACACAACAATTCCCTTAAGAAAGCAGTATGCAGAAGGTTTCTCTTACATCTTCCAGTCCTATACCAGTTCTTTTTGCACTACATCTGCGATTTGAGACACAAATTGTTCAAGTTCAGCTTTATCTGGTCCTTCCGCCATAACACGGATCAGAGATTCAGTACCTGAAGCACGAACGAGTACACGTCCATTATCCCCGAGTTGTTGTTCTACTGTAGCAATAGCTTGCTCGATTGCAGCATTGCCCTCGTATTTGCTCTTATCTTCAACACGCACATTCACCAATACTTGTGGGTACTGGGTCATTAATGCTTTTAGTTCACTCAGTTTTTTACCTGAAGCCTTGAGCGTATCCACGAGTTGAATCGCAGTCAGCATACCGTCTCCAGTTGTATTGTAATCCAAGAAAATAACATGGCCAGATTGCTCTCCACCCAAGTTGTAACCGCCGCGACGCATTTCCTCCATCACATAACGGTCACCTACTGCCGTTTTAGCTGTTTTCAGTGCAAGTTTCTCTGTTGCTTTGTAGAATCCGATGTTACTCATAACAGTTGATACAACGGTACTGTCCTTCAACTTGCCTGCACGATTCATCGCATCACCGCAGATACACAGAATGAAGTCTCCATCCACCTCAGCGCCTGTCTCATCAATAGCAATCAGACGATCCGCATCCCCGTCAAAAGCAAGACCCAGATCTGCTTTATGTTTGAGCACTTCTTGTTTCAGGTTCTCTGGATGAGTTGATCCACATTGCTCATTAATATTCAGGCCGTTAGGCTCAGCGCCAATGGCAATGACTTCTGCACCAAGTTCACTGAACAATTTTGGTGCCAGCTCATAAGCTGCTCCGTTTGCACAGTCCAAAACAATTTTAAGTCCAGAGAACGATTCATTTACAGTCGTTTTCAAGAAATCAAGGTAACGATAACGGGATTCTTCATCTGTCGTTACAGTACCCAGCCCGCCACCAACTGGCCTTGGCAATTGATCTGTCTCCGCATCCATCAGCTCTTCAATCCGGTTCTCTGTTTCATCAGACAGCTTGAAGCCATCTCCACCAAAGAACTTGATTCCGTTATCCTCAACCGGATTGTGGGAAGCCGAGATCATCACGCCCGCGTCAGCTTTCAACAAACGTGCAATGTACGCCACTCCCGGAGTGGATACAACGCCCAGACGAATCACATCAGCGCCAATGGACAACAGACCTGCAACCAGTGCGGATTCCAACATCAATCCCGAGATACGAGTATCCATGCCGATAACCACTTTTGGTCTTTCCACACCGCCTGCAAGCACGTAACCACCACAACGTCCAATGCTGTAAGCCAGCTCTGCCGTTAACTCTTTATTGGCAACCCCTCTTACACCGTCTGTACCAAAATATTTCCCCATGATTTAACTCCTTCTATTCGCATCATATACGAGCACTATTATTATTTTTTGAGAATTTTAAATTAGAACGTTTACGGATTCGCGCCACTTTTACTGCCAGTACCGCTGTTACTATTATTTAAATTACCTCGACTGCTTGTGCTCCCCTGTTGGCCCTGATCCTGAGTATCCGTATTCGATTCCGTTTCTTCTTCATCAGGAACAGGCTCCGTTTCCCCGTTTTCGACCTCGGCTGGTGAAGGGTCAGGTGCTACCGTTCCCTCGTCCGTCGGTTCTTCGCCAGGAGTGGTCGTGGTGTCTTCAGCCTTTTCACTAATTTTGACCGTCGCACTCAATGCAGTGGATGATTCATCCAGTTTGGCATAACGGGGCAGGTCGGCTTCAAGCTTGATCTCATGCGTTCCGACCGCAAGTCCAGCAAGATCCCCGGTTAACGTGAGATCATCACTACTCAGACCCTCAAGCATACTTGCTGAGCCTGTAAGTGTAAGGTTCAGTCCGCCGCTTCGAGGCGTAACCAGCGTCCCTTCCAGTCCATTCCCCGCACCGGTAAGTGTGATGGGGACGTTCGGAAAGACTTTGGTTGTCTCCTCTGCCTCGTCAAATGGTGATATGGTTACCTTGATCTGAATCGAACTAGGCTCGATTTTCTCAAAACCGGAAGGCGGCGTCAAGTCCACGTTAACTGTCGATGTACCCGACTGATCAAACTGTGTAAGATCAAGGGTTACTTGGTCGTAGGACTGTATACCTGCAAGCGCATCCTCTGATCCATAAACCGAGACTTCTTTCACGCTTGGCTCTACCGTGGAGAGTACCAGGCCTTCCGGAAGCTGTCCCGAATATTTGATTCTTAAGGGTACAGATGTATAGGGCTGATTGACCGGAACTCGGACTTCAACCGTTTGAGGCGTTATAATCGCATTTTCAAGGACCTTGCCTTCAGCATCGTATGCTTGAAGTTTCACTTTTTTCTGTATGACATCTTCCTTGGCATCTTTCACGCTCACACTGCCCTGGACCTTCGCTACAGCCTCGAGTTGTCCTTCGGGCAGAGTTACCTTAACCGGCGTCGAAGGTTCAATTACGGGCGTTCCAGCGCTGTATCCGGCGGATGGTTCCCCTTCGGGTACAATATTCACATTGAAGGATTTGGTGCCCAATTTTTCTACATTCACCGTAACCATGGAAGGTTCCATGCTGACCACTTCTACCCCGGAAGGCAAATCAGGTACAAGTGGCAGTGTATTGGACCCATCTTTCACCTGACTCAGATCGACCAGTACCTTGTAATCGTCATTCGTAAAAATCGATGTTAGCATCGAGCGCTGTCCTTTGATCTCCAGCCGGACCTCATCCGTACTTAATGAAGTGAGCACATAGCTGTTGCTGTCTAATCCATAAGGTTGAACAGGCACCGTGCGTTCCACAACCTTGTTGGTTGTCCCTGTTGTAATCGTAGGGGTGGTTGGTACTTCATCCAGATGAATCATGAACCAGAGCAGCAGGCTCACCGCAAGCGCAAGTATTTTGGCAAAGTTATTATTGTTAAACCACTTATCCATTGTTACGTCCTCCCTTCCGTTTCCAGAAGGTTGTCCAGCCATTCTTTTTCAGATTGGATGTAGGGCGCAACTCCTCATACAGTTTGGCAATCAGCGATTCTTCCTTAATATCACGAACGACCTGTCCATTCATTGCCAGTGACACTTGTCCAGTCTCCTCGGAGACAACCAAACAGATCGCATCTGCAACTTCGGTAATCCCGATTGCTGCACGGTGACGTGTTCCCAATTCCTTACTGATAAAAGGATTCTCTGATAATGGCAAATAACAAGCTGCCGCCGAAATCTGTTTTCCCTGTATAATAACGGCTCCATCATGGAGCGGTGTATTTGGAATAAAGATGTTAATCATCAGCTCCGAGCTGACCAGAGAGTGCATCTTAATGCCCGATTCCGTGTAATCGTTCAGACCTGTTTCACGTTCAAATACGACCAAAGCGCCAATTTTACGCCGTGACAAATAATTAACTGACTTAATAATCTCACCAATTAACACGGTTAGTTCTTCATCACTCGCTGCCGCTGAACGTCCAAACAGCTTACCGCGTCCCAATTGCTCCAGACCACGACGTAGTTCCGGCTGAAAGATAATGAAGACCGCAACGACACCAAACGTAAACATCTGGTTCATTAACCATTTGAGCGTATACAGGTTTAGCCACGTACTTAATGCCCAGATAAGCACAAGGAACAGAATCCCTTTCAGGAGCTGAACCGCACGTGTCCCCCGCACAAGCAAAATCAGTTTGTACATAATATAGGTAACGATCAATATATCGATAACGTCCTTAATGGACTCAGTCCACGTTAAGTCAGCAAAATAATTCATAAGCCAGCCCCCGCTATCCCCATTGATGAGTAAACCCTGATCTCATATTAACCCATTAGGATTTTATATAATCCTTTGTCTCCGCATTTTTGCATCATTCGATTTGTGCAAAATGCTTATCTATATGTAGTAGTATGTTCTCTTTAGTATCTAGGTTATAACGTTAACGTTCAGGTTGCAAGTTACGGCAGTCTCAAACTGCACATAAACATCACATTTACCATGAATTACAAAGTTTGCGTATAAAAAAAGAGTACCCCATGCAATCTGGAGGTACCCTGCTTGGTATATACCATTGAAGATTTTACCCTGTTCTAGCGATAAGCCACTTCATTTACCATATTGGTTATTTTGTACCAGAACCAGTCCAGCGCCTGATCAATACTTTTCACCTGACCTGAAATATGCGCCGTTGAAGCCTGAAACAGTTGTCCGTCGATAACCGTCAGATTGCCGTTCACATCACCATATACTTGTGCGGTTCCATTTTCTATCGTAAGATCGCCAGCAATTGACTTACCTTCAGGAACAATAACCGTGTTACCCTGAATCACGATCTGGTCCAGATTATTTCCCTTAACAACCATTTCGTTATTCTGATTCCAGAAATTCAAGGCGCTAAAGAGCATCACGACCAAAAAGAAGGCTGCCGCCGTCAGCGCGGGATGTCCTTTGACCCATTTGAGCCATGCTTGCTGTCTCTTGGGCTGGGGCAGAGCATTCATAATTCGATTGGTCAGCTCATCAGAGGCAGACGGTGAATAGTGTTTCATGGCAAAGAGTAACATTTCCGTCTGTTCCAACTCTTTAAAGCGCATGCGACAATCCGGACAGATCACAAGGTGACTTTTCAGTTCAACCTTCTGGGCCGGGGACAACGACTCATCCAAACATTCATGCATTAAAGAGACGGCCGAGTTGCAATCCATATGAGAGCCAATCCTTTCTTAAATCACTTAGTCCATGTGCCATTAAAAAGCGCGCATAAGACTTGCATACATTACATACGCATCCGTTTCGGATATGTTTCAAATAATTTCGCCCATATTTAAAGGCGTTTAACATTTATAACTTATACTCCAATTTTTTACGTAGAAAATCACGGCCCCGATGAACGCGTGTCTTGATCGTTGTTACGGGCATACCTGTCACATCACTGATTTCCTGTAGCGACAAGTCCTGTAAATATCTCAGAATCATAACGGACTTATACTTGGCTGGCAAACTGTCAATGGCCTCACGAATGAGTGTCTGCGTTTCTGACAGGAGCGCTTCACTCTCCGGTGTACGATCATCACTCGGGAGCATCGCATAACCATCAGATCCTTCCTGATCATTCAGTTCAGCATCCAATGAGTATGAAGGTTTCTTCCTGCGCAGTCGGTCAATACAAAGATTCGTTGCGATCCGGTAGATCCAGGTTGAGAACTTCTGGTTCGGATCGTACTTCTCCATATTACGAAACACACGCAAAAACGTCTCCTGCACAACGTCTTCAGCTTCATGACGATTGTTCAGCATCCGGTATGCCAAATGAAATAGCTTGTCCTTATATAGTTCAACGATTTCTGCAAAGGCTCTCTGGTCGCCCTTGAGCACCAGTTTAATAAGCCTGTTCTCCAAATTGTCCACCCTTATTCCCCCAGACATGCTGATGGGTCTTCCGTCTTCTGATACCCGTCCACACTTGTAATTCACCAATCAAATCGTAAATCAACTTTGGTCAAAAATCAAGACTGTATGACAAATATCCGCTAAAAACAGTAAAAACGGGAACTCCCTCAGGAGTCCCGTTTCATCTCTCACTCCGTAGAGCAGAGAATGGAGCTTTTTAGTTAACAAAGTAATGGGTACTTTGTTACATATAATTATTCAAATGCAGCAGTTCAATAATCAACCTGTATTACGCAGTCCTGCAGCGATGCCATTGATTGTCAGCAACACTTCTCTGAGCAGTTCCGTATCATCCTCACCACGTTCACGCATATCTCTGAGCTCGCTCAGAAGTTGAACTTGCATGTAGGACAACGGATCTACATAAGGGTTACGAAGGCGAATGGATTCTTGAATAACCGGTACATCATCCAGAATTTCAGCTTCTCCGGTAATTTTCAGAATCAGCTCTTTTGTGAGCTTGAATTCGGCTTCAATCTGACCGTAGATGCGATCACGGGCTTCCTTGTTCGAAGTCATGGCTGAATATTCTTTGGCAATGACCAGATCTGCCTTGGCTACAGCCATCTGTACCGTATCAATTAATGTGCGGAAGAATGGGAAGCTTGCATACATTTCTTTCAGGACAACCAGATTTTCCTCTTTATCCTGATAGTAACTTTGCAATCCTGTTCCTGCCGCATACCATGCCGGAAGCAGATATCGACTTTGAGTCCAGGCGAATACCCAAGGGATCGCTCTCAGATCTTCAAACTTATCACTATTTTTACGCTTGGATGGACGGGAACCAATATTCAGCTCACCAACCTCCGGAAGCGGCGTTGATTCTTTGAAGAAGGTGAAGAAGTCTGGATCACGGAAAATCAGATCCTGATATTTCGTCAGAGATACTTCCGAAATCTCTTTGATGATGCTGTCCCAATGACGTTCGGATGCTGACTCTTGCGGCTCAAGCCCATTAAGTGCTGCTGTGATTAGAGCCGAAGTTGCCTGCTCCAGACTGCGGTATGCAATCCCCTGAAGGGAATAACGGGAAGAAATAACCTCTCCCTGCTCCGTAATCTTGATCCCCCCACCAATCGTATGTGGTGGTTGAGCAAGAATACTGCGGTTGAGTGGCATGCCGCCACGTCCAAGAGCCCCGCCACGTCCATGGAAGAACTTCAGCTTAACGCCGTGTTCATTCCCTACAGCCGTGATGGCATTCATCGCTACGCGCAGTTCCCAGTTGGCTGTAACCACGCCGCCATCCTTGTTACTATCTGAATAACCAAGCATGATTTCATGCAGTTCATTCCGTCCTTTTACGCTTGCGCGGTATACAGGAAGGTTGAACAGCTTCTGCATAATGTCCGAAGCCGCATGTAGATCATCAATCGTTTCAAACAGCGGCACCGCTTGGAGTGTAGATACAACGTCACCGTTGTGACCTTTGGTGAATAAGCCCACTTCCTTGGCAAATACCATAACCTCCAGCAAATCACTTGCGCCCTGCGTCATACTGATCAGGTAACTTGTGATACAGCCGTTCCCAAATTCGTTCTGGGCACGCTTAATGGTACGGAAGACATCCAGACACTCTTTGGTTCCCTCCGTGTATTGGTGATAAGGAGAAGTAAGCGGACGTGGATCATCCAGCAAACGAGCAAGCAGATCGATTTTACCGTCTTCAGTTAGACGCGCATAATCCTCTACAATGTTCATTTTCGCCAAAATCTCCGACATCGCATTTTCATGTTCCTTACTGTGCTGACGCACATCCAATGCTGCGGTATGGAAACCAAACAACTCGACTTGACGAATCATTTTGCGAATGGTCGTATCTGCTACGTAATCGGCAAAATGATGGCGCAGACTTCGATCAATAATCATCAGTTCATCAATCAAATCCTGTGCGCTATGATAACGGTCAGGCTGACCTAATTTGTTTTCATCCAGTACATTGTTCAGCTTGGCAATCATATAGGCCAATTTGATGCGGTATGGCTCTTTTTCATTCCGCCAGATATCCACTTTTTTCAATGTAACAGAATTACGGTCCTGCTCAATCGACTGCACCAGCTCATCCGATACATGAATGATGTTTGTGCTGAAGCTGAGATGGCCCATAAGTTCAATCATAATCCGTTGATATTCTCGCAAAGCGAGCTTGCGTTGCATCAACAGCGTCTGCCATGTTACATCTGAAGTTACCGAAGGATTTCCATCCCGGTCTCCACCGATCCAGGAACCGAACCGCAAATACGTCGGCACATGCCAGTCATGGTCAGGATAAAATTTGTTCAGGCAGCGTTCCAGCTCCTGATATACATCCGGAAGTACGTGGAATAACGTTTCATGAAAGTAATACATCCCGTTCCGCACTTCATCGAGTACAGTCGGTTTGCGGTCGCGAAGTTCATCTGTCTGCCAGAGCGTAATAACTTCGTTCAGCAGCTTCTCCCGCAACTGTTCACGTTCACGCAACGTCAGCGTAGGATTATCAAGTGACATGACATCTTCGGATATCCGTTTATGGATGTCCAGAATAACCCGGCGCATAGCTTCGGTTGGGTGAGCTGTCATAACAAGTTCCAACGACAAATCGTCAAGAATCTCTTCCACCTCTGTATGAGACAGTCCACGCTCCTTAAGATCCTGTACTGCTTTCTCAATCGATCCTGGCTGCACAGCGTTCCCAGCAGAACGTTCATAATCCCGTTTACGCCGGATCCGATGGTTTTGTTCAGCAATATTAACTAATTGAAAATAAATAGCGAAAGCCCGAATAACCTGGTGACGATTGTCCGAGTCTAATTCCTGGATCATCGTTTTGAACTCTGCATAGAGTTCTGGCAGAAATTCTGCACGCAACGATTTGCTCGTTTCCCGAATCTTCTCAACGATATCTAGAAGCTCCGTGCCGCCTTGATGGACAAGAACTTCTCCGAGTATATTGCCCAGGAACCGCACGTCTCGCCGAAGCAGGTTGTTGGATTGGCTTTTGCTGGCGGTTACCATAGTTTCAGTCATGCTTATCCTCCCATCTGATCGTTCCATTCGTACACGTAAATTTGACACCTTCATAACATCATACAATAAAATGGTACGAAAATCTTTATTTTTCTACTAGAAAAAATGGGGATTATCCCCGATTTACAGCACAAAAACACGCTTTTTTATTCATTTTCTTGTTCTGCTTCAATTAATGGTCATATACTGTCGCATGATACCTTTTTCACGTACTTTAGATAAATCAAAAGTCTCATACCTATTCTTAAAAACTCATAAATATACAGTTCTTTTAGATATGATCCCATGTACCTGATATTAAGGTAAAACGCATAATTTCATTGTTTGAGAACAGATGATATACAAAGAAACATGACCGGCAAAGCAAGCTTTTGTATACTTTACCACAGTGACGCAATAAATTAAAGATGTAATTACAAATTTCTTCCCACTACAAGTCTGCTTATTAGGGGAGGTTCTTATGTATGTTCCTAACCTACTGTAAACGTAGGGATATCTTAACAGACCATTTCTACATATTGTTCTTAGCTTTTTGGGCAGATTAATCTATAGCTCTTACTAAAAAGGAGGAATCCAAATGATGAAGAAAGGTACAACAATTATTGCTTCCGTGCTTCTGGTGGCCGCGATGGCTGGCCCTGCTGCTGCTGATGGTCAAATGTCCAAAGGAATGGATACCAACACCAACGGATCACGTGTCCGGTCTTATCAGGACACCAACTACATGGATCGCGCAAACACCAACCTGAATATGGATGGAAACTACCGCAACAATGGTGACTATCGTACCAACAGTGTTCGTGCTAATGCCACGACAACCAACCGTGACAACGGCATGGATTGGGGCTGGCTCGGTTTGCTAGGGTTGCTTGGTTTAGCTGGCATGCGTAAAAGAGTCACTGATCATAACGAACGTTAAAATTGTACTCACGTCACTATAGAATAGCTGCTACGTCTTAGAAGCAGCTCATCCACAGAGATAAACAGAAGAGCGAAGACCCCTTTACTATTGAAATAGGGAGGTCTTCGCTCTTTTTTAAATAAACCTGTACTGTTCTTTACATAAAATATTATATAAAATAACTGCTAATTCTTACGTTAATAAAAATAAAAGAGCCTCTGCATCTGCAAAGGCTCTTTTATTATGTCCTGTAAGCGGGTGATGGGAATCGAACCCACGCTATTAGCTTGGAAGGCTAAAGTTCTACCATTGAACTACACCCGCATAAACAAAAAAATCGGGATGACACGATTTGAACATGCGACCCCCTGGTCCCAAACCAGGTGCTCTACCAAGCTGAGCTACATCCCGATACTAAAAAAATAATGGCGCGCCCTGAGAGATTCGAACTCCCGGCCTTTTGATTCGTAGTCAAACGCTCTATCCAGCTGAGCTAAGGGCGCAAAATATTGGAGCGGAAGACGGGAATCGAACCCGCGACCCTCGCCTTGGCAAGGCGATGCTCTACCGCTGAGCCACTTCCGCAAATAAAGGATGCGCGTGGAGGGACTTGAACCCCCACGTCAAAGACGCTAGATCCTAAGTCTAGTGCGTCTGCCAATTCCGCCACACGCGCATATGATGGTGAGTCATGAAGGGCTCGAACCTTCGACACCCTGATTAAAAGTCAGGTGCTCTACCAACTGAGCTAATGACTCATACTAAAATGGCTGGGGATATAGGATTTGAACCTATGCATGACGGAGTCAAAGTCCGTTGCCTTACCGCTTGGCTAATCCCCAATAAAAATATGGTGGAGGCTGAGGGGATCGAACCCCCGACCCTCTGCTTGTAAGGCAGATGCTCTCCCAGCTGAGCTAAGCCTCCAACTATATGACCCGTAGGGGATTCGAACCCCTGTTACCTCCGTGAAAGGGAGGTGTCTTAACCCCTTGACCAACGGGCCCCATTTCCAAAGCTCTCAACCGGGATCGAACCGGTGACCTCATCCTTACCATGGATGCACTCTACCTACTGAGCTATGAGAGCAAATGGCTCCCCGAACAGGGCTCGAACCTGTGACAACTCGATTAACAGTCGAGTGCTCTACCAACTGAGCTATCAGGGAATAATATGCATTTGCAGTGCAAATGCAATTCATCGTACAACGTCCACATGCAGAGCCTGTTTTCTATGTATGATGAAAGAGTTCGCTTGGCGGCATCCTACTCTCCCAGGACCCTGCGGTCCAAGTACCATCGGCGCTAGAGGGCTTAACGGTCGTGTTCGGGATGGGTACGTGTGGAACCCCTCCGCCATCGCCACCAAACGCGATTTATCGAAGCATAGCTTCTTAAAATCAGATATGGAACTGAAAATCATACACACGTTCTGTGATGTACCAATTTTCATTTCAGAGATCATTCTCTGAAAACTAGATTCGAAACGAAACATGCGAATTATCACTTGCAATTGGATAAGCCCTCGACCGATTAGTACTGGTCAGCTCCATGCATTGCTGCACTTCCACCCCCAGCCTATCTACCTCGTCGTCTTCAAGGGGTCTTACATACTGGGAAATCTCATCTTGAGGGGGGCTTCACGCTTAGATGCTTTCAGCGTTTATCCCGTCCGTACATAGCTACCCAGCGGTGCTCCTGGCGGAACAACTGGTACACCAGCGGTACGTCCATCCCGGTCCTCTCGTACTAAGGACAGCTCCTCTCAAATTTCCTACGCCCACGACAGATAGGGACCGAACTGTCTCACGACGTTCTGAACCCAGCTCGCGTACCGCTTTAATGGGCGAACAGCCCAACCCTTGGGACCTACTTCAGCCCCAGGATGCGATGAGCCGACATCGAGGTGCCAAACCTCCCCGTCGATGTGGACTCTTGGGGGAGATAAGCCTGTTATCCCCAGGGTAGCTTTTATCCGTTGAGCGATGGCCCTTCCATGCGGTACCACCGGATCACTAAGCCCGACTTTCGTCCCTGCTCGACTTGTAGGTCTCGCAGTCAAGCTCCCTTATGCCTTTGCACTCTTCGAATGATTTCCAACCATTCTGAGGGAACCTTTGGGCGCCTCCGTTACTCTTTAGGAGGCGACCGCCCCAGTCAAACTGCCCACCTGACACTGTCCCCGCACCGGATTACGGTACCAGGTTAGAACCTAGATACGATCAGGGTGGTATCCCAACGTTGCCTCCACGCAAGCTGGCGCTCACGTTTCAAAGGCTCCCACCTATCCTGTACAGATCGTACCCAAATTCAATATCAAGCTGCAGTAAAGCTCCATGGGGTCTTTCCGTCTTGTCGCGGGTAACCTGCATCTTCACAGGTATTAAAATTTCACCGGATCTCTCGTTGAGACAGCGCCCAAGTCGTTACGCCATTCGTGCGGGTCAGAATTTACCTGACAAGGAATTTCGCTACCTTAGGACCGTTATAGTTACGGCCGCCGTTTACTGGGGCTTCGGTTCACAGCTTCGGATTGCTCCTAACCACTCCCCTTAACCTTCCAGCACCGGGCAGGCGTCAGCCCGTATACTTCGCCTTACGGCTTCGCACAGACCTGTGTTTTTGCTAAACAGTCGCTTGGGCCTTTTCACTGCGGCCCCCTCGTGCTATTCACACTACCGGGGCACCCCTTCTCCCGAAGTTACGGGGTCATTTTGCCGAGTTCCTTAACGAGAGTTCTTCCGCGCGCCTTAGAATACTCTTCTCGCCTACCTGTGTCGGTTTGCGGTACGGGCACCATCACCTGGCTAGAGGCTTTTCTTGGCAGTGTGAGATCATGACCTTCGCTACTACAATTTTCGCTCCCCATCACAGCTCAGCCTTACAATGTGCGGATTTGCCTACACATCAGCCTTACTGCTTAGACGGACATCCATCAGTCCGCGTCACTACCCTACTGCGTCCCCCCATTGCTCATAACGGCTTACGGTGGTACAGGAATTTCGACCTGTTGTCCTTCGACTACGCCTTTCGGCCTCGCCTTAGGTCCCGACTTACCCTGAGCGGACGAGCCTTCCTCAGGAACCCTTAGGCTTTCGGCGGATCAGATTCTCACTGATCTTTTCGTTACTCATACCGGCATTCTCACTTGTATAATGTCCAGCGCTCCTTACGGTACACCTTCAACCCTTATACAACGCTCCCCTACCCCTGATGCAAAGCATCAAGCCATAGCTTCGGTGGTGTGTTTAGCCCCGTTACATTTTCGGCGCAGAGTCACTCGACCAGTGAGCTATTACGCACTCTTTCAATGATGGCTGCTTCTAAGCCAACATCCTGGTTGTCTGTGCAACTCCACATCCTTTCCCACTTAACACACACTTGGGGACCTTAGCTGATGGTCTGGGCTGTTTCCCTTTTGACAATGGATCTTAGCACTCACTGTCTGACTCCCGGAAGTAAGTCTATGGCATTCGGAGTTTGACTGAGCTTGGTAACCCTTGCGGGCCCCGCACCCAATCAGTGCTCTACCTCCACGACTCTGTTTTCCGAGGCTAGCCCTAAAGCTATTTCGGGGAGAACCAGCTATCTCCGAGTTCGATTGGAATTTCTCCGCTACCCCCACCTCATCCCCGCATTTTTCAACATGCGTGGGTTCGGGCCTCCAGTGCGTGTTACCGCACCTTCACCCTGGACAGGGGTAGATCACCCGGTTTCGGGTCTACGTCCACGTACTAAGTCGCCCTATTCAGACTCGCTTTCGCTGCGGCTCCGGCTCTTCACCTTAACCTTGCACGGGAACGTAACTCGCCGGTTCATTCTACAAAAGGCACGCCATCACCCCTAAAACGGGCTCTGACTTTTTGTAAGCACACGGTTTCAGGTTCTATTTCACTCCCCTTCCGGGGTGCTTTTCACCTTTCCCTCACGGTACTGCTTCACTATCGGTCGCTAGGAAGTATTTAGCCTTGGCAGATGGTCCTGCCGGATTCATACGGGGTTTCACGTGCCCCGCACTACTCGGGATCCGTCTCGGAGGGAACCAACTTTCAACTACAGGGCTTTTACCTTCTTTGGCGGGCCTTTCCAGACCTCTTCGCTTAACCGGTTCCTTTGTAACTCCATGTGAGACGTCCCACAACCCCAAAGAGCAAGCTCTTTGGTTTGGGCTTCTCCGCGTTCGCTCGCCGCTACTGACGGAATCACTATTGTTTTCTCTTCCTCAGGGTACTTAGATGTTTCAGTTCCCCTGGTATGCCTCTGCATAACCTATGTATTCAGTTATGAGTAACTGGAAATTACCCCAGCTGGGTTTCCCCATTCGGACACCCCCGGATCAAAGCTTGCTTACAGCTCCCCGAGGCAGTTTCGTTGTTCGCCACGTCCTTCATCGGCTCCTAGCGCCTAGGCATCCTCCGTGTGCTCTTAGTAGCTTAACCATTTTGTTCCGGTTTCGGTCGCTCGCTTCCCTTGGTTTGGACTGCGTCCAAATCCAAAAGTCGCTCTCACCCGATACCATCACAAAAGCAATTTGACTACCGTTTTTATTGAATCTTGTTTGCACAAGTTCAGCTAAAAAGGAATGTTCTAATTCGCGTTTGTTTCGTTTCGATATCTAGTTTTCAAAGAACAAACTTGTAAAACATTTTTGGTGGAGCCAAGCGGGATCGAACCGCTGACCTCCTGCTTGCAAGGCAGGCGCTCTCCCAGCTGAGCTATGGCCCCATATAAAATTAAAAGATACAAATGGTGGGCCCTGGTGGACTCGAACCACCGGCCTCACCCTTATCAGAGGTGCGCTCTAACCAACTGAGCTAAGGGCCCACATTATATATACTATTTGAACCCAAAATGGGTTACGCTTGGCGACGTTCTACTCTCCCAGGACCCTGCGGTCCAAGTACCATTGACGCTGAAGGGCTTAACGGTCGTGTTCGGGATGGGAACGTGTGGAACCCCTTCGCTATCGCCACCAAACGTTTGAGAGTTTGAGCTCTCAAAACTGAGCAACGAGTGAGTTGCTTGTGCTCTTCATTTCATCCACACCGAAGTGACGGACCGAAATGAATCGCTGTCGCAGGTTCTGAGAACCTGCTTATTTGAATGTTTCCGTTGCAGGAAACGATTCTCCATAGAAAGGAGGTGATCCAGCCGCACCTTCCGATACGGCTACCTTGTTACGACTTCACCCCAATCATCTATCCCACCTTCGGCGGCTGGCTCCTTGCGGTTACCCCACCGACTTCGGGTGTTATAAACTCTCGTGGTGTGACGGGCGGTGTGTACAAGACCCGGGAACGTATTCACCGCGGCATGCTGATCCGCGATTACTAGCAATTCCGACTTCATGCAGGCGAGTTGCAGCCTGCAATCCGAACTGAGACCGGCTTTGTTGGGATTGGCTCCATCTCGCGATTTCGCAGCCCGTTGTACCGGCCATTGTAGTACGTGTGTAGCCCAGGTCATAAGGGGCATGATGATTTGACGTCATCCCCACCTTCCTCCGGTTTGTCACCGGCAGTCTATCTAGAGTGCCCACCCGAAGTGCTGGCAACTAAATATAAGGGTTGCGCTCGTTGCGGGACTTAACCCAACATCTCACGACACGAGCTGACGACAACCATGCACCACCTGTCTCCTCTGTCCCGAAGGAAAGATACATCTCTGCATCGATCAGAGGGATGTCAAGACCTGGTAAGGTTCTTCGCGTTGCTTCGAATTAAACCACATACTCCACTGCTTGTGCGGGTCCCCGTCAATTCCTTTGAGTTTCAGTCTTGCGACCGTACTCCCCAGGCGGAGTGCTTAATGTGTTAACTTCGGCACCAAGGGTATCGAAACCCCTAACACCTAGCACTCATCGTTTACGGCGTGGACTACCAGGGTATCTAATCCTGTTTGCTCCCCACGCTTTCGCGCCTCAGCGTCAGTTACAGCCCAGAGAGTCGCCTTCGCCACTGGTGTTCCTCCACATATCTACGCATTTCACCGCTACACGTGGAATTCCACTCTCCTCTTCTGCACTCAAGTCACCCAGTTTCCAGTGCGATCCGGGGTTGAGCCCCGGGATTAAACACCAGACTTAAATGACCGCCTGCGCGCGCTTTACGCCCAATAATTCCGGACAACGCTTGCCCCCTACGTATTACCGCGGCTGCTGGCACGTAGTTAGCCGGGGCTTTCTTCTCAGGTACCGTCACCTTGAGAGCAGTTACTCTCCCAAGCGTTCTTCCCTGGCAACAGAGCTTTACGATCCGAAAACCTTCATCACTCACGCGGCATTGCTCCGTCAGGCTTTCGCCCATTGCGGAAGATTCCCTACTGCTGCCTCCCGTAGGAGTCTGGGCCGTGTCTCAGTCCCAGTGTGGCCGATCACCCTCTCAGGTCGGCTACGCATCGTCGCCTTGGTGAGCCGTTACCTCACCAACTAGCTAATGCGCCGCAGGCCCATCCCCAAGTGACAGATTGCTCCGTCTTTCCAGTTTCCTTCAGGCGAAGAAAACAATTATTCGGTATTAGCTACCGTTTCCGGTAGTTGTCCCAAACTTGAGGGCAGGTTGCCTACGTGTTACTCACCCGTCCGCCGCTAAGTATCAAGGAAGCAAGCTTCCTATCAACTCCGCTCGACTTGCATGTATTAGGCATGCCGCCAGCGTTCGTCCTGAGCCAGGATCAAACTCTCCAATAAAGTATTGAAAAGAGCGATAAGCTCATTTTGAATCTGACGAGATTAAAAATCTCATTTGTGCTCCAGTCAATTCAAGCCAAGGCTTGTCTCAAACTTTTGCGTTCATTCTGCAAGCAGAATGTTTACTCACTCGTTGTTCAGTTTTCAAAGATCAAACATTCAATTTAGTGCTGTTTTTCATGTTGTCGTCGTTTCAGCGGCGACTTTTATAATATATCATGTTGAAGTTCTCTTTGCAAACATTATTTTTTTCGATTATTTTCAATCGCTTTGTTTTCATGCTTGCTTCGGTGAACCGCTCCTAAAAAAGGAACGAGAATTAATTTACCATATGAATTTAGAAAGGTCAACCCTTTTTCGACAAAAAGTATGAACCCCTTAACAATTTCACATTCTCATGGTTCAGAGGTACAGCACCCGCTATGAAGAGCCGCACCTCACTTCCACTACTGTAAATCGAATATATGACCAGCTTCAGCATTACGGCTTCGACTTTTTCAGCTTCCCACCTCTTGCATACTTGGACAACTCTTTTGGCGGGGCAAAGCGTGCATACATGCGGAACACAGTCTTATATCGGCTCGCGATAGCATATTTGATCTCTTGGTCAAGACGATTATCACTTAGATCGAAAAGCATCTCATCTAATTCTTTACGCAGCACATAGTCTAGTTCCTTGCATTCCTTCTCGTTAAACAACATACCCAGCATTAGAGTTCTCCTTTTTGTGCATAGCCTCTTTATCACACTTACACAAGTTTCACGCAACACCCCGTGCATTCGCTTTTGTGGGTGCTGCTGGAACCCGTTTTATTGTTATGGTCAACTTTCTGAAAATTTATGAATGCCAACCAGCACAAAATTTTATCCTCTCACCAGAGTATACGTAAGTGTACTTTCAATGATTGCTGCAACAAGAAGCAAGATGACAACCCAGAAGGATGCCGTTAACGTCCTATTCATGAATGCTTTCCACCGGGTACCCATCGTATTTCGCTTGTCACTTCCAAGTTGTGCAAGGCTTTTGATAACCAGACCACCAAACTTCAGTCCGAAGGCGCAAGCAATAATAATGACCGGAATCTCAATAATGCCATGCGGAAGTAAACCTTTAACCACAATATCATAGAAGCTTGCTCCATAATTCATCGTGGTGTGCACCACAAATCCAAGGACCATCCCATTGATCAGCAGGAAGATGACAGGCAGAATTCCGAAGAATATACCGGCATAGATGACAAGTACACTTTTGATGGCATTATTGAAAAAGATAAACAGGAAGAAGTTCCATTGCACATTGCCCCCCTGCTCCAGCCGTTCACTGACTTCACGTAATCCTCCGATTTGGTTCAACAACAGTTCTTCCAGTGGTCCTGTACTCACCCACCCTGCTCCTATTCCAACAGCAAACAAAACTACGGACCAGATTAATGCACCGCGGATGGAACCAAGATCTTTAAGAAATGTACTGAATTTTAACATAATAACCTCCTGTAGAATCTAAAATGATGGACAAACAAGGATCAGTGACGAATAACTGGGCAGTACGAGCATACATTGGAGAGTAAACAAGCATTTCTTATGGGAGAGGGGCGCTTATTGAAATGAACTCGTTCTATGTATTTAGCGGCAAAAAGATTAAACGGTACTTGATTGTCCTCGTTGCTGCCATCTTTGCGATCGGTATTATTTATCTGGAGAGAGGCAATGTCTCCGTATTCTCGGAGGAAGCACCATCAGCCGTCTACAGCGTTCCAACCGAGAAGAAGGTAATCGCACTTACCTTTGACATTAGCTGGGGGGATAAACGGACAGAGCCGATTCTGAAAGTTCTTCAGGAAAATAAAGTGCAGAAGGCAACCTTTTTCCTTTCCTCCCCCTGGAGCAAGACACACCCCGAAATTGTTACTGCCATCAAAGAGGCAGGATATGAAATTGGCAGCCATGGTCACAGACATGAGAACTACAGCAGCCTGACCGAAGAAGAAATTCGCAAAGAAATTTCGACAGCTCATAGCATTTTAACCGATTTAACGGGAAAAGAACCGAAATTACTACGTCTGCCCAACGGGGACTTTGACAAGCGAGTGCTTCAGGTAGCCAATAGTCTGAATTATCAGGTTGTGCAGTGGGATACCGACTCCTTGGATTGGAAAAACCCTGGTGTACAGACCATTGTTGATCGCGTAGTAAGCAAGGCACATCCAGGGGACATCGTACTGCTGCATGCAAGCGATTCCTCCAAACAAACGCATGAAGCACTCCCTGTCATTATCGACAAATTAAAAAACCAGGGCTATGAATTCGTTACCGTCTCGGAACTGCTGAACCATTCTAGTGTCGAGGGCAAAGAAGTTCGTGACCAAGCCAGCGGTCAATGATTACTCAATTATGAGCTATAGCTCAAATAGGTGCGTAAAAGTTAAAAAGAGCTAACCAGGTTAGCTCTTTTTGGTATGTTTTTTATGCAAAATGAATTCTATGCTCGGCTTTCTTTCAACTGTTCTGCCTTTCCACTTACACTCTGGTTCGTAGATACATCCACCAGCCTGTGCAATATCAGCATTTGGTATGCATTACATAGGAGCAAGGGAACCACAATAAATATGGTTGCAGCATTCACATCAATACGTAATACGCCGATCGTCTCCACTATGGTGACGGCAATCATGAAAAAGAGTGTGGGTACAAGCGCTGAGATATGAGTCAGCTTTACTTTAACGTAAGCGGTAACAATTGCAGCTGCCAAAATAATGATACCTAACACAATATCCGATATACGCTCCCGGTCTCCCCCAACAAACAGGCGTAAAAACATCACGTCAAGCAGGGCTAACACCGTTAGTACAATTTGCACGATCTGCCAACCGCGCTTTGGAAATACACCTTTACCCATATAATTTAATATCAGATATGCAAAGAAACCCATTTGTGAATACACGCTGATCATAACCCCTGATCCAAATAAGATCAAAAGATACAGAAGAAAATCATTCAATCCATTTGTTTTCTCCCCGTTCACCAGCATCATAATCAATCCTGTACCCAATGCTCCCGCGGCCCCAATAAGCAAGGCTGTCCAAAACAGGAAAAACCATCTACGTAAATTCAAAAGTTTTCCACCCCCGAGTGTTTATTTTACCAACCTTCTCAGCAAAAAACCATCATTGCTCAACATATTTCCCCCTTTCCCATCACATACTACATCCAGTATCTAATCAAGGAGGGATTGTACACATGAAACGGCCTTTGTGGCAGCTATGCTGTGTCGTACTGGGGCTATCCGTCATGCTTGCCGGCTGCGGTTCAGATCAGAGTTCTTCGCCTCCTCAGGGCAGTTATAAAGAGATGAAAACAATGGTTGTAGATATTTTAAAAAGTGACGAAGGCAAGAAAGCGGTGGAGGAAGCTCTTACAGGTCAAAGCTCATCCAGCGGAAGCAGCGGTTCTGAAGAAGGTGGAGGTTCGGGTGGTGCTTCAGGATCCATTGGTATGAAAATGTTAATGCCTGTGCAATCTTCGGAACAAATACGTATTGCAGTAAAAGATACCATCACAGCTCCCGAATATAAGAAGGAATTCGAAAAGATCATGACCGATCCGCAGTTTGCGGGTGAATTTGCCAAAGTAATCAACGCACAAAGTAAACAACTTCATATGCAATTGATTAAAGATCCCACATATCAGAAATCTGTTGGAGACATCATGAAGTCACCTGAAGTATCCAAGATGTTCATGGATATGACGAAGACTCCAGATTATCGTAAACAGACGATGACTGTTATGCAGGAAGTGATGCAGAACCCGTTGTTCCGCATGGAAGTCCTCACTTTGCTCAAGAAGGTTGTGCAGGACGAATTGCAACCAAAAGTAGAAAGTGGCGGACAACAAGGAAAAGAGCAAGGTGGACAAGAAGGGCAAGGACAAGAGGGTAGTGATGGCGGAGATGGTGGAAGTGGAGATTCTGGCGGCGGTGGAGGTTCATAAACTGTAGATGTTGGTATATTCCAGAAACTAAAAGCCTGCATCCGAATGGACGCAGGCTTTATTTTTATTGATAACGAACATCCCGTTAGAATTTGGATTCAATGGACTGAGCCACTTCATCGTAGATGGCCCCGATACGGGAGTCTGCTTTGTATACAGACGGTGAGAAGTCAGGCTCAGAAGGATGATTATCTGGAGTACCCAAAGGAATCTGGGCAAGCAAGCTGGTATGCAGACTTTCTGCAAGCCTCCCCCCGCCTCCACGACCAAAGACATAATCCTTCTCTCCGCAACTGCCACACTCGTAATAAGCCATGTTTTCAACCACACCAAGTAACTCATGATCGGTCTGGATGGCCATTGCACCTGCACGTGCTGCAACAAAAGCTGCTGTTGCATGCGGTGTAGTAACGATAATCTCCTTGCTTTGGGGCAACATCTGATGCACATCCAAAGCGACATCCCCCGTACCCGGTGGCAAGTCCAGTAACATATAATCCAACTCGCCCCACTGGACATCAGTAAAGAATTGACGCAGCATCCGACCGAGCATAGGTCCACGCCAGATTACCGGATTGTTCTCACGGATAAAGAAACCCATCGACATAACTTTGACACCGAAACGTTCAATTGGTTGAATAACGCCATCTTCAACGACCGGATATTCTTCAATCCCCATCATGTCGGGTACACTGAAACCATAGATATCCGCATCAATTAAGCCCACTTTCTTGCCTTGACGTGCCAAGGCTGCAGCCAGATTAACGGTTACCGTTGATTTACCAACGCCACCTTTACCACTGGCCACAGCAATAAAACGAACACCTGATTCAGGACTTAACAGCTCATGTCCATCCAGACCCGCTGCGTGACCTTTTACGAGCACTTCGTCCCGATCTGGCTCATCATCGGGTTGTCCCATACTCAGGCTCTCACGATCATGCTCAGAAGCTGCACGCACACGAATATGCACATCCTTCAGTCCGCGCTGGGACAACAGATTACGCGCTGCATCACTCAAGGCTGTTGTATCCTCAGGTCGATTTTCCAGTGTCACTATGGTCAGAGCCACATGATTTTCTTTCACCATAATATCTCGAACCCATTCCAGTTCGGTCAGACTTACTCCCAATTGTGGTTCTTGTAATGGCTGTAATAGTTCAAGTATCTGTTCTTTTGATAACATCAGACAGCACCTCAGCTTTATCTATTGGCATGTAATTAGGTATGCTGATCCAATTATATCATTACCTTTCTTGTTCTGACTAACTTTTAGGCCGTTCTCCTGAGGAATATCTGAGAATTCCATTATAGATCGAAGCAGCCACCTTGCGTTGATAAGCTTCGTCGGCAAGCATACGTGCCTCTTCCGGATGAGAAAGGAAACCCACTTCTACCAGCGCCGAAGGGATCTTCAGCGCCTGTAACAGATAAACCGTATTCACTGTTTTGGCGATTCGATCTGTATTCTCCAGATTACGAACCATCTCTTGTTGAAGCAGATTAGCCAAACCTTCGTTATCCGGATGGTTAGTTGTATAGAAAACCTGCGCTCCACTCCAGCGGTTGGATGGGACACTGTTCATGTGAATGCTAATAAAGAGATCTGCTTGCTTATCCTCTATCCGCCGTACTCTTTGTTTCAGATCTTCCGTCTTGCGTTTAGAATACCCCTTGGTGTCTGATTCCGCCAAATCCGTGTCTATTTCTCTTGTCATAACCACTAAGGCCCCTGCCTGTTGCAAATAATCTCTCACATACAGGGCGATAGACAGGTTGATATCTTTTTCAATAACTCCCTGTTTACTTACCGCTCCTCCATCGGGACCTCCGTGTCCTGCATCAATGGCAATGACTTTACCCGCCATCGGCAAACTCCAATAACCTGAAGTCTTTGCGGAAGGCAGCTCATAGGACATTACCGCCACTAACATGGCCAGTAGACAGAGACTCAGCATGACCCTTTTGATTGTTTTTAACCTAATCCAGACTACAAAGTGTTTCCCCATATTTTTACGCATAAAAAAACCACCTCGTCCCTATAAATGACTCTAATCATCTATATGGGACAAGATGGACAAATATACCGCTAGGACCGGACTTGTTCCGCCATTCCTTCAATCAGCACCTCAGCTACCTCAGGACGTGTAAATTCAGGTGGAGGGCACTGACCGTCACGGAGCAGTCCGCGTACTTTGGTGCCGGAAAGCGCCATATGGTGTTCTTTATCATGTGGACAAGTTTTGCTGGATGCCATATTTCCACATTTGGTACAGAAGAAACTATGTTCGAAGAACAACGGAGTGATCCCCAATTCCTCTGCTGTAAAGTTAGTAAAGATCTCCTGTGCTTCATATGTTCCATAATAATCACCCACACCCGCATGGTCACGACCAACAATAAAGTGGGTACACCCGTAATTTTTGCGAACCATCGCATGGAAAATAGCTTCACGTGGTCCGGCATACCGCATGGCTGCGGGGAACACACCAAGGAACGCACGATCGGCCGGGTAATAGTTCTCCAGTAATACCAGATAACTCTTCATCCGAACATCTGCGGGAACATCGTCCGACTTCGTCTCTCCAACAAGCGGATTCAGGAAGAGTGCATCGACAATCTCCATAGCGCTCTTCTGGATGTACTCATGAGCCCGATGGACCGGATTACGTGTCTGAAAACCAACTACCGTCTTCCAACCCTTCTCCTGAAAAATCTTCCGGGTATCTGCAGGATCATAATAGAATTCTTCGAATTTCGAAGGTTTTGGACGATTCAACACTTGGATTGGACCTCCTACGTATGTTGCAGGACGCTCCAACAGTTTTTTAACACCCGGGTGCTCGGGATCATCGGTTTTGAATACACGCCGGGCTTCTTCGCCCTGATCTACCTGGTATATACTTTGGACTTCGAGCAATCCATAAGTTACCCCATCTTGATCACCAACAAGTTTCACAAGTTCACCAATCTGGAGGGATGCGGCTTGTTTATCGTCAACAGCAAGTGTAATCGGTATACTCCAGACTGTTCCATCGGCAAGACGCATGCGAGATATCACCGAAAGGTAATCTTCCTCATTCAAGAAACCTTCTAGTGGTGAGAACGCACCTACACCAATCAGATCCAAATCTGATATTGTCCAGGTATTAATAAGCAAAGAGGATAAGTTTTTACTGTCTTGCAACAATTGCTCCCGTTCTTCTCCTTGTACGATACGCTGAACCAACGTACCTCCATGAGGCAGAATCGATGTCATCTTGTCAGCTCCTTGTATATCTATTATTTATGAAGGCCACATTCCGTTTTATCATTACCAGACCAGCGTCCGGCACGTGGGTCCTCACCAGGCATAACCTGACGTGTACAATGCTCACAACCAATACTTGGGTAGT
Source organism: Paenibacillus amylolyticus (assembly GCF_047302515.1). Lineage (GTDB taxonomy): Bacteria > Bacillota > Bacilli > Paenibacillales > Paenibacillaceae > Paenibacillus > Paenibacillus amylolyticus_G. The sequence goes on along the minus strand of NZ_CP168019.1, from coordinate 6,759,590 downwards.
TCTGATCATGAAGAGGATTATACACAACGTTATTGTCACGAATATATTGCCATACATCCTCAGTCGTCCAGTGCGCAATCGGATTAAACTTCATCAGGCCAAATTTGGAATCATATTCAACCTTCTTCGAGTTTGCACGAGTTGGTGCTTGATCTCTACGTATACCTGTAATCCATGCATCATATTGAGAAAGAATACGTGTTAACGGTTCGACTTTGCGAATGTTACAGCACCCATTGGGATCAGACTTCCACAACTCTTCACCGTGTTGAGCTGCCTGCTCTTCCGGAGTAATCTTAGGTGACACGCGTACAAATTCAAGGTTGTAGTTCTCCTGCATCTTATCACGTGTTTCGTATGTTTCTTTAAAGTGAAAATCTGTATCCAGATAAAAAATATCTGTGGATGGGCTGATTTTCTGCACCATATCTACAAGTACAACATCTTCTGCACCAAAGCTACATGCAAAAGTGATATTTGGGAATGTTTCAATAGCATACCGAATAATATCCTCTGGACTGGCATGTTCCAGTTCCTCTGCCTTCGTCCGTGCCAATTCTTCTTTCTCCAACAAGTTCATCTGTGAATTTCCCCCATTCTGCATTTCAATACATCTTAAAGCCGACTAATCTAATATGAATTATGTTTAGTATAAATCTTTCATTGGGGATGTCAATGCCTGCCATATGGTAAAATAAATCAGTTTTTGCCCATGTTTGATCGTCGCTTTCACACAATATATTGGTTCAATTTATTCATTTCTCTGTTAATGAGATAAAAACAATGATATTGGCCCAGGTCATTAGACAGGTAAAAATACATCTCTTAGCCTGGGAAACCTTTGCTGTTATTGGGTTTGGACAGTTCTTGTCGTCAAGAACAGCATCCAAAAATCACTGGGCGTTTGAAGATGAAGGAAGAAAAGCTAAAGTTTTAAGGGGAGCAACGTTGCGAATTTTAGCTGTTGATATGTAAGAGACTTTTATCGTTTCCATAAGAAATACTGATATGGTTTGCAATAAAGATTTAAGCGCAAAACAGTAAGCTGAGTGCATTCAAGAAATCCGGCGCGAGTTCTAAACGATGATTTATATGAGCTGTTATAGAATGTGTGGTGAGCGATGGGTAAGAGCGTAAGAGCAAATCCAATGATCTAAAACGATTAGAGAGGTTCAGTAAGATGTAGATGTATTAACGTACATATTATAGGACTGTATTGAGGGACATTAAGAGCACATTGAAAAGGCAATGAAGGAAAAATGCACAAGCATGGGGAGAGACATCAGAGATATGAGAGCTATCGCATAAACTAATATAATATATGGCGTAATAGTCATGAATATATAAAAAAGCCTTTGACCGAGGCCAAAGGCTTTTAATATTAACGTTTGGAGAACTGAGGTGCGCGACGAGCCGCTTTAAGACCGTATTTTTTACGCTCTTTCATACGTGGGTCACGAGTCAGGAATCCTGCTTTTTTCAGGGATGCACGGTATTCCGGATCTGCTTTGAGCAGAGCGCGGGAGATACCATGACGGATTGCGCCGGCTTGACCGGAGATTCCGCCACCATGAGCAATAACAAGAACGTCATAGTTGTTGAGCGTTTCTGTCAAGTTCAGTGGTTGTTTTACGATCAGTTTGAGTGTTTCCAAACCGAAGTATTCATTAATATCACGTTTATTGATGACAATGCGTCCTTCACCCGGTACAAGGCGAACACGTGCTACCGAATGTTTACGACGACCTGTCCCATAGTATTGTACTTGTGCCATGAAACTGTCCTCCTTTTAATTAACCGCGAAGTTCGTAAACTTCTGGTTTTTGTGCTGCATGTGGATGCTCAGTGCCTCTGTACGCTTTAAGTCTCAACTTCATTTTCTCGCCCATGCGAGTTTTAGGAAGCATACCGCGAACAGCCAATTCCAACATACGCTCAGGTTTGTTTTTAACCATCTCTTCAGCTGTAGTTACTTTCAAACCACCTGGGTGCATTGAGTGACGGTAGTATTTTTTACCTTGCATTTTCTTACCAGTCAATACGATTTTCTCAGCATTGATGATAACAACGAAATCGCCAGTGTCCACATGTGGAGTGAATTGTGGCTTGTGTTTGCCGCGAATCAAAGCTGCTGCTTCGCTCGCCAAACGTCCGAGGGTTTTGCCTTCAGCATCAATGATGTGCCATTGGCGCTCAACTTCGTTAGGCTTCGCCATGTACGTAGTACGCATGAAAAGTTCCTCCTTAAAATGTTCAAAATCATCATTTTCATTTATCTTCGTTCGTTAAGTTATAACTTTAGGTGTTGATGGATTGTAAATTTGATGTGAACCTCTTAATTGGGGCTGTGGGAAAGCCATTAAGAAAACACAACTTTTATATTACATGATAGGCGATTAAATCGCAAGTGTTAATTAAGCTTTTCACTCACCAAATTCAATCTTTTTTGTATTCAAGATCCCAGAGCATTAAACCGCAGCTAACTGCAGTAGGTCCTGCAGCAGATCGATTACATGCAGCAATCATATTTGGTACATCAGAGGCTTTCCGTTTGCCCTCTCCGATCTCCAGCAGTGTCCCTACAATAATACGAACCATATGCTGCAAAAAGCCGTTACCACTCACATAAATGTGAATGACACCCTGATCGCGCGGATGGTCTCTGCACATTGATCGGTCCACTTCCATCCATGCTTCGTACACCGAACGGACATGATTCTCTTTCTGAGACTTGCGTGAAGCAAAAGAGGTAAAATCATACGTCCCTATGAAATGTCGTAAGCCCTCCTGCATTGCCAAAATATCAAGCTTCGCATGATGATGATATTGCAGTCTTCTGTTGAATACATCCGGGAATTGATTCGCATTGACTGTATAACGATACGTTTTCTTTTTCGCTGCATAGCGAGAATGAAAATCAGCCGAAACTTCAATCGCATCAATAACGACAATATCGGAGGGTAATCTGGAGTTGAGTGCAATACACCAACGTTCAATCGGGATCTGGGACTCCGTAGGAAAATTGAAGATTTGTCTGCGGGCGTGAACACCTGCATCTGTTCGGCCTGAACCTGTAATTTTAACCTTCTCACCGGTTAAAGCACGAATCGCATCTTCAAGATGATCCTGAATGGTATTCCCACCCGGCTGTACTTGGAAGCCGAAATAGGCAGTGCCATCATAAGTTAACGTCATACATAAGTTCCGCATTATTACCACACCTTTGTTCCATACTATACATATCCCTATCCCGAACAGCAAAAGAAGCCCCTTACGGAGCTTCTATTACAGCACGAATTCCGAAATGAAGAGAAAAAAAGGGTTAATCCAGAATCTTTGATTCTGTCCCCTTTCCTCATCTCATCTGTTTTACGCGCGGTCTACCAGTTCCAAGTAAACCATTGGCGCTGCGTCACCACGACGAGGTCCCAGTTTCAGGATACGAGTGTATCCACCTGGACGCTCAGCGTAACGACCGGACAATTCGCTAAACAGTTTTTGGATTGCATCTTGCTCACCATCGATAGTTTCGCGGCGAACATAAGCTGCCACTTGGCGACGGGCATGAAGATCTCCCTTTTTCGCTTTAGTGATCAGTTTTTCAGCAATAGAGCGAACCTCTTTTGCTTTCGCTTCAGTTGTCTGAATGCGTTCGTATAAGAACAGGTCGGTTACCAGGTCACGGAACAAAGCTTTACGTGCGCTGGAATTACGGCCCAACTTTTGGTATGCCATTGTTTTCCCTCCTTCACTTCAAGCACTCGGCTGTCTATTCTTCTGTACGTAGTCCCAAACCAAGTTCCTCAAGCTTCTCTTGAACTTCTTCCAAAGACTTGCGTCCGAGGTTACGGACTTTCATCATGTCTTCTTCCGTTTTCGTAGTCAGCTCTTGCACGGTATTAATACCGGCACGTTTGAGGCAGTTGTAGGAACGAACAGAGAGATCCAGCTCTTCGATCGTCATTTCGAGTACTTTTTCTTTTTTGTCTTCTTCTTTTTCGACCATGATCTCTGCATCTTTCGCTTCGTCTGTAAGACCCACGAAGAGCATCAAATGCTCAGTCAAGATTTTAGCGCCGAGGCTTACAGCCTCTTCAGGACGAATACTTCCATCAGTCCAAACTTCCAACGTGAGCTTGTCATAGTTGGTCACTTGACCGACACGCGTATTTTCCACAGCGTAGTTAACGCGACTGATCGGGGTGAAGATGGAATCGACTGGGATGACGCCGATCGGCTGGTCATCGCGTTTATTCCGATCTGCCTGGACGTAGCCGCGACCGCGATTGGCAAAAATACGCATGTGAAGTCTCGAACCTGGTCCGAGCGTAGCAATGTGCAAATCCGGGTTAAGGATCTCCACATCGGAGTCAGCACGGATATCTCCAGCCGTAATTGCTCCTTCGCCTTCAGCATCAATCTCGAGCACTTTCTCCTCGTCTGAATGAATCTTAAGCGACAAAGCTTTCAGGTTAAGAATAACCTCCGTAACATCTTCCATTACGCCAGGAACTGTAGCAAATTCATGCAGAACGCCATCGATTTGAACCGAAGACACTGCCGCACCCGGCAGTGACGAGAGCAAGATTCGGCGAAGCGAGTTTCCAAGCGTCGTACCGTATCCGCGCTCAAGCGGTTCTACTACGAATTTCCCATAGGTGCCATCATCGTTGACGTCTACCGTCTCAATTTTCGGCTTTTCGATTTCAATCACTGCAATACCCCTCCTTCAAAACGTCGGTCCTCTATGAAACATTTACCTTCTCTTGCGAAAACATGTAGTAGTATGCCTAAACAACCATTATTAGCAGATTGTGCCGGAAATATACCACACGCAGGGGCAAATCTCATTAGACACGACGACGTTTTGGAGGACGGCATCCGTTATGCGGGACTGGAGTTACGTCTTTGATCAGGTTAACTTCAAGACCAGCAGCTTGCAAAGAGCGGATCGCTGCTTCACGGCCTGCGCCTGGTCCTTTAACCATAACCTCAACGGCTTTCATCCCATGTTCCATTGCAGCTTTGGCAGCAGTCTCAGCAGCCATTTGTGCAGCAAACGGAGTCGATTTACGGGAACCTCTGAATCCGAGGCCGCCGGAGCTTGCCCACGAAATTGCATTTCCGTGAGGATCCGTAATAGTAACGATAGTGTTATTGAAAGTGGAACGGATATGCGCCACGCCAGATTCAATATTCTTACGGTCACGACGTTTAGTACGTACGACTTTTTTCGGTTTAGCCATTTTCTCTTATCCCCCCTTATTATTTCTTCTTGTTCGCTACTGTACGACGAGGACCTTTACGAGTACGAGCATTCGTTTTCGTACGTTGTCCACGAACAGGCAGACCACGACGATGACGAACTCCACGGTAACAACCGATCTCCGTCAAACGTTTAATATTCAAAGAGATTTCTCGACGCAGGTCACCTTCTACTTTGACCTCTTTATCGATACTTTCACGCAATTTGCCGACTTCATCTTCCGTCAAATCACGAACACGAGTGTCCGGATTGATGCCTGTTGTGCTCAGAATTTTCTGGGAAGTCGTTTTACCGATTCCGAAAATATAAGTCAAGGCGATCTCAACGCGCTTATCACGTGGCAAATCCACACCAGATATACGTGCCATTTTACGCTACACCCCCTTCTTTAACCTTGTTTTTGTTTGTGTTTCGGATTTTCACAGATAACCATAACATTCCCTTTGCGGCGAATGACTTTGCACTTTTCGCAAATCGGCTTGACCGAAGGTCTTACCTTCATGTGAATTACCTCCTCAAAGTTTTGCTAAGCAAAACCCTCTTCGTAAGCATTGACCTTGTTCTACTATTGTAAAACCGGCTTCGAAGCTTTCGCAAGTTTTGCCGGGCAAAACCCGCTACATAAGCTTCACAGTTCATTGCAACTGTCTACTACTATTTACGGTAAGTTATGCGACCTTTTGTTAAATCATAAGGCGACAACTGAACAACTACTTTGTCTCCAGTCAGGATACGGATAAAGTGCATCCGCAGTTTTCCGGAAACGTGAGCGAGAATTTGATGACCGTTCTCAAGCTCAACCTTGAATGTTGCATTCGGTAGCGGTTCGAGAACCGTACCTTCCACTTCAATGACATCTTCCTTAGCCATTAGTCAGTCTCCTTTCTCTTCAGCTTGAATGTTGGTGGATTCCAGAAATGAATGAACCGCGTAACGGAGCTTTCCATTTGTCACCCGACCACTCTCGTTTAAACTGTTCACAACCTCGCTGCTAATCATGGGCTGGAGTTCAAGATGAAGAAGATTCTTCTTCTTTGGTTGATCAAACTTACGTTTGTCTCCATCCGCAATATATACGAACTTACTGTCCGCTATAGCAACAATTACTGCGGCTTGGTCCGCATTGCGGCCTTTACGGATCTTCACAAGTTGACCGAGCTGCGGATTAGACTGACTGTTCATGCCTCATCACCTACGCATTCAGTTTTGTGAAAATTTCCATACCATCTGGTGTAACTGCTACGGTGTGTTCAAAGTGGGCACATAACTTACCATCAACCGTGACGACAGTCCAGTTATCTTCCAACGTTTTCACATACCGTCTACCTACGTTAACCATCGGCTCTATGGCCAGCACCATGCCCGCTTTAAGCCGTGGTCCCCGATCAGGAAGACCATAGTTCGGAATCTGTGGTTCTTCGTGCAGATCTGTGCCTATGCCGTGACCGACATATTCACGAACTACGGAGAACCCTTCATCTTCAATATATTTCTGAATCGCATGAGATATTGTAAACAAGCGAACGTCCGGTTTTACCAGCGCCAGACCTGCGTATAACGAAGCCTCGGTAACGTCCAGAAGACGACGGGCTTCTTCGGAAATACGGCCGACCGGATAAGTCCAGGCGGAATCTCCATGATACCCCTGGTACTGCGCGCCAATGTCAAACGTAACGATATCGCCCTCGTTCAACTTGCGTTTGCCGGGAAATCCATGTACCAACTCTTCATTGACTGAAGCGCACACACTGGCAGGGAAACCGTTATAACCTTTGAAAGACGGCACAGCTCCTTGACTGCGGATATATTGATCAGCCATATGGTCAAGTTCTCCAGTCGTAATACCGGGAGCGATATGCTCTGCCAAGAGACGATGCGTTTCCGCAACAATTCTCCCTGCTTCCCTCATCAAGCCCAGTTCCGTTTCGGACTTACCAATGATCATCAATTAACCTCTCAGTAAGGACACGATTTCTTGAGAAACTTGATCGATATCCTGTTCTCCGTTCATTTGACGAAGAAGACCTTTAGTCTCATAGAACGTGAGGAGTGGTGCTGTTTTGTTGATATACTCGTCCAGTCGTGTACCTACACTCTCTTCATTATCATCAGAGCGTTGATACAACTCACCAGCGCATTTATCACAAATACCTTCCTGCTTAGGCGGATTGAATACCACATGATAAGTGGAACCACAGTTTTTACAAATTCGACGACCCGTCAAACGAGCGAGCAATTTGTTGCGATCCACTTTCAGGTTGATTACATGATCGAGACCTGAGTTCAATCGATCCAGAATGCCATCGAGCGCTTCTGCTTGCGAAAGGGTTCTTGGAAATCCGTCCAAGAGGAAACCTTCTCTGCAGTCAGGCTGCTGCAAACGTTCTTCAACGATGCCAATGGTTACATCATCTGGTACAAGCAATCCTTGATCCATATATTCCTTGGCTTTCATGCCAATGGGAGTTCCCTGTTTGATCGCGAGACGAAATGCATCGCCTGTTGAAATATGGGGAATACCGAACTCTTTCACGATGACGTCTGCTTGCGTTCCTTTTCCTGCCCCCGGAGGGCCCATGAATAGGATGTTCACGTTATGTCACTCCCTCCAAGACTACCCTACATCAACAAACAGCACAATAGGTGCCGGCAAGTAAATCTTCACTCGACCGGTACCTATTGCCTATTTATTGATAAAACCTTTGTAGTGGCGTTTGATCAATTGGCTTTCGATTTGCTTCATCGTATCCAGCGCAACACCGATAACGATCAGGAGGGATGTTCCTCCAATTTGCGCAGATTGAGGCAAACCAGACAGTGCCCCTAAGATTACAGGCAGAACGGAAATGACTGCCAAGAACATGGCACCGGCCATTGTCAAACGAGTCATGACACGGGTCAGATATTTCTCGGTTGCTTTACCCGGGCGAATGCCTGGGATGTAACCGCCGTTCTTTTTCATATTATCAGCCATCTGCTGTGGATTCATCTGTACAAAAGTATAGAAGAATGTGAAACCGAAGATCATCACGACATACAGCAACATACCCAGAGGTTTGTGTGTAGTCAGATTCTGTCCGATCCACTGTGCCCAGAGGCGATCTGCCCAGAAGTTGGCGATGATCGTTGGGAACATCAACAGCGATGAAGCAAAGATGACAGGGATAACACCTGCTGCATTAATTTTCAGCGGGATATGTGTATTCTGTCCACCGTACATTTTGTTACCTACGACACGTTTAGCGTACTGTACTGGAATCTTCCGAATCGCCTGCTGAATGTAAATGACCCCTATGATGATCAACACAATAACAATTGCGATGATAACACCTTTAAGAATATTCATAAACAGTTGGTCAGGTTGAATGAAGTCAGATTCGATCGTTTGTTTGATAATGTTAGGCACCGTAGATAGGATACCCGCAAAGATCAAGATCGAAATCCCGTTTCCTATGCCCTTCTCGGTGATCTGCTCACCAAGCCACATCAGGAATGAAGTACCGGCCGTAAGTACAATCGCGATCAAGATATAATCTGCAAATGTAGCGTTAGGCACCATCTCTGTATTGTACAAGCGGTTGAATCCGATCGACGTACCAAACGCTTGAATCAATGCCAGCCCGATGGTTAAATAACGGGTTAACTGTGCAGATTTCTTCTTACCTTGTTCACCTTGCTTTGCCCACTCCGCTAATTTAGGAATAACGTCCATGGAAAGCAACTGTACTATGATAGACGCAGTGATGTAAGGCACGATCCCGAGCGCAAATATCGAGAACTGGAAGAGCGCTCCACCCGAGAACGTATTGAGAAGTCCAAAAACTTCTTTACCCGCAGAATTTGTCGCTTCGAACACGTCTTTGTTAACTCCCGGTACGGGAACAAAGGAGCCGATGCGGTAAATGATCAGTACAAAAAGGGTAAATAATACCCTTTTGCGCAGATCTTCAACCCGCCAGATATTCTTTAGGGTCTTGAACATTAAATCACCTCGGTTGTACCGCCGGCAGCTTCAATTTTCTCAATAGCAGATTGAGAAAACTTGTTAGCTTTAACAGTCAGCTTCACAGTGACATCACCGTTACCCAGGATTTTGATTCCGGATTTAGCGTTTTTAACTACGCCGTTCGTCATCAAGAATTCTGGAGTTACTTCAGTACCCGCAGCAAAACTGTTCAGGTCTTCAGTATTCACAACTGCATATTCTTTGCGAGTTGGGTTTACAAAACCACGTTTTGGCAAGCGACGATACAATGGATTTTGTCCACCTTCGAAGCCTGGACGAACTCCACCGCCAGAACGAGAATTTTGTCCTTTGTGACCGCGACCTGATGTTTTACCTGTACCACTACTTGGACCGCGACCAAGACGTTTACGTTCTTTGCGGGATCCAGGAGATGGTGAAAGCTCATGTAACTTCATCGTTCGTTGCACCTCCTTAAAGATTTGTGGGATTAACCCGTTATTAAGCTTCTACTTCTTTAACAGCAACCAAGTGGCTTACTTTGTTAATCATACCACGGATGGCAGGATTATCGTTTTGTACCACTTTGCTATTGATTTTGCGCAAACCCAATGTTTTCACAGTTGTTCTTTGCGTCTCCGGACGTCCGATCAAGCTGCGGACGAGGGTAATTTCTAATTTAGCCATGAGAATTCCCTCCTTAACCCAGAAGCTCTTCGACGGATTTTCCGCGCAGTTTAGCCACGTCTTCAGCACGCTTCAAACGGGACAAACCTTCCAAAGTCGCATTGACCATGTTCATGGAATTCGAAGAACCCAGAGATTTTGTCAAAATGTCACCTACACCAGCAAGTTCGAGAACCGCACGTACAGGACCACCAGCGATAACACCAGTACCTTCAGATGCTGGTTTCAACAGCACGCGTCCTGCGCCGAACTTACCTGTTACCAAGTGAGGAATCGATGTTCCTACGAGTGGAACGTGTACAAGGTTTTTCTTAGCGTCTTCAATACCTTTGCGAATTGCATCAGGTACTTCGCCCGCTTTACCGATACCAGCTCCAACCCAGCCGTTGCCGTCGCCGACTACAACCAGTGCGCTAAAGCTGAAACGGCGTCCGCCTTTTACTACTTTAGCTACGCGATTAATATTTACAACTCTTTCAGTCAGTTCCAAAGTATTCGGATCTACACGCAAGTCGTTAACCTCCTTTTGAAAAATATCTTAAAACTCAAGTCCTGCTTCACGAGCCGCTTCAGCCAATGCTGCGATACGACCATGGTACAGATAACCGCTACGGTCAAATACGATGTTGGAAACACCTTTGTCTTTCGCACGTTTAGCAACGAGTTCGCCAACTTTACGAGCTGATTCAACAGATGCACCATTTTTGATGTCAGTGCTCAATTCTTTGTCTACGGTAGACGCGGAAGCGATTGTTACACCAGCAACATCATCGATGATTTGAGCATACATATGTTTACCAGAACGGAATACGTTCAAACGAGGACGTGCTGCCGTTCCTTGGATTTTCTTACGAACACGAAGGTGTCTTTTCAGACGAGCCTTATTTTTATCTGGTTTCGTAATCATCTCAAAGATTCACTCCTTTCAGGTTACCTCGCTGGCTTCAAAGCAGAAGCCACGGGGTATATTAGAAACACACGAAGCAAGCAAGCCGAAAGCCGCGCAAAGGCGGTAAGAGAAATCTTATTTCTTCTTACCGGCTTTACCTTCCTTACGGATGATACGCTCGCCTTCATATTTAATACCTTTACCTTTGTACGGCTCAGGTTCACGTACGGAACGGATTTTAGCAGCGTAAGCACCTACACGCTCTTTGTCAATTCCGCGAACGATGATTTTTGTATTCGAAGGTACTTCGAATTCGATTCCCGCTTCCGGTGTAATTTCAACCGGGTGAGAGTAACCAACGTTCAGAACGATTTTATCTCCGGATTTGCTTGCACGATATCCGACCCCAACCAATTCCAGAGATTTCGCGAATCCTTCAGTAACGCCGCTCACCATATTGTTTACAACGCTACGCGTTGTGCCGTGCAAAGAACGGTGAGTTTTGTTATCGGAAGGACGCACAACTGTGATTTCGTTATTTTCAACTGTAACCTTCATGTCTTTATGAAGCTCACGAGTCAAAGTTCCTTTAGGTCCTTTTACCGTAATAACGGTGTTGTCCAGGGTGATGTCTACACCACTTGGTACTGTGATTGGTTTGCGACCAATACGAGACATATGTTGCACCTCCTATCTTGTGACGTTATATTACCAAACGTAGCAAACGACTTCTCCGCCGGATTTCGATTGACGAGCTTCTTTGTCCGTCATGATACCTTTAGATGTCGAGATGATCGCGATTCCCAGGCCACCAAGTACACGAGGTACTTCGTTGCTTTTCGTGTAAACACGAAGACCAGGTTTACTGATTCTTTTCAGACCAGTGATAACGCGCTCGTTATTTTGACCGTATTTCAGGAAAACACGGATAATCCCTTGTTTGTTATCATCGATAACTTCAGCGTCACGGATGAAACCTTCACGCTTCAGGATATCGGCGATTTGTTTTTTCATTGTCGAAGCAGGCATTTCTACCGTTTCGTGACGAACAGTGTTCGCGTTACGAATACGAGTAAGCATATCTGCAATTGGATCAGACATAGTCATTGTGAGTTAACCTCCTTCCCGTTCAGGACTTTTTACCAGCTTGCTTTTTTCACGCCAGGGATCTGGCCTTTATAAGCTAATTCACGGAAACAAATTCTGCAAATTTTGAACTTTTGCAGGACCGAATGTGGACGTCCGCAACGCTCACAGCGTGTATATGCACGTACTTTAAACTTAGGTGTACGTTGTTGTTTAACTTTCATCGAAGTTTTTGCCACTTAGCCTGACACCTCCTAAATAATTTCGGAGAAAAGGGAGTCTTTCCAGACACCCGGAAACGTTATGCCAACATTACTTAACGAAAGGCATTCCCATTTGCGTAAGCAATTCACGGGACTCTTCGTCTGTTTTCGCCGTTGTTACAATGACAATATCCATACCGCGGACTTTATCAACTTTATCGTATTCGATCTCCGGGAAGATCAATTGCTCTTTCAGACCCAGTGTATAGTTACCACGTCCATCGAAAGCATTACTCGATACACCGCGGAAGTCGCGGACACGAGGAAGCGTTACGTTGAGCAGCTTATCTAGGAAGAAGTACATACGCTCACCGCGTAATGTAACTTTCGCACCGATAGGCATATTCTCACGCAGTTTGAAACCTGCGATAGATTTTTTAGCACGAGTGATTACAGGTTTTTGACCCGCGATCAGTTGCAAATCGTTTACTGCAGAATCCAACACTTTAGAGTTTTGGACAGCGTCGCCCACACCCATGTTGATAACGATTTTCTCGATTTTCGGCACTTGCATTACCGTTGTATAGTTAAACTTCTGCATCAAAGCAGGAGCGATTTCTTGCAGGTAACGTTCTTTCATTCTTGATGCCATGAATCATAGCCCTCCTTTCTCATTCGGTTCAATTAGTCGATAATTTCTCCGGAACGTTTAGCAACGCGCACTTTCTTACCGTTATCCAAAACTTTGTAACCTACACGGGTTACTTTTCCGCTCTTCGGATCGATGTGCATTACGTTGGAAACGTGAATCGGAGCTTCCTTCTCGATAATGCCGCCTTGCGGATTTTGCTGGTTAGGCTTCTGGTGTTTTTTCACCATGTTAACACCTTCCACAAGGACGCGGTTCTCACGAGGATAAGCAGCGATGACACGGCCTTTTTTACCTTTGTCTTTACCGCTGATCACCATAACCGTATCTTCCTTTTTAACGTGAAGTTTGTTGTTATGGGATTCCAGAACTTTTTTCACTCTTGGCATTTCGTACACCTCCTGTTTCTAACATCACGAGATTAAGCTTTAGATAACTTCTGGAGCCAAGGAAACGATTTTCATGAAGTCTTTATCGCGAAGTTCGCGAGCAACTGGTCCGAAAATACGTGTTCCACGTGGGCTTCTGTCGTCTTTTACAACAACCGCTGCATTTTCATCAAAACCGATGTAGGAACCGTCTTTACGACGTACAGAACGTTTCGTACGAACGACAACCGCTCTAACTACATCACCTTTTTTGACAACGCCGCCTGGTGTTGCTTGTTTAACAGAACAAACGATCAGATCACCGATTTGAGCTGTACGACGTCCCGTACCGCCGAGTACGCGGATACACATCAGTTCCTTCGCACCGGAGTTGTCAGCCACAGTCAAACGTGTAAATGGTTGAATCATTTAGTATTCCTCCTTTCAGCAATGCTGCTGATGCATTAGATGATAACCGCTTTTTCTACGATTTCAGTAAGTCTCCAGCGTTTATCTTTCGAAAGCGGACGAGTCTCCATGATTTTCACCGTGTCACCGATTTTCGCAGTGTTTTCTTCGTCATGCGCTTTGAATTTTTTAGTAACCTTAATGCGTTTATGGTACAAGTTGTGTTTTTTGTAAGTTTCTACAGCAACAACAATCGTTTTGTCCATTTTATCGCTGACCACTTTACCAGTTTGCACTTTACGTGCGTTACGTTCTTCGCTCATTGTTGGCCTCCTTCCTGATTACGGACGGATTGTCCATCCTATCCCTAATTAACCGATTCCCAATTCTCTCTCACGGATAATGGTTTTAGCACGAGCTATTTCTTTCCGCACATCACGGATGCGAGTCGGGTTATCCAGCTGACCGGTAGCTAATTGAAAGCGGAGGTTAAAGAGTTCTTCTTTAAATCCGGCAATCTTTTGCTCGATTTCAGCAGAGGTAAGGTTGCGAAATTCACTAGCTTTCATTTGCTTCACCACCCAATTCTTCACGTTTCACGAACTTCGTTTTGATTGGCAGTTTGTGAGCGGCAAGACGCATTGCTTCGCGTGCAATTTCCTCCGGTACACCAGCAAGTTCAAACATGATCTTACCTGGTTTCACTACTGCAACCCATTTTTCTACGTTACCTTTACCGCTACCCATCCGAACCTCGAGAGGCTTTTGAGTGATTGGTTTGTCTGGGAAAATTTTGATCCAAACTTTACCACCACGTTTGATGTAACGAGTCATCGCAATACGAGCCGCTTCGATTTGACGGTTCGTAATCCAAGCCGGTTCCGTAGCTTGCAGACCGTATTCGCCAAAGTTCAGAGTCGTTCCGCCTTTAGCTTGGCCTTTCATATGTCCACGTTGTTGCTTACGGTGTTTTACGCGTTTTGGTACCAACATGATTAGTTGCCTCCTTCCTTAGCAGCTTGTTTCTTAGCCGTAGGAAGAACCTCTCCACGATAGATCCATACTTTTACGCCGATAAGTCCGTAAGTAGTATGAGCCTCTGCTGTACCATAGTCAATGTCAGCACGCAGTGTGTGCAGTGGAACAGTTCCTTCGCTGTAGCCTTCAGAACGTGCGATCTCAGCACCGCCAAGACGTCCGCCTACTTGAGTTTTGATACCTTTAGCACCGGAGCGCATAGTTCTTTGAATTGCTTGTTTCAGAGCACGACGGAAAGAAACACGACGTTCCAATTGTTGTGCAATGCTTTCAGCTACAAGAACAGCGTCCAAGTCTTGGTTCTTAATTTCAGAAATGTTGATGTGTACTTTTTTACCGCCAGCAATTTTCGTAATTTGGTTACGAAGATTTTCAACTTCCGAACCACCCTTACCAATAACCATACCTGGTTTAGCAGTGTGAATCGTTACGTTTACGCGGTTAGCCGCTCTCTCAATTTCTACACGAGATAAAGCGGAGTCTTTCAATTTATTTTTCAGGAATTCACGAATTCTCACGTCTTCCATCAAAAGATCACCGAAGTCTTTGCCTGCATACCACTTAGATTCCCAGTCACGGATAATTCCGACACGGAGTCCGACTGGATTTACCTTTTGGCCCACACATTTCCCCTCCTTCTACTTCTCAGATACCACCAAAGTAATGTGGCTAGTACGTTTGTTAATACGACTTGCACGTCCCATTGCACGAGGGCGGAAACGTTTCATTGTCGGTCCTTGGTTCACGTAAGCTTGCGAGATAACCAAGTTGTTAACATCCAAAGAATAGTTATGTTCCGCATTCGCAATAGCGGAGTTAAGCAACTTCTCAACGATTGGAGAAGCAGATTTCGGAGTGTGACGGAGAATGGCAACCGCCTCACCTACTTGCTTGCCACGAATCAAGTCAACAACGAGTTGAGCTTTACGAGGAGCAATCCGGATAAACTTAGCATGTGCTTTTGCTTCCATTGTGTAACCTCCTTTCAAACATTAAAGATATTCATTTATCTTCTTGTTTTCTTATCATCAGCAGTATGGCCTTTGTACGTACGGGTTGGAGCGAACTCACCCAGTTTGTGTCCGACCATGTCCTCAGTTACATACACTGGCACGTGTTTACGACCATCGTAAACGCCAAATGTGTGTCCGATGAATTGCGGGAAAATTGTAGAACGACGGGACCAGGTTTTGATCACATTCTTCTTACCTGAAGCTTCCATCTCTTCTACCTTTTTAAGCATGTAGCCATCAATGAATGGCCCTTTTTTCAAACTGCGACCCATGTGGAGATCCTCCCTTCAAACATAGCTATTATGCATCCGCAGATGCCTCACGAAGTTATGCACAGTGTGTATTACTTCGTGCGGCGGCGAATGATGTATTTATCAGAAGCTTTATTTTTCTTACGCGTTTTGTAACCAAGTGTAGGTTTACCCCATGGTGACATTGGCGATTTACGTCCGATTGGAGCACGACCTTCACCACCACCGTGTGGGTGATCGTTAGGGTTCATTACTACACCACGAACCTCAGGACGTTTACCCAACCAACGGCTACGACCGGCTTTACCGATTTTGATGAGCTCGTGGTCTTGGTTACCTACAGATCCGATTGTCGCGCGGCAAACTTTCAAAATACGACGAACTTCTCCAGAAGAGAGACGAACGGAAACGTATTTTTCTTCTTTACCAAGCAATTGAGCTTCTGTACCAGCAGCACGAACCAATTGTCCGCCTTTACCTGGTTTCAACTCGATGTTGTGGATAACGGTACCTACTGGAATGTTTTCGAGTGGCAGTGCGTTACCGATTTTGATGTCTGATTCAGGTCCGGAGAATACTTGATCTCCAACTTTCAAACCTTTAGGAGCGATGATATAACGCTTTTCACCATCAGCATAGTGAATCAGAGCGATGTTGGATGTACGGTTCGGGTCATACTCAATCGTAGCAACGCGGCCCGGTATTCCATCTTTAGTACGTTTGAAGTCAATGATACGGTATTTACGTTTGTGTCCACCACCATGGTGACGAACTGTAATTTTACCTTGGTTGTTGCGGCCTGCTTGTTTGCTCAACGGGGCCAACAACGATTTCTCCGGCTGATTTGTGGTGATTTCCTCAAATGTAGAAACGGACATGTTCCGTCTTGCCGGGGATGTTGGTTTATACTTTTTGATTGGCACTGGGTTTCCCTCCTTACTTCAAAAATTCAATTATACAGTTTCAAAGAACTCAAGCGTTTTGCTGTCTTTTGTCAACGTTACAAACGCTTTTTTCCATTCGCTAGTATATCCGGAATAACGTCCGTACCGTTTCGGCTTAGCTGGAACACGAAGCGTGTTCACGTTTTTCACTTTTACATTGAAAATAGCTTCTACTGCCTTTTTGATCTCGGTTTTGTTTGCACGGATATCGACTTCAAATACATATTTCAAGTCGTTCATCATGTCAGCAGTACGTTCCGTAATAATCGGACGTTTTACAATATCACGAGGATCCTTCATTACGCGAGCACCTCCTCTACCTTCTGAACTGCTTCTTTCGTAATGATCAATTTGTCGTGCGAGAGCACGTCAAGAACATTAATACCGTCAGCAGCTACGAATTTCACGCCTGGAATATTCCGTGCGGAAAGAGCTACATTATCATCATAGCTAGGAGCTACGATCAAAGCTTTACGTCCCACTTTGAGGTTACTCAAGATGGCTGCGAATTCTTTAGTTTTAGGCGTACTCAACGTGAGAGCGTCCAAAACGATAATGTCATTGTCAAGCACTTTGGATGAAAGGGCTGATTTGATCGCCAAGCGGCGAACTTTCTTAGGCAGTTTATACGCATAGCTCCGTGGTGTTGGACCAAATACGATACCGCCGCCTTTCCATTGTGGTGAACGAATTGAACCTTGACGAGCGCGACCTGTACCTTTTTGTTTCCAAGGCTTACGTCCACCGCCACGAACTTCAGAACGTCCTTTTACTTTGTGGGTACCTTGACGAAGGGAAGCGCGTTGCATAAGAACTGCATCGTACAGAACGTGTTGGTTCGGCTCAATTCCGAAAACCGCATCGTTCAATTCAACTTCGCCTACTTGGCTACCATCTACATTGTAAACTGATACTTTTGGCATTTTGTGTTCCTCCTTTCTTCAGTGGTTATTTTTTCACCGTTTCTTTAACTCTAATGAGACTGTTTTTCGGTCCAGGAATGGAACCTTTCACGAGCAACACGTTACGCTCAGCGTCTACTTTAACTACTTCAAGACGTTGGATTGTAATAGTATCATGTCCCATGTGTCCTGGCAGGCGTTTGCCTTTAGGAACGCGGTTAGCTTGGATCGAACCCATTGAACCAGGGCCACGGTGGTAACGCGAACCGTGTGACATAGGTCCAGTGCTTTGTCCCCAACGTTTGATAACGCCGGCAAAACCTTTACCTTTAGAAATACCCGTTACGTCAACGAATTCGCCTTCAGCGAAAATGTCAGCTTTCAGTTCTTGGCCAACTTCATATTCTGCGATGTTGATACCGCGAACTTCACGAACGTAGCGCTTAGGGGCAGTGTTCGCTTTTTTAGCGTGACCTGCTTCTGGCTTGTTAGCATTTTTTTCTTTCTTATCGGAGTAACCGATTTGAATTGCTTCGTAGCCATCGTTCTCAATGTCTTTCTTTTGCAAAACAACACAAGGGCCTGCTTCGATAACCGTTACTGGAACGACGTTACCTTCAGGAGTAAATACTTGAGTCATTCCGAGTTTTTTTCCTAAGATTGCTTTCATGTTGACACCTCTTTTCCTTTATACATGGTCTTTGTTGTAGCTTGTATTACAATTTAATTTCGATATCTACACCGGACGGCAGATCCAAGCGCATCAAGGCATCCACAGTTTGTGGAGTCGGGTTAACGATGTCGATCAAACGTTTATGTGTACGTTGTTCGAATTGTTCCCGAGAATCCTTGTACTTGTGCACCGCACGAAGAATAGTAATGATTTGTTTTTCAGTAGGAAGCGGAATCGGACCGGATACACCAGCACCCGAACGTTTTGCTGTTTCAACAATTTTCTCCGCGGATTGATCAAGAATTCTGTGGTCGTAAGCTTTCAAACGAATACGAATTTTTTGCTTTGCCATTTTAGTCCCTCCTTCTATCGCCCAATTTTTTATCGGACATACTCCGTGAAAATTTTCTAGCCACTCTCCCATGGCAAAGGGGCCGGGTGTGCCAGTAACCTCTCACATCATCGCAACGTCACAGAACAACATTCATTATTATATAGAAAAGATAGGCGTATTGCAAGCATATTTAAGAAAAACATTTAAACTTATCTTTTCTGATGAAATGACTTCGTTTATTGCAGTGTTAATCTTCAATATCCAGGCTGCCTTGCCAATCCTTCTAAACACGTAAATGATGTTCATTTCGTATGACGCAGGTTCCGAACTTTAAACATAATAAAAGAGTTCTCTATCCGATGTCGGATAAAGAACTCTTCCGAAGCTTCGTTACAATACAATGTTACTCGTTCCAGTACACTGTTACATATGCTTTATTCAGCGTTAAGCCGAATTATTTTTGGATAGATGCTACGGAACCGGCACCTACTGTACGTCCGCCTTCACGAATGGAGAATTTAGTACCTTCTTCAATCGCGATTGGGGAGATCAGGGAAACAGTAACAGTGATGTTATCACCAGGCATTACCATTTCAGTACCTTCAGGCAGGTTGATGATGCCTGTTACGTCAGTTGTACGGAAGTAGAACTGTGGACGGTAACCAGTGAAGAATGGTTTGTGACGTCCGCCCTCTTCTTTAGTCAGAACGTAGATTTGAGCTGTGAATTCTGTGTGTGGCTTAACAGAACCTGGTTTTGCAAGTACTTGACCACGCTCGATTTGAGTACGGTCAACACCACGCAACAATGCACCGATGTTGTCACCCGCTTGAGCGGAATCCAGCAATTTACGGAACATCTCAACGCCTGTTACAACGGATTTTTTAGTTTCTTCAGTGATACCAACGATTTCGATCTCTTCGCCGACTTTAACAGTACCACGCTCTACACGGCCAGTAGCAACAGTACCACGACCAGTGATGGAGAATACGTCCTCGACAGGCATCAAGAAAGGCTTGTCAGTTTGACGCTCAGGCAGTGGGATGTAAGTGTCGATCTCTTTGAACATCTCAATGATTTTTTGAGCCCATTCGCCATCTGGGTTTGCCAGAGCTTCACGAGCGGATCCACGAGTGATTGGAGTATCGTCACCTGGGAACTCATATTCGTTAAGAAGGTCGCGAA
Source organism: Paenibacillus amylolyticus (assembly GCF_047302515.1). Lineage (GTDB taxonomy): Bacteria > Bacillota > Bacilli > Paenibacillales > Paenibacillaceae > Paenibacillus > Paenibacillus amylolyticus_G. The sequence continues at coordinate 6,739,730 of NZ_CP168019.1, read as the reverse complement.
CTTCCATCTCAACCAATTCCAACAACTCTTCGTCTTCAACCATGTCACATTTGTTCAAAAATACAACAATGTAAGGTACGCCTACTTGACGGGAGAGCAAGATGTGCTCACGAGTTTGTGGCATTGGGCCGTCTGCTGCGGATACTACCAAGATAGCTCCATCCATTTGAGCCGCGCCAGTGATCATGTTTTTAACATAGTCGGCGTGACCTGGGCAGTCAACGTGAGCGTAGTGACGAGTGTCAGTTTCGTACTCAACGTGTGATGTGGAGATTGTGATACCGCGTTCGCGCTCTTCTGGAGCTTTGTCGATTTGGTCGAATGCAATTGCAGCACCACCGTAAGTTTTGGACAATACAGTTGTGATTGCAGCAGTCAGAGTTGTTTTACCGTGATCGACGTGACCGATAGTACCGATGTTAACGTGGGGTTTATTACGTTCGTATTTAGCCTTTGCCATTTGAACGTGGCCTCCTTAAAATTATAATTTTATGTTTTCACTGAATGAAGTGCTCCGAATTGAATTCTTATGCACTTGCATCCAGTGTGAGAAAACTACTCGGTGCCTTTTGTTTTGGCAACGATTTCTTCAGCGATGCTCTTAGGAACTTCTTCATAGTGAGAGAGTTCCATGGAGAATACACCGCGTCCTTGAGTACCGGAACGAAGAGTTGTAGAGTAACCAAACATTTCAGACAAAGGCACCTTAGCACGAATGATTTGAGCTCCACTACGGGAATCCATACCTTCAATGCGGCCACGACGGGAGTTCAACATTCCCATTACGTCACCCATGTACTCTTCTGGAACAGTTACTTCTACTTTCATGATAGGCTCAAGCAGAACTGGTTTACATTTGTCTTTAGCCGCTTTAAGCGCCATAGATCCGGCAATTTTGAATGCCATCTCATTGGAATCGACATCATGGTAAGATCCGTCTACGATTGTAGCCTTAACGTCTACAAGCGGGAAGCCTGCAATAACGCCGTTTTTCATTTGCTCTTCAATCCCTGACAGTGCAGGTTGAATGTATTCTCTTGGAACCGAACCACCGACAACCTTACTTTCGAACTGGCTGCCTGTACCCGGCTCGAGAGGTTCGAATTCAACCCATACGTGACCGTATTGACCACGACCACCGGATTGACGTACGAATTTACCTTCAACGCGCGCTGGAGCACGGAATGTTTCACGGTAAGCTACTTGTGGTTTACCCACAGTAGTTTCAACCTTGAACTCACGACGCATACGGTCGATGATGATATCAAGGTGAAGCTCACCCATACCTGCCAAGATCGTTTGGCCTGTTTCTTCGTCAGTATGAGCACGAAGAGTTGGATCCTCTTCAGTCAACTTACCGAGAGCAACACCCAGTTTATCCTGGTCAGCTTTGGTTTTAGGTTCAACAGCGATTTCGATAACCGGATCAGGGAAGTTCATTGACTCCAGGATAACCGGATTTTTCTCATCACATAGTGTATCACCTGTACCCGTATCTTTCAAACCTACGGCAGCTGCAATATCACCGGAGTAAACTACAGTGATTTCTTGACGACTGTTCGCATGCATTTGAAGGATACGACCGATACGCTCACGCTTGTTTTTAGTGGCATTCAATACATATGATCCGGATTGAAGAACACCGGAGTATACGCGGAAGAATGTCAATTTACCAACGTAAGGGTCTGTCATAATTTTGAATGCCAATGCGGAGAATGGCTCTTCATCGGATGACTTACGAATTGCTTCAGTTCCATCTTCAAGATGTCCCGTGATCGATGCAACATCTGTTGGAGCTGGCAAGTAGTCGATAACAGCATCCAACATCAGTTGAACACCTTTGTTACGATATGAGGATCCACAGATAACTGGGAATATCTTAACATCTACAACACCTTTACGGAGTACGGTTTTGATCTCATCAATTGTGATCTCTTCGCCTTCCAGGTATTTCATTGTCAATTCTTCATCCAGTTCAGCAACGCGCTCAATCAACTCGTTGCGAAGTTCTTCAACTTGATCTGCAAATTCCGCAGGAATTTCGACTTCTTCGATATCTTGGCCCAGGTCATCTTTGTACATATGAGCCTTTTGAGCAACGATATCGATGATGCCTTTGAAATCATTTTCAGCGCCGATTGGAAGTTGAATCGCAACAGCGTTCGCTTGAAGGCGATCACGCATGTCAGATACAACGTTCAGGAAGTCAGCACCGATGATATCCATTTTGTTTACATATGCGATACGAGGTACGCCGTACTTGTCAGCCTGTCTCCATACGGTTTCGGACTGAGGCTCAACGCCTTCTTTCGCACTGAATACACCAACTGCTCCGTCCAATACACGAAGGGAACGTTCAACTTCAACAGTGAAGTCAACGTGTCCCGGGGTATCAATAATATTAACGCGGTGGCCTTTCCAAGCAGCGGTAGTTGCAGCGGAAGTAATCGTAATTCCGCGCTCCTGCTCTTGCTCCATCCAGTCCATTGTCGCAGCGCCTTCGTGAACTTCACCGATTTTGTGCGTACGTCCTGTGTAGAACAAGATCCGCTCAGTTGTAGTGGTTTTACCCGCATCAATATGAGCCATGATCCCGATATTACGTGTATTTTTTAAGGAGAACTCTCTAGCCATGAAATGGGTCTCCCTTCAAAATTGAAGTTTTTTTATTGTGAACTGAATCCTACCAACGGTAGTGAGCAAACGCTTTGTTCGCTTCAGCCATTTTGTGCGTATCTTCACGTTTTTTAACGGAAGCGCCTGTGTTGTTGGAAGCATCGATGATCTCAGCCGCCAAACGCTCTTCCATTGTTTTCTCACCGCGGTTGCGGGAGTAGTTCACGAGCCAACGTAATCCCAGAGCAGTACGTCTCTCTGGTTTCACCTCGATTGGTACTTGGTAGTTGGCACCGCCGACACGGCGAGCTTTAACTTCCAGGACTGGCATGATGTTCTTGATTGCTGCTTCAAATACTTCCATAGGGTCATTACCCGTACGTTCTTGAATCAACTTGAACGCATTATACAGAATGCTTTGAGCAACACCGCGTTTTCCGCCGATCATGATGCGGTTGATTAAACGAGTAACCAACTTGCTGTTGTATAACGGATCAGGCAGAACGTCTCTTTTCGTAACTGGACCTTTGCGTGGCATGGATATCCCCCTTTCTTTCTTGTTCAGCAGATCCTGTACCTTCCAGACTTAGACCAGAAGGCTTTCAGGCTATCTGCCTATAATAGTTTAGGCTTTTTTAGCTTTTGGACGTTTAGCGCCGTATTTCGAACGAGCTTGCATACGGTTGTTTACACCAGCAGTATCGAGAGCTCCACGAACGATGTGATAACGAACTCCTGCAAGGTCTTTAACTTTACCTCCGCGGATCAATACCACACTGTGCTCTTGAAGGTTATGTCCGATTCCCGGGATATAAGCAGTAACCTCGAGACGGTTCGTCAAACGAACACGGGCATACTTACGAAGTGCAGAGTTTGGTTTACGTGGAGTCATTGTACCTACACGAGTGCAGACACCACGTTTTTGTGGGGCACTGATGTTAGTAGATTCACGTTTCAAAGCGTTGAATCCTTTTTGCAAAGCTGGAGATTTTGACTTCTCAACTTTTGCTTGACGTCCTTTACGAACCAGTTGGTTAATAGTTGGCATGTGATTGCCACCCCCTTCCTCAAATATTCATGTTTCTTTATAAACCTCTTTGCACTAAGTCCACAGACCCAGGCGGTTCATAAAAAGACAAATGAAAAGTTTTTGCCTTGGAGAATCCTTAAAAGTTCTCGGACAAAAACGTTCCTTACCCTATGATTTTACGACAGCAGCCATAGCTGCTCCTACTCCAATCCCGCAAGCCTTGCCGAGATTTTTCATTGTATCCACTTTCGTGCATTTCACATTGTGTTGTTCACACAAAGCAATGATTTTGGAAGTAAGCTGCGGATCACTATCTTCTGCGACATAGACTTCAGAAGCCATACCTGTCTGCACCATCCGCATGGTCTGTTTGGTACCTATTTTGACATGAGCATCTTGCAAGGCTTTTTCATTAGACATTGTGTATTCCTCCGAATAGAACCATGTACAATCAGCTGCCCACGCACCTTTGATATATTAGCATCTAGCGCAAGCATTGTCAATGCTAATCCTAAAACATTTTTTAAAAGTTTACGTACATCAGGATTCGTCCGCCTGTATCATACAAACGTCCGTCTCCTGACGCACAAAACTTTCGCTCTCCTCTAATGAGGAGAAATATATTTAATCAACCGAAACTGGCTCAAGTTCTTCTACTGAAGATTGACCATCTTCTGGCTCAGCAAATTTAATGCTGCGGTAACGGTGCATACCTGTACCTGCAGGAATCAATTTACCGATGATTACATTTTCCTTCAGACCGAGCAACTGATCGACTTTACCTTTGATCGCTGCATCTGTCAATACACGTGTAGTTTCTTGGAACGAAGCCGCCGAGAGGAAGGAGTCTGTTTCCAGGGATGCTTTCGTAATACCGAGCAGGATTGGTTTAGCAACCGCCGGCTCTTTATCACTAAGAATCGCAATTTTGTTAGCTCTTTCGTACTCATGCATATCCACGAACGATCCTGGCAACAGCGTTGTATCTCCTGCATCTACGATACGGATTTTACGCAGCATTTGACGGATCATAACTTCAACGTGCTTATCGTTAATTTCTACGCCTTGGTTACGATATACGCGTTGTACTTCCTGCAGAATGTAGTTTTGTACACCACGTATGCCTTTAATCCGTAACATCTCTTTTGGATCAATGGAACCGTCTGTCAACTCGTCACCCGCTTCAACTTCCGCGCCTTCGCTTACGCGCACACGGGAACCGTAGGTAACGGCGTATACTTTGGATTCCGCTTCACCTTGAATTTCGATTTCACGACGATCTTTCGCTTCGCGAATCTCTTTAACCACACCATCGATTTCACTGATCGTTGCTTGACCCTTAGGATTACGAGCTTCGAACAACTCCTGGATACGTGGCAAACCTTGCGTAATATCGTCTCCGGCTACACCACCGGTATGGAACGTACGCATTGTAAGCTGTGTTCCTGGCTCACCAATGGACTGTGCTGCGATAATACCAACTGCTTCACCAATCTCCACATGTTTACCAGTCGCGAGGTTGCGACCATAACACTTCTTGCAGACACCATGACTTGCACGGCAGCTGAGCACGGAGCGGATTTGCAATTTAGTAATACCTGCTTTGATAATCGCTTCTGCTTTATCGGAGTCAATCAATTCATTGCGACCTACAATGATTTCTTTCGTTTCCGGATGACGAAGAGTCTCGAAGCAGTATCTGCCTTCAATACGGTCGTAGAGGTCTTCGATAACCTCTTTACCATCCTGGATACGACTTACCGTAAAGCCTTTATCTGTACCACAATCATCATCACGCACGATTACGTCTTGGGCTACATCTACGAGACGACGAGTCAGGTAACCTGAATCGGCTGTACGCAGGGCTGTATCCGCCAAACCTTTACGCGCTCCGTGAGTGGAGATAAAGTACTCGAGTACCGTCAGACCTTCACGGAAGTTCGATTTGATTGGGAGTTCGATAATTCGACCGGATGGGTTGGCCATCAGACCACGCATACCGCCCAATTGGGTAATTTGCGATTTGTTACCCCGTGCTTTGGAGTCTACCATCATCATGATCGAGTTGTAACGATCCATGGACTTCATCAGAATCTCAGTGATGTCATCTTTGGATTTTGACCAGATATCAATGATACGGTCATAGCGCTCTTCATTCGTAATCAGACCACGACGGTACTGATTCGTAACGATTTGTGCTTTTTCCTCAGATTTCCTAAGAATTTCAAACTTCTCAGGCGGAACGATAACATCAGATACCGCAACCGTAATACCGGCACGTGTAGAGTATGTGAAACCAAGTTGTTTGATTTTATCCAAAATAACGGCTGTTTCCGTTGTGTGATAAATTTCAAAACAACGTGCAATGATGGAGCCGAGGTATTCTTTACCAACACCGCCAGCCAGAGGAGCATTCATAATAGCTTCTCTGAGATCAGCACCTTTTTCATATACAAATGAGTGATCTGCAGTACCTTGGTACAGGTTAGCACGAGTCGCATCATTGATATACGGGAAGCTTGCCGGGAAAATTTCATTAAAGATAATTTTACCGACAGTTGTCAGCAACATTCCTTCTTGTTGTTCTTCCGTGAAGCTTGTTTTACCAAGCGCCTTAACAGGAATAGCTACACGCGCATGCAGACCAGCAGTACCACGTTGGTATGCCGACACAGCTTCGTTAACTGTACGCAAGATCATACCTGTGCCCTTTTCTTCCTTGTTATCCATAGTGAGGTAGTAAGAACCAAGCACCATATCCTGGGAAGGAGTAACAACCGGTTTACCGTCTTTCGGGTTCAAAATGTTACCAGATGCAAGCATCAGGATACGTGCTTCCGCTTGAGCTTCAGCGGACAACGGAACGTGCACGGCCATTTGGTCACCGTCAAAGTCGGCATTGTATGCCGTACATACGAGCGGGTGAAGACGAATTGCTTTACCTTCAACGAGAATCGGTTCAAATGCTTGAATACCGAGTCTGTGAAGCGTAGGGGCACGGTTCAACAGAACCGGATGCTCCTTGATTACTTCTTCAAGAACATCCCATACTTCAGGACTTACACGCTCAACTTTACGTTTCGCGCTCTTGATGTTGTGGGCAAGCCCTTTATTTACAAGCTCTTTCATAACAAAAGGCTTGAACAATTCAAGTGCCATATCTTTTGGCAGACCACACTGATACATTTTCAGGTAAGGTCCAACAACGATAACGGAACGACCAGAGTAGTCAACCCGTTTACCGAGCAAGTTTTGACGGAAACGTCCTTGTTTACCTTTCAGCATGTGGCTGAGAGATTTCAATGGACGGTTACCAGGACCCGTTACCGGGCGTCCACGACGACCATTATCGATCAATGCGTCAACCGCTTCCTGCAACATCCGTTTTTCATTTTGCACGATAATATCTGGCGCGCCCAAATCAAGCAGACGTTTCAGACGGTTGTTCCGGTTGATTACACGGCGATACAAGTCATTCAGGTCAGACGTTGCAAAACGTCCACCATCCAACTGTACCATTGGACGAAGTTCCGGCGGGATAACAGGAAGTACATCCATGATCATCCACTCTGGCTTGTTGCCGGAGTTGCGGAATGCTTCGATAACTTCCAGACGTTTGATTGCACGATTACGACGTTGTCCTTGCGCAGTCCGGAGCTCTTCTTTCAGGAACTCGAGCTCTTTGTCTATGTCAAGGTCTTGAAGCAATTTTTTAACCGCTTCTGCGCCCATGCCAGCATGGAAACCATAGCCGTATTTTTCACGGTAGCTGCGGTATTCTTTCTCGGACAACAGCTGTTTTTTCTCCAGTGGAGTTTCTCCTGGATCAGTTACAACATATGATGCAAAATAAATAATCTCTTCAAGAGATCTTGGTGACATATCCAGAGCAAGACCCATACGGCTCGGAATACCTTTGAAGTACCAGATATGCGATACCGGAGCAGCGAGCTCAATATGGCCCATCCGTTCACGGCGTACTTTCGCACGTGTTACTTCAACACCGCAACGATCACAGACAACGCCTTTATAACGGACGCGTTTGTATTTACCGCAATGACATTCCCAGTCTTTTGTAGGGCCAAAAATCTTTTCGCAGAACAGCCCTTCTTTTTCCGGTTTCAACGTACGATAGTTGATCGTTTCCGGTTTTTTCACTTCTCCGCGGGACCAAGAACGAATTTTCTCTGGGGAAGCAAGCCCGATCTTCATGTATTCGAAATTGTTGACGTCCAACAAGGAGCAACCCTCCTTAACCAATTCCTGATTCTAGGTTACGCCCACTCCGGCCGAAGCCGGAGCAAGACGTGAGCCTGATGAAAAACGCCGGTCATCATGCGCTCGAAGCGATTTATTCCGCTCCGACCTCTGTACCCTCAAGGTTGAGGCTGAGCTTATCGCTCGCAGCGTCATCTTCATCGTCCATTTCTCTCATTTCAATCTCTTGCTCATCTTCGCTCAAAATCTTAACGTCCATACCCAAGCTTTGCAGCTCTTTGATCAATACTTTGAATGATTCAGGAACACCTGGTTCCGGAACATTCTCACCTTTGACAATGGATTCATACGTTTTAACCCGACCAACAACGTCATCGGATTTAACAGTCAAGATTTCTTGCAGTGTATAAGCAGCACCGTATGCCTCAAGCGCCCATACTTCCATCTCCCCGAAACGCTGTCCACCAAATTGGGCTTTACCACCCAATGGCTGTTGCGTAACAAGTGAGTAAGGACCCGTGGAACGGGCATGGATTTTATCATCAACCATGTGTGCCAATTTGATCATGTGCATGACACCTACGGTAACTTCACGTTCAAACTCTTCACCTGTACGACCATCATACAGGACAGTTTTACCATTACGCTGCATACCTGCTTCTTCCATCGTATCGAAGACGTCATACTCCTTCGCTCCGTCGAATACAGGAGTTGCTACGTGAATACCCAGTTGCATCGCCGCCATACCCAAGTGAACCTCGAGTACTTGACCGATATTCATCCGGGAAGGTACGCCCAGTGGGTTAAGAACGATCTGAACCGGTGTACCGTCTGGCAGGAAAGGCATATCTTCTTCCGGCAAGATGCGGGCCACAACCCCTTTGTTACCGTGACGTCCGGCCATTTTATCACCCTCGGAAATTTTCCGTTTTTGAGCGATATATACACGAACGAGTTGGTTAACACCTGGAGGCAGCTCATCACCGTTTTCACGGGTAAATACTTTCACGTCTACTACGATACCGTCAGTACCATGTGGTACACGCAAGGAAGTATCACGTACTTCACGTGCTTTCTCACCAAAGATCGCATGCAAGAGACGTTCTTCTGCTGTCAGCTCTGTTACACCCTTAGGTGTTACTTTACCAACCAGAATGTCGCCAGCACTGATCTCAGCACCGATGCGGATAATACCGCGCTCATCCAAGTTACGCAACGCTTCTTCCCCAACGTTAGGGATGTCACGTGTGATCTCTTCAGGTCCAAGCTTGGTATCACGTGCTTCTGACTCATACTCCTCGATATGGATGGATGTGTATACATCTTCCTTAACGAGTTTTTCACTGAGCAAGATCGCATCCTCGTAGTTGTAACCTTCCCAAGTCATGAAGGCAACAACAACGTTACGTCCCAGAGCCAATTCACCCATTTCCGTTGAAGGACCATCAGCGAGGATATCGCCAGCTTTGACAGCAGCACCTCTTTTGACAATCGGACGCTGGTTAATGCATGTTCCTTGGTTCGAACGCATAAATTTGTGTAATTTATATTTAACGATATCGCCTTTGACTTCCTGACCATCCACTTCTTCAACACGACGGACCCAAATTTCGTTCGCAGAAGAACGTTCAATAATTCCGTCATAATCGGAGACAATACATACACCAGAATCTTTTGCAGCTTTGTGCTCCATACCTGTCCCTACAAGTGGTGCTTTAGGAATCAAGAGTGGAACCGCCTGCCGCTGCATGTTTGATCCCATGAGTGCACGGTTGGAGTCATCGTTCTCAAGGAACGGGATCAGCGCTGTCGCGACGGATACAACCTGTTTAGGAGATACGTCCATGTAGTCAACTCGCTCACTCGGCATCGTAAGGATGTTATCCGACTGTTTGTTATAACGTACAATGATCGCTTCTTCTTCAAATGTACCGTCTTCGTTCAACTTCGCATTCGCTTGCGCGATAACATAGTTGTCCTCTTCGTCCGCTGTCAGGTAATCAATTTGCTCGGTTACAATACCTGTCTTCGGATCAACCCAACGATATGGAGCTTCAATGAAGCCATATTCATTCACACGAGCGAACGTAGACAAGGAGTTGATCAAACCGATGTTTGGTCCCTCTGGCGTCTCGATTGGACACATACGACCATAGTGGGATGGATGGACGTCACGCACTTCCATACCTGCACGCTCACGCGTCAAACCACCGGGTCCGAGTGCGGACAAACGACGTTTATGTGTCAACTCACCCAACGGGTTCGTTTGATCCATAAACTGTGACAGCTGAGAGCTACCAAAGAACTCTTTAATCGATGCAATAACAGGACGTATGTTAATCAAGGCCTGTGGTGTAATTACGTTAGCATCCTGAATGGACATTCTCTCACGAACCACACGCTCCATACGGGACAAACCAATACGGAACTGGTTCTGCAGGAGTTCACCCACCGAACGCAAACGACGGTTACCCAGATGATCGATATCATCCGTGCTACCAATTCCCTGCAGAAGGTTAAGGAAATAACTGATGGACGAAATGATATCCGCCGGTGTCACGTTTTTAACGGACTTGTCAATGATTCCATTGGCAATCAGTTTGACTACTTTACCATCTTCTGTTGGTGAAAATACATCGATCGTTTGCATAGGAACATCATTAGCATCCAGAACACCATTACCCACGTGATACGTGCGGAAACCAACGCTCTTCTCCAGATACGGCATGATTTCATCCAACAAGCGACGATCCACCATTTGACCTGCTTCAGCAATAATCTCGCCTGTTTCAGCGTCAACAAGTGATTCAGCCAAACGCTGGTTAAACAAACGGTTTTTGATGTGAAGCTTTTTGTTCATTTTGTAACGACCTACATTAGCCAGGTCATAACGTTTTGGATCAAAGAAACGTGCTACGAGCAAGCTTTTCGCATTATCCAGCGTTGGAGGCTCGCCCGGACGAAGACGCTCATAGATCTCAATGAGGGCTTTCTCCGTGGAATCCGTGTTGTCTTTGTCCAGTGTGTTGCGGATATATTCGTCATTACCGAGCAGATCCAGAATCTCAGCATCTGTGCCAAAACCAAGTGAACGCAGGAGAACCGTAACCGGTATTTTACGTGTACGGTCGATCCGGACATAAACAACATCCTTCGCGTCCATCTCCAGTTCCAACCAAGCGCCGCGGTTAGGAATAACTGTAGCGGTATACGTTTTTTTGGCGTTTTTATCTACTTTGGTACTGAAGTAAACGCTAGGAGAGCGAACCAACTGGCTGACAATAACCCGTTCCGCACCATTAATAATAAATGTGCCCGTGTTGGTCATCAGCGGGAAATCTCCCATGAATACTTCCTGCTCTTTGACTTCGCCGGTTTCCTTATTAATGAGCCGGACTTTGACCCGAAGCGGTGCTGCATACGTAACGTCACGCTCTTTTGCGTCGTCTACTGTATACTTCGGTTCACCGAGACTGTAATCGATAAATTCCAAAATCAAGTTACCTGTAAAATCCTGGATCGGCGAGATATCCTGGAACATTTCGCGCAACCCTTCCTCCAAAAACCAATCATAGGATTTTTGTTGGATTTCAATCAGGTTCGGAACTTCGAGTATCTCGTTAATTCGTGCATAACTGCGCCGAGTGCGTCGACCATATTGAACAAGATGTCCTGCCAACTTAAACTCACCCCTCAATGTCTACTCACTTTAAAAATTTCGTTGCGAACCTCTGTTTGTAACCTTATAATGGTACACATACAGAGCAAAGCAATGCATCCACAAATAAAGAAAAGCCCTTACTCGAAATGTCGTTCGAAAAAAGAGCAACTTTGATCGGCGGATGTCTTTCCAAATCATTCTTATCCCCAGTTTGCCCAAAATGTACATATTATACGCCAAACGTAGGCATAATAAGCCCGTTCGGCGTAAAAAAAAGGTTGACATTTTTAGTTAGCTAAAGCCAAGTAGGGCATCTTAATACTGACATTTTACAACTATACCACGACCTGAATTTCAAGTCAATAGTCCTATTGCAAAAAAAATGATCCCCTGCTTACTTTACAAACTCGGATTCAGCTTTTAGTAGATACCTCTTCCGATTTCACCGCTTTGAAAATCCGATAGCCTTTATCCTTCGTCACTTCTTCCACTCTTCCAAACAAAGATTCCAATTTTGCTTTCGCTGACGGGGCTCCTTGTTTCTTCTGAATGACAATCCACAACGAACCGCCTACCTTCAGATGGCGATGTGCCTGTTCGAAAATAGTATGAACCGTCTCTTTCCCAGCCCGTATAGGCGGGTTGGTTAGGATAACGTCAAAATCTTGCTTTTTCACTTCAGCCAGTAGATTACTTTGTAATACCGTGACATTGTTGATTCCGTTTGCTTTTGCATTTTCCCTGGAAAGTTCAACGGCTCTCTCGTTGATATCGATCATGGTGACATGCCCATCCGGTACAAGTTTGGCTGCTGTAAGACCCATTGGCCCGTATCCACAGCCCACATCGAGAACATGAGCCCCTGATGGCAACTCTATCGCATCAATCAATACTCTGCTGCCATAATCGATTCCGCTTTTGGAAAACACACCGGCATCCGTCACGAATCGCAGACTGAATCCGCGAAGAACCGCTTCAGTTGCTCTGCGATCATGCGCCACTTGCGGTTTGTCCGAATAATAATGATTGGACATGCCCTCACTCACTTTCCATTTACAATTACAGCAACAAACCCCTTGATATAAGTCAAGGGGTTTGTTGTTTTGTTCATTTAGCTTGTAAAAGCTAAATTATTTAACTTCAACTGAAGCGCCTGCTTCTTCAAGCTTAGCTTTAACCGCTTCTGCTTCTTCTTTAGCAACTTTTTCTTTCAATGCTTTTGGAGCGTTGTCAACCAATTCTTTTGCTTCTTTCAGGCCAAGACCTGTGATTTCGCGAACTGCTTTGATAACGTTGATTTTGGAAGCACCAGCGCTAGTCAAGATTACGTCGAATTCGGATTGCTCAGCTTCAGCAGAAGCTACTGCACCTGCAGCAGCTACTGGAGCTGCAGCAGTTACGCCGAATTCTTCTTCGATTGCTTTAACAAGATCGTTCAATTCCAGTACAGTCATGCCTTTGATTGCTTCCAAGATTTGCTCTTTACTCATGAGTGAACCTCCATATATAATATTATTTTTTTTAATTCATTTGCCGCCTAAGCAGCATTCAGATCAAGTTGCTTACGCGCCTTGTTCTTCTTTTTCTGCAACTGCTTTAACCGCAAGCGCGAAGTTGCGCACTGGCGCTTGAAGCACGCTGAGGAGCATGGAGAGGAGTCCATCGCGGGATGGCAGTTCTGCCAATGCCTTAACTTCTTCTACTCCGATTACGCGACCTTCTACGACTGCACCTTTCAATTCCAATGCATCGTTCTTTTTCGCGAAGTCGTTCAGAATTTTAGCTGGAGCCACAACGTCATCTACGCTGAATGCAATTGCAGTAGGACCTGTAAGAACACTATCGAGTTCTGTCAGTTCTGCTGCTGCAGCTGCACGGCGAAGCAACGAGTTTTTCAGCACTTGGAATTCGATCCCTGCTTCACGAAGTTGCTTACGCAACTCAGTTACTTGGGCAACGTTCAATCCGCGATAGTCAACAACAACAGTTGTAACGCTCTCGCGCAATTTTGCTGTTACTGCATCAACGGATTCTTGTTTTGCTTGAATCACTTTTGCGTTTGCCAATCTGTACACCTCCTGATCAAATTTATCCCATTAAGAAAAGCCTCCGTAGAATCACGAAGGCTTGATATATACTCATCATCGATTTGCATCGTTCTAAGTTCTATAATCACACCTCGGCAGGAAATTAAGCCAAATGGCACCTACTGTCTACGGCAAGCATATTCAAATGTCAACGGTCAGTCACTCGGACTCACAACTTTTATATCTTATCAAAAACAGGACAAGCCTGTCAAGAGATATTATCTAAAAGCTGCTGCGTTCACGCGTGCGCCAGGGCCCATCGTGGAAGAAAGACTAACATTCTTCAGATAAACACCTTTTGCTGCCGCTGGTTTAGCACGATTCAGAGCTTCCATGAGAGCTTTGAAGTTCTCATTAAGTTGCTCAGAAGAGAAAGAAGCTTTACCAATCGGTGCATGAATTTGACCTGCACGATCCAGACGATATTCGATTTTACCGGCTTTAATTTCTTGAACAGCCTTAGTTACATCGAAAGTTACCGTTCCGGCTTTAGGGTTAGGCATCAGACCTTTACCGCCGAGCAGTCGGCCCAATTTACCTACTTCACTCATCATATCTGGTGTCGCTACGCAGACGTCGAATTCGAACCAGCCTTGTTGGATTTTGTTGATCATGTCTGCATCACCAACATAGTCCGCGCCAGCCGCTTCCGCTTCTTTCGCTTTGTCACCTTTTGCAAATACCAATACGCGTTGTGTTTTACCTGTGCCGTGTGGCAAGACAACAACACCACGTACAGCCTGATCTTGCTTACGAGGGTCTACACCCAAACGAACTGCTGCTTCGATTGTTTCATCGAATTTTGCAGTAGCTGCCTTTTTCACAAGCTCTACAGCTTCTGAAGGCTCGTAAGTTGCTTCGCTGTCAATCAGCTTAGCAGCTTCCAGGTATTTTTTACCGTGTTTAGCCATGTTTTATTCCTCCTTTGTGGTGTTAGCGGATATACCTCCCACATCAACCGGTCGCGAATCGACCGGTTTTACGAAGCCATGTTTCTTTATGAAAATTAGTCTTCGATGGTGATACCCATGCTGCGGGCAGTACCTTCGACCATACGCATAGCGGACTCAACGTCTGCTGCATTCAGGTCAGGCATTTTTGTTTCTGCGATTTGACGTACCGCATCACGTTTAACAGTAGCAACTTTTTTCTTGTTCGGTTCGCCTGATCCTTTTTCAACTTTAGCTGCCACTTTCAACAGAACTGCTGCTGGTGGAGTTTTAGTGATGAAAGTAAAGGAACGGTCCTCGAATACAGAAATTTCAACTGGAATAATCAATCCCGCTTGATCAGCTGTACGAGCGTTGAATTCTTTACAGAATGCCATAATGTTGACACCTGCTTGACCCAAAGCTGGACCTACTGGTGGTGCTGGGTTTGCTTTACCTGCTGGAATCTGCAGTTTTACCATTTTAATAACTTTTTTCGCCATGATTGACACCTCCTTGCAAAATAGTGGTTAACGGGTTTTTCAACCCTCCCACAAGAAACTTGAAGAGACTATATCTTCTCCACTTGCGTGTATTCCAACTCAAGCGGTGTTTCCCGTCCAAACATGTTCACGTGCACTTTCAACTTGCTTTTGTCTACCAAAATTTCTTCCACGGAGCCTACGAAATTCGCAAAAGGACCGACTTTAATACGTACGGATTCCTTAAGATCGAACTCAATTTTCGGCTTAGGTTCAACCATTCCCATGTGCTTCAGAATTTGTTCCACTTCTTCAGGCAGCAATGCAGTTGGTTTGGACCCAGAACCTGTCGAACCGACAAATCCTGTAACCCCTGGTGTGTTGCGAACAACATACCAAGAATCATCCGTCTGTACCATTTCCACCAAGACATAACCGGGGTAAACTTTACGCATAACGGTTTTTTTCTTACCGTCCTTGTTTACCACTTCTTCTTCCATAGGAACAAGAACGCGGAATATCTTGTCTTCCATGCCCATAGACTCTACGCGTTTTTCCAAATTGGCTTTGACCTTGTTCTCATACCCTGAATAGGTATGAACGACGTACCATCTTTTTTCCATATCAAGCCACCGGAACCCTTCTTAAATAATCGCTTCGATCACAAAGGAGATGCCAATGTCAATGACCCAAAAAAACAGCGTCATAACCACAACAGTACCAAGTACGATCAATGTGTAGTTGGTCAGCTCTTTACGATTAGGCCAGCGAACTTTTTTAAGTTCAGCCCAGCTTTCTGAGAAAAAGGAAATCAGAGATTTGAAACTTCGTTTCACGCCGACACCTCCAAAAACTATCTGGTTTCGCGATGAGAAGTCTGCTCGTTACAAAACTTGCAAAATTTCTTCATCTCCATGCGGTCGGGGTGATTACGCTTGTTTTTTGTCGTAGTGTAATTTCTTTGTTTGCAGTTAGTACAAGCCAAAGTAATAATTACCCGCATGATGTACACCTCCCGAAGACTTCCACATTCAAGCAGAGTCTCTAAATTGATCCTGAAAAAAAGCCATAAATTTAGGCCTACCTAAAACACTTTATCACAAGGGTATAACCATGTCAATGAAAGAATAGTCTTTCATTCATTGGGTATTACTTCCGTACAACGTACATTCGTTTCTCATCTCTGTTTTTCTCTTCTCCTGCTTGGACCGAGCGATTACTAGTATAAACATTCTTAGATTTTATAAACTTGAGACACTAAAAAAAGACTCAAACACCGAGCCTTTTCCGTCAACGACAACATGTGTTTAATTATCTCGAACTTCCAGGTACTTTTCAAGTTTGCGCTTGACGCGCTGAAGTGCATTATCAATGGACTTCACATGTCTGTCCAAATCTACTGCAATCTCTTGATAAGATCTCCCGTCCAGATACAACATCAATACTTTACGTTCCAGATCACTCAGAATCTCGGACATTTTATCTTCCAGGCCCACAAACTCTTCCTGATTGATGATAAGTTCTTCCGGATCACTGACCTGGGTTCCACAAATCACATCGAGTAACGTACGATCAGACTCTTCGTCATAAATAGGCTTGTCCAGAGATACATAAGAATTAAGCGGAATATGCTTCTGACGTGTTGCTGTCTTAATCGCCGTGATGATCTGTCTTGTAATACACAGTTCGGCAAAAGCCTTGAACGAAGCCAGCTTGTCCCCTTTGAAATCTCGAATGGATTTGTAGAGGCCAATCATTCCTTCTTGAATAATATCTTCCCGGTCTGCCCCAATCAGAAAATAAGATCTTGCCTTGGCGCGTACAAAGTTACGATATTTGTTAATTAGAAACTCTAACGCTTCGCTTTCGCCTTCACGGAAAGCTTCGACAATGTCTTCGTCACTTTGGTAATCATACTTAGATAACATGATATCTTTGAGGTCGACACTCACAGACAATCCCTCCGGCTGCAACGCAAGGTACCCCGTTACTCTACTCTATGAAATATAGGATCAGTATATATGATGGTACCTCACACCGTCAACCACGCTCTGCCTAAAAAAGAACATCAATAACATAAATGTCAAGAGTTTCAATAATCTAAATTTTGTAAAAACGTGCTGTTATTCCCGGCGCCATCGCTCAAACTCTTTCAATACATCGGGACTTAACTTACCCCCGATTGTGTTACGCGTGGTCTTCGCCTGATCTTCTTCCAGTCGTTTTTTTAATTCTTTTTCGTTCTGCTCAACTTCAATTAGCAACTCCCTTGCAGATACGCGTAGCGCTCCCTGTCCAAAAATGACATGTTGCTCTACCATATCGCTCGTAGCCACATAGATTTGGCGTCTTCGCATGCTTAGTTCCCGAACGAGTCTCTCAATGCATTCGTCTGCCGTCTCTTTTTCCTTTGTAAAATAGATCTGCACTTTGCTCTGAGTAAAGGATTTACCGAGTCCAGGCACGAGGTAGGCGTCAAACACAACAATGACTCGACGGCCGGAGAAAGCCTGGTAATCTGCAAGACGAAAGAGAAGCCTGTTGCGCGCCTCTTCCAGCCCACTTTCCGCCAGTTTGGTTAATTCCGGCCAGTCACCAATCATGTTGTACCCGTCTACAAGAAGCACATCACGGGAATCAGCCATACCTTCTATTCCTGCGCTTGACGCGAACGGAGCACTTCATACATGACAACCCCGGCTGCCACGGAAGCATTCAGGGAATTAATCTGACCTTGCATTGGTAGTTTGATCAGCACATCGCATTTCTCACGAATAAGTCGTCCCATTCCCTTGTTCTCATTTCCGATTACCAATGCCACAGGGCCAGTAAAGACTCCATTACCAAAGACACCTTCGTGAGCCGTGACATCTGTCCCTACAACCCATACACCTTCCTCTTTGAGGCGATCGATGGTCTGACCAAGATTACTTACACGAGCCACTGGCACGTACTCCACAGCGCCTGCTGATGTTTTGGATACTGTCACGGTTACCGCTGCCGAGCGACGTTTCGGTACAATGACGCCATGCGCACCCGTGCAATCTGCTGTCCGCAAAATTGACCCCAGGTTATGAGGATCTTCAATCTCATCCAGCAGAATCAGGAAAGGATGCTCATTCTTCGCTTTTGCTGCGGCAAGAATGTCTTCTACCTCCACATAAGCGTAAGGTGCTGCTTGAGCAACTACCCCCTGATGCTGAATGCCTGGTACCGTTTGATCCAGTTTACGCTTGTCCACGTGTTGAATGACAATACCTAGTTTTTTAGCTTCCGAGATAATAGGTTGAGTCAGATGTTTCTGTGCTGTATCGGCAATCCATATTTTATTAATGGTCCGGCCTGAACGCAGCGCCTCCGTCACGGAGTGTTTACCGGCGATCCATTCTTCTTCCATCGTTGTTCGATCCTCTCTGTAATGCGTTGTTTTGTTGAATTTTCTATTTTTTTGTCGGCGATGGCGATTGTTGTTCCGCGTGCTCAATGCCAAGCCCGATCAGTTCAATCATGCGATCATGATGACCACTGCTATAGAGGTAACCAATGAGACATTCAAAAGCCGTAGCATGTCTGTACTCCAACACATCTGCATTTTTGGGCACACTACCCGACTTGGCATTCCGCCCTTGCCGGACGATATCCCGTTCTTCCTCTGTCAGTTCATCCTCAATCGTTGTAAGTATGCGGCTCTGTGCCTTCGCTGATACCAACCCGGTTGCACTACGGTGCAAATGATTGGGACGCATGTTGGCCTTCGACAACAGATATTGACGAACAGCTACCTCATATACCGCATCACCAATATAGGCCAGTGCAATAGGTGGAATCAACCTCGCAGGTCTGGAAGGAGGATAAGGGAACCATCCTCCCTCTGTGACCTGCTCCTGTTGTTTTGGTGTATTTGGATGTCCTTCGCTCATTTGCGCCGCCATCTCATGCCCTGCGCCGTATCTTCAAGCAGAATGCCACGTGCAGACAATTCATCGCGAATTTCATCCGCTCTTGCCCAGTTTTTGGACTTGCGCGCTTCTACACGCTCTTCAATCAGGCGTTCTACTTCCTCATCCAGAAGTTCTGGCTCTGCGTCAGTATAGATGCGCAGCACAGCATTCAATTCACTGAACAACTCGAGGAGCGCGCGAATGTCTGCCGCATTAACTACTTCTTGCTGCAACAGTTGGTTGGCTTCCCCTGCCCACTCAAACATAGCAGTAATCGCATCAGGAGTATTGAAATCATCCTGCATCTTCTCGTGATACTGCTGACGAATTTGGTCGAGTCTTGCCGCAAACTCTGCTGTGATATCCTGATCAACAGTTACTGCATTCAGACGATGGTTCAGGTTACCTACCGCATTCGCAATCCGGTCCACACTGTTCTGTGCCTGCTCCATCGTATCATCCGTGAAGTTCAATGGGTTGCGATAGTGGGTAGACAACATGAAATAACGAATCGCTTCGCGTTTATATTGATTCCGTAAGTCTTTAACCAGAACACCATTACCGAGTGATTTCGACATCTTTTCGTTATCAATCCGGATGAATCCATTATGCATCCAGTAGTTCGCAAGTGGTTTACCTGTTAATACTTCGGATTGGGCGCATTCGCACTCATGGTGCGGGAACTGCAAATCCTGTCCACCCCCGTGAATGTCCAGTGTATCCCCAAGGTACTCCCTAGCCATGGCGGAGCACTCAATATGCCATCCTGGTCGACCATCACCCCAAGGACTGGACCAATAGATCTCACCTGGTTTGGCAGCCTTCCAGAGCACAAAATCTTCGGGATGCTCTTTGCGCTCATCCACACCCACACGGATTCCAAATTGCAGCTCCTGCAGGTTTTGTTTCGAAAGTTTGCCATATTCGCTGAATTTGCCTGTGCGATAATAGACGTCACCGCCATTTTCATACGCAAATCCTTTTTCAACCAGCTCACGGATAAAATCAATGATCAGCGGCATGTTTTCCGTTACTCTCGGATTGCTGCTTGCCTTGGGAATACCCAGTCCCTCAAGGTCTTCATAATAGGCAGCAATAAATTTCTCAGCCACATGAGGAACGTCTGTTCCAAGTTGTTCTGCTTTGCGAATCAGCTTATCGTCGACATCCGTGAAGTTCACCACGTAGTTCACTTCATGTCCTGTCTGTTCCAGGTACCCGCGAACTGTGTCGAAAAAGATAACCGGGCGTGCATTCCCGATATGAATGTAGTCATATACCGTTGGTCCGCAGACATACATTTTCACTTTCCCTGGCTCTTGGGGAACAAATTCCTCTTTGGTACGACTCATCGTATTATAAATCTGAAGCGTCATGGTCACTTATCCTTTCATCCTATACTGCCTTTATTTATTGTATCACGTATCACGCACAGTCTCATTTTCACGGGCATTCTGCAGTGTACGTACTTCTTCCTGCAATCGTTCGAGTTCTTTTTGCATACCGCGCAAGGAGTCAACGACCGGATCGGGCAATTGCTGACTGAGGCGATCTACCCGTCGGCCATCCTGTTTAACAATTCTGCCCGGTATACCTACCACGGTACTATTGGAAGGGACCTCCTTAAGCACAACGGAGTTCGCACCAATGTTACATTGATCCCCCACGCTAAATGAACCCAGCACCTTGGCTCCGGATGAGATAACCACATTATTACCAATGGTCGGATGTCTCTTCCCTTTTTCTTTCCCTGTTCCGCCCAAGGTAACCCCCTGATAGATAACGACATCATCGCCAATCTCACATGTTTCTCCAATAACGACGCCCATTCCATGGTCAATAAACAACCGATTTCCGATCGTAGCTCCAGGATGTATCTCGATTCCTGTCATAAAACGGCTAACCTGCGAAATGAACCGGGCAACCGAGAACCATCTTCGCTTGTATAAAAAATGAGCCATCCGGTGTGCCCATATCGCATGCAGCCCGGAGTAGGTGAATACCACCTCAAACCAACCTCGGGCCGCCGGATCGTTTTCAAACACCGCCTGGATATCTGATCTGATCTTCTTGAACATGCTCGTTCCCCTCTTGTTCAGGTTCCCGTCCTCCGGCTTACCGGACGGCGCGTTCCTTGGTAGTGTACTGCACACTCGCCTAAACAAAAAAACGCCCCTGCAGCATTTAGCTGCAGAGGCGTTTATCGCGGTCCCACTCTGCTCGGTCCATTCTTAAATAGAATGAGCCCTCAAGCGGTTTGGTAACGGAAACCAATCGTCACAACCTATCCTAACGTTTTCCCATGTCATGATCGACAAAGGCGGGGCCGGATTCGGCTGTGCAGCTCACGGGCGCATTTCGGCTGATGGACAGTGGATGGTTCACAGCCACCGCAACCAAAGAAATCTTTCTTTGCTGCGGGACCATCCTCTCTGAATCTGTCCGGGTCAGTCTACTCCTCCCGATCTTTGCTGTTCTATTAGATAAATCATATCAATTATTCGTTGTGTTGTTATTATAGCGAAAAGGCCTCAGACTGACAACAGCCTCCTACGTAATCCATCCATCGTAGGACTGTGTTCAGATTCCAAATAAACGGAATGTCTTCGACTAAGCTTATTTTACTTGTGCAAGCAAACGTTCGATCACCGTATCACGACCCAGCAGCACGATCGTTTGGTTCAGATCCCGTCCGTGCGTCTGTCCAGTCAAGGCTACACGAATTGGCATAAAGAGCTGTTTGCCCTTAAAGCCGGTTTCTTTCTGTACTTCCTTTATCAATGCAGCCATTTTGCTTGGAGTAAACTCTTCACTCGCCTGTACTTTATCCGCAAATGCCTTCAGTACGGTTGGCACCTGCTCCTCAGCAAGCACTGCTTCTCCTTCACTTTCAAGCTCCAGATTGGAACGGAAGAATACTTCCGACAATTCGACAATATCGGAGGCAGAATTCATCTGCTCTTGGTACAGGTGTACCAGAGTATAAGCCCATTCTTTTTGTTCAGCAGACAGCTCGGAAGAAATACGTCCAGCCTTTTGCAGATGCGGAATGGCCATTTCGGCAATACGTTCCGGGTCAGCATGTTTGATATAGTGGTTGTTCAAGTGAGCCAGCTTGTGGGTATCAAATACCGCAGGGCTCTTGGACAAACGTTTCGTATCAAAAATGGAGATCAGTTGCTCTTGCGAGAATATCTCTTCCTCCCCTTCCGGCGACCAGCCCAGTAAGGAGATAAAGTTAAACATTGCTTCAGGCAAATAGCCGAGCTGATCATACTGCTCAATAAACTGAATAACGGACTCATCCCGTTTACTCAGCTTCTTGTGATTTTCATTCACGATCAACGTCATATGACCGAATTGCGGTGGCTCCCAGCCAAGCGCTTCATAGATCATCAGTTGACGCGGCGTGTTCGAGATGTGATCTTCCCCACGCAGGACGTGGGAGATCTTCATCAAGTGATCATCCACAGCAACGGCATAGTTGTATGTGGGAATGCCGTCTTTTTTCACAATGACGAAGTCACCGGATTCCTTGCTGTTGAACGAGATTGTGCCTTTAACCATATCATCAAACGTATATGTGCGCTCTTCCGGCACACGGAAACGAATACTCGCTACGCGGCCTTCCGCTTCGAACGCACTAATTTGCTCTGGATTCAGGTCACGGTGTTTGCCAGAATAACGCGGTGTTTCTCCACGTGCTGACTGTTCCTCGCGCTCTTGCTCCAATTCTTCTTCCGTGCAGAAGCAACGGTAAGCCAGACCTTTATCCAGCAATTCCTGCGTATATTTACGATAGAGGTCCAGACGTTCCGTTTGACGGTATGGTCCGTATTCTCCGCCCACGTCAATACTTTCGTCCCACTCAATTCCGAGCCATTTCAGGTATTTCAGTTGGCTTTCTTCACCACCGGCAATGTTCCGCTTCACGTCCGTATCTTCAATACGAATAATGAATTTACCGTTATTATGTTTGGCATATAAATAGTTAAACAACGCCGTACGGGCATTCCCGATATGCAGGTGTCCCGTTGGGCTCGGCGCGTAACGCACACGAATATCCGTGCTCATATGATCCCCTCCGTCACTAATTGATTGATGATATCACACACGTACAAGGCAAACAACGGATTGAGCGGCAATGCCCTCTCCCCGTCCCGGGAATCCCAGTTGCTCTGTCGTTGTTGCTTTCACGTTCACCTGTGTTACATCCGCTTCCAGTGCTTTGGCAATAACCTCAGCCATCTGTGGGATATAAGGAGCCATCTTTGGCTTCTGGGCAATAATCGTTGAATCGATATTCCCTAGCTTATACCCGCGATCCTTCACAAGCTGCCATACATGCTCCAGCAACTTCAGACTGTCGGCATCTTTGAATTCCGGATCGGTATCCGGGAAATGCTTGCCAATATCCCCAAGTGCCACCGCACCCAAAATGGCATCACTAATCGCGTGCAACAGCACGTCTGCGTCCGAGTGACCCAGCAGTCCTTTTTCATAAGGAATCGTTACTCCGCCAATAATACACGGGCGTCCCTCTACCAGCTGATGTACATCAAATCCCTGTCCTACACGTATCATCGCTTCTTCTCTCCCCCCAGCAAAAACGTAGCATATTGCAAATCTTCCGGCGTTGTTAATTTGATATTGGTATAATTGCCTTCCACAACCTTGACCGACATTCCCTGACGTTCAGCCAGCATGGCATCATCTGTCCCCAGAAATCCGTCCTGCTCGGCTGATTCGTAGGCGGAGAGCAGGGAAGAAAGACGAAAAGCCTGCGGGGTTTGAATGCTCCACAGACTGCTGCGGTCTGGCGTCGCTGTAACGACTCCTTCCGCATTCACTTGTTTGATCGTATCCTTCACGGGAACCGCCAGTACAGCTGCTCCACCACCAGATATGGCGGCCGCCATACATCCCTTGATCTGCTCATGGTTCACAAAAGGACGTACCCCGTCGTGAACGAGAACCCAATCCGTCCCAAGTGCCTCAAGGCCTTTATGGACAGAATGTTGTCTCTCTTTCCCTCCGGGGATAACACGGACACGTGAATCCAGTTGGTATTCTTTTACCCAATCCTGGCAGCGTTCAACATCTGCGGCTCCTGTGACCAGCACCATCTCGCGGATCTCGTCCAGCGCAGCAAATACCTCAAGCGTATGTATGAAAACGGGCTTGTCCTGCAGCAACAGAAATTGTTTGCTCTCGGTCGTCCCCATCCGGGTACCGCGACCTGCTGCCACAATGACAACGCCCCACCCTTTATCCATGCCGCAATCCCTGCCTTGTCTGTCAGTTTATCGTCCAAAGATATACAATATCATTCAACGATACACTACCCATCATACCGCTTTATTGGGCTTTTTCCAACAGTTTCGGCTTGGCAAAAATCATTCGTCCCGCTGAAGTCTGCAACACACTGGTCACCAGCACTTCCATCATCATGCCGATATACTCGCGTCCGCCTTCCACAACGATCATTGTGCCATCATCCAGATAGGCTACACCTTGACCATGCTCCTTGCCATCCTTGATGATCTGCACCATGATCTCCTCACCTGGCAGAACAACCGGCTTAACCGCATTGGCGAGATCATTAATGTTCAACACAGATACACCCTGGAGTTCGCACACTTTGTTCAGGTTAAAGTCATTGGTGACCACTTTGCCCTGAAGCACTTTAGCCAGTTTAACCAGTTTGCTGTCCACCTCGGAGATTTCCTCGAAATCCCCCTCGTAGATTAGGACTTTTACATCGAGTTCCTTCTGGATTTTGTTCAAAATGTCCAGTCCACGCCGTCCTCTGTTCCGCTTGAGCAGATCCGATGAATCGGCAATATGCTGTAACTCCTCCAGAACAAATTCCGGAATTACGATCGTACCTTCAATAAATCCGGTTTTGCATATATCAGCGATACGCCCATCGATAATAACACTGGTATCCAGAATTTTATGTTCTTCCATCCGTCTATCCTCGTCCACCTCGGGATGACCCCATCGTCCAGACATCCAGAAGGCCCCCAGATCGTCTTTCTTCGCCATGGCAAGGGTATAACCGCAATAAGCACTAATCACCGTCAGCGCTACTTGCAGCACTTCTCCTGCCGTCCCCATCCATCCCACAACAGGGTAGAGCAACAAGGCCACGAGCAATCCTGCAACGGTACCTGCGGCACCTGCAGCCAATTCGTTCATAGGTACTTTTGCCAATGAGTCAATTCCACTATGCAGCCTATCTGCCATCAATGTTCCACCAATATTACATACAGCCATAAACATTACAGCTCCCAGCAGCGTCGATATACCAGCTCCCAGTAATCCTGCTGACTGAATCCACTCCGCCATCCATGGGACCGATTTTCCTGCCAGATGATATGCCGTGTAGCCGAACCATGCACCGCACAATCCTGTAAAAGTTAAAATGCCTTTTTTCCACATTAGTCCCTGCACCTCCTTCAATGTATCTTGATCTTTATATCCAGTATGATCCAATTCCTGAATTGCTAATCCCATCTGGAAGAACTTTTTGGAAATGTTGCAATCGCCAGTTGAAAGTAGGTAAATTATTGGCATATAATGAATTCAATTCATATCCCGAGGTGAGTGGCAAAATGAGTACGCTAAGTTTACAGGCTTTCCAGGATCAAGTTTCTGAACTGTTGTTGCGTCATCGCAGCCTGATTGATGTACTGTCCAAAACGGGACAAGCCGGAGCGTCTGTTAACCGTGCCGTGTCCAAAGCCATTACCGAATGCGGCTGCATCGAGCTGCACGCCACCAAGCAGAAATATGCCCCGGAGAGCGATATCGCTCAAACCAAGGGCCTGCTGGAAACGCATGTGGAAGGTGAGTTGTGTGAGAACTGCAGAGAGGTCATCAGCTCTGAGCTAGGACGGAACCTGTTCTACATGTCGGCTCTCTGCAATCTGCTGGACATTAACATGGAAGAGGTCGTAAATCACGAATCACAGAAGTGTTCAACGTTAGGGATGTTTAATCTGTCGTAAGAAGATATGTATGTCGTCCGTAAGGGTTTCTTTTACCGTAAATAGATCTGATATAAACAAAAAGCACGCATTCTCCAGTTCAGGAGAGTACGTGCTTTCTTTGTATAGTGTCTGTCCCCAAGGCGACTTATCGATCGGAAGGACGGGAAGATTTCTCATCCTTGCGCTTTTTCGCCCGACTACGTGAGGCCGCTGTTCGCACATTATGCTTCATTCCATACAGGGCGTATAACACCAACGGAATAAAGATCAATTTGGATAACTGCTCCGGGAAAATAACGGCTACGGCTATGGCAAATAACACAACCCATGGTGCAATCCAAATTGCCTTGCGTGGCAAACCGACCTTTTTGAAATTGGGATATTTAAGCGAACTCACCATCAGATACGATAACAGCAACGTAGCAATCATCATACTAACCGGGCCAATATCCTTATTGAACAAGGACAGTGTAGCTAGCACACCACCGGCTGCGGGAATTGGCAGACCTGTGAAGTACCCGGGGATTCCCGGACGAACATTAAACCGAGCAAGACGAATGGCTCCACAGATCGGAAAAGCCGCTGTTGCAATCCAGGCGAGGATCGGCATCGAATCTTGAAACGACACCATAAATATGATCAGGGCTGGTGCTGCACCAAAGGAAACCATGTCAGACAAGGAATCCAGTTCCTTGCCGAATTCACTTTGAGCATTGAGTGCACGTGCCACTCGGCCATCCAGACCATCCAGCAGCATAGCTACAATGACCATAATGGCAGCCAAACTGTAATTTCCATCAATCGCAAGCAAAATTGCCATCATTCCAAGAAACAGATTACCCAGGGTAAAGAGATTCGGAATGAATCTGGTTAGCATCGTTGTTTCACCTCATCCATTTCAAGCCTTTATATAGGCAAACCCTTACATCTGTCTGTCGATAAACATTTGCTCCTGCAAACGTTTGAGGCCTTCCTTAATGGTCCGGGCACGAACTTCACCAATACCGTCCACTTCGTCCAGTTCTTCAATTGTAGCCATAATAACATGAGGCAATTGTTCGAATTGATCCACCAGATTATGGATAATGACATTGGGCAGGCGGGGTATCTTATTTAATACCCGGAATCCACGAGGGGCAACCGAATCCTCAGAAGTAGCCGCTGATGATGGATAGCCGAGAAGACGGACAATATGATGTGCATCCAGCAACTCATCGTCCGACAATCTTTTCAGTCCCACGATAATTTCACGGATTTTGTCATCACTGTCGTCACGAGCATAGTCTTTATACAATAACCAGGCTTCTTCTTCCGTTGTACCCACGAGTTCTTCCATTTGCATGGAAATGAGTCGTCCCTCATTCCCGAGTTCATGAATGTATCGTTTGATTTCCGTTTTGATCCGCATCACCATTTCGGTACGCTGAATCACATTAACCACTTCAGGAATCGTTACTAATTCCTCAAATTCCGAAGCACTCAGATTCGTAAGGGACTGTGTTAATACCGCTTTGTATTTCTCCAGGGTTTGAATCGCTTGATTCGCTTTGGTCAAAATAACCCCGATTTCCTTGAGGGAATAACGAAGTGTTCCCTGATACAAAGTAATGATATTCCGGCGCTGTGATATGGATACGACCAATTTACCCGTTTGCTTTGCTACGCGCTCTGCCGTCCGGTGACGAATCCCCGTCTCTGATGAAGAGATAGATGAATCCGGGATTAACTGGGTATTGGCGTAAAGAATACGCTTCAAATCCTCGCTAAGAATAATGGCTCCATCCATCTTGGCGAGTTCGTACAGATAGTTCGGGGAGAAATCACAGTTAATCGAGAATCCCCCATCCACCACTTCCATTACTTCAGGGCTGTATCCTACAACAAGCAGTGCGCCCGTCTTGGCGCGCAGCACATTTTCCAGACCTTCGCGGAAAGGTGTACCTGGTGCGATCAGCCTTAACAATTCATTCATATTATCCAGTTGGCTCATATCTTTCATCTTGTTATGCCCCCTAATCTAAAGCAACCGCTAGTGCATCTGCCACGGTATTCACACCGATCAGTTGTATCCCGCGAGGATGTTTCCAGCCCTTTAAGCTTTTTTCTGGTAAAATGACTCGTTTGAAGCCCAGCTTTGCGGCTTCCTTCACTCGTTGTTCGGCCCGTGATACGGCTCGAACTTCACCTGTCAGACCGATCTCGCCAAAGATCACGTCGTCCGGCTTGGTCGGTACATCTCTCAAACTGGATGCAATGCAGACCGCAACCGCCAAATCTACAGCGGGCTCATCCAGCCTTACACCCCCGGCCACATTCAGATATGCATCCTGGGTCTGCAAAAACATCCCCATTCGCTTCTCCAACACAGCAATAATCAGGTTTAACCGATGAAGATCTACCCCTGTTGCCATACGGCGGGGAGAAGGGAAATGGGTCGTCGAGATCAATGCCTGCAATTCTACGAGCAGAGGACGTGTCCCCTCCATACTGGCAACTACCGTTGAACCTGCTACACCCAGTGGACGTTCCGACAAAAAGAGTTCGGACGGATTGCCCACCTCACGAAGTCCATCCTCGCCCATTTCAAAAATGCCAATCTCATTGGTGGAACCAAAACGGTTCTTCACCGCACGCAGCAGGCGATACGTATGATGCCGTTCTCCTTCAAAATAAAGCACGCAATCCACCATATGTTCTAACATACGTGGACCGGCAATGGCACCTTCTTTGGTAACATGCCCCACAAGAACCGTTGCAATGCCTCTGCCTTTGGCAATCCGCATGAACCTTGACGTACATTCCCTTACCTGTGCAACACTACCCGGCGCACTGGTAACTTCGGGAAGATATACCGTCTGAATGGAGTCGATGACAAGAAAATGCGGCTGGATCTGATCCACCGCTTCCTCTACACGTTCCATATTGGTTTCACACAGTACATACAACTCGGCAGAGAGTGCCCCGAGGCGGTCTGCCCGCAATTTGGTTTGCTTGACTGATTCCTCACCGGAAACATATAACACACGCAAACCCGAATGCGTCAAAGCATGGGACGTCTGCAACATCAACGTTGATTTACCAATACCCGGATCTCCGCCCACCAGAACGAGTGAACCCGGAACGATTCCGCCACCCAATACCCGGTTCAACTCTCCGATTCCAGTCTGTACACGCGGTTCCTGACCGCTATCTATATCTATGATAGGAAGCGGTTTATCTTTACTGTCAAACAGAGGAGAATTTCTCCCTTGTGTTTTGACCACCGTCTCTGTTTCTTCCACCATTGAATTCCATGACTGACAACCCGGACACTTACCGTACCACTTGGGGGCTTCATAGCCGCATTCCGTACATTGAAACTTGGTTTTAACTTTGGCCACTTCAGCACTCCTATAATTTAATTTTATAACAGCATTTTGCATTATTCGACGAATTTCACCCAAACTCCCTGACGTGCAGGGTTACTAAAAGTTTACCATTGTTTGAGATTTTTCGTAAAGGATTATCGCAAACTTTACACATGTTCCTGACATAATCATGTCCGTCTTCTGTCCAAAGTGCAAAAAATCCTCCCCGGCCGAAGCCGAGAAGGATTTGATTAAGGAATAAGGATTAATACAAGCTGAAGTTTAACTTCAAAGCTTGCTGTATATTATTTGGTTTCGATTTCCTCATTGGACGGAACGACCACGTCTTTTTTCGTAACAGACAGTGCACCGTTCTCTTCGTCGATGAGCAATGAATCCCCTTTGGTTACGTTACCTGTGAGCAACTCTTCGGACAATTTGTCCTCGATATGCTTCTGGATCGCCCGACGAAGCGGACGCGCACCGTAAGCTGGATCAAAGCCTGATTTCGCAAGGAAAGACTTGGCATTATCAGTGAGTTCGAAATCGACCTCATGTTCGAGCAGTCGTTTACGAAGTTCTTCACTCATCAGCGTAACAATTTCAGCGATGTGTTTTTCTTCGAGTGAGTGGAACACGATAATTTCATCAATCCGGTTAAGGAACTCTGGACGGAAGCTTTTCTTCAGCTCATCCATCACTTTCCCCTTCATGTTGTCATAATCTGCTCCTGCATCTACAACTGCAGTGAAGCCCAGTGTAGAGTTACGTTTGATCGCTTCGGCACCCACGTTGGATGTTAGAATGATCAGCGTATTGCGGAAGTCAACGACGCGACCTTTGGAATCCGTCAGTCGACCATCCTCAAGCACTTGTAACAAGATATTGAATACTTCTGGATGTGCTTTCTCGATTTCATCGAGCAGGACTACGGAATATGGTTTGCGACGAACTTTCTCTGTCAGCTGGCCACCTTCTTCGTACCCAACATATCCTGGAGGCGCTCCGACAAGTCGAGAAGTCGAGTGCTTCTCACCATACTCGGACATATCAATCCGGATTACTGCATTTTCATCGCCGAACATCGCTTCAGCCAGAGCACGAGCAAGTTCTGTTTTACCTACCCCTGTAGGGCCGAGGAAAATGAATGAACCCATCGGACGTTTTGGATCTTTAAGTCCCGCACGAGCACGACGAACCGCACGGCTGACAGACTTCACTGCCTCATCCTGACCGATGACACGTTCATGTAGAATAGACTCCAGATTCATCAGACGCTGTGTCTCTTCTTCTTTCAGTTGGTTCACAGGGATTCCTGTCCAGCTGGCTACCACTTGTGCGATATCCTCAGGAGTAACCTCGGAATCGGTGCGACCTTGTTTCTCTTTCCACTGGTTCTTCGTTACATCCAGCTCTTCACGGATTTTTTGTTCCGTATCACGCAGAGCTGCTGCTTTTTCGAACTCCTGACTTTGAACTGCAGCGTCTTTTTCCTTACGGATATCTTCCAGACGGCTTTCCAGTTGTTTCAGGTTTGGTGGGATCGTGTAAGAGTTCAATCTTACTTTGGAACCCGCTTCATCAATCAGGTCAATCGCTTTATCTGGCAGGAAACGGTCTGTAATGTAACGATCAGACAGTTTAACCGCCTGCACAATTGCTTCGTCCGTAATTTTCACGCGGTGATGCGCCTCATAACGGTCACGCAAGCCGTGCAAGATTTGAATCGCTTCTTCTGGAGAAGGCTGATCTACAGTAATCGGTTGGAAACGACGCTCAAGCGCTGCATCCTTCTCGATGTATTTACGATATTCGTCCAGTGTTGTCGCACCGATACATTGCAATTCTCCACGGGCCAGAGCCGGTTTCAAAATGTTAGAAGCATCGATGGCACCTTCAGCTCCGCCTGCGCCAATCAAGGTATGCAATTCGTCGATAAACAGGACAATGTTACCTGCTTGGCGAATCTCATCCATGATTTTTTTCAGACGATCTTCAAACTCACCACGATATTTGGTTCCAGCGACTACAGAACCCATATCCAGGGTCATTACACGTTTGTCGCGTAATGTTTCCGGAATCTCATTTGCAATGATTTTTTGGGCAAGGCCTTCAGCAATCGCTGTTTTACCTACACCTGGCTCACCGATCAATACCGGGTTGTTCTTGGTACGACGGCTGAGCACCTGAATGACACGTTCAATTTCTTTACTACGTCCAATAACCGGGTCAAGGTTATTCTCTCTGGCGTATGCCGTGAGGTCACGTGCCAGACTGTCCAGCGTTGGTGTGCTTACATTGGCAGGTGTGCCATTATGGCTGGATACAGCTTCACTGCTGCCAAGCAATTGCAGCACTTGTTGACGTGCTTTGTTCAGGCTAATTCCCAGGTTATTGAGCACACGTGCTGCAACACCCTCGCCTTCACGAATCAATCCGAGCAGGATATGCTCTGTGCCTACATAAGTGTGGCCCAATTTACGAGCTTCATCCATAGACAGTTCAATTACTTTTTTCGCACGTGGCGTATATGCAATGTTGGTAGGTTGCTCTTGGCCACGGCCAATCAGCGTTTCTACTTCATCCTGAATTTTTTCCAATCCGAGTCCCAGGCCGATCAGTGCTTTGGCTGCGATGCCTTCGCCTTCACGAATGAGGCCGAGCAAAATATGCTCAGTACCGATGTTATTATGACCGAGACGGACAGCTTCTTCCTGCGCGAGTGCGAGCACCTTTTGGGCCCGTTCCGTAAATCTTCCAAACATCATATCTCCTGCACCTCCATGGTTTTGGATAAAACGAGGGTCATGTAATGAAATAACCGTCGTATTTTTCATATCATTTTTGTTTGCAGCCGTGCTGCGAATAAAGTCAATCGGCATTTGTACATGCCTTATTATATAAAAGCCGCAACGCGGCATGAAACCATAATTCAATACAATATCAGGCTAAACTAGGACTGCTTCGCTGCATTGATCGTATCACGAATCAACTGAGCACGGTATATGTCACGCTCATCTGTGCGCATATCTTCCCCGAATGTTTTCTGCAAAAATCCCGGCTGTGTCATCACATTCAATTCATTCATTACCGTGATGGACAGTCCATCCAACAAGCCGAGATCCACGCCAAGTCGTACATCCGATAAGCGCTGTGCAGCTTCCTTGGAATCAACAATAGCTGCATGAGACAATATGCCATAAGAACGCATGACCCGATCCGTAATCCGAAGTCTGGAGTCGGTAATTAACCGTTCTCTCGCTGTACGTTCATGACCAATCATCTGTAACACAACACCATGCAGGTTCTCGATGACTTCCTGTTCGGTCTGTCCCAAAGTAATCTGGTTCGAGATCTGGAACAGGTTACCCATCGCCTCGCTACCTTCACCGTATATTCCTCTTACCGTCAATCCCACTTGGGAAACTGCGGTTAGAATACGGCCAATCTGCTGTGTCATCACCAGGGCAGGCAAGTGCATCATAACCGATGCTCTTACACCTGTACCTACATTAGTAGGACAGCTGGTTAAGTATCCTCTGCGATCATCAAAAGCATAATCCACGTGCGCTTCAAAAGCATCATCTATTGCGGAAGCTTTCTCCCAGGCTTCTTTCACCTGGAACCCCGGATAGAGGCACTGGATACGAAGATGATCCTCTTCGTTAATCATAATACTGACAGACTCATCCTCACTGAGAATAACCGCACCATTCCTGGATTCATTCGCAAGACTTGGACTGATGAGATGTTTCTCCACCAGCACCCGTTTGTCGAGTTCGTCAATATCGATCAGGTCCAACGTATGAAAATCCCCAAAGGCATGAACGTCATCGTATTGAAGTACTTCGCTCAGCTTATTCAGCACCTCTTCCGATTGCTCATTGGAAGCCAGCATCGGAAACGGAACATGCTGAAGGTTGCGTGCAATCCGGACACGGCTGCTAATGACAATTTCGGAATCAGCCGCATCACTGCGCATCCAGTCGCTGAGCGCCTTCTCTGTAAAACGCAGATTAGGCATTACGCATCCCTCCTACTCATGACAAACTTTACTCCTGAGCTATTCCTTTTTCAAGTCCTCTGATCTGGTCACGGATCTGAGCCGCCTCTTCAAATTCCTCTTGTGCGATGCTCTCTTGGAGCTCACGCTTCAGATCAGCAATTTGCCGTTTTACCTTGATGCGACCACCAGCTCGTGCAGGCACTTTGCCTACATGGGACGTATTACCATGAACCCGCTTGAACAAAGGATCCAGACGGCTGTCAAAATATTTATAACATGAACTGCAGCCGAACCGGCCTATCTTACTAAATTGTGAGTACGTCATACCACACTCTTCACATTGAAGTGCTTTTGCAGGTGGTGTTCCTGCCGATCCACTTTTGCCGGCTGGATCAAAATCAAGCAATCCGGACAACAAGTTGTGAATGGAAAACCCACCTGCTGTTCCAGGGATCATTTCCCCTTTTTCACGGGCGCATGACTCACAAATATGGAATTCCGTCTTCTCTCCATTTACGATCTTCGTAAAATGAAGTGTCGCCGGACGTTTATTGCATTCTTGGCACAGCATATTGATGTACCTCCTTTGACCCCGATAGTTTTCATTTACCGAGCAAAGATATTAACATCGCCTTCAACATTCTGGCACGAATTTGATCCCGGTAAGGAAGTTTGACCAATATAACCTCTCTAGATACAGCAGCTCGCATCAACCCGGCTTCCCGCTTGCTCAAGAAGCGCGCTTCTTCCAATTGATAGATCAGACCTTCGGCAGCTGTCTGCCCGATCTCTTCACCAATACTATGGTGCAAATGATTATGCAGAGCTGATTGGGCCGGTAATTCAATGCGCTGTATGCGAACATAACCACCACCGCCGCGTTTACTCTCTACCAGGTATCCCTTCTCGAGTGTAAAACGTGTGCTGATGACATAATTGATCTGGGAAGGTACACATGAGAATTGATCTGCCAGATCATTACGCTGAATTTCAACCATTCCTTCGGGACTTTCATGCAAAATACTCTTCAGATATCGTTCGATAATATCAGAGATATTACGCATCCAATCATCCTCCACTGTCTGAAACGTTAAGTCAATAAGGACCCACACGCCCCCACAGAGTACACCTTCTCTACCCATTTAACCAATCAGGGAAACAGCGAATCTTGCTTCCACAGGTGTCAACAGGAGAGCGAAGGAAGCACGAAGGTCCTTTAATATTCCCTTGATCCTCCGATGAAATGAACCCCGTATATTAGCGATCATGCATCAGATTGTAGAAAGAAAGCTACTTAAGTATTAAACCTTTAGTTGACTTTGACTTTCTTTGACTTTATAACCATTATAGCATATTTTGTGGTTTTGCCAAGTGGGGTCACTATTCATTTTTTACGATTTTACACGAAATATTCCCCAGACACAAAAAAACCTCCCCAAAATTGCTGGAGAAGTCCATTTGTCTTTCAATCACGCCGTATTTCTATATAAGCTAATCAAGTTAAATGGAGCAGTAGGAATAGTCATCAGAAGAAATCGAGCAAATAGGTTTCCCGTTCAGGAATCGCTTGTTCCAAAGCCTTGATTGCTGTGTTCGGTCCGTTAATTCTTCCGATTCGTGCCATTTCCGTTGGTCTGCGATATCCCATCAGCACCGCGGTAAGGGATTGAATATCCACCTTAATGGTCTGATCATCATTAATTGGTTCCGATGTTTTCCATATGGACGCTGTTCCGTTCATTGCCACGTTTAATTGCCATACCCCTTCATTCCACGGAGCGTAGGTATCCTCTACCTGTAGAACAATCTGCACCGGTGAGTCCTGGCTTGCAAATGGATACTGGGATATAAACTGCTCTACACTAACGATACGCGCCATAAAATAAGGTACAATCTCCTGCTGAATCCGTGGGTTATCCAATTGGAAGGCAAGCGTATCACTGGCAGGCGCCTGCAAAGTAACTTCCTGGATCATGGAATCATGGTTAGCAATGAAGGTCCACAATCCTTGCCTAGCCTCTTCATTCAGATAGATGATCTCTTTAATGGTAAATTTATTTTCCTTAACCTCATATAAAAGATAACCTTGTGCTGCATCAGTTTCATCGTAATATACAGCCTTCTGGCTGGTCCCATTAACAAGAACTGAATTCTCCCACCTTGCATCATCCCGAACCAGAGTTCCGTTATAACGCTCAGCATAAGCACTGTATACTTCCTTTAATATGCTGAGGCCCGGATCCCCACGCCGAATTGTTCCAGGTGTCGCTTTTTTCTGAGGCAAATGAGCTGTAGGTACTTTATAACGTTTAAATTCAACATAAGTCTCCCATCCATACTTCCGATAGAAACCAAAAGAGAATGGATGCAAGAATGATATGCTCTGTTTGTTACGATTCATTTCTTCCAACGCATGCTTCAGCAGACCCGCTACCCAGCCTTTGCGTCTATACTCTGGCCAGGTGGCTACACCCGCAATACCGCCCATCTCGAACGATCTGCCATGAATATAGGTTTGAAAAGGGATAATGTGAAGTTTGGCTCCTAGCTGCCCGTCCTCATATACACCCCATATATCCTGTGACGAAAATTGACTCCGCCGTTTTTCTTTCTGTTCTTCACTCATTGCCACTTGAAAAGCATATTCGGAGAGTGCCATCGCCGGTTCAAAATCATCTACCGTCAATTTCTGAATTTCCATGTTGTCCTACACCCCATTCGCTAGAGTTATATCAATCCAAATCATGGCCTGATATCTGATATATGTACCCCTTAGAGTGTGTCAGAGGATTCTTACAAAGTCAAATAAGAGATGCTTCCGCATCCCCTAAAATAAACAAATAAAAACCACCACCGAATAACATCGGCAGTGGTTCTTCGCTTGGCGGCGTCCTACTCTCCCAGGACCCTGCGGTCCAAGTACCATCGGCGCTAGAGGGCTTAACGGTCGTGTTCGGGATGGGTACGTGTGGAACCCCTCCGCCATCGCCACCAAACGCATAGCTTAGCTTACATTTCAGAGATCGTTCTCTGAAAACTAGATTCGAAACGAAACATGCGAATTACAACTTGCTATTGGATAAGCCCTCGACCGATTAGTACTGGTCAGCTCCATGCATTGCTGCACTTCCACCCCCAGCCTATCTACCTCGTCGTCTTCAAGGGGTCTTACATACTGGGAAATCTCATCTTGAGGGGGGCTTCACGCTTAGATGCTTTCAGCGTTTATCCCGTCCGTACATAGCTACCCAGCGGTGCTCCTGGCGGAACAACTGGTACACCAGCGGTACGTCCATCCCGGTCCTCTCGTACTAAGGACAGCTCCTCTCAAATTTCCTACGCCCACGACAGATAGGGACCGAACTGTCTCACGACGTTCTGAACCCAGCTCGCGTACCGCTTTAATGGGCGAACAGCCCAACCCTTGGGACCTACTTCAGCCCCAGGATGCGATGAGCCGACATCGAGGTGCCAAACCTCCCCGTCGATGTGGACTCTTGGGGGAGATAAGCCTGTTATCCCCAGGGTAGCTTTTATCCGTTGAGCGATGGCCCTTCCATGCGGTACCACCGGATCACTAAGCCCGACTTTCGTCCCTGCTCGACTTGTAGGTCTCGCAGTCAAGCTCCCTTATGCCTTTGCACTCTTCGAATGATTTCCAACCATTCTGAGGGAACCTTTGGGCGCCTCCGTTACTCTTTAGGAGGCGACCGCCCCAGTCAAACTGCCCACCTGACACTGTCCCCGCACCGGATTACGGTACCAGGTTAGAACCTAGATACGATCAGGGTGGTATCCCAACGTTGCCTCCACGCAAGCTGGCGCTCACGTTTCAAAGGCTCCCACCTATCCTGTACAGATCGTACCCAAATTCAATATCAAGCTGCAGTAAAGCTCCATGGGGTCTTTCCGTCTTGTCGCGGGTAACCTGCATCTTCACAGGTATTAAAATTTCACCGGATCTCTCGTTGAGACAGCGCCCAAGTCGTTACGCCATTCGTGCGGGTCAGAATTTACCTGACAAGGAATTTCGCTACCTTAGGACCGTTATAGTTACGGCCGCCGTTTACTGGGGCTTCGGTTCACAGCTTCGGGATTGCTCCCTAACCACTCCCCTTAACCTTCCAGCACCGGGCAGGCGTCAGCCCGTATACTTCGCCTTACGGCTTCGCACAGACCTGTGTTTTTGCTAAACAGTCGCTTGGGCCTTTTCACTGCGGCCCCCTCGTGCTATTCACACTACCGGGGCACCCCTTCTCCCGAAGTTACGGGGTCATTTTGCCGAGTTCCTTAACGAGAGTTCTTCCGCGCGCCTTAGAATACTCTTCTCGCCTACCTGTGTCGGTTTGCGGTACGGGCACCTTCACCTGGCTAGAGGCTTTTCTTGGCAGTGTGAGATCATGACCTTCGCTACTACAATTTTCGCTCCCCATCACAGCTCAGCCTTAATGATGTGCGGATTTGCCTACACATCAGCCTTACTGCTTAGACGGACATCCATCAGTCCGCGTCACTACCCTACTGCGTCCCCCCATTGCTCATAACGGCTTACGGTGGTACAGGAATTTCGACCTGTTGTCCTTCGACTACGCCTTTCGGCCTCGCCTTAGGTCCCGACTTACCCTGAGCGGACGAGCCTTCCTCAGGAACCCTTAGGCTTTCGGCGGATCAGATTCTCACTGATCTTTTCGTTACTCATACCGGCATTCTCACTTGTATAATGTCCAGCGCTCCTTACGGTACACCTTCAATCCTTATACAACGCTCCCCTACCCCTGATGCAAAGCATCAAGCCATAGCTTCGGTGGTGTGTTTAGCCCCGTTACATTTTCGGCGCAGAGTCACTCGACCAGTGAGCTATTACGCACTCTTTCAATGGTGGCTGCTTCTAAGCCAACATCCTGGTTGTCTGTGCAACTCCACATCCTTTCCCACTTAACACACACTTGGGGACCTTAGCTGATGGTCTGGGCTGTTTCCCTTTTGACAATGGATCTTAGCACTCACTGTCTGACTCCCGGAAGTAAGTCTATGGCATTCGGAGTTTGACTGAGCTTGGTAACCCTTGCGGGCCCCGCACCCAATCAGTGCTCTACCTCCACGACTCTGTTTTCCGAGGCTAGCCCTAAAGCTATTTCGGGGAGAACCAGCTATCTCCGAGTTCGATTGGAATTTCTCCGCTACCCCCACCTCATCCCCGCATTTTTCAACATGCGTGGGTTCGGGCCTCCAGTGCGTGTTACCGCACCTTCACCCTGGACAGGGGTAGATCACCCGGTTTCGGGTCTACGTCCACGTACTACATCGCCCTATTCAGACTCGCTTTCGCTGCGGCTCCGGCTCTTCACCTTAACCTTGCACGGGAACGTAACTCGCCGGTTCATTCTACAAAAGGCACGCCATCACCCCTAAAACGGGCTCTGACTTTTTGTAAGCACACGGTTTCAGGTTCTATTTCACTCCCCTTCCGGGGTGCTTTTCACCTTTCCCTCACGGTACTGCTTCACTATCGGTCGCTAGGAAGTATTTAGCCTTGGCAGATGGTCCTGCCGGATTCATACGGGGTTTCACGTGCCCCGCACTACTCGGGATCCGTCTCGGAGGGAACCAACTTTCAACTACAGGGCTTTTACCTTCTTTGGCGGGCCTTTCCAGACCTCTTCGCTTAACCGGTTCCTTTGTAACTCCATGTGAGACGTCCCACAACCCCAAAGAGCAAGCTCTTTGGTTTGGGCTTCTCCGCGTTCGCTCGCCGCTACTGACGGAATCACTATTGTTTTCTCTTCCTCAGGGTACTTAGATGTTTCAGTTCCCCTGGTATGCCTCTACACAACCTATGTATTCAGTTGTGAGTAACTGGAAATTACCCCAGCTGGGTTTCCCCATTCGGACACCCCCGGATCAAAGCTTGCTTACAGCTCCCCGAGGCAGTTTCGTTGTTCGCCACGTCCTTCATCGGCTCCTAGCGCCTAGGCATCCTCCGTGTGCTCTTAGTAGCTTAACCATTTTGTTCCGGTTTCGGTCGCTCGCTTCCCTTGTTTTGCTTGCGCAAAGCCAAAAGTCGCTCTCACCCGATACCATCACAAAAGCAATTTAACTACCTTTATACACTTGACTTGTTTGCACAAGTTCAGCTTAAAGGAATGTTCTAATTCGCGTTTGTTTCGTTTCGATATCTAGTTTTCAAAGAACAAGCCAAATAGATGAAATTGTTTGGTGGAGCCAAGCGGGATCGAACCGCTGACCTCCTGCTTGCAAGGCAGGCGCTCTCCCAGCTGAGCTATGGCCCCTCATCAAATTCCATCAAAACTGAACAAATGGATAAGTAACTGTGTTGCTGTTGCAGGTTCTAAGAACCTGCATATTTGAATGTTTCCGTTGCAGGAAACGATTCTCCATAGAAAGGAGGTGATCCAGCCGCACCTTCCGATACGGCTACCTTGTTACGACTTCACCCCAATCATCTATCCCACCTTCGGCGGCTGGCTCCTTGCGGTTACCCCACCGACTTCGGGTGTTATAAACTCTCGTGGTGTGACGGGCGGTGTGTACAAGACCCGGGAACGTATTCACCGCGGCATGCTGATCCGCGATTACTAGCAATTCCGACTTCATGCAGGCGAGTTGCAGCCTGCAATCCGAACTGAGACCGGCTTTGTTGGGATTGGCTCCATCTCGCGATTTCGCAGCCCGTTGTACCGGCCATTGTAGTACGTGTGTAGCCCAGGTCATAAGGGGCATGATGATTTGACGTCATCCCCACCTTCCTCCGGTTTGTCACCGGCAGTCTATCTAGAGTGCCCACCCGAAGTGCTGGCAACTAAATATAAGGGTTGCGCTCGTTGCGGGACTTAACCCAACATCTCACGACACGAGCTGACGACAACCATGCACCACC
Source organism: Paenibacillus amylolyticus (assembly GCF_047302515.1). Lineage (GTDB taxonomy): Bacteria > Bacillota > Bacilli > Paenibacillales > Paenibacillaceae > Paenibacillus > Paenibacillus amylolyticus_G. Next base: position 6,699,520 of record NZ_CP168019.1, on the reverse strand, counting down.
TGTCTCCTCTGTCCCGAAGGAAAGATACATCTCTGCATCGATCAGAGGGATGTCAAGACCTGGTAAGGTTCTTCGCGTTGCTTCGAATTAAACCACATACTCCACTGCTTGTGCGGGTCCCCGTCAATTCCTTTGAGTTTCAGTCTTGCGACCGTACTCCCCAGGCGGAGTGCTTAATGTGTTAACTTCGGCACCAAGGGTATCGAAACCCCTAACACCTAGCACTCATCGTTTACGGCGTGGACTACCAGGGTATCTAATCCTGTTTGCTCCCCACGCTTTCGCGCCTCAGCGTCAGTTACAGCCCAGAGAGTCGCCTTCGCCACTGGTGTTCCTCCACATATCTACGCATTTCACCGCTACACGTGGAATTCCACTCTCCTCTTCTGCACTCAAGTCACCCAGTTTCCAGTGCGATCCGGGGTTGAGCCCCGGGATTAAACACCAGACTTAAATGACCGCCTGCGCGCGCTTTACGCCCAATAATTCCGGACAACGCTTGCCCCCTACGTATTACCGCGGCTGCTGGCACGTAGTTAGCCGGGGCTTTCTTCTCAGGTACCGTCACCTTGAGAGCAGTTACTCTCCCAAGCGTTCTTCCCTGGCAACAGAGCTTTACGATCCGAAAACCTTCATCACTCACGCGGCATTGCTCCGTCAGGCTTTCGCCCATTGCGGAAGATTCCCTACTGCTGCCTCCCGTAGGAGTCTGGGCCGTGTCTCAGTCCCAGTGTGGCCGATCACCCTCTCAGGTCGGCTACGCATCGTCGCCTTGGTGAGCCGTTACCTCACCAACTAGCTAATGCGCCGCAGGCCCATCCCCAAGTGACAGATTGCTCCGTCTTTCCAGTTTCCTTCAGGCGAAGAAAACAATTATTCGGTATTAGCTACCGTTTCCGGTAGTTGTCCCAAACTTGAGGGCAGGTTGCCTACGTGTTACTCACCCGTCCGCCGCTAAGTATCAAGGAAGCAAGCTTCCTATCAACTCCGCTCGACTTGCATGTATTAGGCATGCCGCCAGCGTTCGTCCTGAGCCAGGATCAAACTCTCCAATAAAGTATTGAAAAGAGCGATAAGCTCATTTTGAATCTGACGATTCATTGTGAATCAAAAGTTACTATCCATTTGTTCAGTTTTCAAGGAACTTGTATGTCCGTTTATGTTGATGTTTGTCAACCGGACAGGAATCTTATCATATCATGTTAACTAACTTACTGTCAACACTTTGTTTTCGTCTTCTTTCAAATGATTATGACAATCATTCGTTTGAAGCGACAAGAAATAATATATCACGTAGTGATTTATTTAGCAAGCATTTTTAATCAATCTTTTGATAACATGATATCTTCATCTACGGTGTCTTGTTTCCAACCTGTATTCGACAGATTAGCACATGCTCTGAGCAAGTGAAAGGCTACCCTTAAAGTGCATTACATATTAAAGAAATAACTCATCTCTATAAATACTCCCTTCTATTAGTTTGAAGAAAGTGATCCAAAAACTCTATAATAAGGTATATAGATATAGGGATAAGGTTAAGCAGTCAATTGTACTACTTTCATAAGTAGCCTATGAACAATCGTATAACCATCTCTCATTGCACCTTTACACAGATCACGTACTCCATTCACAGCTAGCTATTACATATCAAAGTTCTGAATAAACTCATTACTAACCTATATGGGGTGATCGCACTTGAAGCAATGGTTAAAGAACAGACGGAAAGGTTACGGCAAAAAGTTGGTTTCCATCCATGCATGGAATGCATGGATTGTTGTGATCCTTGCTATAACAGGTCTTATGCTGGTAGGCGGCTTTTGGCGCGAGATACTCGGAATTGGACGTGTCTGGTTAAAATGGCTACATATCATCGTTGGGCTAGCTATGCTGGCACCCGTAGTATATTACTTGATTTTGGCCGGAAAGCACTGGAAACAACTTCGAAATAGGCCTTGGCAAAGGGTGAACACCATCTTTGTTCTTGCGCTGCTGGTAGGCTGGCTCCTCTCGGGTATTGTATTATGGCAGTTCAAGCTAGCTGGACCTCGATGGTCGAATGCTGCACTTTTGATCCATGACCTGCTGACTTGGGTGGGCTTACCTTATATTATCTATCACTCCATCACTCGGACCAAATGGTTAAAGGATCCTGCACGTCGTGCGGTTAAAACCACTACAACTTCAACACGAACTCAAAATACAGCTGACCCATCTGATTCAAGATCGGATGAAAAAGAAACTCCGGCTGCTATATCTTCTTCCCAGTTTGATCGCAGTTCCGAGAGAGATCCCCTCAAATCAGAGGAGCGACCTCAACCGTTGTATACACGACGAACTTTCATCCGTTCTGCTGTGGGGGTTGGTCTCGCCGTGACTCTTGGTCCTACTTTTATATCCTGGGTAGGACGAAATCTCAAGATCGATAACAGTATTGATAGCATGCTGGAGAACGACCCTAACCGTATGGTTCCTCTGCCACAACCGCTGTCTGCCTCTTCACCTCCCATTGGAGGCGGAGCTGAAGGTCATTTCCGCGTATATACGGTTACGCCTATACCGTCCTTCTCCAATGCTAACTGGTCTTTCCGAATTGATGGACTGGTTGAACGGGCACAGGTTTGGAATTGGGAACAATTCGTGAAGCTGGCGCGTACCGTACAGGTTAGTGATTTCCACTGTGTAACGGGCTGGTCTGTATATAAAAATACCTGGGAAGGCATTTCTCTTGCACATCTTTTGAAACAAGCCGGGGTCAAACCGGAAGCTCACAGTGTGAAGTTTTATTCCGGTGATGGTGTGTATACGGATGCGATTACGTTGGATCAAGCGCAAATGGAAGATATTATGGTCGCTGTCATGCATGATGGCAAACCTATCCCTGCTGATCTTGGCGGTCCGGTACGCCTCGTCATTCCTCAGATGTATGCCTATAAATCGGTAAAATGGTTAAATCGCATTGAACTCATCGACAGCGAACATATCGGTTACTGGGAAGAACGAGGATATGACAAGGATGCATGGCTTACAGGCGCATCTCAACGCATCCCTAACAATTTAAGTGGGTCATGATCAGATAAGATAAGATTGGTGAGCATTCATTCGTTGTAAAAATAATTTAGATAAATAGCAAAAGCCCCCGATCACATATTCGTGTTTTCGGGGGCCTTTTTCTTTTTCCTCATTATGAACTCTCTGATTACACTTTAACCCTGTGGGTTCAAAAGACGTACAAGTTCGTCCTCATCCTCAATCGTTGGAATACCGAGATCATGAGCTTTGGTTAGTTTACTACCTGCCTTCTCTCCGGCAATAACCAAATCTGTCTTTTTCGACACACTGCCAGTCACCTTCGCTCCGAGCGCTTCCAGTCTTTGCGTTGCCTCTTCCCGCGTCAATTGATGCAGCGTTCCGGTCAAGACGACCGTTTTACCACTGAAGAAGGAATCTTCCACAACAGCAACGGCTGGTGCCTCAGGTGCCTGAGCTTTCACACCCAAGTTGAGCATTTTCTCAATTGCAGCCTGTGTAAACGGATCTGCAAAAAAGTTTACGATGCTCTCAGCCACGATACCACCTACGTCGGGTAATTCAACCAGCTCTTCCACGGTTGCATTCATAATGGCGTGCAGATCTCGATAATGATCAGCGAGCATGCGCGTTGTCGATTTACCTGTGTTCGGAATACCCAGTGAGTATAAGAAGGAAGCCAGGTCTCTATCTTTACTAAGCTCAAGCGCAGCGATAAGGTTGTTCGCTTTCTTTTCCCCAAACCGCTCCAGCTTCACCAGATCATCAAACTGTAACGTATACAGGTCGGCAGGCTCACGCACGTTCAAATCATCATACAGCTGAATCGCCGTTTTCTCACTGAACGTCTCGATGTCCATGGCATCACGGGAAGCAAAATGGGAAATACGTGCCACCGTTTGTGGTTTACACGCAAGTCTATTGTTACAGAACAGATGCGCTCCGCGTTGCTCCAGTGGGAATCCACATGCAGGACACTGCTCAGGGAAGACGATCTCCTCACCATCACTCTCCTCCGTCACTTTACCCAGAATCTCAGGAATGACGTCGTTGGAGCGACGGATAAAGACCCGTGTGCCCAGAGCAAACTTCAGATTTTTGCGCTCAATATCGCCGACATTGTTCAGAGTACAGTTCTGTACCGTTACCCCGGCAAGTTCAACCGGTTCTACGCGTGCCAGCGGAGTTACTTTGCCAGTACGGCCCACATTCCATACCACAGCGTTAAGAACCGTTGTGGTCTCTTCAGCCTCGAATTTGTATGCCACCGCCCAGCGAGGGAACTTATCGGTATAACCCAACACTTCGCGGGTGCGCATGTCCGTAATTTTGATAACAGCTCCATCGATCAGATAGTCTAGCTGCCCCCGGTTCTCCTGAATCGCAGCCAATTGTTCCATTACATCATCAAACTCATGGAAATACGTGATGGATGGATTCACTTTGAAGCGGTTCTCCCGCAGGAAGTCCATCATCTGCTGATGATTGGCAAATTGAATGTCGTCCGAATAACCTACATTATAAAAATAAGCATTCAGCCTACGCTCAGCCGTCGCCTTTGGATTCAGGTTGCGGAGCGCTCCTGCTGCTGCATTCCGCGCATTTTTGAGCGGCTCTGCCGCTGTCTCATTGTATCGATCCAGGACAGACAAGTTCATGATACCTTCACCCTGTACTTCAATCGTACCGCTTGTGTAAGGAATTTTGAGCGGAACGGATCGGATCGTTCTTACCTGTGCCAAAATACCTTCACCTACGGTACCGTTCCCTCGTGTAGAGGCTTGTACCAACTCACCGTTTGTGTACGTCAGGTTCAGCGTCAATCCGTCAAACTTCAACTCAATGACATAACCTGGTTCCGGTAAAGGCGTATCGGGATTTTTACTGTTATAGTCATTAATCAGTTTCAGTACACGGGTATTCCAGCTACGCAGCTGCTCAATATTCTGTGCTTTGTCCAGACTCCATAAGGAGGATAAGTGGCGATGCGGGGTAAACCCCTTGAGCAGTTCGCCACCCACACGCTGTGTTGGAGAATCAGGCAGAACCATGCCGCTTTCCTGTTCCAGCGTAACCAGTTCATCGTACAGAAGATCATACTCCTTATCGCTGATCTGTGGCTGATCCATCGTGTAGTACTGATAATTATGCTGGTTCAGCTCGGTAACGAGTTGCTCCATCCGGTGCATCGGGTCCATACAGGGCCATCCCTCCGTTAATTTGGTCTATATATGTAGAACGAACACTCCTATTGCACGTTAAACTCCGATAACAGAATAACGTTCCATCGTTGATATCACTACATAATTTCAATGAATGAATATCCACACTCACACTCCGATAACAGAATAACTTTCCGATCGCTGTTATCCCCGGATTTCTTTTAATCCATTTTAAAAGGTGGAAATCCGGGGATAAAGGCGAACGCTATGCTTCTTCAATTTATTTCTGTACTCTCTGTTATCGTGCAAAAGGAGGTTTCGTTCTTATTCTACTTTCGTAATTGGGGCAAATCCGGCAAGCAAACGTTTCACACCCACCGGAGCCGGGAAGGCAATCTGAAGTTCTGTATCATTACCTGTCCCTTTGACCGCAACAATCGTGCCTGTCCCCCATTTGCCATGCTGCACTTTATCTCCTGCCTTGAACCCTGCTTCACCATTAGAAGCTGCCGGCTTGGAAGCAGATGATGGCGTAGAATATGTTGGGCGGGAGACACTTGTGGTCACACGCGAAGTTGGCGTGGATGAGGTAGCAGATGAACCGCTTTTACTTTGGTGATCGAACAGCTTGGTGCCACCACCGAAGTTACTTCCTCCACTGGAACCTAGTCCGCGTCCACCATATGAGCCTCCTCCGCTACTGCCACGGCGGTAACGATCACGAGCCATGGAGGTGTCCTCCTTTAGCTCATCCGGAATTTCATCCAGGAAGCGGGAAGGCGGGTTCGCTGTGGTACGTCCAAACAACGTCCGCATCTGTGCACAAGACAGGAAAAGTTGCTCTTCCGCACGGGTGATCCCTACATAAGCAAGTCGGCGTTCTTCTTCCAGTTCTTCATTGTCCATAAAGGCACGGCTATGCGGGAAGACTCCTTCCTCCATACCCACGATAAAGACAACCGGGAACTCCAGACCTTTGGCGCTGTGCATGGTCATCAGGGTAACCGCGTCGCTCTGATCCTCTTCATCATCGTTCATGCTGTCGATGTCAGCAATCAATGCAAGATCGGTGAGGAACGACACGAGCGTTTTGTCTTCATTATTTTTCTCAAATTCCATCGTTACCGACAGGAACTCTTCAATGTTTTCCAGCCGTGCACGGGATTCGAGTGTGTTTTCATTTTGCATCTCAAGACGGTATTGGCTCATCTCAAGAATCTTCTCGGTCAGTTCAGTTACAGACAGATACTCTACCATCTGATGCAACGCAGCGATCATGTCATAGAACTCCACCAGCGCATTCCGCGTACGACCAGCAAAACCAAGATCATCTACGACCTGAAGTACACGGAAAATAGAAATTCCACGCTCTCCTGCCGCAGCCGCCAGCTTCGCTACTGTTGTATCCCCGATGCTACGTTTCGGTACATTAATGATCCGTGTAAGACTGATATCATCGTCGGGGTTGGACAATAGTCGAAGGTACGCCAGAATGTCCTTGATCTCTTTACGATCATAGAACTTGATGCCGCCGACAATCTGATACGGAATATCAGACTTGATCAGAATTTCCTCTATAACCCGGGACTGAGCGTTGGTACGGTACAAAATAGCATGGTTCTGATATGATTTGCCGTTCTTCACATTTTTACTAATCTCAGAGGTAACAAAATACCCCTCATCATGCTCGGAATCCGCACGGTACACCTTGATCTTCGAACCACCCTCTTTGTCCGTCCACAGTTTCTTCGGTTTACGCCCTGTATTCAGGCCGATCACTTCATTCGCTGCATTCAGGATATTGGAAGTTGAACGATAGTTCTGCTCCAGCAAAATCGTACTTGCTTCAGGGTAATCTTTCTCAAAGTTCAGGATATTGCTGATATCCGCCCCACGCCAGCGATAGATCGACTGGTCACTATCCCCTACAACGCAGATGTGATGGTGACTGTCAGCGAGCATGCGGCACAGCATGTACTGTGCACGGTTCGTATCCTGATACTCGTCCACGTGAATGTATTGGAATTTCTTTTGGTAAAAGTCGAGGACTTCCGGCACTTCTTTGAACAGTTGAATGGTCTGCATAATGAGATCGTCGAAATCAAGTGAGTTGTTGGCTCTTAACTTTTTCTGATACATCTTATATATCTTCGCTACAATACCCTCGAAATAATCTCCTGCCTGCTTCTCATATTGCTCCGGACTGATCAGTTCATTCTTCGCCGTGCTCATCATGGATTGAACTGCTTTGGGCTCGAATTTCTTGGTATCGATATTCTGATCTTTCATACAGCTACGAATTACAGATAATTGGTCCGATGAGTCCAAAATACTGAAGTTGGAGGTAAAGCCAATACGTTCAATATCACGGCGCAGAATACGCACGCACATGGAGTGGAATGTGGATACCCAAATGTCGCGGCCTTGTGAGCCACCTACGAGTTGGGATACCCGGTCTTGCATCTCACGAGCGGCTTTGTTCGTAAATGTAATCGCTAAAATGCCCCACGGGGGTGCTTTCCGTGTTGCAATGAGGTAGGCAATCCGGTGTGTTAGCACCCGGGTCTTGCCGGAGCCCGCTCCGGCCATAATCAGCAGCGGGCCATCCGTCGCCTCGACGGCTTGCCGTTGAGGGGTGTTAAGCCGTGCAACGGCATCATGTATATTTACAGGTTGCATGCATGCATGCTCCTTTCGTTGGTTGGTCGGTATAAGTGAGCTATCGGTTACACTCGTCACTACGATGACAGAATAATCTTCCGATCGCTGTTATTCCCGGATTTTTCGATCTACTTTTCAAAGGTAAAAATCAGGTAATAAAGGCGAACGCTCCGCTTCTCCAGCTTATTTCTGTCCTCTTCGTTCTCGTGTAAACATAGTCCCTGTATACGAATTTCTTAGTAAAAAAAGAACAAAATCAGGTAATAGAAGTATGCTTAGGATTTAGCTTTCTTACAGAAAGCTTTTAACGAGCATTTCGTTTCTCCAGCTCACTTCTCTCCTCTTTGTTATCGTGTAAACGACATTACGCTCATATAACTTCTTTAATTAGTAAGGGCAAAGTTCTATTTTAACAGATCATAAGGGGAAAATGGGGGAATGGTAAACTAAACCGATTAAATGGTTCCTTTTACAGCCAACACCGTCTCAAGTGCCTTAGTCAAATCGCTATACACAATGTTACCTACCACGACAGTATCTGCCACTTGGGCAGCTTGCGAGGCTTTCTCCGAATCATCAATTCCGCCGCCGTAGATAAGGTGTGCCCGCTCCAGTTGTCTGTATGTCTCACCAACAAGCTCCATATCTCCGAACGTTCCACTGTACTCCATATATACAATTGGAAGATTGAGCAGACGCTCCGCTGCCTGGGCATATGCCACCGCAGCTCCTGTCGTCAGATCCGTATCTGCACCAGTTAACCGCGCTACCGTAGAGTTTGCATTAAGCACAATATAACCCTCGGCAATCAGCAGATCCCATGGGATAAGATAACCATAACGCTCTATGGCTTGCTGGTGGTGCCCAATCATCCATTTGCTGTCCGTTGCATTCAGGACCATTGGGATCAGATATCCATCAAAACCGGGAACAACAGCCTCCAGATCGGATACTTCAAGCACACATGGCAACTCATAACGACGCACACGGGACATCAGGTCTACCGTGTTATCATAAGTAATTCCCGAAGATCCGCCGACGATAATTGCATCGGTCCCCGACATGCAGACCAGATCGAGTTCTTCGTCAGTAATCTCCCGGTCCGGGTCAAGCTTAAATACATGTCTCCACTGCTTAATCATGTCTATCAACGAACATTCCTCCAGAGGTTCTTCTGCATCCTAGAAAGCTTGTAAACTAAGTCTAAGTCAGCAGACAGTGAGTGTCAATGTTCGTATAAAAAGGGGAACAGAAAAACATGAATTTTTACGGTTTCCAGGCAAAACGTGTATTCATCTCATCCAGTTCCTGCTCCGTCAGCACGTCTGAGTATACTCCGTACACGCCCCACTTCTCATAGTTAGCCACTTGTTCAGTGTCGTTGATGGTGTGCACGTAGGTGACAGAACCTGCACTATTCAGCTTGGCGACGAAATTCTGGTTTACTTTATATTCAGGCATGGTAACTGCATCAATATCATTCTTTTGAACAAAATCAACAACCTGAGCTTCTGTATCCTGTGTGGCATATAACGTATAGATAATGGAAGGGAATGCATAGACTTCTTTCACCGTTTCGAGCATCGGTTCGTTATAGATCTGTACAACCACCCGGTCCAGCACGGATGGATCATGTTCTTTGGCTGCATCCACGAGGGATCTTAACACCTGCTGAATATCCTCATCCTTCTGTTCCTTGGTGTCGGTTACGATATACATATCCGGATACTCGGCCAGTACATCTATAATGCCATCGGCATCCATGGGTTGATACATGCCTAAAATAGGCGTATTCATAAATTCATCATGTGTCAGTGCCCCGGCTTGTTTATCCTCCGGAAGCTCTTCGTCTTGTCCTAGCATTTTGCTCATATTAGCGGTCCATTCATGTCTGGCTACGGCTTTGCGATCCGATGTTAACATAAAGTCGATCTCAAATACACGTGTGCCTTTCTCGTAATTGGCAATCATCGCTTCATAGGCGTTGGTATATGGTTGATCACGAATGCTGCCCATCGCATGGGCGATTAATCTATAGGCGGTAAATCCGTCCCGTTGTTCCTCACTCTCGCTTTCATAGGCGAAAAAGAGTGTGCCCACGGTAACGATCAGTAATATTAACACGGCGGCAATGCGTTTCATATAGCATTCACATCCTCAGTAGCTTTTTGTTAGCTAACTACCCGAATTGATGAGGTGCAAAACAAAATAGCCGCCCGAGGCGGCTGTTAAATGGTGGGTAGACTATGGGTATAAAGCAGAGACCCTCCACATGCTCAGTCCTTTTGCTGTACACTCCACTCTTTCATAAACGCAATCAGTGCCTCACGCCAAGGTCTCAGAGGTTCCAGACCGTTCGTTCGAATCGCCAGATGATCCATCACCGAGTATGCAGGACGAGGGGCTGGACGCGGAAACTGATCGGTTGTGCATGGTGTAAGTTCGGCTGTCGGCTCGAACCCACTCTGCTTACCGCCTTCTTCTTTTATTGCCTCTGCAAACTCGTACCATGAGCAAGTTCCTGAATTGGAAGCATGATAGATACCATATTTTTCACTCGTAGAAAGGGTATGAATGAATCGGGCAAGATCGACCGTATAGGTTGGCGAACCTTGTTGGTCATGAACAACTTGCAGTTGTGGACGCTTCTCCATAAGTTCCAGCATGGTTTTGACAAAATTACTGCCATACACGCCAAACACCCATGATGTTCGAATAATAAACCATTGCGTACACAAACTTTGAACCAGCCGTTCCCCAGCAAGCTTCGACTTGCCATATACACTCTGCGGATTCGTTACATCGTACTCGCGGTAAGGTGTACTCCCGCTCCCATCAAATACATAATCGGTACTGATATATACCAGTTTTGCTTTCACTTTCTCGGCGGCAACCGCGATATTTCTAGTACCTGATGCATTGATTGCATGTGCTGTATCCTCATCTACCTCAGCCTGATCGACCGCCGTGTAAGCAGCGCAGTGAATAATGATGTGAGGCCGGAAGGTTGTAATCATATCTGTGCACTGCTGTTGATCGGTAATATCCATCTGGTTTTTGTCACAGGCCAATACCTGATGACCCTCTGCTTGAAAGGTCTTCACCACATCATAACCCAGCTGTCCTGCCGCGCCAGTCACCATAACTCTATAGTTCATTTGGACGAATCACCCATCCGCTTACCGTACTGAAGCTGAACATAGTCCTGATATGTGCCTGATTGAATTCTAGTCCACCAATCTTGATGTTTCAGATACCACTGGATCGTCTCCTTGATCCCTGTCTCAAAATTGTGTGCAGGTTGCCATCCGAGCTCTGTACGTATCTTGGTAGGATCTATACCATAACGTCGGTCATGTCCCAATCGATCCTGTACATATTGAATCAAACTCGCCGGTTTACCCAGTTGTTCCAATACGCTCTCCACAATGTATATATTGGTACGTTCATTATTACCACCAATGTTGTATACCTCTCCAGATTGACCATTATGAATCACCAAATCAATCGCGCTGCAGTGATCCTCGACATACAGCCAGTCACGAATATTGAGGCCGTCACCATATACTGGAATGGCTTCATCATTTAATGCACGGGATATAATCAGCGGAATCAGTTTCTCCGGGAATTGAAAAGGCCCGTAGTTATTGGAGCAACGTGTAATATTTACAGGCAATCCAAAGGTTTCATGATAGGCTCTTACGAGCAGATCCCCGCCAGCTTTACTTGCAGAGTAAGGACTGTTTGGCATCAGAGGTGTATCTTCAGTAAATAACCCCGTTGCACCCAATGATCCATATACCTCATCCGTCGATACCTGAACAAATTTGGTGACCTGATACTTCTTTGCCGCATCCAGCAGAACTTGAGTACCCATCACATTGGTACGCACAAAGATATCCGGGGACAGGATACTTCGATCCACATGAGACTCGGCAGCGAAATTCACAACCACATCGATGCCTTGGGAAAAAACAGCTTCCATCTGCTGTACATCTGCAATATCTGCCTTGATGAAGGTATATCGGGGATTGGACTCTACCGTATGCAAGTTCTCCAAGTTTCCTGCATACGTTAATGCATCCACATTGATAATTTCATAACTCGGATGTTCACGAAGCATATATAACACAAAGTTGCTGCCGATAAATCCGGCCCCACCCGTAACCAGTAGTTTCATGCTGTCTCTCTCCCTCTGCCTCCAGATACAGAAGTATCTGAAAAGTCTGATTAATTAGTCGAAATTCAGTTCAGCATCTTTCAGTAGAGGATGCTTCTGATCCTTCTCCGATAATATAGGTTTCGTCACAGGCCAATCAATGGCGAGCGCCGGATCGTTCCACAAAATTCCACGATCATGTTCAGGCGAATAATAGGCGTCTACCTTATAAGTTACCAGGGAATTAGGCACCAAGGTACAAAATCCATGAGCAAATCCTTGAGGAACAAGCAGCTGCCGCTGGTTGTACTCACTTAGAATGACACTTTTCCATCGGCCAAAAGTAGGGGATGAGGTGCGGACATCCACAATCACATCATATATAGCCCCTGATATAACCCTCACCAATTTAGTCTGTGCTTTGGGCTGAAGCTGGTAATGAAGCCCACGCAGAACACCTGCTTCAGCCGACAAGGATTGATTGTCCTGAATAAAGACGTGCTGTATCCCCTGTTCATGCAGAACCTGCTCATTATAACTCTCCATAAAATATCCACGGTGATCACCATAAACCTTGGGTTCCAATATGGCAGCACCATCCATAAACAGCGGAAGTACCTTCATGACATCCCTCCGTTTTGCTGTTGACATCATTTCTTCATATTGACTATGTATATGTAAAGTGTCGGGTATGTGTTTGTTCATTGGCCTGTATAACCCTCATATTTGCTCTTCCATAAAACAAATTAAAGCCCAGCCGCGATATCATTCTTCGGCTGGACTTCAAGGGCATGCGGAAAACCATTTATTGATCCTTTACGACCTGTTCCAAATACTTTAAGAGATCTTTCCGTAGATCCGGGCGTTGCAATGCGTAGTGAATCGATGTCTCAATAAAGCCCAACTTTTCACCAACATCATGACGTAACCCATCAAAATGATAAGCAAGAATTTGCCGCTGTTCATTCAATCGGGACAAGGCATCCGTAAGCTGAATTTCTCCCCCTACACCAGCAGATTGTTGACCCAGGATCTCGAAAATATCCGGTGTAAGAATGTAACGTCCCATAATAGCCAGGTTGGAGGGAGAGTCTTCGGTCTTTGGTTTCTCAATTAAGCGGCGGGCCCGAAAAACACGATCATCGGTAGGGGTCAGCAACTCTCCGTCCACTATCCCATAGCGGGATACCTCGCTCCAATCAACAGGCTGTACACCAACAATCGGAGATTGCAGTTCATCGTAGACATCGATCATCTGCTTCAGGCAGGGATGTTCCGCTTCCACAATGTCGTCCCCTAGCAGGACGGCAAAAGGCTCGTTGCCGATAAACTTGCGGGCGCACCAGATGGCGTGACCAAGTCCCTTCGGTTCCTTTTGACGGATATAATGGATATCTGCCATCTCGGAGGGTTTGCGTACTTCGTTAAGCAAGTCCCACTTCTGTTTGTCCGCCAGATTCTGCTCCAGCTCAAATGAATAATCGAAGTGATCTTCAATGGCCCGCTTCCCTTTACCTGTCACAATAATGATATCTTCAATGCCTGAAGCTACGGCTTCTTCAATAATGTACTGGATCGTTGGCTTGTCCACGATGGGCAGCATTTCCTTAGGCATCGCCTTGGTGGCAGGCAGAAACCGGGTACCCAGCCCTGCGGCTGGAATAATCGCTTTACGAATACGCACACGAACCCACTCCTTTTGCTAAACAAGTTGAACTAAAGATTATTTACACTGACACTACGATGACAGAACAACCTTCCGATCGCTGTTATCCCCAGATTTTTTAATTCACTTTTACAAAGGTGAAATCTGGTGATAAAGGCGAACGCTACGCTTCTCCAGCTTTTTTCTGTCCTCTACGTTTCTCGTGTAAATGATTAGTTCAACTTGTATAGATTCATATATTTAATGATTCTTATTGCTACGATGCTTGGACTCCATTATACCATCAACAATTCGCGGATATCCTGTTCGGATAAGGTCGTTGATCCGCCGTCTCCCGGTTCGATTACTTCGGCAATTAAGTCCTTCTTCCGCTGCTGGAGTTCCAAAATCTTCTCTTCGATCGTACCTTCGGTAACCAGGCGGATGACTTGCACCACTTGTTTCTGTCCCATACGATGGGCACGGCCAATTGCCTGTTCTTCCACGGCGGGATTCCACCATAGATCATATAATATAACGGTATCTGCCCCCGTTAAGTTTAATCCGGTACCTCCAGCTTTCAGGGAGATTAAGAACAGTTCAGCTTCGCCCTCGTTAAATCTGTGACACATCTCGACCCGGCTCTGAGCAGGGGTCTGACCATCAAGGTAAAACAGGTTTCTTCCCTGTGCCGCAAGGGTCTGACGAATCAGGTTCAACATGCTCGCAAATTGGGAGAAGATGAGAATTCGTTTCCCTGAAGCCAAACAATCTTCGACCGTTTCAAGCAACTGTTCCATTTTCCCGGAATCGCCTTGATATCCTTCGACAAAGAGAGCCGGATGACAACACAACTGACGCAAGCGGGTGATGCCTGCCAGAATTTTGATACGATTCTTCTGGAATCCGTTATCCTCCATGTCCTTCGATGCTTCATCCTGAAGCTGGGAAAGGTATGCGGCGTACAGTTTCTTCTGTTCAACCGTGAGCTCTGACCGCTGTACTGTTTCAATTCGATCAGGCAATTCTTCCAACACATCCTTCTTCAGGCGGCGCAGAATAAACGGACGTACCATCCGCGAGATCCGTTCCGGAGGAAGGTCGCGGAATCTTCTGTAACTTGGAAATAACCCAGGGAATACCGCTTCAAAAATGGACCACAATTCATCCAGTGAGTTCTCTACAGGCGTTCCTGTGAGTGCAAAACGACGCGGCGCCTGAATTTGTTTGACCGCCTGCGCGGTCTGGGAAGAAGCATTTTTGATCGCCTGAGCCTCATCCAGAATGAGCGTATGGAAGGTTCGGCCCAGGTAGGTATCCAAATCCCGTCTCAACAGAGGATACGACGTCACAATCACATCTGCCTCATCCATTCCAGAAAGCATATTGGCTCGCTCTTCTTTCTGACCGGCTGCGATCAGGACTTTCAGATGCGGGGCAAACCGTGCAAACTCATTAGCCCAGTTATAGGTTAGCGAGGCAGGCGCCACGACAAGTACCGGGGGATGAATGACTCTCGTTCGGATTGTCAGTCCATCCTGCTGCATCGTGGACCATAGGCCATCCGTATTCTCTGAATCCATCTTATCCAATGGGAGCCCAGTTTCGGAATCAATGTTGGAAGTCGCCAACGTTTCACCGCCCCGTAATGATCCGCTCTCCCGGTATTTATCAACGCCCGTATTGTCCATATTGTAGTCGGGCTTCTCCTGAAGAACCGCTGTGATATAGGCGATACTTTGCAACGTTTTACCAAGTCCCATATCATCCGCCAGAATGCCGCCAAAACGATAATAAGCGAGGGTACGCAGCCACTGGTATCCACTGTTCTGATAATCCCGCAGGATGGGGGTCAGTGTCTCTGGCAATGCAAAATCCATCCGTTCGGGATCTCGCAGATCATCAAGGAAACGTTTCAGGGAGCCTCCCCACTTCACATGACCGGAAACTTCATCCCTGCCTGGCAATTGTAACGCCCGAACAGCTGGCAGCCGGATATGGCTGCTCTTGATGTCATCTGCTCCAAGTCCCAGTGAATCGGCCATATGAGCGAAACTGTCTGCACCTTCATTTTCAAGCGATAGAAAGATACCGCTCTTGAGACGGAAATACGGTTTCTTTTCCACAATGCGACGCATGAGTTCTTGAAGCTCCTGCTCGTCCACACCTTCCATCTCGAATGAAATCTCCAGCCAGTCCAGTCCTCTCCCCAAATCTGCTCGTACTTTCGGCGGTGTTGGATAGGATTGCACCATGGCCTTCACGGCGTTTGGCATATAGATGTCTACCTGTTTTTCAAGCTCAGGCAACAGATGATACATAACATCATAGATGGCATCTTCCCGTTCGCTCGCCCAGACACTACCATCACGTTCCAGGAAAGAACGATCGAGCCGTTCAATGAGATTCCGTTCTTTGTATCGATCACGCACCAAAATAACCTTTTTCTCTTCTTCATCTATTAAATACTCGGCAAGCGGATTAATAACCATGACCTCATAGTCGAATTCCAGACGCGCTGTAATACGTTCACGATAGAAGTCGATGTACAGCTTCGGTGAAAGTTCCGGTTCCGCGATCTGTTCACGCACCTGTGAATCAATGGACAGATGTCCGAGCGTACGCAGTTCTGGCACGACATGCTGAACAAACTCATCCACCTGCTGGGTCGAAATATCAATGCTTTCCTTGATCCCATATGACGTGAGTGCCCCACTCAAGTCCTCCAGACTTCGCATCTGCATCGGCTCCAACATGTGCAACTGTCCTTCCACCACGGCGGCATCATAAGCAGGAAGAAGAATCAGCTCACGCAGTCCCGAAATTTCAAGCTGATATCCTTCATTTGTTCCCTGGGCGATCCGGTAAAATAAAGGCAGTACCCCCTCGCCCAGTGTGAGTGGTCCATTGGCAAATCCTGTGCCCTCCATCCGGCTGTCGGCCTGTAGTAGTAATTCCAGCAATGGCTTCCATACGAGCGGAGCAATCAGTATATCCCGTCCGTCCGAAGCTCCCAGATAACCGGAGATGGATTGGCGATAGGCCTCCTCACTCTGTCTCATTCGAATAAGCATCGAGAGAATGGCCTGATCCTGCGGAGTGAAAACATGCATCAATGGATCATAGTGGAACAGCTTGGTAAATGACATGGGCTCGCCCTTCTCGATACAGTTCAGGAATTGTTTCACTTTCTGCACCACATACAGACGTTTGTTACCCACTTTCAATTCAAGAGCAAGTTTCCCACCACCCTTGTGAACCTGTGTCAGCTTACATATAAACTGAACCTGCAATTCTTCCCGCAGGGAGGAACGGCTGACAGGGGCAGTGTATTTACGATCATTTCCATGCAGCGGTCTCCGATCCTTGGCAAACATGGACAGAATCTGATCCGCCGTACGGTAAGAAGGTTTATCTGCCGAGCGGCCCCACCCCGAAGCTGAGCTTGGACGACCTGCTTGGGCAAAATGAACCGGAGAACGCTCTGGAGCATCATTCAGTTGCTCTCGTTGTGAAGCGGACTGTGGTCGCTCCCATATGCTTTCTTCGACCAACGTTCCCACCCTGGACTTGGAACCTGAGCTGGAACTGGTATTGGCTCCTTGGCCTGTAGAAGGCGGAGAGGTCTTCCCCGAAGCAATCGTGGCATTACGCTCCTGCTGCTCACCCCATTCGTGAATAGCCAACAGGACAGCAGCGACATGTTTGCAATAGTCATAATGCCTACCGTCACCCGGACAACTGCAACCTGCCACAATCTCACCTGATCCATCTACATCCACCGTAACCTGATAACGCTCCGATCCACGTACCTGTGCTTCATAATGAAGCTGATCCTCACCGACCACCAGATTGGTCACCCTGCCAGATTGGTTATAATCTTCTCCGCGCTTGAATGCCGTGACCCCGCACAGCAATTTGATATCCATAATTGTGAATGGCGCCACGCTTCTTCGCCTCCTGTGTCATGATGTAAAAAAAACCCCAAGAGCTCCTTGAAGCAGAGTTTGGGGTTCCTTCATGCTTGTAACTGTTGTTGTACCATACAATCGTTATTTCACCAATTGACCACGTGTAACGCCCAGTTGGTTCGTTGCTTTGAGTGTTTTCCACACTTGTGTACCACTGATCTCGCCGCGCAGTGCGCGGTTGTACAGATCAATTACTTCGCGAACCTGCTCCGGTGTCTCTTCCAGGAATTCCACACGGTAACGGGATACACCCAGATCCATAAAGTTAGTCAGATATTCGGCACCTGACTGCTCCACTGCGTTGTATACCGTATTACGGCAGCCTTCATCCACACGTACCGGGTGGGACATGCCGATTCGGTCTTGCAGGGATGCACGCTGTTCCTCACAAGGACGGCCACAGTTCGTGAAGTCCGTTCCTTCACTCATGAACGTACAATACACACAGTGCTCGGTGTGGAACATCGGCAGATGCTGATGGATAACCACTTCAGTCTGACTTGTACGGGAGTGGCCAAGCAAATCAACCATTTGTTGAATGTTCAGGTCATAGGATGGGGTAATCCAGTCACATCCGGCTTCCAGGAACAATTCTACTGCTTTGTGATTGGCAATGTTCAATGAGAAGTCGCCGATCAGTTCCGGGTGCTTCGCATCCGGGTTTTCCATCCGGTGACGAAGGTAGAAGTACAGTGCGCCTGTATTACGTACCAATACCGCATCCGGCTTCAGACGCAGGATGTTGTTATGATATCCGTTCTCCCCAGGCATGTGAATACGCGGTGTTGCCAGCGCGATCTTGCGACCAGCGGCATGCACAGCTTCCACGGCTGCCGGGAACTGCTTGATAAACTCGAAGTCGGCATAGATCATGCCGATTCCCGCTTCAATCGCTGCCTCCACTTGTGGCAGGCTGCGGCAGAGCGCGGTCAACTCTGCTTGACCGCGAGCGACTGGCGATGCCGGTTTAACCGAATCGCCGTACACATCTACCGCCCGTTTCACGTAGACGGGTGGTTTAGGACGTTCGCCCGCGAGTTGTTCAACCGCCTGACGGCGAATGTTATTCAACTCGCGCATTGGGATGATGACATCACCGTGCAGATTGACGTCCATTCCTTCCAACTGGAACACGGTGCCTCCCAGTCGTCCGAACTGCTCTTCGAGCAATTCATGTGTCATTGGACGCTTCTGCGCGATGTCCAGTTCCATCTCGGAATCAATACGGACGGTCGTGCCTTTCTGCACGTCTGTCCACCATGTGCTAAGCGGCTGCCCCGGGCTGCCGATGACCTTCACCTTCACCGGGAATACACGGTACGGCTTCTCGGTCTCGAAGCTTTGACGCAGACGTTTGTCCAGCGCCGGGTCATTCGTTTTCCACACTTTGTCGCCAACTTTCACGCGGCGCAGATCCACGTCACTGCGGCCTGGCACAACGTCAACGATCCAGCCCTCTTCGGCTTCGCATTCGAGTTTTAAACCTTTGCGACGTACATCATATACCCGTCCGCCCTCTTCCTTCTGAGTCGGGTCTCCGGCGTCAAATACAATTCCGTCTCCACGTTTCACGGGTGCATCCAGCTTCAGGACCACACCATCGCGCAACACTTGATCCACACGACCGAGGTAGACACCACGGCTTTTCGGGAATGTTCCATCCACCAGTTCTTTGTTGTTTGTACCGCTCAGGAAACCATGCGTGAATCCACGGGAGAAGCTTTGCTGCAATTCGCGAACTTCTTCCTTGCTTGGCGGTGTGTTATCTCCATCAAAATAACGGTCAATCGCTTTGCGGTATTTGCTTACTACGTTTGCTACGTATTCTGGCGTTTTGAGACGTCCTTCAATTTTGAAAGAAGTTACTCCTGCTTCGATCAGTTCCGGCATCAGATCAATCGCTGCCAGATCCTTCGGAGACAACAGATAAGCTACATCACCCATCGGTTTGTGCACCCCATCCACCATCAGATCGTATGGAAGACGACAAGCTTGTGCGCACTCTCCACGGTTCGCCGAACGTCCTCCCCACATTTCGGAAGTGAGACACTGCCCCGAGTAGGATACACACAGCGCACCATGAACAAATACTTCCATTGGAAGTTTCGCCTGCTCCCCGATCTTCTGGATCTGCTTCAGGTTGTTCTCCCGTCCCAGAACGACACGTTCCATATCAAACGGCTTCGTAAACTCGACCGCTTCCGGGGACGTAATTGTCATCTGTGTTGAACCGTGAATCGGGAAATCCGGCGAGATCTCGCGAATCATCTTCACCAAACCCAAATCCTGAACAATTACAGCGTCCACACCTGCATCGACACAAGCGTCGATCAGTTCTTTGGCATCCGTCAATTCATTTTCAAAAATCAATATATTAAAGGTCAAAAAACCTTTTACGCCATAACTGTGCAAAAACGCCATTATCTCCGGCAGCTCGTCCATACGGAAATTGTTCGCTCGTGCCCGTGCATTAAACTTTTCGACTCCGAAGAAAATTGCATCTGCGCCATTAGCTACCGCCGAACGCATACAATCCCAGTCACCAGCCGGTGCCAGAAGTTCAACGTCTTCTCTTCGTATTGTTGCTGTTTTCATGTAGATCCTCCCCATAACCGGCTATCCGCCGGATTTCATCCCTATATCCTTAAACGCTTGAACATACCAAGCCTAAGACTGCACCTTATCGGGTACACCTGCATTGTCACGGTATTACAATATCTATCTATTATGTCTGTATTGCCTGAACTCCAAGCTTACAGTCATTCCTATTCATCAGAACAGCAGTCATAACTCCTGAACTAGTATAGTGTACCACTTCTGCACCGACTCTTCTACGTTTTCCTGAAAAAACCGTTTACCATTTTCATTTCCAGTACAACGAAAAAAGCCGAAAGGTCTTTTGACCCTCCGGCATGCATCAATATTATTTAATAAAAGTAAATGAGTTCACTGCTTTTTCCAAGGCTGCCGCCTGAACTTCTGTCTTGTTGGCATCATTCAGCCCACTTGTGATCGTATAGGTTGTTCCGTCCTTTTCAAACACGATCTGACGACCCGCATATGGCACGCCTTTGTCCAGCTCATGATACGTAAAGGAAAATGCAGGCACACCCGCAAACGTCAGCTCTTCACTGCGAAGCAGCTGGAAGTTCTTACGGGTTTTGGTGGCTTCGGCATAAGCTTCTCTCAATTGGCTGACCGTCATCTCGATCGACTTGTCTTCGCTCGCCGCAATGGAGAATTCTCCGCCAGTAAAGGTGTACACCACAGGTGAATATTCGAATCGATCACTATACGGCGTCCAGTAACGCGGAATATCTACACTGTAATGATAACGTTTGGACGTACGTGTAAGTGTCTTCGTTTTGTCTGTCAAATAAGGATCTTCATCCAGCTGACCGAAATTATCAGCAACCGTATCAAAATCAATCTCTACACTTTTCATAATCCGTTCAAACCATGCCCGATCTGCAATCTGCTCCTCAGGGAACGTATACTCTGCATAATACCGATACCCATTCTTCTGTAAAAGAACATCGAACTCGGTCTGCCAGCCCCCGCCAAAGTTATAACGGAATTCATTCACCTCGGCAGTCTCTCCCGAGATATCCATCGTATATGAACCAATTGGCTCGTAACTCTCTGGTGTAAATGTCTCACGCATCCACTTATCCAGTTGGCCGCTCCAGTCTTTTACCGTTGTACCTGCCTTCGCCGAAGTGACACGCCATTGAAGATATGCACCATCCTTGGCTTCATAGATCATCTGATTGTTATCCATCGACCAACCGGCAGGAATCTTCAATTCAATACCATAGTCATCGTTCCAGGCGGAGCGCATGCCATTATCTACGGTGGACAGATCCTTGATCGTTCGATCCGATTCCGCATAGGTTGGCTGGAATGAATTGAGCAGCGCTGCACGTTTGCCCAGATCTTTATAATTCAGGGCTTCGTAATCCGCGAGGTACACATCATATTGACGACCTTCGCTCAGATACTGTCGCATCTCCCATAACATGCCGTCTACATCTTTCACGATAATCCGTGCATAAGGCGTTTTGCCTTTCGACACCGCTTCACGATCCAGCACCGTATCTCCCGATTGTTTGGCCTCCTGGACAAGTTGCTGCAACAAATCATCCGCATCCAGCGCCACATCCTGATCGCTGACATACACTTCAAGATAATAACTGTTGTCCGCAGCGCCAAAAGTCATCATGCGCTCCTGCTCACCGGTCTGGAAAACTATAAGGTCTGCCGGGTAGTTAATGGACCAACCGTAAAAACTGTTGCCAATTCTGGTTTTGCCTTCATCCGGATGAATGCCATCCTCGTCATCCACCGAATCATCCGTTTGCAACAGACGAATGACCATTTCTCCGGAGCTGGTTGGAGCTAGCGTCGCTCCGATACCGGCAGCAACCGGACGAAGTGGAACCATAAGTACGCCATTCACCATCTTGGGAGCGGCACCCATCTCATGTTTTACACCATCCACCCAAGCAATGGAACTGCCAATCGTTAGGGTAACCGTGTGTGAACCTTCCTTGATTTTGACAACATCATTTTTCTCCAGCCGGATTTCACTGCCAAATGCTTTCTTGAACACACCTACTGGCACCATTGTAACACCCTTGAACTTGTAAGGTTTGGCTATGGCCTGCTTATCGCCGTTGATGTAGGCGCTCGTGCTACCCGCTTTGACGCGTAGTTCACTTGTCGTCAGATCAGATGCCCATATAGGCAATGAAACGCCAATGGTCAGCATCCCGGTTAATACACCTGTGCTTAGCACACGTATCCATGACTTTTTCATTCCGTTCTTTCGTCCTCTCTCCATCCGGGCTGATCGCCGGGCTTTATTGTTCTTCATCTGCAAGGAACGCTTCATCTTCCTCGTCTACGATGTCTGCGCGATCAGCAAGCACCAACGTGCGGGTGACGATATCGCCATCCGTTTGCATCAACAGCTTTACCTTTTGTCCAGGCAGATACTTTTTGAGCAACTCATTGATATCCACTACTGAAGAGACACGTGTGCCCGCGACACTGTAAAGGACATCGCCCTCTTTGATTTTGGCTTTCTTGGCTTCAGGAGACAGTACGCCCGTAATCGTTAATGGATCATCTGTAGGCAGACCCACAATTGCAGACCAACTTTCCTCCAGCTGTAGCCCCAGACTTGCACGTTTTATTTTGCCATATTTAAAAAACTGATCGATGATATATTGAACGGTATCCACTGGAATCGAAAACCCCAAACTCTCTACGCCGACCGCAGAAAATTTCATGGAATTGATACCAACCACTTCACCCTTCAGGTTGACCAGCGGTCCTCCGCTATTTCCTGGGTTAATGGCCGTGTCGGTCTGAATCAACCGGTAGGTCGCCTCAACACCACGATTCAAGCCGCTAATTACCCCTACGGTTGCCGAGTTGCGCAAAGAAAAGGAAATCGGCGTACCCAAGGCGATCACCGTTTCTCCAACAGTAGTTTGTGAGGCTTTGGCAAAGCTCGCCGGTTTGAGTGATTTGGCATTGATTTTGATTAGCGCCAGATCACTGAGTGCATCACTGTATGTTTTCGTAATTTTGTATGTATTGCCATCCGTCGTTACGACCACCGGATTCGTTAATCCATCCACAACGTGAGCATTTGTTACGATCCATCCATTGGACCGGATAATGACACCTGTACCATGTGCAAGATTATAACGGTCATCTGATGTTGCACCTTCCTGCACTTCGGTAGATTTCCCAATAATGCCTACAACCGAAGGAGATACCTTTTCGATCACTTTGGGGATGGCTTCACTTCCCTTGTACGTGTACGTTCCTGATTTGGCATCATATTGTCCACTTCCACCAACTGCCTTGAGCAGATCCTTGGTGTTCACATAGACTTGACCGTCTACCACTTTCGCTTGCATCGCCGCTTTGGATTCAGCTGCACCGGCCGTTGCCGCCACACTAATCGAGAGTACAGCAGCCATCAGTATGGCTATCCCCTTTTTACCCAACACGCTCATATTCTCACCTGACCCTCTCTATACATCCTTCTTGCGCGACTCGACATCAAATTCATCGCTGAATCTATTCGCTCTTTCTCTCATCTGCAATTCCGGTATCCCTCAATGTATCATACAGAATCTGGATATACAATTGTTTTAAGTCCTATTTTAATAGAGAAGATAGAATCCTGTTCAATCGTTTCAGTATAAATGAAAAAAACACCCTCCATGTCTCTCTGGAAAGTGTTCGTCTGTACCTCTTTGGCTTAAATTCCATTCACTCCAGTGGCATCCCTACTGAGCAAACCAACCCGTTATCATCGCATAGTCTGTCATCAGAAATACCAGTAGGCTGACTACTGCAAATCCGATCGCAAACAGATTTTTCTTAGGTGCCCGAAGAAGCCGAACAACTCCGATGAAAATCAGGATCGTAAATAAGATGACAAAAATATCAAATGCATTAAAATTCGATGTACTCGCCGTGGCAGCTTCTGCAAACAGCATGGATAGACAGACCTCCTTACCATAGTTGAACAGCTAACGCATACCCTAATATCTTCCTCTATGTTATCTGTACCCTGCTTGTAATGCAAGCCCTATCATCCATAAAAATGAAAAAAAGACAATTTGGCCGAATATTCCTGTAATGCTCGTCATCATGCATATGTAAACACTTTCACGAAGTATCCTTAGTCCAAAGGAAAAACTGTGCATCACTCAAAATGAAAAGCCCTTCTTCTCGGAAGCAGAGCACATCAGATCGTAATCCAACGTCTCAACCTTTTCGAAAAGAAGGGCCAATACTGCCACTTCATATTGATATAACTACTGGTTAGAGGACCTTAGTCCACCAACTGCAGTGCCTTGCTGCGCTCGGTATCCCGCTCCAGAACCGGCTTCAAGTACTTGCCGGTATAGGAAGCTTCCACTTTAACGATATCCTCAGGTGTTCCAGTTGCAACAATGGTTCCTCCACCGCTACCGCCTTCTGGACCCAGATCAACAACATAGTCTGCCGTTTTGATCACATCCAGGTTATGCTCGATCACTAACACCGATTCCCCGGAATCAACCAGACGGTGCAACACGTTCAGCAAACGATCGATATCATCGACATGCAAACCCGTAGTCGGCTCATCGAGGATGTAGATGGTTTTCCCTGTACTGCGGCGATACAGCTCGGAAGCAAGCTTCACACGCTGGGCTTCACCACCAGACAATGTGGTTGCAGGTTGTCCCAGATTGATATAACCCAGACCCACATCCATCAGTGTCTGCATTTTACGATGGATCTTCGGAATGTTCTCGAAGAATTGGGTTGCATCTTCAACCGTCATTTCCAGCACATCGGAAATATTTCTGTTTTTATATTTCACTTCAAGCGTTTCCCGGTTGTATCGTTTGCCTTTGCAGACTTCACAAGGAACATAGACATCCGGCAAGAAGTGCATCTCGATTTTGATAATACCGTCTCCACGGCAGGCTTCACAACGTCCACCTTTGATATTAAAGCTGAACCGGCCTTTCTTGTATCCACGTACTTTGGCTTCATTCGTCTGAGCAAACAGATCACGAATATCATCAAAGACACCTGTATACGTAGCCGGGTTGGAACGTGGTGTCCGCCCGATTGGCGACTGGTCAATATCAATAACTTTATCGATATGCTCCAAACCACGAATCTCTTTATGCTGACCTGGACGTACCCGAGCACGGTTCAGATCACGTGCCAGCGTTTTGTACAGGATCTCATTGATCAATGTAGATTTACCTGAACCGGACACACCCGTTACCGCAGTAAACACACCCACTGGAATCTTCACATTCAGATTCTTCAGGTTATTTTCTTTGGCTCCGCGTACTTCCAGCCAGCGGTCTCCTACACTTCTACGTTCTGCACGAATAGGAATGAATTTGCGACCACTCAGATATTGACCGGTTAATGAGTTCTCATCATTCATGATCTCTTGCGGTGTACCCTGTGACATGATGGTACCTCCGTGGATACCTGCACCAGGACCAATATCGATAATATAGTCGGCAGCCATCATTGTATCTTCATCATGTTCAACCACGATCAACGTGTTACCAATGTCTCGCATATGCGCAAGTGTTGAGATCAGACGATCATTATCCCGTTGATGCAGACCGATACTCGGCTCATCGAGAATATACAGCACGCCCATCAGACTGGAACCAATCTGTGTAGCCAGTCTGATCCGCTGCGCTTCCCCACCGGACAATGTTCCGGCAGCACGACTCAGTGTAAGGTAATCCAGACCAACATTCACCAAGAAGCCGAGACGGCTGTTGATTTCTTTCAGAATAAGTTTGGCAATCGTCTGCTCTTTCTCACTCAATTCCAATGAATCGAAGAATCGGCCAGCTTCACCAATGGACAAACTAGTCACATACGCCATGTTGTGATCATTAATCGTAACTGCGAGACTTTCCCGTTTCAGACGCTGACCTTTACAGGTACCACAAGGCTTCGCACTCATATAACCTTCGATGAATTCACGGATACCTTCAGATGCTGTATCACGATAACGACGCTCCAGATTATTCACGATACCTTCGAAGGTAACCAGTGCTTCCTTGCGTTGTCCAAAATCATTCTCATACCGGAAACGAATTTTCTCCGTACCTGTACCCTGCAACAACTTGTTCATCTGCTCAGCTGGCAGATCTTCGACAGGTACATTTTGCGGAATGTTGAAGTGCTCACATACTGACTTCAGGAACTGCGGATAATAGGTGGATGTACCACCTGTCCAAGCATCAAAAGCTCCATCTTCGATAGTCTTAGTCCGATCCGGTACCAGCAGATCAGGGTCAACGATCATTTTGACGCCTAACCCATCACAATCCGGGCAAGCCCCGAAAGGGCTGTTAAATGAGAACATCCGCGGTGCCAGCTCTTCAATACTGAATCCGCACACCGGGCAGGCAAAGTTGGAACTAAAGCGCAGCTCTTCTTCGCCCATAATGTCCACCAGAAGTTGTCCACCGGACAAATTAAGTGCCGTTTCAATGGAGTCCGCCAGACGCGCCTGTACATCATCCTTAACAACGATCCGGTCAACAACCACTTCAATCGTATGCTTTTTATTTTTCTCCAATTGAATATCTTCTGACAGGTCACGTAATTCCCCGTTCACCCGTACACGGACAAAACCCTGTTTGGACACATCAGCAAATACACTTTTATGCTCGCCCTTACGGCCCGAGATAATGGGTGCCAAAATCTGCAACCGGGTACGCTCTGGATATTGCATAATGCGGTCAACCATTTGTTCTACGGTCTGGGAACTGATCTCCACGCCATGGTCCGGACAATGTGGATGGCCCACACGTGCAAATAACAGACGCAGATAATCATAGATTTCGGTCACAGTTCCAACCGTGGAACGTGGGTTACGGCTTGTTGTTTTCTGGTCTATTGAAATGGCAGGAGATAATCCTTCGATGGAATCCACATCCGGTTTCTCCATCTGTCCCAGAAACTGCCTTGCGTAAGCTGACAATGATTCTACATAACGCCGCTGTCCTTCGGCATAGATCGTGTCAAAAGCCAGCGAGGACTTGCCTGAGCCACTCAGACCGGTCAATACAACAAAGCGGTCACGTGGGATGGTAATGTCGATATTTTTCAGGTTATGCGCTCGTGCGCCTTTAATGACAATGTTATCGCTCGCCAATAGTATTCATCCTCTCAAATTTGCTAATCCAACCTTTTAAAAGGCTTTTCGATCCCTCCCAAACCCTCCCTTCCAAGGGAGGGCCCCAGAGGGCGCAGCCCTCTGGACACCCGAAACAAGCGGTGCAACGGTGAGGGGTCGGGTCTTGCTATGTGAAGGGTGGTCGTGTGCCCGCGGCTCCGTATAAGGTTCCGGCTCATTGCCGGAACCTTATACGGCCGCTCTACTGCGAGGTGACGCTCTCGGCTTCGCCACGTTCGCGACAAGGTCGCCATTGCCTTTGGCTCGGCTCCGAGGTCAACACCGGGACGCTCTCGGCTTCGCCTTCGTCGCGGCTAGGTCGCCATTGCCTTTGGCTCGGCTCCAAGGTCAATACCGGTACGCTCTCGGCTTCGCCTTCGTCGCGGCTAGGTCGCCATTGCCTTTGGCTCGGCTCCAAAGTCAATACCGGGACGCTCTCGGCTTCGCCTTCGTCGCGGCTAGGTCGCCATTGCCTTTGGCTCGGCTCCAAAGTCAATACCGGGACGCTCTCGGCTTCGCCTTCGTCGCGGCTAGGTCGCCATTGCCTTTGGCTCGGCTCCAAGGTCAATACCGGGACGCTCTCGGCTTCGCCACGTTCGCGACAAGGTCGCCATTGCCTTCGGCTCGGCTCCGAGGTCAACACTGGGGCACTCTCGACTCCCAATTGCTTTCCTATAAACCTTTTAACCAATTTCAACATTTCTATCAGTATAGACCCGAATTCAAGATTTCAACATCTCTTATTTATCGGTAGATATCAATGATTTCCTTACTCAACAAGAGAACGGCCAATTGGCCGTTCTCTTGTTACAGATCCATCTTTACTGGAGCATATAAATGAGCTGTATCTTATTCAGCGCGAAGTTCCAGCAACGCATCGCGAAGCTCGGCTGCGCGCTCAAACTGCAGGTTTTTGGCTGCATCTTTCATCTCTACCTCTAGGCGCTGAATAAGCGCCTGGCGATCCTTCTTCGACATCTTCTCGGCTGCGCCTGTGAGATAGTCTTTCTTGGATTCGGCAACTTTGGTTGCCTCAATCACGTCACGCACTTTTTTGCGAATCGTCTGTGGTGTAATGCCATGTTTCTCGTTGTACGCGATCTGAATTTCACGACGGCGTTCGGTTTCCTTTATTGCTTTATCCATCGAATCCGTCACTTTGTCACCGTATAGAATAACGCGACCCTCGCTGTTCCGTGCGGCACGACCAATCGTTTGGATCAGTGAGCGTTCGGAACGCAGGAATCCTTCCTTATCAGCATCCAATATAGCGACGAGGGAAACTTCGGGCAGATCGAGACCTTCCCGGAGCAAGTTGATTCCGATTAGCACATGGAAAACGCCCAACCTTAAATCACGTAAAATCGCCATACGCTCCAACGTCTTGATCTCGGAGTGCAGATAACGAACCTTGATTCCAACTTCCTTCAGATAATCCGTCAGGTCCTCGGACATCTTCTTCGTTAATGTTGTAATCAACACACGCTCGTCTTTAGCAATCCGGTCGTTAATCTCACCGATCAAGTCATCGATCTGCCCCTTCGTTGGACGCAGTTCAATGATTGGATCAAGCAGACCGGTTGGACGGATAATCTGTTGCACCATCGTATCGGTATGCTCGATCTCATACGGGCCTGGTGTAGCCGATACATATATAATCTGATCCATCTTGCCTTCGAACTCATCGAATTTGAGTGGACGATTATCCAATGCTGACGGCAAACGGAAGCCATGCTCAACCAATACCGTCTTCCGCGCTTGGTCACCATTGTACATCGCACGGATCTGTGGCAGAGTCACGTGCGACTCATCGACCACGATCAACATGTCATCCGGAAAGTAATCCATCAGTGTATATGGGGTATCGCCGCGTTCGCGGAAAGTCAGCGGACCGGAATAGTTCTCAATCCCCGAACAGAATCCGACTTCCTTCATCATCTCGATATCGTACCGTGTGCGCTGCTCCAGTCGCTGAGCCTCCAGCAGTTTCCCCTGTTCACGCAACACTTCAAGACGCTCCTCCAGTTCACGCTCAATGTTCACCAGCGCAACCTTCATCGTCTCTTCTTGCGTTACGAAGTGAGACGCCGGGAAGATGGCAATATGTTCACGTTCGCCAATCAGTTCTCCGGTTAACACATCAATCTCCGTAATTTTCTCGATCTCATCACCGAACAATTCAACCCGAATTGCATGTTCACCCTTGGAGGCAGGGAAAATCTCAACAACATCCCCACGAACACGGAACGTACCCCGCACAAAGTTAATATCGTTCCGCTGATACTGGATCTCTACCAGACGAGACAAAATCTGATTGCGCGGTTTCTCCATGCCTACCCGAAGTGACAGCAACATGCTTGAATACGAGTGCGGTGAACCCAAACCATAAATGCAGGAAACACTCGCTACAATGATGACGTCCCTGCGCTCAAACAACGAACTTGTCGCTGCGTGCCGCAGTTTGTCGATTTCTTCATTAATACTTGAATCCTTCTCGATATACGTATCGGAGGACGGGATATATGCTTCTGGCTGAAAATAATCGTAATAACTAACGAAATACTCAACCATGTTATTAGGAAAAAAATCTTTGAACTCACTTGCAAGCTGCGCTGCCAACGTTTTGTTGTGTGCAATAATCAACGTCGGACGTTGCAGTTGGGCTATCGTCTGGGCTATCGTAAACGTCTTACCCGTACCCGTTGCACCCAGCAGTGTCTGGTACCTTTTCCCCTCCTGAACACCCTTCACCAATTCTATGATGGCTGCAGGCTGATCACCTTGGGGAGAAAACTCTGACTCGATTTCGAACGTTTTGTCGCTCATTATAATATCGCTCATTGCCGTATCTCACCCTATCGTCTAAAATAATAGTCACTATATATTGTCGAAGTTCCCCGAATTTTCATATGGGAAAACTTATAGTAATAGGAATATTTGTTCCCGTTTAATTATACCTCGTTCGTTTTAGTGATGCAAACGTGAAATGAAGATAGGAGTGGGTTAATTTATGGATATTGCGACACTTATCGGTATTATTGCCGGAATTGCCGCAGTCATTAGCGGTTTTTTGTGGGAAGGCGGCCAATTGTCTGGTCTCCTGCAAAAAACGGCTGCTTTAATTGTATTCGGTGGAACGATTGCTGCTGTGGTTGCCAGTTTCCCGGCGCATCGCCTTCGTACGATTCCAGCTGCCCTGCGTATGGCTTTTGGACGTAACAATAATGATTCAGGCTTATGGGTTGAAGAACTGGTGGAGATGTCTTCAATCGCACGCCGCTCAGGTGTACTTGCATTGGAACGCAAGGTTATGGATCATCCGCATCCATTTTTGCAAGACGGTATTCAGATGGTTGTTGATGGTACCGATCAGGATGTGGTTCGCCAGATCCTGGAGATGGAGATTGACTCCATTGAACAAAAACATGAGGGTTATGCCAAAATATTCGAATCCGCTGGTGGGTACGCTCCAACCATGGGGATCATCGGAACCGTGATGGGACTTATTCAGGTACTTGGCAGTTTGACCGATCCAACCGGACTCGGACCTGCCATTGCTGTCGCCTTTACCGCAACCCTGTATGGGGTCGCCAGTGCCAATCTTATCTTTTTGCCCATTGCCTCCAAGATCAAATCCAGAGGTGCCAACGAAGTGCAGACCATGGAAATGCTTCTCGAAGGTGTACTTGCCATTCAGAACGGTGAGAATCCCCAGCTTGTACGCAAAAGACTGGAGTCCTTCACCCTCACGCATCGTCAGCATATACGCCCACTAGCAAAGGAGGGATTGGATGAGTCGGCGCAGTAAACGGCGCGGAAAACGTGAAACTATCGATCATCGGGATCGCTGGATGATTACTTATGCCGATCTCATAACTCTGCTTTTGATCTTTTTTGTCATCATGTATGCCATGAGCAATCTGGATTCCGGTAAATATGACGTCGTTACTCAATCGTTACAAAATACATTTAATGCGTCCGATTCAATCCTTGAGCTTGGTGAGGGACTCGGTGAGAAACCCGGTCAAACGATTACAGAGACTCCACCATCCGAGGTGCAGGGTGAAGATCCTTCAAATGGTGAAGGAAACCCTTCCGATTCCGGGACTGCAACACCAGATGATGACAACAAGCCCCTCACAGAACGGGAAGAACAGTTCCGATCACAGGAGCAGGAATTACAAAATCTGTTCAATGTGATTACCCAATATATCGAGGATAATAAACTGGAAAATCAGATTTTTGTTGCGGACAAGCCACAGGGCCTATCCATTACACTTAGTGACCGCTTCCTGTTTGACCAGGGACAGGCCGCTCTAAAGGACGGTGCAGCACCAACGCTCAGTAAACTTGCCAGCCTGTTCCGTGATCTGAACACCGTTGTCAGCATTGAGGGTCACACCGATAACGTTCCTGTGGGAGCAAACTCCGCCTATACCGATAACTGGCAGCTTTCTGGAGAACGTGCACTGTCTGTATTACGATTCTTTTTGGATACAGAGAAGCTTAACCCGGACGGATTCCAGTATGCCGGATATGCGGATACTCGCCCAACGGGTGACAATACCACAGCCGCCGGAAGACAAAAGAACCGTCGGGTTGAAATAACGGTCCTGCGTCAACTCCAACCTTAATTATCAATATCTCACATAATGCATCATTACTTATGCAAAGAAAGCACGCTCTAACTGAATTCAATTCAGCAGAGCGTGCTTTTTTATGTCGTATCACCTTATGCCTCTACTCCTGGCTGGCTAGGACGTAGAATCGCAGAGCCTACAGTCAGCAAAATGGCAGCCATGCCAAACAAAATCAATAGTGGCAATGTGATATCCGACAATGTACCACCAGCAGAGATCGTCTCCACCGCCTGAATCGCCCATTTCTGTGGAACAAAGTTGGCGAGCTTTTGCATATAATCCGGCATCAACGAGATCGGCCAGAAACAACCACCTATCATACAAGTTGGCATAATAATAAGGGAATTCAACATATTCGCATTTTTGGAATTACGGATCAATCCTGCAACGGTACTTGCGATGCCCATGGAGACCAGCATGAACGCTGCCAAGATCATGAAATGAATGCCAAAAGGAATACCGGCATCATAATGCAGTAGCCACCTGCTGACTCCCAAAACCAGAACAATCTGAATCATCCCAATGATAAAGCTACCCAGGAAATTGCCAAGCGCAATCTCATATGCACGAACGGGCGCCGTATATACCCTGGCCATCGTGCGTTTCCTGCGATCCTCCATAATCACGGCTACTGCACTGGTCAGCAAACCCATCATAAACATGATCGTAAATCCGGTCACATTGTTCAGGCCTGGCTTGGGATAGATCTGCAGATCAGTGACTTCACCAGCAATTTGATGTTTTCCTATCTCCTGTAAAAGCTGTTCAAATGGCTTCTGTGTACTCGATAGTATGTCAGTCTCACTTGAGACAGGACCTGCCGCCACCTTAACAGCTGAAGCAGATTGTTGCAATCCGCTCGTTAAACCTTCGACTACTGCTCGTAGGGTATAGGAACTTTCACTTTTACGCAGTTCCACCAATTGGATTTCGGTTGGCTTTCCTTGTAACAGATCCTCCGTATAATGTGCCGGAATGATAATGCCAGAACTTCCTTTTTGCTGAGCGATAGCTTCCTTCACTTCTGCTTCGTTTGTCATCGGTTTGAGCAGATACTCCTCTTTGCCAGCAAGTTCATGAATCATCCATGTCCCTGCCACCCCTCCATCCTCATTCACATAGGGAATAACAGTACGTGTAATCTGATCGCTTCCAAAAAGAGCAACCGCTCCTGTAATCACCAGGCAAGGTAGAAGCAGAAACGTAATGAAGCCCATTTTACGGCCAAGTGTACGTCTAATCATCAACCAGGCGATGTGTAGACTATTCATATCGGTATCCTGCCTTTCTATAGATCATTCCTGAGATGAACAGTAATACAGCGCATACCACGCCTAACATTAGAATGTTATATACAATCTCTCGTAAAGGTGCATCCAGCATCATTCTCAGAAAACTCTGGAGTGCCCAGTGGTTAACCGTAAATTGGCTAAGCCGTTGTACAAAATCAATCGGAATGGGCATGAACCCACCGCTAATGAATGTCATGGCAACGATGATACCTTGTAAGGTTGCACTGGCCGATGCCGTGCTTTTGCATACCAATGCCACGATCACGCCAAGGGTCATGGATGCCAATGTGATACATACACAAGTGAGCACAATATACCAAGGATGCGTTCCCCAATCTACACCGTAGAACCAATACGTCATAAGTATGATCGTTGTTGCCTGTAAGAAAGCGAGTAGACTATTACCTGCAATTTTGCCAGCGAAAATAACTCCATTACCTATAGGCGCAGCCTGAAGGCGAATTAACGTTTTGTTATCACGCTCTCCAAAAAGACTGGTACTGGTTGTCATGCCTGAGTACAACATGAACATCGCCAGCATGGAAGCTGCATAGTATTGGGAGGCACTATACGCCGTACCTGTCTTACCGGGATTAGTGACAGCAATGGAGGTGGAATTCGCCGTACCAGACTCCGAAGCAGAGGCCATAGCAGCAATCACTTCCGGACCGAGTACTTTGGTAATCCCCATCTGTCGGTTCCATTCATCCGTAAAACGTGTGAACAATGTTTCACCCAAGGTATTAAGTGTGTTGTCCTTTCCTCGTATCCACTGTAACCTGGCCTCTTTCCCCACCATCACGTTTTGCTCAAAATCCGAAGGAATCATTACAGCAAAGTCCAGCTTGCCGGTACGCAACGCATGAACGGCCTCTTCTTCTGTCGTAAAGTTCTGCACCTTGACCATCTCAGCTACTTCCGGGGATTTAACGAATGTATCCAGCGCTTGATTAACCGTACTTGATCCTCCACCAGATTCAGTATTCAAATGGATAATTCCCACACGTACAGTATCTGGAATAACATCATCCGCCGTACCCATCGTACTGGAAAGTGCCATGCCCAATATAAAAATCAGTAACAACGGCAGAATGAACAGGTTTAACACTACAGATCGAATCTTAAGAATACGCCTTAATTCAAAGATGCAAATATGCCATATATTCATCTCTTGCTCCCCCTAGTCCCGAAGCGTACGCCCGGTCAGATTGAGGAACAACGTTTCCAGATCCGGCTCTTCGACCTTGAGCGACTGAATGGATACTTCATGTTTGCTGCAAATGAAGAGTAGATCCTGGAGATCCTGCTGTGCCGAAGGCAGCGTAATGGTCAGTGTATTCTCTGAAACGTCTACCATCCGTACGCGGGGGTGAAGTTTCAGTTCTTCCACGACGTTGGGAATGATACCGGAAGTGGAGAGCACTACTTTTTCCTCCGATGCTACCCGTTCTCTCAGCTCTGCTTCAGTCCCACAGGCAATGATTCGTCCCTGATCCATAATCGCAACCCGGTGACTAATCGCAGCCACTTCCTCCATGTAATGACTTGTATATATGATCGTTGAACCCATCTTGTTGAGTGTCCGTACCGATTCAAGAATATGATTCCGAGATTGCGGATCAATACCAACTGTAGGTTCATCCATAATAATTAGATCCGGGCGATGTGTAATCGCACATGCGATGTTTAACCTGCGTTTCATACCGCCAGAGAAGGTCGAGGGGGCATCCTTTGCTTTATCCTGCAACCCTACAAATTCAAGGGACTCCTGCACTCTTTCCTTAAGCAATTTTCCACGCAGTCCATACAGTCTGGCAAAAAAGGTCACATTCTCCGCAGCAGACATGGTTTCGTATAAAGCCAGATCCTGCGGAACCAGTCCGATCTTGCGCTTTACTTCTAGCGGTCGCTCCTTGACCGAGATCCCATCTAATCTGATTTCACCCTGATCCATATTCAGGAGCCCTGCAATCATGCTGATGGTGGTACTTTTTCCTGCTCCATTGGGACCGAGCAATCCAAAAATCTCGCCTTTGCCAACACTAAGGTTCAAATGATCCACGGACAGCTTGCTGCCGTATCGTTTTACTACATGATCCACTTCAAGTATGCCCATCCCTTTTACGCCCCTTTTCCGTTTCGGCCTTCGCCGCTGGATTTCATAATTTTATTGTAACGGATCGCAATCTGTAGCGAAGGTACAAAAAGTCATGAATCGAAGGTGACTTAAGTCATCTCCTGATTCGAATGCTGCTTATGGTATAATCAAGGGCGCATTACCAAGAGATTTTCTACTCCACTTTTTATATAAAGGATGTCACAACCATATGCCGATGCGGTTTCTGCAATACGGATTAATTATCGTTCCAGCAGTGCTGTACCTGTTGATCCTGCCCCTGGAAAACGAAGCCGTCTACACCCTGTATATCATCATCGCGCTTGGACTCTCCGTGTGGAAAGATTTTAACCGTTCAAGTACACAGCAATGGCTGTTGCTTCTGGCAGAAATACTCTGGGGCTGCTGGCTGATTGCTTCGTATGGACCATTTATGTTTTTCCTCTCTCTATCCGTGCTCTACGTGTATATATACAGACTGGAGGGAAGTCGGAGATGGTTGATGTTTGCACTTCAGCTTGTCGCTAACAATGTCGCTTTGCATTGGCATTATTCTGTCCCACAGGCACCGCAGCGAGGGTTAACCACACTTAATACAACCGCCACTACATTACTCTCCGCAGAGACAACGGCGATGGTTCTTGGCAACCTGCTTCTGCTCATCACAGCGGCTCTGTCCTGGCAGGGATCAAGAACGGCGAGCAGCCGCGGACAACTGGAACAAGTCTATGACGAACTTCGCAGCAAACATTACGAGCTACAAGAAACTCGTGCGCAGCTGCTGTTATTTACAAAGCAACTTGAAGGAGTGGCTCAGGCAGAGGAACGCACCCGTATCTCCAGACAGCTTCATGACGATATCGGGCATCGACTGATTCGCACCAAAATGATGTCGGAAGCCGCCCTGTTGACCCTCCCCCTCGATATAGAACAAGGAACGGAAATGGTGCGACAGATTCGCGATCAATTGGCCGATAGTATGGATGATATGCGCAGCACACTGCACAAACTGCAACCTAATTCCTATGCATCCGAAGCCTACGCCCTGGATCGTCTCCTAGAGGAAGTGGGTAGAGATACCGGCGTGAAGACAAATTATAAAGTTCATGGCTCATCCCATGTGCTGTATCCCAGCATACAAATTGTTTTATACAAAAATGCCAAAGAAGCCCTTACCAATGCCCTGCGACACGGAAATGCTTCTTCAATCAAAGTAGAGCTGGTATTCGGGGATCAGGAAGTGTGTATGAGTGTGAGTAATGATGGCAAAATCAATCCTCATTCTTCCAAGCGAAATGGCATAGGACAGGAAGGTATGCTTCTACGCACACAAATGGTGGGAGGAGCCCTGGAGATTCAATCGGCTTATCCGTATACAGTGATTACACGCATTCCATTAACGAATCAGATGGATATACTCTGAAAAAGGAAGTGAATGTTCTCATGTCCGAACGTAATGATGTGAACCAAAACAATGATTCAGCCCAACTCCCACTTATTCGGCTGATTCTCGCAGACGATGATTACTTCATTCGTGAGAGCCTGAAAGTGCTGCTCGGACTGGACTCCGGCATTCGCGTTACAGGCACAGCCTCAAACGGACAAGAAGCGTTGGAATTGCTTGAAGCAGGAACGCCTGCGGATGTGGTTTTAATGGATATTCGGATGCCGGAATGTGACGGAGTTGAAGGTACCAAACGCATCAAGTCACGTTTTCCTGAAATCCAGGTGCTCATGCTAACTACGTTTGACGACGATGAGTATATTATTCAGGCATTACAGAATGGGGCAAGCGGTTATTTGCTCAAAAACGTCCCCCCTGAGCGGATCATTCAAGGCATCAAGACCGTACATAACGGCGATATGTTAATTCATCCGGATATTGCCCGCAAATTGGCAGGCCTTCTTCGTCCCGCTGCCACTCCCTTGACACACAACCCAATCGAAGCCTATGGACTGACACGTATGGAGCTGGCGGTTGCCGAGGCCATATCGGAGGGTTTATCCAATAAGGAAATTGCCGCCAAATTGTTCCTCAGTGAAGGCACGGTCAAAAACTACGTCACGGATATTCTCGGCAAGCTGAGCTTGCGTGATCGGACCCAAATCGCCATCTTTATGTTAAAACAATAACCAAAAAGGTATTTCCCTTGCCTGCGACGGCGTTCGGAAATACCTTTTTCATTGTTTGATTTATGCAACATACTTCATCACGTATGCTAGTTACATCTCCACGGACCCTTTATCACTGGCCACCGGGGCTGGCGGTAACGCCAAGGGAGCTTCGTCCCTTTGTGGTTTTTTCAGACGAGCAAACAGTTTGAGGTTGATGATATGGAACAAAGTCAGTGGACTTAACCGAATCGCCCAGACCTCGTGATTGTCCGGTGCCATAATGACCCCAAGTTGATGATGCTCCCCTTCATAGATCGCTCGTTGCATGAACTTGCTTTCTCCCTGGTGATTGCGAACCTCAAGTTTGCAAAAAGCCGGATTCATCCGCAGCGCACGATGTAACTCTTCCGGTGAATGAACCAACTTACCATTCACCTTGTACAATGTCTCACCTGCTTCAATCCCCAAATCTGCAGCAGGACTCTCTGGAATAACAGCCAATACTTTCAACCCATGCTGCGGATGGACAAATACCGGACTGCGGTTTTGCTCTTCAAACGCGCTGTACCATACCAGAAATTCATGTCCAATAAATGCGATTAGCGCAGCAACCACCATGAGTGGAGACCACCATGCAGCAAGCAAACTGAACACAAGCAAAGCTGCCCCGTATATCATCAACCGCTTGGATGAGATCTGTACCTTTTGTCCCGGAAGCATACTCTGCGTTATCTCACCAAATCCGAGCATAATCGGCAACGCAACCAGCATGTAACTATGACCTGCATTCATCAGTGGATTCCATGCCAGCTCTGCGCCACCTCCTGTGACTGGAACAAGAATTAGTAGAGGAATGGCCCAGAACTGTTGCAGTTGATATCCACCAACCAGCTTCCCGCGTTTTCCCTCGAAGAGAAGTGGTGATGCCATCGATACCCCCTGCATGCGTACCAACAAGGCTTCACCCATATGTAGAAGCGCCGCCAGGACAAGCAGTGCAGGCATATCCAGGGTACGTAGCGTTTCCGTTACACTTCCCATCCAACCCAATGGTTGCCAGCCTGAAGCCAGATTCAAACCAAATTGCAACACACCCAGCAACCCGGCCGCATAAGCAAAGCACAGATACCGGATACGGAACAAGGATAAAATTAATGTTGCAGCCCATATGCATATCAGGCTTCCCAGTGTAAGGTGTGCACCGAGGAATAGGGACACGATCGAGACGATGGTACCAATGAGTATACCTCCGAGCACCGCACGAATCGTCTGTGTTATCGAGCTTTGCAAACGGACATGAAACAATTTACGCTCCTGTAGTAACTGACGATGATAGATCAGAGCAATCAGGATCACCGCAATATAATAAAACGGCTGAATAAACAACTGCAACAAAGCTTCTCCTAATGTAGTTAACCACGGCCATACCCATTCCATTGTGGTCGGTCACCCCTCTCCTTCAGCCGGTTCAGAAAAAAAGAAGGCTGAAAATCAGCCTTCTTTATGGCTTCGACACTGCGGACGAATTATCCTTTGAGACATTTTCGATCGCGCGTTTCAGCTGTGCATCATATTGAGGATTGGCAATGCGTTCAATCAGAGCCGCTTCGAGTGATTCAGCGGTTTTCTCGTCAATCTGGCCTGTAGCCTGAATGCCTTTTTGCTTCTGGAATGCCTTGACCGCTTCTTCTGTCTTCTGGTCGTAGTATCCGTCCACACGATCCGGTTTGAAATCGAGTCCTCTCAGCATCGTCTGCGCACTTTTCACATCCGTGCTATTGCTGTCATATTTCAGTGGTAACTTCTCTTTATTAATCGGTGCCACCGAGAAATAATCCGGTTGGTCTACCGCAATATCCGGTTTGATTCCTTTTTCATGAATCCAGTCTCCGTTCGGAGTGAGCCATTTGGCAATGGTAATCTTCAGCAAGCTGCCGTCACCCATTTGTTTGTCATAACTCGTCTGTACGGTTCCTTTACCAAAGGAGTTTTCACCGATCAACTTAGCGCCTGCTGACTGTTGTAATGCACCGGCCAAAATCTCCGAGGCACTCGCGCTGCCTTTGTTCATCAGGACTGTGACTGGGTAAGCTTTGGCTGATCCATTGGATTTACTTTGTTCCTTTTTGCCGTTCTTGTCTTCGACTTGCACAATAACCTTGCCTTTAGAAACAAATTGCTCAGCAATATCAATGACAACTTGCAGTACACCGCCTGGGTCATTCCGTACGTCGATGACCAGACCTTTCATGTTCTGCTTCTCAAGCTTCGCCAATTCTTCCTTAAAGCGATCGCCTGTATTGAGAGAGAATTGGGTAATGGCAATAACGCCAATTCCGCCATCCTCCATGTGAGCATATACGGTCTCCAGATCAATGTCGTCCCGTACAATGACAAATTCAATCAGTTCTGAAGATCCAGCACGTTTAACTTGTACCTTCGCTTCACTGCCCTTTGGACCTCTGATTTTGTTAACAGCCTTGTTCAGTTCCAAACCTTGCAGGGATTCACCGTTTACCGACATAATCATGTCTTTCGCACGAATACCCGCTTTCTCGGCAGGAGATCCCTTGATCGGGGAAACAACAACAACGTTTCCATCCTGTGAGGATACCTCTGCGCCAATACCGGTAAATGAACCTTCGATCGACTCTTCAAACTGAGCAGCTGTTTCCTGCCCCATATAGTTGGAGTACGGATCACCAAGGGATTCCATCATGCCGTTGATCGCACCGTCAATCAATTTGGTCTGATCCACGTCTTTATAATAGTTGCTTGAGATCAAATCCATCGCGGTTTCAATCTTTTTCAAATCGTTCTTCTGCTGCGTATTGCCGGTTACACTGGCCAGCAAACCTTCGCCCGGTGTGGCCTGGCTCGCTATTCCCGGATAAGTCATTAATACCAGGGTTAGTAAACTACCGCCCAGGAGACCCACAATGACAAGCAGTAGCGCCGATCTTTTCTTCATCATCCGTTTGTCACCGCCTTTAGTTTTGAAGCGTGTCAGATTCCATTGTTGCCAGAATCCATTCCCTAAACATGCCAGCTTAGTATATGTCTAGCTTGTACGGAATATGTTTTTTCCATTCGAACGATGGAGCAATAATTACAAATAGTTCATCGGATTTACAGCGGTACCGTTGTCTCTCACTTCAAAGTGCAAGTGAGGTCCAGTAGAGTTCCCTGTATTTCCTGACTCAGCAATGGTATCCCCTTTGCTTACTGTGTCTCCCTTGCTGACTTTGAATCCACCTTCGCGCAAGTGACCATATAACGTCCATAGTCCACCGCCGTGGTCCACAATAACCGTATAACCATAACCGCTATACCATTCAGCCATGATTACGATCCCGCCAGAGGCAGCGTGGACAGAAGTTCCCTGAGGAACAGCAAAATCGACACCGGCATGCATTTTACCCACTACACCCGTAATCGGATGGGTACGGGGACCGAATCCAGAAGAAATACGTCCTCCAGATACCGGTCTGGAGAAGATACCATTCCCGGATGAATAGGTGACCTCACTGCTGCTATCCGAGCTGACTCTGGTTGGCGCCTTGGCTGCAGCTTTCGCCCGAGCCGCTGCTGCGGCTTTTGCTTTGGCTGCAGCTGCAGCCTGCTGTTCACGCAATTTATTTTTCTCTTGAAGAAGTGCCGAACGTTTGCTGGCAATCTGCATTAATACATCTTCCTGCTCTTGTGTCAGCTCTTCTGACTCTTCAATTTTAGCATCATATGAAGCGAGAAGCACTTGCTTTTCCGCTTCTTTTTCATTCAATTGGGACTTGCGCTGTTTCTTCTGTGCATACAGACTCTTGGCTTCTGCATATTGCACATCCAATTCTGCCTTTTTGTCCACAACCAGTTGCTTGTCCGCTTTGTGTTCATCCAGCAGATGCTGATCCTGATCCACAATCGTTTTGAGTGAATCCGCACGGGTCAGAAAGTCAGTGAAGCTAGTAGAAGACAACAATACATCCAGATAGGATACAGCACCGTCCGTATACATCAGACGCACACGTGACTCCAAAAGTTTCTCCCTTGCAACAATGCGTTCTTCTGCCGCTTGCAGATCTTTTTTTGTTGTACGGAGATCTTCCTCCGTGTTCTCGATCTGCAAGGATACACTGGCCAGTTCATCACTAACGACATTGATCTGTTCCATGACAACCTTCAGATAAGCGTTGGTTTTGTTCTTATAATGCTGAGCTTCCTTTTTGTTGGAAGCCGCTTTTTTTTGCTCCTGCTTGGCAGAAGCCGCCTTGCTCTCCAGTTGCTGAATCTGTTGGTCAATATCGCTGATGCTACTCTTGGCATATCCGTCAGAAGGTTGAAGCGTCAAACTGGCCAATAACGTAAAGGCCAGCAGCGAAGCGGTTTTTTTCAAAATGATGATCCCCCATCCTATGATTTCACAAGAAAGCAACCTGCACAGGTGGTGAACAGCATGTTCTTTGCTTTCTTCAATCTTAAAAGACTCCGTCTTTCCTACATATCGTCAAACAGCGTCCATTAATGAACCTGCTTTGCCATTCTTTTCGACATATTCTGCAATTCGATCGTTGAAAACAAAATTAAACGTTGAGTGATTTCCGAATGGACAGTGTACTTCCCAAAATACCTACCAGCACACCGAGTCCGATCAACAGTGTTCCAAACAGCCCCCAGATTTCGCCGAGCGGGATTAAGTTAAGCATCTGCAT
The DNA here is from genome assembly GCF_047302515.1 of Paenibacillus amylolyticus. Classification (GTDB taxonomy): domain Bacteria; phylum Bacillota; class Bacilli; order Paenibacillales; family Paenibacillaceae; genus Paenibacillus; species Paenibacillus amylolyticus_G. Next base: position 6,657,287 of record NZ_CP168019.1, on the reverse strand, counting down.
GAAAACATCCTGACCAATCGTCTTCATCAACTGGCTGTATCCAACAAACAGCACACCAACCGTAATGACCGAGCCAATAAATCCAATGAGTGCACCTTCAATAAAGAAAGGCCAGCGAATAAAGGTATTGGTTGCGCCAACCAACTTCATAATACCGATCTCCCGGCGACGTGCCAGAATCGTTACGCGAATCGTATTCGAGATCAGGAACATGGACATGAGAGCCAGCCCCCCGACAAAAATAAATCCGATGTTACGAACAAGCTTCGTAAATTTGAACAACACTTCCACCGTTTCCTTGCCGTAGTTCACTTTCATGATCGGCTTCTCCGGGTGTTTTTCGTTCAAAGCTTCGATTTTTTGCGCCACAAAAGTGACGGTTTCCGGTTCAATGACCTCAACTTCAATGGTCTCCGGCAGTGGGTTGTTGTCCACATCGAAACCGCTAAGCACGTTATCTGCACTCTCTCCAAGACGCTCACGGAACTCCTTGAGTCCGTCTTCCTTGGATACAAAACGAATCTCACTTACTTCAGGCATCGCGCTGATTTCCTGCTCCAGTGTGTTACGCAGATTCTCGTCCACATTCAGTTCGAGGAACGCGCTGATCTCCACCTGGCTATCAACTTGATTCGCCATGGAGTTCACATTGAGGACCAGTAGCATAAACACACCAAGAATCAATAGCGACACAATGATGGACATGATGGAAGCCACAGACATCCAGCCGTTGCGGAATACGTTTTTGAATCCCTCCCGCAGATGGCGCAAGAGAGTACTAAAATTCATAACCGTATTCCCCTCTCATCTGATCCCGTACAATCTGTCCACTTTCGATAGCGATTACCCGTTTACGCATCGTATTCACGATATCTTTGTTGTGGGTCGCCATAACAATCGTTGTTCCCCGGAAATTAATCTCATCCAGCAGTTGCATAATGCCCCATGACGTCTCCGGATCAAGGTTACCTGTAGGCTCATCCGCGATAATAACCGAAGGGTTATTGACGATAGCCCGTGCAATGGCAATACGTTGCTGTTCTCCACCCGAGAGCTGTGAAGGTTCACGATTTGCTTTACTGCGCAGTCCCACCAAGTCGAGTACTTCCATCACTCGTTTCTTGATATGACGCTTCGGTGCTTCAATAACTTCCATGGCAAATGCCACATTCTCAAATGCTGTCATCCGTGGCAGCAGACGAAAATCCTGGAACACAACGCCGATGTTACGACGCACATAAGGAATCTTTCTTGGCTTCAACTTACCAATATTAAATCCGTTAATGGATATTTGTCCTTTGGTCGGAACTTCTTCTCTGTACATCAATTTCATAAATGTCGATTTACCTGCTCCGGACGGACCGACGATATAAACAAATTCATTGCGGTCGATCTTCACCGACACCCCTTGTAATGCGTGGGTCCCATTGGCGTAGGTCTTCCACACGTCCTGCATTTCTATCACATCATCACTTCCTGCTCGCATAGTTAGCCATTATCATTTCGACACAATCCCGGCATTTCCTTTAAAAAGACCTGAATTTCATCAGGGAAAAATCCACTTCGTTCCTGTTTCAATGGTGAAGCATGGATGCATATGAAGTTTATTGTAACAAATTTGTTACCTATTGAGTACCCGAAAGTTTTCCTGCATTGGATCATATATATAGAAAGTGTTACAAAGTCGGGAACAACAGAAGTATAAAGGAGCGTACGGTTATGAAAAAAATACATTTGACGGTCATTGTTCTATTCTCCATCCTCTTGATCGGCTCCGCGTCTTATGGATTGTTGTATATGTACGTGAATCAACCTGCCCTGCCCAAAGATGTTCATGTTGGCGGCATGCTGGTAGAGGGGAAGAATCGCAAGAATGTATTGCATGAATTGGATGAACAGATCCAAAAGCTGGAGGACTGGCCTGTCACCTTTGAAGTGACTGAACCCAACCCACAGACGATGTCGTATAGCGCAGCTCAGGTGGGGGTGAGCTACAACGTTAACAGCTTGAAATCCGCGATACAGCAGCTGGAGGAAGGTAACCTGTGGGAACGCGCTTATGCACGTTATCATTTTCCGAAAGAGTTCTCTCTCGATATGAGCTACGACTTACGGCCACTTCAAGAACATCTCAGCCCTGCCTGGGAAAAAGAAACCTTCGGTACACCTGCGGACGCTGTTCGCCGCATTACCGCAAGTGACAAAGTTCAATACATCCCGGAAAAAGGCGTCCGCCGGATTGATTGGGATACACTCACAAGTCTCATTCAGACGAAGCTGCACAGGGATTTCAGTGTACTGAACCCGGATGAAAAACCAGCCCCATTGCTGATCCAGGTACCACTGTATACGCTGAAACCCGAAGTAACTCTTGATTCGCTGCGCCAGGAAGGCATTGACCGAAAGATCATCCAGTTCTCCACGGGTCTGGGCAATAGTAGTGAAGGCCGGATACATAATGTCAGCGCAGCGGCGGAAGCGATTAACGGCATGATTTTGCCACCGGATGCCACATTCGATTATGAGAAGGTCGTCCGTCAAGCTGAAAAGGAGTATGGGTTTCGTGAGGCACCGGTCATTGTTAATGGCAGACTAACCCCCGGAATTGGCGGGGGAATCTGCCAGGTATCCAGTACGGTGTATAACGCAGCGCTATTGACGGGTCTTGATATTATTGAGCGTCGCAACCATTCCCTGCCGGTCAAATATTTGCCCAAAGGACTGGATGCCACCTTTGCCTCGGGAGCCATCAATTTTCGCTTCAAGAACAATACAGGAAAATCCTTACTCATTCATGCAGAGGTAAAGAATCACCAATTGATGGTGAAATTTTTCGGTACATTCCCGGAGAATGTCAGCTATTCGCTTGAATCTCGCACCATTGAAACATTAAGTGTTCCGGTAAAGTATGTGTCCAGTACTGTACTGCCTGATGGTGCACAGCAGGTGCTGCAAGACGGACAGCCTGGATATATTGTGGAGACGGTAAGAACCAAGAGGCTGGACGGCAAAGTGGTCGAATCCAAAACGATTACAAGGGACACGTACAAAGCTCAGAATCGTCTAATTGCCCGCTCCGGTCATATTAGCTTGCCAGATCCACAAGAACCTTCTGTTGTCGAGGATGGTATTAGCGATACGAAACAGCCTTAATTTTTTTCAAAGCAACCGACAACTTACAGATCACGGAATGGTACAAACAAGGTCCTGCCGTAATTCATGGATAAACATAAGCTGATCACACGAAAACAAAAAGACACACTTCACGTCCCTTTTGGGGATAAGCGAGAAGTGTGTCTCTACATTTTCAAGATAAATTATTCGAGTTTTACCAAGCTAAGATTAGCTTTACTACCGTAGCTTACGGTTTACTGCATAACGGCCTAGTGACCGCCGCTGTATTCGCCTTGCTCTTCGCCTACAACCATCTTCTCTCTTCCCATGAAGAAGGAAGCGACCAACGCGAGTGCAGCCGGAATCACAGCCCAGGCAAATAACTGCACGATGGAAGAAGACAAGGCATGTGTGATGGTATCCAGCACCTGAGGCGGAATCGCCTGTCTGAGTTCTGGTGAGAGTAACGCATGTGGATCGGTCAGATCCACTCCCTGCGGCACGCCACCCGCTGAAGCACCACCTGCTTCCGCAGCTGAACCAGCGAGTGCATCGTTCATTTTACGCGTAAATACCTGGCTCTGTACGATACCAAAGATCGTAATGCCCATCGTCATACCTAGGGACCGCAAAAAGTTAAGTGTGGAACTTGCGGCTCCGCGTCTTTGCGGTTCAAACGCGTTCATGGCTGCGTTGCTGAGTACGGAGAACGAAGCACCGACACCAAGACCAACCATCACCATGTAGATACGTATCGTCCAAAGGGATGAATTCTCATCCAACGTAGTCAACAATCCAAGTCCAATGACAAGTAAAGCCAATGTAGGGATCATGATATTGCGATACTTGATTTTGGTCATCAACACCCCGCCCAAGGACGCCGTCACAACAGACCCAAGCATCATGGGCAGCAGCACAAGACCGGAGTTGGTCGCTTTACCACCGAGTACCCCCTGTATAAAGATCGGAATGTACACGGATGCTGTAATGAACGCCGCACCACTGAACATACCAATAACGTTACTGGACCAGTAGACCCGGTTGCGGAACATGCTGAAGGAGATGATTGGTTCTTTGGCTTTGGTTTCTGCAAAAAGGAAGAGCAGCGCTAATGCTACAAATCCGGCAAACAAGCCAAGAATCTGCCACGAACCCCAGGCAAACGTTTTGCCGCCAAGTTCCAGACCAAAGATCAGGCACACAACAGCACCGATCAGTGTTACAGCACCCAGCCAGTCGATCTGTTGGGATTGATGCTGATGGGATTCTTTATAGAAGAACGCAATAAACACAAATGCAATCAAGCCTAGCGGCAGGTTGATATAGAATACCCATTCCCATGTCGCATACTGGGTAATGTAAGCACCGAGCAGAGGTCCGAATACGCTGGAGAGACCAAAGACGGCTCCAAACAATCCACCCAATTTACCACGAGATTCTGGTGCAACGACATCAAACATGATCGTAAAGGCAATCGGCACCAAGGCCCCCGCACCAATACCTTGAATCGCTCTGTACATCGTCAATTCCACAATAGACGTTGCCGTTCCGCACAGCGCTGAGCCAAGCATAAACACAATAATACCAAATACAAAAAACTTCTTCCGTCCATACATATCGGATAGTTTACCAAAGATCGGCATCCCTGCCATCTCAGCCACCATGTACGCGGAGGTAACCCAGACGAACTTGTCGAGCCCACCCAGCTTCCCGACAATATCCCCCATAGCTGTTGCCACGATGGTATTATCCATCGAAGCCATTAGTATGCTGAGCAGTAACCCTGCCAGCACCAATCCAATACTGTTTTTACGTGCAACCATTGTACTCAATCTCTCCATTCACGCTCTATTCATATGACTGCATTAGTATATCCGAAAAGAAGTCTGCGTTAATCAGTCCAAGGACCGATTGCTTTGCAGCAAAACTTCCGATTGCGGATGAATTTGCAGGGATGAACGGTATTCCACTGTACCAATCCGGCAGCCAGGACCGATTTTTATTTTATCGCCACGGACAATCTCGGCCTCCGTATTCTCTAATTCAATATCATCACCTTCGATAATCTGTGCTTTGAGAATTGATTTACTCCCCGTAAACAAGTCATTCAACCGTCCACTCTTCACAGAGATGATGGAACCACCCATTTCCTTCACCTCGGATGGACCCATGATTTTGAGTGTGATGTGTTCAGCGCTGAGCATCCCCGCTATCGTCAAACGCCCGTTCAGCTTGATATTTTCTGCCTGACAATCCCCTGACAGATGAAGTTCACCTACCACTTTTATATGCTCAGCTTTGGCATGCAGGCCAGATGCCTGGATTCCATCCTCACCATCGTTGCTGGTCTCTCGCTCTGTTAGAGTCAGGGTTCCGGTAATTTTAATATCTGTGGATTCAAGCGATCCGTATATGACCGATGTACCCGTACATTTGAATCGATCACAAGATAGATTGTCGTTAAAGGACGCGTCCCCTACAACCTTGATCTTGCCGTACACGCCACCAGAAGAACTGCCATCACCAACGATGCTGATATCCATTTTTTTGTCCAATGAACGCCCAAGATTGTTATTCATGTCGATCCCATCCCTTTCTCTCCATATCCAAACTTTAAATTCGCTGACTGCTGCCCACCTTGGCATCCTGATCTACCTCAAGTTCACCTGAATACTCAACCAGTCTGATGTTACAGCCGCGACCGATAAAAATGTTACTCCCCCGAACAATGTCAGCTTCGGTATCTTCCAGCACAATCTCATCACCCTCAATTAAGGATGTCTTAAATGAAGGGGTCCCGCCCAGACCAATACTTTTCCAAAAGCCATTCTGTTGTTCCTTGCGACGAATATCGATACGCTCTCCGCCAATCTCTTTAGCCGAAGAAGATGTATGCAGCCTGATCTCCACTGTTCCCGCATTCAGTAAACCGCTGATCTTAATATTGCCCCGTACATTCAGGGACTCACATTGGACATCCCCTTCAATATCGATCACACCGCCAATATCAATTCGTTCCCCATCTACTCTTCCACGTACGGTACACTTTCCGTTCACTTCAAGTTCAGGGCTATGGAGATCTCCGTTAATCGTCGTCATGCCATCCACCCGGACACGAGAACTGGTCAGAGGTCCATTCAACGTGCACATGCCGTTAATCGCTACACTCTCGGAGGTCAAAGCGCCGTGCATCTTCAATGTTCCATTCACTTCCATAGAGGTGCAGTCCAGGTTGCCGTTCACCTTAGCCATGCCATCGATAGATACACGGTGAAAATTCCCGCCTGCCGTTTGACTTATGCCCGCCACATTCAGATCATTCCGCTTATTCCGCTCTTCCATAGATGATCCTCTCCTTATCCCAATTTGAGTTTTAATTCTTCCATAAATGTTCCCATCGGCTGCCTAAGAACCACTTTCACACCATTGTCAAAATAAAACTCCGTTCCTGCTGTTACCAGCATAAATGAAGGAACACCCATCTTACGAATAAGCACGAGTTCGCTGGGTTTGCCTGTAAAAAGATAATAATGTTCGGACATCACTTCGATCAGCAACGCACCCTCTTGCCGAGTAATATCTCCGCTCATTAACAGCTTATCAAGGACGTAGAGCATCATAATCTGCTCCAAAGCATACAGCGATTGTTCTCGACCTGCTTCTTTTAACAGATCCAGCGAGATCTGTGAAACAATGTTTCGCTCTAATAGTTGCTGTGCAGACATCTCTACTTCACCCAACGTAGGTGAGAATACGTCTGCCAGCTCATCCAGCGATAATCCGTCTTTCATATTGAGAATCTTGTCAATGCGCAGTAAAATCTGTTGTTTGGGAAAAAAGGTCTCTTGTCCGGTGTAGGACGACTTCCGAATGAACCATTCTTCGGGAATGAGATTTTTCCGCTTCCAGCGGTATAACTGGCCGTATGAGATTCCTGTCAGGTCCAACAATTCTTTCTTGGAGATCAAATCATCCGTCATATATGGTCCCCCTTTTTATTGAAATGAGTGTAACATAACATTGTTACGTTGTAAACCACATTGAAAAATCGATGATCAGATTACAGATTTCCACTTTAACCACTGGTGTGAAATTCTTTGTTTTCTACTGTAGATCTTGTTATTGCAATGGAAGCGTAATGCGTATAACCTGTTACATATAAACACTTTGGAGGCCTAGGCATCCGATTTCCATCCCATCGTCTCATGTCAGAACACGTGGTTAACGAACTTATGAAAGGGGTTTCTTATACTCATGGCACTTATTAAATGTGATTTTTACTCGGATACGCTCGGGCTTAGCACCAGCATGCATGTCATTCTGCCGCAACAAACCCACAATCAGATTGGTATGGAGAATGTGACTGGCAAAGGACTGCACCCAACCCTATACCTGCTGCACGGTCTGTCTGATGATGATTCCATCTGGCTGCGTCGGACTTCCATCGAACGTTATGTGGCCAACCTCGGGATCGCCGTTGTTATGCCACAGGTACACCGCAGCTTCTATACAGATATGGTAGAAGGCGGACGTTATTGGAGCTTTATCAGTGAAGAACTGCCGGCACTTGCTCGTTCTTTCTTCCCGCTGTCAGATCAACGGGAGGACAATTTCGTTGCCGGATTATCCATGGGTGGCTATGGGGCGTTCAAGCTGGCCCTTCGTAAACCAGATCAATATGCTGCAGCTGCCAGTTTGTCTGGAGCACTCGATATGTCTGCACATATGGATAGAAACGCATCCTCAGCATTACAACAGACGGAGTTACAACGTATTTTCGGACCAGAGGTGGCAGGCACCGAGAATGATCTGATTCATCTGTTAAAAGAAAATCAATCTAACGAAAGTCCTCGACCTTTGCTCTACCAATGCTGCGGAACGGAAGATTTCCTGTATGAGGATAATCAAACCTTCCGTCAAGCCTGTGAACAGACGAACTTCGAACTGACGTACGAGGAAGGGCCTGGTGAACATGAGTGGGGCTACTGGGATGCCAAGATTCAGGATGTATTGAAATGGTTGCCTTTACAAAAGCGCGATTAGGCGAGAATTGCAATGGAGCTACCGCGAGTAACTAAACTGGTACTCCGATAGTAGAACAACCTACCTTCTTGTACGCGGTTGAGTTCAATATATCTAGAGCACATCGCTGTAAAACACAAAGAAGCAGGCCGTTGAGAACAAAGTTCTCTGGCCTGCTTCTTTGTTGTACTGTTGTATCTGTAAGGGTACCTTATAGTAGCGGTGGTATTAACCGCGGTTCGTAATCCATTGCTCGGTGATCTCCAGTACCTTCTCACTGCGTCCAATCGCTTCAGCAACTTGACCCGAAGCTGTCCCGCCGTAAACATTACGAGCGTTCACAACCGCTTCCGGTTGCAGCACCTCATAGATCCGGTCATCAAACAGTGGTGAGAACTGACGGAATTCATCAATCGTCAGATCCAGCAAATACTTGCTGTTCTGGATGCAGTACAGTACCGTTTTACCAATCACTTCATGCGCCTGACGGAAAGGCAAGCCTTCGCCCACGAGGAAGTCAGCAATATCCGTAGCATTGGAGAAATCCTGGTTGACCGCTTGACGCATCCGATCCTTGTTCACTGTCATTGTCGCGATCATTGGAGCAAACAGTTGCAGTGCACCCTCCAGCGTCGCTACTGTATCAAACATGCCTTCTTTGTCTTCCTGCATGTCTTTGTTGTATGCCAGCGGAAGAGATTTCAGTACCGTCAGCAAACCGATCAGGTTGCCGTACACACGTCCTGTTTTACCACGCACGAGTTCAGGAACATCTGGGTTTTTCTTCTGTGGCATGATGCTGCTGCCTGTGCAGAATGCGTCGTCCAATTCCACAAAACCAAACTCCGTGCTGCTCCACAATACCAGCTCTTCACTCAGACGGGACAAGTGAGTCATGATCAGCGAAGCCGCCGCCAGGAACTCAACGATAAAGTCACGGTCGCTTACTGCGTCCAGACTGTTCTCGTAAACCCCATCAAAGCCCAGTTGTTCCGCCACAAAATGACGGTCAATCGGGAATGTTGTGCCTGCGAGCGCACCTGCGCCCAGTGGCAGGATGTTAATGCGTTTGTAGCTGTCCATCAGACGCTCAGCATCACGTTGGAACATGGATACATACGCCATCAGGTGATGGGCGAACAGAATGGGCTGTGCACGTTGAAGATGCGTATAACCCGGTACGATGGTATCGAGGTTATCTTTCGCTTGTCCAATCAGTGCTTCCTGCAAGGAATGCAGCATGCCTACAAATCCAACGACGCGCTCACGCAGGTACAAGTGCATATCCGTTGCAACTTGATCGTTCCGGCTACGGCCTGTATGTAATTTTCCGCCTACAGGGCCAATCGTCTCGATCAGGTTTTTCTCAATATTCATGTGGATGTCTTCGTCCGATACGGAGAATTCCACTTCGCCCGCACCGATTTTGTGCAGAACGGTCATCAATCCTTCTTTGATAGTCTCTACATCTTCCGCCGGAAGAATACCACATTTGCCCAGCATTGTTACATGGGCCAGACTGCCCTGAATATCTTCCTCAGCCAAAGCCTTGTCAAAATTGATCGATGCCGTATATTCCTCAACCAAATGATTGGTTTGTTTTGTAAAACGTCCTCCCCACAGCTTGCTCACGGTGAGTACTCCCCTTTCGCTCATGGACAAAGCCGCTCCTGCCAGATGTGCAAGAACGGCCTGCCTTGTCATTTATATTGATATAGCTCTATAGATGCAGGTTGAAATTAGTTTTTGTTTTGCTCCACGCCGGAGTTTACTTTCAAACGCAGTGCATTCAGGCGGATAAAGCCTGTTGCATCACCTTGATCGTAGGCTTGCGTTGGATCAGCTTCCATCGTTGCGATGTCCGGATTGTAGAGGCTGACAGGACTTTTCACGCCTGCGCCGATGATGTTGCCTTTGTACAGTTTCACACGAACCGTACCTGTTACGTTCTTCTGGCTTTCAGTCACCAGCGCTTGCAGCGCCAGACGTTCCGGTGCGAACCAGAAGCCGTTGTAAACGAGTGTGCTGTAACGTGTGATCAGGCTGTCACGCAGGTTCATCACTTCACGGTCCATCGTGATGGACTCCATTTTGCGATGTGCTGTGAACAGGATTGTTCCACCTGGTGTTTCGTACACGCCACGGCTCTTCATACCAACAAAACGGTTCTCAACCATATCTACACGGCCAATACCATGTTTGCCACCCAGCTCGTTCAGTTGCTCCATCACTTGCAGTGGGCTCAAGCGCTCACCGTTCAGTGCAACACAGTCACCTTGTTCGAATTCCAGTTCAACATATTCCGCTTGATCTGGTGCATCTTCAGGTGCACTGCTAAGCAGGAACATGTCTTTGTTCTCGTCCGCACTTGGGTCAAACCAAGGATCTTCGAGCACACCGCTCTCATAGCTGATATGCAGCAAGTTACGGTCTGTGGAGTATGGTTTAGCCGCAGATGCGGTTACCGGAATGCCATGTTTCTCAGCGTACGCGATCATCTCTGCACGTCCCGGGAATTGGTTACGGAATTCTTCCAGACGCCAAGGTGCAATTACGTTAATGTCTGGTGTCAATGCAGCCGCGTTCAACTCAAAACGAACTTGGTCATTTCCTTTACCTGTAGCGCCGTGAGCGATGGCTGTAGCACCTTCTGCACGAGCGATGTCCACCATACGTTTAGCGATCAGTGGACGAGCAATACTTGTGCCAAGCAGGTATTGTCCTTCATAGAGGGCACCTGCCTGGAACATCGGATAGATGAAATCTTTTGCGAATTCATCGCGTAGATCGTCGATGTATACTTTGGAAGCGCCTGTTGCCAGTGCTTTTTCCTCCAAACCGTCCAGTTCATCCTTTTGTCCAATATCCGCTGTGAATGCGATAATCTCTGCATCATACGTTTCTTTCAACCATTTCAAAATTACAGATGTGTCCAACCCGCCTGAATATGCGAGTACAATTTTTTCCTTAGCCATGTTCGATGGTCCTCCCCAAGATCAGTTGCTATAAACTTTTATCTATCATCGCGAAATCTGCGCCTAAAATCAACCCATAAAGGCAAATAGCATCTATTCGCTCATTAACGCAGCCATTAATGCTTTCTGTGCATGCAAGCGATTCTCCGCCTGATCAAAGATCAGAGAGTTCGGTCCGTCAATTACACCGGCACTCACTTCTTCGCCGCGGTGTGCTGGCAGACAATGCAAGAACATGTAGTCAGGCTTCGCGCCTTTCATCAGTTCCTCGTCTACTTGATATGCCGCAAATGCCTGCTCCCGAATCTTCTGTTCTTCTTCAAAGCCCATGCTAGCCCATACATCCGTATACACGATATCTGCATCTTTGGCTGCTTCTTGTGCACTGTAGGTTACAGTCACTTCAGAACCGCTCTCCTGTGCGATAATGCGTGCCTGCTCCACAACTGCGCTATCCGGCTCATAGCCTTCTGGCGTTGCTACAGCAACATGCATACCCATCTTCGCTGCTCCGAGCATCAGGGAGTGTGCCATGTTGTTGCCATCTCCGATGTAGACCATTTTCAGACCTGCCAGCTTGCCTTTGTGTTCCAGCACCGTTTGGAAGTCGGCCAGTACCTGACAAGGATGTGCCGCATCGCTCAGGCCATTAATGACTGGAACATCCGCATGCTCTGCCAGTTCAGTTACATTATGGTGTCCAAAGGTACGAATCATAATGCCGTCCAGGTAACGTGACAATACTTTGGCTGTATCATGTGTTGTTTCCCCGCGACCCAACTGGATATCATTTTTGCTCAGGAAAAGTGCGTGTCCACCCAATTGGAACATACCCACTTCAAAAGATACACGCGTACGTGTGGATGATTTTTCAAAAATAAGTCCGATCGTTTTGCCTTTCAACGGTTGAAAAGGTACACCGCTTTTTTGCTTGCCTTTAATCTCAATCGCGAGATCAAGCAGATAACGAATTTCCTCTGCCGTGTAGTCCGTGAATTCGATAAAATCCCGGCCTCTCAAATCAATCTTCTGAACCTTTTCCGTCTGTTGTGCTGTCATGTATAATGGCCTCCTTATTTCCGGTTCCCTGCACCCGCATGGTCAGAAGAGAGAGCAACGTTAACACTTTGTCTGGATGCTTCTCAAGTTTATCCATTCCCGCCTTCTGCAATTTCACCGCGCGGCTACAGGGATTCATCATCTCATTCTGCTTCGAGGCCGGTAATGGCCCCTAGACAGAAAGGTTCTCATTTTTATGTTAGGCTTTCGCCGCTACGTGCTCTTCGATCAATGTGGCTACCAGGGATACTGCCTCGTCGATCTCTTCTTTGCTCACATACAGGTTCGGAAGCAAACGAATCACATTGGGTCCTGCAGAGACAAACAAGATACCGCGTTTTTGTCCAGCAAGCACAATATCACCTATCGGCTCAGCACATTCGATGCCGACCAACAATCCCAAACCACGAACTTCTTTTACAAAGGAATTGCCTGCCAAACGATTCCGCATGGAGCTCATCAGGTATTTACCCATCTCCGCTGCACGCTCTGGCAAACGATCTTCCAGCATCGTTTCGATTGTAGCAATCACAACGGATGAAGCAAGTGGTGTTCCTCCAAATGTTGTCGCATGGCTACCTGGCGTGAACGCATCCCGCAGGAAACCTTTACCCAACATCGCGCCTACAGGGAAACCACTTCCGATGCCTTTGGCAACGGTGAACACGTCTGGCTCAATGCCATAATGTTCGTGCGCAAACAGTTTCCCCGTACGTCCCATTCCTGTTTGAACTTCATCAACAATGAGCAACAATCCATGCTCGTCACACAATTTCCGTACATGTTTGACGAATTCCGGCTCAACCGGATATACACCACCCTCGGCCTGAACCATTTCCAGCATAATAGCTGCTGTGTTGGGTCCAATTGCCGCTTCAAGCGCAGGGATATCATGCAAAGGTACGGTTACAAATCCGGCTGGCAATGGCAAAAATCCTTCTTTCACCTTATCCTGTCCGGTTGCTGTCAGTGTAGCGAGTGTCCGTCCATGGAAGGACTGGGCAAATGTGATCACTTCATAGCGATCTGTACCCTTCACCTTCTGGTGATAACGACGTGCTACTTTAATAGCTGCTTCGTTCGCTTCGGCACCACTGTTACAGAAAAACACTGCGTCAGCACATGTATTGGCTGTCAGCAATGCTGCTGCTTTCTCCTGGCCTGGAATCTGGAACAGGTTGGATACATGCCACAACTCATCAATCTGAGCTTTCAGCTTGGCTCCAACTTTCTCCGGTGCATGGCCCAGGCTAGTTACAGCGAGTCCACACATGAAATCGAGATAGCGGTTCCCCTGATCGTCCCATAACCAGCTGCCTTTACCTTTGACCAGACTGATTGGATAACGCGCGTACGTTTGGAAAAGCGAGCTTTCCGTCTGTGACGCTGTACCTGTTGCTGTTGCGCCCGCTACCGCTGTGCCAGAACCTGGCTGTTCGTTGCCTTTTGCCATGACCATATCACTCCTTATTGGTTGGTGCAACGGCGATTATATAAGAGCTCTTATTTACACTAGATCACTCCGATTGCGGAACCATCTTCCGAACGTATGCATACTCCACTTCGATGACAGAACAACCTTCCGATCGCTGTTATCCCTGGATTTTTTTTATTCCCCTACAATGGGGAAAATCCTGTGATAAAGGCGCACGCTCCGCTTCTTCAGGTTATTTCTGTCCTCTCCGTTATGCATTTTTATTCTTCAGATTGGTTCTGCACCCTACGTTATGTGAGTGTAATATTAGATTTCTTATATAAAAAAGCCGTGCACATATTTTTATTTAAATAAGACTATTAAGACCCTAGCGTATCGAGCAAATTATTGCATACGGATGATTCTTGTTCCGATGATTTCTCCGCCGAGCACTCGGCTCAGGATTTGGGGTTCGCTGCCGTCTACGATGACGACCTCACGTACTTGGCCATGAATACATGCAATTGCTGCACGTACTTTGGGAATCATACCGCCATAGATTTCTCCGGTCTGGATCATGTCCTCAATCTCTTGTACAGATACGGATGGCAGTACTTTTTTCTCGCCGCCTACGTTTTTCATAATGCCTGGAACGTCGGTCACGACAATCATCCGACTTACGCCGAGATGAGACGCCACTGCACCCGCAGCTGTATCTGCGTTGATGTTGTAGCGCTGTCCGGTTGCATCTACACCAACTGGTGCAATAACCGGCATGTAACCCATGTTCACGATGCCTTGGATAATCTCTGCGTTCACACCAGTGACATCGCCTACCCAACCGATCTCTGCGTGGTTTGTAACAGGTTTAGCCTGAATCAGACCCCCGTCCACGCCAGACAAGCCTAGTGCACGACCACCAACACGTTGAATCAGGCGTACGATCTGTTTGTTGATACTGCCCGCAAGCACCATCTCCACTACGTCCAGCACAGGTTCAGTTGTTTTGCGCAGGCCATTAACGAATTCAGTTTCGATACCAAGCTTCGCCAGGTTATCCGAGATCGCAGGACCTCCGCCATGCACGATTACCGGCTGCGTGCCCTGAGACTGCAAATCACGCAGATCCGCAAAGAAAGACTCGGGCAATGCTGCCAGCGTGCTGCCTCCACATTTCATGACAAACATCTGTTTCTCTGTGCTCGCTTCCGTTGCGGTACTCTTGTTTGGCAATGTTGAATTCATGAGGGCAAGCTCCTTTCGTTCAAATATTATAAAAGGCTTAACACTTAAGTAAATCCATGTTAGACGGGTCTAGCCGTTACAAATTCGGATCGTTCTTTTGATCGCTGTTGTCTCCAGGTTTTTTTGATTCCCTTATTTAAAGGGAAAACCCGGAGACAAAGGCGCACGCTTCGCTTCTTCAGAATCGATTCCGACTTTTTCACTATCCCCGTCAATGATCAAACTCAAAAGTTTAATCCTTATAGATGTTCTACATATTTTTACAAAGCAGCTTTTCAATCATGAAGCTGCTAGATTATTAAAACTAAATACAAAATATTACGTGCGATATGCGGCGTTAATTCGGACGTAGTCATACGTCAGGTCACAGCCCCAGGCTGTTGCCGTTCCTTCGCCGTGGTGCAGATCCACCACAATGCGAACTGTATCGGTCTGCAAATAGGCTAATGCCAATTCTTCGTCAAACACGACTGGGCGAGACTGCGCGAGTACGGAGATATCTCCCAAACGAATATCCACCGTATCCGGGTTCACCGGCTGTCCTGCACGCCCTACGGCTGCAATAATCCGTCCCCAGTTAGCGTCAGCGCCAAACATGGCGGATTTCACCAGACTTGAACCGATGACGGTTTTGGCGATTGCTTGCGCGGATTCATCACTTACTGCACCTGTAACTTCTACCTCGACCAGTTTGGTTGCTCCTTCACCATCGCGAGCAATGGCTTTGGCCAACACTTGGCATACATAGGTGAAGCCGGCTGCAAAAGCGTCCCAATCCGGGTGCTCCATCGTCAGCTCTTCATTGCCTGCATATCCACTGGACATAGCTACCAGCATGTCGTTTGTACTCGTATCCCCATCGACTGTAATCATGTTGAATGTATAATTCGTAGCCTGGCGCAACAGGCTCTGCAACGCTTCTGCACCAATGACCGCGTCAGAGGTCATGAAAGCGAGCATTGTCGCCATATTCGGATGAATCATACCCGAGCCTTTGGCGGCTCCCGCAATCGTAACCGTCTTGCCGTTAACCATAACGGAGACGCAAGCTTCCTTTTTCACCAAATCCGTTGTCAGAATCGCTTGTGAAAATTGCTCCGCCTCATTCGACTCCTTGCCCATATGCGCTGGAAGTCCGGTAATGCCTGAATGCACAGCATCCATTTTGAGCAATTCCCCAATGACACCTGTGGAGGCCACAGCCACATCCTCTTCCGCCACACCCAACTCACGCGCAGCAGCCGAACGCATCGCATAAGCATCTTCTTCCCCTTGTTGCCCTGTGCATGCATTAGCATTACCACTGTTCACGATAACAGCCTGAAGGCGTCCGTTGCTCAAGCTTTCGCGCGTTACTTTGAGTGGCGCAGCCTGAAACACGTTTGTCGTGTATACAGCAGCAGCTGTAGCCGCTACATCACATCGGATCGCTCCGATGTCATTACGAGATGTCTTTTTCAATCCGCAGTGAAGTCCACCAGCAGTGAATCCCCCAGGGGTTACAATTGTTCCATTCTCAACCACGATAAAAGTATGTTGCTCCACATTCGTTCCCATATCATATCCCCCGTATGCGTTCAGCTATATGCTGATGATCCGCCTGCTTAACCTGATCCGTTCTCCCTAAGTTGACTCCGAGAAAGCACTCTACACCGAATGTTCCAGTGCTCCTCCTGAATTCCAATCCCTTATGGATATACCGGTGTCATGTTCAGCCCGAGGTTCTCCTCCCATCCCATCATCAGGTTCATATTTTGAATCGCTTGCCCGGAAGCACCCTTCACCAGGTTGTCGATGACCGAAATAATCGTTAAACGCCCTGTGCGAGGATCCACCGCAAATCCGATATCACAATAGTTGGATCCGTACACTTCCTTGGTAGATGGCCAGATGCCCGGTTCACGTACACGTACGAAAGGTCTGTTCTCATAATATTTACGGTACAAATCTACGATCTCCCGGTCACTGTGTTCCCCCACGAGGCTGGCATACATCGTACTCATGATTCCACGTGTCATTGGCACCAGATGTGTTGTGAAGGTAACCGTAACAGGCGTTCCCGTTATACTGCCAAGCACTTGTTCGATCTCGGGAATATGTTGATGTTTATTCAGTTTGTAGGCTTTGAGATTCTCATTCATCTCTGCATAATGATTTGTCAGACTTGTTCCACGTCCCGCTCCGGATACGCCTGATTTGGCATCAATTATAATAGTAGAAGGATCAATCCAGCCTGCCTCTACAGCAGGGATCAGTCCAAGAAGTGTAGCCGTTGGATAACAACCTGGGTTGGATATAAAATTCTGTCCCTTCACTTCTTCGCCATACACCTCAGCCATGCCGTATACCGCTTGTTCCAGCAAATCAGCTGGAGGCGCCGGATGTTTGTACCACTCTTCGTACACTGTTCCATCCTTAAGTCTGAAATCGCCAGACAGGTCAATCACCTTAAGTCCTGCTGCCAGCAGGCTTGGTACGAGCTTAGCACTTACGCCGGACGGGGTCGCTGTGAATACCAGATCCGCACGACTCGCAATTTCAGCCGGATCTACACCGTCGAGTGGCCTGTGAATCACGCCCGTCAAATGCGGAAATCCATCTGCGATGGACTCACCACTGCTCGATGATGAGATCACCGATGTGATTTCAACCAGCGGATGGTTCTGGAAAAAACGAATCAGCTCCACCCCGCCGTAGCCGGTGGAACCGACGATTGCTACTTTTAATTTGTTATTCACTCTCGCTCCCCCAATCTCGATGTATGCGCTACTTGTGCTATGCCCTTGCCTGAACGAGGCCTGAACACAGCAATTCCGTCGCTTATATGCATATTTGTGTATTATTATACGACTCTGGTTATATAAATACAACACTCTATCATCAATTTCACATGGATTTCCATCCAATCCGAATATATCTTTTTTCTCATCCGGGACGAATAGGTATACATCTGTTAAAATACGTATTAGTAGGAAACATTACAATCAGGGTCTCATTCATAACTAACCTGCTAGTCAAGGACATATGAATAGATTCATGATGGTCATTATGAGACGTGGGGGACTATAGTGCATATCGAATCCATTTTACTTATTGTACTCCTTGGCCTGAATATTATTTTTGCGGCAGCAGTCGTTTTCTTCGAACGGAAGGATGCCAGTGCTTCCTGGGCTTGGCTGCTCGTCTTGAACTTTATTCCGGTGTTTGGGTTTGTACTTTATCTTTTAACCGGTCAGAATCTGACCCGATACCGGCTTTTCCAGTGGAAAGAACGTAAGAAGCTCGGGCTAGAGGAACGTATTGAAGCCCAGCTCACGCAGTTGCACGATAACCGCACCCCTTTCCGCAACCAAGCAACCGAGACTAGCCAGGACATGATCTATATGAACCTGAAGCAGAACGGTGCTCTGTTAACGGAGGATAATGCGGTTGAGATCATTACGGACGGAACAGACAAGTTCCAACGGCTCTTGGATGACATCGAAGCGGCCAAGGATCACGTGCACGTACAATACTACATTTATAGAAGCGACCGTCTGGGCAAAAGAATTCGGGATGCACTCATCCGCAAAGCGCGGGAAGGCATCAAAGTTCGTTTGCTGTATGACGCGCTCGGATCGCGGCGGGTATCAAAACGTTTTTTCAAAGAATTGCGCGAAGCAGGCGGTTTGGTTGAAGTCTTTTTCCCATCCAAATTCAGTCTGATCAACTTGCGTATGAACTACCGGAACCACCGTAAGATTGTCATCATCGATGGTAACTTAGGGTACACGGGCGGGTTTAATGTTGGAGATGAGTATCTCGGCTTGAACTCGAAATTCGGTTACTGGCGTGACACACATCTGCGTATTCAAGGGAATGCCGTTCATGCGTTGCAGACCCGGTTCCTCCTGGATTGGAATGAAGCGTCCAAACAACACGACACACCCTACGTTCCGGCGCATTTCCCTCATATTGAAGGCACAGGAAAGATTGCCATGCAGATTGTCTCCAGTGGACCAGATGCAGAGACTGAACATATCAAGAACAGTTATCTCAAGATGATTAATGGTGCCAAACAATCGATTCTGATTCAAACGCCTTATTTTATCCCGGATGCCAGTGTATTCGAAGCTATTCGTCTCGCGTGTCTGTCCGGCATTGATGTTCGCATCATGATTCCAAATAAACCTGACCACGCCTTCGTATATTGGGCTACGTTATCTTATATTGGTGAGTTGCTAAAAGTGGGCGCCAAAGTATTTATATATGATAATGGCTTCATTCATGCCAAAACACTTATCATTGACAGTTTGGTTGCATCCGTGGGAACCGCCAATATTGACTACCGCAGTTTCCGGTTGAACTTTGAGGTTAATGCCTTTATGTATGATGAAACGATTGCGACAGCACTTGTACAAACCTTTGAGCACGACCTGCATGTATCGCGGGAAATGACGCTCGATGAATACCAAAAACGCAGTCTAATCATTCGCTTCAAAGAAGCGATTTCCCGTCTGTTATCTCCGATTCTGTAGTGGTGGCACTCCGATGACAGAACATCCTTCCGATCGCTGTTATCCCCAGATTTTTTGATTCTCTATTCTAAAGGGGAAAATCCGGGGATAAAGGCGAACGTTCCACTTCTTCAGGATATTTCTGTCCTCTCCGTTATGTGAAATGTTAAGTTGAACTTTTAATAATAGAAAAGCAGGTACTCCCTCTCCGTTATCTCAGAGGAGGGCGTACCTGCTTTTTTTCTTAAATTTTCAAACTTATGAGCCTATATTGGCTCACTCATTATATTTTCAACCCGTTCAAACATGTTCTCCCCGCTTAAAACCTTCGCCAAGCACTTCGTGCGCGTTACTGATAATGACAAATGCTCCCGGGTCCACAGACCGGATCAACGCTTTAAGTCTTGGTACCTCATTTTGCCCAACCACGACCATCAGTACGGTTCGTTGGTCGTCGGTGTAACCGCCTTTTGCTTCCAGCTTTGTTAATCCGCGATCCAGATCATCCAGAATAACTTTGCTAATCGCTTCCGTCTGGTTGGAGATAATATACGCCACCTTGGAGAAGCCGAGCCCCATCTCAACGGCATCGATCACTTTACCCGTAACATACAACCCAATTAGTGCATAGAGAGACTGTTCCAATGACAATACAAAAGCAGCCATAATAATAACCGTAGCATCCATAATAACGACACAGAGGGAGTAACTCAGTCCACTGTACTTCTGTACGATTCGTGCAAGAATGCTCATGCCACCTGTTGATCCTCTACCTCGGTATACAATTCCAATCCCTAAACCAACGCCAATCCCACCATACAGTGAACCAAGTAGCGGATTCGTTGTTGGAATGGCCCAATCCTTCGTGAGATAAACTAACAGTGGCAGGACAATACTGCCCAATACCGAGCGAACACCATACTGCTTGCCAATGAGCAGGAAACCCGCAATCAAAAGTGGGATATTAATTGCCCATTGGGTATATGCCGGCTCCCAATTAAGCCATTCCTTGCCCAGAATTGATAACCCGGACACCCCACCCGAAGCGATCTGATTTGGTAATAAAAATAAATTAAAGGCCACTGCAATTAAAAACGAACCTACAATGATAGATACCGTATCCACGACGTTTCTCCATGGACCATTGAGTGGAATGAGGCTAGTTATCCTCTTTTTGCGATTATTGTGAAGTTGTGATCGTTGTTGCATGTTCTCGTGCTCTCCTTTTATGTGACTGATCAGTTGTTCGCTCATTTTTTCTATCCTATAAAATTATTCAAAAAAAAGCTCCCGTATACACCAGCATACGCCTACACGTATGGGTCCATACAGGAACTTATATTAATCGGTTTCTACTTTAATCTGGCTACGCAAATAACCATCGATGAATGCATCGAGGTCGCCGTCCATTACTGCCCCTGTATTTCCAGTCTCCACGCTTGTACGGTGATCCTTTACCATACTATAGGGATGGAACACATAGGAGCGAATCTGGCTACCCCATGAAATATCCGACTGATCTCCTCGGATTTCATCCAGCTGTTGTTTTTGCTCTTCAATTTTACGCTCATACAATTTCGAACGAAGCATCTTCATCGCCCGCTCACGGTTCTTGATCTGTGAACGTTCATTCTGACACGTTACAACTACACCTGTCGGAAGGTGGGTAATCCGCACGGCTGAGTCGGTGGTATTGATATGCTGTCCACCCGCGCCACTCGCACGGTAGGTATCAATCTTGAGATCCTCTGTTCGAATGTCCAATTCAATCGTATCATCAATCTCAGGAACCACATCACATGATACGAAGGACGTATGTCTACGGCCCGATGAGTCAAAAGGAGATATCCGCACCAGTCGGTGTACACCCTTCTCGGCTTTCAGATAACCATAAGCATTGTGCCCCTTGATCGATAGCGTGACGCTCTTGATCCCCGCCTCATCTCCTGGCAGATAATCCAGCACCTCAACCTTGAAGCCACGCTTCTCGGACCAACGTGTGTACATCCGCAGTAACATTTGTCCCCAGTCCTGTGACTCGGTACCACCTGCGCCCGGATGAAGCTCTAGAATGGCATCCATCTTATCATACGGCTGGTTCAGGAGCAGCTGAAGTTCGAACTCTGCCACCTTGCTCACGATCGCTGTGACGCTTCTACCGATCTCTGCAGCGAGGTCTTCGTCGCCTTCCTCGTCAGCCAGTTCTACCATCATCACCGCATCATCATAATCCTGTTGGAGTTTGGTGTATTGATCCACAGATCCCTTCACCGCATTTAGCTCAGCGATTACGGATTGCGCCTTGTCACTATCATCCCAGAAATCCGGGGCAGACATCTTCACTTCGAAGTTGCCGATCATCTCTTGCTTCAGATCTAAGTCAAAGAGACCCCCTAAGGTTTGTTAGTTTCTTACCTATTTCACGCAGGTCATGCTTCACGTTTGGATCGATCATGTGCAATTCCTCTTTTCATTAAGATAAGCTCCCCGCATCCAGGGCATTCCTCCAGATCAAGTATCCGATGCGTCACCCTGGTGTTGAGACTACTGTTGTATCAGTATATCTCTTCCCCGTGATCATGGTCATATTATTATAACTATGCACCATTAATCGGATTTGCATCCTTCACTTCATCCTATGGAATACCCGGCTGCAAGGAGCCGTTCATGTCATTCGTATATAAATGAGCCCTTTAACTACTCTTGACCGTGGCAGTGTTTGAACTTCTTGCCACTACCGCATGGGCATGGATCGTTACGTCCGATTTGGTCAGAAACCTTCACTGGACGTTTCTCAGCAGGTTCACCGCTTGTCGAGATCTGACTTTCCTCAACAACCGCTTGACGCTCCTGATTGCTCTCGATCTGTGCTCTCATCACATAAGTCGCTACTTCTTCCTGGATCGAAGCAATCATCTGATGGAACATCTCGAAGCCTTCGAACTGGTATTCACGCAGTGGATCTGTACCACCGTAGGCGCGAAGGTGGATACCTTGACGCAATTGATCCATTGCATCGATATGATCCATCCACTTGCTGTCTACTGCACGGAGCACAACCACTTTCTCGAACTCACGAACCATCTCTTCGCCAATTCGCTCTTCACGTGCATTGTACTTGTTCTGAACTTTCGTGAACAGGAACTCGATGATCTCTTCTGCTTCCTTACCCCACAGATCATCTTTAGTTATGGAACCATCGTCCAGCAATTTGCTGTTCATGTAATCAGCAACTTCCTGAAGCTCCCAGTTTTCCGGGATATCGTCACTACAATGTGCTTCAACGATACGTTCAATGGAAGGCTTGATCATATCCATAACGATTTGTTTGATATTTTCGGACTCCAGTACCTCGCGGCGCTGTTTATATATAATTTCACGTTGTTGGTTCATTACATCATCATATTGGAGAACGACTTTACGCACGTCAAAGTTGTTACCTTCAACACGCTTCTGCGCCGATTCTACTGCACGGGTAATCATCCGGCTCTCGATCGGTTGGTCTTCTTCAAAACCAAGGCGCTCCATCATGTTCAATACATTATCTGCACCGAAACGTCTCATCAATTCATCACCCAGTGACAGGTAGAATTGTGTTGAACCCGGGTCACCTTGACGTCCCGCACGACCACGCAGCTGATTATCAATCCGGCGTGATTCGTGACGCTCAGTACCGATGATATGAAGGCCGCCTACTTCAGCTACACCTTCACCCAAGATAATATCCGTACCCCGTCCAGCCATGTTGGTTGCAATCGTTACTGCACCCGCTTGACCAGCTCCTGAGATGATCTCTGCTTCTTCCGCGTGGTACTTGGCGTTCAGTACCTGGTGTTTGACACCACGGCGCTTAAGCATGTCAGACAGGCGTTCAGAGTTCTCAATGGACACTGTACCAACCAGAATAGGTTGATTCTTACTGTGGCGTGCCACGATCTCTTCTACAACGGCATTGAACTTGCCATCGATGCTCTTATACACGACATCTGCCATGTCATCGCGTTTGTTCGGACGGTTAGTTGGAATTTGCAGTACTTCGAGACCATAGATTTTTTTAAACTCTTCTTCCTCGGTTTTCGCTGTACCTGTCATACCCGCAAGTTTACGGTACATCCGGAAATAGTTCTGGAAGGTAATCGTAGCAAGCGTCATGCTCTCATTTTGTACTTCAATGCCTTCTTTGGCTTCAATCGCCTGGTGCAATCCATCACTGTAACGACGTCCAGACATCAGACGACCTGTGAATTCATCAACGATCATAACTTCCTCATCACTGACAACATAATCCACGTCACGACGCATGATTGCATTAGCTTTCAAGCCCTGTACAATGTGATGGTTGAGAGTTACATTGGCATGATCATACAAGTTCTCGATACCAAATGCTTTCTCTGCTTTTGCCACGCCCGCCTCAGTCAACGCTACGGATTTCACCTTAATGTCTACCGTAAAGTCTTCTTCCGGCACCAAACGTTTCACAAAACGATCTGCTGCATAGTACATATCCGTCGACTTCTGAGCTTGTCCAGAGATAATGAGTGGCGTACGCGCCTCATCGACCAGGATGGAGTCTACTTCATCAATGATACAGAAGAACAATGGACGTTGTACCATTTGTTCTTTGTACAGCACCATGTTGTCACGCAGATAGTCAAAACCAAACTCGTTGTTCGTTCCGTACGTAATATCACATGCATACGCATGTTGTTTCAAAGCATGGTCCATACCGCTCAGGTTAACCCCTACCGACATGCCCATGAATTCATAGATTTGTCCCATTTCCTGGCTATCCCGTTGCGCCAAATAGTCATTGACCGTGACCACGTGTACACCTTTGGACATCAACGCGTTCAGATATACCGGAAGTGTTCCTACCAGCGTTTTACCTTCACCCGTTTTCATCTCGGAAATACGGCCTTCATGCAGAGCGATACCGCCCAGCATCTGTACATCGTAGTGACGTTTGCCCAGCACACGACGTGATGCCTCACGTACGGTTGCAAATGCCTCTGGAAGAAGCTCATCTGTTGTTTCTCCCTTTTCAATACGAGCACGGTATTCGTCCGTTTTACCTTTCAGTTGTTCATCAGACAACGCCTGAAATTGTGGTTCCAGTTTATTGATCACATCGACCGTCTTCATCAGACGTTTAACATCACGTTCATTCATGTCGCCGAAGATCTTTTTGACAAGTCCTAGCATGGTATACCCCTTTCGTGCAAAACAGAATAGACCCCCTGTTGCCGCCATGCGACACCATCGGATGGATATTGCATCCACTTGCCCGGGGGTGACAAACAATATAAAAGTAATATGATGAATCAACTCCAGGCTTGCCAAGGGTTCCTCATGAAGCTGATTCGGTATTCAAACGGATTCGGTTATTAAAAACTAGCCGAAGCCCGAGCCTTGCGAATCATGTTCATGGTGCTGTGCCTGTCATTGATTATGATTAGCGATCATTCGTTGACAATTCCTCATCAGGACAATGATTCTCTTTGCATAAATTGTAACAGTTTGTAAGGGCCGCCGCAACACGCCATGGCACACTTCTTTGAACTTATGAGACATATCAAATGGAGTTTAAGTGCAAAAAATCATAGTCGTTAGCGGAAGCGTTCGATTGTCATGTTTCGTTTTGCAGGATAGACAGCCCTGTCAACGAATTTTGATGGTAAATTTGGATGGAAATCTCAATAACCAGTTCTCGAATGTAGGTATACGGATATTTTCGTAAGCATCGGAATCTGGCAGTAAACTTTTACAGTTTGTGATTCTTCTTACTATCTATTAGACGCAGCAGCACAGGGAATAGTTTCACCATTTTATTTCCAAAGGTGATTTCCCAGTTCCTCTACGCACAAAAGAGCCCCATCCCCTAAGGGATGGAAGCTCTTGTTAAGTCTAATCCAGGAAACTACAGTCCCTGTCTTCATTATTATTAGATATTCATATGCAAGTTCGATCCGATGATCCTGTACGTTAAGATTAACCTTGTTCAATCAATCCGTACTTACCATCGTTCCGTTTGTAAACAACGCTAACTTCTTCACTGTCAATGTTGGAGAATACGAAGAAATTGTGGCCAACCATGTTCATTTGGAGGATGGCCTCTTCCACGTCCATTGGTTTCAACATAAAGCGTTTCGTCCGTACAACTTCAAAATCATCGTCATCCGTGTCCGCATCCAGTTCAGCTGTAGCTACAGTACCTGTTGGATCTTCAACGAAGAGTGTTTTCAGGCTACCTTCCTGGCGGAACTTACGGTTAATTTTTGTTTTGTGTTTGCGGATCTGACGTTCCAGCTTGTCCACCACGGAGTCAATAGATGCGTACATATCGTCGCTCTCATCCTCGGCGCGGAGCACAATGCCTTTCAAAGGGATCGTCACCTCTACCGTATGCAAACCTCTCGTCGTGCTCAATGTAACAGCACCGTCAGAGTTAAGGGGTGCATCGAAATACTTCTCGAGTCTACTCAACTTTTTGTCGACATAATCCTTCAAAGCATCAGTAACCTCGATTTGTTGACCTCGAATACTTAAATTCATAGGGCACTCCTCCTTTTTCCTTTGCCACTTCATTATAACACGAATGTAAGCGCCATGTAAAAACTCCCGGTGACCGAATAATGACATCTGTTCAAGCCACATCTGCCAACGTAGGCATAACGCCATATTTCGCGATATTTCATCATATTCAGCCATAATCGCAAATTTACTTGCTATGTCTTATTAGGCGCTTGATGATGTATTTAACCGTTTTTGAGCCTGCTCAATCTAATATGTAAAATGAACTTCAATCTATCTCTTGAATCTATTAATTTAATAGAAAAATGTTCCTCGGATGATTCTCAAATCTCTTATCTATTGAAACAAAAAAAGACCCCGGAAAGTACCGGAGTCTGATGCTAGCGATAATTCAATTTGGTAACCATCTAACCATATATGTAGGTCGGATTGTCCGGATGATTATAATTTGATTACGTTAGCTGCTTGCGGTCCACGCGCGCCTTCGACGATGTCGAATTCTACGGATTGACCTTCTTCCAAAGTTTTGAATCCTTCGGATTGAATTGCGGAGAAATGTACGAATACGTCGCCGCCATCTTCAGTCTCAATGAAACCGTAACCTTTTTCTGCGTTGAACCATTTTACTTTACCTTGCATGCACTAACATTCCCTTCGTCATCAAATGAAGTGAAGCTTTCGGCCTTAACCTCTGCCCACAATTCAGATAATACCATCCAAAGTTATCCATTGTCAATTGGAAAAGTAAATGTTTTCTTGGAATTTTTTGTAGATTAATTGGGGATTGTGTTGAACGGTGTGATATCTTGAATATATCAGGTAATTGGCGGGTTGGTAATTCTATTTTTGATGTATTGATGATAGGCGATTAGATGAGAGCCTATTGTTTAGATATAGAGTAGATGATACGATTTTCGGAGTTCAGTATTCTATGATTTCGCTATTTAAGCTAAATGTAATTCATAAATTATTTAAAGCAATACTATGCAGAAATAAAAACAGGGCAGATCCTAAAAGATCTACCCTGTTCTTTATATATCATTTTCTTCTATCCATAAGCATACTATCCGGCGCATAGGCAGTCTCATATACATTTCGCTGCATTTTTGCTTGATTACGCTTATGCAACCAATCTTGAGCCTCAATCCGAAGTGCATTCATGCGATCAAGTAAAGTTTTATCATAGGCCAAAATCCGATGAACTTCCCCTTTTTGTTTTACATCCAGAGGAAAACTCTCACTCTCTTTAATTATAGCATCAACAATATGTTGTCGATCCTCTATGAATGTTTCCAGTTCCTCATAGGAGGTCTCCTCAATCCGTTCAATAACTTCCTGAGTCATAGTAGACAAGCGTTCAATAAGATTATCCATGAGCACTTTCAGTCTGCGTAGAGGCTAGTTTAGAGGCTTGCATCCAAGTTTCCCGCAAGTCAGTCAAATATCCAATGGCTTCTTCTGCTTTTTCTGGACTTTTACGAATGTTAGCTTCGATTAAGAGATAATTCGTATACTCATACAGAGCAAATAAGTTTTTGGATACATCGTATGACTGGTCCAATGTGGACATAAGTTCGCTAATAATAGTCTGAGCTTTACCCAGATTAAGATTTGCTTTCTCAATATCCTGGTTATTCAGGCCCTCAAGTCCAACTTTTACAAATCGGATTGCCCCATCATACAGCATAATAACCAATTGAGCTGGCGTTGAAGTCTGAACGGAAGATTGACGATATTTTTCATATGGAGATTTAATCAATTAGGTCACCCTCTATTATAAAATTTCTCTTAGCTTGTGGTAGAGAATAGACTGGACGACTGTGAACTGAGTTTGTTCATTGCTGTTTCCATCGCAGTGAACTGTTTATAATAACGAGTCTCTGTGTTTTCCAAAATTGTAAGCATATTGGTAATTCGATTATTGTACTCTTTGAGTTTCCTACCCATAGCACTTTCTTCTTTGTAACTGACTGTGAGATCAGCTGAGAATTTACTAGTTCCGACACGTGTAACGAGACTATCCAACGAACCTGATATTTTGTCTGCCAACTTGTCAAAAATACCATTATTCGCTTCGCTGCCTGTGCCTTGGAACAAATCCACCGCTTTTTGGGGATTCTCAGTCAAAGCTTTTTTCAAGACGACTTCATCCAGAACAATTTTGCCGCCTGAGTTGTAGGACCCCATTGTAATTCCCATCTCAGACAAAGCGACGACTTGCCCCGATATAATTCCTCTCATGTTAGAAAGCGCTGATCTTAAAATATCATCATTTTTCAATAGACCACTCTTAGCTTTGTCAGTCCAGTTGGTAATATCCGTATCTTTCATTGCTGTCTTTTGTTCGTCGGTCAACGGTTTGAAGTCACGATATTTATTTTCGTCTAACTTCGTATTCAACAACGTTATTAACGAGTTATAGTCCTCTACAAAGCTCTTAATGGTTTGTAAAGCAGTTTCAGTATCACTCGATGTCGTAATGCTGACAGGTATGTCCTTAGAAGGGTCTGCCGGATCTGCTGTCGTCTTCTGAAGAGTTAACTGTACACCGTTAATGGTAACAGTATTGCTCTTGTCCGTATAATCTCTGCCGTTAACACTGAATTTGGCATCTTGAGCATTTGTTGTTTTGTACTTGTCCGGCCCATCATCAACTGGATTATATTTCTGATTAAAGAGTTCAAGTAAACTGTCATCATCTGTTCCTACCAAATCTGCCTTACCGTCCGTACCACTAGTTTTAGAATTAATAATCAACTTACCGCTTATCTCATCGTACTTGGCAGTAACATTAGCTTTGGCATTACCATTAATCGTAGCGACCATCGTAGCGATGGATGTAGATCCGGTGAATAATGACTTACCGTTACTATCGGTAAAACTCACACCGTTAATCGTGAATTTAAATTCTTCAGCATTGAGAGCAGTTCGATCTGCCTCTGTCAGTGTAGCTGGATCTCTTCCTTCTTTCATAATCTGCAAATCAGCTAGCGTCTTGGTGCTGGCTACAGGTACATCAAGACCGAAGGTTTCAACTGTCTTCTTGGTTGCTAATTGCGTAATACTGACTTTCATATCGATTCCGTTAGCAGTAGCTGATGCTTCTGCTTTAAGAGCATCGGCATTCCCACTGACTACAGCTTTTTGTGTATTTAATGCTGCACTCTTACCATACTTGTCAATTAATTTATTTGTACGAAAGTCTACGAGCTTACTATTAATTTCTCTATAGCTATCCCGTTTCCATTCAAGAACTTGCTTATCCTGATTTAGTTTATCCAGCGGAATTCGTTTTGCAACCATCATACTTTTAACCATGCTATCGACGTCCATACCGGAAAAGCCGTTAATACGAGTTACCATGAAACCCCTCCTATAATTATATTTTCTCGTCTACCAATATACCTGCAATTTCCATCATTTTGGCAACTAAGTCTAGCGTTTTCTCTGGTGGAATCTCACGAATAAGTTCCCCCGTATCTTTGTTCATCACTTTCACCATAATATCATGGGTCTTCTCATGTACACTGATTTCCAATGTGGTCTCGGGGCCCTGCAATGATTGCACCGCACGTTCAATTGTTTTAATCAAGTGTTCGTCTGCAATCGAAATTTTGGCACCTTGAATTTCTTTGGTGCTTAGGTCTTTATAATTTTTAATAGCTGACGCTGAAGATATTGACTCACTTGCACTTTGAACAGGAGCTACTTCTGATCGGGGCTGTCCGTTAGCTACGCCGGATGCCGAGAAGGAAAACTGTACATTCATGTGCTCTATCCTCCAAGAACGCTTGATTTATTATATATATCGGTCATTGGTCTTCGTTATTTTAGGGAATTCCTAGCAAAACAAAAAAAAGCCCCGGAATACTCCGGAGCTTTTGGTATTAGAGAAAATCTTAACGAAGCAATTGCAGAACGCCTTGTGGTTGTTGGTTTGCTTGAGCCAACATAGCTTGTGCAGCTTGTGCAAGGATGTTGTTCTTCGTTTGTTCCATCATTTCTTTAGCCATGTCAACGTCACGTACACGGGACTCAGCTGCAGTCAGGTTCTCGGAAGATGTGTTCAAGTTGTTGATTGTGTGTTCCAGACGGTTTTGAACCGCACCCAATTTAGCACGTTCGCTGGAAACAGAGCTGATTGCTTTATCCAAAGAAGTGATTGCATTAGAAGCACCAGCTGTAGTAGAGATATCTACACCAGATACACCCAGAGCAGTGGAACGCATGTCATTTACACCAAAAGTGATGCTTTGACCTTTGTTTGCACCGATTTGGAAAGTAACGCCACCATTACCAGAAGCATCTGTTTGTGCTTGAGTCAAACCAAGATCTTTAACCGTAGTTTTACCAGCAAGATCTTCAAGGTTGATAGGGCCACTTTCGCTAACGATTTCAAGACGTCCATCTGCCAAAGCATTAACTTTAACGTTGCTAATAAAGCCAAAGTCACCAGCAGCTGCTGCTCCAGATGCTGTATTAGCAGCGGCAATTCCAGCATTGATAGATGTTTGCAATGCAGTTGCAACGGCATCCATAGTATCTCCGTTATTTATAGCGCCCATTGTTCCCTGAAGTTTAGTATCACCAATAGTGAAGTTAAATTTATCAGTTGCCGCAATAGCTGTACCGTTATAGTTGCTAGTTCCTGCTGCTGCTGTACCACCAGCCGTTACTCTGTCGAACACCCCGGCACCAGCAACGTTTTCAACAGTTGAAGCAGTTCCTGTAGAACCACTTTCGATTGTAACCAAACCAGCAGCTTGATATCCTTTTACATGTGCTACATTTTTACCAGAAGCATCAATTGCTTCATTGATTTTGCTTACAATCAAGTCAACTGCTTTTTGTCTAGAAGCAGGGTCAGTAGTTACACCCGTCAAGACACTCTTTTCATCTGCACTAAGGTTCTGCCAGTTTACATCAATTTCAGTTCCATCGATGTTCAACGTTTCTTTTACAAAGTCACCAGTAATTGGTTTGTTAGCAGCTACATCAATTGCTGCTGTACCAGCGATTTTACCCGCAGACAACTTAGCAACAGAAGTACCTGTAGTAGAATCCAAACCTACAGAAGCACCAGAAGTTTTCAAAGCGCCGTTCAACAATTTCTTCGTATTGAACTCAGTAGTATCACCGATACGGTCGATTTCGGATTTCAATTGAGAAACTTCGCTTTGCAGTGCTTTACGATCTTCTTCAGTGTTCGTACCGTTAGCGGATTGAACGGAAAGTTCACGTACACGTTGCAGGATGCTGTGAGTTTCGCTCAATGCGCCCTCAGCTGTTTGGATCAAAGAGATACCATCTTGAGCATTTTTGGAAGCCATATCCAAACCGCGGATTTGACCGCGCATTTTTTCGGAGATTGCCAAGCCTGCAGCATCGTCACCAGCACGGTTGATACGAAGACCGGAAGACAATTTCTCGATATTTTTGCTAGTTGCAGCAGAGTTGCTGGACAGTTGGCGGTGAGTGTTCAACGCCGTAATATTATGGTTGATAATCATTTGATATTTCCTCCCTGAAGATAAATTAGTTCCACATCCTTGTGGTAAACGCCGCGACATTAAGGTCGGCCGCCCTGCCGAAGCAGCGTCTAAATTATATATCGACGGAAGGTGAGCAACTGTTTATAGCAAATTGGAATATTTTTAATCTTTTTTGATATCTGTATTTCGCAGACGTTCCATAAAGGCTTCAATATTGGCTGCAAGAGGCGTAGCAGACTCCCGATTAGCCTCTTGAATGGATGCATATATTTCCTGACGGAATATATCAATATGCTTGGGTGCGGAGATTCCAATACGTACTGTATCTCCCTCTACAGCGAGTACAGTCACCTCAATCTGATCCTGAATGATAATAGACTCGCCTTTTTTACGTGATAATACCAGCATTTACACTCCACCTTTCACTGATTTGGCATCGTCTTCTGCCCAGATTAGATGACGTGTATCGTAAGAAGACTGATGGAGCACGACTTGTTTGCCTAAATGCCGCTCGGGATTAAGAACTACGGGTGCAAGCAAGTTCATTGTTGATTTATTCGCCTGTGAATGAATGGTGACCATAGAATATACTGACACTTGCTCTGCAATCTCCAATTCTTCTTTATCTACCTCTCCCAATTCAAAACTATAATCCGGTACAAAAGTAAACGGACTTACCAATAGGAATGCCAGTCCCGGCTCCCTTGTTGATTGTAAATAACTGAAAGGTGTGTCTTCCCAAGGAACCAACACAAACTCGGTTTCTTCTTCAAATCCGGGTAAACCTTTAGGAAATTGATATACATCTTCTGTTTTAATCTCTAATGATCCCCACATGCTTGTCTGAATATGAATAATAAACGCCTCCCTGGCGAAAGTTTTATGCAAAAAGAGCCATAGATGTCTAAGATCAAGACCGTCTATAGCTCAACTTTATAATAACTAGAATCCGATATCTATGGCAGGTGGCGTGTACTGAATCGATGCATACTGCTTCACATAGATATCAAGCTTGCCCCGATTATACTCAATCTCCGGTCTATTCACAATAACATTCATTTCCGAGACGGCTGGAGTAAAGTTAATATCCGGCGCCTGTGCATAGACACGAGTCTCAACATTCCCAGAAGAAGCGGGTGTCCGCGTTTCCGGAAACGGCCTCGCCTGCCAGTCTGAGCCAATAATATTCGCAATAGTATTTCCTGGCTTATGAATTGCAGCCAATTCATTACCCTGCTGAACTCGTTCAGCCATATTTTGCAGAAATATCTGTTGAATGCCTGAATAAATCCGTGCATTCATATCAATCATGTTGCCGCCCGTGTAAGCAGAGAATGCTTTGCTCTGATCTACACTCAGTCTCATCGGATGACTCTCCACCGTTAGCTTGGCAGGTCTGGTATTCAACTGAACCTCAGCTTTGGGTTGACGAATGGAGAACTGTCCTGGATCAGCATCAATACTTAATAGAGTAGGCGTTGTCCTAATCTGAAGAACGGGAAGAGTACTCAAAAGTTAACTCCTCCTTTTTATCTTAAGAAGTCCACCAAAGATGGCGAGATAATTTTGGCACCCGCAGACAAGGAAGCGTTATAGATGTTTTCCTGAATCTTGGATTGCATCGCCAGTTCCGCATAATCCGCATCCTCGACTTTGGATTGTAGATCTGTCAGGTTAATGCCGAGATCATCCAAACGTCCCATCATCAGATCAACCCGGTTCGTTTTGGCACCAATCTCAGAACGGATCGCAAGCATCTTGTCCGTGCGGCTATCGATATGGTCCAACTGATTGGATAACTCTTTTTGATTGCCCTCTGTGAGAGCTTTCATGATGTTGTTCACGATGTTGAACAAGTTATCTTCTTCCGTCTCTGTGCCAAACACTTCATTACCACTTACATTGATAGGCAATTGAACACTTTCACCTACGATGAAGTTAATCTTCCCTTTATCCGTCACAACAGAAGTAGCATTTGTTGTATCTAAAGTACCGTCTGGATTAGCCGGAAAATCATAAGGTTTAACATCATATGTCTCGCCATTAAAAATATACTTTCCGTTAAGCTTACTGTTTGAGATATCAACCAGCTGCTCTTTCAACTGTTTGACCTCTTCGTTAATACTGTCCAGCGCGGACTGAGGATTCGTTCCTGTCGAAGCTTGTACCGTCAACTCGCGCAGGCGCTGTACGGCATTACCCGCCTGATTCATAACCGTATCATTAAACTCAAGCCAGGATATAGCACTGTCTACGTTTTTCTGATATTGATCGTTAGATGAAAGTTCTGCACGATAACGAAGGGAGTAAGTAATCCCTACCGGATCATCCGAAGGTTTGTTGATCTTGCGACCTGTCGCCAGTTGTGTCTGGGTGTTGTTCATCTGCTGCGCGTTCCGGTTCAAATTCAAAAGTAGCTGTGAACTGAGCATGTTATTCGTTATTCTCATGGTCTGTTATGTCACTCCCTTCTATTATCTGCCTACTGTCCCAGTAGAGTTAATCAACTTATCGAGTAATTCATCATATGTGGTCATAAATCGCGCAGATGCGTTATATGCATGCTGGAACTTGATCATATTGGACATTTCTTCATCCAAAGATACACCACTTACAGATTGACGACGGGTGTCCACTTGCTCCACCAGGAACTCCGAGTTGGATGTCTGACGTGCAGCTTCCTGAGATTGTACCCCCAGTTGTCCCACAATGGCACTGAATTGTGCACCGATCGTTGCATTACGTAAACCGTCCGCTGATTTCATCGGTGTATCTTTCAGATTCGCAAGCAGAATGGCAAGTGTATTGTTACCTTTGATTACCGTCTCTGTACCAGAAGCATCCGATGTACGGAGTGAAGTAGCAATTTTATTCGGATCAGCCAAAATTTCGGCATTCAATGAAATATTTCCGGCTGTAATGGCTGTTCCACCACCCGCTGCTGTAAAGAATGGGACTCCTCCAGAATTAGTTCCATCCATACTATATCCGAGTTGGTGCAACCCATTGAGACCTTTGACCGTAACCTTCAGGTCAGTTGCCAGCGTACGTGCTGCACCTGTGTATGTAACTCCATCCAGTACAGTATTATCTGGCAAGACCGAACCTGCCGGGAGGGTGATCTCAATATCACCGTTGGCGAGCGTATTAGCTAAGTCATCCATTTGTTTACGGTAATCACTTACCAATGTATCTCTGGACTTGATCATGCCATGAACTTCACCATTGGTGAGTGTGCCCGCAGTATATGCATCATTCAGAAAAGCAGGATCTACCGCTACTTGTACCGCACCGCCAGTGACGAGTGCCTGTCCATTCATCTGAACCTGGTATCCTTGCGGAGAATCCGTAACTGTAACGTTCATGATTTTGGAAAGCTTGTCCGTCATCAGATCACGTTGGTCACGCAAATCGTTGGCATTGTCGCCAAGAGACTCAATTTTCACGATCGCACTATTGAGGTTTGCAATGTTACCCAGGTAACCTTGAATCTCATTACTTTTCACAGCGATGTTACTATCCAAATCCTGACTAAGCGCGTCCAATTGGCGGCTAATCTGATTCATCGCATCCGTAAGAGCTAGAGTTGTTTCTTTGACAATCCGGCGTGCCGTAACGTCCTCAGGATTCTTACTCAGATCTGACCATGATTTGTAGAAATTATCCATAACGGTTCGGAATCCGGTGTCCGATGGTTCATTTACAATAGCTTCGAGTTTCTCAAGTGTGTCTCGTTGAATGGACCAACTCCCGAAGTTGGTATTTTCATTACGATATTGGTCGTCCAAGAATTTCTCGCGCACACGGGTAATGGAGTCGAACTCCACCCCTGTACCGAGCTGTCCTGGTGTTGTGCTATGCAGAAATGCAAATGGCTCCATTGGAATGGATGCCTGCATGTTTACCTTTTGGCGTGAGTACCCTTCTGTGTTGGCATTGGCTACGTTATGGCCTGTTGTGCTAAGAGCTGTCGTCTGTGTGAACAAACTGCGTTTAGCCGTTTCGATTGAATGAAATGTAGATGTCACCTGGTTTCCCCCTAATTAATCAGGCACGCGTGTCAAACAGACCGATTCGCCCTGGATTGCCGTTCTTATCAGCAGGATGCTGATATGTGGCATCCTGTTCTGGCCGAGAAGCAAAGATATCCATTGAAAGATCAATAAACATCAACGATTGCTCGATCAGCTTTTGATTCAGTTGATTGATTTCCTTTAACTCCTGCAGTGTTCCCGCCAGCTTCTTCTGGACTTCAAGCAATCGCTGTTTGTCAGCCGGATCAAAAATCAGCTTCGAGATCTCTGTAATGTTCAGGTTCAGCATGGACTTGATTCCACGCTCCTGAAGCAATTCATGAACTGCGCTCTGCCGTTCAATCTCCAATGGCTCTTGTTGTTTCATGAAACGGGATTCTTTGTTCAGAACGGCAATGAGTTCATCCACATCGTTTTTGACAATGACCTGTCTCTTGACCTCGCTGAGTGCCAGCATATCGCGGTGACTTTGTTCCATTTGCTGCAAAACTGCAATTAATCTGTCCAGTGCTGCCATTACGTGACCACCTATTCCTTATCAAAAGACTTAAAATACGGCAGCAGCTTGTCAGCAAGCTTGCTGCTATCTACCTGATACGTTCCCGAACTGACCTGTTCTTTCAGTTCCTGTATCCGCTGAATGCGTCCTGCATCTTGTGTACGCCCTTGTTCCTCAAGCATCTTCATCGCCTCCGGAGAAATGGATACCTCGTCCTTACGGCGGCTCTTCTTGGCATCAGCCTGCTGATTGGATTCAACGTTCCTTTGATATGAATTGATGGCGCCAATTCTACTCGGTTCATTGATTTTCATATGAACTACACTTCCTTCCACGTTAGAATTTTACATTGATATGCGTTTTTCTTACTTTATCTTTATGTTATCGAAATGATTAGGATAATAAAAAAAACCGATAATCTTTAATAAGTTTATCGGTACGTTTCAAAACATTTGTTATAGCAAGATCTGTATTTAAGACCTCGTTCCTATGAATCGCGTAGTTTGTCGACAGCATTGTAGGTTCGTCCGCCTATATTGCCGTTATCCTTCTGACCTACATCACGAGCTGCACTAGCTAAGTCTTTCGTCAAGCGATGACGACAAGAGTCACACATATGACCTTCACGAATCAATGTTCCGCATACTTCACAAGGATACATCATATTCGGGGCATTTTCGATGGAAATCCGTCCCTCACGGATGAACTTGGTAATGGTTTTGATCGAAACATCTGTTGCATCAGATAGTTCCTGAATATTGGTGCCTTTGTTTTCGCGCAAATAATCTACACAGATCTGATATTCCTGTTCCATTTCTTTAATACAATTCGAGCATACATCTCGAAAATTCAACGCATATAATTTACCACAGCGAGGACAATTACCCAGATTCATCGCTAAAACGCCCCTCTCAAACTTCCATTTCCGAATAGATAATAACTATACATTACCTTATTTTCTCTGATGAAGCCATAGTCTATTTACAGAAGAAAAGAGGGGGACAGGATGCATATATACGCAAGCCCGTCCCCCATTATACCTCTCTAATTCAAAGTTCTAGTACTTAGAACAGAAGACCATACACTTGAGTTCTGTTCATTGAATGCCCGTATGCGATATTTATGCAAACTGGACGGTAACAGGTCAGAATGAATAAACGTTGCATCACTGACAGTCGCCACAATTTGTCCATCGGCTTCAATTCCGTAAGTCGAAGCTCCCACAACCGGGTCCCACGTCAGAATAACGTTTGTTCTGTCCGAAGTTCCCTTCAGCACAGGTGTAGTTAATTGAGTCATTCCCGTTATGAGCTCACTCCAAGCTCCCGCACCAGAAGTATTTTTGGCACGAATTCGGAAGGTATGCTCTGTATTTGGTGCAAGCCCGCTCTTCGTATAAGCAACTCCACTCACAGCAACCACCGTACCATCAATCTCCAGATCATACCCGGTAGCTCCTGTAACAGCACCCCATCTCAGCGAGATAGCCGCTGTGGTTGCTGAGTTAATACTCAAACCTGAGACACTCGCAGGTAACGTAGTTTGCGACAAGCTCGCTGTCCATGCACTCACATTGGTGTCGGTCAGGGCACGAATACGATATTTATGAATGGTGCCACCAAGCACTCCATTATGGACATACAAGAGATCACTTACCGTAGCAACCACTATGCCATCTGTCTCAATCTCATATTTTGTTGCACCAGCAACTTCATTCCATGTCAGCGTAACTGAGGTTTCTTCAGGTACAGCTTTCAACGTCGTTGGTACATTTAATTGAGTCGAAGCGGTTACGATCTCACTCCAGCTACCAATGCCGGCAGCATTTTTGGCACGAATGCGGAAGGTATGATCTGTATTGGCCAGAAGACCGCTTTTCGTATAAGCAGCTCCACTCACCGAAATTAGAACACCGTCAATTTCCAAATCGTAAGCAGTAGCGCCTGTAACAGGGCTCCATTTCAATGAAATAGCAACAGGTGTAGCTGTATTTAACATGAAACCATTAACTGTAGCAGGGATGGTGCTTTGCGTCATCACTGCTGTCCATGCACTTGTGTTGGTATCCGTCATCGCACGAATGCGATATTTATGAGCCGTTCCTGGTAACAATGATGTATGGGTGAAGCTAGGCTCTTCTACTGTTGCCACTACTGCTCCATCCGCCTCAATTTCATATTTCGTTGCATCTACTACATCAGCCCATGTCAGGTTAATTGCAGTTTCTTCCGATGCTGCTTTTAGTACCGGTGTGTTCAAAAGCGTCGTTCCACTGATCAAGTCACTCCACGCCCCTACACCAGCGGCATTTTTCGAGCGAATACGGAAGGTATGGTCTGTATTGGCTGCAAGCCCGCTCTTCGTATACGCTACTCCCGTTACTGGGACAATGGTGCCATCAATTTCTAGGTCATACCCCGTTGCCCCGGCCACTGCTGTCCATTTTAGAGTGATGCCCACATTCGTAACAGAACCAATATTAAGTCCTGCAACTGAAGCAGGTATCGTACTTTGAGACAGCACAGCAGTCCAGGCACTCGTATTGGTATTCGTTAGAGCACGTATACGATACTTGTGTGCAGTTCCTGGTAACAATCCATTATGTGAGTATGCCGGGTCACTAACTGTGGCAATAACTGCACCATCTGCTTCAATTTCATAAGTGGTTGCATCTGCTACCTCAGCCCATGTGAGGTTGATTGCAGTCTCTTCCGATGTCACTTTCAAAACGGGTGTGTTCAACTGCGTTGTTCCACTGATCAGATCACTCCATGTACCTACACCGGCGGCATTTTTCGAGCGAATACGGAAGGTGTGATCTGTGTTTGTTGCAAGACCGCTCTTCGTATACGCTACTCCCGTTACTGGGACAACAGTACCGTCGATCTCCAGATCATATCCTGTTGCACCTGTAACTGCTGTCCACTTCAATGCAATAGCCACGTTCGTTATTGAACTAATGGTCAATCCTGTCACTGAAGCAGGAATCGTGCTTTGCGTCAGAGTTGCTGTCCATGCACTTGTATTGGTCTCGGCTAACGCACGAATGCGATATTTATGGGCTGTTCCTGGAAGCAGTGTTGTATGGGTAAAGCTAGGTTCCCCTACTGTTGCTACTACTGCTCCATCGGCTTCAATCTCATACTTCGTTGCATCAGCAATGGCTGCCCATGTCAAATTGATTGCAGTTTCTTCTGATGTTGCTTTTAATACCGGTGTATTTAGAAGTGTTGTTCCACTGATCAACTCACTCCATGCCCCTACGCCGGCGGCGTTCTTGGAACGGATTCGGAAGGTATGATCTGTATTGGCTACAAGACCACTCTTTGTATAAGCTACTCCCGTCACTGGGACAACCGTTCCATCGATCTCTAGATCATATCCCGTTGCACCTGTAACTGCTGTCCATTTCAGTGCAATGGCTACGTTCGTAGCCGAGCTAACCGTTAAGCCTGTAACTGATGCAGGTATAGTACTCTGCGTCAGAATTGCTGTCCATGCACTTGTATTGGTATCCGTCAACGCACGAATGCGATACTTATGGGCAGTTCCTGACAGCAGTGCTGCATGGCTATAGTTAGTCTCTTCTACTATTGCCACTACTACTCCGTCCGCCTCAATCTCGTATGTAGTCGCATCTGGTACATCTGCCCAAGTCAGATTGATACTTGTTTCTGCTGAAGTAGCCTTTAATACAGGTGTATTCAACAGTGTCGTTGTACTGAGCGGATCACTCCATTCACCCACACCTGCAGCATTTTTCGAACGAATACGGAAGGTGTGTTCTGTATTTGCTGCAAGGTTACTCTTTGTGTAGGCTACGCCAGTGACAGGTACAATTGCACCGTCAATCTCCAAATCATACCCTGTCGCCCCTGTCACTGCTGTCCATTTCAGACCAACAGCTGCATTAGTGACCGAATTTATAGTGAGATTCGAAACAGGACCAGGGAGTGTACTTTGGGACAAAATTGCAGTCCATGCACTTGTATTGGTATCATTCAAAGCTCGTACACGATATTTATGAAGTGTCCCTGGTGATAGATCAGAGTGTGTATAAGCTGGATCTATAACAATTCCTATATTAACTCCATCAGCTTCCACCTCATAAGAGGTAGCCCCCTCAATTGCAGGCCATACCAAAATCATCTCTTCTTGCGATGAAATTGCTTTAAGAACAGGCGTACTTAAAAGTGTCGAAACAGTTAGCATATCAGTCCACTTACCTACGCCGCCTGCATTTTTAGATCTCAATCGAAATGTGTGCTCGGTATTGGGCGTAAGAGCCGTCTTGCTGTACGTTGTACCAGAGACCGGAACGATGATCCCATCAACCTCCAGATCATATCCACTAGAACCTTTAATTGCAGTCCAACTTAAAGAGATTTTATTGAATGTATTTTCTGTAATCTTCAAACCACTGGCTGAGTCTGGCACAACAAGTTGCGTAGCCATTCTACTCCAGTTGCTCTCATTATCTGAAGATACTGCTTTTAATGCATAGGTATGACTGGAATTGGCCTCCAAACCAACGTGTTCGTAATTCGTTACATTACCTAGATCAATCGGGGCTTCACCATCAATCTGAAGTTGATAACCATCGGCATAATTAATTGCAGCCCACTCTATTATATTTTTCCCTTGCTCAGAGCTCGTGGAGATCACAGGTTCGTTAAGCAGTGTTTTGATATTAAAGACACTACTCCATTCACTTTTTCCTATCGAATTTATAGCACGTATTTTGTAAGAGTAAATTTTGTTAGGAATAAGTACAGCATCATCGAAGCTGGTACCATAATAAGGCCCCATTAAAATACCATCACGCTCAATTTCATACTGTACAGCTTCCTGTGCATGATCCCAGCGAATATGAGTCGTGTTTTCACTTGAGTTACCCGTTATATTCGAAGGCACAGAGGGTACATTATTAATCGGTAACGGATTTACCTCCTGTTTGGTAAAAGAAGCGGGTTCAGCTTTACGTGTATAATACGGATTTAGTTCAGAGTAAAAATCTACAACCTCTCCCGTATCTGCGTTCACAACCAGACTTAGCTGTCTAACATCATAATCGTGTACATCAATTGGCGTTAGTTGGCCTAGCACATTATAGTGTGTGATCGTCCATTGACCAACTTGGTTAAACGGCTGTCTGTACGTCATCTCGGTAGCAATCTCACGAACTTTGCTCAGATCGATAAGAAAAGCATTGTCGATCTGTCCAGAATATACTGAAGTATACGATCCAAAACTTATATTGGTAATATCACTTGTGAAACCCAGGATAGACTGCATTCTGGTGAACGAATAACCTGATGATGAAATATTGTAGGATCTCGCCCAGCTTAAATTAATATCTTTCTGGTTCAGCTGTAACTTACCGTTATTATCAGTCATTACATATTGGTAATCATTACTTGATGAGACTATCCCGCTTCCTACTGCTGCATGTGCCCGTTTTCCCCCGTACACACCAAACTGTCCGAATACCAGCATGAATACTAGTAGACGGACGGTCCATAAGTAAAATCCATTTTTTCTTTTTCCTGCGACCACTTTTGTTCTCCCCTTCAACAGATATGTTGTGCCACTCCCTATGCTGTCACCTGTGGTGAACGGCAAAACTATCTATTCTGCGCGAGAAAATCAATTCCTCTTTTTTACATGTAAAAAATCCCTATGACACTTTCATTCATGATTTCTTTAAACAACCATATTTCAAATGCTATAAACGGAAAGCAGATACGCACAAATATACCAATCATTAATAAAAGAATATATTTTCCTGTCTACTATTAATCATAGAGTATAGATCACCCACCTAAAGTGGCTGAAGAATGCTGGACTGTCATTTATTACTTGGATTTACTTTCTAGGACCTTGCCAGTGTCAGCGTGTAAATCTCGACCGGAATCTCCATGTAGAAGCCAGCATTTAGAATAACCCGCCCACAAGCGTCCAAGGTGCTACCTGTTGTGTATATATCATCGATCAGCAGTAACTGTATGGGTTTGGCATGTGACATGCCCTTTTGTGTTGGCAGATGAGATCCCCTGTATAGCTCTTCAATTAACTTCATGCCATCCGGGTTGATGGAAAAAGCGTTCTTCATCGTTTCAATACGCTCACCGCGTGATTTAAAGCTTTGTTTGGTTGTGTTGATCTGGCGCTGCAACAGATCAACGATGGGTAGGCGGCAGGCGGTGGCGAGCCCAGCAGCCAGCCGCTCCGCCTGATTGAAGCCACGCTCGGCCAGACGCTCGCTGCTCACCGGGACATAGGTGACCGCGTCAGGCCGCCATTGCGGCTTCGTTTGTTGAGCATGTGTGGCGGAATGAGCCACGGGGGCTGGGGGTTCTTTTGCCAAAGCAGAATTCTGCTCCTCGCTCATCGCTTGAAAGGCTTGAATCAATAGCGCGGTTAGGAGCGGCGCGTATCGTTCGTGGCCTCGAAATTTGTACATGCCTATCCATTCTTTCATAAGAGGGTTGTATTGTATGGCGCTGCGGTTGGAGATAAAAGAACGGTTTTGCATGTGTGGACGAGCACAGTCCGGGCAACCGACACCCCGACCACAACGCAGGCAACGGATGGAACGAATCCATGGAATCTGCTTCACACAACGTTGGCATATGCCTGGATAGGTAGAAGACAGAATCGCTCGAGTCCCACATGTCAGACAAGTCGCTCCCGGCGGGGCGAGCAGGTGATGAAGACGCTGGGTCAGGTGCTGTGCATGATCGGTTATGTTGCTGAGCCAGTTGAACATAGGGGGCATACCTCCAGTCTCGGGAATGTATTGTGAAATGCGGATACGAACTGGGCAGATGACAATTATGTCTTGGATGGTGGATGCAGGTAGCCTTTGCGACGAGCGATGGTGTTCATTTTCCTAATCTGGGCAACGGCCTTCACCTGAGAACGTGTCCGACGAGACGAAGCAAAAACCACTCTGCCCGCCGGGTCATCCATCGAACGCCCTGCTCTGCCTGCCATCTGAACCAGTGAAGCTTCATCAAAGAGACTATTGTCTGCATCCAATATAAAAACATCACTGCGCGGAATGGTCACGCCACGCTCCAGAATTGTTGTCGTTACGAGCAAACGAATGTTGC
The DNA here is from genome assembly GCF_047302515.1 of Paenibacillus amylolyticus. Lineage (GTDB taxonomy): Bacteria > Bacillota > Bacilli > Paenibacillales > Paenibacillaceae > Paenibacillus > Paenibacillus amylolyticus_G. Next base: position 6,614,291 of record NZ_CP168019.1, on the reverse strand, counting down.
GTTCACGAAAGGCTATAACTTTGCTAGCGCGATCAGGGTCCTGAGATGAAGTTCCTTCGATATGGATTCCGGGAAAGGTACGACGCATTAGATTCACAAACGCCTCAATCTGGGCAATGCGTGTTACAAAGACAAATACCTGAGCGTCACGCTTCAATGAAATTTGGATGTTAGTCCTCAAGGCAGAAGGAAGATTTCGTTTCTTAATACATTCAGCAACGGTAACCATTTTGATCAATCTTGGCACGGGCAAAGGATGACGGTGGAAACGTACTGGAACTTTGGAATGAGTGAGTTTTCTCTGCTCTGCTTCCCTCTGTAGCCGAGCTGGCGGTGTAGCAGACAGATAGACGAAATTCCCGTCCGGTTTACAGGAGGATGCCGCCGCGTGAGCGAGCATGGGATCATTGTGATAAGGGAATGCATCAAGTTCGTCGATAATGACGAGATCGAATCCCTGGTAAAAACGCATCAGTTGGTGTGTGGTCGCAAGCGTGAGCTGAGCGTCTTTCCAGCGTTCGTCACTGCCTCCGTATAGGGTAGCGAGCGAAGTGTCCGGAAAAGCTTTAGCTAGACGCGGAGCCAGTTCCAGCACCACATCCCTGCGCGGTGTAGCGACCAGAGCTCGTCCGCCACGATCCAATGTATGTTGGAGCAGTGGGAATATCATCTCGGTCTTGCCGGCCCCGGTCACGGCCCACAGCAAGAACCGCCCCGGCCCATCCCCTGCGGGTGGCCGGGCCAAAAATGCAAGCGCCGCCGCTGCTGCCGCGCTCTGCGCTGCGCTAAGCCCCCACCGGGCGAGCCCGCCGCCGGTGGGGGCCAAGGCCGTGCCACGCGGTGCTTCGCCGCGTCGTGGCACGGCCCCTTGCGCTGCACTGCGTAGCAGCAGCGCACAGGCACGGCTGCGCCCGAGCGCGAGGCAAGCCTCGCAGTAGGCGCACGCCGCCAGGCCGCAGGCAGCGCAGGGCACGCGCTGCCTGGCTTCGCTGCCACAGCGGTGGCAGCGGGGCGCGCTCCGCGCGCGTCCAAGCCACGCGTGCCGACGGCGCGTGGCAGGCCCTTCGAGGGCGGCTGTGATACTCAGCCGCCCATGCAAGCGCGCGAGCTGCGCAGCCGCGCGCCACTCCCTTGGCGGCTGGGCGGTATCCGCCAGCAACGCCTCCGCCTCGGCCGCCAGTAATTGGCGGCCGCTGATCCGCTCAGCCAGCAGGGCCGCGTCCCGCTCCAGCTGAGCCCACTGCCCGGCGGGATACGGCTCGGGCATCCCGCCTACCTGAATGCCACGCACAGCAGCACTCCCCGCTTTGCCCGCTATAACTTTTCTCGCCTCAACTTCCCCCGAGGCGAGTTCATATACATCCAGCTTCCGTGCAAGATAGTTCTGCCATTCGCGCTGGCCCCACTGATCCATACCTCGCTCCATCTCATAATGTTCAACCAACCAGGATGCCTGACTTAACGGTAACGCCTTGTCTAACAGCAACCAGCGCAGCACATGTCGCCCACTTCCTCCCTCCAGCCACCAAGCCACATCCACTCGAATATCGAGTGATAACAACATGCTCCACCCTTCCCCTACACGGCACACATACAAAGCAACCTTCATTTACTCTCCTCCCCCATCGTACTTTCTCCTGAACGCAAAAAAAGCACATGCCAACCCGGCTGTTCGCCGGGAGCATGTGCTTCATGTCCATATTCCATCTTCTTATGATCAATCTACTTATCACTATACCAATTGAATCTTTACATCACAAGGTTAGTCACACAACATGATCCATCACACCAATTCTGCTAATAACCAGAATCTTTCTATAAAATTGCGAAACTTTTTCCAATCTGAATCGTCTATACTTTTAAATTAAGAGTTCTGACTTCGAAAAGTTTATTTTAATACTCATGAACTCATCAAAACCCAGACAATAACCATAGATTGCATAAAAACCCATTTTTAATTTAAAAGCAGACTTGGCTACAATTACAAAAAAAGACTACAGCTTCTGCTGTAATCTTTTCACTGTAGATCTGCGAAATGCCAATCCCATTTCCGTTCACATGATGATTTATTGCTCTGACTCACGCAAATCAATCAGTCGAAACGGGTGATCGGTCTGTGCTACCCGTTCAATATCAGCAGGGACAGCAGGCAGATAAGATGTCTCCATGCCTTGCCTTTGCATAAGCTTTTCAATAATCGTAATCGTTTCCGCTTCTGTACGATCAGCAACAACGGTTAATCTGAAGCTCTTACCACGGTATAATAATTCCCGGCAAAGTTCTCTTACAATGCCTTCGATCCGCCCTGCCTGATTGGAAGGGATGAGCAGGATCTGCTCGAAACCTTCAGATTCCGGACGGGAAAGATGGCGCTGGTGCATGGCATGAACGGCCATTGCCGCCAGGAAGTATATGAGCAGAATCATAGTCAGATGAGCAACCATGGCAACTGCACCTCCTCGGAAGGTCATGCTCACCCATGGCGAACATCCCTGTATACAACAAGTATATGCTGTACTTCCTGAAGGGTTACACTTGCATTTCCTATCACTCATATTCCACGCTGATCGACACCGGACGAAGAAAGACAGGCCAGGTCATTCATTCACGCCTAAGCTTGAACATATGTTCCGCACAACCTTACACTTTGCTCATTTGCAGTGATAAAGTCCATTAACCCGCAGACCAATCCAACATTCTGGAAAGGGCGCGAGTGAACACCAATCTATACTTCGTCTAGGTTGAATCAACCAATGGACTGAATTACCATAAGAATACTGCTTTACGAAAAACATAAGGTATTAGAGCGTAACCCAACCATATTTGATCGAATTGATAACAGCTTGAGTACGGTCGTCCACTTCCATCTTCTGCAGAATGCTGCTGACATGGTTTTTTACTGTTTTTTCACTGATGAACAGGAATTCACCAATCATTTTGTTGCTCTTACCTTCTGCCATCAAGCGAAGCACTTCAGCCTCACGACGTGTGAGTGGGTTATTGTCGCCAGCGACAAATTTAACACCAGCTTCCTTCGAAGCTCCTTCACTCATTGCCCCTGTTTCATTAAGATACGTCATACGACGCAGCTGCATGATCAGTTTGCCTGTTACTTTCGGATGTATGAACGCATGTCCTTCATGCACGGAACGAATCGCATTGATCAGAGACTCGGCCTCCATATCCTTCAGCAAGTATCCGTTAGCCCCTTTACGAAGCGTCTCAAATACATAACTTTCATCATCATGAATGGACAAGATAATTACTTTGACATCAGGGAACAGCTCACGCAATTTCTCCGTTGCTTCAACCCCATTTTCGATTGGCATGTTGATATCCATCAATACGATATCAGGTTTATCCTGATTGCAGAATTCGAGCACTTGAATACCATCGCCGCATTCACCGATGACCTCAATGTCGTCCTCCATATTTAAAATGCGTTTCAGTCCCTCACGGAACAGCTGATGATCATCAGCCAAAAGAACTTTAATCGATGCTTTACCAGTATCACGGTTTTCCATCATCCTGCTACTCCTTTCCCTTATCCACGTTTGTCGGGATATGAATCACTATTTTGGTTCCTTGATTTTCTCCGGATTCAATCTCTATTCTTCCTTCTAACAGTTCAACCCGTTCTCTCATCCCAATCAGACCGAAGTGGGTATGATCCTTGCTTTTCTTCGCAAGAAGCTCCGGTTTGAACCCAAGCCCATTGTCCTGAACGACAATTTTGACGAGCTGAGCCTGGTATGTAATTTCCACTACAACATAAGTGGGATAAGCATGCTTTGCAGCATTCGACAGACCTTCCTGCACAAGGCGGTAGATTGCAGCCTCCATGGCTGAAGATAAACGATGTTCCTTACCTCTTGTTTCAAAAAGCGACCGGATTTTCGTTTTTACCTCAAAATCCTGCACGTACTTCCGAAGCGTTGGAATCAGTCCCAGATCATCCAGTGCCATAGGACGCAGATTGAAAATAACTTTTCTCATCTCTTCAAGACTGGAACGAACCTGGCCTTTCAAATCTACTATTTCGGCCTGGACCATCTTAAAATCCTGCTTAATGAGCATTCTTTCTACAATTTCCGTCCTAAGCACTAGATTGGCGAGCATCTGGGCAGGCCCGTCATGAATTTCACGAGCAATACGTTTCCGCTCTTCTTCCTGGGCCAAAATTATTTTCAAACCAATCATTTGTCGATTTTTGGCATTTTCAATGATCCGGGTCACTTGACCTAGTTCACCTGACAGGTATTCGAGTACAACACCCATCTGCGAACCGATGGTCTCGGCACGCTCCACAGAAGCTTCCACATTTTTGGCACGCTTCTGTAGGTCATCCCGACGGGCCTTCAGATACATTTCCTTCTCACGATAAATCATCAGATCCAGCTGCAGCTGTGTTGCTTTCTCATATGCCTGCTTGATATCATGCTCGGAATAACGGACAAAGTCGCGGCTAACCTCAGTCAGCCGGATCCGGGAACGGCGGTAGTTCAGCTCCAACTGATCTACTTTCTCGATCGTTTCCGCCGTCTCCTTCAACACCGACTTCAACTCCTCGTTGAGCGTTTTCAGCTCATCGCGAGTCGAGTCCATGATTTCGAACATTTGATATTTGCTGTTTTCCATGACTTGTATGGCGTTTTTAATGACGCGGTCTATGGCATCGGCTTGTAAATCCACGTTTGTTCGACTCCATTTCTATCGTTTCCGGTATATATCATACCATATCACGATGAGATGGTAACGGTCTTCGTTTTCTGTTCCCATTTTACAGTCAGACCAAGTTGCTCGGAAACGAGTCTGAGCGGGACTAAAGTCCTACCACCCGTTACGTATGGTGCAACAGTTGCGCTCTGTCTTTTACCATTCAGAATGAATTCTTTCTGCCCTACAACCAGATCAATCAGCTTGCCACCACGTAATACCGTGATTCGCTGATTTTTGCTATCCCAGCTTGCCTGACCACCAAAAGCGTCCAAAACATGTTTGATGGGCACATACGTTGTACCATTTTTAAGGACCGGTGCTGCATCAATCGCTTTTTTCGTTCCGTTCACCGTCATCGATTTCTGTCCAAGCACAAGTGAAGCTGTACCCGTAGGCAATCCTACTTCACTGGACTTGGAAGGCATCGTGAATGCGATATTGTCAAAAGCAACCGTACCTGATTTCGCACGCTCATCCTGACCTTCTTCCACGTTCACTACATAAACCCGCTTCAGCTTCGCCGGATAGGCAATGTTCAGTCCGTTCAGGTCCACGCTCAGCTTCTTCCACCCGTTCCAGTCAATCGCCTTGGCGAGATCGGCATATACCGTTTTGCCATTGGCATCCGTGAATTCGGCACGCAGCCAGTTCAGGCTTTTATCTCCCATAACATCCATCGACATCGATGTAGCTGCTGCAGATACCTCTCTACCGGTAGAACCATTCAGTTGTGCATAAGCGTACATTTTGCCTGTTCCAGCAGTCATATCATAACCGAGTTGCAGTACATTGGAGCCGGCTTTTTCACCAGTTCCTGCTGTGACGGTTGCCGAACCAGTTACACCCACTGCGTTCGTTGTGAAGTTAATCGGATAATTCACATTTTCGAAGTTCTCCCAGATCGTTTCACTTGCAGAAGCCGAGAGGACTACGACTGTACTGTAACCATCATAACGACCAATCGCATATCCTACTTGTGCACCAGAATTGACGGAAGATACGGTTAATTGGTCAGCAGTGACTTTACCTTTGAATCCGATAAATTCCCATGTCAGCGAGTCTGCCGGAACCGTAACACTTTGTCCACTCTTCGTTGTTGCCGTTACAGGAATGGACATCGTTGTGCCCGCTTTGAGCGAACCCAGACCTGATCCTGCTGTCAGGGAAGCCAGTTCACTTCCACCCAATACCGATACTTTAATAGAAGATGAAGCTCCATTGCTCGTTGCCGTCAGCGTTGCTGTGCCTGGCTTCACGCCTTTGATCGTGCCATTGCTGACACTCACGATGCCGTTGTTGCTGGACTTCCAGGACATGCTGATATCGCCTGTTGCAATCGGGTTGTAGTAGGTGTCATATCCTTTGGCTGTGTACTTGCCCTCTTGCCCCACCAGCAACGTTTGGCTGCCACTCACGGCAAAGCCCTTCAGTTTACCTACAGGAGCCGTAGAGAACACACCTAGCGTGTTTACAACCTGACGTTGCTCGGTACCATACTCTGTGTTGAACGTCAGACCGGCGGTTTGCTCACCTAACGGACGTGTCACCATAGTTGTGGAGCCGCCTCCGTCCAGGTTCATGCCTTTCCAGACACCCACACTGGTCATGAAGGATTGCAGTTCCGTCAGCGACATACCGCTGCTGTTACTATTTTTCTCCGCGGCGATGATGTAGACATACCGACCATCCTGGGAATATCCTACTGCCGTTCTTGCACGAATGCCACCAATGCCTGAAGATGCGATATCACGGGAGAAGGATGCTGCCTTTCCACCGTTCACAAGAATCGTATGACCGCCAATCATCATCTCCAGATTACTCGGATCGACTGATTGCCCGGTTGTTTTAGCTTTCAGTTTGTAATCCGCATCCAAGGTTTGACCAACGGATAGATGGCTCATGATCCATGTCGCCGCTGTTCCATGCGCACGCAAAATGTACCCATCCTTCGGCACCGTCATGTTTAACGCTTTTTTATCGGAGATTTGGGTAATTACTCCGTTCTGCACGAGAACCTCTGTCGGCGTTGTGGAAGGGTCATTCGGACGTTTGGTGGAGGTCCATGCTGGTGTATAAATATACATCGAGTTGGCATGACTATATTTCACCGCACCCGACTCTACTGTATAATCCTCTTTATTTATCCCACGCAAAGCAAAGGTTGAACCATCCTGTGCCTTCACAGTTCCGTCAAAAGAATACTCGTCGATCATCGGTTTGCCATCCTTGGTCACCGTGAGGGCATACATGCCCGACAGTTCGGATGGTGTGGAGACCAGTACACCATCGGAGACCTGTCCACCAATCGGCGCGAGCTCCCCGGATACATTGAAGTAATCGCCATTTACAGCAGCTACTGCACCATTTTCCTTAGCCATGGCACCTGTGCTCTGTTTACTGTTCAGATTACCGCCCTTGCCTGTCATCACATCCAGCTTCACATACGGGTTCTGCAGATCCACCTGGATGACATCTGCCAGTACGTTGACCTTGGAACCGGAACGTGTTGTTGTATATCTGTATTTCATGAGCTTCGCACCCGAAGTCAGAATTTCTTCACTCAACTTGCTTGTATTCGTAGATGCCGCTGCGGCCACCGATTGCCACGAAGTGCCTGACCACATCTGCCCACCTGCACTCATTACCGGTGCAATCCAGATCACACCCGCCAGCGTCACAATCGCCCATTTCTTCACCTTACTGCCCTTAACGTCTTCCAGCTGTTTCCCATGTTTCCCCAGCATGTCTGAAACGTCTCTCCCATCTTGTATATCAATCTTAGACATCACGAACACTGCCAAGTAGGCAGCCGATAGCGAGATCTCTAGTATACTCTTCTATTAATAGACTTCTTTTTGTGGAAAAAGTTACGCCCCCAGCTAACTTTGAGGGGATTCTTGACAAAAAGAAACCCATGTATGCAATTAGCTACTCATACATGGGAATTTATCTGTATACTGATATTCGTTATATTTTCAATTTAACTCTGGGAAATGAATTTCGGGTAACATTCGATTGGGGTCCTCTTCGTTCTCACTAATGTCATGATCATAACTATAATTCCAGTGCCCATTGGCGTAATCGAGGTAGATCAGCGCCTCATATATAGAATAGTTCTGCTCTATGTTCTCTGAAATGTAGCTCCATTCCAAGGTTGCGTGAACAACAGCTTGGTTCTCCCCAAGAAACACGACTCGTTCATTAGACATATGATACGTAGTGTCTCCATACTCAAAGGAAGCTCTTGTAATGTGCTCCCATGTTCTCCATTCATCAACTGCATTTGCGTTCATTCGTTCAATATCAAATGGCGAAGTATATTTATACGTTAAATCAAAGTCTTTCTGATTAAACGCTCTATAATATTGCCTGAGGTCAGATAGGACATTTTGTTGCTTCTCATTAAAATTCTCTTTTATCGTATGTACAGATTTATCGATATCTTCTGGAAGCGTAGTATTAATGGAAAGATATCGATCCAGAAGTATTTTCCACCGATTGTTCTCCTTTATAATTCGAAACACGACCTCATGTTGGTCATTTATTACCTGATTATTATGGATATATGTAACATACAATAATGCCTGGTTCGCAGATTCGTATGTAATGCTTGTTATATCTATACTGTAAATTCGATCAGGGATTTCGCTCACTTGGGGTGCAATCTTACTATCCGTCAGATAGGATCTCTGCATATGGTTTGAAGCTAGTAGTTTTACAGTAAAAGCTCTATCATACGCACTCACCAGATCGAGAATCCCTTGTTCTTGACCATAGCCGTACGCTACCATTCGCGCAGTGTTTGCTTTTCGATCATAAGCCACCGAATGTTTTGTATACCAAGCAGCAAATCGAATAGGAAGATAGAATTTCCCATCAATGAGTATACCTGGTTTTTCCAACTCAATATATCCTTCCTTATCATCAGAGTATCCTACATCTGGTATAAAATATGTCTCCGAATGATCCGTTCTAGCAAAAATTTCACGACTTTCTATTGAGTAGTCCGCTCGGTACCCCATTAGTTGAATAAACTCTCGAAATGGAACATACACCGTCCCTGATTTTGTTATCAGTTTAATGTCTGTAGGCTTTTCATTCACGTACAGTTGTATGGGTTCTTTATTATTTTGAGCATAAACCAATGATGGTATGGATATTAAACCTACAGCAAAGAAGAATACTAGTATTTTTTTGAGCAAATCTACACCCTCTATTCATGAAATTCATGACTTATGATATAAAAAAGCGAAACCAATCAGTTGAACTTATTCCCCTGATCGATTTCGCTTCACTAAGATAAAAGAGCTAATTACTATTACAGATATTCCAACTTATCCAGGACACGTTTCAACATCACTGCTGCCTGAGCGCGAGTCGCGTTCCCTTGGGGTTCGAATGTTCTCGCTGTCATGCCTTGAATAATTCCCTCCTGCACCGCTTTGGCAACAGAATCCTTGGACTGAATCTTATTGCTATCCTTGAACTTGGACAACGTCGAAGTAACGGAGGATTGAAGTGAGACTGCTTTACCACCGTAATTCATCGCCCGAACCATCATAATAGCCATTTGTTCCCGAGTGATTTCACTTTCCGGTTTGAATGTACCGTCCGTGTTGCCTGTAATAATCCCGGCTTCTGCCGCGGCACCAATGTAGGCACTGGTCAGATCACCACCACGAATATCATGGAAACGACGTGCAGCAGTCTGATCTCCTTTCAAACCAAGGCCTTTGGCTACCAATTCGGCAAACTCGGCACGCGTTATTTTCTGATTGGGACCGTAATAAGAGCCATTTGTGGCCCCAATGATCCATTTGGACGACAACTCTTTGATGACTGCACCTGCCCAATGGCTGGAGGTATCCTGATAGCTCACAGAATGAGTGACAGGTACTATAGTCTGGTTACCGTTCAGTTGTCCTTTAACGACCACACCTCCTGTTGCATTCGCAAATGTATGTGGCACATTCGCCAGGATCAGTGTAGTTGGATCAATATACGTAAACCCGGAAGTCGCTGTAGGTGTGTTTACAGGCAACTGCATTGCGAGCTGGCTTTTGATATTTTGTTCTACCCGTTGATTCGTATTTCCACTAAACGCAGAGAGGTAAATGTCTGTAACATTACCGAGTTTCTGTGCTCCTGCAACGGCCAGCATTCCATCTATCGTACCTGAACTGGAGACAGGAACCGTCTCCACCTGTACATAGAAGTAGGAGGCATCCGTGTTGGTTGTGTTTCCCCCTACAGCTTGACTCATTGCGGATACATCCAGATTGGATAGTGGGACCATCCACAGACGATCACCATATTTGACACCAATTGAACCTGTACGGTTACTTAATGCAACCTGAGCCAATGTGTTCAACGGGAATCCTACATAAGCGGAAGATTCACTGGCAGGGACTTCAAATACAACAGGTTGTGTTGTTTTGCCAGTCGTTGTTGCGTACTGGAAGGCTTGCAAAAGCTTCGCACCGTCTACATTGAACTGACGAGTAGAGCGATTGTTGCGTGACATCATCGAAGTTGTAGCTGCTGTATCCGTGCTCATCACAAGCAGAGCTTGTCCATAACTTGACGAGTCTTGTTCTGTAAGCCAAGAAGGACGACTGTTCGTCTGGTTGCCTGTCGAGCTGCTGCCATTTTGTTGCAGGGGAAGCGGTCCAAACGCAGTAATGGTGTTGTTCAACGCATCTCGCAGCGGCACTGCTCCCGGAGTATAGCTGACCGTACCTGTCTGTCCTGCTGTTGCCGAGTTTGAGAGATTAAGAGTCACGATCGAACCCGATATGGAAGCATTCAGGACATTCGTTGTTGTCCCTCCAAGCTGCACACTAAACTGTGAAGCCGTTAGAGCCGTTTGAGCCTGAAGTGCATCTCTAAAGTTAATATATACTTTGTCCCCTTGAAGAGTTGCCGACAATATTTTCCCGTTACCAAAGGTATATTTTACTGGAGCCAGATTAACGTAGCCTGCAGGATTGTTGTTTAGATCGGTTAACCGCAGGGTACCTGGCACATAAGAAAAGGTTACGTTTTGAGTACTGGCAACTGTGTTGGCTAGCGTCAATGTAATCAGATCATCCTCAATCTCGGAATCATTGACAAATACGGCTTTACCATCTACCAATACGGAATATTGGCTCTTGAGTGGTTTGTTCGTCCGGCTCAGTGGCTCATTATATCTGATCCACATCGTCGTACCACTCACTTCTGCACTCTTGAACTCGGGTGGTTTCGTATCAATACTGTTACGTACATAGAACCCGTTGAATCCAGCAAGAGCTTGACCACGACTGTCTTTCACTGGCCATGTTCCTGGCGCATAGGATACTTGTACCACTTCACCATTCTGGATGGAACGACTGAGACTAAGCGTTACCAACGAACTATTATTGGTGGATATACTGCTGATGCCCACCGCTGACCCGTCTGCTGTAACACTGAATTGTCTCACCGCATCACTGGAGTTGATATAGACGGTCTCTGGATAGTACAGACTGATTGTATTGTAATAAGCTGTACCTTCGCGTGGTTTCGACATAATGGAATCGAGACTGTTCTCTACATCCCTCGCTCCGAATGCTGGAGCCGCGTTAAGAGACAAATCCTGAATTTTACGTGTTCCTGTTCCCGGTGCGTAGGCAATGCGGACAACCTGCCCTACGGCTACACCTGTATCCAGAACAACATACACACTGTCTCCTGACACATAGGAAGAACTTACATTCCGGTTCTCTCCGTTAACCGTCACTGTGAAGCTGGAAGCAAACGGATCAAGACTGGAGAGCAGCTCATCATACGTTAATCGAATGATTGTATTGCTGTACATTTTGGCTGTTTTGAGTACAGGTGGTGTTGTGTCTACGGTCAGCGTTCTAAAGGTCCACGATGTGGCTCCATTCAGGCCAGTAAACAGATTTCCCGTCTGATCCCGGAACACATTCGCAGGAATATCAATCGTATACGTTGTGTTACTTGTCAGCGTGGTTTGCGGGATAATACGCAACTGTCTAGAGTTAGACGTATTAATTAACGTGGTTGAAGCCACAATTCCGCCATTTGCATTCTTAACTGTAGCTGAGCTTGTAAAGTTCCGGTCCAGCTCTTTGTTGAATGTTAGAGTGAATTCATTGGTGAGCGAAACGCCTGTTGCTCCGTTTGCAGGAGACAGGGTGGATACGGTTAATGCGGTGGGATCGGATATCACACTGAATCCCCATGTCGTTCGCTGAATGGCTCCCGTATCATTGTTCAGGTCATCACGCAAAAACCCTTCCGGTACTGCTATGTAAATCGTGCTGTTATTCGCCCAATTGTTCACTGGATCAATCGTCACCGTTGTTCTCGCCGTATTGAAACTAATTCGGGTTGAATTGGCATCGATTTCTTCCAACAATGTACTACCACTATAGATCTGAAGCTTGCCTGCACCGACCTTCATTGCCCGATCATACGTAAGCTGGATATTGGCTGAAGGAGATACATTGGATGCCGCATTAAGAGGTGACTGCCCTGTTAATCGAGCTGTACTAACTCCTGCTGTACGGAATGTCCACTCTTTGTTCAAACCCTCAACCGGTTGACCGTCCCCATATACGAAAGACTGGCTACCGATCCTAACATAGAATGAACCTCCAGGCAGAACTGCAGGAAGTTGGATTTGCACACGTTTCCCCAAAGCTGCATCAATAGCAGCATCATCTGCAACGACAGTCACAGCTGCATCCGTTACGGGAACTCTTGTTACAATGGAGTCATCCTGGACTCGTTGTATAAAGATTTCCTCTGTAGAAGCGTCGATTTTCTTCACTGGCTTAATAAAATCAATCGTCAGTGGTGCTGATCCACTTGCCTGTTGTTCGTTCACAGCAGGTGACGTTGTACTAATCCCTTTCCCCTTCAACTCATCGGCGGCATACGCGGACTCTACTCCTACCCATCCGGCGAGTATTCCTTGAGTGACTAACATCAAAACCATAAGACTAACTAATCCCTTGCGGGCCATTTTTTTCATAAACACCCGACCTTCCCCCTTGTCTCATTTTCCTAATTGTCTGATATACAGACCTCTATATTTATGTCGGTCAAAGGGAGATTTTCAATTAATAAAATGGAAATGTATGGTTCTTTATTTTGTAAAAAGATGCAAAAAGCCCCTGATTCCACATCGGAATCAAGGGCTTCATTGGATGACCATATATCGTTAGCTAACTTACAGACCTGCTTGAGTTTTCAAAAGGTCTACTTTGTCCACTTGCTCCCAAGGTACATCCAGGTCTGTACGGCCGAAATGACCGTAAGCAGCGGTTTGTTTGTAGATTGGGCGACGCAGATCCAGCATACGAATGATGCCAGCCGGACGAAGATCGAAGTTGTTGCGTACAAGCTCAACCAATTTCTCGTCGCTGACTTTGCCAGTTCCGTATGTATCCACGTTGATCGATACCGGGTTGGCTACACCAATCGCGTAAGCGAGCTGGATTTCCACTTTGTCTGCAAGTCCTGCAGCTACAAGGTTTTTCGCTACGTAACGAGCCGCATATGCTGCGGAGCGGTCTACTTTTGTTGGATCTTTACCAGAGAACGCACCACCGCCGTGACGTGCATAACCGCCGTAGGTATCTACGATGATTTTACGTCCAGTGAGGCCTGCATCTCCCTGAGGTCCGCCAATAACGAAACGTCCTGTTGGGTTGATGAAATATTTAGTCTGTTCATCCAGCAATTCAGCTGGAACGACAGGCAAGATTACATGTTCTTTGATGTCTTTTTGGATCTGCGCAAGTGTAGTCTCTTCAGCGTGCTGAGTAGACACAACGATTGTATCTACACGTACCGGCTTGTCACCGTCGTATTCAATCGTTACTTGCGTTTTACCATCCGGACGAAGATATTCCAATGTACCGTTCTTACGCACTTCCGCCAGACGGCGTGCGATACGGTGGGACAGAGCGATTGGCAAAGGCATGAGTTCTGGTGTCTCGTTCGTTGCAAAACCGAACATCAGACCTTGGTCACCTGCACCAATGTTTTCTGTTTCACGAGCGACTTGTTCCGGGTCACGATTCTCAAGCGCTGCGTTCACGCCTTGGGCAATATCAGCGGACTGCTCATTCAGAGAAGTCAGAACTGCACAAGTGTTATAATCAAAACCGAACTTGGCACGTGTGTAGCCAATATCCTTAATTGTATTACGAACGATGGACGGAATGTCCACGTATTCAGAAGCTGAACTGATTTCACCGATGACAAGCACTAAGCCTGTGGCTACGGAAACTTCGCAAGCTACGCGAGCATTAGGATCGTTCGCCAGGAACGCGTCCAACACGGCGTCTGAGATCTGATCGCAGATTTTATCCGGATGTCCTTCGGTTACAGACTCCGATGTAAATAGATGCCGGCCTTTAACAGACATGAAGTTTCAACCTCCCATAACTAGTAGTATGGCGATTGCCCGAACAAAACATGACAGCGATTCGTTCACTGTACCCTCGAAGCTTTCCAAAAAGGAATAAGGACGCGGAGTCCGCAGTACCGAAGATAAGGATTTTTCAGGTAATTGCCTCAAACGAAAATCAACCTTTCCCTAGTGGAAAAGGTTGCATACCTCAAGTGCCATCTTAACGTATTTGTCAAGACGTGTCAAACGAAATGGGGTAAGGAAAAAGCCCTATAAGTGCTGCTCTGCCTGACGAATTAGCCTTTTGGTGATCTCTCCACCAACCGATCCATTCTCGCGGGAAGTCAGATGTCCCCACCCTTTGTATTGCCCATAAGAATGATCACTCACTTCACCCAGTTCAGATCCAAATTCGGTATCCGCACCAGCCAAACCTCTGCCACCATAACCCACATTGAGACCAAACTCTGCAGCAATCTCATACTTCATCTGATCCAGCATTTGACGACTTTCGGGTACCACTTTACGATTGCTTCTAGCCATGGTTCCTGCACCTCCATTAATTGATTGTCAACAGTTATAGAGTGAGCAGGAACAAGGCTGGCTAGCCGTATTAATGTTTGTTAGAACTGGTTAATCTGAGCAAATGAAATGTATGACGAATGAATAATTCCTTTAACAGAAGCAAAACCTATTTCAAAGTATATCCACCGCGAACCATTACGGTTAAGCTATATTTGTTGCCTTCCAATACCGTGATCCCCCGTCCATCCCTTGGAAAAGAGAGCAGATGATTGGTCGGCGCTGCCTGTCCATTCGTCAGGTCAATCCCGTCCGTCAGATCCGCTACACCATTCGTACCTTCACTGACGATCACAGCTTTGCCGCTACGTACAATGAACTCCGCGCCAGACTTCCCGATCAGCTGTTGACCCGGCTTCACCGTTACGATCTCAACGGCATCAGAAGCTCCTGAGACCAGTGGAGGAAGCGAAGTGTCTCCACCTGTGCTACCTGAGTTCCCGGTTCCCGTAGATCCGGAATTATTACCGGATGAATTGCCAGAACCCGTGCTAACGCCACCACCCAATGCTTTTTGAATCTGCTGGTCAACATAACTCTTCGTTACAACTGGATCGTCTGCTGTTCCTGGCTGGCTTGTCCCTGCACCGATCGCTGTATTACTGTATACCGACCCAACCCACACGCCAACACCAATCGCGAGCGCTGCAAGGGATACTTTCATATAAGGTTTCATGTGAATCATTTTCCTCCTCTGGTAATCTATTAACTTTAACTATAGAGAAAAAATAGGGATGCGACAAGCAAAACCTCGTTTCCGTTAAGGTGGAAACGAGGTTTTGTGTACAAATCTAATGATTATTCGAATATGTGCATTTATCTCAAATCAACAGGTTCTTCCTTCGGAAGCTTGGTCAGGTCATATCCGTAGCTTTGCTCTGCAAGACGAATACGTTGTCCCTGGAACTGATCATCTACGCTTAAGCGATACGAACCACCACGCAACTTCTCGAAGAAGCTGTCTTCTATGCTCCAGCTCAGTGTCTGGTTGGTTCCCACTTTCAGATCGGTTCCCAAAGTCAGCTCTTTCTCATATGATTTACCTGCTTGGTCCGTCAATGTAAGGATTAACTTGTGCTCGTTCTCACCCATCTCAATCTCTTCATTACGGGATAAGCTGTAATTCATCTCGATCTGTACAGACGAGCTGCCTGCCAGATATGCTCTCACACTGTTGGCAGTCCAAGAGTAAGGATAGAGATCAATATTGGTCAACGTGCCTTGAACACTAATGGAAGTTGGCGGCACTTCAAATGCCAGAGCATTCACATAAGCAGTCGCTTCCCCTTCACCCGTTACAAACTTGCTGTCTGCAATACCTTCACCCACAATTAGACGCAGGTCAGAGAAGGTAATGGATTTCGGAATTTTAGCCCAGAACGTAACAATCGACTTTTGACCCGGTCCAGGCAAACGCTCTGCTTGTTTCGCTGTTGCCCTGTAATATTGGCCATCCGATGTTTTGAAGTAACCTACCAGTTTGCCATGCCCACTCTGACGCAGTGATTTGTTCGTCATTTCGAATTCAGTGTATACGATGTCTGATGACGTTCCCGGATAACGAATCGTTCTCCGCACACCCATTTCGGTCTCTTTATCAGCAGTGCCCAATGTGTATGTCTTACCGCTTCCAACATAAGATACCGGTGGAATTAATCCGGACGTATTCAACGTAATCCATTCATTCGTTTCTTCTTCACTAACTTTCTCGTTCAGACTAAGTTCAAGACGCGAAATACGTAATTCAGAAGGAATCTTAGTCAACAGATAAGCCTCCGTTGTCATGCCGGCTCCAAGTAACTTGCCACTTTGTGTGTAGATTAACTTCTTGTCTCCTTCAATCTCAGCAGAATCAATCATAAACATCGCTTCAAATTCAGGAAGTTGAACTGTTTTGTTACCTGCATTACGAATGGTCACTTTAGCAGCAATAATATCACTATCAAGCCACGGCAACCGCTGTAACGATCCAAAAGACACACCAAATGTACCTTTGTTATTCTTAACGACAGTTTCGGTCGTCAATCCATCTCCACTGGATACCGATTCAGGAATCGCATAGACACCTACAGGATAGGAGAATACAAATCCATTCGTTGGAGAAGACGTTGTAGATTCTGTGCTTTCATTTTTGTCTACCGGACTCATGACATACAGCTTGATTTTGCTTGTATTACCATCACCCTGAAGGGTTGTGCTGAGCTTAATTGTCTTGATATCACCTGGGTTCAACTTCAATGTATCCAGAGCTTTGGTTTCGATCGGATAGACCGTTCCGTCTGTATTCCGTACCTCGAAGGTATATGTCGGCACCTTAATTGCTTTCTTACCTTCATTCCTGAGCTTCATTTGAAGGTTAAGACTATATTCACCATCATCGATTCTAACTTTGGCAGATTCAAGCAATGTGGACAGTCGTTGTCCTTCAACTGAAATAATATTCGGTTGATTGGCAGCGACTTCTACATTCGTTTTGCTAGCCTCTGGCAATTGCAATGCAGCAACAGGCAGAACACTTTTCTCTTCACCTTGTTCCTCTACTAGCAACAGCTCAGACTTTTGTAGCTTCACTGACGTTGGGAGAGATGCCATCAGGCTAAGAGCCTTATTAGCTTGAGCCTGAATACTGACACTCGTGCTGTCTTTATCCGGAGTTAACGGATAGTTCGTACCACTTGGTGTACGTAAAATCCATTTGATATTCGGATTTTCAAGCAATTTATAACTGATATTGTTTAAATTCACGCCAATTTTCACATACTGATTCTTATCTTCACCTGGAAACACTTTAATGCCAGATACTTTCACCTTCACCGCAGAGTCGCTTAGACGAACCGTCTTTGGTTTGCCTACAGGTGTGGTAATGCTATAGGATGCGGGCACGTTAAACTTACCCAACGTACGTTCATAGTTAGCTTGACTGAAATCCCATTTCACGATGAGAAAGTTCAGATCACTGAGTTTTACCTCGCGACCCACTTTCATGACATAGGTCAGGTCAACTGTTGATCCAGGCGCGACTGTTTTCTTTTCCTGATCTTTTGCGATCAGTTTAGGCGAGAAGGATGTCCCACCCTTGGTTTTCACTTTGCTCCAGTAATCGAGCATCATCATTGGGGTGCTGTCATTGTTTTTATAAGACAATGTATACGTAACCACATTGCCATCATCCTGTGCCAAGATATTGACATCTGTTAATCTTACGGAACTTCGCGCTGTCACTTTAACAGCTGACAGGTTACCGAGTGTATGTACAACCTTCTGCGTTGTTGTTTTCTTCGATGTACTGCTATTTGAACTGGTGGTAGACGTTTTATTGGTTGTGCTCGCTGCCATAGCCATACCAGCGGTTGAACTGATCAACATTGCACTTGCGAGCAAGCTCACAAACATTTTCTTTTGATTCACTTCCAAACCTCCCATAAGTTGCTTGTTGCTATTATAGTATAAACGTTTGGAAAGGCGAGAAAGTTACGATGTTGTATTTAGAATTTCATAGATAGTCATTCTAATAAAAAAAGAATTCTACATACCGAAGTATGCAGAATTCCTTTAACATTATTTCTTAATTTCTTATTAAGGAATCAAGATTGCAGAAACTACTCCGCTAAGGGAGAATGCTGCTGCTGCATTCTTAGCATCTGATTGGTCAGTTACAACTTTAGAGTTAGCATTGCTGCTATCCAATTCAACTGTAACGACAGATTCAGCTGTAAGAGCATCTGCAGATGTGAATGTAACATTCAGAACATCGGCATCAGTAGTATCTACTGCGTAAACCACATTAGATACTGTAGTACCAGTTACGCTCAATTTGATAACATTTGTACCAGGAACTGCTGCGATAGCTTCAGTGAATTTCACTTTAGCAGTATAGCTGTTAGTACCATTATCAACGAGACCAATTTCTTTGTTTGTATCGAAGTCTTTAGTTTCTGGTTTGATGTTGTCAATAACGTCAATACCAGCAGCTACAGCAGGAACATCGACACGAACTCCCAAGTTATCTTGAGTATTCGGAGTAGTTACTCTCAAACCGAATTTAGCAACTGGAGCTGCATTCAATTTGTTATCTCCAGCAATTGTGAAGTTAGCGATAGTTTGACCATTCGAGTAAGTAGGTTGACCATCAAGAACAACATTATAGTTAGTAGTACCTACACGTACTGCAAAGTCATTAGCATCAACTGTATTCAAAATACCATCGAATTTAACTGTAACTTTGTTAGTAGCAGTAGCTTTAACGGAATCATTCACCAACTGAACCGCTTGACCTGCTACACCAATCTCGCCACTTACATAGCTGTTATCAGTATAAGCAAATCCACCCGCTTGGTCAGCAACTAGAGATACACGCAATTTAGCATCAGCTGCATCCAAAGCTTTGTCAGTATAAGGAACTGTAATTTTAACAGTTTCAGGAGTTACTAACTCTACAGAAGCATTGCTTGGCAGAGCTTCCAAGGATCCTGTAGTAGTCCATTTCAATGCATACTTGGATTTTTCCAATGCATTACCAGTACCTTCAGTTGCAACTGCTTTGCTGAATGTAACAAAGAAGTTTACATCACGTTTGGAACCATTATTGTTCTCAGTACCACTCCAGAATCTTGTAACTTTGAAGTCGGAAGTGTTACCGATAGTAATTGCAGAAGATACAGGAACAATTGTGTTTGGAACATAAGCATTATCTTGAACTCCAGAAACTTCTACAGTGTAGTTACCTTGTGGAAGGTATCCAGACAAAGTGATAATGGCTTCATTCGTGTTAGAATCGAAAGTGATTGTTTTAACTGGGTGTCCATTTCCATCCAAACCATTACCTACAACTACTTTACCATCTTTATCTTTGATAGTGTAGTTAGCTTTAGCTGTACCAGTAGAGTTAGTGGTAGATGAAACAGATTTGCTATATTTCACTTTCAGTACATGGTTTCCGCTCTCAGTAGAAACTGCAACATTGTTTACTGCTGGTTTCACAGTATCCAGAGTTGGAGTAACTTTCACTTCACGAGTAGCAGTGTTACCACTGTAGTCAGTAGCACCTTCAACTACGATTGTGTTTTCACCTACGCTCAGAGCATTAGCTCTAGTGAATGTCACAGTCAATTTGTTACCGGAGCGTGTTACTTCACCAGTTTTAGCAGTTGTACCATTGTACACGCGTGTGAAAGATCTGATTGGCTCATTGAACTCAATCTCAACTTTTTGCAAATCATAAGATTTTGCAGAAGTTACAGTTGGAGCTTCAGTATCTGCTGCAACAGCGAAATCAGATTCTACTGGAACTACTTTCAGTCCGGAGAAATCTTGAACGTTGCTAACTGTCAATTTGTGATCTCCAGTTGTCAATGCAGTAGTGATAATAACACTATCAGGGAATGCATATTCCACTGTACCAGAGATTACTTTACCATCAACTTTGTAGTTGGAAGTTGTGATTGCAGAAGCGCGATCAACTGGCTCGGAGAACACTACTTGGAATGCTCCTGTACCCAAACCTTTAACTTCTTTTACAGATGGTGTAGTTACATCAACTGGTGTGAAAGTAACTTCTTGTGCAATTGTTTTGGAACCGTCAGAGTTTTTGATGCCACTAACAGTCAATTTGATTGCTTTTTGGTTATCGAGTTTGTTACCACCTGTGTAGTACTCGTTATCCAAAGTTAACACTACAGTTTTCTTGTCAGCAGACAAAACTGCAGATTTGATATCTTTGCTCAATTGATAGTTGTTAACATCTTCTGCTGTAGCAGCGTCAACATCACCATCAAAAGTTACAGTAACTTGTTTCAAGTTGTCAGCAGTTACGCTTTGAACTTTAGTTGCTGCAGTTACTACATAAGTAACTTTCTCAGTGAACTCTTTATCTTTGTAAGTGAATTTCACTTCAGTTTCTTTGTTAGCTTCAAGAGCTTTATCCAAAGTTACTTTTACAGTTTCGCCGTCGCTGATTTTGAATTCAACAACTTTTCCACCTTCAGTTACTGTGTAAGATTCAACTTTGATGCTTTGAGCTTGATCGATAGAGTAAGCTGCACCTACCAACAATTCGCGGGAAGCATTACCAGAGAAGTTAGCGTTAGCGTCGATCAGACCTGCGTTGATCGCTGCTTGAACATAACCTTTAGCCCATGCTGCTGCGTTGTTGTTAGTTTCAGTTGGGATTTCAAGATCAAGTGCACGAGTCAGGATTGTAGCCATTTCAGCTACTGTCACTTTACCATTGAAGTCGAAGATTTTTTTCTCTACGTTTTTACCTTCCATGATACCCGCAGCAGTTACTGCTTCGATGTAAGGTACAGCCCAGTTTTTAGCTGTGTAGTTTTTGTCAGTGTAAGAAAGAGTTCCAGTGATCTCTTTCAGACCAAGCAATTTAGTGATAACTTTTGCGAACTCAGCGCGAGTCATCTCTTTGTCCAGACCAGCTGTACCATCTGGGTAACCATTGAAGATACCTTTTGCTTTCAATGCATCAAACTGTTGTTGTGGTGTTACTGCTGTGTCACCGAATGCTACAGATGCAAACATTGAGAATGCCATTGCTGTAGACAGTGCTACGGATAAAATTTTCTTCATAACCTTTTTGTCTCCTCCTTGGGCGTTCATAACATTGGAATTTTCTTTAATAGGGTCGCTCGTATTCCTCATTCTATTGTCGCACCCCCTTTCCAGAGTTATGAGCAAGTTAATATAAATGATGTCTGTGAGCATATCACAGAAACTTGTAAACAAGAATAAAAGATAGAATCATACGTAAATAGAGTAGTTTCCTAATCCTACCTTACGTATTATACAATGGGTCTCTCGTGCCGTAAAGCAATTTTTTCTAATAAATAGACAAGATTCTTCACGAGGTCATTCTTGGTAAGTTGCCCAATGTTTTCGACTCTACATCTTAAACGCAGCAGATTTCAAAAAGTTGCGGATTCCTCAAAAAAAGTTTTGAATTTATTTATGTATTGATGCAGTGCGGGTCTATAACGGATTCAAAACCTTTAGTAAAGTTGAATTCATGACGTATTCTCCGAATCCAATCTGCGTAAGGATTGATGTGGACGTTTATTTATACCCGCAATTTTCCACGATGAAGCGACAAATTCTACAAAATTGAAAAATAAAAAAAGAGGGCCCTCAAGGCCCTCTTCTTGGATCAGTGACTATGACTTAGCGGATCTTCATCGCTAGCTCAATAATCTGAGCACGCATATTCGGATCACTGTTCAATCTCAGATACATATCGTCAATTGGTTGTCTGTTCTCCCGGTATGTCTTCTCATGCTTCATCGTGGTGTGAGACCATTCAATCAATTCATTCTCGGCCAGAACCAGACTGTTATACGCATCATGGAAGCCAGTGGACTGTACAAGTCCTTCCATGACTTCCTGAGAGATCTCCTCTGTCTTACGTGTATCTTCCAACTTTTTCTCCAGAATGACTGCCTGCTTCTCGAACTGTGTCTTTGCCTTCATGTAGCCCAGCTGTGCTCTCGAATAAATCGGTTTCATTAGCTAACTTCACCCTCTAGATCATTGTGTATTTACCGTTATTGTATCTTAATCTCTAGCAAATTACAAAAATAGTTATTGGTAAAAAACAGTTTTCTTCTATTATAAATGAATTCTATATAAGCTCTTCTACAGTCATAAAAAGAACCCATCCCTTTAGTAAAAGGGACAGGTCCTTCCTAAAATTATTTCAACTATGCTAGATTAGCTCAATGTTTTAGGGAATAACTTCGTGCTCTTCTTAAGCAGTTCTACAGCAATCTTGGCTGCTTCTGCACGAGTCATATTACCTTTTGGATTGAATTGGAACTGCGTTTTGGTTGCACCTGGAATATTTACAGGGCTTCCTTCCATGATTTTTGCTTTGGTAACCGCCACAATGGCTGGTCGTGCATAGAAATCGATAGAAGTTGAATCCAGGAACGATTTGGCCAAAGTAGCCGTCAATTTACTGTCATTGGCTGCAAGCTTGGCATTCATTGCCCGTGCGATCATAACAGCTGCCTGCTCCCGTGTAACCGGCTGATCCGGTCCAAAGAAGCCATCACTGAGCCCTTGAACAATACCTGCGCGTGCTGCTGTTTCAATTGCTTCATATGTCCAACGATCCGATTTCGTGTTCTCCGAAACGTCGGTGAAGGTTGTTTTACTCGGTTTTACCAATTGAATGTCCATACCTTTGACAAGCAAAGTAGCAAATTCGCCACGTGTTGTCTGATCATCCGCACCAAATGCATTGGTTCTGAGCGGATTCATAATTCCTTTGGAATACATTGCATTTAACAAGTTCCGTGCCCATGGATGATTCGTGATATCCGGGTAGCTTTGACTTTGCTTCATCACTTTGTAATAACCAAATTCATCAAACGGAACAGTAATGGTGTGACTCTTCGTGTCTACTGCACCACCTATGGAAACCCATTTACCTACATT
Organism: Paenibacillus amylolyticus; assembly: GCF_047302515.1. Taxonomy (GTDB): domain Bacteria; phylum Bacillota; class Bacilli; order Paenibacillales; family Paenibacillaceae; genus Paenibacillus; species Paenibacillus amylolyticus_G. Next base: position 6,591,139 of record NZ_CP168019.1, on the reverse strand, counting down.
AGAATCATCCGAATAACGATATACCGTAATCGTAGACCCTACGTCGTCAACAATGGATGGATCATAGCTCAGCGTTAACGTTCCGCGCTGGGATGGGGTCAGAATACGCTCTTGAGCATATCTAGTAAACTCTCCATCAATGGAATACGGCGTGATTCCGTTTGTTCCTGCTTTGTATCCGTTCGTACCACGATCACCCAGTTCACCCAGACCACCGTTGATCCAGTAAATATCAGATACTTGAGTAAAATTGGCTGTATTGATCACCGAGGCGAAGAAGCTCGACAACTCGGTAGGAATACGGATTACGCTGGCACCATTGGTACTTCTGTCATCTGCATTAACTCCGATAACATTACCGTAGTCATTCTTCCGTTCTACAACACCGTCTTTTGGATCAGCGATACCAAACAACAGTTTGTTGTCCGGATAAAACTTCACCATGCCACTTGTTGTTGTCGATTGCAGTACCGTTCCTTTCGGGAATGAAAGCACTACATTTTTGTTAAACACGGTGTACTTGTTGGCTACCTTAGGAGCCATGAACTGTGAATCAATCGCGATCGCACCTGTATAATACACATTGACTGTATCGTTGATCGTGCCGCCCTCGCGTATAATCTGAATCTTGATTGCATTATTCTTATCTGCTTTGAGTCCTACATAATCCAATACAAAACGATTATTCATATCGGTACGTTTAACTGCAGGCTCTTTGCCAATTAATACTTGGGATGCTCCCTCAGCTTCAATATCGAAACGAACAAAGTTTTTGTTCACAACGATGTTGTTACCTACCGTAGGTTGTGGAGACAAAATGCGGTAAGACGAAGGTTCGCGTACAATCTCAAGACGTTGTGTCGTTCTCGCACCTGTGCTGTTGATGAGTTCGAGTGTGTACACATGTGTTCCTGGTACATCAAACTTAAGATTCTGAATCCGTGCCAGGAAAAGATCGCTATTACCTGTAATATCATAGCTAGGCAAGCCAGCTGTAGCTGGTTGATTCACTTCAAAAATCGTTGTACTTGTCAGTTCTTTAGTGAAAATTTTATCAGAACCGAAGTAGACATTCACAATATCAGCGCCACCGCCATTAATGACGAGGTCATAATTTTCTTCACTTGTTACATACTTGTCTTCTTTGAATGCAAATTCAGGTGTGACCGAGAAAATGCGTTTCATCTCGTCATCTTCATATTGCGTAATTGGTTTGTTGATAAATTGCTGACGTGAATCTTTAGGAATCAGCGTAGGCATGAACGATGTCACTGTTGATTGATTCTGGTCAATGACATTGATCTTCAACGTAGTCGAGATCGTGATTGGAAGTTTATTCGCATCCTCATCTGTAGCACGGATTAGAATTGTGTTCTCACCATAGACAATCGGCCCTGATTTCAAGACCGGAAGATCTACACTGAACGTTCCATCTGCATTCGGGAACGTTGTTGCCGTTGTATGTTTTTTACCATTCACCAGTATTTCAGCGACAAAGTTAGTACCGCCTATGGTTTTGAAACCAATAAAACGTCCTTTTAAAGTAAGCTTTTGCGAACTACTCTTAGAGTTAAAAGTGTAGGTTTGTCCGTTTTGAAGGCTCTCCACATAAATAGAGCTCGCTGTTACATAAGAAATTTTTACAATCTTAGGCAAATTCGTCGGACTACCATAGTAAAAGCGTACTTGTTGATCTCCGCCAAGGAAACCGGAAACTTTATAGATTTTTTGGTTATCTTTCAGTTTCATCGCATCAACAGTATCGACAGGGTCAATTGTAAGCTTTGTAGTACCTGTTGGTAAATATTCACCTACTAGCGTTCCTGAGATAGGTTCACTTGATTCTACCAAGATGAAAAATTCATCGGTTTGCAGCTTAGTGCCATCAAGCTTTGTTTGGGAATCAATGGCTTCGCCTGCTTTATAATCAGGCAAATAGTAGATCTCTGTAATATCCTGTGCCCCTGGGGAGAAGGTATAACTTGCGTTATATCCTGCACTGAAATTACCGTATGCGAGACGGAGACGAAGCGTTTGATCCTTCTTCGGAGACGTGCCATCTGCGGCAAGTTCCAATTTATACGGTGTTGTAACCTCGAATTTCACCAATCGGTACTCAATGGTTACACCATCGGAACCCGTGATTAGTACTTCTTCATCCGGGTCCGACTTAAATACAAAATTAGTTGGTTGCGTCAAGTTGCCATTAGACAACGTGATCTCACCATTCGTCGGACTAAATGGATTAGGGCTTGCTGAATAAGGAAGCAGCACCTGTCCGGTCAAGGTTGCTGTAGTTTGACTAGTACCTGTAAAGGTTGGGTTGCTACTCAAAATAGATTTGTTCTGACCACCCATTTGCACTTTCAAATCCGTAAAAGGTTGATCTTTATCAAAATAGTAAATCGAACGTTCAGTTTCGATGGCATTGGATGCACTTGAAATTTTGAACTTCAAATTATTCAGTCCTGCTTTTAATGCTAGCTGTGGCAAGAAGAACGATCCATCTTGTAACATGGAGGCATTGATTTCATCCCCGCCATTCACTTTAACACTTACAAGTGTAGAGTTCTGTACTTTACCTTGAATGGATACACGTTGTGTATCTACAACTGTGTTGGAACCCTCATTCAGGTTATAAGACTTGTTACCGCCAGTAGCGGAACTGTCCGTAAATACTTGGAAGCTCTCAATAAATGGAGCCTGATCGTACAATACATAGAATGTATCTGACCGTTCCACAGATCCCTGGTTACCAGAGAAAGTAACCCGGTTGAATCCCGGGAACAGATTCAGGTTATTGGCTGTGAATTTGTTATTACCACTTGGATCAGCAGTAACAGCGGTTGTAATTGATTTAGTGGAGTCCGGAACCCATTTGCTATCTGAACCGGATGTAACCAAGTTCAGTTGTTCAACTTTAACCTTCAAGCTCGTATTGGATACAAATGCATAAGAACCTGAAATTGTAATTGATGAAGTTGAGGTTGTGTATGCATTTGAACGTGTCAAGAAAGCCTTGGTTGCATCTGGAACTATAGATAGAGCAGCGGTCTCCCGCAATGTTCTAAGATCTGGCGTAAAATATGTGGTATAAGCATTAGATCCAACCGGATCACCTTCTGCAGCCGAAGCAACAGCCCCACCGAATAGACCTTGTGGGAACAATGAGAACACCATGGTGACCAACATGATCCAGACCAACGGCCGTTTCTTTTGTTGCATTACGTATCATCTCTCCTCTTTTTAAGTCAGTTACCTTTATATATCGGCAAAAGGTTCCAATTATTTAGTAAAAATCTCAAAATAAACAAAAAACCCTATCCACTAGGGATAAGGTTGGGTCTGGAATAATATTCAAGAATAGCTGTAACCATTACATTTATCTATTTATGATTTCGAACGAGTCTCCGGATTTAGCTTGACGCGCATGCGCATCAGGAAGTTAATAACCGGTCTTCTCGTTTTGCTAACAAGCCCGATGACTTCTGCTCCCACCTGGAGGAAGAACATCATGATACAGATGACCACAAACGTTACCCAGTTCGCTTCAAACATGGCAGCGGAAGATTGGATAATCGCCAGAACTCCGAAGAACGCGGCAATTCCGTATATGATCAGCACCGTCTGACGGTGACTGAAACCAAGTTCACGCAAGCAGTGATGCAGGTGACCTTTGTCCGGTGCGAAAATCGGTTTCCGTTGTACCGCACGACGGATAATCGCGAAGAAGGTATCCGAGAGCGGCACACCGATAATAATCAGCGGTGTAATAAAGGACACGATAGCAATTTGTTTGAATCCCAGCATGGACAGCATCGCCAGAGAGAAACCAAGGAATAGTGATCCGGTATCCCCCATGAAGATCTTGGCCGGGTGGAAGTTAAAGAACAGGAATCCGATAATACTACCCAACAACACAAGGCACATCAAGGCAATCATCATGTTACCCATGAGGAATGACATTACGGCAATGGTACCAATTGCAATACCAGATACACCGGCTGCCAGACCATCCAGACCATCAATCAGGTTAATCGCATTGGTTACACCAACGATCCAGAAGATCGTCAGCGGTATGGATACCCAAGCTTCGAGTGAAGAGTAGGAATCCTGAAACGGAATGTTAACGAAATCTACCCGGATATTAAATCCGAATACAACAACAGAAGCAGCAACGATCTGACCAAGCAACTTCACTTTGGCCGATAGTTCAAACCGATCATCGAGTGCTCCGATCAGCACGATAATAGTTCCACCAATCAGAAACGCACTGACAAAACTCATATCCCGAGTCGTGAACCATGCCGATACAAACGGAAGCAATGCAGCAACTGTAATAATAAAGGCCAAGAATATCCCCAGACCACCAAGACGTGGCATGATCCGTGTGTGTACTTTACGTGCATTCGGCGTATCCATCGCGCCAATGCGGACTGCGAACTTTTTGACAAGTGGTGTCAGGGCAAGAGCCAGTCCCATTGACACGATAAATCCAATGATAAAGATCGCTACCATTTGAACATTCGACCCCCAATTATAATACCTGTACGAAATTATAAATCCCCTGATCTCTTTTTATATATAAAATTATTTGTTAGTCACTTTTGATGAAAAATGCAATTTGCACCAGAACGGAGAGGGCAGAAATAACCTGTAGAAGCGAAGCGTTCGCCTACAAGCTTTCTGAAAGAAAGCTACATCGTAAGCATATGCTATCGCGGGATTTCAACCTTGTAAAGGTGGATAAAAGAAATCCAGAGATAACAGCGATCAAAAGGTTATTCTGACATCGAAGTGGCCGTATGCAACAACTTCCGTTTTTCATGGAGCGGCACACATGTAATCCGGAATGAATTATACGCTCATCACACCCGAAAAGCCATCCTCAATTTCTAGCAAAAACACGCATTTATCTCGCAATTACCTGTTTTTAACGGACTTTCGTCACGTTTTCTTTGTCACGCATCACCTTAACAGCGAATTTCGGAAGCGCAAGCATCCGTCCAGCCCGGCTTGGTTCACGCAATAAGCGATAGAACCACTCCAGTCTTAACTTTTGGAACAGCATAGGCGCACGTTTGGTTTTGCCCGAAATCACATCAAAGCTGCCGCCAACGCCCATGGTTACAGGAACCCGTAGTGCATCTTTGTGCTTGTGAATCCACGGTTCTTGGGTGTCCGCCCCACGTGCTACAAACAACAGATCAGGTGCCGCTTCCCGAATAGAAGCGATGACCTGTTCATCCTCAGCCGGACCAAAATAACCGTCGCGATAACCCACAATTCGAATCGCCGGATATTGCTGTTGTAACCGAACTGCCGTTTCTTGAATCACCTCAGGGGTGGAACCAAGCAGATATACGCCCCATCGATAGTTTTCTCCAACACGCAGCAATTCATGTAAAAGCTCAAAACCCGGCACTCGCTCAGCTACAGGATTTCCACAATAGTTTGCAGCCCATACGACACCTGTTCCATCAGGAACAATCAATTCCGCAGCTTGCATGACTTCCATGATTGCGGGATTTTCCAATGCGGCCATAACCATAATTGGATTGGCTGTAATGACCTGATGTGGTGTCTGCTTGGATAGCACAGCTTCCTGGAGAACCTTTACCGTTTCTTTCATCGTCAGTTTGGAAAAAGGAATGCCGTAGATCGAAACGGTAGGTATTGATCCGGTCTGACTCATCTTTATCTCATCCTTTGCGGCCTAAATAGTTGATAATCTGCTGTGCAGGCACTCTGGCTTCCTGCTTCAGTTGGGTGATGCCTTCTTCATGTTCCTTCAACCATTGTGAACGTTGATCCAGCAGTCCAACAACAGTCTTGGCGAGTTTGTCGCCATCGAGTGTATCCGTATTTCCTGCTGGTTCACTGTCCAGACGGAGCAGGAATTGATCAATTTTCGGATCATACGAGATACCCACCGGAGGCACATATTGCGAAGCTGCATAGATCAGACTGTGCAGACGCATACCGATGACAAGATCACACTTGCTGACTTCCTCCAGCATAAGCTGAGGGTCGGTCAGATCTTCTGTGATGCTAATCTCGCTGCCCTTGCTGGTCACATCACCGAGCATTTCCATAAGGAATCGTGATGCCTGTTCATCCACTGGCAGATGAAATGGTAGAAAACGCAAGTGCACCGCTCTTTTGGAGCACAGCTTTTTCAATCCGGCGGCAATAGCCGTAAGTTCCTTCCGGTCTGACTCCCAAAAACGTACCGATACGCCGATCACAGGAAGCTTGGTATGTCCTCCAGTTGAAGGTTCCACTCGATTAGCTTGAGTAGCAGCATCTGCTGAGACAGCACCTGCGCCCCTCTCAACTTTTGTTTCAGGTAATGGCAAGCCCATTACGGGGTCGGGTACAACATGGATCTGATTCCACTGTAACCCGAGCCCACGCAGGTAGTCTGCAGATTGTTCATCCCGAACGGATACATAGGTGCAGGCCTTGAAGACTGATTTGATCATTGGATTAAAAATTTTACGATTCACAGGGCCGATCCCCTGTGCATAGATAAACGTTGGTTTTTTCAGCCACTGGGCCAGCTTGATTACACCCAGATAATAAGGAATGGATTTCAGTCCAGTTGCATCCTGCAATAGACTTCCTCCGCCACTGATTAACCCGTCGCTCTCCTTGAGCGCTTCACGGACTTCCTTCAATTTCATGCGATGCACGGAGCGTACACCGTACATTGCGGTTGTTGACTCGGGATCACCCGAGAGAACAATAGGTTCAATGGTTATGTTCGACCTTTGGCTTTCCTCTTCCAGCGCTGTCAAAATCGACTTTAGCACCGCTTCGTCTCCGCTATTGCGGAATCCGTAATACCCCGAGATGACTAACTTTTGAGAAGTGGTGACCATTTTTTCCAACATCCTTCCGCTACTTGCCACACACCCACAGCAATGATACCGAAGATTAAGCCAAGTCCCAATCCCATCACTCCACGAATGAGTGACAATACAGCCGGCGTATGGATATGCGCGAACGTATCCACCATGGACAATTGCCCAATCGCTGCAATAATGAGCACAAAGATGACTTTACGATATTTTAAAGCGGCGAACACGCCAACGATAAACAGCGGGTGTCCCAGCATAAATTCTTTGAATCTCGGACGTACACCGAACGTATCTTCCAACGTGGTACGAAGGAACATCTCGAATGGTGTTACTGAACCCGAGTTGCCTGTACGGCTCAAGTAATAGTATCCAACAACGGCAGCAACAAGTGCCAAAACAACCATCAAAACATTAATTGGCATACGAAGCATTTCTTTAATTTTCTTAATAGAGAACGATCCCGAACCACGATAAAACACAATGTAGATCGCTACCAGTGCCATAGGTGCAAAGTGCAACAGACTTACGCCGCGGAACTGGTTAATTACCAGACTGTACGTAATACTGTTAAGCAACGCGATGACAAAAGGTACCGCCAGGAATGACAGAATTGACGTTCTTACATATAAAACTAATGTTTGTTTCAAACGACGACCCGCAGATGCATCTGGTTGACGCTGTTGCTGATAGTTCACTGTACGAACGGCCAGCACCATTGCTATAGTCGGCGCGGAGATTGCCACAAGCAAGGCGATTCCTTGCTCCAGCAGCGTTGGTTTCAAGAGGAACAATCCTGCACTGCCCACCAAAGCAACCACAAATGCGATCAAGGTCAGTAGTGGGATAAAATAAGAAACCATAAGTGCAATCATGGCAATTGCACCAACAAGAGCAACCAGCTTGGCATAACGCTGAATCGAAGAATCCTTAACTGTAAATGCTTCAGCTTGTCCTAGCTCGAATCCATGCTTCGCCATGCGTTCTACGGCATGACCCGGCTCACCCAGGCTGTTGATCAGATTCTCAATTGGATCTGTAATCATGGCCTTTGCTGTATTCCGGCTTGGTGATGCATTCATATAGAGCATACGAATGTTGCGATCCTTGGTTGCGAGAACAAAACGGTCAGCAATCGTATCTACGTCCAGATTGGCATCTCCATCACTAAGCGAGTACAGACGCGTAACGTTGTAATCCGTTTTATAAGCAAGGGTCTCGAACCCAGACTGCGGTTTCTTCAAGTTCTCGATAGCTGCAAGACCAATATTGTGCTTGTTCAGCAACTGTGCGAATTGGTCGAGACTCTTCATCTCTGCATTATCATTGTACCCTTTCACAGCATCACCATCAAACAAGATGCGCTTTACGCCATTCTCTTCGAAGAAGGTAAGCAAGCGCTCCATCGATTCCTGGCTGTATGGCACACTGTCCGATATCCGCGGCAAAATGTAGAAACCTTTATCACGCAGCATCTTCACGGCAACCGGATCGGGCTGCAAAGGCTGCATGTTGGCATTCTCCGGAGGAGTCTGCAATATTAAGCCGCTACGACCTTCATATTCCCATGGTACTACCGGAATCTGCCGATCAGCGAACGTTTGTTCAATAATAGGGGTATACGTCTGTGCGTTTTCCTCCGATGTAAATAATACATACGTGTAATTTGCATTAGAAGGGATCACATCTTTGGTCAGGTTCGCGAGATCCTGGCCGTTATATACCATTAGTCGGCGTGTCTTTCTCAGCTCGTCCAATGTACTTTCGAACACAGCCATCGTTGTTACGCCTGCGTCTTTCAGACGAGTCAATTGTTCATTCATGAAATCTTGCGGATGTGCCTGATACGCTGAGATATCCAGCAGTCCTCGATAGTTGAAAACAAGTTCCACCTTTTTGGCAGAAGATTCTGTCTGCACCCGATCACTGATGACAGGGATGGACGCAACCAGACCGATAATAACGACGAGCCACAACCACTTCCGTGAAGCGTTATTCCAATAAAGCCATTTTTGACGCACTACATGTACCTCCTCAAGTGTTGGAACCAAATGCACGTTCAGCTCAAGTAATTCGTTCATTTAACATTCATACAATAGGTTACAAACAGCTTGTGTCAACAAGCCCTCTTATATGCTAGAACCCTCTACACTTTTATTTCAAAGAAAAACCCCTCCGCCAACCAACCTTACGGTGCGGAGAGGCCTTCTCATGTTCTTGCTCATTGTTACATTCGTATTATTGTGCGTCTACACGCGACATCACTGTAGTCACCAGACGCTCGATCCGGCTTTCCGCATCTTCCAAATTCTCTCCACGCACGGCGAAGTATACTTTGATCTTCGGTTCTGTTCCTGAAGGACGCAAGCAGAACCATGAACCGTCTGCCAAAATGAACTTCAGTACGTTCTCCTTCGGAAGACCGTCCAGACCAAGGGAGTAGTCCAGTACATCTTGTACCGCAATTCCCGCTACTTCTTGTGGCGGATTGGAACGCCAGTCCGTCATTTTGGCTTGAATCTGAGCTACGCCGTCTTTGCCTTTCAGCGTACGGGACTCCAGCTTCTCCAAGAAGTATCCGAATTGGTTGTACAGCTCTTGCAAGACATCATACAGCGTCTTGCCTTGGCTCTTATAATACGCAGCTGCTTCAGCAATCAGCATCGAGGCAAGGACAGCATCCTTGTCACGGGCATAGTTGCCTGAAAGGTAGCCATAACTCTCTTCATATCCGAACAAGAATGTATGACTGCCTGTTGCTTCGAACTGGTTCATTTTTTCACCGATATATTTGAAGCCTGTCAGTGTGTTCATCACTTCTGCACCGTAATGTTCGGCAATAACAGCACCCATCTCACTTGTTACGATCGTTTTGACAACTGCACCATTGCTTGGCAATGTTCCAGTCTCTTGCAGGCGACTGAGCAGGTAATGTACCATAATGGCACCAGACTGGTTACCGGACAAGACGAAATATTTGCCATCATTGTCTTTCACGACAGCACCCATACGGTCTGCATCCGGATCTGTTCCGATCAGAATATCAGCGCCCACGGATTCTCCCAGCTTCATTGCAAGCGTAAACGCTTCGCGTTCTTCCGGGTTAGGGGATTTCACCGTGGAGAACTCAGCATCCGGCTGTTCCTGTTCAGATACAATATGCACTTGCTCGAATCCGATCTGCTCCAACACGCGACGTACAGGGATGTTACCTGTTCCGTGCAGCGGTGTGTAAACGATTTTGAAATCACTGCCTATGCCGGATTGGATCAGTTCGCGGCTCAGACTACGGCTTGCTACGGTATCCACAAATGCTTGATCTTGGTCTTCGCCCAACCAGATCAGGAGCCCCTGAGCTTCTGCTTCTTCTTGCGTCAGTTTCTTCACGTCAGCAAGGGAAGGTACTTCCTGAATGTACTGAATGACTTTTTCCGCTTCAGCCGGTACCAATTGACCGCCCTCATGATTGTAAACTTTGTAGCCGTTATATTCCGGTGGGTTATGACTCGCTGTTACAACGATTCCGCCAGTTGCCTTCTGATGACGCACCGCGAATGACAACTCAGGAGTTGAACGCAGGGATGGGAACAGCTTGGCTACAATGCCGTTTCCAGCCAGTACAAGCGCAGCATCCAGTGTGAATTCAGGTGAGAAATGACGGGAATCATGAGCAATGACAACAGAAGGTTTGCCTTCTTGGTCACCATGCTGCTCAAGCAAATAACGCGCAAATCCTTGGGTTGCCCGACCTACGGTGTAACGGTTCATCCGGTTGCTTCCCGCACCGATGACTCCGCGCAATCCTCCTGTACCAAACTCCAGGTTTCTGTAAAATCGTTCCTCCAGCTCTTTCGGCTGATCCTGCAAGTCACGAAGCTCCTGTTTCGTTGCTTCATCAATCGAAGCATCCTCCAACCATTGCTGCAACGTCTCTGCTGCTGCTGTGCTTAACTGTTCCATTCCGATAAACCCCTTCCGTCTATATAAATTCAGGTATGCTGAGTTACTTCAGCATCTTGCATCATTCGGTCCGTCTACGTTCCTGCATGATGTCAATGCTCACGTATGTAATCAGCTTGGGTCAGACAGTGCAAACATGATCTCGCCTTCAGCGACCACTTTGTCGTTCACTCGGGCAGTTGCTTTACCTTTACCAATAGAACCCTTCAGACGTGTAATCTCCACTTCCAGAATCAACGTATCTCCGGGCACAACTTGTCCACGGAATCGGAAGTTGTCCAGTCCCGCCAAAAAGCCGATTTTTCCTTTGTTGCCTTCCAAATTCAGAATGGCTACTGCACCAACTTGCGCCAGCGCTTCTGTAATCAGTACACCCGGCATTACCGGATACTCTGGGAAATGACCAATGAAGAAAGGTTCGTTAATGGTTACGTTTTTCAAACCAACGGCACGTTTGCCATCCTCAATCTCTAGAATCTTGTCCACCAGCAGAAACGGGGGGCGGTGCGGGATGATTTCTTGAATCTGTTTGATATCGAGCACAGTGTAATCTCCTCTCGGAATGTTTATATGAGCGTTCTTCATCATGGATTGACTCTTAGCGCTACGGTGGTCGTTACGGTTACGGATCGTCCCTCTGATCGCTGTTGTCTCCGAATTTTTTTGATCAACCTCAGAGAGGTCAAAATTCGGTGACAAAGGCGAGCGCTTCGCTTCTTCTGAACGATTCCGTTCCCTCCACTTACTTCGATGCTGCAAGGTCAACTACAACATGACAAAAACAAAAGCTCATATAAATGGGTTTTTAATTTTTAAATTTTGTATGGAAAGCATATTTTCGGTTAACACTAGTTATATCCTTCATGACTGCAGTAGTGAAGGTTAAGATAAGGGGTCTCTCTTCGCGATGACGAATGTCTTTCGCAGGGGAAGCCTCTTTTGTGACGTCAAACGTCATCCATCATTATACTGTTTTCAACGTCAAAAAGAAAACTCCTGCCTGCGCAGGAGTTTTCGCTTTACTCGTTACATTATGGAGCGAACACCAGATTATATACATGTTCCCATGTACTCCATTGCCATACGGAACCGATATCCTGTTTGCCCAGTACCACATATCCAGCTACCATTCCGCCAGCGAGGGCAAGAACAAGCAGGATCGGAACCAGGAACCATCTTGCGATGCGCCATCCACTCTTCTTCTTCTTGACTTCCTTTTTCTCCGGCTTACTGTTCTGCTGCTGTGTTTCTGTCATCACATTCACCTTTTACGCTCTCATATTGTTGGCAAGACCCAACATGGAATCACTTGAAGTTAGCGCCTTTGCCGCCAGCTGATATGTCCGCTGTCCTTGCATAAGCAAAGACATCTCCTGTGTCAGATCAACATTAGATTGCTCCAGAAATCCCGGTCGGATCAAGGCCGCTGCTTGACGTGTAGCTGCATTAGCGCCAAATACATCATCTTCGGTTAATCCCGCATCCAGACCAAACAGGTTATCCGCAAACTGCACCAGCCCCTCAGGACGTTCAATGTCTACCACTTGCAGCTGTGCTCCAATGGTTGCGTTTGCCGCATTACCGCGTCGGATTAACAGGTTGCCATTTTCATCAAAAGCAACTTTGCTATTATTCGGTGCCGTAATACGATTGCCTTGACGATCCAGGGCAAAGTGGCCTTCGCCATTGACCATCACCATCATATCAGGTGAATTCGGAGTAGGCTTAGGTCTTGTATCAGGTACAAAATGAAATGCACCCTGACGTGTCCACATTTTCTCCCCATTCGCTTCCACTGCAAACATCGCATTTCCCTCAATGGCCAGATCGGTCGGAAGACCAGTCTCGTTCAAGGGGCCTTGAGACATATCCTTCGTTACATCTGCCAAACGAGCACCAAAACCGAGGTTATATCCCATCGGTGTGGAACGCCCATCCAGTTTGTACTTGTCCGGTTGTTGTTGAACCCGGGTCAGCACATCCTCGAATGCCGCCTGCTTGCTCTTATAGCCTGCCGTATTCACGTTGGCAATATTATCGGAAATGACATCCAGACGCTGCTGTATGGCAGTCATGGACACCTTAGCACTAATCATGGAATTATTCATTGGTGGTATACCCTCCCTTGTGTCCTGTCCACCCTCCCAAACCCTCCCTAGTAGGGAGGGCCCCAGATGGCGCTGCCCTCTGGACTCCCGAAACAGGCGGATTAGGTAAGTGGGGTACGATCTTGCTAAGTGACGGTGGTGTGTGTGCGCCGCGACTGCCGTGCTATGATTCCCGCCATCGTTTCACATGGCTGAATCATAGCACGGCACGCTCTTTATGCGGCTTGTAGCTCCGCGGGGTCTCTTCCCTGCTTTGCTCCGCAAAGGACTGTCGAGACCATCGCTTCGCTCAGGTACTGCCACGCATTCCTCGCATAAACTCGGCTGCGTTTAGGCTCTTGCGCTCCGCGGGGTCTCTCCTTGCTTTGCTGCGCAAAGGGCGTTTGGCTCTCCGCTGCGCGGTTATATTTAAACGTCGGCGTTATACACGCCCGACTTCATTGACGGCTTTATCCAGACTGCGGTCGTAGAATTGTACGATCTTCTGGTTTGCTTCATACGCACGGAATGCGGCGTTCATATCAACCGTTGCCTGTGAGGCATCAACATTGGAACCTTCCAGGTAACCCTGACGGATCTGCACATTATCACCGGCAGCCATCATCCGGGACGTTGCCCCGTTTGCATCACTAAGACTGAAATTGCCATTACCTTGACGAACCAGTTGATTCGGCTGGTCAATGACACTAATGCCGAGAGTAACTCCTGTCGGTGCACCCGTTGCTGCATCCACCAAACGGCCTTGCTCATCCACTTTAAATTGCTCTACAGAACCTGTCAACACTACAGGTTGTCCATTATTATCCAACACTTGTGAACCTGTTGAACTCAGCAATTGTCCCGTTCCTGTAATCTCGAAGTGACCATCGCGGGTATACCCGGTGTTACCTTCTGCATCCTGAACTGTAAAATACGCCTGAGGCTGGAAAGTCACCGTGCCGTCGGCCCGTACAAATTTGCCTGATGCGTCAAACGGGACAGGTTGTCCAGTCTGCGGATCATTGACAGTCATATTGGATGAAATGGAAAAATCATTTTTCTGCCCAGTCTCCATAATGGTCCCCTGCAAATTCATGGACAAACTTTCTTCCGCGAACACACCCGTGTTCAGCTTGCCCAGCCGCTTTGTCGGGAGATTTGCATCTCCGCCTACCAAGGTAATGAGCATTTCCGGGAAGGAACGGCTTACGCTGTTCACCTGTTTGTATCCCGTGGTGTTCATATTTACGATATTCTGTGTTGCTGTGTCATGGCGGCGTTGTTGCGTAATCATTCCCGCAGTAGCGGTGTACAGACCTCTTAACATGAATTAACCCCTCTCCTCAAGCGCTTGACCTGCATCACAGGTTGGCTGCTTGTCCCGTTCTGCTTGCCGAGCATGGCGAACCTTTGCTATTTATATCGGCAGATTAGAACTTTTTCTTAACTACCTGATCCAAATTATTAAGCATTATGCCTGTCCCCTTCACGACACAGTGCATTGGATCTTCCGCAACCCATACCGGTACATGCAATTCATTGGACAAAAGCTCGTCCAGTCCGTTCAGCAATGCACCTCCGCCAGTCAATACAACACCACGGTCGATAATGTCCGCTGACAATTCAGGCGGTGTACGTTCCAATACTGACTTCGCTGCCACGATGATGGATTGCACGGAATCCCACAGTGCTTCCTGTACTTCTTTTCCCGATACCGTTACGGTAACTGGCAGACCGGATACCATATCGCGTCCGCGAATATCCATCTCCGTTTGGCCTCCATCCGGATGCACGGAACCAATCGCAATTTTGAGATCTTCAGCGGTCCGTTCTCCGATCATGAGCTTGTACTTGGCTTTGATAAACTTGATAATGGCTTCGTCGAACTTGTCCCCTGCGACTTTAATAGAAGAGGCGGTGACCACGTCGCCCATAGAAAGGACTGCAACGTCAGTCGTACCGCCGCCGATATCCACGACCATATTGCCGCTCGGCTGAAAAATATCCATTCCCGCACCGATCGCTGCCGCTTTCGGCTCTTCTTCCAGAAACACTTCTTTGGCACCACTGCGTTCTGCCGCCTCACGGATGGCCTTCTGCTCCACGGAAGTAATGTTCGTTGGTGCACAGATCAAAATCCGAGGGTGGCTGTACCAGCTTCTTGCACCCACACGATTAATGAAATGCCTGAGCATCGCTTCTGTAATCTCGAAGTCCGCAATAACGCCGTCACGCAGCGGTCTAATGGCAACAATGTTACCTGGAGTACGCCCCACCATACGACGCGCTTCTTCCCCAACAGCAAGGACACGCTTCGTATCTCTTTCAATGGTCACGACGGAAGGTTCATCGAGGACAACCCCACTTCCTTTCACGTGAATAAGCACGTTGGCCGTGCCAAGATCAATACCGATATCCTTGCTAAACATAAAAGAGCCCCCAAAGTGATATTATTTGGTCAGCGTATCCTGTGAAAAAGAGTCCCTTATCACGTCACCGCTCGTTCGACAAAGTGCAACATATATATGTAAAAATCGGGCTGATAAGATGTCATAATTCGATCCTGTACCAGCATTTAACATATCATACTTCAGGGGAGGGATTCAATGCATGTGTGAGCTTTTTGGCCTACGTCTTTGTGAAGATGCTTACGATTTGGCGGAAGCCAACACCTCACGTTTCTTGCCACTCGTTTTTTTGTATTTAATTTTGGTCGCTTCACCGCCCCGCAAATGGCGGATCGACTTGTGATACTCCAAAATGTGTTTCACCTGGTCAGCAAGATCAGGGTTGATTTCCGGCAGACGCTCCGTCAGATCCTTATGCACAGTACTCTTTGACACGCCGAATTCTTTGGCTATGGTACGGACCGTATTCCTCGTCTCAACAATGCAGCGACCAATTTTGATGGTCCGTTCCTTGATGTAATCGTGCACGCTCCCGCCTCCCTACTGTGTGGATAGTTTGGTACATTATATGAGGAGCATGCCTATATATTCGCGGTTTAGAGGTGTGACAAGCTTCGAAGGTCCCATTATTTTCTGAAAAGCACAAAAAGAGCAGAGGTTTAACCCCCTGCCCGTCATGTTGCTGCGGTAAAATTCATTTATTTTTCCGGAAGATATCCTTGCGGGTTAACCGGCTGTCCATCTTCGTACACTTCAAAGTGAAGATGGTTGCCAAGCGTTTTACCCAATTCATTGACGCCAGCGGATGCAATCGCATCTCCCTGTTTCACTTCGTCGTCCTGTTTCACTTTGACGTCTGCCAAGCTTTGGTACACCGTCTTCAGGTTATCGCTATGTGTGATTTCCACAACTTGACCTGTGAGCGGATTTTGCTCAACCCGGGTAACTTTACCGGCGAGTGCTGCTTTGACTTCAAACGTTTTGTTATCCCCACGTGCCAGATCCACACCCGTGTTCGGGATGAATGTATCATTGTACTGCACCATTGCCGCTTCATGTTCCTCGGTTGAAGCTTCGCTATCATAGAAAGGTTTTACTACCGAAATTTCGGACGGTACCGCTACCGGCCATACAAAATTCTCCGACTTTGCAACAACTTCCACACTTTCTTCTTCTCCACCTACTGCTGTTCCTTCTGTACCCGCCGATGCGCCTGTTTCTACTACCCCGCTAGCAGGGTCCGAGTTTAGCGTTTTGTCGCCTGTGCCCTGATAGACCCACACTAAGGTTAGTATAATGCCTGCTGCTGCGATGTAGGCTGCCGGGAAGACCCAGCGTTTGGACATTGCTCTTTTCCATGAAGAGGGCTGGCTAGCCGGTACTCCTTGAGTTGTTTTAGGAGTTTCTTCTTGGTTTGTTTTTTTGTTTTGTTCATTCATGTTAATCACCTCAGTAACAAGTGTTACCGGGTGCAACTCTTTTATACACGCGCGACTCTAATTATTTTCACGGAGGTTTCAGAGAGTGCTATATATGGAGTGTGTGTGCAGCTAGTTGGTGCGCCGCTTCGGGGCCAGAAAACCTTTCGACCGCTGGTTACTACCAGATTTCTTCTATCACCTTTTTCAAAGGTGAAATCCGGTAGTAAAGGCGGACACTTTGTTTCTACAGGTCTTTTCTGTCCCCTGCGCTCCCCATACGGCTAGCACTCTCCGCATATATAGCCAAATCTCGAAAGCTCCGGAATGGGTGTTGGTAGACTGGTCCGGATTGGCTGTAGAGGCCAATCCTTCTATGAGGTGCATTTATCGGTGAGAGCGAAATGATATAGGTTGTGACTGGATAATACAGATTTAAGACGCCTAGGTTCTTTAAAGTGAGATTAGAGATTGGTGATGCCACATCAACAATAACTGTTCAATACAACATCTAGATTTAAAAGAAGCTGGCTCATGAATGGTTACAGTATAGTTAGAAGTTGCTTGGTAGATTGGGAACATAAATCAAATTTGTAAGCTTAGGGCTTGGGAACTTGATTTCAACGTTCTGATTTTATTTTTGGTTTGGCTGCTTATTGCGAATGAACATGTGGTGAATGACAGCACCCTCAATTTTGCTAATGATTAGATAATAATATATTTCTAACGAACTCAGACGGCCTTATTGGCGGGGAAATCGTAGTTTAGGAATTCTAACGAACCGTAGACACGCTAGTTACTCTTTTGGGCGCTATTATCGGATCAATACTGAAGTATGTCGTGATATAACGTGTCTGAGATTCGTTAGAAATTCCATTCATTGTGATAACGCCCAGTAAGTCCTCTCAGATTCGATAGCGCGACTGGTATGTGGGAAGTCTGATGAGTTCCAATCCTAAACAGCTCATCGCCATACGTTTGCATACATTCGCACATAGCCCTACCCATTCGAATTATTTCGCTTTATCCATCCGTGTTCATCTCTCCTACTTCGATGCAAGCATCTTGGATGCCTGTCCGAATGAAATGCCGGTATAGTAGTGTTTGAGAATTTGGGTGGCCGTGTGTCCCTCCTGCGCCATGCCGTTTGCTCCCCATTGGCTCATGCCAACCCCATGACCGTAACCGTACGTTGTAATCTGGATTTCGTCACCTGTGGTCTTCCAACTGAACTGGCTGGATCTTAATCCAAGCAGCTTACGCACCTCGGGTCCGCTGAATGTCTCACCTGCGATCTGCATTTCCTTAATCCGATGCCCTTTGGTTGTAGACAATACTTCCATCCACGATCCACCCTTCTCGGCGGTAACCGGAATGGCATCCAGGTTTAACTTCTGTAGAATCTCATTACGCTTCATGGTGACGGTCTGTTTGAATCCTGGTGCCAGGTTTTTGTCCCACGGACTGTCTACACTTTGCAGATACGGCACGGCGTTCCCCCATACATCCTCAGCATTCTCGGTATATCCATTACTTGTGGAAAAAAAAGAGGCGGTGATTGCCTTGCCTTGATATGTCATCACCGTATCTCGACTTTCGCGTACAGCCTGTTGCAGCTTCTCCCATTCCTTCGCCTTCCCTAGACGCGTCCAATCCGCTTTCACCTGATCTGGCGGAATAAACACCTGATGGTTGACCGTATCCGTCACATCCGCCGCACCTGATGGAACACCGCTTGTATCACTCGCAGCTAACCTACGCACGATAAATGTACGAGCAGCTATTGCCTGCGCCTTTAACGCCTCCAGTCTGAATTCCGCTGGCATCTCAGCTGCCACAACCCCGGTAACATAGTCTTCCAATGGCAGATTCATCGTTGTGCCCGTTGCAGACAAGTATACGCGTACTTTAGGTTCAGGGTACGTAACAGGAACGGCTGGCGCAGGAGCTGGGGTTCTTGTACTGCTTGAATCTGTTGGAGCAGGGATCGGCTTTGGTGATTCGCTTGTCCGCGGCCATACCAGAATTACCGGAATCAGTAACGCCATTGCCAATAAGGCAGATACAGCGGCAGCAGGTTGCCATCGCGTCGTATTACGTCCCCATCGGGGTTTTCGTCCAAATGTCCGCATTCGGCGACGCTTCACTCGGCGGAACTGGTCCAGCTCAATAACAGGTATATGAATGTGCTCGGTTGTCTGTCGGTTCAGCTCATCTGTCGACACCCGTCCTGGATTGATTAATCTTGCAGGCTGTGATGGAACAGTCCTTAGGTTCAATGGGGCAGCCTTGTCTTTTTCCACTCCAGAAACGGTATTTCCCTCCGGCTCTTGCATACCTGGACGAGGGACAAGGGGTACCTTTACCTGTACACGAGCTTCTTTCATTCGAATATAACCCTCCGTTATCTATGGCCGGTCATGTGCCGGTCGTGTTGTTCAAATCCATAGTTTAGGTTATGAGCTGGCTTGATCTGATAGAACCTGATTTGAGAGAAACGAGGCCCTTTTCGTTCTGTTCAATTTCTTGTTTTCTTTTGCTATGTACATCTTAGAAACGTTGATCTGTCGCTGAATACCGGTGTTTAATTGGAACCGACACCCTATATAAAGTACGCTCTTTCATTTGGTTCAGAATTGATACAGAATACGATGTTATGCTATACAAGTTAGGACCAGCTATTAATAGAATCAGGTATCAAATATCTCGTTGTCTTCTTAAAAGTAAAACACAAAAAAAGCCAAGCCAGATGGCTTAGCTTTATCATTTTTTACAATATACGTTCCATCGCATTCATAATCCACACAACAACCGTGTGACTCATAATAGGGGGACCATATTTTTTTATTCAATCCAGTGTTAAGCCAAAGTTGGTTGTACCTTAAACATCGGTACTTCTTTCTCCACTTTTTCACTAGGTGCTTTGGTTGCTTCCAGCTTAGGCTCATCAACCGAGATCCGATAGATGTCAGCGCCAAGTCCGTTAAGCTTCTCAGCGAGATGTACATAGCCACGGTCGATGTGATGAACACCGCCCACTTCCGTTGTACCTTCAGCAACAAGACCTGCAATAATAAGTGCGGCACCCGCACGCAAATCGGTAGCCGTTACTTTGGCACCCTTCAGTTTGGCATTACCTGTGATGATGGACGAACGTCCTTCAACTTTGATCTCCGCATTCATCAATTGGAACTCATCCACATGCATGAATCGGTTTTCAAAAACAGTCTCTGTCACGACACTTGTTCCTTCAGATGCAAGCAAGAGTGCCATCATCTGGGATTGCATATCGGTCGGGAATCCTGGGTATGGTAATGTTTTCACATCCACAGCTTTAAGAGGACGATCTGCGATTACACGCACGCCATTCTCATCCGGTTGGATTGTTACACCCATCTCTTCAAGCTTAGCGATAACGGAGCCTAAATGATCAGAGATTGCACCTTCAATGTACACGTCACCACCAGAAATTGCAGCAGCAGCCATATACGTACCAGCTTCTACCCGATCCGGTATAACGGTGTGTGTAACACCTGTCAGTTTCTCCACACCTTCAATGCGGATCACTCCAGTACCAGCACCACGTACGATGGCACCCATTCCATTCAGGAAATTGGCAAGATCCACAATCTCAGGTTCTTTCGCCGCGTTCTCCAGAACAGTTACACCTTCGGCCAATGTTGCAGCCATCATAATATTTTGAGTGGCACCTACGGAAGCCACATCCAGATAAATTTTCGCGCCACGCAACCGTCCTTGGCTACGAGCCTCGATATAACCTTGGCCCAAGCTGATCTCTGCGCCCATGGCTTCAAAACCTTTCAAATGCTGATCAATAGGCCGTGTACCGATGGCACATCCACCAGGAAGTGAGATTCTTGTATGACCCATTCGAGTCAACAAAGGCCCCATGACCAGGAAAGACGCCCGCATTTTACTTACCCATTCATACGGGGCTTCACAGGAAGTAAGTTTCTCCGCATTTACGGTAATCACTTCGTCCCGGTATGTAACTCCCGCTCCCAGCGATTCCAACACCTTGTTAATCGTCATCACATCGTCTAGAGGAGGCGCGTCAATAATAACGCTTTGTCCTTCTTCCCCTAAGAGAGAGGCAGCGATGATCGGAAGAACAGAATTTTTAGCGCCGCTAACTTTGACACTTCCGGTCAACCTTTTGCCACCGCGGACGATAAATTTGCTCATCATGGTTCCCTCCGCGCTTTTATTCCCTTTTCTTCATTCCGGAATACGTAAGCCCCACTATGCTAGAAAGGACTGTTGCTGTGTGTGGAATTTCGACATATTCTGGCATATTGCCACAGATGTCTGTTCAGAAAAGAATTGGTTTTTATAATCCATATCAATGATACCATGTGCCGTGCATCTTGCTATTCAGCATGTAAAATCAGTGTCTTACAAGCCAGCAGAGCATCAGAACAGACAGAGTGGGATGGTTATTAGCCGGCATGAACCGGATATCCCGTTTATAACTACAAAATAAGTGAACAATTGTGAATTCCCTAACTTCCATCATAACATTGTTGAATTGTACGATACAAGCATTTTTACATAAAACATCTCAAATTCATCCAATTTTACGTCACATTTTTTTCTTAATTTCTTTACCGACAACTCATACTCTAATTGTTAACACAATTAATCGATGTTATTCGACAATGAGCAGCTTGAAGAACCTAACAGATGATTAACCAACCATCTCAACATTAAAACAAATTACGCAACATTTGAGTCCAAGACAAGTAGTCAATGACAAAGCCAGCAACGGCATGCCCCAAAATGATGGCGAGCAACAAATGCAACAGTCTTCCCTGAGCACCTCTTGGTTGCCTGATGATTAAATCCAGTTTGAGATTTGTCAAAGCCCACCAAGACAACGCTATACATAACAGGGAGACGATGATTGAGACCAAGCCATTGGTGCTTAACGCTTGGTTCACCTGATTCGTCAGATCAGTATCCATATATTCTTTACCTCCACATTTGTTGCAGCGATCAGCATATCATATGCCCGGCACCCATAACTTGTTAGTATACTGGAATGTCTTAAGCACAACATACTGAGCGTACTGTCAGATTTACTCCTGCCAGGCAGGAATCTCCTGATGCCCAATCACCGAGCAGCAACAATGCGGCTGTGCATGACTATGGAATCTACTACGCAGCTTCCTGCATCTGCTGACTCTATGGAATATAGGCTCTTTCATCATACATTGTCAATTACATTGATTTCCACTTCTAAAATATTTTAATTTTAAAATGTCGGGATTTTGTGACTAAAACGACATAAAAGAGCGCTATTTCGATATCGATTCTGTCATTTCCTCGGAAATAATTTAAATTTACTCATGAAAAAAATGGTTCTCTTAGTGGTAAATGCGCCCACTACTTTAGTCCTACATTCTATTCAAATCCTCATAATCGGTGAATATTTTGCTTAAAATACTTCTGTTTACTGAAGGGATAGGATGGATTTGTGGTCAGCCCTTTTGATATATTCGATAAAACAATTCTATCAAACAAACTCAAAAAAGCCCGGCAGACTAAGCCGCCAGGCTTCCAAGAATCGTTTATTTGCCGAACACATTAATCCGGTTAACCGCTTTTTGCAGCGCAATCTCTGCACGACGGTGATCAAAGTGGTCCTGATTGCTTTGGCTTGCAAGCCGACGTTCTGCCCGCTCTTTCGCCGCACGCGCACGATCCACATCAATGCTTTCCGGGAATTCAGCACTCTCTGCGAGTACAACAACCTTATCTTTACGAACTTCGATAAACCCGCCACCGATAGCAACTCGTTTATTTTCTTTTCCGTTATGGATATAGATCGGTGCAATCTGCAAAGGTGTAACCATAGGAATATGACCTGGCAGAATGCCCAGTTCCCCTTCAATACCACGAGCCGTAATGCTATTCACCTGTTCTGAATAGACCAAACGCTCGGGTGTTACGATTTCCAACAAAAAGGTGCTCAATTCCATCCCTCCTGAAATATCCGAAGGATAGCCCGCTTCATAAGGACAATCCTGGATTCAGACTAAACCAGTGTTTTGGCTTTCTCCACTGCCTCTTCAATTGTACCAACAAAGAGGAAAGCTGCTTCCGGAAGATCATCATACTTACCTTCGAGAATCTCTTTAAAGCTGCGCACCGTTTCTTTAACCGGAACGTATTTACCTGGAATACCGTTAAATGCTTCAGCAACGTGGAATGGCTGGGACAAGAAACGTTGGATTTTACGAGCACGGTATACAAGCGCTCTGTCTTCCTCACTCAACTCGTCCATACCCAGGATCGCAATGATATCTTGCAGTTCATTGTAACGCGCCAAGATACGTTTAACGCCTTGAGCTACGTTGTAGTGTTCTTCACCTACAACTTCAGGGGACAAGATCCGGGAGCTGGATGCCAGCGGATCTACCGCAGGATAGATACCCATCTCGGAAATTTTACGCTCCAGATTCGTCGTTGCATCCAAGTGGGCAAACGTCGTTGCAGGAGCCGGATCTGTATAGTCATCCGCAGGCACGTAGATGGCCTGGATGGATGTTACAGATCCTTTTTTCGTTGAAGTGATACGCTCTTGCAGTTGACCCATTTCTGTTGCCAGCGTAGGTTGGTAACCTACCGCGGAAGGCATACGTCCAAGCAAGGCAGATACTTCTGAACCCGCTTGGGTGAAACGGAAGATATTATCGATAAAGAGCAACACGTCACGGCCTTCTTCATCACGGAAGTATTCCGCCATCGTCAGACCTGTGAGGGCTACACGAAGACGTGCGCCTGGAGGCTCGTTCATTTGTCCGAAGACCATTGCTGTTTTGTTGATAACGCCGGAATCACTCATCTCGTGATACAAGTCATTACCTTCACGTGTACGCTCACCAACACCCGCGAATACGGAGATACCGCCGTGCTCTTGTGCGATGTTGTTGATCAATTCCTGAATCGTTACCGTTTTACCTACACCGGCACCGCCGAA
Organism: Paenibacillus amylolyticus; assembly: GCF_047302515.1. Classification (GTDB taxonomy): domain Bacteria; phylum Bacillota; class Bacilli; order Paenibacillales; family Paenibacillaceae; genus Paenibacillus; species Paenibacillus amylolyticus_G. The sequence continues at coordinate 6,567,403 of NZ_CP168019.1, read as the reverse complement.
GAGACCGATTTTACCACCTTTGGCATAAGGAGCGAGCAAGTCAATAACTTTGATTCCTGTCTCCAGCATCTCTGCTTGGGTAGTCAGTTCATCAAATGCAGGTGCTGAACGGTGAATCGGGTTCTTCTGTTCAGTAGCTACAGCACCGCCAGTATCAATTGCTTCGCCGAGTACGTTAAATACCCGACCCAGTGTCGCTTCTCCGACAGGTACAGAGATTGGAGCTCCTGTATCTAATGCTTCCATACCACGTACAAGTCCATCCGTGGAGGACATCGCAATACAACGTACACGGTTGTCACCCAGATGTCTCGAAGCTTCGAGTGTAAGGTTCACACTTACGCCGCTCTCACTTACTGTAGTGATCGTAATGGCATTGAGGATTTCCGGCAGACCGCCGCGATCAAACTCGACGTCAACAACCGGACCCATGATGCTCACAACGCGTCCTTTGTTCATCTTAACGTTCCCCTCCTACAAGCCTGCTACTTTTGCAAAAATAATGTACCGTTCGTTTATCTTTGCTCTGCAAGCCTTCATTAATAAAAACAGTTAGCCTTGTGCTGCGTTGGCACCTGCCACAATTTCCGTAATCTCCTGCGTAATCGCCGCTTGACGGGCACGGTTATAGGTCAATGACAATTCGTTAATCATTTTGGATGCATTTTTAGTTGCATTACCCATCGCCGTCATTTTCGCGCCTAGCTCACTCGCCTTACCGTTCAAAAGCGCACCATAGATCAGCGTCTCCGCGTAACGCGGAAGCAAAACCTCCAGTACGGCCTCAGCAGACGGCTCGTATTCGTAGCTTGCCGTTGGTCCTTCCGCAGCAGTAACCTCAGGTGTTTCCATCGGAAGAAGTTTTTCTACCGTAGGAATCTGGGTCAACGCATTCACAAAGCGGTTATAACAAATGTACAATTCATCAAATTCAGCCAGTTCAAACCCATGAACAGCTTCGTGTGCGATGGATTTGATGTCTGCAAATGAAGGCGAATCCGACAGATCCGTTGTTGTGGATGCCATCGCCATTTCACGACGTCTGAAGTAATCGCGCCCTTTACGTCCAATGACGAACAATTCGTAGTCATCCTGAGAGTTGTGGCGCTCTTTGAGCGTCTGATTAACCTGACGCAAAACGTTCGCATTGTATCCACCTGCAAGACCACGGTCCGATGTAATGATCAGGTAAGCTGTCTTTTTGACCGGACGGCTCTCCAGCATCGGATGCTGTATACCTTGCGTGCTTGATGCAATACTAGCTACAACTTCTTTCAGTTTCTCCGAATAAGGACGGGCTGCTTCCGCTTTTTCCTGCGCTTTACGCAGTTTTGCAGCAGCTACCATCTCCATTGCTTTGGTGATCTGCTTGGTGCTTTGTACGCTTTTAATTTGCCGCTTAATTTCGCGCATGCCTTTTGCCATGATTTCACCACCTTAAAGTTTTGACAAAGTCAAAACTACATCGTAAGCATCATCTTTTTTTGACAGAGTCAAAGTATTACATGCAGACATGCGGAATCGGTTAGACAACTCCGCACCTGCAGTCATTTATTTAGACAGAGACAGCAAAGCTCTTTCTGAACTTCTCAATTGCACCTTTCAGTGCGTTTTCGTTGTCTGCAGTCAGTTCTTTTGTATCACGGATGGATGCAAGAATTTCCGGATGACTGCTCTCCATAAAGGCGAGGAACTCACCTTCGAAACGAGTCACATCACCTGTAGGAATTTCATCCAGGAATCCTTTAACGGCTGTGTACAAGCTGACCACCTGTTGTTCTACGGCCAGAGGCTGGTTCACACCTTGCTTGAGGATTTCCATCATACGTGCACCACGATTCAGGCGAGCCTGAGTCGCTTTGTCCAGATCGGAACCGAACTGGGAGAACGCTTGAAGCTCACGATATTGAGCGAGGTCGAGACGCAGGGAACCTGCAACTTTTTTCATCGCTTTGATCTGAGCAGAACCACCGACACGGGATACGGAAATACCTACGTTGATCGCCGGGCGTTGTCCAGCATTGAACAAGTCAGCTTCCAGGAAGATTTGTCCGTCCGTGATGGAGATTACGTTCGTTGGGATGTATGCAGATACGTCGGAAGCTTGTGTTTCAATAAACGGCAGTGCGGTTAAAGAACCACCACCAAGTTCATCATTCAGCTTCGCAGCACGCTCCAGCAAACGGGAATGCAGGTAGAAGACGTCACCCGGATAAGCCTCACGGCCCGGTGGACGACGAAGCAACAAGGAAAGCTCACGGTATGCAGAGGCTTGTTTGGTCAAGTCATCATAGATAACCAGAACGTGCTCGCCTTTGTACATGAAGTACTCACCCATCGAACAACCGGAATACGGTGCGATGTACAAGAGTGGTGATGGATCGGAAGCTGCTGCAGTCACAACGATTGTGTACTCCATTGCGCCTTTACGACGAAGAGTTTCCACAACTTGAGCAACCGTAGACTGTTTCTGACCAATAGCCACATAGATACACTTCATGCCGCTACCTTTTTGGTTCAAGATCGCATCAATCGCGATGGATGTTTTACCTGTTTGACGGTCACCGATGATCAACTCACGTTGTCCGCGACCGATTGGAACCATTGCATCAATGGCTTTGATCCCTGTTTGCATCGGCTCATGAACCGATTTACGATCCATTACGCCTGGTGCTTTACCTTCAACCGGACGGAATTCCGTTGTAGCGATTGGCCCTTTGCCATCTACAGGAATACCGAGCGGGTTCACGACGCGTCCAATCAATGCTTCGCCTACAGGCACTTGCATGATTTGACCAGTACGTTTCACTTGGTCACCTTCACGAATATCGTAGTAAGGTCCCAGGATAACGACACCGACATTGCTTTCTTCGACGTTCATGGCGAGTCCCATAACACCGCTTGGGAATTCAACCAACTCGTTGGACATGACGTTCTCAAGTCCGTAAACACGAGCGATACCATCACCAACCTCGATTACCGTTCCGACTTCGACTACATCGATATCGGTCTTGTATTGTTCGATTTGGCTCTTAATTAATGTACTGATTTCTTCTGGTTTGATACTCAAGTGTCCTCACCCCAATCTACTGTACTCGTCTGTTAAAAGACTGCTCAAGACGTTCGAGCTTGCCAGCCAAGCTGCCGTCATAGATCGTATCGCCAATGGCGACTTTCAATCCGCCCAGCAGAGTCGGATCAACAATGTTCTCGATACGAATCTTTTTATTCACACGGCCACCGAATTCACGGGCTACCGCTTCTTTTTCTTCATCATTCAACGCATAAGTGGAGTAGACACGTGCATCAGCGATGCCCAGCGACTCACCTTGGATCTTCCGATAATCACTCAACAAGTCTCCCAGTAATTCAACGCGTCCGCGTTCAATTAACAACAAGACTGTACGAAGGACAGGTTCGGATACCTTACCATCAAGACTTGAGTGAAGCACGCTCTGCTTGACTTCATCAGAGATATTAGGAGATACGATAAATTTCTCGATATCTGCATCTCCGGTCAATGCACTGACTACCGCAACCAGTTCCTGTTCAACCTCAAGCACCTGCTGTTGCTGAAGAGCAACTTCGAACAATGCTTTCGCATAACGTTTGGCAACAATCGTATCGCGGCTCATTGTCGGCCTCCTACCTCATTGAGGTATTGGTTCACAAGCTCTTCTTGTGCAGGACCGTTCTCAACTTCTTTTTTGATCAACTTGGATGCAATCTGAACGGAAGCTGTACCCAGTTCGCTGCGAAGTGCTGCGACTGCTTTGTTCTTCTCGCTCTCGATTTCGCGTACTGCATCGTCTTTCAGACGATTAGCTTCAGCTTTTGCATCAGCCAAAATCGATTCAGCTTGTTTGCCACCTGTTTGTTTGGACTGTTCAATGATGTCGTAAGCATCTTGACGTGCTTGCTCAAGAGCTTGTTTTTGTTCCTCCACATAGGCAATGGCCTGTTCCCGAGTCTGTGCAGCCTCATTCATCTGCGTCATCACGAGTTCACGACGTTTTTCCATAATGGAGAACAAAGGCCCGAAAGCATAACGGCTAAGCAGCCAATATAAAATTGCAAATGCAACAATCGCAAGAAGCGTATTTTCCCATATGAAACTCAATCTGTTCACTCCTTCCTGGAGGTATCCTTGAAACGTCATCCGTTAGAACGGACATTACCTAAAAAGAAGGCGCGGATGGCTATGGCCTTCCCCGCCAAACCTTTAAAATTTAATTAAGCCATACCGTAGAACATGAACGCGAGTACCACACCGATGATCGGCAATACCTCGATCAAACCTACACCGATAAACATTGTTGTTTGAAGAGTGGATTTTGCTTCCGGTTGACGGGCAATACCTTCCACCGTTTTGCTGATTACCATACCGTTACCAATACCTGCGCCAAACGCGCCCAGTCCTGCAACAATTGCTGCTGCGATTAATGCCATTGCTCCCATTTGTATATCCTCCTTAAAATGATAAATCGAATTTTTTATTGTTCAGCCTGGTGAAGAAATCTTCGTAGGGCTTGAAACTTAATGCTCGTCATGCGTCTCGATGCTCTGTGAAATGTACACCATCATCAAGATAACAAACACAAATGCCTGGATCGCGCCGATAAAGATACTAAAGCCTTGCCACACCATAAGTAGCGGAATCGCTGCAATAGCACCAAACACTTTGAATGTGGTCAGTTTCAGGATCGTTGCGATCAGTACCTCACCTGCAAAGATATTCGCGAATAAACGCATACCATGTGTCAACAGCTTGGATGCCGTCTCAATCAAGTTGATTGGCAAGAACAAGGCGAATGGCTTGAAGTAATGCTGGAGATACCCTTTGGTGTTACGGAACAATCCAAGTCCATGAGATACAAGGAACGCTACAAGAGCTAGTCCCATCGTTACAGACAAGTCGGCTGTTGGTGATTTCCACCAGGCCAGTTCAACGTGTGGGTGTGCTTCAGGGTCCTTGGCATGCGCTTTTTCAAACGCCTCCACCGCTGTAACAATCGGCTTACCGAATACCTGTGCCTGATTAACATCTGTTACCTCAGATACAGCCACGAGCGGAAGGCCGAGCATGTTCCCTACAAAAATGAACATAATCATGGAAAGAGCGAGAGAGATAAAATGTTTACCTTTCTTCATATCCATTGTACTGGAAATCAGATTGCGGACGAATTCTACTGCCCACTCCATAAAATTTTGCAGCTTGCCGGGATTTTCAACGGATAATCTCCGTGTTGCCAGTACAGCAAAAATAAAAACAATTGCACCTGTAACTACCAGCATCAACAGAACCGATAGATCCAGTCGAAATCCGCCAAGCATAATAATTGGAGCTTCATGCATATTTTTCTCACCCCTTTCTCGACTTGAAAGCTGCAGCCCTTAACATCATTCTGCTCTGCGGGAATAGACAATCCCTATAATCAATAAGGAATATTGTGCAATGACGAGACCGCCTGCAACCGCATATGTATTGAAGTACTGCGGAAAGCGCATCGATATGAATATACCGAGCACAGCGAATGCCGCTCTTGTCAAAAATCCCAAGTTGACACGCTTCAAGTTACCTTCTGCCGCATCATCAGACATTTTCCTTACTTTGTAGCCCAGGTAAAATGCATTGATCCAGCTAACTCCTGTACCCAGGGCCAGTCCCAAAGCAATTGTCTCCACACGTGGCATAAAGGCCGCTGCGAGAAAACAAATCATAAGAAAGTACATGACGAAAACAGTCATCGATCTGCGGTATCTGGTTAGTTCACTCATCACTTTCCCCCATGATTTTTTTCGCGATAAAGTAGATGCTTACACCGCCTGCCGCAAGAAAAAAGAGAACGCTTACGGCGATCCATATTCCGTTACCTCCGATGGTCTTGTCCAACCAGGAGCCAGCGTAATATCCGGCAACAGCGAGAACGGCAATCTCGATCCCAAAAGCTGTCACGAGTCCCATCGCTTTCCATACATTATCGTCATGGTTACGGGATGAATTTGGTTTGTTCGAATCGGCCATTTTCCACGCCACCCTTGCAATCCCAGTTAATTTTACTGAATGATGAGAGCCTTTGTCAATTGAATGATTTTAGCGTTTTAAAGGGGAAAACGACGGGAATACAGACCCTCAAAGCCCATAAACCCGCGTAAACCGTACAGTTTAACTGTATGCTTGCCCTTTATAAATCCGTCAGAAAAAATGTATTATTTTTTGAATTTTCTGTGAAATGATTCCGGACGCTCACTATTTACACCGAAATGGTGCAAAATCGCATTGACAATTCTTTCCGAAGCATGTCCATCACCGTATGGATTGGCAGCCTGACTCATGCTTTCATACAGGGTTTTGTCTGTAAGCAGAGCTTTGGTCCGTTCATACACAAGTTCCTCTTCGGTACCTACCAATTCCAGCGTTCCGGCTTCAATACCTTCCGGGCGTTCTGTTGTATCGCGCAATACGAGCACAGGCACACCAAACGAAGGCGCTTCTTCCTGCAAACCGCCTGAATCGGTCAAAATCAAGTGAGTGTGCGGATAAAAGTTATGCAAATCCACCACGTCTAGTGGATCAATTAATTGAATACGGGGATGATTCCCCAAAATCGCGTGAGCCGGCTCCTTCACAGCAGGACTTGGATGCACCGGGTACACGATGGCAATATCTTCGAATTCGTCGGCAATCCGTTTGACGGCCTGGAAAATGTTGCGGTGAGGCTCGCCCTGAGATTCACGGCGATGAGCTGTCATCAGCACAAGGCGTTTGCCTTGGGCCCAATCAAGTACCGGGTGTGTGTAGTCCTCCCGTACAGTATATTGAAACACATCTGTTACCGTGTTGCCTGTGACGTACGTACTAGACTCCGATTTATTTTCTTTGGCAAGATTGGAAGAAGACCAATCCGTAGGCGCAAAGTGTAGATCAGCCAGTACTCCCGTCAGCTGGCGGTTCATCTCTTCCGGATATGGAGACAACTTGTTCCACGTCCGCAGCCCCGCTTCCACATGTCCTACCTGAATCTGTTGCAAGAATGCTGCATAGCTCGCTACAAAGGTAGTCAATGTATCCCCGTGAACCAGTACAATATCCGGCTTAGCTTCGGATAACACTGGCTCCAGACCACCAAGCACACGAATTGTAATTTCATTCAATGTCTGACGGTCTTTCATCACATCCAGATCGTAATCGGGATGAATGTCGAAAACTTCAAGTACCTGATCCAACATCTGGCGATGCTGCGCAGTTACGCAAACAATAGATTCAATAGACTCAGGGTGTTTCTGCAATTCCAAAATAAGCGGAGCCATCTTGATGGCTTCCGGACGCACCCCGAAGATCGTCATGACTTTAATTTTGTTGGACATTCGAGCAAAGCCCCTTTTCTATATGTTCCGAACCTCTTACAAAGCATGCGATATGCTTATTTAGTGCCGTATAGACGGTCTCCTGCATCTCCAAGTCCTGGAACGATATAACCATGATCATCCAGACGGTCGTCCAATGCTGCTACATAGATGTCCACATCGGGATGTGCATCTTGCACAGCTTTTACGCCTTCCGGTGCTGCAACCAGGTTCATCATTTTGATTTGGGTACAGCCACGTTTTTTGAGCACGTCAATAGCTGCAATTGCCGAACCACCCGTTGCCAGCATCGGATCAATTACAATCAATTGGCGCTCTGTTACGTCTGTAGGCAGTTTGGTGTAGTATTCTACCGGTTGCAGTGTTTCCGGGTCACGGAACAGACCCACATGTCCAACTTTTGCCGCTGGCAACAATTTCACAACACCATCCAGCATTCCGAGTCCTGCGCGCAGAATCGGCACCAGTCCGAGCATACGTCCAGAGATGACTTTACCTTGTGTTGCAGCTACAGGTGTCTGTACATCAATCGTTTCCAGTTCAACATCTCTTGTAATCTCATAAGCCATCAACGTTGCTACTTCATCCACCAATTCACGAAAATCTTTCGTATTCGTACGCATGTCGCGTATAAACGTCAGTTTGTGTTGAATCAAAGGGTGATCACATATTACTAATTTTCCCATCTAATTTGTCCCTCCGGTAAGTTCTTCATGTTAAGCATTTCCAAATATACCTAGCCACCATTCATGGGCTCGATAAATCCTGTATATTATATCATCACCAACAACGAATTACACCATCAAAGGGCACCCAATCATTACAGATTACCGAATCCTATAAAAAACAGGACCGGAAAATGATCCATCCGGTCCTATTTTGCTCATGCTGTTATGTCATTGAGTGGGAAAAATATGAATACAAGTGATGCTCCGCAAACAGATTGCACCTACGATCGCTGTTATCCCCTGATTTTTTTGATTCTCCTATAAAAGGAGAAAATCATGGGATAAAGGCGAGCGCTTCGCTTCTCCGGTTGCATTCTGCCAGCTTCGTCTTTTGTATTCCAATTTATAAAACCTCAAAAGAAAGCAGCATGAGCAAAATTTTTTTAGTATTTAAGATCGGTATAGAGCGGGAATTGGTCTGTCAGTGCAGTCACTTCTGCACGAGCTTCATCCAGCTTCGCCGTATCTTTTGGATTTTTCAGCGTTTTAGCAATGATCTTACCGATCGCTACCATAGCTTCTTCGTTCATGCCACGGGAAGTAGCAGCAGGTGTACCAATTCGAATACCGCTCGTTACAAACGGGCTTGTAGGGTCAAATGGAATTGCATTTTTGTTCACGGTAATACCGATGGAATCAAGCACATGCTCAGCTTCCTTACCTGTGATGTTCACGCTGCGTGTGTCAATCAGCATCAAGTGGTTATCTGTACCACCGGATACGATGTTCAATCCTTCAGCGATCAGTGTTTCAGCCAGAACCTGTGCGTTTTTCACGACATTCTCAGCATATGTTTTGAACGATGGTTGCAAAGCTTCACCGAATGCTACCGCTTTGGAAGCGATCACGTGCATCAGAGGTCCACCTTGGGAACCAGGGAATACGGCTTTATCAATCGCTGCTGCCCACGCTTTGCGGCACAGGATCATACCACCACGAGGTCCACGCAGCGTTTTGTGTGTTGTTGTTGTAACGAAATGCGCATGTGGAACCGGGTTTGGATGCAAACCAGCAGCAACCAGTCCTGCGATGTGAGCCATGTCCACCATGAACAAAGCGCCTACATCATTGGCGATGGAAGCCAGCTTTTCAAAATCAATGGTACGCGGATATGCACTTGCACCTGCAACGATCAGACGAGGGCGGTGTTTGAAAGCCGCTTTGCGTACTTCATCATAATCAATCAGGAATGTATCTTCCTGTACGCCGTATGCTACAAAGTTGTACAGCAAACCGGATGCGTTAACTGGGCTACCGTGTGTGAGGTGTCCACCATGGGCAAGGTTCATACCAAGTACAGTATCGCCAGGTTTCAACGCTGCAAGATATACTGCCATGTTCGCTTGTGCACCGGAGTGAGGTTGAACATTCACGTGTTCTGCTCCGAACAATTCTTTTGCACGATCACGCGCGATGTCTTCAACGATGTCCACATGCTCACAACCGCCATAGTAACGTTTACCTGGATATCCTTCAGCGTACTTGTTGGTCAGAACAGATCCCATTGCTTCGATTACTGCTTCACTTACGATGTTCTCGGATGCGATCAGTTCGATGTTGTTCTGTTGACGTTTCAGTTCAAGATTCATCGCTTCCAGTACTGCCGGGTCATTCTTGCGCAATTGTTCCATGATTAAATTCCTCCCAGTTTATAAGTGAAGTTATAAAGTGAAACTAATGTTTACACGAAAACGGCGAGTGCAACACCAATCTGAAGAAACGCAGTGGTCGCCTAAAAGCTTTCTTTAGAAAGCTACTCCGGAAGCATAGGCTATCACCGGATTTCCCCTTTAAATAGGGAATAAAAAAATCTGGGGATAACAGCGATCGGAAGATGGTGATGCAATCAAAGTCAGGAGTGTAACCCAATTAGTCTCGCTTTATATGTTAGTCACAAAATGTCGAATCTGGTTGTTCTTCCATACGATACACCGCGCGTTCGCCGCCAATCAACTTCGGACGGGTCAACGCTGTGGTTACACGAGCATCTCCAACATAGCGGAGCGCTGTACGATAGGGTACGGCTACATGCCGGAGATGCATCCCAATCATCGTCTCCCCAATGTCCAGTCCCGCATGGGCCTGCACATGTTCAGCCAGGCATGGATCGGTCAGCGAACGATATGCTGCGGATGCCATTGAACCTCCGGCCTTGGGCACGGGTACTGCACCAACCTCGGTCAATCCAAGTCGAGTAAGCACAGAACGTTCCATTACCAGCGCACGGTTCAGATGCTCACAACATTGGAATACCGTGTCAAAACCGAATTCCTCCTGCACCTCGCGTATACCCGCAAGAAGCTGCTGCGCCACTTCAATGGCACCACTCGTACCAATCCGAGCGCCTGCGACTTCACTTGTGCTTGTACCGATCACAACGATCTGTCCAGGCCCAAGCTGTCCAGCAAGCGCTAGTTCATGCAGAATAGACGTGGTCTGTTCCTGCAATCCGGGTTGTTCCGAATCTAACTCTATAGTCATCCTATTATCGCCTCCCGATAAAATCATGCCCGCTGTCTCTTGGCTGTCCTTCGTATTCTTGCACGGCATCTCAGGTACTATTATAGCGAATAATCAGATGAAAGACGAAAAAAAGAGCAGTCTGCGGGTAACGCAGAATTGCTCTTTTGCCCAGGCGACCGGCCGTTTGTTCCGGTGCTCCATCGTGGTTATGCCCACTTCGTCGCCAGTTACACCGGATCCCTGTTTTCCCCTTCATCATAAAACAACCCGCGGCTAAAATCAACGGTTATTTTACATCACGTGTCCTATTTCTATAACCTGCCCCGCAGGATCAGAATTATCCCAGCTTATCCAAAAGCCGGTCCAATGCCGTCCGAATCTCAGCTGCAGCTATATTGTAATCATCACGACTTCCCCCAAACGGATCAGAGATGTCGAAACTTGGAATTCGTTGTCTAATCTCAATGGCTCGCTCTCGCTCCGATGCCAGGATCTCTTGCCCAAGGGCACGTTTCATCTCAAGCGTTGCAAACAGGCTGTCCAACTCCTGAACATCACTTAATACCTGTTCATCATCCTCCACATATTCTTTCAATGTATAAGTTTTGTGGACGGAGTCGGGAAAAACCTGCATGACATGCTGCTTATGACTCCGTGTTAATGTAAGAACTAGATCAGCCCAACCTACTAGATTGGAGCTAAGTTGTGTGGATTGAGGTGGACCTTCAACGTTATGATCTCTCAAAACCGCTTCAGCATGTCGGGAGATCGGCATACCCGACGTTGCTGCCACACCTGCGGAGCGAACCTCTACCTGAATGCCACGCTCCAATGCCAGTTTTCGCAAAAGCCCCTCTGCCATGGGGCTGCGGCACGTATTTCCTGTACATACGAATAAAATATGTTTCATTGTGTTGGCCTCCCCAGTTTACATATGATGCGAATGATAAGATATCTCAAGTTTTATTCTAAAATATAAACAAAAGTCCAAACGCAAGCAAGATTGCGCCACCAATCGCTTCGCCGTAATCACCGAGATTCTGACTCACCCGGCGGCCTAATAGCAGACCCATAACCGACATTACCCCGCCACACACACCGAAAGCAAGTACGGTCAATATCAGATTACTACTAAACATTCCCAGTGAAACGCCAACGGAAAACGAATCCACACTTACACTGAGGGAGAACAAAACAACGCCGAGCAGGGAACGATGGTCCACCAGCTTGGTATCGCCTTCACGGAATGCATTCAGAATCATATGACCACCCAGCAGAACAAGCAATCCACCTGCCGCATACGTCGTAATGTCACCGAGCAGGGAGCTGACGTATTTGCCCATATACATGCCGATGAGCGGCATGATGATATGAAATAGCGCCGTTACAATACTGATTCGCAATACATCCCGCAGCCGAATGCCCTTCATGCCAATTCCGATTCCGAGTGAGAACGCATCGAGGCCAAGCGCAACAGCCATGATCAAAATGGTTACCAACTGCCCTACATGGGCAGACACATCCCACATCCCCATACCCCCAAGTCACGTAAAGGTTCTTGTACACGATATGCGGACAAGGACCTAAACATGACCGATGAAAGGCAAACGGCGACGGATCTCTGGTCAGATGCTGGCTTTATAGAATCTTGATTTTGTTTTGGAAAAAGAGTGATTACTCTCCTGACTGTATGATCAGGAGAGGTTATAAGGGGCGCTGGTTGCCAACTTGTATGAGTTGGTTCCCCGCAGCCTTGAGCAGCCGATTCATGACGGCTGCTCCCAGCCCTTCGCGTGAGCAGGCTTCAGCCACAATATATGTGGCGCCTTGCTCATCGCAGCTGCGCAGCGCGGCGTATAGCCGACGCGCTGCTTCTTCCAGCTCGCTGGCGTCACCCAGCGAGAACACGGCATCGGCGCGGTACTGCTCCGCGTGCTCGGCGAACGCCAGCACCGCTGTGCGCTCTCCGCGCTGCGCCGCCTCTGCGAGGGCGGCGCTGATCCAGGCCGCCACCGCTGCGGGCGGCCCCTCCACCACGCACAGCGCCCCTGCGGGTGCGTAGTGCGTGTACTTCATGCCCGGCGAGCGCGGCGCCGGGCTGTCCACGCCATCGGCCCCCTCCGCGAGTAGCGCGGGGTCCGTGGCGACACGGGCGGCAACGGCGGACAGCTGTTCCGCCGTAATGCCGCCAGGGCGCAGGATGGTGACGGTACCGTCGTCACCGACCTGCACAACCGTGGACTCGACGCCCACCCCGGTGGGGCCGCCGTCCACAATGCCGCCGATGCGGCCATCCAGATCCTCGCGTACATGAGACGCGAGTGTCGGGCTTGGCCGCCCGGAGCGGTTGGCGCTTGGCGCAGCCACAGGGCATGCCGCCGCCGCGATTAACTGCAAGGCCACCGGGTGGTCCGGCATGCGCACGGCCACCGTGTCCAGTCCGGCGGTGACACGCGGGGACACCGCCCCCAGCCTAACCGGCAGCACCAGCGTCAATGGTCCCGGCCAGAAGGCCGCCATCAGTGCTTCCGCCGTTTCGTTCACTTCCGTGACCAGCGCATCCAATTGGTCACGGTGCGCGATATGCACAATCAGTGGATTGTCGGAAGGTCGGCCTTTGGCGACAAATACAGCCTCCACGGCTGCTGTGCTACGCGCATCGGCACCCAAGCCATAGACCGTCTCGGTCGGAAAGGCCACCGTCTGACCTTGACGAATGCAGGCTGCGGCAGCCTGCAAGTCGGCGAGCGCCTGTTGATCGGCGCTCCCCTTTTTCACATCCAACAATTCAATATTACCCATTCTGTGATCGTTCTCAGCGCTCACCAAGACGCGTACATCCCACATCTCGGTGACTAGTTCTACCGGAGCTTTCATATCACATTCTTCTCTACCATCCCTCATCTCAGAGGTGTGTTGCACTGGTTCGTTTTCTCTGCTCATATATCATCATTCCTAAACTTCAAGTAGGTTAGTTCATATCCATATTCAATATAAGTAATTATAACATACCTGTACCGCCTCGGATGCCCTTCACACTTCACTCCACACATGAGTCTCACTATAACCTCACCACCGATTCATACCAAAAGAGCAGCTCCCTGAATCGAAGTTGCCCTTTACCATAGTATAAGTACGTTGTTATGCGAACAATTCAGTTACCCAACTCCACAGTTTCACAGCCATATCCCACAGAAAGAATCTTGCTTCCGGTGTATCTCCCTGCACAGATGCTTCTGCATCTCCTGGTTCAGCCGCTGCGGCTGATACGGTTGAAGGTTTCGCCAGTGCATCCCCGGTCCCTGCATCAATGAAGCACAACGGCGGGAACAACACACACCACCAGTTCTGACCTTTTCCTTCGCCCAGCGTAATCCGAACCGCTTCATAATCTCCGGCAGGATACACAGTGCCACCATATAGTTTGGTCGGGAACGGAACGGAACCCAGCTCCACCTGATACTCATAATTTAAACCGCGACTGGCCAACTCTTCTCCTACTCTATTCTCAATCTCGGACAAATGCTCACGAATAACCTTGCGCGCTTCATCCAGACTTTGCGGATTCTCCAGTTCGGCTACCCACTCGCCCATCTGCGCAACGACAGCATCCCGAATCTCGCGTTTCACCAATTGATCGCCCGGTGCATCCGAGTTTGCTAGAATACGCAAGCGAATCGATTGTTCAGGAATCGCTGTGGCCGCCACAGCTGCATCCGTTTTCTGACCTTCCCACATCATGATAATCATCATAAGACATACAATAATAAGTCCAATTTGCTTTACAATTCGTCTGCTCATTCCGTTCTCCCCCTCGGCTCTCTGATCACGTTGCCTGCAACTCTCTCATGTCTATCAGTATGCCCGGTAGAGACGGAAGTAAACCTAGCATTTGCAATAAATCTACTAGAAGTTGTTCAAAAGTCTGCTTTTGATTACGAAGGATACCCAGCTGCATCATCAACGTCGAATATGAAATTCAGCCGAAATAAGTGGGAGGCTTACGAAGGTTGTTTCCCAAGGAACCATTCTGGTTGCTCACGTAGTTTATCCTACGCTCCACTACTCCATTTCTAGCTTCATCCCATCTTCTCGGTACTGAAAACCCAACTTTTTGAACACGTGCTACTAGAATGTGTGTTTAAACCCAGGCAAGTTATACGATGACAAATGTCAGCGTCCAAGAAGCCTTGAAGACTATACTGGCTACCCTAGACGAATGACTCTCGCGAATGACCAGTCGATGTTCTAAAGAACCGAGGACGTCTTATTTGCCCTTCAGGTCTTCTTTTGAAATTGTAAGGAACATGAGGCACGTTATTTCCCAAAATCATCTAATCAACACACTACAAAAGGCTGTTTATGCTGATATAACGTGTCTCAGATTCATTAGCTTTCTCCGGACACTTCAAATCCCCGAATAAGACGTGTGTGGTTCGTTAGCTCCTAACTCTTAACTCCTAACCCCTTAACAGCTGGCACTTGAATCTTCACATCATGCTCGACACGCTGGTCCCGACTCTTACAGGTACGCCTCAGCTTACAGCAGGCTCGAAGACACCTATGCATTGCTTCTCTCATCTCTCATTCACACTTTCTCACCCATCATATTAAAAAGGTTGATCTGCACCTGGTTACAGGGCAAATCAACCTCTTTATTCCTAGGAACGATCACGTTATACATCTCACCACTTTACTTTTCACTACACCGACTCAACAGTTACACAGCACTTTTTTCTTTCTTGAGCATATTCCATAAACGTTCCGACAACCGGGGTTGCTGCTCTCCCATCAGAAGTTCATCCTCCTCTTCTTGCCCGTACAACTTAATGCTCATGACTACACCGATGCAAGCCATATTTATAAGCAAAGAGGTACCGCCGTAACTAATGAACGGTAACGTAATACCTGTGAGTGGCATCAGTCCGAGGAACGCCCCCACGTTCTCAAACACCTGATACAATAACATTCCGATAATACCAACAATGATGACGGGTCCCGCGCGATCTCTGCATGCCAGAGCAATCAGCACCATGCGGTGGATCAGGATAAAGTACAACAGAATCAGTACGGATGCACCAACAAAGCCAAACTCCTCTGCGATCACAACAAAAATGGAATCAGAATACGTATAGGGGACTCGTCCACTCTGAACGGATGTTCCTTGCAAATAACCTTTGCCGATGATGCCCCCAGAACCGATGGCTAAACCTGCATTTTTCGTATGCCAGGAAGCTTTGGAGGTAGCTTTTTCCGGTACAAGCCAGGGATCAATTCGCTCCGCCCAATGCTCACGTTTTATCTTTTCAAGAAAAGTGAAAACTTCATCATGGTAGAAGGTATAGGCTTTAACAAAACCAAAGAACGCCACTCCCACAATCGCCAGTGCAATCAATGCGTGCTTCAGCCTCATATTTCCGATCCAGAATACCGCAGCCAAAATTACTACATACCCCAGCGCATTCCCCAAATCATTCTGAGCCATAACAAGGGCAAACGGAATAAACGCCCAACAGCCAATCGGCACAATATCTCTCCAAAATTTCAGCGTGCCTCGTTGTCTCTTCACGATCAAATGGGCGAGGAACAAAATCAGAATCATCTTGAACAGCTCTGCCGGTTGAAAAGAAAAGCTCTCGCCCAGCTTCAGCCAGCCGTTGGCATTATTGATCGAACTGCCCAGGACATTCGCAAGGATCAATAGTATGATCCCCAAGCCATACAAATAAAACGCATATTTCACGTATAACTTGTAATTCCCAAGCCCGATCACAAGCACCGCAATGAACCCGGCCACATAGAAATACAACGTTTTGACATGGTGATTCGCCAGGTTGGCATCTGTCTGCGTTCCGCTATAAATCGCAAATACACTAATAATCATGAGCAACAGCATTACAAAAAGAATCACACCGTCCATCTTTTTCAACATTCTCAACATGACGCCGTCCATCCCCCTGAAATCTAACATTCTATGATTTCCAATTGACTCAATATTACCATTGTATATAATTGGATAATAAAATGGAAATCTGGATGCTTCAGGATGACTATTAAACCATTCAATCGCCTGAATCACACTCTAAAAACAATAAAAACCCCAAAACATCCCCCCAATGTAACTTGGGTTGGTCTGTTCCAGGGCTCTATAATCATCTAGCTTATATACATAAATCTAACGTGTTATTTCACGGTTTGATTCGAGAGCGTTATTGCTCCTGCTGCGACGGCTTGCGTCTTAGCAATTTCATCACCAAATCGGTAATACTTGGTTGTTCCGCAGAGCCAAGAATATCCTCGTTCTCTTCCGTGTGGACCTTAATACTCATCACAAGACCCATGCTGATCATGTTGATCATAATAGAGGTACCACCCGAACTGATAAACGGCAGCGTAATCCCTGTCAACGGCATCAGACCAATGAATGGACCAATATTGACAAAGATCTGGTAGAGGAGCATCGCTATGATCCCAACAATGAGATAAGGCCCCGCGCGATCCTTACACTCCAGTGCAATCAGCACCAGCCTGTGAATAAGGATAAAGTACAGGAGAAGCAGTACCGAGGCACCGATGAAACCAAATTCTTCCCCAATCTGCACAAAGATGGAGTCAGCATAGGCCAGCGGCACCCGATTTGACTGAATCGTCGTGCCTTCCATATAGCCTTTGCCTGTAATCCCACCAGAACCAATCGCAAGCTTTGCATTATACGTCTGCCAGAGTACATCTCTTGAGGTCAGCTCTGGTACAAGCCAAGGGTCAAAACGATCCGCCCAGTGCGAACGTCCAATTTCATTCAGAAATTTAACAATCTCATCATGGTAATGAATATACGCCTGTGTACCACCGATAAAAGCAGCCACTGCGATCATAAAGCCAATGAGAGCATGCGTAAATTTAATGTTACCAATCCATAGTAGGCCCACAAGAATGACTACATAGCTTAATGCATTTCCCAAGTCATTTTGAAGCAATACGAGTAGTAACGGCGGCAGAACACAGAGCGAAATCGGAATAACGTCACGTCCAAAATAGAGCGGACGGTTCTTCTTTCGGGCCAAAAAGGCCGATAAAAACACAATTAGGCATAACTTGAACAATTCAGCAGGCTGCAAACTGACCCCGAAGATGGACAGCCAACCTTTTGCACCATAATACTCCTTACCAAAGAACATAACGAATATGAGCAGGAGCATCCCCACGCCATAGATATATAAATAATTTTTGATTATGAATTTATAGTTGATCATTGACATCCCAAAAAAGACTACGAATCCCAAAATATAAAAGATCACTGCACTTTTCGGGAGTCCCTCCAGCTTTGGACGACCAAACGTTGTACTGTAAATCGACAAAATACTGATACCCATCAGAATAACGAGTATAAAGACAATAGAATAGTCTATCTTTTTAAATTTGTGCAGCATGTAATTATGTTCCCCCAAGCATTCAGAAATCTTCGGTATATCTCATTGTAGAGGATTTCACGGCAAAAAGAAAACCCGCGGAACCTTACATTTTCGTCACCTGTTCCGAAGTACGAACACCCAGGACATGCCGCTCGATTCCGGCAAGGTCCGGTACAATGATTATTTCCGGCCAATGTCCCGCCGATTCAAGCAAAGCTGCGATGTCGCGAGCCTGCCCCTGGCCCAGCTCAAAACCAATGATCTGCGGCGGCGCAGGCAGCAGCGCCAACTGCTCCAGCATGATACGGTACGGTGCAAGCCCGTCCGGACCGCCGTCCAGTGCCATGCGCGGCTCATGATCGCGCACCTCTTGCTGTAACCCGGCGATATCCGCCGCCGGGATGTATGGCGGGTTGGACACCAGGATGTCCACCCGTGCCCCGGCGAACGGGGCCAGCAGATCGCCTTCACGGAAGTCGATCTGTACCCCGTTCGCGGCCGCGTTCCGTGCGGCCACTTGCAGGGCAGCCGCCGAGAGATCCCCGGCGCCGACCTGCCAGCGCGGGCGCAGTGAAGCCATCGTCACCGCGATGGCACCACTGCCCGTGCCGATATCGACGGCGAGCGGAGCGCCGTCAGGAAACACGCGGTCGGCTTCGCGCAGCACAGCCTCGACCAACAGCTCGGTCTCCGGCCGCGGAATCAGCACGGCCGGCGTGACCTCGAACGGCAGCCCATAGAATTCCTGGCTGCCGATAATGTATTGCGCCGGCTCACCCGCAGCCTTGCGCGTGACGGCGTCCTCCCAGCGGCTGCGATGCTCGCTGGGAAAAGGCTCCGGCTGCATCATGTAATACGCGGCACCATAGACGCCGAGTACATGTTCCAACAGCAGCCGGGCATTGTTTTGCGGCTCGTACACGCCGCACTTCTCCAAAAAAGAGGAAGCCTCCACGAAGGCTTCCCGACAGCTCTGTTCCGGCGTCATGACAAACTGCGCGCGGGTCACAGATTACTCTCCTCTATCCATCAACTCGGTCTGCTGAGCAATCGTCAGTGCAGACAAGATATCTTCAATCTCCCCGTTCATGATCTGATCCAGCTTGTGCATCGTCAGACCGATACGGTGATCCGTCACACGGCTTTGTGGGAAGTTGTACGTACGAATCCGCTCACTGCGGTCGCCCGTTCCCACTTTACTTTTCCGCTCAACAGAGATCTTCGCTTCCTCTTCCATACGTTTCATATCGAAGATACGTGTACGCAGAACCTGCAACGCTTTTTCCTTGTTGGAGTTCTGTGATTTTCCATCCTGACATGTCGCCACGATTCCCGTTGGAACGTGCGTTACCCGTACTGCGGATTTCGTGGTATTAACCGATTGTCCACCGGCACCACTGGAACAGAACGTATCAACACGGATGTCTTTATCGTGAATTTCGATATCAAAATCTTCGGCTTCAGGCATAACCGCAACCGTTGAAGTTGACGTATGAATACGTCCGCCGGATTCGGTTGTTGGAATACGCTGTACACGGTGTGCGCCGCTTTCGTATTTCATTTTGCTGTAAGCGCCACGGCCGTTGATCAGGAAAACAACCTCTTTGAATCCACCGAGATCATTTGTATTAACGTCCATCAGCTCTACACGCCAGCCTTGTGCATCTGCATAACGTGTGTACATCCGATACAGATCTGCTGCAAACAACGCTGCTTCATCTCCACCAGCTGCTCCGCGTATCTCAACAATAACGTTTTTGTCGTCATTCGGATCTTTTGGCAGCATGAGTACACGAATCAATTCGTCCAGTTCCTTCTGGCGAGTGCTCAGTTCGTCAATTTCCATTTTGACCATTTCACGCATCTCATCATCCAGTTTCTCACCCTGCATTTCCTTCGCAGCTTCGAGATCCTGACTTACCTGTTTGTATTCATTGTACGCTTCATAAGTCGGTTGCAGATCGGATTGTTCTTTGGAGTATTCCCGCAACTTTTTGTTGTCACTTGCCACATCCGGGTCACACAAAAGCTCACTCAACTTGTCATAACGGTCGGCTAACGCCTGTAATTTATCCAACATGTATAGTCACCTCACACATTATTTTGTCCATGCAAATATCGTTTTTAATAATTATTTCGGTTTCATTATTCATAACATTTATAATCTATATTCCACAACGCACAGGATTCTCACCGAATCCCCTGACCGCAGCATGTATTCACATTCCTGTATGATCGACGTATAACATCGCTACAACGTCATCAAATCCTTTACTTTTAAAGTGAAATCAAGAAATCGCGTACCCTGTATGAAACTCGCTTAAGCTCATCTGTTCAAGCGCGAATTTTAACGTGGTATACGACTCTTAATTATAGCATATTCTTATGGTTCTGAATAGTAACTGTTCCGCAGGCGGATGAACTAATTTTTGGTGCTGCGAAATACAAAATGAAATTGTTGTTCGATGTTGTTCCGAAATGTAAAATAAACAAAAGCCACGATGCGCTAACATCGTGACTTCTCTAACAAAGGCCGGTGGGCGACCACGGCGAATTTCAATCAAACGAATGAAAAACCACCGGATTGCAAGCCGACCAACCTAATCCCGGTGGTTTTTCTTGTTCCTCATCTGCAAAACTCTAAGTCAAAGACCCCACGAACTTCACGAGAAGGTCGCAGGGTCATGTTATTGAATCTACATATAAACGTGTAACAACCTATACGTTGAAACGGAAGTGCATAACGTCGCCGTCATTTACAACGTACTCTTTACCTTCAAGACGAAGTTGTCCGCGCTCTTTGGCACCGTTCATGGAACCCGCTGCAACCAGATCGTCGTAGGAAACAACTTCTGCACGGATGAATCCACGTTCGAAGTCAGTGTGAATGACACCCGCTGCGCCAGGCGCTTTGGTACCTTTACGGATTGTCCACGCACGAACTTCCTGTACACCTGCTGTGAAGTATGTGTACAGACCGAGCAATTTGTAAGCCGCTTTGATCAACAGGTTCAGACCGGAATCCTCGATACCGAGTTCTTCCAGGAACATTTGTTTATCTTCGCCTTCCAGCTCAGAGATCTCTTCTTCAACCTTTGCACTGATTGGCACCACTTCTGCGTTCTCAGCAGCTGCGAATTCTCTTACTTTTTGAACGTAAGCATTGTTCGCCACGTCGCCGATTTCGTCCTCAGCTACATTGGCTGCGTACAGAACAGGCTTCAGGGTAAGCAAGTGCAGATCGCGCACGATCAGAAGCTCATCATCCGTAAGTTCCATGCTGCGTGCCGGCTTGTCATCGTACAGAACAGCCTTCACTCTCTCCAATACTTCTACTTCTTGAGAGGCAGTCTTGTTGCCGCCCTTCATGTTTTTCTTGGAGCGATCGATTTTCTTCTCAACACTCTCGATATCGGCCAGGATCAGCTCCAGATTGATTGTCTGGATGTCGCTTACCGGGTCAATTTTGCCATCGACGTGTGTAATGTTCTCATCTACAAAGCAACGTACCACGTGTACAATCGCATCTACCTCACGAATGTGGGCAAGGAACTTGTTACCGAGACCTTCACCTTTGCTCGCACCGCGAACAAGACCAGCGATATCTACAAACTCAAACGCTGTTGGTACTGTTTTCTTAGGTACAACGAGTTCTGTCAGTTTGTCCAAACGCTCATCGGGTACTTCAACGATCCCCACGTTAGGGTCAATTGTACAGAACGGATAGTTTGCCGATTCGGCACCTGCTTGTGTAATTGCGTTAAACAACGTAGATTTTCCGACGTTCGGAAGCCCTACAATTCCTGCTTTCAAAGCCATGTATATGACAACTCCTCATTGATTACTTGTTCGGTATGGATAATCCTATACATTATATATGACAAACCTCAAGGCATCAAGGAACTTCGCCAATTCGACCAGAGTCCCTTCCGCTATTGGTTTACCCTTTGATTTCCTTGTACATCGTCAGATCCGTTACCTCATATCCCATCTTGCGATACAAGCTGCTTGCCCGCACATTATGTCCAAACACATGCAAACCAATGCGATCCACGCCAAGACTCAAAGCCGCCTGTTCCAGCGCCTTCATCGTCTCCGTGCCGTATCCCTTACCACGATGCGCTTCTTCAACCACAATATCCAGCAAAAAGGCATCTTTTCCACGACGATTATCCGTGATGTTAAACCAGATATATCCCACATTTCCGTCCACAGGGTGCACCAGATTGTAGAGATACGCTCCGGGTGTGTTCAAGCCTTCTGGAAGATAACGTTCATAAGATTCCTCCGCCAGTTGCTGTGCCTCTTCCTCAGCCCAGGTGCCCGCTTCTACTTTTTCCTGTGCAAAATCCTTAATCGATCGAATGCGGAAACTCGCATAATCTTCCTGATTCATTGGAAAAAGTTTCAACTTATTCCCCTCCTTATGTTGAGTGGTCTTCATTATGTAGGATCTCTGTTCAGTCCTATATGCACTGCTAGTACCCTATTGTATCCTGTTCTCCGTCTTGGCGCATGAGGTTATTCTGACAAATCAAACTTTAATTTTCGTGTTTAACCATTTTTTTCTATAACTTTTGATCTCTTCCCATCGTTTATACCTCATAGGAAAGGAGTGCTTTATATTGAGCACACATCGCCGATTCTCCAAAAAGAAAATCATTATCTTGTCCGCCATCGTACTCGTCATAGGTATCCTCGCCTTTAAGAGCTTGCTGAATGCAGTCGATCCCTTTCGCCACTTGAGAATCACAATTCACAATCAGTCCGACTATGATCTCACCAATATTCAGGCTAGCCTGGCCCAAGGCGACTCGTATAGCACCAACGAGAGTGGCTCCACCTACGTATTCAAAAAAGATATTCCCAGCGGAGTAAAAGTGAAATTCGCCCCACAGCTGAAACTTTCCGGAGAGGGAACCGTCTCCTTGGAGTTTACGGACAGCCGCGGTAAAACCTATAACAAAATGGTTTGCGGTTATACGGAATACTTGTCCGGCAATTCATACGTTACTGTAACCAATGAGAATGTCAATGTGAAAGAGGAATGTATGTAGATCAAAGGGGGCCTTTCCAGTCAAGTTCGTTCCTTGGTTCTATAGTATTTAAGTAATCTGCATACATCCAAAGAGAGGCGATTAATCAGCTACAATGTACCTCATACCAATAAATAGGTTTACACACCAAAAGTAGCTTCATAATTCAGAAGCTACTTTTGGTGTTCTAGATGTATTAAGATATCATTTCTCCCCAAAGGTTACGGACCTTTTTTTAAAAATTCTCCCCAATAAAACACCCACAATACTACTCACATAAACTATCACAATACTCACTAAGGCAAAAACAAGATTAGCTGGTAGCTCTAAGAAATACCTTATTCCGTAAACCGGGCCTGCCCAAATAATAGTCGCAGGAATAAATATAATTGCCGAATTCGCAAAATATCCTATAGTAAGTAAAATTACACCTGCTAACCAATACAAAGTGGAGAGCAACGCATATTCTTTGTATTTGTCACTTTGCATTATGCCATAAACAAACCATACAAGGATAAAGAGTATCGATGCTGCCGCTTGAAAGATACTCGGAGTATGCCCTTTCAAATATGAACTAAAATTAATAATTGTGAAAGGAACAACGATCAGAAGCATTAGAAGTAAATGTTTATATTTTCCCATTATATCGCTGTCAGGTAGTTCACTTGTTTTTTAGGAGTGATCAGAGTTCCACTGTGCTGTTCCCTGATCCAAAAATCATTTTTAGTGACATCCCATTGAGTATCGTTTCCATATACTCTAAAACTGTACCATTCATAAATATATTCAATAACACCATCACACCGCATAGAACTCACTTCATCATACTTAACATACGTACTTGCGCTACCAGTACTATAATATACCTGGTAACCTAAGTTATAAGAAATATTTTGTGTACGCAGATTTCTGCCCATAGCAACAAACAAATCTCTCTGAGCTGAAGAGGGGGCAGTATTTGGTCTATATGTCCCTTTGAAATTATTACCATCAATGAAGTTAGACCAAGTGTCCCATTGTACACTTTTTCCGGTTCCTGGAGCATGCAGAATAGGAAGACCATAGTTTGATGCAGGTTCATCCCATAATCCTGCATGCCAGTCAAATCCAAAAAACACTCCGTCTCTATAGGCAGCATACCCTTGATTTCCAGTAGCTGCATCAGCTGTTCCACCTCCAGTATATGAAGTGCCTAAGAGAACTATAGCAAATAGAATTAGAGATAGCTTTCTGCTAATTTTTTTCATTTTATAATCAGCCTCTCTTTCATATATTTTCATTCAGCCCATTTATAATTTCCGCTGATGCCTTCCTTTTGAGCCACAATGATGACTTCTTCGCTCCGCTTTTTCAAATCTGGATCACTAATACTTGAAGTTACTTCACTAAGAGGTTCAACCAAGTCCACAATCGGTAGTATTTCTAACGCAGAAACTACGAATCTAATTTCGTCTTCTGTCGGATTCCCTGTAAGTATCTCTTTTAGAGTGATAAAGTTTTGATCGACCGCAAAAGCTTTAAGTTCCTGTTCGACCAAATCACTTTCGATAATTTGTGTAATAGCCTTTTGACTTCCGATCTCGGAAATGGCGAAAATTGCAGAATCTTTAAGAACTTCATCATTACTTGATTTTATAATTTTAAAACTGGTGTCAATGAAATCAGCTTCTAGATCCACTGTATTTTTTTGAAGGGTAGACTGACTTTCATTTTTAAGATACTTTGCTGTAGCTCTTAACGCAGCAGAAATTTTATTTGGAGATTGCTCTTCAATATTAGACAAAATGCTCTCTGAAATTCCATATGCCTCGCTTACATTGATATTACTTAAACGTTTCAAACCATTAAATGCAAGAATATCATCGTCTTCATGAATAATTTCTTTTAATAACCCCACATCATCTAAAGTGAAATCTGCTGTAGCAACAATTCTCGATTTCACTTGTGAATCAATACCATCTTGAAGAAGAATTTGTTTTAATTCCCCACCATCTTTATTTTGTTCATGTTTAAGCACATACAAATCCACTAGCGCTTCACGTGTAATGACTGTCTTTGTATTATCGGCAACGATCTTAAGAATATCTTCATCTTTCAACTGATCTTTTCTTTCGAAAAGTGCCGATACGAAAGGAATGAGGGTATTAATCTCATTTTGACCAACACTATCGTTCTTAGCCAGTGTTGAAGGTTGACCCACTGTAGCAGCCAAGTTATCAATTTCATCAATTAATTGTTCATTACTCATATTGTTGATATTTTTTTGCAGAACCGCCTCATCCTCCACTAGATGCTTCTGTAAGACATTTCCTAAATTCGCACCAGCAACACCTACGGATAAGAATAGTGCGAGACAAGCAGAAGATCCAATTAACAGTAACTTCTTCTTATTCATGTTAAAATCACTCCTCCATTATTGATATTTCAAAAAAATCTCTAACATTAAAAAAACAGTTAATTCGTGTAATGAATGTTCGTCCTCCTTTCAATAAAGGCTAATCTCAACGTGTTACTAAATATAGAGACTCCAGCTTATCTCCTCATCTAACGTTTTTTAGCAAAAAAATCCATAAATATGTATTTTCTGAATCAATTCACTTACATTATCCTGATATATGCTATAACATTAAGAATGTCATTTGTTTTTTATTCACCAAAATATGCAAAAAAGGATTGAGATAGCTTGGATTTTAATTATCTTTTCCACCAAAGTTATTACGACCTTCCCCCTCCGTTACAAAAATCAGTCTATCGTTCATTTTATAATTTGGTGCATCAAGATATTACATATTTGTTAGGCCGAGACCATTTTTTAACGGAGGATGTCATTCAAGAAAGCTTCCTGAGAGTCATTTCCAATGTCAATAAGTATAAAATTGATAACTCCAAAGCTTGGTTAAGGCAAGTTACTCGTAACTGCGCTCTGGATTACTTAAGAAAAACAAAATTAGATCGTCAGTCAACAGACATAGCCAGCTTAATTGAAGATAATAAGACGGTTGCAGTTCAGCAAATCAGTGTTGCTCTTGAAGTCGAAGAAAAGTTGCGAGACGAAGCACTACGAAATGCCATTACAGAGTTAAAACAGGACTATCAAACCATTATCACCCTTTTTTATATTGAAGAAATGTCTTACAAAGAGATCGCAAAACTGCTTGGTCATTCGGAGCAAGCTATAAGTCAGAAGTTGGCGCGAGCACGAAAAAAGTTACTTCATCAATTTTTAAAAAAATGGGTTAAAAATTAAAAAACACACTCCATAAGGAGTGTGTAATGATCTGCAACCTGATTATGATAATAGCCATTAATTCATTCACGCATGTGCACAACGGGGAATTAAGTGTTCCTTATATAAGACGAAACATTACACCTTTTCATAATTCAAATCTTTATGTTAACGCCGTTCCACCAGACGTGACGTCTGCTTCAGATCTTCAATCTGCCCTGCACCAATGCCAAACATCACCGTACGCAGTTCAAATTCAACCTGTTCCAACCGCTCATTCAGCGCATCATCCGAAGCGACTGCGGATTCGAGCAGAGATCGACCGAAACCAGCGAGATCCGCGCCGAGCGCGAGGGCTTTGGCCGCATCCACACCAGTGTGCAGTCCACCGCTGCCAATCAGGGCCCCCGCTGGGTTCAGCGCTCGTACTTCCTGAATACACTCCGCCGTGGGAATGCCCCAGTCGGCAAAAGCTTCAGCTGCTGCCCGGCGTACCGGGTTATTGTTGCGGTACTTCTCTACCTGTACCCAGCTTGTACCACCTGCACCGGCTACATCGATAAACGAGACACCCGCTTCATATAGGCGTTGAGCCGTCACGCCATCGATGCCAAAACCTACTTCTTTTACGCCAACAGGCACGTCTAGCTCACGACACAAGTTCTCAATCCGTTGAAATAACCCGCTGAAGTTAGTATTACCTTCCGGCTGGAAAACTTCCTGCAACGTGTTCAAGTGAAGCACGAGCATGTCCGCACCCGCAATATCTACGGCACGTTGGAAATCAGCCGTGGTGAAGCCATAGTTCAGCTGCACCGCGCCCAGGTTGGCAATGACCGGGATGTCCGGTGCCCAGCGCCGCACATCGAAGGTACTCGCCAGTTCCGGCTGTTCTACGGCAGCCCGGATCGAACCTACGCCGAGCGCCCAGCCTCTGGCGTTTGCTACTCGGGCGAGGCGCTCATTGATGGCGCCCGTTGTTTTGCTTCCACCCGTCATCGAACTGATGAGCAAGGGTGTGCGTACTTTTTTGCCAATAAACGAAGTCTCCAGATGCACCTCTTCAAAATCCAGTTCCGGCAGTGGGTGATGGCGAAACGCAAACCGCTCCATACCGCTGGTTACCCCTTCTCCTGCCACATTCTCCTCAAGACAGAGGCGCACGTGCTCTAGCTTCCGTTCTCCCGTAGCCACTTCGGGAAGCAGCCGTTCGCCGGCTCGCTCTTGTTCATTCATGATGAGACCTCCTATGTGAGAATCGTGCGGATCGACAGGATAACCTGCCTGTTCCTAGCTTCTATGTATATACGTCTTTTGCAAAAGACAAAAACATTAATCCTATAAGCATTGCAGCTCAGCAGTTTAACTCTATCCAGTATAACGTTCCAAACCATCTATTGAAAGGATGCCCCGACACCAAATGTCTCACTTAAATCTCGGAGCACCACTATCTTATGTCTACTCAAAAACACGGATCATCTGTCGCATCTTCGAAGCTGGTTAGCAGAGACGATACACACGCACATGGATCAACAAAACACATTTTCACTCCATCATCCTGCACAACGAACTATCTCAAGATTTCAGATGCCAACTGCTCACCAACAAGCTGTCCGGACAACGTTACAATCGGGGTTCCACCGCCTGGATGCGTGGTTCCGCCCACGTACCAGAGACCTTGTACATCTTTGCTTCGGTTGCCCGGTCGCATGAAGGTCTGCTTCACGGAGTTGGACGAGATGCCGTAGATCGACCCTTGATGCGCCAAGGTATCCCGTTCGATATCTCGCGGTGTGTACCGGATCAGCACATCGGATTCATTCAACCCGCTAATTCCCCGCGCTGCCAATTGTTCCAGCACAAACGCTCCGTAACGTTCCGTCTGCTGCTCCCAATTCCATGAATCCGACAAATAGGGGGCATTGACCAGAATGAACAGATTACTGGCTCCCGCCGGAGCCATGCCCGCTTCCGAATAACCGGAATAACAGATATAGATCGTCGGATCTTCGGGCATTTTACGGTCACGGAAAATATGGTCGAACTCCAGTTCATACCGTTCCGGGAAAAAAACCGTATGATGCAGCAGTGCATCATATTGCCTTCGCACACCTGCCAGCGTCACAAATCCCGAGATGGATGGTTCATATTTCTGTATGCGGGCATCGCTCATCTCTTTCCGATGTTCCGGTGCGAGCAGCAGTCGATTCACGCTAAGCACATCTCCATTGGCAACGACCTGATCGGCTTCCCGGAAACCTTGATCTGTATCCACGCCTGCCACTTTGCCATTCCGAACAACAATCTGCCGGACCTCTATGCCGGTAATAATTTGTACGCCTTTTTCCCGTGCCAGCCGGGTCATTCCTTCGATCAGTTGACAGGTCCCGCCTTTTACCCCGTAGATGCCGACTTCTGCTTCCACATGACCCATCATGGCAAAGATCGAAGGCGATTGATACGGTGATGATCCCACATAGGTCGCGTACCGTCCGAACATAGCCAGCGTATGCGGATGTTGGAAATATGAACGTAGCAGCTTATCCAGCTTCACCGTTGGGCGTACGCGGAGCAGGCTGCGCAGCATCTGAAGATTGTATTTGTCAGAAGGAGACAGCAGCAACTTACCCAGAAAATGACGATTGGCTTCCGCATACAGTGCAGCAGACTCATCCATAAACGCATCATAACGAGCCGCATCCTCCGGACTGTACGCCGCGATCTGCTCCTTCATCCACCCACGATTACCTGACAAATCTACCACTGTGCCATCTGCGAAAATATTACGTGTGCGCGGCTCTAACTCATATAATTGTACGTAATCTTCCATCGCTACTCCCGCATGGTCGAAGACTGAACGAAAGGTCGATGGCATCGTGATCGTGCTCGGTCCACGGTCAAAATGATACCCGTCCCGCTCAATCTGCTGCAGCTTGCCACCTACGTGCTTCTGCCGTTCCAGAATGGTCACCTGCACACCTTGTGAAGCCAGTTGTATCGCACACGACAGACCTCCAAAACCTGCACCGATTATAATGACGTTACCTCTCAACTGTACCGCCTACCTTTCCATACATACCCCTTGCCGGAGCGGCCTGCCTGCCAGGAAGCAATTCCGATGGCAATGACACAGGCCATGCTGACCGGTTGCAGAAGGGCAAGCCACCAGGGTTGTCCGCCAGCATGATCCGCTACTCTTTTCACAGCCATACCTAATAATGTTCCCAACAGTCCATACAGAACGAACATCGAACTGCCCATAAGGAGTCCAATTATCAAGCCTAGCGGGGGCACAATATACATTAGCGTATACATCAGCATCGTACCAAGAAGTAGCACGTCTTTGCGCCCCATACCTTCGTACATATTTTTCTTGTATCCATTCCATACTTCTGCCCCGTTCTGATACATCCGGGTATTTGTTACGTCATGCACGTCTGTCAGCATCACCGGATGACCTGCGCGCTTGACTGCTTTGGCGAGACTCATGTCATCCACCAGATGCGCCTGAATGGCAGCATGACCGCCGGATGCTTCGTAACTGGAGCGATGAATCAGCAAAAAAGCCCCCGTAGCGGCCACAAACATCGGACTGGATGATCTGCGTATCATGAAAATGGGCAGATGACTGATGATGGTGAAGACCATCATCGGTACAACAAGCTTTTCCATCCACGTCTTCGTTACCTGATAAGGAAAACCGGTCACCAGACCCCCGCTCTGCTCACACCCTGCCGCAAGAGTCTGCCGAATGGCACTTGGCTCCAGACGCACATCCGCATCCACGAACATATACCATTCTCCCTTGGCCTCCTGAACCAGCCTGTGACACGCATGGGATTTCCCCATCCAGCCTTCGGGAAGATCAACGCCATGCAGCAAACGCACACGTGCATCCCGATCCGCAATCGCTTGTACCATGGCCGCTGTCTCATCTTCGGAGCGATCATCCAGCACCAATACTTCCATCCGGAATCCCGACGTATCGCTCGCGAGCACACTTTCCAGACATCCTTCAATATGTAGTCTTTCATTTCTGGCTGGAATCAGTACCGAGACCAGCAGGTCTGGTGGTTGTATTCGGTCTGCTCGGAATGAACGCACTTTGGGCAGACAGGAAACGTTCCATAGAGCGAACAACAACTGTATGCCCAATATGCAGGTAAGCACAATCCAGAAGATTTCAGATGCATTCATGCTAACGGTTCACCCGCTTTCGCGTGGCATCGTATTTTTCACTTGTCGAACGTACATGACGAATCAGTGGAATCGCATCTGGCAAACTTCCCTGCCCCATCCGTATAAGCTCTGATCTATGATCGTCTAACTGCTGTTCCAGCACATGGCCGAGTCTGGCGGCAATCTCTTCACTCTTCAACGCCTTCCAGTCTTCCATCACAGCTGGGCCCGCCTGCATCGATATTTCCGGTAAATCATGCTGGACCATCCCATGACACAAGGTTACCGGTACGGCGATGGCATTCGGAGAACGACGAAGCAACAATCCGATGCCTGGACGGAACTGAATTGGTCTGGCCTCCTGATGCAATATTTCTCCTTGGGGAAAAATCCAGACCCTTTTACCTGAATCCAATAATTCACTGGTGTACTGTAGAGAGGTCCGAATACCGGACGCACTCGCCTTATTGATCGAATACGCACCCAATTTATGAAAAAAAGCATATTGCTGAAGCTGTTGCTCCTCCATCATCACATAATGATCACCCCGCGATGTCTGCCTGGCCGCATGATAGAGCAGCAGACCATCCCACCAGGAGCTGTGGTTCATGAAATAGATCACCGGACGAGTCGGTTCAATCGGGGAGTTGTCCCTGATGTCCACCTGCGGGTCCAGTGACCCTGTGAGCGTGAAGGAGCGGAAGCGCCGACGTAGCAGATAATAGTGATTGTATAAGGCAAAAATACGATTAAACGTTTTTGATTTTACGGCGCGAATCATAGAGCCAGCTCCCTTCGGCAAGAAGCACACCAGCAATGGCGATGATAAAGCTGCCCGTAATTCCTTCCTTTAGGGCAAGTAGGCCGAACAGAAGAATAAACAGCTGATACAACCATTTCGCACGCAGCAATGAGCTACGGTCATTAGGCATGGCCGGAAGGAAGAGGGACAGGAATGCACCCATGATAAACCAGCTTATGTAATTGGTCCATGGGACACCGTAGAAACCACCTGGAGCCTGCCATTCCCAGAATCCTCTCGCATGTGCAACAGGGTCGAGTACCAGATCAAGAACAATTGCCCAGAACCCGGTCTTCACTGCTCGAAGCAATTTGCCAGTCCAGGTTGAACCACCGCCACTTAACAGCGCCGAGTTACCCACCACTGCGATCCAGGCGAAACCCAGCGTAACTGGCACACTGAACAGATGAATCCCGAAGAAGTCCGAGTAGGCATACTCGCCAAAAGGCCAATGCGTATGAACGCCTACCCACTCTACGCCCATACCTCCAAGCCAGATAATCACAGAGGATATCCAGAGTCCGGGTTTCAGCCAGATGACTGACTGGTCGGACAGGCCTGTCCGATTACGCCCTTGATAGATCAGATCCAGCACATACAATGCGTAAAAGATTAGAAATAACCCATTCGAAAAAGATAATACGTCAGGCACACCGATCGTTAGCATCAAGGTTGCTCCAATGACATACCAAGCCCAGTAAAGCCACTGGATCATCAGGATACCGCCGTTCGGGAGGCTTGATAGGCCAGCATCGGGTAACGTTTCACAATTGCACCCAGCATCTCCAGTTTCAATTCATCGCTAACATATGCCCGCTTGGTATATACGTCATAATCGTTGCGTTCAACCGCGTGTAGAATGGTGGAGTAAAAGGCTGCTGCCAGCTCGATGGAAAACGCACTTTCCGTTGGGTACGTATCCAGACGATCCATGCCTATACGGAACCAGTTCAATGCTGCAGCTTTTAATTCATGAACAATGGCAATAAAACGTTCGTCCACGACTCCGTCTTCAAAGTCCTGCTCGGTGTAACCATGCTTCTCCATGATCTCCAGCGGAACATACCGGCGCACTCTGGCCCGATCTTCACCAACATCCCGAATAATATTAACGATCTGCATCCCTTTACCCAAAGCAATCCCGTTCATGGCTACTTCCGCTCCGTTATCATCCCGAAGTACAGGCAACAACATCTCACCTACGGTTCCGGCTACCAGATAACAATAATGCTCCAGTTCCTGCAGCGTTGTATAATGCGTTACTTTAAGATCTGTGAGCTGCCCTTCCATCTGACGGAAAAATGGGCCCTTATCCAGATGAGGGAAACTGCTGAACAACCATCTCAGTGCTGGCCAGATAAAGTGCCCTTCCGCTTCGTCTAGTCGATCAAACAAATCATGGATCTCGTGAATCGTATATGGCGAATGTTCCGGCTCGTCTACACTGTCATCAATCATGCGGCAGAAGGCATAAATGACATATACCGCTTCCCGACGTGGACTAGGCAGCCCTCTAAAGGCCTGATAAAAAGAGGAAGAACCCTTTTGCATCAACTCTTCACACCTGCTCAAAATCGCTTCATTCATGTTCCCATCTCCTTCATGAGTTGATTGACGGCCATACGTGCACTCTGCATTACAATCGGCACTCCGCCACCTGGATGTACAGATGCTCCTGCGGCATATAATCCCTTTATATTAGGGAATGGTTTGGGTTGCGGTCGGTATACACCGGACTGGAACAGTACAGGTGCTATACCAAAGCTACCGCCCCCATAGAGCCCGTCTCGCTCTGCGTCAGCGGGTGTACGTACCTTTTTCCACTTGATTGCTGCACGAAGTCCCGGGAACCCTCGTTGCTCCGCTTCTTCCAGTACACGTTCTGCCAATGCTTCACTCTCCTGATCCCAGTCGACACCTTCGGCATCTGGTACGGGAATGAGGAAATACAATACACTCTGTCCTTGAGGCGCTGCAGTTTCATCCAATGCGACCGGATTAAATACGTAAAATGAGGACTTTGCCGGAATGCGTCGCTGATTGAAGACTTCCTGCAAACTGCCTTCAAGACTCGGTGGCAGGAAGAACTGGTGCGTCGTTGCATCTTCCCAGGTTTTGTCCACGCCCACATAGAGCAATACACATCCGGAAGAGGGACGATACGGTTTTCTTTTACGTGCTACCGCTGGTGATTGTCCAAGCAAACCTGATAGATGGGGGAAATCACCATTGTAGATAATTGCATCCACATTTTCAGCGCCTGCTGCCGTTTCTATACCTTCACACACACCATTTTTAATCTTGAGTCCGGTCACTTCCGAATTCAGCACGACACGTCCACCACGTGATATCAGTTCCTGTTCCAGAATGGCCGGCAATGCTGCATATCCACCTTTGACCATCCAGATGCCATATTCATGCTCTGCGTAAGGTAAAAGGGAATAGATACCTGGCGTCCCAAACGGTGATCCACCAATGTATAAACTTTGCAGTGAGTATGCATCAAGCAATTCCTCGTGCTCAAAATAATCGCCTACCGCTTTCCGGACACTTTTGTGTGCACGCAATCTGCCCATGAGTGACATGAGCGAAGGGGTGAAGAAATCCCTTTTGCGCGGAAAAGCCCTTTCCAGAAACGCTGCCCTGCCTGCCGGGAACAACGTGTCCATATCTTTCATGAATCGTGTGAATCCCCGGCTCTCTCCCGGGAACAAACGCTCAATCTCCGCCGTCTGCTCTTCACGTGAGGTCATCTTGGTCATGACACGACCACTGTGGTAATGCACTCTGTATAACGGATCACAGCGAAGTAACTCAATCTTCGAACGATCTACGCCTGCTTCCTCCAGTATGCCAAGTAACATCTCCGGCAGCAGTACGATGGTTGGCCCCTGATCGATCCGGTATTCCCCTTCCTGCTCATATCCAATGCGTCCACCAACGCGAGAACCCCGTTCATACACGGTGACATCCCATCCCTGACGGTTCAATAACAGTGCAGAAGTAAGTCCACCAATCCCTGCCCCTACAATAGCGGCCCGCTTCATGAATGTCCTCTGGCTTCTGCCGTCTTCACATAAGAGGATGGCTTGGAACGTGTGCGTGCGTCCTCTTCCTGAATCAATCTGACACTGATCCGTGCCGATTCGAAGATCGTGGGCAACCCGCTGCCCGGATGTGTTCCGCCGCCTACCAGCCATACACTTTTCAACTCTTCAAACTCGTTATGGGGACGCAGGTACATCATCTGACCCAGATTATGTGCCATATTAAACGTTGCTCCGCGGTACACATCCAGTTCAGTCTCCCAATCGAGTGGAGTGAACAGCATACATTCTTCAATACGGCTGCGTATGTCTGCCAGCTCAGGAATGCCTTCCATGCGTTTCATCATGGCCTCCTGCACATTCTCCCGTTCTGCCTCCCAATCAATGTCTGCGGTGAGGTTAGGCGTAGGCATAAGAACATATAAAGCAGATTTCCCTTCCGGTGCCAGCGTCGAATCAAGTCTGGAAGGGTTATGAATATATAGAGATGGATCGGCTGATAACATTTTGTGCTTTGTAATCTCATCAACGTTCAACCGGTAGTCCTCGGGAAAATAGATTGAGTGATGCGGCAGGTCCACTTCACCGTCCACGCCCAGATACAGCATTGCTGTAGAGCAGGAGTACTTTTTGCGTTTCATTTTCTCAGGGGTGTATTTCTTAAGCACGCCCGGTTTGAACAGATGATTCACCGCATGCGCGAAGTCGGCGTTCACCACCACATGGTCCGCTTCGATGCGTTCACCGTTCTCAAGCAACACACCTTCTGCACGACCATTGCGAACGATGACCTGTTTCACCGGGGTGGAAGTATGTATGCGTCCTCCGTATTCTTCCACGACATCGGCCATGGCTTGGAAGATCCGATTCACGCCGCCAATGGGGTGGAACAATCCGTAGTGATGCTCAATAAACGATAATATGGTAAAGGTACCCGGACAATCCCAGGCAGACATGCCAAGGTATTTGGATTGGAATGTAAATGCCCAGCGTAGACGCTCATCTGTAAAATAGCGGGACAAGATTCCATAGACTGTATTGTGGACATCAAGCTTAGGTAGAGCTGTTACCGCATCCTTGCGTAGATAGTCAGTCAGCTTGCCAAAAGGACGACGGAGCAGAGGCATGACTTTGCCAAATTTCACTTCTTCTTCTTGCATGAACCGAAGGTAATTGTCTTCATTGCCCGGAAACAATTCCTTAATCTGTGCAGCTGTATCTTCCCGATTACGAGAAGGCGTGAACACCTTGTCACCAAAGTTCAGTGCGTACAGTGGGGTTAGCTCTTTCATATGCACATAATCGGATAACTTACGTCCCACCACGTCGAACATCTCTTCAATCAGCTGAGGCATCATCAAAAATGTAGCACCCCGGTCGAATCGATATTCACCCAGTTCCAATCTGGCAGAACGCCCTCCGATGACTGGCTGTTTCTCATACACATCTACCTCGTACCCCTGACCGGACAATAACATCGCTGCTGCAAGTCCACCCGGACCTGCGCCAATGACAGCTGCACGTTTGCGTTGTTGATTCGGTATCATGCCACTCACCTTTCTATGTAGGGAATTCCTATAGTTCTCTAGCCCCTAACCTATTATTAAACCGCCCAAGAACACTTTAAGCGGTAACTAGCAAAAACATTATACAAATATAATACAAATATTATACGACCTTGTAAACCAAAAAATGACCCACTGGTCAAAATACGTGGATACTCCATTTATAAACACAAAAAACACCCTTTGATCACTTTCGTCAAAGGATGTCCTGTATTCACTAACCTATTCATATCATTTGAGATTATGTTTAGTTGTTTGCCTGTCCAAACCTCGCACCAGGTGGTCGATTTGCGAGATACTCACGTTCTATCCATGATTGCCAATCCGCTGAATCCTCTGGCATAATCCATTGCGGGTAACGAGCATGTTCTGCACGCTCATAGCCCTTTCCACCAAGTACGAAGCGAATATGTGGAAACTCGTTTTTAATCCGCTCTATAAGCTGATCACACTGTTCAAGAAGCCCTGGGCTTGTGATTGAAAGGCAGACCAACTTGATCTTTTGCTCCCGAATAATCGGGAAGACACCTTCCTCTGGCGTGTTCGCACCGAGATATAGTACTTCCGCTCCATTTTTACGCATAAAGAGAGAGAACAGCAGCAATCCAACCTGATGGTGCTCCCCTTCCGGACACAACGCCAGAACTTTGGGCAGATGCGGATAGATCGGGAACAGATGGAAAAACTGATAAAACCGCTGCGAAATCAGCTGTGTCATAAAGTGTTCCTGCGCTACCGAAGCCCTGCCTTGCTCCCATGCATCTCCAACCCGAACCAGAATGGGCACCAACACATGATAGAACATCGAGTCATACCCATACATGGTGAAACCAAAATCAATCAAACCATTGGCACGTTCACCCTGAAAGTTGTAGAGCGAGTCATAGATCTGATCTGCCATGCGTGCGTAGGCTTCTTCCATCGTAGGCACCGGAGCCATGATCGGCGTGGGTAAAGCCTCGGGCGGATTTAATTTGCTTACTTTCAACATCCGTACCGCTTCCGAAATATTGGTCTGATGTAGCTCAACCTGTTCTTTCAACCAGCGCAGATCCGCAACATTCTCTTCGGTATACATTCGATAACCCGATTCCGTCCGCTCAGGGGTGACCGCACTATACCGATTCTCCCAAGCCCGGAGCGTCACCGTCGGGATACCGAGCATGGCAGCGACTTGTTTGATGGAATACACCTTATTACCCACTTTCTTTCCTAAATGTCCAGATTTCAAAGGTTATATCATTGGTTCCCCGTCCTTGTCAGGCATATGAAAACCCTAACATTCTACAAAAATAATACACTCATTATACACAACGCTCAGACACCTGTCGATTGCATAATGCCAATTTTGCCATATGCATTTTACCGCTACATTCGTTATGCTAGCGGGTCTCTCGTGCGTCAACGTTATCATCCGTGTGGTAATAGAAGTCAGCAAGTACAGAAGGGGGAGTCCACCGTTGGTCTCATTACGCCGCCATACATCAGACCGCAAGTCTTCACGCGGCAAATTTCCATACATACGAACAGGACTCGTCCTATTGGTCCTATGGCTCATCGCCGTCATGCTCTATCAGACCTACAAACCATTACCAACGGGCATTTCCTACGAAAGTCCGGAGTATCGTGTGGATCAAGTCGAGTTTCTGCATGACCTCACTTATCCTTCCTCCGACGGACAGATGGAGCACGAGCAGCAGATTTTCCAGCGCATGATGCAAATTGTGGAGGAAGCAGAGCAGCTTGTCCTGGTGGATATGTTCCTATTCAATAATTATCAGCACAAGGGACAGAACTTCCCTCCCGTGAGTACTGAATTCACCCAAGCGCTGGTCTCCAAAAAAAATCAACATCCTGATATGGATATCTGGTTCATTACAGATGAAGTAAATACCAACTATAACTCAGCACCCAATCCGTTGCTGGAACAAATGGAACAAGCAGGCATTCATGTGGTCATCACGGATGTGGACCCTTTGCGTGATTCAACTCCAGTATACTCTGCGGTCTGGCGGACCTTCTTCCAATGGTTTGGTCAATCCGGAGATGGCTGGATCAAAAACCTGATGGCCACGGATGGTCCGGATGTAACGGTCCGTTCCTATCTCAAGCTGCTCAACGTGAAAGCAAATCATCGCAAAGTTGTGGTTAGTGAGAAGACTGCCATTGTCTCTTCTGGCAATATTCATGATGCGAGTGCCTACCACTCGAATATTGCATTTGAAGTAACAGGTCCAATCATTGGCGATATTCTTCAGTCAGAGCAAGCTGTACTCGACATCTCAGGTGGAGGTAAGGTTCCTGCCTACACAGCGCCTTCCTCGGATTCAAACACGGGAGATTTGCGAATACGCTATTTAACTGAAGGCAAAGTGAATGACGCTGTACTCCATGAGATCAATCAAGCTGGCAAAGGTGACACCTTGTGGATGGGCATGTTCTATGTGGCCTCACCGAAAGTGTTGGAAGCCCTGCTGGAAGCCGCAAAACGAGGAACTGAGATCCGGCTAGTGCTTGATCCAAATGAAAATGCCTTTGGACAGGAAAAGATCGGCATTCCAAACCGTCCTGTCGCTGCTGAATTGCATGATAAATCCGACGGTAAAATTCAGATCCGCTGGTATAACACCACCAAGGAGCAATACCATACCAAGATGATCTATCTTGCCAAAGCAACCGGAGATCATATTGTCCTGGGGGGTTCAACCAACTTCACACCACGAAACATGAATGACTACAATCTGGAGAATGATCTATGGGTTGCCGCTCCTCCAGACAATAAGTTCACACTTGATATCGCGAATTATTTTGAGCGCATTTGGAATAATAATGATGCCGAGTTCACGTTAGACCTGGATGAGTTCCAGGAGAAGACTACGTTTTTGAAAGGTATCCTATACAAGCTGCAGCTGATTCTGGGTCTTACAACCTTCTGATCAGAAACCACATCCATACCTGTTATATCCGCCTGTACTCTACTGTGCAGGCGGATATTTTCATCTTGACAGGCGATGTAAAGTGTGAAAATATAATTACCTAACGACCGTTAGGAAGGTGATTGAATGACTGCACAATCCATTCGGGATGCTGCCCTGTTCCATTTTGCGAGAGATGGCTATGAGGGGGCTTCTCTGAGAGCTATTGCTGATGAAGTCGGGATTAAAAAACCGTCCATATATGCACATTTCAGCTGCAAGGATGACTTATTTTTACACACACTGGCATTTGCTTTTCACGAGGTAAAAAGGCACACACTGGAATATTTTCGTGATCATGCGGATCTGCCATTGGAGCAGAGGCTGAAAGGCTTGTTGATCTGGTTCGAACAAGAATACAATGCCCATGCTTCGGCTCGATTGATGTTGCGCAATTGTTTTTACCCACCCCTTTCTCTGTATGGCGAAGTGATGGATCAAGTGTATCCGTTTATCGATGGTATGGAACGCGCACTGACTCGTCTGCTGCAAAGGGCAATGCGTAATGAAGATATACCGGCCATTCCCGCAGAACAGGCTGCCATTGCATTCATGACGTTCCTCGACGGCATTACCGTGGAGATTATCTATGGAAGCTCACGTCGGTACAAGAGACGGTTGGAAGCATCCTGGCCTGTCTTCTGGCATGGCATTCATCATTTGAACGAAGAGGCACAAAGCGTTGTGCCGGAAGGAGATTTAACAACATGAACCGCAACTGGTTATATGTATTTATCGGTGGAATTATTGAGATTGTCTGGGTAAGCGGGCTGAAACATGCCTCGAATGCCTGGGAGTGGACTTTGACGGGGATTGCCATCGTGATCAGCTTTGGGCTAATCATTGCTGCTTCCAAAAGGCTGCCTGTGGGTACGGTGTATGCCGTCTTTACAGGAATTGGTACGGCGGGTACCGTCCTTACAGAAATGGTACTGTTCGGTGAGCCGTTCCGCTTGGCCAAAGTATTGCTCATCGGGCTGCTGCTCTGCGGCGTAATTGGACTGAAGCTGGTTACGGATCAGCAAGAAGCCAAAGGAGGTGCAGTATAATGGCTTGGATGGCAATTGTAGGTGCAGGGATATGTGAAATTTTCGGTGTAATCGGTATTAATGGTGCTTCCACCAAGAAAGGATGGCCATACATCGTACTTATGCTGGTGTCGTTTGTGTTCAGCTTCTCGCTGTTGTCCTACGCCATGACGTCCATTCCGATGGGCACAGCGTATGCTGTGTGGACGGGGATCGGGACGGTCGGCAGTACGTTAACAGGCATGTTCCTATTCGGTGAACGGAAAGAAGCGAAGCGTATTCTGTTTATTACGATGATTTTGGTGGCAGCCGTTGGTCTGAAACTGATCACATAACGGAACAACTGAATTACACTCTATATCTCCGATTGCAGTACCACTTTCTGATCGCTGTTATCCCCAGATTTCTTTGATCCCCTTTGAAGAGGGATAAATCCGGTGACAGCATATGCTTCCGAAGAAGCTTTCTTACAGAAAGCTTTAAGGCGAACACTTCGTTTCTTCAAGTCGGTTCTGCAATCTCCGTTATCGTGTAATTCTTAGCTTCCATTAAGATATCTATTAAATTCTGTAATATAAAAAAGACGACTTCGATCAGGAAGTCGTCTTTTTTGGGATATGATATAAATAGGAAACCTCTCTATACTTTGCCACGTAAGAAAGGATGTCGTAATCATGAAAAAATTATTGGCACGCATGGGCTCTTATACAGGGTATACCCTTCTGATCGGCATGGCCATCTTCTATCTCATCGCTCTAGTCGCCATTATTATACTCGCCTTGTACGCCTTCACTGGAGGAAACTAACTTAAACGTTCTTGATACCTTATCCATATCGTACATACAAGCTGTACCTTGTTACTTGCCGTCTCTCCTTCCCTTTGATCATTCTCTTTTCCCCATATACATTTTCCAATTTTCTCCCATTTGAATTCCTTTAACCATATCGTTTATACTTATTCTGACCTTAAAGTCAATTCAAGAACTCACAAGTTCCCTGATGAGGTGAATGTATCGTTAATGAACCCTATACATGAGATGAATGAGAAGAAAAAGCTCATCATTACTACAGCACTCAAGTTATTCTCATCCAAAGGCAGTGCTGCAACATCCATGCAAGAGATTGCAGAATTATGCGGGATGTCCAAAGGCAGCCTCTACATTATGTTCAAATCCAAAGAGGAATTAGAAGCCAGTACTCTGGAGTACTGCATGTACACGCTCATGGACGAGATGACACAGATTGAGCATGAAACCAGCCTTACCTCGCGTGAACGTCTGCACAAGCAGATCGAGACACTGTTGATCCATGTTGCCGAGCTCAAGGAGTTTTTGCGAGTACAGATGCGCAGCATGATGATGGATGATGAACAGCAACGCAAGGAACAATGCCATCCGCTGCAAAGAGATCTGGAGGTCCGTACCTTACATTGGTTTAAGGATAAGCTGGAGGAGCAGTACGGATCGGAGATTGAACCTTATACGATTGACCTTATTTTGCTGACTCAGGGGCTATTCCTCTCCTACGTCAAGATCTGGTTTACAGAGATGCCGTCCCTTACTGTTACCAAAATGGCAACAAATTTACTGCAAATGATGGACTATGCAGCGCACGGGTTTCTTAAGCAGCGACCTTTGCCTTTGATTCCTTTGGAGGACTGGCCTGCCTGGATTACCGAACTCCATCCGGATTCCACGGTGATGCGGCATCCTATTCATATTATCAAGCAAATGCAGGATATCGCTGCCTCAGAATTGCCTGCTGGACAACCAAAGAATGATGCACTTGAGACTATTTCCATTCTCAGGCAGGAGATGATGGAATTCACGCCGCGACGTGCCATTATTCTGGGCATGATGCACAACCTGGAGAACGTAACTGCCATTCAACCCTTGCACTCCGAGCTTCAGCATATTCTGGATGCCATGTATAGCCGGTTCATCCAGGCTGACTCGTCACACACATAAACAGGAGAAACAGAGAGGAGAAGAAACCATCGTATGAAAGGTATTATTAATTTTTCACTGAACAACAAGTTTGCGATTTGGATTCTGACGATTATCATCTCTTTCGCAGGTTTGTACAGCGGATTGACGATGAAACAAGAAACAATCCCGAACATCAACGTACCGTTTCTGAATGTCACTGCCATTGATCCGGGGGCTGCACCCGAGGGAATTGTTGAAGATGTCACGAAGCCGCTGGAAGTAAAACTACGCAATGTAGATGGCGTGAAGACAGTGACCTCCACTTCCATGGAGAACGCAGCATCGATCACACTCGAATTTGATTATGGAACAGATCTGACCAACGCAACTGCAACCGTTCGTGAGGCACTGAATGAAGTTCAACTGCCTGACAGTGTGCAGAAGCCGACCATTTCCAAGTTCAGCATTAACTCTTTCCCGGTTGTATCTCTGAGCCTGTCCGACAAGGACGGCGGTGACCTGGAACAATTGACACGACTGGTTGAATCGGATATTCAGCCTGCACTCGAAGATATTGACGGTGTAGCTCAGGTTCAGGTGTCCGGTCAATATGTGAAAGAAGTTCAATTGAAGTTTGACCAAGCCAAAATGGCTGAGCTGGGCCTGACCGAAGATACGGTAAACGGCATCGTTCAAGGTTCATCCATTCGTGTGCCCCTTGGACTGTTTGAACTGGATAAATCCCAGAAAGCCGTTGTCGTAGATGGCAACATCATCGACATCGATGATCTGAAAAACCTTGCCATTCCAGTCGTACCTGGCGGTGCCGGAGCTTCCGCAGGTAATGGTGCAAGCGCAGCCCCACAAGGCTCTGGAGCACCAACTAGTGAAGCTGGTCAAGGTACCACTCCTGGCTCTGCACAAGGAACAGACCAGGCTGAAGGTCAAGCTGCCGGAGGTAATGCCAGTGTAGGTAGTCCTTCAGGCGCTGCCAACGCGCCTGGCATTCCAACTGTAAAACTAAGTGAAATTGCCAAGATCGAAGTCATCGGTCAAGCGGAATCCATTTCCCGGACAGACGGCAAGGAATCGATCGGTATTTCCGTTGTAAAATCCAACGATGCCAACACGGTTGATGTCGTTAACGCAGTCAAAGACAAAGCGGAAGAATTGCAAACGCAGTTCAAAAACGCAGATTTGACTGTATTGCTTGACCAAGGTAAGCCGATTCAGGACTCGGTGAACACGATGCTGGGCAAAGCCGTTTTTGGCGCCTTGTTTGCCATCCTGATCATCCTGCTGTTCCTGCGTAATATTCGTTCAACCATTATCTCCATTATCTCGATCCCGCTCTCCTTGCTGATGGCATTGACTGCGCTCAATATGATGGATATTACTCTGAACATGATGACGCTGGGTGCCATGACGGTTGCCATCGGACGGGTTGTCGATGACTCCATCGTTGTCATAGAGAACATC
Source organism: Paenibacillus amylolyticus (assembly GCF_047302515.1). GTDB lineage: Bacteria > Bacillota > Bacilli > Paenibacillales > Paenibacillaceae > Paenibacillus > Paenibacillus amylolyticus_G. The sequence continues at coordinate 6,524,167 of NZ_CP168019.1, read as the reverse complement.
TACCGCAGATTAACACTCAAAGGTGAGAGATTGAAAGGCCGTGAACTGGTCCGCGAAGCAACCCGCGAGATGTTTGTGCCTATCCTTTCTTCCACCATCGTAACGATTGCGGTATTCCTGCCATTGGCCTTGGTAAGCGGTATGGTGGGCGAGCTGTTCCTGCCATTTGCACTGACCATGGTATTCGCCTTGCTGGCATCCCTGATCGTTGCCATTACTATCGTGCCAATGCTTGCGCATACCCTGTTCCGTAAAGGGTTGAAGAACAAGCAGAATCACGAAGAAAAACCAGGCAAGATGGCGGAAGGCTACAAACGCCTGCTGAACTGGACACTGTCACACAAACTCATCACGGTCAGTATTGCAGTAATTCTGCTGGTCGGCAGTTTGTTCCTGTACCCGTTCATCGGTGCAAGCTTCTTGCCAGAACAACAGGATAAATACGTGACTATTACGTACAGCCCGCAAACCGGAGCTTTGCGTGAAGATGTCGAAAAAGAAGCACTCGTTGCCGAGAAGTGGTTGTTGGAACAACCAGGTCTGGAGAAAATGCAATATTCCATCGGCGGCACGAATCCACTGAGCAGTATGGGTGGCGGTGGCGGAAACTCTGCACTCTTCTATATCGAATATAACGAAGATACAAAAGACTTTACTCAAGTGAAAGAACAGCTTGTCGAAGGTCTGAAGAAGGAAGTTACCGTAGGAACCTGGAATGAACTCGACATGTCCGGCGGTCTGGGTGGCAGCGGCCTCAGCCTCTCCATCTATGGCGATAATGTAGAGCAACTCAAACCTGTATCGGACGAAATTCTGAAACTGGTTGAAGCGGATAAGGATAATTTTGAAAAAGCAGACACCACACTCGCTGACACCTACGGGCAGTATACGCTCGTGGCAGATCAAGAGAAACTAAGTTCCTTGGGCCTGACTGCAGGCCAACTGGCCATGGCACTGAGCCCGGCACGGGAACGTCCTGTGCTCACGGAAGTCGATATTGATAACAAAACGTATAAAGTATATGTAGAGACAGACGACAAAACATTCAACAGTATTAAAGAGATTGAGGATGAGACCGTCACTTCACCGCTTGGCATCGAAGTACCAATTAAAGATGTTGCCAAAGTGGAAGAAGGTACGTCCCCGAACTCCATCATGCAAATTGATGGTAAGGTTGTTGTACAAGTTACAGCCAACATCCTGGCTTCAGATGTAACGAAAGCTTCGAGTAACCTACAGGCTGAGATCGACAAGCTGGATCTGCCCGATGGCGTTGAAGTGAAGTTCGGCGGTACAACCGAACAGATTAATGATACCTTCACTCAACTTGGTCTCGCCATGCTGGCGGCCATCGCCATTGTATACTTCGTGCTCGTTGTTACATTCGGCGGCGGATTGGCACCATTTGCAATCCTGTTCTCCCTGCCATTTACGGTTATCGGTATTATGGTAGGTCTGTTCATCGCTGGTGGTACGCTTGACGTCTCCGCCATGATGGGTGGACTGATGCTCATCGGGATCGTGGTCACCAACGCCATCGTGTTGATCGACCGTGTTATTCACAAGGAAAAAGAGGGTATGCCTACCCGTGAAGCCTTGCTGGAAGCCGGTGCAACTCGTCTGCGTCCAATTCTGATGACTGCTCTCGCAACTATCGGTGCCCTGTTGCCACTGGTAACGGGTCTCGAAGAGAGTGCGGGTATCATCTCCAAAGGACTCGGAATTACCGTAATCGGTGGTCTGATCAGCTCCACGCTTCTCACACTGGTTATCGTACCGATTGTGTATGAGTTCCTAATGAAATTTAAAAAGAAAAGAATCGAAGATTAAGAAGTCGTTGATCGTGCTCATGTAACGGTTCGAGTCTAACTTAAATGTAGACTATACTATCTAACTTCTCGCCCCTTAGCGCATATTGGAATGATTGAATTCCGATGTGATGCTAAGGGGCTTTTTTCATGTAAATTCACACGAGACATAGACTGACATAGGAATGCTCTATTTTAGTCAAAATCACAAAAAAACAAAGACCCAATTGTCATTTGAAACAAATGAACGTTAGATTTCAGCCCATCGGCTGTAAATGGACTTATAATATGGATTAATTATGTAAGTTGACGGATTCCAGACTCCAGATAGATCACATGTGATTGGGGAAGGATGGTGGTTGTGTGGGGGAGACAATGCTTCATATTCAGATCAGAGACATGCTAAAACGTCCCGTATTTCGCAAGGCGGAAGTTCTGGCCAGTGATCGCGCGCTGGAGCGGTATGTTCGCTGGGTTCATATCATGGAGGTTCCTGAGGTAGGGGACTTGCTCAATGGCGGGGAATTGGTACTTACGACAGGCATTGGCTGGCAGGAAGGTGAGCAGCATGGCCTGTCTTTTTTGCGTCAGTTAATTGCACGTGGAGCTGCCGGCCTCTGTATGGAACTGGGGGATCACACCAAATCACAGCTCGGAGCTATGAAAGAAATTGCAGTCGCCGCGGATTTCCCGCTGATCTGGTTCCGCGAACAGGTCCGTTATATCGATATTACGCAAGACTTGCATTTCACCCTGATTCGCAGTCATCAGCGGATGATTGCCGAACTCGATAGTCTCACCACCTCATTTAACCAACTTCTTCTGAATGGAGATGGCGTACAACCTCTGCTTCGATTATTGTCACGAACAACCGGATGTGCCGTGGCGTTATATCCACTTGAAGGGGAAGCAAGTGCCGTTCCCTATTGCCCTCCAGAGGAGCTAGAGACTCGTCGGCAGGATTGGTTTTCGCAGCGGGGACAGTTGGAGGGGGAGCATATCACAGCGTTAAAAGCATACACGGAGAGCGCATTGGATGTGATCAGCATACCTGTTCAGGCGTTGGACTACACCTTTGCCGATCTTGTGCTGATGCATCAAAAGCTGCCGGATCACGATTCAAGCATATCGATCAAACTCTCAGATGAATTCATCATTCAGGCACTGGAACGTTGCGCAGCCGCGATTGCCCAGGACTGGATGCGAACCAAGTACATGGAAGAGAAACGTCGGTACAAAGAAGATATGTGGGTCATTGACTGGCTTAACGGACACCACTCCACGAAGGAAATCCATGAATATGTATCTGCCGTTAATCCCCTTCTCGCAACGAGCAAAGCCACTATTATTTTATTCGACAGCAATCCCGCATACACAGACAGCCTCAGACTTCAGAAATTATTAATCCAACGTAACATTGTCGCCCGGTCGGTATTTGCACGGGACAACTTCACCCTCTACAGTACAGTTCTGAATCACCAGATCATTCTTATCATTCTCGACCCACTACCCGGATCTCAGCGCAAAAGCAGTCTATGGCGCTGCATCGAACAGCTGCAGCAGCACGAGCAGGAACAGACCCACCGCCTCTTCTCAGGCCTGTTCGGTGTCGGTCACAGCTGCGCGGACCTCGCCCGTCTCAAGGATAGCCTGGATTCCGCGAAGGAGACACTTCGGATTCAGAAGGACATCGGCGTGATGCAGCAGCCTTTTTACAGTAACCTTCATTGTTATCGCATCATTGCCAGCATGAAGCAGAGTGGTAATCTGGATGATTTTATCGAAGAATACCTGGGGCCGCTCATTCGGTACGATGTGGAGAAAGGAGGGCAGCTGCTGCGCACACTCAAGCAATATTTGGTCCTGTGCTGCTCCAAGCAAGAGACGGCCACCGCTCTATATATCGTTAGACAGACGCTGTATCACCGTTTGGACAAAATCGAAGCCCTTTTGGGAGAAGACTATATCCTCCCCGAGAAAAGGGTTGCGATTGAACTTGCCATCTACGCCTATGAGTATATTCATGGTCCAATCGCGTGAAGAGCTGGGCATTGTCTAAGCTCCCCGTTGCTCCTGAAGCTGACGAATCAGAATATGACTGAACCACTTCCGCCCAGACGCCGTGCCCACGTATTGCTCTTGTTTCTCTTCGGGAAGATCCGGGTGCCCCCATATGACGTGAGCACCCTCCAGATGTTCCCGTACTGCATAGATCCGATATCCCTGTGCAATCATTCGCTCTATGGCGATCCTCTCGGCCTCAAACACATCATGATCCGACATCAGCTTCTCCCTCCATTCACTGCCGTCACAGGCTGTTTCACCGGTATGGGCGCGCCTGCATCATACTTGTTGCGCTTCACATATTGGCCTGCCCCTGCTGTTCCCGCATACTGCCGATCTCGAATGACATACTCCCCGCGGCACAATACCGTCACCGGACATCCCTGTACCTGCATACCTTCAAATGCACTGTAATCCACGTTCATATGATGCGTATCTGCCGAGATCACCCTTTTTACAGATGGGTCAAAAATAACGATATCCGCATCTGTCCCTACAGCCAGAGTTCCTTTCTGCGGAAATAATCCAAATAACTTGCTCGCTCTTGTCGAACACAGATCGACCCACTGATTGAGCGTAATCCGCCCCTTGACTACACCTTCCGAATACAGAATGCTGAGGCGATCTTCGATGACAGGCCCCCCGTTCGGAATTTTGCTAAAATCATCCTTGCCCAAGTCCTTCTGCCCCTTGAAATTAAAAGAGCAATGATCGGAGCCAATCGTCTGTAGTTGACCGCTTTTTAATGCATTCCACAACACGTCCTGATGCGCTGCTTCCCGCAGCGGTGGGGACCAGACATACTTTGCACCCTCGAAGTCCGGCTGATCCATAATCGACTGATCCAACGTCAAATACTGAGGACAGGTCTCCCCCCAGATTCGGTAACCCATTTCACGCATACGCGCGATCTGCTCCACAGCCTCCGCACAGGTCACATGCACCACATACAACTGTGAATCCGCAAGTGCAGCCAGACGGGCCGCCCGGCCTGTTGCTTCTCCCTCCAGCATGGATGGGCGAGTCAGCGCATGATGAATTGGCTCCGTGCGCCCTTCGGCCAGCGCCTGTCGAACCAGCAGGTCAATAACATCCCCGTTCTCGGCATGAACCATGACGAGTGCGCCGTACTCTTTGGCCTTTTGCAACGTCTGGAAGAGAATCCCGTCATCAGCCTGAAACTGGTTTTTATATGCCATGAACACCTTAAAGGATGACACACCCTCTTCTTCAATGATCTGCGGCAGCTCTTCCAGCACCTGATCATTCATCTCGCCGATCATGAGATGAAAACCGTAGTCGATGGCGGCTTTACCCTCGGCTTTGGCATGCCACTCCTGGAGAGATTCGATTAATGGACGGCCTTTTTGTGTCAGACAAAAATCAATGATCGTCGTTGTACCGCCAAAGGCTGCGGCTGTCGTTCCCGTCGCAAAATCATCCGCCGTGACCGTTCCACCGAAGGGCATATCCAGATGCGTATGCGGATCGATCCCGCCCGGAATGACGTAACAGCCGGCTGCATCCACGATTTCCATTCGTTCGTCAGGGATGAGCCCAATGCCAATCTGCGTGATTTTACCCTTTTCGATCAAAATATCTGCTTCAAAGGTATCTGACGCTGTCACCAAAACACCGTTACGAATCAATTTGCGGGTACTCATGATATCGCCTCCTTGGTTGATTGATCTCTAACCGATTGCAGCATCGCAATCGCAGACTGACGTTCATTCCAGGTTACAGGTTCCTGCTCAGGCACAAGCTCAACCATCTCAATCGCCCCATCCACCGGGCAAACGATCGAACACAGATTACAGCCAACACAATCCTCCTCCACCACTTCCAGATAGGAACCGGACGGGTCGGTCAACATATCAATACACTGGTGTGAGGTGTCCTCACAAGCAATATGGCATTTGTTGCAATTGATGCAGACATCGCGGTTGATGCGGGCAACGACTTTGTAGTTTAGATCGAGATTGCCCCAATCCGAATAACGCGGAACCGTCTGACCTACCAATTCTGCTACACTGCTCAGACCCTTTTCATCCAAATAATCGTTCAGCCCATCAATCATGTCCTCCACAATACGGAATCCATGATGCATCGCTGCAGTACATACCTGAACCCCTGTAGCGCCCATGAGCAGAAACTCTGCGGTATCCCGCCAATCAGATATGCCGCCTATGCCCGAGATCGGCACACCTACCTCTGGATTACGTGCACACTCCGCAACCATGTTCAGTGCAATTGGCTTCACCGCTGGGCCACAGTATCCGCCGTGTGCTCCTTTGCCACCCACATGGGGCACGGTATTCCATGAATCCAGATCCACACCTGCCAGGGAGTTAATCGTATTGATTAGGGAGATCGCATCCGCGCCGCCTCGTACAGCTGCCCGGGCGGTCGCCGTAATATCCGTGATATTCGGCGTGAGCTTCACAATCACCGGTGTGGTCGCCACTTCCTTCACCCACATCGTCTGGAGTTCGACCAGGTCAGGTTGCTGGCCCGAGGCGGCTCCCATACCACGTTCAGCCATGCCATGTGGGCAGCCAAAGTTCAGCTCCAAGCCATCGACGCCGACAGCCTCCACCTTTTTCACAATCTCATGCCACTTCTCTCGCGTAGGTTCCACCATGAGTGAAGCAACAACCGCACGATCCGGGAATCGTTTCTTGGTCTCGGCGATCTCCCGCAGATTCACTTCCAGCGGACGGTCCGATATCAACTCAATATTGTTAAACCCCGCCACCCGCTGCCCACCGAAATGGACCGCCGCGAAACGGGAGGATGTATTGATAATCGGTTCACCCAGTGTCTTCCACACCGCACCACCCCAGCCCGCCTCGAACGCACGCTGAACCTGGTACCCCGTATTAGTCGGTGGTGCAGAAGCCAGCCAGAATGGATTGGGTGATCGAATACCTGCCAGATTAATGGATAAGTCAGCCATAACGATCCCTCCTTGGTGTTGTTTGAACTTACTATATAAGTTGAACTAAAGATTATTTACACTGACACTACGATGACAGAATAACCTTCCAATCGCTGTTATCCCCAGATTTTTTTGATTCCCTTTTCCGAAAGGGAAAATCCGGGGATAAAGGCGAACGCTTTGCTTTTTCAGGTTTTTTCTGTCCTCTCCGTTATCGTGTAAATGATTAGTTCAACTTATATAGTTACACTGGAATATTTGGTCATGCTCAGGATCTCTGCGTAGTAATGGTGTTTCTGGATAGCACGCGCCTAAATTCTAACGAACCGTACAGCTCTTATTCGGGACCTATGGGGCAATTTCAAAACCTAACGAATCGTAGAAAGCTTATTTTGCTGTATTCGCTCATTCCGGATTCATTTCAACAGGTGTTCGTCAACATAAGACGTGAGAGATTCGTTAGATTTTCCAATCCTCCATAATTGCCACTATAAGGTGTGTAGGGTTCGTTAGCGCGTCAGGGACACGAGGAATTGATGTACTGCTCACGCCGTCTCTTCCACCTGTCCAGGTAACGCCTTCATGACAGCGGCGGCAGCCAGCTTACCTTGCTGTGCAGCCGAAACAACCATTGCCTCACCCTGACCCTGACCAAAAATGACATCTCCTGCCGCATAGATCTGAGGATGCGAGGTACGATACGTATGCGGCTCGATCTCAACGACGCCCCATTGGTGACGCAGCCCAAACGCTTCGATTAATGGTAATAAACGATGCTGCCCAATCGCCCGGATGACCGTATCACATTCAATCATGAACTCCGATCCCTCCACAGGCACGGGCAACGCACGCCCACCACCAGGCGGGGTAATTAGCTCCATTTTCACGCATTCCACAGCCTGAACCCGACCGTTCTCGTCTCCAATGATACGCTGCGGCAGGGTAAACCAGCGGAACTCCACACCCTCTTGCTTGGCAAACGTATATTCAAACGCATACGCCGTCATCTGGCTTTCCCCGCGCCGATATAACATCTGCACCCGCTCGGCACCAAGACGTACCGAACAGGTTGCTGCATCTACCGCCGTATTGCCCGCGCCAATAACGGCGACCTTCAGACCATTTAACGCAGGTGGAACACCCTGCTTAGTGGACTCCACCAGTTCAATCGCATCATAGACACCTTCCAGTCTCTCCCCTTCAATGCCGAGCATAGGTACTGAACCCATGCCACAGGCCAGAATGATCGCTTCATGTTGCTCCAGCAACTGCGTAGCAGGAATATCCACACCGATGCGCACCCCATAACGGATCTGTACACCAAGCGCCTCCACCTGCTCCACTTCCCATAGCGCAACCGATTCGGGCAAACGGAAAGCTACGATGCCATACGTATTCAGACCGCCCCCTTTGGGCTTGGCTTCATAGATCGTCACCTCATACCCTGCGCGCCCCAGTTCACGTGCCGCCGACAATCCCGCAGGCCCGGCTCCCACAACAGCGACGGTTCTCCCATTGGCAGGCGCTGCCTGGAATAACGACTCATTCTTCGCCCACGCCCAGTCGGTGGCGTAACGCTGCAAGTCACCAATCCGAATCGGCTTCGACGATTCGTTTAGGACACATGCGCCTTCACACAGTTCCTCTGTGGGACACACGCGTGCGCAGCTGGCTCCAACCGGATTCGCATCCATGATGGTGCGCGCCGAACCTTTCAGGTGCCCTGTTGATATTTTGCTAATAAAAGAAGGGATATTAATGTCGGTTGGACAAGCCTTGATACAAGGTGCATCGTAACAGTACAGACAGCGGTTTGACTCCTCCATCGCTTCCTTGCCTGTCATGGCGGGTTTCATCTCGGCAAAGCGACTCTCCCACCCATAATCGGATAACGTTGTTCCTGAGCTGTTCATCAATGTCATGCACCTCCTGAAGTTTGATCCGGGCTAGCTTCCAGCTACGTTCACAGACTAACCAGATGTTCGTACGTTTCCGGCCTGCGATCGCGGTAGAACTGCCACACATTACGCACCTCACGAATCATCTCCGTATCCATCTCGCCAATAACGACCTCATCCTGATCCCGGCTGCCGATCGCTACCATTCTGCCTCGCGGATCCACCAGGTACGACTGTCCATAAAATTCACCCATATTCCATGGCGCTTCCACACCGACCCGGTTGATAGCTGCAACATAATAGCCGTTAGCTACCGCGTGAGCTGGTTGTTCCAGTTTCCACAGATATTCCGATGTACCCGCAACCGTAGCGGACGGATTGAACACTATTTCAGCCCCCGCCAGTCCAAGCAATCGTGCACCTTCCGGAAAATGACGATCATAACAGATGTACACGCCGACTCTGGCGTAGGCCGTATCAAAAACCGGAAACCCTAGGTTACCTGGTTTGAAATAATACTTTTCCCAGAACCCATTCGTACCCTCACCTGCTTCCACATGCGGGATATGATGTTTGCGGTATTTGCCCAGATACGTACCATCTGCATCTATAACGGCTGCCGTATTGTAATACGAAGCAATGCCCTCCACCTCATACACAGGTAAAATAATCACCACCGCAAGCTCCTTCGCCAGCTCCTGAAAACGTCTGGTCGTCGGCCCTTCCGGCACAGGTTCAGCGGATGCATACCATTTTGGATTCTGCTCTGTGCAAAAGTACGGCCCATAGAATACTTCCTGCAACCCGATGATCTTGGCGCCTCTTGCAGCAGCTTCACGGACCAGCGTTATGTGTTTCTGAACCGCAGCTTCTTTGTGCACCTCAACGGGAGCCGAACCTTCAATCTCATGAGAAGCCTGGATTAATCCGATGCTGATTTTGCTCATAACGTCACAACGCCTCCTCGGGTAAAATGATTGGTTGGTTCATTCCACTGCACATCCTCCGAATGGTGCGATATAACACTTCCGTGCCGAGTCCAATATCCTCCGGGGAAGAATATTCGCTGGGATGATGACTGATGCCGTCTTTGCTACGGACAAAGATCATGCCATAATCACACACAAGCGAAAGGGCCAACGCATCATGGAACGGGCCACTCATAAGTTCTGGCAAAGTAACCCCGATCTCTTCCGCGGATGAACGAATCACCGACTTGATTGGCTCTGCACAATACCGCGGCTCACTATTCGTATCCTCTGTCAGCGAGTAGGTTAGACCATATCGGAAACTCACGTCATCCAAAATGTTCATCAATCGGGCTTCAAGTCGGTTCCTGCGCTCCATCTCCATGTCTCGCAAATCAACCGTGAAGCTGACTTCCTCCGGGATGATGTTACGTGAGTCTGGAAACACCCTCAGACTACCCACCGTACCTACGGTTGGCGCTTCCGGGTCTTCTCTCACCATGTCGTCAAAAGCCGCAATGACTTTGGCGCTGCCTACCAAAGCATCATGCCGCATCCCCATCGGAACTGAACCAGCATGACCGGCCATGCCTTTCATCGTCACCGTAAGCCACAACGGGCCCGAGATGCCCGTCACCAGACCTACTGGTGCATTCAGCGCTTCCAGCACTGGCCCCTGCTCAATGTGCAGCTCCAGATAACTGCCTATGGAACCTGGCGGATAGATCGCTTCTTCAAAATCCGAGGGAGAACAGCCGAAGGCTTCCAGCGCCTCCCGGCGGGTCACTCCGTTTTTATCCTGACGCTCCAGTTCGCCTTCTTCCAACTGACCAGTTATACCACGCGAGCCGAACAGGCCTTTGTTAAAACGGGAACCTTCTTCATCGCAAAAGGCAATTATCTCAATTGGCATACGGGGCTGAATGCCATTTTCGATCAAGCATTGCACTGCTTCGAGTGCACCGAGCACACCAATCGCTCCATCATATCGACCGCCGTAAGGCTGAGAGTCGATGTGGGAACCAATCATGAGGATCGGCAGCAATTGATCCGCACCCTCCAGACGACCAATCAGATTGCCAAACGGATCAAGTCGTGTCGTCAGACCGGCCTTTTCCATCCAGAGACGAACCTGAATGATGCCATCCATATCTTCCGGGGTCAGGGCAAGTCGGCAGACACCCGTCTCCGCGATTCGGCCAATCTGCGACAACTGCTCAATGCGCTCATTCAGCCGGAGCTGATTAATGACTTTGCCTGTTGTGGTCTGCATCTTCCCTCGCCTCCTTGCGCTTATTTATCGCGTAATGATATGAAAATCTCCATCTCGCTTGCTAAACCGTAAACGTATGTCGTACCTGTGTATGGCAACTAACCTACGTCCAGGCTACGTAGCGCAACGAGCAAACTTCCAGCGATCAGATCCAACTCATCCTCGGTGGTGACAAACGGTGGGGAGATCGTCAAAATGTTTGCAAACCCCGGTACGGTATCGCCGTTCTTGCCAATCAGGATACCGTCCCTTTTACAACTGGTGAGCACCTTCATTACTTTATCCGCTTCCGCAGGAGACCCGTCTGCTTCAATCAATTCAATGCCACAAGCGAATCCGAATGAACGAATATCCCCTACTATGGAAAGCTCCAGCAAAGGTTCCAGCTTCTCACGAAGCAGATATCCCAGTTCTTCCGCCCGGCTGACCAAATTCTCTCGTTCCAGAATCTCCAGATTCGCAAGTGCCACCCGGCAGGAAACCGGATTCCCGCCAAAGGTATTCACATGGCGAAAATGGGCATCCGGTCCAGGTTCCCGGAACGTGTCATACAGATCCGCTCGCACGGCCGTTGCCGATAGCGGCGAATAGGCACTGGTCATGCCTTTTGCCATCGTCACAATATCTGGCTGTACGCCATAGTTCTGATGACCAAATTTCTGCCCAGATCGGCCAAAACCGCAGATTACCTCATCTACAATGAGCAGCACGCCATAGCGCTGACAGATTTCTTGCACGGTACGCATATAATCCGGTGGTGGGACAATCATGCCGCCCCCTGTGATCACCGGCTCCATAATGACTGCGGCAACCGTCTCAGGACCTTCCCAACGAATCACCTCTTCATAGATGGTTGCACATTCGAGACCGCATCCATCCTTGTTTCGTCCAAACGGACAGCGGTAACAATACGGTGGTGGAACATGAGAGAAACCTACGCCAAGCGGCTCGTATTTAATCTTGCGAGCGGCTTGCCCGGTGGCGCCCAGCGCGCCCATGGAATTACCGTGATAGGCACGGTGACGGGAGATGAATTTGTGCCGAGTAGGCTCACCATTCTGATGGTGGTACTGACGGGCTATTTTGAAAGCCACCTCATTCGCATCTGAACCTGAGTTGGAGAAGAATATTCGATATTCCCCCTCCAGCCAATCATTCAGCTTCTCCGCCAGCAAAATTGCCGGTTCGTGACTCTGCGTCATCGGTACATAAGCGAGTGCTTTCATCTGTTCGTAGGCACTCCGCGCAATCTCCTCACGCCCATGCCCCACATTCACACACCACAGTCCCGACATCGCATCCAGATAACGTGTACCATCCTGATCAGTGATCCAACTGCCCTCCCCACTTACTGCAATCATCGGATGATCGTTATGAGGCGAGATATGATGCCACACGTATTTGCGATCCTTCTCCATCCATTCTTCCTTCGTACCGCCTAGCGGCTGAGGTTGCTGATCCACAGAACTCATTCGTCATCCTCCTCCACACGCTTATTTCACCGCTTCTTCATAGATACTTTTCTCCAGCGCTTCATCCAGATTGGCGGCTTTTTTGATCAGGCCATAGTTCAGTGCAATATCTGCAGTTCGGGTAAACGACTCATCTACAAAGCTACCGACTTGCTGCTCCGTAAATCCTTCCGGGCGGATCAGCTTTGCAATCTCTTCCAGCATCGTGACCTGATGCTCACGAGTGGTACTGCCATCCGTCACATTGCTCATCACGATATCCACCGTTTCATCCTGATTGTCGATGGCGTAGTTCCAGCCTTTCAAAATGGCACGGGTCACTTTGACCGCAAGCTCACGGTTGCTGTCTACCCAATCCTTCTTGGCAATCAGCGTATCCTCCAACATCCCAACACCGGCATCTTCAATGTTGAATACATCCAGATCGGATTCTTTCATCCCACTTTCCAGCACCACGTGAAATTCGTTATAGATCGTTGCCGTCGCCACATCTACCTGATCGTTGAAAAACTGATCCATCGTGAACCCCTGCTTCACCAGTTCAATATCCTTCTTCGGATCCAGGCCATTCTTCTCCATGAACGCGAGCACCTGAAACTGCTGACTGCCAAACCAGGTACTGACCTTCTTGCCTTTCATCTGAGCCGGATCAGTAATACCTAGGGACTTCTTGGCAATCAAGCGATAACTACTCTTCTGCGAGATCTGGGCGAGCGAGACGAGCGGCAGACCGTTATCCCGGCTGACCAGCAAACTGTCTACACCCGTGATTCCCACATCGGCCGCACCATTGACCACCTGCTGCTCAATCACGATATCCGGACCACCCGGAATAATCTCGGCATCAATGCCTTCATCTGCAAAAAAACCTTTTTCCTTCGCTGCATAAATCCCGGCAAATTGCGCCTGCGGCACCCATTTCAGCTGAATTTTCACTTTGGTTAAGGGTTGATCTGCTTCTCCCGCCCCTCCTGAACTCGCAGCGGCAGGTTCAGCCGTCGGCTCGGACTTCGTAGAACATGCGCTCAGCATCGTAACAACCAACAAGACCAACACCAGCAAACCCGGCTTCAACGTTTTGTACATGTACAGAACAACCCCCTGTTTATATACGATTTTTCAAGCAGGTATTACGATCTATGGTGGGTACTCTGATGTACGTTAGTAATCTGTGCGTGCACGATTCCACGGAATGAGTCGCTTTTCTGCCAGGACAACCGCTTCATACAACACAATGCCGAGCACGGCGGCGATGACAATGCAGGACCAGGCCAAGGGCATGTTCGCCAGTCGAATCTGATCCGAGAGCAAATACCCCAGCCCCTGGGAGGCGATGAAAAATTCACCCACAATGGCCCCAATAATACTGGTCGACATATTGATCTTCAGACCAGCAAAGAGGGAAGGCAGCGCGTGAGGCAGTCTCAGCTTCCAAAAAAACTGCATCCTGCTCGCGGCTAGACCACTCAGCAGATCACTGTACTGCGGCTGAATGGAAGTCAGTCCTTTGAACAGGCTGACAGCCATCGCTGCCATTGTAATCACCGTAACGACAGCAATACGCGACCAGATCCCGTCACCGAACCAATTGTTCATAATCGGGGCAAGAGCCACGATCGGAACTGCGTTCAGTGCAGACAAAACCGTAACCGCAGCCCTGCCGCTTGTTGGAAAGAATGATGCACCTGCCGCTGCCAGAGCACCCAACAATGAACCGAGCAAAAAACCTCCCAGCATTTCGGTTCCGCTGTACATCGCATATCGAAAGAGCATATTGGCATTTTCCTGAATGGATGCCGCAATCGCGGAAGGCACAGGCAGTTGGTAGCTTTCCAGCGAGAATATCCAATGAAACAACCTGAGCTGCCAGAGGGAGAGAAACAACACACCCGCACCCCAAGGAAGCATGTTCAGTGCAATGGAGCGTCCGCGGACGCTGGTGCCCAATCTGGCCTTTTCGGCTTGTCCCTGTTGTCCATGAATTTCCGATCCAGGAGCAGATGTTATCTGTAAATCAGTGAGGGGCGTAGCTGCGCCAGTTACAGCAGCAATCGCCACACCTTCATCACGCTTCCGTTGCAAAACTCTACCTTCACTCATGTGGCCTGACCTCCTTTGGCCCTGAATTCAGGTTGCCAGGGGGTTAGCCAACGTTCAGCCAGACTGATGGCCAGATACGAGATCAGGCCAATGCCAATGCTGAGCATGATGGTGGCCCAGAACATGCCAACTTGGGCATGGCCGTAATATAACGAACTGACCATCAGGACGCCGAGTCCGTCGGGAGCGCCCATCAATTCCACAACGATGGAGGAGGTCACCGCCAGCGGAGCGGCTATTTTCATACCAGAAAATAGTCCCGGCAGTGCTGAGGGCAGCAGGCATTTGATATATCGTGCAGTCAGTGAAGCTCCACAGGAACGCATAAGCTCCAGATGCTCTGGTGCTGCACTTTTCAATCCTTTTAACGTATGGATGATGATCGGAAAGAAAGTGACATACGCCGCCATAACAATTCGGGCCCACTCCGCGTTGTGGATGATGCCGTACACAATTGGTGCGAGACCAATAACCGGAACCATCTGTGAGGAGACAACATATGGCGATAACGTGCGCT
Source organism: Paenibacillus amylolyticus (assembly GCF_047302515.1). Lineage (GTDB taxonomy): Bacteria > Bacillota > Bacilli > Paenibacillales > Paenibacillaceae > Paenibacillus > Paenibacillus amylolyticus_G. The sequence goes on along the minus strand of NZ_CP168019.1, from coordinate 6,509,129 downwards.
CCAGCCAGACAGCCGCGCTCATGAGCAACGCCAAACCCAGACCCAGCAGCGTTCCCCCTGCAAAACCAATGGCGGCATTGCCAAACGTGACAGCCCCCTGTTCTGCGAGCGTACCCGAGTACCGAAACAAGGCTACAAGGACTTCGTGAAGATAAGGAAGGCGAGACGCCGCCTGCTGAGGTGACAAGAACAGTTGGAGTATCCAGGCGATTCCTTCCCACAGCACCAATACGGCCATAATCCAGATGACGACCCAGGATCGATATCCCGGTTTAAAGAACCGCAGGGACATGAGATTAATCACGCTCCTCGTAGAAGCAGTTGCGAATGGTCGTGATCATGTGGTAGAAGGCTTCCGTTTCTCTCAGTTCACTATGACGTTCGGAAGGCAGATTGACGGAATGAATGGAATGTACTTGCCCCGGATGTGCCGAGAGCACGATGATCCGGTCGGACAGAAATACGGCTTCGGGGATGCTGTGTGTGACAAAGAGGAAGGTCTTGTCTGTTGAGCGCTTGATCTCAAGCAGCTCCAATTGAAGTTTTTCTTTGGTGAATTCGTCCAGGGCCGAAAAGGGTTCATCCATGAGCAGCAATGGTGGATCAAGCGCAAGTGCACGTGCAATGGATACACGTTGCTGCATCCCGCCACTGAGCTGCCATGGATAATGGTCTGCGAAGCGGGTTAACCCCACCATTTCAAGCAGTTCACCGCTAATGCGGCGGCACTCCTTCCGGCGGGTACCGAGCAGCTCCAAGGGCAATTCCACATTGTGACGAACGGTGCGCCAATCGAACAAGGCGGGTGTCTGGAAGACAATGCCGAACTGCCGCTGTAGCCGAGCCCGCTCAGGCTCCTGACCTGCAATGCGAACAGTGCCTGAGGTGGGCTGAAGCAGATCACCCACCAGCCGGAGCAAGGTCGACTTGCCACAGCCGGAAGGGCCCAGCAGAGAGACAAACTCATTGGACTGGATCTGGAATGTAACATCCGACAAGGCAGTGACTTGTTGTGTACCTGTACCAAAAACAACGGACACATGATCTACATCAATATGGCAGGCTTCGGGGACTGTGGCTGAGGATATGGAGGACATGGGCATTCTCCTTTGTGGGAAGTTGTTTTCATTGCACACCAAGGCTGAATGGGAGGTTTATATACACAAACGTAACAGGTTTTGCTTGTTAGATAATACTATATCGCTTTGGGCGGGGATTACATTATACAGTGTGTTTTGAGTATGGGCCTGTTCATGTTACACAATGTAAAATGAGACGGATTCTCAGATACATACATGTGAGTTTACTTCGTAGATAGCTAACATACATTTCACCTAACAACAAGCGCACGATCATTTGTATTTATTGATTAAATATTCGGAAAATATGACATATGCCCTCGTATTCTTACTCATTTTCTTGTATAAAGATTGAATAGACGTACAAGGACTTCCACCTCAACGTGAGTCAAAGCTCCTGAATGATGAAGGCGGTATCACTATTCCGGATCAATCACACGCAGGTTGGATTCCTCTGTCACATATCACTTTGAAAATCACATATATAGGTCTATCTAAGGATCAGTAGTAACGAAGCTTTCAAATCCAGAAATCGGGGTGGTCATGATGTTTGATTGGCTGGGATGGAGAAAAGGATTGCCGCTCTGGCGATCGTATCGGTTGAACGCACATATGAAGGAAGATGTGGAACAGATTTTTGAGGGGATTGCCGAAACGAGACGGCAGCTTATGATGGACTGGGCAGATGAACAATGGAATCACCTGGATCGTTTGCTTCAACAGATACAGTCGGTCCAATTACAGGATGTATTACAAGGTTCACAGCAACGAAGCAAACTAGATGCATGGTTTCAATCCAGTTATATTCGAGCCGTAGACAGTACGGAGCTATTCATGCTGAACGAACAGAATCAGGTGGTATTCTCTACATATAAGAAACATATTGGACAGATCTATGAAGATTACGAAGCTTTGATTGGACCAGGATTGAAGTACTCCAGAGCAGATCGTCATAGCAAAAAATGCTTGTATGGCCCATATTCCGATCCACTGACGTTGGATATTGGTCCGCGCTCATCCGCATTTCACGATGATGTCACCTTGCTGTTTATCTCCCCAATCCTGCAGGATGGTCGATATGTCGGTTCATTATGCAGCCGTGTTCCCGGGGATGTACTGGGTGACCTGATCCAACGAGAATCAGGTCATATCTATCCCGATTCCGGTGACAATTACCTCTTTATGGCTGAGTCGATATTACGGCCCCATCTGCAACCCGGCACCGCCTTATCCCGAAGCCGCTTCGAAGACCGTACCTTTACGCATGGGGAAAATCTCAAAGATGGCGTCACCACCGAATGGGGTATCGTTTCCGTTAAGGAGCATACCGAACTGGAACTCATGTTCACCGATCCATCGACCGGAGAACTACACCCCGGAGTAGCAAACACCATTCAGAATGGTTCCAATCTGTTCGTAGCCTTTCCCGGCTACTCGGATTACCGCCATATTTCTGTGATCGGCAAAGGCATCACCTTCCAGCTGCCACACTGTCCTGATCGCTGGGGCATGATGTGTGAAGGGGATCTGGAGGAAGTGTATCGGATACGAAGCATCGGCTGGCGCCAGTTCAAGCAGCACTGTCTCTTCACGCTCTTGTCAGGTGTTGCAAGTGCGGCCCTTGTCTATGCCCTGACTGGCAGTGGATGGAGTGCGGCAGCAATGGCCGCTTTTAATGTGCTGTTTGGATTCTTAACTGCATTACAGCTGCATCGCAGCCAATATCGACGGGTTCATGAAGACTTGCGTCGCATCAGCCGATTTATTCGAATTAACGCCGAAGGCAGGGGTGATCTGACCCAGCGCCTGAACACGTCTGCTTTTGCCCAAGATGAATCGGGTGAACTGGCGAAGTGGATCAACAACATGATTGATTCTCTGGAAGGCATTATGCTGAAGGTACAACTTGCCACGGTAGACGTTATGGATAATCAGTATCAGATGCGAACTTCAACAGAGACAACCCAAGGCACGACTGAACGTGTGAACTACAAGCTTGGTTCGATGATTCAGGCCATTCGCACCCAACTGGAAGATCTCGACCAGGCTAAGATCGCTGCAGATCACATGCGCATAACGCTGCAACAACTGGAGACCTCTGCTACCGAACAGATCAGCGTGGCCCAGCAGGAAGTGGAACGAATCGGCGACAAAATGACCCAAATCTCAGGAGCGGTATCCGATACTAACCGTACCATCCTGTCCTTCATGGATACCATGAAAGACATTTACCGTGCACTGGCTGTCATTGATGAAATTTCAGCTCAGACCAACCTGCTGGCTCTGAATGCCACCATTGAAGCTGCACGCGTGGGCGAACATGGCCAAGGGTTCTCGGTCGTGGCAGGGGAAATCCGCAAGCTGGCCGACCTATCCCGCTCCTCTACTGAAAATATTCATCAGATTCTGGACCGAATCTCAACGGCAGCAGGAGCGGCATCACAATTAATCACAGAGGGTGATCAGGTGCTGGCTGAAGGAACGACACTGGTTCAGGCCGCTTCGCAACTTCTGCAAAATGCTACCGCTGAAGAACCTGAACGCACGCAAGTCGTGGATCAAGTGGTCATGCTGATGGAGAATATTGCTGCAATCAGCCATCAGAATCGGGCGACTTCTGCCGAGGTAGAAGCAGAGATGATGGAGCTGATCCGTGATATGTTGCAGGTTCAGCATTCTTCGCATAATGTGGAAGCCATTACGGTCTTTCTGCAACAACTCGTGGGACAATTCCATCTGAATCACCCCGCCAAAAATGCTGTCATCTGACGTCATCGTTGACGCGGATTGGAGAAATAGCTAAAATTTGATGCAACTGTTCCTTTTGAAATTGTCGTATCATTTATAATAGAAGATTTCCAATCTGAACCGATGAAAGGGTGGTCTGCATGGAACTGCTTCAGGATTCATTTGGCCGGATACATGACTACATCCGTATTTCTGTTACGGACCGCTGTAATTTACGCTGTGTGTACTGCATGCCTGCAGAGGGTATGGAGTTTGCTCCACATGATGAGATTATGAGCTACGAAGAGATTGCACAGGTGCTGAAAGTGCTTGCTCCGATGGGCATGCGTAAAGTTCGGCTCACGGGGGGCGAACCGCTGGTGCGGAAGGATCTGCACAAGCTCGTCAGCATGATCTCGGCAATTGACGGGATTGACGATATTGCCCTGACTACCAACGCTCTTCTGCTGGACAAACAAGCTCACGCGTTGAAAGATGCTGGGTTGAACCGGATTAACATCAGTCTGGATTCCCTGCGCGCTGATCGCTTCTCCATGATTACCCGCGGCGGAGATGTGAACAAGGTACTGAAAGGCATTGAAGCTGCAACAGCCGCTGGCCTTGCTCCGATCAAGCTGAATGTTGTGCTGATGAAGGGTATCAACGATGATGAGATCAAGGATTTTATTGCAATGACGATTGATCAACCTCTTCATGTGCGTTTTATTGAATATATGCCGATTGGACAGGCTTCGGATTCATGGCGCAAATCCTATTTGCCGCTGGAAGCCGTGACTGATGTATGTGCTGAAGCAGGCTGGACGGTAGAAAATACAAAAGGCCCTGCGGGCAATGGCCCATCACGAAATATGAAAATTGTGGGCTCCGAAGGCACATTTGGATTGATTCATCCCGTAAGCGATCACTTCTGTGACAATTGCAACCGACTTCGGCTGACCGCTGACGGACATATCAAAGCCTGCCTCTACTGGTCCGATGAGTATAATGTTCGCCGCTTCGTGGATGATCCGGACGCTATGGCGGCACTTTTCCTCAAAGCGCTGGGTACGAAACCAAAGAATCATGAGATGGCTCTGGCTTTGGAACAAAAAATGCAATCGCACACGCCGACGGTACGCCGCATGTCCCAGATTGGCGGATAACAACAGCACGCATATAACACGACCGCGCATTCCTGCGTATGGATATATATCTGTACCGTCAGGATGACCTCTTCACACAACGGATGAGGTAACGCTGGCGCGGTGAACCCTTAGGTAAATCAGCTTTCATAACGTGAAGTGGAGCGTGTCATAAGGCATAGGTGGATAGCCAAAGCAGACAAGAACATGATGTTCTTGTCTGCTTTTTCGTTATATTTTCATAAATTTCTGAAAAACTTCAATTCCCCTATTTCATTTGTTGAAAATTTAATTAATATACGTTATGCCCGTACCAAAGAAGCTACGGTGAATATCGAACGTTCCTTGAAGGATGTTCAGCATTCCATTCAGCAGATGGAGCAGGAGATCACATCCATCTCGCAGTCTAGCAACCAACAAGCGGTGCTGGTAACCGAGTTCAGCGAGGTCATTGATCAGTTGAACAGTGTAAGCCGTGATCTGAAAGTGTTTATTGAATCCATGCTGCTGAAGGCAGAATAGATCCGATTATGATTTCCATAACTCAAATGACCAACCATATATAAGAGACACAACACCAAAGCGTTATTGAGCACTACATATTCCTACTCAATAACTAATTCAACAGGCTATGCTGATCACCAAATTCAGCATCCACATTGAACTCTCCGTGCGATTAACGTCACGGGGAGTTTTTTATTTTAACAGGATGAGTCACATCACGGTCCATTTATGAATAGATGAGCTTCCACAGCATCATAACCGCCAGCCCAACCATGACTACAGCGGACAACCGATTAAACACCAGACTGATGCGTCCAGTTCGATCCGTTCTGCCAATCACCCTGCCTGCGCCTGCAAGTCCCAAGAACCATATCCACGATACAGCCGCGGCTGTCAGGGCAAAATAGATGCGCTCCACCCCTTCATACTGAAGTGAACTGGTGCCAATCACGGCAACCGTGTCCAGCAGAGCATGGGGATTGAGTAAAGATACTGACGCGGCGAACGCAATCTGTCGCCCTGCTGACAATACCGTCTGGGAACCTTCCACAGATTCGGACGACCTCCAAATACTCCATGCCATATATAGCAGAAACAGGCTTCCTACTGCATACAACACATTCGCCAGAACTGGCCATTGCAGCAAAATGAGCGACACCCCTCCAACGGCTGCCCCGATCAACAACGTATCACTGATCCCTGCCGTTATTACAGCAGGCAGTGCATGTATATAACGCCTCTGGCTCATGCCCTGGTTAAAAATAAATACATTCTGCACACCCAGTGGCAAGATCAGGCCAAACGCCAGAATCACTGCGTGAATAACAACCTCCATCGTTCTTCCCCCTTATCTCTGTATTCCATAGTAGGGCAGATGATGGCCGACGTAACCAACCACTTGGATGGCATCAGACCCAACCAAATGATATAGTGTTGGTTACAAAGAAACACGGAGGGGACTCTGCCTGTTATGGAACGTTCTGATTCTCGGCTTAACATGGGGTGGAAACCGAACCCCTCTCTCGACTTGCCCTTATATCGCCAGATTGAAGCCTATGTCCGGCAGAAAATCACAACGGGCGAATGGTCAGCAGGATATCGTCTCCCCTCACAGCGAATATGGGCTGAGTCCATGGAGGTAAACCGCAGTACATTGGTCACTGCCCTTGATAATCTGGCTGCCGCTGGTCTGATTGAAGGCAGACATGGCGGGGGAACTTATATTTCCGGCTCCGGTTGGCATGGTATGGCTCACGGAGCGATGCCCAATTGGAACGAAGCCATTGAGGAGGGCTGGTATTATCCCAACCTGCCCGAGATCCAGCAGATTAATCAGGCTGAATTTCGGCCCGGCATCATACGTCTTGGTACAGGGGAGCTTGCCCCGGAGCTGATGCCTCAGGATGCTTTTAACGACATTCTGTATGCCCTGTCCCATCGTTCTCGTACGCTCAACTACATGGAACCTCAAGGAAGCCTGGAGCTTCGTGAGGCTTTATCCGTCCATTTGCAGACGACTGGCATTCAGGCCTCTCCAGATTCCATACTGATCGTATCGGGCTCTCTTCAGGCACTGCATTTGATTTCGGTCGGACTTCTCCCTCGCGGATCAGCAGTTCTGCTGGAAAAACCGTCGTATCTCTATTCGATTCACGCCTTTCAGTCGGCAGGGTTGAAAATGAGTGGCATCCCGATGGATGACGAAGGATTGCATATTGCACGTCTGGAGGACGCGGTGCAGCATGTAAAAGATCAGGATCACATCTCGCTTCTCTATACGATCCCGAGCTTTCACAATCCCACTGGCTCTGTCATGAGTGATCACCGCCGGGAAGAACTCATGACCACCGCTCGAACACTAGGCATCTCCATACTGGAGGATGCCGCCTATAGTGATCTGTGGCTGGATACACCTCCTCCGTCATCGCTGAAGGTGCGTGACCAAGAAGGACGGGTGCTGCATATGGGCACTCTGTCAAAGGCAGTCAGTCCTGGTTTGCGCCTCGGATGGCTAGTCGGCCCAGAGCCGGTCATTCGTCGTCTCGCCGATATCAAGATGCAGACCGATTACGGCACCAGTTCACTCGCTCAAGAAGCTGCTGCCCTATGGTTCGCCGAAGGACATCATGTAGGACATATAGAACGCCTTCGCCCTGAACTTCGCAAACGCAGAGACTTCATGCTGGAGCTGCTTCAACGTCACTTCCGTGGGATTGCGAAGTGGAAGATACCTGCTGGCGGGTTTTATATCTGGCTTCAATTCACTGTATCCCCTCTCTCCATCCGCCAATTGTTCCATACCTGTCTGGAGCAAAATGTACTTATCCACCCGGGCTATCTGTATGACCGGTTAGATGCGAGTCATATTCGGCTGTCTTACGCTTATGCTTCCCCCGATGAGATGGAGCGTGGATTACAATGCCTTGCAGAAGCTGTCCACAGACTTATGGATTCTGGCTCCTGACTTCGACGAATGCTGTTTCCTGATTTCACAACAAAAAACAGCCTTGACCTGGAAGGACCATGTCCTTCAGATCAAGGCTATTCGCGTAAGTTTCGAAAGTTTGGCCAAATACCAGAGCGGACAAATACCAGCTGCGCTGCGGGATACCTTTGAATGTTTTACCCCTTTACCGCACCCTCCGCAATACCTTCCATAATGAACTTCTGGAAGAACGCATAGATCAGAATAACCGGAATCGCAGTCAATACTAAGGATGACAGAATCAACGGCCACTCCTTGTTGTATTCCCCAAACAGCATGTTCGTGGACAGAATCAGCGTATAACGATTCACATCGGTCAACATGAGCAGTGGCAACAAGAAGTCATTCCAGATCCACAGGAAGTCCAGAATCGCGATGGTGACTGTGATCGGAAGCAGCAGCGGGAAGATAATCTGGAAGAACGTCTGGAACTCATTACATCCGTCCATCTGAGCTGATTCCTCCAATTCACGCGGAATGGACTTCACAAACCCGTGATAGAGAAAGATTGCCATGTTCACACCAAGCCCGATATAGATCAGAGCCAATCCGTACGTGCTTCCCTGTACACCCATACCTTTGGCTACCCGTGTCAGCGGAATCATGATCGAGTGGAACGGCACCAGCATGGATGCAACAAACAGGAAGAAGATCAGGTTACTCAAACGGCCGGAGGTACGTGACAGCTTGTATCCCGCAAGTGAGGCACAGAAGACGATACCACCGATCCCCAGAAAGGATACAATTGCCGAGTTCATGGAACTGCCCAACAGATTGATTTTGTTAAACGCGTCCGAATAATTCTCCCAGTGCAACGTTGTTGGCAACGCGATAAAAGATTGGAACATTTCACCCTGTGTTTTGAAAGAGTTCACAACCGCCATGTAGATCGGCAGCATGGCGACGAGAGAGCCCAGAATCAGCAGCAGTCGAATCAGATAACTGTTCATTCGTTGCATCCTCATGCTTCCACCTCTTTCTTCTTCATGACGGTGATCTGGATGAGTGTAAAGATGAGTACGATGATGAACAGCACAACCGATTTGGCACTCGCATAGCCATATCTGAAGTTGTTGGAGAACGCTTCTTCATAGATATTCATCGTGATCACCTGCGTGGCCCGGCCCGGTCCACCACCAGTCAGTCCATACACCACTTCGAACACTTTGAATGCTCCGTTCAGCGTCAGGAAGAAACAGATGGTCACGGCATGAGTAATCATTGGCAACACCACATTGCGCAGTACCTGGAATGCGTTGGCCCCATCAATAACAGCCGCTTCTTTGAGACTTTTCGGCACACCCTGGAGAGCAGCCAGATAGATGATCATCATATACCCTACACCGTTCCAGAGCGATACGATCAGAATGGAGTAAAATGAAAACTTCGGATCACCCAACCATTGCTGGTCGAGGAACGAAAAAGCCAGTTTCTCTGCGAGCTGTGGCAGCACCTGAGAGAAGATGAAGGTCCACATGAAAGCACTGATGATTGTACTGATCATGTTAGGCATGAAGAACAGCGTCCGGAAAAGCCCTTTGCTGCGCGTTCGTGACTCAATCAACACAGCGAGCAGCAAGGCAATTCCATTTTGCAGAATCAGCATAAATATTACATATTTCATCGTGAACCACAGAGAGTTCAGAAAGTCTGGATCTTCTTTGAACAATTCCACAAAGTTACCCAGACCGATAAAGCTGTAATCCCGATTGAGTCCGTTCCAATCCGTCAGACTATAGAACATGCCACTAAACGTGGGATACAGCAGGAAAATCGCATAGATGACAAAGGCAGGCGCAGTGAACGCGAGCAGTGACAGATACTTCTTGAACACATTCGTAGCCATTGGTTCTCCCCCTTTTCACTCGAAGCGGATGATTGTAAACGAGGGAACGAAGAACGTTCTGCCTGCCGTATCATCTGCTTGGAGACTCTGACGAAACAAAGTACCGCTCATTTGTTGACAAAACTCTCAGACCGTTGAGATTTGCCAACAAAAGCGGGTACTCCATTCCTCACAGCTCCTTACTTGTTGACTTTGTTGTAAGATTTCCACGCCTTGTCGAGCGCATCGATAACCTGCTGTTGATTTAATTGCCCAGAGTAGTAGCCTTGCAACGCTTTGCCTGACTCGTCTTTCACTGCTTGAGGGAGGGATGGGTCCTCATAAGCTTTACCTTCACTCACATATTTCTGGGCATCGTCTACCCACGGGAAGCTCTTGAAGTCATGGATCTTGGCAATCGGATTGAATTTGAGCGCTTCGAAGAATGCACTTGAATCCTTGTCATCGAGAATGTAGTTCACGAAATCGAGTGCCACTTCTTTGTTTTTGCTAGATGACGATACTGCCAGTGAAGTGGAGGTGCTCAGATTGATTTTGGTATCATCCGGATTGTCATTGATCGGCATTGGTGCTACACCAAAGTTCAAGTCCGGGTTGGACTTCAGAATGGTTTCGGCAAACCATGGTCCCTGAATCCACATCGCGGCGCTTCCAGATGCGAAGGCTGCTGAACCATCATCTCCGCCCACTTCCAGCGCTTTGTCCGTTCCATTGGCATTGACGAGATCGAAGATATCGAACAATGCTTTCATATCGGAGAAGGAGCCCTGATCCTGATTCATCTTCTCCACGAAGTCTTTGTGCTCAGACTGAGTTAATGCACCCACGGTAAGTGGCAGGAATAATTGCGGAATCCAGGCTTCTTTGTAGGACAGTTCAAACGGTGTAATGTTGGCTGCTTTGAGTTTCTCCACGACCGCTTTCATTTCCGTTAACGTCGTTGGCACTTCCAGCCCTTGCTCTTCAAAAATATCTTTATTGTACAGATAGCCCCATGATACTGTTTCCAATGGAATAGCTACGATTTTACCCTCCGCATCCGTTATGGAAGGTTTAACCGAATCCAGCAGCTTATCGACAAAAGGTTGGCCCGACAGGTCTTCCAGATAACCAGCTTTGCTGAATGGTGGAATCTCATTGACTGCATGCAGGGCGAACACATCCGGTGCATCATTGGAGGCGAGGCGAGTCTTCAGAATCTGAGGTGCATTGTCCGCAGGCGGCATCTCCAGTTGCACGTTCACTTCAATGTTTTTCTCTGCTTTCTCCTTGGCTTTGAACTGTTCTATATATTTATCGTAATGTTCTTTCAGCCGAGGTTGTGCAACGAATACTTTGAGTGATACCGTGCTGCCTGATGCCGATTCCTCCTGCCCATTGTCCGTTCCTGCATTGGAACCGCAACCTGCGAGCAGAACACTGACCAGTACCGCACTTGCTACGCTTTTCCATACTTTCATCTCTTATGACCTCCCGGTGTGTAACTGGTTTGTCTTTCATAGGATCATTATATATCAGAAAATGAAAGCGCTTCATTGGACAAAATTAGACTTGTGTATTGGATTATTTTAAACCTTAATCCTGCCGCAAATGCTCTCTCGAACGGCTCATTCCGTGCTACTGCCTGAATTGCCGGATATTCGAGCCTGTCCCTTCCGCATCTCCCCAGGTGAAACTCCGAAATGCTTCTTGAATACCCGATAGAAGTAGGACACATCCTCATAACCAGCCATCTCGGCAACATGCTTGAACGGAATCTGTTCATCCATCACCCATTCTTTCGCTCGCGTCATACGCAACTGGATAACATAGTCGGTCACATTAACCTCATACTCTTTCTTGAATACCTTGCTGAGATATTCCTTGCTGACAAAAAAGATCTGGGCGAGCTGCTCCAGCGTAATCATCTCCATACAGTGCTGCTCCATGTATTGCTTCACCTCATTCAGGTTCAGCTTGTTCTTGAACTTACGCTGCGCAATCAGCTGCTCCAAAGCCAGATAGTACGGAGTCGAAATCCATGCGATCGTGGATTCGATGGAAGCCAGCGCTGTTGAAGGAGGTAGCGCCGTTGCTTCGGGCCGCTCGTACAAGCCATTGGAGACGCACAATTCATCCAGCAAAGCCTGTAATTCATGAGCCACCCTTCCAAGCTGCCGAGGTCTATTAATCTCGCATCGTTCCAGCTTCTGCTGTAATTGTTGGAACCACTCACGCAGACTCTGAACGTTCAGGTCATTAAACCGCAGGCGGGCCTGCTGCTGAAACAGGGAGAACTCACCTGCGAACGAAGATGGGTACGATTCCCATGATTCAGGTGCTGATTCAACCTTTTCCAATTCTTTTGCACATTTCGCAAGTACACCATTCAGTTCATCCGGATTCACCGGTTTGAGCAGATAATCTGCAGCCCGATGCCGGATCGCATGTTTTGCATAATTGAAGTCATCATATCCGCTCACCACGATCACCTTGATCTGTGGGTATTGTCCGCTCAGCGTCTGTAACAGTTCCACACCGTCTGTACCGGGCATGCGCATGTCCGTAATGATAATGTGAGGCTGATGCTGCTTGACCAGTTGTATGGCCTGCTCACCATCCTCTGCCTCACCTGCAACGGTCATGCCGAGTTCATTCCAGTCTCCGAGATTGCGCAAAATATCCCGGTTCCACGGTTCATCGTCCACCAACAGCACTCTGTACAGTTCCTTGTTCACAAGGCTTCGCCTCCTGTATTGCAGGGGATTCGTACCGTAACGCTTGTCCCCTGTCCGTATTCACTTTCCATGCTCATCCCATATTCAGGTCCAAAATGCATTACCATTCGTGAGGCCGCATTGACCAGTCCAATACTTGTACCTGAACTCCACACACGATCAGCCTGCCGGGTAAGCCGCTCCAGTCTGGATTTCATCTCCGTTAGTTTCTCAGCATCCATACCCACACCGTTATCACAAATTCGAATGGTTACATCTGTAGATTCATAGACGACCTCAATGCCCAGCTTCCATTCGCCCTGTTTCTTCTCCAGACCATGCAAAAATGCATTCTCCACAATGGGTTGCAAAGACAACTTGGGGATATAACACGCCCGAAGTTCTCCCGTAATCTCCAGTGTATATTCAAGCCTGCCGGCAAAACGCTGCTTCTGAATCAGCATATAATGCTCCAGCTGGTCCAGTTCAGACTGTAGGGGTACAAGTCCATCCGGCGCTCGCACAATATAACGAAACATCTCGCTTAAGGCTCGAATGACCTTGTAACTGTCTGCCGGTTTTTGCGAGTAGACCATGCCGCCAATCATCTGCAGTGTGTTTTGCAGGAAATGCGGATGGATCTGGGATTGCAGTGCTTTGAGCTCGGCCGTCTGCTTCTCCAGATTCATCAGGTAGTTGTCGCGAATATGTTCCCGAATACGACTAGCCATGCCGTGCAGATTTTTCTCCAGCAGACCAATCTCATCTACCCGACCGCTTCGCACCACTTCCCTGTCCTTGATCAGTTGAATACCCTTCATGGAATTTGCCAGTCTGACAATGGGCTTTGATGTACGCCAGGCTACGAGCGCAGCTAGTCCTACAGAAATGACGGTTGCCAGGCCACCCACAACCAATCCATATTTCATCGTTTCCAAGGCACTTTCGTTAACGACATGGGCAGGTACAATCTTGATCACACGCAATCCTGAAGGCTCAATGGAATGAAAGAATACATATTCTTTGGCTGTCCGGATGAAACCCGAACTTTCTTTTGTGCCTGCCAATTTCTCCAGTGCTTCCGCTGAAGGCTGAATCTCTTGGTTTGGCTGATAGACCGGACTGCCCGTGCTGTCAGCAATGTATACCGCATAGTCACCCCGGCTATCCAGCAGCTCCAGGGTCTGGTTGAACTCAGCCCACTTGACCTCCAGACTGATGGCGCCGATCTGTGCCTGATCCTCGAAGCGGTTCATGCTGCGGGTCATGTGAAACTTTTGCGGATCGTCCGGATCATTGATAATCGTAAAATCTTTATGTTGTGCAAAAAGCTCATGATATCCTTCCGGTATTTCCGATACCGCTTTGATGCGAGAATCCATCGAGTTGAAGGTGAACAAGGTGTCCAATTCCTTCAGGTACAGTTCAACGCCAAATACATAATTGCCAGCAGAATAGTATACACTGTTCAGCATATTGAACATGGCCTTCTGTTCATCGAACCGACTGGCTACCGGCGCTTCCTCGTTCAACGCCAGATATTGATGCAATTCGTCACTGATCTGAATGGAATAAATAATATTGTTCATGCGCGCGAACTGTTCACCCAGATAGATGGAGGCCCAGTTCATATTGGCTCGGTTGGTCTCCATAATCTCCTCTTCCATGGAAGAGCGGGTATTCTCAGCAGCCATAGCGGTCATGGCAATGACGGGCAGAACGGCCAGCAGCGTCATGGTAAGAATCAATTTATTGCGAATGCTGCGTTTGAAAGGATCTATCAGCTTCCGATAACATTCGGTAAACACAGCGCATCCACTCCTGAGCTAAAATAGACAAACGCCCCAGCATGGAAGCTGAGGGCGCTTTGGTCTTTATATTCGTTTGGAAATGTTAAAATATCACGTTATACAATAGAATGAATGGTTACACGAGATCACTACGTGGTCAGAACAACCCTCTGATCGCTGTTATCACCGGATTTTTTTGATTTCCTTTTCTAAGGGGAAAATCCGTTGATAAAGGCGAACGCTCCGCTTCCTCAGGTTATTTCTGCCCTCTCCGTTAACGTGTACATGTTGAATTCAACTTATATACCTATATTTATTATTTACTATTATTGTTCGATAATCCGTATGCCCCATGGCTCCAGTTCGATCTTCTCTGCCGCAGCAATCGGGGTTCCTGCCAGAAGTTCAGTCCCTTCTCCATAAGCATTCACGAAGGATGTTGCCTCATCTGCATAATTGAAATAATAGCGAATCGTGTTCCCTTGATCGTTCACACCTGTCTTCACAATGATAGGAAAAGCCAGCTCCTGATCAGCTCCCCATACGCCCGCTTCCTTCATGACATGTTCCAACACCTTACGGATCACCGCAGAACTGGTGTAACAGCCGACATAGGTTGCTTTGCCTTTTCCATAGGCATTCTGGGTAATTGCCGCATATTCACCCCAATGTGGATGATCATACCAAGCGAGTACTTCAGCCGTTGTTGGTGTAATCAGTTCCATCCAGGTGTGAATCTGGTTCTGCTCTTCACCAACTACAAATGGATCATCGCGCAGCGAAACATGTTTTGGCTCTACAAAAAGGTTATAGCTGATCCCGCATGCCTCACTGATCAGGCCGGGCTGGCGGGTAGAGCGTACCTTGATATGCTCATTTGCAAATCCGCTTTTGAACGAGTAGACGATATGTCCGCCATCCTCTACGAATTGATTTAATTTTTCCAGCAATGCATCCGAAGCAGCATACAGAGCAGGTACAACGAGCACATCATACTCCGTATAACTCTCAACCGATGGGTCGATGAGGTCACAGCCAATGTTCATTTTATACAATTCATCGTACATCCAGCGCACCACGTCATTGTAGTTCTTGTCACTGGTGAAGTTAAAACCAAACCACTTGATGGAAGTCAGGGCCTCATTGCTGAACAGCACGGCCACCCGATTCTTTTTCTTCAGATTCACAAGCTTAGGACTCAGTCTTGCAAAATCCCTGCCAATGGTCTTTGCTTCGATGTACACCGGATTCGGTTCAAAGTCATGACTGAGCAATCCTTTCCAGTACGTCTCAAACGAATTGTGCAACGAATGCCAGTGCCAGTAAGCGACCATGTTAGCACCCGATGCCAGATGACTGAATGCCTGCAAACGCAATTGTCCCGGATACGGAACCCAATGCCAGAACGCCTGCGCTTCGGTCTCCAGTACCAGATAGTTCGATTGTTTGGTGGAACGCGCCACATCCCCGCCGAATGAAATCTCAATGCCGGTCAGATCATCTTGGGAAGGATGGTAGATGTCCACACTGGTGATGTCAAAAGGTTTCGATGCGGCAAAATGGTCCACATCCCCTTGAATGCCGTAGGAATATCCACGCCAATCGAAGTCAAAGTTCTGGGTAACAAACTGTCCTTCCTGTTTGTATTCATTCACGATCCCCACTTGCCAAGCCAAAAAGTTGGTTACCAACTGTCGCTGGAACTTGGCAAATTCAGCACCCAGACTGCCGTTGATCGTTCCTACAACAGACGGGAAGTCCTCCCAGCTATTGATCCGATTGCTCCAGTAATCGAGGCCAAATTCCTTGTTGAGTTCATCCAGGGAGCTGAACTTGTTACGCATGTATTTCACGAATTGCAGTTGTACATTATCTCCAGCCGTATTGTAATGCTTCGTCTCGTTATCTGTCTGATAACCGATGACCGCTGGATGTGTGCTTACCCGAGAGATCAGCTTGCGGATGATCCGCTCGGCATAGAATAGATAGGTTGGATGTGTAATGTCCATGATCTGTCTTGCGCCATATTTGCCAGGTCCCTGTGAGGTTGTAGCCAGAACGTCCGGATGTTCCTTGACCATCCACGTTGGAACAGCATACGTTGGTGTGCCAACGATAACCTGAATCCCTGCCTCATGCATGGCATTGAGCACACGGTCTACGGAAGAGAAGTCAAATACACCATTCTGCGGTTCATGGGTACTCCAGGTTGATTCTGCAATGCGGACCACGTTAATCCCTGCATCCTTCATCATCTGAATGTCTTTGTCCAATCTTTCGTAAGGCATATATTCATCATAGTAAGCTACGCCATATAATAATTTGTCCATGATTTAATCTCCTTTTTAGGTGGAAAATATAATGATCTTGACGTGTGCAAGAGTTGACATATTCCAATCCATAATGGTAGCGTTTACATTAATGTCGGTTGAAGAACTTGGATTGTTCAGCAGCCACTTGAAAAGCTGATGTGTTCCATGGATTATCCATGCTTGCGTTAAACTGATTATAATGAAGTATACTACGGGTGCCGATTGTATAAGGCAAGTTGTTTTTACCCTTTTCCGAGGTGAATATGATGGATATGCGATCACAGCTCCGAGAAATGCCTCACCATACGCTGGCCCACTGGCTGCCTATTATCGACAGTAACATCAAATTCTATGGTGCGCACAGTCAACAAGTCCCCTATGGATGGGCGATGCCGGAGGAATCACATCCGGGCTTTGAGATTATGTTGATCATCGAAGGTACGCAGGAGAGTGTGATTCATGGTTATACCTATACCGTGGAGGAAGGTTCCATTCTTCTCATTCCTCCCGGGTTCAAACATACAAATCAATGTGTATCCACGGAAGGCATGACTTATTTTAGCGCTCACTTTAATGTGGATGATCCCGTCTTCACCCTGAAGCTGATGTCACAGCACAGCCGAATCTACGCAGCAGGTACGGCTGATAATAGGAAGATGCGCGTTGTGCTGGAGAGTTGGATGGGGATGATTAACGTATCTGAGGCCTACACGTCCACTGACAAAATGATCATGCAGGCCCGCATGTTTGAACTGTTCGCCCTGTTGTCCCAAGCCGCTGACAATGAACCGGAATCCACCACTTCCGTTGCTGTTTCACATGCACCAGCTCCAACAGCCATGCATTATGCGGGAGCTATAGCGGAGGCGATCAAGCAGGCATTCCATGCCCAGCTTCGAACCAAGGAAAGCAGTGTATCCACGGTCAAAGTAGAGCAAATTATATCCTCGTTTGGCATCAGCCCGGGATATGGTCTACAGGTCTTTCGCAAGGTGTACGGCCGATCACCCAGGGCTTACCTGTCCAGCTTGAAGCTGCAGGAGGCCAAAGTACTGATCGAACAGCCAGAGCTGTCGCTCGGGGAAATTGCGTGGAAGCTCGGTTACACCCATCTGTCCCATTTCAGCAGACAATTCAAACGTTGGACAGGCCAAAGCCCGCTGCAATATCGCAATCATCATGCAGATGCATCAAGTGATCCTGTATCCTACAGATCGGAATCGAGTCCAGAATCTTGATTACGGATACGTTCGTACTCTTCCGGCGTGTTCATATTACTCATTTGCATCGCTACTTGATGAACGCCCGCTCTTTCAAGCTCTTCCGCTTCGACATAACAGCAACCGATCTCTTCAAGCCATCGCATGACTCGAAGATGATCCTGCATCAGGCGCTGCTCGAGATCAGGGAGAACTCGTTTGTGGTAAGCCCCTGCAAGAGGGTGAACTTGTCCATCCACGCGTGGAACGATAGCAGAATAAGAGTTATGCGATTCGACCAGTTTTTTTATTCCATCAAAGAAAGACGTTTGCAGGAGCGGCATATCGCAGGCGCATACCAGATTCCAGTCTGTATCGGAAGCTTCCAGCGCCGCGTGAAGACCGGCGAGTGGCCCCTTCCCCGGATAGTGATCCTGAATGCAGTCGTAGCCCATTGCACCGTAGGTTGTCACATTGGGTCCGGCAGCCACGATGATACGGGATACGGCGGGTCTCATGGCCGTTGTGACATGTTGCAGTACAACGGAACCATTCAGTTCCAGCATGGCCTTGTTGGTCCCCATGCGACTGGATAATCCTCCTGCCAATATGATGCCTGTCCATTCACGCGTGTTCATGTTGTTATCCTCCCTCCTGGTAACGATATGTGTTTGACTGCATCAATTTCAAAACGTTCGCTATGCATTGAATCCCCTTTCAACAAATGATACATTGAACAATATGCATTTGAAAGGAATGGCTTAATTGGACAGACCTGCACCTTCAAGAGGCAATCCCTCATTGGTTTCTCTGAAACTATATAACTTTTTCATATATGGAGCCATCTCCATCTTCGCCGGATTCCTGCAGCTTTACCTGCAAGAGATTGGTATGACCAAACTGGAGATTGGCAGTCTCATGGCGATTGGACCCTTTGTGTCCTTGTTTGCCAACCCGTTCTGGGGTTTCTGGAGCGATAAATCTCGCAACATTCGCATCATTCTGATGATTATGATGGGAGGCACATTTGTGCTCGCCCAGGGTGTATTCTATGCGCCCACTTATACATGGATCTATGTAGCCATGATTTTCTTTTATTTTTTTCAAAGTCCATTATTCGCCCAAACGAACAGTCTGATTCTCGGATATATCGATGGGACAACCCAAAAATTTGGGTCATTCCGGCTCTGGGGTTCACTCGGTTGGGCGCTGACTGCTGTCGCTGCCGGACCGCTCATTGACCGTTTTGGCATCGGCAGTGTATCTATTATATTTGCGTGCATGATTGCCACCGCCTTTGTATTATCCGTATTTCTGCCCAGACAGCCAATCGCTTCGGATACACCCGTGGTTACTTTTCGGCGGTTTGGCAAAGTCATGTTCAATCCGTATTTTATGGCATTTATCGGCCTGGGTGTACTCGTATCGGTGCCTAATGCGATGAACAGTACTTTTATGTCACTATATATTGTAGAAATGGGTGGTGACAAACAGATGGTCGGCTGGGCCATCTTCACCTCAT
Source organism: Paenibacillus amylolyticus (assembly GCF_047302515.1). GTDB lineage: Bacteria > Bacillota > Bacilli > Paenibacillales > Paenibacillaceae > Paenibacillus > Paenibacillus amylolyticus_G. Next base: position 6,489,827 of record NZ_CP168019.1, on the reverse strand, counting down.
CCATACTTGAAGTCGGTGTCTTCCTGCTGCTCGACCGCTTGCTCAAACGCAAAATGAGCATGCTCCTGGCATCTCTCATTCTGATCAGTGTGCTGTTTGCACTGCGCTGGCAGCTCATGGCACTGGCTAACAACCCGCTGGAGATTGTATTCATTCAGTTAATGCACTCCATTACGTTTGGTGGGTACTTCTATGTGGGTACGCAACTGACCATGCTGTTCATTCCAAGACCTTATCGTTCCTCCGGTCAAGCGGTGTATACGATGGCCTGGGGCGGTCTCTCCGGCGTCATTGCCGGTCTGTTCGGCGGCTGGTTGTTCCAGAGCTTCGGTGCAGAAATCATGTATAGCATTGGCGTATTCTTCTCGCTCATCGGCGCTGTTGGATTTAGCATCATGTGGTTATCGAATCGACGTAACGGCTATCAGCCAGTTGTATTGACAGAGATGGGTAATATGGATGAGGACAGATAATCTTTTGTTAGAAAGAGTTGAGAGATCGTTTTACACAAGAGCATTACGATGACAGAATACCCTTCCGATCGCTGTTATCCCCGGATTTTTTGATTCCCTTTTCAAAGGGTAAAATCCGGAGATAAAGGCGAACGCTCCGCTTCTTCAGGTTATTTCTGTCCTCTACGTTATGGTGTAACATCAGCGTACAAAAAACCGAAACAAAAGATTAAGAATAGGTGCAGTAAAGAGGAAGGCGTCTAAGGTTTGTTGCTCCTAACGAACCTTAGACGTCTTATTTGCAGCAATTTCACGAAATTCTAAAGCTAAAGAATCTCAGCCACCTTATTTGGCATAAAAGACGCTGAAAACCCAAAAAAGACAAGCCAAATGAGGAAATAAGGTGTCTACGATTCATTACGTTGCTGGAATGCCCAAATACACTTAAATAGCGTGTCTTCGGTTCGTTAGATTCTTGTCGCATACGCACATCTATGGCCTCAGCTCATAGTCATGTTCATGTTCATCCGAGATTGTATTACTAAGTCTTAAACTGGACCTGGCTAAATCCAGAAAAAAATAAAGGGCATCCTTCGCCATGATTATGACGAAGGATGCCCTCCCTTTAACTTATAACTTGGCTGCTTACCAGCACTCTGATGAACAGGCCATAAATTTCTTCCAGCGGCCTTACGCCTTCGGCAGTTGGAACGAGCTTTTCAGGGATACGACCCGGTTAAATACCGGACGTCCTGGTTCGGAATGTTTCGGATCTACACTAAAGTAACCGTGACGGAAGAATTGGAATTTATCCTGAGCATTCGCTTCTTTCATCTCTTGTTCCACATACCCATTAACAATCTCAAGGGAGTTCGGGTTCAATTGATCTAGGAACGTTTTCTCTGGTTGCTCTTCCACAACCTCAGTTTCAGCCCCAGCTACTGCCACTTCGACCTCTGCTTCCGGTGCTTCATCCAGGATCAACGGCTCGTACAGACGGAATTCAGCAGGTACCGCTTGAGTCGCTTCTACCCAGTGGATTGTTCCTTTGACTTTACGGCCAGTGAAGCCACTGCCGCTCTTTGTCTCCACATCATAGGTACAATGAATCTCAGTCACATTACCTTCTGCGTCCTTAATCACATCATTACATTTGATGAAGTATGCATGTTTCAGACGAACTTCGTTGCCAGGGAACAAACGGAAATATTTGTTCGGCGGATTCTCCATGAAATCGTCTTGTTCAATATAAATCTCACGGGAGAACGGAATTTGGCGATTACCCATCTCCGGGTTCTCCACATTGTTCTCTGCTTCAAGCCATTCCACTTGCCCTTCAGGGTAGTTGGTAATAACCACTTTGAGCGGGTGCAGGACAGCCATCGTTCGTGGAGCTTTCAGTTTCAGGTCTTCACGGACAAAGTGCTCCAGCGTTTGCAGGTCGATAACTCCATAGTTTTTGGAAATGCCTGTCTCATATACAAAATCACGAATAGCTTCCGGTGTATAACCCCGGCGGCGCAGACCCGAAATCGTTGGCATACGTGGATCATCCCATCCATCTACATGTCCTTCATCTACGAGCAGTTTCAGCTTCCGCTTGCTTGTTACCATCTGGGACAGATTCAGGCGACCAAATTCGTATTGACGTGGTTGGTTCTCCATCTCACACTCGGCAATAACCCAGTCATAGAACGGGCGCTGATCCTCGAACTCCAAGGAGCAGAGGGAATGCGTTACACCTTCAATTGCATCTTCGAGCGGGTGAGCAAAGGCGTACATTGGATAGATACACCATTTGTCGCCCGTGTTATGATGGTGTGCATGTGAAATCCGGTAAATAACCGGATCGCGCAGATTGATATTTGGTGCAGACATATCGATCTTGGCACGCAGCACTTTCTCTCCGTTCTTGAATTCACCTGCACGCATACGTGTGAACAGGTCGAGATTCTCTTCCACCGAACGATCACGGTACGGGCTGTTCTTACCCGGCTCCGTCAGCGTTCCGCGCATTTCACGGATTTCGTCGGCGCTTTGGTCGTCGATGTAGGCTTTACCTTTTTTAATCAACAAGACAGCACGATTGTACATCTCGTCAAAATAATCCGAGGCAAAACGTTTCTCGTTCCACTCGTATCCGAGCCATTTCACGTCTTCCTGGATCGATTGAACGTACTCTACATCTTCCTTGACCGGGTTCGTGTCATCAAAGCGCAGATTCGTTTTGCCGCCAAATTCGCCGCCCAGCGTAAAGTTAATCCAGATCGCCTTGGCATGGCCGATATGCAGATAACCGTTCGGTTCCGGAGGAAAACGGGTAATAACTTCTTGGACTTTCCCAGACCGGAGATCTTCGGTAATAATATTTTTGATAAAGTTAGGTGGGGTTGTACGATTGTCCACAGGTATCAAACCTTTCATGAATGGATTGGAGCCTTAGGGAATTGCAGCAATTCCGGCTATAATTCCTTAATAACGAAGTCATTTCCTGAAAAAAACTATTTTCTTGGAAAGTTTCGTACGCGTTTCATTTAAATATACCTTTAACGGGGGAGGAGTTCAATAAAGAACGGCACCAAAGTCAGGATAAGCCGTGCATAAATAGGCCCTAAACCATTTTGACGGGTTCGCTCGAATCATGTAGCATGATAGTAAAAACAAATTAAAGGGAGGGTTTCCCATTCCATCGAACTCGCTTAAACTGACCAAAGAACAGCAGGATGAAGCCATTCGCACCATCCAGTCGTATTTCGAAGAGGAACGTGGCGAAGAACTCGGCGATCTGGCCGCTTGGGGTGTCCTCGACCTGTTCATGACACAGCTCGCTCCCTACATATATAATCAGGCACTCCGTGACGCACGCACAACGGTTAATCAACGCATGGCCTCAATGGAAGAAGACCTGTTTGCACTGGAGCAAAAGTTGCCCAAGACTTCCCGTTAATCCACTAATTTAAAAAGAAAGAAGGTTGCATTCATGTTTACCTATTCATTGGATGAATATACCGAGCTCCGGCCGCTGGCCATGGAACATACCAAACCGCTGTTTGAACTGACGGATCGTTCGCGGGATCAATTGAGACATTGGTTGCCGTGGGTGGATCATGTGACAGAAGTGGAACACACCTCAAACTTTATTACCAACGCGTTAAAACAAGGTGCCGAGAATGGCGGCTTCACCGCCGGAGTATGGTCAAAAGGGGATCTAGCCGGCGTCATTGGATTCCACGAGATTAACTGGACCAACCGCTCGGTAAGCATCGGATATTGGCTTGGCAAAGGTTTTGAGGGTCAGGGCTTGATGACAAGCGCTTGTCGCGTTCTGGTTGATTATGCTCTGGTGACCCTGGATCTGAATCGCGTCGAGATTCGCTCGGCAACGAATAACAAACGGAGTCGCGCTATCCCTGAAAGACTCGGATTTGTTCTCGAAGGTGTCATTCGTCAGGCAGAGAAACTGCCTAAAGGTTACGTGAACCATGCGGTGTACGGCATGCTTCAGCATGAATGGGAACTCTTGCGCTAATTCGCCTACATAATAAATCGGAGTGATCTCTCCCAACATAATGGATCAACACGAATACCCTCGATCTCCACGAAATGTGGTGACAGAGGGTATTTTATTGTATTCAATGACTTTTATAGGGCTCGGACCATGCCACCATCCACGATCAATGAGGTTCCGGTAATGTACGTATTGGCCCCGGATAACAGGAACACCACCGCTTTGGCAAACTCCTCTGGTTGACCATAACGGCCGAGTGGGATCTCCTTGCGGAACTGTTCAGAGACCTCGTCCTCACTGATTCCATTCTGCTCAGCCCGTGCTGCATCCAGCTCACGTATACGGTCTGTTGCAATACGTCCTGGCGCCACCGTGTTGATCAAAATACCGTATGGAGCAAGCTCCTGGGATAACGTCTTCGCCAACCCAAACACGCCGGTACGCAACGTGTTGGACAGCACCAGACCCGGAATCGGCTGTTTCACCGAAGTTGAAGCGATATTCACAATGTGTCCTCCGCTTTCTTTCATATAAGGAAGGGCACCGCGAATCAGCCTTACATAACTGAGTACATTTAATTCAAATGCACGTTCCCAATCTTCATCGGTCAGTGACTCAAATGAACCCGATGGCGGGCCACCCGAATTGTTCACCAGAATATCAATCTGTCCGAACATTTCTGCTGTCTTGTGAATCAGAGCCTCAATATCTTCCTTGCGTGTCACATCGGTTGCACAATATTCCACACGTCCACCACCACCAAGCGCCAGAAGCTCCTGCTTCACTGCTGCGAGCTTTTCTTCGCTCCGGCTGGCAAGCATGACGTCAGCACCTTCTGCTGCCAATTGAGCGGCTACCGCTTTGCCCAGTCCTCGACTGGAAGCCAGCACCAGTGCTTTTTTACCTTGAAGTCCCATGTCCATCGTTGTTCCTCCTCCTCAGCTACTTTCTATTTGATCTGGATAAAATAACCCATAAGAATATCATCCACATACTTGCCTCCGATATAAAACTCGGACACCAACCTGCCTTCCGTCACAAATCCACACTGTGTATAGAACGTAATCGCTCCCGGATTGCTGGAAAGTACGCGCAGCCTGAGCTTGCGAACGCCTTGTTGGGCCGCATGCTGCTTGATAGCATCCATCAAAGCTGTAGCAATGCCACAACGCCGATCATGAGGGTGAACTGCAATATGAATCTCGTAGACATGACGGTTGACCGGCATACCTGTGGCTGGCTGAAAGCCCACATAACCACATACCCGCTCTCCCTCCACCGCAATCAATTGACTGCCTGGCGGACAATGCTGCAGATATTGTTGTCTGGAGCGCCAATGCATCGGCGCAGGAGAGGTGTATTTGTCCCATACCAGGGCATCCAACTCCATTAGCTGGGCTGCATCTTTAATCTCGGATGGACGAATCGTAAATGTATGGCTGGTAAGCATAATGATTCAACCTTTCGTGCTATAGTCGACAACGCTGTACGTTACAACATCGGGTGATTTAAGAAAGTTAAGAGAGTTAAGAAAGTTAAGAAACTTTAGAAATACGTTGTTCGTTTGCTTCACTGTTTACATATATTCGTTCTATATATTGTAGCATAGCCTCAGCTTTGACTAAAATTCCACTCGGTATTGAACCTTTTCGCAAAATAAAATAAACACTTAACCTTGCCGTTACGTCATAGTTTATACTGATTCGATAAGGAGGGGATGCATGATGAATATCAAAGAGGCAGCAAGCAGGCTTGGTATATCGGCGAGAGCCATTCGTTTTTATGAGGAAAAAGGATTAATTCTCCCCGCCAAACAGTCCAGTAACGGTTATCGCACATACACCGAGAATGATATCTGGCGGCTTCAGACCATTGCTGCGCTGCGTGAGATTGGCATGTCGCTACAGGATATTACACAAGCGCTCGGAGAGATTGATCAAGGAAACCAGCAGCGGCTGGAAGAATATCTGGAACTGCAACAGGCCGTCATATATGCCCAGTGGATTGAGCTCAAACGTATGATGGATACAACCCAGCGCATGATTGACCTGAATCGTCAGGACGGCCCGTTGGATGTCAGCCATCTGCACGATCTCGCAGACAGTGCCCGTCGCCTGCGTGAAGCACGGCAGAACTGGCATGATCGGTGGAATTATGACACGCAGGCAGCCATCCACGATCAGCGAGTGCAGGCAGAAGGCAGAGTCAGTACTGAACACCCCAATTCAGAGGACAGGCATCATTCGGCCACCCCCTCGCCTATAAGCGATGAGAATGAAGTTTCACATCCAAACCATAATGTAGGTCATTCCACGCCGGGCGATTCCAATGATACGGTACAGTCTTCCTTTTATCTGTATCACAACTATGACGAAGCGCTCGAACAGACAGCTCATTGGATCTCTCCCGCCCTTGGTGAGAAAGGACTTGATATTGGTACAGGCACAGGTAATCTGGCTGGGAAACTGCTACAGCACGGCGCAGACATGACTGCAATCGACCAATCCCGGGAGATGCTACGCAGATGTCGTACCAAATATCCTGAGATGCATGTGAAACTTGGTAATTTTCTGGCGTTGCCTTTTACCGATCATTCCTTCGATTTTGTTGTGTCCAGTTTTGCTTTCCATCATCTAAGTCCAGATCAGCAACTATTGGCTTTACAGGAGATGCAGCGGGTATTAACCTCGCGTGGACGTATCGGTCTAACGGATCTGATGTTTGTTGATGCGACTCACCGTGATTCCTATATTCGGCAGGCAGAAACCACAGGACACGAGGAACAGCTGCGCGCCTTACGCGAGCGTCACTTCCCTCTGCTGAGTGAGCTATGCAGCTGGCTGGAGCAACAGGGATACGTTACGAAGAATGTGCGGCATAATGAGCTGTTGCATACGTTACTGGCGGTTCCGTTGCGGTGAGCAATCATGAGCATATGCCAAAAAGGCCATCCCGCCTTGAATAAAGGAGGATGACCTTGGTGTACATCATGCTATGAAATTACATATAGATATCAACAACCGTACGCTCAGTTGCACTGCGTGCTTGTCTGAACTCATCAAGCGAGATGCTTACTCCGCCCTGACGGTAACGGTTCGCTGTACGCTCGGTACGAATGTCCTTACCGTTCACTGCTACACGGCTCACAGCACCTTCATTCAAGTGATAGATGAACGTCACTGGCTCACCCGCATACTCGAATTCGAATTGCATGCCGTTCAGCTCAGCTGGCAATACCGGGTCAATGACCAGATCGCCGCCCTCTTGACGAATGCCAAGCGCGTTGGAGATCAGCTGGTTCATGTAGATTCCAGGGCCGCTGGAATAGATTCTCCATCCGCCTTTCACCTGTACAGTCCCTTTACGAAGCTGGTCAAAATGCTCCTGAGCCTCGTAACGCGTATTAAACTTGCCGTCCGAACTACTGAAGTATGAGTTCGCTTGGCGAATCTCCGCGTTAGGTACAACCTCGCCGATACCAACCGGGTTGATCATCGCGAGACCATTCCACACCTGATCTGTCTTGCCGAGCTTCGCCATCGCTTCCACGTAACGGATATGGGCGTGTACATATTGCAAACCAATCTCACGTCCGAAGTTGGATGCTTGCTCTGCACGTTTGAAGTGTGTGCTTACTCCGCCAGCATATTGAGCCGGACGATTCATCAGACGCACGCCATCCGGGCACAGGAACTGTTCACGGATCAATGCGTAGTGAGACTCTGCTTGCTCCGCATTCAGCAACTCACCGATCATGCTGCGCGTCATTGGCAACAGGCGATATTGAATGCCTGTCTCTGTGTCCGTTGGATGAAGCATCAGCTTCGCTTGGTCGGCTTCTTCCATGTATACAAAACCTGGAATCACATCTGTGCCCAGCATGTAACGGTTAAAGTCCTCACGGATGCCTTGAGCCAACACGTCAAGCTCCTGTGCAAAGTCCGCATCCTTGAATTTCAGCGCTTGCGAGAGCACATTCACGGACTGATACGTCAATGCCACCGTCCAACTGCTCACCATGTATTGCTTCAGCTGTGCATTGGCTGGTTGGAGCGTATCATCCCAGTCGCCATCTCCGTAGGAAGACAGGAACGTATCGTGCAGGAAGTGCGAACGGATATATTCAATCTCTTTTTTGGCGTGATCCAGTACCGTTGCCGTCTCTTCCGTGAACCCGAAGCTATGTTTAACGGTATAAGGTACTTTCTCATCCAGGATTGCATAGTCGCGAGTCGCTGTCAGGTAGTCCGCCAATACTTTCAACGGCCATACGATGATATCGCCATGGCTCTCTTCCTGTTGGATCGCAAAGTATTTATCAAACATGAACCATTGCGGCCAGTTGCCATCATCTTCATATTGGTGGGTATAAACCATTTTGATGATATCGCGAACTTGCTCATATTTTTGCGTTGCCATAAAGTACTCCACCGGACCTTGGCACACATCCCGTGTACCCCAAGCCGCGCCGCCATACTGCTCCAAACCGTGAGGCACGGAGTAGTGAACCAGCATATTGTGGGTGTACCACCAAGCCAGCGCATTTACTTTAAACAGATCCTCTGCACTCTGACCTTCGCCACGGGACAAACGGAATCCGTTCATCACACCTGCGAAGAACTCGCGGTATGCCTGCACTTCCTCTTCAAACGCCAGGCTTGAGCCTGCTACCATATCGCTGTCCGCTTGGCCTTCCAATACCCCTTGTACCTTCAGCGTCCATTCAGCACTTGCTTCCAGACTAAGCGTAACCAGCGATGCGGAACCACTGCGGATACCACTTGCCAGCAACGTTTCGTCCCCTACATTCACAGCTGCGCCATCGACCGACATACGGTATTGCAGATCTGGATACGTTCCTGCACTAATCGCTTGTGGATCAGCCTTGAAGATCAAAGTATCGCCATCCTGCGTCATATGCAGCGGATATTCGTACTCATTCACATTCATCGTAATCTGGTTTGTTACCAGGTAACGGTATGCCGTGCCACTTGTGGAGCGTACGTTCATGCTCACTTCCGTGGTGTGTGCCCCTGTGTAGTTCGTCACGATGATCGTATCGGATGCCGTTTTGTAGATCCAACGTACATAGTTGAAGCCAATTTCGAACAGGGAAGGCATCGTCAGCAGACGATATTGTCCGTCCATTTCCACATAGATGCGTTGTCCCGCCGTTTTCGGCACGTTTAATGCATTGCGGGCATTACTGATCATTTTATTAAAATTGGTGTTACCAATAACGAGTTGTGAGTTGAAAATACCGTACATATACGATGTTGTCGTAATAACCTGTGCTCCAAGTTGCACGTTGCCACCACTCATCAGAATGTGACCGTGCGGACGCTCTACGAGCAATTCTTTTGCTTTCAGAACGATATGCTCATAGCTGCCTGTGAAGAAGGACAACAGTTCCTCACCACTGTGCTCTTCCTGCTGACGATCAGGGAACAGATCATGGATCTCATCTTGCGTCAGATCGAGTGTTACCAGTGGTTCACCAAGGAAGGAGGACAGTTTCACCTGTTCCAACGTATCACCATTTTCCACAGTCAGAGCCTGTACTTCATTCCATGCTGCGGTAACTTCATCTCCGAACTCCAGTGCAGAGATTCCTTCGGCATGATTAGGCTTCGCCAGTCCATAGAAGACCACCTGAGCTTCTCCGTTCAGATTCAGCAGTTCAGATTGCAGCGCCGTGTAAGCAAATTCATACTGATACGTCTCATTTGCCAGCGTTGGGCGATTCAAGCTCTCTGGTTGATTCGTTTCCTTGTACGACAGACCGAAGAATTGGAATCCATCTGTGGAGTAACCAACTGCTTTGGTCAGGGAACCTTGTTGCATATATGGAAATGCGCCGCCCTGAGGCTGGTTTTGACGGGAACAAACGACATAACCTTTCGCTTCATCTTCAAACACCGTATGGTCAATGTATTGTGACAGATAAGCTTCATTACTGCGTACCGCACCTGGATCTGCAAGCCCAACATCCTGTCCGTATACCACGTCTACGTTATGTTGTTGTCCTGTGAGCTTCACATCCCAGAACCATACACCTTGAGGTGTAGCCGTAAATACGACCTGATAGCCAATGCCTTTTTCGCTACCTTCCAGCTGGACTGTGCCCTCCCAGATCAACTGGTTGCTGGATTGTGCCTTGCTTGTAATCACCTTGCTGTTCGAATGTACACCGAGCAACGGGAACGAGCTGATATTCTCTCCCTCATGTACACGCAGGTACAGGTTGTTCAATGATCCATCAATCTGGTTGCTGAGCAACTGGTTCAACATCGTTGTACCGGATGTAGCCTGGTATAGGTCGCCACTGTTCAAAAAGGTAAAGGATAACTCTCCGGCACTTAACCGGATCGGTTCATTAATCATCGTTGTCATAAGGTTCACTCCTTGAATTAGTTAAAATCGAAACGTTTCGATAAGTTTGAAAAAGAATAGGGGCCTCTTCAAACCGGCCTTTTACAGCCCGTCCGGACGATAACCCCATCATTAAACTTTCACTTCAGCATGCAGGCAGTTCTTTGTTGTTCAGACTCAGTCTAAACCGAACGTACAGAGCTGCGCTCGATCATACTAATCGTTAGCGTATATGAAGGGTCAACCTCTTCGCCATTGAGCATCTGGAATAACAGATGTCCGGCGAGGGACCCGGCTTCATGCTTCGGCTGGCGTATCGTTGTCAGTGGTGGATGCACATATTCGGACAACTGAATATCGTCAAAACCGATCACGGAAATATCATCCGGCACCGATACACCACGCTCTTCCAATGCCTTCAGGCCGCCAATCGCCATCTCATCGTTACCGTAAAATACCGCTGAGGGAAGATCGCCCTGCATGATCATCATCTTGGTTGCACTGTATCCGCCCTCACGTACAAAATTACCGTTCAGACGCCATTTGGACTTTTCTTCAAGTCCCGCTTCCCGCATCGCTCGCAGATACCCTTGGTAACGGAGCGCGTTGTCATATGAGTTGGATGGGCCGCTGATATAAGCAATCTTCTGATGTCCAGCCTGGATCAGGTGGCGGGTAGCAAGGTAACCCCCCTGCTCTCCATCCACCAGCACGTTGACCAGATGGTCACTCGACAGCTGACGATCCATCACAATGATCGGAAAACGATGACCGGCAGATTCCACCAGAATATCATCATGGATGTTATGCGCCAGAATGATGGCTCCATCTACTCTTTTTTCACGCAAAAATCGCACTGCCGTTGAGTCCCGTCCACCCATGGAGCTGCACGCAATCAGGTCATACCCGTTCGCGAGGGCTACATCCTGTACACTACGGATCAACTCCGAGTAATACGGGCCCGACAGATCGGTCAGGATCAAAGCGATCGTGTTTGTCCGGCTCCGTTTCAGGTCCATGGCAAAGCCGTTCTTGCGGTAATTCAGTTCTCGTGCTGCCTCAAGCACTTTAGCCTTGGTCTTGGCACTAACCTTGCTATCCCCGCTCAGCGCATAGGAAGCAGTCGAGAGTGCTACACCTGCCAGCTTTGCCACATCCTTAATCGTTGCCATTCCACGTTCGCTCCTTCTAAACTAAAACAAATTCAAGGTTATCTACATTCTATACGATACATGGTTAGAACAACCACTAAATCCTTCATTATCATTTATTAATCTTTATACATATCATAGCGATGGATGTCAATCGAAACGTTTCGAGGTGTTCTCAAAAAAAATCCTCGTTTCCATCCTTATGGGGCCACGGTTGAATGCGTCCCGTTCCAATCCATACCATTAGTGATGGTCATGACACGTCTTTCAATCTGGTGCTCTATAAACAGTTCGTGCCTAATACAATGAAACTGGCAGTAGAAGCCAGATTGAAACGTTTCGACATTTTCATTATAGTCGGTGTTGATAGCGATTTCAACCACTTTATCTATTTTTCACAGAAAAAGTTGAATTGTCCAATCTGTCCATCCACGTCTCTCCGTTTATAGTATATACTGCATAATAGTCGAGATCCGAGAATTACGCCAGTACACCAGGGACATGAGACGAAAAATGCCCCTGCTGACTTATGTAAGGAGACAGTTATCTAATGAATATTTCCAAGCCTATTTACCATAAAAAATCGCTGTCCCGTCCCATTTCCTTGCAGAAGATTCAGTCCGTACCTGTTGCCCTCTTCAAGCTATGCCATCTGGTGCAGCTTCACGACCGCGAGGCATTCTCTCGCATAGATGAGATGTGGAGCAATCTTCATGTGCTATACGTCATTACTGCTGGCCAAGCCAGGTTGATCAGTACAGAGGGTAAACTGACATTAAATGCAGGCTGTGCAGTCGTTCGACAAGCTGGAACCCTGCTTCAGCACGAGAACAAGCGCGGCTCCCTGTCGCCAGTACAGGGCATTGCTATTGCTTTTGATTCCACTGAAAATGAACAGCTGTTCTGGCCGTTCGGGATACCAGTTCCCATTGCGAGTCGTACTCTCACCGATAGGGCAGTAGAGCTGGTTCAAGCCAGTACGGCAGGCCGTGATTCCAGCCCCTTCAGGCCACATATGCTTTTCTATGAGTTACTGGATATTTTGCGGGATCATGTGGCTCATTCTGCTCATGAAGATCACTCCTGGCTTGATGCCGTGCTCAGACATATCCATCAGATGTATACTCATCCCTTAACCCGCGAACAATTGGCAAGGGATGCAAATGTGAGCCCTGAGCATTTTTCACGGGAGTTCAAGAAACATACAGGTCTTACGTTTGTTGAATATGTAACTCGTCTCAGAATCAGAATGGCTCAAGAACATCTGTTGTTCGCGAACCCTACACTACAGGATATTGCACAACTGACAGGCTACAGGGACACCTTTTATCTAAGCCGCAAATTCAAACAGATGGTTGGATCAGCACCAACACACTACCGGAAAATGCCCAAAAAGATTGTATCTTTGACTTACAATTATACGGCTTCACTTCTGGCATTGGGCCACACTCCCCACATGGGCGCCGTCGCCAGCTGGATGGAAGAAAAACTGGGGGAACATGGTCATGATGGTCATGAGCAATTTGAGCAACATTCCGAATACGAGCTGGTTAAACATACGGATCTGATTGCAAACGCTCAGCCTGATGTCATTATCGGGTATGCACCGCATCCCGCTTCGGATGAACTACGTCTGATCGCACCGACCATTCTGATGCCCTTTGAGGAAATCGATTGGCAGGAGCAGCTTCTTCTTTTGGGCAGAATTACCGGGCTTGAGTCCAATGCACAAGCGTTGTTAGATCAATATCATCAACTGGAGCAAGAAGCCAATCATACGTTAGACCAACAGATGGAAGGAACACGAGGGTCCGCCGTTTGCATGTTTATGATTGGAGAAGACGGGGCTTATATCTATGGTCATGGCTGGGGCAGAGCTTCTCATGTACTGTATCAATCGCTGGGCTTCACTCCACCCTCACGTATGGAGCAGGACGGGCAGTTACTTACGGGGTACGTTCATGTTCCGTTGTCCGAGATTCACTTGTATGCCGCAGATCACATGTTTGTCGCCTTCCCTGAGGAACCTGCCGAACGAGAAATGCTGGATAACCTGCTGAATCAGGAATCCTGGGACACCCTATCCGCCGTTCGTGAAGGACGTGTATACGAGATTGATGCCGACATGTTCTATGGATTTGATCCCTTGTCCGTTATGGAGCAGTTGCAGCATATCATGCGTCACCTCACATCATAATTGTCCATGCAGTAGTGATCATAGTTGTCCATGTACAAATATCACATCTTCCTCTATGTTATTAATGAGAATAATAATCATTATTGATTATACACAGGGGGAACAAGAATATGTTTGCTGCAAAAAAACGCTTTTCCGGCTTGCTACTTATGCTCGCCATTATTATGATTCTGGCTGCATGTAGCAGCGGAACAGGCTCGACTGCCACTGAACAGACATCGGCAGCGGGAACCGAAACGACAACAGCCTCTTCCGAGACGAACACAGACACGTCGTCCGGTTCAGACAATTCAAATGCTACACGGATCTACAAGTCATTAAGCGGAGATGTTGAGATTCCGGCTGAACCGAAACGAATCGTTACCGATATGTACGTAAGTGATCTGCTCGCACTGGGTGTGAAACCCGTTGGTGCTGTTCAATATTATTTGGAAAACCCGTTCTATGCCGATCAGGTGGAGGGCATCGAAAGTATCGGTGATCGGGCGGCGGTATCCATGGAGAAAGTCATTGCCATGAACCCGGATCTGATCATTACCTACTCCGATCAGGCCAGCGAAATTGAGAGTTATCAAAAAATCGCACCTACCGTAGTGATTCCTTATGGTACATTCACCAATGTATATGATGAAATCCGGGGATTCGGGGAGCTGATGAACAAATCCGAAGAAGCCGAAGCATGGCTGAAAACGTACGATGAACGGATTGAAGCCGCTCGTGCCAAGGTGAAAACAGTCATCAAACCGGAGGAAACCTTCTCCATCCTTGAGGTATCCGACAAAAGTTATTATGGATATGGAGACAATTTTGGTCGAGGAGGACAAGCAGTTTACAGTGCTTTACAACTTGCCCCACTCGAAATCACCAAAAAAGAACTGATGGGTGATACCCAATGGAAAGAGATTTCGCGTGAAGTCGTTGGTGATTATGCAGGGGATCATATCTTCTTGACCGTTGGAGAGAACACTAAAAATTACCAAGGTGATTCCATCTGGCAATCCCTGCCGGCTGTGAAAAACAATCAGGTGTACGAATTGTTGGAAGACCGTTACTGGTACTTCGACCCGATTGCGATTCAAGGTCAGGCTGAAGAATTTGCCGATATGATCGTAGAACGTGCCGAGCAAAACCGCAAATAACTTAAGCATAAATACAGGTGTCCGGACAGGCTAGGGCGCGTCTGAAAACTCCGAAGGAAGCAGATTTTGCCGAATTTTCGTTCCAAGCAAGAAAGTTTTCCGCAGGCGTGCCGGGGCACGTCAAGGGAAAGTGACGCAGCAGGGGGCGAAAAGGCGGTAAAAGATGCACTTCAGCGAGTTTTGAGACACGCCCTGATGAGCCTGCTCGGGCATTTGTGTCATATCGAGGAGGACTTACATATGCTTCGCCGTTTTATGTCTTATTATCGTCCTTACAAAAGACTCTTTATCTTGGACTTCTCCTGTGCCATCGCTGCCGCTCTGCTGGAGCTGGCCTTTCCACTCGCCGTTAACCGGGTGGTCGATCAACTGCTTCCGGCTGGCAATTGGTCCATGATCTTAGCGGCGTGTGTTGGGTTGCTCGGCATCTACCTGCTCAGTTCCTTTTTCCATTATGCAGTGACCTATTGGGGCCACAAGCTTGGTATTAACATCGAATCCGATATGCGGCGTGAACTGTTCCAGCGTGTACAGAAACAGTCCTTCCGCTTCTTCGATAACAATAAGACCGGGCATCTGGTCTCCCGCATGACCAACGATCTGATGGATATTGGTGAGATCGCGCATCATGGACCCGAGGATCTATTCATTGCCCTCATGACACTCGCTGGAGCTTTCGGGATTATGCTGGGGATCAACTGGCAGCTCGCTGTGATGACGTTCATCATTGTGCCGCTGATGATCTACCTGTCGCTGTATTTCAGTCGCAAAATGTCCAAGGCGTTCAAGCGCATGTTTGCGGATATCGCCGATTATAACGCACGGGTTGAGAACAATGTGAGCGGCATCCGTGTGGTACAAGCTTTTGCCAATGAAAAGCATGAAGTAGGACGTTTCGTTGAGAACAACGAACGTTTCCGGCTTACGAAACTAATCACCTACCGTATTATGGCCTGGAACTCTTCACTCAGTTTTATCCTGATGAAATTTGTATCGCTGTTTGTGCTGGTGTGTGGAACATGGTTTGTCATTCAAGGAAGTATGACATACGGAGAGTTCATCGCTTTTGTAATGCTGTCCAATGTATTCCTCGGACCAATCGAGAAGATTAACTCCGTCATCGAGACGTACCCTAAAGGCATCGCCGGATTCAGACGTTACCTGGAGCTTCTTGAAGCTGTACCTGATGTAGAAGATACACCACAGGCGAAGCCGATTCCGGATGTGAAGGGCGATATTGCTTTCCATAACGTTACCTTTTCTTATGGAGAACACAAACCTACGCTGTCTCAGGTCAATCTGGATATCCAGGCAGGCCAGACGGTTGCTCTGGTTGGACCTTCGGGCGGAGGTAAAACGACGTTATGCAGTCTGATCCCACGTTTCTACGATGTGGATGCAGGACATATCTCCATTGATGGCATTCCCGTGAAGGACATGACACTGGAATCACTGCGCTCCCATATCGGGATTGTGCAGCAGGATATTTTCCTGTTTGATGGAACGATTCGAGAAAATATTGCATACGGCAAACTGAATGCTTCCGATGAGGAAATCTGGCAAGCCATTCGCCGGGCCCAATTGGAAGAGCTGGTACAATCCCAGCCAGATGGACTGGACACCATGATCGGTGAACGTGGTGTGAAATTGTCGGGTGGACAGAAGCAACGTCTATCCATCGCAAGAATGATCCTGAAAAACCCGCCAATTCTCATTCTGGATGAAGCTACTTCCGCACTCGATACCGAAACAGAAGCAGCCATTCAACTGGCCTTGTCCGAGCTGGCGCAGGGACGTACAACATTGGTGATTGCCCATCGACTGGCGACCATAAGACACGCGGATCGCATCGTAGTCGTGGAGAACGGCACCGTCGCTGAACAAGGAAGTCATGAAGAACTTCTCGCGCGTAAAGGCTCGTACAGTCGACTGCATCAAGCCCAGTTTGGTTAAAGGTAGGGCTTAAACGCCATAAGTTCAATATAGGTGTTGTACAAATAAGTCACTACAACAGCAAAACAACCTTCCCTCTGTACTATAGGGAAGGTTGTTCTTGTATTTACTATTCGTTATATAAATTGAATGACATATTTACACAAAACGAAGAGAACAGAAATAACCTGAAGAAGCGGGAGCGTTCGCCTAAAAGCTTTCTGCAAGAAAGCTCATCGGAAGCATACGCTATCACCGGATTTTACCCTTTGAAAAAGGGAATCCAAAAAATCTGGGGATAACAGCGATCAGAAGGTTGTCCTGTCATCGGAGTAGCAAGTGTAAATAACTATTAGTTCAATTTATATCACTTCCCACCCAGAATGGCATTCGCTCGCTCACGAAATTCCACCGCCGCCTGCTCAGGCGTAATTTTGCCAAACAGCAGCAGATCATACAGCTCACGTAACACCGCAGTGACCTCGGGTGCACCTATGGGATCAGGCGGGTCCATCTGAGTACTGTTATCGGCAACCCAATCAATATAATCAAACACCTGCGCCAGCTCTGGTTCAACCACCAGCTTCATCCGCTCTTTGACACTGGATGAGACGGGCACACCCCGCTCCCCTTTGAGCAGCAGATTGGCATCCAAATCATTCACAAAAAAGCTGATGAACTTGGCCGCTTCCTCCTTATGTCTGGAATTACCCGCCATGGAGAAAAACATACCTGGCTTCAAGAACAATCCATCCTGGCTGTTTGGCCCAGGCATTGGGGAGATGGTTAAGGGTTTGCCATAACGCTGAGCGGTGCTGATAAATTGGTTGGAATACCCCCAGCTAAACAAAGCCTCTCCCAGATAAAACGGGTCGTTATCAGGCTGGCCAATATCTGATGTCCAGATATCCGGTGCAAAAATAAGTTTCTTCTCCGCGAGCTGCTGCATCCTGCCAAAGTACTCAATAAACAAGCCATCATCCTCATACCCCAACCTCTTGCCATCCTCGGCGTACAGCTTGGAACCATACTGTCTCAAGTAATACGCGAAAAACTGTTCCGGCGTGAAATAGGTTCCCAGATAGATGCCTTTCCCGAGCAATTGCTCGCCCATCCGGTCAAAATCCGCCCATGTCCACGTATCCGTTGGCAATTCAATATCATGGGCCATTAACACTTCCGGATCATAGATGCTGAGCATGGCATTAACCCCCAAACTGAGACCATAGGTTTTTCCATTCAGGCTACCAATCTCCAGCTGTTCCTTCTCAATATCTGTCGTGTCAATCAGTCCGCTCTGCATGTACGGCGTCATGTCTTCCAACAGTTGCAGCGAACTGTACTGGGACAGATAGGAGATGTCCATCTGGATAATGTCGGGCAACGCATTGCCTGCTGCATGTGGGGCAAGTTTTCTCCAGTATTCGTTGAAACTGCTATATTCGTATTCGATGTTCACATGTGGATTCAACTTCTCATACAGGTCGATAACGGCTATCGTTGCATTGTTGCGGAACTCCCCACCCCACCAAGCGATTCGCAGCGTTATCGGCTCTTCTTCCACAATCATGCCTGGCCTTTGATCCAACTGGTTCACGCAGCCAGGAAGAGTCAGCATAAGGCAGAGCATGCCTATCATTCGCATCCATCTTCCCATAACTTCTCCTCCTTACTTGGTGATGGGGGTGGCAGCAGCACCGTTACTCTCGTTCCAAGCCCCGGCTTGCTCTCCAGCAGAACATCATATTCTTCGCCAAAAGCCAGACGTACCCGCTCCCTGATATTCAGTAGACCAATACCTGTGCCTCTGGTTTTCACTTCACCGCGCAGCACCTGTTCCACATATTCGGGTTCCATGCCGGGACCGTGATCCTCCACGATAAGAGCCAGCTTGCCACCTGATATCTCGGCATACACTCGAATCAGACATGATCCAACCTGTGGTTCCAAACCGTATTGGATGGCATTCTCCAACAGGGGCTGTAGGGTCAACTTGGGAATGGCACACCCCAGATAAGAAGCAGGCACATCCATACGGAAATCCAGTCGTTGCCGGAAACGGTAGGTCTGAATGGTGATGTAATGATTGACGATCTCCAGTTCTTCAGCAATGGTAATGATATTTTGCTTGAAGCTGATGGAGGAACGCAGCAAATATCCTAGTGATAACACCATACTGGAGATTTGCTCCTGCCTGTTCTTTTTGGCGAGCCAATGGATCGAATCCAGCGCATTATACAGAAAGTGGGGATTGATCTGCGCCTGTAGCGCCTTGAACTCCGTTTCTTTAATGACCAACTGGCTTGCATAATTTTCTTTGATCAATGTATTAATATGTGTAATCATCAGTCGATACGTACGCTGTAGTAACCCCAGTTCATCCATGTGCTGGTGCGTTGGAATGGACAGATTGGCGTCTATATTCTCCAGATCCCCATACTGAACCTCCTTCATCTGACTGATGAGCTGCCTGATCGGCCTTGTCAGACTTCGTGCGAACACCATACCAAGCGCGAGAACAACCAGAATGGCGATAAGATAAACGAGGATCAGTACATTTTTCAACCATATAATACGTTCAAAAATTTCATCATAAGAGGCCATATTATAATACACCCAGTCGGTGTAGGCGGATTTCTTCTGGGAAAGGAATATCTCCCTCCCGTCCAGATTTTTGATCTCATATCCCCCACTGCCTGGGAGTGGATTCAGCCCCGTGGACACCGCTTCTGGAAGCTGGCGATAAGGATAGACCACCTCACTGCCTGCTTTTAAAATAATGTCACTGTCCTGACTATCAATGCCCGCATACTCCTCAACGAGTCGCTCGATATTAATACGCAGAAACAGTATGCCTACCGGTTCCAGGGTCATCGGTTCGTAGGCTCGCACCTGACGGACCATAACCAGCATCGGGTCATCGTCATCCGGGTATAACCAGCGTACTGCACCATTGGCCTGCTCCGCAGCCGCAATCATCCGATCATACTTTTCCTGAGATACGGTTAGTGTCTCGCCATATTTATTCACTCTTCCCCTGGAATCAATCAGATGAACGGACTGCACATAACGTGCAGCCCCACTAATATGCTCCCATAGCCGATCCGTGATCTTCTTTCGTTCAATAAAGCTTGAATATGCGCTATCGTCATCCAGCAACGACTTCAAGGCTCTTTGAATCTGAGTATCGGAGATCATGTTCAATGATAACGCTTCCAACTTCTGAAGTTCAACATCCACTGTAGACGAAGAAAGGTTCAGAAGTCGAGATGACTTATCAAACAGCTGTTTGTCATAAACGGAGTACGTGTAATACAAGGACCCAAACGCCAGGATGATGATAAACGCCATCATGAACATAATCATCAGAAACATTTTCATTTTGATGCTCAGTTTGCGGTAGGCTGTCATGACCAAAGCGCTCCTTTGAACCACGTGATACTACTAGGTATATCACATACAGGAAGGTTTTCCCAAAGTTTTAGCGCTCGATATCTCACGTATTATTTGGACTGATATCGATCATACGCAGCCTGATGAACCTCAATCGCCCGGTCAATGTCCATGCTCTTAATTGTTTCGGCCATCTTGTCGAATTCAGTGATCGGCTTCTGTCCGCTAATAATGGCAGTCATCGTCTCATTCAAATACGTATTCACCTGACTCATGATGGATGTACTTGTGGTCACCTCATCTGTTGACAAACGAATTGGGGGAAGCGTTAAAGCAGAGCTTGCTTTCATCCATTCCGCATTCGCCGCGCGCTGTCCGTCGTCAAATAATAATGCATCCAGATAACGGCTATCCTGATTGATCGGACCGTCCATAATGGATAAGGCATAGGAAGCCAGTGCCTGATCATACGTCAGACCGTTCGGATTATTAATGATGGTATCTGTGAATTTGACACCTTCCCCGTCACGAACATAGCTGTCATTTTCGATACCAAAGTTGAACAGATCACTACCCTCTTCGCTATAGTTGTAGTCCATCCACTGTACAATGTATTTCAATTTGTCTTCGTCTGCGGAAGCCGTAATAGCCTCACCATAAGACAACACTTTAGCGTCCAGATTAAATGTCGCATACGAAGTTCCATCCGGAGATAAAGGCCATGGTACACCAGTCACGTTAAAGTTCGGATCCGTATCTCTCATCAGATTGAAATATTTCCCCATGCCGCTGAACACACCGCCCTGATATGCGCCTGCCAGATTGCTGGTGACCTTGTAGTCGAACGCTTTACCGTCATTGGTCATGATCTCGGGATCAATCAGCCCTTCTTTGTACCACTTGGCCATGGTCTCCAAGAAATCACGGTAGCCCGGCTGAATCGGTCCGAATTCCACCTTGTCTCCGTTCATCTGGAAGCCGCCAATTACGCCAAAGGCCGCGGCAAAATCATGGAGCTTGGTCAGATTACCCGGTCCCCAGTTTCCGGTGAATGGTAGCTCATCAGGCTTGCCGTTGCCGTTGGGGTCCTGTTCCTTGAATGCCTTAAGCACCGTATACCACTCATCGATGTTGGTAGGTACCTTAAGGTTCAATGCATCAAGCCAATCCTGGCGCATAATTAAACCGGAAGTGGCATTCAGCTTCAATGCATCCAGCTTCAGCAGTGGGAACATATAGATCGTTCCATCATCGAGTGCAATCTGCTTTTTCACATCCGGATCGGATTCAATAATCCGCTTTAAGTTTGGTGCATAACTGTCGATCAGTTCATTCAACCGGATGATGCGACCGTCTTTGATCATTTTTTCCGGTCCGCCAACGGCATCCGCCCAGTTATAATAAATGACGTCCGGCAGCTCCTTTGTGGAGATCAACAGATTGAACTGGTCACGCTGTTGTCCAAGCGGAGGATGTGTGAATTTCACTTTGATGCCTGTCAGCTTCTCCTTTTCCTTATAAGCCGCCATATCGCCAAAATTGTTCAAGGAAGCTGTCAATTTGGCATCATTGGCGCGCCAGTAGTCAATGGTAAATGGCTCACTTGTAATCGGTAGCGGAATCTCGGTCAACGCCTGAACCGCAGGTTCTGTTCCTTCTGCTGGCTCTGCGTTACCTGGTTCATTATCACCCGTACAGCCCGCCAGTAAGGACATGGTAAGTAGCGATGACAACAGGATGGACCCCATTCTTTTTTTCACATAATTCGCCTCCATAGGATACATTTTTTATTGTTTCACAGCACCGATTAGAGCGCCCTGAACAAAATAACGTTGGATGAACGGATATACCAGCATAATCGGCAGCGTGGAGATAATAATGGTCGCATATTTGATGTTCTCTCCAATCGCAAAGCCAGTATCGGCGCCAGCGCCCATGGCCTCCGTACTGCTGCTGATCAGAATATCACGCATAATAATCTGGATCGGATATAACTCCTGACTACGCAGGTAGAGCATCGGTCCGACATAATCATTCCAATGGTCAACCGCATAATACAGCATCATGACCGCCAGGATTGGCTTTGACAAAGGCAGTACAATTCGGAACAAAATCAGAAAGTCATTGGCGCCATCAAGCTTCGCCGATTCGATCAGACTGATCGGGATGCCTTCAAAGTTTGTTTTCATAATGAGGAAATAGAACGTACTGATGGCACCCGGAATAATAAGCGCAAAACGGGTATCCACCATGCCCAGATTCTGAATCAGCAGAAAAGTTGGAATCATGCCCCCGCCGAAAAACATCGTGAACGTAATTAACTTCATCAGCGTTTTTCTGCCCATCAGATCACCACGTGACAGCCCATATGCAGCCAGTGAAGTCATGAGCAGATTGATGGCTGTACCCACCACAACATAGAACAAGGTGTTCATATATCCCGTATAGATGCGAGTATCCTGAAATACCGACTTGTACGCTCCCAGCTGAAAACCTTCAGGAATGAGCATCAGTGAACGGGAACGCAACATCTGGTCCGGGTCGCTGATTGAAGAATTGAACACGTACAGCATCGGGTACAAGCATAAAACCATGATCACCAAGAGCAGCAGTGTATTAAATACATCAAAAAGTCGTTCCCCTATAGACTGTTTCATCGCTTCACCTTCCGATTACCATAGACTGGTTGAGTTAAGCTTTCTGCTGATCGCGTTTGCGATAATGAGCAGCGCGAAATTAATGACGCCGTTAAATAGTCCGATGGCGGTTGAATACGTATAGTTCCCCTCCAAAATACCGGATCGATAAACAAAGGTGGATATGACATCCGATGTCTCATAGGTCGGTGCCGTTTGCATCAGCAATATTTTCTGAAAATCTGCGTTCATGACCGCCCCCATACGCAGAATTAACATGATCACAATCGTTGGCATAATGCCCGGCAGTGTAATATGTAACAGCTGTCTCCAGCGGCCTGCGCCGTCAATTTTGGAAGCTTCATACAACTGAGGATCAATACCACTTAGTGCTGCCAAAAAGATAATCGAGGCCCAGCCTGCGCCCTGCCATATGTTGGACAGGATGTACATCGGACGGAATATATCCTTTTCCGCCAAAAACATAATTGGCTGCAGATCGAAAAAGTCACGAATGACGTTAAATAACCCACCATCCAGAGATGAGAACGTTTTCAACATTCCAACCACGACGACAACCGAGATGAAATGCGGCATATAACTGATGGTCTGTACTGCACCTCTGAACCACTTCTTCCGGACTTCATTCAGCAGCAGTGCTAGTAGAATCGGAGCCGGGAAACCAAACACAATACTGTAAAAACTCAAAATCAGTGTGTTCTTAATCAGTCGCCAGAAATAATAACTTTCAAAAAACATGGTGAAGTTGTCAAATCCGACCCATTCGCCTGCCAAGATTCCTTTGATCGGGTTGTAGGATTCCTGAAATGCCATCAGTAGCCCGTACATTGGCCCATAGCTGAAAATCAGATAGTAGGCTACCACAGGAACAAGCATCAGATAGACGTATCTGTTGCGGACAAGTTCCTTTTTCACCAAACCCCATTTGCCAGCTGGCTTCAAACGCCCAGGTTCAATCCCCCGGCTTCGATTCAGCTCCATCCATTCAACCTCCACTCTCGATGTTCATTCACTAACATGACACTTCTAATGATAGAATCGAGCGCCTTTTCTTCCCATGCTCATTTCCGATAAATGGATGTTCAAAACCGAGTTCCGTCCGACAAAAAAAGACCCTGCTGCCGATGAATGGCGTACAGGGCCCGATCACAGATTAGATGTAGATCGGATATAAAGATTAGCTATGTAAAAGCGACAGCAACGCTGTCCTAGGGTACTTTTTTATACTCGGAAGGGGAGAATCCCGTGTATTTCTTGAACATTTTACTGAAATACGGCCAGTTGGCACCAAATCCTGTCTGTTCGGCGAGCGAGGATACGGTATAGTTCCCGTCCTGCTCCAGAAGCTCCAACGCTTTACGGATGCGGTAGCTTAACACATAGTTCGTAAATTTCTCCCCAGTTTCTTTTTTGAACATTTTGCCGATGTAGTCTGGATTCATGTATATTTCCCCAGCGATGGACTGGAGTGTTAATGTCTCGTCCTTGTAGCGTTTCTCTACCAGCTGTTTCACACTACCTACCATCTGCGATTGTCTGGAGCGATGTTGTTCATAGCGGCGCAGGGTGATTTCCTTGCCGACGGCAAGCAAAAACTGTTGAAAAGAATGCAGGGTGCTGGATTCAATCATGCCTGGCAACTGGTCCATATACCTTTTCATCTCGGAAGCGCCACTGAGTCGAATCATCTCCATAAACATCTGAATAAGATAGGACTTCGTTTGAGATATATCGTATCGCAAGCTGGCAAGCAGCTGAAACATCCGGTTCAGCTCTGATCCCACTTCCTGCCAGTGTCCCGCCTTGATTGCAGTAACCATCCGCTCCGGATCGTATTCGAATTCAGGAAGAATGCGTTCTCCGGGAGAGTAAATATCCCGTTCCATAATGAGACTGCCCTCACCGAGGTAAAAGCGGTAATTGAGATAAACCAGCGTCTGCATGTACAAATGGCGTGCCTGCGAGAGGTCTCCTGGCTCGCTTAGCGCTATCGTGAGATCATCATGATAATATCGGGTAAATGTGGCGCGAATCTCATCGATATTATGAAACAACTGCGTTTCAGACAACTTGTCCTCCATAATTAGTAGCACATGCCTTCCAACCGTGGCACTTAAGATGGGATTGTGAAAAATATCTTCGGCAATGTTCTTCACCGCGAACAAGTGCAGATACTCATGATCCCCCTCAATCTCTACCAGCAGCAACCGCACACGCTGATCCTGAAACTGTACATCGAATAATTCCTTGAAATACTTCCATTCCTTGACCCCGTATGTTCTGTTCGTGACTAGCTCTTTCAGAAAATATTCCTTGGCATGCGGCAGTACACGCTCCAGATTATATTGGATCGACTGCACAAAACGCTCCTGATCGGTTAACTCTCGCTTCTCACTGACCAATTCACTGATAGCCTGTACAAGATGCTCTTCACTGCAGGGCTTGAGCAAGTAGTGCTTCACCCCATAATGCATGGCCGTTTTTGCATATTCGAACTCCGTAAAACCCGTGAGCATGATAAACGAAATATGCTGATACTTCTCTGCCACAGCTTCAACCAGCTGTAACCCATCCATTCCCGGCATGCGGATGTCCGAGATGATGATATCCGGGCGTTGCCGCTCGATTGAAGCAAGCGCTTCCAATCCATCTTGAGCAATGCCGATCAGTTCTGTTCCTAATCGGGACCAGTTCACCACACTGGAGATCCCGTCCGAGATCATAAATTCATCATCAACCAACAAAACCTTGTACATCGTATGCATCCTCCTGCCTTTACCAGACCCATTCTATTATATGGGCATTATGCACAAATAGAGGGGAGGATGTTGATTGACATGGGAATGCACTCTAACAAGTCTGATTTCTGAACATTCATGGCTCATCTCATCGGAAAAATCATTCGCTGGCAAGCTATTGGAGTTAGTCTCTGTAAAGACAAAACAACCCTCACTCCGCTACTGGGGTGAAGGTTAGCCTCGCTTCATTTTACAATATCATCAGGGTACGGTTACGGTACAGGAAAAGAAATTACGATACTGCGTTACGTATCCATCCCATACTCCTTCACTTCACGATTACGGTTCAACACTGCGTGCAGCACAAAACCAATTACCGCAATCGCCGCTGTGCCTGTTGCCAGCCACGCTACCGGAATAAGTCCCTGTTTGTCATACATGACCCCCATCGCATATGGCCCGATAACACGTCCAACCGCACCGATCCCACCCGATATCCCGATGTAAAAAGGGGCTGCCCTGCCCGCATGCTCCGAGATAAACGCAGGCGTTGCAGGGGAGATCAACATCTCTCCAAACGTGGCAAGTACCATGGCGAGCACCATGCCCGGATAGCTGTACATGGTAATCATGACGATATAGGCCATGCCGTAGAATACGGCACTCGCCGTCATCTGAGCCGTGGAGGTACGGGCCATGGTCCGTTTTATCCAACTGGTGAAAGGTTGGCCTACAAAGATCAGCACCCCGTTCAGGGTCCAGAGCAGGCCGTACATTCTTTTTTCCATACCCTCAGAAATGATATACGGGGACACGCCTGTGTTCCAGATGGAATTGCCGAATAACAGGAACAGCACGCCAAAGCTCATAAACAGATATAATCGGGTATTGCCCAGCAATGCCCAGACGCCCGGCCCATCGGGGACGGTTATTCGTTTCGTCAGATGCACTTCCCCCTGATCCGGTTCAACCCGCGACAGATAATACCAGAAGAATATCGCGAACCCGGCTGAGGTCACCCCGTTCAGAACAAAGCTGAGGTGATAGGAAAAGTCAGCCAGAAAACCACTTAGCGCCGTACCAATCGCCACCCCGATATTGTTCGCTACATAGATAATATTGAATAATTCACCGCGTCGCTCCGCAAACCGGAAGCCAATAAAGGCCTGAATCGCTGGCAACGACAATGAACTGAACAGACCAATCCAGCCCATGGCACATATAAATACGACCCAATACGCGCTAATCCAGGGCAGCGCAAACAAACCTAACGCATTAAGCGCCAGTGAACCAATGATCAGCTTCTTCACACCCACCCGATGGTACAATGAACCTCCAAGCAATTGTCCAAAGATGCCGCCCAGGGACTGAATGAGGATCACAAAACCCGCGTTTGCCATCGTCCGCCCAAGTTCATCAAACACATACATGGTGGTCAGCGGCCACATCAGTGCACTGCCTGTTGCGTTAACCAGACTTGCTAATAAAAATATTCTCACTTCTTTTGGATAGTTATCCAGCCATCTCATCATCGTTAATTCATTCTCCTTAGTACCTCTGCACATACAAATAGCCATAAAAAATAGACCTTTGCCCTGACGGCATAACCATAACCAGCCAGAGCGAAGGTTTTATGAAGTGTTACATCTATTGCTCTTTAATCCTGCTACATTTTGTCCTTTGTTCATCTTACCTCAAAAAAATCACGCTGCAAGCACACTCATTGACGCTTCACTTCAACAGTGGCCGAGAAGAAGGTAGCCCCGTTCCCCATGTCCGACAAGCGATTGGACGTCAGTGAATTCGCCCGCTGCTTCTTCCCGTCACCATCCCACCATAAGCCTTGGCTGATGACGGTTCCCGGCAACATGGCTTCACTTACTTTGGCGGTAAGTTCAATGCGCCCACGATCATTCCATACGACTACCGCATCTCCATCCTCTAGGTTTCTACGGATGGCGTCCTCGGGGTGTATCTGCAATAGAGGCATCTTTTCCAAACGCTGATGTTTGGCTGAATTACCAAAGGTGGAGTTCAGGAAATTATGGTTTGGCGGCGACAGGAACATCAATGGATACGTATCGGCAGGTCCAGCCGGATGCTCCCCATCGTATCCTTCAACCAGAGCACTATAGGTAGGGAGCGGCGGAAGCCCTCGCTGTTCCATCGTCTCGGAATACAATTCGATTTTGCCTGAAGGTGTGGGCAGCTGATCCAGATATGCAGCATGTGGCGTCATATCCAGCTTCACGAATCGATGTTCCTTCAGTCCCTCCAACGTGACCCCATTCATGTAGGGGTTGCCTGTGCCCTGAAGTGCGTCCTCAATCATCTGTTCCGGCGTTTCTCCAAAGATTGCAGGATCGTACCCCATAGCCTGCCCAAGCATTGAGAACAGTTCCACATTGCTCTTGCTCTCCCCAATCGGTGCAATTACCGGCTCTTGCAGATGAACGTACTGATGCCAATAGGAGGTATACAGGTCCGTCGCTTCAAATGAAGATGTGGCTGGTAATACGATATCTGCATATTTCGCGGTATCCGTCATGAACAGATCATGCACAACCGTGAATAGATCTTCCCGTGCAAAACCTCGCTCCACCCGCTCGGTATCCGGTGCCACCACCAGTGGATTGCTGCAGTAGACCATCATCGCCCGGATCGGCTGCTCTGCTTCCAGCAACGCTTCACCAATCCGGTTCATGTTCACCACTCGCGGCTCCGGATTCTGCCGCAGCTCCGGACGTTCGAGCGCGTCGCTATTTGTGCTCGCGTAGCTGTTGGTGCGAACAGCACCGCCGCCTTGCTTCAGCCATTGCCCTGTGATGGCAGGCAGACATGCAACGCTACGCACATTCATCCCACCATTATCATGGTGCTGAAGGCCGTTGCCGATGTGAATATGGGCTGCCTGTGCGTTGCCGTATAGTTCGGCCAGCTCCACAATCGTCTCCTCCGGCACGCCCGTAATGCGTGCAACACGTTCAGGGGTGTAACTGCGGACATGATCACGTAGTGCCTCATGACCCACCGTATACTTTTGCATAAACGCTTCATCCGTCAGTCCCCGTTCGAACAGCACATGCATCAATCCTAGCGCCAGTGCACTGTCCGTGCCCGGATACAAAGGAATAAACCAGTCGCCCCATTGGGCCGTACGATTGCGATGAACGTCGATGACGACAATCTTGGCGCCTTTCTTGCGTGCTTTCTCCGCCAAAACGACCTGATGCATATTGGTACTGACGATATTGCCACCCCACACCAGGATGAGATCCGCATGCTCCGTATCTTCCGGCACTGTTCCCCGATTGGCGCCCATCGTATATTTCCAGCCGGTATTTCCAGCGGAGTTACAGATCGTCTGCTCCAGTACACTCGCACCAAGCGCATTGAAGAAACGCCGATCCATACCGTCTACGCCGAGAATGCCCATGTTACCGTAAAAGCTGTAGGGCAGGATACTCTCCGGGCCGTAGGTTTCGGACAATGCAGTGAATTTGGTCGTAATCTCATGAATCGCTTCATCCCAACTAATTCGTTCAAACTGGCCTTCGCCTTTGGCTCCTACACGTTTCATCGGATATTGTAGACGCTCGGGGTGATACACCCGCTCAGTCATATTTCTAACTTTATTACAGATGGCACCCTTGGTTATCGGATGATCCGGATTGCCTGCCACCTTCACAATTTTGCCGTTCTCTTTATGTAATAACAGACCACAAGTGTCCGGACAGTCGAGCGGGCACACCGCCGCAAATACACCATTCTCCTGATCGATCATCGTAAGGCTCCCCTCTTTAAAAGCTATCCCTATATCATATCTTCTTCGAGGTTATCGCGTAAAGAGAACAGGGGCAATCCACCCCCATTTAGGAATATTCCTGCAGCTCCACACTAAAGTTTGTGCATGAGTATTCGAAATATACACGGGTATAGGGCACATTTTCACTACGCGCAATTCTGGTAAATCAAGCTATATACCAGAAAAATTTCTGTGCATCTGTCACTCTCTCCAGTTGGATTGACCATTCAACCGTCTTGTCGGAATGAAGAGGTGATTTTTATATTTTGGAGGTAAAGAATACAGAAGGGTTGGTTTTAAGACACTACGCATTTGTGTAGAATCATAATATATTCGTTAGTCCAATATAATCATTAATTAGAATTTTATAGGTAAATTGGACTTAGTGATTAATATCTAATATACTTTTTTGATTTTTAAATTGGTATTTTACTACTATTTTTCCTCATTATGATTGTTTTTCTTAACTTGGGATGTTATGGTTTTTTATGCAACGAAAACTTTTTAGTTATGTTGCCAAAAATTTGATCGGGGGAATTAATTAATGCAGTTAATATTTCGCAAAAGTAAATTAACGCTCATAGCGTTATCAGTAATGTTGTCTTTAATCGGTGTTCTATTACCACTATCTAAAGCAAATGCCGGTGCAGATAACTTGGTGTTCAACATGTCTAAGGGTGGCACTTGGAAATATGAAGGAAAGATAGATGTCGATTATGTAAATAAAATGGGTTGGTCTGGAAATGACTGGAGAGCAATTGAAATTGTCCAAGAAATGAAATTTTTATCACCTTCTACAGTTCAAATTATGGCAAACGACTTGGCTAATGACGTAGGGGTTAGCTTATCAAACTCAGCAATCAAGCATGGTGTTGACGTAGCAGTATCTTCAGGTATTCAAGCTGCAAAAAATTCGGTTACTCAAAAATTTGGTAGTTCTGTAGCTGCTAAAGTCATCCCTTATCTCAACATAGTTTCTTGGTCGTATACAGCATATTATCTGTTTGATTCAATAACAAAAGGCCAAGATCTCGTCAGATTATCAAATGCGGCTAAAGCAGGTAAAGGTTTGATATACAAAAACAGCACAAACGGGACAGGTAATGGGTGGTATTTGTGGGACGGAAGCTCTAGATATGGTAGCTATCCATACGCCATACTCAATCCAAATAAATATCAGTTCGGGAAAGTCACAATAAATTAATATCTAAATGGCCTTTATCCAATTAATATCGGATAAAGGCCATTTGTTTTAAAATTTATTACGTTTTATTCTAGTTCTTGTGAAAGCTGCGACTGCCATAATACCTGCTGATATTGATGTTCTAACCTTTAACTTTCCAACTTCTAAAATGTCTGTAGGTGGATTAAAGAAAATAATGAATAAGAAAAACAAAAATACTATTATTGATGCAATTAAAATTATGTTTACTACGGATTTCAACATATTTGCAACCTCCTATTCACAAAGTAGAGAGAAATTAATTGTTATAGATAATAAAAGATGACTTAAATTATAGCAAATCCAATCTTTTCACGTTGAAGCACTTAATTACTATTCTGTTTCAGTCAACCCTTATTATGATATAAGCACTAATATCATAATACATTAATTTCCCATTCGTAGGAACTGCTTTATGCCATCTAAGAAACAATCTTCTTGGACCAAATATAACTACACATCTATCCAATCTCTCCTAAGTAGGTAATTATGTAACTTAAATTTTGAAAGTAATACTTTCTTAAGCTGTGGCTATTTATTTTCAAAAAATGTTGGCCGTTTGATTCAACTTCAGAATTCAGGGGTAAATTAAAAATAAGGCATTAGGCTAGTGTTTCCCCACTTCCTCCTCATGCCATATCATGGACCACTCCCGAAATTCGCCATGAACAGGTTTCGTTCCCCCGAACCTTGTCATGGCGAATTTATTTTGCGTTGAATTCCAACAAGAACCCCATACAAAAAAACGATCCCGCCCTGCTCCATCACAGCATATTCGCCATGAACCGAGCAAGATCAGAATCGTCTTCACTTCTGCTATAAGAATAAGTGTATATATGCCCCGCTTTGTGCCCTCTATGCCTGCTTACTCAACATCACTCTAGCCTCCGTCTCCATAGGTTCGATCGACGTTGCTACCTCCGGTTTCACTTTCGGCTCAGCTTGGCGCAGGTACACCACCCAATAGGCTGCAGCCACAAACAGAGCACCTCCAGTCAGATTCCCGAGCCATACCGGAATGAAATTCATCACATATTGACCCCACGAATAATGTCCTTCAAAGATTGCCGCCGGGATGAGGAACATATTGGCCACAACGTGCTGGAATCCAATCGCCACAAATGCCATCGTTGGAAACCAAATGCCCAGTACCTTGCCACTCATCGTATCCGAAGCATAAGATAACCACACGGCCAGCGCGACCAGCCAGTTACAGCCGATGCCAGAGATGAAAGCTTGCAAGAAGCCGTCATGCAGCTTATGCCCAGCCATATCCACCACTTTCGCCAGATATACACCTTCTCCGGTCAGACCCAGCACATGTCCAAACGCGTACGCGACAAACAAAGCTCCAACAAAATTACCAATCGTCACTAAGGTTAGATTTTTCAACATGCTACCCACAGATAATTTTCTTGCAATCGTAGCAAGTGGAACTGCCATCATGTTACCTGTCAGCAGCTCGCCACCACCGATGAGTACCAAGATTAATCCAACCGGGAACACTGCTGCTCCAATCAGATTGACCAGACTTCCCCACTCTGCCGGAGCAGATGCAATCACCCGAATATCCAGTAGAAAACCCAACGCAATAAACGCACCTGCCAGAAAACTGAGCACCAGTACAGAAGACACCGGATATTGAGCCTTCTTCATTCCTGTTTGCGCCGTATATTGTGCAACCTCAAGAGGTGTTTTTGCTGCCATATCATTCATCCTCTCCTTCATTGTTCATCGTTTGGAAAAACGACCTGAATTTCATTGTTTATGCGTTGAATACCATATCCTAATTGTATCTCGGTCCTAAACATAACTTTGTGCAAATTATCACAATGTTGTTTAAAAAGATACTCTAAGAGTGTCTTGGAATAGTTATGACAGCAAGAGTGTAGTAAGGCCTTTTGTAGCTAAAAAATCACAAAAGAAGACTGACGATATACTCGCCAGTCTTCTTTTTCCTTTATAATCGTCCGCCTTGTTTCGTAATCCTGGCAGTTATTGTACACCTCATATTTACGGATAAGCATTTATCTTTGTATGGCGTTTATCATGCTCGCTGTTCAACCATCTATTCTGCTTCCTTACACCATTGCTGGTGATTTTACTTCAATTGGAGGCAGTGCTTGCAGACCCGCCGTGTTCAGGAAGTTCCACGGTTTGTTGTAATGTGGCTGGAAGAAGAAGTCGATGAAGGCCAGCTCATCTACGGTCATGTTATTTTGGATGCAAACCGAGATCGTATTAATCGATTGAGTCAGATCAACCTGAGACATCACCTGTGCTCCAACGATCCGACGAGTAGCCTGCTCATATACTACTTTGAGCAACAGTTTCTCAGCCGTTGGCATGAACTCCGGACGGTAGCTGTCTTCCAGTACCACAGATTCAACAATCAGACCTTCATCAGCAGCAGACATCTCAGTCATCCCTGTACCCGCGATATTTTGCTCATAAATTTTGATACCCGATGTTCCTTGTGTACCCATATACGGTGTCGTAGGACGAACCAGGTTACGGGCTACGAGTGTACCCATCCGCACGGCGTTAGTTGCCAGTGGAATGTAAGATGCTTTGCCTGTCGGGTTGTAATGAATAGCACAGCTGTCACCCGCAGCGAAGACGTCTTTTTGACTGGTTTGCATATATTTATCCACGATGATTGCGCCGTTTGGCAGCATATCCACTTGGCCTTTGAGCAGCTCTGTATTTGGACGGAAACCAATGCACAGAATAACCAGATCGGTTTCAAACTCTCCTTTGGACGTGATCACCTTAGTTACTTTGCCATTCTCTCCAGTAAAATTCTGTACCGTTTGACCGAGGGCCAGCTTGATGCCACGCCCAGTCAACGTATCTTCGATCGCATCCGTGAATTCAGGGTCCAGGTATTTGTTCAAAATACGGTCCACACTGTCGATCAGGGTAACTTCCTTACCGTTCATCTGGAAAGCTTCCACCAGTTCTACGCCAATATATCCTGCACCTACAACGGTAACACGTTTGGCATCTTTGGCTTTTTCAATAATTGTGTTGGAATGATTGTAGTTTTTGCAAAGTAAAATGTTATCCATCTCGATGCCTTCAAGCTTTGGAACAACAGGCCATGAACCCGTTGTCACGATCAGTTTGTCAAACGTATCTTCAAATTCTTCCCCAGTTTGCAGGTTTTTAGCCTGAAGGGTATGGCCCTTGGCATCTACTGCTGTAACTTCATGAAGCATCTTGGTCTCGACACCAAGCTCTGCCAGTTGATTAGGCGAAGAGTAGAACAAGCCTTCAGGGTCTTTCACAACCCCACCTACGTAGAGCGCAATGCCACAAGATAGGAAGGAGATATTGTCATTGCGCTCATACACCGTGATGGTAGCATCCGGGTACAATTTGGCGGTATTTACGATGGCTGCGGTCCCTGCGTGTGTACATCCGATAACTGCGATTTTCATTAAAAGTTCCTCCTCGAAATATATAAATGAGTTTGAATATAAGGTTGTTATGGTTGTGAAACATTTCACTTCTTGTTCGAAGCTGTGTATGTGATTTATTTCACTTTATACACTTATTATAATGTGATATTTTTCACATTGCAATAGGTTAAGCAAAAAAAAATTGTCGAAAGAGGTCATTGCCCTGTCTTTAAGCCTTTCTTCCCTTCATTGTATTGATTTCATTGTCCCCGGATTTGAGTGGGTTTATGCTATGTAATGGCTTCCGTAACCCCTGTATGAACGCAGTGTGGACGTATAAAGTTAGAGGCGTCTCTTGCATTCTTGTTGACTTTCACAAAAAAATAAATGGCTTCAATTTTCATTACAGGGTTGATCTCATGGATCCAACTCCTACCTGTGAACAGAATAAATCTGCGTATATAAAATAATCAAAGAAGCCTATCCTTGTTTATGCAAGGACAGGCTTCTCAACGTTCATGTATTAACCGAGCAATTTCTCGATATCTGCAATCATTGTCTCCGGAGATTCTTTCGGTTCAACACGACCTACCACTTCACCTTCGCGGTTAACAAGGAACTTGGTGAAGTTCCATTGGATGTCGCTTGTTTCACCTACGCCAGGTTGTTGTTCCTTCAGGTATTGGAACAGGGGATGAGTGTCCTCACCATTCACATCTACCTTGGTAAACACCGGGAAATTCACACCATAGTTAATCTGGCAAAATGATTCCGCTTCCTCACTTGTACCTGGCTCCTGCCCTCCAAACTGGTTACAAGGGAAACCCAGTACAACCAAGCCTTGATCGCGATAACGATCATAGAGCTTTTGCAATTCACCGTATTGCGGGGTCAGCCCACACTTGCTGGCTGTATTAGCAATGACCAATACTTTACCTTGATACAGATCCAGTGAGACTTCTTGGTTCGCGGTGGTTACCGCCTGATATGAATATACGGACATGACTGATTCCTCCCATGACATATGTTGGTTTGGGCTGTTGCGAGCACGTTGGCATAACCAATGGACCCACAGCCTGTCTTATTATTATAGACCTGATCCGATGCGATTACCAAATCCCGGGTCTACCCGTCCCCTTTGCTCCCATGAGTTGCAAATTCTCCATGAATGCCAAAGAGCCGCGTGCAATAGCGCACAGCGGCTTCATTCTATAATGTAAGGACCACATATAGCCCAATTTATTAACTTCCTGTCGCTTGAACACGTGGTTCTGTCCGTCCTCCAGCATGAACCATCGCACTGTTCATGACCAGCTGCTCTGGCGTCTTCGATTGCTGGCGTTCGCCTGCAAGAGCGTAAGGCAAGCAGAGCGGTACACCGGAACGCGGATCAATCACGATATCTGCTTCAATGTTGAATACTTCACGAAGCACATCCGAATTCATAACTTCCACAGGTGAACCATGAGCAATGGCGTTACCTTTTTTGATACCAATCATGTGATGTGCGTAGCGGGAAGCATGATTCAAGTCATGCACAACCATAACAATGGTACGGTTGGCTGTGGCATTCAGTTGCTCCAGTAATTGCAATACTTCGAGCTGGTGAGCCATATCCAGGAACGTAGTCGGCTCGTCCAGGAAAAGGATATCTGTTTCTTGTGCAAGTGCCATGGCAATCCAGGCACGTTGACGCTGTCCACCGGACAGTTGATCAATCGGACGATCATGGAATTCAGTCATGGCTGTCACTTCGATAGCCCATTCAATCATACGTTTGTCTTCCGCACGCATGGAGCCAAATCCTTTTTGATAAGGAAAGCGACCATACGATACCAGTTCAGTAACGGTAAGACCTTCAGGGGCTGTTGGATTCTGTGGCAAAATCGCAAGTTGCTTGGCAACTTCACGCGTGGACTGTTTATGGATGGACTTCCCGTCGAGCAATACATTACCTGCTTTTGGAGCCATAATACGTGCCATCGTTTTCAGGATGGTTGACTTCCCTGAACCATTGGCTCCAACAAGTGCTGTAATTTTTCCTTGGGGAATCTGAATATTCAGATCCTCTACAATTAGTCTTTCCTCATAAGCGATATCCAGCTTGGTCGTCTCCAGACGAAACATGCGATCATCCCTCTCTCATTTATCCCGGTTATGTAATCCGGCTATGACAACAAAAACGAAATTGTAATTCTGTGTATTTCCGACGCAAATATCTTCTACACTAAAGATACTGATAATCATTATCATTTGTCAACATAAAAAACCAAATTTTCTTCTCTTTTCGTGCTTTATTTGGTCTTTCTGTAGCAGAAATCCCGCTCTTTTCCCAAGTACACATGAGATCTTTTCTCATTCATTCCGGGCACTTTATCACTTCTCACTGTTTTTCAAACTCTTGAATCGCAAATTTTGTGTCTGAATTGTGAATGTGTGAGTTTTTTTCATGCAATGGCTGTATCCGCCATATCAAATAAAAAAAGATGACCTTGAAATCTAAAGTTCAAGGTCATCTAACATACTCTCATTTGTTATGGTATGAAGCCAGCATTTTTAATTATTGGATCAAAAGACACTTAATGAATCTATGCTACACGCTCAAATAATATGATTTACAGCTTAATTAGGCTGCGGCATCAATTGGATCACTGTCATATTGCCCTGCGTACTCTTCACACTGACAATGCTCTCGGCATCCATATTCGCTGGAAGATCGATCTGCAATCCATACGGATAGAGGCGATCCACCGCTCCAATAGACATCTGTGAAGAAGTAGTCGCATCCTCTTCATTGGATACAGATGTGTCAGGTGATGTCGAACCTGTAGCTTGATCTGCATCCGTCCCTTGATCCGTGTCTCCACTCGCAGCATTAGACGATACATTCGTCCCTGTATCCGTTGTTGTATCGGTAGCAGGATCTGAAGTGGAATCACCCGATGTTGAAGGATCAGCCTGTTGATCGCCATCCTCCGTCTGCTCTGTGTTCCCCGCGTTTCCCCCTGATGAGCCATCCGTGCTTCCTTCGGAAGTACTAGCTGAGCCACCATCGGAGGTATCTTGGGTATCTGGTTCCTCATTCCGATTAAAACTCTCCCACTTGCCTGTAGTATCCAACTCCTGAGTACTGCCATCCTTCATCGTCAATTGAAGTTTGCCTTGCTCAAACTCAGTGCTTCCCGTATCGTTCCTGAAACGGATCACCAGTTGAGCAGGTGATTCCGTACCCTCCTGTTCACTCGCAGGAATCATATAAGCAATCTGCTCCGCGAGTTGTACCTCGGGTTCAGCCGGTATGACAGGCTCCTGGGTAGATGAAGGGGATGCCGCTGGCGGTTCTACAGAATCTTTCATCCATGCATATGTACCGCCAGCAATACCAAGAACCAGAATCAAGAGGATTAATCCGTACAGATTTTTCCTTCTACCCGTTAGCATCCGCACCAGTGGAGAGGACAATTCCGTCTTCGCACGGTCATAGACCGGCTTCATTGTCTTGCTGGCTCTCACGTAATACGGTTTGAAAGCTGACTTCGACTTAAAAGCTTCACGGTCATGGGCTTTGAAATACGCCACGATGGCATCCGCATATCCTTTATGCGCATTGGAACCCCGGACAAACATTCGATGATCACCTGACCATTCGAAGAATGGATACAGCCCTTCAGCACGACTTGCATTGGTGCGGATGAATTCAATTAGGCCAGGATAATCCAACCGATTGCTGCCGCTTCCTCCCCGATAAAAAG
Source organism: Paenibacillus amylolyticus (assembly GCF_047302515.1). Classification (GTDB taxonomy): domain Bacteria; phylum Bacillota; class Bacilli; order Paenibacillales; family Paenibacillaceae; genus Paenibacillus; species Paenibacillus amylolyticus_G. Next base: position 6,452,105 of record NZ_CP168019.1, on the reverse strand, counting down.
CCATCGGCAAAGCTTCATATGCCGCGATCCCCGGATGAGCCTGCAGCTCTCCGGCAAGCCAGCGACGCGTCCAGCGTTGAAGTTCATTGCGTTCTGCCAGGGAAAGTGCCTCCAATGCCTCTTCTTCATTCCCCTCGCCACTAAGCCACACTCTCGCAGCCAGCATCATGTTCGTTCGAGCCGATACATCAGAGCCCTGACGTGCCGCCCAATCCCGAACCTCATTGCCATGCTGCAAAATATCAATGCTTAATAGCTGTTCACGGTTAACCCGATCCAGATCGAGATCCTGAATCATAAACAGGTTAATAACATAAGCAAGCTTGTCTGCAAGGCGGGTTAACTCCTCCTGATATGCCGGATCTTGACTGGCAGAAGGAGATCCCCCTTTGCGATTAGGGCGGGCTGTAGCTTCAGATTGACCAATTCGTGCCGTAATGCCTGTATCATACGTACCTTCCACAGATACCCTATCGAGTATGCTAACCCGCTGGAGTGCTTCATTCGCAGATTGTACCGGATTAGGCGCAGAACATAACCGTTCACGCAGCTCATTGGCTGTCCGCTCCTGCAAGAAGCTGTAGTGGATCGCAGATGGATGGGACGTAACCCATCTTCGGATCACTTCCACAACGTTCGCTGCTGATTCCGTGCGTTTCAGCTGATTGTCCAGATAAGGCTCGAACAACAACTTGGTAAGCGATTCATTGGCCAGCACTTTATCAAAGAAAGCTCGATTCAGCTGCGGATCCCGATCCAGCACAGCATACAATTCCTGCACAGCACGCATACGCTTCTGGGCGCGGGCATTATTTACACCGTAAATGAAATAGTCCACAATCCGGGATTGCACCACGGGCGCGGCAACACTGAAATATTCGCCAATGCAAGCTGCGACGTCTTCTTCGGGTACGTTCTCACGCTTCACACTGTCCAGTTCCCTGCTGAGCAAGGTCAGGAACAGCTCGTTCAGACGGGAACGTTGCTGCGATCCACCATCCGGCTTCAAATAGGTCAGCAAGCCACTCAGGACATGACTTTTGTTATCCAAATACAGGTCTTCCATGCCTTGTTCAAGACCATAGAACACCGCAAGTTCGCCATATGCTTCAATGGAAAGTTCCCGCCCAGGTTCCATGCCGGACAACATTTCATCCGCAAACGTATAGAACGCATCCGCTGCACCAGGTTCCTGCAATAAGGCCCAGGCGAATTCCGCATAAGGTAACTTCGCCACAGATGCATCCGCATGTGTCACTCTGCCGGATACCAGATCAAAGGTGAAATCCTTCTCCGTATTCCGGTCTTTCGGACGTAATGTCCCCCGCTCTACAAACTGGACGTGGATGCCCTTCTTGGCCTGTGGCTCCTTGGCAAACGTCATGAATCCCAGCTGCCGCCGGAATGCGTATGGTAAAGCCGTGTACAGCAAACGTAACAATCCTTTGGCCCCTGCGGTCACTTCCTCTGCGGGAAGGTCCAGCGAAATGTATACTTTTCTGCGTGTCGCTACTGACTGCATTACCGCATAGAGCAGGCGCTTGAACAGCACTTCGTTCATCTTCAAGGCGCTCAGCACTTGGGTTGGTGATCCTACGCCAGCATCGGTCGCCCCACCCTGTCCGCTCCTAGGTGATATAGGCAATTCAGCAAGTGCTGGCAGAACTGTACCTTGTTCGATGTCATATGACGTGGCGAACACGGCATCCAGCCAGCCGCCTTGTTTCATCTGCTCTTCCGAGCGTTCGGGAGACAAGACGTAATTATGTGCAAAAAAGGCACTTCGCAGCCCGGTGAAATCTGCAGATTGGTACACATTTTGCCCAAGAATCGTCTCTCCACTCTCCAGATGAAGCAGGTGAATGGAAGCTGGAAACTTCGTCTCGTCCTTCTCGCTACGGCCTGTTAACTCCGCTGGAGCGTCATAGACACAGTAGGGGTGAAGCACTTTTTTGATAAAAGAAGGGTCCAGTCCCGGCGATGCCGCAACCGTATCAAACCCCTCTGTTGTGCGAAACACCCCGCGCCGCTCTCGGGTATACAGCTGTTGTTCAATGGGCGGGGTTACGGAAGAACGCATCATCCCACTCTCCCCTCAATGTACTTCAGCTTGTACAATAGCCATAAGAAGGGTTCATCCACGCGAATCGGACTAACCACACCCTGCAATTTCATATCCACCGGATTGCTGCCCAGCGCAGAGACTGCGAAATAGGCTGTATCTTTGAAGTACACATCCATCGTGCCCTTGAACGGACGATCCACTTTCTCGATAAAACGCCGGATCTCCCCATCGATATTCTCAAACTCGGTTAAGTCGAACCAATCGCGGTGCACCATGTTGCGGAAGACATTACTGTTGGATTTGATATAATCCCCCTCTTCATCCTTGAGGGAATGCAGCATGTCGCTTTTCGTAAGCACAACAGCTGTTGGAATATTCGTTTTGGCTTTGTCCTGATACGCGATAAAATCTCCGAACATCGTCAGTACCACGTCACGTGGCTCATCGTATCGTGGTGTCCACTCTCCCGGCTCGTTGCCGAGATTAATGCGGATTTTGTCCCGAATCGAACGAATCTGAAGCGGGTCCACCATGAACAGGATACCTGCCGAGTTCTTGATGTGCTGCCCGTGAAGTCCGAGATAATCCTGCTCCACCATACCTTCACCCGCAACGTCGAAGAAAACCAGTGTCAGCGGCGCTTTATCTTCGTCCTTGAACACAAATTGGAAGATAAACGGCTCCTGCAACTTTTCCTTCTGTGTGGAATCCAGCAGGTCGCCTCGTTCAAACAACGGTTCTTCATAATCCGCACGGAACCGGCGGCTGATCTCCGCATTCAATGGCATGCAAGCCGCGTCAAAATGATCGGCCGTATAATGCTGCAATGTATGAATTAGTGAAGTCATGTAGACGGATTTTCCCACCTGGGATGCACCGATAATAGAAATGATATTGCTAGGTGCTTTACCTGCTGTAACAGGTAGCTCATTGTGACACTGCGGGCACAACCGGCGGCGTGTAACGACACCATACCGATCGTTAAGACCCATCACGATGTTATCGGAATAAATCCGATGTTCCTCCGGTACATCATGCGGAGCCAATACGGCCTCCATATCAAATACCGTATCAAGTCCGAACCTTTCACGATACCGATTCAACTTCGCATCTTCCCCGAGTGCGTAGTCCTCATCATCATCGCGGTGATGGGCAGCGCGGAACACCACCTCTTCCGGTGAAAACTTGCTGAAACAATAAGGGCATACAATATCGTAAAACAGCGGACGTTCCTCCGGCTGTTGTCTCTTCAAAAACCGACTAAAAAAGCTCATAGCCACTCCCCTCCCCTGATCAGTCAGACTAAGGTGATTTACACTTGCACTACGATGACAGAGTAACCTTCCAATCGCTAGTCCAACTATCTAGTCTGATATAAGCCGATAGGCGGCTCCATATTTCGGTCCGTCCGTGAAGAATAATCGCACATAATCATCCTTGGCAACTTCAACGGGCGGCATCTCATTTCTTCCGGGAGCAAAATCACTCACAAAAGGATACACCGTACCATCTTCCTTATTCAGCGGAACTCCGCCCTGTTTGCGAACATAACAGAGGGCTTCCTTTGGAACAGGTACTTCCGCTGTGACGGTGATCAATACACTTTTTCGTTTCTGAAAAAAACCGCTCTTGTAGCGAATGGAAAAGCGGATATCCGCCTTCCCTGTGCTTGCAATCACCATGTTGTCCTCGTCTCGTTGACGGATCAGTACAGGTCCCTCTTCCTCCATCTGACACACATACACTGTGTACTTGATGGCACCAAAACCTGTGATCCGATCCGTGTAACCATTGCTCGCCTTATATTCCTCTCTCGTGTACAGCTTCAGCTTGCCCTGTGCAGGCTCTTCCCCGGTACGATCATCGCTCATCATATCCAGCTCCAGCCGTTCCACATACACAGCTTCTACCCGTTCCGGCCAGAGCCAGCGAAGTGTACAACGTCCTTCGTCCACCGCAAGTGTCAGTTTTCGAATCAAGGGTGTCGAAGGGTCTGCATCCGTAAACCGCATTTCCATTGACCTCCCGACGTTAGAATCCTTTGCTGCGTGTATCTCTTGGTCTCTGACCAAACCCTTCGGCAGAAGAAGTTCCGCCGCCAGCTTCACGACGACCCCTGCTCTTCCGCGGCGTGTTCTCCTTAATCGGAACAATCCAGGAGAAGAGGGTCAATACGCCAGACAAAATGAGCATCGCACCAAGACGTACGAATGTATCACCCACGTTCGAACCGTCGAGTCCCCACTCCAGCAGAAGCCCTGCCAGTAGACCCGACACCGCACCACCAATACCAAAGCTGAGCGCGAGATGACGGTTATCAAACACAAGTCCGAGTGACACACCCAATGCTACTCCAATCAGTAACACGGCTGCTACACGGAAAATCGCCAGATAAACGCTATGCTCCATCATGCCTGTACGCTCCGTCACAAGCGTCCGTTCATCAATCGTATCGTAGATCTGCTGGAATGCCAGATTCAGACCACCGGAATCCGGTACATCATAGTACATGCCACCCGTTTGCTGGGCAATATTACGCAGCAGATCCGTACCTGATGGGTCCACCAGACTTAGGCCAACTGTATTAATGGAAATCTGTTCGTTGTTATATTGGGACAAAATATCGGTCGTGTCCGCTTCACTGAAGCCATCGGATAACAAGATGACGACGGTACCGCGTTTCGGGTCCTGTTTGCCCTGAATCTGTTCCATGCCTTCCCGCAGCACGGCATCAAAATTGGTGCCGCCCGAAGTTGTAACAATGCCATCGATTTTGCCATAAACCTCATTCTTGGCCGCTTCACTATCCAGCGCAATAAAAGGCTGCAACAACTGCGGTTGGTCATCAAACGTAATGACAGCTACCTGTTTGTCACTCTCCATTTGGCTAATCAGTGTCTTGGCGGCTTCAAAGCGTCCGTTATTCGGATCTGTCTCGCTCATGCTGCCCGAGTTGTCGATCATCAGTACGATGTCTTTCACTTGCTTCACACCGCCCGGATTGATCTGATACAACAATTGCAGGGCGAGCCCAACAACAAACAACAGAGCCAGTGTTGCCGGAACAAGCAATTTCCACGACAGTCCCAGATACCGGAGCTTCCATGAAGCACCATTCAGCTTGGGTGAGATCATCTCTGCGATCAAACAGAACAATCCAACGCTCAGCGCCAGTACACCAAAGTATAATCCCATCAGCAACAGACGTGGCATCTCCCCAAGCCATTGACGCAGCATGATTTCTCCTGCCGCAAAGCCCACTGCCCCGCCAATCAGGCTAAACAGGACCAGGAGAAGATTAATTTTTCGCTGCATGTCTACATGCATCCTTTCCATACCAGCCGTAAACAGGCTGAGTTAATACAAGATTGGTGCTGAGTATAGGACACCGCCAGACGTCTTAACGAATGGGTGAAAACTTCTCCACCAGACCGGCGGGGTGAAGTTCATAGCCATTCTCCGTGTACGAGTCATAATATACCTTGCCGTTCCGATACACCATGAGATCCTCCAGATGGAAACCGCCCATCAGATTCAGCTTCTCTACGCCACTACTGCGTTCTTCGTACACCACACCCAGCTTGTAGATACGTGACGTCTCTTCGGCATGTGCCGCATAGTCCATGAAAGCACTATGATGATCACCAAAGAAATACTTCTCTTCATACCGATGTTCCTGCGTATAATCGAATACCCGTACCCGAACAACCGCCTGATCCTCCAGCGTGTGGTACAACCTGCGGAACAGATCATCCCGGGTCAATACGTCACTGTCTCCGTAGGCAATCGTTACATTGGCCCGCTGCAACAGCTCTTCTTCAAATGGCAATCGCAACGGCTCGGCTGTAAGCAGCAACGAGTGACATACCTCCATCAGACGTTTCAGCAGACGATCATCACCTTCTGTGGCGAGTCGGTTCATGTCTCCCATGTAACGGTCCTCAAACCATACATTCCGTCCGCGCTTGGCTTCCAGGTCGATGATTAGCTCTTCCGTTACTTTGCCGTAATACTCCATCACGTTCTGACCGATGTATTCATCCGCAGCAGCGATACTTTGGACAGCTGTCTCTCGAAGTGTGCGTTCCATCGCTTCAAGTGCTGCTGTGACGTGGCGACTGAAACGTTGAAGCTCTTCCATCTCCGTATCGTAGATGCGCAGCAGATGTAATTCATTTTCCAGTCGCAGTAATTCTACCTTCGGTACATAAACTCGCTCCAGCATACAGTCAATCAGATTGCGTACATTCTGTTTATCACGGAACAACGCTCGTTTGAACGACTGATCCTCCACTCGCTCTTGCTGACGTTGCTCCAGCAGAGCACGTGCGGATTCAAGCTGCATCGATTTATCCCGAATCAGTCCGAGCAGCGCTTCACGTACACTGCCAGGCTCACTGTCACTCCAAGCCACCCACTGGAAGTAACCAACCTCTGGATGCTCTGCGCGGGATTGTTCAGCCTGACGGCGCAGAGAGCCACCAGAGCTGCGCTCGCGCACACGCTCTTCGACAAGACGGACAACGTTATCGCGGAAGTACGCTTCGGCTCCTTGTCCAAATAACGCTCTCTCCGCTTCACGAAGTGAGAGCGGCTTCAGATCAGAGAAACTAACGTTATGCGTCATGATGCCGCTCATGCCACTAACCAGATCTTCATCGGGCAGCAGGCCTTCGACTTTGCGTTCCACCGATGCCGCGTCCAGTCCAAAGAAAGCGAGCTTGTCCTTAATGCTCCAGTCCGGCTCCTGCCGCATGCGTGCGAGCAGATACCGATACATGTGATATAACACCGCCAGTGCAATCGGCTTGTTTGGCCGCCTAATCTCGGCAAAACCCGCGCTGGCATAACCATGCTGATCAGAGGTGGTACGAATATTGTTTTTAAAGGATGTATTGTTGTACGTGTTCGCTCCCGTGCTTGAAACGCTACCCGAGTGATCCACATCCTGCTTTCTGTTCTTCAGCAGGCAAATGCGGCAGATGATCTCGGCATTTTCGATCCAGCCACCGGGAACGCCGGTTCCACGCTCATTTTTGTCGGACAACAGATATACCAGATCAAACAACGGTGACGCGTGATGTGTAACGGGAATGGAGATCCCATCCTCCGTCACCAGCAGATTACCGCTGAACGTGTAGTCCAAGGACTGCATATAATCCAGTTCCCGCAGAAAAGCGAGGCCTGCTGCGCTGGCATACCCGAAGGAATCCACCTGTTCCATCTCGCTGACCAATACATGCAGATCCGTCTGCACCGACTTGAAGGCTTGGGACAAAATGGTCTCCGTCAGCTTGGTGAGCTCTGGCAACAATACATTCAACGGATCATCCGCTCTGGTTACCACCGTAACGTAAATCCGATCAAATGACGAGTACAACCGTCCATATTCGGCAATTCGGTTACTGACCCGCCGAAGCGTACGATTCAGATCAAATAGCGCCTGATCCGATTCGTGGAAAGTGCGATGTACATCCTTACGCCGTGTTTTGGACGGTCGCTCCGTCTGCCCAGCGGACAGAGGCAAGCGGTGAAGAGTCACCTGACCGTCATCGGACGAGCCACCAGTCCTCGTTTCACCCGAACCCGCTTCCTGATCTTCTGTACCAATCTGAACGTAGACCACACCGTCTCCGTTATCCCATTTCAGCCGATTGATCTCCTGCACAGCAGACACTGCGGGTGCAACCAGATCACCCACAAACAGGAACAGCGCCGGGTAATGGATACTGCTGCGTCCATCACCCAGGCTGCCTTGACGCTCCTGCTCTATTGCATACTGTGCTGCATACTTCTCCAGATCACGCTTCAGGGTATTGTTCGAATTGAACTCCATCCCGGCCGCCATCTTACTTCAGCCTTCTGCGAATGTCGTTCAGCTTGGACGACATCGTTCTGTAGAACTGATAGATGTCTTCACCGTTAGCCAGTTCTACCCGCTCGTATTCGAGACGATCACGTGATTCCATGAACAGCGCAGCCAGATCATCCAGCTTTGTCAGCAGTGGGGTGATATCCTCTGAAGCCGTGAGATCGTTATCGCGGCGGGAGGCTTTGCGCAGCAATGTACTGCGATCCTTCTCCGCCAGGCCGCGGAAGTTCCCAAACACTTCATACTCGGCAAAGTTACGGCTCTTCATCAGGTTTGCGAACGGCTCCCATGCATCTTCTTCCGGGTCACGGTCATAAACGTAGAGCGCACCTTTTTTGACGATGGTGTCGGTATATAACGCTTCGATGAAGCGGTCATACCATTGCTCCTCGTCTTGGTACTGGGCAAGAATGCCTTCGAGTTCGGCGACTTTGGCCGAGATGGCATTCATCTTCGCCAGTTCCTCACGTACACGTGCGATCAGCTGCGGAGAGCGTACCAGGTTTTCTTTGGCCATATCTTCATTAATACTGCCGAAAATATCCTTAACTCCTACACGCGGCAACCCTTCGGATTGCAGACGTTTCAGCTCAATCACCGCCCGCTTCACTTCGCCGAGGTTCGGCGTGGTGGACGTCAGACGCATGTCGTAGGCCCCCAGTTTGGCGGACAAATCAAACGCTTCTGTTGTCACAATCGCATACCGGTTACTTGTATTCTCATCAATGGATTTGGCTGTCACGATGTTGTATCCAAGCGCCTGCTCGAATTCGCTACGCACACGGGCGTTATACTGCTTCACACGGGCGTTCTCGTACACATCTCCCCATGATTTCTCCGGAATCGGAGATGGCAGATAGGTCCAGTTGTTTTTCTCCGTTTGCACCAAGTGACGACCAATGCCTTCTTTGTCCAAAATGGTACGTTCATAACTTTCCTCATATACTTTGAGCGGTGTATACACAAAGAGTGGTACCCCGTTGCGGGTATTCAGCCAGAAAATTCGGTTACGCACTTCACTTTCCTTAACGGTAAAATGAGATTTGCCCACCGCATTGTTCTGATAATTGCGAATCCCTTTCAAGATGCCTGGCGCCTGTGCCGGTACCGATACAAATCCCCATGAAGGGAAATGCAGACTGCCTGTACTGTTGCTCAGATTGAACACCGGAACAGCCTCGTCATCCAGCTTACCAGCAATGAAACGTTCCACGAACTTCTCGACTGACTCATCCTGACCATATTTGATCACCAGGAAATCTTCCATGGAACGGGTAATCAGATCACCGAATTTCTCACTCAGGAAGTCGGAGATGGAGCTGACGATATCAATCTCGTTTTCTTTCACCCACTGGCTGGAGTTTTCCAGCAATTCACGAGAGAAGTCACGGATCAGATCATCTGTATCACGTTTATCCAACAGCCCGTCCACCACACTGACGATATCCGGTACACTTACAACGTTCCAGTAATATGTTTTGTTGCCTTTGTGATCGGCTTGTTCTTCGCCACGTGTCAGCAGGTCACCATTCTTCGTGAATATTGAGCTAAGGGCATTCAGCGTTTCGGTAAATACGTTATAAATGCGGCTGTTTTCCTGGTTCAGCAACTCATACAGATCTTCATAGAACTCAATCATCTGATCGTTGCGTTCCACGTCGGCGTGCAGCCAGTACTCATGAATTTTCGCTTCAATATAAGCATTCTTTTTCTTCTCTTTGGAGACAAAAGCACTCTTCGCATCGCCCAGCTTCTCTTCGGACTGCTCCTGAGCTGCTTCAATATCACGCGGAATGCGGAAGGCATTCTCACGCAGCGTTTCGATGTACGACTGAATCATCTTCAGTACACAGAAACCTTTTTCCGTATAAATCAGACGAGAGACATAAAACGGACCTTGTTCGGGATGCAAAAACATACGCCGGATCTGTTCGGTGAACTGACCAGCAATCTCACCCGGCAGTTGTTTCTTCGCCTTGATATATTCTTCACGGGCACGAGCCAGGAAGTTCTGCTCCAGTTCGGTGTCCATATTCACAACCTGTGATTTCACCACGTTGCCATAGGATAAACGCTCACTGTTCTGATACCCAGGCAGCGGCTCTGGCACGCGCGCTTCAAAGGACTTGACCACACTTTCGAGATCAATGCCCAGCTTGCGGGCAAACTTCTCGGTATCCTCCTGGTTAGGTGCTTTGGAGAACATGGTGTTCATTTTGTCGAACATGCGATACGCCAGATACGTGGTCATCTCTTCAATCGGCAGTACAGCCGAAGATGCACCGATGATGTTGTAATCATAGTTCGCCGGGTACACCTTGTTCATCTGTGCAATGTTGGTGCGAATGTTGCTGATATAGTCATGGATCGCAAACTCCTCACCCGACTGCTTCTCCTCACTTGCCATGAAGTTGGTAATGTTCTCGGCCGTGACGTTCATGCAGTAATCGTAGGCGTTCTCAAGCAATTTTCCTTCGGTATTCGTCGCTGAGATCAGATGACACAGGTTAAATGGTGGCAGTGGTGAGTTAACGGTTAAAATATTGCCGTACTTCTGTGTGAATCGCTCACCGCGGCTATCCACGTTCATCCAATAATCCAGCTCTTTGAGCGCAGCATATCCATTCTTGCGAATGTATTCGCGAGTGTGTTCGCTCAAGCTTTTGTTGGACAGGTTCACGTCTGGCGTGAACAGGTATCCAAGCGTATTGACGCGGTCAATCCCGGCAGAGCCGTGATCCCGTTCGATAATACCGCGCACGATATAGGAAATATCGAGGAAACAGCCGCTGCCTGTACCGCCGGACAGACCTGTCAGCAGGAACACCATCAGTTTTTTGTTGGTGCCTACGGATAAGGTTTTGATCTTTTTGTCGATGGCCTGCACGACCTGATTAATCTTGGTGAACAGGAGCAGACGTCCAGCCTGACGCACCCCTGCGGCGCCGTTCATGCCGTCCGTGATGCTCAGTTCCGGAGACAGCCAGTCTGTAATATATGGCTCCAGCACGCTGCGGTTCTGCAGCAGTCCGCCAATCTCGGCATTGGACAGCAGCACGAATTCATTGATCGGATCAAGTCCGATCCCTTTATACTTTTTGGCACGATCCTGTTCGTTCGTCTCAAAAGCCAGAAACTCCACATTGTCCGGCTTGTCCATTTTTTTCTTGGATACCGGGTCCTGTGGCAGCTTGAAACGACGGTTGATCTGATATTTGAGACGCAGCAACGCATCAATTCCCGTTCCTCCCAGACCAATAATCAGAATGGGGTTATCAATCGTATCAACTCTGATCTTCTCACTGACAATACCTCCGCCAAGTGATACATCCAGTTGCTGAATATGTTCTCTAACAATCGGTTTCATTCGTTGTCCTCCCTTTAGTTAGACCAGTTGGGCACAAACTCATTACACTTGCCACTCCGATGACAGAGTAACCTTCCGATCGCTGTTATCCCCTGATTTTTTGATTTATTTTTTAAAGGTGAACATCCGGGGATAGCGTATGCTTCCGATGCAGCTTTCTTTCAGAAAGCTTTTAGGCGAACGCTTCGCTTCTTCAGGTTTTCTCTGTCCTCTCCGTTCTCGTGTAAACAATTATATCCAACTTAAATTTGCATTCCTTTTTAACCAAACAATCAACTTACACCAGATACTCAATTAAAATGGTCTTGTCCGCCTGTTGCAGCGGGATGCTCAGTCGGTCACCGTTCTTCAGTTCAACGCCTGAGCTTGCATCGACTGCACGACCGGATTTCTCCAACGTACCGCCTGCGGTGTTACGGATGATAATTCGATCCCCATTGCTGGGCGTAAATACATATTTTTCGGTTTCCTTCAGCTCAGGGTCCAGTTGCAACAACTGATGCAGATGGAATCTGCCGCGGAAGGATACCAGCTTTTTATATTGTGGATAGGACTTGTCTCCCGTGTTCTCATCACGAACCTCCACAACCATCTGGCCTACAAATCCCCGGTTTTTGCGTTTCAGCCAGCCCAACAGGAACCATGCACCAACACCGACCACAATCAGGGCTACAACACCCAAAATGACAGGTAACCAAGGAAACGGCTTGTCCTGTTCTCCCCCTGAAGTTGTTGGTTGAGTTCCGCTTCCTGCTGCTCCGCTCGCGTTGATCGTTATTGGCGCACTTTCACGGTAGAAGCTATCTTCTTCTGCACGAATGACCAATTCATAGTTATGATTGTCCGGTACTTCAAACGTTCCGGCAAAACCAGAACCTGTGTTTTTCAGCGAGTGTTCCTCACTTTTGCCTGTATCCACATCTTTCACAACCAGCGTGGCCTTCATATCTGTATACAGATCATTATCCTGAAGTGGCTGACCGCCATTCTCCAGTTTGGCTGCAAGATCAACCTTGTCCCCTTTGGTATAGGACTTGGTCTTAATTGGGTCCACAACGAGCTGAAGATCATAGTTGAACAACAGGTTGATATCGATGCTGTCTTTCGGAGCCCCTTTTACCCGAAGTTTCCAGTCACCTTCTTGGGGTTTCAACAGCTTCACGAGTGAATAACTCTTCGACGTCGAGAGCTTGGCTGCATCCGCGTTCAGATCCACGGCTTGTCCGGAAGGGTCCGTCAATTGCACTTCCACCGGCTTCGAGGACATGATCGAAATATTTGCTTCCAATACACTGTCGTTCGGCACGTTCACGGTAACTTCCTGATAACTGCCGTTTCCCGTTACAGAGGGCAGCTTCACCACATTCAGTTTGGCATGATCGGCGAAGATCTCACTCAGAATCTGTGGCAGATCATCCGGCGTATCGGTAATGAATGATTTACCTCCAGTCTGCTGAGCCAGGTCTGCGAGTGCATCCTTGTTCAGCTTGCCATCCGCGTTCAGTCCAATCGTATACACCGGAATACCCTGATCTTGTGCTTCCTTCACGGCTTTCGTCAAGTCAGCATCAGATTGTGCCTGTGTACGACCTTTGGTTTTGTTAAAGTCATTGTTGCCATCCGCCAGCAACACGATCATTGGCGAGTGGGATGGGTCTGCACCATGATTCAGTATGTTCACGGCTTCGGCGACACCAACTGAGACATCGGTATATGGCCCCCGGCCGAGCTGATCAATAAAATCTTTCAGGCTGCTCTTGTCCGCATCGGACTGAATCTCCAGCATAGCCTTTTCCCGCTCCACCTGATCGGTATAAGCTACAATTCCTACCTTGTCCCCCTGGACGGGCAGCATATCAATAAACATTTTCATGGCTTCATTACTGATCTTGTCACGGTCACTTGTATTCATTGAGTTACTTACATCGGCTACAAGTACCGCATCGATTCCGCTTGTCTGTGCCTGAGCCGCTGCAGCTTGTGGCAGCAACGCTTGAGGTAACAGTAGCGTTAGAATTGCCAGTAGAACCATCGTTCCACTAAGCCAGCGTATTTTGCGTGTCCGCAGCATTGGGTGTACTCCTTCACGTTTGAGATTAAAATGGGAATAGTTTATTATAGGCGTCAAGCCTTAAGGAAATCTTAACAGTCTACTAACAAATTCTGAAAAGCACCCCTATCTTGAGTTACAGTTTTGTAATGACTGACAAAAATCGACGATTTCATGCCTTGAACTGGCACAAAAGTACCAACTATGGAAATATGATATAGTTATTGCCAGCAAACTGCAATATAACAGCGCTTGTTCACCAAGCCATAGAAGGGAACGGATTATGGTTACATACGGATGCCTCGCCATATTGTTTCTTTTTGTCATCATAAAGGGTTTTGCACTCCAGCTTCATCGGCGGAAACCAATTTCCCGCGAAGACACGGATCGTACCCTCTACACTATTCTGAATGGTGAGCGTGATTGAGCATGAGTACTAAACTAGTTGTATCTATAAAACCATTTCAACGAACGACCTATGCCTATGAAAAGTTGCAAGTCTGCTCACGTTGTGGACAGTACACCTGCCTGTGGGAAGATGAGTGCACGGCTTGTGGCCGGGGTACCCTCAATTCCGTTCAAGCGAAGGCAACTTCCCGTGTAAAACGCCGGATTGCACGCGACCTGTTCATTACAATATTGTTCGGTGCAGCTGCTACCTATTTCGGTGAAACCATAGATCAGACCATGGCGGCAGCCAGCGTTTCCCTGCTGCTTCTGGCCTTACTGATCTTCATGCAGAAACGTTCATTCGAGGTAGAGCAGCAGCGCGAGTTGAAGCGCACGTTGCAACAGGATGAGGAACTCATCCGCCAGGGTATTAACCGCAACTGGGCTCTGGTCGCCGAAGCACGAAAGCAGGATGAAGCCCTCGCCTATGAGATGCTCCGCGAGATCGGCTCACTCGTCTACAATGACCGGATTCGGCTGCAACAGGTTGCGTTGTTACAATCCTTTGTCCTGCGCAGTGATATGGATCTGCAGCTCAAGCCCTTGCTGTTACGCAGCTTTGAACGGCTGCTCGCTGAATATATCGGTGAGATTGCTCGGCTTAAGCCGGATTTGATCCGTGAAGATGCGATTCGTTATATCGCTACCTATGAAGTGAACATTTTACAGCTCCACAATGGAATTCAGATACTTACAGCCGTAGCTGCTGCTGCTGTGCGCAAGAGCAAATATATTGAGTTATTCCCTAGTCTTATTACCCGCTACGCCCGCTTTATGCCCAAGGATCGATTCATGAGACTTTATCACACGATTGAACGCTATCCGAGCAAGGCACGAGGGGGATTGGCAGAGTCGGTAGGTCGGGTGTATAACGAGAAATATCGGGATCAATACGCAGATGTTCAGCTGTAGGGTTGATATATTGAGAAAGAAAAACGTAGTTTAGTGCAAACTCAATCCCTGTATATAGACGAATGTAATTTCATCCACCCCTGCATGCGCGTCAGCACCACAGATCGAAGGTTATGCTTCTAATGATATAAGAATTAATCCAAAAACACCCCATCCTTAGGTCTAGGATGAGGTGTTTTGAATTTTATGGCAGTCTGCCAAGTGCTATACGCAGTACACGAAAAAAAAGAAAAACTAGATGGGGAATACCTAAATGGCATCTTCCATGGATCAAGCAGGCGCGCCAACAAGCACTCGCAGATGACAAAAAGAATAAGCGGAAATGATCATCTGTCCTGTTGAAAAAGGGCCGCGACGTGGTTCCGTCGCGACCCTTGATCTGAGGGTTCGGTACATCTGTACCCGAATCCTCTCATATGTGCCATGCCAATCCCTGTGGCATGGCATGGTGCCTGCGCAATTGCGGCTGTATCGCCGCTTGCGCCAAGGCTTTACCGTCCGCGACGAGAATCGCGACGGTCGCCCTTCGCCGGTCCGCGTCCTGCGGATTCCGGACGGCGAGAGCCTTCGCTACTGCGCCCGGAGGTGCGCTTGTCGGCACTACGGCCAGCCCAGCCGCTGCTAGCTGCGCGGCCGCCTTGGCCAGCTGCACCGCGACTGCTGTCGCTGCTGCGCGCGGAACCACGCCCTGCGCTGCGCTCGTCACCACTGCGGCCACCGCTACGACCACCACTGCGTCCACCTTCGCCGCCGCGGGAACCACGTCCGCCATCTCTACGATCGTTACGGCCTGCACCGCGACGGGCACTGCCTGTTCCGGAAGAGCGTCCACCTGAACGTTCGTCATCCCCTTGACTGTTGATGGAACGTCTAGCTGCTCCAGTTGAAGCAATTGGACCTTCGCTTGTCCACTGGATACGGGACAGCTTCTGGTCAATACCTTGTTCAATACGTGCAAGTTCCGGTCTGTCATGCTCTGTTGCAAACGTTACAGCAAGACCTGTACCGCCTGCACGGCCCGTACGACCAATCCGGTGAATATAACTTTCCGCATCATGCGGCATATCGTAGTTAAATACATGCGTAACGCCTTCAACATCAAGTCCACGTGCAGCTACATCTGTAGCAACCAGCACTTGCAGTTTGGCATCGCGGAACGCTTTCATTACGTTCTCACGCTTGGATTGGGACAGATCTCCATGAAGTTCATCACTTGCATAACCTGCTTCACGCAGATCTTGGTTCAGCTTGGATGCACGACGCTTGGTCCGGCAGAAAATAATCGCCAAGTATGGGCGATACGTATCAATCATGCCGCGAAGCGCTTCTAATTTACCACGATCCGTACATTCCAGCACTTGCTGGCGAATTTGTTTGATCGGGATAACAGATTGGGAAGATACTTTTACATCTTCCGGATCTTTCATGTAGGTCTTCGCCAGGTTGCGAATGCCCTTAGGCATCGTTGCTGAGAACAGCATTGTCTGACGTTTATGTGGTAGCTCGCTAAGAATCGTCTCCACATCGTCCAGGAAGCCCATGTGCAACATTTGGTCGGCTTCATCCAGCACCAGTTTTTTCACATTATCCAGCTTCAACGTGCCACGGCGCAGGTGATCCAGCAGACGACCCGGTGTACCAATAACGATCTGGGTACCGTTCTGCAATTTACGCAGTTGCTTGTCCACATCCTGCCCGCCGTATACGGCAAGCACGTGCAGTTTATCGTCGTTTGCCGTGAGCTTCTTCGCCTCTTCCGTAATTTGCAGCGCAAGCTCACGCGTAGGCGCAATAATCAGCGCTTGTGGCGAACGGTCGGATACGTTAATTTTCTGAATAATCGGCAGCAAAAATGCCAGCGTTTTCCCTGTTCCTGTCTGTGCCTCGGCGATAATATCGCGTCCACCCAGCAGTACCGGAATCGAACGCTCCTGTACCGGAGTCGGCACGGCGATGCCCTGATGTTTCAGGATCTCGCACCATTCCGGGCGAATGCCCAGTTGTTCAAAGTTTGCCAATCGTTACACCTCTGTATATTCATTTAGATAAGTCCATTTCATAATGACCTTAGTATCAGTATCTGCCATCAAGACTAGTTTTCCTTATATCAATCATGATTATGAAATGAATTTTTTAAAAAGCAATCCACTCGTTGCTCTTCTTCTCCATACCCTGTAGTTTACACGTTAGTCAAGCAAAACAAAAGGGGATACAGCGTTACACCCCCAACTTGTAGCACAAAATTCCAAGATCAGCGTAACTTGTATCGACCAAGTGAGTTTGAGGTTGGTTATGAGAGAGAGTAACTACAGAAGTCCCTCTGAAAATGATGATGAGTGGAACAACCTAAAGCGCTAGCTCGAAGTATGACTCTGACTATGTGAATTGGTTGAGAATTTGACTGCACGTGATCAGGCGGAGGATATTGTAGGTACACTGTCTAATGTTACTCCTTGAGAAGGATGTAATGGATCGTTATGTTCATAACCCAAGATAGTTTAGTGATATCGTTGAGATTGAGATAGCTGCTATGATTCTATAAATTGTTGTGAAGGTCATCCTAAAAACAGATCAAAAGGAAGCTATTTTGCATTTGCAAAAGTTTCAGGAATTGAAAGTTACCTTACATAACTCTGTACATTGAGATCAGGATTCAAGATTTCTCGCGGTTCGAAAATAACTCTTACGCTGAACCTCTCACGTACCACTAATTCTAACGAATCCAGAACACCCTATTACGCCAATTAGAGCCGTTTGAATTTTCTAACGAACTCCAGTCACCTTATTACTCGAAAATACCCGCGAAACGGCTTCAATATGGGTGGAATCAGCAAAATAAGATGTCTGAGATTCGTTAGAATAACGAAAACATGAAATAACTCCATATAAGACGTGTCAGGTTCGTTAGAGTTTACACATAGGGAAGGACACAAGCATCAACACAGTAACATCAGCTACAGCAATAACAACATATACTAGAACCAGAACACCAACTTCAAATACTAGAACTAGGAACAACAAGCACTACCTATACTTCTACTAGAACTACTACTACAACTGCTACTCCAACTACAACTTCTACTAGAACTACTACTTCTTCTTCTTCGTTCTTTTTCTGTTCTCTTCTTCACTGTACACACCACACACTCTAATAAAAAAAACAACGACGCCCTCTCCCCGACTTACATTGGGAAAGAGTGCGCCGCTGATAGAAAGTATCTTTTTATGTTATCTACTACATAGGGCTGTCGCATGTCTGCTCAACACTACTTTAGGACAGTTGCCTTCATAACTTTATTACTTGTTTAGATCCTTAATTCCAGATTTACTAAACCGTTCATTTTTCACCTTGTCCGCGTAACTATAGTCAGACATTGCACCTTTGGACAACAACCTTCGTTGCAACCAAGTTACGAACCGTGCCCTCCAGCTGTAGCAAACCCACTCCGTTCAAGAATGCGAGTGCTCTCCTCGTTCAACCCGCGCAGGTGCACGGTTTTGCCTAGCTTCGCGTATTTGAACTTCAATTTGCCGATAGCCACAACCGCAGTGTTATCCCAGATATGTGAACCTCCGAAATCAATCGTGATTTCCTTCGGATCGGCCTCTGCATCGAACTCATCTACAAAGCGGGACGAAGAGCCAAAGAAGAATGGTCCGTGAACCCGATATACTTTCTGCCCTTGTTCCTGGCTCGCCTGTACGCGAATCTTGGTCTGTTTCCAGCCAAAATGCAGCACACTGAGCACAACGCCGACCATAACCCCGATCGACAGATCGTGGGTATAGACCACAATTGCCACCGTCACGATCATGACAAAGGCTTCCGCGCGCGGCACGCGAGTTATATTTTTGATAGAACTCCAGTCGAATGTTCCGATACACACCATAAACATCACACCAACGAGTGCCCCCATCGGTACCTGTTTCACCACACCGCTAAACAGCAACAACAGGATCGCGAGAAACGCACCCGCAGTAAACGTAGATAATCTTCCACGTCCGCCAGACTTCACATTAATGACCGACTGCCCAATCATCGCACAGCCGCCCATGCCGCCAAACAAACCGTTCACGAAATTCGCGATACCCTGACCACGCACTTCACGGTTCTTGCTGCTCTTGGTCTCGGTCATCTCATCCACGATGGTTGCGGTCAGCAGAGATTCCAGCAAACCAACCAGTGCCATGGTGAATGAATAGGGCAGCAGAATCATCAGCGTGTCCCAGGTCCACGCAATATTTGGCAAGTGGAACATCGGCAGAGTGCTCGTTATATTTCCCATATTGCCTACCGTTCTTACGTCCAGATGGAACACCACGGTAAGAATCGTCATCACGACGATTGCAATCAGTGGAGCTGGAATGCCTTTGAAAAACCGTGGCAAAATATAAACGATCGCCAGCGTGCCCGCTACCATCGCATACATAATCCAGTTCGCTCCCGTGAAGTGGGTTAACTGCGCCATAAAGATGAGTATAGCCAGTGCGTTAACGAATCCGGTCAGTACCGAATGAGGCACAAACGTAATAAACCGTCCAACCTTAAATATACCCAGTAGAAACTGGATAATGCCCGTCAAAATCGTCGCTGCAAAAAGATATTCCACGCCATAATCCTTGACGAGTCCAACCATCAGTACCGCCATGGCACCTGTTGCCGCCGAGATCATGCCTGGTCTTCCACCAGCAATCGAGATCACAATCGCAATCGTAATCGAAGCGTATAATCCGACCATCGGATCAACACCTGCAATGATGGAGAACGCAATGGCTTCCGGAATTAACGCCAGCGCTACCGTAATGCCTGCCAGCACGTCTCCGCGAATGTTGCCAAACCATTGTTGTTTTAAAGTATTCATATGTTCTTGCCGTTCCTCCTACGTGTATTCCTTATAATGGACAATCCTGCTGATGAGTAACGGAAGCCGTTCACACTAACCAACTACCCAAGACAGCACAAAACAACGGATTCCTCTCCGCGTCATTCACCTATGCTCATCCCTGAGTTGCATCATTATTTACCATCCATATGGCCTTGACAGGTTAATATGCACTCATGTCTTTTCCGTTCCAGTGTGTACCGCTGGTGTTCCATTACTGCCTCAGTTGTCTTACTCGTGCGACATCAGGAGCTGATCCTGACGCCCATAGGTTTTCCCCTCTCAGAAAAACCGGGTCCGTTAATGTACTGACCTATTATTATAGTCACAGGACCGGATATGTACTAATACAGTTAAGGCGAAAAAACAGAACCTTTTCTTCTATTATCTTAATCTTTCTATAATTTACTCACCAATTCTCTATTCACAAAAAATAACCGCAAAGATCCTTTGAAGAAAGTCTCTTTACGGGTATTCTTGTGGTGTAATGCTGTTGCTAGAACCTTCCCGATTTGAATATCGAATAGAGCAGGAAAGCCACCATCAGAATCGCCACTAGGAAACCAATCTCAATGACCGGAATATCCCACAGCATCGTGGACTGATGACTGATCGACGAACCGATAATCAGGCCCACCATAATGATACAGAAGGCAAGTAACACAATACTGAAAGACAGCCGATTGCTGATCTGGTCCATTCTGCGCATGAGTGCATCCAGTTCAGGGACACTAATCTCCAGCCTCAGCTTGCCTTTGCTAATAATGGATGATAATTGCCTTAACTGCCCTGGCAGACCAATGACACTCTCGGCCATATCGGCCGCACTGCGGAACAACCGATTCTTGATTCTTCCGGCGCTAAAACGTTCCTTAATCAGCTTCCGGCCAAAGGGTTCAGCCATATCTACAATGCTCAGGGAAGGATCGAGATGTTCGATTACACCTTCCATCGTTAGTAACGACTTACCTAGCAGCAGAATATCAGCAGGCATGACAACCCGGTGCCTCTGGGCTACGCCGAACAAATCATTTAACGCCTGACCCACACTAATCTTGGAAAAGGGAATATCATAATATTTGGTACGCAACTTGTCCAAATCCACATGAAGCCCGCGCAAATCCATGTCATCAGGCATCATGCCGAGCTTCTCAATCGCCCGGATCATACTGTCTGTATCTTTGCGCATTAATCCAATAATAAGCGAAGCGAGTTGTTGTTTCATCTCATCACTCAGACTGCCCACCATACCGAAGTCTATAAAAGCAAGACGTCCATCCTTCAATACCATTAGATTGCCCGGATGTGGGTCAGCGTGAAAGAAACCCTGAATAAAAATCTGATTTAATAATGAATCCACCAGCCGCTCGGCAATATTGTTCAGATCATGACCGCGTCTGACCAGTTCTTCACGATCATTGAGCTTGATACCTTCGATATACTCCATAGTGAGCACACGGGACGAAGTCTGATCCCAGTAAATTGTCGGGATTTTCACCTTTTTGTCCTGTTGGTATTGCTGTGCAATCTTTTCCGTATTCCGGCCTTCGACCGTATAATCCAGCTCGGCCATCAATGCCTGAGCGTATTCTTCTACCATTTGCGGAATCTGATATTGCTTCACCCAGTCCCAGCGCTTCTCAGCCATGGCTGTCAGCTCACGCAAAATATCCAGGTCACGCTGCACAATACGCGATATGCCCGGCCGCTGAATCTTGATGGCTACCGACTCACCGCTTTGAAGTTTGCCCAGATGCACCTGTCCAATGCTGGCCGCAGCTACAGGGGTATCCTCGAACCGGGAAAAGATCTCCTCCAGCGGTGTATCCAATTCCTGTTCCAAAATACCCCGTGCCGTCTCGGAAGAGAACGGCGGGACCTGATCCTGTAACTTCACCAGCTCACGAATGACAGACTCAGGCAATAGATCTGCCCTTGTACTTGCGAGTTGCCCCAGCTTGACGAAAGCTGGCCCCAGCTCCTGCAGCACAAGCCTGATGCGTTCACTCAGCGTTTTGGTGGTGTGTGCTTCACGCGACATCCACCGTCTGGGCAGAGCCAGCAGCTGGAACAAACCCAGCTCCTCGACCATATAACCGAAGCCATGACGCACTAGCGCCATGGCAATTTCACGGTATCTGCCGACATGTTTGATTCGCACTGCCATCTACTCGATCTCGTTTCCTTTGAGAGGAGGAGGAACTTCAAGTGGAGCTGGGGATTCATCAGGTTGAAGCTGTGGTGAGTGGCCCAGTTCGGCAAGTTTTTTCTCCAGAACGGCAACGCGCTGTTCCAGACTGGTTACATCACTTTCGGATGCTACACCAGCTTCCTGAAGCACACGCTTGACCTGTTCCTGAATCACTCTCTTGAACTGGCCTTGCTCTTCATCGCCCCGTTCCAGCAGGCGTTCAACCAAAGCTTTGGATTCACCGGGCGCAAGTTCCCCGCGCTTGACCAAATCATCCACGGTTTTCTCAATTTTTTCTTTGCTTACGACAGTAAGACCAAGCCCTAACGAGATCGCCTTTTTGAACAAATCGCTCATTTTTGTCATCCTCCTCTTCGTTGATCTCTATATTATACCCCTTATACTCTGCATGCAAAAATGTCAGTCCGATCAGACGTAACGTGCAGCCCATTTGCCTGCTTGCAGCAGTAACTTGCGGTACGTTTCGTGTGCAAAAGATGGTACATGGTGCCCCGGCATCAGATAAACAATACGCCCAACACCATATCGATGAGCCCAAACCGCAGGCTTTGGTCCTTCTTCGGATTGATATTCAAGCAATATTTTCGTTTCGGCAAAAGAACCAAATTCGAACTGATAAGGCTCTTCTTCCATTGTGAAATTCGAAATGCCCTCCGTCACGGGATGGCTTTCCGCCGTTACAGTGAATTCAAGCGGTGCATACGCCGGATGATGCAGGAACTTGGCACCGATCATCTGTTTGAGCTCATAACGATTTTGGAGCGAAATGCCGTTATGTATAATGACCAGTCCACCCCCATTACTTACATAGGACAACAAACCTGCTGTCTGCTGTGGAGAGACTTTACCCTTCCAATCGTCCATGTATGAGATACATACATCAAACCCGGTTATATTTTCTTGCAGCAACATATTCCGATTCTCACTGCACTGCACAGTCATAGTATCATGGAAAATTCGGCTAATCTCCGCATCCACCCCCTGAAGCGGGTGCCAATCCGGATGTGTATAATCGCCAAGTAATAATGCTTTTTTACGATGATCCATTCAATTAATCTCCTTTCTTGTTCACCTCACTGTATAAAACCAACTACCAGGGGAGCTTCTCTCCCTTGTAGTCCACATATGCGGGCTGATCTCCTTTAAACTGTTCATGGCGGTCGATAAGTACTGCGATATGCTGTGCAGATTGCTCGGGCGTGAGATCCGCAGCAACATCCAATTCGCCCCTCATATAACTCTGTACCCAACCGGGATGCACAAGCATCACTTGTCCGCCTTCATCCTTCAGACCATTGTGCACAAGACGGGCCTGCATGTTCAAAGCAGCTTTGGACATACAATAGGCATACCACCCATCCCGACTGCATTGCTCTATACTTCCAGCCTCGGAAGAGATATCAACAATCAGCTTGACCTGTCCTTGAAGAAGGAGGGGTAACAGGGAATGAGTCACACGCAGTGTACCTAAGGTGTTCACATTAAATACTTCAGCCATCTCCGCCATATTCAACGGCCCGCGGATATGATCCGTAATACTTCCTAGTATAGCCGCATTATTGATCAGCATATCCAAATGATTCGTATCCAGCTTCAATGTCTCCGTGAACAGAGCTACCGACAGGTCGTCCGCGATATCCAATTCGATGGCGCGCAGATGGTCCGGATATCCTTCTGCAAGCATACGAATCCCCTCGGAATCCTCCACGTCCAGACCGGCCGCATACACGAGATACCCTCTCTTCAGCATCTGTGCTGTCAAAGCCAATCCCAATCCCCGAGCAGCTCCCGTTACACATACGGTTCTCATCATGATGTCCCTCCCTCGCATAATGATTCTGTCTTTTTATTCATTCCACATTTTCATCTGAAAACCTTTAATTCAGAATCGGATCGCCAACTTCACGACCAAAGACTCATTAGGTAAAAGAAAGATTAGAGCCATTCTGCTTATTGAATTCAGCTGTCTATTTGAGCTATAAATAGCTGTTATTATCCCTGTATATCTCGCTCCTGCCGATAGGCTAAACAATGCTCCACCCATCTTCGAGCGGCCGCCGTGTAAGAGCCCAGATGAAGCTTCTGATCGAAACACTATCAAGGATGTACATTCGTGTTTTAGTTGTAACGTATAAATTCTATAATCTAAACAAAACCGCATCATATAGCGATGCGGTTAAGATTAATGCACACTCTTTATTCATGAAGCGACGCCAAAAGCTTTTTGTCGAACTGATCTAAAAGCAGGCCACTAATCTTTAATCTTGGCCGCACGCCCTGCTGCAAAGTAACGTCCAAGCTCAACGATGAGTGCTCCCATCTTCTCTTCCTCCGGAATGACCAGTGCCTCAATGCCTTCTTCACGCATGGAGTTTGCGGTAACTTTACCTACAGACGCAGGAATTACACCTTGTCTGAAGGCTGCAAGCATCGGCTCAAGCTTGTCCTGGGAGGCTGCATATTGCGTCAGAAATCTGACCTGCGGTCCACTTGTGAACGCAACAGCATCTACCTCGAACTTTAGAATTTCATTCAATAACTGTTCCAGCTCTGCCTCTTCTGGCGGTACATGGCGATAAGGAAGCACTTGTCTGACGATTGCACCTTGTTCTTCCAACCATGCAACAAGTTTGGGAGCTGTCTCCCCATGAAGCTGCAACATAACCTTTTTCCCTGCAAGATCATGTGGGGCGAATTCTCGAATGAGCCCGTCCGTGCTACCGTCATCATCTCGTACCAGCGGTGTTAACTTGCGCTTTTTGAGCGCACTCACCGTCTTGTATCCCCTTGCCGCAATTGAGGATTCCGATAATACATCCAACAATTGGCCTGCCACTTCCATATCCTCAGCCATTTCAAACAATGCATCCAATCCCATACCCGTAGTTAACACCGCCCAGTCTGGCGGGTCTGAGATCCAGGATACCAGCCCATCTCTGATACTCCGATCATCCAGGAATACGGTCCCCTGTGCCGGTCGCACAAGCGGGATTCCACCCATTTTTTCAACCAGTACGGACATTTCTTTCGATTTTCGTGGTCCTGTTAATGCTACACGCACACCTGCCAAATGTTGAGCCATTCATGTTCCCCCCGTTAGTTCAGCCGAATGTTCATCAGTCTGACTACAGTATACAGGGTACTTCTGTGAAGGGAAACTGTGCTTTCCCTCTTTTTGCCCGTTCATCTATAAGGATTTTTGATGGAATGCATCAGGAAGGCTGGAGTTCTCCGCCATGAGAATCCTGCCTTCTTTTCTCTCCGTCCTTCCTGGCATCTTTCGATTTTTGTTTATCCTTTTTGCGCGGACGAAGGAAAACAAACAGCACGAGAGGAAACAGTACTTCAAAAACAATAGCAATCCATGTCCATTCCCGGGTAAAACGATTGAGCTGAATCGCGTTTCGGAAGAACCAGAAAGCACTTACGAATCCGACCAAGGCGACCGGGCCGGTCATCACTTTTCCCGACACTTTCGGGATCATCCGCTTCAGCCCCCAGCAGACAAAGTATAGATCAAATGCAATCTTCGTGATCATGGTCGGCATGGTTGCTGCTGCCAGCGCAAGGTCAAACCGGTCTAGAAAATCACTGATTTGCAGCTGCCTTGCCAGCTCATAGGATGGGTATACCAGTCTGGAAGCAATAGGGACTCCAATCGCAGTTATCGTCTCCACAAGGATAAGCATCATTAGGAGTGCAGAGATGATCATTCCCCCTAGAACCGACTTGAAACGAAAATCACTACCCTTGATGACAAACGGCAATGCAATCATCTCTCCATAAAAAGAAAATATGTACCAACTCCCCTTGCCTACTCCTGCAACATCAACATGAAAATAAGGCATGAGATTATCCATATTCACCTGCTGAATAAGCATGAAAGGTATAATCACCGAGATCAGCAGGAACAGGGTAACATACAACTCCGCCATTCCGATTAAGGAACCCAATCCACCTCGAACGATAAAGACCCCCATGACCACAAGAGATAATGCAATGATGGAAATGGGTGTGTTCTCCAGTAGCGTTATACTTATATAATCACCCGATAGTCGGATATCTCTTGCAAACACAAAGAAAAAAAATAGAATGTACAGAAATCCCATTACCCTCCCCAAAAACGGGAATCGCTGAACAAGGGATTCGAACAGATCCTGATCGGGAAATCGCTGCTGGACCCTACTTATCAACCATAGAGACGCCATCATCACAAGAACAACGGGCACATACGAGAGATAAGCATGCTGCTCCGCGTAGTAAATGGCCTGCGCGTGGGGCTGAATCAGCGTACCTGTAATACTGAGCAGCAGCACGAGCAGCACGATCTGCCGATGAGTCACACTCTGATTCATACAATACCTCCTTTCCGTCATTCAATCTGCAATTTGCATACTCCCTTATCTGCAATCTATGGTAAGGGTAACAATCGCTGAATAACATGGCTTATCCATATCGTGACATAAAGCGTTTTACTCAAGTGAGTGACATAGAACCAAATGCCCGTCCCCAATGCAATCAGACCATAGGATATCCAACGATTAATGGCTGCTGCCTGCTTCATATGTCTGAAATCCATCAAGATGACCACAATTGCCATGCCCAGATAGGTAAACAAAAGCGGTTTAATCATGAATGACTTCCTCCTCCATTACACCGATTGGTTTATTGATCACTCCTACATTTTCAATAATGACACGGGGAATAACGGTTACCTCAACGTCAGGATATATGACATCCCATCGATCCTTCATCTTGTCCCATTCCGCCGGCAGGTGTTGATGGATAGATCGACCGATTCCAAGAATATCGGCATGATACTTCTGCTGAACCAATCGGATGCCTTCCTCAATGTCTGACTTTATTTTTTTGTGGATGGCGTCATTTAACTTCAATATCTCTTCCTCCCGCCGGTCACCGTAATTCGATTCGTTATCCACGATAACTCCCTTGGCGTACAATTGAATGTTCACCTTAACCTTGTCATTCTTGACACTTGGATGCAGCGAAGAATTGTTCTCATTCAGTTTAATGAATATATCTCCTTCTCCCCGTGGAGCCTCGACCATAACCTCTGGCGCATTGGCCTCACCCATGGCCAGAATCAGTGCATCTGCCGGTGCCTTGTCGATCATGCCTACCAGCTTGTCTTTCTTGAAAATGGCCAATCCATCCATCTTGATGTTCGTTTTGGTGTCCTTCCAGTTCTTCGGCACAGTGTCAGCAACCGAAGCAATGGGCAGAAAAGGATCTACGCCTTCACTAAGAATGGAATCTATAAACGTCTTGAGTGAGCGGGGATTTCGCATATTTAAAAAACACAATTCCCGCACCATCTCAGATGGAAATTTTTCTATGGGTGCATCAGTATCCATGACCTTATATGCTTCTCCTCTTGTCACAACCGGCAACGCTGAGAAACGATTGAGCGGGTAACGTGTCATCAAATCCAGCATAGGGGCAACGCCCTCCCTCGCCAAATCCTCACCGATTAGCAGAGTACGACGATGAGCGTAATATATTCTGCGTGAGAGCGCCTTTTGCCCTTCAAGAGATGTTCCGTGAAAGGTTTTGGCTGTATTGGACAATATGAACCAAGATTTATCACCACTTGTTCCGCCGCCTCCTCCTTCACTACCCGTAGCACCGGATTGACCAGGAAGGGCAATCTGCAGACTGGACCTGTAATTGTCCTTCTCCTTGTCAATAGCAATACCTATCACAAAGGCAATATCATTAATCTCCTTACGATCCCAGCAACCTGAAATGAAAGAGGTGCAGATCAACAGCATCACTACAGTACGGTACTTGCGTATAAAAAACATCCGTTCACCATCCTTCCTCGGCTTCAGGCGAACCATTGATCTTCTCTGCCATCCGCTTCTGATCCCGTTGAACCGTAGATGGACGATTGATCATTTTCCACCATGGTACACGCATGAGAATATCCTTAGTATCTGTTTTGCTGTATGGGCTAAGACCTGACAGATACGGCACACTAAATGAAGTCATCTGTGTCAGATGCACCGAAATCAGGACCAGACCGATCACGATGCCATACAGTCCGAACATACCAGCCAGTAACATGATTGGAAAACGCAATAGACGAACGGTAATCGCAAAGTTAAACCGCGGAATTGTAAAGGAAGCGATACCTGTCATGGATACGATAATAACCATCGGTGCAGATACAATCCCTGCCTGAACGGCTGCCTGCCCAATGACAAGTGCACCCAGGATACTGACGGCCTGCCCTACCGTTTTCGGTAACCTGACTCCTGCTTCACGGAGAGCCTCGAAAGACAGCTCCATGATGAGTGCTTCAACCAGTGCGGGAAAGGGGATAGCTTCCCGTGCTCCTGCGATACTTAAAATCAATGTGGTGGGCAACATGTCCTGATGAAATGTCGTAATAGCGATGTATAGCGCTGGCAGGAATAACGCAATGGCTACGAACAAAAAACGAATCCACCGCAACAGATTAGTGATAAAGAATCGTTCATAATAATCCTCGCTGGCTTGAAGCATCTGCCACATGGTCACTGGAGCAATTAACGCAAAGGGAGTTCCGTCTACCAAAATGGCAAATCGTCCTTCCAACAAGTTACCTGCTACTGTATCCGGGCGCTCGGAATAGTGCATCTGTGGGAATGGAGAATACGGGTGGTCCTCAATCAGTTCCTCGATATAACCCGTCTCCAGAATGCCGTCAATTTTGATCTTTTCCAGGCGGTCCTTAACGTCCTGAACCACCTTTGGATCCGCGATCCCTTCCAGGTAAGTCAGAACAATATCGGTTTTGGTTTCGGTACCCAGCGTCATGCTCACCATCTTGAGGGCAGGTGTCTTCAATTTGAAGCGTAATAATGCTGTGTTCACTCGTAATGTTTCCGTAAACCCTTCCCGTGGCCCCCGAATGACAGATTCCGTCTGAGGTTCCTCCACACCACGTCTTACCCCACCTTTGACATTGAACATCCAGGCTTCGGCACTTCCATCGATCACCAGAAGTGCGGAGGAGGCCAGCACCCCTTCAGCCGCGGCAGCCCAGGTGTTAACGCGCTTCACCTGTGTTAGCTCAACGGTTGTATCATCCAGTGGAACATCAGGTTCATCTGTACGCTGCTGCACCAGCCCACGAATAATCGGACGCAGCATGTGTTCCTGGATATCAGCCGAATTGACAATACCTTCAATATAGACGAGAAGTCCTTTCACTTCCGGCGTAATCATGACGTTACGAAAAACCACATCCGAGCAATCGGAGAAGATCTCCTTTACCGCTTGAATCTGAGTTTCATGTACTGCACTAATCGGCTGCCGCAGAAAAGGCGGGGACGGCAGTCCCAAAGGGATATGTTTTTTCTCTTCAGAAGCTCGTCCCGGTTGCCGGGACTTGTCTTTCCCAGATGTTTTATCCGCCATATGCCGCCCCTCCGTTCTTGTTTTTTATACAAGGTAGCTTGTGCCAGACAGCGGGGAATTATGTGGTCTTTTTTGCAAAATTACGATTAAATTCTCTGAGTTTTCAGACAGCAAAAAGGCCTCTATATTTAACAGAGACCTCTGGGATGTTCCTAGTTCTATAGTTACTTATAAGTTAATCTGCAAAATAATCTTCAGGTACATAACGAATCTCCGACTTCGCATAGATGCTTAGCGTGTGACTCTCCCTGTCGTATACTACCCGTTCACCATCTACGTAGTACCAGTGTTTCAAAAGGGGCTGATCCTTGCGTTGGACGAATCGAAATACGTTCAGTTCCTGTCTAAGCTCCATAATCTGTTCCACAATCTGCTCGTCCAGACCCGTAACGGTAAATATGAAACCTGTACCCTCCTGTTGGAACCGATAGGACAGGGAATCTGTTTTGCTATTAGCTAATCCTCGTCCGGTCACCGCATGTTTAACCATAAACCATTCCTGTTGCGCCATACGTGTATATCCTCCTTCATCTTGGAGTTCATTTCATCAGCCATCTACGGCAAATCAATAATCATATAGAACGTATCTTCGTTTCCTTGCAGTTCGATTGAATCCTGCTGTTCCACACGAGCCGTGTCGCCTTCGTTCAACAGGTACTCTCCATCCAATCCTAGCTTGCCTTCGATGGAGAAAATGTACATTCGGCGGCCTGTATCCTGATTAAAGGTTAACGTTTCGTCTTTGGCTAATCGGCCAAGGTAGATCGTCATATCCTGATGAATGGCCGCAACTCTTGGTCCCCCATCTGGGGATACAATCGGCACGAGTGCTCCTGCCAATGCCGCTGGATCAAATGATGTGGTCTCATAGGAGGGCTCCAACCCTTTTGTCTGTGGCATGAACCAGAGCTGAAGCAAACGTACTTCTTCGGTATCGGATGCATTATGTTCGGTATGAATCATGCCACTGCCTGCTGACATTCGCTGGATACCACCAAAGCCTGTAACGGCTACATTGCCCAGGTTATCTTCATGTCGCAACTTGCCGTTCAGTACGATGGATACAATCTCCATGTCACTATGCGGGTGAGCTCCAAAACCGCGACCAGGCGCAATCACATCGTCGTTCGCTACCCGCATCGGTCCAAACGCCGTATTCTCCGGGTCTTGGTATTCTCCGAAAGAAAAGCCGTGACTACCACGGAGCCAGCCTCGATCGAAGCTGGAGCGGGCATCGGATGGAATGACGTTAATCATAAAATGCATCCTCCTTATTTTTTCTTAGTAGCATACTTATTCTCATTGTAACAAACCATAGGCATGTCGTCCAAACAAGGTGAAACGGCTGTCCCCGTCCTCTAGAGGCTCAGCGTGTTTCATTCCGAAGAAATATAGAGAAGGATGGTGAAATAACATAACTCCCTATATTTCGAAAAAAGTTCTCTATTGATCAGCCCGGTTCGCAAATCAATTCCCGAACCGGCCTGGCCAATAAAGAACCTCATTACAGGACTAATCCCACTTCATTATTTTTAGCAATCGCTAGTCAAATCAAGCACTCACATTCTGGCGAGCGTTCCCCTGTCTGGAGAACAGATAATCCACGGCCAGGAGGCGGCTTCCTGTGAAGAGCAGTGTCAGGGAACCCGCCAGCAGCAGGTAATCTAACTCGGTACCACTCAGGAACGGCTCACCCACTTTGGCTGTGAACAGAACGCCAACCATCACGATGGCAAACAGGGCAGCAAACACACGTGTTCCCAGACCCAGAATCATTGCTGCACCACCTACCAACTCAATGATGGCTACAACGGATGCAAGAAATCCGGGAATACCAATACTTTCGAAAAAACCTACCGTACCGCTGATTCCACCTTCGAATTTACTCCAGCCGTGCAATACAAAGATCAAACCGATCATAATCCTTGAGAAAAGTAATCCAATCTCTACACTTTTATTATTCATGTTCATCTTCCTTCCTCATTATATTCGACTTCACATTTAGCCCAATTAATCTATCCGATGGACCAAACAAACAAGATAGACAGCAATAGAAAAACAGTAGCCGACATCAGAACAGCATAACGTGGCAACCTCAGCGTCACGTCCTGTTCCGGGTCCAGCAAACGTGAAATTCGGACATTCACCGACGTATCCGCAAATGAGGATTGAACGGTCAGTTCATGGGCCCCCCAAGGTTCAGGACAAGCACGGAGCAGCTTGAGTAATGCACTGCCAATGCCTGCCACATTGCCTGTACGCTCGATGGCCTCATTGTCTGCCAGAATTTCTCTAACAATATTGTAATGTTTCGAAGTATGCTTCAATACGGGAATATACGGCATCATGATTGCAAATACCGATAACAGTGTTGTCTTCAGTGGGTCACGGTGCCACAGATGATGGACTTCGTGATACACAACTGCAGTCTCCTCTTCTGCATCCAGCATCGTCAGAAGCCCCGTGGAGAGTACGATACAAGGTCTCCATAAACCGATTGTAAATGCAACCGGAGAATGCTTGTCCACCACGATGAATCCGGGCTGTCCGAGATGGTGATACCTGGACTCCAATTCGCGGGACAATGTACGCACCTCCATGGAGCGGAGTTTACGTACGGCTGCCCTGGTTTTGATCATACGAACCGTTAGCAACCAGCCTGTTCCCGCAAATGTCAGCAATACCAGTGCCAGCAGGAAATGTCCCACGGATAACCAGCCCAGTCGACTCATCCAATGATTGCAGAGCCAGAGCAGATTAAAAGGGATATCCCAGCCAAAAATTTTGTACATCGCGTACATGAACATCTGCATGAACACGAGTAACGGAATGCCAAACCCGACGGTAAACAAAAGTTTCGAGCGGGTCTTCCACATCTTAATCGCTATCCTTTTTCCATTGTTTGATCTTCTGTTCCAAGCGTTCAATCAGACCCGCATCTGCTTCGTCCAGCGCATCCAGCATATGATTCAATGCCAAAGCTCCGAATTCATCCACCAACTCATGTGACAGTTCCTTGGATTGGTCGTTCATAAACTCCTCCTTGCTCTGTACCGGTTGGTACAAAGATGTTCTGCCCTTTTGTGACTTTCCGAGAAGTCCCTTGTCTACGAGCCGGTTCATCACGGTCATGACTGTATTAAAATTGACGTCTTTGTCTTGTTCAAGTGCGGTCTGCACTTCACGGATGCTACTGCCAGGATGAGCCCATAAAATGTCCATAATCTTGGCTTCCAGCGGACCGAAAAATCGGTTGAGCCCACGCTCACCCACTTTGAAATTGTGTATTCTCATTTTCTGACACCCCTCACACTACCCATTGTAGTGCCATCAAATGAGAAGTCAACCTCTATGTCAGCTATTTTATGTAAATGATTTGTAAATTTGTTTTCCATTTCAGTAAAAAAGGCCAAAGACCGGGAGTTCCGCACGTTCGCGGTTCTGCCCGGTCTTCAACGAATATTAGTACGTATGATGTTGTAGAACATGGTCAAAATGTGCTTTATTTTCCATCCTGTGACGGCATATGTGCAGAAATATCCACGCCGAGTCCATGAGCTAAACGTCCGCCAAGCTGTCCATCCGCTCGGAAGAAATGGCACAGAGCACGCATTTGAATATCAACAGATACACCCTTAAGGTCATTGATCAGATTATCAAGCAAATGCTGCTGCTCTACAGGAGTAAATGAACGGAAAAGCTCACCTGACTGCGTATAATCATCCGTCTTCTCGATTTTCTCTCTTGTAACATGCCCTTGCAACGGAACCTGACTGTCCCGGTATGCCGGATCTTCTTGCGGGCTGTTTCCGGAACTGTTGGGTTCATAGTTCACCGGAGATGGGTCCTGATTCACATTCATGAGTCCATCACGCTGATGATTACGAACGGGTGCGTACGGGCAATTCACCGGAATTTGCAAATAGTTCGGTCCAAGCCGGTGACGCTGTGTATCTGGATAGGAAAATAGGCGTCCTTGCAACAATTTGTCTTCGGAAGGCTCAATTCCGGGTACAAGCGCACTAGGAGAAAAAGCCGCCTGCTCCACTTCAGCAAAGAAGTTTTGCGGATTCCGATTCAGTGTCATGGTCCCTACCGTATGGAACGGCAATACATCTTCAGGCCATGTTTTGGTTGGATCGAGAGGATCAAAAGCAAAATCATCCATTTGCTCCGGCTTCAAGAACTGTACCTGTAACTTCCACTGCGGGTATTGCCCGTTCTTGATATGTTCATGCAGGTCCCGGGTAGCATGATTAAAGTCCTGTCCTTGTACCTCGGCAGCTTCTTGACGTGAAAAGCCGCGAACCCCTTGTGCAGACTCCCACTTATATTTCACATAGTGGACCTGTCCCTGTGCATTAATCCATTTGAAAGCATGTACGCTGAAACCATCCATCTCCCGATAACTTGCTGGTGTGCCCAGATCAGAGAACAACCAGGTCATCATATGTGTTGATTCCGGTGAGAGGGTCATAAAGTCCCAATATCGGGCA
Organism: Paenibacillus amylolyticus; assembly: GCF_047302515.1. Taxonomy (GTDB): domain Bacteria; phylum Bacillota; class Bacilli; order Paenibacillales; family Paenibacillaceae; genus Paenibacillus; species Paenibacillus amylolyticus_G. Next base: position 6,418,373 of record NZ_CP168019.1, on the reverse strand, counting down.
GGTTCCTGAATATTTGTATCCGGAGCCGGCTTCAAGGAATGCACCATATCAGGGAACTTCATCGCATCACGAATGAAGAAAACGGGCAGATGATTACCGACAATATCATAGTTGCCTTCCCGTGTGTAAAATTTGACGGAAAATCCACGTGGATCTCGTGCAGTCTCTGGTGATCCCGTACCATGAATAACGGTTGAAAAACGAACCAGCACATCCGTCTCCGTACCTGGATCTTGCAGGAAGTCAGCTGTTGTATAAGCCTTCATACTCTGCTCCAGCGTGAATACGCCATGAGCACCTGCTCCTCTTGCATGAACCACTCGTTCTGGAATACGTTCACGGTCAAAGTGGGCTATTTTCTCAATGAGATGGTAGTCTTCAAGCAGTGTCGGCCCTCTTCTGCCTGCTGTGCGGGAATTCTGGTTATCACCTACAGGTGCGCCCTGATTTGTAGTCATACGTTCTGTCATCATGTCGTCCTCCTCTAATGGGTCTCACGGCTGTTATATATCTACTATTAAAATCATATTCGGCTTCGGTTTAAATATACATTTAGACTTGATCTAACTGTTAAATTGATTCTAACATGTCCCACTCTGCTCTTGCATGAGGTTCACATGAGATTAAGATGAGGTTCTTCAACACTTCATGAATGAACTATGAACATGTTTTAAGGGAATGATTCTGATCTGCCTATCTATTAGGTAGTACCCGAAAAAGCATGAAGTGAAAGATAAATATTTGGGCAAAAAAAAGCGGACTAATCCGCCAGGCGGTAGCCCACTCCTCTTACTGTTACAATATATTGCGGCGAAGACGCGTTATCGCCCAATTTTTTGCGCAAGCTTTTGATATGAACATCGACCACATTACTTCCACCTGTAAAGTCCGTCTCCCAGATATCGCTGAGCATTTCCTCACGGGAAATGACTGCACCTTTGGCATCAATCAGCTTGAGTAACAGATCATATTCGGTCTTGGTTAGATGAATCCGGTTATTATCGCGCTGTACACTCATCCGTTCACGATCGAGCCACAGATCTTTGAATCCGATACGGTGCCCTTCCTCAGGCAAAAAACCACGGTTGGGCAGAGCAGGGCTGTTGCCAATCATGCGCTGCACTCGGTAAAGTGCTTCCTGCGGGCGTGCAGGCCACACCAGCAATTCCTCCTGAAGCATCGGTCCACTTGCACTGCCGATCATCTTCTCACCGACCAGATACAGACAAGGGGTTGTATGCTCAGCCTCACGATTCAATCGGCTGCTAATGCCGGCAAATGCATCGATAGTTCCGGCCACAGACAGATCATAGATCAACAGATCAAAGACAAGACGCTCATGCAGATCCGGTTCCCAGCGATGGAAGACCAGTACATCAAAGCAGCTATCCGTTAAGGCCTTTACCAGTTCATGAACCTGCCCCGGCATCGGGCTGATCAGAATAACACGCCGTGTAACAGGACAATTGTCCACAAGCGGTGCTGCATCGGACAAGGCTGGTTTAACCCTAAGGGGTAAACGGCGGCCAGGCAGTTTTATTTTTACTTGATCCGTTTGTTTCTGCATTCCCCGCAGACACCTCCAAAGACCACATGAGCATGATCGATTGCATATCCGGTTTCTTCAGCTACCTGTTTCATCCATTGTGGAGGAACCTCTGTCATCACCTCGTCCACTTTGCCGCACACTTCACACATAATGTGCTGATGATCATCCATACGGGCATCGTACCGGCTTGCTGTCTCTCCGAGTTTAAGTTCCCGTATCAATTCTTTGTCCGTCAGATAACGAAGAGAATTATACACCGTACCATAGGCCAAATTATATCCTTGTTCCACAAGTCGGTTCATGACATCAGCAGCTGTCGGGTGATCCTCTGAATGGCGCACCACATCATATACGGCTTGCCGTTGTATCGTCAGATTTAAAGTTCTCACAACCATTTCTCCTTTATTATTGATCCATTTTATATGAAATCAGACACTGATACTTCTACTTATGATGGTCTTCCCAAAAAGAAGGAATACATTTTGATTTAGATTAAGTATAAATCTCATTGTATATTGAAGTCAATATCACTCTAACATCCTGTATATGCAAATAAAACATCTTTCCCAGCAATCCCCTCATAAATTTGGGATAATATGGTTCGCTACAGCACCACTTTTCAGATAAAATATAGAGATGTGCGTAAAAAGGGGGAATGTCGGTTGTTTAGCACTTTTTTCATTAATATCTGTGTCATGATTACATTTATGTATGTGTCCGGGATCATCGCAAAGTTCTATAGTATCCGATTGCCTTTTCCCTCGTTACGTGTTCAGTTGATCGGCGGCTTACTATTCGGTGTATATGGCACAGTACTCATGAACTATTCTTTCCCTCTGAACGAAACTACGATTGTAGATCTACGGCATCTGGCCATCGTTACCGCAGCGGTATATATGGGAGGATTGGCTTCGGTCGTTACGGGACTCATGATCTCGGTCCTTCGTATTCTGATGTTCGGCTTATCATCCTCTGCCATAGATGCAGGATTTGTCATGACTCTGATCGGACTGTCCGGTGTATACTTCGCCTATGCTCCCTGGTCCAGACTGACCAAAATAATTACAATGAATCTGCTTGGCATGACATTAATCTTTATCATCCTTATGTTGAACACGGACAGCATGAATTCATTAATGAAGATATATCCGTTACAAATGACCATTTCCTTTGCCGGTGGATTATTTATCTATTTCATCGCAGAATTCATTAATAAATCCAATGAAATGTTATTTCTATTGGAAAAAAGAGCTTCTACCGATCATCTTACCAACCTGAGCAATCGACGACAGTTCGAAAAATCACTTCAACTGGAACTCCAGCGTGCGCGGGATTATCAACAGAAGCTTTCCTTGCTTGCCATTGATATTGACCGATTCAAAAAGGTAAACGACACCTATGGTCATTCCGCTGGCGATGCGGTCCTGAAGCAACTTGGACAACTGCTTGTTGAGCATGCACGTTCTGCTGATATCGTGTCACGAAACGGTGGGGAAGAATTCGCCATTCTCTTGCTCGACTGTGGACACCGTCAGGCCGTGGCTACCGCCGAATCCATACGGCAGGCTGTAGAGAAATACCATTTTGCTCTGCCCGACGGGCACACGACACGTCTAACCATCTCCATTGGTGTAGCCGTGTATCCCGATCATTGTGATGATCATGACGATGACGACTTCTTCGAACAGGCCGATCGTGCTTTATATGAAGCCAAGAATACAGGGCGTAACCGTGTGTGTGCCTTAACTTTTCGTTCCTTGCCTCTTACACTTTAAGATAAGATCTAACCTTTCAATAAACTAACCTTTCAACGTTCTCCAAAAAAGGGATGTCTCGTTCGCCTATTCAGGCGTACAGGACATCCCTTTCTTTATAGATCATTACATATCATCTCAGCTTGTGTGCTGACAGGAGATCAAGCAAGTATGCTCTCAATCTCCTCAACAATGGCAGCATCCAGCTTCACGCCAGATGCAGCCGCGTTCTCTTTTACCTGCTCGGGACGACTCGCCCCTACAAGTGCACTGGATACATTGTTTTGGCGCAGAATCCAGGCCAGGGCCAGTTGCCCAACCTTCAGATCCAGCTTGTCCGCCACTTCAATCAGTTGACGAACTTTCCCGATACGATCCGCATTGATCTTTCCTTCGTCCCATCCTAGCTTGGCAGCACGGCTATTCTCTGGGATATCGGAAACGGACGTATATTTCCCGGTCAATAGACCTTGAGCAAGCGGGGAGTATACAACTTGTCCGATGCCTTTACGCTCGCCGAGCGGGATAATCTCATTTTCAATATAACGGTCAAACATGTTGTACACCGGCTGATTGACCACGATACGATCCAGGAGCAAACGGTCTGCTGTACCCAACGCAGCTTCCATCTGAGCCGCAGTCCATTGGCTGACGCCCACATATAACACTTTGCCTTGGCGTACCAGATCATCGAGCGCGCGGAGTGTTTCTTCAATTGGTGTTTCGGTATGATAACGATGGCAGTAATAGATATCCACATATTCAACGCCCAGGCGCTTCAAGCTGGCTTCACATTGCTCCTTGATGTGTTTGCGAGACAACCCCTGGTCATTCGGACCATCACCCATTTTGCCAAATACTTTGGTTGCAAGTACATAAGAGTCACGGGAATATGCTTTGAGCGTCTGCCCAAGCAGTTCTTCTGCTGCACCCCGTTCGTATACATTGGCAGTATCAAAAAAGTTAATGCCTTCATCAAATGCAGTTTCAATTGATTTCACCGCATTCTCACGTTCCACATACCCTCCGTACGTCAGCCAGCTTCCTAGGCTGATCTCGCTTACTTTCAGTCCGCTTCCACCTAATCTGCGATAATCCATTGATTGCATATCCTCCTCTGTTGGTTATAAAGATGAAGTTCACTTTCTATTGTAACGTAACCAGCTCGGAATAAAAGGGCTTTGGCTCAGAAAATGGAAAATGAAAAGAAGCGCACCTAAAGCAGGTGCACCAATTCATATATTCCTTCATCTGTCTGCTCGTTTAAGGTAGCGTAATACTCAATGCATTCAACAGATCAGCCTGTCTGACCGGCTTGGTCAGAACAGCATCAAAGGCTTCTGCTTCATGCAATTCAATGTGCATACCATAGGGAACCAGAACAATAACGGGCAGATCCTCCAGACGCTGTTTCAGTTCATGTACAAAATCAACGGCGCCGCCTTCCAGTAATCCCATATCCACCACGGCTACATCAGGCATGAATCCTTCCTTGATCCAATCATGCGCTAATGTCAGACCTGAGGTCATGTGTACATCCATCTCCCACCTGCGCATCAGGGAAGAGACGCCTTGCAAAATGTCAGGGTCCTTGGCAAGTAACACCTTTTTCCCTTTTAACCGCTGCTGAACACTTGCGAGTTGAGGTAACTCCCAGTATCTGCGCAACGGAAGGGAGATGTTGAATTCCGTCTCATTTTCCTTCACACTGCTCACCTGAATACGGCCATGCATGAGAATGGCAAGATTCTGGCTTACAGCTAAACCCAGATTGCTTCCAATCAGTTTTTGGATATTCAAATTTTCATCTTGGCTGTTAAAGGTTGGTGTCTTCTTGTCCGATAACATCTGACCCGTGTACTTCACCTTGAGCTGAAGTGTACCGGTCTCCTCCAATTCTTCTCCGTTCACCACTGCTGTGATCAGAACGGAACCTTCACGCGTTGAATCGAGAGCATACTGAATGACGTGTGCAAGCAACTGTCCAATCTTGACTTCATCACCAACAAACACTTGAGATACATTCAGTTCAAGATTTAATCCCAGCTCAATGTTCTTGCCCGTCGCAATCCCGGCATAGAGATACACGGTATTCTCAATGGTGCCTACCAGATCAAACGGATCATCATGTATAACCGTTTTACCTGCTTCATTAATGTTGAAATTCATCATATTATTCAGCAAGGAAAGCAGAATATTGCCGCTTGTCTCAATCATGTTCACATATTCGGACTGCTCCTCGGGCATATCTGGTGTGCGTATCAGATCTGTCAGTCCCAAAATACCGTTCAAAGGATTGCGAATCTCGTGACTCATTAGCTTCAACATCTGTGTTTTGGTCATAGCCTCAGATTCGGCACGTTCTTTCTCTGCCTGGAGCTGTTCTTGCATTTGTTCCGAATCACTCAGTTTCCGCTCCTGAACATGCAACGTGCTTTCCAGATCAACAACATAACCCAGGAATACAGCCATCGCCTTCAGTGTCTTCATATCGGTTTCGCTGATTACATAACCAGGATCATCCATCAGACAGATGGTACCAAATGTTTCGCCCGATCTTCTCATAATAGGCACGCCCACGAAAAAGCGATTGCCTAGTCCGCTCGTAACGCCCATGGATCGTGTCATCGGATGTTCACATGTATCCTCGATCGTAAGAACGCTACCGTTGTCTCTTAAAACCAGGCTGCAATATGAATCCGTAAATGGAAGTGCACTGCCTTTAACAACTAACTCTTCCGTACGATTAAAGGCCTCCAAAATGACATTGGTCACCCCGTCATTCGTGGCAACGAAGATGGTATTGACCTTCAATATACCACTTAATACGTCTACGATATGGGCCGCAGCTTCCTTTATATCTTCATAGAAACCTCTCGTAATGCCTTCTGCCGTCCCCATGATCCACCCCTTTTGTCTTAGCTGCACTTTCTAATCTGTATATCAGAATGTTTAATCACGTACAAGGGTTCATCAAAAATCCGAATAGCTGTCACAATCTATACTTATATGATTAACACCGTAGAAGTATAAGAGAATCATACTCCCTGCCTATTGCCCATTTGCGGACAAAAGCAGGTCTTAAACGGATGGTTTAACGACCGCGAATTCATTGCAACTCGCCTTTACAGCTTGATTAAAGTCCATCTTGTCCGACTTCGGATATTATACTTGCAGAATAACTAGAAATTATACGCTTCCGCTCAGACTTTGGGAACCTTTATCCGGAGCAATTAAAGGAAAGTCCAATCGGTCCAGTAAGCTGTGTGATCATTATCACACCCAAAAAACCACATATAGTTTATAAATGGATAAGACGAATCTACATATAGTATTTAACGTGAATTGAATGATAAACAAAATCATTTTAGGAGGAACCTTACATGAACATGCTTGAGTATGCCAACCCACCGGCATCCGATCTATTATCCGACCTGGGAAGACGAATTATTGGCGCAGAAGACGCCGATACGCTGAGGGAAAATGCGAATCTGAACGGGGATTCCTTCAGTGGTAAAATGAGCAGGCTCGGTTCGGAGACAGCCAAGTGGCATGCTCTGCGTCATGTGTTGCCGGAAGAGCTTGCCCAAGCTGTGGAGAACGGAGATCTGTATGTACACGATCTGGATCAGTATGCTCTTGGAACGACCAACTGTATCTTTATCCCGTTTGACCGTCTCCTTGCTGCGGGTTTCAATACAGGCAACGGATCGGTTCGCACACCTCAGACGATCATGTCTGCAATGGCCCTGGTTGCGATCATCTTCCAATCCCAGCAGAACAGTCAATATGGCGGTGTATCGGCCAATAAGATTGACTGGGATTTGGCCCCTTACGTACAGCGATCGTTCCGCAAACATTATCGCAAAGGGCAACGCCTTTTTGGTGAGCATACCCTGCTCGAGGATGAACAACTTCATCTGGACAGCATCGAAGCGAAGAATCAGTGCCCGCGCGCATATGCCTTCGCCTATGAAGAGACTGAACTGGAGACAGGACAAGCTGCTGAATCACTGATTCACAACCTGAATACGATGAGCAGCCGGGCAGGTGGTCAGATTCCATTTACTTCACTGAACTATGGATTATGTACTTCTGCGGAAGGACGGTTGGTATCACGCTCGTTGCTGGAAGCAACCATTCGTGGCCTGGGCAACGGGGAGACTCCCGTGTTCCCTCAACATATTTTCCAATGTAAACAGGGGATCAATCAGGCTCAAGGAGAGCCGAATTATGATCTGTTCCGGCTCGCAGTCACCTGTTCATCCCGGCGGATGTATCCTAACTTTGTCAATGTGGATGCCTCTTTCAATCTGCCTTTCTATCATCCGGAAGATCCGGATACGATCATCGCAACTATGGGATGCCGCACACGCACACTGGCTGACCGGTTTGGTCGCAATCGTCAAAGTGGTAAAGGTAATCTGTCCTTCAACACCATTAACCTCGTGAAGCTCGGCATCCGGTTTGGCATCTGCCAAGGTGCCAGAGCTGTCGCTGACCGGGCCGGATTCTATACTGCTTTGGAGTCGGTTATGCATAATGCCGCTTCCGGCCTGCTGCACCGCTACCGAATTCAGACAGCACAGCCTGCCAAGGCATCGGACTTTATGATGCGAGAGGGTGTATGGGAAGGTGGAGAACAGCTTGGCCCGAACGAGCCTGTTGCCGATCTATTAAAGCATGGAACATTATCTCTTGGTTTTATCGGTCTCGCGGAATGTATGACAGCTCTCTATGGGCGCCATCATGGGCAGGACCCTCATGTACACCGCGAAGCGCTCAACATTATTCGGACCATGAGAGAGTTCTGTGATCGGATGAGCGAGCAGCATAACTTGAATATCACCCTGTTTGCCACACCTGCTGAAGGGTTGTCCGGCAAATTCACGAAGATTGACAGAGAACGATACGGCCTCATTGCCGGGGTTAATGATCGTGAGTATTATACGAACTCATTCCATATCCCGGTATACCACACTCTTCCAGCTTATCGGAAGATTGAACTGGAGGCCCCATTCCACACTTTATGTAACGCGGGTGCGATCTCCTATGTGGAGCTTGACGGAAACGTTCGGGCCAACACCGCAGCTTTCCTGCGAATTGTACAGTATGCATTGGCACAGGATATTGGTTATTTCTCCATTAATCATCCGATTGATCGCTGCCCTGCATGTGGTTATGAAGGCGTCATCGGGGATGTATGCCCAAACTGTGAAGCCCACGAGAACCATGTACACTTCCAGCGGTTACGCCGCGTAACTGGCTATCTGACCGGAGATTACAAAGTACGCTTCAATGCTGCGAAGCAAGCCGAAGTGCGGGATCGGGTGAAACACCGGTGAATCTATATGGTTACATCCCGGAATCGGTGAATGAAGGGACAGGCCTGCGTGCTGTGTTGTTCATCAGCGGATGTCGTCACGCCTGTCCGGGCTGCTTCAGTCCAGATTCATGGAGCTTTCGAGCGGGTGAGCCCTTTACAGAGGAGCGGCAGCAGCAGATTCTGCATGAAGTGACGACCCATCCGTTGCTGGATGGGGTTACGTTGTGTGGTGGTGATCCCTTTTTCTCGGCAGCAGAATGTACGTCTTGGGTCCGACAGCTCCGCGCTGCACGTCCTGATCTGACGGTATGGGCCTACACGGGATTCGAATATGAAGAACTGATTACCGACCCTGCGAGAGCGGAGCTTGCCCGGTTGTGCGATGTGATTATTGACGGTCGATACGTTGAAGCGGAGCGTGATGTTTCCCTTCCCTTCCGCGGCAGCCGGAATCAGCGTTTGATTGATGTCAGTGCAACACTAGCCACTCGAACTATCGTTACAATGCAGCTCAGTATGCTGTAAACATTGGTTTTATTCCCCTCACCAACTAACAAGGCACGGGTCCCCAGCGGACTCGTGTCTTGTTGGCGTATAGCTGTCTGCTTTAAGAAATAGGTTTTATCCATTCTCTCTATTTTCTTCTCTATTGCATGACGATATATAATATAGGTAGTTATTAAGTTAGCATCTAAAATTTAACCGTTTACATAAGGTAACCAGGGAGGAATCATCTTTTATATGGATATTGTTCAAGCATTAATTACATGTATGCCTTTCTTTCGAGATACGATTCGTCAGGATGTAACCCTCTCCGTTATTGATCATGAGAAATTTCTATATTTCTCAGCAGGGGAATCGTTAAAGCAACTGAATTATCAACCCGGCGACCCTCTATTGGATGGAAATCGAAATTTTGCTGATCTCAACGGCGGTACAGTCAAACGATTCGATCACTACCCTAAAGATTTATTCGGTGTTCCTTTTGACGTGGCTTTTATTCCCATTAAAAATGAGAAAGGTGAAGTCATCGCCCTGTTTAACCTGCTCTACAGTATGGATGACCAGGACCAGCTGCAACAGCTCATGGATGCTACCGAAAATCTGACCAACCAGTTAATTGACAGTGTACAGCATGTAGCTGCACACTCCGAGGAACTCAGTGCCACAACCGAAGAGATCCGGAACAATTCCAAACAAGCCGTACAGAAATCAGGAAATGTAACTCAAGTCGCCAGCTTCATTCGTGAAATCTCCGAACAAACCAATCTGCTCGGCTTGAATGCAGCCATTGAAGCTGCTCGTGTAGGTGAAGCAGGTGCAGGTTTTGGCGTTGTTGCCAAAGAAATTCGCAAACTGTCTGTGGATACCAAAGAAGCGACGGCCCGTATTGAAGATTCTCTTCTCTCCGTTCGGCAATCCATTCAGGGCATGGAGAATGAACTTGGTGAGATCACTGCAAGCTCCCAAGAGCAGGCTGAACTCGTAAACAATTTCATGAGCACAATTGAGCAACTGAATGAAACCAACAAACAATTGAAGCAATTTGTGCAAAAAATGATTACGTTTGACGGAAAATAAAAATACGTTTAATGGACAATACAAGCACGGCTCATAGCAAACAACAAACAAAAGCCTCCGAATACATTCGGAGGCTTTTTCATGAGTTATTTGACTTAACGAATCTCGAAGTGACTGATGCGCACACCTGCAGACAACACAATGTATACATCCTGCGCACCTGATGCACCTGTGAGTTCCGCCTTCACGGTAGACCACTGCTGGGCTTCACCTTGTGCCAGTTCCACACGTCCTGCGAGCGTACCGTCTGGTGAACCGAGTCGAACTTCTAACACAGCGCCTGCTTGTTCTGCGGATACACGCGCTTCAATTGCTGCTGCCCCACTACCCAGATCAGCATCTTTGAAGACAATCCATCCTTGCTCTCCAATTACACGAACAGCACTTCCGCCCTCTTTGCTCTCATCCAGGTCAACACCCAGGTAAGCATCATAATTCTCGGCACGAGTAGCCACGCCCAGATTACGAGCAGGGATTGTCTCTCCTTCTACCGTCAGGTCTGCAACCAGCTGAACATCGGAGGAAGACTTGGCAACCATAATGGAGTAAGTTCCACTTTCCACGACATACCGATCACGAGTCACATCCCAGATCGCCAGTTCCTGAACAGGCAAGGTGAAGCTGACTTTCGCTGTAGCTCCCGCTTCGATATGAAGACGACGGAATCCTTTTAACGTTTTGAGTGGACGTTTTACCCGGGATTTGCCTGCACGAACGTACAACTGTACAACCTCGTCGCTGGCAATTGAACCGGTATTGGTTACATCTACAGTTACCGTAACGTTGCCCTCTGTACCCACTTGAGCTGGGCTAAGTTCCAAATCGCTGTATTTAAACGTTGCATACGTCAGACCATGTCCAAACGGATACAATACATTACCTTCAAAATATTGATATGTCCGACCGGATTGAATGATATCGTAATCCTTGATGTCGGTCAGTTGATCTGCTGATTGTACCCATGTCATGTTCAGACGGCCTGCTGGCGCATAGTCGCCATAGAGTACGTCTGCTACTGCGTTACCCAGTTCCTGTCCTGCGTGTGAAGTATACAATACCGCCGGAATGTTCTCCTGGACCCAGTTGGATGTGAACGGATAACTACCCACGATAACGACTACCGTGTTCGGGTTTGCGGCATAGACCGCCTCAACCAGACGTTGCTGGGATTCGGCGAGATCCAGACTTGGACGGTCAATCTCTTCTTTCCCGTTTACAAGCGGATTATTACCAACAAAAACAATCGCCGTTTCCGCAGCCTTAGCCGCTGCTACCGCTTCCTCCAGTCCATTCACAACTACATCCTGCTTGAATGTCTCTGTGGCACCGAAGGTTTTCAGTTCTTCGGACACCGCGAATGCATCGTTTCCACCATTAGGTGCAGTCACCGTTTTGCCATTCCATGTGGTCAGACCTACACTCCCGTCCTGTTGTGGCAACAGGTGGAATACTTCTTTCACGAACCAGCCGTACACCTCATCTGCAGAAGCCGTTACGGTCTCTTCATCTGTGGTCAGATATTTGCCGTTGCTTTCCGCCTGCAAGGTATAACTTCCGAAGCCCCAGTCGGAAACCATGAACGTCTCTGCTTCTCCCGAAGCAATAACAGGTGATTTCTCACCTTCTGCCAGTCCAATTTTCTTCCCATTGGCTACGGAAGTTAACGTAATACGATCATTACCATCCTTGAACGCCACTTTGTCGCTGCCTACTTTGCCACGGATCGCCTCAAGTGGGGATACGTTATACGGCATGGTGCCTGCATACCAGTCACGATAGACGGTTCCGCCCAATTGACCAATCACAGCCACTTTACCAGCTTTTGTTTTGTCCAGCGGGAGCGTGCCTTTGTCGTTTTTGAGCAATACCACTTGTTCTCTTGCGGCTCTGAGCGACAGTTCTTTTGCTTTCTCGGTCATCATGGACTCTTCACCAATAGCAGCGTACGGGTTGCCTTCTTCCGGATCGAACTCGCCTAGACGGAAACGCACACGGAATGTATTGAACAACGCCTTATCGATGTCATCCATCGTGAGTGTACCTTCTTCCAATCCTTCACGCAGTGCCTGTTTGGACAGTTCAGCATCATCGGTGATACTATCAATTCCTGCCTTCACAGATTCTACGGTACCTGGTGTGTGGGAATCATAGTATTTATGATCGTTCTTGATGCCCATTACGTCGCCTGCATCACTGACAATGAAGCCATCCATGGCCCATTCGCCTTTGATAATCTCGTTCACAAATGGATGCAACAAAGCTGGTGTACCATTAATGGAGTTGTACGCCGTCATCATGGACTGTGCGCCGCCTTCCTTAAATGGCTTCTCGAACGCCTTCAGATAATATTCACGCATATTGCGCGGATCAATACTGGACGAACCACTTCCGCGATCCACTTCGTTATTATTGGCAAGGAAATGCTTCAAGGTAGCGACCGCTTTGTAATACTTTGGATGGTCGCCCTGAATTCCTTTGACCAATGCTGTTGTCAGCTCGGCTGTCAGTTCCGGATCTTCACCATACGCCTCTTCATTCCGTCCCCAGCGCGGGTCACGTTCCATATCCACTGTAGGTGCCCACAGCGTAAGGCCGTTCACTGCCGGATTTCGTTTGTAAAATACACGTGCCTCGTCTCCAATTACGGAGCCGATCTCCTTCATCAGATCCGCATCCCATGTACATGCCAGCCCTACCGGCTGCGGGAAAGATGTTGCTTCTCCAAGCCAGGCCAAGCCGTGGGCAGCTTCTGTACCATGTTTGTATGCAGGCACACCCAGGCGGTCTACTGCCGGCTGATATTGCAGCATGGATTCAATTTTTTCATCTTCCGTCAGGCGGGATACAAGGTCCTTCACACGGGTGTCTAACTCTAGTGCTGTATCTTGAAACGGATATTTCGTTTGGTTGGTCGTCATATAGAATCTCCTTTGGTTATCGGTAGTTAATTAAAATGATAGCGAATACATATCTCAAGAAAAAACGAGGGTTAATTCGGATAAAATCTTACTTCCGATGGATCAATTAATCCTTTTATAATCAACGTTTACAGGTGTAAAACTTGACCTTCTTTCCAAAACCTAAAACGGTTTCGGTAATCCTATCATATAGCATGTTTAACAAAAAAAACAGAGGTTCTGCGCAGGAAATTGTGAACATCCCCTCTGCAAAATCTGAACAACACCGTTTTTTCCTGGCATAGTCTGGCAATCATGAATAAGAGTACAACGATGTGCGCTGAACAACATCCCATTCGATAGATTGAAGATAATCAAGGAGGAAAAAAAATGAGCGACAATCAGCAGCCCAAGACGGGTCTGCCCCCGGTCCCCGAATCGCTGTGGCGTGCTACGCATGAATTCGATGCCTATCCAAAACTGACAGAAGATATTACCGCTGATGTGGCCATTATCGGTGCAGGTATTGCCGGCATTACTACAGCCTATTTGCTGGCGCAGACGGGTATGCGTGTGGTCGTGCTGGAGGCTGGAAAAGTGTTGGATGGCACAACCGGTCATACCACTGCCAAGGTATCTGCACAGCACGGTGTCATATTTGATGAAATTATGCATCACTTCGGACAAGAACAGGCTCGGATGTACTATGAAGGCAATGCCGATGCCGCGAAGTGGATGCGCAATCTGGTGAAGGAAAAACAGATTGATTGCCAGTGGGCAGAGGAAGATGCCTACGTCTACATTCAATCAGAGGAAAACATTAAAAAACTGGAGATCGAGCTGACCGCCTATGGCAAACTCAATATCCCTGGTGAGTGGGTAGACCCACTCCCTATTCCAGTTCCCGCAAGGGCAGGCATTCGCATGCCGGGTCAGGCACGTTTTGATCCGCTGGCCTACCTGCACTACTTGCTCGATTCCGCTGTGAAACAAGGGGTGCGTATCTATGAGCACACCACCGTAACTGATGTGGAGGAGGATGCTTCACTACATGTCAGAACTTATGGAGATGGCCCATCCGTAACAGCGGAACATATTGTCGTGGCTTCTCATTTTCCCGTCTATGATCCCGGATTTTATTTCACACGATTACACGCCGAACGATCCTACGCTGTATTAGTCGAACCGGAGAAAGCCTATGCGGGTGGCATGTACATCTCGGACGATAAACCGTACCGCTCCTTGCGTACCGTCTTACATGATGGTAAGGAACTTATCCTCTTTGGCGGTGAGAATCACAAAACTGGACAAGGCATCTGTACCTTTGGTCATTATGAACGCCTAGAGCAGTTCGCAGCGGAGACATTTGGCATTCGCAACATTCCTTTTCGCTGGTCAGCCCAGGATCTGATCTCCATCGACAAGGTGCCTTACATCGGACCGATTACCGGAAGACATGAACGAGTCTATGTGGCGACCGGGTTTGCCAAATGGGGAATGACAACTGGCACGATGGCAGGACACCTTCTTGCAGATCGCATCACTGGACGTGACAACCCTCATGCTGCCATATTCGATCCGGCAAGATTCAAGGCCGATCCTGGTATGAAACACTTTATTGTGGAAAATGTGAATGTAGCAAAGGAATTAATCTCCGGTAAAGTAGGCATTGTGCACAAAAAGGTTAGCGATATTGGTGAAGACGAAGGAGCCGTCGTTCGTCATAATGGTAAACGTGCTGGCGCCTACAAGGACACCAGTGGCAAGCTGTTTCTGGTGGATACCACCTGCACCCATCTGGGTTGCGAAGTCGAATGGAACGAGGGGGAACGTTCGTGGGATTGCCCATGCCATGGTTCCCGCTTCGATTATGCAGGCCATGTCATTGAGGGCCCTGCTGTGGAAGACCTTAAATTCCTGGATGCACAAGAATAACCGACATTTAGCGATTAACCTGTAACCAAAGAAACAAAAGTTCATCTCACAGACCGGATCGGAATCCGCCTCCAGACGGAAGTAACCGATCCGGTTTTTGCGTATGCTGAATTATAGCTAAACAGACAGCTTCAGCTAAGCATCAGTATTAAACGAACTTATTATCGATCAATCGTGATACGGAACTATTTTAAAGTCACTACCTTGCATTAAACAGTACTGGATGCTATGATGAATTCACCACTACTGAACAATATACACTAGCGATAAATGAAGCTACTAAGGAGGAACCTGTGTGAATGTGAACATCCAGTTCAAAAAAGGAGTATTAGAGCTGTGCGTCCTGGTATTAATTAACCGCCAGGATCGGTATGGCTACGAACTGGCTCAGGCGGTCTCCAAACATATCGAAGTTGCTGAAGGTGCACTGTATCCCTTGCTTCGCCGGCTTGTGAATGACGGTTACTGCACCACCTATCTTCAAGAATCAAGCGAAGGACCGCCGCGCAAGTATTACCGACTGTCCGATACAGGTCGCGACTACATGACGGCACTGACGACAGAGTGGAATGATTTTGTGCGTAATGTCGCAAATCTGATTGAGGAAGGAACTCATAATGAATAGACAACAATTTATGCAGGCCATGGAAATTCATCTACGGCCGATGGAACCGCAGGAACGGGCTGAATTGCTCGCAGATTATGATCAACATTTCGAGCTTGGGCTCAGAGAAGGCAAACTGGAAGAAGAGATCGCTCGGGAGCTGGGACAGCCGGAAGAGATCGCCAAGGAAGCACTTGGTGATCGTTATGACATTCATACGCCGGGTTCAGACGCGTTCTATGCACCGACGTATCGCGAGATGCGATCCCCCAGAAACAGCACCAGAGCCACTCGCAACTTTTTCACAGCCATCGGCCTGTTATTCCTGAATCTGATGCTTGGCATTCCAATCGGTCTCACGCTATGGTCAGTATGGCTTACGCTAGCCAGCCTGTCCTTACTGGTATTGGCTCCTGTGGCAGCAGTTGTGGACTTTGTATTCCTGGGCCAACTCGATAAACCGGAAATTTTCGTTGCAATTGGTGCATTCGGTGTCGGCATTTGTTTTGCCATCGCATCGAAGTATGTTTTCAGAGCCTTCAAAAACATTACTCTTCAATACATTCAATGGAATAAAAATATGATGAAAGGAGATGTTTCCGCATGAGTACCAAGAAATGGCTTGCGCTCGCCGTGATATGTATTGGAATCGGTTTGCTTGGAACATCGATCTATGGGGTTCAGTTCGGAGATGAGCGGGAGAATTACTCCAAACGGTGGGATTTCAAAGAGGATGAATTGCAGAACATTATTATGAATGCTAATTTCAGTGCGGATATTGAATTTGTAGTAAGCCCGGATTCGAACGGTTACATCGAAGTGGATGGCAAATGGGATCCTGCCATAGTCAAAAGCTTCGAACAAGCTACCTTATCCAACGGCACATTCCAACTATCTCAGACAGAACGTGAACGATTGCAGTTATTCACCCTGTACTGGAATGATCGAGATTCCACAATAACTGTGGCTCTGCCCGAAGGACACCAATTAAATGAGGTTAAGCTGGATTCTTCTTCAAGTGACTGGGATCTGACAGGTCTGAGTGCCAAGCAGCTTGAGCTGAATAACACCTCAGGTTCCATTCGTCTGGAAAACATCAAGGTACCTAATATTGAGTTGGCTCTAACATCGGGTGACATTACCGCTTCCATGATTGATGGAGACATGACCGTGAAACAGACTTCGGGAAGTCTCACTGCTGATCAGGTTGTAGGTCATGTAAACAGTGAGATCGAATCAGGTGATATTGAGATCACTGAATTAAACGGCGCAGCCGATGTTCAATTCACTTCGGGAAGCATCCATATTGAGCAGTCCCATTCTGCCCCGATTAATGCATCCGGAACATCAGGAGATATATTCATTCAAGCGGCACCTGATTTTGACGGAATCTATGACGCTAAAGCTACTTCTGGAAGTGTAGATGTACCTGAATCCCCAATGGTAAGCCGGGAATTAATCAAAGCTCGTACCTCTTCTGGCAGCATCGAGATTACCAAATAGTGATGAAGCCAATTTCCGAACTGTGGGTAATAATAGTATAATTGAATGCTAGTCCATTTCTAAGGAGGAATTACCCACATGGAACTTAAAAATAAAACAGCGATCATCACAGGTGCCGGAAAAGGTATCGGCCGTGCCATCGCTGAAGCACTTGCCAAAGAAGGTGTACACCTCGGGCTTATCGCACGTACCGCTTCCGATCTTCAGGCTCTGCAACAGTCTCTGAGTCAAGAATACGGTGTGAAAGTAACCAGTGCTGTAGCAGATATCTCGGATCGCACGCAGGCAGAAGCCGCTGTAGCAGCCATCGAGATGGAACTCGGTGCGGTGGATATCCTTATCAATAATGCGGGGATCGGAAAGTTCGGGACGTTCATGGAGATGGAGCCGGAAGAGTGGGAGCGCATCCTGCATGTTAACGTTATGGGTACATATTACGTTACACGCGCTGTCCTTCCGAGCATGATCAAGGAAAGTAGCGGCAGCATTATCAATATTGCTTCCACTGCAGGTGAGCGCGGATTCGCTACAGGTTCGGCATACTGTGCGTCCAAGTTTGCACTACTCGGCATGACCGAATCTCTGATGCAGGAAGTGCGCAAGTCCAACATTCGTGTAACGGCACTGACTCCAAGCACCGTTAATACGGAGCTTGCGACCAATGCCGGACTGAAAATTGGCGACGAAGATCGCATGATGCAAGCGGAAGATGTAGCTGAACTTGCACTCGCAACGCTTAAGCTGTCCGACCGTGTCTTTGTCAAAGCAGCAGGCATCTGGACGACTAATCCACAATAGACAGTGTGCTTCTGATCTTTCTAACGAATCTCTCGCACCTTGTTGTACTCTTTTGCAGGAAAAAAGAAACGTAATGAATCACTGCGAGGTTATTTCTCCAGAAGTCTGTGGAATGTAGCCAAATTACACTCACAGCAGTGAAATAAAGCGTCTGAGATTCGTTACATCTCGATATCTGCTTAGAATCATCTAATAGGGTTCGCTCAGTTCGTTAGAAATATAAAAGGACGTTTCCCATTGTACATGTATGCAGGTTCACATGTTCATGACTTGGGAGCGTCCTTTTTGTATTTTACAAATGATCCAGACCCAATTCTTTGGACACCGCAATGAGCACCACCGCAGGCTCCTCTCCGATATTGGTCACTTCATGGGGCACGATCGCATTCCAGGTAAACGAATCACCCACTTCAAGAACTTCCACATCTTCGCATTGCTCCGCACGAATCTTACCCTGCAACACCAGATGGCTCTCCTCCCCAGCATGTTTGCTAATCCCTGTCGAAGCACCTGGCGGTAACTCCACAATGGACATACGCATCGCACCTTTGGCTGTAAGCTGCTGCACTTTGATCTGTCCGCTTCCTGCTGTCGTCTCCTTACGCTCGTTCTTGCGTACCACGTTCATCCGTTGCTCTGGTGTCAGCAGCAAATAGGGAAGTGGCACTTCCAGATAATCCGCAATACTTTCAAGCGTAGCAATGGAAGGTGACGTTTTGTTATTTTCCACGTTGCTGATAAAACCTTTGGACAAACCGGTTCCCTCACACATCTGCATGATTGTAATCTGTTTCTGTTTGCGGATCGTACGAATAGCCAAGCCAATATCCATATTGCGTCCCTCCCCTTCTATTGATCTATATAAGACACCCGACGTAAGTTTAGCTACTTCAGGTTGTCTATTCGGCGCTTGCCTCAACAAATATAATCCGATTACCAAACGGATCTGTCACGGTCATTTCTCTTGATTGCCAAGGGGTCTCCTCTATACCGGGTCTCGCATTTTTGTACTCTTTCTGACGAAGTGCACCATGAAATGTATCCAAGTTATCTGTTTCCACGCGCAAGGCAGCTCCCGGTGTACAATCTCCATGATGTTCGGACAGATGAATCACGATGGAATCGAGTGAAATCTGCATATATAAGGGCATATCTTGCTCAAATCGATGTTCCCAATCCAATTGGAAACCGAGGTATCCAAGGTAGAACTCTCTAGCTTTATTTTCATCAAATATCTCAAAATAGGCACGATACTTTTTAACATCCTGATCACGTCCTCGGGAATAAGATATGAACCATGCGCAGCGGCATTTATTGTAGAACCATTCAAGATTTTTTATAAACAACTTATATTCATCATACAAAAAAAATATTGACCCTACAATGAAACCATGATAAATTTTGTTCATAAATAAGAATATTTATTTCATATTAGTGAACTTTATTGTCTGAGCTATATATCTAACTCAATCCTCATCAGGTGGTGTTTTCAATGAATTCTCCTTATATACATGAAGTCCGATTACCGTCTCATTACAATCCAGATCAACGTTATCCCGTAATTTTCGCCTTACATGGCATGGGATCAGATGAGCAAGATATGCTTCGTTTGATGGAGCCTATGCAGTCTGATTTTATTATTGTTGCCATCCGTGGGCCTATCGTTCAGGGTAGTGGTTATGCTTATTTTCAGATTAAAAGCATTGGCAACCCCATCCGTGAATTATATGATGCCTCCGTGTTGGGACTGCAACAGTTGGTTGTTGATCTGTCCGCCAAATATGCTATTGATCCCACGCGGCGTTATATCGCCGGATTCAGCCAGGGCGCCATTATGGCAATGACCCTATCGCTGATCATGGGAGATGCCATTAAAGGCATAGTAGCGATGAGTGGGTACATCCCGCAATTTGTGAAAGACGAGTACAAGCTGCAACCCAATTCGGAGCTATCTGTGTTCATCTCACATGGAGATCAGGATCATCTATTCCCGCTGCAACTGGGGGAAGATAACGCCAATTTCTTCCGTCAACACACGAATCACGTCACATATGTACCTTACAACGGTGGACACCAGATGACCCCCGATCTATATCAACAATTCCAACACTGGCTTCGGACGGATGCAAATCTGACTACCGAAGACCCGAAAGGACTGAATTCATAATGATGCCATCTCTGTTTATTGCTCACGGTGCCCCGTCACTTGCACTGGAGGAGAATGTGTACACTGAATTTCTGCAAAAACTAGGACAGGAACTGCCAAAACCCAAAACAATTGTATTGTTCTCTGCTCATTGGGAATCCACCACTCAGCTTGTATCCTCGGTACCCAATTACGAAACCATCTATGATTTCGGCGGTTTCCAGCCCGAGCTGTACCAGATCAAGTATCCGGCTCAAGGACAGGCAGAGACTACAGCCGAGGTGGAGCGTTTATTTGCAGAAGCAGGGATTCCGGTACAGACAGATGACGTCCGTGGCCTGGATCATGGCGCTTGGGTTGTTCTACGCCTGCTCTACCCAGATGCGGATATTCCCGTAATTGCCTTGTCCGTGAATCGCTATCTGACAGGTGAGCAGCAATATCAGGTCGGACAAGCGCTAGCTTCCTTGCGTGAGCAAGACATTCTTGTCATTGGCAGCGGAGGAACCGTCCACAATCTACGTCGATTGAACTGGGAAAGTGACGGCGTTGACCCGTGGGCATCGGAGTTCGACAACTGGCTGCATGACAAGCTGGTGAGCTGGGATACGGAGTCTCTCTTCTCCTATGATAAACTGGCACCTTCAGCTCAAGCCGCCGTGCCTACGCCGGAGCATTTTGTACCGCTGTTACTCGCCATGGGTGCGGGAGATCAGAACAAACAGGCATCGCTCCTGTTCAAAGCCTACCAATATGGTAACCTGAGCTTGTCCTGCTGGAAGTTTGAATAAGAGGACTATATAAAAGATTAGTTTCATTTATAAAGTAGATAAAAAATGTAGCGTGGGTTACAGGGATCATTCCTGTTGCCTACGCTTTATTTGTTGTTAGGAGCGACTTTTATCAAGGTGAGATGTCATTTGGGACAGAGCAAAGTGTGCTGATTATGCAACAACAACCTTTGAATAATGAGACCATTGTAGTATGTAAGCAAGGACTCCGGTTTCTTGTGTGCTTTTCCGGATTATAACTATAATATGATGTGAAATCAGGCGAAGTTTGCTAGGACATCACTCACCATATTATCTGAATAGCTCATACGGAGGGAATTGGATGCCAGAACAGCGTATATATGAATTGATGGAAGAACTGGATATGTTGCTGGAGGAGAAGGTACAGGATGAGGAAAACCAGGAGCTCTTGGAGGCATATCGCGAGTTTGAAGGCGTGACGGATGAGCAGCTTGACGCATTCGAGCGTGAACAAGGTATTCGATTACCTGCTGATTTTCGTGCGTTTTATAAACGTAAAAATGGGAGTGGTTATGGCTTTCACGTCTTGTACCCAAGCCTTGAGGAAAGACGGGAATCCGAGCCATTTTACCTATTATCCCTGGAAAAAATTCAAAAGGAGCAGTCCACGCTGGTGGAGAACCGCATGGATGATTATTTTACCGAAGAAGAGATCCGTGAGCTTGATCCCCGAATCAAACCCTACCTTTTTCAAAAGAAATGGATCACGTTTGGCATGCTTGGAGGTGGCTCACTGTATCTAATGTTCGACTTTGATCCGACAGAGCAAGGAACGGTTGGACAGATTATTATGTACGTGCATGACCCGGATTTTGTATATTATGTCGCTGGGACGTTTACGGAACTGTTGGAACAGTCCAACCGGAATTTACGTGAATTAGAGGCCATTGAGTACTGAGATGCACATGATGATATGACCTTTTTTGCATAATGATGGGATATGTCAAAGCGGTTATAATAACATTTAGTGGAAATGCACATGCTGTATAGATAAACTGCCTTTTCTACACCTAATACATTGATCTGGGAGGAACAACCGAAGTGGCTGAACAACCGAAGTCTGAGAGCTTTATGTCTCTTGTCAAAAAAGGAAACACATCCTCCGCCGTAGCGATGGCTGGTAATGCCGTTCTTGCTGTGTGCAAAGGGGGAGCCTTCCTATTCAGTGGCAGTGGCGCCATGTTCGCTTCGGCGATGCATTCATTGGCCGATGCCATTAACCAAGGGTTTGTCTTTGTCGGAAGTGTGTTGTCCGAGAAAAAACCTACACGCCGCTTCCCGACCGGATTCGGACGGGTCATTAACATTTTCTGCATGATCGCCGTGATTGTTGTTACCATTATGGCGTATGAAACGATCCATGAGGGGATCCACCTGCTCCAGCATCCTGTTGGTCATACCGGCGGTCTATGGATTAACATCGGAGTGCTTGTTCTGAACATTCTGATCGACGGTGCCATTCTGATCAAAGCCATGAAGGAAATCCTCAAAGAAGCACGCGCACCCAAAGCCGCTGGATTTGCCTTGGTCCCTGCTGCCATCAAAAATGTAGGCCGTGCTGCACCGCCGACCCGTCTCGTATTCTATGAAGATGTTGTCGCTGTACTCGGTGCTCTGCTTGCATTGATCTCTGTCGTGGTCATTGCCTTGACCAATTTTGCATTGCTCGATGGTATTGTGACGACGATTATTGGATGTCTGATGATCGCTGTAGCCTTCCGGGTTGGTTACGATAATATGATTGGATTAATCGGGGTAGCGGCTCCCCAGGATATTGAGGACAAAGTGTCCCAAACCATTCTGGCAGACACGCACGTTGCCGACATTCAGATGATGCGTATCATTCAGGAAGGCCGTTATTATCATGTGGAAGGTCTGATTGAACTGACCAAAGGACTCAGCCTTGCCGATGCAGATGACATCAAGTTCCGTATTCAGGAAAAGTTGATGACGAACCCCGACATCGCCGACGCTGCCATCTCCATCATTGAGGATGACGGCGTGAACAGCTGGGGCAAGAAACATTCGGATGTGGTGAAATAACAAGCTTCGTTTTGGGTGACTCAGCTTTACCCTTCAGTAGTTACTCAATTTAAGTTTAACTGTTGACTAAACAGTCAACGAATCGTATATTGTTAATAACAGATCTCGCCCGCACCTCTGCTTATGCATGTGGAACAGGGCGAGACATTTTTGCGTTATGGGGGTATTTTCCTTGCCAGATGAGGTTCAGCTACGTGAAATGAAAGCGCCTACTACATATGAAGAACAGCTCGAAAAGTTTAAAAACCGAAAAATGACAATTGAAAATGATGTAGAAGCAATTACAATCCTGAAACGCATTCACTATTACAGGTTTACTGCATATGCCTTAACTTTTAAACAGGATACCTCGGACAACTACATTGAAGGAACGACTTTCAACAAAGTGTATAAGCATTATTTGTTTGATGCAGCCCTTAGAAATCACTTTATGAAGATTGTCGAGTACATCGAGATTGCCTTAAGATCACAAATTTCATACAAGCTCGCCCACAAGTATGGTTCTCTTGGATATGCGAATGCCGCTAATTTTTCTAAAATTCAATTTCACCAACGCTTTATGGAGGATTTGCAAAAATGCATTCAAAAACAGCACAAAGAAGTGCTTATTGCTCATCATAGAGAGAATTACCAAGATAGATATCCTATCTGGGCGGCCTTTGAAGTCAGTACAATTTCTATGATGTCCTCACTCTATAAAAATTTAAAAACGTCTGACAAAAAATCTATTGATCGAGAATACTACCCTTCTCGAAACATAAGTTATAGGGAACTTGAGAACTGGTTCCACGTCTTAACTGTTTTTAGGAATAGATGTGCTCACTACAGCAAACTTTTTAATTATAGAATCCCTGTTACCATAAGATACACACGAAATGATGAATTATTAGGCTTAGACAAAGCCTTTCTTTTTGGAGCTATCTACAATGCGAAGTACCTGATAAAGGATAGAACAATCTGGGATAGTTGGGTGACTGAGCTATCCTCATTAATCGAAGCTTACACTATAGTTGATATATCCCTTTTGGGATTCCCTACAAACTGGGAGCATCTGCTACGAAAGCAATGATAATTCTCTCTTGCAACAGCAAGCCTAAATCACATTTTTCTGTGTAACTTGTTCACCACCGTTTGGCACGGATTGTTTGCATGAAAAAGCGGCTGAGCATCTTTCGAACCTAGACTTAGGTCTAGGTTCATTTTAACTCCAAAGGCGGAGGATATACTTTTCCAGTTCATGGTATGCTGTGAATAACAAAGTAATTGCTCTACATACAACCGTTCGGAAAATTGATCTTGTATTAAGAAGGAGAGATATTATGGCTAAACGTACGATCCTTGCGCCTGTTCTCATTTTGCTGGGCGTGTACCTGATTCTGAACCAGGGAGGTTCACTTGGTCCGGGTACGATCTTTGCGACTTTCTGGCCCACGTTATTCGTGATTCCACTCGGACTGTTCTTCCACTGGCTGTACTTCTCCATGATTGGCAGAGGTGTTGGACTTCTGGTTCCTGGTGGGTTACTGCTCACTGTCGGTATCGTGTGTCAGATCGCCATGCTATTTAACAACTGGAGTACAATGTGGCCGGGCTTCATTCTAGCTGTTGCTGTTGGTTTGTTCGAATTGTATTGGTTCGGTGGTCGGAACAAATGGTTGCTGATCCCCATCAACATTCTAACGGTTATCTCGCTGCTGTTCTTCGCTGTGATGTCGATTGGTACGATGCTGAGCAGCTTGAGCTTTATCCAGCCGTTCGTGGCGATTGTGCTGATTATGGGTGGGGCTTGGATCATGGTGGGTCGCAAAAAACGCATGTAGTGGCAATTATATAAGATGAATGGGGTGCGATTAACTGAGTCACTGCGGTGACAGCACAACTTCGGATCGCTGTTATCCCCGGATTTTTTTGAATCCCATCTAGCAATGGGAAAATCCGTTGATAAAGGCGACCGCTTCGCTTCCTTCGTTTGTTCTGTCCCCTCCGTTAACGTGTGATCTTAAATGTTCATCTTATATGGCACTTCAAGCGCTATTGCTCTGAAGTAAGTAATAAAAAAGGGGTGCTGCTCGTCATTCAATTGAAATGACGAGCAGCAACCCTTTTTGTCTTTTTTTCAAATCTAACGAACTGTGCACACCCTATTGGCGGTTATTTGCTGTGCATTTTAAACTCCAGGAATAGGTCGTTATAATGCGAGAGCATTTTTTTGCCCAGATTATCGTAGACCTCCAGCTTGCCTGTCAGTTTCTCGTCCGGATAGAAGCGCTCATCCTCCGAAATGTCCTCTGGCAGCAGCTTAAGTGCCTCGGCGTTTGGTGTGGAATACCCGACATACTCCGCATTGCGAGCGGCATGATCAGGGTCCAGCATGAAGTTGATAAACTGGTGTGCCCCTTCAATATTACTCGCCGTCTTCGGGATAACCATGTTATCGAACCAGAGGTTCGAGCCTTCTTCTGGCACCATGTAATCCAGCTTGTCGTTCTCATCCATAATCTCGGATGCATCCCCAGACCACACAAGTCCAACTGCAGCTTCCTCATTGGCGAGTAACATTTTGATCTCGTCTCCGACAATTGCTCTGACGTTTGGCGTCAATGTAGACAGCTTCTTCAGCGCTTCTTGCAGATGGTCTTCGTTGGTATCATTCAAGGAATACCCGAGACTGTTCAACCCCATCCCAATGACTTCGCGTGCGCCATCAAGGAGCAGGATTTGATTTTTCAAACGCGGGTCCCACAGGTCGTTCCAGCTATCAAACGTCAACCCATCCACCAGCTCAGGATTGAACACAACCCCCACTGTTCCCCAGAAATAAGGGATCGAGTACTTGTTGCCTTCGTCAAAGGACAAGTCCAAGAACCGCGGATCGATGTTGCTCAGGTTAGTCAATTTGCTGTGATCAATTGGAACGAGCAGGTCTTCCTCTTTCATTTTGCTAATCGCATATTCAGAAGGAATTGCCACATCAAACGTGGTTCCCCCCTGCTCAATCTTGGTCAGCATCGCTTCATTGGAATCAAACGTCTGATAGATGACCTTAATGCCCGTCTCGTCCTCAAATTCCTTGAGCAGATCGGGGTCGATATAATCGCCCCAGTTATAGATGGTCAGCGTGTTGCCGCCAGAATACCCCTGACTCTTGTTCAGATACGAAGCCAGGATCATCAGGGCAAAGGCGGCCACGAATACAATTGCAAATGTCCGTACCAGTTGCTTCATGGTCGCAGCCCCTTTCCTCCGGGAGGTATCCGTGTTGCACGGCGGTTAATGAAGTAATATCCGACTACCAGCAGCACCGTGAGCAGGAATAGCAGGGTAGACAAAGCATTGATGGACAACGAAACGCCCTGCCTTGCTCTGGAGTATATCTCTACAGAGAGTGTAGAGTACCCATTACCCGTGACAAAGAATGTTACTGCAAAATCATCGAGCGAGTACGTCAATGCCATGAAGAATCCGGCAAAAATACCCGGTTTCACGTATGGCAGCACCACACGCGTCAGAATCTGCCATGATCCTGCGCCCAAATCGCGTGCCGCATCCATCAGGGTTGGGCTCATTTCCTGCAGCTTTGGCAGCACCATGATGACGACAATTGGTACGCTGAATGCGATATGAGACAGCAGGACCGAAGTGAAGCCCAGTTTGATGCCAATCATGGTGAACAGGATCAGGAATGACGCACCAATGATGACATCCGGACTCACGATCAGCACGTTATTGAGTGACAGCAGCGTGTTCTTGGTCCGTTTGCGACGCACATGGTAGATCGCCAGTGCCCCTGCTACACCAAGAATCGTTGAGATTGCTGATGACAGGAGCGCAATGATAAATGTATTCAGCACAATGATGAGTAGCCGAGTATCAGCGAACACCTCTTTGTACCATTCAAGCGTGAATCCTTCGAAGCTGCGCATGTGGCCGCCACTATTGAAGGAGTAGAAGATCAGGTACGCAATCGGTGCGTACAGTATGGCGAATACAACGGCTAGGTAAACGTTAGACAGCTTTCCGTTTCTTCCCATTACGCACCTCCTTCTTGCCTGACCCAGTCAGGAACATAATAATCGCCATCGCAATAATCAAAAAGACGGCAATCGTTGAACCCATCCCCCAGTCCTGGGTGACGAGAAAATGCTGTTCAATCGCTGTTCCCAGCGTAATTACACGGTTTCCCGCAATGAGGCGGGTAATCATGAACAGAGACAGCGCTGGAATAAATACAGCCTGACAGCCTGATTTCACCCCGCTAATCGTCAACGGAAAGATAACCCGGCGGAATGTCAGCCACGATGAGGCTCCCAGATCACGCGCCGCGTAGATCAACGATGGATTCATTTCTTCCAGCGCATTGAAGATCGGCAAAATCATGAATGGAATGAAAATATACACCGAGACAAAGATAAAGCTGAAGTCGGTGAACAAGATCTGCTGTGTACCAATACCCACCACTTCAAGCAGGGAGTTGGTCAGACCGTACGTTCCGAACAGGCCTATGAAGGCGTACGCTTTTAGCAAAAGATTGATCCAGCTTGGCAGAATGATCAGCAGCAACCATAGCTGCTTGTGCTTCGTCCGGGTCAGCATATACGCCGTTGGATACGAGATCAGCAGTGAGAACGCCGTAATCAGAAATGCATACCAGAACGAACTGAGCGTCATCTGCAAGTACACCGGTGTGAAGAATCTGGCGTAGTTGCCAAACGTGAAGTTACCCTCCACATCGAAGAATGAATAATAGATGACCAGCAGAACCGGCGCCACAACAAACAACACCATCCATAATACATATGGAATCAGATACGCATTGCGTGTGCTGGCCTTAGTCTGCATGAGCGGCCTCTTGGTAGGCTTCGAGTCGTTTGTCGAACTCTTCTTCGGTCTCGTTAAAGCGCATGACGTGTACCGCTTCCGGATCAAAATACAGTCCAATCCGTGCGCCTACAACGGCTTTTTTGGTTGAATGAACAAGCCACTCATTGCCCGCATCATCGTACGTGGATATCTCGTAATGCACCCCGCGGAATAACTGGGAATCCACATTGACCTTGAGTTTGCCTTGGTCTTCGGTTGTAATCTCCAGATCCTCTGGGCGAATGACAATCTCTACTGGCTCGTCCCGCTGGAGACCCTGATCGACACACTCGTGCTGTGCGCCAGCGAATTCCACCACAAAGTCCTGCTTCATTTTGCCCGATACAATGTTCGATTCCCCGATAAAGTCTGCTACAAAACGGTTAATTGGCTCATCATAGATATCATTCGGTGTACCGCTCTGTTGAATCACGCCGCCATTCAGGACAAAGATCTCATCGGACATCGCCAAGGCTTCTTCCTGATCATGCGTAACAAAGATAAACGTGATGCCCAGTCGCTGTTGCAGCTCCCGTAGCTCGTACTGCATTTCGGTCCGTAATTTCAAATCGAGTGCCGAGAGCGGCTCGTCCAGCAGCAGAATTTCAGGCTCGTTCACAATGGCGCGTGCAATAGCAACACGTTGTCGTTGTCCGCCGGACATTTCGCCAATTTCCCGGTTTTCATACCCGGATAGATTGACGAATTTGAGGGCTTCCAACACTTTGCTGCGAATTTCAGCCGTTTTCATCTTTTTGATCCGCAAACCAAAAGCCACGTTCTCAAATACATTCAAATGTGGAAATAACGCGTAATCCTGAAATACGGTATTCACCTGCCGTTGGTGAGCAGGCACCCGGTTGATGAGCGCACCGTTAAAATAAATACTGCCCTGTGTCGGCTCCGCAAAACCGGCAATCAGCCGCAATATCGTTGTTTTCCCGCAGCCCGATGGGCCAAGAAGCGTATAAAATTTACCCCGCTCAATCTCAAAGCTGACCGCCTTCAATACGGCTTCATCCTGGTCGTATTGCTGAGTCACCGCTTCGAAGCGGATAATCGGTTGTTGTTCTGACATGCTTCACATCGCCCCCTTATACTTGAGGTACCTCTTAAGTCTGTACACTTTTCGTTCATGCATCCTTATAGATAACCCATCTATTATATATGATTCAGGTATATCCGCAATGGTTTTGATGTAAACGCCGCGTGTCATTTCTTCTTATTTTCAAAAATCCTGCATACATTACGGGTAATGTCGATAATACGTACCCATATGGAGTAAATGAAGGATTTTAGGATTCCATTTTATGTGTGAGAGGAGTCTTGGCTCTTGGATATTCGTCGTAACCTGCCTTTGCTGATGACCATTTGTTTCTTAAGTCAGATGGGCGGATTCATGATCCTGCCCCTATTTCCTTTGTTTATTGAGGAATTCGGCCTGTCCGGCTGGATGATGGGGGTTATTTTTGCACTCTTTTATGTGGGGAAAGTAATTGGTGGCGTTCCAGCAGCGGCAATTTATAAGAAACTAGGTGGTAAAAAGGCTCTCATCCTGATGCTGATCCTGCTGGCTGTCTGTATGGGTGGCTTCGCATTGTCTTCTGCTGCGGTATTATTCGGCCTGCTACGACTGCTGCAAGGGCTCGCTTCCACCGGCCTTACCGTGGTCGTACGTTCCATCATCGGGGATGGGGGCAATGTAGACAACCGAGGACTGTACAATGGATACATCAGCAGCAGTGAGGGCGGCGGCATGGTGCTCGGTCCGGTCATAAGTGGCTGGCTCGCGCTGCACTGGCCATTATCGGTTCCTTTTTTGCTCGTTACCGTATGTTGTCTGATGGCCGTGGTCGCTGCGATGGGGATGAAGACTACGGCACAAGCTAGAGCTAATCATGAGTCTGGGAATACGTTAAGTGATCACCTATTAGAAGATCATTCGGCTGTCGTTAAGCAAAAACCTCTGGACAACTCAGCACACTCAGTACTCCATATGGATGACACCCCTCCTTTACCTTCAACAACATCTGATGCACTGCATACGCAAGCTGCGGATACCGCCCTATTCAACCAAGCTCCCAATTCAACAATGTCTGGCCCAACTACAAGGCTCACACAGCGGCAACAACTGATCGGCTACGGTACAGTACATTTCCTGGAGATGAGCGCCTATGCGGTGTTTCTCACCTATTTTGCACTGTATGCAGCTCACATCATGCATTGGGACCCGTTTGCCACCAGTCTCGCCTTCACCGTCTCAGGGATTTCTACGCTTGCCGCTGCTCCCTTTGTCGGTTATCTCTCTGACCGGATGGGCGATCGTCTGTTGCTCTGCATGCTTGGCATGTTCCTGATCGGAATCGAAGTTGTTGTATTTCTAAGCACATCCTCCCATCTGTGGGTCTACGCTGGCATGCTGATTGGCGGGGTTGGCGGTGCATGTTATATGGATTCGTTCTTTGCTCATATTGGTGATCATATCCCTGACGAGAGTCGAAGCTCTGTCATAGGCAAAATTGTCTCTGCGGCCGAGATCGGCTCCATCGTGTCTCCACTGGTTGCTGCGTTACTTATGGAAGTTGGATCGCTGTACTCTGTATTCGTGTTCAACCTGCTGCTGATTGCTGCTGCCATTGTAGTTCAGGCTGTAATGCGAAGTCGGTACAAGACAAGGCGGGTGTAAACGCAAAAGGGAGATGTCCCACAAGTCATGAATATGACGGAGGACATCCCTTTATTGGCATAATCATTTTCTAACGAACTATGCAAGTATTATTCGATCCAATTTCCACAGGGCTGTAGTGTAACGAATCACAGAGGCGCTATTTCCTTATTCTGTTGCTCCTGCATCGGTTTCAGGCAGGTTGATGCCGGAATAACGCCTCTGAAGGTCGTTAGATTTATCATTCCACAATAATTCGTCCTATAAGACGCACTCAGTTCGTTAGCTTTACAACTCGCGAGATAAACCATTTCGGTGGCAACCTCTCGATTATATTTCCCCCAATAATGTTGCTATGTGTACTGCATTTTCTTGGATTTTGCTTTTTAAGTAAGGGTCGGTCCTTTCAGGCAATTCCGTTGGTTTGTAAAACTTTGCTTCAAGAACTTCAACCCCATCTGGCTTCAGTTCTCCCTCATACTCTGTGCAAATATAACCAATGACCACATTGTAGTATTCATGCCCATTTCTTAATTTCGTATATAACTCTTTTCCTGAGAAAACGCCGTACAGATGGAGTTTCTTAATCTCTATCCCAATCTCTTCTCTGACCTCTCGCATTGCAGACTCTTCCACCGATTCGCCGAGCTCCATAAATCCACCCGGTACTCCCCACGTATCATCCAGATGTCGAACTAATAGAATCTCACCTGTCTTGTTCAAGATCAATATACTCGGTCTCAACAAAATAACAGGAGCATTGCCAACCATTCCTCGCAACGTTTCAATATAACCCATGGATTGTTCCCTCCCCTATGTGAAGTCAAAGTCATGGCTTCATTATAGGTGTGTTATATATTTCCATATAGAGAAAGAATCTTTTCATTTTTTTCCTATTTTAAGTTCTTCGTTTGATAAAAAAGGATCACAAAAAATAACCCGTCCGCACAATTTAATGTGCAAACGGGCATTTCATTGGTGTATCTCCGGCCTGTGGCTGGGGATTATTCTCTACCTGTGCATTCTGCTGCTCGCTGCTTCGCGGCTCTGCGGCAGATGCCACGCCATCTTTCAGGGTATACGCCTGATCCTGACGGAAAAAGTTCGGCTTCACGATCTCATTACGATAGGAGCTGTGGAAAATATGCGTCGTCGCCGGAGAGACTGGCGGAATCAGCCACACCCAATCCCCGGTCAGCTCACGCCCAGCCTTCTCTTCCCGCTGTTCAAACATAGCAAATTGCGCTGCCGCCGTGTGGTGATCCACAATGCTCACGCCTGCTTTTTTGAACGAATGCAGCACAGCCACATTCAGCTCAACTAACGCTCGATCTTTCCACAGCGTCGTTTCACTCGACGTATTCAATCCAAACGCTGCCGCCACCGCAGGCAGCTTGTTATACCGGAACGTATCCGCCAGATTACGGGCGCCGATCTCGGTACCCATATACCAACCATTGAACGGCGCTGCCGGGTAAGATATGCCGCCAATCTCCAGTCGCATATCGGCGATCATCGGCACACCGTACCAGCGCATGCCAAGCTCCGCAATCTCCGCTCGCTCCGGGTGTTCAATCATCACTTCCACAATCTCTTCTTCGGGTATAACATACCACTCTGGAGCTTGTCCTTGCGCCTGAATAATGAGCGGTAACACATCATAGGGGCTACCTGCCCCTTGCCAGCCAAGTGACATCGCCGCCTTGGTCAGTTCCACCGAAGCAGGATCTCCAATAATACCTTGCTCTGTCTCATATCCCGCATAACGAATGAGCTGATGATTCCATAGTCGTACCGGAGTTCCATTCGGCCCATCCGGTGGAAGAATGGTAATCATCGGGATTACTTTGCCACCGTTGGATGCTACATGGATATGATTCAGCACAGCTTCCGCTGCCGTTCCTGCCGTATCAGCGTGACGGGCGTCCACGATCCGCAATTTATCCCAGAACAGCCGCCCGATACAGCGGTTGCTGTTCCGCCATGCCATTTTACAACCCTGCTCCAATTCCTCAGTGGTATGCACATAAGTACCGGTTACTTCGATCTCTCCAATAACGGCAACAAGCCGGGCCTGCACGTCTTCACGCGAATGGCCCAGCTCTTCATAACATGTATATATAAACCATTCAGCTTCTTCCTGCAATTGTTCCAGGTCTGACCGCATCGTTCATTCCACCATTCTGTACATCTTGAATGCCATCATTATACGGCAAGCGCACCGGATTTGTAAGCGAACGGACACTTTGTTCACGGACTCTACATATCGTTGTCAGGATGTAGGGTGACTTTGCTTATTTGCCCAGAAATGCGTTTAACATCCAGACCTCTTTATCCAGGGCAGCAGTGAATCCAATCAGCATATCTTCCGTTGCGTTATCTTCCGCTTCTCCTGCTTCGTGAATGCCTTGACGAATCACTTCCACCATCGTACGCAGATCAGCAACTACCGATTCTACCATACGCTCAGCAGACAACTGTCCTTGTGCCTCTTCAATTGGAGACAGACGCAGCTGTTGAGCCATTGTAGCCACCGGACGTCCACCAATAGCAAGCAAACGTTCTGCAACTTCGTCCATATTTGCCGTAGCCAAGTTATACAGTTCTTCGAATTTGGCATGCAGTGTGAAGAAATGTGGTCCTTGGACATACCAGTGGAAGTTATGAAGTTTCGTGTACAGTACGGACCAGCCTGCGATCTGACGGTTCAGGACATCTTGAAGTGCTGTGGCGTTGTTAGCAAAAGTGTTGTTTCTAGTTTGGATTGTGCTCATGGAATTTATCCCCTCTCGAATATAAAAATAGAATTTGAAATTTATAATGGATTGCTTTGATTCGCTTCTTTTTAATTTAGACTTAATCTAAATCTTGTTTTAATTATAACACCGCATATACGGTTTGGGAAGGCTTTTACACTGTCTTGTAAATGAAGATTCCATGAAGTACAGCTTCATAGAAACGTTGGTACAGACAATTAAAAAACTGAGGAATGTAAGCAAACTCTCCCCAACCTATTGGAGCTATGATAGACTCATCTGATTGGATTATCCATAAATTAGTGAATTAGGATGATACCCATCATAAAGATAGTTACCATTATAGGAAGTTAACTTAGTCACTATTGCGGAGGTAAACATGAGGATATTTCAATTTAAACAAGAGTCAGGTAAGGAGATTACGAAATTCGATTCGAATTTCGTAATGTCACGTATAACGCAGACCAACAAAGCAGCTCATATCGGATGTATGCATTTAGCTGAGGGTGGGGTCATAGGTTATCACCAAGCTGTGGTTCCTCAACTCCTTTTAATAGTAAGCGGGGAAGGTTGGGTTAGAGGGGAAACAAATGAATACATCGAAGTTCGTTGTGGAGAAGCGGTTCTCTAGGATAAACATGAATGGCACGAAACCAAAACAGAAGCTGGACTTATGGCAATTGTAATTGAAAGCGAAGAGTTAGACACCTCATTAATGATGCCTTTATAGAAGGTATAATATAAAAAAGCAGACCTGCACCTAAGACGGTAACAAGACTGCTCCTTTAAACATAAATCTCCTTAAGCTTGAACAAACTCAAAAGTCAGAATACGACTGATCTCTTCATAGCTTGATGCTACAAAATGAGGTTGATGATCAGATTCCGGCAGCGCCTCCCGATGGTTGAACCAGATGACTGTCCAGCCTGCATCCACTGCACCTACCACATCATTACGCCACGAGTCTCCGATCTAATAGCTGGAACGGGCATCAGTCCCTGTCTGCTTACTCACATAATTGAACAACCTGCGATCCGGCTTCGCATAACCAGTCGTACCGGAGATGAAGACCAGATGCTCGTCCACGAGACTGAGCACATCCAGTGCTTCAAGCTTGCGGCGCTGATGCTCTCCTTCTCCATTGGTGATTAGACCAACGGTATGGCCTTCTGCCTGAAGCCTTCTGATCAGCTCATACGCTCCTTTAAAAGGTACAATCTCAAACTGTCTGCTCAGATACTGTGCTTGCAGTTCTTCAGCCTGTCCCAATTGTAAGGGGAGTCCAAACTCCTCCATCGTCAACTCAAACCTCCGACGGCGCATTCGCTCTACTGCATCCGCTTCTGGTACAGCGGACAGATCTTCTTGTGCAGACAGCCAGTCACTATAATAACGAAAACGATGATAGGCCTCAGCATAAGGGAAATCATCCGGCAGGCCGAGAACGTCCTGCAACGCACCACGAAGCGGCTGCAAGTGATCATATAAAGTATCATCCACGTCGAAAAATATGGTTTTAGCATTATTTATCTCATTCATAATCGTTGTCTATCCTCCTGCTTTGAGTCCAAACATTCTCTTCTTACTATATATGTATTCAATTGTCCCGTCCAAAGGAGGATTTCTGGCTGTGTATCTTCAAAGTGAGGATTATGGTTCCAATCAGATTAAGACATCGGGAAGACACGTTCTAATTATGTTAAAATTAGGATGAACAACATCAGAGGTGATGCTTATGTTTAATCCAAAAGTCTTCTTCTATTAGTTGTGCTAAGGCCATGGCTCTCGAAGCCAAAATCTAACCCGGCACAACGGGGATGAAGATGTTTACACACGAAGAGATTCAATCTTGGGAAAATGAAACAGCTTTTGTACAGAAACACAACAAGAAGTTCATTGATCCAAGAAAAGCAAAGCTGAAAGATCACCGTAAAGGAATCAAGAGCACGCATTACAACAAAGAATGTAAACCTGCTCGTAAACAGCATTATCGTCTGTATAGAACCAAAATGAAACGTCTCATGTACCATGAGAAGTATGATCTCCTGCACAATTATAAACGTACGAGTGGTTGGCTTACCTGGTAAGCAAGAGTTAGAAAAGGTAGTCCTACATAACTCTTCCTATTGTTATTTGGTATCAACGGTAGGGCCATTCTATGAAGGGCTGCCTTCTTTTCATCGAACAATAAGACGATATTTCATACAAATCATATGATTACATTGCATAATGCGGGAGGACTCCTTCATGTGGAAAGAATATTTCAAGGGAATTTCAGAAGAGTATACGTTCAGTTCTCCTGCATCTGGAGATGAAATTGCAAAGGTTGAGAGCTTGTTCCACGTCACTCTGCCTCATGAACTAAAGGAAATACTGCTGGAAACCAATGGGGTAAGAGCCATTTATGATTTAGGACTAATCTGGTCAGTAGATCGAATCAATAATGAAAACAAACACTATCGTGACGATCACTTCCAAGATTATTATATGCCATTTGATAATCTGGTTTTCTTCGGGGAAAGTGGCATTGGCGATTTATTCGCGTTTCCAGTGACGGGGGATGGAATCTGTAGAGCAGACGTGTTTGTATGGAATCATGAGAATGATAGCCGAAAGTGGGTTGCCCCGTCGGTGTCCAAATACGTGGAATGGTCATTACAAGGGAAGATTAAAATCTAATTCATGTTTCACTTGCAAGATTAAGCATACAAAAACATTATTTCGAATCCTTTGCTTGAACAACAATACCCCGTGACACCACTTACCGTGGCGAAACGGGGTATACGGCTTTTTATACTACATTTACTCTACTATCATACAATCTAATTGGAGGTACATCACAGAATGTGTGTATTCTAATTAGATTACTAACGATACAACCTTACCTGCATTCACATCAATCAGGCCATGGTCCGTGATCTTCAATGCCGGACTTACCGCAAGAGAGTGAGTGCTGATCGACATGATCGGATTGTAATGCACATATCCAAGAGACAACATCGCTGCTCTCAATTCCTTCACTTGATGGGACACCACTGCAAGTGGTTCTTCCGTCAAAATGCCACCTACGGGAAGTTCCAGATGGGACAGCACCTTGCCATCTTCCACCACGCAGAAACCACCTTGGCTCGAAATTACCGTGTTAGCTGCCAATATCATATCTTCACGATTACGTCCTACAACCAGCAGGTTGTGATTGTCGTGTGAATATGTCGTTGCAATAGCACCACGCTTGATGGTGTCTCCACCGATCAGACCATGTGCACGATTGCCGTTCACACCATAACGTTCAAAGGTCGCGATTTGTGCATATCCGCTTTCTTCCCATAACAATTCGCCATCCGAAGACTGAACCGGTGCAATATGTTCTTCCACAAAAGTAGAACCATCCTTCACCATCATGACACGGCATTGGTACTCACCTTCACCAGCGAGAGCAACGCCTAATCCACTGACTTTTGGGTCTGACAACTGAATTGCAAAATCTGTTACACCCAACTTCTCCAATTGTACACTCTTATAGAAGTGAGGTGGGAACTGCCCGGTTATCCGTTCCTGCTTATACGGTTCGTAATCGTCATAAGCTTTGCGGCCGTTTTTGTACACCTGGTCAATAGAGAGCTCCTCCAGGTTGGATAACAACACATAATCGGCCACTTTGCCTGGGGCAACGCTGCCACGATCGGTCATTTTCATCCGGGAAGCAGGAGTGGATGTTGCTGCATAGATCGCGTCTTCCGGACGCATCCCCATCTGAATTGCCTTGCGTACGATATGATCCAGATGACCACGCTCCACCAGTGAATCCGGCATTACATCATCTGTTACAAAGCAGAAATGCTGCGCCACATCATGTTGAATCAGGTACTTCATGACTTCCGGGGTCATTGATTTCTCTTGAATTTCAATAAACATACCTGCCGCAATCCGCGCCTGTAATCCCTCAATGCTCTGATGAGTATGATCGGAATCGACACCTGCGTAGATCAGTCGATGCAGATCAAGTCCAAGCAGTTTCGGTGTGTGACCTTCGATCACCAGATCGGGATAGTTTTTGCGAATATGCTGTAAAATCTGGTTTGTCTTGCACTCCGGATCACGAATGACATCGACATAGTTCATGATCTCGCCCAGACAGATGATCTCTCCAGTCGCGAGCAACACGTCCATATCTTCAATCTCAATCGAACCGCCTGTTGTCTCCATCGGGGTTGCCGGAACGGAACTCGGGATCGCATAGAACATATCCACTGTCGTCTCCCGACTCACAGCCATCATCTCCTGCACACCCTCCAGCCCGAATACATTCGCCATCTCATGCGGTTCCGCTACAATGGACGTTACCCCGCAGCCAATCAGACCATGAGAAAAGGTTTCCGGTGTCACCATCGTGCTTTCGATATGTAGATGGATATCGATCAAGCCAGGAATCATGTATCTTCCCCGCGCATCAATGACTTCGTCTGCCTGAATCAACTCAGGTCCACCGGGTCCAACATACAGGAATCTGCCGCCCAACACAGCGACGTTGTTCATTTCAAACCGTTTATAATAACTGTTATACACATGTACATTTACAATTAGTTGATCTGCACGCATGGGGCATAATCTCCTTCTTCACAAGCATTTCACCACGATGCGAACCGGACAATGAACCTGCACTTTAATCTGCTGTACTGCACATGACTGCGCACCGCTGCCATCGTCCGGGAATCATCGCATGAAATGCCTTCTTTGTTGCTCTTATTTCTTAATACTGTTCCTTACATTCACGACTACTCCACCAGTACAAGCTTGTCCTGTGGGAAGATCAGGCTAACACGTTGCCCGCTAAGGTATGGTGTTTCCATCTCTTGATTTGCTGTAAAGTCACCGAGTTCCGTCTCGATCACATATTGATAACTGCGTCCCAGATACGTGCTGACCTTGATAATGCCCGGCAAGGCGTTCACCACATCCGCAGAGGTATCTCCACTAACGATCAGATCATCCGGACGAATCGCGCCTTTACGTGCACCAGGACGTGCTGTTCCAGGATGTGCGGTTGCTGTAAATGTGCGTCCACCTGCGCTCAGTGTGATTAATTCGCCTGCATCCCTGCGCTCCGCGAATTCAATGAAATTATGGAACCCGATGAATCGTGCTACAAACTCCGTTGCCGGATATTTGAAAATGGTTTCCGGGCGGTCGAGCTGCTCAACCACGCCTTTGTTCATAATCGCTACCTGATCCGAGATCGAGAAACACTCTTCCTGGTCATGAGAGACATACAGCGTTGTGATGCCCAACTCTTGCTGAATACGGCGAATCTCCACCCGCATGTTAAGGCGCAGGTTGGCATCCAGGTTACTGAGTGGTTCGTCGAACAAGAGCAGGTCAGGCTCAATGACCAATGCACGAGCAATGGCTACACGCTGACGCTGTCCACCGGACAGTTCTTGTGGAAAACGTTTCTCAAATCCATTCAGGTTAACGACTTCCAAGATTCGCATCACACGGGAAGAAATATCCTTGTCTTTTACCTTACGCATCCGCAGGCCAAAGGCCACGTTGTCATAGACAGACAGATGCGGGAATAACGCATAACTCTGAAATACAAATCCGAAGTTCCGCTTGTTCGCTGGAACCTTCGTATAATCCTTGCCGCCGAACATAAACTTGCCCTGTGATGCTTCCAGAAATCCGGCGATGAGGCGCAGCGTAGTTGTTTTGCCGCAACCGCTCGGTCCGAGCAGGGAGAGCAGTTTACCTTTTTCCAGCTCCAACTGAAAATCCTTCAGGATTATCTGCTTATCGTATGCCACGGATACGTGGTCTAATGTCAGCAATGCCATAGCGTTCTGCGCCTCCAATTAACGTTTAGTAAAGTATGAAAATCCGCCCATGATCCGTTCGATCACGAACATTAAGAGTCCGGTCAGTACCATCAACAGCACGGAAATCGCTGCAATTGTTGGGTCAAAATAATTCTCCACATACGTCAGCATCTGGATCGGTAATGTGCTTACCCCTGGTCCGGTCATGAACACCGAGATGTCCACGTTGTTGAAGGACTCCAAGAAGGCAATCAGCACCGCAGCGATAATTCCTGAGCGGATGTTAGGCAGCACGATCGTGAAGAACGTTCTTACCCGTCCCGCACCAAGACTCAGCGCAGCTTCTTCCACTGCAAAGTCAAAGCTCGACAGACTCGACGCGATAACTCGAATGATAAATGGAAGCATGATAATCGTATGACCGATCAACAGTCCAAGATACATCGGCAGATGGTAGATTACGATCAGGTATTTCATCAATGTAAAACCAAGTACGATTCCCGGAATCAGTACCGGGGACAGGAACAGTGCGTTCAGCACGGACTTGCCTTTGAAATCGTAACGACTAAGTGCATACGCAGCCGGTACTCCGAGCACCAGCGCCAACAGGTTCCCCAGCAGGGAAATGATGATGGACGTCTGGAATGTGCGGAGGAAACCGCCTGTGTTGAAAATATTCTCATACCAGCGGAAGGAGAACCCTTCCGGCGGAAATTTGAGTACCGTTCCCGGTTCAAACGAAGTGACCGATATGATCAGAAGCGGGCCCAGCAGAAAGATAAAGACCAGCAGACTGAACAGGCCCAGCCCGATATGTTTCTCCCGCATATGTCTACCCCTTCGGATTTAAAGTTTTGGCCATTTTGTTCATGACACCGACGACGACAAATGTAATCACAATCATAATCGCGGCAACAACCGAGGCCAGATACCAGTCGTTGAGGGTCATGGCGTTTTGATACAGGAACGTAGCAATTACACGTTGCTTACCTCCAAGGAGGGCGGGTGTGGTATACGCCGTCAGGCTTCCGACAAAAACAAGCACGGCTCCGATCACAAGTCCTGGCACAGCCAGTGGGAACACAACCCGGCGGAATGCCGTAACGCGTGATGCACCCAGACTTTGTGCTGCTTTGAGCAGGTCACCGTCAATGTTCTCAAGTACACCGACCAGAGAGATAATCATCAGTGGCAGGAACAGGTGTGTCAGACCAATCATCATGGCTGCCGGCGTGTACAGAATGTCCAGCGGCTTGTCCACGATGCCCAGGCCAACAAGGGTGTTATTGATCAACCCTTTGCGTCCAAGGATAATCATCCAGCTGAACGAGCGCACGACCGGGCTCGTCAGCAGCGGGAAAATCGCCAGTGCCAGCAAAATGCCTTTGCGGCGCGGCGCTTTCTGCGAAATATAATAAGCTGTCGGGAATCCGAGCACCACACAGACGATGGTGGTGACCACGCTGACTTGCAGCGTCGTAAGCAATATTTTCAAAAAGTATGGGTCTCTGAAAAAATGCATGTATCCTTCAAACGTGAAGGAGTTTTCTTGGAAAAACGTCGACCCGATCGTCAGGACAATCGGAATGATCATAAATGCCGCCAAAAACACGAATCCCGGCAGCAATAGCCAGTAGATTACTGATTTCTTCATCGCGATACTCCTGACTTGTAAAATGGTTTTATTCACACGTTTCACTGGCGCACATTTCAAAAATAAACGTCCATGTTTATCGCACCAGCCGTTCCGGTTACGAATCGTTCTTACGATCGCTGTTATCCTTGGATTTTCTTGATCTCCTTCTTAATAGAAGGAAAAATCCAAGGATAAAGGCGAACGCTTTGCTTCTACAGAATCGATTTCGTCCCCTACACTACCAGCGAAATAGGTGGGTTGATTTTAGACTGAACCCCAATGCCGTGAAGATCACAACTACGCGTTTAACGCGTTGATAAACAGTTCAAGGAATGCTTCCGCGTCTACGGTTTCGCAGACGAGGGTGTTGGGCTGCTCACCCAAACGGTTTTGGAAGTCACATACCATCTGGCCATCGCACAGGCGGCTGGCGGTTTCGACATCGACATAATACGATTTACGTCCAACCAGTTCGGGGGCAAGGGCTACGCCCACGGCTAGTGGATCATGTAACGCGCAAGCGCGGACGCCGTTCATTTGTTCGTATCGGTTGATGTAAATCTCTGTGCTTTGAGCAACGTACGCGCGCAGTGCAGGATGTGTGAGACGCTCAATCGTTGCTTCATTCAGCAATGTTTGACGCGTCACATCCAGTCCGACTTGAGTAAGCTTCTCGATGCCTGCGTGCAGTACAATGCGTGCCGCCTCTGGATCAGCGTATGTGTTGTACTCGGCGGTTGGTGTAATATTGCCGTGTCCGCGAACAACACCACCCATGAAGATGACTTCCTTCAATAAAGAAGGCAATTCAGGGCACTTCATTAGCGCGAGGGCCAAGTTCGTTAAGGGTGCAGTCATGATTAATGTCAGTTCGCCCGGATACAACTTGGCTTGCTCCACGATAAAGTCTGGCGCAAAACCTTCCTCGGCTTTCTTAGACAAGGCAGGATCAGGCAGCGCACCACCCAATCCGTCCTGTCCATGTACCCGGTGTTCATAATGCGACTTGCGAGTGAGCGGTCCAGCTGCTCCGGCAATGACCGGAATTTCAGGTGCACCCGCGAGTTCAAGAATTTTGCACGTATTCTCTGTTGCCTGCTGGAGTGATACGTTCCCACAGACTGTGGTGATGCCGAGAATGTCCAACTTCCGGCTTTTGACGGCCAGCAAAATCGCCAGTGCATCGTCAATCCCCGTGTCCACGTCCAGAATGATGCGATTTTGCGCTTCACTCATCCGTTCTCAACTCCTATACGGTAATTGGTTGCTTGCTGCAAATGATATAAGTTCAACATGTTGACCAAAGATAACTTTTAAGTCAGTCGGTTACTTGTTTATTGTGCAATCTCACGGTTCCAGCGATCTGTCCAGCCTTTAACCTGCTGATTCACGAATTCCATATCCAGCTTGTTCAGCTTTTCAACAACGTCAGCGCCATATGTTACGCCTTCTGCTTCTTCAGCAGTCAGTTCAACCTTTGTGTTAACCGGGGAATCGACTTTGGCTTTAGCAGATTTTGCTTGTACATCCTGGCTGAGCTGCCAGTTGATGAACTCTTCAGCGAGCTCTTTGTTTTTGCTGCCCTTCACGACATTGATTGTGTTCATCACGGCATATGCACCCTCGCTAGGTGTAACAAACTTCGCATTAGGCACGGCTGCTTTCAGATCTTTGAAATACATTTCCATGATCGGTCCGCCCGCAATCTCTTCTTGGGAGAACATATTCACGAATTCGGATGTTTGACTGTAGAATTTCACCACATTGCCACTCAGTTTTTTCAGTTCAGCAAATGCCGCATCTTCATTAAACGTATCGTTTCCAGCTACACGGGAAGCTGCATCCACAACCATTGGGCCTGCTGTTGCCGTAATATTCGGGATGGTCAGGTTACCTTCGAACGCCGGGTCCCACAGGTCACTCCATGAAGTCACTTCTTTGGATACGAGATCCGGGTTATAAGCGATACCGAGCTGTCCAACC
Source organism: Paenibacillus amylolyticus (assembly GCF_047302515.1). GTDB lineage: Bacteria > Bacillota > Bacilli > Paenibacillales > Paenibacillaceae > Paenibacillus > Paenibacillus amylolyticus_G. The sequence goes on along the minus strand of NZ_CP168019.1, from coordinate 6,375,709 downwards.
GTGTAGGCCGGGCCATAATCTTCACCAAGTGGTGCTTTGGCAATATCATAAATGTCATTTACATTTGGAATTTTGGAGCGGTCGATTTTCTCAAACAGACCTTCATCGATACCTTGTTGTGCATAGTAATCAGACAGGTAGATAACATCGACATTTGATGTACCTTGACGAATTTTATTCAGACGTTCAGCGTTATTGCCGACTTCGAGCACGATGTCTACATTATGTTCTTTTTCGAATGGACCAAATACTTCTTCATTAAAGAAATCTTCGGAGAAGCCCCAAGTGGAGATAACCAATTTGTTAGCTGCGGTTCCCCCACTGCCTGATCCGCCTGTTGCATCATCCGTGCTGCTGCCACAACCTGCAAGTAATACTGATGTCATTGCCACTGCTGCCAAACCGCTAATCCACTTTTTCATCATGATCCTGATTCCCCCTGATATATGTGATGTGTATGAAAAAACAAAAAGAAAAGTGCTCTTGTATAAACAAGAACACTTTTCTTCGTAAACAAAGGAAAGCGACACCCGCTGCCGGTACATCATCGGTTTCTGCTTCAGAATCAATCCGAAGACAGACGCCATCATATGAAATTGTACGGAACCTGATCATGAATCCGGGCCATAACCTTTGTATACATCAACAAGAATTAATCCTGCCGATCCATCCTTAGGCCTGTTCCAGAATCACATTCGTGATTGCCCACTGAGTGGACGCATCATAATCCCGCAATATAGCTTCAATTGGCAAACCCATGTGTTGCTCGAGCTTCTCCCGGAATTTCTTCTTATATAAGACAGACATGCGGAAGTCCACTTCCAGCTTTAAGCCGGGGGCCTCCCCTTCCAGGGCGTCAGAGCGCGGTGAACGTCGGTGCTTCGCGTAGAAGGTCACAATATTCTGGTCAATGGTCACTCTCAGGAGAGTGGTGCCAAATCCGAACAGTTCCTTCGAGATTTCGTTATAATACTGGCACATCTTCTTCTTGCTCTCATTGCTGTCCAGTAGTTCCATGAACTCACCCACATCTCTTACTACCGTACATTCGACGTGTTAACACGATTGATTATACATAAATCTACGATCATAGGCAACCCAAAAGATATAGTTAACATGAGAATAACACATAAAAGCGAACGATGAGACATTAACAACCAAAAACAATTCGTCTTAAACCACAGTGAATTTACATTAATATGCCTGCATGTCATTCCTATACTATTGTTGCTTCTATACTCCGTTTTCATACACAGGATTCGAGGCTTTGTTTCAACTTTCCCTAAATGGGTACCAATTCCTGCGAAACATAGACAAACTTCGTCATTAACCGTTAAAATGAGACACAATGTTGACATGTTTTTATTTTCTAGAAATTGGAGGCTTATACCATGAAATGTCCAGTATGTAATCACGAAAATGGAGATGCCCATTTTTGCGAGAGGTGCGGCTCTAATCTAACGCAAACAACCTCATCACCAACTCCTGTAACGAACTCGGAATCTGCTGCTTCCGAACCCGAATATACCCGTTGGTCCAGCACGCAGGCTACCTCTTCCCAGGCATCCGTTCCACCCAACACACCATCCATCTCCATTCACAAGGAACAGGCGAGAGAATCAACAGGTACCAATGACCATGCTTCTGCAGGAGACAATAGCTCCAATCAGTGGAATAATATTGTGCAGAATGAGAAAGTTCAGCAAGCCAAAGAAGTAAGCAAACAGTATCTATCCTATTTCCTCAGTGTCTTGGCCCGTCCTTATCAGACGATGAAAACCGTTGGCGACCAGCATTCCCTAAACGGATGGCTAACAATGGCGCTAATCGCAGTTCTATCTTCTACATACTTCTTAATTACCTTTAGTCGCATAGGCATGGACGGCTTATTCATTGGTGGATTTTTAAGACCGCTATTTTTCACCGTCATTATCCTGATTGCCTCTATTGCACTGATGTACGCTATTCTGAAGATTGAAAAAATAACCTTCCGTCCCAAAACACTGGTTGCCCAGTTTGGTACACTGCTTGTTCCTGCTGTCGTATCCCTTGTTCTGGCGAATCTGTTTATTATCATCTCGTATTCCATCGCGATCTCATTGCTTGCTGTCTCGTATATCATTATCTTTGTTGCGCTGAACTCGGTGCTGTTCCAGTATCCACTGAATCGTACCAAAGCAGCCATCGACAGCATGTACAGCGTGCTGATCGCCAATGTGGTCGTGTTCTTTATTCTGTATCGATTGTTGGGTGAGATTATCATTGGACTGATTGGCATGATGCTTTCACCGTTTGGTCGTCTGTGAATTATATAAGTTGAACTAAAGATTATTTACACTTGTTACTTCGATGACAGAACAACCTTCCGATCGCTGTTATCTCCAGATTTTTTTAATTCACTTTTTGCAAAGTGAAAATCTGGCGATAAAGGCGAAGCATGGCTTTCCCTGCTGACGCGGGGAAGGTCTTTTTTAGTTTTATAAGGCAGCGTTGCGCCGAGCATGTATCATACACTATAATGTGTAGTGCAACAGGTATGTTCTTATTTACGTAACAAACACGGAACCAGCAACTCACGTTACGTAATGAGTGGATTCACCGTTGCCACCAACACTACATTGTGTAGTGTATTGATCACTCATTTTACAAAGAAAGCAGAGGAACTCTCTATGGACATGACTCATATGAATCATATGCAAATGGAGCACGAGGCAGGTACATCCTACCTGTGGATCATCGTAGGTGCAATCGTGTTGCTGTTCTCCATCGCCGCCTATATCTGGGCATCACGCACACAGGGCAAAATTCTGGACCACATGAAAAAGAAAGAGCGGGCAGACATCCAGAAACAAAGTCGATCCCTTCGGCTGGCTGCACATGTAATGATAGCTGTGTCGATTATTACGTTTGGCCTGTTCTTCATGCAAGGAGCAGGTAAAACATATAATGTAGCCGATCTGGAGTCCAACGCGACAATCGACGTAACGGACGATAAATACTATGGGGCTGACCATACGGAGGACCCCATTCAGTATGAGATGACAATTCCAACATCGGGCCCGCATAATCCGCATGATATCAAGTTTGGATTTTACACCGACTTCCCGGGCTACAATTACCTGGTACACAATCTGGAGCACGGGGATATCATCATCTATTATCGTGAGAACGCAAGCGAGGATTTGAAGGAACATCTGAAATACCTCGCTAAATTCCGCGAAGCCGGAGCCGGTATACTGGCTGTACCCAACAAGGATATTCCCGAAGGCAGTGAAGTCGTGGTGACCGCATGGACCAAAACAATGAAGCTCGACCAATTCGACGATGCCAAAGTAGGTACTTTTATCAATAAATATATTAATCAGGGACCTGAAAAGATTCCTGCCTCTGTTCGCCAGGGCGGCGGAACAATGTAATGACGTAATCACTCAGTCATATGAAGCCCCTCTAAGTAGTAACAATGAGGTGTGTTCCAATGATGAGCATCGTCAATATAGGATTGAGAAGAAACTAGCTCCCGGATCAAATTGACTCGGGGGCTAATTCTTTATCGACCGGATGCCGATACTTCAAGTAGAAAACTGTATATCTGATATACAATACATACGAACCAAAAGAAGAACGACAAACACCAAGTAAAGAGACAAAGAGACGATTGATTTAACAGATCAAGGGGGAACACTTTTACCAATGAACAGTTTGTTTATGAGGATCTTTTTATTTTTTTCCTGTCTGATGCTAGCCGCGGGTGCGGTTCTTGGCATTACCATGTACCGTTCATCGGCTCAACTGGTCGAACAATCCATGGGGATGCAGGCACAGGCTGTGGCTGCACGGGCAGCTGCATTAATTGACACCTCTCTGTATGCAACACTCAGTACCGGACAGGACGAGACAGCGTATTACGGCACATTGCGTGAGCAGCTTAGTCAGCTGCGCGAGGCCAATGGACTCAAGTATCTGTACACCCTTGGTACACGCGAAGAAAATGGAATAAATACATATTTCTACGTTGTGGATGGGGCTGCTGCCGATGTGGCAGAGGATGACTTCTCCCCTTACGGTTCCGCAGAAGAGACCCATTATGAAGGCATGCTGCAAGCTTTTGAACAGAATGAGCCTATTCGGGGCGAACTCACACAGGATGAATATGGCGCTACCATTACAGCATATGTGCCGATCCATGGGGCTGACGGGAAAGTACTAGGATTGGTCGGTGCGGATCTGGACTCTACTGCAGTCTATGAACTGATGTCCCGCAACCGTATGACCATGATCTGGACAGCCTTGGCTATTGTTCTGCTGAGTGTCTTGCTGGTGTATGGATTCGCCCATTACTTGACCCGACCATTGGTGAAGTTGAAGAAGTTAATTACCCAGGTAGGAAAAGGCGACCTGACCGTCAACGTTGAACTTAGTCGCAAGGACGAGGTAGGGCAGCTCGCTTCCGAGTTCAAACATCTGGTTACAGGTACCCGGGATGTCATGACGGGCATCCGTCAAAGCTCCGATTCTCTGCTACAAGCTGCAGAAGGAGTATCGAAACATTCACAGGCGACTGCTGAAGCCAGCCAGCGCATTGCCGAGCATACCAATCATACGGCCAGTGGAGCTGCTGAACAGGTGGCTCGTGCTGGCGAAGTTACGGTAGCCATGGAAGAGATCACACGCAGCATGCAGCATATTGCGAATTCTTCTTCTATGGTCGCGGATGTATCACAGGAAACGACCAATAACGCGGTGCAAGGTCAAGCCAACATCAACACGGCGATGGACAGTATGGACAAAATTCATCAGGCGAATGTGCAGATGGTAGCCTCCACCTCCCAGCTGGAGCAGTACTCAGGTAAAATTGAGTCGGTGGCACATCTGATGAAAGGCATCGCTTCACAGACCAATCTGCTCGCACTTAATGCAAGTATTGAAGCAGCTCGTGCAGGAGAGTATGGCAGCGGGTTTGCGGTGGTTGCCTCAGAGGTTCGCAAGCTTGCGGGGGAATCAGAGCAATCGTCCCAGCATGTAACCGAACTGATCGCCGAGATGACACGCCAGACTGCCCTGTTGTCAGAACATATGTCTGCCAGCACATCAGCAGTCCAATCCGGTCTCGCTGTTGTTCAGGAGGCAGGCCGTTCATTCACATCCATTCATACCGGAATTGAGACGATGAATAAACGTCTGCACGAAGTATCCGCAGCATCTGAGCAGCTGTCTGCCAGTGCAGAAGAAGTGTCCGCTTCTGTGGAGGATATGGAACATATCTCACGCGAATCCTCTTCGAGCATACAGAAGGTATCGCACGCTACAGGTAGCCAACTGCAATCCATGGATGAGATGAGTGCATCCGCCGAATCTCTGCGGGTATTATCCAGTGAGCTGAACGGATTGATTAGTCGATTTAAAATATAGCGGGCAGCTTAGATTGCTATATTGATCAGCCCAAAACAAAAAGCCGCACGGCAGGGACGGGATCATGGGGTTCAACCCCATACCCAGACCACTGCCTGCGGCTTTATTTTTGTTGTACCTTTAATGTTGGCAAGCCCTCAGGCTGCCTGAATTAGTAGCGCTGCGGAGCAGCTTTTTTACCCAAATCCGTCATATACGTAAAGAACGCTTCCGGATCGGTATCATACACCAGTTGTACTGGACGTCCGTCTGCTTGCTCCACCGTGCGGCCCTGGCTAGGACCATCCGGGATGACAATACAGTTTACGGTTTTCTTCTTCACGATGTCCTCGCGTCCAACGGAAGCCGTTGTCAGAACATCCCACAGATAGTATGTGGAATTTGTCTCACTGTACACCAGTGGCGGACAACCTGCGTAACAGTTACCCAGGAAATCAACACCTTCGAAGCGACGCTCTGCTGCCCAGCGGTTACGAACGGCTGGAGTCAGAGGTACTTTATTGGTGCTTTCCAGTGCAACCAGATCGATCTGGATGCCACTTTGCCATACACGGTATGCCGCTTCCGGGTCCCAGAATACGTTCCACTCTGCTGTGCCATCATGCTCAGGTTCTTCTACGTTACCACGCTCAAATGTACCGCCCATCCATACCAGCTTGTCGATTTTCTCTTCAATGTCTGGTGCTTCGTCCAGTGCACGCGCAAGGTCAGTCAGTGGGCCTGTGAACAGGAGCAACGTTTTGCCTTCGGTATTGCGCACTTTCTCGATCAGATGCTGGTGTGCCGGAACGGCAGATAGTGGTGCTTCCATTTTGCCGGACTCGTTCAGTACAGGAAGTGCATCTACATAGAAGGAATGCAGTCTCCACGCCGCAGGAAATGGATTTTTCCCTCTGGAGTTGGATTTGGATACCTCTACGGAATATGTACCGAAACGATCGATAATTTTACGGCTGGCATCTGTTGCTGGCTCCAGATATCCGTCTGCCGGGATAACCGATACGCCGGTTACATGTACATTGTCCATTTGCAGAAGCATGAACAGCGATACGAGGTCATCTACGCCGCCGTCATGGTTGAAATACACATTAAGTTGGTTCGTCATGCTTGCTTTCATCCTTCCCCTGGTTGTCCCATTGTTGTTAATTCTTCCGTCTGCCCTAAGCCGACGCTTCCTCTATTATGTCCCAAAACACTTGGCTACGTAAACCTTCCCCATACAAAGAAAACAAGGATCATGCCTCATCCTGCGGATATTTTACAGTTCCACCATTCCATCTCAGGAGGACAACTGGTAGAGGTCATTATCGTTCGGAAAATAAAGAAATGGACAGCAGGCTTGAAGCCCCGCCGTCCATTTCCCCCAATCCATGCATTACATGGACTGGTTCTGTTTCTCCTCATTCTTCTCTGCAATCGGCACATACTTACCTGGCCAGAAGGCCCATTTACCCAGCAATGCAGTTATAGCTGGTACCATGAACGGACGAACCAGGAAGGTATCCAACATCACACCAACGGCTGTGATAATACCAAACTGCACCAACACCTGAATTGGCAATGTAGCAAGTACCGCAAATGTTCCTGCCAAGATCAGACCTGCAGATGTAATAACAGAGCTTGTCTCGCCAACACCTTCTCTAATCGCTTGACGAAGCGGCATCGTTTTGCGTTTCTGCCAGATGCTAGAGATCATGAAGATGTTGTAGTCTTCACCCAGTGCCACGAGGAATACGAAGGAATACAGCGGAATCGCTCCCTGGATGGCATCTGCGCCAAGTCCGTAGTGAATGATGATCCAACCCAGACCCAGTGCAGAGAAATACGACAGAACAACCGTTGCAATCAGATACGCCGTAGCTACAACTGAACGCAGATATAATAGTAATAACAATGTAATCATGCCGATGACCACTGGAATAATGATCTTGGCATCCCGTTCTCCGGTGACTTCAATGTCATACTGTTCAGCCGTCTGACCATCGAGCCAGACATTACTGTCCGCATTGGTTACTCCGGCATCTTGAAGCGCCTGTTCCGCAGTAGCTCGCAGATCCGGGATATGCTGCATTGCCTCCATGGAATATGGATTCAGATTGAACTCCACATCAAAGGCGGTAATGTTGGCATTCTCGGCACCCTGTTGAGCATCGCCTACTTTGCTAATGTAATCCAGTGATTCGAGACGTTGCTTCAGATCAGTTTCTTTGCCTTCGGCATCAACGATCACTTTCACTGGAGCCAGCTCACCTTGGGAGAACTGTTCGCCGATAACGGTGAAACCTTCGCGGGAAGGCACATCCTCCGGGAAGGAAGACAACAGATCATACGTGAATTTAACCTGAGTAGAGAATGCCGCCAGTCCTCCCAGCAATACCAACGTAATTGCAAGAACGGTCCATGGCTTTGTTACTACAATACGGCCAATCCAGCTTTCCTTGATTTTGCGCGGAGCCGGAGCCGGTTTGCCTTTTTTCTTCGCACGTTCCACTTCCATCTCATGTGTACGTGGTACAAATGGATAGAATGAACCCCGACCGAAGATTGCCAGGAGAGCCGGAACCAGCGTCAGACTTGCAATAAACATAATAAAGATGGACAGACTGAATGGTACGGCAAAGCGATGATATGCACCATATTCAGCCAGCAACAACACGAGTAGTGCTGCAACGACCGTAAATCCACTCATGGCAATGGCGCCAGATGATCCGGTAATTGCCTGGAAAATGGCTTTCTTTTTGTCCGGCTCATGATAGAGAATTTGGCGGTATCTGGAGATCATGAACAGACAGTAATCCGTTCCTGCTCCAAATAACAATACAGTCATGATTGAGATCGACTGTGCGTCCACCGTAATCCAGCCCTGATCTGCCATGAATCCCAGAATGGGGCTTGTCACCATATACGCGAATCCAACGGCAATGATCGGGATAATCGCCAATACAGGCGAGCGGTAGATCAACAGCAACAGTACTAATACCAGTACAACCGTAGCGATCAGCAAGGATACATCGGCGGAGGAGAATAGCCCGCTCGCATCAATGGATATCCCTACTGGCCCCGTCACACGGGCAATCAGTGTATTGGTATCATCTATAGCTACATCGAACGGGTTTGCCCCGAAGATGTCTTGTGTTTTTTGCTCAAGTGCTTCAATAGCTTCCTTCAATTGTTCCGAATCGGCACCTTCATTGAAGAAAAGTGGCATAACCAAAGTACTTCCGTCTTCCGAAAGCTGGCCTTTCAATGCCTGTGGTGGTAATTGATAGAGTGGCACAACGGACTGTTGTTGTTCTACCGGATCTTGATCCAGTCGCTCCGTTAATGCCTGAATGTTCTCAATTTGCTCATCCGTCAGACCGCCGGCTTGACGCCATACGATCAGCGCGGGCAATCCTTCACCACCAGGGAATTCCTTCTCGGCAAGTGCAGCTGCCTGAACCGATGGTTTGGATTCACTCAGATCCTGTGCGTTATTGGTTTCACGATCACCTACAGCAGGCCATACCATGCCAAGCACAACGGCGATGATGATCCATACCAATAGCGTAATCCATTTGCTTCGTTTGCCGGCAACCCAACGGCCGTAACCCGAACCTTCCTGCATTGTCTCTTCATCTCCCTATTCTGTTTCTATGAAGCCCTATTTATGTGATGGTGTAGTAATGAACCACGGGTCATAGTATAATCGAGTTAATTATATATACCGGAAGGTTAATTTTGCAATGCCTAATTTTGTGAACACTTCTAACAAGCAATTAAATACGTAAAGAGGTATGTACTTATGAGCAAAAAAACAAACATTCCCCGTTCACCGGGTAGACCCAAAACGGGTGTGGATCAAGCATCTGTGCAATCCAACATATTGATGACCGCGTCACGTCTATTTATGGAATACGGGTATGAACCCGTCTCTCTCCAGCAGATTGCTTCATTATGCAATGTAACCAAAGCATCAATCTATTATCACTTCTCCAGCAAAGCAGATCTGTTCACCGTTGCCATTACCCGCATGATGGCGATGGGCATGCAGCAAACTTCGCTCCGTCTGGATGAACCTGGTACGTTGCAAGAACGACTGGTTAAGGTTGCCGAAGCCAAGATGCAGCATTCCCATATTGAAACGGAGACCATGATGCGAGAAGCCGAGAAACATCTGGACCCGGAGCAACTCGCCCAGATTCGGGAAGCGGAGGTTCGCATATTCGAAGTACTAGCCACCCATTTTCAGAAGGAGATGGATAATGGTTATTTGCGGGTCGGGAACCCTATGCTGCTTGCCCATGCATTTACGTCACTGCTGATGCTCGCGAACCGCGAAGATGTACGCAACATGAATGGCGGCAGCATTGAGGAACTCGCGCAGGAACTGGTGGCGCTATTTCTGGATGGAGCGGTTAAGCGGAACTAAAGACCTTTCTATACGTTGGCCGATAAACAGCACAAGATGATATACGGAATGTTGGACCTTTATTCCATCACATTTTAGGAGGAACAACTTATGTCACCACCAAAACCTTCCCCACGTATCCCACGTCTGCTGGAAACGTCGCGCATATATCTGCGTCCTTTCGAGATTACAGATGTGGATGCTTATTTCCCTGGACTGTTTGATGCCGAGATGCGCAGGCTGACAGGAACACAGAACAGTTTCACACGCGCTCAGGTTGAACGTTATGTTGAGAATGCAGCACAGGATGACTCCAGACTCATGCTACTTATTGCTTTACAGGAAAATGACCAGATCATCGGAGATGTCGTCCTGATGGACATGCATGCCAAGAATCGCAGTGCACATATCCGGGTTGCCATCGATCAGGCGGCGCATCAAGGAAAAGGCTACGGTAGCGAGGCGTTACTGCTTATGCTGGACTACGGCTTCGGAATCTGTAACCTGCATCGAATCGAGCTTGAGGTGTACGCCTTCAACGAGCGAGCCATTCGCACGTATGAAAAACTCGGATTCCAGCGCGAGGGTGTGAAGCGGGATGTCTTGTTCTACAATCATCAATACCATGATGCGGTTCAGATGAGCATGCTGGAGGATGAGTTCAGACAACATCATATGAAAGATCGGGCAGGGAATGTTTGAGTTTTCGATCAGCTAAAATCAAACTAAAAAACCGGGGGATTTAATAACCCTCCCCGGTTAGAAACTTCAGATGACCCGTCAGCACCGACAGCTCGGCGGGTGTCTTCATATACAATTCGCCGTCCGTGTCAGCTGACATCGGCGCATCCGTCTTCACTTTTAACGTAGATGCCTTGAAGTATGAAATACTCTCACTCTGAGGTTGCCATTCTCCCTCTGGCTTGTGCGACAGAATCTCTCGCAGCAGCGGAATGCCTGTCTCATGAATAATGAGCACGTCCAGTTCGCCATCCTGCAACGCATCCGGTGCAAAGGGCAATGCATTTGTTCCCAGAAAACGGCCATTGGCTGCATAGATCATCACCGCTTCGCCTTCCATCTCTTTCCCATCCGCCTCCAGTTGGTAACGAAACGGCTCTGTATGACTAATTGTCTGTAAAGTGCTGATAAAATAACTGAGCTTACCCAGCGCGCCTTTCAAATTCTCGTTAATATTCTGCGAAGCATTACTGATCAAGCCAATACCGAAAAAGTTTGTGAACACCCGATCATTGGCTTGTCCAACATCAATGGATACCACTCGACCTGCCAGCATTTCTTGTGCCGCAGTCTCTGCATCCGGTGAAATGCCGAGCGAACGCGCAAAGTCATTACAGGTGCCTCCAGGCAATGTACCAATCAACGGAGGATGTTGCAGATCAGCCAGTCCATTCACGCATTCATGCACCGTGCCATCCCCACCCAGGATAAACACCACATCGAATTGTTCCCCGCGCTCACGACACAACTTCTCTCCTTCACCAGGTTCATCCGTACGCACAATGACGAGTTCATGGACAGCGGGAGCCAGCACACCAGCCACAAGGCCCACTGTATTCTCACGATTGGCCTTGCCCGAATGATGATGATGAATTAACAACGCTTTGTTAAATTCCATCCCTCTTCCTCCATTCCAATGCTTGTTACCCTTTACCCACAAAGGTCGAAGCCGTAAACAAGCCCTTCGCTAAGCACTCATCATGATTCCAAATAGGTTTCCCAATCAGGTATGCATCCTAATCGTCATTCATTCGTAATAGCTAGATGGCCCGTTTATCCATAAACCATTTCCTTTTTTAACCAGATGTATGCATGAGAAAAAGGGTTTCTCCGCACCTTAATGTCATAAGGCTGCAAATTTTGCTGGTGAGAACCCATTCAAATCGAGTCAAAACGGTTATATCTATACCATATACGAATGGAGGGATTCCCTATGATTCCGGCAACGTTGGAACAATTGGAGCAAGTTCGCAAGGAATGCCGTACCATGGTTCGCAAAAGAGCTACCGCATCTGCCGGTACAACACTCGTTCCGCTGCCCGGTACAGACGTACTGGCTGATGTGGGGATGCTGATGCAGCTGTTGCCTGCCATTAACAATAAATTCGGATTATCACAAAAACAGCTGGACGGTATGGACCCCGAGACCAAATCCATGATCTATGGATTCGTCATGTCCATCGGAAGCAAAGTCATCGGTCGTATGATCACCAAGGAATTGGTTGTCCAGGTTCTGAAAAGAGTCGGCGTACGCGTAGCCACCAAATCCGTCGCCAAATTTGTCCCATTTGCAGGACAGGGATTGGCTGCCGCACTCAGCTTCACAGCCATGCGCTATGTGGGTAACAAACATGTGGATGACTGTTATGAGGTCGTCAAACGCATGATTGAGCAGCGCGAGTTGATTCCGGGTGAGCCGGCTCCGTCTGCACTGGAGGAAGCTAACAGCGACGACGTGAAGGTAGAAGTGAAGTCGATCTCTAACAACAGCGCTGATGATCCTGCGAAGGAGTCTAAGGATCAATAAAATGCGGGCCATGTCCTGCCCAAACTGAAGCTTAAAAAGTATTTCATAACCAATCTGGATGTCCCAATCGGTGAGCTTATACTCGGGTGCTTGTATCTAGATCGGTGTACGATGAATTCAAAATATAAATAAACGGGACAAAGCAGTGTAGTTAAACCGCTTCGTCCCGTTTTTATTTTTGCAGCATGGCATATAAGACAATTATGACTAAGGTTTATTTGAAAGTGTTTAACGAACTCAGCACACTCTAATAGACCCAATTCCACAATTCCGGCATTCTAACGAATCGTAGACATTTTATTTTCTCATTCTGCAGTTTATTTTACCACTTTGTGCTGCTTATCCGAGAAATAACATGTCTCAAGTTCATTAGAATTGGAAGTGCTTGATAATCCTCCATATAAGGTGTCTACGATTCGTTAGCATGGACGAAGGATGAAGACTCCCCTGTCTCCTCTCCACCTCACGCAAACAACTGAAAGGCTGACGAGCACCTCAACCCAGTTAACATGCAACGTTCCATCTCATCTTATAGATCCATCATATCGAAACGAATCCAATCAGCTCCACATTGGAATCCACTCCTCTGGATACACGATAAATAGCCGGGAGCCCCCCTAAGAGTGCTCCCGGCTATTCTTGTTAGTTACATCTGTAATCAGATCGCCTGCGGTTGCTGCTCCGCAAACTGACTATTGTACAGATCCGCATAGAAGCCCTGACTTGCCATCAATTCATCATGATTGCCCTGTTCAATCACGTTACCATGATCCATAACCAGGATCAGATCGGCGCCACGAATGGTAGACAAACGGTGTGCAATGACAAAGCTTGTGCGATCTTTCATCAGATCATTCATTGCTTTCTGGATAAATACTTCGGTCCGTGTATCCACGCTACTCGTCGCTTCATCCAGAATGAGGATGGCCGGGTTCGCCAGAATCGCTCTTGCAATGGTCAGCAACTGTTTCTGCCCTTGAGAGATGTTCGACGCCTCTTCATTCAGCACCGTATCATAACCTTCAGGCAGTGTACGGATAAAGTGATCCGCATGTGCCGCAACGGCTGCCTTGATTACATCCTCTTCCGTAGAACCTTCTCGACCATAGGCGATGTTGTCCCGAATCGTTCCGTTGAACAACCAGGTATCCTGAAGCACCATGCCGAACAGACTGCGCAGCTTGCCACGCTCCATGTCCTTAATGTCGGCACCGTCAATCGTAATCCGACCATCCTGAATTTCGTAGAAACGCATTAACAGGTTGATCAGGGTTGTTTTTCCGGCTCCCGTTGGTCCAACAATGGCTACCGTCTGTCCCGGTTTTACATCAATGTTCATGTTATGAATGAGCAACTCATTTTCTTTATATCCAAAATTAACACCTTGGAATGCAACCGCACCTTTAGGCTGCTGTAATTGCACGGGTTGTTTGGACTCCGGAACTTCTTCCTCCTCATCCAGCAACTCGAATACCCGTTCTGCCGAAGCAATCGTTGATTGAATGATATTGGAGATATTTGCAATCTGGTTAATCGGTTGTGTGAATTGACGGGAATACTGTGTGAAGGCCAGAATATCCCCGATAGAGATAGATCCGCGTGTAACGAAAATCCCACCAACCACACAGATCAGCACATAACCCAGGTTACCCACAAAACTCATGAGCGGCATAATAATACCCGAGATAAACTGGGCTTTCCAGCCGGATTCATACAGTTCTTCATTGACCTTCTCAAATTGCTGTACGGATTGTTCTTCACGTCCAAAGGCTTTGACGACCTTGTGTCCCGTGTACATCTCTTCGACATGACCATTCAGTTCCCCAAGGGATTTCTGTTGACCGGCAAAATGTTTTTGCGAACGGGAAGCGACCAGCATGACAACAACCACACTGAGTGGCAGCGTCAAAATCGTGATCAGCGTCATCCATGGACTAATCGTCAGCATCATGATAATTACGCCGACAATCGTGACGATGGACGTAATGAACTGTGCCAAACTTTGCTGAAGTGTATTACTGATATTGTCCACGTCATTCGTGGCACGGCTAAGTGTCTCCCCAGTTGTGCGGGAGTCAAAATATTTCAAAGGAAGACGTCCAACCTTTGCACTGATCTGCTCACGCATATCATACACAACACGCTGGGCCACACCGGCCATCAGGTATTGCTGAACATACATAAATGCAGCACTGAACAGATAGAGTCCGCCAAGCAGGTATAAAACTTTCATCAATGCAGGAAAATCAATCCCGGCTCCCTGTACACCCTGAAGGATGGCAATGGCGCCTTTACTGAGAATATCCGTTCCTTCTGCCATAACTTTTGGACTGATGATGCTGAATAAGGTACTCAAAATGGCTGCAACCAGCACGCCTAACAGACGAGAACTATGGGGCTGAAGATAACGAATCAAGCGCCGCAGTGTACCTTTGAAATCTTTTGCTTTCTCAGCGGGAGGTCGCATGCCCATTCCGGGACCTGGACCCGGCCCACCAGGGGGACGATGCGACTTGCGTTCTGTACGTTCACTCATGCGATCTCCTCCTCTGTCAGCTGGGAGGATACAATCTCGCGATACACTTCATTGTGCTCCAGCAGCTCTTTATGTGTTCCTGAACCGACAATTCGACCCTCATCCATAACCAAAATGCGATCGGCATCCATTACTGTACTTACGCGTTGCGCAACAATCAGCACAGCCGCTTCTGTCGTTTCCGACTTCAGTGCAGCACGAAGTTTAGCATCCGTTTTGAAATCGAGAGCAGAGAAACTGTCATCAAAGATATAAACTTCCGGACGACGAACAAGTGCGCGAGCGATGGACAGACGTTGCTTTTGTCCACCAGATACGTTGTTACCACCTTGTGCGATAAGGCTGTCATATCCCTCTTTCATCTCGGTAATGAAGTTCTCCGCCTGAGCTGTACGGGCCGCATGAACAACTTCATCCATTGTGGCATCGTCTTTCCCGTGACGGATATTCTCCGTAATCGTACCCGTAAAGAGGACTGCCTTTTGTGGTACAAAGCCAATTTTGGCACGCAGATCTTCCTGCCAAATTTCACGCACATCCGTACCATTTACCCGAACACTGCCTTCGGTCACATCATAAAATCGCGGAATAAGGCTGAGCAATGTCGATTTTCCAGAACCCGTACCACCGATAATGGCTGTTGTCTCACCTGAGCGAGCTGTGAAGGAGATATTGGACAAAGCTGGATTCTCTGCGCCCGGATAACGGAAAGTTACATTGTCAAACTCAATCATACCCTGCATGGATTTCATACCACGAGGCTGCTCGGGATTGCTAAGATCCGGCTGCATATCAAGCACTTCGTTGATCCGTTCTGCCGATGCTGAAGCTCTTGGAATCATGACAAAGATCATCGAAACCATAATCAGTGAGAACATGATTTGCATTGCATATTGAATGAAAGCAATCAGTGCACCGATGTTCATATTGCCACTGTCGATCCGCATTCCACCAAAATAAAGGATGGCAATCATCGAAAAGTTCATAACCAGCATCATCACAGGCATGATGGTCGCCATGAGCACATTAACTTTGATCGATGAATCTCTCAGTTCTGTATTGGCCCCGTTAAAGCGCACTTTCTCATGCTCCCCACGGTTAAAGGAACGAACAACCCGAATCCCTGTTAACTGCTCACGCAGCACCAGGTTGAGACGGTCCAGCTTTTTCTGAATGGTTTTGAACAAAGGTAAACCCTTGGCACCAATTAGCGCAATAGCTCCACCCAGTACCGGAAGCACGACCAGGAAAATCGTAGATAATTTGGCGTCCTGAGATACCGCCATGAAGATACCTCCGATACACATGAGCGGAGCCATAATCATCATTCGCAGCATCATCGTAAGTACATTCTGTACCTGTGTGATGTCATTGGTCGTACGCGTAATCAGCGAAGCAGTACCCATCTTATCGAACTCTTGGAGAGAAAAGTTCTCCACATGGCGGAATACTCTGCTACGCAGTTGTTTGGCAAATCCACCCGCTGTTCGAGATGAGAGATAACTGGCGATCACCGAACACGCTGTTCCGCCAATCGCGATGACCAACATCCATCCACCAATCTGCCAGATATACGGGATATCCCCTTTAATGATGCCGTCATTCACAATATCTGCCATTAACGTAGGCAGGTACAATTCAGCAAGCGACTGAAACAGTACCAAAACCAGAATAAAAATAATCGGAATTTGGTATGGCTTCAGCATGCGAAACAGTTTCATCATGGCTTATCATCTCCTCTTGTCGAATCATCCTTTTGCAAGGAAGTTAATGTATCAAAAAAGGTGTATACCTTTGTCAACAACTCAGCCAGCTGAGTACTGTCTTGCTCACCCAAATGCTCAACTAACTTATTGAATATTTCCATGCGTTCTTGGTGAGCAGCCCGAATAATTTCACGACCTGCTTCAGTAATCGTGATGCGGACCGCACGGCGATCCTCCGGGTCCATCGTCCGTTTGACCAGCCCCTCATCTTCAAGGCCACGAATAACAGGTGTAATGGTCGGTGACTTCACTCGTAGCAATGCGCTGATTTCCGAGACTTTCATCCCGGGATGATTGGATTCGATCGTGTCATTGAAATCAGGCGGATTGTCCTGCCAGTTCAATTGTTCTCCCGGATGCATCCCGTGGAGTAAACAACCCAGCACCATAATTTCATTGTGATTGCGCCCATGAGGTTTATGTTGCCTCCATTTGCCTTTATTAAACTGCATAATGGAATACAAAAGCTTCTGAGCGACCGGATCTATACCAGTCATAATGGGTTCCTCCTTCTTTCTTTATCATTCCATAGACATCCAACATCATAGGACATCTATTAAATAGCACTACAATTAAATAGATGCACAATTAATTAGGTGTACTAAGTATATTATCGCAAGAAGCCATTGTCAAACATCTAAAAATAACCAACATAAACCCATAACCAAGAGCATACACGCGCTTGATTATGGGTTTTGTCATATGGCCTCCATTGGAGCCCACTATAGTTATTATGTACAATTCCATGAATTCAACTTATAAAGAAACTCCCGTTCATTACTCCGGTGGATGATGGCCCGGAGGTAAGGAAGGGGAGCATTTTATTACGATTGAAAAGTAGACACAAAAGAATCTTCTTATTGCATAACTTGCATGATTAGATGCGTTTGTTACTCATTAAGACTGTGAAGCAGAGACTGTTTTAGGCACTGAAGCAAACGGGAAATATTCTTTTGCATTGTTGTAGGCGATGCCCTGTACGATCTGGCCAAGCAGCTCCAGATCCTGCGGTGCCTCCCCTTGTTCGGCCCACTCACCGATGAGGTTGCAGACCAGTCGACGGAAATACTCATGCCGGGTGTAGGACAGGAAGCTGCGTGAATCGGTTAGCATGCCGACAAATCGGCTTAGCAGACCAACATTCGCCAGGGCTTTCATCTGGGCTAGCATGCCATCCTTTGTATCATTGAACCACCAGGCTGCACCAAGCTGGATTTTGCCCGGAATGCCCCCGCCCTGGAAGCTGCCGATGATCGCCGCGAGCACTTCATTGTCCCGTGGATTCAGAGAATACAGAATTGTTTTGGGCAGTGCTTGTTGCTGCTCCAACGCGTCGAGCAATCCAATCATCGCTGCGGAAAGCGGCGTATCATTCACGGCATCGTAACCGGTATCCGGCCCAAGCTTGGCAAACATCCGCGTATTGTTGTTACGGGCTGCATTGATATGGAACTGCATCACCCAGCCTCGCTCTGCATACAGTTTGCCAAGGAATGTCAGCGTCACTGTCTTGTACTTGTCCTCTTCCTCACGAGTTACCTTCTGACCCGCAAGTGCCTTGGCAAAGATGGCAGCTGCTTCCTCTCGGGTAGCCACGCCGTAAGGAACATAATCGAGTGCATGGTCAGAGACTCTGCCGCCGACAGAATGGAAGAATTCCACACGTGACTCCAGCGCAGCAAGGAAGGATTCATAATCTGAAATGGCAGTGCCAGATGCCTGCGACAGCTTGCCCACCCATTCCACGAAGGTATCCCGGTTCAATTCCAAGCCTTTATCCGGGCGGAAAGAAGGTAATACGGCCGTATCAAAGCCTTCGATTTCCTGAATTTTCAGATGATACTCCAGAGAATCCGTTGGATCATCGGTTGTGCACACAACAGTGACATTGGATTTGGTAATCAGATCACGTGCACCGAATCCGTCACTGTTCAGTTTGGCATTTACTTTGTCCCAGATGGCTGGTGCGCTTGTCTCATTCAATACTTCGTAGACGCCGAAATATCGCTGTAATTCCAAGTGAGACCAGGCGTATAGCGGATTACCAATCATCATCGGTACCGTTTTGGCATAAGCCAGGAAACGATCGTAATCAGTCACTCCTTCGCCGCCGGTCACATATTGCTCTTCAATTCCGTTTGCGCGCATGAGCCGCCACTTATAGTGATCACCGTATAACCAAGCCTCTGTAAGATTGCCAAAGGTTTTGTTCTCGTAGATCTCCTGAGGACTGAGGTGGCAATGATAATCAATAATCGGCATGTCTTTCGCATAATCCTCATATAACTTGATCGCCGTTTCATTGTGCAGCAAAAATTGTTCATCCAGAAAAGATTTCATTCGCCTCGCACGCTCCCTTTAGGTGAGTTTACGTTCATATGGGTTCACTTCCCATCTTTACGCTACACTGTTTATCATCAAAGTTCAATATAAAATGATAGCGTTATCAAAAAAGGTTGATTTAGGCATATATTCGGGAACAAGGTATACTGGATTTAACGCAAGGATGCTGATCTAAAGATCACATAAGGAGATGAATTTGAATGAAACTTACTTTTCTCGGCACAGGAGATATGTTCAGCGTGGAGCAGCACCACAATAGTATGCTGGCTGAATTTGGAGGCACGCATCTGGTCATTGATTTTCCGGAATCGAATGCCAAAGCGCTTAAGGAATATGGATTTGCCATGACCGATATCCACAATGTGTTCATTACTCACCTGCATGAGGATCATATTAACGGTGTACAGATGCTGGGTTATTACGCACAGATCGTAGGCGACCGCAAACCCCGTCTGTTCATCCACGAACAATTGGTAGATCCGCTCTGGAACATTCTATCCCCCGGTATGCGCTACACAACGGATGGTGAACGTACCATGAGCGATTACTACGATGTCGTTCCCCTGCCAGATGGAGGCACATTTGAACTGGGCGGCGTGACGTTTGAGACGTTTCGGACGCAACATGTTCCCGGTATGGTCAGCAATGGGCTACTCGCCAAACCTTACTTCTATTACAGTGCAGACAGTACACTGGACCAGGCACGGGTGGAGCAAGTTGCCGCTGATGTGCAGCTGATTTTCCATGAATGTCATATGCATGATCTGGTGATCAAATCCCATACCTCATTAAAGGATCTGGAGCAGTTACCCGCGGAAGTGAGACAGAAAACCGTACTGATGCATTATCATGACGAGTACGCGGATGCCGACAGACGGGATCAGTTCAACCGCGAGCATGATCTGCGGATGATTGGTACGTTGGAATCATTTGAACTGGAGTAGGTAAACGGAGAGAGGGCATCGGATATTATCGTATTCGATCTATACTCTAATGGAGGTCATTGCTATGGAATATCGAATTGAACAAGGTTACTTTCTGATATATTCTCCTGCAAGAAGCACTAGTAGTGGAGACATCATGGTGGTTAAATTACTGGAAAGACCCTTTAAGGATAGAGTTGAATTCCTCATTAACAGCAAAAACTATGAGTGTACTACACACCATGAATACTTAAACTTTGAGCCAACTTCTCATCATAAACCTGAGAAGCCTGGAGCATTTTCAATGGAACGAAGTGAGTTCAATCGAATGTGGGATACGATGAATCAGTATTTTGAAAAGTAATAACCTTACTATCTCAAATAGATGAACCGGCAGCGTCTACTCAGATTCCTCATACGGAACTCGTGGGTGCTGCCTTTCTATTAATCTAATCTCTCTCCCATGACTTCATATACTCAATCGTTCTCAGAGACGGCTCGGCCTGAACATGAAAATAATCTTCCGTTCGCTGATCATTTGGGCCATAGGAAATTTTGATATACATATCTGCATAACGCTGGAGGATATTGCTGTCGATCTCCGCCTTTGGCTTCAAGACATAACTTCTGCTCAGACTCAATCCAAGCGGTTCCTTGTCCGGCCCTAAACTAATCTCGTGTGTATTGCTCACATTGGAATGAAATAACTCTCCGGCATCTATTCGATTTATCATGTTGGGATCGAGGGTGAAGGACTGAATGACATTAACCATGGGCACCCGAGCCTCATTCACCAAAATCTCATATGTAATCCGATCAACTCCGGATTCATAACTCACATCCACCATTGCTGTCAAAGTATATTCATCAAGCGTATCCTTCTGGAAGGACTCAGGTCTCTTCGTAACCCGCTCATTTAAATCTCTTCGCTCCGAATTCAACGTATACTCATCGGTCCGTTTCGGTTCACCCGCTGGCCCCTGGTTTGGTCCCAAACTGCAAGCCCCCAGACACACGGCTATTACAAATAGATACATGACTAACGGGAAGAAACGGTTCAACTCTCTTTTAGGACTCATGTCATCCCTCCTTCTCAAACCCTCTGTAAGAATATCGCTTGATTGTTACATTGTCTGATCTGATTTTCTCATTTGATTTTCTAACACTCCATATTTGGATTATTGTACCATACAGTAAGATATGCAACCCAACGGTTTCTTTTTCACTTCATGTTTTACTTCACGTTCATATTTGCAACAGTGATTGGTTTGCCTATGGTGAGCGTTAATCCAAATCAAGCTAACGAATCTGAGAAGCCTTAATGCGTTAAAACCCGAGGTTTCAATATTCTAAGGAATCTCAAACGCGTTAATCTGGTGATGTTGCTCCAATTGGCGCTATTTCAATCGTTTTTGAGAGAAATAAGGTTACTGAGATTCGTTAGAATTCCAATAACGCTAATTCAGTGCAAATAAGGCATGCTCAGTTCGTTAGGATGGAGTTTTAGTTGCACCTAGGAAAATGCAAAAAAACCACCTGAACACAGGTATGCATGCTCTCCTGTTCAGGTGATTCAACGATCTATATATACTGTTTTTATACGGTCGGTATATTGTTTTTATGCGGTCGGTGTACCTTTTCTTATCCTGCCTGGCACATGCCATTACTCAGCGTCAGCGCAGTCCTCATTCTGTTCTGGAAGAGCCCATACCGAGACGCCTCCACCACACACATGGAAGGTGGCCCAGCCGTCTTCCTCAATGGTAATCTGGTCCTCACAGCTCTTCGTCAGATCCACCCAGACTTCACCAGCACGATGCTCTCCGATGAACATTCTCTTCTCACCGTCATCCCCGTTGGAGATGACCACTGCACAACCGGAACCTTCGATTTCCTCTACGCCACGACGTACCCAGCCGATGGTATTTGCGTGATCGAAGTAATCTTCCTGCTCTCCATAAGCCTTGTTGCAACGGGCTGACAGCAGAATGTCCAGAATTTCTTTTTTGCCATCCACAGGTTCAGGTCCACCAATGCCATAATAATCTCCGTAAAATAAAACCGGATACCCATCACGACGTAATAAAGTCAACGCATAAGCGCTCGGCTTAAACCAATCACCAATCCATGATTCCAACGCTTCATGAGGTTGGGAGTCATGGTTATCTACAAAAGTTACCGCATGTGTAGGATGGGTCTGCACCAAGGTATCATCAAAAATTTTGGAGAGATCAAAGTCTCTACCTGCAAGCGAAGCCTCATGCAACTTGTAGTGAAGAGACACGTCAAACAGGTCGATCTGATAGTCTACCGTATCGAGGAATTCACGACATGCATCCAGGTTTGAATTCCAGAACTCGCCTACGATGTAGAAATCCTGACCGCGTTTGCGGATCATCTCTGCTGCGAATTCCTTAATGAATTCATGGTTGATATGCTTGATCGCATCCAGCCGGAACCCACCACACTGAAGGGTATCGATCAGCCATTTCCCCCAATCGATCATCTCGCGCCGAACATCCGGGTGGTTATAATCTATATTGGCGAACATCAGATAGTCATAGTTGCCAAACTCATCATCGACATTCTCATTCCATTTTTTATTCTCTCCTGCGATGCGGAATACACCTGTTCGTTCTCCCTTGGCATCAAAGTCCGTACCGTTGAAGTGTTCAGAGTTCCATTTAAAAGAGGAGTATTGATCCCCGCGACCCGGGAATGTAAATTTGGTCCAGCCCTCAATCTCAAACGGCTCAGAAATTTCCTTCGTTCGATCATTGGGATCAACCTCAATCACTTTAAAAACTTCCGTCTCATCTGCTCCGGCCTTGTGATTCATAACCATATCCACATAGACGGTGATTCCGTTCTTCTGACACTCGGCAATGGCCTCCACCAGTTCCTGCTTGGTGCCATATTTGGTCCGTACCGTACCCTTTTGATCAAATTCGCCCAGATCGTACAGATCATATACACCATAACCTGTATCTTCTGCTGACACTGCCTTGGTTACGGGTGGCACCCATACCGAGTCAATGCCTTTGGCTTTCAGTTCCGGGGCCATTTCAGCCAGTCGCTTCCAATGATCTCCGTCTGCAGCCAGGTGCCATTCAAAAAACTGCATCATGGTATGATTTCTCTTCATTATAACCGACCTCCTTGATTGCTTTCGAAGCGGACCGCGGAACGGATAGGGTAATCGCCGTTGTTCGTTCGTTGCTAACCAAGTTATAACCCTTTCACCCTACCCTTCAATCATATAAAGGAAAGAAATCTGAGAAAAATGTTAAACTTCTTGGTTCAGCATTTACCTGATCCCATTAAAATTGCTGTGGGGATACATCATATTCAGATTCGTTTATAGTCCCGCCACTCCTCGGGCAGTAGGGAACGATACGGTTCCTGAATAAAACGATCGTCGACCAGCACCAACACACCCCTGTCTTCCTCCGTCCGAATCAGCCGTCCACCCGCTTGCAGCACCTTGTTCATACCCGGGAAAATATAGGCGTAATTGAATCCGTTGCGTCCTGTCCGATCATAGTAATCACGTAATACGTTGTTCTCCAGACCAATCTGCGGCAGCCCCGCACCTACCACAACCACGCCATTCAAGCGGTCTCCCGGCAGATCGACACCCTCCGAGAATACGCCACCCATAACGGCAAATACCAATCGTGTTCGTTCAGGATTGGGCTGGAAACCATCCAGAAACTGCTCCCGTTCCAGCTCGTTCATGCCTTGCTTCTGTATAACCGTATCCGCTTCACTTGGAAGCTCTGCATAGGTTTCGTATATCTCGCGCATATAAGGATAGGAAGGGAAGAACACCATTAGATTGCTGCGCGGCCATTCACTTACCAGCTGTCGCAGCATCTCCGCAATGGGTCGCCGGGACTGTTCCCTGTCCTTATAACGCACGGATAAGGGCAGGAGTCTCACATCCAATTGTTCACGCTGAAACGGCGATGGAATCTGCAATGTATAATCCTCTTCCTCTGCACCCAGCATATCCCTATAATAGCGAAGGGGTGACAATGTGGCCGAAAAATGAATGAGGGAGCGGAATCCTTTGGCTGTCTGACGAAGCAGTACCGAAGGATCGAGACAAAATAACTTCACTCTCACTTCACTTCGAACACACTCTGCATACGTAATAAAACGTTCATCATACAGCTTGGCAATGCGCAGGAAATTCTGTGCCGTGAAGTAGGCATCCAACAGCAACTGATCCGTCTCGGCATTCCCTGAACCACCTTCAACAAGACATTGCTCCGCGACCATGACAAAAGGCTCCAGCCGTTCAATCAGTTCCTCCGGTGCTTCCTGCTGGATGATCTTTCCTTCTTCTCCACCGTTTTTCCGAAGGGTAATCAGATACTTATCAATGGCCCCGGTGTAGTCAACAATGGCTTTGGCAGCAGGCACACTGCTGTCCAGCGATTGAAACTCTCTTTTCACATCCAGAAATACTGCCTTCTCCAGCTCAGCGGAAAACATCATTCGGCCACGATCGACCAGATTATGAGCCTCGTCCACCAGTAACACCGTCTTGCGTTTCTGCTCCTCCAACATTCTTTTCAGAGAGATCCGTGGATCGAAAATATAGTTATAATCGCAGATCACCGCATCGGCTGCATACGCCGCATCCAGTGAAAACTCAAACGGACACACCCGATGTTTGCGCGCATACTGCTCGATGACCGGACGTGTCATCAACGTCTCATGTTCCAGCATGTCCAGCACAGCACCGTTAATACGGTCATAATACCCTTCACACATGCCGCACTGCCCCGTATCACAAGCTTCCTCTTCTTTAAAACAAATCTTGTCCTTCGCGGTCAGACTGATCACATGCATCTTCAATCCTTCCGATTGCATCCGGGCAAAAGCTTCTTCTGCCGCCACCCGTGTCGTCGTCCTCGCGGTCAGATAGAACAATCGGCTCGCTTCGCCTTCGCCAATCGCTTTGACCGTGGGGAAAAGTACCGACATCGTTTTACCAATGCCTGTTGGTGCTTTGGCCATCAATCCCTGACCCTCACGGATTGTCTTGTATACGGCTCCTGCCAGCTTCCGCTGTCCCTCCCTGTATTTGCGAAAAGGAAACGGCAGCTCTTTCACACTGATATCTCGCTTTTCTTCATATGCAGCGATCATCTCTGCATACGGCGCATAACCGGCAATCACTTCTGCCGCAAACTGCTCCAGTTCCTGTCGTTCTGCCATTCGGCGAAACCGTCTTTCTTCATGAGTCACCGAATGCACATACGTCAGCTGTACTTGCATACGTGGTTCATCATGCTGAACAGCGTACATGTAGGCATACATCATGGCCTGCGCCCAGTGTACGGGAAGACCTTCTCCCAGATCATCCAGATTGCCCGCAGTTGATTTGATCTCATCCACCGTCAACTGACCCTCCAACCGGATCAGGCCATCACATCGTCCCTCCACCACATAGGTCAGATCCCCATGTTGAATCTCAGCTTCGAGCACAATCTCTTTCAGATCCTCTTCCGTGTACTCCTTCTGTACCCGCTGGTGGATTCGAGTTCCCTCCTGCATCGATGCATTGGTCCGGAACCCTGGACGTATGCTACCACTGCGGTACACATACTCCACCAAAGGTCTAACCGATATCCGAATTGTTGTTGTCATACGATCACCCGTTCTGTTTGTAGTGACTATACTTTATCATGAAAAATGCTTTTGGACACAGCACCACCTCTAAGAAGTGGAAAATATCATAAAGAGAGATTGACATTCCATCGTCGCATAAGTAAAGTTAACTTTACGTAAAGCGAACTTTACTTATGGGAGGATATACTTGCAAAATCTAATCAGAGACAAACGAATACATATGCACATCACACAGGAAGAACTGTCTCAACAGCTTAAGGTCTCCAGGCAGACCATCATATCGTTGGAATCCGGAAAGTACAAACCTTCTCTTGTTCTTGCTCACAAGCTTGCCCAATTATTTGGATGTCAGATCGAGGAATTATTTATTTTTGAAGGAGATGAGAATATTGAGTTCTGAATTACTGAATCGGATGATCGGGATCGGTGGAATTGTAGCTGGTTTGTTATTTGCAATACTCATTATTTTTTTCACAAGGTTGATTGCAAGAAAGCACAACGGATTGGATGAGCGGTACCTCTATTGTATCACGAGAGCAAAAGCCTTCTCCTGGAATGCGACCACTATCAGTCTTGCTCTGGCCTGGATCCTCGTAGTTATGCTAGACGGAATATCGCTTTCCTTTTTCATTATTACTGCAGTGTTTGTCATTCATTGTTTATCTTCTATTGCGGCAAACCTATACTACTCAGCTCGGAATTAGTCCACCTTTCCGATACATGTGAACCGATTGGACTCGCTGATTTCCATATGCTATCTTGAAATAGAATGTACTTAATGAGGAGGCAGCTTCTATGTATATCTATTTGGTTCCTTCACCGATTCCGGATGCACTTGCTGCATACCCGCATCTGACTTTGCGAAGCGAAGAGCACGTGCGTCTGGCTATTGAATCCGCAGAACGCCTGATGAATATTGAGTCTGATGATAAAGTAGCCGCATATGAAGCTTTCGATGCAGCAGGCTCCTGGACTGGCGGTGGTTACGCTGTTCTCAACAATATCCCTGTCACAGAGGATGGTCGTAACGACTTCGAAGAACGGTTTAAGAATCGTGCCCGCAAGGTAGAAGACGAGCCTGGCTTTGTCGGTATTCGTGTGCTTCGTCCTCTGAAGGATGACACATATGTCGTACTTACACTCTGGCAGTCGGAAGAACATTTCAAAGGCTGGCAGGAATCCCAAGCTTATAGTCACGCTCACCGTAACCGCAGTACAAGCGAAGGGCTGACTGCACAGAAGCCCACCATGTTCCCCAGACCTTCTTACGTCACAACGTACACTATAGAATAACAAAATTTGGTCGCATCTGGCTTTTATCGCAGTAGCCCATGTTTTTTCAAACCTCTTCCTGCATGGAAGAGGTTTTTTGCCGTCAATTGTAGAAGGCTCTCATTTTTGACACAGCCATGCTGAGATAGGATAATACTTGTTATATGAAACTTCGGAAGGGAAGGCGGTACCTTGTCACGCAGTTCACTCACCCGATTTCTAAGCGGACCGTTTATATTCTTTACCATTATTATGATGATCAAAAGTTCACTGGCCTGGATTGTTATCTTCGATGACATCCCTGTCTGGAAACCACTGCTGACCGAATTGCCGCTCATCTGGATCGGCTTCTGTCTAATTGAGTGGTTTGCTGCCAAGCGGCGAATGTGGATATACCTTGCCATGAATTTGCTGCTCTCGGGGATATTCTTTGCAGCCATCATGTACTACAAATACTATGGCGTAATCGTTAACTATCATGCGTTGGCACAGGTGAATCAGGTGACCTCGGTCAAGAGCAGCATGTTCTCTTTGCTTGATCCCTATTATTTGTTTATTTTTGCAGACGTTCTGATTATTGGAGGGATACTCATTCGTCGTCGGATCAAGCTCGGGAGTACAGAACGTCCGAACCGCGTTCCGCTTGAACGCCGTGCCAGAAGACGGGTTGCCTCGGTCATACTGACCCTTTCCATGATCCTGTGCATGCTCAACATCTATCCCAATCGGGCCAGCATGAGTGAGCTTACACAAGCAGAACAGATGGGCATCCTCGGTTACGAGGCGTATACCATACTGGATCGACCTGATAAACCTGTGCCCATCGCTCACATTGATCAGACTGACATCGACCAACTGAAACAAACGACCGAACTTCCTGCGATTGTGGAGCAGGGTGCTGCGAGCGGACGCAATGTGATTATGCTCCAGTTGGAATCGTTCCAGAACTTCCTGATTGGATTAGAGGTAGATGGACAAGAGATTACGCCTAATCTGAATCAATTGGCTAGACAGAGCCTGTATTTTCCGAACTTTTATCAGCAAGTGGGACAGGGCAATACATCGGATGCAGAATTTGTTGTGAACACATCGTTCTACACCCCGCCGAACGGGGCAGCAACAACTGTATATGCGGATAAAGCTCTGCCGAGTCTACCCAAGTTGATGTCAGCAAACGGATATCAGACAGCCACATTCCATACAAATGATGTTCGTTTCTGGAACAGGGATCAGTTATACATGGCACTTGGATTCGACCAGTATTATGATATTGATTATTTCGGCACGCAGGACTCTATCGCCTTTTCGGCCTCGGATGAAGTACTGTATTCCAAAACACTGGATAAGCTGGAATCCATGCAGTCTTCGGGGAATCCCTTCTATGCCCATATCATCTCCATGTCAGCGCACCACCCGTACACTTTGCCTAAAAACAAGGTGAAGCTGACGCTGCCAGAGCGTTACAAGGATACGTTGCCCGGTGATTATTTGATATCACAGCATTATGCGGATGAGGCAGTTGGACAGTTGATTGCTGGATTGAAAGAACGGGGATTATGGGAAAATAGCTTGTTCGTCTTGTACGGGGATCACCTGGGGCTTCCTATCTACTCACTGGATCGGGATGACAAAGTCCTTATGAAAGAGTTGTATGGTCGGGAATACACATCAGCAGATATGATTAATATCCCACTCATTATCTCGGCCCCGGGCGTTACCCCGGGTGTACAGCTGGAACAAATCGGAGGCCAGGTAGACATTCTACCAACGATTGCCGGACTCACCGGGGTATCACTGGAGGATCAATTACACTTTGGTCAGGATTTGCTGCACGAAGGCGGAAATCTGCTACCCGAACGTTATTACCTCCCTTCCGGGTCGGTGCTAAACGATGCTTCTCTCTTCATTCCGGCAAAAGGATACGGGGATGGGACGCATTATTCCCTAGCTGATGCGGGCAGACAGGATGCTGAGCAACAGCAGATGAATGTTCCTTCAGACGAGACGACGAAGATTTCGGGAGATGAGGAATCTCCAGCTATAGCCACACCCAATAACAGTGGGCTGTCTTCTTCACGGTTTATAACAAAGGAACAGTATGATCGGGCATTGGATCTTGCACACTTGTCCAACAGTTATTTAAGCCAGTTACCGGACCGAAAGGGCGCGAAATAAAAATCAATCGTTAAATGTACGGTTAAATAGGCTTCATTAACAATGAATAATAATCTAAAGTATGTCTTCAAAATTAGGCAAGCTATATGATGATAGATATCAGCATACAGAAAATAAAGTTTCGAAGCCCCCTCTTGAGGTCCCAGCTTGCCGGCCGGATCCTGGCGAATGGGTAGACGATTTTCTAAGGAACTCAGGACGTCTTATTTGACCTTTAGGTCCTCTTTATACATTGTAAAGAACATCAGACACGTTATTTCCCAAAATTCCCTGAAAATACGCTGCAAACGGCTGTTTATTCGGAGATAGCGTGTCTCAGGTTCCTTAGATTTCGGCGGATGCTTCAAATCCCTGAATAAGGCGCCTCAGATTCGTTAGGACTCGCTTCGTGCCTTGCTCCAAACGCAAGCTTAGCAATCATTTTATATCTACATCCAATCTCCTTAATGAAACCGAAAAAGCCCATTAAACAGAACCGATCACGGTCTGATTAACGGGCCTTTTCTGGTTTTATTGTGTGGCTTAGGACATTACAACGCCATTCTCTGTGACACCCCCGCTTCCGTTTACAACGGCAGTAGCGCAACCGACTTGCGAGCAGTCAATTGCTCTACCATGGCAAGCCATTCTTGTGGTTTATTTGGTAGCACCGCATAATATCGATTCAGAAAATCAGCCACCAGACTGGCTGGCAGTTCACCAAGCGACTCATCGCCTGGCATAAAGCACAGATCCAATCCGCCAACTGCTTCACCGTCACCTTGCCAAGATGGATGAACATATGGGAAGTCCAGACGCTGGTACCCCAGATGGGACAATACTTCGCGACGCACATACGGGTCCATCGGCTTGATGCCGCCAAACTCGTGATCCTGACTCAGATAAGGGTTATAGATTTCGGCAAACATACCGAACAATTCTTTCCCGTTTGCTGCAGCCAGCTTTTGCAGATCACGCTTGCGGTGATTCGCCAGGAAACTGCCGATCCCCAGTCCTTCGCGCCCAATAATCGTAAAGTCCGTCATGGCTACATTCCAGTCCTCGTAATAACGGTACTCCGTCGCTCCAACAACCTGTCCCTCATGTACAGCCACGAACACCCGAATACCCGGATCTTCCAGCGGTTCTTCCCACAGGGGGAAGTCCAGCACTTCTTCCCGCGGGAAAATCTCCTGCATCAACTTGTGCATTTGGGCAAACAATGGATCTTTAATGGATGTAATGCGCGTGAATTCCATGAATAAATACCCCCTCGATTGATAATGTATTTCATTTAATATTTCTTTATTTGAACGGATTCTGCCACTCCATCAGGGCAGCATAATTACAGGATTCCTCATCGTCCAGATAGTCTGCGGTCACACCAACAGGCATGCGGCCACAGCGAAGCAGGAACGATATCACCGGGTCACGCCTCTCTCCCGCTGCTACCTGATCCAGATATTCCTGCGCAGACAGTTGGTCTGCAACCAGATGATAACCCGGCATTCTACCAGCACCTAGTAACCGATCCATCCCTTGAGCGATGACAAGGTGGTACATTGCCTGCATCATAAGCTGAGCCAATCCCCATTTGCGGTACTTTGGACGAACACAGAGATCAACAATATACAGCGTGTTGCCATCCGGCTGGTGGTTACGAATATAGCCGTCATCCGTTACTTCGGCCCAGGTATGACTTGCCGGATGTGCAGGGTCCCACTGCATCCGTAGCGAAGTCATTGAGCCAGCCAATTCTCCATCGACTTCAATACAGATGGCACCCTCCGGGTAATGCTGCACATGACTGGTGAGCTGCTCGTGACTCCAGAGCAGCTCTTCCGGATAAGGAGGAGGGAAACTCTCCGCCTGAATGCGAATGAGTTCCTCAAAGTCGGCAGTAACATAATTGCGGACGACTGCCTTTACCCTTTTACCATTTCGCTCCGGGTCGGTGATCAGCATTTCTTTGGTATACATGTTGCCGGGTCACCCCTTTCCACTGACAAAATGAATTTCCTGCTCTGTTTCGTTCGGTTTTAAGAGCAACTCGCTACTCCCAATCGGTATACAGATCAGTACGGCGGTCACGCCAAGTCGTTACCGATCCACTTTCACGCACCTCATACAGCAAGTCCAGATCCAGATCGGCGGTCACAATCATATCGTTGTTAATCTCACCCTCGGCCAGAATGCCACGTGGGGGGAATGGGATATCATTCGGCGTAATAATGGCAGCCTGTCCATAGTTGGCACGCATGAAGTCAACGGTCGGCAGGTTACCCACTGTTCCGGTAAGCACAACATACACCTGATTCTCCACCGCGCGGGCATGACTCGTATAACGCACACGGTAGAATCCATGACGATCGTCCGTGCAGGAAGGACAGAAAATTACGTCTGCGCCTTTGGCTTTGGCCATCCGTACAATTTCCGGGAATTCAATATCGTAACAGGTCAGCATCGCAATACGGCCTTTGTCCGTGTCGAACACCTCAAGTCCCTCTCCGGGAGCCATGTTCCATTCCTGGACTTCGGTTGGTGTAATGTGAATCTTGTCCTGGCGAGCGATGCGACCATCCGGGTAGAACATATGGGCTGTATTATACAACTTTCCTTCACGGCGAATGACGTGGGTTCCCCCGATGACGTGCATGCCGTACTTGGCAGCGAGTGAAGTGAACAGTTGTTCATATTGTTCCGTAAAGTTTGGCAAATCCTCAATTGTCAGTGCATTGCCTTGTTTGTCCCCAATGGACATTAACTGCGTTGTGAAAAATTCCGGGAACAGCACAAATTCGGTTCCATATTCGCTCGCTGTCCGTATGTAATGCTCAGCCTGAGCGGCGAACTGCTCAAACGAGCTGATTGTGTGCAATTGGTATTGTACAGCGGATACCCGCAGTTTCATGTTCGTACACCTCCATCATGATTATGCTTCCATTGTAACAACGATCCGGGGTCAACAAAAGAGTATTTACACGGAGCATTACAATGACAGAACAACCTTCCGATCTCTTCCTTACTCACCCAGCATTGACTGTGTGAATCCGATCCACTCTCTCGTGGCAAAAGACAGATAGCGGTCCTTCCGCCAGATCATGCCGAGCTGCCATGGAATAACCGGTTCCACCACAGGTATGATACGCACACGCATATGGTCCACCTCACGACAGATCGTCTCCGGTAGCAAGGCTACTCCCAGATTGGCGGCAACCATCGCGCTGAGTAGATCCCACTGGGAGCTCTCATATACCACACGGGGCTGGAACCCAGCATGCTGACAGGCCACAATAATCCGGTCATGCAACGCAAAATCCTCCCGAAACAGCACAAAGGCGTCGTTTTCCAGTTCATGCAGCGCGACCGATTCTTTTCCAGCAAGTGGATGTGAAGGGTGTACGAGCAGATTCAGCTTTTCTTTCACAAACACAAAATGATCCAACAGCTCATCCACGGTTGGCAGTACGGCAACGCCAATATCCAGTGCACCACTGATCACATCGGCCTCCACTTTTTTGGCGCCATCCTCAAACAACTGAATGGTCACCTGCGGGTAGGCTTTGTGAAATTCACCAATGATCATGGGAAAAAAGCTGGACCCCACCATCGGCGGCAAGCCAATCCGCAGATGGCCTTTCTTCAAGTTCATCAGATCGTCCAATTCGGATGACAGACTGCGGAACGATTTTTCAATCTCTAGTGCCTGACGAAAAAACACATGGCCCGCGTCGGTTAGTTCAACTTTCTTCCCATAACGGTCCAGTAAAGTGATACCCAATTCCTCTTCAAGACTCTTGACCGTCTTGCTGATCGTAGGTTGGGTGATATACAGAACTTCGGCGGCTTTAGTGAAGCTCTGCTGCCGGGCAACTTCCAGAAAATATTGCAAATGGCGGATATCCATCGGTTGATTCCCACCTCTCATAGATAAATGGAATAGTAAACATTCTTAATATGCATTTTACTCATGAAAGAATGCCATGTAAAATTTGTGATATCAAGTAACGTTTCCATTCATTTTCATAATAACTCAAAGGATTACGTTGATTATATAAGGAGGGATTGAAGTGAAAAAATGGGGCCTTGGTATTGCACAGGTTGCGCTCTTAATGGTTTTTTCACTGCTCATGGACCTGTTGGCCCGTACTCTCCATCTTCCTGTACCGGGTTCCATACTCGGTATGGTTGTGTTATTCATTCTGCTTCAGACTCGTGTCGTGAAGCTGCGTTGGATTGAAGTTGGAGCTGCCTGGTTGCTCGGTGAACTATTGTTATTTTTTATCCCGTCAGCCGTTGGCATTATGAACTATATGCCCATGCTGGAGCATGACGGACTGCAGATTTTATTCATCGTACTACTTAGTACATTTCTGGTCATGTCCTGCACAGGCCTGGTTGCTACACGAATCGCGAAACGAAAGGAGCGTCACACCGGATGATTGGATTTCTCTGCCTGCTGTTAACCGTCGGCATCTATGCGGTCGCCAAACGAATGTATCGCAATCTGCCTAAAGTATATCTGTCTCCGTTGCTCATTACGCCGCTGCTTGTTGTTGGCATATTGCTCGCAACCGGAACGGATTATGCCACGTATAGCAGTGGCGGCAAATGGCTGAGTCTGCTTCTCCAACCGGCCACGGTGGCTTTTGCCGTACCGCTCTATACCTTTTTCCATGTACTCAAAAAACATATTTCCGAGATTGTCTTCAGTGTCATGACCGGCTCGGTCGTTGCCGTACTTTCTTCTGCCCTGCTCGCCAAATGGTTGCGCCTGGATTCCGGTCTCATTCATAGTCTGATCCCAAGATCGATTACCACCCCAATTGCCATGAACGTTTCGGCTACCATCGGTGGCATTCCCGCAGTGACAGCTGTTTTTGTTATTATGACCGGTTTGCTAGGGGTGATTATGGGACCTTCGATTGTCAAAATGCTGCGCATCGATGGGGAGATTGCACGAGGCACACTGTTTGGAACCGGTGCCCATGGCACAGGAACATCCAAGGCGTTTGAACTGAGTTCCCTGACCGGTACCATCTCCAGCATCTCCATGGTGCTCGCTGCATTGTTCACTTTAGCCGTTGCACCCGTCCTTTCCAAACTTATTTTTCCATAATAGATGGCATTATCCCACTTTTTTGAAATATTATTGTTGTATTAAAGCCCTTTCTTCCTTACAATAAGGACAGGTTTTTAATTGTGAATATTGCGGGGGAGATGCGATGAAAAGAACCGGAATGAAGAGATCTCTGGACCGTCTTGGACGAATTGTCCTTCCCAAAGAAATGCGGGATACGATGGAAATCCATATCGGCGATCCGCTTGAGTTTTTCATTGAAGGGAAAGAGTTGATTTTAAGAAAGTACAAATCAACATTATGTATTTTTTGCGGTGATGTAGATACGGAAATGTATTTCAAAGAACAATTCATCTGCCGGACTTGTGCAATTCAATTAAAACACCCGGATGACTCTCCCAACTGGTTCGTACCTCAGAACAAACAGGCTCCTGCACCCGTGGAGCGTCCTGCTTCCAAATCCGCCCCAGTCTCATCTCCCGCTAGGGAAGAAGGGACCACAGCTGACAACCAAGAATACCCGGACCTGCGGCCAAAGACGGCACGTATGCTGCAACAGATGAAAGAAATTGTTGAACAGAATCCCGGTTTGGCTCAACAGCAAATTGCGGAAAAGCTTGGCATCAGCCAAGGACGCGTCTCTCAATTAAAAAAGTTACTATAATCAAAATGGCATTTGATCATTTATAGTCAGAAGACCTTCCGATCAGGAAGTCCCGCTGCAAGAGAACCCGTTGTTTTTCGTGGGTTCTTCTTTTTTTTATATTCATATTGTAATGGAAAGGAGTTCTATGGATAAAATTCTGTATTTATCACAATTCGACCTCATGTCCTCCTTATCCGAGGCAGACCTGATTGAAATGGATGGGATGACTTGTATTACGACCATACCCAAAAACAGACAGATCCAGACACCCGATACGTTTACAGAAGGTTTCTATTTTGTAAAACGGGGAAAGGTTCGTTTATATACATTAAATCCGGAGGGCAAGCAGTTCACTCTCGATATTTTGACGGAAGGTAACGTGTTTGGAGAAATGAACGGAATCTCACTCGGAACACGCGCCGTTTGTATCGAAACGATGGAGGAGTGTGATATTTGCCTGATGAACAAACAACGTTTTGAACAGTTTCTGATTGAACATCCGGAATTTATGATGAGGCTGATGAACGTACTAAGCGAGCGGATCAAACGAATGAGCGAGTTGACACAGACGCTCGCACTCGGAAACCTGCATGAAAAGGTGATACATAATCTCTTCCGGCTGGCTGAACAGATGGGATGGATCGAAGAAGATGAGTACTGCCGGATTCAACTCGGGCTTACCCATCAGGAGATTGCCTGGATGGCGGGAGCCACACGGGAATCGGTTACGATTGTCATGCAAGAGTTAGCACGAGCCGGCCGTATTCGCACCGGATTCAAATCAGTCTCCCTTCATCGTGACGAAATCGCTAACCTCCGGAAAATCACTGCCCACTTGTAAGATGCCTTACATCCCTTTTCTCCAGCCAGTTGTATTGTATAACGCATGACGCTATACAACCAAGGAGGAATATACTGTTGAATGCTAAGCCAGATCTATTTATCCCTGAAGACATTTTTCTTCGCAAAGGTGCCCGTAAAGCAACGGAAATCCCTGAGCATATCCGCAATTGGCTACAAGCAGGACATATCGAATCGGTCAATTTGACCGAATGGCTGGCTGTAGATCATGTTTCTCTTTTTCAGAAGGTTACCCATGAATGGGGATTGGATGCCGAAACCCGAGCAATTACAGAGCAGTTAACACAGATGGATGAGCAGCGGATAATGAAAATCATCCCGGCCATAGCCTTGCAATGGCTTAATCTGTTGAATCGTCTAACAATGAATGAACAAACGAATCTCTTTCGTTCCATTGCAGAGCATCGTTCAGACAGTGTTCGCTGCTGGGCGGCTTATATCATTGGGCTGGATTCCGGTCTGAACCTGACTGAAAAGTTGGAGCATATTCGGCCCTTTGCAGCAGATCATCACTTTGGTGTGAGAGAAATCGCCTGGATGGCTGTACGGGAGTCCATTTCTGCCGAATTATCCTCAGCCTTGCAACATTTAATCCCATGGAGCGTTGACCCTGATCCACTGATCCGTCGCTTTGCTATAGAATCAATCAGACCTCGTGGCGTCTGGGCCAAGCATATTCAGGAGTTAAAAGAAAATCCGGCCATGGCCCTTCCCTTGCTTGACGCGGTGAAATCCGATGCCCATAAGTATGTGCAGGATTCGGTAAGTAACTGGCTGAATGACGCCAGCAAGACGAATCCAGAGTGGGTGCGGCAGGTCTGTGCCACTTGGACTCAGCAGTCGGATACCCAACATACGCAGCGAATCGTTACACGTGCCACGCGAAGTCTTACATAAAAAAAGATGACCACCGCTCACTGGCAGTGGTCATCTTCTGCATAGGCATCCGCGCTTACATTCCTTTTGACAGGAATACCTTTTCCACGATGAACAGCCCAATAACGTTCCCTCTTATCTTTAACTTACGCCTGAATCGCGTCCATCTGGCCTTCTTCTTCCGCTTCCAATCTGCGCATGCCTACCACCAGAACAATGATGTTAGCTACCAACAACACAGCCGGGAACGGAACAGCAGCGTATTGTGCATAGATCAGATGACTTCCCACGGCCCCAATCAGAATGAATGTCAGTATGCCAGAAGCCAGGATGCGAGTACGTGGAATCAGCAAACCTACTGCACTAAGCAACTCCGCGGCACCCAGCAGATACATGGTCCATGTCGGATAAGAGAAACTTTCGAATGTCTGAATCATCATGTCTGCTCCACTAATCTTGTTAAACCCCGTCATGACAAACACACCTGCTAACACAACCAGAAAAACGTAACCCAAAATTTTGTTCATATGTAGATCCTCCTGTAACAAATTATATGTTCCTACTATGTAATGATTATTTTTGCTGCACATTGTAAAAAAAAGAATCTATGTAAAAGTTCCCAAAGGTCACTCTGTTTTCAACCGTTCAGCCCAGTTTAATTTTCAGAATAGTACGCGTTCATATTATACGTATTATTTATCACTAACTTACTTTTGTGAAGTTAGTATATAATAATAATATAATTTCTTCAAGTAATTTTTCACTGTATGATGTATAATACATACAAAAGGTATGTTACAGTATATTTTGTAGTAACCCTCATTTACTTGGATGTCCTATATTCTTAAAGCGGCAGAAATCATGTCCTTTCATATACAACTTTGAAGAAAATCATTATGAATCGAGGTGAACACGTTGAAGCTGAAAAAAGTAAAATCACCAAGTCCCTGTATGATCACTCAAGCCATAGACATCATAGGCAAGAAGTGGGTACTGTTAATCATGTACCAACTGTTGTCCGGACCCAAGCGGTTTACGGAGCTTGAAGCAGAGATGGCGATCAGTGGACGACTTTTATCGGAGCGATTGAAGGAAATGGAGACGGAAGGTATCGTAACCCGACACATGTTTCCCGAGATACCTCCCCGTGTAGAGTATGAATTGACACCGAAAGGCAGAGCCATTGAACCTGTCATTGATCAGATCTACAGTTGGTCATCCGACTGGTTGAAACAGCAGAAATCCGAGTAGTTGAATTGCTACTTAATAATCTCTACTCAACACAAATACGCCTGAATCAGGCTGATCTGCGGATCATTCCCTGATTCAGGCGTATTTATATTACCTTCAACCTTTTAATGAGAGAGATGTTTTGAAGGCTGAAGCTGTACAGGCAGACCGGAATCTGCCGATGCCAAGGCCGCCGTAGTAATCTCCTGTGTACGACAGGCATCCGCATAATCGGACAGAATCCGTGAACGGTCTCCCGTACGCAGGGCGTGAATGAACGCTTCATTCTCACGCTCGTATGGATTATGTCCTGCCGGAATCTCCAGACCTGCCATCGCATGTTTTGCGGCACTTGGCAGAAGCAAACGTTCCGGCGTCCAATCCCACACACCTGCATCCGTGTAGAACTGGAGTCCTGCGCCGCCCTCTCCGTCTGGCAACAGACATGTATTGGCGATACTGGCAATCGCTCCACTTTCCAGCTTAAGCGTCACATTCGCCACATCGGCTACGGTCACATGCTCATGCTTCTCATGCATGCTTCGCTGAGCTGCTACAGCATATACCTCCGTAACTTCTCCTGCACAATACCGAAGCAAGTCTACAATATGTGTAGTCTGCTCTACGAATTGCCCTCCTGAACCGTCCTGACGCCGCCACCAGGCGACCCCTGGCATTCCGCCCATCCAGCGGCCAAGAGCCATGCCGACCGTCTGTTCTTTCATTGATTGCTGCAGGACCTGCGCGGCCTCCTGATAACGGAAATGGTATCCTACAGAGGTTAACAATCCGCTCTTTTGCAACTGATCCAACACCTGACGTGGAACGTCCATTCCAGTACTCAACGGTTTCTCCACCAGGAATGGAATACCGCGGCGGATTAATTCGGACTCAATCGATCCGTGAGACATCGGAGGCACACAGATATACACCGCATCCAGCTTCTCACCCTCCAGCATATGTTCAAGTTCCCCGTAACCAACAGCATCATAAACGGAGGCCATAGCCTCTGCCTTTTCGAGCGATGTTCCACAGACACTCGCAACACGAACACCTTCCATCCGTGCGAGAATATCCGCGTGTACCTTACTGAACCAGCCTGTTCCAATGATTCCGATCTGTAATGTCATGGATGTAATCCCCTCTCTATGTTACACGCTTACATGTTCCATTCGACTCTCGATCTTGAAATCCTGCCTTAGATTTTGCCGGATGCTTCCAGCAACAGCTGATCCAGTTCCTGTGTATGTTTAACCACTTCCTCTTCAGACCAGTTCAAACAACCTGCCATATACGAGATAACTGCTGCCTTATAGCGACGAACTTCATCAATACGGAAGAATAAATCACCTGTTCTTCGTACCAAAAAGTCAGACGGGGTTACAGCCATCTCTTCATCAATTGCGTAACGCAGCATCAGCAATAGCTCCTGTGGCATGCCATGAAGCTCGGACTTGGTGCGTGGATCGGGCATTCGCTCATACAGTGCCTCCACATTAGAACCATACGTGCGAACCAGCCGCTCCGCAGCAGGTCGGGCAAGCCCGAGGGCAACACCGTCCTTGATCTTGTGCTCCGCATACGATATAAATCCAGCCGATCCCCCTACATCACCGCCGGAAATCGGCATCTTCATCGTTACGCAAGGGCCTATGGAATGCCCACTCTCCTGCTCCATCTGGCGTGCGACCAGATCAACAACCATCTCGGCCATTTTACGGTATCCGGTTAACTTGCCCCCAGCAATCGTAATCAGATTGGATTCGGATACCCAGACTTCATCTTTACGTGATATTTCGGAAGGATTCTTGCCTTCCTCATGAATTAGTGGACGTACACCCGCCCATCCGGATTCCACGTCCCCGGTACCAATGTGTACATCTGGAAACATGCCATTAACTGCATCAATCACATAATCGCGATCCGAGTCGGAAATTTGCGGGTGTGCAGGATCATCCTGATATACAGTGTCGGTTGTTCCTACATAGGTTTTGCCATCACGTGGGACAGCAAATACCATTCGACCATCTGGTGTATCAAAATAGACGGCCTGTCTTAATGGGAATCGTTCACCATCAAAGACCAAATGAATGCCTTTGGTCATCTGAAGTGTTTTCCCCTGGCGTGAACCATCCAATTCCCGTAACCCATCCACCCAGGGACCGGAAGCGTTGATCACCTTGCTTGCTTTCAGCATATATGCCTGACCGTCGATCTGATCCACGGCTTCAATACCTGTAATCTTGCCATTCTCCTTCAGGAAACCTTTCGCCTTGACGTAGTTCACTGCCTGTGCCCCACGTTTGACAGCTTCTTTCATAACTTCTATGGTGAGCCTGGCATCATCAGTCCGATACTCCACATAGAGTCCACCACCCAACAACCCCTGTTTGCGTAATAAAGGTTCTCTATCTGACACCGCTCCAGCATTCAACATTTGGCGCCGTTCACTGCGCTTCACCCCGGCAAGCCGATCATACACCATCAGTCCAATGGATGTGCTGAAGCGGCCGAACGTGCCAGCCGTATAGATCGGTAACAACATCGGTTCCGGTGTTGTCACATGTGGCCCATTTTCATAAACTACAGCCCGCTCCCGTCCTACCTCAGCAACCATCTTCACTTCATATTGCTTCAAATAACGTAATCCACCATGGACAAGCTTGGTCGAACGACTGGATGTACCTGCTGCAAAATCCTGCATTTCTACAAGCGCTGTCTTCAATCCACGGGATGCCGCATCCAGTGCAATCCCTGCGCCTGTAATCCCACCACCAATAATTAATACGTCAAAATGTGCATTCGCCATGCTTTGCAAATATTCGGTCCGGTGTGCTGACGAGAACGTTTCTGTCATTCTTGAACCTCCTATTGATTTTCTCAATTTTTCCGTAAAAAAACAAAAAAAGGACCACGTCATTCGCTCAGCAATTGCTGAGCGGCACGTGGTCCCTCCCGATCTCCAGACATCATTTTTTTAACTTGTGCCTTTATCCTATCACAGATTTTTGACGGCGTGAAGTCCTGAAATGACACATTATTCAAAAAAAATTCAAAAAGTTGTTCTGCCAAAGGATGGAATTTCAAATGAATCCACTAACCTTATTTTTTTCCTTATAGTGGGTATATATTTTGCCTTCTCCAGG
Source organism: Paenibacillus amylolyticus (assembly GCF_047302515.1). GTDB lineage: Bacteria > Bacillota > Bacilli > Paenibacillales > Paenibacillaceae > Paenibacillus > Paenibacillus amylolyticus_G. Next base: position 6,334,886 of record NZ_CP168019.1, on the reverse strand, counting down.
AAGAATAACCCTGTAAATCATGAATCATTTTCCACCAGTAAATATCATTTATAACATATGTTTAGTTAAAAAGTACAAATACCCACACCAAGAAATATTCATCTCATTTCTTTTATTTAAAAGCCATTGCTGCATTCACTGCACGCTTCCAGCCTGTATATAGTTCTGTTCGTTGTTGCTCAGCCATAACAGGCTGGAAGACACGCTCCGTATTTTCATGATCCGTCAATTCATCCGCACTCGTCCAATATCCAACCGCCAATCCTGCCAGATAAGCCGCACCCAATGCAGTCGTTTCATTCACGGTTGGGCGTTCGACAGGAATGCCCAGAATATCACTCTGGAACTGCATGAGAAAATCATTGGCCGCCGCCCCGCCATCCACACGCAGAGCATGCACGGGAATACCCGAGTCGGATTCCATTGCCCCCAGTACATCTTTGGTCTGATACGCCAACGCCTCAAGCGTAGCACGGATAAAGTGTTCCTTTGTCGTGCCTCGGGTCAGGCCAAACACCGCACCCTTAACCTCACTATCCCAATACGGACTGCCCAGTCCCACAAATGCAGGTACCATATAAACGCCGTCTGTCGAAGGCACACGTGAGGCGTAATCCTCGCTATCTTTTGAAGAGCGAAGCATCCTTAATCCGTCACGCAGCCACTGAACCGCTGAACCTGCAACAAAAATGCTGCCTTCGAGCGCATATTCAACCTTGCCATTCATCCCCCAGGCAATCGTTGTAATCAGTCCATGATTGGATTGTACCGGGTTCTCTCCCGTATTCATAAGCATGAAACAACCGGTACCATATGTATTTTTCATACTGCCCTTGGTGTAACAGCCCTGACCAAACATCGCTGCCTGTTGATCTCCTGCTGCTCCCGCAATCGGAATCCGATGACCGAAGAAATGATAGTCTGTTGTGTGTGCATACACCTCGGATGAACCTCGTACTTCTGGCAGCATAGTCTTGGGAATGTCGAGGATATCCAACAATTCGTCATCCCATTGCAGATCATAGATGTTATAGATCAGGGTACGTGAGGCATTGGATATATCCGTGACATGTGTACCCCCGCTCAGTTTCCAGATCAGCCAGCTATCAATCGTGCCAAACAGCAGTTCACCCTTCTCTGCCCGCTCCCGGGCACCAGGGACATGATCCAGAATCCACTTCACCTTTGTTCCCGAGAAGTAGGGATCGATCAGCAATCCTGTTTTACGGCGGAAAAGGTCCCCGAGACCCTGTGTCTTCAGTTCTTCACAGATATCTGCGGTCTGTCTGGATTGCCATACCACTGCATTATAGATGGGTCTGCCTGTTTCTTTGTCCCATACCACAACGGTCTCACGTTGATTCGTTATTCCAATTCCGGCAATCTGGACAGGCTTAATTCCGCTCTCTGCCAGACATGAAGCCATCACGGCAAGAATGGAGCTCCAGATTTCGTTGGCATTCTGTTCTACCCACCCCGGTTTGGGGAAATACTGAGGGAATTCCTGCTGTGCAATGTGCACGATCTCTCCGCCACGGTTAAACAGAATAGCTCGGGAGCTTGTTGTTCCCTGATCCAGAGCCAATATATATTTTTCCATACAGCCAACCTCCTGTTGTGGGTTCTTTTTAAGGTGTAAGCGATTTCTCGAAATGTCGGATCAGATCTACGTTGGATGTGGTCACTGCCGTAGCCCCGACGCCAAGCGCAAGTTCAACCTCTTCCGGTGAACGGATCAATCCCCCTGCAATAATGGGTATCCCTGTACGCACAGATACTTCCGCAATAATATGCGGAATGACGCCAGGTAATACTTCAATATAATCAGGTTGGGTTTTGGCCAGCAACAGATAACTTTTCTCCAGTGCATGGGTATCCAGCAGAAAAATACGTTGAATCGCTGTAATGCCTTTCTGCTTTGCCTTCTGAATGACACTCGCTCGCGTAGAGATCAGTCCTGCCGGGCGAATGTGCTGACACAGATACTCTGCCGCATACTCATCGTTTTTTAAACCCTGAACCAAATCTGCATGCAAAAGTATCTTTTTGTCATATCGCCGCGCCTCGTCCATTACACTCTGAAGCTGTGCAATATGGGTTTCCAGCATCACCCCATAGGTATAAGGGCCTTCAATCATCGCTTCAAACTGCTTCATGCTCTTTGCAGCCGGCAATATACGTTGTCCCTCAAATGGCACCTTGGTTCCTCCCGCATTCATCAGATGACTATATTGTATAATCCGCACTGTGGGAACGGCAAGCCATTCCATGAATCAGAAAAACCTGATCGCTACCCTGTCATCCATACCAAAAAGCCGCTGCTGTACTTCTCCATAACAGAGAGTACAACAACGGCTTAATCAGCTAATCGTATAAGTCTATAAATAATGATTAAGCCTGCGCATGTGGAAGCAGCGTCTCTGCCCCAGCCCAACCATCACTTTCTGCCAAGTGACCGGAACGATTCACTTTCGTTTGCAGATACTTCTCGTTGAAAGCAGAGCGATCTCCCCATAGTGGCACACGTCCACCCACATTTAATCCCGCTTCCTGCAAGGCAGCCAGCTTCCGTGGATTGTTGGTGATCAATGTAACCGGTGCGGAGCGAAGCGCACGCAATACGGCAATCGCATCGTCATAATTGCGGGCATCGTCTGTGAATCCGAGCTGCAAGTTCGCATCTACTGTATCCAGACCTTCTTCTTGCAAAATGTATGCCATGGCTTTGCTGAACAGACCAATGCCACGTCCCTCATGGTTCGCAAGATAGAACAGTGCACCCGCTCCATGAGCGGCGATCATTTTCATGGATTGCTCCAATTGGAAGCCACAATCACAACGTTTGCTGCCAAAGATGTCGCCTGTATGACAGATGCTATGCATCCGGATCAGCGCTTCTTGTGCTTCAGCAAAGTCACCATACACCAGAACACTGGATTGTTGACGCTCTGCTAGTTCAGCCTCAGCAAGGGATTCGATTAACTTGCCGCTCTCCATCGCTTTGTCCGATTTCATCCAGCTGTACCACTGGAATGTCTTGGTCTCCCCATCGAGGTTAACCGGTAGCTTGATTGGTCCCACCAGGTATATGAACTCTTTTCCACTCGGAAAAGTCTGAATTTTGGGGGCAAGCAGTTGAATAATATGTGAATTGATCATTGTCGTTCCTCCTGTTTAGGCCAACTTGTATGTTGATTGATTCGCATCCAAAGCGAAAATGGATCACTTGGACGTTATATAGTACGTATCTATATTATTCTCATCATCATTAGTTACTTTATGTAAGTTAGTTTAGAATAAAAATTATAATGTGTCAAGTAACTTTTATTTTTAAAGTAACTACCCAATTTATGTTACGCAACCGACACAAATATGTGTTTCATTTCAGGAATATTGGGTATGAGTTTATAAACTGCTCATACACTAATGTTGTAGTCCAAAGCACTTCATGCCTCGAACTTAATGATGAGGGGGTAATACACATGATCCGCCGGAAAAGAACATGCTGGACAGCCATACTGATGGTCTGCGTCCTGCTCATAAGCGGATGCTCCATCTGGCCCGGACAGGACGATTCAGCGAACAACAAAAAGGTAGCGCTTACATTATGGTACTGGAATCGTTCCATCGATGATAAGTTGATTGCCAGGGCTAAGGAAAAGTTCCCCAATATCGAACTGACAGCTCAGAAAATCGGCGGTGATTTCAAAGCAAAACTCAAAACAACACTCGCTGCACGCTCAGGTGAACCAGACATTGTAGCATTGAACGACTGGATCATGGAGCTATTCCCAAGTGAGGACCGTTTCTATAATCTGTATGATCTCGGTGCAGGAGATATTGAAGACCAATATCTGCCGTGGAAATGGAAGCAAGGTGTTACGCCAAGCGGACAGATGATCGGTTTCCCGATGGATACGGGCCCAACAGCCCTCTTCTACCGAGAAGATCTGTTCAAGGAAGCCGGATTGCCATCTGATCCCGAAGATGTTACACGCCAGATCAACAGCTGGGATGCATATGCTGCTGCCGGAGAAAAGCTCAAGGAAAAATTCGGAGGCAAGGTTTTTCTAACCGACAATATTGCAACCGTTTACAATCAAGTCATATCGCAGTCTGCGGAGCGTTATTTCCGGCCGGACGGGTCCTTTATCGGCATGGATTCCCCTATTGTGGGCAAGAGCTGGGATACGGCCGTTGCTTTCAAAGAGAAGGGACTGCTAGCCAATGCAGATGGCTGGACTCCAAGCTGGAACGCCGCGATGAATAATGGCGAAATCGCCTCTTTTGTAGGTGCCGTCTGGATGAAACAAGTGCTTCAGGAAGCCGCTCCGGACACCTCCGGGAAATGGCGGGTCGCTCGGGCACCAGAGGGAGATGGCAACAACGGAGGATCATTCCTGTCTATCCTGAAGTCGAGTGAACATCCTCAGGAAGCCTTTGAACTGGTTCGCTGGCTGCAAAGTCCCGAAAATCAACTGGAACAATACCAGACATTGAACCTTTTCCCTTCTGCACCAGGTGTGTTTGATGATCCTGCCATGAAAGAAGAAGAACCTTTCTTCGGTGGACAGGCGACAGGGCCTGTATTTGCCGAATCGGCACAGGAGGTGCCGGATGCTTTCTTTGGCGAACGATACCCATCCGTACACAACATTATCACCCGGCGGCTGAATGATGTCGCGAAGCAAAATGCCGATCCACAGCAGGTCTGGACAGATACGGTACACCGCGTCGAGCGGGAATTGCAGCGTTAACCTGAAGAACGTGTGGTTTCGTTATCCGCAAAGGAGGAATTCATATGGCTGTAACTGAACCTCGTCTTACTCCCGATCCCGGAAATGCAAGACCTGATCTGGATCGGCAGAAGTCACTATGGGCGAGAATGTGGGAACATCGTGCACTTTATGTTGCGATATCGCCGTTTTATATTCTGTTTGCGGTGTTTGGCCTGTTCCCGATCGGATTCTCACTCTATCTGGCTTTTCATAAATGGGATGGCATCGGTGTCATGACGTACAACGGATTCAACAATTTCAAATACATGCTGACCGATGCCGAGTTCTGGCAAGCCGTGGGTAACACGTTCATGATCTGGATCTATTCGACGATTCCGATGCTCTTCTTCGCCCTGATTATTGCCTTTCTGCTACATGCACCATTTGTGAAGTTCCGCACCCTGTTTCGGGTCGGTTATTTCCTGCCAAACGTCACGTCCATCGTGGCGGTAGCCATTATCTTCGGTGCTTTATTTGCCAACAATTATGGCTTTCTCAACTATCTGTTGCAGTCGGTTGGGCTACCGGTTGTGGAGTGGCTTAATGCACCATGGGGCATTAAAGTCGCAATCTCCTCCATGGTAGTCTGGCGCTGGACCGGATATAACGCCGTCATCTATCTGGCCGGACTTCAAAGTATTCCGCAGACATTATACGAAGCGGCCAAGATTGATGGCGCATCAGCGATACAGTCCTTTTTCCGAATTACAATTCCGATGCTGCGTCCTGTGATCCTGTTTACGGTCATTACATCAACGATTGGCGGTATGCAGCTGTTCACTGAGCCTCAAGTATTGGTAGGTAATGATGGTGGCGCAGGTGCAGCAGGCATGACGATTGTATTGTACCTCTACCGTGAATCCTTCATTAACAATTACTTCGGATATGGCGCTGCCGTTGGTTGGGGCATGTTCCTCATTATCGCCCTGTTCTCGATTGTGAACTGGAAGCTTGTTCAAGGCAAATCATCCTGATGTGATAAGGGGGAGCGCACATGGCGACCAAACACCTCAAATCGCTGGTGTTGTATACCGGTCTTATCGGGGGCATGCTCATATCCATGTTCCCGTTCTATTGGCTGATTGTAATGTCTACCCGGACAACGTCCGATATCTACAAGTTTCCACCCCAGCTCTGGTTCGGGGGCGAACTGTGGAATAATATCACGCGGGTGTTGCAGCAGATTGACTTCTGGGGCGCCTTTCTGAATACGTTGTTTGTGTCAGGCCTTGTGACCATTCTTGTACTGTTTTTTGACTCACTGGCGGGGTTTGCGTTTGCGAAGTTTGAGTTTCCCGGAAAAAAGTGGCTCTTCATCTTGCTGCTCGCAACCATGATGGTACCTTCCCAGCTGTCGCTGGTGCCTTCCTTCGTGCTGATGGCAACGTTCGGCTGGGTCGGTTCCTTCAAAGCCCTTATTATTCCGGGCATGGTGAACGCCTTCGGTATCTTCTGGATTCGCCAGTATGCCACGGAGTCGATTCCGAACGATCTGCTGGATGCAGGCCGGATCGACGGCTGTAATTTCTTCCGACTTTATTGGAACGTGGCGTTGCCGATTTTGCGACCTGCCTTTGCTTTCCTCGGCGCGTTCACCTTTATCGGCGTATGGAATGATTATCTGTGGCCTTTGATCGTCCTGACGGATGAACGCAAATACACGTTGCAGATTGCGTTGTCTCAATTAAACGGACTGTACAATACAGACTATGCCATGGTTATCGCGGGTACATTGCTCGCCGTTATTCCGCTTATCATTATGTTCCTGTTCATCAGCCGTCAGTTTATTTCGGATATTGCGGCAGGAGCAGTGAAGGACTAAGATTGTGGCATTTTGATCCATCCCTCAAGTCTGATATTCTTATCTATAGATGAATTAACAGATGCCATATAAGTTGGATGAATAGCACCACGTGCACGAAGGGGACAGAAAGGGCCTGAAGAAATGGAGTTAAAAGCTTTCCAGAGAAAAGCTACTTCGAAAGCATATGCTTCGCATTTACGCGATCAGAAGGCTTTCTGTACCCGAAGTGTTAACGTGTAACAGCATTCATTCACTTATATATTCAAGAAAGAGGGATGACAAAATGGCTTCTTCACCCTATATGATCGGTGTAGATATCGGCACGACCTCCACCAAGGCCGTCTTGTTCGAACAGAACGGAACCATTGTGGCTCAAGGCAGTGCCGATTATCCGCTGCACACCCCCACACCTGCGATTGCGGAGCAGGATGCGGAAGATATTTTCAAAGCAGTCATCGAATCCGTTAAACAGGCCACGTCCAAAGCGGGAGTGAAGCCAGAGGATATCCTGTTTGTATCCTTCAGTTCGGCCATGCACAGCATTCTGCCTGTCGATCAACACGGCACACCGCTAATGCGGGCCATGACATGGGCAGATAATCGCAGTGCCGAGTGGACGGAAGTACTCAAATCGGAGATGAATGGTCACGAAATCTATCTGAGAACAGGTACGCCGATTCATCCGATGTCCCCTCTCACCAAGATCATGTGGCTCACCCGGGATCAGCCTGAATTGTTCAGACAGACGCACAAATTCATATCAATGAAAGAATATGTCTTCTATAAATTATTTTCTGAATACGTCATTGATCACTCCATGGCCTCCGCCACCGGACTCATGAATCTGGAGAAACTCGACTGGGATGCAGAAGCGCTGCATGTGGCGGGCATCACGCCGGAACACTTGTCCCGATTGGTCCCAACCACACATGTGCTGAAACATGGATTGCACCCGGAGTACGCCAAGGAGATGGGCATTGCGGTAACCACACCGTTTGTCATCGGTGCAAGTGATGGTGTGCTCTCCAATCTGGGCGTGAACGCCATTGATCCGGGCGTCGTGGCCGTGACCATTGGTACCAGTGGAGCGATTCGTACAGTCGTAGATAAACCGGTGACCGATCCCAAAGGACGCTTCTTCTGTTATGCGCTCACGGAGGATGCCTGGGTCATTGGCGGACCGGTGAACAATGGCGGTGTTATTTTCCGCTGGATTCGGGACGAGTTTGCAGCTTCCGAGGTGGAGACTGCGAAACGACTTGGCATCGATCCATATGAAGTGCTCACTCGTGTCGCAGAAAACGTACCTCCGGGTTCGGAAGGTCTCTTGTTCCATCCGTATATGACAGGTGAGCGGGCTCCGCTCTGGAATCCCAATGCACGGGGTTCGTTTTTCGGCCTGACGCTGCATCATAAGAAAGAACATATGATTCGCGCCGCGCTCGAAGGTGTGTTGTTTAACCTGTACACGGTCATGCTGGCAATCGAAGAAAAGATTGGCCGTCCGAAAAAAATTCAGGCGACAGGCGGCTTCGCCCGCTCTGAGTTGTGGCGCCAGATGATGGCCGATATTTTCGATCAGGATGTCATCATCCCCGAAAGTATTGAAAGCTCCTGCCTCGGCGCAGCTGTACTGGGCTTGTATGCTCTTGGCCGCATCGATTCCCTGAGCGCTGTCTCCGGCATGATCGGATCAACGCACCGGCACCAGCCTGACCCGGACAGTGTCCGCGTCTACCGGGAACTGCTGCCGATCTTCATCCGCATCTCCCGTAAGTTTGAAGAAGAGTATGCGGATATCGCTGCTTTTCAGAATAAGACGATGCAGGGGTAGGGAAGGCGTGGGATGTTACACGTTGGAGGGTCAAAACGTTGAACATGGAATGGTCTAACGAATCATAGACGTCTTATATGAGGTTTATAGCATGTTTTCAAAATCTAACGAACCTTAGACACCTTATATCGGCTTTCATGGGCAAAAACCTACACAAGAACTGAAAATTTAGCCTATTAACGTGTCTGTGGTTCGTTAGAAAATCACTTTTTCTAAATACCTTCCAATAGCGTGTGTACAGTTCGTTAGAATTAATACGAGATGCCGTAAGTTAAAGAGGCCCACCCCGCCATGGTTATATCCATATGGGAATGGGCTTTTTTTTCATGCACAGACTATATAAACTCTATTTAGAATGGATCGAATTTATCTCTCATCATACTTGAAGCTTCCCTTTATGTTCTATTAAAGTATCCAGGGGCCGCCACAGCAACCGTCCTAAAATAGAAGAATCTCTTTTCCAGTTCCTGATTCTCTGGCGAAAACTCGGTCAGAAACTCAACTGAATTTAACATTTCTTCGGTCATCACGCTAGGTCTCCATAATGCCAATTGGATGTCGAAATCCTAGATTTTAATTACTGATTATACTTGCTGAACGCATTCTGGTCGGCCTGTACGTTCTCCAGGTACACAATCTGCCCTGCATCATTTACACGCGCGATATCAATGCCTGCCTTGGCATATACCGTTCCGTCTGCCGCTTGTCCACATACCGCCCAGTTAGTTTGGTAGCTGCCGTCAGGCTGTTGCACCCACGCGTCCCACATATGTTTTACATCCTTATTGTATTCGTAAAAAGCCTTCATAAAACCATCAAACCCTGATCTGCTGGTGCCGTTAAGCACAATCTCTGCATCCGGTGTAAACAGGGACAATAAGTCCTGCATGGCGCGCTCGTCTGCGCGTGAAGCATCAAATAAACGGAAATAGTTGTTTAACAGTGTAGTGGTATTTACAGTACTCATTCATATTCCTCCTAGAATAAAAAGCCGTTTTCCAATCTTACAGTTCGAATATTTTCGAACTAACTGAAAAGAAATGTATCATACTTCTTATACTCCCCGCAAGAGATAGTTCGAAATTTTTCAAACATTGAAAGGTGTGTCAGAATATGCTAACGTCATAGATATGAGAACTCCAACGATACCTATGGCTTCGGAACTGAAGCTGACCACGGTCTGCAATGCATTGGGTGATCCGATCCGCATGAAAATTGCACATTGTCTGGCCAGTTCTGGCGAGAAAAACTGTTCCGCCTTCGAAGTAGACCATATTTCCAAATCCACGTTGTCCCATCACATCAAAATTTTACGTGAAGCTGGCGTGATCCAGCCGCGCATTGAAGGTAAACAGCACTTCTACTCCCTACGAAAGGAAGAATTAGACGTACGTTTTCCAGGTCTCGTCAACATGATTCTGAATACAACCGCGGAATACGTAACACAGGCCCCAGATAAATTGAACTAACCCTTTAGACAAGAACGTAGAGGGCAGAAATAACCTGAAGAAGCGGAGCGTTCGCCTTTATCACCAGAATTTCACCTTTTAAAAGTGAATCGAAAATTCGGGGGATAACAGCGATCGGAAGGTTGTTCTGTCATCGAAGTGGCAAGGCTAATTACTCTTTAGTTCAATCTTATAGATAGAAGCATCACAATGATCATAATTGCAATTCCCATAAAGGAGGCTAACCATATGGACAAAAAGGCAGCAAAGATACTGCTGAGCACCTTCTGGGGCGGTGGTGGCTGGAAAACAACCTCTCTACCCTTCTCCGGGGAGGAATTTGAATATGCCAAAAGCAAAGGTGTTATGTTTGATCCACTCACGATCACGCATGACGAGATTGTCCAGCGTCTGTACGACATGCATCAGGATGACTCGTTTAAAGAACGGGTGATTTCGGCATTTCTACATAGTCTGTCCACCAAAAAAGTCTATCTACGCAGCGCATTATCCAGCTGGGCTTTAACATCGAACATGCCTTTACACACCTATGCGGAACGCCCTTCCCTTCACCCTAACACCAGTGCCTGTGGGGATTGTAACTTCCTGCGTTTGCAGTCAGACAAGGAATATTCCAACGTCGACTTAAACGTCCTGAACTTTGAACGGATCAAGTGGGGCGGCGTGCGTCATGGCTGGCTTATCTATTGCCTGATGGATTTGGAATTACTGTTACAGGACAAGGATGCAAACTATGAAGTAACTCCTGAAGACCAAGCCATCCTGGTCAACCTGCTTGAAGCAGCTCAGACGGAAGACCCCAAAGACAGTGCTCGCTCACTTGAGAAAAAGTGGAAGGATCTCTTCCCTTCCAGCAAACAGGAGCGCGATGCCCTGCTGGAAATCTGGGCGGCAGCCGGCATACTGGCTCCTGGAGATAAACCGAGAAAACGCAAAGGTGGTTCCAGCGATTTTGTCTTTGCAGCAACCTGGCAAGGTGATGATGGCTATCATGCAGAAGCCGTAAAACATTATTTCGGCTCCTATCTTCCTCAAATACAATAAAACCTGAACTTTTGCTCACCTTTGCGTACGTCTGGTTACAATAATGACATCGACAGATTTCCTGTTTAACTCGTATAATAAGGGGAAATTGGTAGATGGGAGTGAAACAAGCGAGTTTATGGTATACATACTGGCTTTTATAGTGTCTTTTGCTGTCGTGGTTCTGCTTATTCCGCCGCTTGGTCGATTGGCTCACCGGCTCGATTTTGTGGACAAGCCCCGGGAAGATGTGGAGCGTAAGCTACACAGGCAGCCTATCCCGCTCACGGCGAGTTACGCGATATTTACTGGATTTTTCCTGACATACATTGCTCTGACGAAAGAAATCACATGGGAAACAGCGGCTCTGGTCGCTGGTGGTATGCTTTTGCTAACGATTGGTACCGTCGACGACTGGTACAAAACAAAAGGCAAAGATTTTCCTGCCCTGCCCAAAATGCTCGTACAGGTCTCTGCGGCAGTACTCGTATTTGCTTCTGGCATTGCGTTTACCGGATTCGTGAATCCCTTCAACGCGGAATATGTCATGCTTCCAATCTGGCTGCAATTCATTCTCACGATCCTGTGGATCTTCGGGGTGACAACAGTCATCAACTTCTCGGACGGCATGGACGGACTGGCTGGCGGATTATCGGCCATCTCGGCAATTACCCTGTTCATCGTGGCCCTTGCCAAAGGTCAAACTGATTCCGCACTCATGTCGATCATTCTGGTCGGTGTAACCATCGGTTATCTGAAGTACAACAAAGCTCCTGCCAAAGTGTTCATGGGTGATGCAGGCGCTACGTTCCTTGGCTTCATTCTGGCGGTTATCGCTCTGGATGGTGCATTCAAACAAGCAACCATGTTGTCCATCTTCATTCCGATTCTGGCGCTGGGTGTACCGATCTTCGACAACATCTTTGTCGTTATCAAACGTTTCATTCAAGGTAAAGCGATCTATCAGGCCGATGCAAGTCAAGCCCATTATCGGTTGCTACGTGCTGGATTGAATCACAAACAGGTTGTTGCTGTCCTCTATCTGGTTAGTACCTGCCTCTGTCTGTCTTCCATTATATTGATGCTGGTAGAGATGTAAGTATCCGTAATATAAGCGGTCATATCGGAATGTAAAAAGAGACGAGTCCAAGATTTCTTGGCTCGTCTCTTTGTTATGTGTTATGATTCAGCGCTCAAGGCTCACACTTATCTCGAGGCTACCGGTGGCAACGGTTGTTCTTGTTGCTGCCGACCTGTCCATCCTGGCCGATCAAGTTCAATGAGACGGCAATATCGCTCTTCCCCAGCCAGCAATTGTTCGTGAGAACCCTGCATGGCAATCTTTCCATTTTCCATAAAAATAAGTTCGTCCATCTGTTCCGCACCAATCAGGTGATCGGTGACCCAGATCATCATCTTGCCTTGCAAGCTGTCCAGGATGGTCCGCATCAGTTCGCGTTCGGTCATCGGATCAAGCCCTACGGTTGGTTCATCCAATATAATAACAGGCGTCTCCCGAAGCAGTAGCCGGGCCAGAGCGATCCGTTGCCTTTCCCCGCCGGATAAACCTACTTGCGCGGCGACCTGACGAATCTGCTTGAATTATCACAATCTACGTGTTATAGCAAAAATAAGTGACCTCGGTCACACAAAAGATAAAATTCAGCCTATTGTAGTGCGTGTTCAAAAAATCTGGTTTTCAGTACCGAGAAGGTGAATGAAGCTATAAATGGAGTATTGGAGCGTAGGGAAGCTCTATCACAGCTTGCCAACTGCATCTATTCATGGAAGATACTCATGTTTAGGACGGAATGCCCATATGTTAGTCTCAGGCATATCATGCGAAGTACCGTGAGGGCTTTACATATGAAGTGAAAGCATGAAGCACATGCAGAGCGAATGACGCTCCATATTACAGTCAAGGTGAGGTGAACTATTCATGGAAAAACCTGCGCCACTACCAGGTGAAGACACCGAAGCCAGCCTGGATAAGGCCAGTACAAGACAGCCCCCTGTCCGGTATGTTCTCTTCCCTCGCAAAGGAGGCTGGTCATCCTTTCCCTATCCCGATATTGCTGCACTGCTGTCGATCGAGGGAGAGGTCTACTATGTCAGCAGCCTGACACAAACAGAAGATGTACCTTCGGTCATTACCGTCATCTCCCTCCCTGAAGCCGAGCAGCTATTGCTGGAACCTCGCACCGTGGCCGTAGTCGCCCATCCCTACTGGCTAATGGCTGCGGCTTCACTGGAGCCTGAGCTATGTATTGCCCTGCTCCCTGAGCCTGCTGGAAACGAAGCAGAATCTCCCCTATGGGAGAGTAGTATTTCCAAACTGGTCGGCATCGCCGATCTGGTCGGCACATCCTCCGAAACACGTTATATGAAGCTGCTTTTCCAAGGTGCACGCGCTATCTGGCTGGGCGGTGAAGACCCTGCACCTGCGGGTACGATGCAAAAGGATGATCTCGAAGTCGCTCTCCGGGACTACGAACTGCTCTTCTTGCATGCGCTGCGGCAGATCCTGTCAGGCACTCCAGATAGCGTCACGCTGCTTCAATGCAGTGTACGTGCCGACTTCTACCGTCAGCTCCGTGCCAAAGCAGGTGCACATGAGACGATATCCTTTTTGCTGGCAGCCTATGAGTACTTGCTTGAAGATCCGCGGGCCGTCCATTCGTTGCAAGAGGCCTTTACCCATGCGGTCATGAACGGTCGAAGTGATTGTGTAACCTCACATTATCGATTCCTGTCTGCCATTCATGCCCGGGCTGGACAGTTGGAGGACGCCCTGCGGGTGTACGGCATTAGTGCAGCAGATGAACAAGAACGGCATCATTATGAACAGTTATGTCGCTGGCTTGAGGCAGGAGAAGATCAACTTGTACGAGCGGAACTACTCCGTATGAACGATGATTACGGAAACGCCCTGCGTATCCTGGACGAACTTGGCGGAGAAACGGCGAGACATTGGAAATTCCGCATCTACCAGGAGACTGGACGTGTGGAAGAAGCACTGGCTCTGGTGCATGCAGTCGATATTCAGGATGATGCCAGTCGCCGGGATTATCAGCAATTATCCGGTAGTGCGCTGGCACTGCGAGGGGAACGACACGGGGCAGTCCGACATTTCCTTGAGACAGCACTGGAGGATGAAGATGCGCTGGCCCGGATTGTGGAGCTGGAGCTGTTGGATCATGCTGTACAGCAATTGCTTGGGGAGGTGCCATGATGCTGGACCCGAAGAAGCGTAGACAACAGTTGAATGGGCCAATGGTGCACAGGGATATCCGAACCGAAACCACTTACACACCAACCGAAACAGTCGATCGAACACATACAGACGCATTGGGAAATGGCGATCGCACCCCGGATCATGCACAACCAACACAGGACATCCGAAGCCAAGTGCATCACTGGGGTGATTCACAAGGTCAGGCAGAACAGAATGCTGCTATAACACAAGAGGAAACAAGTGTATTCAAAGAGCCCTTATCCATTCGTCGGGTTCGCAAAAGCAAAGGCAACAAGCTGACCGCCATGCTCCAGGTTCGCAATGAACGTGGCCGATACCTTGAAGAGGTATTGCATGATCTGAGTGAGTTCGTGGATGAGATCGTGATTGTGGACGATGCCAGCACAGACGGAACACCGGACATATGCAAAGCCTATCCAAAGGTGGTCCGTCTGGAGGTATTGGAGAAACCACTGTTCGCCGAGGAATGGCGCCTTCGCAACACCTTATGGCAAGCGGCTGCGGGAACATGTCCCGATTGGTTGCTCTCGGTTGATGCGGATGAGCTGTACAGCTCAGAGGCCAAGAAAGCCATACGCACTCTGATTAATCAGGAGTATGCGGACTGGTTTGCATTCCGTTTCTACGATATGTGGGGTGGCCGGACCCACTACCGGGAAGATGATCTCTGGTCTCTGCACAAACGGCATACCGCTTCACTTGTACGGTATATGCCTGGATATCCTTATTTTTATCCACAACAGAATCATCACGTTCCCCGTCTTCCCTTGTCCTGCACTGTATTGCCTGGGGTCAGTACGGAACTGAAGGTTCAGCATCTCGGCTGGGCCGGCAGTCTGGAGGACCGGGTTCGTAAATATTTGCGTTACAAGCGCATTGATCCTGGCGGTGAGTGGGGCAATCTTGCACATTACGAGTCTATTCTCGATCCGGAACCTCGGCTGATTCCCTGGAAGGAGGGACCGTGAGATGGGCGTGGTGAGTATTCTGACGCATAGTTTCACCGACGGGTACAACCGGGAATTCGGTCGTGTATTTGGGGGTGGACTGGAACGCTACATTCTGGATCTGTGCAGTGTCATCCGTGGACTCGGGCATATTCCCGAGGTTCATCAGCTCTCTTATTTTGAAGCATTCCAAACTCGGACGGAGCAGATTGACGTATTCGGTTATTCGTACGACATGGATAATGTACCGGAAGCCTTTGATCGGATGGCAGCCGCAGCGCGCGGCCCAGTGATCTATGCCAGCTGTCTGTGGCAACCCATCACCTACAAACCCGGCAGTCTTGGCATCTGTCACGGCATTAACTGGGATCGTCCCGGACTGCCACTGGAGACCAAACAACAAGTCGCGGAACATATTCAACTGGCTCTGGATGGACTCGTGCGCATTGTATCCGTGGATTCTCATTTCCAGACCTTTTGCCGAGCTGCGTGCACCTATACCGATCCAAGACAGGTTGTCCTGATTCCCAATGCAGTGGATACGTCCTATTTCACACCAGCCCCGCCAACGCGGACCTTCGAGCAAGAACAGGAAGACGAATGGCTTGTCGCATGGAAGAATGATCTGGCGAGTCATGAAGAAAATGTTGGTGCAGTTATATCAGGGGTGCAAGCTGTAGAAGGCAAGGATGGAACTAGTGGTGCTGGAGCGAACAGTGGTAAGGCTAACAGAGATGGAGGTGGGGATACAGATAGCGATCAAGAACCAGAGGGGAAAGAAACGGTAGATTTCCATTTACAGTTATCGAAACTGGAAGAAGTCGAGGCAGATGGCGAAACGTATAGGTTTGCTCATAATCACCGGAATTCAACGGATTGGGCTACGGAGATTCTAGTAGAAGCAGATGCTGAGTATCAGGTTAATGGTCCGATTCAGGGACAGGTTGAAAAGAAAACTGTGGATGCCCGTATAACCTCTCCCCGCCCAATTCGCATTATCTATCCACGCCGCATCAGCATGGAACGGGGTATTATTCCAATGATGCTGGCGGCAGATAAACTACTTGGAGCCTTTCCGGATCTGGAGATTGAATTTGCCGGGGAACTGGTCGAAGGCAGCACGGTCGGGAGAGTCTTTCGTTACTGGCATCGTACTCATCCACATGCGGAGCGAATTAACCAGCGCACGTATGATTTCCGGGATATTCGGGAGGCCTACCATCAGGCAGATATCGCTGTGATCCCAACTGTGTTCTCGGAAGGCACCTCCTATGCGTGTCTGGAAGCGATGAGCTGTGGACTTCCGGTAATTGCCTCCAATGTTGGCGGATTGAATGATCTGATTCAGGATGGTTTTAATGGGCTACTGGTACCTCCTGGCGAGCAGGAACTAACCGCCGCACTCGTACGTCTTGTACAGGATCGGGCCGAGCGAGAACGACTGGGAATCTATGCGCGAGAGACTGCACTGTCCTATGATCTGGCCAGGTGGCGGAGCCGGTGGAGCACGGTGTTGGAATCTTTTTTGGCAGAGACAGGATTAAAGGAGGGAATTCGGGGATGATGGATACGCCCAAGGCAACGGAATTCATGGAATCAAGATACATTAGGCAAAGTGACCCTAAAACGGACACATTGGTCTTCCCCCTGCATCCGGCATGGTGGAGCCGTCCCTACGAATATGAATGGGCCCGGCGGTTTGCGCGTCCAGATGATGTCGTCCTTGATGCAGCCTGCGGCATCTCCCATCCGTTCAAATTCTGGCTCGCCGAACACTGCCGCGAGGTTCACGCCTGTGACTGGGATGAACGTATTTTGTCTGAAGAGGCGATCAGGCTGGATATTGTTTCTGATTTTAGCGAGCAAGCCGCTCAGGATCTGCCGGAATCAACTCTCGTCCGATTGCACCGTGCACAGGCTAATCTGGCACAGCTTCCGTACGAGTCGGGTAAGTTTGATCGGGTGTTCTGTATCTCTGTACTTGAGCATCTGGATACAGGCACAATGCTGCGGGCGTTTCGGGAATTCGCCCGGGTACTGAAGCCAAACGGACAGTTGATCGCCACCTTCGATGTACCCGAGATGCGCCCTGATCTGCTGGAGACAATCATGGCTGTCACCGGATTAACCATTGAAGATAAGCTGAATGTGGAGGAGCCGGACGATGCCATCTGGTCTGACATGTATGGCACGCCGATCCGCTGTTTTCGAGCGGTGATATGCAAAGGTTGAGACGAATTGGGTTACGTTGAGTTAAATGCAGAGGGGATTGTTGAGGGCTTAAGGGCTCGACCCATTAGCAACGGAACAATACACGGTTCGGGCAATGCTCCGATTACCGGTAGCTCCGTTGCTTTTGCAATTTCAATTGGATGAGCTATTGCGGGAATATGTGGGGATATACAGGGGTTGAGGACTAGAGACTAGAAATCAGAGATTAGTGATTAGTGATTACAGATTACAGATTACAGATTACAGGAAATTATAGGTGTACCAGTAACATGTTGCACTGGTTGGTGTATTCATCAGCAGAGGCTGCGCCGGGTGCTGTCAGGCGCAGCAGAGTTTGCAGGCCCGGCGGGATTGTCGTCGCCGGGCGACCTGTGGCGGCAGATTGCCGCGCAGTGACTTGGGCCGATTCGGCCCATTCACGCGCCAGGTTCTGCCGCCCGGCGAGCAGCGCGAGCGTGCCCGCGAGGACTGCGTGAGCGGTGCGCTCCGAGGCGGGCACTTCGTCCGCGTGGGGCTGCTGCGCGCCGTCAGGCGTGCCGCATAGCGCCAGCAGCCCTTCGCGGACGCTCGCGGGTGCGCGCAGCAGCCCGCAGCGTGCCGCAGGCGGAAGCGCTGCAAGCAACGCCAGCGCGCCGCTGGGCGGCAGGGCTTGCAGCAGGCGCAGCCATGCGGCCCAGGCGCCTACGCCGGCAAGCGCTTGCGCAGCCGCGAGCACGCCGCCCGGCGCAGGCGCGGCCGGGCCGCTGGGCGTTGCGCCGCGGGGCGGGTTGCCCGCCAGGCCGCTGCTGCACGCCAAGGTGCTGCTGCCTTCCAAGGCCCCGCGCTGCAGCAGCGCCTCGGCGGCGTGGGCCGCGGCGGGCAGCGCTGCCGCATGGCGAGCCGCCGCTCGGGCGTTGCGCCTGCCGGGCTGCTTGTGGCCCAGCGCCCACAGCGCCAGGGCCGCCTCTCGCCCGTGCGGCGCATGCGCCGCCCAGGGCTGCAAAGCCGCCCGAGCCGCGGCGTCCTCGCCCAGCTGGGCCAGCGCAAGCCCGGCGGCCAGCGGCTGTGCCCGCAGCGGGCCAACAAGCGCCGCCGCATGGCGAAGCAGCCAATCCGGCCGATGCGCGGCAAGCGCGGCCGGGATCAACGCTTGCCATGCCGCAGGCGGCAAGCTTACCCGAGCGGTGACGCTGGCGATGGCATGCTGCCGCCCTGTGGCTGCGGCCAGCAACAACAGCCGCTGCCATGCAGGCAAGCTGCCGGGTTGCATGCCCAGCGCCGCCGTGTATGCGGCTTCTGCCTCTGCCCAGCGGCCAGCCCTCTCATGCGCCATGCCTTCCAGCGTCAGGCTGCGATAGGTCCCAGCACCAGAGACTGATGTATACCTGCTGGCTGTAGAAGCAGCTGATTTAGCCTGTTTTAACCAGTTCAAGGCCACATCCTCTCTCCCTTGATCCAGTTCTAGTACAGCACCAAGCTCCAACAAATCCGGGAAATCCTCATACACGGGCGCCCATGCTTCCACCACAGCAAGCGCCCGTTCTGGACTGCCAATCTCTCGCCAGGCGTAAGCCGTTTTCAGCACCAGATCCGAGTGATATCCACACTCCGGCGTAAGCTGTGCCAATAATGGCTGCAACAACCGGAGTGCTTCATCATACTTCGCTTGCTGAAACCATTCTGCCGCCAGAGCATATAACAACTCCGGTTGATCTCCCTCCTGATTCAACGCGAAACGGATCAACTGCATGTTCCGTGCACCTTTATTTTTGGCGGTAATCACCTGCTCCAGATATCCGTAATGAATGACTTCAAGTCCAGAATGAAGCACACCTTGCGGAGCCAGTGCCATGATGGAAGAAGCAATCTCTTCATGAATTCTGCCCTGAAAAGCAATTCGGGGATCATTTCGGAACAAACGACACACCGCATCCGTCACATGCTCTTCACCGGACACACCCAGCAGACTTGTGACCTGTATCCAGTATCCCCACACGTCATCCCTACTTGCCGCTAACAACCGCATGAGTTCTGTCTTCATCTGAGGGGTCTGTACCCATACCTCATCCGCATCAAGCACCAGAATCCACGGTTTCGTAGCAGCGGCCAGCGACAGATTACGGGCTTCACTGAAATCTCCGTTCCATTCCGTACGAATTACAACGGCACCATGGAGACGCGCAATTTCAGTTGTATCGTCTACCGAGCCTGTGTCCACAACGATGATCTCATCCACCACATTCCTGACTGCATTCAAGCACCGCTGGAGTGACCCTGCTTCATCCTTCACGATCATACACAAACTAATCCCTATGCCCATATTCATCACCACCCCTCACCAACGGAGTTCAGCCCCACCCATTAGCCCGCTGAATTAAGTTGAACTCCCGGACCTGCCTGATCCCCTCTCAGCTCTCAAATCCGTCCGCTCCCGGCAACTCCAGCCGAATATGCTGAACGACAGGCCAACAACGGTGCCGCTGTCCATCTGCATGCTGAGCGAACACCTCCAGATGATGATCCGCAGCACTGACCAATCCTTTCACCAGCCAGCTTGTTCCCGTCAGGGTATCCGAAGCCCCAGGGAACGACTCAATGTCACTCACCTTCCCGTTTTCCTTTTTCCCTTCCATCTCTTTCTCCTTCTCTTTCACTCGAACGCTCTCTCCCACCGATAACCCTTCTCCCGCCAATTGCTGTCGACACATCTGAATCAGGCTATGGAGCTCTTTCCATCTCCCTGACTGTACACATCCTTCCATCATCAGTCCAAGAGCCTGCCATCCATCATACTCTGCTCCCGCAACCGTTACGTCCATGCTGGAGTTCATATCCTTCTTCTTTGTCGCTCTCAGACCAACCGTTCTCCCTGTCTGCACAGCAGATTCCTCATTCGTTACTGCACCTAGCTGCGAGCTACGCTTCAACCACAAGGCCAATGGATCATCTCCGTTGACTTCCTTCCCTTCTATCCATTCCAAACGTTCGAGCCATCGAGCAGACGAGATCGCGAGCAGCCCTTTTTTCCGCTGCACAGGTTCCAGTTTCAGACGCGCCTTGTTCCATCTTCCCTGTTGGATTTTGAGCATCGCCTCCGCCACAGATAAACGCTCCCTCATCTCTGCGGAAGGTTGTGAGGATATAACCGATAACAATTGCAAAGCCGCCTCATAACAACGAGATTGCTCCAGAATGCCCAATACTTTGTGTGTAGCCTCTTCCGAACTGAGTGCAAAGCGCTCCCTCACCAGCGCTGGAATCTGATGTTCCTGCCCGGAGACTCGCATAATTCGGAATATCCGATAGAGCGGCGGTAACAGACTCGATTTGGCACGCACCGCTTCCACATAAGCATCTACCGCACCCTCCAGATCTGCCCTTCCTTCCAGCAATCGCCCTAACGTATACCACGTCTGATAGGTGCCGATGCCTTCTTCCGTATGATATATGGGTGGAGGTGGTCCCATGCGAACAGCTTCACGGAGCGAATATTCTGCCCGATCTGCATCACCCAATGCGTCTGCACATACCCCGCGATGGTGCATCAGATCCGTGTACTCTGGAAAGAGTTCAAGCGCAGCATCAATGCGATCTAATGCCTCCTGCCAGCGATTCAGATGCTGGAGACAACGAACTTCATATTTGAACAGCAAATGCGCGTAACTGGTCACCGCAGGATCAATCCCCATCCGAGCCACACCAAACGTCTCCAAGGCCCGCTCCGCTTCCCCCACACGCAGATACTCGACACCCAGATTATAGTGATGGAACGGCTGATCCGGTTCTTCCTCCACTGCCTGTTGCAGCAGGCGAACATTACGGTTCACCTTATCTTTGCGCTCCACAATCGCCGTCTGATACCCATAATGATGGATGACCATGTCCGTCACATGAAAAGCCGCCTCTGAATTCCTACGGCAAATCGCCGCCGCAATCTGCTCATGAATTCGGCCTTCGAACCGATGCTCCAGAGCATTACGGAAGAGACGCAAAACCGGATTCACGGTAACCCCCTGCTGACCCGTACCTGTATAGTTATGAATGTTTAAAAACAATCCGTCACATCCGCTGACCGACGTCCAGCTCCTGATCTGCTCCCGCGCAGCCCTATCGAGCGCCTCGTCCGCATCAAGAAAGAGAATCCAGTCGCCGGAAGCGCGCTCCAGGCCAGCATTCCGTGCTGCGGCAAAATCTTCGCACCACTCAAATCGCACAACCACCGCTCCATATTGCTGCGCAATCTCCGGGCTGCGGTCCGATGAACCGGTGTCCACCACAATAATTTCGTCCACCGCTCCCTGGACACTGGCAAGACAATGAGGAAGCAACTCTTCCTCATCCTTCACGATCATGCATAGGGAAATTCGTTCCGCTCGCAAGCTGATTCCTCCTTTCCTTTGCATGGAAAAGCGTACGCCATGGGATGCCTTCGGCCGTTCGCAGCTTTTGTTCCAGTGCATTATGTTGTGCAGCGAGTACCCCTGAAGACGGAGAACGAACCAATTCCTGCCGAATCGCCTCCATTGCCAATTGCAAGTAACATACAGCGGCTCCAGCTCGGGCCTGCCGCATATCAGGCTCCCGCTCCAGAGCCTGCTCGAACAGAGACAATGCCTGATCATGGTAACCTTTGGCAACCAATGTTTCGCCCAGCCAGAATAACCCTTCAGCATCCAGCTCACTCTCGGTCATGCACTGAATCAGGATGTTCGCGGCTACCATGGTATACCCGTGACGATACAGCAGACTTGCAAACTCCCGTCGTAAAGTTACAGCCGTTCCCCAATGGTCACACATCATTATTGCCCGCAGCTCATGCAGTTGCTCAGCAAGTGTTAGCTGTCCTGTCTTTACGGCTTGCTGCACAACCTTCTCTGCTACCATTTCTGCCTGCGGACCCCATTGCATAAGCTTTTGTTCTTGTGAAGCAGGTTTCATGCTTAGCGGCTCTTTGGTTAACTGATTCAGCAGTCGATCCATGACCTTCCAAACGTTCTTTTCTTGTGGAAGCGTAGTTTCCAGGAACGCCTCGGATAATCGTAATCCGTTGGTCCAACAAGCCAGTGCCCAATCCATTCTGTGCTCAGCCAGCAGATTGACTTCATTTACACACCCTGCACTCCAGTGTTCTTCTGCCAGTTGCAGCGCTTCGGAAACCCTATTCGCACACAACATCCAATGTATTCGATCCGCTACATGGATACGAGCAATAAACGCATCTGTATTCAGCATTTTCAATGCCTGTTCATATGCTCCACAGCCTGTTAGAACATAAATCACCTTCACCAGATGATCCTCATATGTCACAGCATATGAATGGGGAATTTCACCACAAATCGAATCATTGTGACCCAACTTTTCGATCCCTCTACATCTGGAAAGTAATGTTTCTGCTATGTTCTCATCCGTTTCTCCCGATTGTTGCAGCACGTCTGCCAACCCGGCCCATGCCGGAGCATATGTGAACATGCTGTCCAGTGCAAGCCCGTACAGATGTGCAGACTCTTTAAAGAATCCCCGTTTCTGTGCAAGTCTTGCCATGGCGGTATAGGCTCTGTAACTGTTAGAACCCGCTTCCGTTACATATGACGCGTCTAACGTGCTACCGCCATCACTGTGTCCAACACGGTCCATTCCCTCCCGGCAGTCCGTTGCTCGGGCATACGATTGATATGCACGCTCCTCCAAACCTTTCAGCTCCAACGTCTCCCCATACAACAGGTGCAGATCAGCGTAAGATGGATAACGCTGTCTTTCCACAGCCAGAATTGCATGCGCCTCGTCGTAATGTTCCGATCCCACAAGGGTCTTTGCATAATCTCTAACCAGTGTAGGTCGATATGGTGCGAGCAACTCTGTCAGGCGCAATGATTCACTGAACGCTTCAATTGCCTGTTCGACCTGACCAAGCTGGCAATACGTTACTCCCAGATTGTACAGGTGAAAAGGCTGTGCAGGCTCATCTGCGAGTTCCCGCTCAATCAGTTTCAAATTACGTCTTGGCTTATGCTCTTGCGCAATCGTTGAAGCCAGATATCCATCATGAATCAGACATAATGGAGCAAGCAGTTCAGTCTCGATCAATTGGCTTTGTTCATCTGTATAGGTCTCGCTCTTATTCATATCACCGGCCTCTTCCTGGGCA
Source organism: Paenibacillus amylolyticus (assembly GCF_047302515.1). GTDB lineage: Bacteria > Bacillota > Bacilli > Paenibacillales > Paenibacillaceae > Paenibacillus > Paenibacillus amylolyticus_G. Next base: position 6,311,419 of record NZ_CP168019.1, on the reverse strand, counting down.
AGCTCGCTTGGGCCACTACGAACCAATTGCTCATGAATACGCCCCTTGTATCGATATCCCTGATGAGCACGGAATAATCTCACTGGCTGAGAGATAACGTTCTCTTCTATCCCTTCACCATATCGATTCTCTATGATAATACGTAATCTCGAAATGCTTTTATGGACTTTAGGTAAATAATTCAGCAGTTCTTCCAATCCCTGCATAACGTACTCATCGGCATCCAAACACAGGACCCATTCCGTGCTCGCCAGAGGCAGGCTGATATTTCGTGCATGGGCAAAGTCATCTTCCCAACAGGCGTGCAACACCGTTGCTCCATACGTTCTGGCGATCTCGGGTGTACGGTCAGATGAGCCAGTATCGGTGATAAAACATTCCGTGCTGATATGCTTCAAGCTGTCGAGACAGCGGGGCAGGTGATGTTCTTCATTTTGCACAATCATATGAATTCCAAGTAAACGGTTCTGCAAACATAACCACCTCCAATACAAAAAAAGTACATGCAGTCCACCAAAGGAACTCCATGTACCTATATGACAAATGAATGGGTTATGTGCCTTGTCCATTGAAGAACACATCAATCGTACTTGGTGCACCAACTAGGCTGGAGCGGTAGGATAGACGTGTATATTTGAGAAAACGTTGCGGAACCAATACATCGACTGACCCGGACAAAATGCCCGTTACCGTCGTTACATCTGTGTACCAGTTCGTTCCGTTGGCGCTGATCTCAACAAGAGCATCTACCCGATTTACACCCGGCCCCCGGTTATATACAAAGAAAGAATACGTGCCAAATACACTGGTCGTAACCGCTGGGAGCGCTGTGAAGGTGTTTGCGGTCGGGGTGCTTATGAGTTGGGACTCCTGGAAACTCTTCTGTGAAATCGACGTCACACTGCTAAGTGTTCCCGCGGTAATTGTAGCACCTAGCACGCTGGTGATTGTACCATTTAGCAGGTTTGTCAACGTCCCCGCAGTTACCGTTGCGCCAAGTACGCTTGTAATGGTTCCGTTCAATAAGTTTGTCAGTGTTCCTGCGGTAATCGTTGCTCCCAATACACTTGTGATCGTACCATTCAGTAAGTTCGTCAACGTACCCGCTGTTACCGTTGCACCGAGTACACTGGTAATGGTTCCGTTCAACAGGTTCGTCAGTGTTCCTGCGGTGATGGTGGCTCCAAGTACACTGGTGATCGTACCTGCGGTAATCGTTGCTCCGAGTATACCTGTGATGGTACCCGCTGTGATGGTCGCTCCAAGGACGCTGGTGATGGTTCCGGCTGTAATCGTTGCTCCCAATACACTGGTGATCGTACCATTCAGCAAGTTCGTCAGCGTTCCTGCTGTCACCGTGGCTCCGAGCACACTGGTAATCGTTCCGGCTGTGATCGTCGCTCCAAGTACACTTGTAATCGTACCATTCAGCAAGTTGGTCAGCGTTCCCGCCGTTACCGTAGCTCCGAGCACACTGGTAATCGTTCCGGCTGTGATCGTCGCCCCAAGTACACTTGTGATGGTACCATTCAGCAAGTTCGTGAGTGTTCCTGCTGTTACCGTTGCCCCGAGTACACTTGTAATCGTTCCGGCCGTGATCGTCGCTCCTAATACACTTGTGATCGTACCATTCAGCAAGTTCGTCAACGTACCTGCGGTCACTGTGGCTCCAAGCACACTGTTGATCGTACCTGCCGTGATGGTCGCTCCAAGTACACTTGTGATCGTTCCGTTTAGAATGTTCGTAATGGTTCCGGCATTAATCGTAACGGTAGTCAAACCGGAGATGTTACTGATGGTTCCGTCCAAAATGATGCCAACCACGTTCCCGCTCGTATCGGTTCTGACGGGCTGGGCTGTGCCTGTACTATCTTGGCCGAAGATCAACGTCCTCAGATTATCCGGATTCGTATTAAACGTTGTAAAGTTAGGCATGTGTCTCGTCCTCCTCCCTGGTCAAATCTGTGTGATCATACTCCCTTACGGCATACGCTGTGCCTGAAAGTAAACATCGAGCCGGGTCGGTTGATCCGGTTCAACGGATCGAATTGCAAGCCGGGTATAATGCAAAAACCGCAATGGTACCAGCGCTTTGGTCTGGCCTCCCGCGACCACCTCCTGGCTGTCCACAGCATAGTCTACGGCATTGGGGCTGATCTGGATCTGTACAAGAGCCGGATGTTTGCCCCGATTCACAACGCCATAGGTATACATGCTGAGTGATGAGGTGTCTTGTGCCGGGAGTGAGTGTATGCTGCTACTGGTCTCGGCTCCGACATACGTATGCTCTGTAAAACAATGAATAGCACCAGGGAGTTTCGTACGTGAGGAAGCACCCTGCTTGAACCGGGGACGAGTGATCCGGGAACAAGGGGGTTTCAGCAATTTAGCGCGGCAGGAATGACGGGAGCGACGACGGCTATCATATTTAGTTGGTTGCTTCGTTCTCTTCTTGCTTCGCTTTGCTGTTCGACTCATCTCGATTTCCCCTTAAAAAATGTGCTTACGCATCGTATGCCCGGATTCGAAATACGGGCACGGCATCTGCCGTTATTTCCAGATATACGGCTCAGTCCCCAATCCATTTTTCTTCTTTTCACATACACTGCAAGTACAATGACATGCGGATCTAACGGAGTTGTGCATAAGTTAATCTGGTCTATGGGAGGTGGATGAGATCACCAACTACAATATATTCAACCAATCGAATGGTCCTCTGTTTACTCAACTGACCAATACCTTCTCTGCACCTGGAATTGAAGCGTCACCAGACAGTGGTGCAGCTGCTGCAGGCAGTTTTTTTGCCTTAACGACCAACAATACCGCAATTCCTGCCAGCCAAAACCTTCTTCTACAGATCCTGAATGGAGCCGGTAGTGGCAGAACATTACGCATATCCAGCCTCACGGGAGGCACAACAGCAGCAGCCACACTTGTTATCTATTCGGGAGGAACGGTGACTGCCGGGAGCACACCTGTGCCCGTCAATACGCTACTTGGAAACACCAACGCCAGTGTAGTCACAACGAGGCAAAACACCGGTACTCTTGGGGGAACCTTCACGAGCATCGCAAGTATTCCGCTTACCGCAGGTATGTATTCACTGGATTTGAACGGATCGATTATTGTTCCACCGGGACAAACTTTATCCATTAGTGTAGGCACAGGGAGTCAGACGGGAGCCATTAACCTGTTCTGGTGGGAATTCTGAGTTGGATCATAGTAGAAGAAGGTGGTGTATACAGTGCCAAACAATAATGTATTCAACCCGTTAAGCCAGCCCGTCTATACGTCAAATACCAACACATATACCTCTCCCGGCATTGTTGCACCTCCAGAGAATAATGCTGGCAGTACGGGCAATCTGTACAACGCAGGTTCCACCAACTCCACCACACTGGGATTGCTGGGAGGAACGGTTATCGCCACCGTACAATTGGCCAATCCCGCAGGGAGCGGGAAAACCCTGTACGTATCGCGGCTCTCTGGTGGAATTACGGTCTCACTCAATCTGTTATCTTCCTTCAGCGGTTCCATGAGTCTGACCGCGAATGGAACGCTAAGCTCTCCCAGCACACTAACATCGGTGAACAGCAATCTTTCCAGCAGCAATACCAGCGTAGCCATCGTACGATTCTCTGCTGCTGCGCCTTCAGGAGCGACCCCATTGATGGCTATGCCCCTTCAAGCAGGGCCGTTTCTGTCCAATGAATTTGGCCGTTACGTGGTTCCTCCGGGTCAAGCGATTAACCTCTCTGTCAGCGGATCACTTTCGGTTGGTGGGCTGATGGCCTCCACTGCTTATTTTGCTTGGTGGGAAGTGTGATTCGTTCAAACATGCATAACAATGCAATGTGCAAACAGCCGCCTTCGGATGAATACTGAAAGCGGCTGTTCGTTTTATTGTAGATGTAATGATGATTAAAATATTGTCCGGTCAAAACAATCAGGCCGATTCCTGCGGAATGTTCTCTTTGGCTTCCGTTATGAGAGGCTGTTTCCTCTCCCATAAGATACGTTGTAGCAGTATGCCGGCAAGACCAATTACCAGCGTAGCGAGACCGATATATTGAAAGGTAGGGCTCGGCCCCGCAACTCGAATGAGCGCTCCACCTGCAAGTGGAGCTACAACCAGTACAACACTGGATAGTGAATTTTGAATGCCAAAGACGCGCCCTACATAGGCAGGAGGGGTTTCCTTTTGTAACAAATAATTCAGTGTTACCATAAAGAGTCCATTGCCCAGCCCGATACAGAGGCCCCAGATAATGACCCAAATTTCAGGTGTTTGTGGGCCGATCCACCCCAGCGCAGCGATTCCGGCACCCACGAACAGATATCCTCCACCCAGTCCCCACCCATACCCAATTCTCGGCAAGCGATTTAACAACAAAATGGTGACGACTGCCCCGGCTCCTGCCGACGATCCCAACCAGCCGAGTAGTGATTCATTACCTGGCTTGATCTCCCGAAACAGGGTCGTAAACTGATAATCAATCATGAGAATGGCCATGAGTCCAAAACAGCCGAACAGAATCGTACTCAGCACGGTGCGACTGCTCTTTATAAAACGCCAGCCTTGCTTCCACTGGGAGAACAAAGACTCCGATCCATCCTGTTCACTAGCAGCACTTCCGTCTGATTCAACGGACTCCGACTTCTCCACCAAATGCCGCAAGGGCCATAATACCGCACCTGACAACAGGCGGGTACAGGCATTAATGACAATACAGATTTGTGGTGAAAAGAAGGCCAAAATGACTGCACCCAGAAGTGGTCCCGCCACTTTCGAACACTGGCTCACAAAACCGTTTAGGGACGATGCCTGAAACAGATGCTCCTCTGCCACCACCTGGCGGGTTAACGCCTGCTGAGCTGGAACGTGAAAAACTCCCATCATGGCCCGCAGGGCAAGCAGTGGAAGCAACCATATCGGGCTTGGTGCGAATAAAATAGCAACGGTTAATCCCACGGTGATTACATCACACAGGATCATGATCTTTACTTTGTGCAGTCGATCAGCCAGGGCACCTGCAAAGGAGCCCAGCAGTATGCCTGGGACGGCCATACATACAGGAATAAGTGCAATGATCAGTGGATCAGCACCCCAGCGGTAGGCCACCATCACCTGGATGGCAAGTGCATCGAACCAATCTCCAAACGTAGCCAGCGAGTATGCGATAAACATGCGGACAAACCGGAGGTTGGTCAATAAGCTTTTGGAAGATTCCGCAGATGAGGCGGGTGATTCGGTGGATTCATTGGATGTGGGTTCATTTGAAATGACGGTCATACATGTACTTCCTCCCTTGATTACAGCCGCTTGTGGCCTGTATGTTCCTTGGCTGTAATCATAAAGGAGTTATATCAGAGGAAGATCAGAGGATGGGGAGGTAGGAGATAAAAAGTTACGTATTTCATCTACAATTTGTTGTCCATATGCGGGTACACCGTAACTTTTGCCGATCTCTACATACACTTGACGATACTTACTGCGAATTCTACCTTCGATTCGATGATGACCCAGGAATAGGAGAATCTGATATGCAGCATTCAGATATAACGGTGCGTTCAGCGACATTTTCAATACATCCAGACCGTCATCCATTCTTAACTCTGCCTCACGAATCCGTCCCTGCCGAAGTAACCATAATCCTTCCATCACCTGAAAACGTCCAATCTCCCGCAGATACGGGGCATCCTTCAATCCTGACCGCAGAACTGCCATCTGGGCCTCAACAGCTTCACCGCTACCACCCCACAGTTCCACATACAACGCTGCAAGTGCTACAGGCAGTCTGAAATTCTTGAGCTCATCTGTATCTATTACACGATATGTTTCTTCCAGCTGCTCTTTCGCCCGTTGATATTGGCCCACCTCTACATAGACTTCAACGATGTTCAGAATGCGGAGTTCGCGAAGCTGATCGGCAGACAATGCAGCTGAATTCAAAGCTTTCTCATACAGCTGTATACTATCCGCTGGCTCGATCAGGGGGTGCACGAAAATCAGTAGCCAGTATAGACGCTCCTCAAAGGGAATTTCCTTTGTTGTAATCAGCCATTCCAGATCTCCCTGTATAAAACGGATATACAACTGATAATACGGGACAATCTGAATACCGAGTGTTTCCTGCTGTTGGACTAAGGTCTGTATGGCGTTTCCCTGCCCAAACAAGTGATATTTACGAAGTAATCCGTGAATGGCTTCCTGCATTTCTGGGTCTTGAGTAGATGGACTCGCGGGTAGAGCGGACTTGTTCTCATGCACAGCAAGTCGATATCCGTAGCCCCGTACTGTATCCAGACGGATCTCATCCCAGCGTTTCAATTTCTTGCGCAGGCGATAGATATGATCGTCCACAGTGCGTTCAACCGGATATTCCAAAGGCCATACCCGGTCCAACAGTTGGCTGCGGGTGAAGGCTTTTTCCTTGTTTTCATACAGGAAATGCAGCAGTGCAAATTCCTTGGCGAGTAGACGAATGGATTCCGTTCGCCGTGTTACCGTATATGTCCCTTCATCCAATTGCAAAGACATGCCTGGTTCCTCCTACTATGTATAATTCGCTGATCCGAAATCGTATAGATTCATTCCATTTTTTCAACGTGTTCAACATACCATAAAAACCCTTTGCGAGAACGCAAAAGGTTTTTATCGTCTATCTTATAGATGGCTTAGATTGTGGGTTACGGTACGTATATCTGTTCTTCCAACAAGTGTTCCCTTGTCTTAACCCAGCACGACACGATCATCTGCCATTTTTTTGCCGCTAATCCGTTCGAATTCACCAAGCAACTCAGGGACAGTCAACGTACGCTTGCGCTCTTCGCTGACATCCAGAATAATTCGGCCTTTGTCCATCATGATCAGACGGTTACCCAGACGAATGGCCTGCTCCATATTGTGCGTCACCATCAATGTAGTCAGTCTCATCTCACGCACAAGTGTCTCCGTTAGTTCCGTGATCAGTTCGGCACGTGATGGGTCAAGGGCTGCCGTATGCTCATCCAATAGCAAAATTTGCGGCTGGGTAAACGTAGCCATTAACAGGCTAAGTGCCTGGCGCTCCCCGCCAGACAAGAGACCCACTTTTGCATTCGGCCGCTTTTCCAGTCCAATTCCCAGCTTCTCCAGTTGCGTGTTAAAAATCTCCCGTCTGGCACGGGTAACTCCGAAGCCCAGTCCGCGTCCTTTACCACGTTTGTATGCCATCGCCATGTTTTCTTCAATGGACATATGTGGTGCTGTTCCTGCCATCGGGTCCTGAAATACCCGGCCAATCCAGCTGCTACGTTTATGCTCCGGCAGGTTTTTAATGGAGCGGTCATTGATCAGCACATCACCCATGTCCGGCTTCATCACACCCGAAATGATGTTCATCAGCGTGGATTTACCCGCTCCGTTACTGCCAATCACCGTCACAAAGTCTCCCGGATTCATTGTCAGATTCACACCGACCAGCGCGGTCTTCTCATCCGTTGTACCTGGGTTGAACAGCTTGGTTACTTGCGTAATCTCCAGCATGATCACATACCTCCCTTCGCCTGATGACCCCCGGATCGCATCAACTCTTCCGTTCGTTTGCGAGCCAGACTTCGCTGCTTCATGGAGCGCTGCATCGTTGGGAATACAAGAGCAATAATGACGATCACCGCGGTGATCAACTTCAGATCAGATGTATCAAACCATTCCACTTGAAGGGCAAGCGCGACCACAATCCGGTAAATGATTGAACCAACGATCGCTGCAAGTGTAGCCCAGAATACCGTTCTTGCTCCAAGAATGGCCTCACCGATAATGACGGAAGCCAGTCCAATAACGATCATACCGATGCCCATCGTGATGTCTGCAAAACCTGATTGCTGTGCAATGAATGCACCAGACAGGGCAACCAATCCATTGGATAAGCTGACACCTACAATGGTAGTCACATCCGTATTTGCACCAAAGCTGCGAATCATGCGTTTGTTATCACCTGTCGCGCGGAGTGCCAGTCCAACATCTGTTTTCATGAACAGATCGAGCATGATTTTAAACACCAGCACCACGATGATAATTAACACCATGACATGCTCACCTGAGAATGGATTATCCATACCCATAATGGATTTATTCGGTGCGCCAAGAATACGCATATTAATGGAGTAGAGCGCGATCATCATCAAAATCCCGGATAATAATCCGTTGATTTTGCCTTTGGTATGAAGCAGACCTGTACAAGCCCCAGCCACCATGCCGCCAGCCATTGCCGCCAAACAGGCGAGCCAAGGAGAGAAGTCATTGGAGATCATAACCGCCGCGATTGCGCCTCCTGTTGTAAAACTTCCGTCTACGGTAAGGTCAGGAAAATCGAGTATGCGGAACGTAATATATACACCAAGTGCCATCAGTGCATATAAAAGCCCCAGCTCGATCGCCCCTTCAATTGAATTCCAGCTTATACTCACACTACTTCCTCCCTGTCTATCGAAAAGAATGAGGCGAACCCGTTGCACGTCCGCCTCGCATCCATACTGCCGGATTACACTCCGGTCAGATTATTGAATCAATCTCATAACTCATTAAATTTATGAATTGATTCTATTGAATAATGTTGTTTTCCTGGTCTTTTACTTCCGCTTTCATCTCATCCGTAACCGTGATACCTTGGGCTTCAGCCGCTTTCAGGTTCAGGATCAGATCCAGTTTGTCCGGAACGGTGACTTTCATATCACCCGGTTTCGTACCATTTTTCAGAATGTCCGCAGCCATCTCACCCACCTGATATCCATGGTCATAATATTTGAAGCCAACGGTTGCGAAAGCTCCTTTTTCAACGGTATCCCGATCACTGGAGAAGAACGGAATTTTATTACTGTTGGCCGTTTGGATGATCGTATCAACCGCACTCACGACAGAGTTATCAAGCGTGATGTAGAAGGCATCTACTTTTCCAACCAGAGAATCCGTTGCCTGTTTTACTTCAGATGTATTCGTAACTGGTGCTTTCACCAGCTTGATATTATGTGTTGCCAGCGCCTTTTCAGCGTTATCTGCCATAACCACCGCATTTGGTTCACCTTCGTTAATGACCAAGCCTACCGTTTTCACATCCGGCAGATTTTTAGCGATAAAGTCAGCCAATTGTACGATAGCCTCCGGATTCGTGTCGGATGCACCTGTAACATTGCCGCTCGGCTTATCCATATCGGTCACCAGTTTGGCACCCAGTGGGTCTGTCACTGCTGCGAACAACAATGGCTTGTCCTTCACTTGTTGAGCCAGAGCCAGCGCAGATGGTGTTGCAATTCCGAGTACAAGATCATTTTTGGAATCACCCGAGATTTTCTGTGCAATGGACAAGTTGTTCGTCGAATCACCTTGCGCATTATTGTAATCGATTTTGAGGTTCTTGTTCTCTTCAATGCCTGCTTCCTTCAGGGCTGCGATGAATCCTTCACGTGTAGCATCCAGAGATGGATGTTCAACAATCTGCGAGATGGCAATCTGATATGATTTTTCCTCGCTGCCTCCACCTGTTGTAGTCCCTGATCCTTCGGATTCCGAGCCTGTACCGCTGTTATTTCCGCAACCTGCTGCAACGATCATTGAAGCAACCATCATCAGTGACATCCAAAATTTCTTTTTCATGTGTGAGAACCCCTCTCCATCTTATAAAATGTAGTTACCCTTATCGAGATTCCATTGACACGATAGGGCGGGACAAAACGAACGCTTCAACGCATTGTTGCTTTGATCGACAAAAGCAGACAAATATAGACTTTTCTCATGCGACTGAAGTCATGACCCGTGTTGGTGTTTTATTGTTCCCCTAATATTAAGGGGCGTCCCGATATCCGTCAATGGTTGAACCGCTTCCAATTTACTTTCATCGTATGGTTGTGATAGAAAACATTACATAACAAAAAAAAGCAACCCGCAAGTTTTGCGAGTTGCCTAGTATATATAGCTTATTTTTCTTGCTGGATTGCTTTCACTTCAGCAGAGGTTAGTCCCGTCGCTTTGACAATGGTCTCTTGATCAAGACCTAAATTGAGCATATTCATTGCGATTTTCCGCTTACTCTCAGCTTCACCTTCTTCGATTCCTTTTTGAATTCCTTCCTCCATGCCTTTCTTGAGACCCTCTTCTCGTGCGCCTTCCATCATGGATACTTGATCCCGTAAAAACTTTTGACGTGCTTCATATTGTTGGCGGAACTCTTCATCCTCGCTCAGTTCCTTCAATAGATTCATGGCCTTTTTCAAAGCCGGTTCGGGTTCGTGCATCATTAACGCCTCCCATCTAATATTGAGTTATGTATAAAACATCTGGATGTTATTTCAAATTATATCACGCATCTCACCATAAAAATAACGTTTTTACGTCATTTTTATTCAAAAAAAGAGACTATTTCGACGAATCGAAACAGTCTCTCTTGTCTTATTCAACTAATTCCCCGACGCTTCGCGAATCTCATACTTGCACCTTTTGCCGCCATCGGCGTAACATTCGGTACGCTCCACCTCAGCTTGAAGTAGCGAGCGAAACAGTTCCAGTTCACAGCGGCAAGCCTGCTTGTAGACACTCGCGACTTGCACAATCGGGCAGTTCATTTCCGTAATGACGTAGGTTCCATCTGCATCTCTGGACGCATCCGCCATATATCCGTTGGCATTCTGGATTCGCGCGAGTTCCTCCACCCGTCCGGCCAGATCCTGGCCCTCCATCTGTGGCAATCCGCTGCGAAGCAGTTTGTCCCGGCGACTCTCGAACAATGCATCCACCACGCCGCTACCGGCAGAGTCAGACAATTCTTCAAGCAGTTCCAGCGTAAGGGAGGAATATGATTTTGGAAAAAAGCTGTCCCCGCGTACCGTCAATTGGTACACCGAGGACGGGCGTCCGGCCGTAGCCCGGGCCTCCCGAACCTCGATCCAGCCGTCCTGCTCCAGTGCCGTCAGATGACGGCGAATGGCCATGCCGGTCAGACCCAGATCAGCTGTCATTTCCCTCGCGGTCAATGTACCTTGCTGCTTCAGCATGAACAAAATCTGTTCACGCGTTGTTCGTTCCTCTTCGCGCTTCACGATCAGCACCTGCTCTCCTGCTTATGCGTGTACCGGTGCTGCCTCCCGGCAGGCATCCGAGCAAAAGCGGTTATGCGTCTCTTCGCAATCCTCACAGCTTACATGCTGCAGGTTGCAGGTTGGACAATTAATATATCGGTCATGTGTCGTTCCACAGTGATAACAGCTGGCAATGACAATATCCTCTTCTGTCCGGTTAATCGGTACAGAGATCCGCTCGTCAAATACGTAACACTTGCCATCGAACAGATGGCCTTGTACTTCCGGATCTTTACCGTACGTGACAATACCGCCGTCCAATTGAGCCACATCCTGGAATCCTTCATTGATCATGAACCCGGTCAGCTTCTCGCAGCGAATGCCGCCAGTGCAGTAGGTAATAATCGTTTTGTCCTTCATGTCACCCAGGTTCTCGCGGATCCACTCCGGAAACTCACGGAACGACTCCACATCTGGACGAATAGCCCCGCGGAAGTGACCAATTTCGTATTCATAATCATTTCGACCATCAATAACGATAACGTCATCACGTTGTAGATGTTCATGGAACTCTTTCGGCGAAAGGCGTTTGCCGCTAGTCACATTTGGGTCAAGTTCATCTTCCACACGGAAGGTTACCAGCTCTGCTTTGTGACGAACAAAGATTTTTTTGAACGCATGCTCCTCGACATCATCAATCTTGAACACCATGTCGCTGAATAGCGGATTAGCCAGCATATCTTTCATGTACTGTTCCGTCTGTTCAGGCGTACCAGATACGGTACCGTTGATGCCTTCGGATGCGATCAGAATACGGCCTTTCACACCCAGGTCCTTGCAGTATTGCAGATGCTCTTGTGTAAACGTCTCAGGGTCTTCAATCTTCACGAACTTATAATATAAAAGCACGCGGTACGCGCTGTTACACATGTATATCACCTGTTCCTATTCCATGTTGTTATTAGCCGGTCATCCGGCAAGACGACTACGTTGCACCCTTACTTGTAAAAAGAAAATAAACAGCCGCCCGAAACATCGTCTCGAACTGCTGCCTGACATTCGACTTTTATTCCTGCATTCTAGTTTATCGGAAGCGGAACAGCTTAGTCAATATAAATGTATAGAAAGGCATGAAAGATATGGAACATATCTTTCTGCACCATTCACCCTATTCCGAGATCGTAATGACCGAGGTTACAAAGTGATACGATTCATTCTCCAATACCGCCTGCGATAACAGGATTTTATTGCCTTCCGGGCTCCAGGCGAGTGGGTCAGAAGCGTTGTCCATATCCGCCGAGATCTGGAACTGTTCTGCCGACTCCGTGTTGGAGACGAACAGCCCTTTCTCATTGTCATTCTCGGAGTTGATGGTGTATGCAATCTTGGAATCATCACCCGACCAACTTGTGCCGAAGATCTGTGTGCCTCTGGCAAGCGTGGCCTTTTCATTGCCTTCCAGATCGGTGAGCACCAGCGCCCGTTTGGTATCCGCTGTTCTTTTCACAATCGCAAGCCTGGTTCCATCATTGGAAGGGACGACCCACTCCACACTTTTCAGCACCTGTTTTACTTCACCCGTCTTCACATCGTATGCATTCAGTTGGCCGTCCTCGCCCGTAATATAATAGAGCATACTGCCTGACACCTTGATACTCCGTACATTGAAATTACCTGTTTCCACCAGTACCTTTGTTGTACCGTCCACACTTGCCGAGATCAGATCACCCTTCATATTAGGGAAAACGACATGTTCATTATCCAGCCACGCGCCCTCTTGGATAAATCCATCCTCCTTGCCCGCAGGGGTTGTCTCCCCGTTATGCAGATTCAGGAAGTAGCCTTTGCCCGTATTTTCCTCCGGCTCCCGATAGAACAGGTACTTACCATCCTGTGACACCAGCGGTGCACCCAGACTGACTTCACTTTCCTTAAGCGGCGTGTCTGTGCCTTTGGTTAGATCATACATATATAAGTTATGCGGGTATCTTTCCTGGCCTTCAATCGTGACGGGTTTCAGGGACTTGTTCTCCTTGTCGGATACAATCCAGTCGTCACTTAGCCATGCGATCCCGCGCATATTCGGCAATTTATCAATTTTCTCCAGCTTGAAGCTCTGGTACACGGACGTGTTGGTATTATCTTTTACTGTAATGTCGGTGCCCGTTTTCCCACCTTGTGCGTTGCCCCCCGGCTCCGTTATTCCCCCACATGCCGCTGTCGTTAACAGGGCAATGGCTCCGAACGTGCCCATAGCTGCTTGTTTCCAATTCATGATGGTCCCCCCTGGTTTCTCTTGCTATAGACCAAGCATACACATCGCATACTTCCAAAGTTATTCAGACTTGTTTCGAACTTGTAAACTTGAATCAGCCAAAGGGAACATGAGCTGGAACGTCACACCTTCCCCATCTTCTGGATCGCCCGACAGCAGGGTGATTGTACCGCCCTGTTTTTCAACAAACTGCTTCACGAGAGATAGACCCAGTCCGGTTCCGCCGGTTTTTCTGGCTCTGTCTTTGTTCACGGTGTAAAAGGGTTCAAAAATCTTCTCCCGCGCCTCTGCCGGAATCGGCGTACCCGAGTTATAGATGCGAATGACCGCTTGATGATCCTGCATCCGCAGTTCGTTCTTCACCCGAATCACACCATCCGGGACGTTATATTTGATAGCATTATCCAGCATATTGATGAAAATATGCATAAGACTCTCCCGATCGCTGCGGATCACCGCCGGTTCAAGATCCAGTTCCATGTTCAGCGCAAACTTCTCCGCTTTCCCACGCATCCGGCCACAGGCATCCTCCAGCAGAGCGCTCACCTCTACATCTTCGGCCTGGTTCTCGAAGTCATACTTCTCCAGAGCAGATAAATGTAGTACTTTCTCGACCATCTCGTACAGCCGCTCCGTTTCTTTGCCAATGTTACTTGTGGCATCATCAAGCAGTTGCGGATCATCCTTATACATGTCGAGCAGCTCCACATAAGCTTTGATCGATGTCAGCGGTGTCTTGAACTCATGGCTAATGTTACCGATATATTGTTTCTGCTGCTGTTCCAGCGCCTGAAGTTTCTCAATCGCCAGTTGCAGCTTCTGCTGCTCCGCATGCATGGCTGTGATATTTTGCTGAATGGATGTACTCATATAATAAATGCCCTGCCCCAGCTCCCCCAACTCATCCTTGCGCTTTAAAGGAGACTCCGTAATGTAATTCCCTTCGCGAATGGAATCTGCGGACTTTTTCAGCCGGGTAATCGCAACGGCAAACCGATTGTAGAACAGATAACCTAATATGAAGCTCAGCGCAACAACGGTAATTCCTGCCCATATGAACAATTGAAGGATGCGAGTATAGAATTCATGGTAGCTTTGGACCTGATATTGCATCCATACGGCACCCATCTGTCCGTCCGGACCGTCCAGTGGTGCGGCATAGAGCAAGGTATCCCCTTGTTCATGATAGGCAATTTTATTTTGCAGTGCATAGTTGAGTGTATCCTGAACAATCGCACTCTCCCCAGAGCTGATCGATGAGCCGACTTGCTGGCCTTTCATATCATAGAGCGCTATCGGCAATCCGGTAGAGTTGGCCAGTTCCTGTGCAAGCCTACGGCCGTTTTGTTGTAAAAAAACGTCCTGTTCCAGATGAACGGACTCCGTGTAGTAGGACTGTCGCACATTCAGATTCACCAGCCGTGTCTGCTGTGATAAAATACCTTCAATTTGTGACTGCTGATTGCGTTCAATACCGCGCAGAACCAGTGAACTAAGCACAACCACCGTTAGGATAAGCAAGGCTGCCAGAAAAACACTGAACTTCAGCTTGATGCTGACTCTCATATGGCCCCGCCTGTTTCAGGTGCAGATGCTTTGTAGCCAATCCCGTATACAGTCTGTAATTTTTGCTGATCCGTATCTCCAATTTTTTTACGCAAGCGCTGGATGTGAATGTCTACGGTTCGTGTACCACCCGCATACTCCATGCCCCACACCCGATCCAGCAGATCGTCTCGTGTGTACACACGCTCGGGATTGGACATGAGAATGGTCAGCAGGTCGAACTCTTTTGGTGTCAGATCCAGCTTCTCCTCATTCACGGTCACCGTGCGGTGAGCAACATGAATACGCAGTGTGCCATTCACGATGGCCTGATTCTTCGAATCGTCAGGTGGTGGACTGCTTTTCTCGACACGGCGCATGAGCGCTTTCACCCTTGCGAGCAGTTCACGGATCTCGAATGGTTTGGTCATATAATCATCGGCGCCCATTTCCAGGCCAACGATTTTGTCCACGATATCATTTTTGACGGTCAGCAAAATAATGCCGATATCCTCGCGGTCCTCCAGCCTGCGGCATACCCCGTATCCATCAAGCCTTGGCATCATGACGTCCAAAATCATGACCTGCGGATGAAACGATGCGACCTTGACCAAGGCCTCTTCGCCGTCACTCGCAGTATCTACTTCATATCCTTCGCGCCGCAGCGCGTAAGCAATGGCACTGACGATGCTTGATTCGTCATCCACCACGAGCACTTTTTTATTCATGGGATTCATCCTCTACGTTACACGAGATAACTTCAAGTGCAGTACCGTCTTCTGATCGCTGTTAACCCCAGATTTCTATAATCCCCTTCTTCCAAAGGGGAAATCCGGTGATAAGGGCGTAGCATATGCTTCCGAAGTAGCTTTCTGACAGAAAGCTTTGAACTTCGTTTCTTCAGACTGGTTCTGCACTCTTCGTTTTCGTGTAAATATTCAGTTCTTTTTTATTTATGTTAGCAAGGTCCGTGCGATTTAGCTATGGATGAGTTTGCAATTTGTATGAAAAGCTTTCATCCTCTCAGCTTGGACTTGGCTCTACTTTCTTTATACCCCAATGACGACAAAAAGAGCCAACCCGTGATTGGATTAGCCCTTGGTCTATAGATTCCTAATTTATGTTACTGCTTAGGCAATAACTTCTTAATTTCATCTTCGGAGAGTCCTGATGCTTTAACTATAGCAGAGAGATCTACACCAAGTGTAAGTAATTCACGGGCCATTTCTCTCTTACCTTCCAACTTACCCTTGGCTGCACCTTCAGCTCGTGCGCCTTCAATCATTGATTTTTCGTCACTCAATGCTTTCATCCGAGCATCGTAGGCCATTCTGGTGGACGCATCCTGACTCAGAAATTCCAGCGTATCCATCGCCTTTTTCAACATCGGTTCATTCATGGCCAGCACCTCCCAGTTTGATGTATCTATTCCTTTAAGGAATAATAACCAATTCACGAGTCCGCCTTTTTCCATCGGAACAGAATACTCATCCAATTTGGTTAGTTCCATCACATGTATTTCGATATCATCCGTCAAACCAATACCTGTATGATCTTCTCGTAAATGAAAAACATTGTGATATCGCTCATTATCCAGACAGGAGTAGTTGAGTATATTAATAGTCACGCATTTTTTGAGTAGACTATAGTTTTCACCCTTTTTTATCTGATGAAAGTACATCTCACTCCAATAAAACAACGTCCTTTTCTCCATGTTATACGGGTTAAACAGCTGCATTTCAATGTTAATTAGTTTGCCTTCTAACGTCTTTGCTTTAATATCCAGAATGGATTGTTTATCCTCTGGACTATCCTTATCTGTATACGTGTTAACCACAGTGATCTCCGTAAGAGGAGATTCGCCGGTCTCTATAAACGTGCTGTTCAGAAAAGCTAACAAAACATCTTTGTTTTGCTCACTTCCAAAAATGCGTTTGAACACAAAATCTACTCGTGGATCGAGTAATTCCGTCACTCAGCATCAGCTCCATTCTCACCAGCATTATATCATAATTCCCATATAGCCTCAGCTTGATAATGGATCTGCACTTAAATTGCATCTACTCCTCAAATGACAGATTGAGCGGCTCGTCCGACATCTCGTACTCTGTCTCCATATGTGTCAGCGGTGTGTTCGGATCAACCTCCTCGAAGCGGAAGCTGTCGACCCACACTTTTCCTTTACCGTTCAAAATAACCCCAAACGAAATGACCGCACTGCCCTCCGGTACATCAAGCACAATACTATACTGATTCCATGGCTGCGTACCCGTAATTGGCCGATCATGCATGTTATCAAATTGAAGTACATCATGCACGTTATTATCCACACGCATCCATAATCCGCAGAACGCATCCACATGCTCGGTCTTCACGAATCCCGATAACTTCATCCGCTTACCCACATACTTGTCCGCTCTGAACTGTTGCATCATTGTTGCGAACTCGTTAGGCTCCATCGGCGTAACGGCCTTCAAATATCCTGATGCTTTTCCCTGATGCACTTCGGCCGGATCAATGCCCATCTCATAATTCTGCGGATGACTCCCGGTTAACATCCAACCTGTAATTGTTGACGTCTGATTCATCTGTAATTCTCCTCCTCTGGTTCTTCCTTCGAATAATTTCAGATCGAATAATTTGCGAAAACGTCCTGGTGGCATGCCATATAATTTGCGAAATGCGCGGGTGAAGGCTTCCTGACTCTCAAAACCACATGCTAGGGAAATGTCCAGAATGCCCGCATCTGTGGTTCGCAGTGTCGTAGACGCCAGACTCATCCGACGGTTTCGGATATAATCCACCACGGTCATGCCCACCTCATTACGGAAAATTCGATGGTAGTGATACGGCGACAACAACGCCTCAGACGCCACTTCTTCCAGTCCAATCTGCTCATGCAGATGAGTCTCAATATAGAACAAACTTTGCTGAATCATTGCACGGTAACGGCTCAACTGGGGTAAAGCCCCCTTCCATATCCTTACTATACGTGAATGGTGTAACCGCCGTTTTGATCATTTTTGCTATCTTTATTTCTGCTTACCTCTGCCGGAGATGCAAAAAGAGTCAATCACGGATTGAATCCTTTCCGTAATTGACTCTTCTGGGAAACTGCTGCCCTGTGGCTACTGTAGAGCCACTTCATTGATCTACAGCAGGTTCATTTATATCTTTGCACAACATTCTTCGTCAGACAGCTGGTACCGGCTGTGCACCAACCTCTTCGTCATCATGCTCCACCAGTTCATGTTTCTCCCAAGCTCTACTCTTCCAGCGGAAGTACATAATGACCGCGCGGGTCCACTCATCCGCCGCAATGGCAAGCCACACACCAGCGAGCCCCAGATGAAGCTTGAATATGAGCAGATATCCCAGTGGCAGACTCATGCAGACCATGGAGATCAGACCCATGTATACCGGGAACTTTGCATCCCCTGCCGCACGCAGGGAACCAATGATCACAATATTGCAGGTACGCCCGGTTTCGAGCAAAAGACTGAGCAGAATCACTTGAGCCCCCAGCTTGATAATTTCCGGATTATCCGTAAATATGCTCATCAGCGGCACACGGAATAGAATAATGATTACATCAATAATAACCGTGGCCAGAAGGGCCCATTTTACACTGTCAAAAACACGTTTGTACGCATCGTCTTTGCGCCGCGCACCCACAAGCCGGCCTACAATGATCGATGTCCCCATACCAATCGCCATGCTGAACAAGTAAATATAGCTGGAGATGTTACCCGCATACTGCTTGGTTGCCATAGCTTCTGCGCCCAGATAGGTCACATACAGCGTGAACACGAGCTGGCAGGAATGATATACCATGGATTCCATCGCAGACGGAATGCCAATCCGCAGAATTTTGCCAATGAATTTCTTGGACAACTTAATGTAGTATTCGAAATCCACCCGTACCTCGCTCACACGATACAACAACCAGAAGAAGATCAGCAGGCAGATAAAACGGCTTCCCACCGTGGAGATCGCTGCCCCTTCCACCCCAAGCTTCGGCAGGCCGAAGTGTCCAAAGATCAATGCATAGTTACCAACAACGTGAATCACGTTCATGAATACAGCAACATACATCGTTTCTTTGGTGTATCCATGTGTACGAATCGTCGCAGCCAGCGCATTAATGAGTGCCTGGAGGAAGATACCGCCACCAACGATATTTATATACGAACGGGCAAAATCATAAATTTCGCCTTGAATATTCAGAAGTGTTAACATTTGTCCTCCGAACAGAAGGAAGATTCCGCTCAGGACCAGACCTACAATAAGATTCAGTGTAATCGCATTACCCGTAACCTGTGCTGCTTCACTTAACTTTTTCGATCCGATATATTGTGCTACTACAATCGCAGCACCATGTCCAATGACTTCCAATACAAGGATAGCGATAGAAATAATCTGATTGGCTGCTCCAACGCCGGAGACCGCATTATCGGATACCGAGCTGAGCATGAGCGTATCCACGCTCCCCATCAACATAAATAAGAAGAGTTCCAGGAAAATAGGCCATGTAAGTCGAATCAGATTCAGATCCTTGGCATCAGAACGAAGGGACTCTTTGGTTGAGGATATTGCTGTCATTTTCTCACCTTTCCCATGTGGGCTTTAATTCTTAGGGTATGTTAGCACAGGTGGTTTGAAAATGCAGTAGTTTTGCGAAAATAGTTGAAAGTTTTTTGTAATTCCATAAATAGGTATTTTCACTACTTTCATAAAGCCCCACTTCCGTACGCCTGCCAGAGGTTTTAGAAGACAAAAAAGGCCCTTCCCAACTCGCTTTTAAGCAAGTAATGGAAGGACCTTAGACCTTTAGCCTTTTAACCTTTAACAGAACCCGCAGCAATTCCCTCCACGATTCGATTACTCAAGATGAGAAAAGCAATCAGGATTGGCATAATGCTAATCATTAGCGTTGCACCAATGGCTCCCCAATCCGTTGTATATTGACCGATAAAGTTCTGTACCCCAACAGTCAGGGTTTTGTACGAATCTGTACTGATGAACGTATTAACAAAGATGAATTCATTCCAGTTATAGATCATGTTGATGATCGCCGTTGTGGAAATGACCGAAGACGTCATCGGCAGCACAATCCGAAAGAAAATCCGATGCACGGAGCAGCCATCCATAACTGCGGCTTCTTCCACTTCCCGGGGAAGCGCGTAGTAGAATCCGAGTAGAATCATAATGGTAATTGGCATATTAAAGGCAATATAAGACAAGATGACTGACAAAGGATGATCTGTGAGATGAAGCTTCAGGAACAAGCTGAACAGCGGGATCAACGTGGAGTGTACAGGGATCATCAGACCTACCATGAATAGCCCCAGCACCAGCGAACGACCCTTCCAGCGCATACGTGTAATGGCAAAGGTCACCAGACTGGCAAACAGCACGGTGACCACCACCGAGACCACCGTAATCCATACACTGTTGAAGAAGTACAAGCTGATATTTCCCTCTGTCCATACCTTGACATAGTTTTCCCAACGCGGAGTAGCAGGAAGGGAAAAAGGCGCCATGTCGAATACTTCCTGATTATTTTTAAGCGAGAATAACAGCAGCCATACCAAAGGTAAAATTTGCAGCAAAGCTACCAGGGACAAGAGGAAATACAGCAGAACATATCCGAATCTCCTTAACCATGCCGAACCTCGGCTTGTCCCCGGGTAAGTTGGCAATCTAACGGCCGTATCCGTCTTCACCGGGATGGACCTCCTTTCATTTCACTTACGTCAGGAATACTGGATCGTATCTTTGGATGCTGTCGCTTTACGAAGCAGCCAGGTAACAAGCAGACAGATCAAGAGCAGGAAGAACCCTACAGCACTGCCGTAACCAAAGTCGAAGCTACGGAACGCCTGACGATACATATAGGAGGCCATCACTTCGCTGGAGCCATTTGGTCCGCCATCGGTCATCACGTAGATGAGGTCAAAATACTTGAGCGAGCCCACCACTGCCAGTACCACAGTCACCTTGATGACTTCTGTAATAAGGGGCAGCTTGATTCGAAAAGCGATCTGCCAAGGACTTGCCCCATCAATCCGGGCTGCTTCCACCAGAGATTCCGGAATATTTTTGAGGGCCGCATAATAGATCAAAATATAGAAGCCTGCATACTGCCATAGAATCGGTACGAACAGTGCATACAGCACCAGGGATGGCTCCGCCAGCCAAGCTGGCGTATTGCTGAAGCCGATCGCTTCCAGAAAGGTGTTCAGTACACCATTGCTGGGATGATAGATCTTCAGCCATAACTGGGCGATCGCGACCGAAGACAGCAGCATCGGGATCAGGTATATTTTGCGGAACAGATTGGCACCCTTGATCTTGCCTGACAGCACCAAAGCAATCATCAGATAACCGATCAGACTCAGCGCAGAGAACAAAGCAAGCAAAAAAGTATGGTTCGCACTCTGCCAGAATGTCCCGTCTTGAAGCAGTCTGGCGTAATTATCCAATCCAATAAAGGTCATTGCACCGATCCCGTCCCATTGCATCAACCCATAATACCCGGTGAGCACGATCGGGATGTAGACCAAGACCAGCAGCAGAAGCAGTGCAGGAAGCACGTACAACGCAGCAACGAGACGGTTGGACATGACTTTGTCCATCACATTATCCTCCCTTCAAGCGTTCAAACGTGTGTACGTCAATTGCCTTTATCAATTGCAGCCTGATGATTCTTCACAAAGTCCTCCGGTGTTACCGCTTTGCCAAACAACGCCTGGATCATGTCCAGATGTGCCTGAGCGGCTGCCGGTTTCATCTGTACATCTGCAAAGAGTGTAAGGCTGCTGGCCTGATTCAATTCGTTGAGCAGGTCAATATAGAGCTGTGGCAGCTGTACTGCAGCTGTATCTACTTTGGTTGCCGGGATGACGCCTGCCTCAGTTACCGAACTTTCACCCCATTTTTCCACAAAGTATTGCACAAACTTCTGCGCTTCTTCCTTCACTTTGGAGTTCTGGGCCACGAACAACCCTACGCCTGGACCACCTACCCAGCTGTTAATATCGCTCTTGCCATCTTCCATTGTTGGGAATTTGAAAAATCCGATCTTGTCCTTAAATTCCTGCGGGATGTCCGGGTTAGTCGTGAAGTTTGGCAGTTCCCAGGTGCCCATCAGATACATGGCAGCTTTTTCGTTCATGAATTCGGATTTTCCCTCATCGTTAGACAACCCGTTGAAGCCTTTGTTGAAAGCATTCATATCCACCAGCTTTTGTACCTCGGCAGCAGCTTGAGTCAGCGCAGGATCGTCAAACTTGCCGGAGCCATTGATGGCCTTTTCCAATGCATCTCCACCTAACCGATTCGCCAGATACATATACCAGAGCGAGCCCGTCCAGCGGTCTTTATTGCCCAGTGCGATCGGAACCTCACCGTTCTCTGTCAGTGTCTTTAGCACACTCAGGAATTCATCGTACGTTGCTGGCGGCTGCAAGTTATATTTCGCAAAAATGGCTTTGTTATAATAAATGGGGGAGATATTCAACTCGATTGGTAGCGCATATGTTTTGCCGTCTATCGCATAAGCTTCTGTTGTTCCGGCTATGAATTTCTCGCCCAGCGAGTCGCTCAGCAGATCATCGACCGGCGCGAACAGGTTTCCCTTCACATAAGGCTCCAGAAATCCAGCAGCCCAAGTTACACCAACATCGGGAAGTTCATTGGATGCCGACAGAATTTTCAATTTGTTCTTGTATTGTTCATTCTCCAGCACTTCCTGCTTAATGGTTACATTCGGATGATCCGTCTGATACTGCTTGATGATATCGTTGACCAGTTTGTTTTGCTGTGCGGAGCTGCCTGCTGGCCAGAGGTGCATGAATTTGAGGGTTACTTTCCCATCTGTGCCGTTGCTGCCTGTTTCACCCTCTTCATCCGCACTTGAACTGTTACATCCGGATAAAATTACGGCGAGAACCAGCGTCCATGACAGAAGAATGGCCATCGTCTTTTTGCTCATTATTCCAACCCCCTTGGTTTTTTCGGTTAATGTAACCGCTTTAACCAAATTGTAGCACGGGCCTATTGCCTCTATAAGACCAGAACAATTTGGAAAAACTCCACTTTTTTGAGGTTATTTGTTATTTCGTTCAGATAGGGAATGCCGATATTTGCTTGGACTAAGCCCCTCAAGACTTTTAAATACCGTGATGAAATACTTATCCGTCTGATAACCCACCTGTTCAGCAATCTCCGAGATTGGCATCGTTGTCTGCACAAGCAACTCCTTCGCGCGCTGAATGCGTTTGCGGGTAAGGTATTCACTAAAATTGATGCCGATCTGTTCCTTGAACAATACGCTGAAGTAACTGGAGTTGAGATGGAGTAGATCAGCGATTTCACGCATGGTCACATGTTCACCCAGATGAGCATCCACATAGGTCAAAGCTTCACTGATCTGGCTATTGAGCCTCTGCTCCCCGCGCTCTTTAACATCCAGCAACTTAGGGTCAACCATTTCCTGCATCGTTTGAATACGTCGCTGTTGTTCGCTAAACTTCAAGGCTTTTTCGACGGTCTGCAGCAATTGTTCCTTATCAATCGGTTTCAACATATACTCCACAACACCCAACTTAATGGCCTGCTGGGCATACTGAAAATCGGCATGTCCCGACATAATCAGGACAACAGGCTTGTTCGAAAAGTGCTGAATGGCTTCAATCAGAGACAAGCCAGAGAATTCCGGCATGCGAACATCCGTTATTAACAGATCTGCTGGCTTTTTCTTGAGCCATTCCACAGCCTCGACGCCATTTTCTGCAGTCTGAATGTGATTTCGTCCTGCTGACCATCCTTCCAATGTTTTGCGAATACCCTCTCTTGTACGTGGCTCATCATCCACGATAAGAATTGTTTTGTCATGAATCATATGCACCCTCCGTCCCCATGGGAATCTCAAAGCAAATGACGGTCCCTTCCCCCACCTTACTTGTTATGAAAAGCCTGCAACGTTCGCCAAGTTGGCTGCCAAAGTAAAGCATCAGTCGCCGATGTACGTTGATTAGACCTACGCCTGTACCCTTGTTAGATACAGCGGGCCCGCCATGTAAAGCATGAATGACAGATTGAAGCCGTAATTCATCCATACCGGGACCATCATCCCAAACCTCAATGCGAACCAGATTTTTCTCGGTCGAAGCATCCACATGGACGCTTATCTTTCCCGGGCCCAGTTTACTTTCAACCCCATGAAGAATCGCATTTTCAACTAAGGGCTGTATAAGAAGTTTCGGTATTGCGACCTTACGCACCGTATCACTCAGCTGAATCTCCCATTGCATTCTCTCTCCCAACCGCATCTGCATAATTTGAAGATAACGCTCGGCGTGTTCCAGCTCGTCGGCAATCGTAACCCATTCATCCTGATGCGAACTGGAGATGATGTAGCGAAATAATCGGGACATCGCCACAACCATACGTGCCATCTCCTCGTCTCCCTTTTCCTCAAGGGACCAATAGAACGCTTCCAGCGTGTTGAATAGAAAATGGGGATTAATCTGAGATTGCAACGCCTTCAGCTCAGCCCGGGACTGCATGACTTCCTTCTCATGAACCACACGGGTCAATTCATTCTGCCTGTAGACCATCTGGTTATATACGTTGTTAAGTTCATTGATCTCCATCGTAGAGCTGACCATTAGATTAGGTCTCATTGCTCCCGGCTGTGCACTGCGCATGGCCCGCATCAGCCGTATGAGTGGACGTGTAATCATCGTGGACAGAAAGAAGGACATGATAAGGAACAGAACAACACCAATTATTCCCGAGACGAGCAGCGCTGTCCTCAGGATGGATACACCTTCCGTTGTCTCCCGCAGCGGGGTCAGGACAGCAAGTGTCCAGCCCGTTAACTCCGATTTTTGCCTTACGACGATATAGGATTCCTCCCCGTTCTGGACGACTGATCCGCTGTCCAATATGGCTTTGGGATCGAGATTAATCTCCAGATCGGAAGTCACCACTTCGCCTGCCCCATCCATGAGCATGATAGAGTCCTGCGAACCATCTGTCCCATTCGAATCATTGAGTTGAAAAAAACTGCGCTGCATCCGCACCACCACATAGCCTCCATGTTCAAAAGAATGATCCAGCAGGTTAATCCGCCGAATAGCCAGGAGCACACCCGGATCTTCAGGGTCAGCGCCTGCCCATACCAGTCTGCCTTTTCCTTCATCCGCCAGGTTGATCCAGTTGCGCTCCACTCTGAGATCGAGGGATCGGTCATCCATCGGAAAGATGCGGTTATAACCCGTAGTGTATATCTCCATACTCTGCGCGCCGTTGATGAAAGACTGATAACTGCCTGCAATCTGCAAGAGAGCTTGGCGCTGATTAAAGGTGGCCGGGTTGCCTTGCTTCTCATCGCTGAGCAGACGCTGCACGTATGATTCATCCGCCACCTGGGCGGTCAGCGAATTCACTTGTGCAATGAGTGCATCCAATCTGCCACTGGCTTGGACAGCGGTTTGGTGAATATGTTTCTCCGCATTGCTTTTCAACAGGGCAGCAACCCGATCATAGGCCGATATGCCTGCGAGCAGCAGAACAATAAGCATCACCATAACAAAACCAATGAAGATCTGATTCCGAAGTGAGTTAAAATGTCCTTTTTTTCCGTGCAACTTCCCCATTCTCCTCTCTTTTTGGCATGTAAAAGAACCCACCACCTTACGCCCGTGCTCTTGAAGACTGGGTACAAACGATGCCGGATTTATCTACGTATTCAGTTTTTCTCGTTAAAGCGCTTGCATAATTAAAACTTAATCTTCTTCTCTTCTAGTCTTTGTTTACCGATTAAACTAACGACTAAAAAATAGCATAGTTTTACAGGTTAATCAATCCTCCCGAAGAGTTCCCAAACGTTAAATGACAAGGATCAAAAAAAGAGAGGGGACTTTTAAAGTCCACCTCTCTTTGTTCATATCCCTTCACATACGTCCATTCCTTTTACATCTATCTTTTTCTTCCCTACACATCTTCAGTTATTTCACAGACCCTTGGGTAACCCCGTTGATAATCCACTTCTGCGCAAACAAGTAGATGATAATCATCGGCAGCAACGCGAGCAAGTAGGATGCAAACGCAAGGTTAAACTCGGTATTAAACTGTCCCTGGAATACATACTGTACCAGCGGCAGCGTGTACTGTCCCGGATCACTGATAATAATGAGTGGCAGCAAGAAGTCGTTGTACGTGGACAGGCAAGTCAGAATACCAACCGTGGCACTGATGGGTGCCATGAGCGGGAAAATGATTTTCCAGAATGTGCCCCAGGTTGTCGCCCCATCCACAAACGCCGCTTCCTCCAGCGCTACCGGAATGGAACGGATGTATCCCACGTACACAAATACGTTGAATGCCAGACCATAGACCGTGTGCAACAGAATCAGACCTACCAGATTTGTCATCTCCAGCGATGCGGTCAGCTTAACAATCGGCAGCATGATGATTGGAAATGGAATGAACATCGCGCTGACGAAGTAATAATAGAGTCCTTTGAAAAACTTGCGTTTCTCCATATTACGCGCAATCGCATAGGCCACCATCGAGTTGCTGAGCAACGTCAAAAGCACGGTGGATGCGGTAACGATTGCACTGTTACGGAACGATTGGAAGAAGTTTGTCATGTCGATGGCCCTCGCAAAATTCTCCCAATGAAGTGTGGTCGGAATGGCAAAGACCGATTGGGCCATCTGTTCCGGATTTTTCAAAGCTATCGTAACGGTCATATACAATGGGAACAGGATAAACAGGGTACCCAACACAACGAGCAGCATAACGGGCCAATTGATTCGTGTACGGCTTCTCATTACAGATCCATCTCCCTTCTTTGCAGGAACCGGATTTGCAGAATTGAAATCACCGCAATAACGATGAAGTAAATAACCGAGTTCGCAGATTGATATGCATATTCGCCGCCCTCAAATCCACCGGTGTAGATCAAGTGGGAGATGGACTGCGTCGCCCGTCCGGGACCACCGTTGGTCAAGGCTACGATTTGGTCGAAGACCATAAGTGAATTTTTCATCGCCAGCACCATATTAATGGTGAAGAAGGGTGCAATAAGCGGGAATGTAATACTCCAGAATTCACGCCATTTGCCTGCACCGTCGAGGTTGGATGCCTCGTATAGTGTCGTTGGTATCGTTTGCAGACCAGCCAAATATAGAATCGTATTCAGGGCCACTGATTGCCATACTGCAACAATGACGATACCAATCCAAGCCAGACTCTCGCTGCCGAGAATGTTGGTGGATAGCGCGTTGATGCCCAGATTTTGTCCCCAGATCGGGAATACGTTGGAGAACAGGTAGTTAAATATGTAACCTACGATCAGTACACTCAGAATATTGGGCAGGAAGTAGATGCCGCGGAAAAAGTTACGGAACTTAATCTTGGCATTCAGCCCGAGTGCAATGAGTAAGCTCAGAATATTGGTCAGGATCGTCACCACGATCGCGAACTTGAACGTAAACCAGTAGGCGTTGCCTACATTGTCATCCTGGAACAAGTTGAAATAGTTTTTGAAACCAACAAAATCATACTCTTTCCCGAATCCGTTATAATTCGTAAATGAATAATAGATGCCCTGGAGGGCCGGCAGTGTCATAAATACAAAGAACAATACAACCGCCGGAACCGTCATCCAGTAATAAGGTGCGATACGCTTGTTCATATTCCATCCTCCTTCAGACAAGGCCTAGCGCCGATTGGCAACCTTGTCCCATTCTTTGTCGAGTGTATCTAGATAGTTGTCGATGTTTTGGTTCTGCAAAAAGGACTGTACGATGGAATTCAGCTGCACCGCAGCCGGAATATAGTGATCGGGAAAGTCAATAACCTTGCCCTGCTCGATATATGGCATCAATTCCTGTACGGCAGGATCATCCTGCTTCACGCCTTCTACCGCAGAGAACAGCGTCTGTTCGTCAATGTATCTTCCGATATTTTCAGGCTCTAATAGAAACGCAATAAACGTCTCCGCCTGCTCGCGATTAGGCGTGTCCGCCGCAATGGTAAACAGGGAGTCGATCCCGTTCACCAGCTTGATCTCGCTTGCATCGTTGCCTGTTGGGAATGGGAAGAAACCAATGTCAACATTTGGGTTCGCTTTGCGAATCTCCGAGATGGCCCAGGTTCCCTGGATGTACATAAAGGCTTCACCGTTAGCAAAAGCGCGGTTACCGTCCGAATAGGCTTTACCAAAGTTATCGCCGTGACCGTATTTCATGAGTTCCAGTTGCTTCTCAGCTACCTCGCGGTATTTCTCCTTGAACGTCACTTTGTTATCGCGCCGCTCCTGGTAGAAATCAATACCGACCAAATTGGAGGCCAGTGCATTGAAGGGCAGGCTCGTCTGCCAGTCATCCTTGTATGTGAAGTAAAATGGAGTCTCGCCTGCATCCTTAATCTTCTGGGCGGTCGCAATGAGTTCATCCCACGTCTTGGGCACGTCCAATCCCATTTCCTTAAACAGCGTTTTGTTGTACATGATGCCGTTTGCATTAGTCGCGTAAGGAATACCTGTCACTTCGTCCATGCCTGTGAGATCCTTCAGCATTTGTATGTAGTTCGGATCAATCGTCTGGAGTAATGAGCTGCCCTTCAGATCGGTAAAAATATCACTCTGGGCCAGGATCGAATACGTATCCGTTGCCCCCATGGCCATAATATCCGGGATATCATTTTTGACGACCCGCGTCTTCAATACCGTCTCCGCATCAGGCGGATTCACCTGTGTCACCTGGATATCGTCATGCTCCGCGTTGAACGTTTTGATCAATTCATCAAAGGTTGTTTTGGCTTCAGGCTTGTTCTGGAAAAACTCAATCTGCACTTTGCCATTCGCGCTATCTCCACTGGTACAGGAAGATAAAAGTACAGCCATCATTCCACACAGCAACATTGTCCCGAGAGCCTTGGTAAGCGTTGTTCTCATGTTGTACCTCCCTCAGCTTTATACGTAAGAATTTACCCATTCAGATGGTGAAATAACCATTTGGTTAATACTTCCAAACTAACTTCAATCTGAATGGATGATATAGGCCTTTATTATTTCTAAAACGGTTTCGGTAAAAATGAATCACGGCAGTTCTTCCCATGACCTGAATCAGGCATAACAAAAAGGACACTGGATGATATCCAATGTCCCTCATTTAATAAGCTTATATTCAGCCACTGTAACGCTTTTATCCAACCTATTAAGAACGCTCAACCTTCGGCAAAGCATTACGTAAACGCTTGGCCCGATAACTCTGATATGCACGAATCAACATGCCGATGATGATCATGACCACACCGATGTTAATTGCGACATCAGCGAGATTCAAAATCCCGCGTCCTGACGGAAACACGAGGAAATCCGTTACCCGGGCATAGATAAATCGATCGATCGCATTTCCCAACGCCCCGCCGACCATAAAACCCGCGCCAGCTTGCATCCAGAAACCGCGAATCTCACCCTTACTCCGATAATACAGCATGCCCGCTATGAACAGAACAGCAATCACACCGAACAGACGCGCATTCCCCTGAAACATGCTGCCCGCCATTCCACTGTTCTCATAATGCTGTAACTGCATGCCTGAGTTACCCAGTCTCATCACGTCGCCAACTTCCATATACATCCTCACTGCAATCTTGGTTCCCTGGTCCACCAAAGTCACCAGCAGTGCTACAAAATAAAACAGCATCGTGCTTCTCCTCCTGCCTACTTAGCGATAACTTATTTTAACTTTAAGAGTTTTTAGTGTATTAGGTTCCTTTCACTTTAACACAGCCGATGTACGGTCTCCAAATGAGCCGTCTTCAATCACGCAAATAACGTCCACTGACATCGTTCAGTCCGCATTTGGAAGGTACTATACCCATTCATGTCGAATGTAGACATCAATCATATACGTAAAGGGGATGTCTGTAATTTGAACCTGACCATGACAGAGAAATTAAAGGAAATGCAACAGGAAGAAAAGGACTTGGTATTTGGCACATTTAATTCTGAAATGGCACTTAACCTTGGCCTGCATCTGGTTGAAGAAGCGAAGCGTCGTTCCCAAGCCGTGACCATCGACATAACCCTGAAGGGACATCGTCTCTTTTTGCATGCGATGGAAGGCACTCATCCCGACAACGAAGACTGGATTCGCCGCAAGAACAACGTGGTGAATCATTTCTCGTCCAGCTCTTGGCACACGGCTCTGCGCCTGAGAAACGAAAATCAGACACTTGAGCAAGACTTCAATCTGCCTACATCTGAATATGTACTGGCTGGTGGCGCTTTCCCGCTGATTCTGAAAAATGAGGGACAGGTCGGCACCATTACAGTATCGGGTTTGCCTGATGAGGAAGACCATAATCTGGTCACGACAGGTATCCGCTCGTTTTTGTTGCAGTAAAGCTAGATTAAAATAGGCAGTAAAAAATCCGTACCTGGGATAGGCACGGATTTTCTTCTTTTTCCTGCAGTTAAATTCCTGCGTTTATTGGATCGCTGATAGAACATCCAGCAGCATGGATTTGAATTTGGACCGATCAATGGCTTCACAGACACGTACATTCGGCTCTTTGCCAAAACGTCCGTTAATATCAACCACACTGTATCCGCGTGTCAGTTCTCCTGCCGCTTCCACATCCACATAATATTGACCCGACTTGGTCATGATGGATTCATCTGCTGCAACAGCCATCAGCAACGTATCAGGATGAGTGGTGCCATTCAGCTTATGTACCGACTTGTTGAACTGCATAACCACTTTGTTGATTGCGGTGAAGAAATCAGCACCAGATGTACCGAGAGCTGCAATCTCTGCATGATCGTCATCGTCCATCACTGAATATTGCGTACACATCTCCCAGCCAACCATCGTAATCGGAATGCCTGCATGCAGTACAATTTTCGCCGCTTCCGGGTCCACGTAGAAGTTATATTCCGCTGCCGGTGTGATATTGCCCAGTGCATTATTCGTTCCGCCCATGATGTACAGGTGAGCAATCTCCGGAATAATCGTTGGGTCCTTCTGGATCGCCATTGCAATATTAGTCAGCGGGGCAATCGCCAGAAGTTCAATTTCACCTGGATGTGCATGCACCTTCTCAATGATAAAATCAACCGCATGCCCGCTCTCGGGACGCTGATCCGCCTTCGGGAAATGCGCGCCGCCCATGCCATCATCGCCATGCACGTCTTCCACTGTACGGTGCTGAGCTTTACCGTAGGCCATTAACGGACGCTCGCATCCTTTATACACAGGCACCTTGCCGCCATGTCCAGCAACCTGTACCGTGTACAGGGCATTTTCAACCTCTTGGTCGAATTGTACGTTACCGCCCGTAATCGTGATGCCTTCCACCTGAAAGTGATGCAATGCCGTCAGGATCGCAATCGTATCGTCTCCTGCTGTATCTGTATCGATGATGACTCTTCTCATGATGCCGCGCTCCTTCTTCCATTTGATAGTAAACTCTATAAAACACTATGTCTTATTTTACATCAAAAACGTACCAATGACGATGGGAACGCCGATGATAATCGAACGCAGCAGTTGCGCTACCGCCATATTGCCTCGTGCAATTTCGTCACATACCCGCATCTTCGGAATCAGGAAATCAAATATAATATAGACCAGGCACAGCACAATAATTCCAAACGCCGACCACAGCAGCATATCCAACCACGAATGCGTCGAGAAAGATACCATCCCCACAATAATACACAGTCCCAGCAATTTGCTGCCCATGTACATGCCTGCCGCCTCGTTATCTTTCGCGATTTCCTCACTATCGTTATACCGGGTCAATTTGCTAAAAGCGAAATATCCACACACCAATACCACCAGCAGAATGCCTACACCCACCGCCACATTCACGAGATTTAATCCCAAGTTTTCCATTCCTTCTCCTCCTCATCATTCATCCGTTCACGAACCGTAGCCGCGCAATAATAGGCCATATCTCCGGTTACTTTCTCCCCGACCCGTGGTAGTATCCCAGCCAAACGCCCACCAATAACAAACACCCCTGTAAGCAGATAACCGCTGTATGCTCCATCTTCCGTCTCGATCAAGGCCTGTTACATCGGAACCAGCTGTTGATAGATTTTGGGTTGGTTTTCGTAATACGCTGTAATTTCTTCATCCTCGTCCGTTGCCCCAGATGCAAGATTGGATTCCAGCGCCTCGTTAAGAGGATGCTCCATATCCTGCTTTCCAAAGGCATTGTCCGTTCCTCCATCCAGCAAAAGAGTTCCTCTGCCTTCGCGCCCCCAATAGCTTTTGGCTACATATGGTATGGCGTTTAGCTCAAAAGGCTCAGCCGAAAAATAGGTTGGCAGCAGATATCGGGAAATCACGTCCATCTCTGCTTCATCAAAGAGGGTAAACCCGCAATATTCCGGGGTTTGCTCGTTCCGCTCGTAGAGCGACCAGATTGCCGCCATGAAACCTTTGCTCTGCATCAGTACATGCTGAACAGG
Organism: Paenibacillus amylolyticus; assembly: GCF_047302515.1. GTDB lineage: Bacteria > Bacillota > Bacilli > Paenibacillales > Paenibacillaceae > Paenibacillus > Paenibacillus amylolyticus_G. Next base: position 6,279,041 of record NZ_CP168019.1, on the reverse strand, counting down.
ATTCATCAGGCCCAGTCGTCCTTCACGTACAAGTTCAAGCAGTGCAGCACCAATATCCACCCCTGTCGTCTCATCCCGATCATCGATCAGATACTCCAGTGGATAGAGACGGTATAACAGGTTGATCTCCCGACCCTGATGGTAAAGCGCCTCCCCAGGAACAATCTCCAGTTCCTCAAGTGGAGCGTAGAAAACTTCGTATCCAGCTTCCTGACAGCGTTTCATCAGGTATTCCGTATTTGTACGATCTTCGACATGTTCGCCAAAAGAAGTGAATGTCACCGGACCCTTCAATCCTTGGTTTGCATAGAATTCGAGCCACATCGTGAAACACTCCCGAATACGTGTATCCATCTCGGCAGATGGTGCAGTTAGCGTAGCGTCCTCAGCAAGACCGACCAGGATGTTTTCCAATGCAGCAGCCTCCGGTATACCCGTAGGCGTGTCCGTATTATTTTCAATACACTTCGGGCCAGCTTCTCCGATAATCCAGTCCTGACGGGTAATGCCTCCAGTTACCATCTCCATACGCGCCGCCGGAATAAGCCCGGGATGGATACCCAGCTGATGCTCCAAAAAGGAATCCGGCATATATTGCTGGATAAATCGCATCACTTTACAGTAAATGCCGTCTACCGCCTCAGCTGCAATACGCAGCTCCTCTACCTCCGAGGGAGAATAGACCGTTAATGCAGGCACACAATATTGCTTTCCGTACATTCGATGATATGGAATCTGTTGTTCCGCTTCACCCTGAAATACCTCTTCGTGACTAAACGGCAGTTGAACCACTTGCCTCATCCGGTTATCCTCCCGAACTGCGGAAGAAGCTACCGAAGCCGCTTGATTTGGACTTGGATTTGCTATAGGAGCTGTTACTGTCCTTGTTGCTTCGATACGACGACCCACCGTAGTAATAGTGCCCACTGCTGGAATCATATTCACATCCGGTATCATACTCCGGGTCACATTCATCATTGTTGCTGCCACAACCGGATAACACGGCAGGAACCGCCAGCATCAGGGAGAAAGCAACCAGTTTCGCTTTTGACCCGGGTTTCGATGCTTGCCCCCGCTCTTGGTCACTCATCACAGATCCACCTCTTTCATATAAAACAACACTTTCTTGCGATCCGCATCTAGCACGGAATACAGGAACTCATACGTCTTGCCACCGCGAACCATGTAATGGTCCAGCAGTTGCTCGGCAAGCTCCATCGTATAGGTGGATGACGCTGTGAGCTCCAACTCCTGAAACGAACTTCCATTCCACAGCATATACTCTGGGCTGTACATGGAAGACATTTTGCACATTGCCAGCGCAGCGTCCGCAATCGCCGCACCGTACACATCCGGCATCTGTTGCTCATACGCCGTTACATATACTGCATGTTCCCGCCCATCCTGGCATTCATTGGACAGATGCGCCCAGAGTTTGTTTTTCACCAAGGTGGCATCCACCAGTTTGCGCATGAACAGTTCATCTCGTGTGACTGAAATCTGTTCCAGCACCCCCGTCTCCGCCTGTCGATCATCCGACCAACTCCGATACGTCAATGAATAATAGATACCGATAACCTCCCTTTTTGCGAGCTCTTAGGTGAGCCGTTTCAATTCATACAAACGTATTTAACGCATGTGGAGGTGAAAAGTTACACTAATGAATCAATTTCATAGTACCTTTAGCTGCTTCAAATCAAGGCTAGACATAGATCAAAATGGTTTAATTTGTCTATGTCTAGTTACAAAACTCCATTTTTAGTGATTTATGAAATTGATTCTATTCACCATGACATGTAATAAAGTACATGTTGGCTACCTTCGTTCTCCGATTAACGAAGCAGGAAATAACATACTGTTTTCTACTTTTGGTACGCAATCCAGTTCAAAAAGGCCGGAGAAAATTCTCCGACCTCGTTTGTTCCATCTTATGCTCATGCCATTCGGACTTATAACTCAGCCCACTGTGCCAATACATCATTATATTCAGCGGACAATTGCTCGCGATCATTCCAAATTTGTTCCAGTTCAAGCGGATTGTTCTGCACCGTTTCCAGCTGTTGATCCAGCACCTGAATCTGTGCCTCAAGACGAGCCAACGTCTGTTCCAGCTTCTCCGCAGATTGTTGGTTGCCACTGCCACTTCTATGATTCGATGCAGCTACTGCCGAAGGAGTCAACGCCTTACCTGATACAGTAGAAGCTGCATGATCTTGACTTCCATCGGCAGCTACAACAGTTGAACCGTTCAATGTCGAGGTTACTCCTGATTTCTTCCCTGATCTGGCAGTCCCGCCGGGCGCAGACGTTAAACCTGACTTCATCTCTGACTTGGCGTTCCCACGAGAAGAAACTCCCCCTCCTGCTGCAGCCTGAGTTGTCGCCGCCGCACGAGCTTGCATATCAAGCTTCTTCTCACGATACGCCTCATAGTCTCCCAGATAAGCGGTCATCTGACCGTCCTCCAGTTCCCAGACACGGGAAGCGAGGCGATTGACGAAGTACCGATCATGCGAGATGGCAAGTACAGTTCCTTCAAAATCAACCAAGGACTCTTCCAGCGCTTCTCTGGATGCGATATCCAGATGGTTGGTTGGCTCATCGAGCAACAGTACATTGGGTTTACGTTGCACCAGAAGAGCTAGCCGCAGACGCGTCCATTCCCCGCCAGATAATTGCCCGACAGAGCGGAATACATCCGCTCCATAGAACAAATATCGTGCCAGAATTCCGCGAGCCTCTCCCTCTTCCACGCCTGCTTCCAGACGGAAGTATTCAAGTACGTTCAGTTTTGGATTCGTAGGTTCCTCCTGTTGAGCCAGATACCCGACATCCACACGCGCCCCCCACTCCAGCTTGCCCGCATTGGGCTGCTCGTCACCAAGCAACAACTTGAACAGGGTCGTCTTGCCGGAACCATTGCGGCCAATGAGTGCAATTTTATCTCCATATTCCAGCAGACCCGAGATTCCGCGCAGGATTTCACGCTCGCCATAGCTCTTCTCGACCTGTTCCAATACTGCTACCCGTTTACCCGTTCGATCCGTAGGACGCACATCGAACTCGGCATTTCGGCGCTCCAGTACAGGACGCTTCACCTGTTCCATCCGCTCGATGGCTTTACGCATAGAAGCCGCCCGTCTGAAGAACTTTTCATTCCCACCAACCCGGCCCCACTCCTCTAACTGGCGGATCGTTTCCTTCATTTTTTTGATAACCTTCTGCTGCTCCTTGAACTCCTCGAATTGCTGCAACAGCCGTTGTTCCTTCACTTTCATATATTCCGTATAACCGCCAGCAGATGTTTCCGCTTCTCCATCCTCCAGCTCCAGTGTTCGATTCACGACCCGATCCAAAAAATAGCGATCATGCGAGATCAGGACAATGGTGCCGGGATATTCTCGTAAAAATCCTTCCAGCCACTCAACCCGCTCCAGATCAAGATGGTTTGTCGGCTCATCCAGCAATAACAGGTCGGGTCTTACGATTAGCTGTGAAGCCAGCACCACCCGAGTCTGCTCCCCACCAGACAGGGAACCAAAGCGCCAACCATAGTGTGCCTTGACGATATCCAAACCGTCCGCCACCTGATCGATCCGGGCATCCATTTCGTATCCACCCTCACGCTCGAACTGGTCTTGCAGTGCAGCGTAGCGTTTCAGCAGGCGCTCCAATTGATTAGGGTCTGCTGCACATGCCGGATCGGACATCTGTTGCTCCATTTCCTTCATTTGCGTGCGACATATCATAAGCTCCTTGAATCCAAGACTCAGTACATCCAGTACGGTATGGTCATCCAATCCTTCTGGAACCTGAGCCACATATCCCATTCGTGTATCTTTCTTTATCATCAATTGCCCTTCATCCGGCTTGTTAAGTCTTGCCATCAGGCGCATAAGTGTGGTTTTGCCGCTCCCGTTGCGGCCGATCAGGGCGACCTTGTCACCTTCCATAATTTCAAACGTAATGCCGTCCAGCACCAGATGTGCTCCGTGGTATTGAGTCAGTTGTTGCGCGCTAATCATCATCATAATAAGGTTCCTCCTATGGTATGGAAGATCCTGACCGCAACACAAAAAGAGCCGCAGGAGGTTAGCTCCGCGGCCCTTCAGAATTCAAGCAATATCGCTTATCGTCCGAATGAGGTCAAGGCAGGCATCTTCTCGCAAATGTTAACTTCCGTATATTCAAAATTGGACAGACTTCTCCCGTTGGTCAGAAAAGTATGAACAATGCCAGCCATAGCAATCGGCAGCTGGCTAATACGGTTGTTAAGCATCTCGTGATTCACCTGTCTTCACCTCCCATGTCATAATTAATGTCAATATATCACAGACGAATGCGTTTCCGCAACCATCCCTTCGCCCAATTCAATCATACTGTACAGTAGCTTTACTGCTCGATCTATTTCCTGCCCCGTCGCCGAAGCACCACATCCCTGATCGCCACCGTAATAAGTGTTAACATTCCCGAGGTACCCAGTGATGCGCCAAGCAGGGCATATCCGATGCCGTTCCACCCGCCAATATCGATGCTGATCATGATTACAACGGCACCGCCGAGCAAGGCCACACATGGCAATATATATTGTACCCACGTCATTCGGCGTCCTTGTAACCGGTAGATAAACCATTCAATCAGCAGCTGCACTGCCCACATTCCCAATGTCCACAAGATCAGCACTTCCATAAGGTTCCCCTCCTGTTGCTGGATGGATCAAGCCCTTTGTTACAGACCTTACGTTACTTCAACCAATCTGAGAAAAAGTTCCGGTACCCTTCTTTCATCTTCGTGCGTGAAAAAGCACCAAATGCATACTCCCGGTTGTCTTCTGACACACTGCGCGGCGCAGCCGCAGCCATGTTCACCAGTTCAAACCAGTTATCCTCATTGCCTGCAAAGGCATGCGTGGATCGAATGTGACCGTAGCAGGCATGCTCCGGCTTCACGACCATTTTGCCCATCGCCATCGCTTCCGTCAGCGGCATCGCAAACGTATCAAAGGCCGAACAGCTCCAATATACCTTGGATGAATTCATCAACGTAAATATCTCATCCTGCGTGAGCGCAAACTTCAGCTTCACGTTGGAAGGAATGTCGTACTTCTTCATGGTTTCCTTATAGCGTACACCGCCAAACACCATATATACTTCCTTGTCCGGGTTCTGCCGAGCGTATTCCAAAACTAGATCTGGACGACGGTTCGCCTCATCCCGACCGATCCAGAGCACCCGATTATGCACAACCTGACTCGGATCATAGTGCCGGTTCGCCAGCTCTTCGCTAAAGCCAATCGGAATAACGTTCACGTCATGTACACCGAAATTGCGACCCAGTTCTGTTTTTAAAAACTCCGTCTGTACAATTGCTTTATCCACCATCGTATAAAATGGCTTCATCATCTCATATCCCGTTAGCGCAGGATCGGGGAAACTATGCGGAAACAATACACTCTTTGGTAAGAACATCTTCAAAAACGTAAACCCGGATACGGTGTAGATAACATGCTCTATATTTTGACTATGAATCTGGTCCAGCACGATATCGTAGTTCACCAGGTCACCTTTCTCATGCTCATAACCCGGCAACCAGTCGTATCCGCTGACATGACGCTCCGGCGAGATGAACACAATATCCACGCCCAGCTCCAGACCAATCTGCTTCAGCCGATCCGCAAATACGCGTGGCCCCTGTGCTTCCGTGAATTGAATTTTACGCATAACAAGTCCGACTTTACGCAAGCTTCTCACCCCTCATTTCTATTCCTCACCCAAGTGCTTCATGCACTGTTCCAGCGTCACTGCCGTCTCATGCCACTGGTTACGCAACTGTTCCTTCGGCCACACACATTCCTCACTTCTCAGGTCACCGTCAATCAAACGAAACATCCAGAGTGAGAATACAATAGCATAGGCGTCGTACCATTCTGCAAAAGAAACCCGTTCAATCTGCACGCCCAGGCTCCCCAGCTTGTCCAAGTAAACATCCATGACCCGCTCTCGCAATACAGGCGTGACTGTTCTGGGAAACAGCGGATGCGAGAGATCAACTAGATGATATATATCCCACAGTGGCGTATTCAGATGGGCATGCTCCCAGTCCAAGATGACCAGACTGCCGTCCACCTCCGCCATGTTACCTGGATGCAGGTCTCCGTGACACAAAACGGTTGGAAGTTCTTCCTCTGCCGTGAGGATCAACCTGGAGATCTTGTCCCAATCGGATGCGGATAGCTGCATATTCAATCTGGATAACAGTTCATCGGTAGATTGCCTATGCATTTGCAACTCATCCAACATTGTGCGAATGGACGGTTTCTGGCCCACGCGAGGCAGCTCACTCCAATCCGTAACAGGCAATGCATGCCATGCTGCCATACGTGCCGCTGCGCCGAGCATCGTCGCTTCTTGCGAATCATGCACCAGTTGCCCCAGATCCTCGTAGATCATCCAGCTCTGTGCTGGAGCAATGGTAAGATCCGACGCTGCAATGAGTTGCGGATAGATTGGTGGTAAGCCAGACATCACACGCTCGTACATCCATCGTTCCCGTCCATGCTGTACAGGATTCGTCAACGGTTTGAAAATATAACTTTCACCGCTAGGAACAGTGAATCGCTCCACATATCGTCCGTTCATTCCTTTATACAACTGTTCGCGGCTTGTTATATATTGATCATTCAGCATCCCTTCGGGCGTCACCCAGCTGTATGCATCCAACTCTTCATTCACACTTCCCACCATCCATTTCGTTCTTCCTACTGCTCCGATGTTGATTTCTATTCATCATACGTTGCCGCTCACAAGCCTGCAAGCTTTGGTCGTAAGCGCTTATTCAGTGTCTCAATTCAGAGTTTCAAAATTGCTTATTGCATTTTGGTTAGTAATCACTTACTATACAATCATGAAGAACAAATCTCATGTGGATAGCAAAAAGAAAGATATCCTACAAGCGGCGATGCGCTTGTTCGCAACCAAAGGCGTTGACGGCATATCCGTCAAAGAGATCGGTGACGCCGCCGGAGTAACCGATGCGGCGATCTACAAACATTTTAAAAACAAAGATGCCGTTGCCCTGGAAGCCTTCACCCAATACTGTGTCGACTATACTGCACTGATTGACGGGTATGTTCGACAGGAAGGTCCCGTGTTGGAACGCTTCAAGCAACTGGTTACCGAGGTTCTCCATCTGCATGATGAAGATCCCTACGGGCTGCTGCTGATTTCACAGAATCACGAAATATTCATTGAAGCCGGAAGTAGCGAGGATTACCGTCAACCATTGGATGCGTTAATGGATCTGATCGATCAGGGAATGATGCGGGGTGAACTGCCTCAGCAGGATTCACGGCTCACAGCCGTTCTGGTGATCGGTGCAATTACACGTATGGCGGTCTCCAGTATGCAAGGTGAACTACCGGAGCTGTTGGTACCTTATACGGGGGAAACGGTTCACAGACTTGCATCGATGTTAGGGCAGGTACCCCAGGAGTAACAATGTAGATGGGATGAAGCTAGAAATGGATTAGCGGAGCGTAGGGAAAACGACGTGAGCAACTACATTGTTTCCGAAGGAAACAACCTTCGTAAACATCGGCTTATTTCGGCTAAATCCCATATTCCGATGCGGATGATGCCGCCTAGGCATGATTCGTAAACAAAAGCGGACTTGTTGAATAACTTCTAAAGAGAATCGTTAACATCCCATCAGGATATACGAATGGATTACCGGGTCATACGTGACCTTTTCTTTTTGCACATGAGGTTAGTGTTCATTAACTAAAATAGTCAGGACGTGTCATCTTCCATGAAAAAAATATTAATTATTCAAGGCAATCCCGTCTCTCCCAGTTACAACGGTGCAATCGCCGAGGCTTACCGTAAAGGTGCGGTTCAGGCGGGTGCTGATGTTCGCATGATTACCCTGAACGAGCTGACATTCAACATGAATCTAGAAGGAGGATATCGTAATAAACTTCCGCTCGAACCGGATTTGCTACAAGCTCAAGAAGCGATTAAGTGGGCTGAGCATCTTGTATGGGTATTCCCAATCTGGTGGGGAGGACCACCTGCCCTGCTGAAAGGTTTCGTTGACCGAATCTTTATGCCAGGTTACGCCTTCAAGTATCAAAAAGGAAAACCATTCCCGGATCAACTTCTCAAAGGCCGCACCGCCCGTATGATCACTACCATGGATGGCCCAAGCTGGTATTTCAAATGGTTCCAGGGTGAGCCCGCACATAAAATGATGAAAATCTCCACATTTGCACTGACTGGCATCAAACCTGTGCGGATAACACCTGTAGATCAAGTTGGTAAAAAGTCAGATGAACAGAGAAAGAATTGGCTTGATAAGATTGAGCAGCTTGGGCGGAAGATGGGGTAAAGATTTCTGCAAGAAACCCTCATGGGAAGTATATACTTCTCTCCAGATTTTCACGTTTTAAGTTAAATCAAAAATCTGTGGATACGCGCAATTTGAAGGTAGTCCTGTAATCCGCAAGTGGCGCAATTGTAATTTTAGTTTAACTTATAACAGAAAGCAGAAATGTGCCTATTCCCAGTTACAAAAAAAGGGTTGTCCCCTACGTCTTGAACAAGACGTAGGGGACAACCCTTTTAGTATTCATTATGATCTAACGAACCGTAAACACGTTATTAGCGCCATTTCCGATAAGTCTGAGGTTTAACGAATCGTAGACGCGTTATTTCCTCGATCTGTGTATCATTTGGCGGTTTTAAACTAGTTTGCACCGGAATAACTTCACTGAGGTTCGTTACATTTTGCATTCCACGCTAAATCGCTATTTAACACTCACTCGGTTCGTTAGCGACCTGCTTAGAGAGACAAATCCGCACGACAGGTCAGCTTGATACGCCAATCGCCCGCCTCTGGAAAGTCGACTTCGCATCAGTAATGCAATGGAAACAACCATGGTTAGCGCCCCAATGAACAGCCATCTACAACAATACAAACAACGCACATTACCTAAACGAAATACGACCTGATGGATGCTCAGGCAAAATAGCTGTAACCAGCTGCTGCACAGCCGGATGATCCGACTTCATCACCGAATCCCCCGCATCACCGCTATAGACAATCCTGCCCTGATCCATTACCGCAATGCGGTCACAGATCGTCATGGCGGCACGGATGTCATGCGTGATAAAGAGGTACGACAACCCGTACGACGCTCTGAGCTCCGCCAGCAAGGATAGGATTTGTGTCTGGTGCACCATATCCAGGCTGCTGATTGATTCGTCCAGTACGATTAACTTTGGCTTGAGGGCGATAGCTCTTGCGATGTTAACTCGCTGTAATTGCCCACCGCTGAACTGGTGCGGAAGCTTGCTCCCATCCTCAGGTGTAAGTCCAACCTGCTCAAGCAGTTGTCCAATCACACGAAGTTGTTCTTTTCCCGACAATCGCTCGTAATTATCTAGTGGCTCACCGATGATCTGCGCGGCAGTCATGAGTGGATTCACAGCCGAATAACAGTCCTGGAACACGACTTGCAGTTCACGCCGTAATCCCTTGAGCACGGGTTTGCTGGATCGGTAGATATCCTGACCCTGAAACAAAACCTGACCCTGGCTAGGCTTCTCCAGCCCAAGAATGATTCTACCCAAGGTACTTTTACCTGCCCCGCTCGTACCCAGGAGTCCCAGACACACACCCTTTTCAATCGTAAGCGAGATGTCTGCCAGCACAGAAGGACGCGCTCCCGAACGATCCAGCCAATTACGTTTGCCGTAGCTATGGCTTACTCCACGTACCTGAAGCATCAGGTCATCCTCCTCTCTTGTACTTGGCAGAAGCAATCTCGGAAGAAGACGAAATTACACATTACCATGTCCATTCCCCCCCTACACCTACACGCTTCAAACATAGTTCATACCGCTCTACACATACATTGACTAACGATTCCACTCTTTATTAGTCGCTATCGTCCTATCGTCCCAAAGACATACTGGGTCTGGCATTTAACAACATCCGCGTATACTCATGCTGCGGGTGATCGAACAGTTGGTACACATCTGCCTGCTCCACAATCCGTCCCTTCTGCATAACCGCCACTTCATCTGCCATTTGCGAGATCACACCCAGATCGTGGGAGATGAGCAAGATGGATGTGCCGTATTCGGTACGTAGCCGATCCAATTCCTGAAGCACCTTGAACTGATTTACGACATCCAGTGCCGTCGTTGGTTCATCAGCAATAACCAAAGCCGGTCGCAGGCACATCGATATGGCGATCATCACACGCTGCAACATACCGCCACTCAGTTGGAAGGGATATCGCTTCATCAGTTTAGCTGGTTCGGGCAGGTTCATATCTGCCAACGCAGCAATAGCCCGCTCTCGGGCCGCTACTTTGGACATTCCCGTATGCGTACGCAAGGTTTCAATGAATTGAGACCCAATCGTATATACGGGTGTAAAAGCATTCATCGGATTCTGCATAATAAATCCGATTTCCTTGCCGCGGATGCGCCGCATCTCCTCACCTGACAACGAGCCAAGCTCCCGTCCATTCAGGTGGATGCTGCCCGACACTTCCATCCTGCACGGATCAAGCAGATGGAGCAACGCGTTACATGTAACGGTCTTACCACTGCCACTCTCACCGACGAGACCGAAGACACGACCTTTTTTTAATTCAAAATCAATGGGCTCCAGTAACGGGACTGAACCCTCCGCTGTTCTTAGATTCACTTGCAGACCACGAACTTCGAGTACCTTCGCTGCATCATCCATCGTTACGTTCACCCCTCATATGCCTTCGATTCCGAACCACTACCTTTTTGCAATGCCATAACGCTCGGATAACGCTTCTCCCAAAATGTTGAACGTAATGACTACGAGCAGAATCAATGCCCCCGGGTAGATCATCAACTCCGGATGACTGCGAATATAACCTGTCCCTTCATGAATCATAGCGCCCCATTCTGCATTCGGTGGTTGAATACCGAGTCCCAGGAAGGATAGAGCAGATATATCCATAATCGCCCAGCCCATCTCCAGCGTGCCCATCACAACAATGGGACGCTGCACGTTAGGAATGATATGTCTGCGGATAATCGTCCACGAAGAGGAGCCGCTAATCCGCGCCGCTGCGATGAAGTTCCGTTCTTTCAGACTAACGACCATATTCCGACAGATACGTGCATAATACACCCACTGTACCATCATGAGGGCCAGAAGCACCTGCATCAGACCTGGACCAAAGATCCCCACAATACCGAGCACCAGCACCAGATTCGGAAACGCCATAATGCCTTCACACAAGCGCATCAGCAGACTGTCCACCCAGCCACCAAGGTAACCGGAGATTGAACCTACAATGACACCAATGAGCAAAGATGACAGGAAGATCAGGGTAGCAAATCCAAGCGACACCCGCGCTCCATACATCAGTCTAGTGAGATTGTCGCGTCCCAGATGATCCGTTCCCAGCCAATGCTCAAGCGATGGACTCGCCAGCTTCTGCAACAGATTCACCTTCACAGGGTCATGAGGAGCAATCCATGGAGCTAATAACGCGATCACGAAGAAAAGCAATATAATCACCGAGCAGATCTGGATGGCTCTCTGTCCTTTAAATACCGCACGCCATTTGTTTATCAATGTTCTGCCCGTCCTTTCGCTGAAATCCGTGGGTCCATAACGAGCTGCACCAGATCAACGAGCAGATTGCATACGATGAACAGGCATGCCGCCAGGAAGACATAACATTGAATCACGGGAATATCCCGGTTAAATATCGCATCGACAAAATAACGCCCGAACCCAGGCCAAGAAAACACCTGCTCTACAATAATGGTGCCTGTGAGCAGCTTGCCCATACTCATCCCCATCCCCGTAATAAGGGGCGATATGGCGATTTTCAGGACATGCTTGAGCATAATCACTCTTTCGCGAATCCCGCGTGTTCTTGCATACTTTACATATGTCTCCTGCAATTGCTCCAGTACACTGGAACGTAACAATCGGGTGTAGACCGCAATAAGAATCAAGGAGAGTGTAATCGTAGGCAGAACCAGATTCTCCCACGAGCCACGGCCCTCCACAGGCAGCCAGTCCAGCTTCACCGAGAAAAAGAAGATCAGCAGGTAACCGAGCCAGAATTGCGGGATCGACGCGCCAAAATAGGAAATCGCACGGCTGACCATGTCAATCCAGCTATTCTTGTACACCGCCGCCAGTATTCCCAATGGAATACTCACCAAAACCGATAACAACATGCTCCAGAAGGCTAGTTCAGCCGTAGCGGGAAGCCTTAGTTTCACTTCATCCCATACGGGTTTGTTGGTGAGATACGAAGTACCGAAGTCGAGCTTGGCAATCTTCTGGATCGTATGCGCATATTGGGTTAACAAAGGCTGATCCAGACCGAATTCATGCCGCTTTTGCGCAAGCAGCTCTGGTGTTGGATAGATATGAGCCGCTGTCAGATAAGCCTCGGCCGGATCAACCGGTGAGATATGAATAAGCGCAAAGGTAACAAGTGTAGCGATAAAAACGATAGGAATGATCGCGATCATTCGTTTACCGATATAACTGATCACCAAACGTTCCTCCTTTTATTAAGCTACATGACCTTGCCAAGGCCTTACCACTTCCCAAATTAAAGTAATTACGACCTATTGATTGCCCAATTCAATGCCTACAAACGGATTTTCATCACGGTTTGCCGGGAAAATAAAGTTGGAGATTTTCTTCTGATATACAGCCGTTTTCTTAATATAAGAGATGGGTACGATCGCCGATTGCTCCTGAAGTGTTTTCAGGATAGAGCCATATAACTCCTGGCGTTTCGTCTCGTCTGTGGATGACAGTGCTGCATGCACCTGATCGTCCAGTTCCTTTTTCATCGGCAACGCACTCAAGGTCTCGGAAATCCCGAATCCAGGGCTTGCCACAACGTTAATGAAGGAATGTGGATCATATGGAGCGCCATAGTTGTACCAGAAATACAAGTCGAAATCATTGGCTTTCAAACGTTTGATCTGAACCGTAAGTTCCAGCCCAGTGAGATTTACTTTAACCCCAAGCTCGCTCCATTCCGCCTGAATGGTCTCAGCCATCGCTTTCTGAATCGGGTCCGTCTTGTCAAAAATCATCTCGAAATCAAGCTGCTGACCGTCTTTCTCACGAACTGTACCACCTACTGGCAGCTTCCAGCCTGCTTCATCCAGTAAAGCTTTGGATTTCTCCACGTCATACGTGATCGGTTCCAGGTCTACATTGGTGTACGGATAGTTTTTGGACAATACGGTATCAGCTGGTTCTTCCAAACCGGAAGTGACACCTTCCACCATCGCCTGTTTGTTAAACCCTTGCTGGAGCGCCATCCGCACTCTGACATCGGACAGCTTTGGATTGGAAGAGTTCAGCAGCAAGCTGCGAGTACCCACCGGATCAGACAATTGGGTCACATATTCATCGTTGTCACGCAGCTGTTGGAACGCATCCAGACTGATCACACCTTCACCATAGATCAGGTCGAGATCACCTTTTTCAAAAGCGAGTACACGGGTTTCACCGTCAGGAATGATTTTGACCGTAATCTGATCTACCTTCGGTGCTGTTCCCCAATAGTTCGGATTGCGCTTGAAGACGGCATATTCGTCCTGCTTGTATTCAGCCAGCATCCACGGGCCTGTTCCAACCGGCTCTTTGATACCTTGGGATGTATCTCCGTCATCCGGGAATCCGGCTTCACCCAGGAAGCGGAAAGGACGAACCACCGACAAGTCCTGAAGAACAGGATAATACGGCTCTGTGAGTGTCAACCGGAAAGTCTGATCGTCCACAACCTCCGTCTTGTCGAGCACACCTACAATGCCCAGCCAGCTATGTGTATCTTTATTTTTCATTACAGCATCAAAGTTCTTTTTCACAATCTCAGCATTAAATGGTGTACCATCTGAGAATTTCACACCTTGGCGAAGCTTGAATGTATATACTTTGCCGTCATCGGAGATGGTCCATGATTCTGCCAGAGCAGGTTCCAGTTTTCCGTCCTTCTGGTAACTGATCAGCGGCTCATAGAGCATGGATTGGGCAAATAATTGCGAAGGATTATACGTATGCGGATTCATTGTACCGATATCACGTGGCCATGACATCGTAATCGACTTCGTAGATGTTTGATCCGAAGCAGCAGATGAGGATTCATCTCCACTTCCTGTATTGCTACAACCCACAATAACGAATAACAACAAGAGCATAGTTGCCAACGTGAGGGCCGAAGATTTGCGATGTTGTACAGACATGAATGTTGAACCCCTTTTCTCTATTTTATGATAATGATTATCATATTCATCCATTAAGAATAGGCAGGAGCCCTCCTTTTGTCAACAAAATTCGACATGATATGTGTTGTTATTAAAATAGCCAAAAAAGCCCTTCCTGTAGGAGGAAAGGCTTCTTGACCTGAATGTGAATCACAACTGCAAAAATAAGTTCAACAATAATCTGCTATTCCTCACTCACAGCATGGAAATCACGAAAGTACATATGCAGATATATTACTGAAATCCATCTTCATACGCCTTCTTGTTTCTCATTTAAACTTCTACAGCGATGCCCTCATAGAACCGACGAATCACCTGCTCCGCTGGCTTTCCGTAAACTCCATATCCATCATCGGTCAGCGCCTCCTTCTCCGCGTGTAGATGTGCGCTCCAATCCCACAGACCGAATCCACGTACCCAGTCACGCTGACTGACATGCCGGAACATCGCTTCATAGAACCGCTCTTGTTCCTCCGTATTCACTTCGCCTTCCAGTCCCCAATCGTTTGGAACCTGGGCCGATCCACTGCGGCTGGGACAACCTGCTTCCGCAAAGAAAAAGGGTTTGCCATAGGGAGCAATCACCTGTTCAATACGATCCAGCTGTGCCTCCCAATCTCCGATGGGATAATACCCACTGGAAGAGATCACGTCAACGGCATCCCACCATTTCACATGACCTTCCTGATATTTATCCGTGTTGTACGACACCAGTCCTGTGTACACTTCACGCACACTGGCGATCACCTCGCGCCACTCTTCATCCCGACGCTCGGATTGCACCATCTCACAACCTACAATGAACATCTCACACTTTTCCTGCTCTGCAATCGCTGCATAATGCTTCTGAAATGCCGTATAGCTGCGGAACCAATCCTTCCACTTTGGCTCACACGGCACATCGATATCAAAAAAGTTAATATGTGCACGCCATGTGCCATCGGTACAATTGACGGTTGGTTTCAGAATGACACGCAGCCCGAGTGTACGGGCATAACGCATCATGTCCACCAGTTCATCATCCTCTACCAGATGTGTACCCCGATACTTGACCTCTACCGCCTGCGGATGATCCTGATGTGCCGCCAGTGCAAAAATAACATGAGAACTGCCTGTACGTTCTGCCATCAGGCGCAAAGATTCTTTGGCTTCCGGCTTACGGAAGTCCCCCCTGCCACTCATCCAGCCAAAAGTAAATCCCTTGATATACTCCATATGCATTACAGCTTGCCCTCTTCATGGTCTCCGGCGATGACTTCATCCGTCTCGATCACATAGTTCACGATTTCTTCGATGGTCGTGTACGCCACGCCCACATACGTATCGGCAGCGCCGTAATAGATAGCGATACGTCCGGTATCAGCATCATGCAGAGTTGCACACGGGAAGATGACGTTATCAACGAAGCCTTGTTCTTCATACCATTTTTCCGGTGTCAGTACGAAGTTAGAAGAACGGTATTTTACTTTGGACGGCTCATCGAGATCCAGAATGACCGCACCCATGCTATAGACAAAACCATTACAGGTTCCCGTTACGCCGTGGTAGAACATCAGCCAGCCTTCGGACGTTTCGATCGGAGCGGGCCCGCCGCCAATTTTGACCGATTGCCACCAGCCTTGGCCGCCCTTGCTCATCACATGACGATGTTTGCCCCAGTACACAAGATCCGGGCTTTCACTCAGGAAAATGTCTCCGAATGGGGTATGTCCACTGTCACTTGGTCTGGACAACATCACATAGTTATCCTTGATTTTGCGCGGGAACAATACGCCATTACGGTTGAATGGCAGCATTGGATTTTCGAGGCGGACAAATGTTTTGAAGTCATCTGTTTTGGCCAGGCCCAGTGCTGCGCCGTAGAAGTCTGTACACCAGATGATGTAATACGTGTCCTCGACTTTGACCAAACGTGGATCGTACGCATAGTTCGGCATAAACGGATCGCCATTCTCATCTACAAATGCAATGCGTTCCTCTTCAATTGTCCACTCCAGACCGTCTTCACTCGCCCCCATGTGAAGGTGAGGACGGCCATTAACAGTTTCGGCGCGGAATACCCCAATGAATTTGCCTTCATACGGTACAACGGCACTGTTGAAAATGCGGGCAATGCCTTTGACCGGATTACGCGGAACCACCGGGTTCGCCGAATGTCTCCATACCGGGCCTTCCGTTCCCTCCGGTTTGGCTTCCCATGGCATATTCGGCAAAGCGTCCCCAACAATGTGTACGTTTTTCATTTCAGCAACTGACATTTTTCATTCTCCCTTCGGTTAGGCTTTATGAAATGAATACTTAAAATTGCACTTGACCACTTTGATGACAGAACAACCTTCCGATCGCCGTTATCCCCAGATTTTTTTTGATCCCCTTATAAAAGGGAAAAATCCGGTTATAGCGTATGCTTACGGAGCGAGCTTTCTTTCAGAAAGCTTTTAGCGCCCCCTCCGTTTCTCCAGCTTTTTTTTGTCCTCTTCGTTCCTGTACATTCTCATATGCATTTCATATAGCCTTTCGTTTTTTTTATTTAACTGAGCCTTGCGCGAAGCCGTTGTAGATGTACTTCTGTAACAACAGGAAGATGATCATGGTTGGAATAATGGCGATCATGATGCCGGCGCTGATGACTTCCCACTGCGATCCAAACGGTCCCTTGAATTTGAACAAGGCGGTGGATATGACCTGTAGATCGGTCTTTGGCATGTACAGGAACGGTGTGTAGAAGTCGTTATAGATGTTCACGCCCTTCACAATAATGACCGTTACAATGGCCGGTTTCAGCAGTGGCAGAATGATTTTCCAGTAGATCGTGAAGTACGACGCGCCGTCCAGCATGGCGGATTCATCCAGTGCACTTGAGATAGAGCCCAGGAACTGTAGGAAGATATAAACCGCGATGATATCTGTACCCAGGTACATCACGATGGCCGCCCAGCGTGTGTTAAACAGGTCGAGCGCGTTGATGATCTGGAATGTGGCGACCTGTGTCGTAACACTTGGAATCAGCGTAGCGAGCAGGAATGCCGCGACCATGATTTTCTTGCCCTTGAATTTGAACCGATCCAGTACATACGCGATCATGGAACCCGTTAACGTTGCACCTATAATGGAGATGATTAGGATAATAATTGTATTTTTAAAACCGACCAGCATGTTGCCATCCACAAAAGCCTTCGTATAATTCGCAAAGTTCAGCCAGTTAGCTGGCGGGGCAAGCGGACTGCTGGTAGCGTATTCCGCATTCGTTTTGAGAGATGCAAACAGGATGACCACGATGGGCAAAAGCGCGATAAACGCCGCAAGCACCAGGGAAGCATATTTAACCACGCTCGCAAGGGTGTATTTGAGTTGTGTCACGTTTATTCCTCCCCTTTCATGGTGACGCGCTGCACAAGCGTAACGAGAATAACGATCAAGAGCAGCACCACAGCCATGGCGGATGCCAGTCCCAGCTTGCCGTATTTAAACGCCAAATGAACCGTCTGGATTACAAATGTCATACTGCCGTTGGAACCATCAGTCATGATATATGGAATATCGAACGCACTAATTGCGCCGCTAATCGCCAAGATCAGGTTGAGCTGCAGGATGCGTGTAATGCTTGGCAGGATGATGTGGCGGAATTGCTGCCAGCGATTGGCACCATCAATATCGGATGCTTCATACACATTCTTCGGAATGGAGGAGATTGCACCCAGGAAAATGATAAAGTTGAAGCCCATGTATCTCCATACTGAGGCACCTGCGAGTGACACGTTGATAATATTGGGATTACCGAGCCAGAGCTGCGTGTATTGTCCCAGCCCGACAGCATGCATGAGCATATCGAGTGTGCCGTCCGGTTTGAAGAAAAAGAGGAAGATAAAACCGATGGCTACCCCATTCAGCAAATAAGGGAAAAACAGTATGCCTTTGAAGAAGTTTTTGCCTCGAACTTTGAAACTCAGAATGGTGGCAAAGTAAAGCGCCAAGCCCATCTGTAAGAACGTAGCCACGAAGTAATACAAGCTGACAATAAATACTTTGAAGTATTCGGGATCACTGAATATGCGCGTATAGTTCTCAAACCCAACATAATCGAACCTTTTACTGTATCCGTTCCAATCGGTGAAACTGTATTTGAACATGTTGATGACAGGCAAGTATGCAAACGTGAACAGCAACGCCAGCGGAATAATTGAGAAGGCACAGATGATAAATATGCGTTGCGCTGAGTAACCCCAATTCGAAACCTTTAAGTACTTCATGCTCTCCACACCTCCAAGCGGTTCACCCGCCTATATATCGAAAGACTCCCGTCCAATGGAATTCCTGCGGAATAACTGCCGGGGGAAGAGCATCTGGCATCATACTTTCAAATACCACATGCTCCATGCTCCATTCATAAATGGATTCCTATACCCCCGCAGTCCATTCATCGCCTGATCCACTCACGCTATTCTAATTATTTCGTGAGTTCTGCCCGTGCTTTGACCCACTTGTCGTTCAGGTCCTTCATGATGTCGTCATACGATTCCTTGCGGTTCCCAATACCTGCTTCGATAATGCGTTTCTTGAAATCAGGCTGCCAGAGGCCGATTTCACCTTCGTTATCGATCTTGTCAACGAGACCTTCCTGACCTTCTTTGGCAGGTGTAAGTGTCGAGAATTGAACGTCTTTATATTGATCCAAAATGGGTGGCAATTCAGCATTCTTGTCTGCATCCATACCGCCGCCTTGTTCAACTGCGTAGTTCGACTTCGCCAAGAACCAGTCAATCCAGGCTTTGGCAGCAGGTTTGTTCTCACTGTTCACGTTCATGCCGATGTTATAGTCTGCGGAGAGCGGAACCACAACCTCACTTGCGTTGGTTGGGAAAGGAAGGAATCCGATGTCGTCCGGTGTATCCGTCATACCTTGAATCTGTGTGATGGCCCAAGAGCCAAGTGCCATCGTGGCAATTTTGCCTTTGGCAAGATCAGCCTTGGAACTTTCCCAGTCGGTTGTCGTTGGATCTTTCTCGATTAGATTGTTCTTGGCTGCATCATAGAGCACTTTATATAGTTCATAGTGTGGCTGACCAGGCACAAAGTTCTCATCTGTGTTCGGTTGGTCCACGTTAACGTAATCCACACTGCCTGCAACGGTTGGCAGATCCGATTCCCATTGGGTTAATGCCCAGCCAGATGCATAGTTGGTGTAGAGCGGAACCGCATCTGTATTGTCTTTGATCAACTGAAGCGCAGCCTGGAATTGCTCCGGTGTTTTTGGAACTTCCATAATGCCTGCGTCTTTGAAGACCTGTTTGTTATAAATGATTCCTGAGAATGTGATCACGGTAGGGATACCGTATACCTGACCATCCACCATACGTTCTTCAATGGCAGTGTATTTGTCTTTCAATTCATCGTACGTGCCAAGCGGCTCGAAAAAGTCCGGGATATCTGCGATCGGAACACTGGTCGGGATCATCAATACGTCACCGTAATCTTTGGTGCTCATACGGATTTTCACTTGTCCTTCGTAGTCGGCCAGTGCCTGGAAATTTACTTTCACATCGGGATATTCCTTGTTGAATTCTGCTGCGTAGTCTTTGAACACGGTATCCACAATATCTGTACGTTGCGTCAGAACGGTTATTTCACCTTTGATATCTGCCGGATCTGTACTGATCTCCTCCCCTGCCTGCGAAGATCCACCTCCGGATGAACATGCAGCAAGTAGCGAAGTGATGAGCAGCATCGTCAGCAACATCATCCAACCTTTGTTTTTTCTCAATTGTTTCGACCCCTCTCTTAATTTAATTAAGTTATCGTTAAGGTTACAAAATGAATTCTATTATGGTAACGCTTACCTGTCAATTAAATTAATTATAACTTAACAAGAAAAATTGCGATGCATTTCGTTGACATCTGTTTTTCAGAGCACTAATATGGACTAATAAAGTTACCGTTAACTTAATTTAATTAGATTGATGCACTATTTTGAAGGAGCGCTCACTTATGAATACAAAAACAACCGAACTTCAATCTGAGATTAAGACGCATTGGGAGAAGCAGATTTTACCCTTCTGGTCCAACCTTAAAGATACAACCCACGGTGGATTCTACGGCTGGGTTGGCAATGATCTTCAGGTGAATCCGCAGGCACCCAAAGGCGGGATTGCCACGGCACGGCAATTATGGTCTTTTGCAGCAGCCTATCGGGTTACCGGAAACGAAAGATGGCGCGATCACGCGGCGCACGCATATCGTTTTCTCGCTGATCATGTGATGGATATCGAATATGGCGGTATGTACTGGATGGTAGATTACACAGGGGAAGCGCTGGACACGAGCAAACATGTGTATACGCAATCATTCGGAGTGTATTCACTCAGTGAGTACTATCGTGCTACCGGGGATGCTTCTGCATTGGAACTTGCGAAAACGCTTTTTGCACTAATCGAGGACAAAGGTCTGGATGCCGAACTACCTGCGTACAAAGAACAATTTGATCGCACATGGAAGGAACAGCCCAATGAAATGCTGAGCGAAAATGGGGTGATTGCGGATTACACAATGAATACGCATATCCATGTGCTGGAGGCCTACACCACACTCTATCGAGTGTGGCCGGATCAACAAGTGAAGGCAGCGCTGGAACGCCTGCTTGGGATTCTATATGAACAGGTGTATGACCAAGACACCAAGTTTCTCGGGGTTTTTTTCAACAAACAGTGGGAATCCATCATCGATCTGCGCTCGTTCGGACATGACATTGAGGCCAGCTGGCTGATCGACGAAGCACTGAAAGTTCTGGGGATAGAACAACATCCGCAGTATGCAGCGATGGTAACGGATATCGCCTATAACATCTCCAATGTGGCCGTGAATGCGGATGGTTCCCTGTTAAATGAACAAGAAGGTGAACATATCGATGATAAGCGAATTTGGTGGGTTCAGGCCGAGGCCATGGTGGGCTTCTATAATGCATATCAGCGTACAGGTGATCCATTGTTTCTGGAGAGAGTCGAGCGCTTATGGACCTATACAAAAGAAAACATCATTGATCAGCGCGCTGGTGGGGAATGGTACTGGTCGGTTGATGGGAACGGAACACCGGATCAGAGCGAAATTGCCGGACCGTGGAAATGCCCGTATCACAATAGCCGTTTTTGTATTGAACTAATTGAGAGGATGGGATCAGAATGATACACCCGAAATATAAGGAGTTACTGGAGAAACAGGAGCAGTTGCTAACTCGTCCCAATGAGATCAATTCTTCCTTCTACAACGGCATATATGATCGGTATCAATATCCGGTAATCACTCGCCATCATGTACCGCTGCATTGGAGATTCGATCTGAATGAGACGACCAACCCGCATTTCATGGAGCGTCTGGGCATTAATGCGACGCTGAATCCGGGAGCCATCTATTTCAATGGCAAATACGTCATGGTCATTCGTACCGAAGGATTGGATCGCAAATCGATCTTTGCGCTCGCCGAGAGTGACAATGGCATCGACGGATTCCGTTTTACAGGTAAACCATTAGTCTGGGAAGATATTGATGCGGATGAAACCAATCAGTATGATATGCGCCTTGTTCAGCATGAGGATGGCTGGATCTATGGCATCTATTGCTCGGAACGCAAAGACCCGGAGGCTCCTGCATTTGACACGTCCAGCGCAGTGGCACAGGCCGGACTGGTTCGGACACGAGATCTCACAAGCTGGGAACGGTTGCCCAACATCACAACGAATTCCCCTCAACAGCGCAATGTCGTGTTGCACCCGGAGTTCGTGGATGGAAAATATGCCTTCTACACCCGTCCACAGGACGGATTCATCTCAACAGGCAGCGGCGGCGGAATCGCCTTCGGTCTGTGTGAGGATATCTTGAACCCGGTCATTCATGAAGAGACGATTATCGACGAACGGCAATATCATACGGTATATGAGGTCAAAAACGGTCAGGGCCCTGCTCCGCTCAAGACGGATCGTGGCTGGATTCACATTGCTCACGGGGTTCGGAACACCGCGGCAGGCCTGCGTTATGTGTTATACACCTTCGCTACGGATCTGAATGATCCGGCGCGTATTATCGCCAAGCCGGGCGGCCACTTCATTGCCCCTTATGACGATGAGCGTGTAGGCGATGTATCCAATGTTATTTTCTGCAATGGTGCTGTGGTCAATGAGAAAGAAGAAGTCTTTATCTATTACGCATCCAGTGATACCCGCTGTCATGTAGCAACAACGACTCTGGAGAAACTGGTCGATTATACGTTCAATACACCGGATGATCCGTATCGTTCCCTGGACTGTGCCAGCCAGCGGGGTCAGCTGATTGAACAGAATGAGAAGCTTTTACAGAAACAATTGACATAACATCGCTATAACAACCTTTCAAGCAAGCCTGAAATATGCTGAAAATAGCGAAACAACAGCCAGAATTGCTTTATTCCAAGTGGGTAACGATGTATACTGATATGGATTGTTATTATGTGCGGAGAAAACACTCATCATAATGACAGCACATTGTGCCTATACCGGCTTGAAGGAGGCGACCATACTGAAGAACAATATCACCATGCGGGATATCGCCGACAGGCTCGGGGTCAGCAGTGTGACCGTCTCGAAAGCATTGAATGATAAAGATGGCGTGAGTGGCGAATTAAAGGAAAAAATTAAAGTGCTTGCTGTTGAAATGGGCTATCGGTATAACGCCGCTGCCCGTTCCATGAAGGAAGGCTTAACCCATAATATTGGCGTAATTATCCCGGAGCGTTTTACCGGGCCTACGCAGTCGTTCTATGTACGCGTGTTCCAGCGCATCACCAAACATCTGGAGGAACAGGGTTACTACGGTATTCTGCACATTCTGAATGTGGAGGATGAGGAAGAATTAACGCTACCCAAGCTATACAGCGATAACAAGGTCGATGGTTTCATCGTGCTTGGACAGATCAGCAAAGAGTATATTGAACTGGTGCGATCGATGGAAGTTCCCAAAATGTTTCTCGACTTCTACGATGAACATTCGGACATCGATTCCGTCGTTACCGATAACTTCTACGCTGCCTATGAGCTAACGAACTATCTGGTTCAGCAGGGCCACCGTAACATTGCTTATGTAGGGAACCTGTATTCCACGAGCAGTATCCAGGACCGATTCCTTGGGTATTACAAATCCTTGCTGGAACATCGCTTGCCGATGAATCCAGATCTGGTTCTAAATGATCGGGATGAACGGGGTACATTTATTGAGATTGATCTGCCGGAACAGCTGCCAACCGCTTTTGTATGCAACTGTGATCAGGTCGCTCATCTACTGGTTCAAAAACTGACTTCCATGGATATTCAGGTGCCTGGCCAATGCTCTGTTGTTGGCTTTGATAATGATATCTATGCCATGCTCTCCGATCCCAAGCTGACAACCGTTGAAGTGGATGTGGAACAGATGGCGCGGACGGCGGTCCATTCGATGCTCAAAAAGGTCGACAACCCCAACCGCAGCTTCGGCCGTGTACATGTGAAAGGCAACATCATCTATCGTGACTCGGTGAGTGCTGTGTCTGCCTCATCAGATACTATGGATATTTGAATTAAAAAATGAAATAAACAAGCACAGATGACTGGCCTTTATCTTACTGGCCAGTCTTTTCTGATGCATTGGAGCTTAACGACGGCGATGATCTGTTGAATCCTTCAAAAATGTAGTCGTTCTCCAAATCGAGAGGATGAGGATCAGCTCATACACATTGGTTAAAGTACCGGTTTCCACTGGCAGGGAGATTAACTGCCCTACAAACAACAAGGCAGTTCCAACAAACAGCCAAACCCATTTATGTTTGAAAAGAACGACCAGGCTAACAAATAAGAGTACAATCCCCACGATGATCACCATCATCGGCGGACCTCCATGACCTTCTGCCATATATCTCAGTACTCCATACTCTTCTATAACCTTGAGATTTTTAACCTCGGATAAAGTAAAACCTACAATCTGGTAGATAACCAAACATAAAGTTATCAGCCATGCCACCACACTCGTTATACTTCTATTGGCAAACTTGGCACCTGAGCTATGCAAGATATGGTAGCTAACAAGAACAAGGGTAGGGGTAGCAAAGGCATGTAGCCAAAATCGAAGGCTACTGAGAACCATTAGCGGTTCCCCTTCACCTATTATATTACCTAGAGCAATAATTCCATTATCATACGCCAAGCTGAACGCTACGAATAACTGAAAACTAGAATACGCCAGCCATTGCTTCCTCTGGGTCAAAGCGACGGTCATCCGAATAACAAGTATCAAATAAACAAGAGTAAGTGCGGAATATATCCATACATCCAAGCTGCTTCACCATCCTTATTGATCAATTCTAATAAATTATATTTACCGGTAAGTAAAATTACAAGTCGTACTTGTATAAATGGTTAATTTGTCATAAATTACTCACAAAGGTAATGAAGATGAATATTGATATACAACGATCATCGGGGAGACTAACACATGCTGTAGCTGGAGATGATCCACCCTAACAAGGAGTCACTTTTCAAGCGGCCCGCCAAACTGTTTATGGAGCTGATTCATATAAAAAGAGCACTCCCGGCTATCGTAGCTGCAGGAGCACTCTTTTCCTTATTTGAAGAACGTAAAAGCAACAGGTTACTCTGATATCAGTAACTTGTCTTCAACCAATTGTCCTTGGACCAGGTCAATTTACCCGAACCCGCGCCATTGGAAGCCGTGAGGCGTGCATTCAACGTAGATGGATCATCCGTGGTATAGCTGTAAGGAAGTGTAGAGAAGCCGTTCCAGGAGAACGATTTCACCACGGCCGGGATTGGCGCCAGTGGACTGCCAGACGTATCACTGCTGCCACGGAATGAGCTGCCATCCAAAGAATACATGGTATCGGTCACTCTGATTTTGCCGGTATAGGTTGGGTCTGCCGGATCGGTCTGATTGTTGCGAACAGGATACAGAACGTCCTTGATGACTGATTTCTCAACTAATACGGCTCCGCTCTCTGTGGAGATTGCCCCATTGCCAATGATATCGAACTTATAACCTTTGGACGCAATCGCTGTTGCCATCGCCGTTGTAATTTTGGCTTTAGCGGCACGTGCCCCTGTCGAATCCATCACGATGTTGTATGCATGTGCGTTGCCTCCACGCAGGCGCGGCATCCGATCCTGAATATCTTTGTACAGATTATGGTGCAGGGTCATGGACAGGTTGGCGTTAGCTGATTCCAGGCTGGTCGAACCGACCAGATGTCCTTTCTTTTGTGGCCCCGAGATGGCGATAATATCGGCTTTGCTGAGACCTACAGCACTGCTGCGCAGGTAGTTGTACATGGGATAGGAAGCCTTATTTGCTTCCAATTCGTTAATCTGCTGGGTAACCCAGCTGTTCGAGCTGCCGTCATCCCCTTTGAAGAGGGACCAGGAAATGGTCACGCCGCTGGTTCCTTTTTTCGAATCGACGAGTCCGTCATAAGCTTTATTGAATGTGCAGTGATCAATCCATACGTTGCTGTTCTCCTCCAGGGTGATGTAGTCCCAATCGTTCTTGTCGTAATCACCTTTGGTGGATTCATCCCATTCCCATAACTCATCAAATTCCAGGTTGCGGATGATGACATTTGAGCTTCGTTTCACGCTGATCGCAGCGTGTTTGATCTTGGAACCATTGGCGGAGAAAATCGTGAGTCCATTGAAACCGTCAATCGTGAGCTTGCTGACACCGGTCTGTTTTAATACGGGATGCGTCAACGCATCATTATGCTTGGCAAAAGGAGAAGTCTGCGCTGCGCTCGGAATTTCATTCCATCCCAGATTCAGATCGTTCATGATCTCAACAACTTTGACACCGGAGTTCTTTTTCAGCGCCAATGCCAGATCGGTCGCATTATACACTTTCTTATACGTTGCTGTGTTTGATTCGCTAATGATGCCGCCGCCCGCGTTCCCTTGGGAGAAGCCTGTAAGATTGTAGTCTGCGTTACCCGCTGCCTGCACACTTGCCTGGCCGGACAATAAAGTTAACCCCAACGTTAGAGCCAAGGCTGTGCTGCATAAACTTCGAAATTTAGTTTTCATCGATTCCATTCCTCCCAATATATGATGATGACATTCGTCCATCGCTGCCATGCCGTGTTACGAAGGACATGTTATCAATGTAAATGTTGAAAGCGATTACAACAATAATCCCTATCTCACATGTAGACGGGAATGGCTGGTACAACAAGGAATTGTACTGTAAGCAACCTTGAATCGTACAGAGTTAACTTGGGGAGTAAGGTTTCAGGGATATATCGTGGCAACATGAAGGCGTCGGATAAAATGAAACCAAAAAAGCAGGACTGCATCTGCTGCAGACCTGCTCAATTCTACTTTTTAATGGAACGTGTCCAGAAGCCGCCATGGAACTGTTTGGGTTCCACGGTAATAACAAATGCTTTGGGGTCCAGATCGAGAATCGTCTGGTAGAGCAATTTCTGGTTTTTACGTTTTGCCAGAATCTCCATCACAAGCCGATCCCCGTCACGTCCACTACCCACCCATGCAGTAACACCATATCCTTTATCTCGCAGGGCATTCGCGACGTTGTTGCCCATCTGGTTACAGATGACTTTAACGGTAACGTAACCGAGCGCGATCTTCTCTTCAATCCACGCACCGAGCAACACTCCAAGTCCATAACCCACGGCGTACACGATCAGGGCCGAAGGCTGAGTCAGGTATTGGAGCACCAGATTCAGACCGAGCACATAGATCACAATCTCACCCATGCTAATCAGTGCGGCGATGTATTTCTGGCCTTTGAGTGTCAGAATCATCCGGAGTGTATAAGCGGATACGTACACAATCTGGATCAAAAAGATAAATACCAATATTTTAAACAATCACAATCCCTCTTTCCTGGCCCTCACAACGGAATTGGCCCTTTGCTGCATATCCTCGACGATTTCGTATCATCTATGCTTCCTGTATGTTCGCTCTATCTCCATCATTGGACGTTATACCCTCGTTCTAAACGCTTGGATGTAAATCCGTAGGCATTTTCTGCTCTCTGGCATACCGGAACTGCCATTATAAAACCGTTTGTACCGATTATCAACCCGGCGGAGGTCCCAGGGTCGAAAACGGGGGTCTTTGAATATGCTGTATCATCATAAAGCCAAGCACGCTGGCACAGGATATCAGGTCAAAACCAGGATGGATGGGTCAAAACAAAAGGGGGTGCCGTCATGCAGCTATGGCAGGAGATGGAGCGGGAAGGCATGGAGGAACTCATTTTTTGCCATGATGCAGATAGTGGATTGAGGGCGGTCATTGCCATTCATAATACGGTCCTTGGACCTGCGCTCGGCGGATGCCGCTACTGGACGTATGCGTCCGAGGAAGAAGCTGTTCGGGACGCCATGAAACTTGCCAAAGGCATGACGTACAAAAATGCAATCTCCGGACTGCCGTATGGTGGCGGGAAAGTGGTCATATGGAATGTGCCTTTTGTGAAGAATGCAAAACCGGATGAGAATGGTTGCGGATCTCAAAGTGGTGAGCAGGTCGCTGGAGATCTAGGGGTAGAGCAGCAAAAGGGCGCTGCAGCTGAACGGAAAGTCGCCGCTGATGAGGGTACGCATCCACAAGATAAAATTCTGGATACGGACGTATCCAAGCGGGCGCAGCGCTTTCGCGCACTGGGACGTTGTCTGGAGCGGCTGAACGGACGGTACGTGACAGGTCTTGATCTGGGTACTACGGCGACAGACATGGACCAGATCCGACTGGAGACCGCACATGTGACGGACACCACGGGTTCGCTTGGGGCGCAGGATGACTTCACTGCCGAGATGACCGCCTATGGCGTACACATCGGCATTGTGACCTCGCTGCGCCAGCAAGGCATTGCATCTTTGCAGGGCATTCCCGTTGCCGTCCAGGGACTGGGCAAGGTCGGGTATGCCCTGTGCCGTTACCTGCATGCAGCCGGGGCACGGCTCATTGTGGCAGACGTTGTACCGGAGCGTGTACAACGTGCCCTTGTGCAGTTCAGCGGCGCCATCTCGGCCGATCCGGCCCATATCCACGCCGCTGACTGCAAGGTCTTCGCCCCCTGTGCCCTAGGGGGCGTACTGACCCCGGCAACGGTGGAGGAGCTGCGCTGCTCCATCGTTGCCGGGGCGGCCAACAACCAGCTGAGTGAACGACAGCTGGTTGCAGGCCGCATGCAGGCGCGCGGTATCCTGTACGCGCCTGATTATGTGCTCAACGCAGGCGGAATCATCTCCACCGCCTACGAGTTGGAAGGCGCCGGGCCTGACCTGATCCGCCAAAAGGTGGCGGGGATTGCAGGCACGCTGAGCAAGGTATACGCAGAAGCTGCGCAATCTGCGATCTCCACAGCCGATGCAGCCGATCGGCTAGCGGAATCCATCCTCCGATCAGGCCATAAAAAATAGGGTTCTCCCTTCTGGGGAACCTCCACTGCTTTACTTCATTCTACCGAACCTGATACACGCTATTTGTCCCATTTAGCATGGATCTAAAACCTAACGAATCTCAGACACGTTATTGTGCCTGAATTGGTTCTTTTTCAAGCTAAATAGCTACTTTTCCGAAGGATAGCGTTCCTGAGGTTCGTTAGAATTTATATTTCAGATTTTGACCCTGAATAGGTTGTCTCAGGTTCGTTAGCGCTGCGGAGAAGGTTTCTTTGGGATAGTATCTATGGGGTAGTATCACCTATCAAAAAGAGCTAACCTCGACATCAGCGTCTAAGTTAGCTCTTTTACCCTCTCTTATCGTTTAGCGCTCTTACTCTCTACTACTCAATCCTTAAACTGCAACCGACCCCTTCTTCGCTGTTTTCTTCTCTCGAAACAACAGCGTCCACAGCAGCACATTCGCTACGATCAGTAGCGCGCCATAGATCCATACGCCCCCTGCCACCGAACGGAAAAAGACATGGACTCCCCATAACATGGCAAGCACAGGGAGGGCGGCGAATACATACCAGCCATCACTTTGCTGCGCCATACTGAAGGATTGGGAGAACGGCGGCTTACGCAGCAACAATTTGCCTGCCAGTGGGACAAGCGCTGTAGCCGTCATCATAATAATGGCAATATCCGGCAGTATCCGTAATCCAAATGTCCAGGTGAACAAAACGGCATTTGCCAGAAATATAGGCAGGAACATGTTGCACAAGAACGCCTTCAGAGCGCCTTTATATAACGCGCTATCATTTGCCATCGGTGCAGCGCGAAAAGTCCAGAATGCCTTATATTGTCCCGAAAACTTCAGCATGACCACCACCGTTACAACCAACATCAGCACGATGTAAAAGGTGTATACAAACGAACTTTGTCTAAACTCCGCCCAACTAGAAGACTGCAATTCGGTAAACCAGAATACATAAGGTAAAACAAATGATAAACCAAGCGATGGATACACCTTCAGCTTGAATTCCCGTTCATTACGCATCATACTGGCTGACAGACGAAAGCAAGCCTGTTCCTCTCTGGAACGACTGACCACCTTGGAGATCAACCGATCCCATCTTCCACGTCTACGTCCGGAGGACTGACCCGAATGTGCCATTTTTTCCAAATACAATTCAAAGGAAGGCATAAGCTTCACATATACGATCATACTCACCACAGGAACCAAGACTGCCAGTGTTGTGAACGTATAGATCCACACATTCCCGCCCCCTGCAAATAACCATTCATATGCTGCCGCATACCATAACGGAGGTAACAGCAACTGCCACCATGCCGGGGTAAATACCATACCAAAGTCAATAATGCTGAACGAACGGATGACCAGCTGATAACCGATCGCAATCCCCACGGAAAGCAGAATCTGTACCATGTTGATCATATCCTTCAGCTTCTCACCATCCAGAAACTTCATCATGAACAGATAGATCAGAGACGTTGTCACCAGAATTAGCATATTGATCAGAATCAGTTCCACAAGGAAGATCAGAAAGAATCCGATCCCATGAGTCACCAACGCGGCAATTAACGGTATGCCGGTTAACGAACCCGTCAGCAGCAGCAGATAAACACCTGCATGGATGGCTCGGGCCATCCCCACCGTTCGCCCATTAACGGGCTTGGTCATGATGATATTGCGATCCCGGATGTCCAGCAGCACAGAGGAAAAATCCGAGATCATGGACGTCATGATCATAAACATTAATATGCCAAACACAAGTCCCATCTGAAGCATGAAATGCCCCGTATCCCAGACGATGAAGGGAACCATCATCAGTCCCATTAATCCATACAACCATAAGGATCGAAGAAACTGATTACCTTCCTTGCGCTCCTTTTTTCCTGAATTGTTGGATAAAATAGTAGGTACTCTGCGTTGATCCATCTGGAACTTCACTCGCAAGATCAGGCGCAGTACATCATAATCCGCCCCTGTTCTGGCGATGATTGGCCGAAAGCGATCCAGAATCTTGAGCGTGCGGAAGTCGGAGGATTCCTCCATATCAGTACACCTCCTGCACAATGGATACAAAACGCTCAGCAATGGCTTTATGTTCATTAAAGCCCGTTAATTGATTGAATACTTCCTCCAGCGAGCCTTCCATGGATTGCTGTTGGAGCTGCTTGAACGTACCGTCTGCCACTACGCGTCCTTCAGCGATCAGTACAATTCGACTGCTGATCTTCTCCACCACATCCATGATGTGTGACGAATAGAAGATCGTTGTGCCTTTGGCTGACAATTGTGACAAAATCTCTTTGACCACCATCACACTATTGGCATCCAATCCGCTGAGCGGTTCATCCAGGAACAACAGATCCGGGTCATGCAGCAGCGCAGAGATTAACAGCACTTTCTGACGCATACCTTTGGAAAAGGAGGCAATGCGGGAATGATATGATTTTTCCATTCCAAAACAATCCATCAATAGCTTGGCTTTGTAATCCGCATCCTCATAGGACATACCGTATAACTCTCCCGTAAAAGTCAGATACTCCGCAGGCGTTAATTGTTCGTACAATTCCGCCACCTCCGGAACATAGCCGATTCTGCGTTTATACTCTACATCGCCATCCGCAATATCTTTACCAAAGATTCGCACCGTGCCTACATATCCTTCAACCAGCCCGAGTAAAATCTTAACCGTTGTACTTTTGCCAGCCCCGTTTGGACCAATATATCCAATCATCTCACCGCGATTTACTTCCAGATCGATGCCATTCAACACATAACGTCCGTTGTATCTCATACGCAAGCTTTCAATGGATAGCACTTGTTGTTCACTCACTTCGTTATCCAGCTCCTGTCTCTATCTTTTTCTATAATTCTACTAGTTTACCACAGTTTGGGATGGTAATGATCGGCAATAGGTCACGATATCAGCCAACGTCTGGATATCCCCTTTGAGTAAAAGCATCACGTAACAAGCGTGAACACATCACAAAGCCCCTGTCCCACCTTATGGTAAGAGACAAGGGCTTCCACTTTATGTTGAATCTTATTTTATAATACTTAAAACGTCTTACTGCACCTTAACAATCTGAAAATGCTGATTCGTGCCGCCATTATCCGTCCACTGGATGGCCGCAGCCCCATCTGCCAGGGATTGACTGGAGATATCCAATACTTTGCCTGTACTGCGGTTCTTCAGTTTATAATAACCACCACCTACATGGACGAGCTGCCATTGCTGGCTGGCCCAGCCACCATCATTCCACTGTTCAATGACAGCCCCGTCGTTTGTGGAACCATTCTCCACACCGATTAGCTTGCCACTGGAACGGTTGATGATTTTGACATAACCGCCACCCGCATCGGTAATCTGCCACTGTTGACTTGTCATCTCCCCATCTGCTCGCTGCTCCAGATCCGCACCGTTGGCGGAAGAACCCCCGATGACATTTAGTAATTTATTGCTTTTACGGCTAATCAGCTGATATGAAGCATTCGGGTCCCAGACATCCGGTGTACTCACTCCGGTCACGGTCCCTGTTGCTGTATCAATCGTAATACTGCTGGCCCAGTTCATCGCCAGACTGGTTGCACTCGGGAATGAAAGTGGCAGCCAGACATACTTGGAATCCTGCACAGGTCCGCTCCATGCACCAGCCCAGCGATCACCCATGTAGAGATAGGATGTAGTCTGTGAACCTTCTACTGGAACGACATAGGTAGATTGGGAACCATACGTTGTACTGTCTCCAAAATTGCTAAGGCCGCTCCATGAGCCTGTAATGCTGGAGGCTGTCGCATATTTGGCCTGATTTGGATTCCAGCCGGTCGCACCAGAGGTGATCAGGAAGTAGACGTCGTCTTTTTTGAATAGGGCAGGTGCTTCACGATATTGTCCGGGCCACAGTGTTGTGACGAGGGATTCCACACCCAGAAAATCCGGGGTCAGCTTATATATATTCAGATCTGCATTCACTCGGGTCGCAGAGATCAGATAAGCGGTTCCGTTATCGTTGTATACCGTCATGTCTCTGGAATCATACCCAAGTGGACGATAACTGCCCACATACGTGTAGTTGCCATCAACCGTATTCGAAGTAGCTACCGCCACTCGGGCCTCGCCATAATCCAGACCATTCTCCTTGTGCATCCACAGCACATATTTGCCAGTAGCACTGTTGTAGATGACCTTTGGGCGTTCAATGTTAGAGATATTTAACTCGGCTGCCGAACTGCTGGTGAGCACATCATTGCGATACTCCCAGTTCTTCAGATCCGATGAACGATACACCGATACCGCCTTGAACGTTCCATTCGTATTACGATTCTCCCCAAACCAGTAATAATACCCATTTGCCTTAATCATCCCGCCCCCATGAGCATGAACGACATTGCCATTGGTATCCTTGAACTGTATCCCGTTCGTTACACTAAGTGGAGCAGCTGAAGCATTCGGTCCGGGTGCAAGCAGCATACCTATTGATTGCAGCGCCAAAACCAAAGCAAGCAGATAACTCAAGCGACGGGTAAAGCGACGTGAATGTGTATTCTTTTTCAACCATCCATCGTTCATAGCCATATCGTAATGCACCTCCATGTTTTTTATGAAGCGCTTACATAAAATTAAAATCGATATGTCTCATCTGCCTCCGATCGATGATGCATTTTAGCATTAGAATTCTTGGCAATACTGGCTGGCGTTCACCTCCCTGATTCCGATTGTATCCGCCACGTTCCTGCTCGAATAGTGAACAATCCGGCGGAAGATGTACAATTTTATACTCCGCTCTCTCGATCAACAACAAAAAGACGCTTCCCCCGAAGCGTCCTCTGCTATGCCTGCCCTGCCCCTCCATGATGTAACGATCTCTAGCTGTGTGCGGCTGTTCATAGGCAGGTTTTTATATGATGTTTTATCGGCGTATACTCGCCCTTATTGCTTAATCTTGGTCGTCAAAATCCTGGTCAAACGATAACACTTTACCTGTGTTGGCATCGATATCTACATCTGCTTCACCTTGAGCGGTTCTCAGCTCGATCTCATACACATAGCGACCATCATCATGATCCAGCTCGACTTTGGTTACTTTACCACCCGTAACTTGTTTCAACGCAATGTTTGAAGCTTGGGATGCCGTCAATTTGACCTGCTTGGAAGCAGAGTTATTAGACGTGTTGCCTGATACAGTACCTTTATAATCGTCGTCGTCATCGTAGTCTTCATCATTCACGACCGCAAGGATTTTGCCTGTATAAGCATCCAGACGAACGACAACATCATTGGTTCCTTTTCTGTCGATCTCAACTTCATAGAACGTTTGGCCGTTTCTACGCTCCAGATCCACGTCATCCACTTTACCATCGGCTGCTTTTAACGCCAACGCTTTCGCTTGAGATGCATTCAGCATTTTACCTGTGCTGTTCTGATTCTGTGTTGCAGATTGTGTTGTTGACGTTGGTGTAGTTTGCACCGATTGTCCGTTCACATTACCGCTAGCCGCTACGGCCGATCCACCAAGTAATACTGCTGCTGACAAGCTACCAATCCAAAGTTTATGTTTGTTCATCATCATCATCCATCTCCTCGTTGTTGTTGTTGTTTCGTTCTCGTCTACATTTATAGAATAACCTGTAGGAATGAGAGATCAGCGAGAGTTAGATTAGAATTTGATGAGAAAATGAAGAAAATGCTCATTTAATGAGTGTTTATTATGTATGTAATCTAAAAGAAATGAAAAAGATGACCCCAACATTAGGAATCATCTATCCAACAAGGTGTAACTCTATATTCAATGGATTCCTGTACAAATGTTAATCATCGTCCTCATCCCAAGTCACCGAACGAATTGCTCCTGAGATGGCATTCACTTGCACAATAGCCTCCCGGCCATCCTCCAAATCAATTTCAACCAGATAATATGGATTCCCGCTGTTAGTTCCACGCAGTTCGATGTCGTCCACTTCCCCCGGAACCTCCGCAAGTGCCTTCTGCTTGGCTTGTTTCTCGCTCAGAAACTGAGGTTTGGGATCATCCTTGGTTGGTTCAGTTGTCGGGGCTGCTATTGTTTTGGAAGCTATCGTCTCTCCCGTGTATGGATCAATCGTGAGTTCTTCACGGCTGTTATCCTTTGCCTTCACTACCGCGGTGTATACCGGACTTCCTTGCTGCTCCACAAGTTCAAGCGAGACCAATTGGTTATCTGTTTGTTGTTTTAACAACGCCGTCTTGATCTGCTCGCGGCTCCATAACGTCTTCTCTTCCGCTTGCGGGTTCGACTCCAGCCGTTTAATGGAATTCACAGCAGCTGTAACGGCATCCACTTGCACATCATATAGGCCGGTCTCCGAACGGAGCTGCATGATATACGTCCCGTCCTTCAACGTGGAATTCACAATCTCTCCTGGATATTGATCCAGTACGGATTGGGCCGCCGCATCTGCCGTAAGTACCGCACCCGTCGATTGCCACGGCTTCCACCACACAACAGCTGCCACAATCAGCACAACGAGAAGCCCTGCACCCCACCAGAGTGACCTTCGCGATTTCGCCCATCCAATGTTCCCTTGTTCATGCCGTTTCATCTCCGGTGGTCGCCGCTCATGTTCTGTCATCACGTTTCCCCCTATGCACTCTCTTATCATCCCCAGTTGATCTGATGCTTATCAGTATATAAGAGAAGAATGAGAATTTCATGAGAGCGGCCCGTTCTGAACCGATAAAGGCAAAATAATCGAAGCCTCGGTGCCTTCACCCTCGGTGCTGGTCAGTTCGATCCGTGCTCCAACTGCCCCTGCAAGCTCTTTGGCAAGTGACAATCCCAGACCTGAACCGCTTGCACCTAAGCTGCGTGTCCTGGCCGGATCAACCCGGTAGAATCGGTCAAATACCTTCTCCAGCTCGTCCTCCCGCATGCCAATCCCGGTATCCACAATTCGAATACGGCACTCTTGCCCCTTTGCTTCCAGCCTGACTTCAATTGCATCCTCACTATACTTCCGGGCATTATCCAGCAAAATAAACAATAGTTGCTTCAGCTTGCTCTCATCGCTGATCGCCCAGATTGAACCTGGATCTTCACACCGGACTTCGCGGTGATAGGCTTCGCGAAACGCACGTGTGGAGTCTGTAGCCAGTCTTGTGATATCCACACGCTCCAACTGTACATTCCACTGCTCTGGCTGCTTCGCGAGCAGTAGCAGCTGTTCGGTCATCTCCCGCATACGAACCGATTCGGACAGAATCGCCTCCACCGCTTCATCAAATACCTCGGGCCGTTCTTTTCCTCGCCGCTGTAGCAGACTGGCGTAGCTCTCAATAATGGTCAGCGGTGTTTTGAGCTCATGAGATGCATCGGATACAAATCGCTCCTGTCGTTCAAAGTTGGATTCGAGCAGGTCCATCATCCGGTTGAACGTCTGTCCCATTGTTTTCAGCTCATCCTTCGATCCTTCCTCCAGTGGAAGACGCTTGAATTGGCCGCTGGACTGTATGTCAGTCATCGTGCGTGTCATCTGCTGAATCGGTCTGGTCATCCGGTTCGCCAGAATCCGGCTGGAGATAATGGCTGGAATGAGAGCAATAATCGTGACCGCCACAAGCACAGTCCGAAGTACAGACAGACGATTCTCCGTCTCTGCAATACTCTCAGTGACCTGTACATTCACCACCTCGCCATCAGGCCAGATGACCGGGACTGATACCCACACATAACCAATCTGCTCAACTTGGGTATACTCCGATTTCTTCTCACTTTCGTACTTATAAGGCAGCTTGCTCAGCTGCTCGGAAGCTGCTGTTGTTGTCACCGGGGAACTGGTGCCGTCTTCATTAACGATCCGAAGCATGCCGTTCACAGGCGCATAGGCCCGCAACAAGTCGTCCGGCGGAATGGAGCCGGCAGACTGACGCACTCCTTTGACAATAGACTCCGCTTCCGCTTCCACCCGATTAACCTCGTTATCAATCGACATTCGTTCAAACACGATGTAGACCGAAAGGTTCACCGCGATTAACAGCACAGCAAATAATACAGACGAATATCCGTAGATTTTACTGCGCAGGCTCATAACTGTTCCTTCAGGACGTATCCTACGCCCCGTACGGTATGTATTAAGGGTGGTGTGAATACGTTATCCACCTTTTTGCGCACATAACGGATGTACACATCCACCACATTGGTATCTCCATAATAATCGTATCCCCACACGGCCTGCACAATCTGGTCACGACTGAGCACCTGACGTTGATTCTGAAGCAGATACACGAGCAGGTCGAACTCACGTGGAGTAAGCTCAATGGCCACACCATCTCGGGATACCTCTCGCGTTCCTTCATTTAGTTTCAACCCGGCAGCCGTCAACCAGCCTGCCTCAGCTTCAGCCTGATGCCCAGAAGAGTCAGTCCCTGTATCAGCAGGTGTAGAAGAAGCGGAAGAAACAACAGACGCCACTGCACTAAGCCGCAATGCAGCCCGAACTCTCGCAAGTAGCTCTTCAATCTGGAACGGTTTGGTGATGTAGTCATTGGCTCCGAGATCCAGGCCGGATACTTTGTCTTCTACAGAATCTTTGGCAGTGAGCATAATGATCGGAACCGTAGCATCTTTGGCCCGAACTCGCCGCAACACTTCAATTCCACTCAGACCAGGCAACATCACATCCAGCAGAATCAGATCCCATTGTCCGTCTGCATACTTCTCCAATCCTTCTGTTCCACTGCCTGCCTTGCCTACCTGATATCCCTCATACTGTAGTTCCAGTTCCAGCAGACGTGCTATTTTGGGCTCATCCTCTATGACCAGCACGGCTTCGTTCATGCAGCGCTCCCCCTCATCCCCATCATTTCATTCTCCCGTTATCTTACAATAACATCTACAATTTGCCCAAAGCATCTTCAACCGGATGCTCCCCGGCAATCAGATCAAAGGCCATCCGGTACGTCTTCTCTTCCTGCAAAGAAGCCACGATGACACGGGCCACATCTTCACGCGGGATGCTTCCTGGCTCCAGATCGGTTCCAACTGCAATCTTGCCTGTGCCCGGTTCATTCTTCAGACCACCTGGACGTATAATCGTGTAATTGAGATCACTTGCAAACAACACACGATCCGCGTAATGTTTCGCCACGTAATAAGGCTTGATGGACTCTGACCATTTCTCCCGTTGATCTGCGCCATACGCACTGACCAAAATATATCTGGAGATTCCTTGCTGCTCTGCGGCTTCCATCGTTTTCACCGCACCGTCGAGATCAATAAGCAGTGTTTTGTCCTGACCGGTAGATCCGCCAGAACCCGCCGTAAACACAATGGCATTATGATCCTTCATTGCCTCAGCCAAATCCTCTACACTACCCTCCAGGTCACCGATCACCACATCTGCACCGAGTTCCTTCAGTGCATCCGCCTGCTCCGGTTTGCGGATCATAGCCGTTACTTTATGTTTGCCTTCCTGTGCCAGCTGCTCCACCACAAACTTACCGATTTGTCCATTTGCTCCTATAACTAAAACGTTCATACGTCATTTCTCCTCTCAGTTGAACGGATGGCTTGATGCGGCTCCCCGTTCCTTTTATTTAAAGATGCTCATCCTATAATTTAAACGAAAGCCGGCGCTTCTAAGCGCCGGCTTCATGTCTATGCCCGTTCAGTACATTTATGAAATGTGAATTCTTCCGTTGTCCCATTAATATGCCATATCCCCTAGGTACTTTATACGCGACCTCACATCGACCACTTTTGCCGTACCTTTTTCCCATCTGAATATCTGTTTTCCTTTGTAATGGTGACAACCAAAAAGGACGCCCAAAGGGCGCCCTTGAATGGCATTAAGATTAGTAAGCCAGTGCGAACAAACCGTGAATATGAGCCAGGTAACGGATGTTACTTGCTTCTTTCATCATGGTTGCAGGCAGACCTTTCAGACGAGTCTGGTTGCCACCGATCATGCCGACAGCATCTTTACGACCCAGACTTCCCAGCGTACCGGAGAATACTGGTGTGAAGGATTCCATTGCGCCACCTTTGAACATAACGCCCAAGTTGTGACCAATAGTCTCACCCATTTGCCAAGCCAATTGTGCTGTTGGAGGGTATGGGCGAGCACCTTCGCTAGGGAAGACCACTGCGCTGTCACCAGCAACAAACACGTCTTTGTGAGAAGTAGATTGCAGAACTTCCGTAACTTTCGCACGGCCACGATCCACTTCAATTCCGCTGTTAGCAACAACAGCGTTGCCTTGTACGCCACCTGTCCATACGAGTGTATTCGTAGGGATCGAGCTGCCGTCTTTCAGCAGAACTTCGTTTTCTTTCATCTCGGTAATCGCTACGCCAACGATGAAGTTAACGCCACGTTTCTCAAGACTCGATTTAGCACGCTCAACCAGCTCTGGCGGGAAACCTGCCAGGATGGAAGGACCTGCTTCAACCGTGTACAGGGATACTTCTTTGAAATCGATCCCTTTTTCTTGACATACTGCAGGAAGCAGGTCAGCGAATTCGCCAACAAGCTCAATACCTGTCAAGCCGCCGCCACCAATAACAAACGTAGCGTCTGCTTTGTTGCCGGACTGTTTGTAAGCATCAAGACGAGCTTCAACGTGTGCACGAATACGGTTTGCATCGCTAACCGATTTGAGCGTGAAGCTGTACTCTTGCAATCCCGGAATTCCGAAGAATGCCGTTTCGCTGCCCAAGGCAACGACAAGCGCATCGTAAGAGTATGTGGAGCCGCTGGTCATCAGAACTTTCTTCTCGTCCGGCTTGATTGTATCCACCGTATCGATTTTCAAGTTCACGTTTTTGCCACGCAGCAATTTTTCAAGTGGAAGAGCAACAGCTTGTTCAGCAATGCTTCCTGCTGCAAGACGGTGCAGTTCCGTGATAATTTGGTGTGTAGGGTAACGGTTAACGACAGTAATTGTCGCTTCTTCCGGAGACAAGTATTGACGCGCAGTCAATGCAGTCAACAGACCGCCGTATCCTCCACCCAAGATCAAAATTTGCTTCGACATATCCATCCTCCGTTCTTCTAAGTCTTAACGTTTCGGTTGTTGACGCTCGTTCAGGATGCTCAAGAAAGATTGAGCAAAACGAAGCGATTGTTGTACGTTTGGATCTTTGAGCATTTTCAGCATAGCGAACAAGCCAACTGAAGTTTGCTCTGTTTGCGCACGGTCATTGGCTTCGATGGCAGCAGAAGCTACACCTTTAGCTTTGTCTACAACAGGCTTAGCGAACTCGCCCATTGCGCTCATTGTGTCGCTGATCAGAACTTTGTCTGTTGCTACACTTTGTGCAAAGTCATAAGCTTTTGTCATAGCAGTAACCATTTCAGCCAATTTAGGCAGGTTCTCCACCAGAACGGTTAAAGACTCCTGTACCTCAGGCTTCATCAGTTGATCCAGAACGTCCAAGGACTGGCGCTCGGAAACGTTGGCACCTTCTGTAACTGGCACCTCTTGTTGAGTAGGCGATTGTGACATAAGAGAAAGTCCTCCTTTACTTTGGGATAGAAGTCCGCGACTTTCATGATGCCTGTCAAGCAGAGCCGAACCACAAAATACATCGAATACATCTAAATGTACCAAATTTCACACAATAGGATGAGCGTAGCTCAGGGCCACTCCCATATCATGCATTGTATCTTGGATCTATTGCGGACAACATGTGTTGACGCACAAAACGACAAGCAGGCCGAAACCGAACTCTATACCCTTATATTACACCTCTTACACATGAACATGAAAAAGAAATTTTTTACACTTGTGAAGATATTGTGAACATTGTAACAAAATCGATTTTTTTGTCAACCCATTCAGGCAAGCTAACGCCGCCGATCCTCCTGTCCAAGATCCGTATTCCTACCACATGTGGTATTAAGACAAGATCACATATGACCAGATGTGCGATATGTACACAAGGAAGGATTCGTTTATCCAAATGTTCAGGAATTGTTTTCCAATATCACAATTTTCATGCAACGAAATTGGTCACTGTCGTTATTATGCAGCGTTGGGCTCAGCCTTATTCCATCATTGAGACATCTTTTCTATTTCAAGTATGAACCTCTTGCGTCACGAATGCAAAACTTGGAACAAAGCCATTGCGTTTAGAATGCGGACATCCCGGTTAATAAGGACTACACCAGAAACGAAGGAGATGTTCGATATGAGTAATTCAACTGGCGATAAAATCAAAGCAGGCGTAAACAAGGCCAAAGGCGAAGTGAAGGATCAGATCGGTAATGCAACCAACAACAGATCCCTTCAGGCTGAGGGTAAAAAAGACAAAGCCAAAGGTGCTGTACAGGATAAAATTGCCGACATTAAAAAAGATCATCATTAGATCCTTTTGATGTAAAACTCAGAAAGCACGAAGATTTCGTGCAATAGATCGTTTTAAAATAGCCTAACCGTCCGTATTCGGAGGAAAACTGAAAATGAGACGGAGGCGCAAAAAAGCCAAGGAAGGTGTTACTCAATACACCCTTCCCTGGCTTTTTTTGTTCATTTTATACTGCTGGAACTGCGTATCTTGCCATATCGATAATGAAACTGCGCGTTTCACTTTTCGTAGAACTTATGAGCTGAGTGCGATCTTGCGATGATACATGTTTATTTTTTGTTCGTCCTTGAGGTTATAGGGTAATTTAAAGTGAGGTGATGTGAGATGAATGAACGGAAAAAGGACATAGAGACGTTATTCCTTCAGGATGACGGTGTAATTCCCAATCATCCGACCCTGCCTGTG
Source organism: Paenibacillus amylolyticus (assembly GCF_047302515.1). Classification (GTDB taxonomy): domain Bacteria; phylum Bacillota; class Bacilli; order Paenibacillales; family Paenibacillaceae; genus Paenibacillus; species Paenibacillus amylolyticus_G. The sequence continues at coordinate 6,237,548 of NZ_CP168019.1, read as the reverse complement.
CTTTTGTATAAGAACGTATGGGCTGAAGAGGCCCTTCACGCAGAATCGTTGCTGAACCGTAATGGATGGGGCAATAGCTGGCTGAATGGTGTGTTCAATTATCATCATTATCATAGTAATGCTCATGAGGCTCTTGCTGTGGTGAGTGGATTCGTGGAACTGATTTTAGGGGGAGAAAACGGTCAGAAAGTTTACCTTCAAACAGGCGACGTTGTCGTGCTTCCCGCTGGAACAGGGCATAAACGTCTGGAGTCCAGCACGGATTTTCGTATTGCCGGTGCTTATCCGGGCGGTATGAGTTACAACACACGCACAGGTGAGGAAGACGATCGTGCCAAGGCTCTTCAGGAGATCCGAGAGGTTCCGATCCCGGATACCGATCCGGTCTATGGGCAGCACGGACCGCTACTAGAAATCTGGAATGGAAAGAAATCATAATACAAATGAAGATCATAAAGACGAATGTTATTGGACAATGCATAGGAGAAGTCGTTCCAGTAATCAAGCATGAAAAATAGACTGTTCCCCCGACAAGTAGGAGTTACTCACCGGTGGAACAGTCTATTTAAGTGTTAAATCTGAATAGCTGGTAACAGAGAAACTTCGTGATCATATTCCTGTCTGTGCAAGGAACTGCTCAAATCTTCCGTCTTATTTCAAACTTTGCGATCTCGTCGCTTGTTTTTCTATCTGTGCGTTTCAGCCTTAGTCCCTTTCAGCGCTCGGCAAGCCGAATACTGTAATACCTCATTGCAAGTGGCTTTCCATCCATCTCAAGTTGGCCTTGCAGCACCAGTTGTCGTAGACGGTACTCCACGAACGCATCACTTATATGCTGGCTACTTGTACCAATCACTTCACCCACAATACGAGCTGCTCGGATATACTTGCCTGGCTCCCAGTTCGGTGTCAGTTCCCTCACCTTCTGCATAATGTACTCGTCCAAAGCATCTTCAGTTAAGCTCCGAATCACGCCATTCTCCATCATACGTAATAGCCCAGGCTGTACCGAAAGTTCCAGCCAATCCTGCTCCAGTTGGCGGCGCTCTTGCTTGGACAGTGGCTCTTGCTCAGAGCAAACGTGCCACATCGCCAGAAGCTTTTCCGGAAGAATCTCGCCTGTATGGAGCACATCGTATTGAATGTCAGGTCTATTGAATAATTGCTGATATAAGCCACTCGTTTCAATAAGATATATAGGACTCTCGCTGCTCCGCAATAAATGCATGGCATAGAGCAGTCCTGTATTCTCATGTGAATTATTCGCATACCAGATGATGATTGAAGTCCTATCATCTATAGACTGTAGTCTGGTGTTGAGTTCAGACAACGAGTCCAGTTCATGCAGGGCGTATGCCTGACGGTCATTGAGACACAATCGTTCGGTCAGCCAGAGATGCCTGCGTTGCAAGTCTACACGCCGGGTCAGATCACCTAACGGCCCTACCGCATAATTATCGTCCATGGAGAAAAAGTACCGTTTTTCCTGATCAGGTAATGTACTCATTCCCATTTTCAGACTACTCAGAGGTGATTCTCCAAACGTAATATGAATTTCATTTGGCTTGTCGACCTCACCCAAAGCCTGTTGCTCCAGCTGCCCCAGATCAAGAGATATATCCAGATCCCGAAACAGGGATTGCATCGTGCCCGCAAAATCCATTTTTTCGCTTTGTTTTTCCTGCCGTTTGACCACGAGTTCTGATTTCATGTAGAGCACACGCAGCAATGTACGAAGTTCATGTTCATTCATGCGATTTAACATTCGGCTGAATCCAAATATATCCTCAATCATGCTGATCCTCCTTCCTGCCAACGTCAATATTGTCAGAATCGATTCTGCGCACTGATAGTTCTTACATTTATGAGGAAATCGATTTGCCAGTTGGTTGATTCAGATCATGCAGATCTTCTCCATCTGACGATGACCGGGTAAAGTGTCGCTCCAGTTTGCGGCTTGCCCACAGGGATACCGCAATAAACAGCAATACGCCTACCCAGCGTATTGGGTGCTCCAGAAATTGTTCCACATTGGAACCGATATACGTAACTGAGAAGATCATGATCGCTTTACCACAGCCCACCGCAAGCAGGAAGGATAACAATCGCATTCGTGCGATACCTGCCGCCACATTAATAATGACAAACGGACCTACCGGGAAGATACTCAGCAGAAAAACATAACTGAATGCATTCCTTCGAATCCATACCATGCTGCGTTGCACACGAGGTTTGCGTGCCCATCGCTCTACAAAAGCAGATTTCCCAATCTCCCGTACGATCAGGAATGTAACGGTACAACCGAGCACCATGCCGATCCATGAATATATAAATCCTGCCCACAGACCATATACCGCACCGTTTACGCCCACAATCAACAGCGTTGGAAGTGGCGGTACAAATGATTTCATAAACGTAAGCAAAATTCCCGGTAACGGGCCCAGGGAGCGAAACTTCTCCAGCCAGAAACGAATATTTTCTTCCGTAATATATGACATAATGTCTAATGCTGCCGGGGTCATCTGCATCCATCCAATCTATACAGTCTAAGTTCTCAGGTTTGATGTTCACTATACATTTCATCATTCATATGGATGATGAAGCTTCTTAAGCAACTCCCTCCCAGTATAACGTACATCTTCGATGAACACCGTTGTCAATTTGAAGAAATTATTGCACTGCAATCTCACTCCCCATCCAAATCAAAATTAAATCAAAAAAGCACACCTCGACCTCTGTGGTCTTGGTGTGCTCTTCATATCGAAACCCCGATTCCATCTTCGGGGGCATTTATCCTTCTTCCAGCTGCGCTTCCTGCATGGCCAGTTCAATCAATTCTGCCTGATGGGCAGCATTCCATTCGGGAATACCGGAACGCATGAACTCTTCTGCATCCATCGCTGCTTTGGACTGGTTGCACAGATTACAGGCGCAGACACAGTTGAGCGGAGTGGTATGTCCACCTTTGGCACGCGGCAGCAGATGGTCAATCGTATCTCCATACGATCCACAGAAGTAACAGGTGTAGTGATCCCGGGTTAAAATATACCGCTTGAAATCCTTGTTGCTGAACAATCGGCGAATCGTGTACCGATTGACCACCACAGCGGCTTTTTCCTTCACCAGCGTGACCGCAAGCTCCATGTCCACTTCCTGATGCCAACGTCTGCCCTTGTCCGTCTTGCCCCTCATCCGTACCATGCCTTGCCGGTTGGTCCGGAGCGAAGCCGGATCTTCCGGGTCGATGGCTACCGGGGCCGACGGGGTCTGGCGGCGGGGACGGCCATCCGTGCCAGCCCCGTGGCTGCGGCTGGCATGCGCGGGTCGCTGCCCGGATGCACCGCGGGCAGCGTCTTCGCCGCTCGCCTTGGGCGCACGCTCCCGCGCCTGGCGCGGCTTGGACCCTGGCGAGCCAGGCTGGCGCACGGGCGCAGGAGGCCCTGCCTCCGCAGCAGCCCCCGGCGCTTGCCCGGGCTCGCGCCCGGCGGCGGCAGGCTGTGCCTCCGCCGCCGTAGGTGCAGCGACCGTGGTGGCATCGCCACGGTCGCTCAGTGCCGGCGCATGGGCCTCAGCAGCTACGCTGCGGGCCTGCCCTGCGCCGGGCGCGAGCGCGGCAGCACGCTTGCGGCGCCGCTTGCGCTTGCGTTTGGCTGCGGTCGGTTGATCCGCAGCCATTGGCTCTGCTGCTGGGCCTTGCGGCTCAGCCGGCAGCAGAGCTTGTTGGGCCGCCGCAGCTTGCTCGGCGGCCTGCACTGCAGCGGCTGCTCGCGCGCCAGCCCGCTGTGCACTGCCCTTTTCATTCGCAGCGGCATGGCCCTGCGAATGCCCTTCTTCCCCACGCCAATGCTCACCTGGCTGTGGCTCATCTCCTACCTCACCCGCCAAACCATCATGCTCCAGACTCGTCTCTCTCAGCTCATTGCCCGTTATGCTCTCTGAACGCTTGCTCTTCCTCCGTCTTCTTCTCTTCTTGCGAATACCCGAAGAAGAGGGTGAGGAAGTCACCAAGTCAGCATGTTCATCGTCATTCGAAGATGACGATTCTACTGAAGGTTGACTTCTTTCAGACTCAGACACCGTAGCAGATCCCTGCTCCATACCATGGGAGGTACGACCTGCCTCATTTCTCGCAGATGCAGAGGGTCTGGCAGTAACAGCACGTGTCTCCAAGCCATCCCGTTGATGCTCGATCCGTTCATTCGTTCGTCCGCTCACGCTTGAACCTGACTCATGGTCAGCCTGTCCACCAAGCTGGCGACAGCTGCGACAGGCTCCACGCCTGGCTCCGGGGCCTGCCCGCTTTCCGGTTCTGCGCCGGAATTCGGACATCGGCCGCTGTTGTCCGCAATACATACACGTTTTGCTCAGTCGCGCTTCTTGTTCCGTCTTTCCTTGCCGGAAAGGGGCTGGACCCGTCTCCATGTTGTCACCTCGGTTCCGTATGAATCCGGTTTCTTTCTATTGTATCACATCTGCTCGTGAACACCCTCATGGCTATAGGCCTGATAATCTTTCGAGTTGTACTCCTGTGTCTGTTCACTGCATTCGTGAAGAATGTGTTCCACATATTCCAATATATCCTGCATCGGTCTCCCGCATTTTTCGCATGTTGTCATTATATTCACCTTAATCCTGTTATCCATAATGTATTATCGTTCCGCCTTATGATTACCCCTCTTACATGAAAAAGAAACACTCGTTCCCCATATTACACATATCTGCATACATCAAAAAACCGCTTCCTGCTCTCCCCTAAGGTCGACCAAGAAACGGTTTATTATTCCTGTGTTGGAAATACATCTTATCAAACGTCCAGTTGGCCCGAGTTCTGTTGTGGGACCAGACGTGGTTTGGGTTTTGGCAGATTGCCAAAGATGACCCATGCATATGGAACAAACCTTGCCGTCAATCCAACGACGATCCACGAAGCGATTAGAGCTACACCGAATCCTCCGGCATACCATAGATGCACTAACCACGATACTCCTGTTTGAGGTGGATAATTCCGATACACCAACAGGAAGAATGGATGAATCAGATAGATGCCAAAGGACAATGCCCCAAGCCGATTCAGCGGCTTGACGATGAGTGAAGGCCCTTTGCGATAGAGCAGATAGGCAATCTGGATAAGCACCAGCGCACAAGCAAAGGTATGCACATTCCAGAAGAATTCATACCACAGTGTGTTATACGTTGCGATCTTCAGACGCAGCAGGTAATAGATATACACATGGCCAAGCCCAGCAATGATCCATACCGCCCAGAGCAGAATCCATGAAGCTACGCGTCCTTTGGTTGCATTGGCCCGACTGATGACAAACCATTGCTTGATTTTAGGGAAATATACCCCGATAAAAGCACCCAGCATGAAATAGGAAAAGTATGAGAACGCCCAGCTTCCCTTGTTGGGTACCTGGAATCCATATTTATTACTTACGATGAATGCCCATTGAATCAATAGCCCAATCGGAACAGACCATTTCACCACAGAAGGATATTTCTTAAGCAACCATAACACCAATGGGAATAACAGATAAAATTGCATGTTAATAAAAACAAAGTACAGATGTGTATAGGCCTTACCTGTAAACAATTTCGTGATAAAACTTACTGCCGATTCGCCGAAAGGTCGGCCCTGATAATGCGTGAAATGCAGCAACACAAAATACATTAATGAAAACAGGAAATACGGGAGCAAAATATACACAAATCTTTTCTTGTAGAAGTTACTTACGAGTTTCTTATCCAACGGACGGGAATAATAGTTATAGAACAATACGAAACTGCTCATAAAAATAAAGGTTGGCGTACCATATTTCATAAAGATATTAATAAAGTTGTACAGCCAGTAGTAGCCTGAGCCCGTCATGTCCACCGTCGCGTAGGACGTAGAATGCACGCTGAGTACGCCGATAATTGCCAGGGCACGCACCAGATTCAGCTCTGGAATTCGCTCTCTTTTCAGTGTTTCACTCATGTTTACGTTTCTCCTTAATGTGTTCGTCAATATGTCAGATATGACTTAATACAATAAAGCTCTCTATCTATTAAAAGCCATAATGCTTAAGATGGATAGTCCATTTTCTTAACAATTCCTAAATTTTCAACACATTTCACACTATTTTCATGTCTATATATGTAAAAAAGACCGCGAGTACGCGGTCTGTGGAACATCCTGCTCTCAACCAAATGAATATTGGATCAACCGGATGAGAATGGTAAATTTGGGTTGGGACATGATCACGCCCCTGACTGAGTCTACTTCCCACGACTCGCCAGAATCTGTTTATACACGTCAATCGCTGCCTGTCTCGATGCCTTCAGATCCACAATGGCATCCTTGCGCGGCTGATGGATGTCCTTGCTATGCAGATCCTTCAATTCAGGCAACCACTTGCGAATATAATCACCTTGCGGATCATATTTCTCGGATTGCGTTACCGGATTATTCACACGAAAATACGGAGCCGCATTCTCACCAAGCGAGGCACACCATAACCAGTTACCACGGTTTTGAATGTTATCATAGTCACGCAGCTTGCGCCTGAAATAAGCTTCGCCCAAGGTGAATGGGCATTGCAGGTTTTTGGTGAGAAACATCGCCGTGAGAATCCGCAGCCGGTTTGGCATATGTCCGGTTTCATTCAGTTCCGTCATCGCTGCATCAATAATCGGAATGCCAGTCTCCGCCTTGCACCACTGTTCAAAGTGATCATCATGGAGAGCCGAGAGATCGTACACCTTTTCATATGTAAAATAGTGACTCTCATAGACCGCTCGATACAGATAGAAGTCACGGAAGCACAATTGCCTGATCCATTCCCCAGCCTCAGCCGTGCGACTCGCCGCATCATACATTTTGCGAATGGATACAGCCCCCACAGCTACGTAAGAACTGAGATGGCTTGTTTCATAGGCCTCATATTCATCCCGATGATCCCCATATTCAGCAATTCGATCCGACAAAAATTGATCCAACAGCAGATGCGGATCATCGTCATTCGAACCACTGCCCTCCAGCAACTCCAAAGGTACCTGCATTGCATCCGGCCATTCAATCTGACGATCACTCACCTTCAACTCTGCAACCGTTGTTGCCGAAGGAGGGTTGGGATGTTCATTCATGAATTCCACCCAACGCCGATGAAAAGCCGCAAATACTTTATAAGGCTCCGACTTGCCTGTAAAATTGGAAAATCCATTCAAATCCATCAGCAGATGATCCGTCAGTTGTGTGAACGTAACCTCGCGTGCCTCACTAACTTTGCGTATGGCCCTATCCCGCTCGATTGCATATGGCGTCATGTCCCGATGAACCACAATCTCGTTAATCTCACCTTTGAATTCGTTCAGGATGAATTCAACCACTTCAGCCGGTTTGCCGTAAGCAACATGCAGTTTTCGTTTGGCTTCAAAATACTGTCTGCCTAATTCCGCTGCATGCTGCCTGAAATTCACACCGCTGTGTTCCTTCTCTCGGCCTTGCCGCAGGAGGAATGGATCATAGATGAGAACATGCACACTCTCTTCTTGGTGTTCCCGCAAATAATCAAATGCGGCCAGATCATCCGTACGCAAGTCTTTGCGGTGTATGAATAGCTTCACGCCTCACCCTCCTGTCTGAACTTACGTTACATGCGTTTATTGGTCCGTCAGGTTCTGATATAACCTGCTTGTGTCCGGTTCCGGCTGATGTCCCAGATCCTCATTCAATGTCAATTTAAATGAATGATATAAACGAAATATGCCTTGCTGATCATCCATGGATGCATACACTTCCATCATGAGTCGGCAGATTTCTTCCGAATAAGGCTCCCGTTCCTGCAATATCGTTAATTGCTCAATCACTTCCTTGCCACGACCATGCTCCATGTCCCATCTCGCGATATCCATAACCAGCCCTGTATACTTGCGTCTGAGTTCCCTTGCTTTGGCCTGTGCCCAACGATAATCATGCTCTTCCAGATAATCGCCACGATAAAGCGGTATCATATGCCTCAAGTCATCGACATTGTCTGATGTGATGACGTGGTAAACCATGGATTTTTCAAATTGATCCACATCACTTACCAGATTGCCTGATAACAGACGATAACGGTTCATATTGTACTCCAGCTTGCCTGTCATGTTCCATTCCTTAAACAGCTTTCGAATCTGGTACACGGAAGTATGTAGATGGGTTAATCCCTTTTCCTGGGAAACATCACCCCATAGTTTATCCAGCAGAATCTCCTTGCTTACCCATTCTTCCCTGTGATGAAACAAAAAAGCAAATAGTTCCTGCGCTTTGGTTGTGCGCCACTTATGTTTCTCGGCACCCTGGTCAAGGCTTCTATAGATATCCAGATGTTTGAACGTCAGCAGCCCCGGAACTTCAATATCCAACTCCACAGATACAGATTCCGATGCCTGTACCTCGGCGGTGGCTGCAACTTGGGATTTATGCGACATTATGCCCGCAATTCGATCAATGGTTTTGGCCAATCGGGCGGAGCTTACCGGTTTCAGTACATAATCCAGTGCATGCAGCTCAAATGCTTCCACTGCATGATCCGCATAAGCCGTAACAAAGATAATACGAATACTCTGATCCAATTGCTGTATATATTCAGCCGCTTCCAGGCCATTCATCTCCGGCATTCCAATGTCCAAAAATACAACATCTACACGTTCCTTTGCCAGAAAATGAAGACCATCACGAGCTGTTGAAAAACATTGCACGGGTGTAATTCGTCCGTCCGTTCGTAGTAGTCGCTCCAGATGAAGCTGCGCTGGCTTCTCATCATCGATCACAATGGCTCTCACCGTTCTTTCAGCCTCCTGCCATGAGAGATTCAATAGGAATACCGATTTTATCGGCATCCGCTTATTAGAGCGTTTCGGAGTTTTCAGACACCCCCTAGTCTGTTAACCATAATTGCTTCACTCGGCACACTAATTGGAATAATCTACCTTTTGAACAGGGATACGGAATCGGATCTGCGTGCCTTTGCCCACATGGCTATGAATCTCCAGTCCCTGACCATAGAGAGACATTAGGCGACGGTTTATATTTTGCAGCCCAACACCTCCCGGACCTTCGGTGCGCCCAGACTTGACCTGAGCCATACGCTCAGGAGGGATACCTACACCATCGTCTTGAACCTGTACGACTACATGCTCGCTCTCTTGGAAAATCCTAAGATGAACTGTCCCGCCGGCTGCCCGCTCCATCACGCCGTGGCGAATGGCATTCTCCACAAGTGGCTGAATACTGAGAGGTGGCAGATATAGATGCACGTCCGATTCCACCTCATACTCAACAACCAGTCTTTCCTCAAATCTCGCCTGTTCCAGATGCACATAAGACTCCACCAATTCCAGCTCTTTGGTCAAAGGAACAAGCTGCTCCCTGTTCTGAAAGTCAAAACTTCCGCGCAGGTAATGACTCAATTCAATCAGCAGATCGGTTGCTTTGTCCGGATTCACTGCACAGGTTGCGATAATAACATTGAGTGCATTATATAGAAAGTGTGGCTTGATCTGGGCCTGCAAAAAGGCCATTTCGGTCCGAATAGCCTCCTGCACAGAACTCCGCATCTCAATTAACGTCCGAACCCGGGCACGCAATTCACCGGCATCCACCGGTTTGCTCAGGAAGTCATTGGCTCCCGCCTGGAATCCGTGTTTGATATCCTCAGGTAACCCGCGGGCGGTCAGCATCAGAATCGGTAACTCAGACAAGGAACTGTGCTCGCGCAGTTTGCGACATAACTCAAGCCCGGACATCTTAGGCATCATCCAGTCCGTAATAACAAGATCAATGGACGGGAACTCCTCACGGAGTTTCAACGCAGTGGACCCGCTGTCCGCTGCAATCACACGATACCGCTCCGTCGACAATAGGTTAAGCAATACCTGTCGATTCACGGGGTCATCGTCTACAATCAGAATCGTATGCTCCGCTTCCGTAAGATCATCCTGCTCATCTGACTCTCTTGTCACAAGCTCCTTCGCCCCTGACCCCTGTGCAGCAACATATCGGGCGGCAGCTGGTTTCGAATGAGTTTGCAGCAATGGCATCTTCATAACAGGCAGGGTGAAATGAAAGGTCGAACCTTGCCCCGGCTTCGATTCAACCCAGATCTCACCACCGCCAAGTTCAACGAGTTTTCGCGTAATACTCAGACCCAGTCCGGTTCCATGATTCAATCGCTCAATCGTGCCGTTACTCTGCTCATACGCCTGGAAAATATCCTCCTGTTTGTCCAAGGCAATGCCTACCCCTGTATCAGCGACCGATACCTTCACCCAATCCCCTTCAACGCTGGCGTACAATCGAATCTCACCCTGCTCCGTATACTTATAGGCGTTACCCAGCAAGTTATATAGAACTTGTCTTAGGCGATCTTCGTCTGCCTCAACAAGTGGCAAGGACTGGGGCCATTGTTGAATCAATATAACCGGCTTGTCCTCAAACGTGAAACCCGAGACTTCAACCACAGTACGAGCAACGGATTCCAGATCAACAGCTACCCGTTTTAACTCGATCTCACTATTTTTTAATTTGGCAAAATCCAAAATATCGTTAACCAGCAGTGAAAGGCGCTTGCCGGTTGAAGTAATCATGGACAGATTTTTGGCTTGCTTGGGCGTGACTGCTCCGGCCGCCCCTTCTAGCATGGATTGCGCAATATTAATGATGCCATGCAGGGGCGTTCGTAACTCATGAGACGTATTCGCCATGAACTCGTCCTTCAGGCTGTCGATGGCAAGCAAACGCTCCGACAGGGCTTCCACGTCTCGGAATGATTGTGCAAAGCGGATTGCGGTCACAATCATCTGGGCAAATACAAATAATAAAAGTTCAATCAGTGCAAAGAACGCTGTATCTAGGGTAGTGAACGCACCAAGCGTATATAACACAACAACCATGAGTATGCTCATCATACTCACGAGTGCAAAGTGGCTATCATTCGGTCGTCCTTTCAACCAATAGAACATGGCTCGCAGCGTATAGAACATGACAACAAGCGAGATCAGCAACATGGGAAGCTCAAGAGACGAGAAAAGTGTCGGAGGGAGCGTAATACCCACAATGGTCTGAGTAATGATTAGCACGACAGCCAGACGAACAAACCACTGATGAACTGCTCCTGGCACACGGGCATCCATATATCGAAGCAAAAAGTAATAGGCAAAGGCTGAACTAAGGAGCTGAATCCGAAGTATCTCATTATTGGTCAGGAATGGTACAAACGTACCCAGTAACTTCTCCCCATGTGTAAGAGCGTATACCGCACCAGAAAGGCTGAATAGTCCGAGAAAACGAAGTTCCTTCTCCGTACGTCGTAATCTGAACAGAAGTAGAAAAAAGGCGGCTGGCAAGATAAAACCGAATAAGGCCATCAGATCCTTGAGCCAATCTTGTTGCTGACTTTTCAGAATACTATGCTCGTCTCCAAACAAAATGGGCGCTACAATGCCCCCGGAAGAATAACTATAATTTGATACTTGAATGATAATGTCAGCCGTATTGCCCTCAATGGATGTGAATCCTGTAAAGGGCAGATTTAATTGTACATCTGTTGCCTTGGTCTTTCCTGGCAGGCCTTTGCCGCCAATCTCTTTACCATCGATAAATACCCGGTGGGCCATGCGTATATTCTGTGTGCGTATACCATAATCATTTTTCATCGTCCGGGGGGTAAGCTGGACTTGCAAATGATAGGTTCCATACCCATGCGCCTGACCCAAAGATTTGTTCCATCGGGCAGGAACCTGAGTGCCAGACGAAGCCGGTAATGGCTTGCGACCGGATACACTTGCTTCAATATCTGCCGGGCTCAGCAACTGCCCAGGGTAGAAATCCCAGACACCCTTTAGAGACGCTGCACCCTTGCGATCAAAGTCCCATTGGGTCAGGTCAATTTTTCCATCTGTAGCCTGAGGGTTAATCCGCTCGCTAATTAACGTCTGGGCGATCCAACCCAATGGAACAATGACAATACATATGAAGCTTATGGTCAGCATAATCCAGTGTTTTCTCATCTATGTATTCCTTCCATCCACAATGGCGAGAGACGTCTAATTTTGTCGATTTATCACTATAATTCATGTTACACGTTTCTGGTGCTCACGGAAATAGTTTCCGTATCATAATCGGTCAAATTCGTTATAATTTGAAGGATTTCTATCTGTTTTCGCCAGCTCTTGGTACACCAAGAAACCCCAGGCCGAATTTCACCGGAATGAACGGGCGAAATGGCCTGGAGTTGATTGAATGAAGATTTATTTAACAACTTGGGCAAGCTTCTGAACGATTCCGGCCCATCCCTGCTCCATACGTTCGCGTACGATGGCGTGTGCCTGTCCAAACTCAGTTAGTTTGTCTGCATCCCAGCCGCTGTGAATCAGTGTGAAATCCGTACCTTCCGGTTGTTCATTCAGTTGGAACGTCAACGTCCAGTCTTTACCCCAGCGGAATGACAGCTTGTGCAGCGGCAGAACTTCCGTTACCTGACATGGGGATTGACCGAAAGGTCCTGCTTCCAATACAAACTCGTGACCTTCCACGGGTTCCAGATTGCCTGGCATGAACCAGGTTTTCAGCCCCTGCTCGGTCGAGACCATCTCCCACACTTTCTCTACAGGTGCATGGAGTACCAGTTCCTGCCGGATATCTGGCAGTGCACTTGATGAACTTGATGATGAATCCATTCGAATCACCTCCTTATACATTTCATTTCGTATGACTACCCGAATAGAAGTTGACCTCCGCTTTATCCCCACCCTATAATTGGAATATATTCCATAAAAGGTGCGTGATTCCTATGATAGTCTGCTCTGAAAAATCCAATTCCAACCGTTGCCGGAAGGGATAATCCTGCTCATTCCCCTTCCACGTTTTCATTTTAATACATTTACATGTGGGGGACACCTATACTATGTCATTCAGTTATTATGGTCCATTATGCACTGCCGTTTATGATCTCACGAAACCTGTGGGACACTCCTTGGGAGGAGACATTGAATTCTATCGCCATTATCTTCAGCGCTGCAAAGGACGTATCCTTGAAGCCATGTCGGGATCAGGCCGAGTGCTCATTCCTTTGCTTGAAGCAGGCTTGAAGGTGGATGGAATTGATTATTCAATGGATATGATTGACTCTTGCCGTTCTCGTTGTACGGAGCGGGCATTACCCATGCCTGAACTGTTCGTTTCCGATCTGGAGAAGCTTGACCTTCCATATCGATACGAGGCAATTATCATTCCCGGAGGTTCTCTGCTCCTCATCCAAGACAGACAGGCGTCGATTAACGCATTGCGTAGTCTATTTCAGCATTTAGAACCTGGCGGTAGGCTCGTGTTTGATCTGTTTCTGCCCGATGTGACACAACCCTCTTCTGTAGAAACATCAACTGTTTCATTACCCGATGGTGATACAATCACAGTAGAAGTGAAAACCATTGAAGTGAACCTTCTTCAACAGTACAAAGTGAGTCTGATCCGCTACGAACAATGGCATCAGGGTTCTCTTGTTGCTACGGAGCTGCAACAGCTTACCTTGCGCTGGTACGGCATAGAAGAGTTACGCCTAATTCTCGAAAACATTGGGTTCTCCCACATCAAGGTATATGCAGACTTTAACCCGGATCAGCCACCTACACAGTCGAATCAAAAATTCGTCTATGAAGCGACTCGAAGAGCGTAGCCATCCAAAATCAGGCCACAGCATGAGGTTGTTTAACCCATGCTGTGGCCTTTTTTACTATATAAATTTAGAGCAAATTAATATCCACGAGAATATTGCTCCGCAATGGCGGCTTGATCCTTGCTGACACCCAGTTCCAGAGCCGCATGGTTCGCCCAGTACGGGTCACGCAGCATGCCTCTACCAACCGCGACCAGATCCGCATCGCCGTTGCCAATAACCGCCTGAGCCAATGCTGCATCCTCCAGCATACCCACTGCGATTACAGGAACGCTCAGTTCTTCACGGAAACGACGGGCAAATGGTACCTGATACCCCGGATAGTTACCCGGTTTCCGCTGTCCCGAAGGTCCTTCGCCACCTGAACTGATATGGAACATGTCCACGCCTGCGTCTTGGTAGGCACGAGCGATATTGATGGTGTGGTCGATGTCGTATCCACCATCTGCATATTCTACGGCCGAAATCCGCAAAATCAGCGGCATATCTGTTGGCATTTCTTTTTTCACTGCACGAATGACTTCAACGCCAAAACGGGACAGATCCTGCCCATATACATCCTCACGATGGTTCATCAGCGGGGAATGGAACTGGTGGATCAGGTATCCATGTGCGCCATGCAGCTCAATGGTATCTACTCCAGCCTGTACTGCGCGGCGAACACCGTCTGCGAATTTCTGCACCATGGCTTCTACCTCTTCCGTGCTTAATGCACGAGGCTCCTTGTACTTTTCTCCCGGGAATGTAACTACCGATGGGGCAACAGGCTGCGGAGCATCCTCTGCTTTTCGTCCCGCATGTGCGATCTGAATAGCTACTTTGGAGCCGTAGGCATGAATTCCATCTACAAGTTTGGTGAAGGCAGGCACATGCTCATCTGACCATATACCCAAGTCATTATCCGTAATACGTCCATCCGGATCTACATCGGTCATCTCGATTACAATCAGTCCTGTTCCTCCAACCGCACGGCTCACATAGTGAACCTGATGCCAATCGTTCGGAATGCCGTCCTTCGCAGTGACAGAATATTGGCACATTGGTGCCATGACGACACGGTTATTTAATTGCAGGCTCTTGAATTGATAAGGGGAAAATAATTGTTCAGTCATTGATGTTACATCTCCTGTTCCATGATCATGATATATATGAAGCCTTACTTATTTGTCTAAGTCCGAAAACAGTTTTCCGTTCTTGCCGTAATTGTCCTTCTCCAAATCCTCAATGAAGATAAAGACTTTGCTCGGATCAACATCCAATGTCTCACAAGCCACCTGAGTCATACGTTCAATCAACTGACGTTTCTGCTCAGTCGTCTTGCCTTCCAGTACCTTAACCGTGATAAATGGCATGTCTTGAACACATCCTTTCTTCATCATTTATTATGAACCTGACGTATAGAAACACAAGTACGTACATTTTTGTGCCTTGGTACCCTTTTTGATACCTAGTCATCCTCACATATTTCGGATCTGCCCCATTCTGGAAATGACTGCAAAACATGATATGATAACCGTAGAGAACCATAGGAAATACTATACCCGAAAAGAATTAAATCCAAGCTAGGGAGAGGTTATATATGAAAGATATATTAATTCAAAGACTGAGTACTTATGTTCAGATGGATACCCAATCCGATGAAAATAGCGAGACATGCCCTTCCACACCCGGCCAACTGGCCTTGGGCAAACTGCTCGTTGAAGAATGTACCTCCATTGGTCTGCAAGATGTGACGATGGATGAGAATGGTTATGTCATGGCTACACTGCCATCCAATACCGACAAGGATGTTCCTGTAATTGGTTTCCTGGCTCACCTTGACACAGCGACCGACTTTACTGGCAAAAATGTCAAACCACAGGTTATCGATAACTATGATGGTGCTGACATTGTGCTGAACTCGGAGCTGGATGTAGTACTGTCCAACAAGGATTTCCCGGAACTGCACGAGTACAAAGGCCACACCCTGATCACAACCGACGGTACAACGTTGCTTGGTGCAGATAATAAGGCAGGTATTGCCGAGATTATGACCGCGATGGCCTATCTGATTGAACACCCGGAAGTGAAACACGGTAAGATTCGGGTTGCTTTTACCCCGGATGAAGAGATCGGCCGTGGACCACACAAGTTCGATGTAGCTGCTTTTGGAGCCAAATATGCTTACACGGTCGATGGCGGACCGCTTGGCGAGCTGGAATACGAGAGCTTTAACGCAGCAGCTGCCAAAATTACCGTACGAGGCACCAATGTGCATCCCGGAACAGCGAAGGATAAGATGGTGAACTCTCTGAAAATTGCGATGGAATTGAATCGACGCCTGCCTGTAGAGGAAGCTCCTGAATTCACGGACGGTTATGATGGGTTCTATCATCTGTTGTCTCTGGAGGGTGACGTTGAGCTGACGAAAATGAGCTACATCATCCGTGATTTCAACCGGGAGAAGTTTGAAGAGCGCAAAACAAATCTGCTCCATATCGCAAACGAACTGAAGACCAAGCATGGAGAGAAAAGCATCAAGGTTGAATTGAATGACCAGTACTATAACATGCGCGAGAAAATTGAACCCGTACGCCAGATCGTCGACATTGCCCATGAAGCCATGACCCGACTGGACATCGAACCTGTTATTCGCCCCATCCGTGGAGGAACAGATGGTTCTCAGCTATCCTATATGGGCATGCCAACACCAAATATCTTCACTGGTGGTGAGAACTACCACGGCAAATTCGAATATGTATCGGTAGACAATATGGTGAAGGCCACCCGTGTTATTGTAGAAATCGCTCAATTGTTCGAACAACACGGAGATATCTAATCCACTTGAAGTGCAGTGCAAGAAGAGTACCCCTTGGTATATTCGGGAGGGTGCTCTTTGTTGTGCCGTATTGTATTTTATTGTGTCGCGTCATGTCGCATAGATATGCAGGCTTGGTCTTTATTTTAAAATACCATCACTCATATATATTGCCTCCTGCGATGACACGCAACTGTTCCAGATCACAGATCACTAGCTTCCGCTGCACTTTGCGAATAATATCTCGATTACACAGATCTTGAACAACTCTATTAAGATGTCTATAGCTGGTGCCCAGCATATCGGCCAGTTCGGTGAGCTTGGAGGTCTGGATCTCTTCCGAAGAAGACTCGTCCTGGCCCATTGTGGACAACAGATAGCTGGCAAATCGGCTCTCGACCGGATATAACATATTCAGACTCGACAGGTTGGAAAAGGTATACAATTTGTGCGTAACTTGACTCAACATAAAGTGGAGAAACTTAGGGTTCTCTGCATAGGTATTCTGGAGAGCGCGGTAGCTGATACCCAGCAACAGGCTTTTGCTCACAGACTCTACCGTATTCATAGCCTCCTTGCCATTCACCAGTTCCAAATCTCCCACAAGCGCAAGTGGTGTACTGAAACGAAGCAACAGAGACTTGCCGTTAGGCAGGGTGGTATAGATCTTGAGCTTGCCCTGCACGAGAAAATACAATCGCTCGGGTCGTTCACCTTTGGCACATATCATCTCGCCCTTCGCAGCCTCAAGTAGTCGCAACTCAGCGAGTGCAGGCTCGTCCAGCACCTGATCCAACCCATTCTCACGGGCAAGTTGCCGCACAAGTCCAAAGTCCATGATTTCTTTCATTCCGACTTCCCCTCCGTTGTCGTATATAACGTATGTAAAAGGACATATGTCCCATAATTGATATACATTCGTACAAATATCTTGATATAAAAATAGTTACAACTAACACTTATATCCAGTAAATCATTTCAACTGGGAAATATTTTAAAATTTAATCATAAAATGTTCATTCTTTCATGCAAAATGCCGTTCACGAAAATCCATTTCTATCCGATGAAAGATAGAGATTCCATAGATCGTTAAAAATAATACATTCAAATATTGAAAGGATGGTCCTCTTCCATGAACGTTGTAGATGCCCTGCTTAAAGTAATGCCTTATATCAGCCTGATCCTTAGAGAACCAGCTAGTTTAACTGTATATGATCACGAAAAGGTATTGGAGGTTATTACCACCGACAAGTTTGACCTTGGTTTTGAAAAAGGAATGCCTCTCTTGGAATCGTATCAAAACTTTGCCATCTTAAAAAACGGAAGAGAAGCTACCCTCGCTACTCTCTCCAAGGACGTTTATGGTATCGAACTGGATATTCTGAACATTCCGATCTTTGATGATCACCAGAAAGTTGTTGCTGTTTTCTGTGTATCTTACGACCAATCTAACCAGAATCAACTTGAAGACATTATACAAGAAAATCAAACCATCAATGGTAACCTCGTTGATATGGTGCAGCATGTCGCTGCTCATGCGGAAGAATTGCAAGCAACCAGTGAGCAGATCTTGCAGAACACAAGACTTGCTGTTCAGAACTCTTCCCAAATCAACAAAGTAGCCGGGTTCATTCGTGAAATCTCTGAACAAACCAACTTGCTTGGCCTGAATGCCGCTATTGAAGCCGCTCGCGTTGGTGAAGCCGGTGCCGGCTTCGGTGTGGTTGCTTCCGAAGTACGCAAACTCTCTGTGGATGCCAAACAAGCTACAAGTGATATCGATACCAGTCTGAGAGATGTGCAACAGGTCATCAAACAGATGGAAGTTGAAGTCTCCCAGATTGCAGCCTCTTCACAGGAACAAGCAACGCTTGTAGCATCCTTTACGGATGTGATTGAGCAACTTAATGAAACAGGGGAACGAATGAAAACTCTATCCGAACAACTGATCAGTTATTCGGTTAAAAAGTAATCAAAATATATCTTTTGATGAACTTTGGCTAGTACAAAGATACATTTTATATGCAACAAACAGGACTCGGGTTGCCCATGATGGATAATCCAAGTCCTGTTGTTTGTTGTGTCCATTTGTATATAACCAACTACGTTCAGATAAAATCTTAATTGGCTACATGTATTGATTTATCTCCAATAACTTCTTCTTCCGACTGCCAGCATTCCACTTCACCCGGAATATGAATGCGGTCCCGCGTAAAGATCGGGTCACGTCCTTCAGCTTTCTGTTTCTTGTAGTCCTTCAACGCTTCAAAAGTCACCTTGGACAGCGTCAGAATAGCAATCAAATTCACAACAACCATGAGCCCCATGAACAAGTCTGCCAAATCCCATACCAGCTGCACTTTGGCTACCGCACCAAACACCACCATCGCGATAACGCAAATGCGGTATACCCACAGCCAAACTTTGTTGGATTTGATAAACTCAATGTTGGTTTCTCCATAGTAATAATTTCCGATTAGTGTACTGAAGGCAAACAGGAACACCATAACCGCCAGGAATCCCGATGCCCATGAACCAATATGCACACTTAATGCAGCCTGAGTTAATTCAATGCCACCCAGATCGGAACCTTTGTATACTCCGGATAACAAAATAATCATGGCTGTGCTTGTACATATCACTAACGTATCTGTCAGCACGCCAAACGCCTGAATAAGCCCCTGTTTCACCGGATGTGTTGTATCCGCCGTTGCAGCAGCATTCGGGGCGCTACCCATTCCCGCCTCATTGGAGAACAATCCGCGTTTCACACCGTTCATCAGTGCAGCGCCCAACGTTCCGCCGGCAACCTGTTCGATGCCGAAGGCATTTTTGACGATCAACGCAATCATGGCCGGAAGCTGGGTAATATTCGCCAGCACCACAAAAGCCGCTACCCCAATGTACAATACAGCCAGTACAACAACGATGTATTCCGATGCTTTTGCAATCCGTTTGACACCGCCCATGATAATTCCTGCAAATATCACAGCCATAATGATACCCACCGTTAACCGATCCGTGCCAAATGAGTTCTCAAATGCAACAGTAATCGTGTTAGACTGCACCGCATTAAAGACCAAACCAAATGAAAGCGTAATGAGAATGGCAAATAAAATCCCCATCCAGCGTTTGCCCAACCCACGTTCCATATAATATGCAGGACCGCCGCGGAATCCGCCCTTATCCTTCACTTTATAGATCTGAGCCAACGTACTCTCCACAAAACTGGAGGCTGAACCGATAATTGCAATGATCCACATCCAGAATATAGCCCCAGGTCCACCCAGTGCGATAGCCAGTGCAATACCAGTAATATTCCCTGTACCTACACGGGCCGCCATACTAATACAGAACGCCTGAAAAGGTGAAATTTTGCCTGGTTCCTTGCTTTTTGGCTCTCGAAGCACCTTTACCATATCTCCAATCATGCGGAATTGCATGAATCGGGTCTTGGCGGTGAAGTATATACCACATACTACCAATAATATAATTAACACTTTGGACCATAGAAAATCATTGAAAATGACGACAATATCTTGTATTGTTTGCTCCATCGGTATGCCCCTTTTTATGGTGTATTTCAAGCACAGAGATGGTTACGCGAAAAGTTTGTACCATTCTGCACAACACTAGCCCCAGACTTCGGGATGTTACTTATACTACAAGGGCATCTACGGAAATCGACAAATACCTACATGCAATTCCTACATTTATTTTAAAAACGGGCTTTGATCGCCCTATCATTGTCATTTAACCTGACATGTCAGGTTCTATGCAAGAAGGAAAGGAACGATTACACTGGAACGAGAGTTCATCGCGGCGTTAACCGCCTTTACCATAGATTTATCAATCACACCATTCGCAGAGAAAGGGAATGACTGACATGCGTTATTTTATCGTGGATGATGATCCTGGCGTTCGTTCCATGTTGATGGATATTATTGAGGATGAAGGCCTGGGCGATATTGCCGGGGAAGCTGAGGACGGAGCACATATTCACGCGGAACTGTTGGAACTGCATAAGGTGGATGTACTGCTGATTGATCTGCTGATGCCCCAACGAGACGGGATTCAGACTGTGCGAGCGCTTGAAGGAAGGTTCGAGGGCAAGATCGTCATGATCTCCCAGATCGAGTCGAAAAATATGATCGGAGAAGCCTATTCACTAGGCATTGAGTATTATATTACGAAGCCGATTAACCGATTGGAGATTCTATCTGTTCTGCGGCTGGTGAGCGAAAGGCTTCGGATGCAACAATCCATCGCAGATATCCAACGGACATTGCAGGGATTGTCCGGTTTGAATTCTACCGAACGTGCTGCGGCTCCGGTTCCGGACAAAACAATTACGACAGCAGGACATTTCCTGCTGTCCGAGATGGGCATGATCGGCGAAGCGGGCAGCAGGGATCTACTGGACATGCTGGAATATCTGGAGCAGGTAGAGACAGATGAACATAAGCTGTCCCCCTATACGTTCCCATCCCTCAAAGACATCTTCCAGAATGTAGCGATACGTAAACTGGGAGAAGACGCCTCTCTCGCAGAGGTGAACAAGGAGATCAAGGCATCGGAACAACGTGTTCGCAGGGCCATCTTCCAGACTCTGAGCCATGTGGTTTCTCTGGGATTAACAGATTATACACATCCCAAGTTCGAGAACTATGCATCCAAATTTTTCGATTTTACCGAAATTCGCAAGAAAATGCTGGAGCTGCAAAACAATGTGGAGCCTTCTTTGTCCCAGACACGCATTAATACAAAAAAGTTTGTGCAGGTCCTATATTTGGAAGCCAAACGACTGCTGCATTAAACAGATGCATGATGGATACGATGCAAAAACAAACGGGCATGAATATTACGCCGGTAGGATACCGCCTCTTCCACTGAGGCTGTCCATACCGGCTATATTCATGCCCGTCTGTACGATCAAGCGTTACAATCTATGTAATTTGTTCCGTGTATAAAAGTAAAATCGCTTTGGGTTCAGGCCCGTGAATGGTTTCGGCTAATTCGGTTATACTCATTAATCAATTCGTCCAATGCCATAGACTGCCGAATCACATCGGGATGCCCAAGACCACCCTTGTTATGCTCTACCAGCATATGAAGGTTATGTCTGGCCTTCTCTATTTTATTTTTCAAATCCAAACTCATAACCATGACCCCTGATACCTCCTTATTCTGTGAACCATTTTAGTTTTTCCTGTCAATCTATAGGTGGATTAACATATGGCATAGGAGACAAGGATGTTTTGTATTCTTCTCCATTTTTTGATAAAGATTATTTTATCACACAAGAGCTTATCCGAAAATGGCTGATATGGCGCAATTTTAGTGGTATTGTCGAGGGCTTTATTCTAGCGTCTGGCCTCATCATTCACCGCCAGAACGGATTGTGTCGTAAATGTGTATATTGAAAAAACAAAAAGTCCATTGGTTCAAAAGGTAATAAAATCCCTTTCCATAATGGGGTCATTCAGGTACAATAGGGCGATGTGTGTGTCCGGACCCGGCGGATACAAATGATGTAATTTAGAGGACGGCCAACGACGGCCATTGATCCTGATTTGATATTATTGGAGGCTTATCATCACCATGCAGACCGATTCACAGACAAAAGTCAAAATTGTTAACGCCGATCCCAGCGCAATGGGATTATTTGGGTTGGCTATCGTAACCCTGGTCGCTTCTTCCCAAAAGCTTGGCATTACAGATGGACTTAGCTACGCTATTCCTTGGGCGATCTTCCTGGGTGCTTTTGCCCAGCTATTCGCATGTATTCAAGATTCCAAACGCAACAATACCTTTGGCACAACAGCTTTTGGCGCGTACGCATTCTTCTGGTTTGCCATGGCTGCCAACTGGATGATCAAAATGGGCGTATTTGGCTCCACGCTCGCTGAACAGGCCGATGGCAAGCAGCTCGGATTTGCTTTTGCCGGATACCTCGTATTCACCCTGTTCATGACGATCGGTGCTATTGAAGCGAATAAAGTATTGCTTATCATCTTCATTCTGATTGACTTCCTGTTCCTTGGCTTGACCTTTGACGCTTTCGGCGTAGCTCCTCACATTTTCCACACCATTGCAGCATACGCTGAAATGGCTATCGGAATTGTGTCCCTGTATGGTACAGGTGCTTCGGTACTGAACGCTCACTTCGGTTATGCGTTCTTGCCGATCGGCAAACCGTCCGGCATTTTCAAACCCAAGGCTTAATATACAGCAGTAAACCGCCAGCGCGCCGGTCCGCGCCTGGCGGTTTTTTTGCAGTCCAACTTCAATGAACTACGAATCCGACCAACACTTATACTAAGGGATGCTATATAAGTCAAACTAAACATTTACACAGAACGTAGAGGATAGAAATAACTTGAAGAAACGGAGTGGTCGCCTCAAAGCTTTCTGAAAGAAAGCTACATCGGAAGCAGACGCTATCCCCGGATTTTTTCTTTATAAAAAGGAATCATAAAAATCTGGGGATAACAGCGATCGGAGAGTTATTCTATCATCGGAGTGGCCAGTGTAAATAATCTTTAGTTGAACTTATATAGATCCGAAGTAGACCCTTCAACACCTGAAATGACATGTCACAGCAGCCATACTGTCAGGAGGAAAAAACATGAGAGAGATACCGAAACCAACGGAGATGGATCAGGTGGAGAAAAAATATGTACGCGAAACACGTTGTTTCAAGACGGCACGGGTGTTCCCAACCGATGTCAACAATCATAATACGCTATTCGGCGGCAAGCTGATGTCCTACATCGATGATATTGCATCCATCGCCGCTTCGAAGCTATGCCGGGTCAATACCGTAACGGCTTCAACCGACTCTGTCGATTTCCTGTACCCGATTAATCCAACGGATTCGGTTACGCTTGAATCGTTCGCGTCCTGGACAGGACGAAGTTCCATGGAGATTTTTGTGAAAGTGATTCGAGAGGATCTGAAGACCGGAGAGAAGAAAATTGCAGCGACTGCATTTCTGACCTTTGTGGCCCTGGACGAAAATAATCGCAAACTGATCGTACCTCGCATAATTCCGGAGACGGAAGAAGAGAAGAAACTATACGAGACCGCTCCGGATCGGGCGGCCATGCGGAAACAACGGCGGGAAGAGAGCAAGAAATTCGCTGACTTCCTGACCGTTACTTATCCTTGGGAATAAAAACACGCTAAACCATAACAAGATTGAACACCAGCATTACATTATCTGGACGATGCCGGATAGATGGACACCGCTCTGCTATCCGGCAGTTCACCACCCATGGAGACACACCACTGCTGATAGATGCGATACGCTGCACCACTCTCCAGTAATCCCTGACAAGTGTATATGCCCTCTTCGATGGAATTGACACGCCCCGCCGCGTACAAGCGGAAACCTCCATTTAACAAGACCTGATTCACAAAAGCAATATGACCATCACCGCTTAACACACTTTCCGCCACTTCAAGCTGCTTCGCAGCCGTCCAGACCAGTTCCGGCACGGGCATATCCAGTTCATAGGCTGCAGGATCAACCAATTCCAGCTTCATATCGCCGTCTTCCACGGCGTATACGCGGGTTGGCCGATCAATATACAGATCCTCAGAACCTTCCATCCCCTGTACAACATAAGCACGACGATAGTTAAACCGGGTGAGCAACTTCGCAATCCGATCCAGAAAGGTATTATGAAATACACCAAACACCAAATACGGTGAATGGTTATAATCAATCAGTTTCTCTGCTGTGTTAAACACCGTTCGAAAACCCAACTCTTCCCGTAACGGACGAAGCTTACGAAGAGGTGCGCACCAATCCTCGGAGGACACGTACATGACACCCGAACGCAATGCAGCGCTCCGGGCATCTTCCCGATCCATTTTACGTGTATCAATTCCTGCTTCCTTTAACAGAACCGACAGCGTAACTCCCCATT
Source organism: Paenibacillus amylolyticus (assembly GCF_047302515.1). Taxonomy (GTDB): domain Bacteria; phylum Bacillota; class Bacilli; order Paenibacillales; family Paenibacillaceae; genus Paenibacillus; species Paenibacillus amylolyticus_G. Next base: position 6,213,123 of record NZ_CP168019.1, on the reverse strand, counting down.
TGGGTGGTAAAGGGTCACTCCCATGTAAAGTCACCGGCAACCCGGCTGCCGCGAGTACAAATGCAACCGGAAACGTGGCCATGAACGACTTTGTCCGTCCATCATAAGGACCCGCGCAGTCCAATCCATCCTGAAATATGGAGAAACGTTCCGCACTGTTACGACAAGCATGAACAAAAGCTTCCAGTTCCTCGACGTTTTCCATTTTCATACGTTCAGCCATTAGAAACGCAGCCGTCTGGGCAGGGGAAACCTCCTGTTTCAGGATTTTCTCTGCAACCGTCAGTGCCTCTGTATAATTCAGATCACGCGAGCCTCGTTTCCCACGTCCGACCTCTCGGAGTATCTGAGACATATCCATGGAGAATCCTCCTTCCAATTAAGACTGGAGCAGTTGATGGGCCTTCACAATCGCTGTGGCTACATCGACCATCCGTTTGCGTTCATCCATCGCTTTCTTGCGTAACAGGTCATAGGCTTCGGCCTCCGAGATCTGCTTCAGATCACTAAGGATAGCCTTCGCCATATCAATCCACTTCCGATCCTCCAGCCTGGATTGTAACTGCTTCCGTTCCTGCTCCCACTGTTTGCGTTCCATGTAGCGCCGGGCTGCAAAGTGAAGAGTCCAGTGAATCTCGGGCCCAGTCATGGACGGTGTAAGTATTCCATCAAATGAAGTTTCGACCTCGCAGGATTCTGCGGAGGAAGAGGCTGTATCTGGCGCGCACCACCAAAGCAGCGGTGAATCCGACTTCCCCTTTCCCAGGCAGTTCACCCAGTACTCCACATCAGCCAGCGACAGATGCAAAATGGACGCTTCGGCCGCACGAGCTAACTTCACCGCTTCCGCCTCACTGCCCGCCACCTGTACATGGTACCCATTTGCTCCCAGCAGCCTCTCCGGTGTCAGAGGGATTGCATCGGATGAGGCAGCTATCGTTGGTTGAACACGGATGACCAATAAAGATCGCATGATGGATCAATCCCTCCCTATTGCGTATAATCAGAGTCCACATCATTTAAGACGTTAATACACGAAAGTGATAAACATGTTACATTACCTAACAAAAATTAAGTAGTGACGATTATGCGTCTTATTTTTAACATTAGAATGATCTTTTCATGCCTCATCATGTTGCAATAAAAAAGGGTGAAACACTATACATGGCACCTTTTCTACAGTATTTATCGTATCCAGCGTGCTAACGTTATCTAAAAGCCTTTAAACTAAGAAGATATACTCGTAAAACTTCGTCGTCCATTCGATATTCCAATAAACTCATGTAAACATAATTAACTTTAAATTTCAAATACTTTTTTATGTTAACTATCTTGACATGAGTAGATCGATCTTTTATAGTTAAGCCATAACAACTCCATATTTGAATCGATCACAGTTACAACGGCGTAGCTGGTTGAAACGGCAATGAAGCCTGTTTTGCAATCTCGGAGCAAGGGATGCGTATGTATATGCGCATTCCTCCGAGGCATAACAGGCTTTTTCGATTTTAGAGACAAGGTTTTGAGGCAATTTGCAGAATGGACCTAAGGGGGCTAATCATAATGAGTACAACGAAAAAACTGGTGCTGGTCGGTAATGGCATGGCGGGAATCCGCACAATCGAACATATCCTTAAGCTTGCTCCGCACGCTTATGAAATTACAGTCTTCGGCGCAGAGCCGCATCCCAACTACAACCGAATCATGTTATCTTCCGTACTGGCTGGCGGAACATCCATCGAAGATATCGTAATCAATGAGTGGAGCTGGTACGAAGATAACGGCATTCGGGTGTACCCGGGTGACCCAGTCGTTCAGATCGATACCAAGCGCAAGGAAGTTGTATCTCAAAATGGTGTACGCGCAGCCTACGATGAGCTGATTATGGCAACCGGTTCACAGGCGTTCATCCTCCCGCTTCCCGGCGCTAATAAAGAAGGTGTGATCGGATTCCGAGATATTAAAGACTGCGAGACCATGATGGCAGCATCACAAAAGTATCGTAAAGCTGCCGTCATTGGAGGTGGATTGCTAGGACTTGAAGCAGCGCGGGGACTGCTTAATCTGGGCATGGACGTCACGGTCATCCATATTAACGGTCATCTGATGGACCGGAACCTGGATTTGCCGGCAGGCCTGATGCTCCAGCGTGAGCTTGAAGATCAGGGCATGAAGTTCCTTTTGAACAAACATACCGAAGAAATCACAGGCAAACATCGAGTAAAAGCCATACGTTTCACTGATCAAACGGTGCTTGAAGCCGATTTGGTTGTCATGGCTGTCGGGATTCGTCCGCAGATTGAACTGGCTCGCAATACCGGCCTCGATGTGAATCGTGGAGTCATTGTAGATGATTATATGCATACCAGCATTCCTGGCATCTCTGCCGTTGGCGAATGTGCAGAACACCGCGGTATTGCCTACGGACTGGTTGCTCCATTATATGAACAAGGTATGGTGCTCGCAAAACGCTTGGCTGGCGCGGCAACCGAAGGATACGAAGGTTCAGTCACTTCTACCAAGCTGAAAGTATCCGGTGTTGACGTATTCTCTGCCGGACAGTTCAAAGACGCTGCAGACACTCGCAGCATTCGTATTCAGGATGACGTCGATGGCGTGTACAAAAAGATGGTAATCAAAGACGGACAGCTGATCGGAGCTGTATTGTTCGGGGATACCACAGACGGCGCTTCTCTATTTTCCCTCATTAAGAGTGGTGAGAACATCAGTGGTCGGGAGAAAGAAATTTTGCTCGGCATACCTTCCGGTGGTTCAGGCTCGGGCCCATCTGTCGCAGAACGCATGGCGAGTATGCCGGATGAAGAGATCGTCTGTGGGTGTAACGGTGTTACTAAATCTTCCATCGGGGACGCCGTTCTGAATAAAGGCTGTAATACACTCGGTGCAATCAAATCCTGTACCAAAGCCTCCGCTTCTTGCGGTGGATGTAAACCGATTATCGAAAACCTGCTCACGTATTATGCCGGTGATAATGTAGGCGAACAGACCAAAGAAGGCATCTGTGCCTGCACATCCTATGATCGGGATGAGATTGTTGCACAGATCAAGGAGATGGGACTCAAAAGCGTTAAGGAAGTCATGAATGTTCTCGGTTGGAATGAACCGGAAGGCTGCTCCAAGTGTCGTCCTTCCCTCAATTATTATCTCGGTATGATCTGGCCGGCTGAATACACAGACGAGCGTGTATCCAAATTCACCAATGAACGCTATCATGCCAACATCCAAAAGGACGGTACCTACTCCGTTATTCCACGGATCTATGGTGGTGTTACTTCTCCAGCGGAATTGATCAAGATTGCAACTGTCGCAGAGAAATACGATGTGCCGTTGGTGAAATTCACGGGTGGACAACGACTCGATCTGCTCGGTGTACAGAAGGAGAACCTGCCGAAGATCTGGGAGGAACTCGATATGCCTTCCGGTTTTGGTTATGGCAAGGCGCTTCGTACGGTGAAGACTTGTGTAGGTAATACGTTCTGCCGATTCGGCACACAGGATTCCATTGAGATGGGTATTCGTCTGGAGAAAAAACTCGACAAAATGGTGGCTCCGGCCAAAGTGAAACTCGCTGTCTCCGGATGTCCGCGGAACTGTGCTGAAGCGACCATCAAGGATCTGGGTGTTGTCGCCATTGATGGCGCTTGGGAGATTCATGTTGGTGGTAACGCCGGAGTCAAGGTCCGTGCAGCCGAGTTGCTCTGTACGGTGAAGACCGATGCGGAAGTGGAAGAGTGGACTTACTCTTACCTGCAATATTATAGAGAGAATGCAAAATGGAATGAGAGAACAGCGGCATGGATTGAACGGGTAGGTCTGGATCATGTGAAGGAAGCATTAGCTGATCGGGATGTACGTCTCGCTCTGGTCGAACGTCTGGAAGTTACACTGGGTCACACGGTTGATCCTTGGAAAGAAATCATTCAAGACGAGAAATTGCGTAAAAACTTCACCCCACTGTCCGGTGCCGAGCCGGTAACCCACTAGAAGAGGAGGAACAGCGATGAACAAATTCCGGATTGGACACCTTGCAGATATTGATGAAAAGGGAGCACGGACCTTCCTGATACAGGATACCGAAATTGCAGTCTTCAAGCTGAGCGACGGAAGTCTGCACGCCATCGAGAATCGCTGCCCTCACAAGGGCGGCAAGCTGTCGGAGGGCATGGTATGCGGGACAGCGGTTCATTGTCCTTTGCATGATTGGAAGATTGATCTGCGTAACGGTAAGGTACATGAGCCGGACGAAGGCTGCTTGAACACCTACAAAACAGAAGTGGACGGCAACAGCGGAGAAATCTTCATCACAATTGCGGGTTAAAGGCTAGAGATACCCTGACATCAAGGAGGCGTGCGCTATGGATTTTGTTAAACCTGCAGAAGTGCTGCAATCGATGGTCGAAGCTGGTGAGAGCAAAGCCAGAATGAACCGGGTACAGATGCTGATCCGCGGTTTTCTGGCGGGGGCTATCCTTGCCTTTGCAACGACACTGGCATATACCGCTGTATCTCAAACTTCCGTTGGTTTGACAGGTGCACTGATATTCCCGGCTGGATTTGTCATCATTATTCTGCTGGGTCTCGAATTGGTGACAGGAAACTTTGCGATGCTTCCACTCGCAATGATGAAACGCAGAATTACATGGACGGATATGCTCCGAAATTATTTCTGGGTGATTACCGGTCATCTGATCGGATGTGCATTCTATGCTCTCTTATACGGCCTGACCATTACGAAGATAGGTACGGATATGAGCAACCCTCTAATTCAAACGCTGATCCAGACCAGTGAAGCCAAGACACTGGGATATCAGCACTTGGGCGGGGCTGGCATTGTACTGGTCACCATCAAAGCCATTCTATGTAACTGGATGGTCACACTCGGGGCGGTGATGGCAATGACGTCCACTTCTACACTGGGCAAAATCGTAGCGATGTGGCTGCCCATTACCATATTTTTTGCTCAGGGATTTGAGCATGCTGTGGTAAATATGTTTGTCATCCCAGCAGGCATGATGCTCGGTGCACAGGTGAGCTTCGCTGACTGGTGGCTGTGGAATCAGATCCCGGTATTGGTGGGTAACCTCATTGGCGGAGCCGTATTTACCGGCTTCGGTCTGTATGCGGCCCACCACTGGGGAAATCCAGTGAAGCTCTCGTCCAAACTGGCAACCATTCAGGGTGGTCGTTCAGGAGTGGCAAGTTCCGATGCCGCATCGAAACTTGGGACACGGTCATGAGCCGGGGCCTGGTTAGTATTGTTGGCGCTGGTCCTGGAGATCCGGATCTGATTACGGTAAAAGCCCTGAAACGTATTCAGTCCGCAGATGTCATTATGTATGATCGGCTTGTGAATGATCAATTGCTCGCTGAGGCTCGCGAAGGAGCACTCCGCATCTACTGCGGCAAGGCTCCAGGCCTTCACTCCATGAGTCAGGAGATGATTGGACGGATGCTTGCTGCACATGCAGCGGAAGGCAAACAAGTTGTACGACTCAAGGGTGGCGATCCGTTTATCTTTGGCCGTGGTGGTGAAGAAGCGCTTGTGCTGGCTGAAGCAGGGATTGCATTTGAGATCATTCCTGGCATCACTTCAGCTGTAGGTACATCCGCTTCATCCCTTATTCCGTTAACCCATCGCGGGGTTGCTTCATCCTTCGCATGTGTCACGGGAACCGGCAGTGATGGAAGTGTATCTCCGGTCCGCTGGGACCTGCTCGCCCATAGTGTGGATACACTGGTCATCTACATGGGCATTAGCCAACTGCCCCAGATTCAACATGCATTGCTTCACCATGGCAAAAGTGGAAGCACACCCGCAGCTTTAATCGAGCGGGGAACCACTTCGGAGGAACGGATTATTACCGGCACACTTGCCGAACTCCACTCCCTCGCCAAGTCGCATCAAGTGAATAATCCGGCATTAATCATGATCGGCGAGTCCGTCCTGATCCGCGAACAACTGCTTCAGATGCAACAGGCCGCGAACGCCTCCATGACCGGATAATCCGGTACTTTAATCCAACAGCATACGCTCGTGAATAGTCCGACCCTTCTGCCCTGGTTCAATCAGCAGACGGGTCGGTTTGATGTTAATCAGCGCCGTAAGCTGCTCTCCCATATAATGCGCAGAATATTTGAATCCAATCTCTGCCCAATGCATGATTACGCCTACCGTTGCAGATACCAGATAACTTAACATGATGTCGTAATTAATCGTCCACTCACTATCCTCGGTCACCAATACAAAATCTTCGGTTAGATACGTTCTAAACATATTGCACAGCCGGGAGCTCATATCTGAATGCATTGTTATTAATGCACGAAAGATATCCTGATGGGCTTCAATATATTCGAATACAGGCATCGTGGATGGCAGCAATACAGTCATGTCCACTTCTTTGAGCTGTGCGTATGGTTCTGCATAAGCTCGCCCCACTCCCTGCATGAAATCATCCAGAATGAACTGCAACAACTCCGGTTTGCCGGGAAAATGTAAATAAAAGGTTCCGCGGTTGTAATCCGCCCGCTCCGTAATGTCCCGAATGGTTAAAGCGTCTGCGCCCTTTTCTAATATCAAAGAAACCGCCGCAGCGATGATCGCATCCTGCGTTCTTCGTGCTCTCCGGTCCTGAGGATGTTCAATGATCAACATTTTCGCCTCCTTTGTTCATTATTGTAATATAAATGAACACCGCTTACACCTCTGTCCGATAGCTGACATATGCGATGTCAATGATTATTGTCACATTGCTATGTATATCTTAACATTGAGACAGGAAAGATAGACGACAGGTTGAAACTTTTTTTGAGAAATACCTGCCAATAATGAATAAGGAGCGGATATATCATGAGTACATCTTATACACATACAGCCGTTATTACAGGAGCAGCCGGAGGCATTGGTAAAGAATTGGCACGCCGCCTTGCTGAGCGCAAAATCAATTTGGTTCTGGTGGACCTGAATGAAGAAGCCATCCAGCAGACGATTATTGATCTGAACCTCGACAAAGAGCACGTCATCGCCGTAAAAGCGAACGTATCCCAAGAAGCAGACGTGAAAAACTATGTGCAAAAAGCATTGGATGCTTTTGGCCGAATCGATTATTTTGCCAACAATGCCGGAATTGAAGGTCCAACAGGGCTGATCGAAGACCTGAGCGTTGAAGCACTCGACACCGTATATAACGTCAACATTCGTGGAGTATTCCTGGGTCTGCAAAATGTCATTCCAGTGATGAAAAAACAAAAATCCGGTGCGATTCTCAATACCTCTTCCCTCGCGGGTCTGATGGGTGCACCTGCTGTATCTCCATATATTATGTCCAAACATGCCGTGGTTGGTCTCACGCGTACCGCTGCGAATGAATTGGCACCTTATAATATCCGGGTTAACGCTGTATTGCCAGGTACAATCAACACACGTATGATGCGCCAGATCGAGGCGAATTCCGGTAACGTGGAAGATTATCAATCAGCAACCGTGTCCAGCATTCCAATGGGCCGTTACGGTGAACCAGAAGAAGTCGCTGCGGTGATGAACTTCCTGTTGTCCGAAGAAGCATCCTATGTAACAGCTTCCCTCTACACTGTAGATGGCGGTATGGTGGGTCAATAAGAAGCTATAAACGGTGGGATTGATAGGGATTGGGTCGATAGAACTTCAAGTCCATCCTTAGAAAAGTTATACCGACAGGTGTTCCCGAAGGAATGCCTGGTCGCTACAATCTAAAAAGGCCTCAACACCACAGTATTGTGGAGTTGAGGTCTTTTTTATAGTACAACACTTGCCATGCATTAGGCTGCATCTGTGAGATTTTACTTTTGAAACGCCATTTAACGCCTCGTTGCACCTTGTGATCACTCTAACGAACCTAGGGCACCTTATATCGGCTAATAGAGCTTATTTCCCGAACTAACGAATCTCAGACACGCTAATTCCGCGGAAATGCTGCCATTGCACCGAAAAGTCCTAAAATCCAGAGAATAACGCTTCTCAGATTCGTTAAATTCTCGACCGAGCGAGAAATACCCGAATAGCGCGTGTGAGATTCGTTAGATTTTGCCCACATTTAACTTAATCGACGTATCCCGCGTGACCCTTGTCCATCAAGTAGTCCATCTCCGCATCCAGGATGCTTTCCACGGTCAACTCATCCAACTTCACATCTTTACGGCTAAGAATATAGTCAGCCAGATCATCGCCATCAATATCCACATCGTTGCCTTTGGCATTCTCATGCGCCTTGTTGATGTACGCTTGCTCATGCTTCAGCACAAGAGCGATGTTCGCCTGGCTTGCCTTCGTTTTATCTGCAATATATTGCATCATTTCTTGTTCATTAATTGCGTTTGCTTCTGCCACGTTCAGTCATCTCCTTGATTCATACATACTGTTGCCATTGTAGCATAGGTTAACCCATTACAGGCAGAACTTATGCCTGAAGAACAATTATAGAGCGGGAGCGAAGGATTAGTGTTGAGCCGAAACGTAGGTAGCATTTTTTCATACGCTGGCTCATCACTCCACCCCTACGACAACCGCACGTAAAATGTAGCGCCCTCTCCAATCACGCTTCGAGCATACACCTCTCCTTTGTGCTGATCCACAATGGAACGAGCAATCGCCAGCCCCAGACCATGCCCACCATGTTTGCGGGCTCTTGAAGAATCCGTACGATAGAATCGATCAAAGATCCGATCCAGATGTTCCGCTGCAATGCCTTCACCTGTATTGGATACGGCCAGCACGACATCATTATTCTGTTTCTGGAGGGTGACGTTTACGGCGCCTTTTGTACCGGAATACTTCACCGCATTATCGAGCAGGATCAGAATGACCTGTTTGATCTGCTCACTGTTCCCATGAACCGTAAGATTCGGCTCAATGTTGTAATCGAGAGAGATGTTTTTCTCAAAAATAACGGCCTCCATCGGCAAAATAATACTTTCTACCGCATCGCTCATATTAAACTTCGCATGAATCATCGTGGAGCGCGAGTCGTCCATCTGTGTCAGATAGAGCAGATCATTCGTAAGTCCGGTCATGCGCTCGGTCTCCGACTTGATATAGTGAAGCCATTTCGCCTGGTTCGCTATGGTATCCTCTTGATTCGTGAGCAACACGTCGGCATTGGTATTGATGATCGCCAGCGGTGTCTTTAGCTCATGTGAAGCATCTCCGATGAATTGTTTTTGCTTCTCAAACGCTTCTCTGACTGGTGCAATGGAACGATTCGCAAAATAACGGCTCAAGAAGTAGATCACAATCAGCATAACCAGTCCGACAACTGCAAATGTATAGATCAGATTCGTAAGAATACCTTGTTGTGCCGTCACATCAATGAAGACAATCATATGCCCATCACCGCTCGGATCAACCACATAGGCCCAGTCCGTTCCATCCAGCGCAAATTGTCCAGTCTGCCGTCCCGAATCACCAACTTTATCTTGGTCAACCTTTTGCAGTGCCTCGGTGTAGAACGTATCTTCCATATCAAAGCGGGAATGCGTATTCGTAATCTTCCACTGGTCATCCGTCTTGATCATGAACGACACCGAACGTGCCGGAGGTGAGTTGGGATCCCCTCCCGGTCCTCCATTATCACCACCCATGGCTTCGGAGGGCAAGGAATCTGAACCGGAACCTGAGCCTGTACTACCAGCTGTACCGGAACCCTGCCCTTCCCCGCGCGGCATCTTGGATGAATTATAAGGACTGTGGTAGAAATCCGACACTTTGTACAACTCCATATTCGTCTCACGTTGCACATTCTGGTACGTAATCGTATAGATCGTCGCAAATGCCACCAGCATCATAATGGAGATGGACACCAGATTCACGATCAGGAATCGATTTCGGAGTTTCTTGAACATCAGGACGTCACCTCAAGTACATACCCCACACCCCGAATCGTGTTAATGCGGACAGCAGAGTTCAGGAAGGTTAACTTTTTGCGTAAAAACGAGATGTAGACCTCCACATTGTTATATTCCACTTCCGAATCAAAGCCCCATAACTTTTCAATAATCTGCTCTTTGGAGGTAATTGCCTGTTTGCGGGCAATCAACAGCTCCAGCAGTTCATTCTCCTTCAGATTCAGCTTGATCTCCTTACCCTGAACGCTCAGCTTCAACTGAGTTGTATTCAGCTCAATGTCGCCAAACTTCAGTCCATCCTCGGGAACCACTTCACCCTTCCGTCGTAAGGCTGCACGAATCCGGGCCAGCAATTCCTCTGTAGCGAAAGGCTTGGCAATATAATCATCAGCACCATAATCAAGGCCTGTAACTTTGTCCGATAGTTCACCTTTCGCAGTAAGCAGAATGACAGGCGTATGATTGCCTTCACTGCGAAGTTTCTTCAGGACGGTGATCCCGTCCATCTCCGGCATCATGATGTCGAGTAGTAACAGGTCGTAGATGCCGCTCTGCGCATAATCCAATCCTGATCTGCCGTCGTGGACCATGTCCACGGAGTAGTTGTTTTTTTTCAAAATCTGCGATACAGCCTCTGCCAAATGAACCTCATCTTCCGCAATTAATATTCTCATCATCTATTCATTCCTCTGCTTGAATTATTTCTCTCAATGGGCTTGTTTTATATGTTCTTATTCTATCAATTAAACCTTGAATCAATCTTAATTCATTTTGTGTATGCGCACTATTATAGGAAGGTAAAAAAATGTTAACGCAATGTAAAACCATTTAAGATTCATTCAAGGTTGGGGCTCTAAGATACAGACATGGAAGCAATACACGATGCAACAAAACATACAACCCACAAACGAAAGGACTGAGTCCCACATGGCTATTGAAGTATTCAACCGATATGAGAGCAAGTATCTTCTGACGGATGAACAGTACGCACATTTCTACAATGACCTGCTGAAATACATGGAGCTGGATGCCTACAACAAGAAACATGAGTACTACTCCATCAGCAACCTGTACTTCGACACTCCGCAGGATTCGCTGATCCGCGCCAGTCTCTCCAAACCAAAATACAAGGAGAAGCTGAGACTGCGGGCTTATGGAATACCTGAAGAGAATGCCAAAGTGTATCTGGAGATCAAAAAGAAAGTATTTGGCCTGGTGAACAAGCGCAGAACAGCCTTGAAGCTGGATGAAGCTTACGAATTCGTCCGTTCGGGAGAGGCACCGGAGCTTGCGGATTACATGAACAAACAAGTTGTCGAGGAGATCAAATATTTCCTTCGGGTATACGATCTGGAACCGAAAGTGTATCTGGCGTATGAGCGCAAAGCACTCTTCGACAAGAACAGCCGCGATCTCCGCATTACCTTTGACACCAACATCCGCAGCCGCAGATACGATCTAAAGCTGGAACAGGGAGATTACGGTGAACCGCTGGTGAAGGACGGTCGATGGCTGATGGAAGTGAAAGCCGAGAAAACCGTTCCGATGTGGTTGTCACAACTGCTCTCCGAACATGGACTGTACCGTACCGGATTCTCTAAATACGGCAACGAGTTCAGACATCTCGCGAGAACAACCAACCTGAATTACCAGACAGAGCGCATTCTTGTACCAGGTACCGATTTCAACCCATCCATAGAACAAGATAAAACGATTATAGAAAGAGAGCGTGTCCTATATGCTTGATTCACTGTTCAGTTCAGCCCTAACCGATACCAACCTAACGTTTAACAACGCAGTCATCACCATTGGTCTTGCCATCATTCTGGGATTGGTCATCAGCCTTACCTACATGAAGACTAACCAAAGCACATACTCCCAGAGCTTCACCTTAACGATGGTCGTCCTGCCCGTCATTGTCGCCATCATCATCCTGCTCATTGGCAGCAACATCGCACGAGCTTTCAGCTTGGCAGGTGCCTTCTCGATCATCCGATTCCGAAGTGCCCCTGGTGATTCAAAAGACATTGCTTACGTATTGTTCACGATGGCTTCCGGTCTTGCCTGCGGTGTAGGCGCTTTTGGATACGCGGTATTGTTCACCATTATCCTGTGTGTACTGATGTTTGTTCTGAGTCGCTTCAACTTCGGCGGCAAGAAAAGTCAGCTGAAAACGCTGAAAGTCACCATCCCTGAGAACTTGAGTTATGAAGAAGCTCTTAATGAAGTGTTCCATAAATTCAACGTACCTTTTGATCTGAAAAAAATCAGAACCACTGAACTCGGCAGTCTGTATGAGCTGGTCTACAGTGTAACCATTCACGAAAGTGTTAGCCAAAAGGAATTCCTCGATGCGATCCGCACACGGAACGGCAACCTGGATATCTCATTAACCATGAGTCCAACAACGGAATATTAATTTTAATTCGAAGGGAACGATCTAATATGAAGAAAAACATGATAACAGGTAGCAAACTTTGGTCCATCGCCATGATTACCAGCCTACTCGCAGCATGCAGTTCACCAGCAACCACAAGCACAACGGCCAATGCCGCAACGTCAACGACAGGAACAACCAAAACGGTTTCCGTCAGCGAGCAAACTTCAGTAAAATACGCGGATCTGGTCTCTCTGGATGCTGACGATACCAACATTAGTTGGAGTGAGGCAGATTCCACAACGATTAAACTGAACGGAACAACAGCAACGGTAACTGGTTCGGGTGCCAAAGCAGCGAATGGTTCGGTAACCATCTCCGAAGCAGGTACTTATGTACTTAGCGGTGAGCTAACGGATGGCCAGATCGTGGTTAACGTTGCCGATAAGGGAACCGTGCATCTCGTATTAAACGGAGCCACAATCCATGATAATGACAGTGCCGCGATCTACATTCAGAAGGCCGGTAAAGCGGTGATTACACTCGAAAAAGGAACTAAGAATACCGTTTCCGATGGTAAAACATATGTGTACGCCGATGCTACGACAGACGAACCCGATGCTGCAATCTTCAGCAAAGCAGATCTTACATTCAACGGTGCAGGTCAATTGACCGTCACAGGTAACTATAATGAAGGTATTACGAGCAAGGATGATCTGAAAATCATTAGTGGTAGCATCAGCGTCAAAGCAGCCGATGACGGCATCAAAGGTAAAGATATGGTCGCCATCCAAGCGGGTACGATTACCATTGAAGCCGAAGGTGACGCCATTAAATCAACCAATGACACAGATACCACCAAAGGTTACGTTGCTATCGCTGGAGGTACCTTCGATATCCAAAGTGGCAACGACGGTATTCAAGCCGAAACCGCACTTGTTACGGATGGCGGCACATACAACATTGTAACGGGCGGCGGTAGCGCCAATGCACCAGCCAAAGTAGAAGAAGGTCCGTTTGGCGGTGGTGGCGGTGGATGGGGTGGCGGCACACCTCCGACCGATATGGGCACACCACCAGATGGCGAACCTCCTGCGAATATGCCAGAGATGCCTAATAACAGCGGTACAAATGCAGGTGCTAATACGAACGGCGCAGCAACATCCAGCTCTGCCAATGCAACAACAACAACAACGGATAACAATGCTGATGCGGATACTGCAACAACAGCAACGGAGTCCACAAGTGCCAAAGCAATCAAAGCAGGTACAGATCTTACGGTTAATGGCGGTACGTATACCATTGATTCCATGGACGATTCCCTGCACAGCAACAATAACGTGACAGTCAACGATGGAACATTCAACATCGAATCCGGTGATGACGGCATCCATGCCGATCAGGCCCTGACGATTAACGGCGGAACCATCACGATTGCGAAGAGCTATGAAGGACTTGAAGGTGCAATCATAACCCTGAACGATGGGGATGTGGATGTAACGGCATCCGATGATGGCGTAAATGCTGCAGGTGGCGAGACGGAAACAGCTACGAATACAGCGGCAAGTACAGATAGCGCGACTACAGCAACCGATGCAGCCACGACATCCAACATCTCTGTAACCGAAACGACAGGTACAACATCAACTACCGATCAGGCATCCCAAGGTACGGCTACTACTCAGCAAGGACGTGGACCGGGCGGTATGGGTGGTGCAGCAGCAAGCAATAACGAGTTCCACATTAACGGCGGTACACTCACGGTGAACGCAGGTGGTGACGGACTGGATTCCAATGGTTCCATTAACATGACTGGCGGGACGGTTATTGTGAACGGACCGACGAATAGCGGCAACGGAGCATTGGATTATGACGGCACATTTGAAATCAGTGGTGGATACCTGGTGGCTGCCGGAAGCTCGGGCATGGCACAAGGAACATCCGATGCGTCTACGCAAAATACCATTGTGATGACATTCCCTGCAACGCAAAAAGCTGGAACACTTGTACATGTACAAGATAGCGAAGGCAACAACATTCTGACGTTTGCACCAGCAAAAGATTATCAAACCGTGGTTGTCAGCTCACCGGATCTTGCGAAAGATGGTTCCTACGTGATCCACTCCGGTGGTACATCTACAGGTAAAGCCGTGGATGGACTCTACACAGACGGTACCTATAGTGGTGGAACTCAAGTGGTTGCCTTCCAATCGACCAGTAATGTAACTTGGGTGAATGAATCTGGTGTAACTACAGCCAATACAGGTATGGGCGGTCCTGGTGGCGGTGGACAAGGCGGATTCGGAGGTGGCAGAAACAGATCGCAATCCGGCACAACATCCGACAGCACAGGCACTACCGATTCTGCAAAGTAATACGTGCGGTAAGCAATAATCAAGCAATTTCTTGCCCTAACTCAAAGGCAAGACAAAAAGGCTCCGAATCACTTCATAGTGAGTTCGGGGCCTTTTTCGCATCCTCGTTCTTACGTGGTATCTGCATTACTATGATATGGAGCACACTCTTTCATCCATTAACGTTATGGTCGAAGGTTTACAACACTCCAGCTGAGCAAACCTGGTGATCACTTTCCTGTTCTTTTCTTTAAAAGGAATACACATACACCTTGGTGCGCAAGGCATCACGGCATGTAATGGTGCTTAGCGGTTCCTTACCCGGCAGCGCAAAACAGACGCTAATCACCTTGGCACCCGGCGGAAGCTCTCGACTGAACTTGTCCAGAAGCTTAGTCATGGCTCCCGGGAACAGATAACAGATCACACAATCCGCATGTTCGTAGGAACTGGTGTAGATGTCTCCGCGCATGAAGCGCAGCCTGCCCTTGAGAGAGTGCTTGTTTCCCTTGGCTCGACGTAAGCGAACACTGAAATAGGCAATCAGTTGGGAAGACCATAAGGGAATGATCGAATTCTCAATACCCGTTAGCCTTTTGCCAGGACAGTGCCTTACAACATCCAACCCCAGTGTACCCCATCCGGAGCCGGCTTCGAGCACATCCCCGTACCCCGGAATACGGTTTACCTCTTGAATGACCACCTGCCTGACACGGCTGGATGTGGGCATCGGGGAAATCCCGTTTTTCCAACTGACAAGTACGATGGATATGACACATATCAATGTCACCACGGCAATAAGCCATGGAATCAGGTAAATGATGAACATGAACTCATCCCTTTGTTATCACTCATTCATTCCGGCACATGAGACTTCATATATACACCCTTTTTATAAACGGACTTGATGGTAAAATGTACACCCAGCTTGCGATTCGTCCGATAGATTAGCGAGTTAATCTCGTCGATCCCTACCGCTTCACTCTCCAGCATACTACGCTCCGGCCACACCTGAGCCACAATTTGTTCCCTTGTCACAAAGTGGTCCAGTTGACTATACAGCAACTTGAACAGCTGGTATTCCTTCTTGGACAGCGGAATCTCCACTTCACCGATCTGCACCGTTTGCAGGTGATCCTGTAACCGTACACCCTCACCAAACAGATCCGACACCCGATATTCCCTCGTCTCTCCAAGATCGCCTTCCGTGCGAAGCTGGATCAGTCCGTTGACCAACGTCAGGCTATCGCCCTCGCTAAACGGATATTTCTCATAGGGAACGAGGCGCTGCCCGTTCAGTTCGGTTCCATTTTTGCTATCCAGATCTTCGATCCATAACTGTTGCTGTACATCATAATGAATGCGGCAATGCCGCTTCGATATCATCTGATTATAAACAGACAAGTCCAATTCACTACCGCCTGTGTAACGTCCCACCGTAATGGAGCGACCCTGACTTACATAAGCGAATGAGCCGTCACTTTCCTGTCCTGGCGTACGAATGACGATTTTTGCCGTCTCCCGCATGTTATTCTCCCACCTTCAATGATCACTCACTCGATCTCTATAAACACTTTGTAACAATAATGATAAATTCATCAGATTTGTTCCATTGTTTGCACCGCTATAGTTCAATATAGTGGTATACAGGGACGATTTATGTTCGGTTCTACTTACTCTACTATACCAGACGTTGTGCTTTTTTTCTCATGACGGCCGGATGTCTACTTTAGCTCATTCAACAAGAGAGGTACCTTCCAATGAACAAAAAAAACATTTTCATATACGTGCTGCTCGCCTTTGCCCTGTCCATGACATTAACCGTGCTCTCCCGTATGAACGATGATGGCGGAGAATCACTGAAAGGCACATCGGCTTCCGAAACCTCATGGTTACAAATGAAGATCCAACCCTAAGTCTACTCTATTATAACGTGATCTCTGCGCAAAACGTTTCACGAATGTCATATTAGGCTAGGGCGTGTCTTCAAACTCAGGAAAGCCACACTATAATGGATCCAGAATCAACAAACCCTTGAACTTACACACTAATTTAGCGTAGCGAGTTGCCAGACGGCGATAGTTATATCTATCACGGAATTGAGGGAATTATCATAAGATATTTTTTGATATGCTCTCTAAATGCTGGTTGAAAGGAGTTTGGATTAGATGAAAACGAATGTAAAATATATTGGTAAGACAATTAAGAGAGAGAAGCACCATTGCGAGAATTCATTTTCCTGAAGCCATATGCGTTTCTATGATGAGATAGCCATAAGGTCCATGCTAAAGCCATTCGTAAATTTACGATTGGTTTATTTTGGTATATTCTTCAATTTGAAACTAATGAACAATTATGGAAAGATGTCACGGGACAAGAACATTGTGTCATTTCTGATTAGAATGTTATCTAAATACTATCATGACAGAAATTATGTGGCGAGATAAAAGCACAATTCGCTTTCTGAATCCAAGAACTCAGTTCCATTGCTGAAAATATTGGGAACATGGAATCGATGTCGATTAGAATATTTTATCTGTTTCATTAAGCTAACGGGCAGATTAGTGGAGTAACAAATCATATGAAGCAGGATAATAGTGCTTTAATCATCGTAATTACAATGTATTGACAACGAATTTACAAATACGAATATCAAAATACATGAAAGAGAGTTTCCAACAGGTTGCTAAGGATAATAATAAAGATACCTCGTCACTAGTGCGTGACTGGATTTCGACCTATATAGCTGAACATCAACGAGTTGATGAAGAAATAACAGATGAGCTATATATGGCAGGGTACCAATTACAAGAAGCGCTTGGCGGGAGAGAAAACGTAAGCAATGAGTTTGCAAAAGAATTGCAGGAATTCTCCTTAACGAATCAAAAAAAATTCACACAGCGAATACTAACCACCTACATGGACCTTAATCTGACAATTCCTTCTTGTCTATCGAAAACATATAAAGGGTTCGCTTTTTCACAATGTTTTTGTTGGGCTTAATTGGGGAAAAGCCGAAAGATTTTTAAGGTGAATAACTTAATTAATGGGTCAGAATATTGAACTAACGGGAAACGATAGCTCAATAAAATCATGGAGGTAGCCCATCACATATTGGCTGCCTTTGTTCAATTAATAGGCAGGTTCCGTTATTGTAAATGAGCAAAATTATATACTTGACTCATGCATAACGATGAAGCTTCTTCAATGATCCTTTGGGATGGTACAACGGAGATTGGGGATATCGCAGAAATAGATAGGATAGAAGCGAATCATGGATTCGTCTTCAAAGAGTAGATCATCAATTTTTTCGGCCTCATCCTGTTTCTTGAACGCAGCTGCCAAGCTCATAAAAGGCTGCGGTACCTGATACCACCGCAGCTTCTTTGTATGAACTCCATTCGGGACGCCGGATGAAGGAAAGATATAGGCTCATTGTAAAGGGGACGGGCAACTTTTATGCGCTCAGACCGCCGTCTACTGGCAGGATTACCCCTGTAATAAAGGAAGCTTGATCGCTAAGCAGCCAGGCCGCAGCATTAGCGACTTCAATCGGTTCGGCAGGACGCCGAAGGGGCGTCTTGGCGCTGATTTGCTCAATAATTTTAGGGTTAATGGCAACCCATTGCTGAATCATATCCGTCATCGTCGTGCCAGGGGCAATTGCATTGACTCGAATGCCCGCCGGTCCGTACTCAATGGCAGCCGTTTGAGTTAGGCTGTTAACCCCACGTTTGGCGGCTCCATACGCCCCCAAGCCCGGGTTTCCCTTTAAGCTGCCTACACTGCTGCTATTAACAATAGCGCCTGATCCCGAGGTCTCCAACATAGCCTTAATCTGGGCTTTCATGGACAACCAGACTCCTTTATAGTTCACAGATTGTATCAGGTCAAAATCTTCTTCTTTTTCATCGACCAACGAGGCCACCGTAACTACGATGCCTGCGTTGTTGAAAGCGGCATTAAGGCGGCCATACCGTCTCACTGTGGCCTTGACAGCTTCTTCGACACTGCTTGCATCCGACAAATCGGCTGTAAAATAATCTGCATTTCCGCCAGTTGCCGTGATTTCATCTCTGACTGTACGCAGCTCTGATTCCGTTCGCGAGACGAGCATCACGGAAGCTCCTTCCTCGGCAAATAGTTTTGCTGCTGCAGCTCCGATCCCCCGTCCGGCGCCAGTAACCATTACCACTTTGTCCATTAACAATTGTCCTGAAATATTTTCCATGTTGATTCTCCTTTGCCTTAGGCATATTGATATCATTAATCACCTTGAGTATACTTTGGCTATCAACTCAGGACGAGAACCCGCTTTATGGTAGGTTTCGAAGTGATAGGATAAGGAGGATTCCAGTTGAATGATAGTGAACGCCGGTTAGCCCTAGGTAGTTTTTTGCGAAATTTAAGATCGTCTATCTCTCCGCGTGATGTCGGACTGCCAACCGGCAGTCGTCGCCGGACACGAGGTTTACGCCGTGAAGAAGTCGCTCAACTCGCCAGCATAGGCCCTTCATGGTATACGCGGCTTGAGCAAGGACGTGATAGCAGCCCTTCAGTGAGTGTGCTGGAGAGTCTAGCTTCGGCGCTCAAGTTAACGCCCAATGAGCGACGCCATCTCTTTCTGCTCTCAGGAGAGTCGCTGCCGCCTCAATTGAATGGTGAAGAAGAGATAATCAGCCCATCCGTCCAGATGATGCTGGACGAACTCAACCCTAATCCGGCCTATGTGATCGGAAGAAAGTTGGATTTTCTAGCTTGGAATAGAGCGGCGGAAGCTGTTTTTACCATTTCCGAGCCGTCTCCGCCACATGATTACAATTTGATGTGGCGACAATTCACTGACCCTGTTTGGAGAGAAGGCTTAGAGAATTGGGAATACGTCTCGCAGAGAATCGTTGCCGAGTTCCGCACATCGAGAGCCCGCTATCTTCAGGATGTTTCATTCAAGAGGTTAATCGACGATCTTAAGAGAGAAAGTACCGATTTCGTAAGGATGTGGCAGCATCATGAGGCGTCCAGCACTCTTGACGGTTATAAGAAGCTTTGTCATCCTACTCTTGGTGCAATGGAGTTTGAACATATTACCCTTCAATTTCCCAATGACCCGGATAAGAAAATCATGATCTATATGCCGCATACGGCAACAAAATCTCGTCTGGAGAATTATTTGATGGAGAGCATTTAGGCCTTGGTATACTTAAGAAATCCTGCAATATTAAAAGCCCGTGTTGCTCACAATTCAAAGACTGATGCACTTACGCACATTGAAAAAAACGCAATGATGTGTTTCTGTACGATCCGATTGGACGGACAATGAGGGGAACGAGATTAAGCTGATTGATATCCTCGGCTCCGAAGACCTGAAACTCCGTATAGACTCCATGTATGATGAACATCAGGGACGCTATGGCTATCGTCGTCCTGCCAATTACGTTGAAAATACCCTAACGCGCTACCGGGTAACGACATTCGGCCAAGCTGTCTGGTTTTGGTCAGTCACCGAAAGCTTGAAGAAGATCGCGCTCAAGTAGAGCGCTGGAAAAGGACAGTGTCACCACTAACTCCTCTGTTTAAAGTTTTCATTTATTTCTATCGTGATCACTATTCCAATGAGTAGATATTTGTAAACTAAGCTACGACCGTTTCCCGGTATTCAACCGGAGAATGGCTGTTTCAGCATAGCTGAGTTTCGCCTCTTAAAGATAGGCTTATATATGGTTCACTTATTGCTTGTTTATGGCAAGGGTCGACAAAGTGGGGTCAAAGATCGACCAGCGGGCAAAGAAATTAAAGGAAATGATCCGAAAGATTTTATCGACTCATCTAATTATAAACAAATTATACTTAGCAACATCGAGCCCGAGATACAGATTATTTCAAATACGAATACAATGGTTTATGTTAGGTGCTCTCAAAATATATAATACAGAAGATAAACCTTATATGATGAAAAAAATACGACCGTCTTAAAGGGAGCTTCGAAATAAGATTTCTAGAGACTACTCTACATGCAATACATGATATGGACACCTGCGCTTCGATAGAGATAGCGATCTCAAACCAAGAGAAAGGTATAGGAAGCATTAGGAGGCAATGAAACAATGTTGTTGTCTTTTAAGGAACAATGTTCTTGTCCTCAGACAAAAGACCGATACATACTGTACAAGCTATTTCGGAGGACTGATGTTTTTTAGAACTTAGTTTGCCACTAGCAAAAATTAATATATCAATTTTTTATGGGAGGAATCATTGTTGAAAGGAAAAATGTCAAAGATAATTCTTAAAGCAATTACCGTTTTATTGTTTTTCGGACTATTAGCAGGAGATCCATCAGTAGTACGGTTTCCTGATATGGCGTCAGCAACTGCTGGCCCGATCACAGTTACTCTGACAGAAACACAAGAGGCTTTCAAAAATCCCCTTAAGGGATTTAGACCTACTCGGTATATGAATGACACCAAGTTTTCGGATCATGAATACGGGACTGTAATTAAGCAATATATCAAATACACGAACTTGGAGAACGCTGCTTCGGACTCCGTTCAGAGAATCAAAGATTGGAGCAATACAACTTGGGCAGGCATCGAAAGCCAGAATAGAAAGGTGATCCCTCGCGTTTTCATTGTGTATCCAAACGAAGGAGAGTTTTGGCCCCAAGGTGTTCCTAGTGACGACGTGGCTGCGCGATGGACAACGGATATACTGAAAGATCGTCTTGTCGCGTTTATTCAAAAGCTTGGCCAAGCATGGGATGATGATCCCCGAGTTGCTTATGTCGAGCTCGGATTGTGGGGCAATTGGGGTGAGCATCATATTTATCCAGATCAATTAGCTGACGGGACCGACCGGATTCCGCTCAGCTTCGAGACAGCACTAGGGGATGCTGCTACGCAAGCTTTTCAAAACAAGAAAGTTCAGGTGCGGTATCCCGATACGTTCCAAAATTATGACTTCGGATTTCTACGGGACTCGTTCGCATTAATCGATGATCTAGAAAGTGGGGAAGGCATTGTTAAAAGAGATACCTGGAGAACGCAAGTCAACGGCGGAGAGGTTGCCTACGATTGGGGACAGAAGCATATCCAGCCCGGTGACTCACCAAATGATACATTAAGCGATCCAATCCATCGGAATTACGTTATCGATTGGATTAAAAAGACGCATACAACCAGTCTGGGATGGATTGATCAGTATGATGCCCTGGATTCCGCCGTCTCGAAGGGTGCTACATTAATGCAGAAGGAACTTGGATATCGATTCGTCATCAATCAGGCGACATTTTCCGGCAGCGTGCAACCTGGCGAAAAAATGAATGTATCCTTTCAAGTCTTGAACAACGGATCAGCTCCGTTCTATTATAACTGGCCAGTAGAAGCCAGCTTGCTGAGAAGCGATCGTACGGTTGCCTGGAAGGGCATATTCAACAACGTGGACATTCGGAATTGGATGCCGGGTGACAATTGGGACAGCTCTACGCATCAATATATTCAAAAGCCTGCGGTACAGCAAGTTTCCGGTGCATTTACGATTCCTTCCAACTTGCCGGCGGAAACTTATACCTTGGCGCTTACCATTATTGACCCTTATGGCTATAAGCCAAGCGCTAGATTTGCCAATTCTAACTATTATACAGGCGGCAGGACACCGATCGGTAAAGTGGGCATCGGGATGGAACCCGCTAATCAGAACATTGGGCCTTTCAATAGCTTGAAGTCTGACAATACGCTTTCGTATAGTTTAGCCCAAACTCCTTATGATGGAGGCTACAGCGGTGGGAAGAATGTCTTACTGCTGGATAACTTTGATAACTCGCAGAGATGGCCGGGAGCCAATGATCTCAGCAAATGGTCAGGTGCAAACGAGTTTGTTAACGATGCCGGCGGCATTGAATCAGGGGCTTTGAAGCTTCAGTATAACAACAACGGATGGTTTGGTTCTGATATCAACCAGAACATCGAGAATTACTCTAAGATGGTGATCCGCATGAAAGGTGCAAATGGCGGTGAACAAGATCATATTCAGCTCTCGATCGGTGGATTGACCCGAACACTGTCAGCTTTCAGCGGGGATACGGTAACAACCCATTTCAAAGATGTTGAAATTGATTTGGCAGCAAACGGTGTAGATCTCCGCAGCCCAGGACAACTGTCGATGTCGTTCTGGCATGGAGGCAATAGTACAATCTGGATAGATGAGATTCGTTTCGAATAATCGACTATATATAATTTCTAAAACAAGACCGACCCGCAGTTTTGCAGGTCGGTCTTGTTTTAGAATACTTACTTGTCTTTGATAAGATACGGATTATTTGCCTTCGGTCCGTAAGAAGCGAGCGATTGGTAAGGAGGCAAAATCATAGAGCCTCGTTTGGATGGAGAGAAACTTTATTACGCAAGATGGTCTATCAGACAGATCATGACTTGTGCCTGCGATAGGAAGTAGCAGCTCCGATCATTCCCCTCAACGCCGCTTCTTCCTAACGCCGAATTTCCTCCACGCATACACGATAAGAGCTACAGGGCCAGCAAGCCATAACAGTTGCCAAAGCATGATATTCAGATCGAATCCCACTTCGAATCCCTCCCCATATAATTAATCGCAAGTGCTACTTTGATCGTTCAAAACCCAAATCAATCTTGGTCTTCCTCCGGCACATTCGGTTTGTCGTCAGGCTTCGCTGTCTCTCTCGACTGTATTTCCTCCATACGACTCGACACCTTCTGATACAGGTAAGAGATGCCAAGCAGCAGCACACCAAAGCTAAAATAGGCAAATATTTTGCTGCCCGAGGTGAGCATCCCCACATCATAGAACACCATCTTACCCGTAGCAAACAACGTTAGTCCTAGGCCCAAACGCCGAATCATGACATATTTTCTACGGAATCCATAGGCAATATAGAGAATCGCCAGCAGCAGATAGATCAGGCTGAACATCAGCCCCACATCACCCCACTGGAACTGGACCGTCAGGAATACGGTGATGACACTCAGCAGATATACCCCTGCGATAACCGGGTACCATTCAATGCTCTTGAACTGCCCGCGGATGCCTGCAATTAGCAGATCCCTTCCTGCAAAGAATACCCCTACGTTAAAGATAATTAACACCAGCAAACCTACAATCTCCGCCACCGTATGCTGCTGAACTTCCGGCTGAAGCGCTGGCATGGTTAAGGTTACAGCCAGTGCAATACAGCAGCCAACGGCATTCAGGAAGGTGGTGTACACCTGCACGAATCGGTCGCGCAACAGCTTCACTTTGCCTAGTCCATACGCCAATGCAATCGTAAGCGCTGCGAACATGAGTAACTTGTAAAACATGTATAACAGGAACGTCCCATCGACAGCTCTGACATACAATTCATTCGATTCATACAGCACGTATAACCACAGATTGGCAAGTGTCACATACTTGAATCCGTTCAGGAAGCCAAGCTCCAGCGGGCTGTATTTGAATCTCTCTCTGGAAGATGAGTTGCTGTGAACTGCCCAGGCATAATAAAGTGTAATAAGCACAGTTCCCAGCGTGATACTGGAGTATTTTAACATGAAGTAAGAACGTTCCCCGATGAAGAATAGCGCCAGCAGATCGTAGTACACAAAAGTGATTAGACATAGAAGAACGATGCCCCATCCGGCACGTTCCACCGACTTGAGCCGTTTCAGATGTCCTAGCGTAACCAACAGAACCCCTTCGATTAACCAACCCATCGATAACCATTTGGCCCCGAATTGGAACGGAATAATCAGAATGGCAAAGGTCAGGGAAGTGACATAGAAGAGTAATATCGTCTGTTTCTCCTGAGCCATATGGCGCTGGACGAATCGTGCGAGGCCCAGATACACCACGCAGAAGATCAACGCCAGCAAACCCTGAGCATCATTCCAACCCGCCACATCGAATAACACATATAACATCAGACAACTAATGCTCGTATTCATGGCGAGTAGAGCGAAATCCCACCAGGTTAACTTCATTCGGTGTTTGAACGGATATGCCAGTGTAATGCCCAGATATAATGCAAACGTCACAATGGAATACAACATGCCAATCTTCTCACTTGGCGATAGCCATAATAAGATGAGCATGGATGGTGTGTTGAACAGGAAACTGATATAGTGCACCACCGGCCACCGTTTGCCAAACGAAATGAACACAATAATGCCGTTTAAGAGCAGCAGATAGATCATGGCTACATAGACAGCAGGGCCCTCAAGCCCGAACGAGAACATGTAGGAGAATAACGGAAGATATCCGCCCACCAAACCTAGTGAACAGATGGTCTTCGATTGGTATCTCAAGGATAACAATACGGAGATTGCCGATACTAATACAGACAGGGCAAGTCCCGTATATAACCCGATAATATGCAGTAAAAAGTAACTATAGAAGACGGAGCCAAACAACACGGATATCCCACCGCCGAGCAACCCCATCGCAAACGTCTGCCTTTTGCGGCGGAACAGCCACTCTCCTCCGGCGAGCATCAGTGCACCGAGCAGGAAAAAGGCCCCGCTCTTCATCTCGTCATTGAACCAGGTCGAGTACGAATATTGGAACGCTGCTCCAACGCCCAGAATGAGGAGCAAGATGGCTACTTTGTTGATCCAGCTGAGTCCAATCTTCATCTCCATGCGATTCTGCTTGATCCGACGTTGAATAGTCTCTTCGCTCAACCCTTCCTCCGCCATATGCTCATATCCACGTTCCATGTGTCCACGCAGAGCCTCTTCTCTATCCCGTACGGCTCGTCTGTGCGATTCAATACGCTCATTCACCTCTGCCGCAAGGTAAGCAATCCTCTCCTTCACCTCATCGGAATTCTCTTGCAACTCCTGTGCGGCCTGGTTGTACAGCGCGTTTAGATTGGATTTGGTTCGATGTTCATGGAATGCAATTCGATCATTATGTACTGCTGTTTTCCCTTGAAAATAGGTCGCCATCTTCTCCCGCGATACCCGGATCAGATTCAGCTTCTCATCCAGCATCTGTTCCGATAACGCCATGCGAAGACGTGCATTCTCTTCTTCCATCTTGCGCGAGCGAAGTTCGAGCTGTTGCAGCTTGAGTGTGTGAGCTTCATACTGTTCCTGTAACTGTTCATTCTGAACGATCAGGTCATCGGACTGGTATTCCTGGAGCAAGGCGTGATACTCCTTCGCCAGTTGCTTTTGTTGCTCCTGAACCTGTTGAAGCCGATCCTTAAACTCCTTCATGAGTTTCCTCCGTTGGTTGATGTTTAATCTTTTCCCTATATTTTACTATATGTATGCCATAAAAAGAGGTTTAAACATTAGATATATCTGTGCAATATTTCATCCGCAGGATCTCAAACGCAAAAAAGCCGGGAAGCAACCGCTTCTCCCGACTTATATTCATATGAGTTTTGCACAAGAATGGATGCTTATGCCGCATCACTCGTCTCTGATTGGTCCGCTGACTCGGGCTCAATTATCTCGGTTGCATCCGGGTCCAGCCAACTGGCGATCATACCACGCACATATTGCAGATCGTCCTCCGACAGATCATAGTACCATGTGCCACTGCGCGTTGCACCCTCCCCCTTCAGCATGTAATTGCTGATCGTTGGTATGCTATCTTTCATATATAAGGACTCGGCGAATTTCACGATAAATTCCGAGGTCATGTTGGTTGTAAAATTCGATCCGGCAATCTGGATTACGTCCGGGATCTTGGTCAGATTTTTGACTTCCAGCGCACGATTCATGAAGGCACTTAAGAAAATCCGGTGACGCATCGTCCGATTGAAATCGGAATCTTCCCGGTAACGCACATATCCAAGCGCTTCTTCGCCGTTATAGATCGGTTTATTCGCTTCAACAAACAGCTTCTCATGCGCTTTTGATTTGTTCTCAATATTCTTTTTGATCGGCAGTTCAACGCCGCCCACCGCATCAACAATATCCTTGAGCCCGTTAAAATTAATTGCGGCATAGAAATCCACTTTGTTCCCCAGCAGATTCTCCACTGTATCCATCGCCATCTTGGCTTCACCGTGGGCATATGCTGAGTTGATCTTTGACTTCACATCCCGGCCGACAATCTCGGTATAGGAATCACGTGGAATGGACAGCAGCAGCACTTTATTGTCTTCTGGACGCACGACGGAATAGATGATGGTATCCGAACGGCTTGGTTCGTTATCGCGTTGGTCAATCCCTAGCAGCAAGAGCGAGAACGGGTCCGTATGTTCCACAACAGGGGCATCCTTATCACCAGCTGGTACAAAGGAGTCATCCAAGGCTTCCTTCACCGTAGCTGAAGCGAACAAATTAAAGGCAAACACGACGAGTTGCTTTTGATAGATAAATCCGAGTCCTCCCAACACAAGCAGCACACTTAGGGTGATGATTAATGGCTTCTTCCATTTCTTCTTCGGTTTCTTCGGCTTCCGTCTTGTTAAATGTGCGGCACTGTTTTCCATCATATCTCCTTTAATAACGGGTTCTTAGAATCATTTAACTATATTAATAACACGTTTTCAATAGATTACGTTATAATCTGCTATACATAAACAAGCATAAAGGGAGCGATGAATGATGGAATATCGACGTTTGGGCAATAGTGGTTTACGTGTGTCGGCACTGGGGCTTGGCACAAATGCGTTTGGCAAACGCGCGGATGAAGCAGCTTCTACCCGCATTATTCATGCAGCGATGGATCAGGGCATCAACTTTATCGATACCGCCAATATCTACGCAGGCACGGAATCGGAACGCATTATTGGACAGGCTCTCACAGGTCGACGGGAAAACGCGGTGCTTGCTACCAAGGCCGGATTACCCCGGCATGATGGCCCTCATGGGCGGGGTTCCTCCCGCTACCATCTGCAACAAGAGCTGGAACATAGCCTGCGGCGCCTGCAAACGGATTATGTCGATCTGTACCAGATCCATACTTTTGATCCGCATACACCGCTGGATGAGACACTGCGCACATTGGATGATATGGTCACTTCCGGCAAAGTCCGTTACATCGGAGCCTCCAACTACGCAGCTTGGGAGCTGATGAAAGCTTTAGGCATCAGTGAACAGAAAGGTTATGTGCGCTACATCTCCACCCAAACCAGCTACTCCCTGGCAGACCGTACGCCTGAGTTGGAACTGGTGCCGATGTGTCTCGATCAGGGTGTAGGCATTATCCCGTATTTCCCGTTGGCAGGTGGTATTCTGACCGGTAAATATAACGGACAGACCCGTGTGCCTTCTGGTTCCAGAGCAGACACCGATCCGTCCTTCAACCGTTTCCTGCTGGAGCATAATATCCAACTGAGTGAACAAGTGAGTGCTAAAGCTGCCTCATATGGTTGCTCCCCGAGTGTGCTGTCACTTGCATGGCTGCTGACTCGTCCAGCTGTATCCACAGTGATTGTCGGGGCTACACGCACCGAACAGCTGGAACATAATCTGGCTAGTCTGGACATGTCACTGCCCGATGAGCTGTTGGCTGATCTGGACCAGATCAGTGACTCTTTCCGTCGCCGCGAGCCGTTTGCGTCCTATCGAATCGATTGAGCAACCCAAATAGACCTCCCGACAAGATGAAGTCAGGAGGTCTATTTGTATTTTACAGAGGTGTTATAATTATTAATAATCAGAAAATTTTCCAGTTCCACTACATTCTGTAGTTTAATACATTAAAAAAAGATACATTACGGATCAACTCTCTGTTTTTTGGCGAAGAAACTCCTGCATGATCTCCAAATACTCTCCCTTACGTTCATCCAAAGTTTCGAAAAATGCCTTGTCCGATTCCTCGACCAGATGGATTCCCTCCACAGCCAATCGGGTTCCTTCTTCCGTTGTTGTGATAATATTGGCACGCGTATCTGTCTGATGACGAGCGCGGGTAATTAATCCCCTTTTTTCAAGCGCACGTAGAACCTGAGAAGTCACGTTAACATCCACCTTGGCAAACTGAGCAATTTGAACCTGAGTAACTCCCTTGCCTTCCTCATCGTGTTCATTGAGCCATAAACAGGCGTGCAATAATACAAATTGAGGTTGTGTCAGTTCGAGGGGCTCCAGCACCCTGCGTACTTCCTTTTGCCACATGGCTGTAACCTGCCATAACAGATATCCCGGACTTTCTTGTGCGTTTTTATACCGTGAGCTTGTCATCTCATACCTCCATGATGTGCGACCTTATGCAACAGAATATATACCCGTCAGTCAATGAAGTAAATCCATTATTCATATAACGATGATGGAAACATATCCGTTGCAACTCTGTGTGTTCTTTCTCAAAAAAATAATTAGCGCGCAGGGATAAACTGCTTCACCCATTGTCCGAATCCTTGCGGATTGCGGCTCTGTATAAGAATAGTTCCTTCTCCCCGGAACCGACATACCAGTCCTTCTCCACTTGTTACACTGGATAACCAGCCCTGTGAAGCTTTCTCAATACGGTAATCTACATAATGAGGCCATGCCACCAAATGGGCGTTATCCACGATCATTTCCTCACCTGCTGCCAGATTAATCGCATGGATGGCACCATAGGAAGACAGAAATACAGTCCCACGTCCGCTGATCTCAATAATGAAGAAACCTTCTCCCGAAAAGAGACCTTTTTTCAGGTTTTGCATTTTGGTATTCACCTGAATGCCCTCGGTTCCTGCCAGAAATCCGTCTTTCTGCACATAGAGTGAATAGGAACCGTCCAATTCAACAGCTTCTACATCGCCCATGCTTGAAGGTGAGAGCAGAATCTCTGCCGACCCGCCCGCAGCCGTCAGTTCCTGAAAGAAAAACTTCTCCCCGCTCAGCATCCGACCGAACCCGGCAAACATCCCACCTTCTGCTGAACCCTTTAGTTCAACCGTAGGAGTCATGGATACCATCGCACCACTCTCGGCCTTGAACCGCTCTCCCCGCTGCAAATGTACCTTGAGCATCGCAAAAGCACCATCATATAAAATCTCATAGTTCACGGTTGCACCAGCTCCCTATTGTCAGAGTTAAAATCATTGAGTCCATTATCTTCCAGAACTGCTGATTTGTCTCCGTATTCCTTCACAATATGTTGATCTCCCCAGTTACAGAGCGCATTGAGAATCGGTTCAAGACTTCTCCCGTAATCACTCAATTCGTATTCTACTTTGGGAGGGACCTGATTATATACGATTCGGTTTACGATCCCGTCGTTTTCAAGCTCTCTCAGTTGCTGTGTTAACATTTTTTGTGTAATTGCGGGCATAATACGCTTGAGATCACTGGTTCGTCTTTTCCCATGTGTCAGATGACAGAGAATGACGCATTTCCACTTGCCACCGATCACCTCTAAGGTAGCTTCAACCGAGATGTTATATTTTTTTCTAACCATAACTTGCTTCCTCCCTGATGAATTGAATTACATCCGTCGCATGCTGTATAGGCACCAAAAAGTACGTAGGGTACTAAAAAGTACGTACTATTCAATCTATACCGAATAACTCATAATAGCATTTGCCGGTACGTAAATCTACATTCTGGGGAGTGGGGCAAGAAATGTTACAAGATTCAAAACGCAGCACGTGGGCACTGCTAGCACTGGCTATTAGTGCATTCGCAATCGGTACCACAGAATTTATCAGCGTTGGGCTACTGCCCCTCATTGCAGATGACCTGGGCATTTCCGTAACTTCAGCGGGACTGACCGTTACTTTATATGCATTAGGCGTTACCTTTGGGGCTCCTGTTCTGACCTCACTGACGTCTACCATATCACGCAAAACGCTACTGCTTGCCATCATGATTGTCTTCATTGCGGGTAACACGATGGCTGCACTATCGACGGGCATCACCATGTTACTCATTGCACGAGTAGTGTCCGCACTGGCACACGGGGTGTTCATGTCCATCGGCTCCACGATTGCAGCCGATCTGGTGCCTGCCAACCGTAGGGCGAGTGCTATTGCCATCATGTTCTCTGGTCTTACCATTGCCACAGTAACCGGTGTACCTCTCGGTACACTCATCGGCCAACATTGGGGCTGGCGCGCTGCCTTTATCCTGATTGTTGTGGTTGGCATCGTTGCGATGATCGGGAACCTGATACTCGTACCATCCACGTTGAAACGCGGAACACGGACGGCATTTCGGGATCAGCTGAAGCTCGTTACAGGTGGACGCTTGCTGCTTGCTTTTGCCATCACTGCTGTTGGGTACGGAGGAACATTTGTTGTCTTTACGTATCTGTCCCCGTTGTTGCATGATATTAGCGGTTATTCCGAGAAAACGGTAGCATTCATCCTATTGTTGTACGGAATCGCCATCGCTGTTGGCAACATCATCGGCGGCAGAGCAGCCAATCGCAACCCGCTCAAGGCGCTCTTCTACATGTTCATCATTCAGACCATCATTCTCGGCGTAATGTACTTCACCGTCCCGTTTAAGTTGGCAGCACTGCTCACCATTATGGGTATGGGCCTGCTCGCCTTCATGAATGTGCCTGGTCTTCAGATGTACGTTGTAACCTTGGCTGAACGATATGCACCACAGGCCAAGGATGTAGCCTCAGCCTTTAACATCGCCGCATTTAATGCGGGAATTGCTATAGGTGCCTATTTGGGTGGAGTCATCAATGATTCCATCGGTTTGATTCACACGACATGGGTCGGAGCCTTGATGGTTCTCGTAGCTGTAATCCTGACCGCATGGGCTAAAACGCTGGAAAGCAAGGATCAACATGCATCAGTCGAAATGGAGAAAGCTTCGTTCTAATTTCCATTCCGACCATGGGTCTCACTCTTATATATATCAGTTCCAGCCTTCGAGGGGAACCGGTTTCACATGGTATTTTATTATACTATAATACGTTGAACCCAATTTGATCTACTATGATTTAATTTTGTATGATAAAACAACAAAAATTCAGCTTACTATGACTGATTTTTACACACTTTAAGGAGGAAATCTCATGACAACAGCTCAAACCGCACAACATTTACAATCCACAGTAACTCTGCATAACGGTGTTTCTATGCCTTGGTTCGGACTTGGTGTATTTAAGGTAGAAGAAGGATCTGAACTGATTGAAGCCGTGAAAAATGCGATTAAACATGGATACCGCAGCATTGATACTGCTGCAATATACGGCAATGAAGCTGGTGTTGGTCAAGCGATTGCCGAAGCTTTGCAAGAAAACAACCTGAAACGCGAAGAACTGTTTGTTACATCTAAAGTATGGAATGCAGACCTTGGATATGAAGAGACACTTGCCGCTTTTGATACCACGTTGAACAAACTGGGACTGGAATACCTAGACCTGTATCTGATTCACTGGCCTAAGGCCGGCAAATACAAAGCAGCCTGGAAAGCAATCGAGGAACTGTACGCGGCTGGTCGCATTAAAGCTATTGGCGTAAGCAACTTCCAGATTCATCATCTCGAAGACCTGATGCAGGATGCCAAAGTGAAACCGATGGTCAACCAGGTGGAATACCACCCTCGCCTGACTCAGGTTGAGCTTAAGGCTTTCTGTGAGAAGCATGGTATCCAGCTTGAAGCTTGGTCGCCTTTGATGCAAGGTCAGCTGTTGGACAACCCAGTGCTCACGGGGATTGCTTCAGACAAAGGCAAATCGGTTGCACAAGTCATCCTGCGTTGGGATCTGCAAAATGGAGTCATTACCATTCCGAAGTCCACCAAGGAACAGCGGATTATTGAGAATTCCTCCATCTTCGACTTTGAACTTTCAAATGAAGAGATGGATCAGATCAGTGCTCTGAACGAAGATGTGCGCGTTGGTCCTGATCCGGACAACTTCGATTTCTAATGAATAGCCTTTTTGGAGCCTGCTTTGTTTGACATAGCATAACGAAAAACCACCGGACCAGGGCCGGTGGTTTTTCGTTATGTTCTCTTCCCTATAACCAAGCCTCGCTAACACTGCACGTTTCAATTCAAAATGTGGTAATCCATTTTTTAACTATTGAACCTGCCACAATGCAGGGACATTGGATGGTTCCCACCCAGACAAGGATGTGTGGGATTGCAAACATTTATACGTCTTACCGCTATAGGTGACCAGCTGTCCTACAGTATAGGCTGTATTCGCCTGCCAGGCGGAAACGCCCGGATTTGTCGTTCCTGCTGTTGTTTTCACGGTCACCGCATTGCTCGCAGCAGAAACATTACCCGCCGCATCCTTTGCTTTTACCGTAAATGTATACGAGGTATCCGCTGCAAGCCCGCTGATCGTTGCTGTCGTTCCGGTCACTGATGTCGCCAGAGCCGTTCCATTGTACACATCATAACCCGTTACACCCACGTTATCCGTGGATGCCGCCCAGCTCAGCGTTATGCTGGATGTTGTTTGCGCCGTTGAAGCCAGATTGGTTGGTGCAGTTGGCGCTTGCGTATCCCCTCCCGGCTGAGTCGTAGTGCTCACGGTTACAATATTACTGGCTGCAGACAGATTGCCTGCGGCATCTTTTGCTTTGATCGTGAAAGTATAAGAAGTACCTGCAGTAAGTCCACTGATCATTGCTGTCGTTCCTGTGACGGATGTTGCAAGATTACTGCCATGATAGACG
The DNA here is from genome assembly GCF_047302515.1 of Paenibacillus amylolyticus. GTDB lineage: Bacteria > Bacillota > Bacilli > Paenibacillales > Paenibacillaceae > Paenibacillus > Paenibacillus amylolyticus_G. Next base: position 6,179,951 of record NZ_CP168019.1, on the reverse strand, counting down.
TTATAACCGGTAACCCCTACATTATCCGTTGAAGCATTCCACGCGAGCGTCACTGAGTTGGCCGTCACACCTGTCGAGCGGGCATTACCGGGTACGCTTGGCGCCGTCGTATCTGCTGGAGGCACTGTACCTCCGGTAGGCAGGTCGGCTTTCAGTTTATTTTGGAGTGTTTTGTTCCGGTCACCGCTAAGCTCCCAGAACATCGCTCCGCCGAGTCCCTTGCTCTTGATATAAGCGGTTTTATATCCAATAGACTCCGCATCGTCATAGCTAATAAAGCGCTTGTTGGTCGCATTATAGAGATATGGCACCTTGGCCGTGTCATTCCAGTAACGCGTATACCCGTTTTTGTTAATGTAGTTGGTCTCCAGATCATAAAAATCAAAGGAGCCTGCTTCCCAAGTTCCAACGGAAGAACCTCCCGCGCAGGTCTGATACTGGCCATTGCCCGCCTGTGCGCATCCATCCCAGCCGCGGCCGTAGAATGGAACACCAAGCACAAGTTTGGCGGCCGGTACCCCAGCATTCAGATGCCCTTGTGCTCCGGCAGCCACATTAAATGTATTGGCATCTGGCACCCCAGCAGCCGAAGCCGCAGGGTCATAGTTCAACGGCGCGTTATGCGCACTGACTGTTTGCCAGGCCCCGTTAAAATCGTATGTCATAATATTAATCCAGTCGACGATGGCAGCTATATTGGCAAGCTCTGTATTCGCAGCATAGGTCGTCGATGCACCGCTTGCAATCGTAAGCAGATACTTCTTGCCGTCCACAGCTCCGGCAGCATCCAGTTTCTCACGGATTTTGCTCAGAAGCAGTGTGTAATTCTGCTTATCCTCAGGACGTTTGCTGTTACCATCAAGTCCGCCTGATACCGGGTACTCCCAGTCCAGATCTACCCCGTCAAAATTGTATTTCCGCAGGAAGTCGACGGCAGAGTTTGCAAAAACCTCTCGCGTTGCAGCAGTCGCAGCTACATCAGAGAAGCGGTTGGACCATGTCCATCCTCCCACGGAGATGATTGTCTTCAGATTAGGATTGATCTGTTTCAGCTTGTTAAGCTGATTGATATTGCCTGCAATGGGCTGATCCCACGTATCCCCTGCAAATGTCTTGCCGGTATCAATCCATGGATCGCCAAGCACGATCGTGCCATTTGGTACATTGATTGTCTGGCTCTTCTCATTCTGACACGTCCAGGTCACCGGATTAGGGCCCGAAGGGTCCGGATTTCCATGAATACCATTCCAGCAAATATCGGCAAACGCATAGTTGATATGCGTGACTTTGGTTGGGTCGATATCCGTTACATTATAGTTTCTCCCATACGCAGCCCATGACGGGTAGTAACCAACAATTTTATAAGAATCTGCAGCTGCTGCCGTAGCGGGTTGGAGCACAAAAGAAGGAATAATGACGGATAAGAGCAGGGATAGACCCAAGAGAAACCTTGCGGTTTTCTTGAAAGCAGTGTGTTTATTTAAATGTATCATCTAATACACAACCTCCTTTGTCGTTTGCGTACTCAGCCCGTTCAGGAACGGACGATGTGCGCTCGAAAACTGGTTATTTGTATATGCGTCCCAGTTGATTGACCAGGTCATAATCCCTTTTATCCCCGCATAGCCCGCAGGCTGGAGCAAAGTATAGGAACCGCCGTATGACACACCTTTGATCAAATAATTCAGTGCCTTTTGCAGATCGGCTGGCGTTGTATAACCACCTCCAGCAGCCTGTTGGGAAGCCGGCACACCGATGGCAATCTGATCCGGTCGCAAGGGACTAAAGAAAGGGCCTGTGCTACCGCCTACATGAAAGCCTTGAAGCAGCATCTCCGCCATGGCCACATGGAAATCAGCTGTTCCTTGGGCATAAGAGCGCCCATCCAGCCCTACCATGGAGCCCGTGTTATAGTGCTGTACATGAAGCAGGGTCAGGTCATTACGCAAGGCATGGATGACTGGCAGGTAAGCTCCCCAAGGGCCGCCGTAGCTCAGATATCCACCCTGTACATAGGCCGTCTCCGGCGCAGCCGTCAGGATGAAATTGGCGCCGAAGTGTGACTTAACCGCTTTCACGCCTTGGATGAGGTTAACAATTTTCGGTGTAGTTGGACTACGGAAATCGCTATCCCCTGCATTCAGAGACAAGGAGCTTCCTTCCAGATCGATATCTAGACCATTGAAACCATACGTGGAAATGATTGATTTTAACGAATCTTCGAATTGCTGTCTCTTGGTCGCGTCGGTGAGCTCAATGGTACCGTTGGCTCCCCCCATGGAAAGCAGTACTTTTTTCCCCTGGCTTTGCAGATAGGCAATATCGGATTTGAATTCGGCTACCGTTGCATTGTATGGAGTAAAAGCAAGCGTTCCGCTACCATGTGAAATCGGTTCGGCAAAGGAAACATTAATGACGTCATAGGCTGTTGATACGTTACGAAGTCTGATATTCGTTGAACCATTATCGAAGTTGTGCCAGTAGCCGATCAGCCATTTGCCGCCGGTTGGCCCAGGATTGGAAGATCCATTGGAAGTTGTCACACTGAGGGAGGTGCTCGCAGCCGATATATTGCCTGCGGCATCTTTGGCTTTTACCGTAAAAGCATAAGTCGTGCTAGCTGTCAGTCCAGTGACTACAGCTGTTGTAGTTGAAGTACTTGTCACAAGAACGCCGTTCCGATACATCTCATACCCCGCTACGCCCACATTATCCGTGGATGCATTCCAGGAAAGACTCACAGAGGTGTTCGTGATGGAGGATGAAGTCAGACCCGCAGGAACAGAAGGTGGTGCCGTATCTGGCGTTGGCGTTTCCCCTCCCGAACCTTCCCCGACGTATTTCCACAACGCGGGCACAACAGAGGGCTCCCATCCGGTCAAAGCTGTGTGTTCCTGAATACACTCATAATCTTTATTTTGATATGTTACGAGGTCTCCTTTCTTGTATGCGGTGCCTGCCTGCCACTGGGCGGCGGCATCGGCTCTCGGTGCAAACCACGTAATAAGTAGAAGAAATACCAAAGCAAATGTAATGACCGGGCGGAATCGAACAGCTTGATTCAAGCAAAATCCCTCCTGTACTAAGGATACGTTCACCTTGCAAACAAAACTTCAATTGTCCACCTGCATCTGATCTGTGATCGATTAGAGCCAGCCCCATTCAGCCATCTGATGTTGCGTGTCACTTCACTCCCTTCCCTTACCAAAATGGACCTTCCCTCTCGTGTTCTTTTTTGCAGGCACCATCCAAATTTTACAGGGAATTTACAGATCCTCACCCTGTATTTAATCAGTAAAATGCAAAAGAGATAAGGGATAAAATAGTTCTATTGGGGGCGAAAAATGTAATATAGCGCACAAAAAAGGTTTTCTTTCAACTCCTTAGGAGACTTGAAAGAAAACCTGTGTTAGATATTGCGCAGAGAAGAGGGCGTATCTTACCGCCGCTACTCCCCTCTCCTTTCAAAAGGCTGCCATCCATCCACGCCGGACAGAATCAGAGGTACAGCGTACTCGGCCGCTTCCTGTTCGGTCAGTATTTTGGCCCAAGGCACACGATCAGCAGCACATCCGGCACCAGGCCCGGCGCTGTTGTATTCCGCATACTGAACGGTCTGCTCTGCATCTGTCTTGTTCCAGTTGTGCCATCCCTCCCGCTTCACATGAGCGCCGATCCAGCAGTTCAGAAAACAGACTTTGGCATGATGACGCCACGGTCTGCCCAGATACACCGACTGCGGCGGAGCATTGCTGGTCAGATCACAGTCCAGAAACACATAGCCGTAACGCACATCCTCCGGCGTAGAGGCTGCGGTAATCCAGCCGTTCACTTGTCCATCTGCAGCCTCCGCTTCAGTCAGGCGATTCTTCGTAAAGATCTCGCAGCCCTTAAACACCACCGTAGCCGAACCAAAAATAAAATCGATATCACCTTCGATGTAACAGTCCTCGAAATACTGCCGCAGTTTACGCCGCTCGGCACCATCGCGTGGCCCGCCAAAATAACTGCGATCCATGGGCTGCTCAGGCAGCGGGCCGGTGAAGATCGTATCCTGGTGACCGATCAAACGACAGCGGCGAAAGACCGCCCGGTCTCCATCCACATAAACGGCCAGCGCCTGACCAACCTGCTTGCCCGGCCCAGCAGCATTTACGAAGGAAATCCCCTCTGCCGTGAAATCATCAGCACCAATGAAAGCCGTATAGGAATGAAACGTATGATATGGCGACCCATCCGGGAACTTCTTGAGTGCATGATCATCATACGTAATGATAGTCTGCTCCGCCCCCTCACCAATCAGGTGGATGCCCGGCTTCTCCATATGCAGCTTCTCATGATACACACCGGCCTTCACGCGAATCGGGACGTTTCCGATGCCATTCTCCGGCAGCGCATCAACCGCAGCCTGGATCGTCACATAATCCCCTGTCCCGTCTGAATCAACAGTCAGACAGGGAGCCGATGATTCCAATGCCGTATTTGGCAATCTCTGTTGCGTCATGGCAATCGCTCCATTTCCAGCGCTGCCAGCAGAAGTGGGGCCACCCCCATAAAGGAATCGCTTACAACCGCTTCGCTTACATAGTAGTTGTACGTGCCATCCCGATCCAGGCTTAGTCCTGCACCATGACAGATCCCGTTTAACCGAACGCCGTCAGCCGTCTCCTCCACCAATCTGGAGGACAGTCCCTGCCATCCTTTCTCCGCCGCCTCTCTGAAATGCGGCTCCAGATACCTTAGTCGCACACCCTTCGCAAGTGCATATACAAACATGCTTGACCCGGATGCTTCCAGATAGTTGCCTTTGCGGAAGCCCTGATCCAGCACTTGGAACCATAACCCGCTTTCCTGCTCCTGCACGCGTACCAAAGCATGACACATCCGTTCGAAGATACCGATGATGGTTCCGCGCTTTGGATGATTCACGGGGAAATGCTCCACGCTGTCCACAATCGCCATGGCATACCAGCCCATCGCCCGGCTCCAGAAGTGTGGCGAGCACCCTGTCGATGAATCTGCCCAGACCTGCTCCTTCGATTCATCCCAGCCATGATAGAGCAGCCCGGTCCGTGGATCACGGGTCTGGCGTTCGATCAGCAGAATCTGATGTGCAACTTCATCCCATAACTCGGGGTGATGAAATGTCTTCGCATACTCGGACAGAAAGGGAGATGACATATACAGGCCGTCCAGCCACATCTGGAATGGATAGATTTTTTTATGCCAGAAACCGCCTTCTGATGTTCGGGGTTGCCCTGCGAGCTGTGCTGCCAGGAGATGCGCCGCTTCTGCGTAACGCTGATCTTCAGCACCATCCAGTAATGCAAACAGGTTTTTTCCCTGATTAATCTGATCCAGATTATATTCTTCCAAAGTATAGGTGCCAATAGAGCCATCCGGCTGGATATACAGGTCCATATGTTTTTTCATAAAATCAACATACTCTTGTTTGCCATAATACTGCCCGGTTCGTGCCATCGCCATCAAGGTCATGCCTTCCACGTATGCCCATCGTCCCGAAGGGAACGCATGATAACCGTCCCCGTCACATTGCTGGATGATCGTTGCTGCAATTCGCTCAGACCAGGATAACTGTGTCTGTACCTGCATAAGCAATTCCTCCTTGAATGTTGTACTCACCTAATACATGTATGATTAACTGCCGTTGAATTGCGAAGATTCAGCTTAGGCTGAATGACTACCGGAACATCGACCTGTTCATCACGGATTAACGATACAATCAGCTCTGCTGCCTGCACGGCCAGTTCATCCAGAGGCGGGCCAATTGTAGTCAAGGCCACTTCCGCATATTGCATATCCGGCAGATCATCATACCCGATTAACGAGATATCGCGTGGAACACTGTAACCTGCCTCAAGTAAAGCCCGTAGTGCACCTCGGGTGACCAGGTTGTTCAGTCCAATAAAAGCTGTCGGCGAATCCGCCCCAAACGCATGATTACGTATGGCAAAATACCCGTCTTCCCAAGAGGAATGCGCTGGCAGCACATGGTCTTCGTTAAAATCCAGACCCGTACGCTGCAACGCTTCCCGGTATCCCTCCAGTTTAATATGCTGGGAGTTGCCGATGAATCCGATTCGGCTGTGACCCAGCGATTTCAGATGCTCCACTGCTTTGAACAGCCCTTCTTTGCGATCAATCTTGATGTAAGGAGAGTTCGGCGCTTCATCAGTACCCAGCACAAAACATGGCATGTTGAGTGTTGCAAACTTTTTCCAGAACATCTCGCGATTGTCCAGTGCATAGTCCCATAGAATACATCCGTCCACACGCAGCTGGCTGAAGACATCCACGCCATCATCCGCCACAACCAGGATCATCTGATATCCCCGCTTCTTCAGCTCGGTATGCAGACGGCCAGAGATGTTCGAAAATAACGGATTGCTCAGCTCATCCAGCACAAAACCGATGATGTTGCTTCTGCCGGTGGAGAGCTGCCGGGCCAGCATGTTTTTCCGATATTGATGTTTCTCCGCGACCGCAAGCACCTTCTGCTTTGTTGCCGGTTTGATTCGGGGATCATCATTCAGCGCCTTTGATACCGTGCTATAGCTCACCCCCGCCAGTTTGGCAATGTCTTTAATAGTTATCAAAATCAATCAACACCTCTCATACGCCTAAAACCCTATTTCTTATTTCTGTGCAGATTTATAACGATCATATTGTGCCTGTCTGCCCGCAATAACCTGCTCTATATTCATCTTCTTCAACGTCTCAATATAACTGTCAAACTGGTCCAGACTGGCGTCCCCGCTAATAAACTTAAAGTTCATCTCTTCCACATATGTGGTGATGTCAGGCATCGCCATGCTTTCCACGCTCGCTTCATCCGGCAGGGCATAGACAAACGGGAACGGTTCGCGCACATACGGCTCCAGTTCTTTATCCATCTTTGCATGCCAAGGGGCTACGACGGAATCAGCAGAATCGGTGGATTGAATGTTCGGCAGATTCACCGGACCAATGCCGAGCTTCTGAATGTATTCATTGTCCTTGCCTTTGTCCGTAAATGTCTTCACGCCGTTCTCTTCTGTATACGTGTCATCCTTGATGCCCCACGTATAATACGTCTGTGCTTCCTCACTTACGGCATAATCCAGGAAGCGGAAAGCAAGTTCCGGATTTTTACTATCACGTGTAATGCCAAAGATGCCACTCACTGGTGTACGTCCTACATAGAACTGATCCCCATGCGGTCCTTTCAGTGGTAAAATGCCTTTGATGATTGGCTCTTCTGGATTGTAATCCTTGAACAACGGACTGTAGACCATCGACATATACCAGCTAAAATTAAACGTTGCTCCCGTCACATCCTGAGAGATGCGCGACGTGACCTGATCACTCGTGGTACTCGCATAATCAACCCCAAGCAGACCTTCCTTGTACAGTCCGTTCAGATAGGTCAAGTACTCCTTATAGGTAGGCTCATAATAGCTGAAATGTACTTTGCCCTGATCGTCTGCATAGAACTGGTTGGACAGGTCAAGTCCAAACGCGGGGCCAAAGGCCATTGACACAAATTTTGCTTCCATGGACAGCGGAATCTCATCGGCTTTTCCGTTGCCGTTCGGGTCATCTGTCTTGAATTTGCGCAGCATCGCCGTAAATTCATCCAGCGTGGTCGGCTCGCTTAATCCCAGCTTATCAAGCCAGCGCACATTGACCATAAATACAGGCATGTAGTTTCGGGTTAACGTCTGCTGCGGGATATAATACATTTTACCATCTGGCGTTGTTAAACTGGCTTTGACCGAAGGCGACTTTTCATATATTTTTTTGAGATTCACGCCGTACTTCTCTACCAGTTCATTAATCGGAATGAATAGACCGCTGTTAATGTACTTCATCAGCTGATCCTGATCCGGCAGGTACACGATATCGGGCAAGCCGGTACCAGCAGCCAGTCTCGGATTTACGGCATCCGCATAGTTCTGCGGCGGAATCAGATCCCAATCCACCGTTACACCGGCGTTGCTCTCAATTTTCTTAACGATAGCTGCGGTGGACAAGTCCACATTGGTCGTCCAAGCGTTGGTGCCGAGAATAGACAGCTTGGCATCTTGTTGATCCGTCACCGGCCCTGCTCCGGTATAATTGAAGGCTGGCTCCGAACTGGACGGGGTGCTCCCCGCATCAGTTCCCGCCCCTGTTCCGCCGCTACATCCTGCCAGGCTGATTGCCAGTATCGCTGCGATTACACTTTTTCTTCCTGCCCCTTTAAATCTCATCCATCATTCCTCCTTGGTATGAACCATTTTGAACTCCCTTGAATGACATGACACTTAAGCAATAAAAGCTATCCTTTCACGGCTCCGAGGGTGATCCCCTTAACGAAGTACCGTTGGATAAACGGGTAGATCGTAACAATAGGTAGAATGCTGACCACAATGGATACATAACGAACCTGAAGGGAGGAGACCGCCAACGCACCAGATGTCATCGTACCGCCCATCTTCTGCATCACTTCCGGCGAAGCCATGATCAGCACCCTTCGCAGGAACATCTGTAAGGGCTGCATATCCTGTTTGCCCAGATATAATAGGGCCGTGAAAAAGTTGTTCCAGTGGAATACCGCATAGTACAGCGTGAGCACAGCCAGTGTTGGCTTGATGATCGGAACCGCCAGACGATACAGCATCGTCATCTCGTTGGCCCCGTCTATACTGGCACTTTCGAAAATTTCATTTGGAATGCCTTCGAAAGCTGAGCGGCAGATCATGACGTTAAACGTAATCACCAGCACAGGCAGCACCATAACCCAGCGAGTGTTGTACAGTCCAAGCGAGGTGATCAGCATGTAAACCGGAATGAGTCCACCCGAGAAATACATGGTGAAGGCGATGAAGAAATTCAGCTTGCGACGTAAGAAAAACTGCTGTCTGGATAATGGAAACGCGGCAAGACATGTTGCCACAATGTTCAATAGTGTGCCTACCACGGTGTACCAGAGGGTGTTGTAGAACGAAACCCATAACTCCTTGTATTGCAGTACCATTTGGTAACCTGACAGGGTAAACCCAACGGGCCACAATACAACTTTTTGTTTGTCGATGGCATCCACCGAGCTGAATGAAATGCTAATGACGTACAGAAAGGGATACAACGTGATAACAACCGCCAGTATGGTCAGCAGGTAGACACATCCGTAGAACAAACGATCACTTCTCGATTTTTGCATACAGGTCTCCTTTGGTCCGGGTTATAGTCTTACCAGAGTGACATCTTGGTCAGGCGGCGGGTCATGGAATTGGCAGCAAACACTAGGACAAAGGTGATCACGGAGTTGAACAGGCCAACCGCTGTGGCGAAGCCGTAATTCTGGCCCTCAATCCCCATCCGGTATACATAGGTGGACAGGACATCTGCCGTTTCGTAGGTGGCTCCGTTGTAGAGCAGATATACTTTCTCGAAACCTACACTCATAATGCCGCCAAGCGACAGAAGCAGAAGAATGACAATGGTTGGTTTGATACTGGGAAGGGTGAGGTGCCATAGCTCCTGGAATTTGTTGACGCCGTCAATTTTGCCGGAATCATACATCTCGGGGTCGATCCCCATAATGGCTGCAATGTAGATGATGGAGCTGAAGCCAAAGCTCTGCCAGATGTCGGAACTTGTGAAGATGGTACGGAACCAGCTCGCATCCATCATGAAGTTCACTTTTTCCATGCCAAGACTCGCGATGAGGGTGTTCACAATACCGTCTGTTGGTGACAGGAAGTTAATAATCATGCCAGCTACAACAACAGTGGAGATGAAGTGAGGAAGGTACGTAACCGTCTGGGCAAATCGCTTGAATGTGCGGTTCTTGATCTCCACGATGCAAACAGCGAATAAAATCGGAATGGAGAAACCAAACAGGAGTGGCAGGAAGGCGAGCAAAAATGTGTTACGCAGCAGTCGCCAGAAGTAAATGGAATTCACAAACTGTTCGAACCAGCGCAGTCCCACCCATTCCCCGCTGAGCATGCCCTGCCCCGGCAAGAAATTACGAAATGCCAATAACACGCCAGGCATCGGAAGGTACATGAAGATGAGGTAATACAGAAAGATAGGCGAAAACATCAGTAGCAAATACTTATCCCGTCTGATCAGGCTGAACAGCGTGGACATGCGTTTTTTCAACGTGAAACACTCCCCTTCGCTACATAATTACAACGTTTGAATTTTTGAATAAAAAGGAACTGTCATTCCACTGACGTATTTGTTATTCATCTCATTCACATTTTGTAACAACCTATATCATTCTGCGTAATAACGAGATAACTAATTTGAAATAGTCCTCCTTACACCGTATTTATTTCTTTTAAATACTTGCCATAACCATAATTACAACGTTGTAATTTTAATCTAAATGTATACGCTTACATAAACTTTTTCCCATCTTAGCAAAGTCTTCAATGTTTGGCAACAACAAAAATCAGTGACATGCTGTAACGTACTAAAATACAGTCTCGCATACGCGAGACTGCCCGTTAAAATCTAAATGTGATTCCGATATTCCATCGGTGTCATAACATACACTCGCTGAAAGGCTCTGTAAAACTGACTGACGCTGGAAAATCCCAGTTCATAACTGATTGTGGTCACTGAATCCGTTGTATGGCGAAGCCTCCTGGACGCTTCTTCTACGCGCAAATTCAGCAAATATTGATACGGTGTTGTTCCCGTAAGAGCCTTGAAAGAACGCATAAAATGATACCGGCTCTGATGCGCGACCATCGCCATCGAATCAATATCCATTGGACCTGTGTAGGCACTGTGAATGTAATCCAGCACTCGTTGGAGATGAGGGTCCATGAATGTACCGGGATTTACAGTCCTTGTTCCATTTTCCTGCCCCGTCAACATACGCCTTAGATACCTCTCAACCGCCAGTTCTGTTTCCTGCACTTGCAGCATTTCGGGCACATCATCTAACAAAATGGAATTCCAGCCTCGAAACAGACTGCTGATCTCCGCAGGATCAAATGTCTGGGTAGGTCGAAACTCAGCTCGTGCCCCACCTAACCCCGCATCTTCGAAACTGCCTAATGGCGGTTTACGGAACTTGATCACAATGACAGCCGAATCCGACCCTATCTCAAAATAATGCTCAGTCTGGGGATGAGCAATAATCCCTATGCCTGCTTTTAGCGGGTATGCATGCCGTTCCTGTACCAGATGACATTGGCCTCTGACCGGCAGCGTTAGCTGATACCAGTCGTCATGTACATGCGGCTCATTCGCAAACCCTCCGGTAGCTTTCCATAATTCCAACCCATTTAGCGTCATGTTTAATTCCATCGTTTGCTCACCTGCTGACATTATAGCAAATCGTGCTCACTTTCCAAGCACTTTTCACAAAGACATGATCTTCCCCCATCTTTTATCATAGAAAAAAATAATTCGAGGTGATCTCCCATGGCTCAGGCCACTTTAAGCAAAATGCAAATCAACTCCTCCGCCAATTGGGCACTTGCCGGAGTCAGCTTCGCCCATCTGCTGAATGATGCGATGCAGACAGTCGTTCCGTCTGCTTTCCCGTTATTCCAGCAGACCATGCAGCTCAGCTTCGCCCAGATGGGCTGGATTGCCTTCACCCTGAATATTACCGCATCTGTCCTTCAGCCACTGGTCGGTTATATGTCAGACCGTAAGCCCATGCCGATCCTGCTTCCCGGAGGCATGTTATTCTCCCTGATCGGTGTTCTCGGCTTAGCCTTGTCTTCCGAGTTATGGATGTTGCTTGTTGCGGCAGCATTGATTGGCATAGGCTCATCCATCCTCCACCCCGAATCCTCACGCGTGGCTCATATGGCAGCCGGCCGTGGACGAGGAATGGCGCAGTCAATCTTCCAGGTGGGAGGCAACACAGGACAGGCCATTGCTCCATTACTGGTCGCCTTCATCCTGCTGCCACATGGGCAGCGTAGTTTTCTATGGCTGATGGGCTTTGCCCTTATCGGCATCTTCATTCAGTCTTTGGTCAGTCGTTGGTACAGAGACAAGCTTGCCGAGACTCACATTCGTCAGCAACGCCCTCTAAAATCAAGTGGCGCAGAGCCAGTAGCTCGGCCTGTGAGCAGGGGATTCATCGCTTTTACAATGGGAATTCTCATCCTGCTGTTATTCTCCAAATTCGTATATATTGCAGGCATGACCGGTTACTACGCCTTCTATTATGCCGATGCATATGACTTGCCTCTCTCCCAGGCACAGATCTGTCTGTTTATTTTGCAATTTGCAGGCATGGTCGGAACCTTGCTCGGCGGTCCACTCGCTGACCGCTACGGACGCAAACCGATGATCTGGTTCTCCATTGCAGGCACTGCACCGTTTTCCCTGTTGCTACCTTATGCAGGACCGGTCTTGTCCATGGTATTATGCGGAATGATTGGACTAATCTTGATGTCCGGCTTCAGCGTCATCATTGTTTATGCACAGGAATTGCTTCCTCGTCATATTGGAACGGTATCCGGATTGTTTTTTGGCCTGTCGTTCGGAATGGCTGGACTTGGCTCGGTTGTGTTAGGTTCCTTAATTGACGTGACCAGCATTGCGTTTGTTATCAAGTTATGTTCGTTTTTGCCACTGCTTGGTGTGTGTGCTGTATTTCTGCGCAAGGACCAACCAAGAACAGCGTGATAACCGTTGAAACCTCACTGATTTTGTGACTACAATACACCTAGGAGAATTGAGGATAACAGAAGGAAGGAATAACGCATGATTATTGATGTACAGCATGTCACTTGGAAAAGGGGACCACTTACCCTGCTGAACGATGTAAGCTGGCAAGTGAATGACGGTGAACACTGGGCGTTGCTTGGCCTGAATGGCTCCGGAAAAACAACACTCCTGAACATGATCACCGGGTATCTCTGGCCGACCGAAGGCAAGATATTCGTGTTAGGCCATGAATATGGGGATGTGGATCTGAGACAGCTTCGCAAATCCATCGGCTGGGTCAGTTCATCTCTGCAAGAGAAATTGCATGGCACAGACCGCACGCAGTATGTCGTGATCAGCGGCAAACATGCCACCATTGGCCTGTATGACAAGTTATCGGATGATGATCTGGATCAGGCACAGGAATTGATGCAAACGCTGGGCTGTCAGCACCTGTGGAATCGCGAATATCGCACCTGCTCTCAAGGCGAGAAACAGAAACTTCTCATTGCCCGAGCACTGATGGCCAATCCACGCGTACTCATTCTGGACGAGCCTTGCAATGGACTGGATCTGTTCTCAAGAGAGCGACTGCTGGATAGCATCCGTGAATTATCACAGCGTCCCGATAGCCCGTCACTCATCTATGTCACCCATCATACCGAAGAAATATTGCCTGTCTTTACTCACAGCCTCCTGCTTCGCCGGGGTGAAATAGTCCATAGCGGATTAACTAGCGAGCTGATGAACACAGAAGTGCTTAGCGACTTCTTCGAGGCACCTGTGGAAGTGGATCGGCACGGGGATCGCGTCTATGTCAGAGCTGCGGCGGATTCATAATTGCGGGTTATACACAGCAAACGTAACATAGGTGAAGAAACTTAACAGTAAAAAGCCCGATATCTTATCCACATGTGGATAGATTTCGGGCTTTTTACTCCTATATCTAGTGTTATCCACCGTTTTCTGTGTAGAACTTTCTAATTTATGAGTATAACTTAGCTGTATCTATCTATATTCTTCTCCACGATCTATTTCCGTGCAGCCAGGAACAGAAACAACGGAATGCGCTGCCTGCGCAGATAAGTTTCCTCGTTTACAAAATAGGCACGTTGTGGTGCCGACTCGCGTAAATGCTCTACACGGAACCCTGCACGCTGCAATGCCATAAAGTATGATTCAATGGAACGATGCATCTTTTTCACAGAACCACCCAGCCACTGCTGCTCCCGATATCCTTCTACAAAATACTGATCAACCACCCAATCCGTCCGAGTGCCGGAGGGTTGCAGTGTGGACGTGATCACAGGATGTTCTACCGAGAATACAAATGTCCCGTTCTCTTTCAAAGTATTGTATATGTTGCGGAACAGGCTCTCCACATCTTCAATATAGTGAACAGCCAGTCTTGATATAACCAGATCGTACGCTCCGGCCGGGTAGGTCCAGTCTTCCATGAACGCTTGCTCAATCCGGGCATTTAATCCTTTTACCGATTCGTTAGCTGCCTGAATCATATTCACAGAACCTTCAATTCCCGTATACGTCGCACCTTCGCGCTCCCGACTCATCAATTCTGCGGCGAACCTTGCATCCCCACAACCAAGGTCCAGTATGTTCTTGCCGGTAACATCTCCAATCAACTCCAGCATCACCGGCTTCTCCAATGTATCATTGGCGTTCTCCTGCCACTTGCGACGTTCCATATACTTCTCAAAGTTCGCCTGATCATCGTAAAAATCCGATCCTCTGTCCTGCATTCCGTGACCCTCCATTTTGGATAAGCATACTTCCTATTTACAGCCTGTAAGAGTATACAGAATATGGATGGGTCTGGCTATAACAAAAAAGGCTGTTGTCTGGAGTTCTCTAGCAAACAACCTTTCTGCCTTACACTTATAACATTTACGCCGCTTAGCCAAAACGTTCTGTTTTGTACCATTTGCTTTCGCGTTTCCGAATCTTGTCCATGATCAAGGAGTAGAAAGCCTTGATCGAGATCAGGATGAACAACTGTGCATACGTGAAATAGGATACGCAGGCATAGATAAAATTACGAGTATTGCTCTGTCCAATATCTGCGGCAAGTGCCAGATTGATCTGTAACACATAAATAAAGTACATGAGTGCCCAGCCAATGACCAGGAACACATACGCATCGCCGGCAAACTGGAACGGTGAGCTTACCTCTGGTTTAAATATCGCAATGACCTGATAGACCAGATTCACGAGAAAAATAATATCCGATACAATGATCGCAAGCATAAACCAGAAATAACTGACGGCATAATAGATGACCAGCAACTTATTACGCCAACTGGAACGGTTAAACAGGTTATGGATATTATCCAGTACCACCTGGTAGTTCCCCTTGGCCCAGCGTTCGCGCTGCTTCATGTATACACTAAGCTGTTCCGGCTCCTGCTGATAGGCTTCCGCTTGCGGCGCAAGCGCCACAAACTGTCCGCGATTCAAAATCTCAAATGATAGCGCAGTATCTTCTGTAATAGCTGTCACATCCCAGCCGCCAATCTCCCGGATCAACTCGGTTTTGATAATGTAATTCGTTCCCGGGATGGAACCAAGCTGAAACAATTCCCACAGACCCGTGTGATACACACGTTGCGAAGTGATAATCTCCAGATTGATGCATTTGGAGAGGAAATTCTGTCCTCTGTTGCGTGCTTTGTTTCTGCCAAAAACCACGCCATATTGTTCAGGGTTCTCAAGCGATTTTTGGGTCAAAAACATTAATGAATTCCGTTCAGGTGCGGCATCTGCATCGAAGATACAGATCCAATCGCCCGTGGCAATTTCCATTCCGTCATTTAGTGCCCCGGACTTGCCACCTGTTCCTTTTCGCTCCATTACCTTCACATTGCGATGCATATAACTGGTCTGACTGAGGAATGATCTCAGCTTCTCTGCCGTATCATCTGTACAGTTATCCGCGATCACGATGACCTGAACTTTATCCTCCGGATAATTCAGGCGCAGAATATGCTCTACCGTCGCAACAATGACCAGACCCTCGTTATGCGCAGGTACCATGACCGTGACTGTTGGATAATGATCCATATTTTCAGGGATCTGAATCCCTTTTTTGTCCTGTTTATTAATAAAACGAATCGCACCTGCCATAATAACAATCGACTCGAATACGGCAATCCAGATACTGAATATGGATAATATTAAAATAAAATCAGCCACTTACTTTCCTCCGATCATACTTGCGAATAACTTTCGACCGAAAGCGAAGGGTTGCAGTTGTTAACCAAATCGTGAATACCGCAAATAAAGAACTGACGGCGATACAGATCGGGATGAACCAGGACATATAGTCCACAGCGCCTCTCTCCTTCCGTTATATATACTCACCGATGAGATCGGTCTCTGTGTTTCGTTCAAGGGCGGCAATAACCGCGTCAATGTCCTCGTACTTGCTGAATTGCTCCTTTTGGAATACCAGAGCACCAGAGCGTATCACCGTTTGCAGCTCATTTCCCTTTTTATCAATAATATGAATATCCATGATGGCTTTTTTGATCCGCTGTGTAAGAAGTGGAAGATATTCCACATTCACCATTGGACATATGATGACAAATCGCCCACGATCCACGAAAAATTTATAGTCCTCATACCGAATCTGCTTCTGAATAGTACCCGAGATTTCAAGCAGGAATTGTGCATACCGGACAGAACCGAGAGATTCCATCACAAGTGGCAAGAATTCAATCTTGAACATGGCAATGCTGAATCCATACTTTTCGGAGTACCGACGAGCAAGGTTACTATGTTTGATTAACGTATCTGCCAGAGCTCCCTTATTACCCAGCGTGGTATCCAGATCGATTTCCGGGTTACGGTCCTGCATATCCTGGAGACGTTCCACTACACGCGCACTGCGCAGCAGACTTGCCTTGATGAACGCAGCCACGGCAACGTTGGCAGGGATGAGCAACCACCAGGAGAACACAAGCACATTAGCATCAGCATAAGTAACAAGCCACACAAAATAAGAGACCAGATATACAAACCCCGTCACGACGGATACACCAACAGGCAGAAAAAGACCAAAGACCAAGGCACCTAGCGACACGATACTAAAAAACATATCCCCTGTAGTGTAGCTCTGATCCATGTACACTTTAAGATAAATCATCAGTTGCTGCATGAGAGCTAGTCCAATTAAAAGGGCATATCCCCATGCAATACGGCGGGTAGGTGCTTTATTCCTCATAGTTCCTTCTCTCCGTTGAATTTATAGAACTCTTGTTCAACCTCACTTCTTTTATATCGCAACAATTTATGACATGATTAGACAAATCTATGCTAACACATTGCAGAATTCATTAAATTACAAAATACTTACTTTTTAATGTTTTTCTGTAAATTAACTTCTCCCAATAAAGGAAAAAGATTATCAAACAGATGTGTGTTACCGTCAAATACATATCCACCTGGATAACGAGAGTCCTGACCACGCAACGTAGTCATATGGTTATACAACTGTTTGGCCCATTTTGGATCACCTGAACGAACAGCAAGTAAGATGGCGAGGCCATATACCGAGGAAGATTCATAAGAAACGGCAGGTGTGCGTGATTCTCGCTTATACTGTCCGGGCAGCTGATGCCGGGTGTTGAACTCTTTTTTCAAAAAAGCAATGAGCTTTTCCGGTTTCCGGCTGGTCGCAGTTAGATGGTTCGCTACGATTAGCTGATCGATCAGATTCACCGTATCATCATATGTATACGTTTTCGTCGCCACATTGAATGTTTTCGGGTAAAACAACCCATCATCCGGCATACTTTTCAGCATGGATTCGTACTTGGCATAGGTTCCCGGTTCCACCATCTGATGTTTTTCCATCAATTGAAGAGACGGGAGATCAACATAAACCAGGCTTAATGTATCTGTGGAGTGACCACTCGCAAAATCGTGAAAATCAACATAATATCCTTTATTCTGAACCGATTGCGAAAGTGTACGGGATATTTCCGAAGCTGTTTCCAGTTTGGCTTCTCTTCCTTGTTTCCATTGATCTGCTGCCTTTAATAAAGCACCCACAATTCTAAAATCATCGCCAAGCGCGTTGGTAGTCACTTGAGAATCACCTTTGGCATCCAGCTTCCAGGCAATATATTTTTGCGGCATGAGGAAATAGGTGGTCAGCAGTTCATAGCTTTCCTCGAATAACGCCTGATCATTCTTGGCTACAGCATATTGCATCCAAAGACCAAGTGACTCAGATAAAGCCTCTCTGCCTGCTACGATGTCCGCTCTCTCTGAGGTAGCATCTTGCAAATAGGTCGCAATTGTACCATTAGGATTAATCATATGATCTTGAACAAAGGATACCGTAGGGGATGATTCATTCATCACGAACCGCTCCTTCACAAAAATAGTTAACGCTGCCGTGATACTGACTGACAATATGATCCACCACGTTAGCCTTTTCCGGTTTACCCGTTTCATGGCTCCCTCCTGCACTGATGTTTCTCTGGCATAATGGCTCTTATCCTTTAGATAGGTTCGGCTAGAGTCTGGGATGGAGGGGTTAAGAATCGTTCCTCTGTTCATTCCGAGATATCCATGTAGGATCGTCGTCCACCCTTTTTGACAAATTTCCAGTCCACCTCGATATTATGGCGCATTCGACGGAGAAGCATGACCGCGGTCTCGATCTCCTCCTCCGTCAGACCATCCAGCGTCACCTGATCCGAATGTACGCCCTCTTTACGAATGAATTCCCATGCTTCCAGCCCAGCTTCGGTGGGATACAACACCTTATTCTTCTTATTACCCATTGCTGGCTGTTTAATAATGAATCCATCGGATTCGAGTTTGCTAATAGCTCTGGCGGCCGTCGTGCGATCCACTTTGATCAGTTCAGCAAGCTGATTCGGAATAATGCCCGGATTCTCGCAGATTCGATACAGATATAGATATTGTCCACGGGACAGGTTCAGATGCTGAAACTCGACATTACTGATTGAATCCAGACAGCGGGCAATCATACCAATTTCACGCAGCACTTCTTTTTTCTCAGTCAACACACTCACGCCCCTATAAAATTGTTGCATTCGCAACATAATTGATGGTATAACTACAGTTGAAAAGAACGAGATTCGTTCCACATTCCTGTTATGTACCAGTTTATCACGTCAGGATAACATTACGATCACTCAAAGGAGAAACATTCATGAATACAACGATTGTTGAAGTTACTAATCAGGAATTGCTCGATGCTTGCTTCGCCATTCGTACTGCTATTTTCGTCGAAGAACAAGGCGTACCCGCAGCGGACGAATTCGATGCTTATGATACATTAGACGCGGAGGCGCGCCACATTCTGCTCTACGTAGACGGTGTGCCTGCTGCTTCCTCCAGACTGCGCATTGTGGAACAGGTCGCCAAATTGGAACGGATCTGTGTCATGCTTGATTACCGCAAACACGGCCTGGGCCGTGTGCTGATCGACAAGCTGGAGCAGATGGCTGTTGCTGATGGTCTTGAGAAAGCCAAACTGCACGCACAGGTACAAGCTTCCGGGTTCTACGAACGTCTCGGATACGCACCCGCGTCGGAAGTATTTATGGAAGATGGCATCCCCCATCTGCTGATGACCAAAAAACTGAAATAATGACATTCCAAAAAAACGCCTCCGTTATCACTTCTCAGTGATATACAGAGGCGTTTTGCATTCAGGCAACGCATTCGCGAACTCAACAACGGTAGGTGGCACGGACAAAGTACAGGCACTAATTATACAACCAAGTATCCTAACTTACTTGCCAGCTCCGCGTTGTATCTTATCCCAGTGCCAGACGGCCTGGTTCGGATTCGACAGCGTTGTTCTTCATTTGTTTACTGCGCAACTGTCCGCAGGCAGCATCGATATCCGTACCATGTTCCATACGTACAGTGGAGTTGATGTTGTTCTTTTTGAGCGTATCATAGAAGCCCAGAATCGATTCTTCTGTACTCCGTTGATACTGACTGTGTTCATCCACCGGGTTGTATGGGATCAGGTTTACACTGACCATACTTCTGCGACTGGACAACAGTTCAGCGAGCTCCGCGGCATGCTCACGTTGATCGTTAACATCACGTAACAGGATGTACTCAAACATGATGCGTTTGTTCGTTGTAGCCAAATAATAATCCACCGCATCCATCAATTGCTCAATTGGGAAAGCCCGGTTGATTTTCATGATGTGTGTACGCAGTTCATTATTAGGTGCATGCAGAGAGATCGCCAGGTTAACTTGCAGACTGCTGTCTGCAAATTCCTTGATTTTGTCCGGAAGGCCACTCGTGGACACAGTAATCCGTTTGGCGGCAAGTGCCAGTCCTTTGCGATCCTTGATGACTTCGATGAAATCACTCATGTGCTGGAAGTTGTCGAATGGTTCCCCAATCCCCATCACAACCACGTTGGTTACCCGCTCGTCTTGACCCGCTGCATCCAGATGTCGCTGCACATGCATAATCTGTTCCACAATCTCTCCAGCGGTCAGGTCTCGGCTCTTCTTGATCAGGCCGCTCGCACAGAAGCTACAGCCAATGTTACAGCCCACTTGTGTGGTCACACAGACGGTAAGTCCATATTTTTGCCGCATCAATACCGTCTCAATCAGGTTGCCGTCCTGCATCCGAAGCAAAAATTTCACAGTACCATCTGCCGATTCCTGCTTCACATGTTCGCTCAGCGAGTTCATTGTGAAATGCTCGGAAAGAACATCCAGACATTCTTGACGGACATCGGACATCGCGGGAAAATCGTGTACACGCTCGTGATATAACCATTCCCAGATCCGGGATGCACGGGATTTTTTCTGCCCATGCTCCGGTAGCCAGGAACGTAATTGCTCTAATGTTAATCCATATATGGATGATTTGTTCATTGTATAATCCTCTTTTCGCAAAAAAGCATATGGCTTATCGGTCCTACCCAAAAAACCTCTACTCCGTATTGTCCCAAAATTGACGAGGGAAAACAAGGGCTTTTGCATTTCTTCCAAGAGGTTTTATCCATGGTAAATCTGCACAACAGACCATATTTCACCCTATCGGGCTGTTACCATTAGAAGTGAATGATACCGGATGTGTGCAGTAGAACCAGCAGAACCAGGATCGGAGCTACGTAACGCAGCATGAACAGCCACACCCGGAACCATCCGGAACGCAGGCCGGAAGCTTCCGCAGCCGTTTTCCAGAAGTATCCGGCAAAAATCGTTACAAGCAGTCCACCTACAGGCAGCAGGATGTTGGATGCTACAAAGTCCATCCAGTCGAACACACTCTTCGACCCAATCGTCCATTCAGGCAGCAAGCCGAGCGACAATACCGAAGGAAGTCCCACGATGAAGACCGCTAGCGAAATAACCCATACCGCACGACTGCGGCTCCAGGACAGACGTTCCATGAAATATTTCACCGGAACTTCCAGCAAGGATACTGCTGACGTTAATGCCGCAATAGCCAACAGGATGAAGAACAGTCCGCCAAACAAGAAGCCAAGTGGCATCGCCGAGAAGGCCGCCGGAAGTGCCACGAAGATCAGTGACGGTCCTTGGTCCGGTGCAATACCAAACGAGAATGTTGTTGGGAAGATGATCAGACCCGCAATGAACGCATAGATGAGGTCACCTGCACCGACAGCGACGGTTGCCGCACCGAGCGATTGATTTTTATCCACATACGAACCGTAGGTTACAAGAATACCCATCCCAAGTGACAAGGAGAAGAAGGCATGCCCAAGCGCCACCAGTGCAGATTCAGTTGTAAGCTGTGAGAAGTCCGGATTCAGGAAGAAGGATACCCCAGCTCCTGCACCCGGCAATGTAACTGCACGGATCATCAGGATAATAAGCAGCACCAACATCGCCGGAATCAGTACCTTGTTGAACTTTTCGATTCCGTTGGATACTCCTTTGGCTACAATCCAGCCTGTAATTAGAACCGCAACCAGTTGCCATACAATCGGCATATAGCCACCTATGAAGGAATCGAACTGTCCGGCATAATCCGGATTGTTAAACAATGTGCCACTGAATGACGTAATTGCATATTGCAGGGTCCAGCCTGCAATAATGACATAAAAGGACAGGATGATAAACGGCGTCAATACTTGCAACAATCCGGCTGCGAGCCAACCTTTATGTCCACCAGCTTTGATAAAAGCCGTCGCTGCACTACCTCTACCACTGCGACCAATCGCAAGTTCAGCCAGGAGCACTGGCAGACCGATGAGCAGCAAACAGACGATGAAGAGCAGGAAAAACGCAGCCCCTCCGTTCTCCCCCGTAATGTACGGGAATTTCCACATGTTGCCCAGACCAACCGAACTACCAATGGCCGCCAGGATAAATCCAGCTTGGGAGAAACGTTCTCCTTTGCCAGCGTTGTCTTGATCTAGATTAGGCTTACTAAAATTCATCGTATCTACTCCATCACTTTAAAGTTTTCCCGTAATTATATACTACTCACCTTGTCAGGTCATTCGAAATTCGAAATTTGTCGAAATGTTATTTTTTTACATATAAAACACACGGAAATCTTCATCTCATAAGTTCCTTAAACACAGTATGTGATAAAGTCCGTTAGTCCAACCGTATGAAGTTTCAACAAATCCATATTCCCAACCGTTCAAAGCCCAATAGAATAAAAAAGAGGTGTCCCCTCAGCCACTTGGATGACTGCGGAGCACCTCTCTTTTTGAATTACACTTTAATTTGGAGTAACTCGTACTTGATAACGCCCATCGGAGCATTGACATGAATGACGCTGCCCACTTCTTTGCCCATTATCTCCTTGCCCAGCGGGCTCTCGTACGAAATTTTATTATCCGCAACATCGGCCTCGGCAGGGCCAACCACTTTATATTCAATCTTCTCGGCGAACTCAATGTCATTAAGCAACACCGTGGATCCAATGCTCACTTTGTTGGAGTCTATATTGTCTGAAGAGATGACTCTTGCTTTTGTCAGCATCTTCTCCAGAATCAAAATCCGGGTCTCCATAAAGGCCTGATCATCTTTGGCTGAATGATACTCACTATTTTCCTTCAGGTCACCGTAACTGATCGCGAGTTTCAGACGAGCTGCCAATTCCTTACGCTTCACCGTCTTCAAATCCTTCAGTTCGTCCTCCAGCTTTTCCAAGCCTTCCTGTGTCAAAATCACTTCATCATTAGCCATTTTTCCATCTCCTAATCCTGCTATCTATCTATATTCTAACCTATATCCACTCCAAAGGGTTAGCATACCCCGGAAAAAGAAATAGCTCATCCATATATTGTATTTCAATGACATCAAAACCATGTCCATCTCTTGAGATAAATTTCAAGGCTTTGTTCAATAATTGTACCGATACAATCTACTCAATTGATGATGTTGTTTTCACCCGTTGACTTTTACAATGAACTCAGGGCAGCAGACGTTTTATAACCATCGCCTGCAGTCCACTATATGACGTGAGGTGATCTGAATGATTGAACTATTGAATACAGCTGAAATACAGGCCTATCTGAAACGGATCGGCATAGATGATATAAAGGAACCTACACTGGAATTCTTATTTGAACTCCAGCGAGCACATGTACAATATTTATCCTGGCAAACGGTCGATATTTTTGCGGGTCGTCCTGCGGAAATCAGTCTTCAAGAATCAATTCAGCTTATATTACAGGGACGCAGCGGCTACTGCTTTCATCTAAATGGTGTATTTAGTGTTCTTCTCCGCTCGCTGGGTTATACGGTTGATTGGCATCGCGGTGGAGTACAGCCTCATGGGGAGCAACCCCGTGTGAACTCGTTCCATCTCGGTCTGTCTGTGCTTCTGCCGGATGCTGACCCCACAGTTGAGCGCTGGCTTGTGGACGTAGGCCTGGGCGGAATGCCCTTCGAACCTCTGCCACTTCGTTATGGAAGCTATGGTTCAGCTCCTTTCAGGTACCAATTGATGCCATCATCTGTTGTGGCTGGGGGATGGCGGCTTGAGTACGAGCCGAATGGGCCAAGTGAAGGTGTGGACTATGCTCCCGAGGTAGTCCACGATCTGGAAGAGTTCATTCCCAAACATGAATTCTACAGTCGGGCAGTCGAATCACCTTGGCATAACGTATTTTTGCTTCGTCAGCGGAATGAGAATCGCAGTCATGAATTACGTGGATGTATGCTTCGAACACATGATATCGAAGGAATCCGGAAAAAGGAGATCCGGAATTATACCGAGTGGCGTAACGTATTAACTGAAATATTCTATGAACCCTTGGTGAATTACAGCGAACTGGAATGCCAAGATATGTGGGAGCGAGTGCAGTCTGCACATACGGAATGGAAACAAGCCCAAGAAGCATGATGATGAAGATGCAGAACCTGAGGCCTTAACATGAAAAGCGAGACAACCGGCTTGCTTGTTAGGGGCATCCGTATAGTGATGATTTGGGAGAAAGAGTTGAGGGTCCATTCCATATAAAGGAAAGTTGTTGAACCGCGCCGAATACGTATTCAGGTGATAAATGATGATAACTATTCGTGTACTCCAAGTTCCAGAAGTATTGCCCGGGGCGAACTGGAACCAATTGCTATCGCAAGTTTCTGCGGAGCGACGTGCTCAAGCTTCGCGTTTTGTGCGTCAGGCTGACGCGTATCGCTCCGTGCTGGGAGAGATATTGACTCGTGTGGCTTTGAGCAAGTTAACTGGACTGAGAGCTGCTGAGCTTTCTTTTACCCGTAATTCCTACGGCAAACCTTCACTTAGTCACCATTCGGAGGTACAATTCAACGTCTCCCATTCTGGCGATTGGATTGCGCTGATCTCCGGCAGTACAGATGAATTGGGCGTGGATGTGGAAAAAATAGCTCCAATTGACATGCAGATTGCAGAGCGTTTCTTCTCTCCTAAGGAGAGCCAGTTCTTGGCTGCCGAGCCTGACGATCGTCGGCTGGAAACCTTCTACCGTCTATGGACGCTGAAGGAAAGTTATATCAAGGCAGTCGGTATGGGCTTGTCCATACCACTGGACTCCTTCGCCATCCTTCCTGATGAACGGGAAGATTGGCATTGCAAACAGGCCGGGACATATCTCTTTCTCAGTCAGCGACTGGATGATGGACATATGCTTGCAGCATGTTCGGCTGGGGGAGAGCTGCCGAGCCAGCCCGAGATCATCACCTTAGAGGATCTGTATACAGAGTTAGTATAGAGTGGTGCTGGGCCTCAACGAATTGGAATCAGTTGAGTTTTGTAAGAGGTTAACATCAAACAAGCCCTGGCTAAGGTTAAATAAAAAAAGCTAACGACGTGAGTATCACGTGTTAGCTTTTTGGCTTTTTTGGCTTTAAATTCACACTCTGTTTACGTCTCTGACTGAATGACTAGTCCCTGCTCCGCAATTTGCCAAGCAGACGGATGATCTCAATGTACAGCCATACCAGCGTCACCATCAAGCCAAATGCGCCGTACCACTCCATGTACTTGGGCGCACCACGTTCAGCACCACCCTCGATGAAGTCGAAATCAAGGACGAGATTAAGGGCAGCAACAATGACGATAACGACCGAAATACCGATGCCAATCAAGCTGTTGTCATGCAGATAAGGAATCGAAATGCCGAAGAAACCCAGTACAAAGCTCAGCAGATACATGATCATGATACCGCCAGTTGCAGCCACGACCCCAAGCTTGAAGTTCTCCGTAGCTTTGATCAATCTGGTTTTGTATGCCACCAGCAGAGCGATGAATACAGCCATGGTCAACAGGGCCGCCTGCAAGGTAATTCCGTTATACAGGGACTCATAGGTTGCGGAGAGCGCTCCTAGGAACAGGCCTTCTGCCACGGCATAGATAGGTACTAGATACGGTGCCGCTACTGGTTTGAACGAAATCACAAGTGCCAGAATGAAACCAACGATTAATCCGCCATAAGCGAGCGGCATCACTTGTTGACCGTTAAAGAACATCATCCATGTTGCAAACGCACTGCCCAGCAGGATCACAAGCGTAATAAACGCTTTGTTCACCGTGCCGTTGATCGTCATGTAATTCTGATACCGATCTTCTCCATATCCTTTGTTTTCAAACGTGCTGTCTTTAAGTGTAGGGTTACCGCTACGACCGATCAACACAATCACCTCTTCATATGTATTTGGAATATCTGTGATACTAAGCTTGGGCTTACTACGGTTCAATTCTACAAGCTACTCCCTCGAAAAGATCGGGATGGCACCAGAAGGAATCGGACGCAATCCTTCGATTACATCCTTACCCACTGGTGCAACACTTAGGACATATGTCCCAGACATTGCATGTTCATGTGCTTTTTAAACGTCTTATTTGTACAAGACTTTATCTACATTGTATTTCGCACGCATCGTGTTGATGATATACGTTTCGTAAATTTCACGATCTACCGGATCTTCAACCAGGCATACTTCAATCTTTGTTACTTCTTCGCGGTGATTCTTAATTGGTGATACGGTATCTTCAAAATGCTTTTTGATGCGGGGTCTTAATTTACGTGCTTTCCCGACAAATAACAACTCTCCAGCGGCATTGTAAAACATGAAAATCCCGCCTAGTTCCCGGGTAATCAGGTGAAAATCAGTAAATCCATAAATGTGGCTAAGCTGTGGATCAGCCTGCTTTGTGATGGTTACATCCGGTGTTGGCACGGTAATATTAATCAATAGGCTCACTTCCTCATTATCTATAGGTTTACATCCTATCACATATTATAAAGGGACACCATTTCAATCTATATGAAGTACAATTCACGCAATTTTCGCTATTACGACAAATATTTCAAAAAAAAGGTTAACTTCCCTGATTCAAAGTGGTACTATAGGGGTATGAGGAAGAAATTGGGCACTGAGACATACGTCTTTATATCTACCTCCGTCTATTGTACCCTATGATTGAAACTCTTTTTCATGCTGAATTCTGTTACGTGATCACGACAAGAGTACAGTTAGCAAGAACCCTAGCTTATAGATTGTGGATTCATCATCTAATCGAACCTTGCAGCAAGCAAACCTAGAAAGACCTAGATTCATGATTCACTGTAGATTATAAGTATCACCTAGAAAGCCTGCAATTATAGTCGTACTGAAATTAATAGACACACGTAGAAGGTCAGATAGCTATCGATCCTAGAGAGACTAGTCATGCAATACAACTGTAGAAATTATAGCAGCAGTACTATAGAAAATGGATCAAGTTTCACCACCAGGCCCCGGCATACTGCTAGGGCTTTTTTGCGTTTGTGCGAACAACCAACCACACGCTCAGGGAAACAGAGGTATCGTGGTTCTTTCTGCGGGGTTTATAATATGGCAAGATACCAGTAGAGGGAGTGATGGGATGTATTCCGATCTGCAACTGACGGAGGACCGCCCTGTATATATACAAGTCAAAGATTATATGAAGCGTTTAATGCTCAAAGGCGGCCTGCAAGCCAAACAAAAGCTGCCCTCGACCCGTGAACTCAGTACACTCATGAAGGTTAGTCGCAGCACGGTCCTGCTCGCTTATGCCGAGCTTGAAGATGAAGGTCTGATCTATGCAGTCAAAGGCAAGGGCAATTACGTCAGTGCCTCCATCGAAACACCTGAGGCAGTAGCGAACTGGGAACTGGACTGGACGACAGAGGTAAGCGAGTATGCAATTAAGGCAGAGCAGTACGATCTGATGAAGCACGGCTCCGGAGCAGAGCGAGGTGAGATATCGTTTACCAGCATAGCGCCGGATGAAAAGCTGTTTGATCTGCACAACGTGAAGCGGGCTTTTCTGGATCGCATGTCACTTGAAGGCGAAGTACTGCTGAATTACGGATATGCGCAAGGATACAGACCGCTGATGAATTATTTACTACGTTATATGGAGAACAAAGGTGTCGACCTCCGTGGCAAGGACATCCTGATCACCAATGGATTCACGGAAGGTTTCGATCTGTTGCTTGGAGCGTTGCGCAAAAAAAGCGGAAAAGCGCTCTGTGAGAATCCAACGCACCACACGGCGATCAAAAATCTAAAGTTGCACCAGTTCCAGCTGACCGGTGTGAACATGGAGCCGGATGGCCTGGACTTGAAGCAACTGGAACATGAACTTGAGGCAAGTCCATATGATCTGGCATATCTCGTGCCCTCCTATCACAATCCAACCGGGATTGTGACGTCCCCTGCGAAACGAGTAGAGATCATCCGGTTGATGAACAAGTATCAGGTACCGATTATTGAAGACGGTTTTAACGAAGAATTGCGATATTCCGGTTCGCATGTCTCTCCCCTGATCGCCAGCATGGGCAAAGGCAATGGACTGGTGTATCTGGGCAGCTTCTCCAAAGTCCTGTTCCCAGGTCTGCGGGTGGGTTGGATTATTGCGGATGCGGCGCTGATTGATTATCTGGAGAGTATGAAACGGGCACGCAGCATCCATACCTCGACGCTGGACCAATCGTTATTGTATCAATATCTGAGCAACGGTAATTTCGAGAAATATTTGAAGCGAGCTCGCACCGAATATAAGCGAAAATATGAATTGGTTGTGCGTTGCCTGAAGCAGCATCTGCCAATGTGCCGGATTTCCGGTGCGGGTGGTCTACATCTGTTCGTGCAGTTCCCGTCCGAATACAGAACCCGTGAACTGCTGGCGGCCTGTAAAGTGAAAGGCGTAACGTTCACACCAGGGGATACCTTCTATCTGGAACCCGGTCAAGGTGTAAACACGATGCGTCTGGGTTTCTCCAGAGTCAGCGATGAGAATATACGTAAAGGCATTCGCATCATTGGCGAGACAGCAGCTCAAATGAGATAAGGAGGATTTCACATGAAAGTTGGCGTGATTATGGGCGGTACATCTTCAGAGCGGGATATTTCCCTGCTCACCGGACAGGAGATGATTGCAAACCTGAATAGAGACAAATACGAGGTTGTACCCATTGAGCTGAATACCAAGCGCGATCTAATCGACAAGTCAGTGGGGATCGATGTGGCACTGCTTGCCCTGCATGGCAAATACGGCGAAGACGGTACGGTTCAAGGCACATTGGAATCCCTGGGTATTCCCTACACAGGCTGTGGTGTGCTGGCAAGTAGTGTATGTATGGATAAAGACATGTCCAAACAGCTCATGCAGCATGCAGGTGTACTTACTGGAGAATGGCTGCGAGTGAGCCATATGGAGGAACTGTCCTCTATTGCTGTTCAACAATTAACGTACCCCGTGGTGGTCAAACCCAATTCAGGCGGTTCCAGCATCGGTACCCAAGTGGTGAAGGAAGCTTCCGCCCTGCCAACTGCTGTAGAGGCTGCCCTCGCCTGGGATGATACGGTCATGATTGAACAGTATATCGAAGGTGAGGAGATTACCTGTGCCATTCTGGATGGTAAGATGCTGCCGGTGATCTCCATTCGTTCGAGCGCCGAGTTTTTCGATTATTCTTCCAAATATGATGACCACGGGGCCGATGAGCAGGTTGTGCAATTGCCTTTGGACCTTCACCATCGCGTTGAAGCCGCGGCCTTGGCCTGTTATCAGGTGCTCAAATGTAGCGTCTACGCGCGCGTGGATATGATGATTCGGGAAGGCATGCCTTATGTGCTTGAAGTGAACACGCTGCCGGGTCTTACCCGTAACAGTCTGCTGCCCAAATGTGCAGCCGCTGCAGGCATTTCTTTTGCAGAGCTACTGGATACCATTATTGAACTTTCATTGAAGGAAAGACCCAAGGAGGATACAACATTATGAGCCTGGATGTGACGATTAGACATAGCTCCCCTACCGATCTGCAAGATATGGTCATTCTGATGGACCAACTTGGTTATCCCACCACGTACGCCGAGATGGAAGAGCGCTATACCCATATCTCTGCGGACGCAAACTTTACTACACTGGTTGCTGAAGCACGAGGCCGCGTAGTTGGACTGATCGGATTACAGACGTCTTATATGTATGAAAAAAATGGAAGACACTGCCGCATCTTGGCATTGGTTGTACACGACCAGTTCAGGGGCTCAGGCATCGGCCGTCAGCTCATTCTTGAAGCTGAGCAATGGGCAGCCACGCATAACGTGGATTCCTTGTCTCTGAACAGTGGCAATCGCCCAGAACGTGAAGCTGCACATGAATTCTATCGTCAGATGGGCTTTACAGCCGGGAGTACCGGGTTTAGCAAAAAGCCGCAGATTCTACAGCACACTTAACCTGCGGGATACGGGATACGCCCCCTTGAATATCAAACCAAAAAAAGAACGCCCCAATCCGCACATTGGCGAAAAAGGGCGTTCTTCGGTATATATCTATGTCGCATCGATGTGCTGTTGATGATTATGGGATCAATATTTGGCTGACTGTGCACCATCAATTGGAATAATAGCTCCATTGATAAACGGTGCTTCGCCGGACAGCAGGAAGGCAACGAGACGCCCTACTTCCTTCGGTTCACCCAAGCGCTTCGCCGGGTTGTCCTTCACGAACTCTTTGGATGCTGACTCCCAGTCATTCGGATTGATCTGTTTGAACGAGCCGATAACCATATCTGTCAGAATGGCTCCAGGTGCAATTGCATTAACGCTGATCCCATGCTCGGCGTATTCAATCGCTGCATCTTTGGTCATGCCGGCTACGGCATGTTTGCTCGCTCCGTAGGCAACCAGGTTTGGCACGGCGCGAATCCCACCAACAGAGGACGCGTTCACGATGTAGCCCTCGCCCTGTTTTTTCATCACAGGCAGAACGTGCTTCAACCCGAAAAATACACCCTTCAGATTGATATCGATAACTTTATTGAACATCTCCGTCTCGTAGTTTTCGATCAGGTTTTGCTTGCCTTCAATGCCCGCATTGTTGAAAAATGCATCGATACGTCCGAACTCATTGACCGTATCGCTAACATACTTCTTCACAGCTTCTTCGTCCGATACGTCACCTTCAATTAGCTTAAATTCGGCATGCTGTACCTCTTCCGAGATCACACGCTTGGTCTCTTCCAGCGCCTTCATGTTCACATCTACCAGGGCAAGCTTAGCCCCTTCACGTGCAACTTCCATAGCTGCCGACCGGCCGAGACCGGAGCCACCGCCTGTAATCAGTACCACTTTACCCGCAAATCGTTCAGTCATAATCCATGGACCTCCCTTTGCTGTTTTTGACATCTTCCATACGTAAATACCCATTTCTTCATTTGCTCTAATCTAACGGGGAACAGTTACAGCCATCATCTCAACCGGATTAGTATGCTTCCGTATTGGCCCTGCCATTCCTCTGACCTGGTACGAAATGACAAAGAGGAGCACCTCTACTAGAGGCACTCCCCATGCATTTCATTATTTTAAGTCATAAGAACTTAAGGACGGTCAATGTAAATCCAGCCTGTTTCTTGTTCCTTATCTACAGTAGCTCCAAGGGATTCAGCCATAAAGCGCAGCGGCACATACGTCTTGCCATCCTTGCCTACATAAGCGGATTCCACCATAGTCACTTCTTTACCAGCAACCGTTGCTTTCTTGGAACCTACAGTCAGGACAATCTCATCACCAGTGATGTCGTCAATGACAACGATTTGGTTTGAGCCTTTGGTCCATTTCACTTCAGCATCCAATTCCTCAGACACGTAGCGGAGTGGAACAAATGTTGTATTCTTAACGGTGATCGCCCCAGCGTATTCATCATCCGGGAAGAGCACTACACTTTTACTCGTGATCCCCGCTTCATCTTTCAGCAATTGATATGCCAGTGAATTGGAATCAAAATTGCGCAGCATCTGTCCAGGCGTAATATCATCCTTCATCAGATCCATAACGCCACCCGATACATCCACTTCATCAACTGCAACCGTTCCACCGATATTCCACTGTTCACTATCTCCACTTACCGTTACAGAGTTCACCGGCAGATCCTCAGAAGCAGGCAGCGCTACTTTCAGTTCAAAGTTTTGCTTACGAATATCCAGCTTGCTGTCGAGATAAAAGTCCAATTTCAGTTTGGTTTCTGTGCCAAAGACCGTTTTGAATTCAGGAGTCTCATTCAACAGGTTGTTCAGCTCCTGATCATAATTGACCAGCATACTGTCCAGTCCTACTTTGATGATGGCATATAGTGACGCAACAGCTTCATCTTTCGATTCAGGAACGATCGAATTCAGCGTTTCATCTCCCCCGCCTTCAACCTCATTCACAGCTTCCAGAACAGGATAGAACACATCATAGAGATCGCCAATCAGCTCTTTCAGTCCTTGCTCATCCTTCGAGATACTCGTTAGGAATGGTTTAACCATAGCAAGTATCTCTTCACCACTAACTTCCAGATGCAGCTTGGAGAGGCTAAGCGCTTCGCCATTCACGGATTCCTGTACCGGTGTTACGGAGATGTTCTTCGGATTGGACAGATGCTTCAGGACAAAAGAGAACAGTTTCGGGGAAATTTCCTCGAGTTGCTTCTCCAAAGCCTTCGTATCTACCATTGGAAGAGCCTGTGCATCTTGGAGCGTATCCAGAGATATGTACAGCGGTTTCTGGGCTCCGTCCAGATCAATGACCAATTGGGACTCATTCATGGACAGGTGGAAAGGTAACTTCGTTCCCTCCATGCTCAGTGTACCTTTGATCGATGCTGTCTTCGCATCTTTCATTTTGGCTTGATCAATATCCAGGGATATGGAATTAATTAGTTCGATCATTTCAAGGTCTTTCTCTGTAGCAAATTCCTTAGCCGGTTCTATGTTTATTTTCATGGATTGTCTGGATTCACCGGACTTGATACTCGCGCCATTGGCCATTGCTTTGCCAACGTCTACTCCACCCACAGCCTGACATCCTGTAAGAACAACCATTAAAAGTACTAGTGGCACTGCCATCCATTGGACTAACTTCCGATTCGTAATATGAACTCCTCCTTAGAAAAATATGGTTCATTTCCATTATGAAGGTATAGGTAATTCTTGTAAACGGATACGCAAAAAATAAACCAAAAGGCCGGAACATGTCCGACCTCTGGTCTATCTATATTTCAGCATATCGTATGTTTCGATAAAACATCCTGCTTCATTGTGCAATGCTGGGAGTTATTCTTGCTCCTGATCTTCTGCGAGTTTCTCATCCGTTTCTTCATCTTCCGCAGTTGCGGGAGTCTCGAATTGATCCGGCTCGTCCTCTTGAATCGCTTTATTCTCTTCGTTCTGATCCTGTGTCATATCGCATTCCCTCTCTTCTACCGGATTGTCATGTCAGCAAGGCCTGAGCCTTGTGTCTATCAATAACCCGAATAGGCGTAGTTCAAACCTGCCTCAGTGTCGGCCATACATTTTCCATCATAATTTCAATGCTCACTTAGAAAACATAAAAGATGATCCCGTTCCCACTTGCAACCGTGGCCTGAAACAAGGCCTGGATATCATCCACAGTCTGAACGATCTCCTGAAATGTCTCTTCCGCATCCCAATCTTCCATGACTGGATAGACGCCTTCAGCGATCATCTGGTCCAGACTATACCGTTGCTTCAATTCCTCC
Source organism: Paenibacillus amylolyticus (assembly GCF_047302515.1). Classification (GTDB taxonomy): domain Bacteria; phylum Bacillota; class Bacilli; order Paenibacillales; family Paenibacillaceae; genus Paenibacillus; species Paenibacillus amylolyticus_G. Next base: position 6,146,765 of record NZ_CP168019.1, on the reverse strand, counting down.
GGTGTGAGCTGCTCCAATGCCATGTAGGCTTCCAGCACCTGCTCGTTACTAAGCAAAAACAGATCCATATCCGAATAGTTTCCCACGTATTGCTCACCTGCGAGAGGCACCACATATCCCAGGGGCGGCTCCCCTTCTACCAAGTTACCGTTCAGCGTGAACTGCAGCATCTGCCATGTTTTATCAATATCCAGATCCACTGCAACATCATGCACACTAACCTCGCCTGACTTGATGGATTCAACTAGCTCCTTTGTTACCACAAGATATCTGCCGGACATTCCCATACCGCTACCCCTCCTGTGTAATTCCTTCTATTGTTCCCCATTAACCGTGCTTGTTGGTTCAGAATCGGGGTAATCCCTATCAAGGAGGGTGTATACATGAAAAAATTTGATTACAGTCTCAATTATGAAGAGCTTGATCTGCGTAAACATCCTGAGCTGTACACCGTAGGCCGGGGAGAGCAGGGTGTTCTGATGGTAGAGCCGTACAAAGGCGAGATTCTGCCACACTGGCGGTTCAAGACACCCGAGATTGCGACGGAGTCATCGGAGAAGATCTATGAGCTATTTTTGAAGTATAAGAAAAAGGGAGATTTCGTGGGTATGGATATGGCTCGTAAATTTCTCCAGATGGGCTATACACGGGCCAGACGGTATACGAATCACAAAGGAGGACGCAAATATTCGAAGGAGGATGGCTCGATTCTGCCCTATCAGAATGATAAGGTGAAGGCAGAAGCCGCAGCTATATTCAAAGCACAATGGGAGATTGCAAAGACGGATCCAGACTATATGAAGATGAAGAAGGAGCATCGGGAAAAGTACGAGTCTGATGAGGCGTAGGATCAATGGTGAAAAGATTGACTTATGGAAACATTTGTCTCAGAATCAATCTTGTTACTGTACATTTTCAACCATTTATATTGGAGAAGAGAGGCGCATCCGATTATGACAGATTCGTTCATCCACTTAAACACAGGCCAGAATATCAGTATCAACGAATCCACCCAACTTCAGGTAACCATTCAATGTACATCATCTCCTTCTCCCTTGGATGTTAGCTGCTTTATGGTGAACGAAGAGGGAAAGGTCCCATCTGACGACTATTTTGTATTTTATAATCAGAAGGCCGATCCCCATCAAAGTGTACTTCTGCAACAGGCAGAGGAACTGAAATCCTCGTTTGTACTGGATACAAATCAATTACGGCAGGCCCCTGTGGAAAAATGTGTGTTTACGGCTACTCTGGATGCGGGAGGTACTTTTGCCGATGTTCAGGCATGTCAGGCGATTGTACAAGCTGGTTCCCAGCAGATCACCTATGAGATCACACAGGTCACTGCGGAAACAGCACTTATTCTCATTGAAATCTATAAGTATCGTGACGGGTTCAAAGTTCGTGCGATTGGACGAGGTTTCTTTGGTGGATTGCAGCCGCTGGCAGAGTCATTCGGTGTTGAAATTGAGAGTAACGACACCTCGGAAGCCGAACAAGTTCTTCTCACGGCACAAGCTGAAGTAGCAGCGGCCTCTCCAGAAGTCTTGGCACCTGTTGCTGCACCAAACACGATTCATCCGCCGCTTAACCTGACTAAGATCGATCTCCTCAAGCGTAAAGTAACCCTGTCTCTGCAAAAGAAAAAGATCGAACCTATACAGGCACGTGTTGCCGTTGTATTTGATGCATCAGGCTCCATGTACCATCTGTATCGCAAAGGCATCGTGCAAGAAGCCTTCGAGCGTATCCTGGCGATTGCATCCGCTTTTGATGATAACGGAGAGTTGGACGTCTGGTTCTTCGCCAAAGACTTCTTGCGTGCACCTAGCGTCACCGCCAGGGATTTCGAGAATTATATTGAACGCACATATACGCTGGGAAGCAAAGGCGGTACCAATAACGAACCTCCTGTGATGCAGGATGTCATTCGCAAATACACGATCGAGGAACCCGATGTGAAGATGCCAACGTATATTATCTTTTTTAGCGATGGTGGAGTCAGTCAAAAAGGGAAAATCATGCGGCTTATTACCGAAAGCTCAACCAAAAACCTGTTCTGGCAATTTGTTGGCCTAGGCCAAGCCAATTACGGTATTCTCGAGAAACTCGATGACATGACAGGACGTTTCATCGATAATGCTGATTTTTTTGCTCTAGACGACATCTCCAAGATCAGCGATGAAGAATTGTACGATCGTCTCCTCACTGAATTTCCAGGCTGGATAAAAGAAGCACGGGCCAAAGGCATTTTGGCCTAAAGCTTTCACCCTATACCACTAATCAGACCTGAATATTTTCTGCTTTACCACCCTTGGAACGTGGACGGAGCATACTTCCTACAATTCGCAACATCAACTTGCGTGGCACGAGGCGGGTGAACTGCGCTGTCCAGTAATTACCGGCCCCCGGCACAGCATAAGGTTTGCCTGACTCGAGTGCTCTCATGGCCACCGCCACGACATGCTCAGGTGTATCACGTTTACCCACCGAGGCTTCATCAGCGCCCACTACATCAAAGAACGAAGTCTCGGTTGAGCCTGGGCATAGTGCCAAAAACTGAACGCCACGCTTCCTGTTTTCTTCGTATAATGCCTCTGTAAAAGAAAGTACAAATGCCTTCGTTGCTCCATACACAGCCATATACGGATCAGGTTGAAAGGCAGCCGTCGACGATACATTAATGACAGCACCATTTTTCTTCTGTAACATGCCTGGCAAGAAAAGATGCGTCATGTTCGTCAAGGCGAGCACGTTCAACATAATCTCCTCCTGTTGCCGGGAACCATCCAGTTGTTCAAAACATCCATGGGTAGCAAATCCCGCATTGTTGATCAGCATATCGATGTGTATTCCCCGATTCTGACATTCCTCATATACGTTCTGAGGTGCCTCTACTTCGGAAAGATCCGATACGATTACCTCAGCCCTTACTTGATATGTACGTTCTATACGTTCTGCCAATTGATTCAGTTTGGACTCTGTTCTAGCCACCAGCACGATATTTTTACCCTTGGAAGCCATCTCGAGTGCAAAAATTTCCCCAATACCTGAAGAAGCACCTGTAATAAGTACCCATTGATGCTGTTCCTTTATCATCTCTCATCCATCCTCTGTATATGATTTGAACACTTGTTTTCATAAGGAAACACTGTTTCTTTATAGAATCATCGTAACTAAAACCCATGACGCTGTCAAATGCATTTATTAAATTTGAATCTGGAGCGTGGTGCTCACTTACTAAACTCGGATTAAATTGACGTTATCCGGCGTAAAACAGTAGAATGACCTTAAGAAAAGGAAACGGAGTTCTGTTCAACAACAATACGGTTACGAGGATGAAATCAATGAAGGATCTTAATTCGGGTTCCACGGAATCTGCACATACGGTAACAACCTTTCAGGAAGCCAGACTGCAGCACTCGGATAACCTGCGGCAAAATATTGTGCATGCTGCTGCTGCTTTACTGCAAGAGCATGGACCAGAAGCTGTCACAGTACGCCGTGTAGCTGAACGCATGGAGTGCTCCACCAAAATCATATATAACCTCTTCGGCAAAAAAGAAGGGTTAGCCAAACATCTATATTTAGAGGGATGCTCCCTCATGGCCCAGCGATTTGAAACTATCCCCCGGCAGGCATCGTTCGAACATTATTTCCGTGATCTAGCCTACGTCTACTGGGACTTCGGCATTTCTCAATCCAGCTTCTATCAGCTGATGTTTGGAGGATCTTTCTCCGAATTCAAACCAGATGGAGAAACCTTACAGGGAACAGCTACTGCACTGAAACAAGTGTCTGCCTTGGTTGAGGTAGCGATTGAACAGGGAATGCTTCAGGTGCAAGATCCCCTGCTTGCGGTTCGGATGATCTGGGCTCCCTTACACGGTGTTATTCATCTGTATTTGGGAGGCCATATTGAGAGCGAAGAAGCTGCCAAAACCCTCTATGATCATACGTTGTCGATGGTTATACACTCCCTTGTGAGTACATCTGCGAATGGATAAGCATTACATCTGTGGTGTTTTAGATACTTTTAGAAGATAAACGAAAAAGGAGCATGCCCTAGGCGTAATACGCCTAGGGCATGCTCCTTTTCTTCTTTGTTCGCTCTATTATAGTTCCGTAACGGTTTCAGTCGATTAACGTGCCTCTTCGTTCTCAGCTTCCCAACGTGCAATTTCTTTGCGCACAATTGGAGCGACTTCTTTACCAAGCAGTTCGATCGCTCTCATGACCTCGTTGTGCGGCATGGTGCCAAGTGGGGTGTGCAACATGAAGCGTGTAATCCCAACTTCTTTGCGCAGGTTAATAATTTTCTGAGCTACGGTATCCACATCACCTACATACAATGCACCTTCCAGGCTGCGCGCCGCATCAAATGTCGCACGGCTGTAGTGTCCCCAGCCACGTTCACGACCCAGTATGTTCATGACCGCTTGCGCTGGCGGGAAGAATTTCTCCACGGCTTCGTCTGTTGTATCGGCAATGAAGCCGTGAGAGTGAGAAGCAACGGTCAGCTTGGAAGCATCATGTCCCGCATGTGTAGCTGCTTTCTTGTACAGCTCCACCAGTGGTGCGAATTGCACCGGACGACCACCGATAATGGCAAGCACCAATGGCAAACCGAGTAATCCTGCACGAACTACGGATTCCTGATTACCGCCACTGCCAATCCATACCGGAAGTTTTTCCTGAACCGGGCGCGGGTAGATGCCCAGATTGTTAAAGGAAGGGCGGTGTTTGCCTTCCCAGGTTACTTTTTCCGAATCACGCAGTTTGAGCAGCAAATCGAGTTTCTCGTCGAATAACTCATCGTAGTCGTTCAGATCATAGCCGAACAGTGGGAACGATTCGATAAAAGATCCCCGCCCTGCCATAATCTCTGCACGCCCATTCGAAATGCCGTCCAGTGTCGCAAAATCCTGATAGACCCGTACCGGATCATGCGATGACAGCACGGTTACTGCACTCGTCAAGCGAATATTCTTGGTCTGTGAAGCTGCGGCCGCCAGAATGACAGCTGGTGATGAAGCGGCGTAGTCGGCACGATGATGTTCTCCCACGCCATATACATCCAGACCTACCTGATCTGCCAAAACAATCTCTTCAACAACATCGCGAATGCGCTGCGCATGACTGATAAGTTCTCCTGTTTTTACATCCGGATTCGTCTCCACAAATGTACTAATTCCGATTTCCATTGTCTGTTCCTCCCTGTTATGAAGCGATCCGTTTTTCGTCTTACCTATTGTAAGTAGATCACCTTTTGTTATGTATCTTAATATTGAACTATTTTGATGAAAAACACAAGTACCCCCTGTTTCCAGAGGGCACATTTATGTTTATTTTCTATAGATTACAGCTTATCTATACTTAGTTCCACCAGGTTGGCATTAATTACAACACCGGTCTGTTTCATAAAATTAAATCCCAGAATTCCGTCAATCTCCAAACCATAATCCATATTTCCTATTTCAACTTGAAAATCATTAATCGTTGTTCCATCTGAAATTTTCATCGAGGACCTCTCATGCCAACATATCGTTCTCTTGCCACAACTTCTGGACGTGAAGTGTGAAAAAAGCAGTATTCCCGTCTGGGATCTTCCTGATGCAATTCACCATAACGTTTTAGTGCCTTTGTAGAATCATCAAATGAATCAATCACTGCCATCTCTTCAATATAACGCTGGCCTTCTCTAGAATGCGCCTTGGTTGCCTCAAAAACGACCCACTCATTAGGGAATCGCTCCTGAACTTCCTTCCATTGCATAGTGACACCTCCAGACCATTAGATAGAGATATTATATCATGTGGAAACAGTATTCCATGGACTGACATTCTAAAATACATAGATTTTTTAGAGCTACGCCTGCAAATCTATTATTTCTTCCTCCCAATGTACAGCAAATGAGACGAGATTCCCAATATGGAAGGGTCTTTGGCGGCTTCAATCATATATTGCATGAGTCCATCGTACTCGCCACGCTCTTTCCAGTATTGCTGCTGCTCGTCCGTGAGCATCGCTCTAAGGCTGGATGAACCAATCAAATCAACGGTTTCAAATCCATGTTGCTCCATGAAGGGCGTAACGTCCTGAATATTAAAATAGTATGCTCCCGTAAATCGTCCTTGATCCTGATGATTGAATATACCCTTCTCCACAAAAGAACGGATTGCTGCCATGTTATCATTTGGTTTCCAATGCTGCGGGGATTGCAGCGAATTGATACTCATGCGCATTCGGCTTTGCATCGCTACAAACACCACGCCACCTCGCTTGGTCACACGGTATAACTCCCGTACAGCAGCCGCGCGCTCTTCGTCTGCCTGCAAATGATATAACGGCCCCAGCATGAGGCACGCATCGTACGTCTCGTCAGCCATACCGGAGAGTGAAGTGGCATCGAGAACATGGAACCCATCGAATTGCTGTGTAAAACCAAACTCCTGAGCCTTTTGCCTCGCAGTATCTACGGAGGAAGGTGTCAGATCCGATAAAGTGACCTTGTACCCCAGCTTCGCAAGCTCAATGGCATACTTTCCTGGTCCTGCGCCATTATCCAGAATACAACCAGTAGCGGGGAGATGTTCCCTGATGTAATGCATGTTAATGATGAATTCAATTGGTTCCCGCTCCAGTCTGCCCCACTCATCAAACCCGGAATAATATTCAATAATATGATCTCTCTTCATCGCTCTGACACCTGCCTTTTCTTATATGTAGACCACCTAACCATGTTCAAAATTAAATTCCAACCAGTATATATCTACTAAATATTTCCTGTCAAACAAAAAAACGTTCAATTCCCATTAAATGCGGAACTGAACGTTTCTCAATCTGATCTTATATCTTTTTCACAAACTCAGACTTCAGCTTCATCGCACCCAAGCTGTCGATCTTGCAATCAATATCATGATCCCCATCAATCAGGCGGATATTCTTCACCTTCGTGCCCTGTTTGACCACGAGCGAGCTACCCTTAACCTTCAGATCTTTAATGACGGTAACGGTATCGCCATCACTTAGCACATTTCCGTTGGCATCGCGGATTACTTTTGCATCCTCTGCGTTACCATTGTCTGCTTCCAAAGACCATTCATGCGCACACTCCGGGCAAACCAGCAGGTTACCATCCTCGTACGTGTACTCCGAATTACATTTGGGGCAGTTAGGCAAATTAGACATATGTATTAAACTCTCCATTCTACGATTGGCATTCCCGCAAGTATACGGGATTTCGACGGTATATTCCATACGCTTGCTCACTGCATGGATGGATTTAAACCAAATTTAAGGTTCATGCATCCCTCACTTTAAGGGTAACTACTTATGATGTAACTAATAGATACGCACTACACATACATGAATTTTAATGTCTCTATGAATGTTATTATATTTAATACCAAAGGAGTTCCTACTCATGTCCTCATATGTTTTCCCTGTGCAAACGGCTTTTTTGATCTTTGTTGTTGCGGCCATGTTCTTGCTGGTGCCGTGGTTGATCTATGGTTATCGTAAAGACGGTTTCTTCAGCTGGTCACGGTTTGGTATCAGCTTTTCGTTTATCTTTTATATTCTGGCCGCCTATTGCCTCGTCATTCTCCCGTTTCCGACTACGCGAGATACCTGTGCGCAGCAAGCCGCTGACACGATCTACTACAATCTGGTTCCATTCACCTTTGTCAAAGACATCATGAAGGAAACACCCATTGTATGGTCTCAGCCTTCCAGCTATCTCAGCATGATTCAGGGCAGAGCCTTTCTGCAAGTTCTATTTAACGTCCTGCTTCTCATGCCGCTGGGTGTATATATCCGTTATTTTTTTCAAAAGAGATCATTCTGGAAGTACGCCCTGCTTGGTGGATTCGGGCTTTCCTTATTCTTCGAGATCACTCAAATCACCGGATTCTACGGGTATTATAATTGTCCTTACCGCCTTTTCGATGTAGATGATCTGTTATTGAATACTTCGGGAGCGGTCATTGGATTCTTCACAGCGCCCATCCTGCTTGCTTTATTCCCATCACGTGCAAGCATTCAGGCGAAGAGTGAACAGATCGTGGAGCAAAACCGAGTGTATACTATGCCTCAATTGCTCGCGTTAATTATTGATGGAATCATTGTTGTCTTCCTTTCGAATCTGATATCGATCTTCACAGCGTCTGATGTGATCAGTGATGCGCTAAGTACATCCATTGCTATGGTCATTGTGTTGTTCTTCATACCTTGGGTGCGAAATGGGGTAACTCCAGGCTCGGCCATCTTGCGATTCCGCTATGTGGATCGTCAGACCGGCACACCTACCAGTGAATCGTTATTCAAAAGATTTGCCGCACTCTATGTTCCATGGCTACTCGTTACGATCATTCGCCTGGTCAACGATTATGCTTTTTCAGGTCATCAGGATGTGATGCTTCAGCCTTATCAAATGTGGATCTCCTTGGGGACATTCGGTATCTATATGTTAGTCTACGCCGTGCTCTTAGTTCATGTCTTGATCGTGCTCTTCTCCCGTGGAAAACGTTCCTTCTACTTCGATGAGGTGTCCCGCACACGTGCCTCTCGTAAATAATGTTTGGAGTATAACGGCCCAATGTACCTCTATTCAGTGCTTACGTTCTACTTATTATTCAGCCGGATTACAAAAAGAGGACGTTCATTATGAGATGAACGTCCTCTTTTGATCGGGCTCATAGCAGTTATTCAGAGTATCCATTCAAATAATCAGCCTGGATTATAACCCTAACAGCTCTCGCTTGGCTGCATCCGGATCATGTACGACCTCAATCTCATGGTTGAAGATTAGTGTCGCACGATCCTGCTCATATTCAGGCCAGTTCACACCTGCAACTTCAGGTTGGCCATTCTTGGCAAAGGGAATCCAGGCATCCTGTACCTTGAGGGCAAGTGCCGCCGCAGCTTCATCCGGCTCTGCATTCATGAATTTGAGGACATGCAGTGTATTAAACACAAAGAACATTTCGATGCTGTGAATCGCTCTTTTTAACAAGGGATGTTCCGGCATGACCCAATCAAATCGATACATCCACACCGGGGCATACTTCTGCTGTGCCGCAGCATATTGCAGCGCTGACCGCCAGAAGAACATATCGGTCATCACTTGGGCTTGTCCATCTGCCGTTTTTGGATAACTATCCGCGATGGCTACCCGGTTATCCAGATCTGGCGTCATAAAGTCTACGCCCTGAACCATATCGATTTCTTTTGAAAAAGGCACATGTGGCTGGATGAACAGTGCACCCTCGTGTAATGTCGTACCAATCAGCACCGGAATATCCTGCGCTGAGCCTTCACTCACTGCCTGAAGTGGCATCTGTGGTAGTGTATTCCCATCCAACACAGGTTGGAACAACAATGCCATGCCTGCACCGCTCTGCTGTTTGACCGTTTCACCCGCTGCAATAATCTGCTCTACAGGAATTGTATTTAACTTCTGCAGATTGTCCCGGTCCACCCCAAGAATCTTTAACATCCCTTCCCGCAACGCTGAAGCTTGCTCTGCCGGCATGAACTGGGATGCACCGCTCTCCATAATGGCACGTTGGAACAGTCCTTTGGCCGCTGGCATCGCCATCAGTGCCGCAATACTCATGCTACCTGCTGATTCGCCGAACACCGTAACTTGATCCGGGTTACCACCAAAAGCAGAGATATTATCCTTCACCCACTGTAATGCCGCAACTTGATCCAGCAGACCTGCATTGGATACATATGAATCACCTAATGGAGCCATATGCAGGAATCCCAAAGGTCCTAATCGGTAGTTGATCGTCACAACGATGACGTCCCCCCGAACCGCTAACTGTGTACCATCATACATCGGCTGGCTACCCGAACCTGACACGAAGGAACCACCGTGAATCCATACCATGACCGGCAGTGGTGTTGCTCTTTTTTCCTTAGGTGCCCAGATGTTCAGATATAAACTATCTTCTGACTCATTCGGAATTTCTGTCTGGCCTTCTGGTTGATGATTTCGTGGTTGTATATTCTCAGGTCCAAATTGAGTGGCCTGTCTGATTCCATCCCATGACTCGGGCTGTACCGGAGCCTTAAAACGCAGCTCACCTACTGGAGGTTTCGCATAGGGAATGCCTTTCCATACACTTGCATCGTGCAAAAGTTCGCCTTGAACGGTACCATATGTCGTTTGAACCTGAAGTTCTCTCATGCCGCTTCTACTTCCTCTCCGTAAATAGGTTAAATTAACGAGTACGTGCATATCATGTGTACTTATTTGAGTATAGTTTGTAGTCATACCCATTTACAACTTTACCCAACTCTAGCCTCCCCTGCTACGTTTCACGTGGAACTTTATGGGGTGGATGATCTGATACATACCTTTAAGATGGACGCCAAAAAGGCCACCCATTAAGCAATGTCATCAAGTTTAACTTGTCTTAATGGCATTGACCCTTAGCATGACCCTTTACCGTTGACTATCCAAATAACTACCTTTCTACAGGATAACGCACCGTAAATTCAACACCCTCAATCCATTCACCCGCGACAAAGTCCCTTCCCTTCACAACAACCCGATCCTTATAAATCTCCACATGAAGCCCTTCACTGCCCTCCAGATGTTCATCCTGATCCGTCCATAAATAACCTACTGACGACGCATTGAACATCGTTGGCATGTGGCCTGCACCATCGTACATCGTATGCTGTGCCTCCAACTGCCAATGAGTGTGACCCGAGAAAAGGATCGCTTGCGGATATTTGGCCAGAACGGCCTTGAGTTCCGCATCCTGATTCACACCATACCACCCCTGTTCCTTCAGTGATCCTGCTACCGTATCCATAAGCGGCTGGTGCAAGAACAGGAAAATGGGATGATCTAGTGTTGCATGCTCAGACAATTTCGCATCCAGCCACTCCAATTGTTCAGCCGACATATCACAATCCTTCGGATGAGGTTGCTCGGTGCCCAGGAATATATAATGATACCCATCAATCCAATGGTCATGGTAAGAGCCCCTCATGCCGGTTGTCCCTTCAAAATCACTTAATCGACGCTGCCATAACCCTGCGACTGTAATGGGGTCCACTCTTGAAGAGATCGGTCCCCCATCCTGACCCTCCTGCTCCGAAGTTACAGCAGACAACGTATAGGTTCTGCCGGATAGTTTCTCAATTAGTGCAGCTGATTCAGCAGCGGTTTGTTTTGTGACCAGCTCTATATCTGCTTCCTGCTCCAACAACTCGGCTACTTCATCCTCTTTCATCTCAAGCAAAACGATCGGCGGATCTTGCCAGACCACGGCTCCAATATCATGGTTACCTACCGTGTACCGGATGTCTGGCAAACTCTCCGCATGCTGCTTCCATATGCGTTGCAACTCACGATATTCGCTCGGCAGACCTCGATCCGTCACATCGCCCACATGCATAATCCCACTGCTCCCCTGACTGAATTTAGCTATGTCGGCTAATGCCAACTCCAAATGTCGGTTATGAATGTGGTCTGCCTCGTCCCGTACATGCGTATCTGTAATGACTTGGAAGGTAGCAAGAGGTTGCTCAAGTGTATGTTCATTTCTCATCAGGAATCACTCCATTTCAGTCCAATAATGCCAATCAGAATAAAACCGATCCATACCATCGACGTGAGCCGCAGACGTTCACCGAAATAGTAATGCCCCACGACGCCAATAAGCGTAATGCCCACGCCAGACCAGATCGCATAGGCTACAGCCAGCGGCATATACTTCACTGCAAAATTAAGAAAGGTAAAACTTGCGCCATAACAGACAAACATCAACACCGAAGGCCATAACCGTGAGAATCCATCCGATACTTTTAGCAAAATGGTAGCGCTCAGCTCCAGCCCGATAGCCAGTGCCAACAGTACCCAGCCCAAGTAGGCGTGACTGTTTGTCATCGATTCAGTCCACCGTTCAGCAATTCATGGAACGATTGAATCGTTCTATCCGCCAAGCGGAATTTCCCCGGTTCTCCAATCCCAATCCTGTACCCCGCACCAGCGGTTCGTGCCATCTCCATGTCTCCGTCCGTATCTCCAATGACCACGGTATGTTGCACGGATACACCCAACCGTTCACAGGCAAGCAGTAGCATATCGGGAAAAGGTTTGCCCCGCTCCACCAGATCTGTACCAATCACCACGTCAAAAAAGGAATCCAGTCCCATCCACTGTAAATGTTTAATTGCACTTGGTGTATCATCTGCCGTCACTACACCCATAACCACACCTTCGCTACGGCACTGTTCAAGGAATTCTCGAACACCCGGTAACGGATGTGCCGGACGATGCTGCTCCATCTCTTCCTCCGCTCGCGCCAAACACTCCCGAACCATAATCTTGGATTCCGCCCAGTTGAGACCCGCACGATATCCATGCCATGTTAACACGGCATACACTTCATCCATCGTGCCCATCGCAAGCGGGCCCCGCACATCATACCCATTCATTCGGCCTTGATCATCGTGGAATGTACCCCAGATCTGTGGGAATTCATCTGTGTCGATACGGAGTCCTCTAGTCGCTAACTGTTTTCTGAAGTCGTTCAACACACAATCGGTCCAGAACCCCCACATGCCCGTAAAATCAAGTAATGTCCCGTCCTTGTCGAACAAAACGGCTTCAATCGGATTTGGTAATCCGTCCACATACATCTCATCTTGCATTGGTTAAACTCCCTTGTCTGCGATCTTGTATGAACGGAAAGGACGGTACAGCATGTACCGCCCTTATCGCGTGAGTCAATTGCCTGTATACGTTTCTTATTTCGTTACACGATCCAGTTCCTTCTGCGCTTTCTCTTTCGCTTCCTTCAGCGCTTGTTCCGCTGGCATATTATTGATCTGCACCTGATCAGCTGCATCTTTCAAAGCATCATTGATCTTGCCACCCGTTGGATCCTGGAATGGAGCCGAAGCGTGAGCTGCTTGTTGCAGTGGTACGGTGATCTGCGGATTTTCCTCACTGAACTTCATGAACTCTGGATCTTGTTGGGCCGATTGACGTACTGCGATATATCCGGTGTTCATGGACCATGAAGCTGTGTTCGAAGTTTCAGAGAAATACGTAAGCCATTTGTATGCTGCCTGCTGTTGCTCTGGACTTGCCGCTGACGGAATACCTGCCGATATGGCACTTGCTACCGGTTTTCCTTCACCAATACCTTCCCAGCCTGGTTGTTGCATTGCAGCAACTACGCTAAAGTCCAAGTCACCTTGGTCACCACTAGATCCGGTGTAACCTGCTGCTTTATTTTTCATCACATCATCAATCGTTTTGTACCAGTACTCCCAGCCCTGACCTCCATAATGAATGCCCATAATCTTGTCTTCGTTGATCCATTTACGGAATAAGTCCCATGTCTCGATCCATTCCGGAGAGTCGATCACAACGGTTTTGCCATCGTCGCTAAGAATCTGTCCGCCCTTACCCAGCACAGCATCAATCATATTGTCTCTACCCCACATCGGTTCCCAACCGTAGAAGGTGGTCTTGCCGTTTTCTTGTTTGCTCATCTTCGCAGCCGCCTCAGCCAGCTTCTCCCATGTCGTCAGAGTTGCTGGGTCGATTCCGTTCTCCTTGAACGTATCCATACGGTAATACATGATCTGAGTTGTACCGTACATTGGCAAAAAGTATTGCTTTCCATCCACCTGTCCCTGGTTCAGGAATGTCTGAATGAAATCGTCTTTCTTAAAATTCGGATCAGCGGCAATCATCTCATCCATGGGTGCATAATATCCTTTGCGTGCCCAGTCTATATTGGAGCTGAGTACAGCGGCTGGAACCTTCTTGGAAGCAATTGCTGCTTGCAGCTTCTGTTCCGTTTCCGTGTAATCTGCTTGTACAATCCCCTTCACAACCACCTCGTTCTGTGAGGCGTTGAACGCATCAATCGTCTTTTTCATGTTATCGCCCAGATTACCACCCAGACCATACCAGAACTCAATCTCCACCGGATCTTTCGCCTGAGCTTCGGTTCCACTGGCAGCAGCCGTCGTGCTTGATTCTGCGGGTGCTTGTGTTCCACAAGCCGTCAGTAGCGCAAAGCTGGTCGCGAGTACCAGCGACATGCCACCCTTCCAGTTCAACCTCAATCTCTTTTTCCATGTCATGCTTGCCTGACTCCAATTCATTGTTGTTCCTCCCGTTTTAGGTGAATGGTAGTGCATATCAGTTCTTGTTCACACCAGCCGTGATATTCACGCTCTGCATAATGGTCTTCTGGGTGAACAGGAAGAGAATAAGTAGCGGTGCGATGGTGAAGGCACTCGCAGCCATAATCTGTGGCCAAGCCAGTCCATATGCCCCACCTTCTACAAAGAAGCTGCGCAGACCAGCCGATACCAGCTGTAAGTCAGGGTCTTTGGTGATGAGCATAGGCCAGAAATAATTGTTGTACTGTTCAATGAACGTAATCAGAACCATCACGGCGAAGCTTGAGCGAACAAGCGGCGTTATAATCGTCCAGAGAATCCGGAAGTGGGATGCACCGTCCAGCTGTCCGGCTTCCACCAATTCATGAGATACCTGCATGAACGCCTGCCTGATCAGGAAGATCGAGAACACGCTGACACAGTTGGATACAATCAAGCCTGTGTAGGAATCCAGCAGGTTAAGTTCGCTAAGTACCAGGTAACTAGGCAGATACACGGCCGTACTCGGTATCATATAACCCACCAGAATCAGGGAGGTCAGTACACCCTTGAGACGGAACTTCATATGTGTCAGGGCGTACGCCATCATACTGGAGTTGACGATCTGAAATAGACAGATGGCTAAGGCTACCCCGGTACTGTTCAGGATGTAACGGGCAAATGGTGCCGCATTCCAGGCATCCACATAGTTGCTCCACAGGAACGTCTCCGGCCAGAAGGTCGGCGGAAACTGCCAGATCTCATCATTGGTTTTGAATCCGCTGATGACCATCCAATAGAAGGGAAAGGCTGTACCCAGCGCGATAACGGCTAACAGGAGGTAGCGGATCAATTTACTTATTTTAAAATTCGGTTGTGACACGTTCTGCAACTCCTTACGCTTCATCCGTTTAGACTTTTTGTTGGGCAATGTCATTGTCATTAGTAGTGCACCAGACGTCTGCCAAGCAGGAAGGATACTCCCGACAGCAACACGCAGATCAAAATGATCACAACGGCGATGGACGAAGCTTCACCTACATTAAAGGACTCAAATGCAGACTGGTAATACATATACAGCAACGTTCTCGTTGATCCCGCCGGTCCGCCCTGTGTCATGACATTGATCTGGTCATAGGCTTGCAAGGACTGGATGGTTAGAATAATCGAGAGGAAAAATGTCGTTGGTGAGATCAGCGGCAGTGTGATACTCCTGAACTTGTCCCAACCGTTTGCCCCATCGATTGAAGCTGCTTCGAGCAGATCGGAAGGTAGATTTCGTAGCGCAACGAGATAAAATACCATTGCCCACCCAATCGACTTCCAGAGCGTGACGATCAGAACAGCAACCAATGCCCAGTCCGCGTCACGCAACCAGCCGATCGGAGATACGCCTACCCAGCCCAGCATCAGATTAGCGAGTCCCACTTCGGGCTCAAAGATCCAGGACCACGCAATGGACACCGCAACTGTCGGGGTGACCCAAGGTGAGAAGAGTAATGTCCGGAAGATGCCGGATGATTTGATTTTGCTATTCATGAGCATCGCAAGCGCCAATCCGCCCACAATAGTTGGGATTACACTCCCCAGTCCGAATAACAAGGTGACTTTCAATGATCGATAGAATTCAGAGTTTGTCAGCAGATAACTGTAATTGTCCAAACCAACAAATAGCTTGTCCGGGCTCATGAAGTCCCAGTCGGTGAAACTGAGATAAACGATATATCCCAGAGGTCCCAGCCAGAAGATCAGCAATGGGATTAGAGCTGGCAGCGTGAATAGTACCGCCTCAGACTCCCTCCATAGTTTTAAACGCAAATCCCCCACTCCTTACTGTCCAATTTTTCTTTAATGATTGGGAATTTTTGAGTATAATCAGCTTTATATTTATTCTGTACAAAATTGATTGTACACTCGTATTGAAAATTCTAATTCCGGCTTATGTTAAAATTGGAGCAAGTCATGTAAAATATGAGGCAGCTAGTGGGAACGCTATCATAAACCAGAGGTGACATTGTGGGAAAAGAAACCGCCGGGAACCCGAATCATTCTTCGTTACCTGATCGGCATGCGCTGAGGGAGAGAGTTATTGAGGCCATCGCCAATACGATGGATCTATATGGAGTTAATCACACGTTTGGCAAATTATACGGCATCATGTATTTTGAGGATCGACCGATGACACTTGAAGAGATGAAAAACTCGATGAATATGAGCAAGAGCAACATGAGCTATGCGGTTCGTTCGCTTACAGAATCACAGATGATCTATAAACTGGAGGAAAAGAAGGAGCGCCAGGATCAATATCTGGCTGAGACCGACTTCTATCGTACGTTCCAGAATTTCTTCGGGGCCAAGCTCCAACGGGAAGTAGATGTCATGTTAGAAGGCATTCGTGAGGTCATTCCTGACCTGTCGACCATGATCCTTTCGGAACATACCTCGTCCAAAGATCGAGAGGATGCACTGCGTGATCTGCACAAACTCCAACATGCGGAGCAATACTACGTCTGGTTACAAGGATTCGTGGATCAGTTGCGGGATGGTAAGTTTTACGAGAATGCTTCACACACGCCCGATAAAGAGTAGTACAACTGCGTAAACAGAATAACTAATGGGTGATCAAGCGCTAACGAATCTTACAGTTCTTATATGCCGGATAAAGAAAACATACCCATTCTAACGAACCTAGACGATATGACGTACCATTGTTGATTCACACTAAACCGCAAAAAGGAGCTGTTCCTAGCCAATGTATGGCTTTTGGAACAGCTCTTTTTTTATTCTATCTATTGTATCGTCATATCCTATCCGTCATTAGGGGTTCTCTTTTCCATATGTTACTGCGTTAATGACCCCTTTTTTTCTTTTAAAAATATTACTTTTGCGCTGCAGCTTCGATATCTGCATATGCCCAGTGTGTAGCTGGTACATCACTGAACGTTGGCGTAACTGCGCCAGTTAGGGGTGTGCGGTTGAACAATACATTCAGCACTTTCACCGCTTCAGCACGGGTCAGCTTACTGTCCGGTTTGAATGTACCATCGTTGTAACCAACCATCAAGCCAGCAGATTGCACGTATGCAATCGCATCTACTGCCCACAGGTCTGCGGATACATCTGTGAAGGAAACTTCTGTAACTTTCGTCGTAGCGCTCGCTTGTTGCTGCATCCAGCGATACGCAATGGTAGCCATCTGTGCACGAGTAATCGAACCTTCCGGTGCAAATTGAGTTTTGCTCATGCCGTTCATGATGCCAGCGGATTGCGCTTTTTGAATTTCATTTGTTGCCCAGTGTGTCGCAGATACATCCTTGTAACTCACGCTATTCGCGGAACTTGCTGCCGCTTCAGTTGGAAGATTGCGAGCCAGCATGGCTGCCATCTGTGCACGTGTTACGAATGCATCTGGGCGGAAATCTGCACCAAATCCTTGGATGTACGGTTGATGTGTACCTTGCGAAGCTTTCAGTCCATCCACAACAACAAGGGTGAACGTACTGAATTTTGTTACGGTAAATTCGATGCCTTCGCTGTTATCCGCGAGTTTCACCAATTTGCCTTGAATCAATTCTTTTGTGCCGTCACTGTGTTCGATATAGATCGCCAGGTAGTCCAATGCTTGCTGACGCGCAGCCGGATCGGATGGCAGACTGTCACGCAGTGGCAACGTGAGTGTCACTTCACGGCTCTGCATATTCGTGTCGATCTCTACCGGACGAGCCAGTACACGCACATTCGTATTCGGAGCAACTTGTTGAATCAACTGTTCTTTCTTCGCACGCTCTTCAACTTCTTTGCGCTCCGATTCCTTTTTCAAAGGTACAACGCGGAAGTACAAGTCTTGATCAAATCCAGCGATGGAATTCGTCGGAACGGAAATCACTACATTCTCTGTAGAGATTTCAAGTTTCAGCGAACCATCATTCAGTTCTTTTACCGCTGCTTTAGGCAGTTCAATACGTGTCTCGGACACGGAATCTTTGGTATCTGGAATAACAATGCGTGCGATGTTCATATTCAATTGCTTCGCTTTTTCCACCGATTCCTTGGCAATGGCTTCGGTCATTTTCACCAGATCTTTGATCGTGCCGTTGGTTTCGGTTGTACGGGTGATTGGTGTTTTGGTCAAGTTGGTGCCGTTTGTTCCATTAACGTCAACCACGATCTGCTCTTGTTTCGTTGTTGGTGCAGGTGTAGACGTTACGGGTGAAGTTGTTACAGGCGCAGTAGATCCGCCGCCACCAGTGTTTCCGCCAGGATTAGGTGTTGGAGTATTGGATGTAAACGTAAGTGTTGTCCATTTCAATGCCGGTGTGTTGCCTTTGGCTCTTACACGAACCACAATTATTTGTTTGCCCTCAAATCGATCTGTATTGGTGAATTTACTCCAAGTCTCCCCATTATCTTTGGAGTATTCCATCGTTTCATCTGCACCGATAACCACATTGGCTGTATCATCAGCAGTCACTTTAGGCGCTGGGGGAGCAAAGAACAAGTCAAATGCTCTTTGAATATCTTTAATTTTTTCATATCCTCCAACAGGTCGTTCACTAAGCATCCACTCTGCGAGTTGTTGCTGCTGATCCATATCCTCTGATATTTCATTTAATTGGTCCAGTTGCAGCGGAAAATCTTGAATCATAGCTTCTGGATGTCCATTGATATACAATTCTGTCTGTACTTGCATCATGTAGTAATACGTCAAATTCTGCCATGCGTCATTCGCAGACTCAGCTTGATTAATCGACGGGAGCTCTGCAGATATCATAAACAATAAACTGATAGCACTATCATTACTCATAGTGACAGAAGTCATCTTCGCAATATAAGCAATAATCCGTTGATCAGCTTCATTAGCTTCCAGATAAAAATTGGCTGCTGCCTTGAAGTGTTCAAAATCTTCTTGTGAGAAGAGACCAGCGCCTTCTAAAAGAACTTGTTTGTAGAATTGTTGTAATTCATAAGCCATATCACGGTAATCTAACCGATATGCTTGAAGTGCCTTGGCACCCGTATCTACAAGAAACTGAACTTGATCTTCATTATAGGATCCCGAATCAGGTGTCAACTGCACTAAAGTAGCAGCAATCGTCATTTGTTCTTGATCTGTTAGCTCACTAAACGCTCCAGGCTGATTGAGCAGATTTGTATCTTTTAAAATAGATAACACTGTTCCAGCTTCTTTAACAGCTACAGCCTGATTCAACTGCACCAACGGCGTTATTGTTGGTGACGGAATTGGTGGAAGCGTTGGGAATGGAGGCATGGGTGGGAATGTTGGGAACGGTGGTATAGGTAATATTGGCGGCGGGATGACAATAGGCTCATTCACCTGCTCCGATGGTGTTTCTTGCGATGTTGTTGTTGAACTATTATTACTTGGTTCATTGGAGTTCGACGGTGTGTTGTTGGATGAATTCGATTCACTTGAACTCGTCGTTGATGAAGAAGTCTCAGAGTTAGGGTCTGAATCAGCACTTACATATGTTGCAGCAGCTCCCTGCATTAACATTAGAGATACAACTAATAAACTAAACGTTTTGCGGATCTTACTCATTTTTATCCTCCTCAGATGTGTCGACCATAAATAGATTGTTTATATTTTTCTCTGGAAATATAGGCCTATTGTAGTACACAACTCTGAACGGATTCTGAACAATGGAGCAAATAAAAGTAAAAATGTCCATAATGAAGAATTTAAACAGAATAAAACTCAATTTTTTTCGCTATTTTTCGTATAAAATATTATTTAAGACCTATATAGATATTTCTTAAATCCCAATATATCCGCCGTCCACTTCCAACTACTGCTCTGCCGTAAATTAAATTGCATTTTCCGATAGATATAAAGTAACCTATTCGTTAGAACGCAAAAGACCACCTCGAAGGATGGCCTTTTGCGCTCTAATCATTATCTTTACAATTTTAGTTCTGTAACAGTTATTACTTTTGCGCTGCAGCTTCGATATCAGCATATGCCCAGTGTGTTGCTGGTACATCACTGAACGTTGGCGTAACTTCGCCAGTTAGTGGTGTGCGGTTGAACAATACATTCAGCACTTTCACCGCTTCATCACGCGTCAGCTTACTATCCGGTTTGAATGTACCATCGTTGTATCCAACCATCAGGCCAGCCGATTGCACGTATGCAATCGCATCTGCTGCCCACAGGTCTGCGGATACATCTGTGAAGGAAACTGCTGGACCATTCACGGTTGTTGCACTCGCTTGTTGCTGCGTCCAGCGATACGCAATCGTTGCCATCTGTGCACGGGTGATCGAGCCTTCCGGTGCAAATTGGGTGTTACTCATGCCGTTCATGATGCCAGCGGAATGTGCTTTTTGAATCTCACTTGTTGCCCAGTGTGTCGCAGATACATCCTTGTAGCTCAAGCTACTCACGGAACCTGCTGCCGCTTCAGTTGGAAGATTGCGAGCCAGCATGGCTGCCATTTGTGCACGGGTTACGAATGCATCTGGACGGAAGTCAGCACCGAAACCTTGGATGTACGGTTGATGTGTACTTTGTGAAGCTTTCAGTCCATCCACAACAACGAGGGTGAACATACTGAATTTTGTTACGGTAAATTCGATGCCTTCGCTGTTATCCGCGAGTTTCACCAATTTGCCTTGAATCAATTCTTTTGTGCCGTCACTGTGTTCGATATAGATCGCCAAGTTGTCCAAAGCCTGCTGACGAGCAGCCGGATCAGTTGGCAGACTGTCACGCAGTGGCAACCTGAGTGTCACTTCGCGACTCTGCATATTCGTGTCGATCTCTACCGGACGAGCCAATACACGAACATTGGTGTTCGGAGCTATTTGTTGAATGAGTTGCTCTTTCTTCGCACGCTCTTCAACTTCTTTGCGTTCGGATTCTTTCTTGAGCGGAACCACACAGAAGTACAAGTCTTGATCGAATCCAGCGATGGAATTCGTCGGAACGGAAATCACTACATTTTCAGTGGAAATCTCCAGCTTGAGTGAGCCATCATTCAATTCTTTCACCGCTGCCTTAGGCAGTTCAATACGTGTCTCGGACACGGAATCTTTGGTATCTGGGATGACAATGCGTGCGGTGTTCATGTTCAATTGCTTCGCTTTTTCCACCGATTCCTTGGCAATCGCTTCGGTCATTTTCACCAGATCTTTGATCGTGCCGTTGGTTTCGGTTGTACGTGTGATTGGTGTTTTGGTCAGGTTGGTTCCGTTTGTTCCATTAACGTCGACTACGATCTGTTCTTGTTTCGTTGTTGGTGCAGGTGTAGACGTTACTGGCGTAGTCGTAGATGATCCGCCACCACCTGTGTTTCCGCCAGGATTAGGTGTTGGAGTATTTCCATTATCCGTGCTGCTATCACCATTCTGTGTAAAGACAAACTTCACAGCGCGGCCTGGCAGTTCATCACTGATTGCTTTGTAACGAACCCATACCGTTTTGTTGCCGCTAAGGTCCATTTTTTGAATGAAGGCAACATCAATCCAGTGCAACTTATTGTCAAAGGAAATCTCCATCGTGCTTTCCAAGCCCGTTAGGGTGTTATTGATGTCATTCCCCTTCACATCAGGAGCCGTAAAGAATCGATTAAATACATATTGCAGATTCCCAACATCCTCATAGCTGTCTTGTTCATTTAGGACCCATTCAGCCAATTCCTTCTGGCCTTCAGGACTGAGTTCTGCCCTTTTGGATAAATCAAGAGCGCCTCTAAGATTAAATTTGTATTTGCTGAAGAATGCTTCACCTTTAATCTGATCTTTCATTGCTTTATCAAGCCATTGATCCATTCGTGGTATAGAAGTAGCTTGCTCAAATGAATCGATAGGCATAGAGAGGAGATTCAGGACAATCTCAGGATCAACAATATCCCCTTTAGACACTCCTTCCAACCTTTCGAATGCAACTAGATGCAAGTAATTATATGCCAGTACACCTTTATCTACTTTGCTACGTTCCAAATGTTGTTGTCCAATGCTACGTAACACATAGGTCTGTTGGTCATTAAAGTGATTAGGTCCATTTACTAATTGCTGAGCGAGCAGATCCAGCTTATTCCTAAGAACACTGAGTTCCCTCTGCTCCCAAACGGATTGGGCCAGAACAGCAAGTTCCATCATATATTGGACCTGTTCTTTATTTTTGTAATCTTTATTTACATATTCAATCAAGAATCCCGCAATGAAATCTCTAACTTGCAAAGACAAAGCACCGTATCCGTTAGGAAGAGTGATACCCAGATCTGGATCTTCCATAGCTAAACGCATAGCCGCTATATTACCATTAGTTTTTGCAGTATTTAAGACAGTCAATGGATCGCTTTCGTTATCATCCGGGAAAAATTTATTAAATGCAGTCTGAATTTCTTCAAAACTTGTATATCCCTCATCAAGTCTTTCACTAAGCATAAGATCAGCCAATTTCTCACGTTCTTCGGATGAGAGGTTTTCCCATTTGCTGATATCCAAAGGGAAACTTCCAAGTGGTTTTTCTTGGTTTTCTTCTTTGGAGTTATACGATTCGATACCTTCTTGAATTTCAAACATCTCATCTAATACTTTCATCATATCTTCTGACGATACTACCTTATTTATAAAAGGAGTATCACTTACTACTGTATCCCTATAACCCAGAATCTTCTTAATGGAAGGGGCCCCTATAATTTTACGCTCATATATATAAGCAGTCATACGTTTTTCAATATCTGAAGAGTTGAGATACAGATCAATACGTTCATAGTATCCCTCTTCGACACTAGGATAATCAAAATGCAGTTTCCGCTCTGCTAGCTTTCCATAAAATTCATCAAGGACTATTCTGGAGTCTGATCCTCCAATTTTACGGGGAAGTTCCAGAGCTTGCAGAGCCAACTGCACCAGATATTGAACTTGTCCCTTATTCTGATATCCATCGCTAGTTGGTGGATCAAGATTTAGTAAATGTACTGTGATATCAATTTGATCGTCTTCAGATAACGATTTAAAATCAGGCTTGTCTATGAATTGTTCGTTAAGAAAAAGGTCTATAACTTCCTGTTTAAAGTCAGAAGTATCGCCCTGATTTATCTTTTTTTTGATTTCGTTAAACTGGTCCAACTCGCTCAACTGTGTACTAGGGTCGTAAGATTGCATCTGGTACGCAGATTCCAAACCTTTTCCATCATTAACAATTACATTGAAATAGTAAGTTACGCTGTCGCTTAAACCCATAAATTCTCTGGAAAACGTACCGTCTTCAGATTCTGCACCACTAATCCAATCATCGTTCCCATAGTCTAGTGAGTCCCTGATTTCTTCCATGTCTTTCAGGTTAGGATAAACAGAGACGTAGACCTGATATTTTAATTCATATGATGGCGTAGAGGAGTCAGCATATTCCCAATGTACTTCAACATTGTTATCACCCGTAGGCTTGATTGTGATTAAGCCACCCTTTCCTGGTACAGGATATGAGCCACCTGCACTAACCTTCCCTGCTGGTGCCAACCACGGAGCTATTAACACCATAATGAGCACCAAACTAATTATTTTCCTATAATTCATGTACTTGATCCTCCCTATCTCATGTTTTTTACATATAAATTCAATCCATCTGATACGTAAGGCCTATTGTAGTGCACTGCGATAAACAGAATCTAAACAAAAAGAGTAAATAAAAGGAAAAAGACCCGCCCTGTAGTACAAAAACAGGATAGATCTCAACTTTTTTCGCCATAATTCATCATTTTATTTTTAAAAAAGTATTCTTTTGGACCTATATAACTCCGGCTCTTAAATTAAGGTGTACCCACCATCCACATACAATGTGCTGCCCGTCGTGAACGTATTGGTCATCAGATACGTAACTGTATGTGCAATTTCTCCATGTGCCATAAAGGGTAAAGATAACGCGAACGAAGTGACCTTAACGACAACTATACAATGGAACTTCACAGCAAAAAAAAAAAAAACGAGAAACAGATCACCTAATTTCAGGCATATCCATATCCCGTCTTTGTCACATCACATTCCAATCCACCCTCATGCGATCCCGATGTTCATCGACCTAAGAAAGTAACCCCAACTTCAGTACTCTTGCAATATTCTCGGCGGTACGTTCCACATTCTCCGGGCCTTCTCGCAATAGTCGATCCAGATCTGCTGCCCCAGGCACAATACCAAATATGGCATCGATGCCTTCCGCGTAGAGGGTGTCGATCCCTTCGCCCACACAGCCTGCAAGGGCAATCACAGGTTTACCCGCTTCCTTGGCTGCCCGAGCAACACCATAGGGGGTCTTGCCAAATTTCGTTTGGAAGTCGATGCCGCCTTCACCCGTAAATACCACATCCGCAGCAATCAACTTTTCACGCAACTCAGTATATTCAATGACAATCTCAATCCCTTTACGTAATACAGCCTGTGTAAAAATCAAGAGTCCCGCGCCCAATCCACCAGCCGCTCCGGCTCCTTGTTCATCTCGGATATCTTTATGAAGTTGCTGTTTCACCACATCTGCATAATGGGACAGATTCGCGTCCAGCTGTTCAACTATCTCTGGAGTTGCCCCTTTTTGTGGTCCAAACACCCTCGATGCGCCATGCTCCCCACATAGGGGATTGGTCACATCACAGGCCACAATGAACTCCACTTCCTGCAAACGCTCATCCAGACCAGATACATCAATCTGAGCCAGTTGATCCAAAGCCCCGCCCCCACGCGCAAGCGGCTGACCCTGTGCATCCAGAAACTTCGCACCAAGTGCTTCAGCCATGCCAGCCCCACCGTCGTTGGTCGCGCTACCACCAATGCCAATGATGATCTTGTGTATGCCAAGGTCCAGACATGCGCGAATCAACTCGCCTGTTCCATAGGTTGTCGTCCGGAGCGGGTCCCGGGTCTCCTTGGTAACCAAGTGGATGCCGCTGGCCGATGCCATCTCGATGGCCGCCGTTGTTCCCCCACCCAGAATGCCATACTGTGCATTGACTGTCTGACCCAATGGTCCGCTCACCTCGTGCTGGTGAAGGACACCGCCGGAAGCGTCCACAAGGGACTGCACCGTACCTTCCCCACCATCTGCCATAGGTACATGAATATAGCCTGCCGTCGGGTATATTTTACGCAACCCTTTTTCCATCGCGATACATACTTCTTTCGCTGTCATGCTTTCTTTGAACGAATCCGGTGCCAGAACAAATGTCTTCTCTCTAGTCTCTCTCATATCTTAAAGAAGAACACGGTTTTCCATGATATTTTTCATGCTGATATGGGATTTGGAGGGTCCCAACTTCACCAGTGAATCCTGAAATTCGGCAAGTTCTTCAATGGACGCCGTCTGTACTTTGATCAGATAGTTATACTCACCGCTAATCCGATAAACGTCCGTGACTTCGATGGCCTGTTCACAGAACTGGACCAATTCGTCGCAATACTCTGTTTTGAGTAAAATAAACGTCGTGGTTCCACGGTTTAACCGGGCCAGATTATAGATGGTTGAATAGCCCGTTATCACACCTCTTTCCTCCAGTTTCAGGATTCTTTCCTTAACCGAAGGCTGGGACATGTTAATTTCTTTGCTTATCTGTGCAACGGGGATACGTGCATGATGTTGCAACAAGCGCATAATCTGCTGATCGATTTCATCTATTATGTGTTCCATTTGTAAGACCTCCGAGTCGTCGTCTTATTTAATAAGGTTTTTCTAATAAATTAGCTAAAATAGTTAGATTTCATCTCATTATATCCTTTGATATTGTATGGTTCCAATGCGATATCAACCCTATAATTTAGAATACAATCTGAAGAAGGAGCGATGTAATGTGAGTGTTATTGGACTTGCACATGTAGCCATTCAGGCTCGTAATTACAAAGATACTCTGGCGTTTTATACAAAAGTATTAGGCTTCAAGGTCGGTCACTCCTGGAGTTTGCCTTCCTTCCACATTACCGAGGCATGTATGTTAATCTCTCCGGATCAACGCACCTGCATTGAGGTGTTTGACCCGAAAGCGGTCATTCCTGCGGAGGGTGAACCTGCCACCTCGCCTGAAGCGGTCCGGCACGGCGCACTGTTACATTTCGCCTTTTACGTGCATGATGTAGAAGATATCTATGAGCGAGCGCTCGCCCATGGAGCCAAAGCCTATGTTGAACCGGATTGGATATCGCTTGGCGAACCTGCACTTCGGGTTAGAAATGCGCTCGTCCACAGTCCGAATGGTGAAGTGATCGAGTTTCTTGAAGAGGTTAATTTTGACCGATCCTCATCCTCACCACCATCCATATGAAGTACACAAACAGCCTGTTGCCTCGTCATTCGTGGCAGCAGGCTGTTTTATGATTGGATATCCTTGGCATGCATCATCATCAGCACACGCACCTACCCTATTCCTTCTCTGCATTCCCCAGCGTATACTCGCTTAATTTCCCTTCATAAACCAGTTGCAATCGTTCACTCTGGCGAAAATCATCCGGTGTCACCAGCGCAGGCAGCTTGTTCCACAGTTTGATGCCTGAACGCTGCAAAATCTCGGCTACAAATTGGGAGCAGAAGTAGGAGTTGCTGAACTCCACCGGTTCCTTGAGTGTAATGCCAATCACGCCGAGCAGATTATACATATATTTCTGGCGGCTGCGGATGAAGATGTGCAGCACACGTTTCATCTTTTCCACTTCACGATCCGTCACCTGAAGCTTGTATATGACACATGTGGTATTGGGATACTTGCTGTATGTACCTGTCTGAATATTTTCCTTCACAAACCCGCCATTCAGCGGATTGCTCGGATGCTTGCGGCCGAAGCTGTACAGCTCGGTTAACTCCCGGTCAAATGAGATCGATGCGTGATTATATGGCGCTCGGGTATAGCTCTGAATAACCTTGGTAAACAGCGTTCCTGTATTCGTAAGCAGGATATAGATGGAGCGTTCATCTGTCATAGCAAAATTTCCCCTTATCAAGTTGGCACTATTCCTTCATAATAACATAGGTACCCTATAATGGAATCTTACTTTGAATAAGCAGGTGATCGGTACGTGAGCAGTTCACTCTTTACACTAACGTTAATCTTCACAGCTTTACTTGTGATACATATCGTGTACAAAATTATTGCAAAGCTTCAGCCAAGCAAAGACTATTCAGGCATCGGCCAAAAAATCAAAACCTGGTGGGGTATGTTTGTGATCTTCTGCCTCGCTACCCTCTTCAACCCCATCGTGTCCCTCATCTCCCTCATGGTGCTTGCATTCTTCTCACTCAAAGAATACTTCTCCATGATTCGCAGTACACGCAAAGCCGACCGCAGACTGTTCCTGTGGGCGTATCTGGCAATTCCGGTTCAGTTCTACTGGATCTACATTGGATGGTATGGCATGTTTATCGTGTTTATTCCACTATATGTGTTCCTGGTACTGCCCTTGCCACGCCTGATTAACAAAGGTACGGTCGGTTTCCTGCGCAGTGTCAGCTCCACACAATGGGGACTGATGCTGATGGTATTCGGGCTGAGCCACCTGGCCTATTTCCCATTTGCCACACCAGAGTACGGGTCCAAGCTGGTGTTGTTCCTGGTCGTGTTAACACAGCTTAATGATGTGGTGCATTATCTGGTCTCTCTCTATCTGGGCAAACGAAAAGTGGTGCCTACCGCCAATCCTTTTGTCACCTGGGAAGGGTTCGCGTGTGCATTTATTGTAACGACAGCTACGTCTTATTTCATCCATCCCTACCTGACGCCATTTGATTGGAAATTCTCGCTGTTCATCGGGGTGTTGATCAGTTTGGCTGGATTCTTCGGCAGTCTGACCGTTTCTGTACTGAAGCGCGATCTGTTAATTGGAGATGACAACAAGTTCGATTCGCTCAAAAAAAGCTACCTGAGCCGGGTCGACAGCCTGACCTACACCTCTCCGGTTATGTTCCACGTAGTCCGTTATTTCTTTGACTTTATGTAGCAACAGATAGATCGGCGATCTTATAATTATGGATGTCAAAAAAAGCAGCCCACGTGGCTGCTTTTCCTGTTCAACAGGCTCTAGACGGAGCCTTCATGATGTGCCTGCTACTTCAACGTAATTTCTTTCTCGGACATGATTTCGTTCCCCTCATCATTTGTGAAGACAAATGTCGCTTTGCCCCGCTCGCCCTTCATCTCATCCGAATAGATAAAGCCGGAGAATTGTCCATTGCCGCTAAAGTAAAACCCCTCTTCACCATTTCCACCATGTTCAATGGCTTCCTGTAGTGAATTCACAATCGTCACCGTGTTAGACGTCCACCGCATCTCCGTTAGTGTATACCCCTTCGGAACCTGTTTAATTCCAAAATCAAAGCTGTTACCCTCGCTCGGTTTCTCCGACTGGTCAATGACGATATCAATCTGCTCAGACGGTTCAGTTGATTCCGATTGAGCTGTAGGCTTGCCCTCATCACCACTGGCACTGCCTTGGCTATTGTTATTCTTCGCATCCGCATTCGGAACAGAGTTTTCTCCTGCTTCCTCTACAGGTTGCTTCGATTGCGGATAGGCGTGCTCCTGAACAGATTCGTTATTGTTCTTGGCACCACAGGCACTGACGAATAGCGAAATACAGAGCATAGACATGCAAAGTACAGATTTCTTTATATTTATTTTCATCATCTACTTCTCCCTTCATCTAACTACAGCACATATATCTATATCAGTTGAACTAATCATTTACACGATAACGGAGAGGACAGAAAAAACCTGAAAAAGCGAAGCGTTCGCCTTTATCCCCGGATTTTCCCTTTAAGAAAAGGGAATCAAAAAATCTGGGGATAACAGCGATTGGAAGGTTATTCTGTCATCGTAGTGTCAGTGTAAATATTCTTTAGTTCAACTTATATAGCACACCACTTATTAATCACTACACCATATCGTCCCTCATGAAGCTCCATTATATGTAAATGATTAATAAATTCAGTATGTAACTGTACCTCGATGAGTAAAAAAAGAACTCTGTTCATGACGTCATGCACCGTTTATTTTATCGATCAAACCCAGGCAAGACCAACACTTGTCCAATCTGAATAGCGTTATGCTCAATTTTGTTCACTTTCTTGATAGCTTCTACATACACACGAGTGTCCATCTGCTGAGGTTTATGTACCAATGAAATGCCCCACAGTGTATCTCCCTGAGATACAACGATCTGGTCCCCCGACAACAATTGCTCATCTCCGGCAAATGCAGTGAATACAGCACTACACCCTATGATTATAATTAGAGTTATAGTGACGATCTTCATTAGCCAGGTTGGCGTCTTCACACGCTGCATGAATTGACCTTTAACATACATGGTGCGAGACTCGGACGTTTTGGTATAAACGAATTCATAAATACTTTTGTACGTAGAATATCTCATTCTATTCGACCTCCAGACTTTCATTCCGCTAATCTTTAATTTCATGTTTACCTATGTATTTTTCCTATAACAATGAATGATCAATAACTCACTTTTTCACTATATAGGTATCTTTGCCTAAGTCACCCTACTATGATAGGTCTATACTACCAGTTCACTCTAAACAAATTCTGAACAACCGAATTTCAATGTTATATCCGATTTAATCTATCCAATATTCATGCCTGATTTTCGGCGATGCTTGCTGCAACGTTTTTCTATAATAGGTATAGATAAAGATTCTAATGAGTAAGGACGTGCCCCCATGATTTCTGCTGATCTGAAGGAACAATATTACGAGGCGCTTGTGGCCAAAGATTCGGAATACGAGGGTTTATTCTATGTTGGAGTCCGAACCACGGGTGTGTTCTGTCGCCCCACATGCCCTGCGCGAAAGCCAAAATTCGAAAACTGCGAATTCTATGAGACGGCTCAGCAGGCACTTCTGGCCTCTTATCGCCCTTGCCAGCGCTGTCGTCCGCTCTCTCACCCTAACCAAGTATCCGATGTCGTTCGCATATTAGTGGAAGCTGTGGAGAAAAATCCGGAGAAACGCTGGAAAGAACAGGATTTCAAGGCCCTCTCCATCGACGAATCCACTGCTCGCCGACAGTTCAAGAAGCGGTTCGGCATGACCTTTGTCGAATATGCTCGCGCTCGCCGCATGGGACTTGCCCTGAAAAATATTCGCTCCGGCCGCACCGTGATTGATAGCCAATTATCTACTGGGTATGAATCAAGCAGCGGCTTCCGCGATGCCTTTTCACGGATCATGGGTGCTGCCCCTACACAAGTCGATGAAGGACATATCCTAAAAGCGTCCTGGATTGACACCCGGCTCGGCCCGATGATGGCTATTGCTGATGAGGAGTCGCTATATTTACTGGAATTTGTGGACCGCAGAGGTCTGGAACGCGAAGTTGAGCGTCTGCGCAAACGAACTAAATCAGCGATTGTGCCCGGTACTACAGCTCCCATCCAGTCTATTGAGCGTGAACTAAACGAGTACTTTCAAGGTATTCGGACAGCATTCGACACACCGTTGTTCTGTTTAGGAACACCATTCCAAAAGCAGGTATGGGATGAGCTCATAGCCATTCCGGCTGGTGAAACGAGGTCATATCAGGAGATTGCAAATGCACTGGGAAAACCGACTGCTTGCCGAGCTGTGGCACAGGCGAATGGGGCCAATCAGCTTGCGATTGTGATTCCATGTCACCGTGTAATTAATGCCAGTGGCGAACTGGGTGGATATGGCGGGGGATTAACTCGCAAAAACTGGCTTTTGACTCACGAGAAACAAAAACAGGGTAGCTGAAAAACAGAATGAAGTAATGAAGTACGCATCAAATGTCCAAAGAAATGCATGATATAACAAAGGAGAGTCAACATAATATGAGTACCTTAGAAGAAAAAGCAGCGTTGTTCCAACAATACCATGTGAAAGGAAAACCACTTGTTCTGATCAATGTGTGGGACGCCGGAAGTGCGCAAGCCATTCAATCCGCTGGGGCAACGGCCATTGCTACCGGAAGCTGGTCCGTTGCTGCGGCCCACGGTGAACGCGATGGTGAAGCCATGCCATTCCATCTAGTGCTTGCCAATCTCGCACGGATTACAGCAAGCGTGGATCTGCCTGTAACGATCGATATAGAGGGAGGGTATGGGAGGTCTGTGTCAGAAGTGAAGCGAAATATCCTGCAAGTCATCGATCATGGTGCTGTAGGGATCAACATTGAAGATCAACTTCCCGCTGGCTTGGGATTGTACACTGTGGAGGAGCAATGCCCGAGATTGTCCGCCGCCCGGGAAGCTGCGCAGCAGGCAGGCATCCCGTTGTTCATTAACGCCCGCACAGATATTTTTCTGCAACATGCACCTGAACACCATAACCACTCTCTCCTGGAGGAAGCACTTATACGTTCGAGCCATTATGCAGATGCAGGAGCCAGTGGTCTGTTTGTACCCGGTTTGCAGGATCACCAACTGATTCAGGAATTGTGTGAGCGTTCACCGCTGCCAATTAACGTCATGGTTACGTCTCCTGAGCCTTCACCAAAACAGCTTGCCACACTGGGTGTAGCACGTGTAAGCTACGGGCCATATCCCTATCTGCAAGTTATGGAACACCTAAAAGAACTAGGGAGAAACATTTTATCGGGAAATTAACAGGAGGGCATGTTATAATCACCTCTATTGAACATTTACAGGAGGCAATTATGCTTAACGTGGAACAAAAGCTAGAAGTGCTACAATCGTATCCCCAACTGCAACGCAAAGATGTTTCTCTCGGTCGAGTTAATTTCCACTACGAGGATAGTGCGTATGATAAAAAAATTGTTGCTCTCCATATTCACCCTAACGGAAACGGTTATATTTATGCAGGGCTACTGCCTAACTATGAGACCGATTCTAAAGGATTCGTCAATATTCGTGATTACTCCGAAACAGATCTGCGCACATTGTTAGATGAAACGATCCAAGCGATGTCTCACAATCCCAACGCAGTTGAATTTAAAGAACCAGAACAAGTAAAAGCTGCTGCTCCGACATTGGCTACAACCTCCACGGGTGGCGGAACGTGGATCGATGAAGATGGACATACGCTGACTTTAAAATACGAAGATGACATGTGGTATGTGTATTCCGGTGATAATCTGGATATGGCTTTTGAGTCGCGTAGCGAAGCCGGCGAGTACCTCAAAGACGAAGGATTCAAACCGCAGGCTCAGGCTTAAGGGATGCACCTTCATTTGGAATTACGTATAAAGATTGTTGAATAGGTAAATCCAGTGATTTAATATGATACAAAAAACACGAGGCGTGTTCGCACTCGTGTTTTCTGATTTCGGAATGATTTCGCTTAGATTCCTTGCCCAGTTCCTTTATAACTGTTTCCTGTCAGTCTTTTTTGGATTTCATGGTAAGCGGCGCATTCTTCATCATCGGGTACGTAGATAGAAGTAGCGCACCACCAATGCATCCCAGAACGGTGAACAATGTCATGCGATTGATCCTAGCAATCCACAACATAAACTCACCAAGATCGCCCAATGTAATTATCAGCGTAAAAACCAAGCCAACCCCAAAGAACATAATGAAGAAGTTACGCATCCCCAAGCGCATCCAACAAACCGTTGGGAAGACAGAGATTCCCAGCACGAGAAAGCCGCACATCAGATCGATCCACAGGTAGGATAAGAAATGATATTCGCTTGAATACAACATGCCCGGTTGATAAAGGGTTACGTCAACAACTCCTTTTTCCTGAAGCAGGTGTAAGAGGAAATACGCCACATGCAGAATGATCATGGTACCTGCAACCATCCATACCGAATTCATATAGAAGGATTTCATGAATTGAATTCGTGTACTGCCCATACCAATCGCAACCGGAAACAGTGTAATAATTCCCCCGATTGCAAACGTACATATCCCTCCGTACATGGGACCAAACAGTTGCGTAGCATACGAGACATCAAAAATGAAGCCAATGGCCAGATATACAACGGCGAGCATCAGAGCGATGGATGAAAATATGCCCAGATACAAACGCATATCATCGCGAATCAGTCGATTCGTACCTTTTACTGCGTTCATGGTTTAACCCCCTCTTGATTACGGGTCCTGTTAACCAAATAATCTTGTAATGTCGCTTTCTCAATGGAAAGCCCCTGTGCATGAGCGATATCCTTCCACATTTTCGAGTAGGGCTCATCAATCATCACTTTCACAGTCGATCCCATTTGGGAAGACTCTATAACTTTAACATCTGCTGTCACCCGATTAACATCTTCAATTCTCCCTGTTAGAAGAACTCCTTTTTCGCGCATATCTTCCATCGGTTGATTCAATAACACTTCTCCAGCTTGCAAAACGATAAGGGACTCACATAAAGGCTGAATCTCCTCAATATGATGGCTGGATATCAGGATTAGACGCGGGTTATCTTCATAACTTTCCAATAGCGCATTATAGAAGAATTTACGCTTCTCAGCATCAAGCCCATTGGTGGGTTCATCCAGAATGGTTATATTTGCATTACTGGCAAGACCTAATATAATCTGGGTGGCAGTCTTCATGCCTTTCGAAAATTTAATGATCTTTTTCTTCTCCGGTAGTTCGAACACATCGATTAAACGTTCCGCCAACTCCTGATTCCACTGCGGATGAAAATATTGCCCCATTTGAACCATGTCACTAACCGTCCAGTTTTTCCCCAGGGGATGATTCTCCTGGATGTAACACAGATGCCCTTGGGCAGCCAGATTATTATAGGGGTCTTGACCCATGATCTGAACGGTTCCACTGTCCGGGCGGTTATGCCCTGCCAGTAAACTCATCATGGTTGTTTTACCCGCTCCATTTCTTCCCCAGATTGCACTAATGATTGGCTCACTCTCATGTAGCGTAACCTGGTTCAGAACGGGCGTCTTCTGGTAGCTGTAGTTGACCTGCTCCATATGAATCATAACTCACTCTCCTTATCCTTCTTGCCGCGAATCAGATCAATGATCATGTCTTCATTCATGTGAATCCGTCTGGCTTCTTCAAGTAAAGGCTTGATGTATTCTTCATAAAAATCTTGCTTCCGTTCAACGAGCAATGCTTCTCTTGCTCCCTTTGCAACAAACATTCCAACACCTCGCTGTTTGTATATAATTCCCTTGTCCACGAGCTCCTGCAGTCCTTTGCGGGCTGTAGCCGGATTGATATTGTAGAAGCGTGACAGTTCATTGGTTGAGGGAACCTGTTCTTCCACCTTCAATCTGCCTTCCACAATATCGTCCATAATCATCGTAGCAATCTGATGAAAAATAGGCTGAGATTCATCCAAAGTCGATTTCATGTGCTTCCAACTTTCATACGTATTCATTAGTCAGTTAGTCGGTTAGTTACTCATGTAACTAACTATAGTATACAAAGACGCAAATGTAAATAGGCGAACTTAATTCATCGCCTTTCCTACCTTGACTCTGTTGTATTGATTAATAAGCCCGTCCAGGACTACGGATTGCTGGATCACTTCCGGATGAAGCAGACTGCCGTATTCCATATGCATGCGATATAACAATTGTCTGGCATCTTCGATCCGTGATATCAAATCCAGGCGATCCATAGTACCCCTCCTTTTTGTCATATTTTAGTGTATTATGCCAATCATAAGCGCATGTGAGATACGACATACTTATTCTTCCACTTTGATACACCAAAAAAAGAACGCTTCTGAATAAATCAGAAGCGTTCTTTACTTTCATTAAGTTCCAAATCCATGATCAGCGGGTCTCATAATTTCGGGGTTCGGGATTTCCTTGCCTGGGACAGATTCCGTAGCAGGGGCTACGATGAATACAACGATACTACAGGTAGCTATCAGCAAAGCCAACTTTCTCTTCATTGAGTTTCTGCACCTCACTAATTATCATTTTGTATTGCTGTTTCGCCGTCTCAGATGCAAATTCCCGATATTGCTCGAACAGTCCGACACCTCTAAGCATACCTCGTCCACTGCTAATTTCAATAGAAAATTTTAAACTATCCAGAACAAATTCTATCCCTAAATGAAACTCGTCCTTCTTTAAATAATATGCACCCAAATCTGCTAAAAGTCTTAAATATCGATCATCCGTAACCTGACTGCTCACTTTGCCAATTCGGTTACTCTGTTCCTGATACGTGAAGTACGATTCATACTGTTTGAGAACATGATCAATATCCTTATCATAACGATTAGCCGCTGTTACAATATCACACAGCGCTGGGAATATCTCATTTTCCTTCGTCGAGATATACGCCAGATAATCAGGTAACACCTCAAAATGACCGCCCATTAAATGATATATATATCGATTCGCTTCAGCCCATTCCTGAAACTGATTCATAACAACGGTTTCATCTTTATCCGGGTTCCTCACCCAGCGATTATCCGAATATAAAGAAACATATTTTAGTGCACCGTTGTAGTCCTTCAAATGATAACAGGCACTTCCTGCAGCTAGATCGGAGTATAGAATATAGAAAACAATTG
This sequence comes from Paenibacillus amylolyticus, assembly GCF_047302515.1. Lineage (GTDB taxonomy): Bacteria > Bacillota > Bacilli > Paenibacillales > Paenibacillaceae > Paenibacillus > Paenibacillus amylolyticus_G. Next base: position 6,111,184 of record NZ_CP168019.1, on the reverse strand, counting down.
GTCTTTTGGTCTCTTCTTGTTTCCTTCGGCCATTCATCTCATAATGGATGGACGCTTTTACTTTCAATTTTTCAGATAACTCCTGAACCTTGTCCCATCTATGCAATGCTCCAAAAGCATTAATCAGTTCGTTAAGCGCATCCAACTGGTAGCGTTCATCCAGCCGATCCACATAATATTCGAACCGAGATGCAATAATCAGATTCCGGTGCTGATCATTGGTCAGTCCCAACCGGAACAGTCGATACTGACAGAGCGCAAGCCGCTCGGAATGTTGCATTTTCTCGCTTTCAGCAATGTTTTCATATAGAAAAATGGCCGGTTTGAATTTACCTGCTTGGTAGAATTCTTCAGCCACATCAAATAACAAAGGAATATAGGATAGATTATCCATCATCAGACGAATAACCTCTTCAATACAGTCCAACTTGTCCAACTCGGCACAGCGATGAAGGAAGGGTCCCAGTCTTCGCCAGTCCGGGGTCGCGTGTACAAAACACTCATCTATGTATAATTCATAGAAGTAACCTTCTTCCAGTCTCATGGCGGAAGTAATGCGATCCAACTGCTGCATGGCAATAGGCCGATTTTTATTCAAAATATTGCTGAGCGTACCCGAATTAATCCCTGACGTTTCCGAAAAATGACTAATGGACATCTGTTCACGCTTCAGATAACTTTCCAAGTGATCGCGTATCGTGGTTGTCGACTCCAAACGAACACCACCCTCCAAAATAAAAAACATAAACGGGATTATCGGTATGTAAAAGTAATTATATGTAATTAGAAAGTATCGGTCAATATAATATTTTCAACTAATTTGTATTAAAACCATTTTAATCCTTTTATAAAACAGACAATCCTATCCTTATTTTATATCGGAAACACGTCTGGCATCAAACCTGAAAATAGACAAAAAACACGAGCCATCTACGGGCTCGTGTTCTCAACTGACTCAGCAGTCATCATGCTCACTGTAACTTGGATTTAAGGCAGTATATTACCTGCCGCACGGTAAATTTCATACCACTCTGGACGAGTGAGATGAACATCTCCTGCTTTTACACAGTCTTGCAGACGTTCAATGTTCATCGTGCCTGTCACAGGTTGCATCTGCGCAGGGTGACGTAGCAACCATGCGATTGCAATCGTTGTATTGCTCACGTCATACTTCGCAGCAATCTCGTCGATCTTTGCATTCAATTCCGGGAACTTGTCGCTACCCAGGAATACACCTTCGAAGAACCCGTACTGGAACGGGGACCACGGCTGAATGGTGATATCATGCAGACGACAGTAATCAAGAATGCTACCGTCACGGTTAACCGCAGCGTCGTTCTCCATGTTCACGTTGATGCCACTGTCGATCATCGTCGTATTGGTAATACTCATCTGCAACTGGTTGGCTACCAGTGGCTGTTTCACGTATTTTTTCAACAATTCGATCTGGTTCGGATTCTGGTTGGATACCCCGAAGTGACGCACTTTACCTTCGCGCTCCAGTTGATCAAAGGCTTCAGCCACTTCCTCCGGCTCAACCAATGCATCTGGACGGTGCAGAAGCAGCACGTCAAGATATTCCGTTTTCAGACGTTGCAGGATGCCATCGACCGAATTCAGGATGTGCTCTTTGGAGAAATCAAACATGCCTTTGCGGATACCGCATTTGGATTGAAGAATCATATTTTCACGAACTTGGGGATTCATCTGTACCGCTTCGGCGAAGATCTCCTCACATGTTCCTGTACCATAAATGTCGGCATGGTCAAAGAAATTTGCGCCAACCTCCATTGCAGAACGAACAAAATGTTCGGCTTCCTTACCGTCTAGTGAATTAATCCGCATGCAGCCTACCGCGACTACAGGTACTTCTAGTGCACTGCTGCCCAATTTAATCGTTCTCAAGATGTTTTCCCTCCATATTCGAATATTATCGTGTATCTTACCTTTGATTGTGACATATATCTGCAATCGGTTTCAATAGCTTTATCCTACATTCATATGGAGAAATGATAGGTTCTTCATTCCAGCCTATAGATCCAAAAGAATAAGTTATACTTCTTCCGGTACAATGACCTCAATATGCCTTGGCAGGACACGGATGTGAATCGGCAGGGCAGGACCTTCTTCCCCATCTACATTGGTGCGAATGGCTTCGTCCGAGCGAACATGAACTTCTTTGGCTGTAAAATAGTCCACGTCCTTATGGTCTTTCAGACTACCAAATAACAGGGAGGTGCCCAGGGTCAGACTGTTGAACACACTGATATTACGAACAACAAAACAATGTATCAGACCATCGTCCACCTCTGCATCCGGGGATAACTTCTCGAATCCTCCGACCGAATTGGTCAGCGCCGCCAGAAAAAGTGGCGATTCCCCCTCCCAGAGCTGTCCGTCATATTCGATGGTTAGATGATTGGCTGGTGTATTCACCAGGTCTTTCAAGCCTTCTTTGAGATATGCGAATGATCCCAACTTCGACTTTTCTTCCGAGGATACGGAGAACAAAGCTTCTGCCAAAGAACCCGCAGCCACAACGTTGGCAAACAGGCGATCATTGATTTTCCCCAAATCCACGATATGGGTCTGATTCGAACGTAACTGCCTAATGGCTTCTTCCGGGTCAAGCGAGATATTCAGCGCACGTGCAAAATCATTCACCGTACCTAGCGGTACCACACCCAGTCGGGGACGATGATCCTGATCCATCATTCCGTTAATCGTCTCGTGCAGTGTACCGTCGCCTCCGATGGATATGACCAGATCACAGCCGTCTTTGCAGGCGCTCAGACAGTAGTTGGTGGCATCACCTTCCCCGGCCGTCTCATTAACCACCACCTCATACTGCTGTGACTCCAGAATTTCTCTGACTTGGGACACATACTGCTCTGCCTCTTCCTTACCTGACGATGGATTACTAATGATCATGGCTTGGCGCATACTCACATCTTCCCCTCCAAAATGGCATCTTTACTTCATCTTTACCCGTTTCAAGGGTGCGTTGAATAGGGTCTGCGGGAGATGTTCTATTTTTTTTGATAAACATGTCTCTGAAGAGTGCAGAGCAGGGTTTGTTTCATATAGAATAGAAGTAGGGAAATACCCATTACGAAATTTCTTGTTCCTTTTCCCTGTTGACGGGTTAATAACTATAGATGTGCTTTTAGCCGAACCTGTATATGTTAAACTCTTCAATTCACACTGAACACTCCCGTGGGCAGAACAACCTTCCGGTTGCTGTTATCGTGTAGATATTATACTTAACTAACTCAATCTGTTCGGGTTATTTTATAATTCTAAAAATCGGAGGGAATGCATGCAATGAGAAGAATGACGCTATTACTTCTAGTATTCATCCTGAGTCTCGGGGCATCGGGGCAAGCCATGGCTTACACCACTACAGACTTGGGCGAGGGAATCATTGAAGATCCCGCTTTGGAGGACGGACTGAAGTTAATCCTGAACAAACCTCTGGATATGCCATTAACTTCAACGGATCTGGAGCAGCTTGAGGTGGTAGATCTGAGCAATGCAGGTATTCACAGCCTGTCCGGTCTCGAATATGCAACCAATCTGACTCACCTCCGATTATATGGGAATGAGATTGAGGATCTCACACCGCTGGCGCACCTAACCCAGCTTCGCGAGATCGATGTTCGCAATAATTACATTACATCCATAGACGCACTTACTGAATTAAAAGACTTGGGACGGCTGTATATCAGCAACAATTCCATTTCTTCCATAGAGGTTGTACGTGGGTTCAACCGATTACATACGTTCCACGCCAGTGGTAACCAGATTGCCAGTCTTGCGGCCCTCTCGGATGCGGATGCACTGAAGTGGCTTGAGATCTCGAACAATACGATTAACGATCTGACACCGCTCATGGGTAAAACCCGGCTCCAACAACTCAATGTAGCAAACAACCAGGTTCAGACGCTGGACGTACTGGCTGAATTGCCAAATACACTGCGGAATCTGAATGTGGCAGGTAATCAAATCACGGATCTGACACCACTGGAGCACATGACACGCCTTCGGACACTTGATATCTCTGGTAACCAAGTACAGCATCTCAAGGGGCTTGAGGAACTGACTGGGCTGACAGAGCTGAATGCAGAGTCCAATCAGATCTATGATCTGGAACCTTTACGGCAGCTTTCCAGCCTGGATGTATTAAAATTATCCAACAACCGGGTGTGGGATCTGACACCGATCGCAGGTTTTACGTTTACCCGTGATCAGTCAGCGACAAATGTTATACAGGATATCTCGGCGTCCACCTCGTTATCCTCCGGTATTCAGACTTCTGTCTCAGAGGTTGAGCCTGCCGGACTCACAGTGCAGAACAATTATCTGGATGTTGTGAGTGGCAGTCATACGATGCAGCTTCTGAACCGGATGAATGTGCGGGAGCAGAAACGAACGCCGCAGGGCAGCTTCCAGCGTCTGATTGAAGGGTCTACGACCGCCTATGTCGGGGATCGTGCTTATGCACTGGATGCTGCACCTTTTATCGATGAAGGGCGGACCTATGTGCCTCTGCGTTTTGTCTCGGAGCAGTTAAATGCCAGTGTGAACTGGAACAGCGGTACGCGCGAAGCTGTGATCACACAGAATGACAAGACCATCCGCTGGAGCGTGGGCAACAAACAAGTTGTCGTGAATGATACACTTGCGATCAATGATGCTCCTCTTCTGATGAAAAATGGTAAAGCTTTTGTACCGGTTCGCTTCATCTCGGAGCAATTCAATACCTCTGTTGGTTACATCGGAAGCAGCAAAACGATTCTTATTTTTGAAAATAAACAGCTTGGTGAGAGTGTACAGCCTTAAGTTGTGTCTCACGTTCATTTTCAGCCATAAGAGAATATGAGAAACATAGCGAAAGTCCCCGTCTGAACGATCAGCGGGGATTTTGTTGTGCCATGACAGTTGTATTATGACATTGGGTAATGGTATATGGATAGCGTTAACCACAAGCAAATACAGCATACAGTCTGTCTATGCGGATACGAACTCTTAATGCTCTATCTTGGATTAGGGTAAATTTCACACGGTTTAGCATATCTTCTTTTGCCGTGGGAGTTGTTATACTGAACGTAATATATATGACAACTGAGGTTCAAGCGAGGAGGAAATTCACATGACATTCACGCTCACTGGTTATTCCACAACCCAAGACAGCCCGTGGAGAGAGCTATCTTTTGTGCCGACTAATGAAAGCGCTAACTTGAAACTGACGGGTGAACAGCACCAACTTGTGGAAGGGTTTGGCGGATGTTTCAACGAGCTTGGTTATATGGCTCTGTCCCACTTGAATGAGGAGCAGCGCCATGAGGTATTTCACTCTCTCTTCAATCCGAAGGGTGAGCACAAGTTTAATATCTGTCGCCTGCCGATCGGCGCAAGTGATTATGCAGAGCAGTGGTACAGCCACAACGAGGTGGACGGCGACGTGGCCATGGAACATTTCTCAATCAAACGTGATTTCAAATATCTGATTCCTTACATCAAGGAAGCTCTGACATATAACCCGAACCTGCAATTCTTCGCCTCGCCATGGAGTCCGCCAACGTGGATGAAGTCGCCAAAAGCCTATAACTATGGGACACTGCGCTGGGAGAAAGATATTCTGGAGGCCTACGCCCTGTATTTTGTAAAATTTGTACAGGCTTACCGTGACGCAGGCATTACGATCCATCAGGTGCATGTGCAGAACGAAGTGATTGCAGATCAGAAATTTCCTTCTTGCATGTGGACAGGCGAGCAGCTTCGTGAGTTTATCGGCGATTATCTGGGCCCGGCTTTTGACCAACACGGTCTGGATACGGAAATCTGGCTGGGAACGATCAACGCCCCTGATCCATGGGAGGAATTAATCAAGAAAAAAACAAACGACTTCGATGAGTACGCCGGGCTTGTCCTGAGTGATCCACAGGCCTATTCCTATATCAAAGGTGTTGGGTATCAATGGGCAGGCAAAAATGCCATTCAACGTACCTCGGCAAGTTATCCGGAGCTGCGTTATATGCAAACCGAGAACGAATGCGGTGATGGCAACAACTCATGGAACTACGCCAAGTATGTATATAATCTCTATCAGCACTACTTCAGCAACGGAGTGAACGCGTACATCTACTGGAACATGGTTCTGGAACCCAAAGGCCGCAGCACATGGGGCTGGGAGCAGAACTCCATGATTACGATAGATCCGGACACGACGGAGGTTACTCGGAACCCGGAGTATTATGTGATGAAACACTTCGCGCATCATATTGTTCCTGGTGCCCGAAGAGTCGGTCTGTCAGGGGCGTGGAGCGGGAAATCCGTTGCTTTCCGCAACCCGGATAACAGTCTCGTCATTGTCATCAACAATCCATTCCAGGACCGTCGTGACCTGTATCTAACCCTTGAAGAAGGACAGACCCTACACATGAAACTGGAAGCCGATTCATTCAACAGCATAGTTATTCAACCGAAATAACTAATCCAACACATCGTTAAAATCGCGGACATCAATAGCGTCAGGTCCCAAGGATTCCCCGGGCCGGCGCTATTTTTCATGGGCAAGACCATGCTTATTGTCACCATGATTACTCCTGTAGAACACAAGCCGAAGACGACTTAAAGATATGACGTTTCACCTTTTATATTTACAAATCTATAAATCTAGATATAATGTAATCCAGAGAACTTACTCTCATGTCCATCATATTATAGGAGGCAAGGCAGGCTCATTTCAGCATAACATATCTACTTTTCTGTATATTTAAATTTATTGGAGGTACGCTTTACATGAAATCACAACAGGTCAATCCACTCCTTATCCTGATGCTGGCACTCGGGGTATTCGGGATTATTACAACAGAAATGGGAATCGTGGGGGTACTTCCTCAGGTTGCGCATAAATTCGGTATCTCGGCTGCACAGGCAGGTTGGCTGGTCAGTATATTTGCGCTGGTTGTAGCCATTGCAGGCCCTTTTCTCACCTTACTGGCATCCGGGATGAATCGCAAAATTATCCTTTTAGCCGCTGTGCTGATGTTTGCCATTTCAAACGTTGTTTATGCCTACGCCACAACATTTGATACCATGCTTATCTTCCGTATCATTCCCGCGTTATTTCATCCCGTCTTCTTTTCCGTAGCTCTGGTCACCAGTGCACAACTTGTTCCGGCAGAGAAAAGCAGTCAGGCCGTCGCCAAAGTATTCACCGGAGTTACCGCGGGCTTTGCCTTTGGCGTGCCACTGACATCGTATCTTGCTGAACGGCTATCCCTCGAAATCGCCTTCCTGTTTGGAGCGATGGTCAGTGTGGTCGCTTTGATCGGCATATGGATCTGGCTGCCCTCGATGCCTGTGAAGGAAAAGATGTCCTATGGCAAGCAGCTCGGTATTCTGCGCAAACCTGGATTATGGCTGAATGTTGCCGCAGTCATTTTTATATTCGCCGCCATGTTCTCTGTGTACAGCTATTTCGCCGAGTATCTTGGACAGGTCACCCACATGAGCGGATCATGGATCAGCGTCATGCTGACTGTCTTTGGTGTCGTCATGATCATCGGAAATTTGGGGTTTGGACAGTTTCTGCGTAAGAGCGTGGTCCGAACTGTCCTCATGTTCCCCCTGCTGTATGTAGCAGCTTACGCACTCGTCTATTGGGCCGGTCCCCACTTCATGTGGATGGTTATTGTAGTCATCCTCTGGGCATCCGTGCATTCAGGAGGATTAATTGTAAGCCAAACCTGGTTAACCGCTGAAGCGCAGGATGCGCCTGAATTCGGCAATAGCTTGTTTGTATCCTTTTCTAACCTCGGTATTACCTTGGGTACTGCCATCGGCGGCTGGTTCATCGCGAACCTTGGAATACATCAGCTGATCTGGAGCGGAATGATATTTGCACTGATCGCTTTTGTATTGGTTTGGATTAAAATTAAATGTTTCCCTGCACCATAAATTGCCAAACGCTGTTGAGAGAAAGCACTAATACAAATAGCGCCATATTCCCATGCTTAACATGTAGAACAGGCGCTATTTGGTGTTATATGATTACCGGATTTACAAAGGATGCTCCGACTCGTCAAAACGCACGCTTAAGGATTGTTCGCCAGGTAGTTTCTCAGCCATTGCATAGCCGGACGTTCTGTACCGTTGCTATTGACCAAGTGGGAGCCTGCCTGCCAAGTTTGATTTTGGTTGTAACCCCACAGCGTCACACCTTTAACAGCAGAGTGTTTCCACAGCACAGGGAATTTTTGCTGATAACGCTGCAATTGTGTATTATCGTCACCTGTCATATCCAGCTCGGATACATAGATTGGTAGCCCCGTAGCTGCAAGCTTGTTCAGTACCGTGTTCATCGTGCTCACAGAAACGTTGTCCATATTGAAGTAATGCGCCTGGATTCCAATACCATCAACTAGACCTCTGTTTTTCAAAAGGTTGATAATCTGGATATATTGGTCCGCTTTAGCAGGATCACCGATAATACCATATTCATTAATTAACAATTTGGAGTTAGGGAAGGCTTGTCTTGCCTGTTGGAATGACCAGATGACCCAATCCCACCCGGTTGCTCCATCTCCACCGATGGCATTGCGGTAGGATGGTTTCGCATGCAGAGGTTCATTCACCACATCAACGAAGGCAGACTTCGAATACCGCTGTCCTGCGGCTTTAATCCATTGTGTCACTTCAGCCTTCTGATCTGCGGCTGAGAGACTGTTAATCCAATTTGGCTGTTGATTTCCCCATACGAGCGTATGGAATTTGAACGGAAATCCGTTGTTGTTAGCATAGTTGTAGGCCATGTCCGCCTGGCCCCAATTCATTACGTTGCGTGTGCCTTCAACAGCATCCCACTTGGTAGAGTTCTCCGGAGTTACCTGATTCCAATATGGGCTAAAATTCGAAGGAACCTGGTTGGCAATAATATTGCCCAGAAATTTGCTACCTTTCGCCAAACCAGCACTCACACTACCAACCGCAACAGAAGCAGCGAGAATCCCTACCAATGCCAATGAGCCGACTGTTTTGAACCACTTAGACTTAATCAATGATTTTCCTCCTTAGTATTCATTTTTTGTTAAGCGCTTACAAACATCATTTTACTGGATAATTTTGGTTTTTAACACCTGTCAAATTATAGTATTTTATTGTAAAAAAATAGATTTAAATGCTTTTTCTGAAGTTATTCATAGATTCACTCTCTTAAATCCAACATAACTCTTACATTGGAGTTTACATTCACCAGATGTTTATCTAGTATGAAATGATACATATCTTTACACACACTAGATAACAAGGGAGATTACAACATGCGCAAAATTTCAACGAAACGTTTCGCCGGATGGCCTTTATCTTTCCTCTTATGTGCCTCCATTTTGTTCGCCCCTTTTGCTTCCACTCCGGTTCAGGCTGCTGAGGCAGACAAGGAGACCAAGATTACGTTGCTGGGTACATCGGATATTCATGGTCGATTCATGCCATGGGACTATGCTCTGGACGGTCCAAACCCAACCGGGAGCATGACACAGCTCTACACCATTGTGAAAAAAGTCCGTGCGGAGAATCCCAATACGATCCTGCTGGATGCAGGAGACATGATTCAGGATAACTCAGCTGAGTTGTTTAATGATCAACCTCAATCTCCCATGATGGTTGCAATGAACGAAATGAAATATGACGCATGGGTTATGGGTAACCATGAGTTTAACTTTGGACTGGACGTACTGGAGAAGATCTCTTCCCAATTCAATGGACAGCCTCTCGTGGGTAACATTTTCAAAGAAAACGGCGACCGCTACATGCCTGCCTATACGATTATCGAGAAAGACGGAATCAAAGTGGGTGTTATCGGAATGAACACACCTATGATTACCGAGTTTGAAAAAGGGACGGATCACCTGGACGGTATCATCGTCAAAGATCCTGTGGAAGAGACCAAGAAGGCCATTGCTGAGCTGAAAGGCAAAGTCGATGTCATGGTTGGACTCATGCATATGGGATTGGACAACGAGAACGGAAATCCGGGAACCGGAGTGACGGATATCGCCAACGCCAACCCGGAGCTGGCTGCCATTTTTGCCGGACACATGCATACCTTGATTGAATCCCAAACGGTTAACGGCGTATTGATCTCCGAACCGAATAAATATGGCTCACATATCTCTCGAATTGATCTGACATTTGAAAAAGACGGCGACAAAGTTGTGCTGAAAAGCAAAGAAGCTCAAGCTCTCGCTGTAAAAGCAGCAGACGGAACATATGAAGTCTCCGATCCTGCGCTGGAAGAGACATTGCACCCGTTCCACGAGTTCGCTCGTGCCGATGCTAATATTGAAGTGGCTGAACTGAAAGGAACGAACCTGGTCCCTGCTGATGAGATTAAAGGTATCCCTGCGGTGCAGATCCAGGAAACACCTTTGTCTGACTTTTTCACCGAAGTGATGTTGCATTACAGTGATGCCGATGTGGTCGCGCACCAGATTGATAACGACAAGGCCAAGCTAGATGTAGGCCCGATTAAGAAAAAGGATATTGCATTCAACTACCAATACACCTTTGGTGAAGTGACCGTATATGAAGTAACCGGACGCGATCTGATGGATTATATGGAGTGGTCTGCGGGTTACTTCAACTCCACACGCCCGGGTGATGTGACCGTCAGCTTTGATCCAAAACGACGTGCTTCCAAATACAGCACCGACGATTTCTTCGGCGGCGTAACGTATGAGATTGACCTGACCAAGCCATACGGCAGCCGGATTACGAATCTCAAGTACAGCAATGGGTCAGTGGTCAAAGAAGACGATATACTGAAGCTCGGTATGAATGCCTACCGGATGGAAGCCCTGATTGCCAAAGGCGGCGCGATGGAAGGACGTAAGTTCAAGCAGCTATGGTCCTCCAAGGATGCTTCGGCATTTGGTGAGATCCAAGGTACGATTCGCAACCTGTCCATCGCCTATCTGAAAGATGCCATGAAAGGTGTCTACGAACCGAAGATTCAACACAACTGGAAAATCACCGGCGTAGACCTGACTGCACCGGAGCGTGCAGATGTGGTGGAGTTAATTAACGATGGCATCATGTCTGTGCCAACAACAGAAGATGGCAAGTACACCAACATTGCCTCCATTAACATTTTGGATGCAGTGACTCAACAAGAGATTGATACACTATCTGCCAAAGCAGGTGTGAGTGCAGCACAATTCGCAGGCGTGAAAACCAAGGGAGCGTTCTATCAACAGCTGAACAAAGCTCGCAAAGCGGCTGGCAATGGCGAGGGAGCAACTACTCCTACACCTGAGAAGCCGACAACGCCAACAGTACCAAAACCAACACCAACTCCAGGCACGTCGAAACCTGGTAAACCATCCGCACCAAGCACGGGTAAACCAGGAACTGTCACCAAAGGCAAACAAGCCAAGGTTACAGCGACTTACCTGAACGTACGCGCTGGCGCTTCATCCAAAGCCAAGGTCGTTGCTGCGGTACCAAAGGGCACCCTGCTTGAGGTGATCAGTACAGACAAGTATGGCTGGGTAAAAGTGAAGCTGGATGGACGTGTAGCATTCGTATACGGGAAATATGTGAGTATGTTGAAATAGGTACAATCGTTGTGCACCACGCTTAATGAAAAAGTAAAAGGGCGATCCCCTCCATGGATATCATGGAAGGGATCGCCCTTTTTATATTAAACGAATGGTTATGCGTATGGCCCTTCCTCTACTGCTCTAGGGGAATGAAGTCATTTAGCCTTGTGGCAGGTTCTTGATTTTATCCATAAAAGCGTCTAGTTGTATACCATTCGTTTGTTTCGTAAAGTCACGTGATTCCTCCGATTCACCTTCATAGGCGGCAAGTACGTAGTCATCATCGACAATATAGTACGTGCCGTAGCGAGTGAACGAATATCCTCCCAGCTGTTCTCCGGTCGTCCCCTTTTTGACTACAGCGATAATCTTCATACCTGGTTTAAGTTCAGGCTCCACACCTGCGAAGTCAGCGTTGTAAAATAAAAAAGTATCCTCGGGTACATCATCTCCTGTTACTACTTCATTTACCTTCACCTGATAAGAGATGAATTCAGGTTGGTAGGATGTGATTCCATTAGCCCTATCCTTATCAGCCATCTTTCGTTCAGGCGTACCGGGTTCAGTCGATAGCTCCACACGAAAACTCGGCAACACCTTCACGACCTCCGCCACAACGACCCCATCCCCAAACGCCATGACCTCATTGAAGCTAACTTCTCTCATGTTAATCGTCGCGGGGACGCCAGTGGATAGTGGATATTGCTCGCGGAGTTCCTTCATACGATCAGAGGACAACCTGCTCCTCGCAGCATTAGGCGATTCGGAAAAAGGGTACAAGCACCCGGTTAGACTCACCATAGTCAGTACGATACTTAACAACCAACATGTCATCTTGACTCGCGGCATATCTTATCCCCCTTTTCCTGATAAAAAAATAAAACACAGACATCCATGTCTGTGCAGTCCATTAAAATTTCAGCTGTACTCGCTCCGGCCGGGTAATGCGCAGTACACAAAAGTACCACTATTATAAGAATTCTTTCATGGCTAGCGACATACGTGTAATAAACCATTGATTATCCTATAGCTTTTTTCTTACGGATACCCACATGCTACCATATCTCATTTTTCAGTTCCAGCCTGAATGGAGTGATTTTTGTTCTTTTTCCATTGATGTAAAGGAACTTTGATGTCTCTAAAACCGTCCATACCTATAGAGCATGACAAAAGGAGGAGGGGAAGAAACTGTGTCTGTTGTACGAAGATCATTCGTATTCCCGTTTATCTTGCTTCTGCTAACGCTCGGATGCGCAGAGAAATCCGAGGAACAGGGGGAAGAGAAGCCACATGTGCGAGGAATTATTACGGATTTTGAGGAAGAAAGAGGTCAGGTACTCATCGAGAATAAAGAAGATGGCAGTGTTGATTCTGGACCGATTTGGGTCTCGCTCAGTAAGGACGCCGAACTCATCGTCGGAGGAGAGACTGTCACCGTCTCTTTGGATGGGACACTCGTTGGTCGAAATGCAGAAGTGTGGATCAATGGAGTTATTGCTCAATCTTACCCTCCCCAAACCAAGGCTGTGAAGATGGTCATTCATTAACACCAAGCATATACGCCGATACATTTCGTTTCACGTGGAACTTTATGATACACATACGAACAGCAACGGGTGGTTGCTACTAAAATCGGAAATGATGAAAACAATTTACACACTTGAAGCATTTACTCCGTTAGCCTGCCTGCATATAGAGTATAATGAAGAGGTATACGATAAATGTACGGTGCAATAATTGTACAAAAACTAACGCAAAAGAGGTAAACGATGAGCGAGCAACAATTTAAAGATTATGGACTTGGTGAAGAGATCGTAAAAGCACTGGACAGTCTAGGCTATGAGACACCAACCGAGGTTCAAACCAAAGTTATTCCGGTAGCACTAGAGAATCAGGATCTTGTGGTCAAATCACAGACAGGTAGTGGTAAAACAGCTGCTTACGGCATTCCACTTTGCGAGCTGGTGGATTGGAATGAGAATAAGCCACAGGCTTTGATTCTTACACCAACCCGGGAACTGGCTTTGCAGGTTAACGAAGATATTACGAATATCGGCCGCTTTAAGCGTATTAAAGCAACCGCACTATACGGACAGTCCCCTTTTCATATCCAAAAAGCAGAGTTAAAACAAAGAACCCACGTGGCTGTTGGTACACCAGGTCGGGTACTGGATCATATCGAACGAGGCACGCTGCCACTCGAACGGATCGCGTATCTCGTCATTGACGAGGCGGATGAGATGCTGAATATGGGCTTTATTGAGACAGTACAGTCTATCATTCAGAAACTGCCCCAGGAGCGAGTAACGATGTTGTTCTCCGCTACGTTCCCAGAAGATGTAGCCAAGCTGTCACGCAAATACATGAACAAACCGGTGGAGATCGAGATCAAGGCAAGTGGACTGACAACAGCCACGATTGAACATGCTGTGATTAACGTACCAGAGGTGAACAAAACCGCACTGCTTCAGGACTTGTTCATTGTGGAAAATCCGGATAGCTGCATTGTGTTCTGCCGTACGCAGGAGAATGTGGACAAACTGTTCCGGGTCATGGCTGACCTGGACTACCCCGCAGATCGTATCCATGGTGGTATGGAGCAGGATGAGCGGATCGAAGTAATGAACGCATTCCGACGGGGACAATTCCGTTATCTGATCGCGACGGATGTAGCCGCACGGGGTATTGATATTACAAATATTACTCATGTCATCAACTACGATATTCCTTTGGAAAAAGAGGGATATGTTCACCGTACAGGCCGTACGGGTCGCGCAGGCAAAACAGGTAAAGCCATTACGTTGATTACACCAAAAGATGGCAGACGTCTGGCGGAGATTGAATCCTATATTGGATTCGAAATTCCTGTTGTGAAAGCACCTTCCGAAGAAGCTGTAGATCGCCGCAGAGAAGATTTCGAGAAGCGATTGAAGATCGTTCCTGAACGCAAAAAGGACAAGCGTGAACAGTTGAACCAACAGATCATGAAGCTGAACTTCAACGGAGGCAAGAAGAAGAAACTTCGTGCTGTTGACTTTGTAGGTACCATCGCCAAGCTTGAAGGGGTTACTGCTGACGATATCGGGATCATTACGATTCTGGATAATGTGACGGATGTAGAGATTCTGAATGGCAAAGGTCCGCTCGTATTAGAGCTCATGCAGAATACAACGATCAAAAAGATGCAGCTCAAGGTTCGAAAAGGTCATAAATAGATTGGTAGATGGGTTAAATAAATAGGTCCAGACCAAAAAAAGGGGTAATCGACTTGGAAAACATGTCGGCTATCCCTTTTTTCCGTGCTTTCGTTTTTGGTCAAATGGCTGCTTGTACGAAACATGAATTTTGAAAAAGCCAACCCCGCTCTCACCGCTCAACACCGATGGAATGCCAGTTTGTTCATCAATGGATGAATTGTTCACTTGAAAATGAGTCTAGCCCAACTAAACTATAAATGAAAGCGCTACATTTAATCTGATATCTTACGGGAGGTGTATGTAATGGGTAACAGGAAAGCCGTCTGGTTTCTGGTCTTTGCACTCACGTTCACCCTGTTTGGACTTCATCCTGAACGGACAAGCGCAGCAAGTGTCACGATAACCAACGGTACCGATTGGCTCGATACCGCAGGCAACCCCATCCATGCGAATAGTGGCAACATTCTGCAGGTAGGCTCGACGTATTATCTGTACGGTGAACATGCGGTGGGTGGCAGGTTCGACAGCGTGAACGTCTACACCTCCACTGATCTGAAGAACTGGACTTTCAGCAATGCCATCCTGACGAAAGATTCCGCAACCGAGCTGGCCTCCAGCAAGATTGAACGTCCCAAAGTCATCTACAACGCCTCCACCAACCAGTATGTGCTCTGGGCACACTACGAGAACGGTACGGACTACAACCTCGGCCGTGTAGCGGTCGCAACAAGCAATACCCCGAATGGCAAATTCACGTATGAGGGCAGCTTCCGCCCAATGAATTATGAATCTCGTGACATGACTGTCTTTGTTGATACAGATGGATCAGGTTATCTGGTTACTGCTTCCCGCAAAAATGGCGGTGCCAATGATACGATGGCTATTTTCAAAATGAATGCAAGTTATACCGGAATACAATCCTTCGAGGGCTGGCTGTTCGAGAACGCCTACCGTGAAGCACCTGCTGTTGTGAAAAAAGGCAACCGTTACTACCTCTTCACCTCCCAAGCCGCTGGCTGGTATCCGAATCAGGGTGCGTACGCTACAGCAACTTCCATGACGGGTCCATGGACTGCGCTTGCGCCATATGGCAATCCATCTGCCTTCGGTTCGCAAATCCATGATATTGCCACGATTACAGGCAGCAACACCACATCCTACATCTACATGGGGGACCGCTGGAATCCGATGAATATTGGAGAGCATAAACATATCTGGCTACCGCTAACCTTGAATGATTCGAACGGAACTGCATCACTGGAGTGTTATACAACGTGGAATATCGACGCAGTAACGGGGACCATAACACCGCCTGCTCTCGTCAATCATGCCCAAGGCAAAACAGCTACCGCCAGCTCCACAGCCTCCGGCTCGTCTGCATCCAACGTCAATGATGGCAACTACCAGACTTCATGGGTAGCCTCCTCCAATAGCTGGCCTGCCTGGTGGCAAGTGGACTTCGGTTCACCGAAGACGATTACGGAGATCGACACGTCCTGGTTTATGTATAAAGGTTCCGAAGGATATTACAAATACAAAATCGAGATTAGCAACGATGGTGTCAATTACTCCACCTTGGATCGCACCAACAATCTGACCTATGGTTTCACCACGGATGCTGTACATTTCACAGCTCGTTATGTACGGATCAATTTGGTGAACGCGGTCTTGTGGAATAATCCGGGTAACTGGTACACCCCAACTCTTCACGAGGTCAAAATGCTGGGTCCTGCAACACCGGAGGCCACAGGTTACAGTCGATTCAGTTCACACAACGTTCCGGATCGATACATCCGTCATGCCAATTACACTGCTCGCGTGGATGCCAACGTCTCCCCTGTTCTGGATTCCCAGTTCCGCGTTGTACCGGGTCTTGCCAGCTCCACGGGAATCTCGCTTGAGTCCATTAACTTCCCAGGCTACTTTCTGAAGCATAATGCCAGCAACAAAATTGTACTTGAAGCTTACGCCAACACCGCCGCCTACAAGGGAGATGCTACGTTCCTGAGCAGCCCTGGTTGGGCCGACAGCACCAAAGTATCCCTTCAATCGTACAGTCAGCCCGGATATTACATCCGGCATTATGATTACGTATTACAACTCGATGCTATCAATGCATCCAGCAGCTCGACTGTGAAGAGTGACGCTACGTTTGGGCGAACCAATTTCTAAACAAATGAATTGGAGATGAGGATTAGCCACCTACACCTACAATTTAAATCCGGGGAAAGGCCGTTTTTTCAGGAGTCACAACTGAAGAAGCGGTTCTTTCTGCTGCACCATTTCAGAATAGATTACGTAACCCCATCTCAGACTGAAAATGCAGGTTTAATTAGAGCGTAATCGCCAGCCAGACTGGCTAGTGGCTGCCAGCTCTCTATCGCTATTTTATAATGACCGGCATATGCCTCTGCATCCACCCGTACGTGCTCTACTTTCCCAAGAACCAGATGGTCTGTACCCACCGTAATAATCCGATCCAACGTAAGTTCAAAAGCAATTGGAGACTCGAGCACGGAAGGTACATTTACACGTATGCCCGCTTTGGGTGTAACCTCCGCCAGTTCAAACTCGTTCTCGTCCGATGCTACATCAGCAGACGATCGCTGCATCGGTTCCACCAACGAAGCCGGGACCATATTAATCACGAACTCCCCCGTCTCTCGAATATTGAGGAGCGTATCCTTCACCGTACCTTGCCCATCACCTACACCGGGTCCAATGGATATGAGCAGGGTTGGCGGGTTGCGCGAAGCAACGGTAAAAAAACTAAAAGGTGCCAGATTAAGAACACCGTCCTTACTTCTCGTAGAGACCCAGGCAATGGGCCGTGGCACCACGGAACCAATCATCAATTTATACATTTCATCCACGGTGATATCATCTGCTGCACTCTCAAATGCTTTGTATTTTTCCACCTACACTCGCTCCTTTTCCCCATTCCAACAGAATCTCCTTCGGTTTACAAAGGGCTATGGGAAACATATAGTTGGTATAAGAATATACACTTGTTCACCACAAAAAAAGTACGCACTTTGAAGTGCGTACCTGCATAAAGGAGCTTATTCGTGATGGATAATCGGGGCACAATCCCAGTGGAAACACTAACTCCCTTCGACTACACCCTGTCCATTATCGGCGGGAAGTGGAAGATGAAGATCATGTATCAACTTGCCTTTCATGGGGTCACACGCTACGGCGAACTCAAACGGCGTGTCCCCGGGATCACGTACAAGGTATTAACCTCTCAACTGAACGATTTGGAACGTGAAGGTGTGATAAAACGAGTTGAGTATGATCAGACCCCGCCCAAAGTGGAGTATTCCTTAACACCCCGAGGCAAGAGCCTAATGCCTATTCTGGAGGAGATCTGCAAATGGGGTGTGCATAACGTGCCGGAATCACAAACACTTCATGAACTATAGAGAACTATTGATGATGTCTGCGAATGCATCCCTATTGTACGTATCATCCTGAATGCGCCATTCCCCCTGATCCTGCAAAAAGGTGATATCGCCCGATAGCGGAATGGACTTGAACTCCTTGCCGTTATCGTCTGTAAATTTCAGATCAAGCGTGTATTCCACCAGAATCCAGTCGCTCTTGTTATCTTTGATCTTGGTTTGTATATTTTCAGGATGCAGTTTCGCTTGTTCGATGTGTGCAACCTGAAGAGGCAAGACAATATATCGATTAGCCATGTAAGCCTCATAATTCCTGGAGGTCAGGAATGGTTTCATCGTGTCTCCTTTGGCCAATAGCCCTTCCATCTCTAACGTATCCTCATAGTCCTTGCCTCATTTCGAGCGCTTGTTGCTGCTCCTCCGCAGTCGCCTTCTGGTCCTCCGTATTACTTGGCCGCTCCGTTGCTGGTGGAGTGACGGGTGCAGTGCTTTCCGCTGGTTCAGATGGTGTACATCCCATTAACATGGCGGCGGAAAGAAATAATATACCCATCACAGGTGCCAACTTGCGCATAGGTAATCCCTCCCTTTCTCGTCAGTATTACTCTCAATTATCCCTTCAATAGGATATAATGTCCAGTTATTGGGCACATCTGAACAGGCACCCAGTGAATTACATCCATTGGGTGTCATCTTCATAATAGATTGTGTTATAGTCATCGGGAAGTAATTTGGAGGAGATAATGATGATGATCAAAATTACAACTGGACCAACTCTCGAAGGATAGCGCCTGCGGGTCCAATAACTGCGTGTTTCCTTCAACAATGAAGGTGTGAAAGCTATGTCAACTTATCAAGTCGTTCCTATGATCTATGATTCCAAGGAACAGATTGAAGCTATTATTTTACTCGAACAACAATGTAAACAGCTTGATTCCATTCATCTGAAAGCAGACCTTGACCATATTAGCAAAAAAGATGGAGACCATGCGCTCCTCTGTTATCGTGAAAGTGAATTGGTAGGACTGCTCAGTTGGTATCCATCCGACGGCGTAACGGGGAACATTAATGCCATCGTACACCCAGATTTTCGTCGCCAAGGTGTATTCAGCAGCCTACTGAACAGGGCCATCCTGGATATGAAACCACAAGGGATCAACCAACTCAGTTATCGCGTTCCTCAGGGCTTATCTCCGGGCCTTCTTACTGCCCAATCTCTTGGAGCCATTTATGATCGTGCGGAGTACTCGATGCAACTTGTGAATGAGGTCCTTTCGGTTGTGGAGCCGCCTGAACTAACGTTGTCCTTGGCAGAAGCCGAGGATATGGAATTTATGGTCACTTGCTCCTCCCAAGCCTTTGGAGATTCGGAGGACTGGACACGCGAGTACTTTATGCAAACAAATGAACCCAGCCGAGTCACCTATATTGCATGGCAGAATCAACTGCCTGTTGGGCTGGTACGGGTCAACTCCATTAATGCAACAACCGCATTCATTCATAACTTCTGTATCTTGCCTGCTTATCAGGGACAGAAACTGGGGCGCACTGCGCTTAGCATCCTGGTTGATCTCCTAAGGAAACAAAGTTACACAGATATTCGCCTGTCTGTGGTTACCGAGAACAAACGTGCTTTGAATCTGTACCGTAGTGTTGGTTTTGAAGTAAATTCTGAGTATCACTATTTCAACGGTAGTTTGAATCACTAGTCCTGCTTTATGCTATTGCGACACCTATGTACTGTGTAATATGTAAGCCAAAAAGCCACATTCGATTGCTCGAACATGGCTTTATAGTTTCATCCCTTTTTGCAATACACAATTTTCTTGATGCTATCGATGGATAAACAGTATTGGTCCGCAAGCTGATCGATGGTTGTCCCCGCAGCAAAAAGCTGGCGGATCTCGTCGTTCCGCTCCTGGACAACCCTTCTGCCACCCGAATTCTCGCCCCACTTCTTATGAGCATCCTTGGGCCTTGGAATATAGATCAGGCCCCCGGAGATATGACGCTGTATTTCTTTGAGTAATTCTTCCGGGAAGATTGTATCCGCATTAATATATTTCACGTTGCTCCACTCCTTAAAAGTTAAAATCTTTAAGGCAGCAGAGTCGTACGATGAACGCATTGGATATGCACTATAGTGATATGGCGGAAATGGATTTCACGCTCTATACAAACAACCGCCGTTGTTCATCGCATGGACTCTGCATAGAGCGGATCGTGAAACTTCTTATGAAACGAATCATGGTAGCCCCCCATTCAGTTAATCTTATTCGTGCTGAAGAACTTTTACCTGTCTATTCCATAATAAGGTTTACTTTCCTTAATAGCAAAATCTACACGTCGAATCTGTAATATACCCCTGTTAATTCTTCTGATACGCTCCATAGCTTGTTTGAAATGTTAGCGTCATATAATTTTTCGATGATCTTAGCGCTCTTGGGATAGCCCTTAGTGCCGCCCATACCGCTGGGAGCAATATACTCCCCTCCCGTGATCGTCGGATCTGCTGCAGCATATAAGGTAGGTAATGCCCCCATATGTGCCGGTTGACTAATGATTTTCAAAAGACTGCGCATGAATATATTGGTCTGTTTCCCCGAACCAAAGGAAAATAGATTGGTATGCGAAATCCCTGGATGAGCGGCGATACTCATGGAATCAATATGGGCGGAATTAAATTTATTCTGCAGCTCTCTCGCAAACATCAGATTGGCTAGCTTGCTTTGACTGTAGAACTTCATGGGATTATATCCTTTGGAGCCATCTAAATTATTAAAATCAATCGCACCATTATGAGCTGCCATACTACTTACAGTGACAACTCTCGATTTCGGAGTAGAGATCAATCGAGGCAATAGTAGACCCGTAAGCGCAAAATGGCCTAGATGATTACTACCAAACTGCAATTCAAAGCCATCTTTCGTCAACTGGAATGGAGGGTTCATAATTCCTGCATTATTAACGAGAATGGACAAAGAATCGTATTGCTCAAGAAAAGCGGCTGCGAACTTACGGATACTAGCTAAATCGCTAAGGTCGAGCTGCATAACGATTACCTCTCCAGCTACATGCACAGACGACTTTATTTTATTAGCTGCCTCTTCACCTTTTTCCAGATTACGAACTGCAAGGATAACTTTCGCCCCTTTTTCAGCTAACGCTAATGCCGTTTCATACCCTAACCCGCCGTTCGAACCTGTCACAATCACTACTTTTTCGGATACAGTCGGGATGATGTCTTTAGTCCAAACTTCGCTCATTTGTCTACACACCTTTCTTATCTCTTCCTTGATACCCGAATATCCAGCTTTTAAAGCTCTTATCCCCCACCATACTGGCTTAAACTCCGTTCCAGCATCCCTCTAACCTGCTGCTGCAGTTCGAGCGGAGACACCACCTTCACTTCCGGCCCATAGGAGAGTAACTTTCGTGCTGTAAAAGAAAACTCCTCCGGCGGAACAAGTCCGCGCCATTCGTTATCTTGAACCGACTTGAACAACACATCTGACGCAGCAATCCTTGCTCCAAATTCCGTGAATTGCAGCACCACTTCTACGCTTGCTCTATCTTCTTTGGCATCTAGCCATGCCTTCAGGCTCGGAACAGATTTATCCACTGATTCCATAACCGTCAATTGCTGCATGCGATCCACCCGATACAATAATACGCGGTCCTTATTTCGGGCTGGCATGTACCAATGTCCCTGTTCATAGTAGATACCATAGGGAAAGACCTGGACTTTTTTACGCCCATTGCGGGCATGATACATAAATTCGATTTCTCTCTTTTCTACCGCTGCACTCAATATCTCGGTTGTTAAAGGCTCGGAATGCCCACCAGGGTGTTGGACAAAGGTGATATGCTCTCTCATTCGCATAATCAGATCCTGTACATCTTCGGGCAAAGTAGAGAAATACTGCTCAGCCAGATGCTCACGCATTGATCCATATGGAAAATCCGGCACTTGCTGTAGATATTCCAGCATCATAAACAGCCCTAATGCCTCCTGCTGTGTCAGTTGAAGAGGTGGCAAAATCCGATTGGGCAACACCCGGTATCCACCGTTCACGCCAACTTCTGTGTACAAAGGAAAACCCAGCGCCTGCAATGCATCCAGGTCACGCTGAATCGTACGAACCGATACGTCGAACCGTTCTGCCAGTTCCCGGGCAGTGAACTTTTGTCTGGAATCCATCAGGCGCATGATCGCCAGTTTCCGATGATTCATGAATTCAACATCCTAACTACGTCAACTTTTGTCATAGTTAAAGTGTATCATACATTGTAGAAGGGAGCGATGAACATGTCTGATAACAAAACAATTTTGTACATTGCTATGAGTTTGGATGGATATATCGCAAGACTGGACGGTTCGGTCGATTGGTTATTTGATGTGGAGGGTGATGGTGGAGACAACGGGTATGCTGCATTTTATGAAACGATCGGTAGCGTTGTTATGGGACGTTATACGTATGAAGAGGTGCTCACACTGTCTGAAGAATTCCCCTATGCGGATCGGCCAACATATGTGCTTTCTCGTTCGGAACAGCCGCTCGCTCCGCATGCACAGTTTACAACTGAGGGGGTAGAGACACTCATTCCCCGGCTAAAGCAAACTTCTGATGGAGACGTGTGGATTGTGGGTGGCGGCATATTGGTTGAAGCTGTGTTAGCAAAAAAATTACTGGACGAGATTGAAGTCGCCATCATTCCCAAGATTCTTGGCGAAGGCATCCCCTTATTCCCGACAGGCACTGTGCCAAGTCAATTCAAAATGGTCCGAACCCAGACGCTCGGACAGATCATTTCGATTCGTTATGAGGTACAGAACAGCGGCACAGCGGATACACCCTTCGAATGTCTAGATAAGTAGAAAAGGAAAAAGACCATTCTTATGATGAAGGAACCTCATAAAGTTAGACACAATCTAACCATTGGGGTACATTTCATGAAAGAGTGGTCTTTCCATTACCATATTTCAAGCTATCCTATCATTCCTCGCACATATTCTGCTAACACCTCTGCCGTCCTACGGTGAGATAACTCGCCTGGATGGGTGCGCGCTCCTACCGTCTCTTCGGTTGTATCAGGAAGCTGGATGATTGAGACCTTGCGGTCTCCTGTCCCCTTCGTATACGCATCAACCGCGCGATAGATGGCAGGCATCATGGGAAAACCAAGCATGCCATAAGCCCATACGAGTTGTGCATCCGGATTGTTTTTCCGAAGTTTGAACAGGAACTGTTCCACCGCTTTCTCAAAAGCGGTCAGATCTTCTTCATGATACGTACCATCTTCATTCAAACGCTGCTTGTGCACCTTGCCCGTGTCGGGATCTTTCCACTCCGGTGACTGAAATGCACCCCCATCATTGCTGCCCAGGTTCACGACCACCACATCCGGTTGCCACGAACCAAAATCATGCTGATCTCCTGCGCCTAGCACACCGTTACGTTCACCAGTAAGCAAGCCACAGACCTGTTCGTAATACTCGGGGATGTTCCCCTTTGGATTGTTATCCCAACTTGTCAGCACACCCCAGCCACTTTGCGAGATGACCCGGTATTCTGCATTCAATGCCTCTGCTGTCATAAACGTATAATTATGTATGGCGCTAAACCACATCGGAATCCAATCTTCCTCCGCTTTCGCTCCAATCGCACCTTCTCCAGATGTAATACTGTCACCAATGAACTCGATCTTGTACGGTTTTTCCTGCACAGGCAGGAACGCTCCATCCGATTTCACCGCATGAATCTGCAAGGCACAACCCGGGTCACCACTCATCGCTTGAACATCTTTGACGATCCGTACATTCTTCACCACATTCGCGTTCATGCCTCTGAATACACAGACCCAGTACCTTCCCGCCGTTAACATCTGTCTGCTCACCGGAACACCGTTGATCAGAATGCTGATCCATGACTCATACATGTCATACTGTGACTCTACCTCAACCCATAGTTCGGAGCCCCGTACATTGAGTTCAACTGCACTCCCCGTCCAAAATAACGTCAACGGCAATCGCTCTCCAGTTGTTCTGCCATGCACTTTAAGATTTCCGATCTCAGGCAGAGCATATACCTTCAAATTCTCATTAGATATCACGGTGCAAACCTCCTACGTTTGGCTCAGATTATAAGCAGGCCTCTACATGCCTCGGATGTACGCTTAACTGATATTATGCAACTTTTGAAGCGCTTCCTCTTTGTTTTTCAAAAAGAAAACATGCTTGCCATTGTTGCACTCATAGATGAAATCTCTCAGGCTCTTGCTGGTATGTCCTTCGAAATCTCCCACAATAGCAAGCTTAACATGATAGTTCACGTATTTCTGCAAAATCTCGCCTGCAAGCTTGGTTTTCAGTTCGAAGAACTCTTCCGTGATGTTCGATTTGTCGATAATGAGTTTATCAGCATCATCGGTATACCTTACCGAAGCCATCAAATCCAGTGCATCTTGAGCATTGTTGATGACGATGCCATTACTTTCAATAATGGCGACCTTAGAATTACCTTGTTGATCAATAGTTATGTTCATTTCACTTTCTCCTCCTCTGGACATCGGCTTTTGGTTAAGAGATAACATATCTCAGTTACTATTTAGTTATTTAGTGATTCATCTTTTCAATTGTCTCCATGTAGAACACATGCAAGAACTTTTTGATATTAACCTTGCCTTTGTCACCTGCCTGATCTTCTTCCATGGCTCTCATCTTCATGCGAACATCCTGGAAGTCGAAGTAGAGGGGCGCATAATGCTCAAACTTGTGGTTGCTATAATCCGTGAGTCCAATCGAGGCCATGTTCGTCAGTGCGGCAATTACCGTTCTGCGAATGCGTTGTTCCATCGCCTTACTCTCTTTCTCCACGTCTTTGGGCGTAGACTTATAAGTCTGAGCCACCGCTTCATACGACTCCTTCAGTGGCGGCCACTCCGCGACCTGCTTCTGGTCAATTGCATACTCCATAAGGGCCACAATATCCTTGCTTCCACTTTCTCCGATGATCCCCAGATCCATCAGAATGCTTCTTGCCGCATCTCGCACCGTACGACCTTGAGCAGGGGCTGGCGCTTCCACCAGATTCAATCGGGCCATAGACTGCTTGATCTCCAGCACGTAACGCTCATACTTCCACTGGTCATTCACTTTGCTGAGCACATGCTCCACTTCCACCCGATTAATCGGTTTATGAATGAAGAATTCAATTCCGTTTTGGTAGGCCGCTCCTACCATCTCTTTGTTCTCTACCTGAGAGATCATGATGAATTTCCCGGTATAACCGTTGCGCTTCAGTTTCGCTACCGTCTCAATTCCGTCCTGATCCGGCATCAGCAGATCAATCAGCACCACATCGGGACGCAGATCCATGATCATCCGTGCGCCTTCTATACCACCCTCAGCCATGCCCGCAAGCTCACCGATACCACAGGATTCAATGATATCATGCAGCATACTCCGACTTACCACATCATCATCCACGATCATGATAGAAAGTGTCATCGACATCGGCCCCCTTGATCAGATTCATTTTTGGAATAGCTATAGCACATGTTGTCCCTATCTCTCCCGAAGGCGCCGACTCTACCTTAATTCGTCCCTCCAACGACTGAACGATATCACGTACATGGGACAGGCCAATACCCGTCGCGGCAATGCCAACTTCATTGAACTTCGTTGTGTAGCCCGGTTCAAAGATAACATCCCGTTTGGCTTCGGGTACGCCTTTTCCAGAATCCATCACAACGAAATGCACGTTTTCTTCCTGCTCATATATACGAATTCGAATCGTCCCATCATGCTCAATCGCCTCTACCGCATTGGCAATCAGGTTATTCATTACCGTTAGAAGAGGAATGTAATACGGAGACTCACAATCATACTGTTGCTCGATGTTGATCTCGACCTGCTTATGCAGCATTTCGCTATATTTTCGGTTTGCTTTACTGGCAAAGTTCAGCACTTCGGATAAGCTCATGTTGACCGTTTTTTCATTATCATACAGCTTCAGCAGACCCGCGAGAATACGCTGTGAATCCTTCTTCACTTCATGAATCTGCTGAGCAATGCCCAGCGTGCGCTGACTGTATTGATTCATGTCCTGCTCCCGGAGATCGCGATATAGATCATAGCTGTCTGCCGTAATGCCTTCGATCGTATTCATCGCTTTCTTCAGGTAAAAGACCTCGCCATACAGACCCGAGTTCACACTCAGCATCTGCTCCATTCGCTTCTCCTGCTCTGCATGTAATAGCCTCATCTGCCTCACCGCAATGCTGTTATATAGCCCAATCACAAAGTAACTTCGCAGACCGCCTACCACAAGCAGATACAACCATTCCTTCATATAAAAGATATTGGTCCCGCTTAACATTCCGCGAAGAAGAAGCTCAACAAGATTAGAGGAGAAATCGATACATGTGATTAACCCGCCGAGCAGAAGAGGCTGCATCTCATGGAATCGATGCTTGAACTTGCTAAGCCCATAGGCAAAGACCACATAATACACACCTGCCCCCAGGTTGTCCCGCATGCTTTCCAGTATAGACACCGTCTGTACATGATTGATGAGATCTGCTGACTGAAACAGCAAATTCGCGATGCCTGTCAGGATTCCTGTCTTCACATAAGACAAGTGTGGCATGATCATCAGCAGAAATAAAAGGATGCTAACCCCCAGTCCGATTCGGAAGTAATCTTCCCGGAACGGATTTATCTTGAATTGCGCCCCTACCGCAGTGGTAAAGGCAATGGCCGTCATCTGCACATTCTCATTTTTGACCCAATTGCGCATCGATCTCTTCACCCACTATAACAACGTTTAGCGCCCAATGCCGGAACCCGCGCTTCTAATGTTAAATATACTAACATATGAAAGAAGCATTAGAAATAATTAAAATTAGGGAATGAACGCTCAAGCAAAATAAAAAGGCCGGAAGTTTTCACTTCTGCGGCCTTTTCCTTATATCTCATCTGGAATATCAAATGACACCATCGTTCCCTCACCCGGCTCACTTACGATCGATAATCCCTGACCATAACGTTGTAGCAATCTGCGGTTTGTATTCACAATGCCTATTCCGCCTTTTCCACCTGGCGTAGCATGTAGCAGCTCTGCAACCTTCTCCGGTTCGATGCCTTTGCCATTATCCTTCACCTCAATACGGGTATAACCCTCATGACGAGTGATCGATAGGCATAACGTACCGCCTACATTGCGGCTTAATAGTCCGTGTCTGACGGCATTTTCAATCAAAGGCTGAATTGATAGCGGCGGGAGAAGCAACGGGAGGTCCGGCTCTACGTTTAATACCACCGACAATCGATCTTCAAATCGTGTTTTTTCAATAAAAAGATAGGCTTCAACGAGTTCCAGTTCATATGATAATTTCACCAGTTCCCCTGTGTTGAGATAGTTGAAGCTGATCCGTAAATAGGATGAAAAAGCATCGCCAAGCTTCCGCATATGCTCTGTATCAATATCACTTAAAACCATAAGTGAATTCAGGGTATTAAACAGGAAGTGAGGCTGAATCTGAGCCTGTAAATAAGCGGCCTCCATGCGCAGGCGCTCTTGGATAGACTGATTTAGCATGGTCAATGCACGTATCCGATATTTTAGTTCCACCGCATCTACAGGCTTCGTGACATAATCATTGGCCCCCGACGCAAACCCCGTGTAGATATCTGGCGGCTGACTTCGTGCCGTCAACAGCAGCACAGGAAGCTCCGACATCGAGAATTGTTCCCTCACCTTCTGGGTTAACTCATAGCCGGACATATTGGGCATCATCACATCCGTAATGAGCAGATCCCACTGACGTGTGCCGAGCAATTCCATCGCTTCCTGACCCGAACCCGCTGTAGTTATATCATATGGTTCCGTCGAAAGAATGCTGACCAACACATCCAGATTCACCGGATCATCATCCACAGCCAGAATGGTGGCTCTCCCCTCTTTTAACAACGGAGCCATCTCTGCTGTCGCCAAGGCTTCCGCGTCCCCCATACCTGAGCGGGGTAACAGAAATCCGCTAGGTGCATCTTCCATCATCTCGGCGGCCTGTTCCCAGATTAGAGGTAGCTGCGACTGAGCCTGATGGGTGGCTTCATCCGCGAGTGGTAGATCGAAGCTGAATACCGAGCCCTTTCCGAGTTCCGAGTGGACCGTAAGCGCCCCGCCGTGCAGTTCTACGAGCTCTTTGCAGATGTTCAGTCCAAGCCCGATGCCTTGTCCATCACTGATTCCATACGACCCTTGTTCATACGGGAGGAAAATGCGCATCCGTGTATCCTCATCCATGCCAATACCTGTATCCGTCACATGAATCAGAGCATGTCCTTCACGGATTTCGGCACTTACGGATATCGTTCCTTCCTCTGTATGTTTAAGCGCGTTATGCAGTAGATTATACAAAATCTGGACAAGCCTTTCTTCATCACCCATCACCTGAGGGAACGATTCCGGAATCTCCATATGAAGGAGAACTGGTTTTCGTTCTGCCATGAACTGCAACATGGCGATAATGCCAGGCACAACCGACTGTATGGAAAGAGGCCCCTGACGTAACACAATGCGGTGTTCCTTCAACCGGACTACATCCAGTAGATCACCAAGGAGATGGGACATCCGACGACCGATCGTAATCAGCAACTCCATATCCTCCAGGCTCCGTTCATCCAGCCTGTTTTTCTCTCGGGTGACCACGTTGTGAGCGATGTTAATGATCCCGTGCAGTGGAGTCCGCAGTTCATGTGATGTATTCGCCAAGAACTGATCTTTAATTTTGTCGCCCTTCTGCAGCTCTGTATTCAGCTTTATATTCTCCCTGACATTCCTGAAGTATTTCTTGAACCAATAGGCAGAGAAGCCCGTAATCGCAAAGATGATGTCGATAGGATAATAGACAGTTGTCACATCTTTGG
Organism: Paenibacillus amylolyticus; assembly: GCF_047302515.1. Lineage (GTDB taxonomy): Bacteria > Bacillota > Bacilli > Paenibacillales > Paenibacillaceae > Paenibacillus > Paenibacillus amylolyticus_G. Next base: position 6,082,044 of record NZ_CP168019.1, on the reverse strand, counting down.
CTGTCTCGGCCACACTCCATATCAGGTTGGATGTAATACCTCCTGCAGTAAGTAGCAGAAAAACAATATCCCGGTCCGCCTGTTTCCTGAAGATCATCGTTCCGACGATGTATAGAAACCAGATCAGGGATACAAGAAAGAATAGATTAATAACGTTGTAATAGATCATGGCATATGTAATATGAATGGGCACCACCACAATCACGGCCGTATAGATCAAGGTCATGACAACATGCCACTTTAGCCATGCCTTTCGTACATGAACCACCGTTAATCTCTGGAATAACAGAAGGATACAAGCATTTTGCAGTAACAATGAGATCAATCGAATTTTAATGCCCCAGGTATAATTAATTGGAAGCCATAACATCAATATATTGTCATGACCCATCGTAACCGTGATGCCAACAGATAAAGTTAATACGGCTCCAACCAGCAAGGAACGTTCCTGTCGATTAAATGCGTAAAGAATACAGGCATACATGCCGTGGAGGAGCATAACCAGAAAGGTGAGCATCTGAAAACCAATGGAATACCAACGCGAAAAATCAACGGCTGCCTGTGAACCAAAGCGAACAGGTTTGCTAATTCCGCCCATATACGGGCTATCGTAATTGGCTACACGAACCAATAGTTCAATGGAGGTTGTTCCTTCCTGATCATAGGTCGCTGTATATGAAGTGCTTCGGGGTATATATGTACTGCTATCCGCGGAGACCTCACCCATACCCCCGTCGTTGTATCCATTCATCTCAACCTCGGATGAACTTCGGATTCCCTTGAACCAGAAAGTTACCGGCGTCTGAAGTGGATCTGTCAAAATGCGCAATCGATATGTTCCGTAACCGTACGAACTCTCTTGTTCCTGATTCTGTGCACTCCCCCAGTCTCCTGGGACCTGAACACTCTTCGCACCGCCATTCCTCTTCGCAATATCTTGTTGGGTCAGCAACTCATCCGGGTAAAGTTCCCATTCCCCATTCAAATACATGACAGGGGACTGATCCAGATCCACATCTCTCAAATCAAGCACCCCGTTAACGGCGCGATGCTCATCTACTGTGTGGAATAGCTCAGACCATACCGAGCGCATGCCAATTAACACTCCAAAAATGATTAGCATGATGATCAAATATTTGTAACGGTCCATACGTTTCGTTTGAAGTAATTTCATTAATTATTTTTTCATGACTTTGGTTAAACCGAGCTTCCAGTCCTGATACCATTCCGTAATGTCCTCACTGATCGGTATCTCCAAATCTTGCTCCATTCTGGTGGTTAAGAGACGATACTGCTCCTCCACACCGAGATCGTTGTGCATTTCATCATATAACTTCATTAGCATAAAATAACTTTCTTCTTCATCCGGAAGCATATGCTGGATACGTTGTGTACTCTCGACCACTTTCTCCGCCAGCCCATGCTGCTGGTAATACAGACTTAGTTGTCTCATATGATACAGCCACAGATAGCGTAATCTTTCCCGCTCAGGTTCAGCCCACATGTATTCATAATTGCCAAGATAGGTACCCTTATATAGATGAAGCGCTTGCTCATAGACATGAACGGTACTTGCGTCTACGACTTTCCATTGCCTGATTTCCCGTTCCCACTGCTCACTATCCAACTGAGCCTCACCCAATTCGAGTCGATAGCCTGCCTCCAGGTGTCCACTCTGAATCGTGATCATATTCATATTGCAATTTTTCAGGGTTTGGCGGACATGATAAATCGCAGTGTAGAGTTGGTGTGCCGTCTTCTCCTCTTCCATTCCCGGCCACAGAAGCTCCAGCAGAACACTGCGATGGATGACCTGGTTCCGGTGGTGAAGCAAGTATGCAAACAGCTCCTGCGCCTTGCTTGTACGCCATTTAGCAACCTGAACATCCTTGCCTGGAAGCTTAAACTGAATCTGATTAAAACAGCAAATTAAAGGTACGTTTGTATCCTTTGACCGCTGCTCCCGTTTTACGCTCAGTTTCTCTCTTACGCGGCTCACCGTCTGCTTCAATCGATCCTTTTGGATGGGCTTCATCACATAGTCCAAAGCCTGTAATTCGAAAGCATGCACCGCATATTGATCGTAACTGGTCACAAATATAATTTCGGTGCCCGGTGTTGCCGCCTGAATCTGTCTTCCCAGATCCATACCATCCATCTCCGGCATATGAATATCCAGAAATACAACATCAGGACGGTGCTCCACAATACCCGCCACAGCCTCTGTTGGATTCATATATGTAGCGATAATTTCAATGCCGCTTACTTCTTTTTCTAGTGATTTTTGAAGGCCTATCAACGCTAGACGTTCGTCGTCAACCAATATCACTTTCACAGGAGCTTCCTCCTCGACCCTGAGGTCTTGAGATTTATTTTCACTATTATATCATAGGCATTTTAAGTATTTAGGGTTCTTGGTTATCCATTTTTAATTTTTAGCAATTTAATTGTATAATACTAAATAGAAGACAGGTTATCAGATCCGGTCTTGGAAGAGAGGAAGGTACCATTTGTCAGATGTTAATCAAAGCTTTGGGCAAGCCCTTGTCAAATCATTAGTGGGGGAACGCGGTCATATCCGTATCGCTCGTGCTCTACCCGATATCGATGTCACACTTGCTGCTCGTACGCACGATGCCATGCCATATACGATCTATCAGTTGGTGAAGCACATGCATTATTGGCAGCAATTCATGCTAGAACACTTGGAAGGACGCAAGCCACAGCTCCCTGCTAACGTGAGTGAGAGCTGGCCTGAGGAGAAGGGGCCACAGGACGAAGCCACGTGGAAGGCAGATATTCAGGCATTCTTGGATGGGGTTAATCAAGCCGTAGCCATTGCAGAAACTGCACAATTAGATGATCCACTGCTCTATTTCCCGGGTGAAACTAAAGCAGGACTTCTGCGCAATATCGCCTCCCATAACTCGTACCATCTAGGGGAGATTGTTCTGCTGCGTCGCTTCTACGGCGCATGGCCGCCTCCAGGTGGCGGGTTCCCGGCGTAAACGATATCTACAACAGATCTACTGAATGAATATACAGACACACCTAGGCTGTGAAAGGATGATTGTTCCTTTTACAGCTTCTTGTGGTTATAGGCAAGTAACATCTATTGAAGTGCCAATTATAACGCTCATATCCTGCTCCAGGCTCATATATTACTTCAAAGTACGTATATGACTTTGAGGTGCGTACTTCTCATCCTTCTTTTTCTGACCCACAATATGAACAGAAGAAGAGAGGAGAATGTCCATTGATACCCGAACAATCCGTTACCCGTTACACCGCACTTGTCATTGGTGCTGGAGGCGTCATTGGAAGAAACCTTATTGACTATCTGATGACACTTCCGCAATGGAATGTCATTGGTGTATCTCGCCGCGGAGGGGAAGATGCCCCTAGGTTACGTTATATATCAGCTGATTTACTGAACGAAGCAGACACACAAGACAAACTGAGTCATTTAACGACCGTTACGCATATTTTCTACGCCGCTTATCAGGATCGTCCAACTTGGGCCGAATTGGTACAGCCCAACCTGGCGATGCTCGTCAATGTGGTGAATACCATCGAACCGATCGCTCCAAATCTCCAACATATTAGCCTAATGCAAGGTTATAAAGTGTACGGTGCACATCTGGGTCCATTCAAAACACCTGCCAAAGAAACGGATGCATATCATATGCCCCCTGAATTCAATGTCGATCAGCAACAGTTTCTCGAGGATCGGCAACCCGGAAGCAGCTGGACCTGGTCAGCTCTGCGCCCTTCTGTGGTATGTGGATTCGCCCTGGGTAATCCAATGAACCTTGCCATGGTTATTGGCGTGTATGCGTCTATCTCCAAGGAGCTTAACTTGCCATTACGATTTCCTGGGAAACCAGGAGCGTATCATTCGCTTCTTGAAATGACTGATGCGACATTGCTGGCTCATGCAACCGTATGGGCAGCAACCGACCCTCGCTGTGCCAATCAGGCATTTAATATCACCAATGGCGATCTGTTTCGCTGGAATGAGCTATGGCCCAGAATCGCTGCGTTTTTCGAATTGGAAACAGCACCTCCACTGCAACTTTCACTTGCAACAGTGATGGCAGATAAAGAAAATCTTTGGAATTCCATGATTGAAAAGTATGGTTTGGTAAACACACCTTATTATGATGTCTCTTCCTGGGCATTTGGTGACTTTGTCTTCTCGTGGGATTACGATTTCTTCGCAGATGGTTCCAAAGCTCGCCGCTTCGGATTCCATGATTTCATTGACACTGAGACTATGTTTATGGATATTTTCAGAAATCTACGTGATCGCAAGATCCTTCCGTAAATTAAACAAAATGCATAATAAGCCGATCCCTGAATTTCAGAGTCGGCTTATAAATGTAACTCAACGGTCCGTAGTAGTCGGAGGCTTAAACAGAATTTTTCCTCGATCACCATAAACATTCTCCACGTGTATATCGCCCCACCTACACATCAGATGAAGAATCTCTTTAAGGCTACACCCATACTCTGTTAACTCATACTCCACTTTAGGCGGGACCTGGTGATGGGAAATACGGACAATGACCCCCGCCTCCGTTAGTTCACCAAGTTGCTGCGTCAGCACTTTCTGGGTGATCGCAGGGATCAGTTTCATCAGCTCACCATTACGTTTCTTGCCAAAGGTAAGATGGAATAGAATAACAGGCTTCCACTTTCCCCCGATCACTTCAAGAAAAGCTTCCACTGCGGTGTTATATACTTTGAGCGGTTCCTCCATATCACCTTCTGTCTCCCTTCCAGGCTATTGATCAATCTTCCCGATTCATCTTCTCAAAAATATGGACTAATTGCGCTCGATCCTCTTCGTTTAATTTCTGGAATAAATTCTTACGCAGCTTCTGGCCCTCCAATATTGCTCTTCCGAGGACTTCAGCCCCTTTATCCGTAATGTTCAAATAAATAATGCGACGGTCCGCTTCATCTACCATTCTGACGACTAATTCCTTGGCTACCATCTTGTCAGATAAATAACTGAGTGTAGGCGGAGTGAACCCTAACATTTTTGCAATATCCGAAGGTCGGCTTTTTCCATTTTGATGGAGATGGCTGAGTACAAGCACATGAGAAACACCGAGGTCCTCATTGAATGATTTGTTCCATTGTATGATCAATTTATTAGTGAAATTATCCATGTTGTGTATAAGCTCAAAAATGTTCTGTTCTTCCATTAGATCCTCCTCGAAAAAATAAACAACAGCCCTAATTCAACTTAAGGGCTGTCATCATTTTACACGCTATTGGGCTGAGTAGCCACCATCGATCACCAGTTCAGATCCTGTAATGTACGAAGAATCATCCGACGCTAGGAACAACGCGGCTTTGGCAATATCAATAGCCTGGCCCAGACGCTGTAAAGGCGTTGCCTGAATTAATCGTTCAAGCAGTTCCTTTGATGTGTTCAAGGATTGGGTCATAGGTGTTTCAATGATCCCAGGAAAAAGAGCATTCACCCGAATACCTTGACGTCCGAAGGTGGTCGCAGCGGCTTTGGATAATGCACGTACCGCGCCTTTAGATGCCGAGTAATGGTTAAAGCCTTGTCCAATCAAAGCAGTGTATGATGAGATATTGACGATGGAACCTTTCTTCTGGGCTGCCATATAAGGAGTGACATGTTTCATGCCAGCGAATGGGCCAAAACCATTAATGGAAAGCATTTTCTGCCAATCCTGTGCATTGATTTCCTCAAATGGCTTCTCCGAAGAAATGCCTGCATTGTTGACCAAAATGTCAATTTTCCCAAAACGTTCATTCACTACTTTCGCCAGTGCCTGCCAATCTTCATCCGAAGATACATTCAACTTCAGTCCGTACACATTCTCTTTTTGGCTTGCTCTCTCCAGTGCTTCCTCATTAATGTCTGCAGCAATGACGATGGCGCCTTCCTGCGCAAAAAGATCAACCATGCCCTCCCCGATTCCCGAGGCTCCGCCAGTAATAATGGCTACTTTATTATCTAATTTTCCCATGTGAATTGCTCCTAACGTATTTTATTTATTTGTAAGTAACAAGGGCTACTTTGTCTTTCATTCTTAACATGATGCATAAGCCCCTTTCTTGAAGAAACCAAATTATTTAGACATATAATATTTAGATGACTAAATATTATATGTCTAAATACTAGCAAAGTAACTGCCTTAATGCAACGAGTACAGCTCTATATACTTATTTTGGATATCTTAGCGAAGCTAACGCAATTGAAAAAAAGCCCGGTTTGGGCGACATTTCTGACTTATCGCGCATAACTAGGCAACAAAAAAACTGCATCCGTCATTACGGATGCAGCCTTTTCAACGTTTCGTATCAAGAGAAGCTCATACCTTTAATTACAGTGAACCTTCAAGGTTTGCAGGTTGATTTTCCTCATTCAACAGACCTTGAATAAAGGTTTCAAAATTGGGCGCAAGCCAAGTAATCTTGTAGCTTTCTTTTTTATCCACATGAACAACCTCGGGCTCACCAGCATTGCCGGATTCACGATAATCCAGCATCACCACCTCCGAATCGGAAGGGCACTCACAGATAACAACACCGATTTCGGGGTACCCCCCCTGCTCGATGATAAATCGGCTGCCAGCTTCACCACCTAACGAATGTGCTTTCTCCCGCCCAATACCCAATATACCCGCGACCTCAATGCGGACCTTCTTGGCAGCCTCTGCTTGGCTAACAGGAAAATGCCTATAGTGGGGAACGCCCCCATTATGTAATTTCATCATGTTAATATAGGATGTTGGCAGCTTGAATACCAACTGCTCCTCCACTGACTCGACCTGTTCATCGGTAGGCGGGGCCAACACATATTGATCCACGGCTTCAGCACTGTCATTCCAAAAACCCGTTGGTTCCAGCTGGCTAACGCTAAAAGGTGGGGTTGAGACTTCAGAGACAGATGGGACGTTATCTACGAGCTTCTCTACGGATTCCTCCTCCTCCATTTTGCTTCGAATCCATTCCAGAAACTCCAGCGTATCTTCATCGTCAGGCTCCAATTGATCCGCTCTTTCGAATGCTTGCAGCGCATGAGCGTATTGTTCCAGATAGTAGTAAGCCAGTCCAATCCGATAATGCCAGAGTGGGTCACCTGTGCCCTCTTTAGCAACCGTCAGGAATTGTTCAACCGCTTCTTCATACCGTTCCAAGTTATTTAGCGCTCGTCCCAAATGGTTAACCAGCTCATAATCTCTTTCTTCCACAGGAATTGCTTGAATTGCATCTACAATTTCCTGAAATTCATCTTCTTCATGCCACTCTTGCAATTGAACCAACAGATCGTCTCTCATTCCTTTTTCCTCCCCGTTCATTCACTCATGATTACGTATTGAAAATTATACCTTATCCGGATCACCATCTCCAGCAAAGCAAGATCCTTAGGGATCTCATGAATCGATATCTTTTCATTTCCGATGACAAAGTTAAAAGAGGTAACCTGAACCCGGTTAAGAAAACCAGGCAGGCTACCTCCTATATTCCTTCCACTATATTGAATTCTTCATTCAATTCAGCAACTCAACACAATCATAGACCCAACCTGCACTTAACCAATTACCCAAGTCACTTGAACCGCTGATTGGCGTAATCGTGATAGTATTGGAACCATTCAGGAAGTAGGATGCTGGAACATTCCAGCTAAAGGTTGTGTTGTTCCCACGATACGTACCAATGGTGAAGCTGCGAGAATTGGGCTGTGAAGATGCAGCAGGATTGGTTAAAGCATGTCCATTAACCGTTACACTAGGTCTGCCATTATTGTAAGCTGCGGTAATACCGATGTTGAGCGTATGAGAAGCTGCCGCTTGAGATGCATTCAAATTAAACGTTATTGTGGTTGGAGAATTCTGACCACGGAACTGGATTGCCGGGAATCGATTGGTCGCGCTACCGGTGGCATAGGTGACAGGTCCCCAGCTTGGGTTGCGACTATCGGAAGGGTGACGGATCGGAATCGTCTGTCCATTCAGGAACTCCCGTGGTGTACCATCCCAGTTGCCGATTCGCCAGATGTTAGAGGCTTTACTTGGGTCATTGTTGATCGTACGTGTATTCAGAGTCGTCGTTTGTCCTGCCGTGACATTAACCGTTTCCGTATATACGGCCAGTTCTCCCTTATATGCTGTCATGGTGTACGTGCCCGGAATCATGCTGTACTTGGCTGCCGCCCCACTTGAAGACGTCCCCACCCAATACTGGGCGTTGCTATTGGCGAACCCAATTGTGTAAGCATACCCTGTATCCATCCCGGAGAGACCATTAAGTACCACGTTCCCCCGACTGGATACCCAACCCTGCAGATTCAGACCAGACATCCAGCTGAAATCGGGTACACTTGGCGTACCTCCCGTTGTAAAGATCAAAGCGTACGGCCCATGCAGACCCAGGCGCCAATTCTCCGTCTGTGCATGTCCCGAGTTCATATAGTTATATACTTCCGTCTCTGTTCCACTTTGGAACTGGATATCGCGGAAGAATGGACCACCAGAGCTTTTTTCCCGATTGCCGTAGGCCATAAATACACCGACGCCATTCCCCGTAACTCCACGAACGGATAGATCTTTGGCCTGATCATTACCATAATATTTGGAGGCCGACTGTCCATTTGCAAACCCGAACACATCCTGACTTTCAATCGCTCCAGTGTTACCTCGGTTGTTTGAATTCGCCGGAACACCTGTCAACACACTACCATTACCGCGGAAAATGTATCGCAGCTCCCCGATCGAAGGTTGAGCCGTGATATGCGTTGCCATGTATATGATGTTCTCGCCACCACGCGAAGCATAATAGTGAGTTAGCGTGCTTGTAGATACCGTGATTAACACGGTTGATCCAGAAGGAGAGGTATTCCAAGTCACATTGGCGGAGGAACCCAAACCTGAACCGATGTGTGATCCTCTATTGCTGTTCAGCTCCGTACCGTTCATTTTGGCCGAGATAATATCCCCATTGGTTTTGTTCACCACGTAGACTAATCCTGAACCGGTGTTTACTTCAATTCTGGAGCCGTTATCGGTCACATTAATAGTTGCCGCGTGTCCAGTAGATGCAGGGTATACAGCGGCTGTTGCGATCATAACGACAATTAAAAACAAACCAAGCGCCTTTCTCACTATACTTTTGGTCATGAGTAATTCCCTCCTTGGAATCTCTTTTATAAAGCGCTTACATTATAATGTATAATAATTGACACTTCCGTCCCATATCGATATGTCTGCTATGCGGGCATGTCCATAGTCACTGAAATGTTATGTCTGCGTGCGTATAGAATAGAGTCATCACTTCATGTAAACCTGATTTCGCCACCCCCTTTTTAAATCACTCTTCTACATACAAGTATTCTTACAATTCCAATAAAATAATACCATTATATTACATAAATTTGCAATGAAAACGGCTCGTATATCCGATAGCAAATTCTGAAAACAAAAAACGCAGCTTCAAAAGCTGCGCCCGCAGATACCAAGCTAGAGACAGTATCATCTCTTCCGAATAGGTATCCATATCTCACTTCTATATTGCTCTACAGTAACATCCTTGTGCTCATTCCATAATATTTCCGGACCCTCACTCAGCTCATAGTCCGATGAAGGAAACCATTCCGCGTAGATCCGGCCCCACACCTCCTGAAGCGTGCCTGGAAACGGGCCAACGACAGTAAATACAGCCCACGTCGAAGCAGGAACCTCCAGCTGTTCCAGGCCTTCAGGCGTCTCTTTTGTCGTTGCTGCACCAATGTAATGATCCAGTTCTCCCTGTTCCGCCATACGTCCCTCACTGAAATGGGCCGAAGCACTAATTAAGCCCAGAGGTTGGACGTTCGATGCCCCCTTGATCGTATCAATCAATTCCGGTGTAAGACTCTGGTACATCGCAGCGATATCTGGATTTACCCCTTGGAATACGATCGGCACCCTTTTACGAATACCCACGATTCGAAAAGCCTCTTTATCTTCAATACGGTAGTTCATTTCGCTTCCTCCTTGAATGGTCAGTTGAAATGTCATCCGCGGGAAGGCTTTAAGGGATGGACCATGGTTTCGCGCTTCGGAGGGCGTAGTGCCATGCATGCTTTGAAAAGCACGCGAGAAAGAATCCGGCGATGTATACCCGTATTTTAGTGCAATATCAATGATTTTGCTGTCACTTTGACTTAGCTCCATGGCCGCAAGTGTCAAGCGGCGACGTCGAATATATTCCGAGAGCGTTACACCACTAAGAAAAGAGAACATGCGTGTAAAATGATACTCCGAGCAGCAGGCAATTCGGGCAATCTCCTTCATGTCCACGACGTCCATCAGATGCTCCTCAATATAATTCAAAGCTTCATTTAACCGCCTCAGCGTATCCATATCATCCCTCCCACGTTAATTTAAGCTTAGCAAAGTCATTCCCTTTGCATCCGACATTAGCTGCACCATTCTGTAGGCTCTTTGCATTTAAACCAGAAAAAAGAGCAGCATCAGCTACTCTTTTCTAACCTTGATATTCACATATCGCTAGTATTCAAGTCAAACAGGTCAAACCAGATACTCCGCCATAATCTGCTCGATATCATAGGGTGTAACGCCTTGATCCACCGAATAGATTGTATCCGCCTGATCTATTGTATCCACCAGTTCTCCTCTAGCTTTGGCATGGAGCATGAACAAGTCGTGCAGATCGGGTTTGCGTAAATTCGTTAGTGCTTTACCCATCAGCACGATACCTTTCTGATTCCCCTCTACGTTATTGTAGTATTCCGGATATCTGGTCAGCGCCAGGTCTGTCCAGATGACGGTGCGTTCGACCAGATCCATAATGACAGGGATCGCAATCTGCGTATCCGCTGTAATATCGATTTTGTTAGCTACGGTAGACGGTTCGAAAATCTCGCCAGACCCCGGCTTCTTCCGCATCATCCACCCTACAAAACATTCCGGCAGATCACAATACGGATGACTGGTAAACGAAAGCAGTGTCGCCACCACATATCGTCCACCATAGGCCACGATGGATGGAATATGCAGATCAATGAACTCACTTGCGCCATAAGGTGCGGTCACGATATCTCCGCTATGAACAGCCTTATAGTTCAAGGATCGCAGATTCGTATAAGAAATATGCTCCACATAGTTCCAGTCCTTATCGTACATCACCGCAGACAAGTCAATGTCCACACGCCCTGTAGACTGGCCATTCACGTCCCCCTCTTTCCACCAGTTGAAGAAACGAATGGTATCACCCTCTGCCATCGGCACACGGCTTCCACGAACGATGGTACGTAGAGCCTTGCTTGCCGATCTCTGGGAAAAGGGTACCAGATAATCATGAAGCAGTGGATCAACATAGGTCTTTCCAAGCGTGGGAAGGACAGCGAAGCGCTCTACCAGCGCCCGCTCGCATAATTGCACGACCTCCTGACACGTGGCTTCATCGATGTCTGGCAGCTCATTCGGAACAGCAAAGGCTTTCGCTACATTGCCTTTTGGGAAGAAGACACGCAGATCCTGCGGTTCATTACGCTGTGTAAAATGCTGTCTCACTTGCAACAAGACCGGGGTAGATACCTGCTCCAAAACCTCACCAAATGCCAGCAGTACATACGCTTCATCTTCAGTCATCCGCAACAAGTGATCCAGTCTTCTCGCGAATTCACCTGGACGCTGTGATAACAGATCAATCAGACTCCATACATTCCGATATTGGAAGGCAAGCTCCACACTTCCGTTGAAGGTCGAGTAAGGCTTATTATTACGCAAAATATCAAAGGCTTCTTCGCATCGCGGATACCGAAGCTTATATTCCGAAGGATGCAGAATTTCGCCAAGGCGAATCCAGCGATCCTTATAACGCAGCATATCCTCCGTGATGGAGCCACATTGCTCCAATAATCCGAGCAAAAGGCGTCTCTCGCGACGTTTGAATTTCCGGAAGGGAGAAGCCACAGCCAGGCTGACATCACCATCGGACCAGGCAACAGCCAGACGGAGGACATCACTTGCCGTTTTGAAATACGTACCGATCCGGTCGATGTTCGCTTTTTCATGCTTCAACAGCGAGGCGACCACAAAGCCCACATTTTCTTTGAACGGAATCTCAGTGGGTAATAGCGCATCCACGTCTTCCGGGTCTGCATGCTCCAATACCGTGTCGATATCCGCCTTGTCTGTTTCCGAGATGGAACCTTTTGCTTCAATGATTTGACGGATGAGTGTCTGGAATGCTTGCTGGTTTCCCAAACCAATGACTTTCAAGTCCGTCTTCTCCAGCAAAGGCATTCTTTCCACAGATTGTTGATTCGCATAGACTACAGTCAGGTTGGTCAGATAATGAATAATTGCATTAAGGTATAACTCGGCCTCATCCGCTTGCATCACCTGCATCGGGAATCCTGCATACATCGGTGTGTACTTCACATGTGCGCCGACCATGACTCTTAGATCAGCCACAAGTTGAATATATACTGCTTCAAATTGTTCCTTGGACAGCTGCCGCATCGCCTGCATTAACTCTTCCGAGAAGGTGTAACCGAGTGCTTCAATATTTTTGAGGGCAGTCGCCAGATATGTCTTCGGCAACTGTTGTTTCCCTTCGTTTGATTCGATAATAAGTTTGTTCGCTCTGCGCAAATAGATTGTATTGTTCATGATAAAAGAGTCCAGGAAAGCCACATCCCTATATAACGTGAAAGGTTAGGGTTAGAAGGAAGGAAGGAATGTGATAGCCTGGACGCCTCCTCTCTGAAATAAAGTCTTCAGGAGAGCTGCGACCCTATGATCTCCAATGATTGTAGAAGGAAGGATCGCAATAGCCTGAAGGCCAGCGGTTCAAAGTTTGTCACCCAAACCTCTGGTGAACCCATCATCTCAGATTCCACGATCTGCCAACAGGGCGAAAGTATTACGACATGAATTTAAGATTTTAATGAAATAGAAAAAAGCCTTTGCCGACCCCCAATGTCAGCAAAGGCTTTTCATTTTAAATTGTGTTTATTGATCAATCAAGTTTGTTACTTTCAACATTCTTGCAATCAATGCAGTAACCTCGGCACGAGTCATCGTGGTCTTTGGACTCAGCACCTCCGGCCCATTACCTTGGATGATTCCGGCTGCAATCAACTGGGCTACATCTTCTTTTGCCCAATTCGATACATCCGCTGCATCACTGTAACGTTCCAGTTCAGAGTTCATCTGATCCGGGGTGATTGTCGCATCCGGCTCAATCAGACGGTAGGCACGAGCAACCATGGCAAATCCTTGCTCACGTGTGATCTCCTGATTACCGTAGAAGTTCCCATTATCGTAACCGCGAACGATACCGAATTCATTCGCAAGGGCTACCGCGGAGCGGAACCATGCGGAATCGTTAACGTCAGGGAATAGATTCTGTGGTGCATCCTGACGCATTAAGCCCAGTCCAAGCACAACAATCTCGGCAAACTCGGAACGAGTAACCTGTCGGTTCGGTGAGAATGTGTTATCTCCGTTACCTTGCAGATCTAATCTCGCAGCGATGTTGTTCACATCGGTTTTGCCCCAATGGGATCTGGCATCTTCAAAATCCTGCGGATTCCAGATGACCGAATAACTTCCGCTGCTACGCAAGTCATTAATGAGCGCGTAGTAACGACTATTGATCTTCGTGACAACCGTTGGTACATGGAAGATGCTACCGTCCGGGTTGATAATCACACCTGTGGTAATCCGGTTCGGGTCGATACCTTCCGGAAGTGCAATATACTTCGGTGCATAACCGTTCAGCTGGCCGGATCGCACGGTCTGTCCATCTTTCGTAAACGTCAGATCCAGATCAACCGGTGTGACAAGTAGCTCGTATCCTTGGGATGCGGCTCTTGTCTCGGCGCTGTCAATCAAAGCATCCGAGGAACGTGCGATATCAACATGGACATCAATATCATTCAACGCTGCATTACCAAGCTGTCTGGACACACCATTCACGTCCATTTTACCGCCAGGTACCGGATAGATTGCCAGCGGATTGCTAATGTTTAGTTTGGAACCTTGATCCACTAATTGTTTCAGAGTTTCGAGGGTCAAACCGTCCACCTTCATATGCCCATCATTCGGCGAATGAATGGCAAACTGCTGACCTGTGCCTTGTGACATGGCAACATTCAGCTTGGCTGGATCAACTTGAACCAACGTTTCTTTGTTATTAGATGGTTTGGATGTAGCAAATGGTTGATGGTTACCATCCCGAGTTGTTTCCAAATTATCCTTCACGGGTGCTGGCGTTGGCGTTGGTACTGGCGCAGGTGTAGGTGTAGGTGCTGGTGTGCTTCCACCGTTACCTCCCGTATTTCCACCGCCGCCATTGTTGCCTCCACCATTGTTACCATTGTCACTGGATGCTCTGGTCACGTTAATTTTATACTCCGTAACATGGCCAAGTGAATCCGTTACTCTAACAACGATCTTATTTCCACCAACTTGGAGCGGTAGATTCTCACTTACAGTACCACTTGAAATCTCATTCCATTCTCCATCTCCAACAGCTATTTCAATCTTCGCAAGTGGATCAAATGCCGTTGGCGTCAGCTGGAATTGATATACGCTATTTGGCACAGAGATGGTGTACGTGTCTTTAGCCGGATCAAATGCCGGAGACAAGCTTCCTGTGGATGGGATCAGCGTTTGCAACGTAGACTCATCTGTACCAATTACTTTGGTAAGTCCCGTTCTTGCATCTGTCAGATCCTGAAGCGCCTTATCTACCTGCGCTTGAGTCGCTGCCGGATCATCCAACACTCGCTGTGCTTCGTTCATCGCATCTTTGAGTGCTTCCCAGCTCTCTACCGTATATTCCGTTTCGGTTAGATTTTCACCCTTTATTCTATCATGTTCATTTTTCAGCACTGACGTGTCGACACCAGTACCAGGCTTTTTGGTAAGCCCCTTCCGGGCATCCACCAAATCCTGATAAGCCTTTTCTACTTGTTCCGGTGTTGCATTTTCGTCGTCGAACACAGATTGAGCAACTTCTAACGCATTTTGCAGCGTTTGCCATGATTCTGGTGTGTACTCCTCTTTGTCCAGTTCGCCTGTTTCAGTCTTACCGTTAATCTCATCGATTTTGGCTTTCAACTTCGCCTTATCAATAACAACAACATAACTTTTCGTATTTGATGCTTCTGAATCTGCATATGCAGGATTGTTCGTCTTCGCTGTGACTGTCACCGTGTAGTTTCCAGCTTCCAGCGATGGTTCCAATTGCGAAAGGTTAAGTACCGTTCCGGTTACTTCCTCCGTCCGCTTCGTGCCGTCTTCCAGTTCAATCGTTACTTCATATTTATCTGCATGCGCAACTGCTTCCCATGTGAACTCATCGTCGGTCAGTGTGACGTCCGGTACCGTCAAAGGAGTAGCAGCAGTTGCAATGGTAAAGTACGAGTTCGGACCAAAACTAGAGGTATTCAGGGTTACTTGGCCATTCTCAATTAAAAGTAATGAGTTTGGATTACCAAATTGAGCATCATTGCTGATCACAACATATTGAGGCAACGCCGGGTTACCTCCCGTTTCGGCTACCTGAAGTGTAATCTGTGATTCAGTCCAATTTGCTTTCTGTACCTTGAAGACACGCTCCATCCCAAGTAGTTTTTTCCCATCTTTCGTAATTGGTGTTTTGAATTCAGTACTTGCTCCATTGTCACCAAACGTAAAGAAAGAAGAATCCTTTAAGAATTCATTTTTATTTGCAGAATTGGTATCCTCAACACTGTTGCCCAATGCAATCGTCAACGTAGATCCCAGTTCCTGCGCTTTGGCTTGTTTCTGCATCAATCCGCTCTGATCATCTCGACCGATGCTTGTAATGCGATGGGTATAGACTGCGTTCTCCTGGGCATCCCAGATCGTAGCCATGTTTGAATCGACATATGAATTTGCTGTCGTCTGATCCATCGTGTAGCCATATTTGATCGCCAGATATGTGCTGACTTTTTGGCGTTCTGCGTCCGTAAGAGCATGGTCAAATACGATAATTTCTTCAATCGTACCCTGCCAATGTTCAATGCCCGTAGCTGCTGGGATCAGCTTACCGACTACTGCTCCGCCAGAGTTACCAGTATCCCATAGCTTAACATTATCTTTTCCCCAGTCATTTAGTTGCTGTACCTGCTTCATTTTACTGTACAATCTAGCTTGGTTTATACCAGTATCTCCGCCTGTCCAAGTAACAAATTGCTCGTTCGGGAAAGTCGTGCCCAAGAATCCTTCAGGGGTGTATAATGTTTGGTTCCTATCACTGTTAAATGTCGTCAAGCCGCCCCTTGTATTATTCTGAAGCATCCCCATACCCGTATAAGCACCCGGTGTTTGTACTCCCCATGAAATAATATAATTGAGGCCTCCCGTTTTATTGGTTTTGCTAACGGTAATGATCGATCTGGGGCTCTTCCCTTGAGGAAGCTTACTTACATCCAGATTCATAAAACTACTCGTGCCGTTATATTCCAATACCGGATTGAAATTGATATTATGATTTTTATCATCCCAATAAGTCGGTTGATTAGCTTCTACGTCTTGCGTTGCGTTATTTATTTTACTGCCTTGATCTTCCCAGATACTCACCTTTTCGCCGCTGGCAACTCCCATGCTCAGATCTGATCGTAGCCATAGTGCAGGGGTACCAACTCCACCTGGACCAGCTGTGCCTCCAACTGACTTATCTACTACAATAATATCCCTGCGTACGGGTTCAGCAGAGATCCCGTTATTCGTTGCTGTAACCCTCAATGTATATTCTCCAGGTGGCAACACAGAGGAAGGCGTGAATTCCCATGTGCCGTCTGGGTTGACAGTCGCTTCCCCGACTATGTTTTTAGCTGGGTCGGATTTGTTAACCATTGTAATGGTTACTACGGCCCCGGCTGTAACTGAACCTTTCAAAGTAGGTTTGGTACCCACAGTAGAAAAATCCAGGGGAGTATCCAATTCCAGATTGACTGGCATTCGGTATGTCAAAACAACCTTGTTAGCTTGATTATCATACGCAACCGCTGCCGTCGTATTGATATCAGATACAAAGAATGTCTGGTCTTCTTGCACTGCTTGATATGGGGCTCTACCGATGGCAATGTCGACAACCGGATTCGTATCTTCATCAGGCATAATCTTGGCATATACTCCAACCTTCGACCCCGATTGCATAGGACCAACCAAAGTCAGATAAGCACTACCGGTAGCTGTCGTATTCTTCAGGTACACATTACGTTGGTCCCCATCGGCATTAAAATTATCGTATACATAGGCTGTTCCACCAAAATCGAATCGAGCTTGGCTCGCATCCCCACGCATAAAAACAGCTACATTCCCGATTGTTTCACCTTCGCTTAGTTCGGTTCCCAACAGCTTGTTACCTGTTATCTGGCCTCCTGTCATCCTAAAGTTAGGACTCTGATATAGTCCCACCCCAATGATGACTCCATTTCCATCTGAAATTTCATTATCCGTAATCAGACCATCCTCAATGACCAGAGAGCCTCCTGAACCAGCACTCAGTACTGAAGGGGGATTCTCTTTTACATTGCCTGAAACCTTGTTATTATGAATTATGGTGCCCTCTTGTATGACAACCATTGAATTACCGCCGCTAGTTGATATAACGGTTGCAGGCTGACTAACACTTGCTTTCACGATGTGATTTCTAATTTCAGCCTCTTTAAAATTCACTGTTCCGCCCGCACTACTAATTCCATATATCTGGCCGTTGGTGCTTACGTCATTGCCATCTATAATGATTTTCTCAAAAGTTACACTATTCGCTCTACTCCCACCACTGATCTGAATCAAGTTTCCATTAACAAAACTCTCACCACGTATAATGGAGTATGTATGCCCCTCTGCTGAGGTTATTGTAATATTCTTCCCAGCAGAAGAGACAACCAAGGTGGAATCCTGGATGATGTTACTTTGCAGGATTACAGTTCCTGTAGTATCAACCTTTTCAAGTGCCTTTTCTATTGTTGCCACTGGCGCTTCTGCAGTACCCGTGCCAACGATATCACTTCCCGTCGATGATACGTAGATATTTCCATCGGCTGCGCTTGCTACCGGAGCAAACAGCGACGATATTGATGACAATAGGACCACAAAAGCCAAAAACGATATTTTCATTGCCTTAAATACTTTCAAATTAACTTAACCTCCTATGTGATTCGAATGTTTTGGTCATTCACTGGGACAAGCACTAACGCAAATACTCTGGTTCTTCTAAGCCCAGTTGCTATCTGACCCTCATCTTGCTTATTCTACACATAGCCTCTTACCAAACTCTTACCAAACCTTTCACTAGCAAATACAACAAAAAACAGCCTTGCAAATGAAGCTGCAAGGCTGTATATTTCCAATTAACTATTCGAATTTTTCCATTGTTGGTACCATAACTCAACTTCCAGGCCAGGACGCATACCTGCCTCTTGTTCTAAAGCGATAACCAACTGATTATATTGAGCGACCACAGGATCTTTATTACCTAATCGATCGTAGGTCTTCATTAAGGCCAGTCCGACTTCCTCCAATGATGGTTCGAATTGTTGTACCCGATAATATAGCGTTAGTGCTTCCGTATTCTGTCCCAGTTCGATGTAATATTGTGCAAGTTGCATGGCATGGTTACGCCAGAGTGCATGCAATCGCTGGCGCTCCAACTCAGCCCATATATAATCGTCCTCGCCATAATATTTGCCTTCATATTGATCTGAGGTCTGCCGATGTTCAGCTATTGTAGACGAAGATAATAGAGGCAATCGGTTAAGACGGCTCTCGGCTCTCCCATTCTTCCGCGTCAATCCTGAATTCACCCGTTTCTAATAGATATCCAAACTGTTGATAACGAATGACCATCTTGTCCTCACCCATGAATTCGTTCATCATGCTGCGTAAGCGATGGATCCCACTGTGCAGATTGGATATACCTCTCCGCTCATCCAACTCTGGCCACAACAGTTCAAGTAACGTATCCCGCTTAATCGGTTTGTTCCGATGGTGGAGCAAATAGGCGAATAACTCTCTAATCTTGGTTGTTCTGAACTTCATATGTTTTGGCGGCTCATTTGGGTGCACTTGGATTTGGAGCATCCCCAGACAATGGATCAACATGGATGGCCCTTCTGTTACATTCAGACTTGCTGACACCGTTCGGCGTTGATACATCTTCATCGTTTTTTCCAAACGGTCACGCGTTACAGGCTTCATAATATAGTCCAGCACTTCAAGCCCATAGGCCGTCAGTGCATGTTCGTTATATGCGGTTGTGAAAATAATTTCTGTTCCAGGAGAAACCTCATGGATACGTTCGGTCGCCTCGATCCCGTTCATCCCCGGCATTTGAACGTCCATGAAGACGATTTCCGGCAGATGAATTTCGATCTGATCTATGGCTTCCTGTGCCGTCAGAAAAGAGCCGATAACTTCGCAATCCTCTCTCTCTTGCAACAGTTTGTTCAACCTGCTCAGAGCGAGATATTCATCATCTACCAAAATCACTCTCATATGCACAACTCCTCTGGCTCACTGATCACCCTTTAATCTATAATTTTACCATAAATCCTGACGTGGGACCGCTATCATTTAAATATAGAATCTATGTTCCGGTATTCAAAAAAAATGTTCATCTTTGGCAGAGGGCATGCAGGAATTTGAAGTAAACTGTCGAAAACTAAAGTCTGCCATGAAACCAATAACCTATAAAAAGATACCCCGATATGTAGTGCTGTCGATTCTATTCCTGACTATTTTGCTTGGCTTTCGCTGGATATGGTCCGAGACTTTCACTATACCCGCACATCCTGAACCCATTGAAGGCTTGTTAGACCTTCGAGGCTGGGACCTCGCCAACACTTCACCCATATCCCTGGATGGAGAATGGGAGTTTTATCCCCAGACGTTAATCTCTAATCGTGACGCGAAAATAGCGGATAACCTATCCACACGGATTCAAGTTCCCGGTGACTGGCGTAATGCATTACCACAATCCTCATCGTCGTTCGGATATGGGACGTACCGTCTTCGCATACTGTTAGATCCATCTGTGGAGGAAGTCTCTCTCTGGGCTCAGAAAATCCAGACATCATCGATCATCGAGATGAACGGGACCATTGTTGCCGAATTCGGCCAACCTGCCACTCATGCCGAAGCCTATCGACCAGAAAGGACTGCATTTACGACTTCCTATGTGCTTGACGGTTCTACCGAACTCAATCTTTTGGTGCAGACAGCCAATTTTGACGATCCTTATAGCGGAGGGATCACACGCTCTCTCTATTTTGGTTCTCCAGAAGCCATTGGAAATGAACGAGGACTATCCATTGACTTGCAAAAGATTACATTCGCCATACTGATTTTGCACAGCCTATACGCTTTTGTCATGTTTCTGTTTATCCGAAAGGAACGAGCTCTGCTGACGTTCTCGATGCTAACACTGGTAGCTGCCCTAACGGTCGCTTCCGACCATGACAATCTGTTATTGAGTTGGATTCCACTCAACTTCACTTGGATCGTTAAGGCCAAAGCGTTGTCCTATCCGTTGTTCGCATTCTTTCTTTTACAGATGGCTAGAAGCTTCTCCCATAATCTACAATGGCGTAAACTGTTCCGTATGTATGCCAGCGTGCTTGGCATTTACTGTTTATTTTTGCTCGTCGCACCAGTGACCCTAATCTATCATGTACTTGAGATTGGGCTTTCTGATTTCCTCTATCTGTTTGCCATCGGCTGGTCTGTGTACCTATTCTTCCGAATGGCAGCCGAGAAACGAAGCGATGCAAGCTTTTTGCTCTTTGCGGCTACGAGCAGCCTATCAAGCGTTTTATGGGGAATTGTGAACTCACATAGCGAAATTACCAACGTGTATTATCCGATCGATGTGATCGCGGCCATGTTTGGCTTCTCCGCCTATTGGTTCAGAAAATACTTCCGCAATTCAAGTGAGATCGAGAAGTTGTACGAACAACTCAAAGAGGAGGATCGCCAGAAGGATCAGTTTCTTGTGAATACGGCTCACGAATTGCGTACACCGCTGCACGGGATCATCAATATCGCCGAGAGTATCGCGGTCCGTGAACGGCGTAAATCAGGTGGGCAGCAGGCAGAAGACATGAAGCTGTTAGTTACCATCGGCCGACGCATGTCCCAACTGGTGGATGACCTCCTTGATGTCATTCGTTTGAAGGAAAAACGTATTACGCTTCAGAAGAAACCTTTATCTCTTGCATCTGTCATTCCAGGCGTGATCGGTATGTTCCGATTCATGGCAGAGGGCAAGCCCATCCATATGCAGGTGGATATTCCAGAATCACTGCCGTTGATTCAAGCCGATGAGAGAAGACTTGTTCAGGTGCTCTACAACCTGTTGCATAATGCACTCAAATTTACCGATGAAGGTACAATTACCGTGTCCGTTCGGGGACATGGAGAGTACGTCTTGATTAAAGTTTCAGATACAGGTGTTGGTATGAGTGAGGAGATACAACAGCGAATATTCGAGGCGTATGAACAAGGGACCCCAGAGGCTCGTTTAAGCGGAGGAATCGGCCTCGGTCTCAATATCAGCAGGCAGCTCACCGAACTCCATGGCGGCCAACTCACCGTGCAATCCGTACCTGGGCAAGGATCGACCTTCCAGATCTCGCTTCCACGGGAAGACACCGCATCGCTATCGGACCAGACTGAGCAGCAATGGGATGCTCACAGCTTCGATGAAATTGCGATTGCAGAGCCACAGCAGCAGACCATATCTCAGGATAAGACTGCCGCCCGTATTCTTGCCGTCGATGATGATCCTGTAAACCTGCGAGTACTGATCTCCATGCTTGCGAATGAACCGTATCATATTCAACCCGCGGCCTCGGCACTTGAAGCACTAGAGTTGCTGGATAAGGAGCCGTGGGACTTACTGATTGCCGATGTCATGATGCCTCATATGTCCGGTTATGAATTGACCGAGAACGTACGCAAGCGTTATTCGGTATCCGAGCTTCCCATCCTGTTGCTGACGGCCCGTAACGAGCCAGCGGATGTATACGCCGGATTCATGGCCGGTGCTACGGACTATGTCACCAAACCCGTGGATGCCGTTGAATTAAGGCATCGCATCGGGTCTCTGATCGTACTGAAACAATCCATTGATGAGCGACTGCGCATGGAGGCTGCTTACTTACAAGCACAGATTCAGCCCCATTTTCTTTTTAACACGCTCAATTCAATCATGGTCCTTAGTGAGATGGACACGGAGCGAATGCAGAAACTGGGCGATGCTTTTATCGAGTATCTTCAGACCAGCTTTCATTTTGTCAATTCGGAGAAAATGGTGGAGGTCACTCATGAGTTGGATCTGTCACGTGCCTATCTCTACATTGAGAAAGAACGATTCATGGATCGGCTAAATGTCATCTGGGATATTCCAGATGATCTTGATCTTTCCCTGCCGCCACTCACCATTCAACCGCTCATTGAGAATGCTGTTCGACATGGTATTCTCAGCAAAGTGGAGGGTGGAACCGTGCATATCCGGATCATCAACCAAACAGCGTCCACCTTGATTGAGATCG
The DNA here is from genome assembly GCF_047302515.1 of Paenibacillus amylolyticus. Taxonomy (GTDB): domain Bacteria; phylum Bacillota; class Bacilli; order Paenibacillales; family Paenibacillaceae; genus Paenibacillus; species Paenibacillus amylolyticus_G. The sequence goes on along the minus strand of NZ_CP168019.1, from coordinate 6,059,453 downwards.
AGGATGATGGTGTGGGGATGCAGCCCGAGCAGATCGAACGGGCACTGGCGTGGCCCAAGAAAGGTCCCGGCGGAACCGGAGGCATTGGATTAACCAATACACATCGCCGGTTGACCCAGATGTACGGACAAGGTTTGACCATCGTCAGCTCGCCAGGCCAAGGTACGAAAGTTTCCTTTGTCATCCCTTTGGACCGCAGTATGAGAGCCTGAGCGATAAGATCGTTTTATGACTCTACAGCGGCATATTGTACGATCCATATCCGTTTGCTCTGTGTAAGGTCTACGAGGAACGCTGTGATAGCGGATATGTTCAAGTTCAATTCCAAACCCAGGCTCGAGTTCAAGTTCCGGTTCTGATATACCAAATAAACCAAAAGAGAGCTAAGCACGGGTTTCGTCCCGGCTTAGCTCTCTTTTCTATGGCTTCATTATGATCTAACACGATAAGCTAATGGTTATACGTGCATGACATGTTTTTCATCCGATAACCCCAGCGCCTTGGCTGTTGAAGAATGAACCTCTTTGAGAAGATCCAGATTCTCCACAAGTGAGATACCGTAGGAAGGAATCATTTCCTTGATCTTTGGCTCCCATGCCTCCATATGCTGCGGGAAGCACCTCTGAAGAATCTCAAGCATGACCTGAACGGCAGTGGATGCACCCGGTGATGCACCTAACAGAGCCGCAATCGTTCCATCTGCAGACGTGACCACTTCCGTACCAAATTGGAGCGTACCCTTGCCACCCTGAACGGTATCCTTGATCACCTGCACACGCTGCCCCGCCAGAACCATATCCCAATCCTCACTCTTCGCACCCGGAACAAAGTCACGCAATTCTGCCATACGTTGTTCTTTGGATAACATCAGTTGTTGGATCAGGTACTTGGTCAAAGAGATTTCTTTGACACCTGCTGCGAGCATCGTAAGCAGATTATGCATCTTAACAGACGTGATTAAGTCGGCATTGGAACCCGTCTTCAGGAACTTCGGTGAGAAACCGGCAAACGGCCCAAATAACAGCGACTTCTTATTGTCGATAAAACGGGTATCCAGATGAGGAACGGACATAGGCGGAGCCCCTACCGAAGCTTTGCCATATACTTTGGCGTGATGCTGTTCCACCACTTTTTGATTTTTGCACACCATAAAGATCCCACTGACCGGGAATCCGCCGATATGTTTACCTTCCGGAATGCCCGTCTTCTGGAGCAAATGCAGACTTCCGCCGCCCGCGCCGATGAAGACGAATTTTGCCTTATGGCGTTCGACTGCACCGCTCTTCAGATTTTTCACGGATAATTCCCATTGTCCATCGCTGGTGCGTTTCATATTCTTCACGCTATGTTGGTAGTGGACACCCACGTGTTGTTCCTTCAAATGTTGGATCAGCATACGCGTTAAAGCACCAAAGTTAACGTCCGTACCGGAGTCAATTTTGGTTGCTGCAACAGGTTCATTACTGGTACGATCTTTCATCATCAGCGGCATCCATTTCGCCAGCTCTTTCTTGTCATCCGAGAATTTCATGCCTGCGAACAACGGGTGATTCGACAAGGAGTCATAACGTCTTTTCAAAAACTGGACATTGCTCTCTCCATGTACATAACTCAAATGAGGAATCGGCATAATGAAGTCCCGCGGATTACGAATCAGACGGCTATTGACGAGATAGGACCAAAATTGCTTTGAGATCTGAAATTGTTCATTCACTTTAATCGCTTTGCTAATATCTACGGTTCCGTCTGGTCGTTCAACGGTATAGTTAAGTTCGCACAATGCAGCATGCCCGGTTCCGGCATTATTCCATTCGTTGGAGCTTTCCTCTCCTGCAGTGGCTAGCTTTTCGAAAACCTTAATATTCCAGTCTGGTGCCAATTCTTTTAGCAAAGTTCCCAAAGTTGCACTCATAATTCCGGCACCAATCAAGATAACATCTGTACTCGTTTGTCCCTGGCTCATGTCTACCGTCCTTATATCCTATATTTGCCAAAAGGATGTAAGCGTTATCGATTTGGCATTTGCAGCAAGCCCATTCTTGAACGGGATCGCACCTTCTCTGAATGATTATAACCTTGAACTAGTGTATCAATAATATAGAGCAATTTAAATATGCAATTTCAAGATATTTGCTATTCAATCAGTATACGCTAGTTTACATCGGAACGTTAGCCCGGTTATAGGCCTGAAAGATATATTTGTTCAAAACAAAGAAAGGAGCCCGGTTTTAGGGGGACTTGGGTGATCAAATGGATGCACTAAAAGCCGCTTTCGAATCTCTTCGTAAGGCGGCTTCATATATAAATTAACGATTACCACCCCCGGCGTCTCCGGGAGTACTCAGAAAATTGAAATTAGTTCCTTCGTATACGGATGGCGTTCTTCAGCGAACAACGCATCTGCGCCAAAGCGGTCAACGATCTGACCTTCCCGCATAACGATGATACGCTGGCTCATGCGATGTACCGCAGCCAGATCATGCGAGATGAACACGTATGAAAGACCAAGCGATGTCCGCAGATCGGTGAGCAACTGCAAAACTGCTCCTTGCGAGATCACGTCCAGGCTGGCCGTCGGTTCATCCAGAACAACAACGTCCGGTTCAATGCCAATAGCACGTGCAATCGTGACGCGCTGACGCTGTCCACCACTTAGCTCATGGGGGTAACGTCCAGCCAAATCGCTAGGAAGCTCCACCGCTTCAAGCAGCTTTTGGACGTAAGCTTCCTTCGACGTATAGGTAAAGTGGGACAGCTCGGCGTTCCGTCCAAGTTGTTCATACGGATCGATTAGTGAATCGGCAATCTTGAGCTTGGGATTCAGTGCTGCCATTGGATTCTGGAAAACAATCTGAATCTTCCGGCGATGAGGTCGCAACCGTCGACCGCTCAGCCGCGCAATATCCTGTCCACCCAGTGTAATCGAACCTGTATCTGCATCTTCAATCCGTAGCAGACAGCGGGCGAGCGTACTCTTGCCGCACCCGCTCTCGCCAACCAGGCCAAGGCATTCGCCATGGTTCAGAGTGAAGGAAAAATCATTCACAGCCGGTCGGTCTGCACCTGCATACGTTCGGCTGAGATGTTCCACGTGAAGCACAGGATTGCCAAGGGTGCTGAGCAATGAAGCATTGTCTGAACCGGCAGTATCTATATCCGCATCTGTAACTGCATGATCTGTTTCTGTAGTATTTATGCCTGCATTGTCTATGTCTACATGGTTTACGTCTTTTGCAAAATCGTGGCTTCGCACACCAGATTCTTCTTCGGACTGCACAAGTCCACGGCGTTCATCATTTGTGGTTGTCTTCATTCCGTTCCTGCCTCCTTCAATCCCGACTTCAGCGAGCGACTCAGAACGGGAGCCGCATCAATCAGCTGACGCGTATATTCATGCTGAGGATGATCGAGAATGCGATGTTTCCCGCCAGATTCGACGATCTGCCCTTCCTTCATCACAGCCAAGCGGTTGGCATAGCGACGTACATGGCGCCAATCATGTGTGATAAACAGAATGGCACATCCCGTCTCCGCTTGTTTGCGTGCCAGCAGTTCCAACACGCGATGCCCAGACACACTGTCCAGGGCCGTCGTTGCCTCATCTGCAATCAGCAGACGAGGAGACAGCATTAGCGATGTGGCGATTGATGCTCGCTGAAGCTGTCCACCGCTCAATTGGAATGGATAGCGGCGCAGCAATTCAGCGCCAAGGCCAACCGATTCCAGCGCTTCCTCCGCTCGTTTCTTGCGGATGGATGAAGACTTTTCCCCATGTACCTTCTGGTATTCATCAAAGTGCCCACCAATACTACGAAATGGCGTAAATGCTCCCTGATAGTCTTGAAAAATATATGAGATGCGGCTTCCCCGCAGGGCGCGCATCTCCTTCGGCTTCCGTTCGAGCAGGTTACTGCCTTCGAACATCACTCGCCCCGACGCATGCAGATTGGGCGGCAGCAGACGACCAATCGCTTGCGAGAGTAAGCTTTTGCCACTACCACTCTGTCCAACCAATGCCATGAATTCACCTTCGCGAACAGCCAGAGAGACTTGATCTACAATCGTACGATCCCGACTGGAGATGCTCAGTTCCTCAATGGAGAGAATCATGGCTGCACCTCCTTCTTCACATCAAACCGGTCTCTCAGATAGTCGCCCAGCATGTTGGCAAGCAGCACTACCGAGACAATGGCAAGGCCCGGATAGATCATCAGCTCTGGCCGAGACTGGAAGTAAGGCCGTGAGTCGTTCAGCATCGCACCCCATTCAGGTGTTGGCGGCTGTGCGCCAAGGCCGATGTAGGACAAGGAAGAGATGAGTAGAATGATTTTGCCCAGATCAAGACTGGCCAGCACGAGCACATGGCCTGCGATATGTGGAAGCAGATGTTTTCTCATGATACGACCGTCCGAAAGTCCGTTGGTGCGCGCAATGCGAATGTAATCCTTTTGGGACTCCGATAAAACCGTACTTCGAACAAGACGCGCATAACTAACCCACTTCACGATCACAATTGCCAATACCAGATTGCCGATTCCCGCGCCTAGCAGGCCACTGAGCACAATCGCCACGATGGTATCAGGGAAAGCGAGAAAAGCATCAGCGATGCGCATGAACAGCTTGTCAACCCAGCCACGTTTGTATCCTGCGATCAATCCAAACGGAATACCAATCAGCAGGGCAGCACCGAGTGCCAGCAGGCTATAACCCAGTGTTTGCCCGCCGCCAAGTAGCAGACGTGTCAGTACATCGCGGCCCAGGTGGTCGGTGCCGAACGGATGGAGAGCACTTGCGCCCTGCAATCGTCCGCGCAGATCCGTTAATGTGTGATCATGCTTCAAGTATAAAAAGGCATATAAGGAGGCCGAGATGACCAGCAGTGCAAACAGCAGACCAATGATCGCCTGCCAGCTATGTTTTTTAGATTTTGTAGGTGGAATGGGCAGGGGTATGGTTTTCATCGGTGGGCCTCCTTTTCCTTCAGTTTCATTTCGGGATTCAAATAACGATAAGATAGATCAACCGCCGTATTCACGAGGGATACCACGATAGCCATGATCAGAATGTAACCCTGGATCAGTGGATAATCACGCTGGCGGATGGCATCAACGACAAGCTTGCCAATACCCGGATAAGCGAACAACACTTCAATCACGACAACTCCGCCAATCAGGCTACCGAGACTGACGCCGAATACTGTAATGACAGGCGGCAGACTGTGCCGGAAGGCGTGAAGCATGAAGATCCGGCCTTCGGATAACCCTCTTGCCCTGGCGGATCGAACGAACTCCTGGCTAAGAGAATCTAGCAGGCTGGAACGCAAAAGACGCACATAAACGCTGGAGATGGCAAGTCCCAGCGTCAGAGATGGCAGAATAAGCGAGGTGAATCCATCCCGGCCCATGGTTGGCAGATTGCCAAAGCGTACGCCGAACATGTCGATCAGGATTAGACCCAGCCAGAAGCTTGGCACCGCCGCACCCACAATGGAGAGCATCCGGCTGCCGCGGTCAATCCAACTGCCACGATGGAGTGCTGATAGCGAGCCGAGCGGGATAGCTATAACGAGCATGACCAGCAGTGCGCCAATCGTCAGTTCAGCCGTAGCAGGCAGCGCACGCATCAGGGTCTGCATAACTGGCTGGCCTGTTGAATACGATACACCGAAGTCGAGACGAACAAAATCGAGCAACCAGTTGCCGAACTGGACAGGAAGCGAATCATTGAATCCCATCTCCTCGCGTACAGCTTCGACCTGCTCCTGACTAACAGACAGTTCGTCCACATTCAGGATCGTCAGCACGGGATCACCCGGAGCCAGACGAATGAACAGGAAGCTCACAAACATAATGAACAACAGAAAGATAAATACTTCAAGGAACTTCCGAAGCAAAATGCGAAACATTACATCACATCCAGCTTATTGGTAATCATGTAATATTCACTGCGAGTGGTAACCCAGTTTTTGATCTTCTTGCCGTTGTAGGCAACGATCGTACCTGGATGCAGCACGAATGAATTCAGTACGTTATCATGCACATAGTTGGCTGCCTTCTCGGCAAGCTCTGCGCGCTTCTCCGGTGCAACTGTTAGATTCAGTTCGTCGATGATCTTGGTCAGTTCTGGATCTTCCGATCCACTGAAGTTAAGAGCACCCTTCGGATGGTACGTTGCATTCAGGTAGTAGCCTGCATCCCCACGAGGAGCCGTCAAATTACTGTACGTCGCAATATCCCAATCGCGGTTGGATGCCATATAATCTTCTGGCGTGTCAATCTGGCGAATCTGCACGTCGATACCGATCTTCTTCGCATCAGATTGGAACACTTGAGCGATCAGCGGAAGATCGGCACGGGCTGAATATGTCAGCAGCGTCAGCTGCAAAGGTTTGCCATCCTTGGTCATCACGCCGTTTTGCTGCGTGTACCCTGCTTCGCCCAGATATTTTACAGCGACATCAGCTCCGGATTCCGTTGCTGTATCCGTATAGGTTGGTGCGAATGGCAGCGATGGCAGGAACGGTCCGATAGCAGCTTCGCCATATCCTAGCAGGATCGTGTCGACGATACCCTGACGGTCAATCAGCGCGTCCAACGCACGACGGACATTGAGGTCCTTCATACTCTCCCGCTGCATGTTCATCGTTAGCTGATGCACGCGGAATGTCGATGTGGACTCAACCTTCATGCCGTCCATCGCTTTGAGCGATTCGAGACTCTCTACCTCCGGACGGTATACGATATCTACCTGCCCAGATTTGAGAGCTAGTGTGCGGGCATTGGCATCTTCATTGAATGAGAACGTGATGGAATCTAGAGGCGATGCTCCGTCCCAGTATTCATCATAGCGGTCCAGTTCCAGCTTGCTGCCTGGGGTAAAAGAGGTCAGTTTGAACGGGCCCGTACCAATCGGCTTGTTCACAATGTCCGGCTCACTCACGTCGATAATCGCCGTGTTGGGGTTCACCAGTTCTGAAGCGAACTCCGGGAACGGCTGAGTTGTGGTAATCTCCAGCTTGTCGCCCTCGGCTTCAATCGTATCGATCTTAAGCGCGTTCTGGATAGCTACATTCTCCTCAAGCGCCCGCTCAAGGGATGCCTTAACGGATTCACCCGTCATCGGCTTGCCGTTCTGGAAGGTCACATCATCTCGCAGGTCGATCGTCCAATGCTGTCCGTCTTCGCTCTCCCAGCTCTCGGCGAGCCATGGAGCAACCGTCAGGTTCTCTTCATCGAGACGAACCAGCGTTTCCGTAATACCCGCGCGCAGCGGCACATAGCTGGAATCCACATGTGGATCTAGCGAACTGGTGGAGAAGTTATATAGGAAGTGAACATTTTTATTATCGGTGGATGGTTGCGCAGCGGGACTGGACTCAGATGATCCGCAGGCGCTCAACAGTCCAGCGCTCAAGGCCAAGGAGACCAGCGCTAGCAGTGGCGTCTTTTTATTCAAGGTAATGCCCCTCTCTCTTAATCGTAATCATTATGATCTAAACAATGAATATTATCATATCGTAATGATTACGTTTTGACAAGAGTTATATTGGTGTTAGAACGAGAAAGAATCCGACTCTCGGATGAGAGCGGATTCTTCATGTTTTTTGTTACATATAAATGATTGATTAGTGGGCATTTCCTTTGCGATCCGGGATTGTTTACAGGTAGAACCATGCAAGATTCCTCGAAGAGTTACAATCCAGTTTCGTAGTCTTCCAGCAAATGTGACCAGTAACCTCGATGTACTTTAAGGATTAAACAAAATAGAGTTTATGCGGAACATTTCAAATGCAAAATTCGTTTAGGGACTAAAGAGGGGGAGTACGATGAGAAGATATTCACTTATCGTCTTAATGATTGCTACTGTTATGATCCTGATTCTTAGCAGCTGCCGTATTGAGCCCAATCAAGTCAGAGTAAGTAAAGTACCGAAGGAGTTACACACCTTCTATCCTGGCGACATTACACAGGTTGATTCTATTGAAATGATGAGTGGCAGTGATGGTACTAAAAGAACAACTACAGATCAAGTGCTGATTCAGGAATGGATTGAAAAGGTACGCGATTTAGAAATTGTACTTGATCCGGGGCAAGAAGATGCAGCAGGAGTTTTGTTCCATGTCACAATGTTTGAGCAGGGAAAAGAAGTATTGTATATGACACCTACCGATATGAATCATCAGCGAATGCAGCCACAGTTGGAATTGGCTAACCGAATGTCCGAGCTTTATGATGCCTTAGAATAAAGTTTTTTGAAGCATAATTAAGCATTTATACTCAAATAAAACGAAATCAACATTATCATTTCTAATGGCGAGATGCCCCTCCTAACAGTCAGATTATTCCTGGCACAAAAAGTACACCTCCGTTTGAGAATTTCAGGATAATGGGTACAAACAAATAGAACTATAGGTCCTCACAAACAGCATCTAACATGGATTAAAATATAGTATAGATCAAGAACTGAGGATTGAGACGATGACAAAGATACAGATCCCTGTGGATCAAATGACACACACGATTGGCGTGTTTAAGGTAGGACACGGGCACTTGCAACAAACTCTGGCTAGATTAAACAGCCAACTTACTCCCCTACTCGACGGTTTTGAAGGCGAGACAGCCGAGCGCTTTGCCCATTTATACCGTTATGCAGAGAAAAACCTGAATACCACTCTGGAGCTGCTTCATACAATATCTCTTCGTTTGGAACAGATCCGGGAACGCTTTGTGGATACTGATTCCACTATGGTTAACATCTCTGCGTTGCTACAATATCAGGCTAATCCGGGCACACCTCGTACTAATGATCTTGTTTGCGGCCCAAATGATCCCCCTCCTAAACGAAGCGTTGAGGAACATGTGGATGCCTTTTTCAATCAGGCCGGAGAAAATATATTAGCGATTGGTGACTCTGCCCTGCAATTAGGTAAAGACCTTATCGAACATCCATTAGATACTGCGGGTAACTTCTTGTATGATAATACCATTGGTACAGTTACCGACATAGGGAGCGGAATCGCCTTTAGTTGGAACTATGCTTGGGATAACGGAGATACCCGAGAACAGGCAGAAAAGCATATTGCAGCCGAGTTTGATAAAATGAAGCAAGAAGGCGGAGCAGAGTACGCAGCAAATATCACAACTTCTATGCTCCTCGGAATCTTCGGTAGAAAAGTCGGGATCAAGTCCATTGATGGCAAACAGCATCACTCGCCCCATACGGATTCTGGAGGGGGAAAGGGAAAAGAAGCAGATACGAATTTAAATAGTTATTCTGGAGCTCCCTTTCACTACAGCCAAGAGCCTACAAAAAGAGGTGGCAAAAGTATTGCAGATCAAATTGCTGAACGTGGTTGGAATGATCAACGATTGGGTGAAGCTATGCATGAGCCGGCAGGCACAGTGGATTGGATTGACCAAAGAAAAGGACAGAATAATGCGCCCGTCACTGTATACTATCATGAAGATGGCGGTTACGCCGTTAGAAGAAACGACACGGGAGAAATCATCCAAGTTAGTCAGGTAGATGATCCTAATTGGAGCACATACTGGTCAGATGATGATATAAATTGGATTAAATAGCTCCAGGTTTAAATTCAATTATTAATAGGGAGTAGATCAAATGGTCGATAATAATAATGCATGGAGCACGGAGTATCCTCCTGTTGATATTCATACCGTAAAGACAGTGGAAAAGACTTGGGGTATACAATTCCCCTCTGAGTACATTCATTTCATAGAAAAATATCACGGTGCAGAACCTGCCCAACGGACGTTGAACATTAGTGGAAAAAAAGTGATGTTTTCTTCCTTCTTAACCTTCATCGCATTTGATGAGCTTGATATATTGGATATATATAATGAGCAAAAGAACAACCTTCCTCCTAATCATTTTCCTTTTGCTATAGATGTAGAGGGTAACCTGTTTTGTTTTAATTACAGCCACAATTCTCAGCCTAATATTATCTATATTGAAACGATAAATTCTTACAACCCCTTGGGTGGTCATGTGGCCGCCACAGACTTTACAGCGTTTATCCAACAATTTAATTAAACAATCTGACTTCATCCAGTAAGGATGGAGTCTATACTAGAATCAGAATCTTGAAAGGATGCTCTCATGATAACCGATAAAAGCTTCTGATTCGGGAAACATTTGTGTAATGACCGGCCCCGCAGGATCTATAAAGGATTTTAAAAGAGGTGTTACATATGTTAGTTAAAAAAATAATAGACGAATGGGACCCCATTGATCTATTCCCCTACGCTCCTGAGGATGAATATGAGGAAGAGGTAAAACAAATTGAAGAATGTACTCGTAACGCCAGCTTGGATAAACATAACTTAGCTAAAGAAATATACACGATGTTCAGTGAGAAATTTGGGAGCGATATATTCACTGAGAGTTTAGAGTCATGTACAAATATTGCGAATAAAATTCTGGAACTGCCGCACTTCATAGGCTATACATTATCTAAGCTTCGTACCTACGAATGGGTCAGATATAATATGTTTGCAAGAGAGGATCTTTATCATCACACGCCTGGATTTTATTTCAGATTTTTCAATCCAGGGAAGGTGTACAACGAATTAGCTATCTGTATAGATGCTTTCCAGGGCGAGTTACAATGGAAGTTGTATCTTGGTCTTGAGACTCGCAACCAAAATTACAGCTTGGAACCATATGAAGTATATCAGGCAAGATTAACGGACGAATATAAGGAAAATTATAATCTAAAAGGAATTTTAGGTGATAAGTATAACGAAATATGTGAAAAAGGGATCAACGACATTCCATCTTTAAGTGATCATATTGAAGATTGGTTTAATTTAGTAAATAAAAAGCCGATCTTTCCTGACCGTGACTAAGTATACGACTGTGACTCAGGTAAAATATAAACTGCGTATGATCAATTAAATCGTAGGCAGTCTTTTCAACGCTCAGAGTGTGTGTCTATTTAATCAACTTAGATACGCTCCTGTCCTATCCCCTCCAACATCACCCGATACCGTCCAATCTGCTCCGCTGTCGCCTCTTCCCGCAATGATTCCAACAATACTGTGCACCTTATAAAATACCGATCCATCCCTAGCTTATGCGCTAACCTGATTGCCTGCAAAATGAACTCCACAGCCTCCTGTGGTCTTTCCATCCACTGTTCGTACAAAGCTCGCTGATAACAGTAATGGTACATACCTTCGTTGTTTGAAGAATTAATTTCTGTGCCTTCGCCCTGCATCTGATCCTCGAACACATCTAAAACTCGATCAATCTGCCATCTATGCCGCACTGCTGCTTCCGTAATCACTTTCAGACCCGCTAACCATTCCTCAGGATGCTCAAGCAAAAAGTTCACATACTCCTCCAGCAGTTGCACCTGCCCGGCTTCAATCTCGAGAGCATACCGATTCACCAGTGCCTTATGTCTGAACTCCTGTACCACCAGCATACCTACCTCATTCAGATCCTCCATCCATCCAAGATCTCCATATTGAGCGATACAAGCTCGCGCCTGATCTACCTGTCCCATCTTCTGGTGAGCCATACCCCGCATTAGGTGACTGAACCCGTAATAGTAGACCAAGGGCCGCTCGATGTGTATATGTGGTGCAGGCACTCCCTTTGACTGATATTCCTGCCGCTCTTCATGGATGGACTGCACACATTGATATAACATGTCCGCCCTCTCCATCACCTTGTTCCAATTTTCAAAAGCCACAGCCATGTCCAGCATTTCAACAATGATGTCCGGTTTGAGTGATTTTAGGATAGATTTTCGCAAAAGGAGATCCTCCTTTAAGTCCGAGATATAGTAAATAGAATTCTATGATTTAGCATTAGTCAGCCCAATTAATTATTTCCCTTTTCAGAAACTACAAAGAAGTAGTACAATATAATAAATATAATACTTAATCGCAGTTTTTTCAAGATATTTTACCGCCTTTATATCTCTGCTAAATACATCGATACTCTCCTAACCTTTAGGAGAGGTGGTTAATATGACAAAATTACGGAATTCGGTCGGTGAAAGGATTAGGGCAATTCGTAAGGCGAAGGGTTTGACACAACAGCAGCTCGCAGAACTTTCAGGATTAGACGATGCATATGTTGGATCGGTAGAAAGAGGGGAGAGAAATTTCTCTATCGATACTTTAGAAAAGATTATTTCCTCATTAAATATGCCAGAACAGGATTTCTTTTATCAAGATTCTAGTAATGAAACTGAATTAATCAAGAGAAAAACAATTGATGATTTTTCAATTTTTTTGAACCATTTGAATCAAGAGCAAGTAGAAATTGTGAAGAACATTCTCAATGAAATCAAAAGAGCATTTTAATGACAGTCTTTTTATAGAATCTGAAACTTAGCCTACTTGCAATTATGTTAAGACAGCTATTCTACTCATTCTATAATAGAAAATAATAGTATTTTAATAAAATAATAGGTTAAGGTCTTAAGTGACCTTAACCTATCGTTAAAATAAGTAAAGTTGTCCATTCTCATCGCTTAAAGTTTCATCGTTCACTTCAGCAATTAAAGTTTCCCAAGGCCAAGTAACAGTTAAATGTTTACGATAAAAGAGTAATTGTCTATCAACTGCGGAAATTTGGTCAGTTGAGTCATTGTATGCAATTACAAGTCCTCTGCCACCCTCATCAACTTGTAATTCTTCTAGCTTGTTTAGTACTGTTCTAAGGTTTCCTTTTTTAATCCTAGCTTCTCTGCTATGAGCAATCTGATATATTTCATCTAACTCAAGTCCATTTATTAATTTATCATCACTTGCAGATACAATAACTGCCATAGCATGAGCGTATATCCCAGTTGAGTCCTTTCTTTTCCTTATTCCAGCTGATACCGTTCTTGCAAACTGTTGATAAATAGCGTTTAACTGATCTGCGTAACTTGCTCCGGCTGCATTAAAATACTGTTTATTCGATACATCTAGTTTAGTTTCTCGTTCTTCATAAATTGCCGCTTCATCTAGAAGTAGCAATATCAGCTTTTGAAGAATACCTACATTACCAAAGCAATTATCAATAACTAAACTCTCCAAACTATTAGACAATTCTATATTGAGTGCTTCGTTTCCCTTTCTGATTACTGATTTTAAATCGTCTGAAGACCAATAAATCGACATCTCAACGATTCTCCCAGACAAATCTGCATTTAAATAAGTAAGCAAATTACTTTGAGACCATACCCCGATAATAATCACAAAGCATCCGTAATCCCACAAAGTTTTTAAATCAAAGGAAAATTTCTTTCTTTCTTCTACGGAGAGGTAATGAAAATCTTCAATAACCAATCTTTTACCAGAGTTGATTATGATATCAGCAACAAACTTTAAATCATTAACATCTTGCCCTATTGGCTTTTCTCTTAAGCTATCATTGTTATCTGCCTCAATTGCCGCTTTTACTCCTAATTTCGCCAGAAGAACTATTCCAAGGCTACTTTGAGCCTCTATTCTGCCTTTTAGGCTACTCCCTCGTGTCTCCTCAAGTATTAATTTTATACCGATTTGAGATAATGCATCCGTATATATATCAACAACACTTTTACCAAAGCGGCACTGAACAACGATTGAATTAGGAATATTCTTTTGTCTGAACCATGACTTTCCACACTTAGATTCACCTCGTAGTGCAATATGAGTGGGTCTCTCCAAATGCCGTTGTACTGAAATATCTAACTTTCCCCTATCTATGTAGGATGGAACTAATATTGTATTGGACACACCAAAAACGTCCTGAGATTTTAATTTGTTTAACATAATACAACACCCCCAATTCATTTATATTTATAAGATGAGTTATTATTTACCAATCAATAATAACACAAATTCTAACAACATATGATGTATTCTCCCAACCCACAATTCTCCCTAATATGTAGCTCTATATTTAACCACATTATCTTAGCTTCCATTGATATTATAATTAGCTGAGTACACCACTGTTCTTTTCCCTTTTAAACAACTCCCCGCTCAAACGCCGCAAACTCAATCCGATTACGCCCATTCTGCTTCGCCTGATACAACGCCTTATCCACCGCAGCGAACAGTTGAGTCAAGTACCCCTCCGGATTGTCCGGTACATGGACAACTTCAAAGTCCTCAAAGGACAGAATTCCAATACTAATCGTAATGGACACCTGCATAATCTCGTGATCCACCATGATGTGGTTGGACTCCACAGCTGTTCTTACGCGCTCTGCGATTTGATTCGCCAAGTCATGCTCCGTATGCGGAAGGTAGATCATGAACTCTTCCCCGCCATAACGCGTCAGAATATCCGTACTGCGGATGGATTGTTTGACGGCCTCCGCCGTGCGGACGAGCACTTCATCCCCGATGACATGTCCGTAGCGATCATTGATCGCTTTGAAGTAGTCGATATCAAGCAGCAGGAGTGAGAATGGTGTTTTGTATTGAATATTGGTAATGACCTCGTGATTCAGATGTTGCGTCAGATAACGACGGTTGTAACAGTTGGTTAAACTGTCTGTAAGGGCGAGTTCCTCCAGTTTGCGATTGGCCTCGGATAACTCCTGACGGATCAAGTCCAGCGCCTGGTTTCGCTCCTGGAGTGTTACGTTCTGGCGATTCATCTCTTTCACGTAGAAACGCTCCTGCGAGACATCCTGGAACGTGAGAATATGACCGATCGGCACAAGAGCCGAATCCACAATCGGAGAAGATTGCAGGATAAAGTGCCGGATATTGTTGTCCCGCTCCACGATCACTTCAATGTGGGAGAGGGTATTTTCTTTTTTCTTATAATGATTCACGAACTCCCGACAGCTGCCCACAACATGAACAGACTCCAGAAAGGCTTCCATATCAAAAGAATCCCCCACATGCAGATCCATAAAGGATCGCGAGGCTTTGTTCGCTTCAACAATGACTTCATTCTCATCCAGTACCAGGATGCCATATGGAATCGTATTGATCACGTCCTCATGCGCGATGGAGACCAGATCGAACACATTGTATCTTTTGATCACATAGACGAAGAACAGGTCCGACAGAAAGATCCCAAGCGAAGTCATGCCAGGAATGATGAACGGTAAATACGCTCTTAGAACCACATTCAGAATGGCATCAATCGTTGCAAAGACAGCCAAGACCAAGATGCCCCACAGGGTGATCCGCACCTGTTTTTTGATCATGGCAGACGTCTGCGATGAATACACCGCCCGGAACAGAACGACGAGAGACATCAAGAAATAGCTCACCAGAATAACCATCACAACCCAGAACCAAGGGCCGTAAGCCCGCTCGATGTACCCGCCCTCCAGGGGAATGACGAATTCGTTCCATGGGTTGGCGACCACACCTATAGCCCCGATTACCGCAGGAACAAATAGCAAGAAGGTTCCTTTTGCACTCAGACGCTCTGAATAACCGGTAATAAAGATCGTCAGTAGAAGCCACCCGCTCCCAAGCAAGGAGACCGCAACGAAAGATAAGGTAACGTAGAACAACTGCAGACCGGAATCATCCGTGAGCGTACTCGCAAATTGACAGAAAGGCCAGAGCATCATCAACCCGTGAAATAAAAAGTACACTTTATGTAAGTTCGTAATTCTAACTGTAGCAAACACATATACACCTACACCAAACAAAAGGACAAATAAAAAGAGATCATACCATACTAAAGGGTTCACGAATCTTCTCCTTCTTAGATGCTACAATGACAACGTGGTTGTTCATGATTCTATGTGATACTTATATATAACTTCAATAAACACCTATACAATTCTGCTACGCCAAACTTATTGGTTAATTTAACCATATCTTATCACACCACCATAAGGGTGAGTAGCCCATACACTGGAAGTCCGACCAACCTCTGATCGAAATGCTGATCTATTTCTGATTATTTATGAATGCTTTTGAAGGTTTAGAGTACAAACAGGAGAGGAAGATCATCTACTCGGGAGATATTTGGGCAGTGTCATGTGATTCATATTGAGCCATCCGGCTACCGGACGGCCCTTGTATCATTCGGTTACTGCATGTAGAGGGAGGTTGTCCGTGAATAGATCGGGGTTATGCTTGAGCATCTCCGTGATTACCTCTGCGGTCCTAGCCGCATCACATACTCTTACCACCGCATCCCCGAGCTTTCCTGTACGCATCGCACCTTCGCGAACCAGTACTTCATCTACTTTCCAGAAATGCTCCGACCATGGCAACCCACAATGTCTGCGGGATGGTACTGAAATCTGGCTTCCATCTGGTAAAACCGTATACAGCATTTCATGCTCGTCCGTCATTCGTCCTGGGATGTCCACCCACTCTTCGACCCCATGGATAAATGTATTCCGCTTCAAGTCAACGCCTACTAACAAGATCGTCGCTTTCCGATCGAGCAGTTTCCCCCATGCGGAACCTCTTGCACATGGCGTATCGTAGAGATGATCGTCCTTCGTAAACGCCTCTGCGTCCCGTCCTAGTGCTGCTACCGAGTGCGTCGGGTGCCACGAACGAACTACGCCCGGACGTTTACGGAAAAGTTCAGGTAGAATACCCACGCAGCATACAGAATTTTCCACGTGGAACATTGGGTTATCCGCATTAATGGTAGACCACGTATGAGTGGGAAGCACCAACAATCCCTCTTTCATATAGTCACTAAAGGCATCCAACACCGTGTCTGCTCCACCTTCAACCTCGCCTAAACTCTTCATTGAAGAGTGAATGAGCAACGTGCCTTGCCTATCCACACCAAGCTGTTCTAGCTGCTGCATCAAGCTTTCTTTTGTATACATGTCCTTCCTCCTTCATTTCTTATCCCTTGTCGATGAAAAAGCCAATCCTTGCTCAGCCTCACATCATGCTTCTCAGCATAACAAACAAAGGGCCGAGGGTTAACCCCCGGCCACAGAGAAAGATTTGTATAAGTTCAGGCAGTAGCTGCCAATCCACTTTTACTTAATAATAACGTACTCCAGATTCACCAGCTTCGCATACGTCACGATCTGATCTGTTGTCAGGTTCAAGGATACAACCGTATGGTGACCGCCACCATTTTCGATCCATGCTTTCACTCCATCCTGGAAGTTCGGCTTCACGCTCCACAGAACACGCGCTACCGGCAGATTAGGTGCTGGAACGGTTGGCTCAAATGCAGATACTTCATTGATCAGTAGTTTGTAATGTGTACCGAAGTCTGCCATGGATACCACGACACCTTCACCTGCTTTGCCATCGAACACAAGACGTGCCGGATCTTCGCGATCGCCAATACCCAGTGGGGACACGATGATTCTTGGTTTCGTGCTAGCTAGTGTAGGGTCTACTTCAAGCATGTGAGATTGCAGGATCGCTTCTTGTCCAGCAGCCATCTCGTATGTGTAGTCTTCCATGAAGCCCGTGTTCTCGTTATGAGCCATGATTTTCAGCAAGCGATCCAGCGCAGCTGTTTTCCAGTCACCCTCACCGGCAAACCCGTACCCTTGAGCCATCAGGCGTTGAACTGCCAGACCCGGAAGTTGCTTCATGCCATGCAGATCTTCGAAGTTTGTAGTGAAGGCACTGTAACCACCTTCGTCCAGGAAACGTTTAATGGCAATTTCATAACTCGCTTGCACACGTACGCTGGCTTCCCAAGCTTCCTTGCTGTTCGTGCCGTAATCGAATTCGTAGAGGTCTCCATACTGAGCGATCAGATCATCGATTTCCTGCTCTGTTACAGCGTTCACGTATTGCACGAGGTCGCCAATGCCGAAGTAATCAACGGTCCATCCGAATTGGATCTGTGCTTCCACTTTATCACCTTCGGTTACGCCTACGTTGCGCATGTTATCACCGAAGCGTGCTACTTTGATGTTAAAGCTTTCATTATAAGCTACCGCTACGTCCATCCAGTCAGCAACCTGTTGTTGCACCTCTGGGCGCTCCCAGTAGCCAACAACGATTTTATTTTGTTTTCTCAGACGGGCATTAATGAAGCCATATTCGCGGTCACCGTGAGCGGCTTGGTTCAAGTTCATGAAGTCCATATCGATGGTTGCCCACGGAATGCTTTCGTTGAATTGGGTTGCCAAGTGCAGCAAAGGTTTTTGCAGCAATTTTGTACCACGAATCCACATTTTCGCCGGGGAGAACGTATGCATCCACGTGATGACACCTGCTACTTCGTCGCGATAGTTGACTTCTTTCATCGTGCTCGTGATTTTATCTGCGCTTACTGCCAGATCCTGCAATACGAGCGGGTATGGCAACACACCACTTGCATTAAGGGCATCCGTGATTTTCTGTGCGTTGGCTTTTACTTCGCCCAGTGCTTCTTCTCCGTACAAGTGCTGTGAACCGACGACAAACCAGAATTCTTTTGCTGCTGACATATAATCATCCTCATTTCATTATTTTATAGTTGAACATTTGGGTTTACACTTACCACTCCGATTGCAGTACCATCTTCCGATCGCTGGTTATCCCCGGATTTTTTGATTCCCTTTTTGCAAAGGGAAAATCCTGTGATAAACGCGAGCGCTTCGCTTCTACAGATTGGTACTGCACTCTCCGTTATCGTGTAAAAAGTTTGATACAACTTCATTGGTAGTAGTAACAAACAACTTATTCGCTTGAATTATTATCAACCGATCGCTACATAACCTAATTACTTCTGTCCGTAATACGCGTCTTTTCCGTGTTTTCGCAGATAGTGTTTATCCAAAATGCCTTGTGGCAGTTCCTTCGCAAAGTTATTCAATTGCCGCGCGTACAGGTTCATTTTGCACACTTCCTCCAGCACGACACTGTTTACCACCGCAGACTTGGCATCTTTCCCCCACGTAAACGGTGCATGACCATGGAGCAATACTGCCGGTACAGCCATAACATCAATCCCACGCTGTTCAAACGTTTCAATAATGACGCGTCCTGTCTCCGCTTCGTATCCGCGATCAACCTCGTCCTGGTTCAGGAAACGTGCGCAAGGCACCGCCCCATAGAACGTGTCCGCATGTGTTGTTCCCATAACGGGTACGTCCAGTCCGGCTTGCGCCCAGATGGTCGCCCATGTGGAGTGTGTGTGCACGATGCCGCCAATCTCCGAGTAATGCTTATATAGTACGGCATGTGTTGCGGTATCCGAGGAAGGTCTCATCTCACCCTCCACCACGTTACCGTCCAGATCAACCACAACCATGTCGCTTGCTTTCATCGTATCGTAGCTGACGCCACTTGGTTTGATCACGAACAGACCGCTTTCCCGATCGATTGCGCTGACGTTACCCCATGTGAATTTCACAAGTCCGTGCTTTGGCAGTTCCAGATTCGCCTGGAATACCTCTTCTTTCAGTTGTTCTAACATGTTATTCCCTCCCGTTCTCTACCAGATGATCTACGGCTGATTGCTCAATCGCAAGTCCACTCCGATAGCGTTCGATAAATGCTTCAAACCCTTTCACATCGGATGCATCCGGTGCCACTTCGACACCCTCCACATCGTTAAAGACTTTCTGCTCCAGGAACACATCCAGGCTCTCCTCTTGATCCTTGTTGATCATGTACGAAGCCAGAAGCGCCATGCCCCATGCGCCGCCTTCACCAGCGGTAGACATTACCGACACGGGTACGTTCATCGCAGCGGCTACAATACGTTGTCCTACCACAGGGGTCTTGAACAGGCCACCATGAGCCAAAATGCTGTCAATGGCTACATTCTCTTCCTCCGTCAAAATGTCCATACCCAGCTTGAGTGCACCGAAGGCACTGAATAGATGTGTCCGCATGAAGTTTGCCAAATTGAAGTTGCTTTCCGGGGAGCGGACGAACAATGGACGGCCTTTCTCAAGTCCCGTAATGTTCTCACCTGAGTAGTAACCGTAGCTGAGCAAGCCACCACCATCAGGATCTGCCTCCAAAGCCTTGTTAAACAACACGCTAAACAACTTGGCGTTATCCACTTCATATCCCATTGCTTGAGAGAATTCACGGAACAGTCCAACCCATGCGTTGATATCACTGGAACAGTTGTTGGCATGAACCATCCCTACTGGGCTACCATCCGGCGTGGTGACCATATCGATCTCGGGATACACTTTGGATAATTCCTTCTCCAGTACGATCATCGCAAATACGGATGTGCCGACGGAGATGTTGCCCGTACGTTTTCTCACGCTATTTGTTGCCACCATACCCGTTCCGGCATCGCCTTCTGGCGGGCAGAGCGGAATGCCTGCTTGCAGATCTTGTGAAGGGTCGAGTAACTTGGCTCCCGCTTCCGTCAATGCACCTGCGTTCTCACCCGCGAGATATACCTTGGGGAGAAGGTCCTCGACCTTCCACGGATAGCCTTTTCCTGCGATCTGTTCGTCGAACTGTTGGATCATAGATGGGTGATAGTTATGTGTAGACTCGTCAATTGGGAAAATGCCTGAAGCATCGCCGATCCCAATCGCCTTATTGCCCGTCAGCAACCAGTGGATGTATCCAGCCAAAGTTGTCAGGTGATCGATCTGTGGCACATGCACCTCTTCGTTCAAAATCGCTTGATACAAGTGGGCAATGCTCCAGCGTTCCGGAATATTGAATTGCAGAAGTTCCGTTAGCTCTCTTGCAGCTGCTCCTGTAGTAGCATTACGCCAGGTGCGGAAAGGTACCAGCAGTTCGCCCGCACTATCCAACGCGATATATCCGTGCATCATGGCCGAGAATCCAATAGAACCGACCGTTCGCAGCGTAATTCCGTATTTCTGTTCCACATCTTGCTTCATCTCACGATAAGCCGTTTGCAGACCTGTGATGATATCCTCCTGGTTGTACGTCCAATATCCATCCTTCAGGCGGTTCTCCCATTCATAACTGCCTGATGCGATGGTCTCAACACGCTCGTCAATCAATACCGCCTTAATCCGCGTTGATCCAAATTCAATTCCGAGCGAAGTAGCGCCCTTAGTAATGGCTTCTTTCAAGTCCAATTGACTCATAATCACGTGTATCCCCTCTCCGGTCGCGATTTCACATCCCAAAGGATGCATATATAAGGTGAAGCTTCTACTTATGGCAGTAGCTAATAATGAATTTTGTATAAATGCTTCCTGTTGTGTTTTTAAAGAATGCGCTTTCCTTTTCTGACAGCCTTAGTATATTTTTTGTACGTACATTTGTCAATAATATATAATAGTTATACTTACAAAGGACACATATTGTAGTCTATTTAACCATTCAAAGGTCTTATATGGCTATAAATCGGCTATGCTGTAAGGTACACCTCCATGAAAAAAGGCTAGATATGTACGGTTTATTTCGAAAAATGTTCGGTTTTATTTTCATCCTATCTGAATCATGCTAAAATATGTACGTACAACTATTTGAACAACAACGTTTATATAGATGAGTAACGATGAAAGAAGTGGACTACGTGAAGCCAAAATACCAGGTCATCATTGATGATATAAAGAGTCATATCCTTTCGGGGACATATAGCATAGGCGAACAGATCCCCACCGAGTTGGCATTACAGGAAAGCTACACCGTAAGTCGCCAGACCGTGCGGAAGGCTATTTTGGAGTTATCAAACGAAGGGTTTTTACGAAGCGAAAAGGGTTCAGGAACTTACGTTAGCAATCAGTATCGATCACGATCAGGTGGCAATACTTCGAAGAAAACGATTGGTGTGATTACGACTTACATCTCGGATTACATCTTTCCGTCCATTATCCGCGGTATTGAGAGTCGTCTGAATGAGGACAACTACTCGTTACTGCTGGCCAGTACTAATAATGATGTAGCACAGGAGAAAAAAGCCCTCGAAATGATGCTCTCCTACGGCGTGGATGGCCTGATTGTCGAACCGACCAAAAGTAATCTCTACAATCCCAACATTGCGTACTACCTGTCCTTCAAAGAGCAGGATGTGCCGTTTACGATGATTAATGCGTTCTATGAAGAGCTGGAAGTTCCATTCTTCTGTCTGGATGACGTGCAATCCAGTTATCTTGCCACACGGGAATTGATCTCCAAAGGTCATACCCAGATCGGTATTATTGCCAAAATGGATGATTTGCAGGGCAAGTATCGGATGAAGGGGTACATCAAGGCACTGGGTGAAGCGAAGTTACGGTTCCATCCTGAACAAGTGCTTTCCTTTGATACCGCATCGAAACCGGATTTATCTTCTAATGTAGCAACGTATCTGGACGAAAGCAGGGATGCGCTCACTGCGATCGTCTGTTACAACGATGAGGTGGGACTGGAGGTCGTGCACGCCTGCAGGCAACTGGGCATCTCGATCCCGGATGAGTTATCCATCATTGGACAAGACAATTCGTACATCGCCAAGAATGCCAACATCCGGCTAACAACACTAACACATCCCCAAGAGCAAATGGGCCGTGATGCTGCCGACTGGGTGATCAAGAATCTGCAAGGCAAAAAGGATCTGCCGACGAATACCTACTATCAGCCGGTGCTGGTTGAGGGGGAGACGGTGAAGGAGATCGTAGTGGAATAATATCGGATTGGGGCTGGGCATTAAGGTGTTATCGAGCGTTCTTTATCCAACGTGTATTAAAGAGGGCCGTCAGAATCATCTGCGGCCTTCTTTGTTCTCGTTCACTATAATGAAGAATTAATTTTTTTTACATATCAATCTTCTCAATTGTATTTTATTTCGTCTGATCCGCTTCTTCGCTTACCAAACTTACAACGACGCCTTTCTTCTTCAGGTTCTCTACTACCTGCTCAGCACGCTCGTTCAACGGATTGTTAGCCAAATATACCTCTGTCAGATGTGGGATGGTTTTGAGTACTGTAATATCCTCAATGAGGTTATCTTCTACATATAAATACTCCAAGGTCGGATGATTTTTTAAAGGTGTCAGATCTTGAATTTTATTATCGTTCATAATGACCCATTCCAACTTTAACTTCTGAAGAGGACTTAGATCAGTCACCTGATTCCCACTGGCGAGTAAACTGGTCAGCTTACGCATATTTTTTAATGGAGCCAGGCTTTTGATTTTGTTATCGTCCATAACCAGATTTTGCAGACTAGTCAGACCTAAAAGTGGCGAGATATCTGCAATCTGATTGCCTTCAACAGCTAAGAACGTCAATTTCTTTAACTTGTTGAGTGGCTTAATATTTTTTATATTTTGACCAGGCAAAAATAAATCCGTCATATTAACGGCATGTTCAAGACCTTGCAGGTTAGAAATCTTACTTTTTAATTCCATAGCATATAGAGATTTTAATTTTTTCAAATCGGCAGCCTTTATTTCCTTCTTAGCCGACATCTTCAGATCTGCTCGAATAACTTTGGCCAAGACCGGGTCCTTAATAAGCGACGACGCAGCCAAAACGCTCGTTGCCGGTAATAATACAAAAACCAAACAAAGTACGATCAACTTTTTGATGATTTGATTATGCATGTAGAATCTCCTTACATTATTTAATACTACAAATATACCATGATCTGGAATGAAATACATGGATATTATCTTCATCCTATTTTATTAAAAACCCTCCTGCTCTCATCCTATAACTGTTCCGTTAAGAACGGATAATGGACTACTTCTTCAATGAATGTAACCCTAATATAATATGGGCGTTTACAATTTTTTCATTGACACTGCCTTTAATAAAAAGATATATTTATTGATGTTGATAATCATTATCATGTATATAAAACGTTTTATATATCTATTTTTTCACATCTCAATGGATGTAATTGATCAATCAGGATGTTAAGCACTACCAAATACATTTTATGATTCAGGAAGGGGAAACACATGAATACAAAGAGAAAGTTTCCATTAACGGCTTTACTGATTTCACTGATCTTTATCCTGGCATTGGTAGGTTGTGGCAACCAAACAGCTGACCCAGCAGCAACTCCTGCTGCAAGTGATTCGGCAGCTCAAGCTACAGAAACACCAGCCGCTACAGATGAGAATACCGGATATCCAATTACGATCAAGCATGCACTGGGCGAGACGGTTATTGAGAAAAAGCCTGAGCGTGTAGCTACTGTACAATGGGCGAACCAAGATGTCGTTCTCGCGCTTGGACAAGTTCCTGTAGGTTTCTCGGCAGCTAACTTTGGTGTTCAGGATGACAGCGGACTGTTGCCTTGGACAGCTAAGAAACTCGATGAACTCGGTGTAACTGACCCGAACGTTTTCCAAGATACAGACGGACTTGATTTTGAAGCCATTTCCGATTCCAATCCGGATGTTATTCTTGCAGCATACTCCGGTATCACTCAGGAAGACTACGATCTTCTTAGTGAAATTGCTCCGGTTGTAGCTTACCCAACGGCTCCATGGGCAACAACATGGCGCGAGCAGGTTACGTTTAATGCGAAGGGTATGGGTATGGAAGCAGAAGGCGAGCAACTGATCAAAGATACAGAGGCCATGGTCAACGAAAAATTAGCCGCGTATCCTCAGATCAAAGACAAAAAAGTGGTTTGGGTTAACTTCTCCGCTGAAGACATGTCCAAACTTCATATCTATACACCTGTCGATTCTCGTGTATCTTTCTTGGGTGAGCTGGGATTGGTTGTCCCCGAGAGTATCACAAGTCAAATTACAGATCCTAACAGCTACTCCCTGAGCTTAAGTGCAGAGAATGCTGAAGCCCTTAATGATGCAGATATCCTCGTTGGATACGGAGATGCCGAGTTGTTGAAAGCTATTCAGGCTGATCCTTTGCTGGGTAAAATTCCTGCGGTTAAACGTGGTTCGGTAGCGTTCATTGAAGCAGATACACCTTTGGTTGCTGCTGGAACGCCAAACCCACTTTCCATCTCTTATACTATTGATGATTACCTGAAATTGATTAGTGGAGCTATCGACAAGATCAATGAATAGTACATCGCTTTCGAACGATAATCGAATACGAGCACATGTCCCCAAGAACTTCATCTTGGTGTTAGTGATATGTTTTATTCTGCTCGGTGCAACTATGATTGCCTCACTGGTCTTTGGCTCTAGACCCGTGAGGTTTCATGAGTTAATCGACGGATTATTTCACCCGGAAGTAGACTCATATGGGGCAAACATCGTGCGCAAACGGATCTCCCGAACAGTCTTCAGCTTGTTATGCGGGGTAGCACTCGGCGTATCAGGAGCACTGATGCAAGCCGTTACCCGGAATCCACTTGCCGACCCAAGCATATTGGGCGTCAACACAGGGGCATCCCTGTTTGTGGTGATCGGTATTGCCTTCTTGAACATCAGCAGCGCCAATCACTATATCTGGCTGGCACTGGCCGGGGCTGCAATAACAGCTGTGTTTGTATTCGGAATCGGCTCAATGGGGCGTGGCGGAGCCACGCCCATTAAGCTTGTTTTGGCCGGAGCGGCCATCAGCGCCGCGCTCTCCTCACTCGTCACCGCCATTATGATCCCTCGTTCGTATGTCATGGACCAGTTCAGGTTCTGGCAAGTGGGCAGCGTAGGATCGGCAACTTGGAGTGGAATCAGTACGTTCATCCCGTTCCTGGTCATTGGCGTACTCATTGCGTTTCTTACGGCTCCGGCACTAAATGCGCTGGCGCTGGGTGATGATGTTGCTACAGGACTCGGTGTTCGCACAGGAACACTTCGATTCATTGCAGCCCTTGCAGGGGTTCTATTGTGCGGTGCAGCTACTGCACTGGCTGGACCTATTGGTTTCATTGGATTGTTATCCACTCACGTTATACGCCTTATACTGGGTCCTGACTTACGTTTTGTCATACCCATGTCAGCCATAGCTGGAGCGATCATTCTAACGATATCCGATGTCGGTGGCAGACTCATCAGCAACCCTGGAGAGCTTGAAGTCGGAGTTGTTACCGCATTTATAGGTGCTCCAATATTAATCATCCTCGCGATGCGATCGAAAGTGCGTTCATTATGAGAGATCAATCGATTGAATTTATTATGGCGGGCAGACGTCATCGACGTCGCCGCTGGATACTTGTCACCAGTCTCCTTGCCATACTTGCATGTGCTCTTTGCTGCGCCATGCTTTTGCTCGGCAACACAATCTATCCGGTTAAAGATGTCATCAGCTCCCTTTCGGGAGAGAAGATCAAAGGTGTGTCTTTTGCTGTGAATACGATACGTCTACCAAGAATGCTTACAGGTCTCTTTGCCGGATTTGCCTTCGGTATTGCAGGTTATACCTTCCAGACCATGTTGCGGAACCCGCTGGCGAATCCTAATGTTATCGGGATCACGTCAGGTTCAAGCGCTGCAGCTGTGTTTTGTATCGTCGTACTTCATGCAAGCGGCGCTATTGTTTCTTTGGCTTCAGTGATTGCAGGTCTCGCAACGGTGTTGTTCATATATGTACTCTCCAGAGGGAAAGTATTCTCCATCGGAAGGTTAATACTTATCGGAATCGGTATTCAAGCCATGCTTGATGCGGTCATCTCCTATCTCCTACTGGTTAGTTCTGAAAAGGATATTCCTGCTGCAATCCGCTGGCTCACAGGCAGTCTGAACGGATCTCAGATGAGCGCACTGCCGCCCCTCGTGATTACCGTGCTGATCTGCTCACCCATCATCATGATGCTGGGCAAACACCTCAGTATATTGGAACTCGGAGAACAATCGGCATTTTCACTAGGTGTAGATACGGACAAAACCAGAATTGCACTTATTGTGAGTTCAGTCTGCATGGTTGCCATTGCTACGGCGACTACAGGCCCGATTGCCTTTGTCTCCTTCCTTGCGGGACCTATTGCGAAGAGACTCGTAGGTGTTGGTTCTTCGAACATTCTCCCGGCAGGTCTGGTTGGCGTTAATCTGGTTCTTGCCTCCGATCTCATCGGACAGTTTGCTTTTGAGTACAGATTCCCCGTAGGCGTCATTACCGGATTACTCGGAGCACCGTATCTGATCTTCCTGTTAATCCGAATGAATCGTAAGGGGGAGTTATAATGAAACCGACACATGTATTTGAAGCAAAACAACTCGTTGCGGGGTATGAAAATAAAACCATTATCCACGGTGTGGACATCGTAATACCGAGCAACCAAATAAGCGTCATTATTGGCTCTAACGGCTGCGGTAAGTCTACCCTTTTGAAAACCATGGCTAGGCTCATTAAGCCTACATCTGGTAGCATTACGCTGGATGGCAAAGCCATCAGCAAAATCCCACCCAAGCAATTGGCTCGCGTGATCGGATTACTCCCGCAGTCTCCCATTGTTCCAGAGGGTATTTCAGTTGCGGATCTAGTTGGCCGCGGAAGGTTTCCACACCAATCCTTGTTCAGTGGATGGACCAAGAAGGATTACGAGGCTGTGGCCGAAGCCATGACTATCATGAACATTACCGAGTTTGCCAATTACAATATTGATGAGCTTTCAGGGGGTCAGCGTCAGCGCGTCTGGATTGCCATGGCGCTTGCGCAACAGACAGATATCCTTTTTCTCGATGAGCCGACGACTTTCTTGGACATCACGTATCAAGTCGAGATTCTCGACCTGCTCACCGAGCTGAACCGCAAACATGGAACGACCATTGTAATGGTCCTGCACGATATCAACTTATCGGCGCGGTATGCAGATCATATCTTTGCGCTTCACACCGGAAAACTTGTAGCTGAGGGTAAGCCCACAGAGGTGATAACCGCCCCACAGGTTAAAGACATTTTCGGATTGGAATGTACGGTCATAGAAGACCCCTTCTCGGGATCACCGATGGTGGTGCCTAAAGGGCGATATCATGCGAGATAGACAAATAGCGGCAGTTGAGACAAAGACCCCTTTGTCCTAACTGCCGCTGTCTTATTTTTACGCCTAAACCGTTTTAGCTACCAAGCGAATAGTCACCGAGGTCCCCTGACCTTTTGCGCTGTGATATTCGATCGTTCCCTCATACTTTTCCACGATATTGTAGCAGATCATTAATCCCAGCCCAGTCCCATTTGTTTTCAATGAATAAAACGGAGTCCCCAGTGACCTCACCTCTTCCTCTGTCATGCCGCTTCCCTGATCCGTTATTCTCATCTCTACCCATTGCTTCACTCTCTTTGCTGTTACTTGGACGGTTGTACCCGCATCCGAAGCTTCCAGCGCATTTTTGATAAGATTGATCAGCAACTGCTTGAACTCAATCGTATTAATAAGGATTATACAATCCTCATCCACCTGCACATCCATATGTCTGTCCGACAACATCGCGTAGGAGCTGAGAAGACCCGTCACACCTTCAAGGACCTCCCTAACATCGACCTTCTCTGGTCTTAGTTCTCTATTAGGTTTGGCAAGGGTCAGAAATTGAGAGGTCACCTGTTCGACGGTATTCAGTTCATCAATCATTAAGGCAAACTTATTCCTCACCGGTTGCTCAAAAGAGTGATCTTCTTGATATAGCTGCAAAAAACCTCGCACAACCGTTACTGGATTCCGGATTTCATGGGCAACAGCGGCTGTTAGATGAGCGATCATCTTCAAGCGCTCCGATTGTTGTAATTGCTCAAAATAAAGTTCCTGTTTTTTCATTCGAGAAAAGGTCAGATGAAAAATAAGAAATAGAATGACCTGACTCCCCATAATATTGATAAAATTGCCTATCACATCGGTATATATATATGCATACTCATTCTCTTGGTTATACAGGAGGTTGTAACCAAACGTAATGAGGAGCAATATTCCATTGAGAATTAACGAGAAATAAAATAATTTCAGATCATAGAACAGGATGGCGAGGGCTGGAAGTAGACATATGAGAATATAAGTTGTCCACGACTGAGGATATAAAATAGCAAGCGTATAGAAGTATGCAAACCCGATCAGAATGATGCTCAATCTGAAGGGAAATGTCTCAACCTTGGGATACATCAATAAACATACGGCCAGAACGGTTACGCATAGGCAATGGATAACATACCCCACCGTAATCCCATTCAACTCTGTCGTGGACAGGATTAGTCCTGATACCATCAGAATGATGATTGTTATCATTGAAATATAATACGTTTTCCGATTCATCTGACTGTTTAATTCTTTCATGAATTCACCACTTTTAAATGAATTTCTACAGTATCATTGTATCTTATTTGGCGACCAGCATACTATGGGCTCTGATCAAATTGTTGAAGCGTGTGATTACATGAAAAAGCCATACGGATGATGTCCGTACGGCTTTTTGACAGTTGTTTTTGCTAATGCACAACACATGATTGGTGATGATCGAAGCTGGCGAATGTTACTTCCAGAGTTCTTCGGCAATTTCCTTAATGAAGGCAAGCTTGCTCCATTGCTGTTCCTCGGTCAGATGGTTGCCTTCTTCCGTGGAAGCGAAGCCGCATTGCGGGCTCAGGCAGATCCGATCCAGATCAACATATTGTTTGGCTTCCTCGATCCGTTTCAGGATATCTTCCTTGTTCTCCAGCTCTCCAAATTTGGAAGAGAAGAGTCCAAGTACAACTTGCTGATTATCCTTCAGGAAACGAAGCGGCTTGAAATCACCAGCCCGTTCCGTATCGAACTCCAGGTAGAAGCCAGAGTAGTTATCGATGCTCAGTAGTGTCTGCGCAATTGGCTCGTAACCCCCACCGACTCCTGCAAATGTCGAAACATAATTACCGCGGCAGACATGGGTGGTTACCACGAGGTCTTCCGGCAGACCAGATACCACTTCTTCGTTCAGTTTTGCAAGTTCGTTGGCGTACTCTTCCACATTAACGCCAATCTGCTCCATCACTGTGATGAACTGTTGGTCACACAGTGCACCCCACGTGCAATCATCAATCTGGATACTGCGGCAGCCAGCTTCATAGAAGGCCAGAATGGATGCTTTGTACGCCCCAGCAATGTCCGAGAGAAGCTCTTGGCGGTTCGGATAAATAGCTTGTGTGCTTTCTTTGTTATCCGCCCGGTCCAATTCGAACAGGAACTGTGCGGCCGCTGGAATGGATTGACGGGCAACAACGTCATTGCCTGCCGTATCTTTCAAGAAAGCATAATGTGCTACAAATGGGTGATTGCTGTAGCCAATTTTGCCAGTCAGACGAGCTGTCTCCGGTCTGGATGTTGCACCATTGAATCGATAGCCCTCATCAATGATTGTCCGCTCTACGCCATCCAGTCCCCAGAAGAAGTCCAGATGCCACCACGAGCGGCGGAATTCGCCATCGGTTACAGCTTGAAGGCCAACCTCTTTTTGTTTTTGTACGAGTTTCACAATCTCGGCGTTCTCTACTTCTTTCAACTGTTCCGTGGTGATTTCGCCGTTCTGGTATTTTAATCTGGCATCTTTCAACGCACTTGGGCGCAGGAAACTGCCAACAATATCATATCGAAATGGAGTGACGTTTCTTTGTTTAGGTTCGGTTTGTATGCTCATAGGTTAATCTCCCCGTTTATCATTATAGAATTAAATATAACATATCCGATCGGATTTACTGTTCTATGAAAGACTTATAGCCGGTTATAGTTATTAGCTATAGCCAGCGAGAAAGATAGTTTCATCCCTAATATAACCTTTTATACGATGGAACGATGCCCTAATGTTCATTGAGCTGCTTGCTGTCTTCATGATAATCCGGGGTCATTCTTTTCATGAGGAAACTTACCCCTGCTTCTTGTGATAGGGTTCCCCCCACTACCTATAACCGCAAGGTCATGTGCCCGGGCAACCGCACTAACACGATTATGTACCTCAAGTTTCGAAAATATATGTCTTACATGAACCTTGACGGTGCTCAAGCTGATCTGTAGCTGTTCGGCTATTTCTTCATTAGTCGATCCGGCTGCAATGCCCTGTAGTACTTCTCTCTCTCGCGATGTCAGTGGTGCGACCAGCGCCGGTGCTTCCACCACATATGACGTATTAGATATAGACTCGCCTTCATTGTCTGCATGGTTACCAGTCCATTTCTCAGTTGAGTCATCCGACGAAATACTGCGTTTATTCATTGCTCTTGTGATCGTCTGGGCCAGCCGAATTCTAGAAATTGGCTTGACCATATAGTCTAATGGATAAACGTCATAGGCATTCAGCGCAAATTCTGCGTGGGAGGTTGTAAACACAATATCAAGTTCAGCACAAATCGAGCGCAAGCTGCGAGCCAACTCTAATCCATCGTCCCCAGCGATCATGATGTCCAAAATAGCTAGATCCACGTTGCTGCCCCGGACAAAGTCCAGTGCCTCTGCCGCATCTCGGAAGCTTCCGACAAGCTCAACGCCTTCCATATTCGACAGCATTCGCTTCATAGCGAGCAGCATCGCGAACTCATCGTCCACGATAAGAACTTTCATCTCCTGTTCCGCCTCTCATGGTGAAGTGAAACACACTTCCTTCGCCTAATTTGCTTTCCGCCCACAAGACTCCGCCGCTTCGCTGGGCGAACTGTCGGCTCACACTCAGTCCAAGTCCCGTACCTTTCTCGCCCAAGGTGCCCGGCAATGAACCCAGCCGCATTTCTCCGAATAATTGTCGAACGTACTCCTCTTCCATACCGATCCCATTATCGCGGACGGAAACAGTTACCTTTTCTCCCGATAGATGAGCGGATACATGGATGGAGCCGCCAACCCCGGTAAATTTAATAGCGTTGGATAACAAATTGCGAATAATTAATCCAAGTGCTTCTCGATCTACATACACACGAGTGCCTGGAGCAATACTGTAATTCACCCTAATCTGTTTTACCTCACTTTGAATATGCAGTATATGTAAGCATTCCTCCACAACTTCAGTTAACTCCAATAACTGTGGACGAAGCACCATGTCTTCACTCTGACTGCGGAACCATTCTAACAAATTATTAGTCATTCCCAGTGTAGTCCGAGTCTGGTTCCCCAACTGCTCAATGATTTCCCGATGATCTGGACTGAAGTTTTCTCTGTCTTCTTCCAACAATTCAACGAGTTGAAACTGCACCGCCAGCGGAGTACGAATATCGTGTGATACGATGGTAACCAGTTGATCCTTCAATTGGCTGAGTTGAGCAATTTGATCCAAATGCTGCTGTTTCTCCGTAATATCGAATATCAGAGAGATAACCCCTTGCCTCTGCTTACGCTGTGTATGTAGTGGATATACGTTTATACTGTACATTTTTCTTTCGCCATCCAACCAAACTTCAATCTCGACATTGCCCTGTTGCATCGACTCGCACAACGTGTACCAATTGGGCCATCTTGCGAGCAGATCCGTAATATTCTGACCAGATATAGAGGCATGACCCAGCTTCAAAAACCAGTCGGAGGCTTGTTTGTTGTTGTCGATGATCTTGCCCGAAGCATTTGCAATTAGAATACTCTCCTGTAGTGTATCAAGCACCATATTCCTTGCAAATGGAACAATAGAGAAAAACTTGTATCGCAACACGATCACGAGCATGATCATACCTATGAAACTGCAGTAAACCGTAAACGAAAGGAGCCACGGAGACCACGCAGGGTGCACGAATCTAATAATCTCAAAAACAACGGAAAAAGAGGCAAAAAACAGAACCCACATGATCGGTTTACGCAAATCACCACGAATATTCCGAATATATTGAAATAACAAATAAAAAGATATAGCTACAATACAATAACAAATCATTGAGAACGTAATAGAATATCCTGTTTTTATCGTGGTCAAATGACCATCATGAAGTTTTATGGATCGATAGATCATATGTAACTCTGAATTGAACCACATGAGCAGTGACCAGAGTGCGAATAAAATGAAGAACACAAACTTCAAGCGGGGTCTAAGGAATTTGTCTCGGCCGATTAATTCGAGAGTGAACAATAAGAAGAAAGGCACCATTAAGTTAAGAGCCGTTTGATGTACATTGCGAAAAATCAGCTTGTCTCCTAATTCATAGCTGCTTTTCTCCAGAACGACACCGATGGAGTACATAATTCGGCATACAATGACACCGAGAAGATACTTTACACCACGCTCTTTTCTGAACCCGTATACCGAGATAAAAATGATGCAGGTCATCATTACCGAGGCAATCATAACAACAAACTCTATTGTGGAATTCATGAGGGAGGTCCTTTATGGATGGATTAGAGAAATTATAATAAAAAAACCTATATAACAGGAGTTTCTCTCCACATTATATAGGTCTCTCTAATACAAGACAACAAGTTGCAGCACGTTCTATTTCTACTTGAGATTAGTACAGTGACTTCCAGAGTCTCAGCATTACGACGGCCGCTTCCGCTCTGGTTGTCATGCCATCCGATACGAATTGATTGTCTCCCCGCCCTTGCAGGAGCCCATTCTCGTATGCAGCTTGCACGTAAGATTGGGCCCATGCCGGGATGTTTGCTCGATCAGAGAAGGTTAGATCAAGTTCGGGATCTGTCTCCCACTTCAATGCTTTCGCAAGCATTGCTGCCATTTCTGCCCGATCTATCTCCTGTTGCGGGCGAAATGTTCCATCTGGGTATCCGTTGAAAATTCCCTCGACTGCTCCCGTGTGAATGGCCAATCGCGCCCATTCGGGGGTACTGTCCTTATCACTAAAGGGATTAGCAGCTGATTGTTGTACGCCTGGAATCTGGAGTGTCCGCATCAGCATAACGGCTAACTCCGCCCGCGTTACGGTTTTATCTGGAGCAAAGATATTGGTATTCACACCTTCAACGATCTGTAATCTCGCTGCTTCACAAATATCCGTCTTTGCCCAGTGAGCCTGGATATCTGTAAATGCACACTCGAGACTCGAAGATGCGTTTTCGTTATCGTCAAGACGTGTAACCGTAATGGTGTAGACCTTCCGGGTTCCATTTTCCGCTTGGACAGTGATCTTAACCACCTGAGTTCCCACGACTAATGGAATGCTTGTCGTATCAATAACAAGCTCACTCCGCAGCTTAACGACTGCCTTCGAATCAGCAGCAACCCACTGAAGCACCAGCTGTTCACCAGATGTCTCCATTGTATACTCCGTAATCTCTGGAGCAAATTGAGGCGTTAGTTCCTCTGTGGAGCCTCCAACACGAAGAGTTAATTGAGCCAGATTTGCGTTAGACGATTGCTCTACGCTGGATGATCCTGATCCTCCTGATTCTCCCCCTGCTCCTGCTCCTCCTCCTCCTCCTGAGCTTACGACATCTACTGTCCGAAGCACGGACGCGGCTGCATTTCCAGAGCTATCCTGCACTTTGTAAGTAAGCACATAGCTTCCCGCTCGACTCACATTCACCGCCCCGGTCACCTTGATCTGCGAGGTCAAATCGCCATCAACCGCATCTTGCGCTGTTGCGCCAGGATCCGTGTAGGCACTGCCTACCTTCACTTGCATGGAAGGACTTCCAATCAACGTAATGATCGGCGGCTTCACATCTATTGTGAACGTATGTACCGCTGAATCCGGGCTCACATTGCCCACTTCGTCGCTTGCCCTCGTCTTCACCACATGCATGCCTTCTGGCAATGGCGACACTGCCGTCCACACCCAGCTTCCGTTACTTCCTGCCGCTGTCGTTCCCGCAATATTCCCGTCCATCACCACCGTGACCGTAGCTCTCGCTTCCGATGTGCCGCTAATCGTTGGCTTCGTATTGTTCGTCATGTGTCCGTGGCTCGGAATCGTAATGATCGGTGCCGCTGGAGGTGACTTATCCTCTACCTCAAACGTTAAGGATTGCAACTGCTCATGCGCTGGAACAGAATCGCTTGCTGTTATGTTAATCGTATAGGTTCCCGGTGTGTAGCTGCTCTCTTCTAGCATAACCGGAAAGTTAAAGGTCTGGTTGCTACTTGTAGCGTTAATTGCATATACATCTTGAGTTACAGTACCATTTGAAGCATCCTTTATCGTATAGCTAACTTCCAGAGGCTCACCGATGCTACCATCCCGAACATAACCGGAGATCATGAAATGATTATCCTCTAGTTCCGTGGAATACGCCGCTGATGAGAGCGGATCCACCCTCAACACGGGTGAGAAAGACTTCAAGTAGGGGGGGCTCATGTCTTCATGAATGCCCCAAATCGCCGAATCCCACCCTATATAAGTGACCCACTCTTTCATCGCGCCCTGACTCATTGCTCCGTCTGTTCCCGATTGGTTGCCAGTCGTATTGAGCCCGAGATTGTCGCTTAAGTTCCAATAGGAGTTGGTGATGGACATACCGCTGCCGATGATGATAGAGTTGTTATCTCCGACCAAACCACCAGCTATGCCGCTATCACGTGTGACAGCCCCCGTTGCATAATTATTCCCAACAGTTCCAGAATTGCCTGCGCCTATTAACCCGCCGATAGCTGCATTACTAACGCCCGTCACGTGACCCGTTGCATAACTGTTGCGAACATTACTACTTCCACCAGAATAACCAACCAACCCGCCAGCATTTCTACTGCTTGACACATCACCTGTTGCATAACTCTGTTCTATAATACTATTATTGTTATACCCCACTAATCCCCCTATATAAGTATAGCCGTTCGAATATATGCTGACGTGCGCATCACTGTTCCCCAGAGCAATATACGTACTTAATCCGACTATGCCGCCAGTTGAAAAACCATTACCATGTATCTCACCGGTTACTGAAATACGGTCTAACATATAGTAATTACTAACACTCGAACTATTGGCTAAACCCACAAGTCCACCGACGTAGTGACTGTTCGTATTAGATGATGTAATATTCACATTCTCCAATCGCACATTGTGAATCGTTGCAGGCTCGAGCACATAACCGAACAGACCGATGTAATCAGCAGACGAGACGATAGTCATTCCACTAATCGTGTAACCAGCTCCATCCAATTGACCTTCAAACGCATTTGCTGAGGTGCCGATCGGCAGCCAGTTGCCGTAGGAGGTTAAATCAATGTCAGATTGGAGCTTATAACTTGCCGTCAAGTCATCTCGAACATGATCCAAATCCTCTGCAGTTCGAATGATATACGGATCGGTTGGACTGCCATTTCCACCTCCGCTGAAAACATGTGCCGCCTGAACAGGCAACGGCCACAATCCCATCCAAGGCCCAATCGCCAGCAAAATAACTATAACAACCATCCATTTTCTTTTCATTATGTATTCCCCATTCCTTTTTCCGCTTTCACAATCCGTCTCTCACCTCAACGCTTTGGTAAGCATCCTCGGTCATTCACATTAAAGTCCTACTATACATTTTATTGCCCATCCTATCTATTGACCGAAAGGAGTAGAAGAAGGGAAAAAGGAAATGGGATAGGTTGACTGGAACAGGATTCATAGCCTAAGTCAACGTAAGAACGATCTGATCCCCGGAACGTGTGATTTTGTAGATACCCTCCTGCATGTCGATGCCATAATGCTTTTTCAGCAACCACTTGGCGTTGAGATCCGTCTCCACGACCACCAGATAATCGTAGCCGCTCAACAGGTTGTCCATATTGTCCTCATAGAACAACACGATCCCGTCCACATGTGGAGCATACAAGAAATACTTCCCTACATATTGCATGTAATAGTTCGTAACCTGCTGGTCCCTGTCCGAGGCGTAGAAGAGATATCTGTTATTATCCTCCTGCCCACCTGAGTACCACCGATCACCAGTAACCGCATGAATCTTGTAAGGGAGCGTTGTATCATAACTTTGAGCGATAGAGACGATACCATTGTATTCAGACAAAAGGATGGTGGCAGCAACTGCCATACAACCGATAATCCCTTTTTGATAATGCCCCTTCGTCTCGACCGTCTTAAAGGACTGATAATCAGGCACTTCACCGATCCGATAGTGGAATGATCGCTCCAGGTCGATCGCAGCGCACAACACCAGCCCACCGGCGAACAGCACCACAATACTGGACGCATAACGCTCAAATCCAGCCAGGACAATTGCTTCATCCAATGGCATGGAGAAGAGATACAACGCCAGAATACCCGCATAGTATAGTAACAGCACAACGTCCAAAGCAATTAATGCTTTCCACAAGTTCCACTTCTTCTTGAGCACAACGATGGCAAATACAGATGCTGCAATTGCGATAAGCTGGAAAATAACAATGCCGATCACTGGCCGTGTCGTCAGATCCGTACTGGCCTTGAGGAAAGTCCACAGAATCTCCTGCATCTGCTCCGGCGTTTTGCCGGCTTGAATCCCCGAAGTAGCGACATCGAACTTGTTATCGATCCCTTGGAACACCGTTGCCATTCGCCAGCTCCAGCCGAAGTAGGGAATCAGCGCACCGCAGATTGTACCCACTACAGCGAGCGCTGTCTTCCAACTGAACTTTTGCTTATGTTTTAGCCATGAGTACACTAGGAAAATCAGACCGATCGCGGCGAAAATAATACCCGTGCTTTTGATAATGGTCAGTAATCCCGCAAGCGGAAGAACAACAATACATGCCTTTTTGATCTCATTACGATATTGGTAGATCACCGCCAAGATCGTGAGCGCGTAAATGGGAAGTAGGAAATCCACGAGCAAATTAGTGATCCGAATCGTAAGATTGAAAAAAGAAAGTGTAGATAACCCGAGTCCAAGAAAAGCATACAGAAGAAAGCGTTTCTTCTCCGAAACAATGCCAAACATGGCATAGAAACAGGAAAAGATAAGCAATCCCTGTGCCAAGAGCATTACGGACTGAGAGTGCCCCATGAAACGACAGACATAATAAATGAAAGACGAAGTCCCGAGCGGATAGTTTTTAAAATCAATCAGGTTGGAATCTGGCGTCGGAAAGGCATCTGTACTCAACATCTGCTTCAATACGATAGCCCAGTGTGAGAAATTATCGTAATGTGTTAATTGGTTCTGAAAGAGTACCAGCAAGAAAACAAAGGTCCCTGCCAGGAATGAAAATTGGAATATAGAAAAAGACATACGTAATGATGCCCCTCGGCGCAGCCTGAGGAACAACATTCCCCCATACAAAAGCAAACCTGCAATCAGGATGACAAGGCTGCCCGTAAAGAGCTGCCCTGCCAAACCACTTAGAAAAACAAGGCAGGCAATCGAGGAAAACACAAATACAGGGATGAACTCCCAACGTAGTGAAAGTGCCTTCCGCACAAACTGCATATAACCAAGAAAGGAGAATATCAATAAAACTCCCATCACAAAATGAAGCACAATGAGCATCTCTATCTCTCCTAACCCTCTCTGGTGGAACGATCGGAATGTGGCTGAATCAAATCCGTCAGCAATTGGTCGATCAGGCCCTTCTCCACAATATCATCGATATTCTCCACCGAGAGAAGCACTTCGCGCTCACGGGCTGTCGTTTTTCCCGTATGTTGCAAAATGACTTCAATATTACTCTTTGTATAAAAAGTAACGACCGCTCCTGCCGCAATATCACCATGGAAACCCGTCGCGGAAAAGAAACGATAATTGAAGCTGCGCAGCGTACAGCTAGCCTCATTGGTGAAATGAACTGGAAGCTGAAGGGAAAGTCGCGGCATTTTTCGCTGATCCGATCTGGGTTGAACAATCCGTTTTTTCACATTACGTAACATATCGTCATAAGCCGTATCCCACAGATTCATCTGCTCTGGCAATGAGTGTTTACGGTCGTAGATGATTTGCATGTATTGGCGGTTATCATTCTCATCAATCGGCTGAACCGTTGCGGAGTAACGCCAGCCCTCTCCATCCTGTTTCACATACACGATGACTGCATCGAGGTTGGCCTCATACCGATCGGTTTTGACGACCAAAGAGATGATTTTCTGCTCAGCCAAATAAATAGGATAAGGGACATAGAAGGCAATACCTTGTTCGGATACATCCACCGTCTTGGCCTGATAACGCAGATTGTTGGCTTGGTCGTGAATCGTGACATCTTCCTGCGCCCGAATCCGTTCTGTCTCCCGATACGCACGGCGGCCGATCATGAAGAACAGGGCGTAACACAGCGCAATCATGTTATGAATCAGCCAGAAAATAATGATACTGCTGAAGAACAGCGCAATGCCGTACTTACCATTGACATAACGAATCACGGCTGCAATGGAAAGCAAAAGCAGGAAGATATGCGGAAGTGCATATAACAGAGCAGACATCCATTGTCGACCGCTTGCTCTGCTTTTGTTGGTGACCTTGAATTTTTTCTCACGAATACCCAGCGTCTCCAGGAGAACCGGCCAGATCAGATAAGGCATGAATATGGTATCGATAACCTGACTCCATCGCTGATTCCGAATATTACTGGACAGATATCGCATGGATACACTATAGAAGAAATAAGATGGAAGCCAGAATATTAAGATTTGCCAGAAGGTTGTATTCACAATCTGGAAGTCGAACAACGCAAACAAAATAGGTGCCAAAATGAAAATCAACCGATTAAAGAAGGACCACCAGTATAAGAAACTGCTTAAGTAGGTCACTCTCGTCCAGAAAGGGAGCTTTCCAGATATGGGTGCACGCGTATTCTGCAGGCTCTGAAGGATACCCCTTGCCCAGCGAATCCGCTGCTTAATCATGCTCTTCACTGTTGTTGTTGTCTGCCCAGCAGCTTGAACCTCTTGAGTTGCATAGGTAATATAACCTTCCTGCTGCAAGCGGATGCTTGTCTCAAAGTCCTCGGTGATCGTATTGAGTGGAAAACCTCCGATGTCTTCCATGCCTTGCCGGGAAATGATCGTATTACTTCCTGTATAGGCTACCGCATTGGAGGCATTACGCAGGATGTTCACTTCTCTGGAGAAGAAATCCTGTTCATTCGGAATACCTTGCTCTGCATACAGGTTAAACTGGAATAGATCCGGATTGTAGAAGCTTTGCGGGGTCTGTACCAGACCAAGCTTGAACTTAGGGTCCATCTCGTCCTCTCGGCGAGGACGCCATACCTCATTCTCCTTAATAAACGTGGAGAGCATGAAATAGGGTACCGTTTTCATCAGAAAGGTATGCTGTGGAATCATATCCGCATCAAACGTTGCAATGAGCGGCGAAGAGCTTTTGCTCAGTGCATTGTTCAGATTACCAGACTTGGCATCCTTGTTTCCGGGGAACCCCAGATATCCCACGCCAAACTGTCTGGCAAGCTCCTCCACCTCAGGTCTTGCTCCATCGTCACAGAGATAGATATGAACCTTCTGCTTGTCCGGGTAATCCATGAACGTACAGGCATTAACGGTTTTATATAACAGATCAACAGGCTCATTATGCGTAGCAATAAATACATCCACATCCGGAAAATACTCCGGCGGAACGATTGGAAAATCGAGCTGTGTACGTTCTTTTTGCATCTTTTGAAAGAATAATTCAAAGGTTGTCAGTACGGTGACCGTTTCAGCAACAATCAACAGCATACCAAAAATGACGTTCAGAACGCCTTCACCCCATGGCAACGTAAAGAACGTACGCCATACCAAATAAATCGACATCAGGATCATCGTGATGACAAAAAAGATATTCTGCCTTTTTTCGTTTTGCACTACAACTGCTTCCTCCTTGCTGCAAATACCCATCTTCGCTGCAATTGGAAACTGAGCAGGAACAGCAAGGCATCACAGACGAATTTCGCCAATTTCTCATCTACGAAGAGAACGGTATGGAATATATATACTCCGGTACTGGACAGCAAGATCACTACTCCGCATAACGTCAGATAGCGCCATAGACTTCCCTGGCTATCCTCCTTGCGGAATACAAAGTGTCTGTTCAGTACATAGTTGACCACAATGGAAATAACTCTCGCAATCACAGTTGCAAGCAGAATTCTTAAATAGTGCTGCTCACCCAACATGGGCCGCAATGCGTCGATCAAAAACCAGGCAATGCCCAAATCAACAACAGAACTGGCCACCGACGATGAAATGAACCGCAGGAAATTGGAGAACAACACCCCCATGACCCGAGCACTATCCTGGATCGCTTTAAAATGAGTGCCTGCATTGCCATTCTCATAAATGACTTGGATTGGCATCGTATGAATCGGTATGCCAGACTGAATGCACGAGATAAGCATCTGCAGCTCATATTCAAATCGAGTGCCGCGAACATCCTGCATAAACGCAAGTAACCCTGGACCGAAGGCACGAAGCCCAGTCTGGGTATCTGACAGTTTTTTACCATAGAGCATGGCAAAAATAAAGGAGGTCATTCGATTGCCTAACAGGGACTTTGGAGGTATGTTCCCCTCGCTGAAATTCCTTACCCCGAGCACCAATGAGTCCGGATAAATCCTTGCTTCTTGGGCTATGCGGTATACATCCTCAGCTGCATGTTGTCCGTCTGAATCAGCGGTTACGACGAAGGAAGATGTGTCGAATTGCTTCCCAATATACTCAAATCCGGTCTTGAGTGCCGCACCCTTCCCCTGATTTTCCGCATGTGTCAGCAGAGCACAACCGTTCTCACGAAGCTCCTCGAAAATCGACTGGTAGGCCTCACCAGATCCGTCGTCCACAATAACAATATTAGTAAATCCATACTCTCGCAATTGCCGTACATAGGCTGGAAGTCTCTCATCCGGTTCAAGCGATGGAATGAGGATGATCGTTTCGCCGTTTTGTCTACCTATAATCATCCTGATAAGCCTCAATTCGACATATTTTCACAAATTCTTTTTTGAATATTGTGAGTATAACATCGAAAAGGCATACAGTAAACGAATAACTTGTATATATATTGGTAAAAAAGTCGCACTCTTTTATAAGCTAATTCATAGGTGAAAAATACTAGTAGAGGGTTAGTCTAGCACTACTCAATCCATTACACATTTGGCTCTCGTTTCAGTACGTGCATCAGCATGGCATGCCGTTATCCACGGTGGTGATAGAAGTGAACCTTCGTATCCAGAAGCCACTCGAAGCGTGAATGAACACCTCCCCAGAATGCAGTCATTTCTCGCAAAAGTTCATCTTCTGTCTCCATCGACCGATTGGACATGCATCGACTTACAAATCTGGACGAATGGCCACTTATGCGGATCACGAATTTAAATTAGAATTACCGTAGACGATTGAAAAAAAGGCTGTGATTCCAATGTTATTCGAAAGAGACAAATGGTTGCAGTATGGCATTCTGCGCGATGAGCCCTCTCTCGCTGAACGGTTGCCAGAAACACAGTTGCTTGAGAAGGATACGCTAACGAAGATGCTTCTTCAGTATCCCAGCGTTGTACTGAAACCTCGTAATGGCAGTTACGGAAGGGGTATCCTGTTCATTAAACGAAGCGGTGCAAATGCTTATCGTATTCAAAATGAAAATAACACAGTCATCATGAGAGACAACGAGCAGTTACTCGAATGGTTCGAACAAACAATCAAAAGTGATGAATATATTGTCCAAAAGCGTCTGCAGCTTGCTCAAATTAAACACAGGCCGTTCGACATTCGGATCATGGTTCAGCGCAAAAAGGGTTCCTCGTCCACTTGGAACGTGACCGGTTCCTATGCTAAAGTCGCAGCACAAGGATACCAAGTCACCAATGTGAATAACCGCCCCATTCCAGTTCTTAAAGCACTGAGACTAGCTCGAATTGGAGATCGGCGCTTACTTGTCAGAGCGGAACAAGTTTCACGATTAGCTGCCAAACGATTGGGAGAGTATTACCCTATGCTTAGACAAGTCGGGTTCGATATAGCCATCGACAAGAAAAGACGAATTTGGATTATCGAAGGTAATTATCAACCAGCCTTACGGCCTTTCCGACTTTTGAAAGATTCCTCGATGCACCGAAGAATATTATGGTACAAAGAA
This sequence comes from Paenibacillus amylolyticus, assembly GCF_047302515.1. GTDB lineage: Bacteria > Bacillota > Bacilli > Paenibacillales > Paenibacillaceae > Paenibacillus > Paenibacillus amylolyticus_G. The sequence continues at coordinate 6,016,871 of NZ_CP168019.1, read as the reverse complement.
CATTAAAGCAAAAGAAGACGACCAGCCTTTTACTCATGGCCAGTCGTCTCTTCCTGTTTAGTACCTGTTCTTGATATTAACCCTCTTCGGTTATTTCCGGCATTTTCTAATCGCACTTGTAACACGTGTCACTCGGAACTGATTAACCCCTACCTGTATAATGGCGAACTGGCTGTACGACGTACCAGAAGAGGTATACGGTTCAGCCTCAATATTTCCACTCGGTGTTCTAACCGTCGCGGTGATTCTAGTTACCAGGCACACACCACGGTCGGAAGATCTCCAAGTCTCGTCACGCTGAACACTATATCTATCGTTGCTACAAAAGATCGATGCATACTCCACTACTCCACTCGCATTAAACGAAGTCGAGTTATAGATCTGAACAGGGTCATAACCACTAGGTGCTCCAGGTCTTCTATTTCCCATTCTCAAAACCTCCTTTTTATTGATAATCTATTAGATGCAATTAAATAGTTTTGGTGAGGTATAAATGTGGACAAGGCAGAAAAAGTGTGTTTGTACAGTGGTAGGGGGGAACTGGTAGCTTCTGATGTCGTAGCTCAAACACGAAAAAGAACCACCCTTTACTGTACAAAGGTGGTTCGCGAATTATAGAACTACTGTCAGTATCATCCTATTCAGCCAATTGAGTCGAAACGGTACATAATAGAAGGTCAAAACTCTCCAAATTGCAGATGCTTCTATTCTGCCGCCTCCGCCAACCATACTTGCATAGCCGGAGATTCCGCCCGATTCAAACGTAAGGCAATTTCGGTATTGATCTTATCCGGCGGCATGACTTCAACAAGGGCACATACGGACTCTCGCGGTTGATTTAAGGCAAATACGCCTTCATCATCGAGCATTTTCATCGCTAGCTCCATGGCGTTCAGCCTCACATCCAACTCGCGATTCCAATCATCATTCTCCAGTTCCGCAATGTAAGGACGCTCGTTATATCGTTGTTTGACATCGGCAAAGTGATCATCCCCAAAACAACAATAGGGCGAATCCGCATACGACCATTTGATGAGATCCGCAATCGTGGATACCGGCGTATCACTTTCCTCTGCTTGCCTAGCCGATTCCAACGCCAAAGCTTCCCACGACCATGCAGAGATGCTTGGCGCATGTCCCTCGCCAGTAGTGTATAACGTACAATAATAGTAACGTTCACCATTTTCAAAAAGAGTGCAAAAAGACGTTTTGGCGGCAGCGGCAATCTCTATGGCCAGCGTCTCTATTTCCTGCATTGGCTTCACGGTTAGAGTTCCCCTTTCCATTCGTTGATCATTTGCCCCTTCGATATGAATTGGATATTTGGACTAGATACCAAACACCTGCACCCACAAGGGCAGCAAACACCAGATTGATGCAGCCGAACACGATGAGTGACTTTGCTTGGCCTGGACCAATCCGGAAAGCCGTAACAAGTTGGAAGACAGCAGGTAGCAAAAATGCCAGCCAGGAGAAGGTTATAAGCTTTTCTGTCCTGAAGCTCCACCATACCGCTGAACATGAGGCAACTAGCAGTACCCAGGTACAGATAAGCTTTAGGGCGAACATCATTTCGTCCCCCTCCTATTTGCCATGAATCACAAGTCCATATTTACTGATTATCCACGATTGGCTCAAGTCGTGCATTGCATCATGGCTTATACGCACAGAGGGCTTTTGCTCCTTCATCGCGTCTGCATCAAGGGCTGAGAAGCGTAGGGGTTTGGTCATTTTTTTGATATAATCTCTTATCTCATCGAAAAACGCATAAGTTGCCGGTTTATGTTCACGAATATCCTCATAAATATAGTACTTTCCTTTTTCATCTTCCACATTAACTTGAAAACCTTTCGGAAATGAAAGCAATATACACGGCAGTTCATCCTCTGCCCATTGTCCGTAATACGGAAAAGAAACCCCTTCATTTCTCACAAAAAATCCTGAACTTTCTTGATCCGATGCAATAGAAATAGAGTAAACAAAGAAGGGATGGATGTCATCTCTCTTTTCTCCTGCCACAAAATACTGATAGAACGTCTGATACTCCTCGTACACCTGATTATAATCATGCTCTGTTCGGGCAGCATTGGTACGATAGAATTGCGCTTGCCGATGCTCCAAAAGCTGCAAAAGGCTTTTAAACTCTTCAGGAGTGATGAAGAATCTCAGTTTATAGAATCCGCTATTCTTTAATTTGTCCATTTCTTTCGCTCACCGCCCTGTTTAGAAATGTTATGCCAATGACCTTAGCGGGTTAGGTTTACCACCGCTCTTCCTCTTCCTCATCTCTATCTCTATCTCTATATTGAACGTTAATTCATCCGCATTCATTCTTATATATCAACTATATATGTATCTTATTTCCATTATAGTGATTACCCTTTCTGAGTCTACCTACTTTACACCTGAATTTTGCGAATGAACTTTGAAAAGGTAGCGAAATATCAGGATCATTGCGCCTGTACGCGAGCAAAAGACATACGTGAGGTGAATTCCAGACTACCCGCCTTGTGAGATGGGAGCACGCCAACATCTCATAATCAGCACAAATTAGCCGTACGGAATATCACCCGTACGGCTAATTTTGAATTATTCAGCTTTGCGAAATTGGAATTGTTAAGGTTTAACTACAGAGAGTAGAGACTCATTCCCCTCAGAGATCACCGTCACATCTGGTGCAAACGTAGCATCACTTACATGTAGCGTTTCTCCAAGTTCCATAGCACTAATGTCAAATTCAATCGACGTTGGCAAGTGTCTCGGCAATGCCTCCACTTCAATAGAAGATAATTGAACTTGCACGACTCCGCCCTGTTTTGTACCAATCGGTGTGCCGTTAAACTTCACAGGAATTTTAGTACGCAGGATCTCATTGGTCTGCACCTGCTGAAAATCCACATGAAGTAAATCCCGTGTAACTGGATCACGCTGGAGATCTTCCAACAATACAGTCAATGAGCCTTTCTCTTCAAACTGCAGTTCGATAAAACCAGACGTACCCTGCTTCAACCATTTTTGAAATTGTATTGTTGGAATATGAATCATTTCATTCTCCGTATTTTTGCCAAAAACAATACCTGGCAAACGCCCGGATTTACGTAAATCCCTAAGTCGGGATGTATTTAATGGAATGCGGTTCTCCGCTTGAAAACTAGTAGTCATGCTATGTTCGCTCCTCTTTATTAAATGATATTTTCACATTTTTCATACTCATCCAACCATCCCCTGTTGGGGCTAAAGAGAGAAACATAGCATCACCACCTCCATATACGATCCAATTGATTTTAAAATACATTTAATGTAAGCACCCATAATATACATGAAGGCACTCTACTCCGAAGAGTAGAATGCCTATGGGATGCTTCAACCCTATCATAGAAACATAGATTTGTCGATTTAACCCGAAGTAAATGACAGAACATCGTCTATCACGTCTACACTCCATATGGCAGAAGGGGCTCTTCCTTTGTCAGGAAGAGCCCCTATTAATATAAGATTTGACTAAGTTCTACATTATGAAGCTTTTGCTGTAACAGCCTTTTCAATCAATGCTTTTGCATCGCTAGTAGTAAGAGCTTGTTTAGGTTGAAGTGATTTTTTATCTGTTCCAGCAAAAATACCTTTGTCAATCAGTTTTGCCATAGGTTTAATTGCATAGGCTGACACGGATTTACCATCTTCGAAACTAGCAATAATCGTAGTAGCGTCTTTATCAGTCGCTTGATCTTTTACCAATTTAGCAAGAATGGTAGCAGCTTCTTCACGCGTGATATCCCGATCAGGATAGAAGTTTCCACCATAACCTTGAATGAATCCAGCATGCGTAGCTTCAGCAATCGCATCTGCATATGCAGCATTAGCCGCAACATCTTTGAATGCAGGTGCTGTAGCTACTTCGTTAAGTTTCAACATGTCGACAAGAGCACTTACAAATTCAGCACGAGAAATGACTTCTGTCGTTACAGGTGTTTCTGTTGGCTCGGTAGATGCAGCCAGGTTTGTAATACGTCCTTCATTTTTAGCTTCGATGCTACCGCCTTTATACGTGTCTACGATGTATTGGTAGAATACATCCAGATCGATAGGACCTGCCAGGGATGACTTAGCATCCACTAGCACTTTATAGTTATCTCCACCTGCGGCCATAAAGTTGTTAACTACAGCCGTATATGTTTTTGCAGGATCAATCGTTGTTCCATCTTCCAGACTAAGACCAGTAACACGTTCTGCGACCGGCTTATTGAAATCTGCAGTGTATTTCAAACCAGAGATTTGGAGTGTTTTGGTATTAGGTGTACCGTCAGCATTGGTACCCCATTGCTGCTGCAACAAGGTTTTAACCTGTTCGCCAGTCAGCTCAAGTTTTACTAGAGTATTACCAAACGGTTGGATTTTGGCAAGATCAGCAAAGGTCACATCGCCTTGTGGCAGATCCGCACGAATACCGCCTGGATTCATAAATGCAAAGTCAGCAGCACTTTCCTTATCCCCAAAGTCTGCTTCACGCATTGAATCTGCAATGAGGTTACCTAGAGGGGCTTCGTTACTATAAGCATCTGTACGGGTAACAGAACCATCCGTTGTACCTACTGGCTTCGTCAGCTCAGGATGCTTGTCTAATGATTTTTTAATAATAGCTAAAGATTCAGGGTCTTCTTTTACACCCTCTTGGAAAGTCGTTGTAACAGTCGCTGATTTTTCAGTTACATCCCCGGTAGCAGGGTCAATCATCAGTTTGATATCTTCAAACGCCGTACCATAGGAATAAGCTTGAACGATCAACTTTCCATTCACTACACCGTTAGCCAAAGCATGATTGTCACCTGCAACGATAACGTCAACAGGGGAGTCCGCCGGTAAAGCTTTTGCCAGATCAGCTGCTTCTCCAGTGGTTACGCCTTCTTTGGTTGTTGCTGGATCATGTGCCAAAACAATGATCGTTTCTACACCTTGGTCTTGCAATTCTTTAGCATATTTATTAACGGCTTCCACTTCTTCTTCTGCGCTTAAGAAACTTACGCCAGCTGTCCCAGATGGAGATACTTTGGCAGGTGTGGATTTCGTCACTAGTCCGATGAATCCAATTTTGACTCCGCCCACTTCTTTAATTACATACGGCTTAATCAATGTTTTTCCTGTGGCAGTTTCAATCACGTTTGCATTGACGTAATCAAATTTTGCACCGGCATGCGTTACCTTACCTTCTTTTGGATCAAGGCCACCAAAGATCTGTGCCTTTAAAGCAGCGACACCTTGGTCGAATTCATGATTCCCTAAGGACCCTACATCAAAGCCCATCATATTCATCCATTCCATGGTAGGCTCGTCACGATCCAAAGATGAGGCTGGAGCAGATGCACCAACAGAGTCCCCATTATGGAAGAGTAGGGAGTGTTCATATTTGGCTTGAGCTTCTTTGAGATAGGTTGCTAGAATTGGAGCCGTTCCTGCCTTCTTATCACCCACGATTGATGTGGTATCTAACTGACCGTGGAAATCATTGATTCCAATCAAGTGTACTTCTACATCGTTACCTGCGGCAGAGACAGAACCCGCTGCGCCCAATAGTTGCGTGAGTAATAGTGCAGCGGTAGCTACACGCAGTGTGCTTTTACCCAAAACTTTTTTCCAAAACATGAATGAAAAAACCCCTCTCCAATTTTAGATCCTGAGATATTTTACCATAGTTTAATTCATAAAAATCATTAAATATATAAAATGGATGTAAAAAGTTGAGAGATTGATAGAGGAGATGAATACCTATGTCTCAAGCTGCACCAAAGTTAGTGTTTAGCTCCAATTTATTCAAGCGAACAATAGGTTTTTTTCTAGCCCAGGAGACGAGAAGTTATAACGCATTGGACGTAAGTGATAGATTCAGAATTTCATATAGAAAAATATGGCTTTTATATTTTTTGTTGCTATAATGGAAAATAAAGTATGAACTTTCGCCAATGATGCAACTCCTCTACTAAAGAACACTTAGCTTCCATCTCCTAAAACACACACATCCCATTACATAATATGTATCAAAGATTTTCACGCTTTCTATTAAAGGAGGTGACCGTTGGGAGCATTTTAGATCTTAGTTCCCGTTTTACACCAAGTGGGGACGTGTTACATCTACCTCACCGCTCCTGACTGAATGCAACGCAGAAACATGCAATAGCTGTAAGGACTTGTAGTTCTATGCATTTAGCTTCAACCATTAAAAAAACATAGGAGCGTGTCCAATGAACAGACAACTTTTCCCCAGATCTTTTCGAATTCTTATGGCTTGCTTGTTAATTCTTGCATTTGCCGTACCAGCAACGGCTTCTGCTGGCTATCTCGGAGATAAGCTCACGATTGGCCAAAGCATGGCAAAGGGTGACTATCTCACCTCCCAAGATGGCAGATTTTCAGCCATTTGGCAGAATGACGGGAATTTCGTTATCTATCAAAACGGTTCTTCTCTCTGGAGTAGCGGAACTAGTAATAGTGGGGCTCTTTCGTTCAATTTTGAATCACAGTACGGGAAACCTGTCATCTATAAATATGGTATGAAATATCAAGACGTTTACCAATATGGTTATCGTTATGGTTTCAACCCGGCTACAGGTAAATTCGAATATTACACCGGTTGGGGATGGGATAAAGTTTTGATGATTGATACTTCTGTACAGGTAGCTGCTTGGTCTCCCAATACCACCTCATGGATTCCAGGTCATCACGGGAGCAGCTTACCGGCTAACACAACGGGTGACACACTGGTCATGCAAAGTGATGGTAATTTAGTTCTCTATAACACAACCCTGACCAATAGCAATTATCCGAACAGTTGGATTCCTGTCTGGGCTTCCAATACGGGCGGGCGTTAAAATTAGATCGAGAGCCGCATGATGTGCGGCTCTTTTTTTGTTTTCCAAGGAGGCTGATAGATTACTGACGTGTAGCGAGGTTTAACCCTCTCCGATTCGTTTAATATCAGCTTACAAGGCTTGAATTATCGATGCTAGATGCTATTGAATTAGCACCTATCAGTAGTCCTTCTATATTTATTTTCTATAGATATCACCATACGCCGTTTTTCCATCCATTTCTATTGTTTTCATTAAAGTCCCATATTCTACCGAATACCCTTTTCTCACATAATATTCTTGAGATCGGAATTCATGTCTATTGGTTAACTCAGCAAACAAAATCCATTGTAAATTATCAACGCACATGTTTAATATATTATAAGCATAATGAATTTTCATTTCTGAAGTAGCTTCATTTTTTGAATTAACTGTCGAAATGCTCTTTACACCTAGTCCATAAATTTCATTTTGGAACAAAAGAAATAATCCTAATGCGTCACTTCTATCTCCACTTTTATTGATGTCTTCAATGTTTTGCATATGAGAGCCAATTTTCTCGACAAGTCTTTTATGTATTTTATATATTCTTTTCGCAATTATTTCTGATGAAACCTTTTCATTTAAATCATAAGGATATATTCTTTTTATCTCTGGACTTAAAAATCTTAAAATTTTTCTTTTTTTAACTATACTATAGTTAAAAATGCTTTTATATTCTTCGACACATAATTTCAACTCCTCATAATCATATCTTTTTAATGTATCAATAGATTCCATCATTTTGTCTATATACATATCGTACTTAACAAGTATGTCTTTGAGTTTTTGTTCAACTTCAAGAACATCTTCGCTAAATCGTCTTTTTCTAATTTCAGGATGATTCTCTAGTACTTGCTTAAGTTTAGCTCGATACTTAAATGATTCTATTTCTTTAATCTTATTGTTGTACTGTCTGAATTCTCGTTTCTTTTTCTTAGGTACATCTTTTACAACATTGTCTATTGCTTCATTGAAATTTCTTTTCCTTTTATTATTTAAGTATTCTCTATAATAAAGTCGTTCTAGCTTATAATATTCCCCTTCATGTTCAAGAAAGGGGATTTCTGTATATATTTTCTGTAACTTATTGTTTTCACGAACAATTTTTAGTATTTGCTCTCTTTTATCTGAATTGTATTCATTTATATAAAATATCATTGCAACAATAGCACTTCCTAATATACCTGAAGAAATTGCCATGATAAAAGATCTTACTTTTTCAACATCTGCCTCGAAGTGTAATCCCAACTTCTTTTCAATAACATTTCCAATATATATCATTTTTTCAGTAGAAATAAAATTGAAATATGTGAAAACTACAAACATAAAAATTATTATAAATATAGCTTTTTCTAGATGTTTTATTCTTAAGTGCATATCATTCATCCTCCTGTTTAATATCATTCTTTCATCGTATTTAGAATAATAAGATAAGGTGTACAGTTACAAAAAAAATTATTATATACCTATACTCATTCTATCAAAATGTATTTATGCGAAAAATTTACAACCATTTTATATTTAACATCAAACCTTCATCCTTAATAACATGATCCTCTACTTTACATCTCTTAGGATATGGTTCCGTATCAATCTAGAGGCGAAAGTCTATAAAAATCTTCGGTGTTATCAGGTGATGTTTGTGCAGTCCATATCGATCCTTCTCGCAGTAAGATAAGCTTATTTGCATATATTGACAAATAAATGTGTTAGACTACTTAAAGAAGAATTGCCGATCTATACTAAAGAATGCTACACAACTGGATACAGACAGTTATTACGATAAACGTAGTTGGAAAGGAAACCCCATGAATAGTTCCTTGAAGCAACGAATGAAATCATTATTAGCACCAGTGTTTCCCGGTGGAATCATAACCATTCTGATATTTTATCTAGATTACTTTCAATTCGAACTTGTTGAAAAATTTCTGCTGTTTGCGGCTTTCGTTATTGTGCCTCTTGTAATTTTACTTTTGGACCATGACGCGAAGAATACATATCAACGAATGATGTATGCCGCTATGAAGTGGCTTCAATTTCCCGCTGCGCTTCTTACCCTTGCGTCGGTAATGAGTAGTAAGATGTGGGGGTTAGAAAGTACGGTAATTCCAGGAATTCTGTCCCTTGGGTGGCTACTGTTCACACTGCTGCTTGGCATCTATGGCTTGACCACTATTGTGATCGCTAAAGGAAAAGCAGCGGAAATAGCGATTGGTGCAGGGCTCGTTTATTTTTTTATCGGGGGCATTTGGTTTACCTTATATCAATATCAATTAACCCTCTTTCAAGCTAATCCTGCAACGCACGCGTTAAGCTCGCTCCACTTTCATTTCTCATCTGCGATCGTTCCGATTTTTATTGGTGCACTGGGACGCATCATGACGAAGAAAAGTTGGTATCCCTGGGTTGTTGCCATCGATATCATCGGACCAATCTTGATTGCTATTGGTATGATTTTCTCCAAGCCGATTGAATACATTGGTGTCGCTTTGTTCGCCTGTAATATTGTGGTTTACACCGCTTATCTCCTTACTTACTTGAGGAAAAACGCTTTGGATATTAAGGCAACCATCTTTTTAGGCCTTTCTTGCCTAGCCTTTTACACGGTGGTTGTCATTTCCATCTTCTATCCGTTACTGAAAAATATGTACTCATTAACCATACGCGATTTCATTCCCATTTACGGAGCTCTGCATGCGTTTGGTTTTGTCTTATGTGGACTGATTGGTTGGGTGTTCATGGTAGACTTCGTTAAAGGAAAAGGCTAACCAATCGGCTTCATAGGAGTAGTTTAGTCAGGTTCGTGCTATAATAGTGTTTAATAACATTCATCATTCTGCCAAGATGGCGATGATTAAGGAGATTGAATTTTGACGAACAACCATGAAGTTGGAGCAGTGAACGAACTACCGGAGAACTTTGAAGAGCTCAAACGAGCAGCTAACCGGACGTCAAGCTGGAGAGACAGACTGAATGCGGTGAACGAATTGGGAAACTGGGATACAGCCCCTACCATGAAGTTACTTCAGCATGTTTTGAAAAATGATCAAGTGTTCCAGGTGCGTGAAGCCGCATATCACAAGCTGAAACAGTTGGATGAAGATGTACAAATGCCTGCCAAAAACAAAGGCGAGCTGTTTAAAGGTACTAACAAAATTTTGCTGCGGATCAAAAAAAGCCTTCCTGAAGGTCATACATTTGAGGAATTTAAGGAAAAACTGCAAAAGACACGTCTTGATCTCTATGATACTTACGAGGGCGACAAAGATGCTGAGTTCGACGCCTGGCTCCATGGAATTTGGGAGACACTAGGTAGAAGATAGCCGCCGTTCACCGTAAAATAGCTGAATACAAAGCCACTCCAAAAAAATGGAGTGGCTTCTTTATTTCTTATTATTTTGATTGTCACCAGATTTCATCTCACTCTTTAGCCCTTTGAAATAGCCTACATTTATTTCACATGTACATTCCTCGTACGATGTCAAAGTTGTGTGCTATAAGATTTATTCTGGTATATAAGGAAGATCCAGTGTCTTCGGAACGTTGATGACATGTTTTTCTGTATACGTGCGGATACCTTCCGCGCCGTATTCACGGCCAATGCCCGATTGCTTAAAGCCACCGAAAGGGAACCGAACGTCAAGACCCTGAACAGCAGCTGTATTGATCATGGTCGTTCCAGCTTCGAGTTGACGTGCGACGGAGATGGCATCCTCTTCTTTGCCCCACACAGAACTCGTCAATCCATATATGCTCTCATTGTGTAGATGAATAACCTGCTCTTCATCGTCAAATGGCAGAATCGGAACTGTAGGACCAAACTGTTCCTCTACGACAATCGGATCATGAACATCGCAACCCAAAACAAGCGTAGGTTGTAAGAAGTAACCTTGGTCAAACAGCTTCTGATCAAGAATTTGCCCGAGAGGGATGACCTTAGCCCCGCGCTTTTGCGCATCTTCAACCAAACCAAGCACGTAATTCTTCTGCTTCAGGTTATTAACCGGGCCTACCGTCGTATTTGAATCAAATGGATCACCAATTCGAATCCAGCGATTTGCCGCCTCTATATATTTTTCCACAAACTCATCATAAATAGAACGGTGTACATACACACGTTTGGCGATCATACAGATCTGGCCTGCAGTCAAGAAATTAGAAATGACAATCCGGCGCATGGCTCGCTCATCATGAACATCAAAACTTTCCAAGAAGATAGCCGCATCATTACCACCAAGCTCAAGCGTCATATCTTTAATCGTTTCCGAAGCCGCTTTAATAATATGCTTAGCTGTCGCAGTTCCACCTGTAAAGGCGATTTTAGTAACCAAAGGATTACTAGTCAGTTCAACGCCCACATCCGCATCACCATGAACGACATTGATTACACCAGCCGGGAACTCACTCGCAATAATCTCTGCCACTTTCGCTGCCGCCAGTGGCGCATATGGACTTGGTTTAAGCACAATCGTGTTGCCCGCAAGTAAGGCAGGAGCAATTTTAATGGTAGATAAAGCAATAGGATAGTTCCATGGACTAATCGCTGCCACCACACCAATTGGATCATAGGAAAGAATCGTTTTACCATTCTCATGCTCTTTGATCTCTTCCTGTAGAGCCGATTTGGCTTCATTACAAGCAAATTCCATCCACATTAACGAAACATAAATTTCACCGTGTGCATCATACAGGGGCTTGCCATGCTCTCTGGACAGCAAATGCACAATTTCATTCTCAGCTGCTCTAATCTTCTCGATCGCCTTGCGCATCATCATAATGCGTTCATCAATGGGGGTCTGCTTCCATGTTTTAAAAGCCCCTGCCGCCGCTTCAATCGCTTCAACCGCTTGTTCTTTCGTAGTGACAGGGAAATAACCTACGATCTCAGTTGGGTTTGTCGGATTCTCTTTTGCTACCTGCGAAAGGGATTTTATATTTTGACCATTAATGAACGCTTCAACGATAATTGTCTCTTGGTCTGCTTGAATTGTCATTTTACATCCCCTCCGTTATTTAAATGGATTAATTCCAAACTTCTTCTGCAATTTCCTTCACATAACGAAGTTTACGCCATTGTTGTTCTTCCGTTAAAATATTGCCTTCTTCTGTAGATGAAAAACCACATTGTGGACTCAAACATAGTTGCTCAAGTGGTACATAGGTTGCCGCCTCTGCAATCCGAGCTTTAATGTGTTCTTTATCCTCTAACTCGCCTGTTTTTGATGTGAGTAAACCAAGCACGATTTTCAAATCTTTTCGATTCACATATTTTAATGGCTCGAAACCACCTGAGCGCTCATCATCAAATTCTAAGAATAATCCGTCTACGTTTAAGCCTCCAAAGATAACTTCAGAAGCGTAATCATAACCACCCGTTGAGAAATAATTCGATTTATAGTTACCACGACAAATGTGCATCGTCACCACTAAATCTGCCGGTTTATGAGACAAGGATTCATTAATCATGCGCTGCATCGTTTTCAACTCTTCCGCCGGTTCCAGACCTTTGGCACGCAGCTTATCATGACCAGCTTCGGAGAATAGGTCCGCCCAAGCCGTATCATCTAATTGCAGGTATCGGCATCCCGCATCATAGAAAGCTTGAATTGCTTTTTGATACGCCGCAATCGTATCCTGAAGGAATTGCTCTCGGTCCGTATAGATATTAGCGTCATTTTCCAATCGGTATAGAAGCATGTTAGGACTTGGAATCGTCTGTTTCGCCACAGCGTCACCTGCATGCTTTTTCAAAAACTCAAAATCCTTAACAAAGGGATGACTCGAGAAATCAACTTTACCAACAACACGAATCCCACCCTTGCGAGTTTGCATATTATGGAATTTCGGTCCGTCTATTTGCTCATACAACTCTACGCCATCCAAGCCACCCAGAAAATCAAAATGCCACCAGCTTCTACGGAATTCACCATCCGTAACTGCCAATACGCCATTTTCCTTTTGCTTTTCAATAATTCGAATAATCTCTTGATCTTCTACAACTCTTAATTCTTCATATGTGATGTTGCCTGATTTATATTGTTCACGTGCCTGACTTAAGATTGCAGGGCGTAGAAAGCTGCCTACATGATCATTACGAAATGGTATCATAAGTATTTCTCCTTCTAATTTTTTATTCTAATGAGTATAGCATGGTCAAAAGGAATGCCTGTTATATGAAAAAAACATGGCTGGTTATAGCTTTTATCAATAGCTAAAAGACTTTAATACGCAAAAATCCACAACCTTCTATGGTAGTGGATTTAGGGTGGAGCGAGGAGCAGTGGTCATAATGATAAGGTTCCCCACTCGTCATTTATTGGTAAGCATCTGCTGTTCTTTTAGACATACCCATCTCATCCCGTTCAATAATAACAGTTCATTCGGAAAATGTCCCAGTAAACTAACAACTTCTTCTTTAATTATTTTCAAGATAAAAGGTCTTCTAATAATGAAGAAACACTCCTATCTATAAAAATGGAAAAACAGAACCAATGTCAATCTTTCTTCCAGATAAATACCATCTAAACATTTTCTGAGCAGGCAACTTTAATACCGATATATCACAGAGTGCAGGCATAGATAAGTTACTCAGCATACTCATTTCGGCAGTACCTACGTATTCACCTGTATCTTTTTCGGTTGGCATTAAAAATGCATTTTGTATATGTGTAAAGTTATGCGCATTAATAAAATTATTGTATGAAAGCTGATATAAGTACTGTTTTGTAATATCTCCGATACCTGGCTGTCCGTCTACTCTTCGTTCATCTAAGCGAATATTATAATACTTGGCATCAAATATACCGAAACAAACTCCATCATCTTTTGGGAACAGGCTAATTATATCTGGAATCAACGTTTCTTCTACCCGATGAGATTTCAACAACCTTCCGCCTTCTATAAGGTTCCATTTGGGCTTTTCAATCAATTCTAGAAGGGTATAATCCTTTTCGCTTGAATATTGTTCTGCAAGTGGTTGTGGTAATGATAGATATTTAAGCTTAGTAGATAATTGATTATTGAAAACATCTGAACAAACTTTTTCCCATACAAAATTAAAACTGTTTGTTCCAAATAAACTAAGTCCATTTTCTTCTTCGCGCAACTTCCCCTTAAAAATATAATTATACATGGTTTTAAGGACAATCTGTTTCCGATTTTGAAATTGAACTGCAAGCTCTCTTGATAAGCGATATAAAACATATTCTTCGTCACCAAAATCTGATAGTTCCCCATCATAAAGTATAGCTTCTTCTATATCAAATAGTTCTGACAAACCAAGTTCTTTTAGCTTTAAAAAACATTTAGTAATGATGCATTCATGCAACTGTTTAAAATAGTCAAAGTCATCATCAAAAGAACCGTGCGTGTAGAGCTCTGTGTAATATGCTCTACTTTCTCGCAATATCGGGTACACTTCTCCGATAGTTTTATCCCAATTGATTTCCCCCTCTCCATTTAGCTCATTAATATCAATTGGGTTTGCATAAGTTCCATTTTCGGAATAATCATCAACAAAAAAGAGAATAGCAGCCAATAAGTTAAAGTCAGCACTCTCATCATCTCCAGTTGCTGACATTAGTAACTGCTCCCTAGAATTGTATCTTCTTAATACTTGTAAAATTTGCTTCATTTCATCCAATGGTGTTTTAACTTCGGAAATATATTTGGGATAACATTTGATGATATACTGTCCTATGTTAATTACTCCAACAAAGTCGAAAACAAAGTGGCTATTACGGGAATTCAATTCCACGTATAGTATTTCGGTGTCAATATCTTTCACATACTCATTATCCTTCAATGCCTTCTTCGACTTTTCTTTAACAATACCGAGCGATTTTAATTTCCTTATTAGAGATATCGCTTCCTCTTCCGTCATTTGCAAGAGAGAAGCTATTTCTTCACCGGAGTATCTTCTAAGTTCTTTAAAAAAAGCTGACCTCATCACTATCACCTATGCATTTTCATCTTCCTCAGATTCTTGTTGCCGCTCGTCTTGTAAATTTAAACTAAAAATCTCGTCGCCAATATTATCATAAGCTATGCACACATTAGAATAGGTACTAGCATCGCATCCACTAAAGACTACTTTTCTGTATTGCTTTGCTGCATCTTCAAATAAATACATTAATAGCTTACTCTTGAACATCTCATTGAATTTTTCACCATTTGCCAATGCAGATAACCCTAAAAAGAAGGGACCTAATAGTTTGTCTTCATTGACTTTACATGATTTTAAGAGAATGGAGTTAATCTCTTTTCGTAAAGTATTCCACGAAACTTGTTTACCATTTGGAAGTGTAACAATGTAAGTTTCTATCTCATCGCTTCCATCGTCTATGCCAATGTATTCAAACTCCCATCTTCTCTTGAATGCAGTGTCCATTGGAAATACTCCTTGGTCCGCACTATTCATGGTTGCCCAAATATACATATTACTTGGAATTACAATTTTGCGATATTTATCTAGCATCCTTTTCTTTTCCGTTTCATCGGTACAAGAAAGAAAATTAGATTCAAGTTCAGATGCTAAAAAGGTACGCATATCTTCGCTAGTCTCAATAGGATATTGGCTAACCCCATCTCGTCTATCTAACAATTGAAAAACATCACCGAATACTGCAGCAACGTTAGCCCTATTAATTTCTTCAATAATCAGAAGCTGCGGTGTACCGTTTTTGATAGCTTTAACAAGCGTTCTAGTGAATGGACCTGGAACAAACTTATATGTAATCTCTCGGTCCATCGGAACTGGTTTATAGGTACCAACAAACTGACCGTATGAGTAATTCGGATGAAAGGTAACTCGCTCATAATTATCTCCGAACTGAGCTTTTTCAGTCTCCAGCGTATAGCTTTTACCAGTACCAGGAGCCCCAAACAAAATTCTATTATACGTGGCTTCCAAAGGGGTATGTTCATCAACTGGTGTTGTGTCCACCATGAACTCATTATCTCTTACAATTACTTTGAAGTTACATAAACTAAGGTAAGCTGAAACACGTCTCTGGTATTCTGACAATTCATCTAATTCTCTGTTATCCTTTAGCCTTACAATTCCTGGTCTGTAACTTAGAAAATCATTCAATCCTTCAGACAATGCAGACTTTAATATCCTTAATGAGCCCTTTGATTCAAGCTCCCCATTTATATCAACTGTATCATTTCCTTCTACAAGCTTTTTGTATACACCATTAAGGTTAAAAATCACATCTGTACCAGCTGCAGTTAATTTATAAATTGCTTCTTCAGAAAGCAACATAAAAATCTTGATTAGTTTTTCTTCAGCTGCATCCTCAATTTCAATTTCGAAGCCAGTAGCCCACTTCAAAAGGATAGGCATATATGTATCCTGATTTTCTGCAACCAAAAGGTCAATCAAGTCCATATTTTTGGTAAAAGTAAGCTGTTTTTCGTATCTAATACCGCCTCTACGCTCTGCACTAAATGACCGTTGTTCTACAAAACTTACTTTCGCTAATCTCCATATTAATTCAAATGCAACAATTAAAGCTTCTATCTGCGACTTAAAAAGTTGATTTTCATTAATTTTACTTATAAAATCATCATCCGAAACACCAATTGAAGTATATGTAGAACGAAGTAACCCTTTTAACAGCTCGGCAATTTCATCTTTTATCTGTAAGTCATCTCCATTTGATTGGGAGTATTGAAGATCTGCTACTCTTCCCGAACTTCTCCACAAAAGAAAGGTAAGGGATATAGTTTCCCTTACCTCTGATAAAGAAGATTTAATTCCTAATTTTAAATCGATGTCTCTATGCTCTTGTAAACTCTCTGGAGTTGTCATTTATATAATCCTCCTGCTTTTTTCTCATATCATTTAATATTACTTCTGCAATTGATTTTGCTAAAAGTGGCGGTACTGCATTACCAACTTGCTTCATTTGCGAACCTTTAGTCCCAGTGAACTTAAAAGTATCTGGGAACGACTGTATCCTTGCTGCTTCTCTAACTGTAATTGCTCTATTCAGGAATGGATGTGTAAATTTACCGGAAGATGGGGTGTCAAATCTAGTTGTGATTGTAACTGATACATCTTCTTTTCTCATCCTTGTCCATGTTCCACTATAAATAGATTTAGTCAAATGTTCTTGTGGCAATACTTCCTTACCACTGTTAGGTGGAATTAAATTCAATCTTTCCAAAGCAAGAGATGAATGATTTGTAGCCACATGATTAGTTAGAATCTTACTTCCTGATCTAAGCATTGACTGATAATTGCTTTCGGGAGCACACTTATATTCTTGTTTTTCAGAACCTTCTCCTGATTTCAAATAAGCCAAGTCACTTATCGCGTCCCATATTGACACAGTATAACCTACGGGTTCTGGAAGCTTAGGTGCTACTCCATTCAACTTCCCAATTATTACAGCTCTCCTTCTGCTCTGCGGAACTCCATAATCTGCTGCATTTAGAACACCTGATGTCAACGAATAATCAATGCTTCCAAACAGCTCAATAATTTCATTTTTAAAAAAACTATTTTCTGAAGTGAGTAGGTTAGGAACATTCTCCATTACAAAGTACTTAGGACGAACCAAGCTCACAACATTAAAAAAGTATTTAAACAAAAAATTACGTTCATCATTAATTGTTTTCCTCTGACCTTTTTGGGAAAATCCCTGACATGGGGGACCACCTATAACTATATCAATCGTTCCTTTATACTTTCCAAATGTATTTGTTAGTGGTAAATCTGTAATATCTTCAACAAGCATATTAGATTCTTTCCTGTTTTCAACATAAGCGGACGCAATGGACTTATCATACTCATTCGCCAAGACCACTTCACACCCAGCCAATTCAAATCCTAGAGACATCCCACCTACACCAGCAAATAAATCAATTACTTTAGGTTTCATAAACACCTGTCTCCTTAATTCGTTCAGCTGCATTTTGAAAATACTCTTTATTTAATTCAATACCAATGAACTTTCTACGATTTCTTTTTGCAACTACACCAGTACTTCCGCTACCCATAAATGGGTCTAATACAGTCTCTCCTTCATTAGATAGGAGGTAAATAAATTGTTGCAATAACTGCTCAGGTTTTTGAGTCGGATGTTTACCAAATTTTCTCTCTGTTCCAGGAGTAACTGACGTTTCAAAAAAGTCATGGACAGCTTTACCGTTATTATTAAAAGTACCCGTTTTTTTCTTATATGTGAAATACACCCAAGCTTCTGTTGAGTTCACAAAATGTAAATTCATATTTCTTGGCATAGGATTATGTTTGTGCCATATCCCTGTAGTTTTGTAATACAAACCATTTTGTTCAGCTAATTTTATCAAAGTCTCCACTTTAATTATCGACATAAAGACAATCATAGCCCCACCTGTTTTTAACAACCTGGTCGATTCAGCAAAAAACCTATTCATTGAGTCTTCCCAGTCAGAAAAACCCAAATCATCCCAGCCAGCTGCGCCAAAGAAGTTATCCCTCATTTTTTTAAGGTTTGTATCTCTATCTTTCATAAATAGACCTAAATTATAAGGTGGGTCAGTCAGTATTAAATCAACTGAACCAGCATCAAGATTACTCATTCCATCTATGCAGTCCTCATTAAGCAATAGGACATTACTTTCTAAATTTGATAAAGTCTCAGACATTTAGCAATTTCCTCCTAAGTAAACACAGCCAACGTATTGTGACTTTAATCTAATGCGCTCTTTCCACTCTTGACCCAATTATCTACTTCTGAAATTTTAAACTTCCACTGCCGTCCAATTTTATGCGCAGGCACGTGTGCTTTTTTTATCCAATTTCTTATCGTATCTTTTGTCACGCCCAGATACTCAGCAATCTCTTCAAGACTGCACCATTTTTCAGCTTCGAGTCCCATTATAGACCTCCCAAACCTTAGCCACATTCATAATCATTATAGCCCTTTTTTTATCAAAGTTACAATGATTAAGTGGTAATTAGTATGAATAAGAGAATAGATATTATTATGAACCAACTAACAACAAACAATTTTATATTCCAACCTCTTCTGGTAAAATAAATATAGATAGCTTGTTGAAATGCCCCTGATTTGGGGCTCCTATCACAATGGATCGGCTATATAGCATGTTTTTATATAAGGAGAGTGAAAAATGGCTAATTTAAAGATGCACTCATTGCCAATTAACTTAGGAACACCTTATCTAACAAATGAAAGTGCATACTTTCTCGGTGGGATTATAGCTGCCAATGAAACCGTAAGTATTAGTAATACTGAATGCTGGGTTTCGCCAGTCAGATATAATTACGAATATCTCACAGAAGCGGAACTTAGAAGTCATTACACATCTGTTAACGCAATAGCAAATGTACTTAATAACAAGACCTACTATGTCGACGGAAGTTATATAAATATTAATGGGTTTACTTTAAAAGTTAATAAATTTACAGGAAGACATTCAGGATTTGTAACACTTTTTCCAAAAAAAGAGAAAATTAACGTTGAAGAATTAGCTTCTTTAACAGAGGAAGTTTTAAAAACTAGTTCTGAAGAGGTTATACGATGCTTCATAACTGGGATTTTTGATGGTAGAGGAGCTATCGATTTTGATACATATAAAAAATCTATAAGATATATTGCTCTAGATTGTGCGAACATTCAAGTTGCTACAATTTTCACCTCGATTCTTAATAATTTCATTACCAACTACAATACATCGCGCGATAGACTTGAGGGAGGAATTAGACGTGATAATCAATTTAGAATTAAAGATATTAACTACTACTATCGAAGCATAGGGTATATATCAGATGTAAGGTTCAATAAGTATTTAGAGGGTAATCCACGAGTTACTACTAATTATGAAGATACTATTTTAACAGGCTTGAAAACTATATCTTAACATTTGGGTACTTGATAAAGGCTCATAAGCTCCCCTATTATGAGCCTAAAAGATCTGATTATTACAAATTCACTTATAAACCTCTTACATCTAACATTTCAATAATTTCTTCTGCCGAAATACCCACTTCTCTTATTACTTTATTTGCAAAAGACTTAGCGTTAGGACGTGCTGTACTAGCTTTAGAGATTATTGCATTGCTTCCTTCACGTAGCTGTATCCATGATTGGTTTTGTTGATTTCTAATCTGCTTTACTTTATTCCACACTACATCGCACTCATTGATAAATTCATTATCATTTTTCTGATAATTCTGCTCAATTAAGTCATGACCTACTTTGCTCAATAATATAGGTGGTCTTCCATCTCTCAGTGGATGATGTAACTCAGCATTTTCACCAAGTTCATCTCCAGTAACCAAACACCTATCCACTGCTTCTTGGCATATTTGTCTCGCTTTTCCTCCTAGCAAATATTTATCTGTTGCTGCCGACTCAGTTGAAACCCACTGTTTTAGGGCATTTAAAAGAAGTGAAAATGTTCTAAATTCATCTGGTATTAGTTTTTCCATATTACTGGGTAAGGGATTGGCTTCCAAGAATTTTTTAACTTCTCCCTCTTCGGAGGATAATCTAATCGCATGTTCGTTCAGTAGAGCTCCAATATCATCTAAGATACTTGCAAATACCTCTCGTGGGATTTTTACATTAAGCACATCAAGACCATGTTCCTCAATGAAACCCCTATAAAAAACAATATACTCGGACAATAGTTTTTTCTTTTGAGTCTTAGTTAAATTATTCTCAAGCTTATAACGCTGATAACCCAATTAATCAACTTCCTTTCTCAACTTAATTTCCGATAACTTCAACTTCTATTAATTGAGAATTCAATGTTAGCCATAGTATTTTTCTTGTTTCGATTATTTATATATATCACTGTCTAGAGAGCCACCCTATTGGTGGCTGCAATTTACAAAATTCCTTTTTGAGACTTAACTTTTTGTAATTCCTGAATCAATTCATCTTTCTGACTACTAGCTGTACTTTCAATGCTTTGGTAGTTAGTATAGTCTGCAGGTTCGAGGAAACAGTACTTCTTATTATCATAATAAAATTTAAGCAACCTCATTGCTACTGAACTATCTTCAATTATTTCTGCATTCCAAAGAGAAATAACTAAATCGTATACATCATTTAGTATATAATCTGATTTCCACTCATTGTTGTAGGTTCTCTTATATAAATAAGTTAGCTCCCTAATTACTTCAGAAATACAACTGTGAATGCTGTTCATGATTTTTCACTTCCTATTAAAATCTACCGATATAGTACAAACTTTTACTTTAAATGATTTTTTTTTCGAGATAATCAAAATCAAGGATTAACTCAAACAAATAATTTTCATTACACTTGCTCTCAATTAATTGAATGCAAAAATCTCGATTAGATTTTAATCCGGGTGCATCTTCTAGCATCATCTTGAACACAGTAGTGCAATTAACACCCTTTTTTACGTCTCTCAATGAGTTTATATAAAATTTAATGGAGCCATCTAAATCATCATTATGGATTAAATATCTTGCTACCATTCTATTTATTCTTGTTTTAAAATACATAGAAGATTTTTTGCATTTCTCTTCGAACTCTTTGTAAATCTCATCTTTACTCACTTTTGACTCCCTGGCTTGAGCTACAGCTTCCCTCAGTGACAAAAACAACATTGCATCTGCTTTTTTATTTATATATTCAATTTCTTGTTCTTTAGTCTCCTCAGCTTTTTGATTATATCCATTAAGATTATCCTGATATCTTTTGTACTTGCTATAGCCCTCTTCAACGTATTCAATATCATATTGTATCCGTTTTGCTTTGCACATTTTATCACTATATAAGACAAACTGAAATTGTTTTGAATCAAAAGCCACTAAATTTAAACCTTCAGATAACGAGCTATTGTACAATATCCCATTGTAGCCCATTTCTCTAATAATATCGGATATGAACTGTGTTAAAAAATAATGGTTTTTATTTTGACTATTTACGGGTAACAACATTAATTGCTTAAAAAAGTTGTAACTCTCGTCTTCAGAATCAGATGATAAATCTAACATTCTCAACAACTCGACATTTTTAAACTCACCAACACTGCAAACTTGTCCAACTTCTGCCCTTAGCTCTGCAATGCAGGTTTCAATATTACTAGACAAATAGAGGTACGAATATCCTGCCCGATTAAATCTCCCCCCACTTGCAAAAAGCGGTGGAACTGCACTGATTTCACTCATGTTAAATGAAACCTGAATAGTTGTATCGAAATCATCAATACTCACATCTAAGCTTTTCTGTCCCACTCGCCCTCTAAAATAAGTAGTGTTAGGAGGTATATCATACTCTTTAAACATGTCTTTGTAATCATCAAAATACTTATGGTACTTATCCAATAGCTTATTTGGATTATTTCCTTGCAACTCATCCCATAGTTGATTAACTAATGTCTGAATCATACTCCCCATCCCTTTAAAAATATGGTTGTTTAAGTTTTTTATAACCTTACACTATATAAATTAATATCAAGTTATCCGATGTGTTAATTTATATTATGTCGGCTCTTCCTGCACTAATGGGAAAACTAAAATGTTATTGTATAATTCAACAGCCTTCCACCAATTACCTTCTTTTAACAAGTTCGCTCATTTAATCACAGTGTTCCAAGCACTTCTTAAATTACTGTCCCTACAGGTACAATAAAGACTGCCCTTATTTGAAAGGGTTCTTCAAATGGAGACGAGGAGAGTTGAACTCCCCTCATCGCTCTAAAATTTTTTTCTTCTTTATTATAGTTTTCTTGAAAATAACGCTTTTTTTATCCACTCTGTTTCAATAGTTAATGCTGTATTCTGCTTTACCACTATTTGTGATACGGTTCATTCCGATTTATCTTCACCGCGCGATAAATCTGCTCCACCAACACCAGCCGCATAAGCTGATGCGGCAGGGTCATGCGCCCGAAGCTTAAGCGCTGCTTCGCGCGGCGCAACACCTCATCGGAGAGCCCGTGGCTTCCTCCGATGACAAACACGACATGGCTCGTCCCATACGTGCCGAGCTTGTCGATCTCCAATGCCAGCTCCTCGGAACTCCAGAGCTGGCCATCCAATGCGAGCGCGACCACATGCGCCTCGCTCTTCACATGCGCGAGGATGCGTTCGCCCTCGCGCTCTTTTACCGCCCGAACCTCAGCTTCGCTCAGGGTATCGGGCGCCTTTTCGTCTGCGACCTCGATCATCTGAAACTTGATGTACGGGGCGAGCCGCTTGGCATATTCCTGAATGCCCAGCGTTAAATACTTTTCCTTCAATTTGCCTACGCCAATAATCTGAATAAACATGAAATTCATTCCTCCTAAATTGTCTTGCCAGATATTCTATAAGTAAGATGCTTCATCGCATCGTTCGTTCCAACTGTATTATACCTATACTAAACATTTCTCCAAATTCTAACGAATTCCACACACCTTAATCAGCCCCATTTCGGCTCTTTTAAAATCTAACGAATCTGAAACACGCTATTTCGCATCAAACGAGCACTCCCCACCACTTTCGAGGCCATTTCAGCAATATAACGTGTCTACGATTCGTTAGATTTCAACCAGGCGGTGTTTGCCTCATATAAGGCGTCTCGAGTTCGTTAGAGCTACTCGGCCAGTCTACACCCACGTCACTACCCACATCGCTGTTACCCAACGGCACTTTCCCCCATGCCTCAGCGGCTTTGGATTGTCAACATTAAATCAGACAACTTTTTTAAGGGCTTCTTGGCGATACTGAACAGGCGTCAAATACCCCAGTGATCCATGAACTCTGTGCCTGTTAAACCAGTTAACGTAGTCGTATAATTCCAATTCCAAATGACGGAGGTTTCGGAATTCCATTTGGTAAATAAACTCCGTTTTCATGACCTTGTAGGTGGCTTCGGCCACAGCGTTATCGTAGGGACATCCTTTCTTGCTGAGTGATCGACCAATACCAAACGTGCCTAGAAGCTGGTCCATCGCGTGGTTCTTAAACTCACTCCCACGATCTGTATGAAACCACTGGATTTGGCTCAAGTCGCCTTCTACCGTTGCAAAGGCACGCGAAACCAGAGCAGCGTCCTTATGTGGACCTGCACTGTGGCCAATAATTTCTCGATTGAACAGGTCCATGAGCACACAAATGTAATGCCACCGATGACCGACCTTCACATACGTGAGATCGCTGACCACGAAGCGCTTTGCTTCCGTCTGATTAAACTCCCGACCCAGTTCATTCACTGTTTCCTCCTCATTATAGGCCGTTTTATGAGGCTTAAATTGCGCAACGGTGTACGTGGAGACGAGACTCTGCTCTTGCATGATTCGACCAATGCGACGTCTAGATACGATGAGTCCTCGTTCCTGAAGCTTGGCTTTTATCTTTCGTGTACCATAGACTTTTCGATTTTTGTGGAATATCTCCACAATAGCTTCCGTGAGCTCATCTTCATTTGGCTTTTCCTTCGCTTCATGATAGAAGGTGCTTTTGGCGATTTCGAGGACGTTACACATTGCTGATACTGAGTATTTATCACGGTTATTCTGGATGATAGTTACTTTCGTCCCATGATCAGCGCGGCTTGCTTTAAAATATCGTTCTCCATCCGTAAACGTTGGAGTTCTTTACGCATAGCCATTAATTCGTTTTCTTCAGGTGAACGGTTGTCTTTCTCTTTGAAAGAGCCCGTTGCCTGCGATTGTTTGATCCAGCGGTCTAGAGCCGAAGCAGTGAGGTCGTATTCCTCCACAATTGCAGCTCTGGATTTGCCGTTTTCAAAGAGTTGCACCATTTGTTTTTTGAACTCGGTTGTGAATGTGCGTCGTTGTGGTTTAGGCATTGTAGAGATCCGCTCCTTAAACATGATAGTTTTATTCTACAAGCCCTTATTTTTTCTGTCCAACTAAGTGTAGCCGATCCACTTCCATTTCTATTACCTACAACTTGCACCTTTACTACAACCTAGCCCACTCCCAACTCGGAACTCGGCACCTACACCTACCTCAATCTTCCCTTACTCTCGCCTACTCCCACGTTAACCCTACGACCCCCGCCCAACTCCACACTGCCTAACCACCAATACCAATTCCCCCATAAACACAAAAAGAGCGCTCATCACGCTCTCCTTGGCTTCTTGCTGTGATGTTCATACCGGATGGAAAGTCAGCCCGAAGCGCCACCTTAAGTCACGTCTCCGGCCATCTAAGTCCTACAGTACGCTAAACGACGAGGAATTCCGCGTGCTGTTCGCACTCGGCGCATTTCGCAGGCGGGTCCCAGTCGGCAAATTCCGTCTCCTTCAGATCAACGATATCTGGAGCGTCCTCATACTCATCGACAAACATGTCGATGGCAATGTCCACGTGTTCTTTGCATACAACGTACATCCGTTAAGCATCCTTTCTGTAACCAGCTATGTTCCCGATTCACAACCGCGTATCCCATTACAGGATAGCCACTTCTCAGTTCTATCACACCTGCCGCCGAAAAGAAACCCCTACACGCCTAATGACAGCAAAAACATCCCTCCCACTTAACAGGATAAGGATGTTTGGCTTTTACTTATACCGTTTCTAGAAGTCCATCGTTATACTTAAGGCCAAGAAATTTCGCCTTTAATTACCTGAGCGCTCGTCTCCAGATCGCCTGTATTCGTAAAGTCCGGATATGCTTTTTCCATGGCTGCAATCAGTTCTTTAGAATCTTTGGCTGTCTCTGCCTCTGCTTCAAATTTAGCAATATAATCACGGGTGAACGTAACACTCGATATATCCCCGGCACTGGTACCCAGGTAATGACCTGGAATCACTCGCTCTGGATTCAATGCAATAATTTGGTCTAGCAATTGGCGCCAGTAGTCACGGCTCTCTGGCGTTTGGTTATCTGCAATCCAAACGTGCGAATTTTCGTAGACAGGAACGCCACCCAGAACAGTTTTAATGGAAGGAATCCACAGGAACGTATGGGACGGATCGGAACCATCTAGACCGATAATCTCTACGGTTTCTCCATCTACGGTCAATTGAGCACCGTCAAGGACGTCCGGAACAATCTGTGCAGTTGGTGCATTTTCTTTCAGAATCGGATTCCAATAGTCATTCTTCACTTGAATTGTTTCCTTGATTCCTTCCACCGTTGCTGGAGTCGCAACGATTTTTGCATCAGGGAACGCCTCACGAATTACCGATAGACCGAAGTAATAGTCCGGGTCCTTGTGGCTGATATATACGGTGGTCAGTTTTTTACCCGAATCTTTAATCATTTTGACCAATTGCTCGGCATCATTCTTTTGGAACTGCGCATCAACGAGCACGATTTCAGTTGGACCTTCAATCAGGTTTGATGAAACGCCAAAAATGCTGTTTTCCCCAGGATTATAGGTGGTCACTTTCAGCTCCACCGCTGGTGTGTTTGTTTCCTCGCTCTTTGTATTTCCAGCACTAGCAGCATTTGAGTGTTCCGCATTTTCGGTTTTACTTGCTGTACCCGCACAAGCACTCAGAATTAACATGAAACATAGAGCGAGCATAACGCCCATTGATGATTTTTTAATAAACATTTAATTGATCTCCTTCTCTTTAAGTCGCCGCCGTTCATCCATAACAATGCATCTAGCAGCCAATTCGTTGATTATTTATTCCGTCCTATAGTCTGGTTGTACAATTGCTTCGACTTAATCCCCCTTCAAATCATTATATGTAACTACTACAGTTACAACTTATATAATGTAATCATTATAGTTACAACTAACTGCGAATGTCAAGTTATTTATTCAAAAAATCTACTTCTAATAACTTTTCCGTTACTCACAAACTTTATAAAAACAACAAAAAAACCAACCAGAATTTTCTGATTGGCCCCATTTAACTTCCCTTAACCCTGCAGTACGCTTTATTCCAAAGATTCAGACTCTTCATGTCCAAATACTAATTTCACTTCAATCCCGACTGCGCCTTCGTCAACAGTTTCCCGCCTTGAAAAGCAATAACAGCATTGGCACCATTGCCGGCTGTGCCTTTATAGTTGTACACCACCATATTCTCCGCTTCACTCAGCGCTTCACCTTCGCCGCCAAGAATCTCAATGACATCTTCTACCGACATGCCAACCTCAAGCTTCTCGTACTGGGCAAACGTAATAAGCACCCCGTCACCTTTCCCGGCCGATCCATTGTTTCCGGATGCTACAGGTGTTTGACCACCAGCCCCACCTGCAATCACATTTGTACTCAGCTCATTCAACTTGGTCTCAAGTGCTGCGATTTTTTGCTCCTGCTCAACGCTCTTGGCTCCCTGCTCCACCAGTTTCTTCTCAAGCCCTGCAATCTTCTCTTGCAGAGCACTCGTATCCACGGATGCTCCTGTCGTAGCTACCTCAGATCCACAGGCCGACAGCACAAACAGTGACAGCGCCAAGCTCGTTCCCCCAAGCATCTTTTTCTTCAAATGTTTCATCAAAAATACCCCTTCCATTCTGAAATAAAAATATGATCGACAAACAGATGTTATTGCATCAGCGACCGTCTCCAACATATTGACAACAGTTTACCACAGCCCTAGTCTTATGTATCTGCTCCTTTGGCTCCGGGTCTAACTGATCATGAGAATATAAAATGGTTGATCTACTCATTTACTGTCGAACGAGCACGTCCACCCATAACAACTAAAAAAGAGTGGTCAGTTGATCTGATCACTCTTCTAGCATTCCCTATTTCAATCCACGCAACAGTATAGGCTCGCTCGCTGAACTTCCCTTACTCCGGTTTATCCGTCAGCTTCACGGATACTTTCTCAGCTTTGCCATCCCGGTAGAAGGTCACTTCAATCGTATCCCCAATCTTCTTCTGATCGTACAGATACTTCCGCAGATCCAGCGTGGAGGTAATTTTTTGCCCATCAAATTCCGTAATGACATCATTCAGCTTCATGCCCGCATCAGATGCCGGACCGGATGCTTCCAGCACAACCACACCGCTGTCCACGTGAGATGGCAGCTTCAGATCTTTACGCTGCTCGTCATCCAGTGGTGCATAAGGGTTGCTCAGATCAACCGTGTACACGCCCAGGTATGGACGAGATACTTTGCCGTTCAGTAGCAGGGAATCTACCGTTTTCATCACTTCGTTCATCGGAATCGCGAAGCCGAGACCTTCAACACCCGTATCCGAGATCTTCATCGTGTTGATGCCAACCACTTTGCCGTTCAAGTCGACCAAAGCACCGCCGCTATTACCTTCATTAATCGCCGCATCCGTCTGAATTACGTTTTGTTCCCAGTCGTACACCCCGTCCTGATTAATCGATACAGGCAGAATACGATCCGTGTAACTGACAATACCTGATGTCAGCGTACCGCCCAGACCGAGCGGGTTCCCGATCGCCAGCACCGTTTGACCGCGCTGAAGTTTGCTGGAATCACCGATCTCCGCCACTGCACCCAGCCCTTTGTCTTCTGCGGATAGTACAGCAATGTCGCTCACACGGTCCTTACCGACCAGCTTCGCTTTATGTGTCTCCCCATCTACGGTCACAATCTCCAGATCACTCGCACCCTCCACTACGTGGTGGTTGGTCATGATGTAGGCCTTGCCATCTTCCTTCTTGAAAATGACCCCTGAGCCCAGCGCCGAATCTTCCATCGACAGACTGCTACCCGTTTTATGGTTCACAATGCTTACCACGGAAGGACGAACATGGGCTGCTGCTTGGATAATCCGGTCGTATGGATCAGCTGCCTGCGCTGTCTGTGCACCGCCTCCACCACCATTACCCGTAGCATTAGCCAACGGTAACGAAGCGGGCTGTGTAATGAAGCTAAACAGCATGACGGTCACGATGGAGCTGATCACCGAGCTAATCACAGCTACCTTCACTGTGGAACTGATTCCCGTACGCGATCTGCGCGGATTGCTCCAGCGGTCACGTCCACGTGCTCTGCCTCCAGGGCGGATGATCTGAAGTTTGCCTTTCTGTTCAGGTTCGGCGCGTCTTGATACTTTGGTTGAATAAAAATCGTCTCCAAACAATCCCATCGTGATCCTCTCCCCTTCGTTGTCACGCATCAAGACCCTGACTGCCGCCTAAGTTGTCGCATGGTTCAACGATGGTGTTCTTACGTTACCCCACTCCAGCCACAGCCGAGCTTCCGATCGCTGTTACTCACAAATTTTTTTATTTCTTTTTCCTAGGTAAAATTTGTTCATAAAGGCGAACGCTACGCTTCTCCAGCCTCGTTCTGTGTCTTTCGTTACGTGCGTACCGTAAATAACCTCTCGCTTTCCCATGCTTTTTTGCATTTTTATAAAATGGTCTTGCATATCGCTGCATCCCGGCATCAAATCAAGATACAGCGTCTATGTACAACAGAACGGACACGCCATTCTGTCAGTGACTCTATCAATCATGCTCTCGCATTCTATGACATGCCATTTCACACGCAAAACAGCCAAAATCACAATGCTCCTCATATACTAAACACGTCAAATCACAAAAAGTTGCATATTTACGAAAATTAAAGCAAATTTCCGCTATAACGCGCTTAACAATAAAGGTCCATAGTATCTATCACCACAAAATCCGGTCCGCTAAGCGCCATTTTGGCAAATTTGAAGAACTTTTTCACCCCTGCATAGTCACAGGTTCAGCATACACGTCTCATTACACAAATGTTAGCGGCAAAAAGAGGAATGTTTTCCATCAAGCCTGACTACAATAATAGTAAAAGACAATTCGAAGCTTCATAGAGGAGGATATATATGGATCGCACGCGTACACTTACAGCCATGGATGAAGTTCATATGGCGGCCAAGCTGGCCGATCTCAAGGATGAACACTATCGCAATACCCTTGCCCTAAGTACCATCATTGAACTGCTTATTGATAAAGGCATTTTGACCCGTGAGGAAGTAGAACGCAAAGCCGCCGAGCTCGACAGCTTTATGGCTCACCCACCCTATCCCATGGCGTAGGACGGTCGTAATACGTATCACAGAGTTTGAACTCATGATCCCGATAAAAGCATCCACGGCTCTCCATCGCGTCACGCACCGACATTTTCGCCAAGTCCATCATATTATGATCCCGGCTAAGATGTGCCAGATACGTGCGCTTGATGCGTCCGTTCATCAGTTCACTAAGCGCCGCCCCTGCTGCTTCGTTCGACAAATGCCCAATGTCGCTCAAAATTCGGCGCTTGGTGTTCCACGGATAACGCCCCATACGCAGCAATTCGACATCATGATTCGCCTCCAGCACCAGTACGTCAGAATCGGAGATCGCATCGCGAACCTTGTCGCTCATGTATCCGAGATCCGTTGCAACAGATAGCTTCTCCGTACCATCATCGAACGTGTACCCTACCGGCTCAGCCGCATCATGCGAGATCCCGAAGGATTCCACACGCAGTGACCCAAAATCATGCTGTTCTCCCGTCTCAAATACCCTCCGGTTTTCCTCTGGAATCGCCCCAACTGACTTCTCCAGCGCCGCCCACGTATTCAAATTCGCGTAGATTGGTAAATTATATTTCCGAGACATCGCGCCTAGTCCTTTAATGTGATCGGAATGTTCATGTGTGACCAGAATCCCGTCCAGTTCTGCCCCAGAAATCTCCCGTTCCTGAAACAGTGCATCCAATCGCTTCGCGCTAAGACCCGCGTCAATCATGAGAGAGGTACCCCCATGCTGTATGACCGTGGCATTGCCTGTCGAACCGCTGGATAACACGGTAAAATATATCCCCATAACGCATTACTCCCCTGGTTTGTCTGTCTTGGGACTGAATACATCCCCACTGATGCCCTGCACGTACAACACTTCGCCACTTTCCAGCACGAACCGCCATGCCGGCATCGCTACTTGCATATCTGAATTGAACAACTGGCCATAGTAGCCCAGCTGAATATCTTTGACAATCGCATCATTCGGCAAAAAGTTCTCGATCAGCGTTCCCAGCGCCTTCGACGCCGGAAGCACCTGCTGATCGCTCTCCTCTGCGGTCGTAATCCGCACCGGAGTCAGACGGTAACCCGTAATTTTCTGGTCGCTATAGAATAACTCCAGACTCACATTGAAGAGCGGCCATTTGCCATCCACCAGTGGGTGAAGTACAAAAGCCCCATCCTCGGCCATCAGCTGATCCAGCCGATAAGTGCCGATCTGTGGAATCTCGCGTTGCAACGCATCCTCCAGCTCACTCTGCGAGAAGATCAACTTGCTATCTACAGGCTGTTCCAGTTCCATATCCACGCCAGCCTTGTCCTCTTCAATGAATTCATAGGACAACTTCGGCAGCTTCGGCGTTTCATTCGGAATCGGAGCCAGCACCTGAATGCCCTTCTCTTCCATCGCCTGCTGTGTATTGTCTGCCAGTGAGGTGAAGTCCAGATTGGCTCCGGCCGTCTCCCGCGCATCCATCCAGATCTGGTATCCCAGCACCAGATTGAGCAGCAGAAAGGCATAGATCAACACATTTTTCGCCCGTCCCCAATCCAAAACATTCACCTCCTTCAGTTAACTGGCTGAAATACTTTCAATAACTCTTGGAAAATTGATCTCTATCCACATAAGCGCTGCTCTCTAACGAACTCCACGCGCCTTATATGCTCCATTTTCCGCAAGTTTGTAATCTAACGAACCTGAGAGAAGTTATTTCTAGCATTTATAGGCTTTCTGCCGGTTTTCACCCGTTTTCTAGCGGAATAACGTCGCTGAGGCTCGTTAGATTTTGCGTTCTAGGCTAATTCGGCATTTAAGACGTGTCAGATTCGTTAGCCGTTAGCCCTCTGCACGCGTAGTGATAAAGTACAGCTACTCTTTGGTTCAATGACTATAACCCATCAAGATACGGTAGTCTCCTCACCATTTCCGAATCGGATAACCCATACCGGGATCAGCTTCAGTCCGTCCTCAATCGTAGAAGGACGATACGCAGGGTACACGTCCACGACCTGGCGATTCTCACCGGCTACCTTTTTAATCAGAGCCTGGAGCTTCTCCCCACCTGGCAATTTGACCGACTTCTTCGTCTCTGCGCCTTCGTTCAGGTATTCGAGCGATCGCTCATAGCTGGACACCGTCTCCTGCTGCATCTCCATGCTAATCGTGCCGAAGCGGAATTGCATGGAATCCATAATTGGATAGCTGCCGTAATACTGCTGGAATTCAAGCTGCGTCTTGCTGTCAGCGGTCTCCAGCATCATGCGCGATCGGCCTTTCCAGCCGCCATGCTGGTTCACAAAATCAACCGCGGACAGCGCATCCTTCGCGGGATCAATCTGTCCCGCAGGCGGTGCGGCTGGGTCAGTGTAGCTAATCCAGCGCTGCTCTTGCTTCACCTGCAGACTACGTTTGCTGTCCGTGTAGATCTCCGACCCGTCTTTTTCCCGTATGTTCCGGGTCATGCTTGGGTCAAAGAACAAGCTGCGCTGCATCTGCTCAACGGTGTACTGGCCTGTTGGCACATCCGCTTCAATCGTCTCCAAAGCTTCCGCCGGGATATAATACCCGCCTTCCATCAACGTATATGGCGTCCAGTTCGTACCGAAGTCAACATGCTGCTGCACGTCCTGTACCGTTAAGTCCGCCTGAGTTGCTTCGTATACCACGTCTCCCTTGGCGCTGAAGAACAGCGCATGGGCCTTCGTTTCATTTTTAGCCGTATAGATCGAGATTCGGTTAATCGTCTCCCCTTGGAACAAGGAATCCGTCCCGAGCCTCATCACCCGCTGTAACAACGCTACGGGGATACCTTCCTTAAACGATAGCTCAAACCCGGGGTTCTCCTTGCGAATCTGATCCCAGTTCACCGATTGCACACTGCGGCGCTGAAAATCATCGAACGCCCGCCCCTGTAAACGTGAATAGATCAACTGATAGAACGTATTGCCAGGGTAAAACACCGTATGTTTATCCTCGCCCAGATGAATAATCATCTGATCAGGGAAGATCAATTCTTCAATGTTACGTTCCTGACCCATATTTTCCGTCTTCACATAGTTCGTCTCTGACGTCACAATAGAATCCCCGCCTCCGGGCAGACGATAGATCAGGAAATAACTCTGCACCAGACTGGCTACGACAAGGGTAGCGAGCACCAAGGATTTAATCCGTTCCTTCACGGTGCTCACCCCCTTCCTCGCGCATCGGCAACGTGAACGTTACTGTCGTGCCCACGTCTACCTCAGACTCCAGAGAGATGCTGCCATCATGTGCCTTCACAATTTCCCGGGCAATGGACAGTCCTAGCCCTGTGCCTCCCATACTGCGGGAACGAGCCTTGTCCACCCGATAAAACCGCTCAAAAATGCGATCCAAATCGCGCTGTGGGATACCCATTCCGGTATCCGATACCGAGATGGCAAGTGCATGTTCATCACTGCGTCTAGCCGCAATCGTAATGGTGCCGCCTTCCAATGTATATTTCAGCGCATTGGACACGACATTATCCAGTACCTGATCAATCTGGTCGCGATCCAGCGGAACAGCCGGAATATCATTCTCTACAGACAGCACAGGCTGAATATCCTTCTGATGCATCTGGAACGAGAATCGATCCGTCACTTCCTCCAGCATTTCCAGAATGTCGGTTGGCTGTTTACGTAGCATGGCCTCTTTGGAATCAAGCCGCGATAAATGCAGCAGATCCGTAACCAGCCTGATCATTCGCTCCGTCTCGTTCTGAATAACACCGACGAAACGTCCGGCAAGCTGTGGATCTTCCAATGCACCGTCATCCAGCGCTTCCGCGTAACTCTTGATCGTAGTCAGAGGTGTCCGCAGCTCATGGGATACATTGGCCACGAATTCACGCCGGGATGCCTCAAGCTCTTCCTGCTCGGTGACATCCTGAAGTACGGCAATGGTTCCTGTGATCCCCAACTCACGTCGATGAACCGGTGTGAACGTCATGCGAATGACCACAGGCTCTTCTTGTCCGGCAGGTGCAATCTGCAGCAGCGTTGAACCTGTAAAACCACTCGCGAGAGCTTCTGCATCCTCCGGATCAATACCGAGCAATATGGCGAAATGCCTTCCTTCGATATCCGCAGGACGCATACCCAGAATGCTGCTGGCACGGCGGTTCACCAGAATGACTTTGCCGTACTCATCCGTGGCTACTACACCATCACTCATATTGGTCAGAATGGAGGTCAGCTTCTCCTTCTCCTCTTCGTTCTGGGAGAGTGCATCCCGAAGTCTGCTGGTCATATAGTTAAAAGCCCGACTGAGCTGACCAATCTCATCCGTGCCAAATACAGGTGTCTGT
This sequence comes from Paenibacillus amylolyticus, assembly GCF_047302515.1. Lineage (GTDB taxonomy): Bacteria > Bacillota > Bacilli > Paenibacillales > Paenibacillaceae > Paenibacillus > Paenibacillus amylolyticus_G. The sequence goes on along the minus strand of NZ_CP168019.1, from coordinate 5,982,779 downwards.
TGATCAAAGTTACCTTCTGCGACCGCTGTCGCTCTCCGCGTCACTTCCTTAATTGGCTGCGTGATCGTATGGGACAGAATGACGCCAAGCACCGCCGTTAACACCAAGGCAATCAGAATGCCGGAGATAAAGATTTTGTTGATTCCCTCCATCGTGGAGTACAGCTCGTTCATGGATGCCGCGATGTAGACCGCGCCAATGATCTTGCCGCCGGACAGAACCGGCTTGGCGACGACCTTTTTGCGAACATTATCCTCGTCCACGATATATTCCTCATTGTCCCGAATACCTTGCAGCGCACGGCTGACGACGGTCTGGGTATTTTTGCGCCCCACATAGTCCGAATGTGAACTTAGCGAGGTCGTGAGTACCTTGCCGCTGGCATCCAGCACCTGAATCTCGGCACCGTTAATGTTGAACAGATTGTTCACCAGCACACGCAGATTTTCCGTTTTGTCCTCGCCAGCCTCTGCTTCTCCACCCGCCATCGTCTCACCCACGAGAACCGACAGCATCTCCGCACGCGCCTGTAAATCCTCTGTAAAGTTGCTCGTCAGGGAGTTCTTCATCGCGCTCACAAAATAAACGCCGATCAATTGCATCGCAATCAAAATCAGCAGTACATAGATAATAATCAATTTCGCCTGAATCGTTCGGAAGAACGAGAATCGCGCGAATCGGCCCATTATATCCCCACGCTTTTGGCACTGCGCACGAGATAACCGAGCCCGCGGCGAGTCAGAATCGTTTCCGGTTTGCTCGGATTCTCCTCAATCTTCTCACGCAGGCGACGGATCGTGACATCCACGGTACGTACATCGCCGAAATATTCATATCCCCATACCGCCTGCAGCAGATGTTCCCGTGTCATGACCTTGCCGGAATGCTTCGCCATATAATAGAGAAGTTCATATTCGCGGTGGGTCAGATCGAGTGGTTCCCCGCCTTTATAAGCTGTATACATGTCCATATCAAAGGCCAGATCAAACAGCCGCATGACCTGCTTTTCTTCATCTTCGGAAGCACCTGCTGTAATCGCAAGCTTTTGCCGTCTGCGCATCTGTGCCTTCACCCGTGCAAGCAGCTCACGCGTACTGAATGGCTTCGTCACGTAATCATCCGCACCCAGTTCCAGCCCGAGCACCTTGTCGATCTCGCCATCCTTGGCGGTAAGCATAATGATCGGCATCTCCAGATGAGCACGCACCTCACGACATACATCCATACCGTCTTTACCCGGGAGCATCAGATCCAGCAGCATCAGGTCCGGTTTCTCGGATAACGCCAGTTCAACTGCACGAATGCCATCGAATGCACAGATGACCTCGTACCCCTCTTTTTCCAAATTAAACTTCAGAATGTCCGCGATGGGCTGTTCATCGTCCACCACCAAAATCTTCCCCTGCATCGGCTAATTTCACCCCTATATCCTACTTAATCCGCGTTAGCATCTATATCTCTCTTCTATGTTTAGCTTGTACCAAGCCTGTTTGATTTGTTTCTCTAGTTTGTTGTTTATACTCTATAGTTTAACATACCTGAAGCACCGTCACATCCCGATCGGAGGCTTGGAAGGTCTTTCATCTGAAAATATTTTACAGCAGCAAAAAACAAGGCCAGCATCATAGCCAACCTTGCTCTCACTTTAGCTCTATTAGTTCAAGTACGTTAACGGATTTTCCACCGTTCCATTCTTGATAATCTCAAAATGCAAATGCGTTCCGGTCGAGCGGCCTGTGTTGCCCATAACGCCGATACTTTCGCCTTTTTCAACGACTTGACCAACCTTCACACCAATACTGTTCAAATGTCCGTACAATGTTTCGTATCCGTTACGATGGTTAATAATGATGACATTGCCATAACCACTCTTCTGCCCTGCAAAAGTAATCACACCCTCATCAGACGCTTTCACATCGCGGTTACCTACCAGATCGACACCTTTATGTTGACGACCCCAACGCTGTCCGAAGCTGCTGCTCATCGTTGCATTCGATACCGGCCAAGCAAACTCACCTGTACCCTCACCAACGACTTTCGTTCCGCTTAGGACCACTTCAGTTACGGCGACTTTGATCACTTCCTGACCGAGCCACTCTTCCTGAACCACTTCACCATTTTCTTTCGTTATACGGTATTGCATGCTTTTCAGCCCGCTTTGTCCTGGACGCACGACTTTCGTTGTGCCTGCTTTCAAGTCAGCACTTTTACGCACTTCCACTTGCGGTTTGATCTCAATCTGCTCAACCACCTGCTCAACCGATTTAACGGTAACTGCTGGTTTAGGCACGGTCAGGGTCAGTTCATCTCCAATTTGCAGGGACGTTTCCTTGATGCCTGGATTATGCTGGCGAATCTCACTTTGTGTAATTTCATACTTGGAAGCGATCGAAGAGATCGTATCTCCCTCACGAACCACATAAGTTACAGGCGCGTCTTTACCAACGGTTAATGCTTTAACCGCCTCGGACACATCCCATATTTTGTTTGGATCAGCCTTCACCACATCCGTCGCCACATCTTCCTTGATGCCTACCGACTTCAGGGTTGTACTCGGTCCCTCGTCTTTCTTCGAGGAATTAGCCGATACCGACTTCGTCTTCAGCGAACTTCGCACCGCCGATGCCGATATGTATTTGTTCTGCACTTGTTCCAGGATTGCATCTGCTGTTGCCTGGTCCTTCACAATGCCAATGACTTCACCGTCTACCTTGAGCTCCACACCTTGGGCGTAGGCTGTCAGCAAGTTACCCAGTTTATCCAACGTTTCATCGCTGTTCACTTCAGGTTTGTACGCTTTTACCGTCTCGGTCGTGATGCCCTCTGTGTTCAGCACCATTTCTGCATCCGGATATTTATTTTGATATTCCTCGGTTTTGTCTGTAAACAGTTGTTGTAATTGTGCTTCATCTGCAATGGTACCAATCTCGCTACCTTTAACCATTACTTTATAGTAAGAGACGGTGTTTGCAGTAACATATTGTTTGCCTGCGAATCCGATCGATGCTGCGATGAATACACCGCATGCTGCTGCAATGATCCATTTGCGCGAGGCCAGAACGCGCTTCTTATTCACACTGAAGGTGGACATGCTCATGTTGTTTTTGTCTTCGGCCGTCCGGTGTTCCCCGGATTGTTCGTGTACCCGGTCTTTGCCCGGTTGGCGTATGCCTCTGAAACCTTTCATGATTCTCTCCTTTTCAGCACTTCTCAGTTCGCATTTCTGTCAAGACATCACCCATCGTGTCTTTCCCATGCTAGTTGAATAATATATTTGGGTGTCCGCAAAATCAGGACTTTAGCTGCGCTCTTAAAAGTGTCAAAATTTTAACCTTTTATCACACCCGTATACTTTAACACAGGTTTTATAGTCATTTCAACTCTAGACGTCACACCGCAAAGCCGCGCCCTGCTTGGTTTTCCTGAATTATCCATAAGATGATACGGTTAGGGCATCACCCTTTATGCCTCAACATCAGTGGTACGCTGTACTTTGGTTCGCAATTTAAGACTAGGTTCTAAGACCCAGTGAAATATGCTTTATTTTTCATAAAAATACAAAAAAAATCCCTCACCAGATCAACTCTGATAAGGGATTACGTAAACGGAATCATGAACCATTGGATCATCTCCAATAGTCTAATAGCCTGCCTGCTTTCCCTGCCTATCTTATTCTGCTTGCAGTACTTCCATCAGGTTGTCGTACTCTTCACTGGTCAGGTACTTCGAGATCACCTGTTCAATTTCACGCAGTTCCTGTTCCGTCAGGCCACCTTCCATGGCTCCCGAGATCTGTTGCATTTCTTTCTGCGGCAGTTTGTTCATGAGCAGGCTGAAGATTTTTTCTTTCTCCTCTGCTGGCAGCTTGTCCTTCGTTCCTGTAATGTCATCCGGTGATACAACAATGGCATCATTACCTGAAGAAGCATCGCCGCTGGTTCCTCCGGTTCCGTTCCCCGAAGCTGAACCACTACCCTGTGCTGTTCCTGAGTCATTACCCGTGCCCGTATCCGTCCCATTGCCTGCACTTGTGCCTGAGTTTGATCCTACGGTCGTATCTGTACCTGAACCTTCCCCTGTGCCCTCGGTTGAGCCACTTCCTTGGGACGCATTATTGCCTGCATCTACGCCAGATTGACCGCTCTCCGTCCCATTCCCCATAACTGAAACAGCATCTTCCGGAACATGCTCTTCGTCCGCTCCTGTCGGCTGATCTGTCGTCCCATTTCCTGATTTATTCCCCTCGCTGGTTTTACCGCCCAAGGCACCTTGGAACATGGCGGTTAACCCCATGGGTTGACCTTCCCACTGAATATTGAAACTTGCGAGTAGCGACTTCGCATATGACTGTACAATTAATCCGGTCGTGAGCAGTGTCAGTGAACTGACCAGCAACACGGTTAGCAAGATTTTAACAAACCACACAAGCAACTTCATTCCGTTCTCTCCCTCCGATTATCCCACCCGTTTAACATGCGCATGTCGGGGTCTGTAACTCTACTGTTAACCAGTATTGACGGAAATCTCGGGATTATATCCGAAAAACATACAAAAAACCTCCAGTCATCGCTATAAAAGCAACAACTGGAGGCTTAACATGCCTAAGTCGGCAGAGGATTCTATTTTATAATTCAAGAAACAATCTCTCTATTTCTTCGATTACTCGTAGATTGGAAGAACTTGATTCGTTTGCTCACGGTTACGACCAACGGAGAAGATGGCAATTGGAATGCCTGTCAGTTCGGAAACACGTTTTACATAATTCTGTGTGTTCACTGGCAGGTCTTCAAGTTTCTTCGCTCCAGTGATATCTTCGCTCCAGCCGGGCATCTCTTCATATACGGCTTCACATTCTGCCAGCATTTTGAGACTTGCCGGATAATGTGTGATGACCTCGCCGCGGAATTTGTATCCTGTGCAGATTTTTACGGTTTCCAGACCTGTCATTACATCCAGAGAGTTCAGGGACAGACCTGTGATTCCACTGACACGACGCGCGTGGCGAACAACAACACTATCGAACCAACCTACACGACGTGGACGTCCAGTTACAGTACCGTACTCATGTCCAGTCTCACGGATTTGGTCGCCGATTGCATCATGCAATTCCGTAGGGAATGGGCCATCTCCTACACGCGTTGTGTAAGCTTTCGCTACCCCAATGACTTGCTGAATACGAGCCGGGCCTACGCCAGAACCGATACATACGCCACCTGCGGACGGATTGGATGATGTAACAAATGGATAAGTTCCTTGATCAAGGTCCAACATAACGCCTTGTGCGCCTTCAAACAATACCTTTTTGTCCTCATCAATATATTCGTTCAGAACAACGGATGTATCACGTACGTAAGGACGCAGAATTTCAGCATATCCGAGGTAATCTTGCAGAATCTCTTCCACATCAACCGGCTGGCCGCCGTAGACTTGCTCGATGACACGGTTTTTTTCTTTGACCAGATGACGCAGTTTCAGTTCGAAATCTTCAGCATCCAGCAGGTCAACCATCCGAATACCAATACGAGCTGATTTGTCCATGTAACATGGGCCAATTCCTTTGCCAGTCGTACCGATTTTGTTCGGACCTTTGCTCTCTTCTTCGAGTGCATCCAGTACCATGTGATATGGCAGGATGATATGTGCGCGCTCACTGATGGACAGGTTCTTCGTTGTAAAATCATTGTCATGAATATAGTTAATTTCTTCGATGAGTGCCTTCGGGTTGATAACCATTCCGTTACCAATCACACACGCTTTATCCGTGTAGAAAATCCCTGATGGAATCATCGTCAGTTTATATTTTTTGTTATCAATCAGAATTGTATGACCCGCATTGTTACCACCTTGATAACGAGCCACCACATCAGCGCTCTCCGCCAAATAATCCGTGATTTTACCTTTTCCTTCGTCTCCCCATTGCGTTCCCACTACAACTACCGTTGACATAGTTAACATTCCTCCGTGGGTGCCTTGCGCACCTTTGTATTGGTCTGTCCGTCCTCTATCCCGGCAGGCATGTTACGCAATAAACCGACTGAGAAGCGTGCTAACGGACAGTAAAAATGTCCTTCCGTTACATTCAAGGGAAGGTTTGCGCTGCTTTAACGCAGCAGTATTAGTGTACCAGTACCCTTTTTCAAAGTCAAATCAAATGGCGAACAATTATATATAGTACAACTGTAATGTTCGGGATTTACCCCTTATTTCAACACAAAAAACCGGAGACTTCAGTCCAATCTTGCTTGACTGCTATCACCGGTTCAGGGATACCCATTTTAATGTGAATCTATATCTGGTATTTATCACATATGTTTGAGTTCAGTTGCTCTAATGGTTGATCTTCGGGACAGACGATTCTGGCTTCTTGATCGAAGCCGTCAGCACCTGCCCATTACATCGCGAAGGCGTCATTGTGCGCCCTCTCGTAATTGACGAATTTATTAAAGTTTTTCAGGAAGACCAGTTCAACCGTACCTACCGGACCGTTACGCTGTTTAGCGATAATGATCTCGATAATATTTTTCTTCTCGGTCTCCTGGTTATAGTAGTCATCCCGGTACAGGAACGCTACGATGTCGGCATCTTGCTCGATCGAACCCGATTCCCGCAAGTCACTCATCATCGGACGTTTGTCCTGACGTTGCTCTACACCCCGGCTCAGCTGGGACAAAGCAATAACCGGAACTTCCAGTTCCCGGCCAATCTGTTTCAGTGTACGTGAGATCTCGGATACCTCTTGTTGACGGTTCTCCCCTGCTTTACCACGTCCACTAATCAATTGAAGATAGTCGATCAGGATCATGCCAAGGCCTTTCTCCTTCTTCAAGCGACGGCATTTGGCACGAATATCCGCTACGGTAATCCCTGGCGTATCATCTATGAAGATGTTGGCTTCTGACAAAGCTGCAATACCCATCGTCAGCTTCTGCCAGTCTTCATCACCCTTGAAATCACCCATACGCATCACGCTGGCATCCAGGTTGGCTTCCGCACAGATCATACGTTGCACCAGCTGGGCGGCTGACATCTCCAGACTGAAGATGGCTACCGTCTCCTGTGCCCGAATGGCAACGTTCTGAGCGATATTCAGGGCAAAGGCCGTCTTACCTACGGAAGGACGGGCCGCCACAATGATCAAGTCACTGCGCTGGAATCCGGCAGTCATCTTGTCCAGATCGATGAACCCGGACGGAATACCTGTTGTTGTACCCTTATTCTGATGAAGTGTTTCCACACGATCGAATACTTCCATCAGTACGTCCTGTATGGCTATAAAACCACTACTAGAGCGACGGTTGGAGATCTCCAGAATGCGACGTTCAGCTTCTCCGAGCATCGCTGCAACATCTTCTCCGCCTGTATATCCTTCGCTCACGATCTGTGTTGCCGTACGAATCAGGCGACGCAGCATCGATTTCTCTTCGATAATCTGAGCGTAATAGTCTACGTTCGCGGCTGTAGGTACACCATGGGCTAGCTTAGCTAGATAACTAACGCCCCCGATGTCCTCCAACTCACCTTTATCCTTCAGAAGCGAAGTCAGTGTCACGAGGTCAATCGGTTGATTTCCCTCACCAAGCTGGATCATCGCTTCAAAGATTAATTGATGGGGTTTATCATAGAAATCCTCGGTTTGCACCCGTTCCATCGCTGTAATCAGGGCCTCGCCCTGCAACAGGATTGCACCCAGCACGGCCTGTTCGGCTTCCAGGTTCTGCGGGGGAATCCGGTCGAATAACATTTCTCCGCCCATCTTACTCTTCCGTTACCTGTACCTTCAAGGTTGCCTTCACTTCAGGGTGAACCTTGACAGTTACTTGTGTTACGCCGAGTGTACGAATAGGCTCGTCCAGCTCAATTTTGCGTTTGTCTACTTTCAGACCCTTTTTAGACAAAGCTTCTGCGATCTGTTTGCTGGTAATGGCACCAAACAGACGACCACCTTCGCCGGACTTGGCTTTCAGTTCAGTCACTTCTGCTTCAAGCTTTTTCGCAAGTGCTTCCGCTTCCGCTTTCTCTTCCTGTTTGAGTCTTTCTTCAGCCGCCTTCTGGTTGTCCAGTGTCTTCATGTTGCCGTCCGTTGCCAGACGTGCGATTCCCCGTGGCAATAGGAAGTTCTGTGCGTAACCCTCAGATACTTCTTTCACTTGCCCTTTCTTGCCTTGACCCTTCATATCTTTTATAAAAATGACTTTCATTCGAACAGCCCCTCTTCCTTTTCGATTTCAGCCAGTACGTTCGTCAGCCGTTTTTCTGCCTCTCCAAGCGTTCCTTCAAGCTGCACGGCAGCATTCGTCAAATGTCCGCCACCGCCCAGTCGTTCCATGACAACCTGAACATTCATGCGCCCCAGCGATCTCGCGCTAATGCCAATCAGTCCATCCGGACGCTCACTAATCACAAATGAAGCGACCACGTCGGTCATGTTCAACAATGTGTCCGCCACCTGGGCGATCATCATCTGTGAAATCTTGCTGCCAGGGTCCGTGACCGCCAGCGCAATGTTTCCATATACCATTTTAGCATGCTTTATGATTTCTGCCTTAGCAATATATTCTGACAGATCCTCTTTCATCAACCGCTGGATCATAATGGTGTCCGCACCGCTACGGCGCAAGAAGCCTGCCGCTTCGAACGTTCTGGACCCCGTGTGCAGTGCAAAATGCTTCGTATCCACCGTAATCCCGGCAAGTAGAGCCGTAGCTTCTAGCGGAGTGAATTGTACCTTATCATGAATGTATTGCAATAGTTCGGTTACCAATTCGGCAGCAGAGGACGCATAAGGCTCCAGATAGATCAACACTGCGTCATTGATGAACTCTTCGCCCCGACGATGGTGATCCACAACGACGACACGGGTAGCAGACTGTACCAGTTTTGGCTCCATGGTCATGGAGGCCTTATGCGTATCCACCACCACCAGCAACGTATGCTCGGTCATCATCTGGGTTGCCTGTTCCGGTGATACAAATGCTTTGGACAACTTCTCGTCCTTGTTCACTTGCTCCATCATGCGTTCAATCGATGGATTAATTCCATCCAGAACAATTCGGGCTTCCACATTGTACAGACTGGCCGCTTTCCACACTCCGATGGATGCGCCGATCGCGTCCATATCCGGAATTTTGTGCCCCATGATGAGCACCCGATCGCTCTCCTGCATCAGATCACGCAGCGCGTGCGCAATAACGCGGGCTCTTACCCGTGTCCGTTTCTCCACTGCATTAGACTTACCGCCATAGAAAGACAGGCGTTGTCCGGACTTCACGGCAGCCTGATCACCACCACGTCCAAGTGCCATGTCCAGACTGGACTGTGCCAGTTCTCCCATCTCGCTGATGCTATCCGATCCAAACGCCAGTCCAACACTGAGTGTCATTGGCACTTTGAGGTCAGCAGTCATCTCCCGAACTTCATCCAAAATGACAAATCGGCTCTGCTCCAGTTCCTGCAAAGACTTATGATTCAGCATCAACAGATAACGATCAGAAGACAGACGGCGCAGGTACACTTCGTACCGCTTGGCCCAAGACGTAATTTCGCTGGTCACTCGGGCAATCAGTGCTGTACGCTGTTGATCGTCCATGCCTTGGGCAGCCTCGTCCAGATTATCCAGAACGAGAATTCCCAATGCAAGGCGTTCATTTTCATATTTATCACGAAGAATGGCTAACTCCGTAATCTCGTATACATATACATACCGCTCCTGCGGGTTATGAATAACTCCATAATGCCGATCATCCAACTGGAATTCGTCATGGAACTCCTTGGATGAATGTTCCTTCGTCCCATCCTTCTTCTCTTTAGGCTGAGGAAGTTTGGGAAACAAATTAAGTAGCGGATTACCCACCATTGTCTTCTCCTGGAACATCTCCGCGACAAAGCGGTTATGCCACTCTACCGTACGATCTTCGCTGTACAGCACAATTCCGAATGGAAGCATGCTGACCGCTTCCCCCTCCATCCGTTTGATCCGAATAGATAGGCCATTAATGTAGTCGTTAAGCTCACGGCGGAACGCGAGCTCCGCCTTAATCATGACGATTCCCAGCGCCGAAGCCAGTATCAGACTAATCAAACCAAGCGTCCAGTTATAAATGGTAACGAACATAACGAGCAACAGCAGCAGTATGAACGCCCATACGGTATAGTAGCCGTGCCAGCGTTTCTTCAGAAATTTAGGCATGACTCATCACCCTATCGTTTTGATTTCGATATTGCCTCACGAAGCGGGAACGCCAGATCGATAATTCCGATAATTCGAAGCGGACCAATGAAGAAGACCGCAGCCGCCAGGAAATATGGTATAACCGGATTCCATTTCTTTGTATGTGAGAGAAAGAAGAAGAAACCGATCGCTTGAATCATGAAGCCCAGATTGATTAACGGCGACAGATTCATGGCAATCATGGTCCAGTATGTTCCATCACTTTGTCTGGAGATCACTTCGATCAATAGTGCAAGGAAATAATACCAGATCAACGCACGCGGCATACGCCACTCTCTCGCTGGTGGAAGCTTCGATACCACCACACCCATCACATTCAGAATCGGACGAGCAATGGCGTGTGTAATGAAGGCCATTACCATCGATGTGACAACGAGAGCAAACGGAATCATAAGCTGTGTTTGTTTGGCAACATCCTCTGTCATCTCAGGTGTCCATGCAAAACCGTTGATCATCTGATTCGATGTATTGGTTAACGGTTCGATGGTCAATTTGACCACATCTTCAATATAACTGGACAGGTCGAATTGGAAAATGACACTGCCGACCAAGAGCAACAACAAGTATTCTGCCAACATCATGCCACTTCCCGCCATCAGGGCGAACAGGGCCGATTTGCGTGTTTTATACGCGTGACCCATAACGATTGCAGGCAGGGTAAAGATGAGCAATAGTAACAGATAGATGGGGTGGAATACGACCAAAATAACGGCTACGGGCACGAGATGCCATATAAATGATTTTAAAGATAATGAAGCATACAAAATAACTCCCGGAATCATCATAAAAAATATGGCAAGTACCGATAAAGGAGTTAACAGCGAAAGTAGCAAGAGCAGATAGACTGCGCTCCAAACAGCTGATTTAAAGCTAAATTTCAACAAATTCACCTCTTACGCATATGATCTTCTAGCGCGGAAATATCCTGGTACCAGTCTTCAAGCTGGTGACCTTCCTGTTTATGCTTTTTCAACTTCTCAACTAGCAGTGCATCCAGATCCTTGAAAGGAATACCGAGCCTGCGGCCCAATATGTAACTACTCATAATCAAACTGGCAAGACTGTCCCCGATTCGAGTTGTACTGCCTTCCCATAACGCCTTGAATAATCGGGATACCTGATCAAGCACTTCGGTTTTCAGCCATTCAATCACTTTAGCGCGTTTGGCTACATCCAGTTCTTTAGGCATATTGGCGAAAGTCACTCTCCCCCGAAAAAGCTTTATTCTCGATTATAGCATAAAAAGAGGGCCCGCAAAATTACCCCAAAAAACGGAGAAGTTCTCCGAAACTGATGTCAGGTACTTATGCGGAGTCCTCCGTACATCCTATCGACCTATATATTTGTAAAAAACTTCGAATGCGCCCCTGATTCAGGACTTCTTAAGTTTAACATGATACCGGACGGCTGTGATTATCCCTAATGACACAATAATGTTTAAATTCGTAACAGCTTTACTTAGCCTTGATCGATTCTTTGGCTACAATGCCCTCGCAGTACTCAATTATCTGACTCCGTCTGACAATACCAATGAACCGATCCATATCATCGACCACAGGAACAAAGTTCTGAACTTTAGCCAGATTAATCAGGTCCTCCATGTTGGCGTCAATGGATACGGGTTTAATATCCAAGCGAAGTGGAACGTCCTTGAGCAAGAACTTTGAAGCGTTTTCAAATGAAATCTTTCCCTCGGCATTCTTCATATACCACAGTAAGTCGCCTTCGGTAACCGTACCAATATATTTGCCCTCTTTATTCAAAATGGGTACCGCCGTAAAGCGATGATATTCCATCCGTTCCAACGTTTGCCGCAGCGTAGAATCCGACGTCACGCACGTAACCTCTTGTTTGGGTAGCAAAAAAAATGCGATGTTCATACCCTTGTGTATCCTCCTTGTGAATTTCTTCGTTCAACTTATCTCGCTCAACTTATATTATACGGATCAGAACGCAGGATGTTCCAAAAGGATAATAGTTCTCAATACAAAGAAAAAAAACAGCAGCCCGCGAATAAACGTACTGCTGATTGTGGTCTAAAACACATCATTGGTATGGAATTGGTTATTCAATCTTTTGCCGGTCAGGGATCATTACTTCACCGGCTGGGGTCGATTGATCCATCCAGTTGTTAATCAGCTCTTTGGCATATTGGACATCTTTCTCGTCAGCCTGACCATAATAGATACCGTCTTTTTTCATCCCCTCACCCAGGATGGTGAAGCTTGAAATCTGCGGTTTCTCCTGAGTAAGCACTTGTTTAGCCAGATCAATAATGAAAGAAGCTCGCATATCCGTCTGGAAGCTGTCTCCCATGATCTGAATCAATTCCGGAATTTTGGCGATTTGATTCAAATTCAGCATCTCATTCGCCATCGCGTTCAGGAAAATCTGCTGCCGCTTGGTACGATTAAAATCGCTATCCTCACGGTATCTTACATAATACAGTGCTTCCTGCCCGTCATAGATCGGCTTACCACCTTCAATCGTGAATTGCACATGATCCGGATTCTTGTTCACAATGTCCTCATCGATTGGCAGTTTTACACCACCAAGCGCATCAACCACTTTTTTGATTCCGTCGAAGTTGATCGTTGCATAATAACCCACATCAGCATCAAGGAATTTCTCCACGGTATTGATGGACATATTCTCCCCACCAAAAGCATAGGCATGCGCCAGCTTATCATAATCATCTTCGCCGTCCTTGTTGGCATCCCGTCCTACAATCTGCACATACGTATCACGTGGAATGGATACCAACAGCACACGGGATTCCTTCGGACGTACTACAGCATAGATGACGGTATCCGAACGTCCACGCGTTTTCTCATAGGCGCGTTTGTCCGAACCGAGCAGTAATACGGAGAAAGGTTCCTTACGGTATACCGTCGGATCAGGCGTGTTGTTGCCTTCCTGCGGTACATAAGAACGGGATAACTGATCTTCTACCGAACCGGCGAGAAACAGATCAAATGCCGCTACAGCCAGTTGCTGACGGAACAAATAACCTCCAATTAACAAAACAACAAGTGAAACGAGCGTTATATATAGGCCTTTTCTTCTTTTCTTCTTCTTATCTTTAGTTCTGCTTTTCATCCATTGATTCCTTCTTCACTGTCAAAATGATAATCCATAATACCAATTAAACGTCTGGGATGCCTTGTGACTCGGTGTTCTCTGAAGTTTTCTCTCTCTGGAATCAAGACACCGCTTACGCTCGTTCTATTGTAATCATTGCGAGAGCAAGAAAAGTTACAATCCGGTTAAATTGAAAAGAACAGCGACTCCTTTTTAGCTACAAAAGGTACACTGTTCTCTTCATTTTCACACGCAATCCTATCCGTTTGTGGATACACTTTCCACATGTTGGCTCTTCTCTTTTTGACGCAGACGTCCCGTTATAAGCGCAGCTACCAGCGTAAGCACACTGAATACCACCGCAGACCAGAAAAGGCCATTATAACCCTGCCCTGTCGTTTGATGCACTGCCTGGAGCAACACATCACGGATGCCTTCATCAGGAATCTGGGACAGGCCCTCTGTCAGACTGGATACATCACTCCCTGATGCCCCACCCGAGGCATATTGTTCCAGCATCTCCGGCGGCACCTGAATTCCTTTGTCAGCGAATCCTGCCTGAATGTTGGACCCCAGATTAATGAAAGAACGTGCCAGGAATCCGGCGAAAATCGTAGGTGCAATAGCCATCGCCATCTGGCGGAATAACGAGCTGGTCGCTACCGCGATGCCTTTGTTGTTCTCCCCCGCCTGTTCTGTGACAAGTACGTTAACTGGCGCACCAAGCATCATGCCGAAACCGATACCTACGAGTGTACTTGCGATGACAAATTGCCAGATATGCTCCACCCATAGCGGGAACAGCAGGAATCCAATCGCAGATAGCAGCCCCGCAACCGATAACGTCCAGATTGGCCCTTTGCGGTCAACGAGGTATCCACCTCCACCTGCACCGATGCCGGATGCCAGCGCGAGTGGAGTAAACCAGTACCCGGAAGCTGTATTGGATACGCCGAGATATTGTTCAACAAATCCGGGAATAAAGATCACCGAGGCCAGAATGGCTCCGGAGAAAAAGGCAATCAACAGCGTCCAGCGAAAGGACGCAATGCCCAGAAGCTGTGTCGATACAACAGGCTCACGTTCAGACCCCTCCAGCCTTTTTTCCATAAAGTAAAAGAGCACCAGAATGATTACACCTGCCAAGAAAAAGCCGTAGAACATCGGTGATCCCAGGCTTTGAAGCATGTTCACACCGTCCAGATTGCTGAAGCTATACATTAAACTGAGTACACCCAACGTCAGGACAGCAATACCGCTCCAGTCCACTGCTGCACGACTCAGTTCCTGCTCTTCCTGAATAAATCGAATACCTGCAATGAACAGCAGTATGGCGATAGGTACATTGATCAGGAATAACCAATGCCAGTTGCCAGTCAGATCCAGTATAAAAGCACCAACATTGGGTCCCAAAATAGCGGCAACACCATTCATCCCTCCGAGCAGACCCAAAGCTGTACCCTGACGCTCCGCCGGGAACTTGCTTAATACGTATGAGCTGGCAATGATAAAAATCCCACCACCGCCCAAAGCTTGAATGACACGAGCAATCAGGAAAAAGGTAAACGATGTGCTCAGCGCGACGAGCAGGGACCCGATCCCAAACAGCGCCACTTCAATCAAAAATAGTTTCTTGCGACCATAACGGTCCGACAGTTTGCCCGCAATAGGTACACTCACCGCAAGCCCAAGCGTGTAAAGCGTAATCGTCCATGCTCCCCATGTTGGCGACACACCAAATGATGCATTTAAGGTGGTCAGTGAAGAGGTGATGATCCCATTATCCAGCGCCGCCATAAATACCCCTATGGCAAACAGGATTAGCGGCCATTTCATTTGTTTTTGCATCACATGTTACCTCCTGATCAGATCGTAAATTTAGTATCGTACAGTTGGTTTGATACATATATATTAAACTGAATTGAATAATAATGACTCACTGGTCATTTTAAAACAAAAGAAATCCATATGTCAATTTAATAATATGGATATATGGCTCAATTTACCTCTGATCCGATAAAATAGAGCTACCACATGTTCAGTCGAACCTGCGGACAGCCCTCATATCTTAGCTAACGTACTAACGCTTGCGTAATGCTTCAATAATCTGGTCTGACTCGGTTTGTTTGACACGTGGATCAATGGCGCCTGAAGGTATCCTTGATGATGCCTATGTACGCCCTTTTATTTTGAGCCCGAAAACCCATAGTTGAACAACTTCCTAGTTTCCACAAAACGCCCTTCGCGAGTATCTGTTCCAAATACAACTGATATCAGCCTTTTGCCATCACGTTCAGCTGTCCCCACAAAATGATATCCGGAATCTTCATCATACCCGGTCTTTAATCCGTCATTCCCATCGTAAGCATACGGCCCACCAATAGAGGACAACATCCAGTTCGTGTTACTCATGTACATCCCTTTTTGGTGCATTGATACTTGCATTTGACTGGAAATTCTTAAAATCTCGGGATGGTTATTCAGCAGATATCGCGCAAGCTTGCATGCATCTATAGCCGTCATTAAGGTCTGCCCTTGTATATCCATCGGACGGTTAGGACCAAGCAGCTTTTCACTGAGGCCCGTTGAATTCGTGAATTGTGTATCCTCAGACAGCCCAATCTGAGTTGCTTTCTGATTCATCTGTTGCACAAAATTTTGCTCTGTACCACTAATATGTTCTGCAAGAGCAACCGCTGCATCATTTGCTGAATAGACAGCTACCACCTGAAACAACTCCTGAACGGTGAATTGCTCTCCCTGTTTCAAGGTCAATTGACTGCCCCCCACCGAGCTGGCATACAGACTCACATTAACAAGATCGTTCCAACCTATATCACCATTGATCACGGCCTCCATTACTAACAGTTCTGTCATCAACTTACTGACGCCTGCGGGAGCAATCTCTTCGGAGCCGTTAAAATCCATTAAGATCTGTTCAGAGTTCATATCCATTAATACCGCAGATTCAGCTTTAATTCCCGGTTTGCCTACCAGCATGTCCGGTTTCACACCCAAATATATAATAAGCAAGAGAGCCAGCAGCATACCTGCCCGTTTCCACCATTTTTTCATAAGATGATCACCTCTTACCTATATAGACGAAGTAAACAGGCAGTTTGTCTGCACTTTTTTGAAAAAAAGTTAAATTTTTTTTATTTTTTGGTTACAAAAAAAACATGAACCCCCTACACCCATGCCAGAGTGTACAGAATCCATGTTTTTAAAGACACTTATTATTCATTTTCCCAGGAGAATTCTTCATTAATAATCTAACAACCGACTTCTTAAAGGACCCCAATCCTTACAGCTGCTAATTTAAGAATGTATTACTCAGCTACAACTGCTTTGTCTGCATTAACTTGCAGGTCGCTCAGGTAAACGCCTGTTCCATCACCAATCGCATAGTTCATTACACGTTTGTTAACTGGCGCTACAACTGCACGATACAGTGTAGGGAATACAGGAACTTCATCTACCATGTATTGTTGCCATTGATTGTAGATCTCTTTACGCTTGTCTACATCGAATGCTTCAGCAGAGATACCTTGTGCCAGCAATTTGTCATTCTCTTCGCTGGAGAATCTGGAGAAGTTGTAGAGTGCATCGCGGCCATACAGACCAGATGGATCTACGTCAATACCAACGCCCCATGCGGCTTGATACACATCAATGTTTGGATCATCTTTACCTGTGTTACCTACACGGTCATAGAAGCTGTTGAACTCAACCATTTCCAGGTTTACTTTCAAACCAATAGCTGCCCATGATTGAACATAATAACGAGCCAATGGTTCAGCTGTGTCGCCACCAGTCATGGATACAAAGTTGATTTCGAGTGGTGTTCCATCCGGATTCGTACGGAATTCACCATCCAGTTTATAACCAGCTTCGTCGAGCAATGCTTTTGCTGCTTCTGGATCATATGTTACACCCGGATTGTTGGAATCATGGAATTCTGGGTGAGACGGTGGAATCAAGGTTGTTGCGTTCCAACGCAGGCCATTATAGAAACGTTTACCAACTTGATCGTTATCTACAGCCATCCACATTGCTTTACGTAATTTTTTATCGCCCATTTTTGCTTCTGCATTGCTTACAACTTTTCCGTTCTCTTCATCCCACGTACCCAGTTTGAAACCGATGTACGTATAAGCACGATCGATTGCGCCCAGGAATTCTACATTGGATAGGTTAGCATTATCTTTGTATTGATCTGTCGGGAATGCATCCACGAGGTCTACTCCGCCAGATTTCAGTTCTTGAACAACCGTTGTCGGGTTGATAACTTTCAGAGTCACTTTGTCCAGTTTCGGAGCCCCACGCCAGTAGTCTTCGTTTTTAACATAAGTTACAGACTCACCTGGAGTGATAACATCCACTTTAAATGGACCAAAACCAATTGGTTTTTCACGCACTTCTTTGGAAGAAGACATTTTTGCTACATCCATATCACCGAAGATATGTTTAGCCAGTGGATACGTCCATACGCCACCTGTCAGCAGGGACGGAGTAGATTCTTTATACGTAATGCTGATTTGTTTGTCGCTCAGCACTTTAATACCAGAGATTGTTTTTGCTTTTCCAGCATGGAATTCTTCCATACCTACTATGCTAGTAAAGTTGGAGTCATAACGTGGACCATCATACGCTTTGTTACCAATAACTTCATAAGCAAATTGCAGATCTTCAGCCGTTACCGGCTTGCCATCATGCCAGTTTACGTTGTCACGAATGGTCAGTGTGAACGTTTTGCCATCTTCAGAAGTTTCATACGTTGCTGCACCATCATTGGTGTACACATAGTCTTTGTCCCATGTAAGTAATGGCTCATCGAACCATTGCAGTACCTGAACATCCGGGTTACCGGAATAGAAGTTGTAGTTCAGTGTACCTTCAAAAGCAGTATCCGATACAAGTCCGAATGTAATCGATCCACCCTCGATCGCAGTACCCTCATTCGTTTTGACATTGTTGAAGTCTTCAATGGAGTAAACGCCCTCTTCATTAGCAGGTTTTTCCTCCGTTTTTCCCTCTTCTGTGTTGGAAGCTGGAGCTGGAGTAGCTGCTTCTTTCTCAGAGCACGCCGCGAGCACCAATACAAAGACCAACATCATCGTGAAAAATAGTCCCCGTGAAAATAATCCCTTTTTCATGAACCTTTCCTCCCTTTTTTAACCTCTTCTTTGTCTTGCATCAGTCGCACGCTTTAGGGCTTGACCGACATTATTTATACTCAACATCAATACCAGAATCAGTACCGATGCGGGTAGCCATATCCACCATCTGGATTCCAGGGTTTGCGGATTACGTGCATAACTTACGAGTGTTCCAAGACTAGGTGTACTTTCGGGAAAACCAAATCCCAGGAAAGATAACCCTGATTCGAGGCCAATGTTGGCAGCGAGATTCAATGTCATCGTTACGATGATAATGGAACTCAGATTCGGAAGAACCTGTGAGAGCATAATCTTCAGATGAGAAGAGCCCAATGTTTTTGAAGCTTTTACATAATCCAGTTCCCGTTCCTGTAATGCTTTGGAGCGAATCAATCTGGCGATACCCATCCAGAGAAATGCCGTCATGATTAGAGAGAACGAGATGATATTGTATTTCGGTACTGCCGTAACAAACGCGATAACAATCATCAACATTGGAAGGATCATGAAGAAATCAACAACACGCATAAACAGGTTGTCTATCATTCCACCGAAATAACCGGATAAAAGGCCAATTAAGATACCTATGAAGCCAGTCATTAACGTTACGATAATTCCAATGGTCAGGGAGTTACGTGTACCGATGACCAGTTGGCCAAATACATCACGACCTCCATAGTCCGTTCCAAGCCAATATTTCGCGGATGGTGGTTCATATAAGGCAAACAGATCCACGCGTACGATATCATCCTGATTCAGAATGAGAGACGTGCCATATACCAGCAACATGACCAAGCCCAAGAAAATGAGCGAGATTAGTGCCACCTTATCTCTGACAAGCTCCCTCCATAAAATACTCAAGCTGGAGGGGCTTTTATCAACCTTTTGTGAAGTTACAACTACCTCGTTGGCCTTGCTCATCTTGTTTTCACCCCGAAATCTTCAAGTTCTTACTTGATCCGTATACGTGGATCTACAATTCCTAGAATTATGTCAGACAGCAATGCCCCGAGAATGGAAGCTACGCCATACAACAATACGAGTGCAGTCACAACGCTGAAGTCACGCAATGAGATGGAACTCAGGAACAACTGCCCCATACCTGGATAACTGAATATACTTTCGATGAATACCGTACCTCCGATAAGTCCTGTGATCTCATATCCAAAGAACGCGGCGATAGGTAATAGTGAATTCCTCAAGATATGCCTGTTGTAGATCCGGGATTCCGAGGCACCTTTGGCTCTGGCAGTAATAACGAATTCCTTATGCTTGATATCAATGATTTCACTACGTAAATATTGAACCGTAGATACCGTTGTAATCAGTGCCATGGATAGTGCCGGCAATAATAGATGATAGAACTTACTCATTACGTAGCTGAATGTTCCTGGTGTAAGTCCTGGCGCAACGCTACCTCCTGTCGGGAACCAGCCGAAGTGGAATCCGAAGATCCATACCATAACCAGTGCGAAGATGAACAATGGTGCGGCAAACCCCAGATAGGTGTATCCCGTGATCAACCGATCAGACCAGGTATCGTTGTAACGACCACTGATGATACCCAGTGGAATAGCGATCAGGTAAGTCAGTACAAGTGTCGCCAGTGCGAGCCAGAATGTGTTTGCTACACGCTGACCGATCAGGTCCGTAACCGGCATTTTGAAACGGAAGGATTGTCCAAAATCACCTTGA
This sequence comes from Paenibacillus amylolyticus, assembly GCF_047302515.1. Lineage (GTDB taxonomy): Bacteria > Bacillota > Bacilli > Paenibacillales > Paenibacillaceae > Paenibacillus > Paenibacillus amylolyticus_G. The sequence goes on along the minus strand of NZ_CP168019.1, from coordinate 5,962,616 downwards.
ATGGCGTTCTTGATCCAGTCCCAATACTGCACGTACCAGGGATTATTCAATCCTAGTCTCTCTCGCTGCGCTTCCAATGCTTTGGGATCAACGCTTGGATCAAGCAATCCGGTTAGTGCATCGCCCGGCATGGCCTTGGCCATCAGAAAGACCAAAAGACTAAGTAAAAAGATCTGAGGGATCATTATGATAATTCTGCGTACTATCGTTTTCCACATATGGCCTTCAACCTTTCTGAGGTAGAGCTACTCGGTGAGTATCGGAAATGGATTTGAGCGAGTATGCAAGCCCTTCCTCATCAAAGAAATTTCGGTATGAATGTTCATACTCGGATTTGACCTGTTGACGGAAGGCTACCATTTCCTCTCGTTTGGTTGGGTCCATATCCGGAATGGCTGCAATGAGACGTTTGGTATAGATGTGTTGTGGATTCTCAAAAATATCATTTGTTGTGCCCTGTTCCACATATCGACCTTTATACATAATTCCAATCTGATCACACATATGACGGATGATGCCCAGATCGTGACTGATGAACAGATAGGTCAGATTTAATTCTTTTTGAATTTCCTGCATGAAGTTGAGTACCTGAGCCTGTACCGATACATCGAGTGCAGATACAGGTTCATCCGCGATAATTAGCTTCGGCTTCAGTGCAATAGCCCGTGCAATGCCAATCCGTTGACGCTGTCCGCCGGAGAATTCATGCGGATATTTGTAGATTGATTCCGGACTCAGGCCAACCTTTTCAAGTAATTCTCTTACTTGTCTTTTCTCCTCGGTAGCTGTCAGACGCTCATAGTTACGAAACGGCTCAGCGATAATATCGATAACCCGCTTCTTTGGATTCAGTGATGAATAAGGGTCTTGAAAAATCATTTGTACATCCCGCTGAAGCTGCCTGTTCTTACGTCGCTCCGTAGCCAGATTTTTGCCGTTAAACAGAATCTTGCCGTCAGTGACATGGTTTAGCCCAATAATGGCTCTGCCTGTTGTTGTCTTACCTGAACCTGATTCGCCAACCAGACCATAGGTCTGTCCTTCTTCAATGGAGAAGCTAACATCATCAACAGCCTTTACACTGCCAATTTCCCGTTTAAGCAATCCACCGCGAATCGGAAAGTGTATCTTGAGCCCTTCTACTTCGAGTAATGCCATTATGTTATTCCTCCTCAGCTTTGGTCAGGGAAATGAAAGTGCTGGTAACAGGTACACCTTACAAAGTGACCTGGTGCAATTTCATGCATCTGCGGGTTCTCTTCATGAGCCGATTCACTAATCCATGGAATTCGGGCTTTGAATCTGCACCCTTTGCGAGGAAGATTTTTGAGTGATGGTACGATGCCTTGGATGACATGTAATTTGGATCTTTCTTCAGACAGTGTGGGAATAGAGTTCAACAGTGAGCGGGTATATGGATGCTTCGCATCGTTCATCAATGTGAAGATATCTGCGACTTCAACAATTTCGCCTGCATACATAACTGCAACGCGATCAGCCATCTCAGCTACGACACCCAGATCATGTGTAATCAGAATAATACCTGCGTTAATTTCATTCTTCAGATCACGGATTAGCTCCAGAATCTGTAGTTGAATCGTAACGTCAAGCGCCGTCGTTGGTTCATCGGCTATGAGTAGTTCCGGTTTGTTGGCAATCGCAATGGCAATAACAATTCTCTGTCTCATACCACCAGATAGTTCGTGGGGATACTGCTTGTATATTTGTTCGGGACGTGGAATCCCTACCTGATTCAATAAGTGAATGACCTTTTCTCTCTTCTCTCTGGAAGACAGCTTGGACTGATGAAGTGTGAGAATCTCTTCAATCTGTTCACCAATAATCATTAGAGGATTTAGTGCGGACAATGGGTCCTGAAAAATCATGCCCATTTCTTTGCCGCGTAGTTTGTTTAATTTGCTTGGGGAGATGTTGGCAATATCTTGTCCTTTATAGAGAATCTGGCCTTCGATCTTTGCTTTGTTATGCAAACCCATAAGAGAGAATGCAAAAGCACTTTTACCTGACCCGGATTCACCTACAATCGCCAACACTTCATTTTTCTTCACCGTAAGGTTAACGTGATCCACTGCTGCATAATAGTCATCTTCAATTCTGAATGATGTTGTTAGATTTCTGACTTCCAATAGCTCTGTATTCAAATCAATCACCCTAACCCCATAATTTCCGTAGATTGTATTCGTGTGTAGAAATGCATCCACTGTATATTTCCAAGTTCTTGAAGATAACGAACAATAGCTTATACAAAATACCAAATTGTTAGGAGAAACAAGTTTAAGAGACTTATATTTAGACCATTGGTCAATTAATGTTGATAATTCCTAGCGGAATTATATATCAAAATAATTAATGTAATCATACGTGTAATTTTAGCTAACGTCAATGCTTATTTTGAGATTTTTGGTATAAATGTTTTTTATACTACAGATTTGGATATTAGTAATACTATAAAGGCATATAGAAGGGAATTTGAGAGGTGTTATCTTGTTTTTGACTGTGAGGTATACATAGGCAATTAGTCAAAATAACATATACATAACATAGTAGTAACATCAGTTATATGTGTATGCTTTGATTTAAGTAGACATTCTTAATTTTGCGTGAGGTAAATGTTATATATATGCGTGATGATTATATCTCGATTTATAGCTGAATTTTATTGAACCGGAGCCGTTATGCTTACAATTGAAATAATATGTGCGATCAGAGTAAAAAATCTAGTTAATCTAGTATAGTTTTATTTATTTGCTAATGTAAAGACCAAATTGTCATCTTTTATCATTTATTTTACAAAAGAAAGAAAAAAGCCCTGCAAAATGCAGAGCTTATCTAATAATTATTCATTTAAATGTATATATAACACCTTTTACTGAGAGTCAGGAGGTCTTTTACCACGTTTTAACTCATTAATACTCAAATCAAAATCCATCTGCAAGTGAGGATAATCAGGGAAGTTTGCCCAGTCTCCACCCCAAGTGAAACCTAACTCTTTGGCGAGATCCACAACTTCCATCCAGTCTGCCTTGCCATTGCCGTTATCATCACGTTCCATATCCCACACCACATCACCCTCAGGCGTCCTCAATGCAAAATCAATTGCTAATCCGTAGTTATGATATGACTCACCACCACGCGCATTAGTAACGATATTGCCTGCACTTGAGCGTCCTTGATTGAATAGTGCATCTTGCTCCTCGGAACTTCGGTAACCATGGGTGATAACAATCTCTATTCCACGTCTCGTTGCCTTACGTACCAATAACTCTTCATTTTCTGCCACTACAGGGTGTAGACCTGTAATTGGTACAGCATCTTGGATCGGTGTCCCGGGCCACATATTATCTATATCACCTTTTTGCTGTAACCACACATATATAATGGAAAGTAAAAGAGTAGCTATAATCCAGGTTTTTAGACTTCTCTTTTTTCTCTGTTTGCCTTTACGTTTTGATGTATTCATATCCACTCCTGGTGTTTATTCTGAAATAAACAGCTATTCTTGCTGTCTGAACCTTTTCAGTAGATTAGACTCTATTATAATTCATTTGAGCCTTGAATGCTTCTATCACCACAGTATTGGATTGTTCCATTTGTTTGAGTGGATCTGTTATTTCTAATAATTCTATTGATATATACAAAAAAGCAGCCGGCTATAAGCCGACTGCTTCGTATGCAAGCTGAGTAATAACTACTCAGTTGTGTATGGCAATAATGCGATTTGACGGGAGCGTTTGATTGCAATCGTCAGCATGCGTTGATATTTAGCGCTAGTACCTGTTACACGGCGTGGCAAAATTTTTCCACGTTCGCTGATAAATTTACGAAGCAAGTCCGTATCTTTATAATCGATGTGAGTAATTTTGTTAGCTGTGAAGAAGCACACTTTACGACGTTTATTACGGCCGCCACGACGTGCCGGTCTTTTATCGTTGTCTCCGCCTTCTCTTTGCTTGAAGCCCATGCTTTTCAGTCCTTTCCTATCATGTAACCCATATCTCCTAAGAGTATCAGTTCATGTTAAAATGGCAAATCATCATCCGATATATCAATCGGTTTTCCGTCATCGGAAAAAGGATCCTGATTGTTGCTACGCGAATTATTGTTATTGTTCGCGCGTCCGCCGCCTCCATAAGAAGGCTCTTCACGCATTGGTTGCCCACCGCCGCCACCGCTATTATCACGGTTAGCTGACTCCAAGAAACGGACATTATCGGCAATGACTTCGGTCACGTATACACGTTTTCCTTCGTTATTCTCGTAGTTCCGTACTTGAATGCGTCCTTCGACTGCAGCCAGGCGTCCTTTGCGCAAGTAGTTCGCACAGGTCTCGGCAAGCTGTCTCCAGGTTACGACCGGAATGAAATCGGCTTCCTTTTCTCCCCCTTGGCTTGTAAACGGTCTGTCCACTGCCAAAGTAAATTGCGTAACTGCCACTCCTGCTGGAGTGTAACGCAACTCAGGATCCCGGGTTAACCGTCCGATCAGAATGACACGGTTCAACAATGTAATCCCCTCCTTCAGAGCGTATTGGTGCGTTAATCACGAGTAGTCTTAAGCAGACTTAACGTCGTTGGTAATGAGATAACGAATTACTTCGTCAGAAATCTTCATGAGACGCTCAAGTTCAGTTACAACTGCTGGTTCAGCAGTGAAATGTACCAGAACATAAAAACCATCACGGAATTTCTTAATCTCATACGCAAGACGGCGTTTACCCATAACGTCGTGAGCTGTAACTTCACCACCGCCGTTGGAGATGATGCCTTGGAATTTATCGACTGTAGCTTGAACAACTTCTTGCTCAATGTCAGGACGAATAATGTACATCACTTCATATTTGCGCATAATTTTCACCTCCTTATGGACTCTGGCCCTCAATCTAGGTTGAGAGCAAGGAACGAGCACAAACTCGAACTATATTAATATAACAAATACCGAGTCAAAGTGCAAGCAAACGTTCCCTGTACATATTGGCACATGATCAGCCCGGCTATGGAGCACACTACAGAAGCAACAAAGTAACATAATCTGCAGAGGAGGTTTTATCATGGGTGAAAAAACCGAGTTTGAACCAGGAGACAAAGCCCCAAACGATGGAGAGTACACGGAAGTTGGGGAAAAAAGCTTTGTCACGGAAATTCAGAACCCAAAGCGGGTAACGCTGCAAAAAGGTGAAGCTTTTCCCGAAACAAGCAATCATAATCGCAAGTGGAAGAAGCTGACCAAAGCCCGCGTCCATTAATCGCAATACTTTTTTACGATCCATGTATATAAAACGGAATAAAGCACATAATACAATCAGGCGGTGCACGAGAGAGGTGTGGTTCCGTTGGACAACGAAGCCGATCATTCGCTGTTGGAGATTCATCACGTAATTAAAGAAGCAAGTGGTTATGTGTAGTAAGGCCCTTCGTCTGAAGCACGCGTATTGCTACGTGCAGTACACCAAGTGTCTGATTGTTACGACCGATTGTTTCCTAACAAACAAATGCACCGCCGGATAAAGAGCCCTTCGGGGCTCTTTGTTTTTCGTTCGAGTCATTAATGATGCATCTGATATGGATACATTTCAATACATATTCAATAAAACGTTATACCAAAAAAGACTTTCCTAATGGAAAGTCTTCTTAGTCTGTTTTTATTAAACTCAATGTGTATTGAGTAAGTTTCAATTGAAGTGGCGGAAAGGGTGGGATTCGAACCCACGCACGCTGTGACACGCCTAACTGATTTCGAGTCAGCCCCCTTGGGCCTCTTGGGTACCTTTCCGCAGCAATATTGATTATAGCATGATCATTTACAGAACGCAACACTCCTACGGAGCCTGCATGTAAACGTTATTATGCATACTGCATACCGAATTATTGCAAGATCAGGATTCAGTGGAATCTTCAGCTGAACGCAGTACCTTCTTCATGTTTTTCTCGAATTTCGCTCTTGGAATCAACACGCTGTGTTTACATCCGACACACTTAATCCGAATATCCATACCCATACGAATGATCTCCATCTCATTGCTGCCACAGGGATGCTGCTTCTTCATCTGCACGATATCCCCAAGCTGGAAACTTTTACGCTCCACCTGTGCCATCCCCCTCATCTTTCTCCAAAGCTATTGCCTGTTCCAATACGGCTTGATTGCTCATCTCATGATACTCCAGCGTTTTTTTCACATCGCCCTGAATCTGACGTTCCACCGAAGCACGAGAGTTAGGCATACATTCAGCCACAATTCGCACCACATACTCTGATGTAGACATCGACTGAATACCGAGCACATCCGGCACCTTCACAATATTTAGGTCACGCTCTTCAATTCCAACCAAAGACTTCTTCACCAGATGTACCGACTCATCGAGACTTAAGTCCGCCTTCATCGGAATATCCACTACAGCCAGCGAATTCGACATGGAGTAGTTCGTTACACTTGCAATCGCCCCGTTTGGGATAATGTGCACCTCACCTTGCCAGCTGACCAGTTTCGTTGTTCTAAGTCCAATCACTTCAACCGTTCCCTTGTAGGTTCCCGTCTGAATAACATCCCCCACAGCAAACTGGTCCTCCAATATAATGAAGAAACCGGTAATAACATCCTTGACCAGACCCTGTGCACCAAAACCAATGGCAAGCCCGAGCACACCGGCACTCGCGAGTAGCGGTCCAACTTGGATATTGATCTCAGATAACAGTAGCAGAATCATAATGAAATTACATGTTATGGAGGTCGCATTTTTCAACAGTTCCCCTACGGTTACGAATCTGCGCGGATTCACGCGAATCTTGCCTTCCTGCTTGCGTTCCATGGAACGATCTATAATTCGATATACGACCTTAATGACAATACGGGTGATGATAAAAATAATGATAATCCGGATTGAGCTGAACATGATGTTAAGCCATATATCAGGATCTGCAATTTTGTTCCAGACTTTATCCGTCCAACGAAGGGCTTCATTTACAGCACCAGCAGCACTGGTCTCTTCCCCTTGAGCAAACTGAAATGACAACATTCATCATCCCTCCTCTACATCGGTATGTTATCATAGCTGTCTTCTGTTTTGAAATAGAGGCCTCGGATCTCTACGAACTCGTTACGAATGATCTTTTGCACTCGCTCCAGATCCTCTTTTGGAAACTGAATACATAGCGCACACCCTGCTGTAATTTCTTTTGGTGTAGGGAACAAATCAATCTCTATCTCGGCAAACTCCAGCAGCATTTCAGCACGCAGTGCCTGCTGGGTTGAATCAAACGCAATCAGCATCCAATCGTTAATCCATTCGTCCATGTCCGGCTCCTTTCGCCATACGTCCAACCCTAGAGAAAAAGCTTGTCCTCGTGAAGTATAAAACGCTCTACCTTTCCATATACTGTTACTACTATTCCAAGGGAAAGGATAGATCCTATGAATCCTACTTCGCGTTCCTTTTCATCACAAGACATGACCAGTTTGAAAATCCCCCATACCGATCCAGGTATTCACTCGGCCATTACCCATCGTTTAATGTTCCATCTCTATAAAGCCCATTCTCTGCAAAATGTAGTGATTGTCTGCATCGGCACAGATCGCTCAACAGGCGACTGCCTTGGTCCTCTGGTCGGATCAGCCCTTTCCAAGTGGGACAGCCCTTTATTCCATCTATATGGTACCTTGGATGAACCTGTCCATGCGATGAACCTGCAAGATACACTCCACAACATACAGAAAACACACCATAACCCTTATGTGATTGGCATTGACGCATGTCTCGGACAATCATCCAGTGTGGGATGCATTCAAGTTGTGAATGGTCCACTCAAGCCGGGTGCGGGGGTAAATAAAGAATTACCGCCGGTCGGCGATATCCATCTGACAGGTATCGTTAACGTCGGCGGCTTTATGGAATACTTTGTTCTACAGAACACACGGCTCAGTCTTGTTATGCGCATGTCCGAGATTATTTCCAGCAGTCTATACTCGGCCATTCGGGAATGGCATACACGTTCTACTCTGCTTGCTGTGCCAGAGTAATAGCTTCCTTTTCCTCTGGGGACAGAGTATACGTGGACTCTCCCCCTTTAAGAGGTTTGGCATATACGTAAGAACCGTCACGGTTATATATCCCCGTAAGAATCATGCCATCTTGGCTATCGTTAATCATGGCCATTGAGAAGCTCAGATCACTACCACGCTCTCCATATGCATTGTACCTTTTCACGCCAACTTTACCTTGAATGCGGGTCAGCTTTTGCATGACAACTTGCAGCTGATTCGTTTGCAGTTTGTGTTCATCCTCAATGCTGTCCATCTGAATTTTCAGATTAACCAGCAACGATTCCAGGTCCTCTACTCCACTGCCAGCCATCATGGCTTCATATTTACGTTTAAACTTTCGTAACTTTGCCCCTTGAACAATACTCACAATCAGCAAGATCACCGTAAGTAATGCCATTCCGCCAATAATCCACAACAGCTGTTCCAGAATCAGCTCGTTTAATTCAGCCATGTAATTGCAACTACCCCTCTATATTTTTGATCAGATTAACGTCTGTCCTGTAATATTATCATTCATTATAAATCAACCCGATATCCATAAGCTTAATCAAGCAACCCTGTATCAAATGAGTTCATCATTTTAACTCTAATCTAGTCTGCTCCAGTCAATTCCAACACTGCCTCAACGAGTGCTTCCACATGTTCTCTAGTTGAATTGTATCCCACACTGGCCCTTACTGCTCCGGTAGCGGTTGTACCAGCAGATTCGTGTGCAAGCGGTGTGCAATGAAAACCGGAGCGAACCGCAATCCCATAATTCCGATCTAAACGGAAGGCGAGTTGTGCTGAATCATACCCATCTACAGTAAAAGATACTAATCCAGTGCGTGGCTGTCCAATCTCTGGACCAAGCATTCGTATACCCTTAACGGATGACAGCCCATCCATTATATGTTGGGTCAGTTCCCACTCATGTTGGTAGATGACCGCGGGGGTCATCTCAAGTACATGTTTCACACCCGCATTCAGCCCTGCGATCCCGACTGTATTCGGCGTCCCCGCTTCATACCGATCAGGACGCACCTTTGGCTGCTCCAGAGCTTCTGACTGACTTCCTGTTCCTCCATGAAGTAAAGGCTCTATATCGAGCTCTGGAGCAATGTACAAGCCCCCTGTACCCTGAGGACCAAGCAGTCCCTTATGCCCTGGAAAAGCCAACATATCAATGCCCAATTGTTGTACATTCACAGGCATAACCCCAGCACTCTGAGCCGCATCTACCAATAAGATCGCCCCATGTTTACGACACAGGAGCGAAATTTCTCCAATAGGAAGAATACTGCCAAGCAGATTGGAACTATGTGTACATACCACCAATCTGGTATTCGAACGAAACATACGTTCCATTTGCATCAGATCAATAGCTCCCGCAGCATTAACAGGTACATAATCAATCTCTACATTTCGGAGTCTTCGCATGTACTCCAGTGGTCGTCTGACTGAGTTATGTTCAGCCATGGTGGCAATCACATGGTCGCCCTCTCTGAGCGAGCCTTGAATAGCTAGATTTAGCGCTTCAGTCGTATTTGATCCGAATGCAATATCATTCGCATTTTTGATTCCAAAAATGTTGGATATGGATTTTCTCGCCTCGAACAATACACGACTTGCCTGAACAGCCATCCGGTGACTTCCTCTGCCAGGATTAGCTCCGGCAATCTCCAATGCACTCAACATCGCATCACCGACAGCAGGTGGTTTGGGCCAAGATGTTGCTGCATGATCTAGATAGATAACTCCCTCCACCTCACAACCACCTCTGTCCTATAAATTAATAATTCGCCTACACATATTGCACAATAACCCTATAAACAAAGAATGACATATCGTTTCTCCATGGTACAGAGGCGATATGTCATGACATGAGTAAGCCCCGCATGTTGTTAATGAATCATAGACCCGACTGTTATTGTAACAATTCCAATAGCCGTTCCAGATCCTGTTGACTGTAGTAGTTGAGCTCAATTTTACCTTTATCTTTATTGTGCTTGATTTTCACTGTGGTTTTGAAACGTTCACGAAGAGATTCTTCCAATGTATCAATGAATGGATCTTTCTTTTTTAACTTCGATTTGGCTTTAGCCTCACCTGTTTTGGAGCGATCCAATTGTTGAACAGCTTCCTCCAACTCACGTACACTCCATTGCTGATCAATGGTTTGTTTGGCAAGTTGCTTCACTACAACCTCGTCTTTCACACCCACGATCGCACGTGCATGTCCCATAGATAATGTTCCACGTGAAACATGGTCTTTTACTTCTTCGGGTAATGATAACAGACGCAAGAAGTTAGCAATGTGAGAACGTGATTTACCTACTTTTACAGACAACTCTTCCTGAGTCAACGCGAATTGATCCATTAACCCCTGATAAGCAACTGCAACTTCCATGGCGTTCAGATTCTCCCGTTGCAGGTTCTCGATCAACGCAATCTCCATTACCTGCTGATCACTGAAGTTGCGGACTACAGCCGGTACCGTGGCATTACCACAATATTGCGAAGCTCTGAACCGTCGTTCTCCGGCGATAATCTCATAACCTCGTAATACAGGACGAACAATAATGGGTTGTATGACACCATGCTGACGAATGGACTCAGCCAGTTCATGTATTGCGCCCTCATCAAACACTTTACGTGGTTGATAGGGGTTAGCCCGCAGTTGACTAATCGGGATTTCTACGACTTTATCATCGTCATTAATTGAAAGCGAAGGAATGAGGGCATCAAGACCTTTTCCAAGCCGCTTACTCATAAGAAATCACTTCCTTTGCGAGCTCTAAATACACTTCCGCCCCTCTTGAACGAGGGTCATACGTGATAATGGATTGACCATGAGATGGTGCTTCACTAAGCCGTACGTTACGCGGAATAATCGTTTGATATACTTTTTGTTGAAAATACTTTTTCACTTCTTCAATAACCTGAATCCCGAGATTGGTCCTTGCATCAAACATCGTCAGCAATACCCCTTCAATCTGCAGGGATGTATTCAGATGTTTCTGTACCAGACGAACCGTATTGAGCAACTGACTTAATCCTTCAAGTGCATAATACTCACACTGAATCGGAATGATCACCGAATCGGAAGCAGTCAACGAATTGATCGTTAACATACCAAGGGATGGTGGACAATCGATCAGTATGTAATCATAGTTTTTTTTCACCATGGCGAGTGATTTTTTCAGGCGAACTTCCCGTGATATCGTGGACACCAATTCGATCTCGGCTCCGGCAAGCTGAATCGTTGCAGGTATGATATGAAGGCCTTCAATCTGAGTCTCCACAATCGCTTCTTGAGGAGGAACCTCATTAATAATGACATCATATATACAATTAGCCACATCTGCTTTATTGATTCCGACTCCGCTGGTTGTATTCCCCTGAGGGTCAATATCGACAAGCAATACTCTTTTCCCGAGTGAAGCCAGTCCTGCACCCAAGTTAACAGATGTCGTCGTTTTCCCCACACCGCCCTTTTGATTTGCTACGGCCATAATCTTAGACAATTACTTCACCTCAAATAAAATAGGAGTCTTTTCTGTAGGTTGTGAGATATTGTTAACAAAAAGCAGGCGGCTATCGTCCACACAAACAACAACTACCGTTCCATCAATATACCGACCGTTCTTTAAACATGTCAGACCTAACTTGCTTTATAGACATAAAAAGCGGCCCATTGCCGCCATAAGCTTCAATTATTTGCGTTTTGGAATATGGATAACGATCTCATAATGATCCTCATGGTCTGCTTCTTTTGTTTTGATGTCCAGACCAGAGCCAGTTACCATATCAATGGATTGGCGAATCGTATTAAGTGCAAGCCTTACATCCTTGGTAAAGGAAACACGTCTAGATTTTTTAATCTTGGAAGATTCCTTGTAGAAGGCAACACGTGCCTCTGTCTGTTTCACATTCAATTCTTTTTCGATAATCTCACCGAGCAACTTCATCTGCAGTTCTTCCGTATCCAGAGAAAGTAATGCTCTTGCATGCCGTTCAGAAATTTTACGTTCCATCAGTGCCATCTTGATTCCATCCGGAAGATTTAACAACCGAATTTTGTTCGCGATGGTAGACTGGCTTTTACCTAATCGTTGTGCAAGGCTCTCCTGTGTCAGTTGATGCAAATCTATCAATTTCTGATAAGCAACTGCTTCTTCAATGGAGGTCAACCCTTCACGCTGCAAGTTCTCAATCAGTGCAATGGATGCGGCCTGAGAGTCGTTGAATTCACGCACAATAGCCGGAATCGTATCCAAACCCAGTTTTCGAACTGCACGCCAGCGACGTTCCCCGGCAATAATCTCATATGATCCATTTCGCACGCGAACGACAATAGGCTGAATTACGCCATGTGTTTTGATCGTCTGCAACAACTCATCAATTTTATCATCATCAAAAATAGTACGGGGTTGATATGGGCTGCTCACAATTTCATTAACCGGAATCTGTTTGATCTCATCTCCGTTATTGCGCTCCGCCAAACCAAACAACTTCGAAAATTGTTCTTTCATTCCGCAGATTACCACCTAGTTTCGTAATAGCTCCCACAGTCTTTGCAGGTGCTTCTTATTCAATAAGCGACCTTTCACATGCATCGTTCTTGGAATAAGTTTTGCCTTTCATAACGCTTTCTGTCATGCAACATCGAACGCATATCCATCTATCTATACATATAATCTATGATCGCTGTGACCCAGGATCGGATACTTCTATTCTATCATCTTTTCTATCATAATCCTATGTTTACCTATTCTTTAAACTCTGCTAATTTTCCTGCTTTTTCTTTATGAATATTGGAAATATGACGACTTGCACACATTCAATTAATGTAATTGTTCATGAGCTACTGTGCGTGAAATTCATCATTACAGGTTCTTTAAGAGATATGTAATACGGAGTATCTGTAATGTTGATCCAGTCCTCCATTTCAGAAAACAAAAAAAAGAGAATGTTTCACGTGAAACATCCTCTTTATCTATGCCTAAAATTCTATTTTGTTTTGACTGATTTCAAAACCATCACGCAACTATATCAGCGGAGTCTTCATTGGAGTGCCTGGTTTGCGCGGATACTTATATGGTGTTTTATCAAATTTCTGAATCAAAATGATATGACGCTCTGATTCTTCAACCGGCAGCTGGAAGGGATGAACGGCCTTAACCCGTCCTTTCAGCTGATTGAAGCTGAACTCCGCTTCCTTCATTTCTTCACGCGGGTCTCCGCCCTTCATGGCAGCAAATATTCCACTTTTACGAACAAACGGAAGACAGAATTCATTCAGCACAGCCAGCTTGGCTACTGCACGCGCCGTAACGAGATCGTAGCTGTCACGATACCCTTCTTTACGTCCAATCTCTTCAGCACGTCCATGGACCAACTCCACGTCTGTCAGCCCAAGGATATCTACCACATGCTGTAGAAAGCCAATACGTTTATTTAGTGAATCAATGATTGTAAGCTTAATATGCGGGAAACAGATCTTCAGTGGCAATCCCGGGAAACCCGCTCCTGATCCAATGTCAGCAAGCTTATTCACTTTGGTCATGTCAGTATAAAAAGCCAGCGATACCGAATCATAAAAATGTTTTGTATACACTTGCTCCCGATCCGTTATGCCCGTCAGATTCATCTTTTCATTCCAGGATACCAGCTCCTGATAATACAGTTCGAATTGCTCCAACTGGAGTTCGCCCAGCTCTAATCCATGTTTCTTTAAGCGCCGCTGCAATTGCTGTTGAATATCGTCCATTATTGTCCCCTTGCTGCGGTTACACGGTTATAATGCTCCAGGTAGACCAGCAGAATGGAGATGTCGGCAGGAGTAACTCCAGCAATACGAGAAGCCTGACCAATCGAGATTGGACGAATCGTAGCGAGCTTCTGTTTGGCTTCCATAGCAAGACCATGAATCTCATCATATACGATGGTGTCCGGAATTTTCTTTTTCTCCATCTTTTGCAAACGTTCCACGTGGATCAATTGTTTCTCAATATAACCCGCATATTTAATTTGTATTTCAACTTGTTCTTTCATATCTGCTGTCAGTTCTACCTCAGATGGTGAGAGCTGTTCAATCAGTTCATACCCCAGCTCCGGGCGACGCAGCAAGGTAAGCAACGTACTGCCATCCTGAATAGGTGTAGATCCGTACTCTTCCAGCTTGGCATTCACTTCAACCGGGCGAGCTTTAGCCACTTTCAGACGTGCAACTTCCTGCTCGACTTTCGCCTTTTTATCCAGGAATTTCGCATAACGCTCTTCAGGGATCAGGCCAATGTCATGTCCGATTTCCGTCAAACGCATATCTGCATTATCATGGCGAAGCAACAGACGATATTCAGCGCGTGAAGTCAACAGACGATACGGTTCATTTGTACCCTTTGTTACCAGATCATCAATCAGCACGCCAATATAACCTTGGGAACGATCCAGTATTACCGGCTCTTTCCCCTGTACTTTGAGTGCAGCGTTGATTCCAGCCATAACACCTTGTCCTGCTGCTTCTTCATAACCGGAGGTACCATTAATCTGACCCGCCGTAAACAGACCTGGTAGACGTTTAGTTTCCAGTGAAGGCCACAATTGTGTAGGCACCATCGCATCGTATTCAATCGCATAACCATTACGCATCATTTCCACTTTTTCCATACCTGGAATGGAACGCAGCATAGCCAGTTGGACGTCTTCTGGCATACTCGTAGACAACCCCTGTACGTAATACTCGGATGTGTTCTTGCCTTCCGGCTCAAGGAATATCTGATGTTTCGGCTTGTCGCTGAAACGAACAATTTTATCCTCAATGGAAGGGCAATAACGTGGTCCGGTTCCTTCAATAAGACCCGAGAACATCGGAGCACGATGCAGATTATCATTAATAATCTGATGTGTTTCCACAGATGTATACGTCAACCAGCAAGGCAGTTGCTCATTATCGGAAGATTCTGTTTCATAGGAAAAGAACTTCGGCTTGTCATCACCAGGCTGAATTTCGGTTTTGCTAAAATCAATCGTATCCTTATGCACACGTGGTGGTGTACCCGTTTTGAAACGAACCAGATCAAAGCCCAGTTCACGCAGATTCTCTGACAATTTAAGAGAGGGTTGTTGATTGTTCGGTCCACTCTCATACATCAACTCGCCCATAATTACTTTACCGCGCAAGTATGTGCCTGTTGTCAGAACGACCGCTTTAGCCCGATACTCTGTTCCGGTCTGAGTCACAACGCCTACACATTTTCCGTCTTCAACGATCAGTCGATCAACCATACCCTGACGCATTGTCAGATTACGTTCATTCTCCATCGTTTCCTTCATTTTATGCTGGTAGGAGAATTTATCTGCCTGGGCACGAAGCGCGTGAACAGCAGGCCCTTTACCCGTGTTAAGCATCCGCATCTGAATAAAGGTTTTATCGATATTCCGTCCCATTTCTCCACCAAGTGCATCAATCTCGCGTACAACATGTCCTTTGGCCGGTCCCCCAATAGATGGGTTACAAGGCATAAAGGCCACCATATCCAGATTAATCGTAATCATTAGTGTTTTGGACCCCATACGAGCTGCGGCCAGCGCGGATTCAACACCAGCATGTCCTGCACCAACGACGATTACATCATAACTGCCGCCATCAAAAGCCATTCCCGTTTACCTCCTTATTCCGCTGCATTTGGTGTAACTCACACAGACGGATCATGTTCTACAATAATGAAACTACTTCTAACCGTTCATCGGAACTTGCATTCCTATCTATATAAAACCAACACGTAATGGCTACAACATCATTCCATCCTTTGACAACAGGCAGAAATTGTACCTTTCCATCATACACTACGATTTAAGTCAATTGGCAGTATATTTTTTTTACTTTCCTAGACAGAACTGGGAGAAAATCTGATCAATTAATGCATCATGTGCTGTATCTCCAACAATCTCGCCCAAATGCTCCCACGCCAAACGAACATCAATCTGAATCATATCGATCGGAATGAACTGCTCTGCTGCTTCATAGGCATCAACCAGGGACTGCTTCGCTTTTTTGAGCAAAGCAATATGACGCACATTACTGACATAGGTCAGATCTGCGGACTCCAGTTTACCACTGAAGAATAGCGTAGAGATGGCATCTTCCAGTCGATCCACACCCAGATCATCTTTCACCGACATCGGCACAAGTCGTTCTTCTGGAATGTAACGAAGCAACACGTCACGTTCTACCTGTGGCGTTAAGTCCATTTTATTCATAATGATTATCGATTGTCTACCGCGGATTTGTTCCAATAATTCAATCTCATCGGGATGAAGTGGCTCCGCGGCACTCACAACCATTAAGATCAGATCGGCTTCACTTACT
Organism: Paenibacillus amylolyticus; assembly: GCF_047302515.1. Lineage (GTDB taxonomy): Bacteria > Bacillota > Bacilli > Paenibacillales > Paenibacillaceae > Paenibacillus > Paenibacillus amylolyticus_G. The sequence goes on along the minus strand of NZ_CP168019.1, from coordinate 5,946,207 downwards.
GCAGAACGAGAGCGTTCTACCCCGATCTTCTCTACAACGTCCATTGTTTCCCGTATTCCTGCTGTATCCAGCAATTTCAGTGGAATATTATTAATCGTAATGAACTCCTCGATCACATCACGAGTTGTTCCTGGAATGTCCGTGACGATGGCCCGGTTGTCTTGCGCAAGTGTATTCATCAATGAGGATTTACCTACGTTAGGTCGTCCAACGATAGCCGTCGTGATACCTTCTCGCAGGATCTTACCTTGTTCTGCTGTAGTCAGCAATTTATCAATTTCAGTCATAACCTGACTGGACTTTTCTTTAATAAAATCAGACGTTAACGACTCCACATCATGCTCGGGATAATCGATATTCACTTCAATATGAGCCAGTGTTTCCACCAATGTATATCGTAGATCACGCAACTTGGAAGACAGTTTGCCTTCAACCTGTTTCAACGCAACCGAGAAAGCCCGGTCCGATTTAGAACGAATAAGATCCATGACTCCTTCCGCCTGAGACAGGTCAATCCGCCCATTAAGGAAAGCACGCTTCGTGAACTCACCGGGTTCAGCCAGACGAATATCGAGCTGCAACAGGAGGTCCATGACCCGTTTTACGGACACCACACCGCCATGCGCACTGATCTCCACGACATCTTCTGTTGTGAACGAGCGTGGTGCTCGCATTACCGTAACCAATACTTCCTCGATCTTCTCCCCATTAGCCGGATCTATGATATGACCATAATGAACCGTATGAGAAGCTGCCTGAGTTAAAGGGGTTTTGCTGCGAAAAATCTTTTCCGTCTCCGACACTGCTTCCGGGCCGCTGACCCGGATCACGGCGATACCCGCCTCTCCGACAGCCGTTGATATCGCTGTGATCGTATCACTGATCATGGTTATCTCTCCTTGCTCTATTTTAAAATTGCCGTCCCTCGGGGGACGCCATATCCATTTTCAAATCTATTAATGATATATCTTATGACATGTCACTTATCGTATTAAGTTCACTCTTTACTTGTTCTACGCACCTTATCAAATTGCTTCTGTACGAAAAAAGCAATGGCTTCTGCACCGGGCAGGAAGCCATTGCGTCTTCAATTTCGTGTTATTTCGTCGTAATAACCACACGCCGATTAGGCTCCTCGCCCTTACTTAACGTCTTAATCTGCGGGTGATTTTGCAGTTTTGCATGGATGACTTTTCTTTCGAGCGGAGGCATTGGTTCCAGTACAACTTCCTTGCCGGTACGGATAGCTTGTCCAGCCAACCGTTCAGCCAGATCCTCCAGCGTCTTCCGCCGACGTTGACGGAAATTCTCCGCGTCGAGCACAATTCGAACGAAGCTTTCCGAATATCGGTTCGCTACAATGTTCGTTAGATACTGAAGCGCATCCAGCGTCTGTCCACGTCTGCCAATAATCATGCCCAGATCTTCACCAGCAATATTGAAGATATGTCCATCCCGCTGTTTTTTGATATGCACTTCAACATCCAGTCCCATACCTGCTGCGACCTCTTTCAAGAAAGCAGCCGCTTCTTCATAGGGATTTTTAGCTGCAACATCCTCGAGTAATGCATCTACTTCAGATTTGTATGCAGCTGGTTTGATCGGCTGTGGAACAACTTCCGGTACAGGCAATAATTTCACTTCAACTTTAGCCGCCCTCACCCCGAACAAACCCAGGAATCCTTTTGACGGCTGCTCTAACACTTGTATCTCGACCTTGTCCCGACTTACGCCAAGCTCGGTCAATCCTTGGTTTACAGCATCTTCAACGGTTTTTCCTGACGTAATGACTTTGGTCATTTCGATTTTTTGGCCCCTTTCGACCCTTTTCCAGAGACGGTAGCTTTGCCACCGTTTTTGCGTTTAGCTCCATTTTTGGAAGAGCTATTCTGCTTCACGTTGACCTCAGCCACGATTTTATCATTATTCCGGTAAAGGAAATAGTTTTGCACGATCGTGTAGATGTTACTGTAGAACCAGTACAGCGGAAGTGCTGACGGGAACTGGTAAGACATCACGAAGATCAAAATCGGGTACACCCACAGCATAAACTGCATCGGACCCACTTGCTGTGCAGGGTTCATACGCATCATCATCCATGTTTGAATGAATGTTGTAATAGCGGCCAGCACTGGCAAAATAAACAGGTGATCGGGTGATCCGAGCTGGAGCCACAAGAAATCATGCGTTCTCAGACTGGAGTTTCCGTAAATTGAGTTATAAAGTGCGATGTAAATCGGCATCTGAATGATAAGTGGCAGACAACCGGCCATCGGATTAACTTTGTTCTCCTGGAACAACTTCATCGTTTCTTGCTGAACTTTCTCAGGTGTATCTTTAAACTTGGCTTGAATCTCCTTCAGCTGCGGCTGAATCGCCTGCATAGCTTTGGAGCTACGGACTTGTTTCATTGTTAGTGGTAAAATCAATGTCCGTACAATAAGCACCATCACGAGGACGGCCAGTCCATATTCACCGTTGAACCAGTTGGCGAAAGTATCGAGCGCCAGTGAGAACCAGTAAATAACATTAGCTTGCCAAAAAGAATCACTATTCTTCAGATCTTCCGTAGTAACCCCGGCTCCTTGTGGAGTACATCCGGCGAGTACAGTGACCATTGCAATGACTGCAATGAGGAGAATCCACTTCCCCTTTGATGTCTTCAATCGCGACACTTCATAACCCCTCTCTTAACCAATCCATTCCATCGTAAAATCATACCATAATTAGGAGGACAAATAAACCGAAGCTTACCGTTTGCTCGACTTCAAAAGAGAGCCCTTTCGCATCGCATGTAGCAGGCTTTTCTCCATTTCCTTATAGGGCATGTCCAGTGCACCTTTTCTGACAATAAAAATCAGATCCATCTGCGTGACGATCTCATGCTCATGATGACGAACAATTTCCTTGATCATGCGTCTCATCCGGTTGCGTACGACAGCGTTTCCGATTTTCTTGCTGCATGATACACCGACCCGAAATTGTTCCGTATCTTTACGGCGACAACCATACACCACGAATTGATGATTGGCAAACGATTTCCCATACCGGTATACGCGGCTAAAGTCCGCCCGGTTTCGTAGACGCAGTCTTTTATACACGGCGCTTCTCCTTGCTGTTCTCCACCATTGTTATTGACGGAGGCCTCATTACTGATTTAGTATAGGCTTTCTTGAATGACGGTAAACCGTCTTGGCGACAGCTCATTTGGGATGATTGTTAATCAGCTACTTGAACTGATCCGCATTCATCCGGGATGAATGTTGATTGGCCATTTAAACCTATCAACGATTCATCATTATATAAGGTAAGTTTTCGAAAAATGGAAAACTCACTCAACATACATCGTGTGTGTTCGGCACTTTTTCGCAGACCATTCAGACCTGATCTGTAGCAGCATCCAGTCTGATTTGAGCTAATTAAGAAAAAAAAGACCACCTCGGTGGTCTTCAATGCATTAAGCACTTAGGTTTTTACGGCCTTTAAGGCGACGTGCGGCCAAAATTTTACGGCCGTTGCTCGTGCTCATTCTTTTCCGGAAACCATGAACTTTTTTACGTTTGCTAACGTTCGGTTTGAATGTAGGTCTCAATGTATTGCACCTCCTCACAAGGAAATACTTATGTGATGAATCACTTTCATCTTCACAGAAAACACCTTTATATATTTAACCATGATCCCCTGGAAAAGTCAACTGCATGGCGCAAGGCTTCTCCCTCTTTTATATACACTCTTCATCCCCCCCAAAGTAATGACCACAGTTCGTCCACTTCAATACCATTTTCAAGCCCCGAAGAGAGGCCTGAAAGTTATCCCCAGACCCTGATCAGATCACCCTATTTTATTTTTTATAGTTATCCACACCCTCCAATACCTGTTATTTCCTTCATTACATCCTGTTTGAAGTTATTCACATGTGGATAATGATTATAGGCTATGAATATCGTCAAATTCTAATCCGGTTGTATCCGCTTCAATTAAGGTTTACAAGCTTTTGAGAAAGGTGTAGGATAAAAATCACATCTTGTATACAAGTAGTCCTTTGAAAAAAACATTAGCCGTTAGCTTGTAGCTACAGACTATGGATTGAACTGAATGTCCAGTCCGCAAAATAGTTATGCTATGATCAGTAATGAACTGATTACTTATTAATAGGAGCGTTAGCCATATGTTATTTCCTTCTTCCTGGCTTCAAGGGGCATCCCGTGGTGAAGCCATTGCCTGCGAATTAAGGCTGCGGATCATCAGCGGTACCCTTCGACCTGGAGAGATTTTGTCGGAAAATCGAATTGCGGCTGATTTTGACAGCAGTCGTTCACCTGTCCGTGAAGCGTTACGGACATTGTCCAATGAAGGGCTTATTCGACTTGAACGTATGGGGGTCGTTGTCATTGGACTACGAATCAAGGATGTCGAAGAATTGTATGATGTCCGTTTCCTGATTGAAAGTTTTGTGCAGCAGCGACTTGCTGGTGATGTCCCAGAATCATTAATCATCCAGTTGCGTAACGTAATCGACAAAATGCAACTCGCTGGACGGCATCAGGACGCAGTCGAATTCGCCTATCAGGATCTCGTTTTCCACGAGACCATCATTGAAGCTGCTCAGCATTCCCGTATTTCACATCTATGGAAGAGTATTCGATATGTTGTGATGACCGTTATGCTGCTTACAACGCGCAGAGTATTTGTTCAAGGCGAGCAGAAAGTAAGCGCTGTAATTGAGAAACACCTTTTGCTCGTTGAAGCACTTGAATCAGGTGACAAGGTACTCATTCAGGCTGGAGTCCGCACGTATTTCCAAGATTCTGGCAAAACGCTGCACGAAAGCTTTGATTCTTAATCGATGCAAGGCGTTTGCAATCATATCCGTCGTGAATGATTGCGGCTTAACTTGTCGACAAGTATACAAAATGCGATTTTGTTTCAAATTTGGGCATGATAAAACTACATTTTTCGCCAACACCTTCTGCGATATTGGTACACATTTAATTGTTGACGATAATTTCACTTGTAAGCGTTCTATATCAGAAATAAAGGAGCACATAACATCATGAGCACTCTTTTTGGACTATCCCACAACGCAACATTATTGGTTTGGACGTTAATTGCGATCGTTTTTCTGATCGTTTTGATCTCCAAGTATAAATGGAATCCCTTTATCACCCTGCTGTTGTCCGCATTAATGCTCGGTTTGCTTACAGGCATGAAACCTGCCGATGTGATCTCTTCCATTACCGGGGGACTTGGCGGCACACTTGGAACCATCGCAATTGTTATTGCTCTCGGTACAATGCTTGGTAAGATGATGGCCGAATCAGGCGGTGCCGAGCGCATTGCAACTACATTGGTTGATCGGTTCGGTGTGAAACGTGTGCACTGGGCCATGATGATTGTTGGATTTATCGTTGGTATTCCTGTTTTCTTCGAAGTCGGCGTGATTTTGATGATCCCCATCATTTTCACCGTTGCACGTAAAACCAACATGTCTTTGCTGCAGATTGGTATTCCCATTTTGGCGGGTCTGTCGACTGTACACGGTTTGGTTCCACCCCATCCAGCGCCAATGATTGCGATTGAAGCCTTCAGTGCCGATTTGGGTAAAACCATTTTGTACTCTCTTATTGTTGGTATTCCTACAGCGATTATTGCAGGTCCTTTGTTTGGTAAATTTATTGGTAAAAGAATACACACCGAACCGCCAGCAGAACTGGCTGAACAATTCGCAACCAAAACAAACAGCAACATGCCTGGGTTTGGTATTACCCTGTTTACCATATTGCTGCCGGTTATTTTGATGCTTATTGGTTCCATTGCAAGCATCATTGACCCAAATGCCACGAGCGGTTTCACCGTTTTCAGTGAATTTATCGGTCATGAGATCATTGCTCTGCTCATTTCAGTTGTATTTGCCCTCTTTTCACTCGGCTTTGCACGTGGGTTCACCAAGCACGATATTTCTCGCTTCACCAGTGAATGTCTGGCGCCTACGGCGACCATCATTCTCATTATTGGCGGAGGCGGTGCCTTCAAACAGGTATTGATCAATAGTGGCGTAGGTAACGCCATTGCTGAAGTCGCTACCCATGCCAACATCAACGTGATCCTGTTTGCCTGGCTTGTCGCTGGGCTCATTCGTGTAGCTACCGGTTCAGCAACCGTAGCCATGACAACAGCCGCCGGTATCGTCGCTCCAGTGCTTGCACTCACACCAGGGGCCAATATTGAGCTGGTTGTACTCGCCACAGGTGCAGGGTCACTCATCTTGTCTCATGTAAACGATGCAGGATTCTGGATGATCAAAGAATTCTTTAATATGAGCGTTTCCCAGACATTGAAAACGTGGACCGTTATGGAAACACTATTATCCGTGGTGGGACTGATCTTTATTTTGCTCCTGAGTACAGTGGTATAAATGGTCTATATATAGTAGAAAGAAATTAAAATCTCATCGCTTTCTGGAGAAAGAAGGATTAAATACATGAACAACTACATGATTGGGATCGATATTGGTACCACCAGTACCAAATCCGTCTTATTTACCGAGCAAGGCTCTGTCGTCAGTACCTCAACACAGGAATATCCTTTGTACACCCCTGCACCCGATGTTGCCGAGCAGGACCCTGAAGAGATTGTGCAAGCGGCCCTCCGCTCTGTGCGAGGAGTCATGGATCAGAGTGGTGTTGCTGCCGAGCAGATCCTGTTTGTATCCTGCAGCTCGGCTATGCATAGTGTCATTGCCATGGGACAGGATAACAAACCCTTAACCCGTTGCATCACCTGGGCGGATAATCGAAGTGCAGCTTGGTCTGCCCAGCTGCAAGAGAATGGATTGGGCCATCGCATCTATCTGCGCACAGGTACACCGATCCATCCCATGTCACCACTGACCAAATTAATGTGGCTGCGCCACGATGAACCTGAACTTTTTGAGCGCACAGCCAAATTTATTTCGATTAAAGAATATTTGTTCTTCCGTCTATTCGGACAATATGTTGTCGACCATTCCATCGCTTCCTGCACAGGCTTGCTCAATCTGGAACAACTGGACTGGGACGCAGAGGCCCTTGAGGTTGCAGGCATTACACCCGACCATCTCTCGAAGCTTGTACCTACAACACATATATTAGAAGGAATGAATCACGAATCGGCTGAAAAAATGGCTCTCTCCTCCTCTACGCCCTTTGTTATTGGCGCAAGTGATGGGGTTTTATCCAATCTCGGCGTAAACGCCATTGAACCTGGTGTTGTCGCAGCAACCATCGGAACCAGCGGGGCCATTCGCACTGTCGTGGACCGTCCGGTTACCGATCCCAAAGGTCGAACCTTCTGTTATTCCCTCACAGAGAATCTTTGGGTCATTGGTGGACCTGTGAATAACGGTGGCATGCTGTTTCGTTGGGTGCGGGATGAATTCGCCGCGTCTGAAGTGGAGACAGCCAAACGACTTGGCATCAATTCCTATGATGTGCTGACCAAAATTGCCGAACGTGTCCGGCCGGGATCGGAAGGACTTCTGTTTCATCCGTACCTTTCGGGCGAACGTGCCCCTTTGTGGAATCCGGATGCCCGTGGTTCCTTTTTTGGCTTAACACTCCATCACCAAAAAGAGCATATGATCCGTGCTGTCCTGGAAGGGGTTATTTTCAACCTATATACGGTACTGCTCGCCATGGAAGAACAGATTGGGCAACCTACCTCCATTCAAGCCACAGGTGGGTTTGCGCGTTCTCCTCTCTGGCGCCAGATGATGTCTGATATCTTCAATCAGGAAGTGGTTGTACCCGAGAGCTTCGAAAGTTCCTGTCTGGGTGCCGTCGTGCTTGGTTTATACGCTACAGGGCGGATCCAATCGCTTCATGCCGTTTCTTCCATGGTCGGTACAACGCATCGGCATACCCCTGTCAAAGAGAATGCTGTACTCTACCAAGAGCTGCTACCCATCTTTATTCGAATCTCTCGCAAACTGGAAGAGGAATACGCAGATATCGCTGAATTCCAGCGTAAGATGTCCCTTCCCCGTCTCTAAATCATCAATCCATACTTCGTCTCTGCACCAAAAAAAGAGGGTGTCCTCTAAAACCAAAAATCGGTTTTAGAGGACACCCTCTTTTGCTATACACGCATAATCTATCCTTTGAATTCATATTATACATTCATACACTTCAACCTCCATATTCGAGCATCAGCTTACCTCTTGATCCTGATAATCTCATTACATATGTCTCAAAATGAAGTCATCTATGTCCATTATTCTTATACATTGCCATCACAGCATTACCCTCTGCTCAGAAAATATACCACTGATCTTGTTCAATTAAAATATGAGTTTACTCCCCTCTCCGTCTCCCATCCAGACACTGATTTCGTTGCTTTCACCATCGCCCCATTGGCAAGAAAAACACGAGAGGTGAGAGGTCACTCTTTTTCCGATCTCAATCATGCTTCATTTTCACTTCACGGTTATCCACAGACAGGTTATTCACAAACCAAGAATACTTTTACACACAATTTGGCATCATTTGACGGATAACCTGTGTATAAAACATTTTTGGTTTTTGGGTCATTCTGTCGAAAGTTAAACAGTTTATAAACAATATATTGTGTTGTGACTAAAAATTATACACAAGTTATTGAATTTGTGGATAAAATCACGCGATACGTTGAAATGCGGGGTTTCTTTTGCTATGATTGTATTACTTTTGGATGTGAATATGTGATCTGACCCATAATATTATCAACAGCCTGTGGATAAAGTTGTGAACAATTTTCCGTTGTTCATACTTTTTTTGTTTTCGACCTGTGGGAGTTTGGGGATAAATTCAACAATATATCTCGTATTTCGACACTGCATCATGGCTTAAGCCACACTTGGAACATGTAAAAGGAGTGACAGTCTGTGGACAGCCATACTTCTGATTTATGGCAGCAAATTTTATCAATCATACAAAACAAACTCAGCAAACCCAGCTTTGACACCTGGTTCAAAGCAACCAAAGCCACCAAGCTGAATGACCGTTCAATCGTCATTTCCGCACCAACCACGTTTGCCGTCGAATGGCTGGAGAGCCGTTACACCAAATTGGTTGGCTCGACGGTATACGAGCTGCTTGGCAAGCAAGTCGATGTGAAATTTGTCATCGAAGAGAACAAACCTGCTGAACCGGACCCGCAACTGCCGGCACCAACACCTAAAGTTGTACAGGAAGAAGCGGTACTCAGCATGCTGAATCCGAAATATACGTTCGATACATTTGTCATCGGACCGGGCAACCGTTTTGCCCATGCCGCATCGCTGGCGGTCGCTGAAGCGCCCGCCAAAGCTTACAATCCTCTCTTTCTGTATGGAGGGGTAGGTCTCGGTAAAACTCACTTGATGCATGCGATCGGACATTACGTTCTGGAGCATGATCCGGGCAGCAAAGTCGTTTATTTGTCGTCTGAGAAATTCACCAACGAATTCATTAACTCAATCCGTGACAACCGCGGGGAGAGCTTCCGTAACAAATACCGGAGCGTCGACATTTTGCTCATTGATGATATTCAGTTCTTGGCGGGAAAAGAATCAACACAAGAGGAATTTTTCCATACGTTTAATGCGCTGCATGAGGAACGGAAGCAGATTATCATCTCCAGCGACAGACCACCGAAGGAAATTCCAACACTGGAAGAACGGCTTCGTTCTCGCTTTGAATGGGGGTTAATTACGGATATCCAGCCTCCAGATTTGGAGACGAGGATTGCAATTTTGCGTAAAAAGGCACGTGCGGAAAACTTGGATATTCCGAATGAAGCGATGATGTACATTGCCAACCAGATTGACACCAACATCCGTGAACTGGAAGGTGCCCTGATTCGGGTCGTTGCTTACTCTTCACTGACTAATCAAGATGTAACCACTCATCTGGCAGCTGAAGCACTGAAGGATATTATTCCTTCCAGTCGTCCCAAAATGATCACTATTCATGACATCCAACAAAAGGTCGGCGAGTATTATAGCCTTAAGCTTGAAGATTTCAAAGCACGGAAACGGACCAAGGCAGTTGCTTTTCCAAGACAGATTGCCATGTATCTCTCTCGTGAACTGACAGACTTTTCCCTGCCCAAAATTGGGGAAGCATTCGGAGGACGAGATCACACCACTGTCATACATGCTCACGAAAAAATCTCCCAAGCGATTAAAAACGATCAGGATCTCTATAAAGTTATCAACAACTTAACCGAAAAAATAAAGAATCCAACCTGAACAAGTCCCAAGCCTATGCACAACGTATACACATGTGGATAGGCTTGGGTGTACGGGTTTATACCCACTTATCCACATATTCAGTGCCCCTATTACTATTATTACTAAAAAGATCTTAAAGATATCATCTCCAAAATAGCCATTTCGGAGCTTAGCCTTCGGCCTTTGAAAAACACCTTTTAACACCCCAACACCAAAAAATCAGCTAGGAGTGAAACCATGAAAATCAGCATAATGAAAAACTACTTAAACGATTCCATACAGCAAGTATCCAAAGCGATCTCAAGCCGTACGACGATTCCGATTCTGAGCGGTATCAAATTCGACGTGAATCATCAAGGTGTAACGTTGACAGCAAGTGACACCGATATATCCATTCAATCCTTCATCCCGCTTGAAGATGGAGATAAAAGCGTAGTTCAGGTAGATCAACCCGGCAGTGTAGTTTTACCAGCCAAGTTTTTTGTGGAGATCATCAAGAAGCTGCCATCACAGGAAGTGCACATGGAAGTCAAAGAGAACTTCAACACCTTTATCTCCGCAGGTGCTACCGAAATTCAACTGGTAGGTCTTGATCCGGAAGAATTCCCGGTACTGCCAAGCATCGAAGAAAACCAAACGGTCTCCATTCCAGGAGATTTGCTGAAAAATATGATCAAACAAACGGTCTTCTCCATTTCCACACACGAGACTACTCCAATCCTGACAGGTGTACTCTGGAGTTTGGGTGACAACGAATTGAAATTTGTGGCAACAGACCGTCACCGTCTTGCTACTCGATCAGCAATGCTGGATAATGCAGAAGGTATCCGCTTCAACAACGTGGTCATTTCCGGTAAAACGCTGAACGAGCTCAGCAAAATTGTTCCGGATCAAAATACCCTTGTGGATATCGTTGTTGCAGATAACCAGGTCCTGTTCAAAATCGACCGTGTATTGTTCTACTCCCGTATTTTGGACGGAACATATCCGGATACTTCTAGAATTATTCCAACGTCATACAAAACAGAACTCGTTTTAGATACAAAAAAATTAAGTGAATCCATTGACCGGGCTTATTTGCTGTCGCGTGAAGAGAAAACAAACATCGTGCGTATGCAAACGATGGATTCGGGATCCGTTGAAATTTCTTCAAGCTCTTCTGAGCTAGGTAAAGTAAGAGAAGAAATCGAACCTGCCGAGTTTACAGGAGATCCGTTAAAAATCTCGTTCAACTCCAAATACATGCTGGATGTGCTGAAAGTTGTTGAAAGTGAGCAGCTGATGATTGCTTTTACAGGAGTCATGAGTCCAATTATCTTGAAACCGCTGGATGACAGTCACAGCCTTTACGTGATATTGCCATATCGGACGACCAACTAACGAAAGGAAGATCATAGTGAACCAAGTTACGATTCGTACGGAATATATTAAGCTTGATCAATTTTTGAAACTGGCTGATTGCATCCCAACTGGAGGTATGGCCAAAGCTTTGCTTCAGGAAGGTCTTGTACGTGTGAATAAAGAGCCTGAGGAACGCCGGGGACGTAAGTTATACCCTGGGGATATCGTTGAAGTGGACGGAGAAGGCACATTCGAAGTTGCTGCAGAATAAGAAGACCAGTTCGATCCTGCTGCCTCCTGACGGACGGGATAAAAGGGAGGTTACCGCGTGTTTGTGAACAGCATTGATCTGCAGAATTTCCGCAATTATGAACATCTGAGACTGGATTCTTTTGGTCCCGTAAACTTGTTGATCGGGCAAAATGCCCAAGGCAAGACCAATCTTGCAGAGGCGATTTTTGTACTTGCACTCACCAAGAGCCACCGTACATCCCGTGACAAGGAGTTAATCCGTTTCGGTGAGGAACGTGCCAGACTTGCAGCAGAGGTCGACAAAAAGTACGGATCGGTCAAGCTTGAACTATCTTTGTCGCAACAAGGCAAAAAAGCAAAAATTAACGGCCTGGAGCAGCGCAAGTTAAGTGATTTTGTCGGAGCGCTCAATGTTGTGATGTTTGCACCGGAGGATCTGGAGATTGTAAAAGGCACACCGGGGGTCCGCCGCCGGTTTCTTGACATGGAGATTGGACAGGTTGCACCAGGTTACCTGTATCACCTGCAGCAATACCAAAAAGTGCTCGTCCAACGAAACAATTTGCTTAAGCAGTTATGGGGAAAAGGGGCATCGGCCCAGACCATGCTTGAGGTGTGGAACGAACAACTGGTCGAGCATGGTGTTAAAATCGTCAAAAAAAGGAAACAATTCATAAAGAAACTGCAAAAGTGGGCAGAAACGATTCATCAGGGGATCACCGGAGGCGGAGAAGTCTTGCGGCTGGCCTACCTTCCTTCCTTCAGCGAAGCCGCTGAGGAAGATGAAGCTGTCTTAATGGACCAATTTATGATAAAATTATCACAAATGAAAGAGCAGGAGATTCGCCGAGGCACAACCCTTAGTGGGCCGCATCGGGATGACCTGTCCTTTTTCATTAACGATCGGGAAGTACAAACATATGGCTCGCAGGGGCAGCAGCGCACAACGGCGTTGTCCCTTAAACTTGCGGAAATTGAACTGATTCATGAAGAAATCGGAGAATATCCAGTTCTGTTGCTGGATGATGTTCTGTCCGAGCTGGACCCTTTTCGCCAGACGCAGCTGATCGAAACGTTCCAGAGCAAGGTGCAAACCTTTATTACGGCTACGGGGATCGAGAGCCTGAACGTTGACAAGCTCAAAGATGCCAGTATTTATCACGTTCATGCCGGACAGGTTGAACGCTAAGGAGTGAGGGGCTTATGTACATTCATCTGGGCGGTGAGAAGATCATCCGTTCTTCCGAATTGGTCGCTATTTTTGATATATCGATTGAAAAATCCTCAAAGATCTCCAAGCAGTATGTCACGCATGCCGAGCAGGAAAAAACAGTGGAACACATCGGCGAAGAGGAAGCCAAGTCCATTGTGGTGACCAAAAACATTGTGTACTACTCGCCTATTTCCTCAGCCACGCTGAAAAAGCGGGCTCACATTTTTCCGGATCTCTAGCGTTGTGTGGCATAAAAGATGTCTCTTTTGCTGCTTGTCTTTAAATTTGAATAGCTGCTGAAATGAAGGGCGTTGTCTATTTCAGCAAACAATTATTAGTTAACGCATATTTACGATATTGAATCTATAGAAGTAGGTGAAAGGCATGTCTATGAATCAACCGTCATATGATGCGAATGAAATTCAGGTCCTTGAAGGATTGGAAGCCGTACGGAAGCGTCCGGGCATGTATATCGGTTCCACCAGTTCCAAGGGCCTGCATCATCTGGTCTGGGAAGTAGTGGACAACAGTATTGACGAAGCGCTTGCAGGTTACTGCGACCACATTGAGGTCAGTATCCATGAAGACAATAGCGTGACTGTAGTCGATAACGGACGGGGTATTCCTGTCGGCGAACATGCCAAAATGAAACGTCCTGCACTTGAGGTAGTTATGACTGTCCTACATGCAGGGGGGAAATTTGGCGGCGGCGGATATAAAGTATCCGGTGGTTTGCATGGTGTTGGTGTGTCCGTTGTGAATGCACTCTCTGAAAAAGTGGTTGTAACGGTTAAACGTGAGGGACATATCTATCAACAGGAATATCGCCGTGGAGCTCCACAGTATGACCTGAAAGTGATCGGTACAACCGAAGAAACGGGAACAACAGTTAGATTCCATCCAGATCCTGAAATTTTCACGGAAACAAGAGTGTTCGAATATGACATCTTGCTTGCCCGGATTCGTGAGCTGGCATTCCTGAACAAGGGCATCGGTCTTACATTGACGGATGAGCGTACCGGTGCAACCAACTCGTTCATGTACGAAGGCGGCATTATCGAATACGTCTCCTACCTGAACCAGAAGCGCGAAGTCCTGCATGAGAATCCAATTTACGTCGAAGGTTCCAGAGATAACATTCAGGTGGAAGTTGCCCTGCAATACAATGACAACTACACCGAGAATATCTATTCCTTCGCGAACAATATCAACACGCATGAGGGCGGAACGCACGAATCAGGTTTCAAGAGTGCCCTTACACGGATCATCAATGACTATGCTCGTAAGGCGGGTGTAATCAAGGACAGCACGGGGAACCTTTCCGGAGATGACGTGCGTGAAGGTTTGACGGCCATTATTTCGGTCAAGATTCCGGAACCGCAATTTGAAGGACAGACAAAGACCAAGCTGGGCAACAGCGAAGTGCGTGGTATTGTCGAATCCTTGTTTGCCGAGAAGCTGCAGGAGTTCCTGGAAGAGAATCCTTCCGTATCCCGTCGCATTTTGGAAAAAGGTCTGCAAGCAGCACGTGCGCGTGAAGCTGCCCGTAAAGCCCGTGAACTGACACGTCGTAAAGGTGCACTCGAAGTAAGCTCACTTCCAGGTAAACTGGCAGACTGTTCATCCAAGGATGCTTCAATCAGCGAATTGTACATCGTCGAAGGTGACTCTGCAGGCGGATCAGCGAAACAAGGCCGGGATCGTCATTTCCAAGCGATTTTGCCGCTGCGTGGTAAGATTTTGAACGTGGAAAAAGCTCGTCTTGACCGGATCTTGGGTAATGCCGAGATTAGAGCAATTATTACGGCGATGGGTACAGGTATTGGTGATGACTTCGATATCGCCAAAGCCCGTTATCACAAAATCATTTTGATGACCGATGCCGATGTCGATGGTGCTCATATCCGAACACTGTTGCTGACATTCCTGTATCGGTACATGCGTAAAATCATTGAGGCAGGTTATGTATATATTGCACAACCGCCATTGTTCAAGATTGAGCGTAACAAAGTGATTCGTTATGCCGGTTCCGAGAGAGAGCGCGATGAAATTATTGCAACGCTCGGCGAAAATGCAAAATTCAACGTTCAGCGTTACAAAGGTCTTGGTGAGATGAATGCCGGACAATTGTGGGAAACGACGATGGATCCGGAGAGTCGGACCATGATGCAAGTATCGATCAATGATGCCATACTTGCTGATACCATGTTTGACACCCTGATGGGGGATAACGTTGAACCACGTCGTGACTTTATCCAGGAAAATGCAAAATACGTGAAAAACCTCGACATTTAACATATTTGAAGAGGCGCCTGAGAGGGCGCCTTTTTTATATTAGGAAAGGTATGGAACAGGGAAGGCGTATACTTAGATTTCCGTATCCCTTTGTTATCTGCGTACACGTTTTTTGGCAGATGAAGCCTGTGCTTTAGGGGATGGCCGGGAGCTCTTACCCTTTTTGGAGGGCAAACGACCGTACGCAATCGCATAACGTTTGATCTTCCGGTACGCCTCCTTGTCCGGTAATAAGCCAAAGGCATAAATGCCTGGCAGTGTGTTGACTTCAAGAATCCAGGGACGCCCTGCTTCGTCTAGCGCAATATCAATACCAATCTCTTTGAGTCTTGGAAATGATGTTTGCAATTGCACAGCGGTATGAATACCTAAGCGGTACAGCTCAGTACGAAGTTTTTTGAAGCCATCCTGGTGAAGATGGGGGAGTACGAGTTCTTCAAACGTGGCCAATCGCCCACCGCCATGAATGTTGGTGATGATTTTGCCCGGCGCAGCAACACGTCCCAGAACACCTGTTGTTTCCCAGTTGTGTTGCAGATTTTTCTGAGTTAACACACGCAAGTCAAAAGGCAAATCTTCATGCTTCATCAGCGAGATTCCCTGTTGAATGATATATTCACGTTCCTGAATGCGATCATTCAGTGCTCGTTCGAGTTCGTCCAGGGAATGAAATGATCTCTCCTCTGTACCGTATTGGAGATGATATGTTGTTGTGAGATAGGTAGCTCTGGAGATAACAGCACTTGCTTCGGGTTCATCAGGCAAGTTTCGATCATTGGTTTCTTCCGGAACCTCTGCATCTGTGGTGGAATCTTCGGAATTAACAACAGGTTCGTATAAACGGGTTGTTCTCACCCGCATAACACCATTACCGTAAGTGCCACGGTCCGGTTTGATATAGTTGGACTCAAATAATTCAGTCATTTGTTCCAGAGTTTGACGGCTATATTTTCGGGTCACTGGGATATATTCATTCACAATGCGACTGCGTTGTAACACGGCTGTTTTGGCCCATTTGCTGGAGACGCGTTGGATACCCAAGATTCATCAGTCCTTTCATGTTTTGTTCAGTTCTAAAGAGGGACCAGACACGGAGAAATCAAAGGACAAGAGACGATTTCAGTGGTATAATAGAGAAATATGGCGTTTTGTGCGATGAGCTGCACAATTTGCAGTTTGATCGTAGGACGGGAATGGCTTTAGCCTCGGTAGGCACAGTACATATGCCGTTTTTCTAGCATTGTATGTGCAATTGGGGAGGAAGGCAGGGCGTATCCCCAGACACGCAGAAGTTCCCGGAAGAAAGGCTATTGCCCAGCGGACGTTTAATTGTGTAACTTTTGTGAAAGTAATATAATAAAGAGTAGCGTTCTTGCGCGGTTTTAGCCTTGTTAGGCTTTTCACATATAATCAACTTTTTTGCATGACGAAATGGAACGTTTGTTGAAGGACAAGAAGGAGGTCCAGCATGGCGGAAGAAATGAACTCTCAGATTACAGATCGGGATATAGGCGTTGAGATGCGTGAATCGTTTATGGATTATGCGATGAGCATCATCGTTAGCCGTGCCTTACCTGACGTGCGTGATGGATTGAAGCCGGTTCACCGGCGTATTCTGTACGCGATGTCAGAGCTCGGCATGACACCCGATAAACCACATAAAAAATCAGCCAGAATCGTCGGCGAAGTTATCGGTAAGTATCACCCACACGGTGACTCTGCTGTTTACGAGACGATGGTACGGATGGCACAGGATTTCTCCCTGCGTTATATGCATGTAGATGGACATGGTAACTTTGGATCGGTCGATGGTGATATGGCAGCAGCCATGCGTTACACCGAAGCACGTTTGTCCAAGATTGCTATGGAAATGCTCAGAGATATCAACAAGGATACGATTGATTTCCAGCCGAACTATGACGGTGAAGAACATGAGCCAATCGTTCTGCCTGCTCGTTTTCCTAACTTGCTTGTCAATGGGGTCGGCGGGATCGCGGTAGGTATGGCCACCAATATTCCTCCTCATAATCTGGGTGAGGTCATTGATGGTGTACAGGCCATGATTCAAAATCCGGACATTACATCCATGGAACTCATGGATTACATTCAGGGACCAGACTTCCCTACGTCCGGCTACATTTTGGGCCGTTCAGGCATTCGCCAGGCGTATCAGACCGGACGTGGTTCAGTAACGATGCGGGCCAAAACCAACATCGAAGAGAACAACAACAAGGCACGAATTATCGTTACGGAGCTGCCTTATCAGGTAAACAAGGCGAGACTCGTTGAGAAAATCGCCGAGTTGGTACGTGATAAAAAGATTGATGGTATTACTGACCTTCGTGATGAGTCTGACCGTAATGGTATGCGGGTTGTAATTGAGCTTCGCAGAGACGTGAATCCGGGGGTTGTCCTGAACAACCTGTACAAACATACATCGATGCAATCTACTTTCGGGATTAACATGCTTGCGATTGTTAATAAAGAACCTAAAATTCTGAACTTGCGTGAAGTGTTGTATCACTACCTGCAGCATCAGATTGAGGTTATTCGCAGACGTACGCAGTTTGAACTGAAAAAGGCTGAAGCTCGTGCACACATTCTAGAAGGTTTACGTATTGCGCTGGATCATATCGACGAGATTATTACGTTGATTCGTTCATCCAGTAATGCGGATGCAGCAAGAGAAGGTTTGATTGAGCGCTTCTCACTCAGTCATGATCAGGCTCAAGCTATTCTCGATATGCGTTTGCAACGACTCACAGGTCTGGAACGCGAACGTATTGAAAATGAATATAACGAACTGATGGTCAAAATCAGAGAGTATCGCGAAATTCTGGCCAATGAGCATCTGGTGCTTGAGATTATCAGTACGGAGCTGCAAGAGATCCGCGACCGCTTCAGCGATGATCGTCGTACGGAGATCACTGTAGGTGAAGAGAGTATTCTGGATGAGGACCTGATTCCACGTGAAGAGGTTATCATTACGATTACTCATACAGGCTACGTGAAACGTCTGCCGGTATCCACATACCGCAGCCAGAAACGTGGTGGACGTGGGGTCGTGGGTATGGATACGAAAGATACCGACTTTGTCGAGCATCTGTTTGTGACCAACTCTCACAATTACCTCATGTTCTTCACTGACAAAGGTAAAGTGTACCGTCTCAAAGCTTACGAGATTCCAGAGCTTGGACGTACCGCACGGGGAACGCCGATTATCAACCTGATCCAGATCGAGCAGGGCGAATCGGTCAATGCCGTAATTCCGGTCCAGGAATTCGAAAGTGACAGATACTTGTTCTTTGCTACCCGCCAAGGGGTTGTGAAGAAGACGCCACTTGAGGATTACACCAATATTCGCAAAGGCGGCTTGATCGGTATTTCCTTACGTGATGATGACGTTCTGATCGATGTTAAGCTGACCGATGGATTGCAAGAGATCATCATGGGTACAGCTCACGGAATGTCTATTCGATTCTCGGAAGGTAACGTACGTTCCATGGGACGTAGCGCAACCGGGGTCAAAGGGATTACATTGGATGAACAGGATGCTGTTATCGGTATGGATGTAGTTGATAAAGAGCTTGATGTTCTGATCGTTACAGCCAAAGGTTATGGTAAACGTACACCTGTCAATGATTATCGGATGCAGACTCGTGGCGGTAAAGGGATCAAGACTATTAATGTCACAGAGAAGAACGGCTCAGTAGTCAGCCTCAAAATGGTTAAAACCGAAGAGGATCTGATGATTATCACGTCTAGCGGTACGTTGATCCGGATGAGCATGGAAGGCATATCCACTATGGGTCGATACACGCAGGGTGTGAAGCTGATTCATATTCGTGACGAGGATTCAGTAGCTACAGTCAGCCGAATTGACAAAAATGAAGAGGAACCAGACGATGAGTCGCTTGAAGGCTTGGAAGGCGAGGAGCCCCAAGCTACGGTAGTAAGCTTGGAAGAAGGCACCGTTTCTGACGCTGAGGTTAATGAAGTTGAGGGCGACGACGATTCCGGTTCGGAAGCATAAAATAGAATTTTATAAAGACTGATCTCTTTGAGATTGGAAGAAGATTGCGAGGGCTCCCACCGGGGGCCCTTTTGTTTGTATAAAGGAATCTCTTCTTTTATTCTTCCGAATCTGGGATGTACAGCCTGATTCCTGAGTAATATAATGGGAAATATCATGAAAAACCGGGACTATGGTCTTGTTTGTATTAACATAGAAGAACGAAGAGTGAGGGGAATACACATGGGATTAATCACCCTGTCAGAAGTCAAACCAGGACTCAAACTTGGGAGTGATGTGCAAACACTTCGCGGCAACGTTCTGCTTCAGAAGGGAAAAGTCATTTTACCCAAGGATATGGAAGTGCTCAGAGCCTTTATGATTCAACAGGTAGATATTGAACAAGAAAGAATGGTGTCGAGTAGTACAGTAACCAAAGGTGCATCTGTGTCCGCAGGAAGTTCTGCCAATGACAACAATGGTGAACGGGCTGGGAAGACAGGGAACGTCACCACAGCTCCTGTAGTAACGTCTTTGCAGGATGAGTATGAGAAGATGGTTGCACTAACCAAAAATGCTTTCCTGTCCTCTCTGGCGGCTGAATTACCGGTCTATGAGTTACGTACACAGTTGGAGGCAGTGTTTGCACATCTCAAACAATATAATGTGCTTACCTTCAGTCCACGAGTAATGCAAGAACATGATTATGTATATCACCATGCCGTACTGAGTGCGATCACATCCTATCAACTGGCTCAATGGATCGATCTCCCCTCCAAGGATTGGATGCAAGTGGCTTTTGCAGGCTTGTTCCATGATATTGGTAACAACAAGGTAGATCCGCAGATTCTCCATAAACCATCCACGTTGACGGCTACAGAGCAGGAAGAGATTCGTCAGCATACGAAATATGGTTATCAGATTCTTAAACAGGCAAAGGCCATTAATGAGGGAGCCAGACTTGCAGCTTTGCAGCATCATGAAAAAGTGGATGGATCAGGCTATCCGTTGCAGCTTAGTGGGACGCAGATTCATATTTATGCCAAGATTGTAGCTATCGCTGATATTTTCCACGCCATGACGCTGGAGAAGATCTACCGCAAGGCACAATCACCATACCTAGTCCTAGAACAGATCCAAAGTGAGGCATTTGGGAAATTGGATCCTGCAATTGTAAGAGTATTTGTTCAACGGTCGACCCAGATCCATAATGGCATCCGAGTAAAACTCAGCAATAACCAAATTGGAGAGATCGTATTCTCTGATCGAGATCATCCTACACGGCCTATGGTGTCAGTAGAAGGAACCATCATTAACCTGATGCAGCAACGGCAGCTTCACATCGAAGAGGTTATCGGATAACAATAGATATTAAAGCAACATGATGAGAGGGCCTTTCTTTTATAGAGAGGCTTTTTACGTGAGATAAATGTGCAAGTGTAGAAAAAACAGAAAGATTATATAATTACTCAAAAAAAGACTTGCATTCAATATCTGTACATGGTATATTCTAATTCCGGCCAAGAAAACACAGTTTACACGGTGCGGCAAGCGAATGAAATAAGCTTCGAAAGAAACTTAAAAAAAGAGCTTGCAAAGTTGGTTCGGATGTGATAAGATATAAAAGTTGCTGAAGAGAACGACATTCGGTAAAAAAATAAGTTTGATCTTTGAAAACTGAACAACGAGTGAGTAAACATTCTGCTTGCAGAATGAACGCGAAAGTTTGAGACAAGCCTTGGCTTGGATCGACTGGAGCACAAATGAGATTTTTAATCTCGTCAGATTCAAAATGAGCTTATCGCTCTTTTCAATACTTTATTGGAGAGTTTGATCCTGGCTCAGGACGAACGCTGGCGGCATGCCTAATACATGCAAGTCGAGCGGAGTTGATAGGAAGCTTGCTTCCTTGATACTTAGCGGCGGACGGGTGAGTAACACGTAGGCAACCTGCCCTCAAGTTTGGGACAACTACCGGAAACGGTAGCTAATACCGAATAGTTGTTTTCTTCGCCTGAAGGAAACTGGAAAGACGGAGCAATCTGTCACTTGGGGATGGGCCTGCGGCGCATTAGCTAGTTGGTGAGGTAACGGCTCACCAAGGCGACGATGCGTAGCCGACCTGAGAGGGTGATCGGCCACACTGGGACTGAGACACGGCCCAGACTCCTACGGGAGGCAGCAGTAGGGAATCTTCCGCAATGGGCGAAAGCCTGACGGAGCAATGCCGCGTGAGTGATGAAGGTTTTCGGATCGTAAAGCTCTGTTGCCAGGGAAGAACGCTTGGGAGAGTAACTGCTCTCAAGGTGACGGTACCTGAGAAGAAAGCCCCGGCTAACTACGTGCCAGCAGCCGCGGTAATACGTAGGGGGCAAGCGTTGTCCGGAATTATTGGGCGTAAAGCGCGCGCAGGCGGTCATTTAAGTCTGGTGTTTAATCCCGGGGCTCAACCCCGGATCGCACTGGAAACTGGGTGACTTGAGTGCAGAAGAGGAGAGTGGAATTCCACGTGTAGCGGTGAAATGCGTAGATATGTGGAGGAACACCAGTGGCGAAGGCGACTCTCTGGGCTGTAACTGACGCTGAGGCGCGAAAGCGTGGGGAGCAAACAGGATTAGATACCCTGGTAGTCCACGCCGTAAACGATGAGTGCTAGGTGTTAGGGGTTTCGATACCCTTGGTGCCGAAGTTAACACATTAAGCACTCCGCCTGGGGAGTACGGTCGCAAGACTGAAACTCAAAGGAATTGACGGGGACCCGCACAAGCAGTGGAGTATGTGGTTTAATTCGAAGC
The DNA here is from genome assembly GCF_047302515.1 of Paenibacillus amylolyticus. Lineage (GTDB taxonomy): Bacteria > Bacillota > Bacilli > Paenibacillales > Paenibacillaceae > Paenibacillus > Paenibacillus amylolyticus_G. Next base: position 5,924,071 of record NZ_CP168019.1, on the reverse strand, counting down.
AACGCGAAGAACCTTACCAGGTCTTGACATCCCTCTGATCGGTGCAGAGATGTATCTTTCCTTCGGGACAGAGGAGACAGGTGGTGCATGGTTGTCGTCAGCTCGTGTCGTGAGATGTTGGGTTAAGTCCCGCAACGAGCGCAACCCTTATATTTAGTTGCCAGCATTTCGGATGGGCACTCTAGATAGACTGCCGGTGACAAACCGGAGGAAGGTGGGGATGACGTCAAATCATCATGCCCCTTATGACCTGGGCTACACACGTACTACAATGGCCGGTACAACGGGCTGCGAAATCGCGAGATGGAGCCAATCCCAACAAAGCCGGTCTCAGTTCGGATTGCAGGCTGCAACTCGCCTGCATGAAGTCGGAATTGCTAGTAATCGCGGATCAGCATGCCGCGGTGAATACGTTCCCGGGTCTTGTACACACCGCCCGTCACACCACGAGAGTTTATAACACCCGAAGTCGGTGGGGTAACCGCAAGGAGCCAGCCGCCGAAGGTGGGATAGATGATTGGGGTGAAGTCGTAACAAGGTAGCCGTATCGGAAGGTGCGGCTGGATCACCTCCTTTCTATGGAGAATCGTTTCCCGAGTGGAAACATTCAAATATGCAGCTTAGCTGCAAAACACTCACTCGTTGCTCAGTTTTGAGAGCTCAAACTCTCAAACAGCTTGCTTTTGCATGGAGCTTGTTCTTTGAAAACTAGATATCGAAACGAAACAAACGCGAATTAGAACATTCCTTTTTAGCTGAACTTGTGTTAAACAAGTTTTAATAAAAACGGTAGTCAAATTGCTTTTGTGATGGTATCGGGTGAGAGCGACTTTTGGATTTGGACGCAGTCCAAACCAAGGGAAGCGAGCGACCGAAACCGGAACAAAATGGTTAAGCTACTAAGAGCACACGGAGGATGCCTAGGCGCTAGGAGCCGATGAAGGACGTGGCGAACAACGAAACTGCCTCGGGGAGCTGTAAGCAAGCTTTGATCCGGGGGTGTCCGAATGGGGAAACCCAGCTGGGGTAATTTCCAGTTACACCTAACTGAATACATAGGTTAGTGTGAGGCATACCAGGGGAACTGAAACATCTAAGTACCCTGAGGAAGAGAAAACAATAGTGATTCCGTCAGTAGCGGCGAGCGAACGCGGAGAAGCCCAAACCAGAGAGCTTGCTCTTTGGGGTTGTGGGACGTCTCACATGGAGTTACAAAGGAACCGGTTAAGCGAAGAGGTCTGGAAAGGCCCGCCAAAGAAGGTAAAAGCCCTGTAGTTGAAAGTCTGTTCCCTCCGAGACGGATCCCGAGTAGTGCGGGGCACGTGAAACCCCGTATGAATCCGGCAGGACCATCTGCCAAGGCTAAATACTTCCTAGCGACCGATAGTGAAGCAGTACCGTGAGGGAAAGGTGAAAAGCACCCCGGAAGGGGAGTGAAATAGAACCTGAAACCGTGTGCTTACAAAAAGTCAGAGCCCGTTTTAGGGGTGATGGCGTGCCTTTTGTAGAATGAACCGGCGAGTTACGTTCCCGTGCAAGGTTAAGGTGAAGAGCCGGAGCCGCAGCGAAAGCGAGTCTGAATAGGGCGACTGAGTACGTGGACGTAGACCCGAAACCGGGTGATCTACCCCTGTCCAGGGTGAAGGTGCGGTAACACGCACTGGAGGCCCGAACCCACGCATGTTGAAAAATGCGGGGATGAGGTGGGGGTAGCGGAGAAATTCCAATCGAACTCGGAGATAGCTGGTTCTCCCCGAAATAGCTTTAGGGCTAGCCTCGGAAAACAGAGTCGTGGAGGTAGAGCACTGATTGGGTGCGGGGCCCGCAAGGGTTACCAAGCTCAGTCAAACTCCGAATGCCATAGACTTACTTCCGGGAGTCAGACAGTGAGTGCTAAGATCCATTGTCAAAAGGGAAACAGCCCAGACCATCAGCTAAGGTCCCCAAGTGTGTGTTAAGTGGAAAAGGATGTGGAGTTGCACAGACAACCAGGATGTTGGCTTAGAAGCAGCCACCATTGAAAGAGTGCGTAATAGCTCACTGGTCGAGTGACTCTGCGCCGAAAATGTAACGGGGCTAAACACACCACCGAAGCTATGGCTTGATGCTTTGCATCAGGGGTAGGGGAGCGTTGTATAAGGGTTGAAGGTGTACCGTAAGGAGCGCTGGACATTATACAAGTGAGAATGCCGGTATGAGTAACGAAAAGATCAGTGAGAATCTGATCCGCCGAAAGCCTAAGGGTTCCTGAGGAAGGCTCGTCCGCTCAGGGTAAGTCGGGACCTAAGGCGAGGCCGAAAGGCGTAGTCGAAGGACAACAGGTCGAAATTCCTGTACCACCGTAAGCCGTTATGAGCAATGGGGGGACGCAGTAGGGTAGTGACGCGGACTGATGGATGTCCGTCTAAGCAGTAAGGCTGATGTGTAGGCAAATCCGCACATTGTAAGGCTGAGCTGTGATGGGGAGCGAAAATTGTAGTAGCGAAGGTCATGATCTCACACTGCCAAGAAAAGCCTCTAGCCAGGTGATGGTGCCCGTACCGCAAACCGACACAGGTAGGCGAGAAGAGTATTCTAAGGCGCGCGGAAGAACTCTCGTTAAGGAACTCGGCAAAATGACCCCGTAACTTCGGGAGAAGGGGTGCCCCGGTAGTGTGAATAGCACGAGGGGGCCGCAGTGAAAAGGCCCAAGCGACTGTTTAGCAAAAACACAGGTCTGTGCGAAGCCGTAAGGCGAAGTATACGGGCTGACGCCTGCCCGGTGCTGGAAGGTTAAGGGGAGTGGTTAGGAGCAATCCGAAGCTGTGAACCGAAGCCCCAGTAAACGGCGGCCGTAACTATAACGGTCCTAAGGTAGCGAAATTCCTTGTCAGGTAAATTCTGACCCGCACGAATGGCGTAACGACTTGGGCGCTGTCTCAACGAGAGATCCGGTGAAATTTTAATACCTGTGAAGATGCAGGTTACCCGCGACAAGACGGAAAGACCCCATGGAGCTTTACTGCAGCTTGATATTGAATTTGGGTACGATCTGTACAGGATAGGTGGGAGCCTTTGAAACGTGAGCGCCAGCTTGCGTGGAGGCAACGTTGGGATACCACCCTGATCGTATCTAGGTTCTAACCTAGTACCGTAATCCGGTGCGGGGACAGTGTCAGGTGGGCAGTTTGACTGGGGCGGTCGCCTCCTAAAGAGTAACGGAGGCGCCCAAAGGTTCCCTCAGAATGGTTGGAAATCATTCGAAGAGTGCAAAGGCATAAGGGAGCTTGACTGCGAGACCTACAAGTCGAGCAGGGACGAAAGTCGGGCTTAGTGATCCGGTGGTACCGCATGGAAGGGCCATCGCTCAACGGATAAAAGCTACCCTGGGGATAACAGGCTTATCTCCCCCAAGAGTCCACATCGACGGGGAGGTTTGGCACCTCGATGTCGGCTCATCGCATCCTGGGGCTGAAGTAGGTCCCAAGGGTTGGGCTGTTCGCCCATTAAAGCGGTACGCGAGCTGGGTTCAGAACGTCGTGAGACAGTTCGGTCCCTATCTGTCGTGGGCGTAGGAAATTTGAGAGGAGCTGTCCTTAGTACGAGAGGACCGGGATGGACGTACCGCTGGTGTACCAGTTGTTCCGCCAGGAGCACCGCTGGGTAGCTATGTACGGACGGGATAAACGCTGAAAGCATCTAAGCGTGAAGCCCCCCTCAAGATGAGATTTCCCAGTATGTAAGACCCCTTGAAGACGACGAGGTAGATAGGCTGGGGGTGGAAGTGCAGCAATGCATGGAGCTGACCAGTACTAATCGGTCGAGGGCTTATCCAATAGCAAGTTGTAATTCGCATGTTTCGTTTCGAATCTAGTTTTCAGAGAATGATCTCTGAAATGAAAATTGGTACATCACAGAACGTGTGTATGATTTTCAGTTCCATATCTGATTTTAAGAAGCTATGCTTCGATAAATCGCGTTTGGTGGCGATGGCGGAGGGGTTCCACACGTACCCATCCCGAACACGACCGTTAAGCCCTCTAGCGCCGATGGTACTTGGACCGCAGGGTCCTGGGAGAGTAGGACGCCGCCAAGCAAAGAACCACTGCCGATGTTATTCGGTGGTGGTTTTTATTTGTTTATAAGGATTAGATACGTTGAGCAGAAGCTCTGACATGATCGATATTGGAAGGTAACATTTTTGTTACGGATAACAGCGGCAAAACCAGTATAATAGGACTATGTTAAATATGCTAAAAGTACCTGACCACAGAGCTGGAATGTGCAGCTGTGAAAAGGAGGGTGTGTGTGTTAAGTTGGCGGAGACTTGGACTACAATCATTTCTGTTGCTTTGTCTGACTGTTGTTCTGGCAGGATGCGGTGAAGCTTCAGGATCTGTATGGACTTCATATGAAGGTGCGGTGAACGAGAAGAGTTTTCCGGTGCCGAAAGTAGCGAATAAATCTGACCAGTCTGAAAATAATTCGGATATGGATTATGTTCGATATACGCTGTCTGGTATTAGTGAGAGTACTAGCTTGCCTGAGGTATATCTAGACGAGATTAAAAGCTGGGGTTGGACAGAGAAGCAAGCCAAGGGTACATCCAATGAATCCAGTACCTTGCGTGTATTTGCAAAGGAAGGACATACTGTGCATTTAGCAGTACATGATGGTTCCTTTACACTAATGGTTCCTAGAAATGATGCTACTCAAGCAACAGTTAAATCATTGGCTGAAGATGATTGAGCTGGTTCAGGTATGGTTTGGTATGATTAATTAACGCTGTGATGTTCCTTATAATATAGTAAAGCTCCCGTGTACTTGATCGGGGGCTTTTTGTTATTTAGCGAAGTGGCTTTAGTAATGATGGGAGAACCTATCACGTATGGTGGATCAGAGGTCATACAGGTTCAGAAGAAATGAACAGTTTCTTTCGTACATGAATAGGTGCTATGTGTGCTTGAAGCATAGGGGAGTGTAGAGTGCCAAAAGTAGAGGGGGAGGATATAAGTGTATAAAGGTATTGAGGTAATGAGTGGCTGATGGGAAGCAGCTAGAAGGCTGATAGAGCTGAGACTGAGGCAAAAGATCGCTCAAAGGTGTAAGATCTACGAGATATCTGGGGTTATGAGGATATGGAGCAGCGGGAGGAAAAGAGGAGAAGAACGGAGCCTCGAGTGGGGATAACTCATTTTACTATACCCATGCTGTGGATAATGGATGAGAAGGGAACAATAAATAAAGGTTATCCACTGTGGATAACCTTTATTTGAGCATGTGAGGCTGAGTCAACTGAACGATACACGATTATGTTTTTGTAACAAATTAATTATTCGAAGGGCTCAGCGGTTATGTATTACAGGTAAGTGAGGTTCATTGAGTATTGCATAAATGAGGGAGCGTTATTGCAGATAATATGAGACATCTTGTTCATTCAATTTGATGAGTCCGTCTTTGCGCTCACGGGAGAGAACCATTACAACATACAAGCGAGGACCCAGCAACCACAAATGCCAGAAGATCAGCGAGAGGGTGAAGGACAATGGCGACCAGATCAAACATACTGTAATGATACATAGTCCAATCCAGCTCATGTTAAGGTGTACCCGGACAAACATACGGAAGCTAAAATGCTGATCAGGGATATAACCTAACCAGGGCATACGCATATTCCAACGCCAGCGTTTGGCGTAAGAGGTACGGACCAGAAGTAATATCGTTCTGGCGATGACATAATGAATCCAGATGGTGATTGGACCTGCCAGTACAAAAAAGAAGAGGCCAGTCCAGGAGAATGCGAGTAGATTGAATAAGAGCATGATGACCGGCAGACACAGATAGCTGTAAATGACACTGCGGGCGATAGCCTTTTTTTTCAGAAGCCGGTATTGATAAAATGTTGCTTTATTCTCCGGTTCGGCGATCATACGATTATATATCCTCCTTCGGATTCACGTTTGTGTGGGGTAGGTATTCGTTTTTCTTACACGAGTAAAATGGATTGAATCATGCATGTATGTATATATGAACCTTGTATCTCACGCCATGACGATTGTACAAGATATTGAGATTCGACGGACCTTATCTCAGTATACTCCCGAATACACGGACTGTCAGGCTTTGATATCGTTATCATGTATTATATATCGGCTGGGATTCCAAGTTTTTTTAAGGAAATTAAATATAAGTTTGAGTCAGGCCAAGGGATACGTGATGTAGAGGTAAATGCGATGGAATGTAGGATAAATGTATATACATAAGCAGGTGAATGTTCTTGTAGGGAAAATGAATGTATTTTTCGGTACAGACACCCACGAGGGGGTGGGCGAATATATATTTTATAGAAAGAAAGCACTATGAAAATGTTTAAAATAATAGAAACTGTGCAATACTGATAGTAAACGTAAAACAAGGTGGGATGGTTCATGGAAGAACATGCCGAACACACATGTATTATCTGCGAGCAAAGAAAAAGAGAAGGCATTTTTATTGTATCTGAATTCATATGTGACACTTGTGAAGCAGAAATGGTTCATACCGATGCGCAGGATGCCAAGTACAATTATTTTATCAATCAAATGAAACAGATTTGGGTACAAAAGAACGCATAATAACTGTTGCTATAGAAGTAGAAGCTAAACATCGCATTGCAATGATGCTGATGTGTATAGAGGCCCAAGGGGCCTCTTTCTGTTTTTAAGAGGAGTGATTGTCTTGTTTGCCATCTTGGGAAGGCGTATGCTGATATAATGGTATAGATCATTTGCAGTAGAGCGTGTGGAGATTGGGAAGAAGTGCGTTCCTTGGATTAGGAAGCATTTTGAAGCGCATAGGGCGCACATTATATATGTACAGGATGGTTATTTCATGGATCATAAAAATAAATCAAGTAGAGCCCCTTTATATGAAGCGTTGCTCGCGTATCGCGATTCGAAGCAGCGTTCTTTTCATGTGCCTGGGCATAAGAATGGACAAGCTTATCGACATTTGGTAGAACAAGCAGAAGCAGGGCAACCTCCAGCTAAGGATATCGTTAATGAGGAACACCAGCACAACGGTGAGATTCAGAATGATGGAGGAAAGAATGTTAGCCAGAAGGTGGAGCGTTTCAGTTCGGTGGATGAACATGGGGCTGATCCGGAGAGTGGGAAACATTTTGGTGACGAAGGGGCTCATTCGGAAATAGGATTGGTACCAGATCGTTCATTTCTGGAGATGATGGAGATGGATGTTACGGAGATTACGGGCACCGACGATTTGCATCATCCGGAAGGTGTGATCCAGGAAGCACAGGAGCTTGCGGCAGATTGTTTTGGTGCTGAGGAGAGTTTCTTCCTTGTGGGAGGCAGTACAGCAGGTAATCTGTCCTTACTGCTCACCATGTGTGATGAGCCGAAAAGTATTGTACTGGTGCAACGGAATGTGCACAAATCCGTTATTCACGGGTTGATGCTGGCGGGAGCAAGAGCTGTATTTCTGGAGTCGTGGGTCGATCCTGTGTCTGGACTTGCGGTCATGCCGTCGGTAGAGACGGTTCAGGCTGCTGTCCAGTCCTATCCTGAGGCAAAGGGTGTATTAGTCACTTTGCCCAATTATTACGGCATGGGCGCGGATCTGACGCCCATAGCCGAGGTATGCCACGCCGCTGGCATGCCATTGCTCGTGGATGAAGCCCATGGCGCGCATTATGGGCAGCATCCGGAGCTGCCTGTCTCTGCACTGTCATGCGGAGCAGACGGTGTCGTGCAGTCGACACATAAGATGCTGACGGCTTTCACCATGGGTGCCATGCTGCACATTCAGGGACCACGGTTAAACCGGTCCCTGTTAAGGCAGCGCCTGACCATGGTGCAAAGCTCAAGCCCATCATACCCGGTGATGGCTTCGCTTGATCTGGCGCGCCGCCTGCTGCATGTGCAGGGCGCGAACACATTCACGGCGGGGCTCACCGCCGTGAATGCCTTTAAGCGCGGCCTCGCTGAGCTGCCGCGCTTTCAGTTGCTGCAGCCTGCACAGCCGCTGCAGCCTGCACAGCCGCTGCAGCCAGAACCGCCAGCCGGAACAGCGAAGCCGGCTGGCATGTCCGTGTCCGCTGCGCAGCAGACACGGGAGGGCCTGACCGCGGCGGCAATGCCATCTGCCGCGGGGTATACCGCTCAGGACCCATTCAAGGCCGTCATCTATGACGGCACAGGGGTGCTGAGCGGTTATGGGCTACAGCAGCAGCTAGAAGCATGCGGCTGTGTGCCTGAGATGAGCGACGAACGGTACGTCGTCTTGCTCTTCAGCCTGGGCTCAACGGTGCAAGATGCTCAGTACCTGTTGCAGGCTTTACACCATATCAGCTCTGCCAATGGGCATGAGCAGGTCCAATCTAATGCAGAGTCATCTCATCAGCTTGCGAAAGGTTCGGCGCATTATATTTCCACGTGGAACAATTTACAAGATAAAACTCACTACTCGGAACCAATCTCCTTTACACTGCAACCGATTGTAGAGATGGATACGATCAATGTCCCGATAGAAGAAAGCGCGGGTTGTCGATCAGCCGAGATGGTTATTCCATACCCTCCAGGGATTCCGCTTGTATATCCGGGTGAACGTATTAGTACATCGATGGTGGCTCGTATACAACTCCTGCGGGATGAGGGTGCAAAGTTTCATGGGGTATCAGCTGCATCTCTACAGGTATTGAAGGTTATGAAGGAATGAAGGGAACACATGAAGCTCTGAATTGCACTCACCAATAGGTAGGCAATATGACCAATACGGATAGCGATACCGGACCCTACACATGTGAGGGTCTCTTGGTCATTAATCTAGTTGCGAGGGTGTGTCTTCAAACTCAGGCATGCAATACGTTGAAGGATGTAAGGGTCCAACAGCTTGAAGTCAAGGATTGCTGATCCTGGCGAATTGTCCAGACGATTTTCTAAGGAACCGAGGACGTCTTATTTAGCTTTCAGTACTCCTTTTATTTTGTAAGGAACCTGAGACACGTTATTAACCAAATTGACCTAACAAACACGCTGTAAACGGCTGGTTATTCCAATATAGCGTGTTTCAGATTCCTTAGATTGCTAAGGGCACTTCAAATCGCTGAATAAGACGTCACAGGGTCGTTAGCGCTCCCGCTCCATGCTCTGCTCCAGACACGTTCAGTTACGTTCCGGCTTTCGGCAGGTATGAAGACACGCTCTAGTTCAACTGATACAGATAGACATAAGAAAGAAGGGAACACTTTGGGTATTCCGCTAAAAAAATATACAGGAATAGTCCTGCAAGTTTTGTTGATGTACGGTTTTTATTGGATTGGAAACTTGATTCAAGCTGTATTACATCTGCCGTTAACAGGCAGTATTGTGGGCATGCTGGTATTGTTTGTCACCATTCAACTGGGATGGATCAAAATGAGCTGGGGAGAAGAAGGGTCGACGTGGCTTCAATCTCATCTGCAATTGTTGTTCATCCCGCCAACTGTGGGCATTATTAATCACTTTGATTTTTTTCGAGCTAACACATTGTTATTGGTTATTGGTTTGATCGTTAGCACATTAATCACATGTCTGATATCTGCCAAATTAAGTGAATGGCTTATGACATGGAGATCGTCTCATTCAGGTAAAAAGGAGGCGATCAATTGTCAGCATTCATCCTCGGAATTGGAATGATCGCGCTAACCATCGCTGTATATATTCCAGCCACTCGTCTATATAAAAGATTAAAATGGCCGATACTTATGCCTGTACTCACAACGACTGCCATACTAATCCTGATCTTGGTGATTTCAGGTATAAAGCTGGATACATACATGTTGGGTGGCAAATGGATACAGGAGCTCTTGGGTCCGGCAGTTGTATCTCTCGCTTTTCCCTTGTCCAGACATCTGCATGTGCTGAAGCAAAATATCATTCCAATTGTGGGTGGAACAATCGGAGGCAGTATTACAGGTGTCTCTACAGGTGCTTTAATTGCCATTCTGCTTGGCTATCCTCAAGAAATGGTCATCGCTTTATTGCCAAAATCAGTGACAACTCCTGTGGCTATTCAACTGGCTAATCAGGTTGGAGGGAATGCCTCATTCACATCGCTGTTTGTGATGATTGCAGGATTCTCAGGGATATTATTGGGGCCGATGCTCTTGAAATGGGCCAAGGTCCGCAGTAAACATGCCTATGGAATTGGACTGGGTTCAGCATCTCATGCCCTCGGCATGGCAAGGTCTTTTGAATATGGAGAGAATGCGGTAGCCCTCAGTTCAGTTTCCATGATTGTCAGTGCTATTGCCGGATCAATTATGCTTCCATTATGGGTATGGATTATCTACGGTTGAACGCTTTACTTTGTTGTTCATGTTGGAGTAACCGCTGACCTATAGTATGATAGAAAGAAACAAGCTTGTATGATTTTGGTGTTATTAATACGTACCGATATAGCTGTAGCTATACACCTCTGGGCGGGGGATATCATATCTTGTAGCAAGAGGGTCTAAGCATATTCAATTACAGCAGCAATAGATGCAATTATCGACATAGAAAGCAGGGAAGCATATGCAGGGCAGAGGTAAATTCATTACGCTGGAAGGGGGAGAGGGTTCCGGTAAAACAACGATGATCGGTAGAATAGGTTCTTATTTTGAAGAACGGGGTATACCTTACGTAGTTACGCGAGAGCCTGGTGGAATTGAGATTGCGGAGAAAATACGTTCAATTATTCTGGACCCTCTTCATACGGCAATGGATGCTCGAACCGAAGCGCTATTGTATGCAGCTGCACGCAGCCAGCATCTGGCGGAGAAAGTAGAGCCTGCGCTGAGAGCTGGAAAAGCAGTCATCTGTGACCGATTTGTCGATAGCAGTCTGGTCTATCAAGGCTACGCCCGTGGACTCGGGATAGAGAATGTATGGGCCATTAACCGTTTTGCGATTGGTGATCTCATGCCGGATGTGACCTTATATCTGGACATTGAGCCTGAAGTGGGGCTTGCCCGGATCGATGCTCATGATGGCCGCGAAGTGAACCGTCTGGATCTGGAAAATCTGGAGTTTCACCGTAAAGTGCGAGAGGGTTACTTCCTATTAAAAGAGCAGTTCCCGGACCGGATCAGAGTTATCGATGCTTCCATGAAGCAGGAGGATGTCTTGGCAGCAATGATTTTGTCGCTGGAGACAGGGATTTTGAAGGATTTTGACGAGTAATTGTCTAATATATAGACAGGGCATTTGATAAAGGTGCTTATTCTAAAGGAGGTTATGCAGGATGAAACTGATTGTTGCGATTATACAGGATAAAGACAGCAACCGATTATCCAGCGCATTGGTCAAAGCAAACTTTCGGGCGACGAAGCTTGCCAGTACGGGCGGATTTTTGAAGGCAGGCAACACGACGTTTATGATCGGTGTCGATGATGGTCAAGTCGAATCCGTAATGAACGTCATTCGCAGCAGCTGTAAGGTTCGTGAACAGCTCGTGACTCCGGTCACACCGATGAGTGGAACAACCGACTCTTACCTGCCGCTACCTGTTGAAGTTCAAGTAGGCGGAGCTACTGTATTTGTTCTCCCGGTAGATCGCTTCGAACATTTCTAATTAAACCTATTGCATGGATCTCATGAGGGTCCTTCATGATCGATAGCATGTTGGAAACGATGTATGCAAGAAGAGTTAACAGAGTTCGTGCGTGTCACTTACGGAATGCCTTTCTTGATGAGAAGAATTAGCATACTCTTTCCGGATGAGCATTTCCCAGCTGGGGGAATGGCTCATTTCGGAAAGAGGTTGACTACAAAGAACAAGTCCTTGATGGTGATGTGTATCTACCATTATATATAGAGTGTGATCAGCATATATAAAAGCCTCATTCTCACGCACAGGCGCAATGCGCACTGTGCTGATGGGCGATTGGCTAACTATGATAGAAGGCGGGCGTATCCATGAAAATCAATCCTGGATTCAGACCGATTCAGAGCGGGATCAGTTCTACTGATTCAGGTTCCAAACCGGTTCAATCCAAAAATTTCTCTGATATGATGAATCACCAGGGGGAACGGGCCTCACAAGCTGAACTGAATCGCCGGTTTAGTGAAATCCAGCTTCAGGGAGATCGCTTGGCACGTTCCATGACGATTCGTGAACTGAAGGCGTATAAGCAACTTGTTAAAAGGTTCCTGGAAGAGACCGTTCGTCGCGGTGTATCCATGAAAGAGACAAGGGGTTGGGATCGTCGTGGCAGAGGTAAGCGGTATAAGCTGATTGATGAAATTGACTCCGCTCTGTTATCCATGGCTGATGAACTGCTGGATACAGAAGAAGGAAAAATCTCTCTATTACAACAAGTAGGCGAAATTCGGGGGATGCTTATTAATTTAAGCTTCTGAGGAGGAAGTATGTCCTTTCAACAAATTATGGGTCAACAAGCGGCCAAGCAAATGTTACAAAGCAGTTTGAGACGTAAGGCAATAAGCCATGCGTATTTGTTTAGTGGTCCAGCTGGTAGCGGGCAACGGAAGACGGCAATTACCTTTGCGAAGGCAATATTCTGTACAGAGCTTGAAGATGACGCTTGTGGGCAGTGTCTTGAATGTCGTAAGGTGGATCATGGTAACCATCCGGATCTAACCATGCTTGCACCAGATGGAAACAACATTAAAATAGATCAAATTCGGGATCTGCAGCGTATCTTTTCATACCGATCCGAGGCAGGCCATCCCAAAGTATATATTATAGAACAAGCTGAGAAAATGACGGTGCAGGCAGCAAATAGTTTGCTCAAATTTCTGGAGGAACCGCAGGTACCAGCAGTCGGCATCCTGATTACAGATAATGGACAGGCCATGTTGCCAACGATCCGCTCACGCTCCCAATTGGTGCCGTTCAGCGCACTGAATCCGGAAGAGATGCTTCAATCACTAATTGAGGAAGGGCACCCTGCCAATCTGGCTCGCTCTGCCGTCCATTTAGCGTCAGGATTGGAAGCATGTAGAGAAATTCTCCAGCAGAATTGGTTTGCAGAAATTAGAAACGTAATGTTACAATTAGGGAAGGAGTCCCTGGGTAGAGGAAGTACATCATTGATCTCTGCACAGCAGAAGCTTTTTAAAACCGGACTCTCTGAACACCTGGACATGTTACTCAGTTTGTTCCATCTATGGTTTAGGGACATGCTGTATGTTCAGTACGATAGGCATGAACATATCGTTTTTATAGATCAGTTAGACATGTTATCTCAGTTGGCACATACCCGCAGCACAGAGCAGTGGGTCTCCTATATGGATATGGCCGCAGCATGCAGAAAAAAATTGCGTTTCAACGTCAATGGCCAGCTTTGTCTGGAGCAATTTTTGATCGGTTTGGCATAAGACTGGGAGAGGGCAAAGTTAGCTCCAATCATATGCAAACGGTTATAACTTCGGCCGGTTCCCTAAGAAGACGGGGCTTCAGACGAAGTGGGGTTGGCTTACAAGGGGGTTAATTTTTTGTACAGTGTAGTGGGTGTCCGTTTCAAAAAAGCGGGCAAAATTTATTACTTCGATCCCCTGGACCTTCCCATTGAGAAAGAAAACTGCGTTATCGTGGAGACAGCGCGGGGGGTTGAGTACGGTAAGGTTGTCGTAGGTAAGAAGGAAGTGGGCGAGTCCGATGTGGTGTTGCCGCTGAAGAAAGTCATCCGCGTTGCGGGCGATACAGATGCCCGTGTGGTTGATGAGAACAAGCGTGCAGCCAAAGAAGCATTCGGTACTTGTTTAAATAAAATCAAAGACCATGGCCTCAAAATGAAGCTGGTCGATGTGGAATTTACGTTTGATCGCAATAAAATTATATTTTATTTTACAGCTGAAGGAAGAGTTGATTTCCGGGAGCTGGTCAAGGATCTGGCAAGCATATTCCGGACACGAATCGAGCTGAGACAGATTGGTGTACGTGATGAAGCCAAGATGCTTGGCGGAATCGGACCTTGCGGCCGTGTGTTGTGTTGTTCTTCCTGGCTGGGAGACTTTGAGCCGGTATCAATCAAGATGGCTAAAGATCAGAGCCTGTCACTGAATCCGACGAAAATTTCAGGGTTGTGCGGAAGACTCATGTGCTGTCTGAAATTTGAGCATGATAACTATGAAAGTGTGAGAGAAGAACTGCCAGCTGTAGGCAAATTGGTCGTCACCTCATTGGGTGAAGGAAAAGTTGTCGGAATTAATGCCGGTAGCCGCACAGTCCATGTTCAACTGTTCGACATCAGTAAAGTCAAAGAACTTCCGCTGGATGACGTCGTTATCAAGTAAACCATAAAGGTTGCTTCGGGGTGGAAACTTGGAAAAGAAAAATCTGTTTACGCACATTCATGAAATGGAAACCCAACTGGGTCAGTTGCACGGTGATTTAGGAGAGTTAAAAATGATTGTGAAGGAGCTGCTTGAGGATAATCAGCGGCTTACCATCGAGAATGAGCAGTTACGCAAACTGCTCAAACGTGAGGCTCCGGCAGATCTGCCGATCTCCTCAGCACTCGCTCCTGTAGCAAGACCAGCAGGTCCGGCTACAGGCGAGGATGTTGTGGGTGAAGGGTATGATAATCTGGCTCGGTTGTATCACGAAGGCTTCCATATCTGCAACGTCTATTATGGACATTTGCGGACGGAAGGCGATTGTCTGTTCTGCCTGTCTTTTTTGAATAAATGAAGTGACCGTAGGGATCCCCTACGGTTTTTTTTCAAGGTTATAAACCTAAACTAAACGAACATGAGATATAGAGTACCGGAGGATGAGCGTAACATATGAAAGCAAATGAAGTTGTGTTACATGAGTCAGAGCGGATTGATGATCTGCTCTCTCATGATCTGAGAATCATTCAAAGTGATGAAGTGTTTAGTTTTTCGATGGATGCCGTATTATTAGCCCGGTTTGCTTCCGTACCTAAACGGGGTCGTGTACTTGATTTGTGTACGGGTAACGGGGTGGTTCCCATTTTGCTTACAACGCGTACGCAGGCTAGTCTGGAAGGGATCGAGATTCAGCCACGTTTGGCTGATATGGCGCGTCGCAGTGTGCAATTAAATGCATTGGATGAGTCGATTATGATTCGTGAAGGTGATTTGCGAGAACTGGTGAAAGAAACAGGACATGCTGTATACGATGCAATAACGGTTAATCCTCCATACATGCCTCTGAATGGCAGTGATCTCAAGATGAACACACATCAGGCAATGGCACGTCATGAGATCGGATGTACCCTGGAAGAAGTGATACAAGCTTGCAGTCGACTTGTACGTAATGGCGGCAAAGTATCGATGGTACATCGTCCGCAGCGCCTTGCAGAGATTATCTCGCTCATGCGCGAATATAAGCTGGAACCAAAACGGATTCGGATGGTACATCCCCGTGCTCATCTGGAAGCCAACATGGTGTTAATTGAAGGAATGAAAGATGGTAAACCAGAAGTAAGGATGCTTCCTCCACTCATTGTCTACAATGAAGAGGGGAATTACTGCGAAGAAATTATGGATATTTACTATGGTCAGCAACATGCTGAGCGTACTACGAAAGGAGGGCTTTAGATGACTTTGCATATTCAAAAAAGCTATGCGGAGCAGCCTGAAGGATCAGGCAAGCTCTATCTGGTTGGAACACCCATTGGTAATCTGGAGGATATGACCTTCCGTGCCATCAAGACATTGCAGAGTTGTGACATCATTGCAGCAGAAGATACACGCCAGACCCGAAAGCTGCTTACCCATTTTGAAATTACACCTTCGATGCTGTTTAGTTATCATGAGCATAATAAGGGGGCGAGTGGACCTGAACTGATACGCTATATAATAGAAGGAAAAAATTTGGCACTCGTCAGCGATGCCGGTTTGCCAGCCATTTCGGACCCTGGTTCTGACCTTGTACAGCTTGCACTGGAAGCCGGAATAACGGTCATTCCCATCCCGGGGCCCAATGCTGCGTTGTCTGCTCTGATCGTGTCCGGATTACCGACGGAGCGTTTTACATTCGGCGGTTTTTTGCCGCGGGAGAAAAAGGACATGCGAAAAGTGCTGGAGGCTTTTGACGAATCCAACGGGACTTTGTTATTTTATGAATCGCCTCACCGTATTCGGAAAACATTAGTTCACCTCGAAGAAATTCTGGGTGATCGCTCGATTGTCCTGGCACGTGAACTAACCAAGCGTCATGAGGAATTTGCAAGGGGCACTGTGAGGGAATGCATAGACTGGCTTGAAGAACATCCGCCTCTTGGCGAGTACTGCTTGCTAGTAGAAGGCATTAAGGAAGAGGAGCGTAAGGCTGAGCGCGAAGCATGGTGGCAGCTCATGTCACTCGCGGATCATGTCAGCCATTATGAGGGTGAAGGACATAACCGCAAAGATGCAATGAAAAAAACGGCTACCGATCGCGGTCTGGCGAAGCGGGATGTATATAATGCATTAATCGAGTAGTAATCTAACCAAATACCTTCTGTTGTGGGGAACATAACCTGAAAAGAAGCTTATATCCAACCTTAGTGGAATATTAAAAAGAGCAGAGTGGCTAAAAAAAATTCCGAACAAATTTCATCGTTCTCTCCCAGTTCGCGTGTGACAGAATCATTTTGGGTAATGGAACCCATAACATGGCAAAAAAATACCTTCCGCGGTGGGGTTCACACCGGGAAGGTCATTAAGGAATATTAAAAAGGTTAGAAATAACAATTTAGATAAGTCCAGTATACCTGGTTTTTCTTATTTTGTCACAGGTGCAGGGATTTCGGAAATACATTCGTTACAAACAATTTTACCTTTGAAGTAAGTAACGTTCTCTGCATTACCACAGAAGATACAAGCAGGCTCGTATTTTTTCAACATGATGCGCTCGCCGTCAACGTAGATTTCCAGTGCATCTTTTTCACCAATACCGAGCGTACGGCGCAATTCAATTGGAATAACTACCCGTCCCAGTTCGTCCACTTTTCTTACAATACCTGTTGATTTCATCATTATAATCAGTGCTCCTCTCAGCTAACTATCTTTGTCATTATTCGACATTATTTTATGTTTTATGATACTCATCATACCAACGATTCCCAAATCAGTCAACCTTAAAATTAGCTTAAAATTAAGGCTGTTTTTCACAAGGTTACTGGTGGTAAGGGATTGGAAGCCGTTTTTCGCATTTAAACCTCAATGTCAGCTTTGTCGATTTGGAAAACGACAAAACTACTTCATTCGACAAAGTTCGTCATATGTTGTCGAATCTTAGGTGAATCGCAGAGCTCAAAGCGTTAATATAAAAGAAATTAAAGGAGTGAGTCGACATGGAACAACGTTTAACGGAAGAGAAAGTATTCAAAGATCCGGTACATAATTATATCCACGTGCAAGATCCGGTTATATGGCAGTTAATTAACACCCCGGAATTTCAGCGTTTACGCCGGATTCGTCAGCTGGGTACTTCTTACCTTACCTTTCACGGAGCAGAGCATAGTCGGTTCTCACATTCACTAGGTGTTTATGAGATCACACGCAAGATCATCTCTCAATTTGAAAGAAGTCATTATTCGGATTGGCCGAAGGAAGAAAAGATTGTAGCTCTGTGTGCAGCTCTACTTCATGATCTCGGGCATGGGCCATTCTCTCACTCCATCGAGGAAGCTTTTGACATGAATCACGAAGATTGGACTTGTCGCATTATTACAGGTGATACCGAAGTAGGGGCGATCTTAAGACGGTATGCTCCTGATTTTCCTGAGAAAGTAGCGTCTGTCATTCAAAAAACGTATGAAAAGCCGATTGTGGTGAACTTGGTGACCAGTCCGCTTGATGCAGACCGAATGGATTATTTGCTCAGGGATGCCTATTTTACAGGTGTAAATTACGGCACGATTGACCTTGATCGTATCCTTCGGATGCTGCGTCCTTATCATGGGCGGATTGTAGTCAAGGAGTCAGGCATGCATGCTGTGGAGGATTACCTAATGTCTCGGTATCAGATGTATTGGCAGATTTACTTCCATCCGGTAACTCGTAGTTCTGAAATTATATTGCGGCAAATATTCAAGCGAGCGAAAACACTCCTACAAAATGGTTTTCAATTCCGCTTCATGATTGATCCACTCCCTCAACTATTTGAAGGAGAATTATCCGTGGATGAATATTTGCAGTTGGATGAAGCATTAATTCAGACGGCATTTACGCAGTGGCGCAAGGAGGACGATACTGTTCTGAGTGAGTTATGCGAACGTTTTATGGATCGCAAGTTATATAAGTATGTAGAGCTTGAACAGGTCGACTTGACAATGATGGAAGAGATTCGGGAAGCTTTTGTACAGGCTGGCCTCGATCCCGAATATGATCTTGAAATTGATTTTCCTTCGGATAATCCGTATGATGTGTTTCGTCCGGATGAATCCACAGATAAGCAGATTCTTCTTCTGGATCGGCAGGACAATTTACGTGAGTTGTCAGAAGTATCTGACATTGTCCGTTCCATCAGTGGGCTTCACCGAGGGAAACATCATTTGTATTACCCGCAAAACAAGGTGGATGCGATTATTCACAAATTACCGTCACATATACGCCCCTATTTCTTGTAATCGTGTGGGTATAATCCGATGAAGAATTTCGATATCAAAACACTTTCTAAAAGAGCTATTTTTCATGATACAGTAATCTGCTTTAATGGGGAGTATATGTAGATCGACATAATTTTGTAAATGCAAGCAGGCAGAATGAGCACAATTAGCAATATATAGATCAGAATATCCGTATATCTTCTATATATTGTAGTTGTGAAGAAACAAACGTAATGATGTAATACACAGATACCCAAAATGTTTTATGTATGAGTCATTGAATTATACAAATTGAATTTTGAAAAAGAAGATAGTCGTTATTTCGACATGAAGGGAGATACAGACATGATGCTGTTCGACACACATACACATCTGGATGCACCACAATTCGACGAGGACCGCGAGGACATGATTCAGCGTGCTGTGGATGCAGGAGTTGGTCGCATGATCAACATTGGCTTTAACCGGGAGACGATTCCAACCACAATGAAACTCGCTGAAACATATGACTTTATATATGCAGCTGTAGGGTGGCATCCCGTAGATGCGATCACAATGCAGGAGGGCGATTTGGAGTGGGTTGCATCTTTATGCAAGCATGAAAAAGTGGTTGCGATCGGTGAGATTGGATTGGATTATCACTGGGATACTTCACCAAAAGAAATACAGCATCGCGTATTACGACAACAAATTGCTTTGGCGCGTGAAGTGAACATGCCGATTGTCATCCATAATCGGGATGCACATGAGGATATCATAAGAATTTTGCGTGAAGAGAAAGCGGGTGAAGTTGGTGGTGTGATGCACTCGTTCTCGGGCAGCTGGGAAACAGCAAAAAGTTGTCTCGATATGGGCTTTCATCTTTCCTTCGGAGGACCGATCACATTCAAAAATGCAAAGCAGCCCAAAGAGGTGTTGGAGAAGGTTCCTATGGACCGATTTTTCATTGAAACAGATGCTCCGTATTTGACACCTCACCCTTATCGTGGAAAGCGAAATGAGACAGCGCATGTACGTCTGGTTGCAGAGGCAGCTGCGGAAATTAAAGGCATTTCGGTGGAGGAAATTGCTGCAATAACAACCAAAAATGCCATGGAACGATTTGGAATTCGTTAAAAAAACGAGTAAATGAGGTGAAAAAGGCAGGTAAGCGGAGTTAATTTGCCCTTTGATCCAAATAAATCAAGAATATTACAATATTTTAACCAAATATTCAGAAAAACGTACTTGATCAACGCTTTACAACATGCATCAAAACAGGATATCATCTTTTCAGTGAATTGTTGTGCGGAAAAATGGACAGATGTTCGGGGGATGAACAAAGGGACACTTTCCGATGAAACAACATTACTTTCATGAATCAGTCTCGCTGAGTCTCCGTTAACGGAGAGCGGGGGAACCAATAGGGCTTAAACATCGGTGTATTTGGCCGATGCGCAACGTTCGCTGACCCAAAAGCAGCGAAGGGAACTGCGAAGCCGTATTTGATTTCTTCTTTGGGTCTCGGGGTGAATTCAAGGGCGTCCGCCATGAGCGGGTGACCCAAGATAGGGCGGCTCTCTTTCGCCCGAACCCGACAGCTAACCTCGCAAGCGGAAAAAGAGAGGCAACCTCGTGCATGAATTTCCGATATTCAAAATCATTCGGAAGCCACGAAAGAGTTCCTCTTACACTCTTTCTTTGGCTTTTTTGTTTTTGAATAAAAGAAATATTGTCATCATACGGTAGGTATTCAGGAGGATGACATCATGTTGCGAAGATTGATTCATGGTGCAGAACCGGATTATGTTGGTCCGATCTGTGTTCTGTAGAAAATTTGGTATAGTCACGTCAAAGACATCATGCATTACTTTAGACGGCGAGGCTATGAAGGAGGACGGAGAAGTGGGCACATTCCAACCAGAAGAGACCCATGAGTCACGATCATCCAGTAAGTCTTTCGCGTTGCGGTGGAAGCATGAGAACATGCGTCAAATGGCATTGATCGCGATTTTCTCAATTGCGCTTACAATCATGATCTTGTTAGTCGTTTATGGTCAGGCCGGGAAACAAATTTCACTGGTTATTGATGGCAAAGCTCAGGTGGTAGAGACTCGTACAGGAATGCTTCAGGAAATGCTGGAGGAGCAGTCGATCACAGTCAGCCCTCACGATAAGGTATCCATGTCCATGAATGGGGCGATTACAGATGGAGACCGAATCGTTATTGAGCGGGCCGTTCCAGTTAACATTACGGCAGACGGAGACACCAAGACTCTGTATACAACCGATTCATCGGTAGAAGATGCAATCCAAAAATCAGGTATTCAAGTTGAAAGTAATGATAAAGTGTATCCGGCCCTTGGAACTGCGATCAAAGCGGAGATGAAGATCCGTGTAGTGCGCGTAACAAAGCGTACAGTGGAAGTAGAGCAACCGATCGCTTACAAAGTCATTAAAACGGCTGACCCTAGCTTGTACAAAGGGGATAACCGTGTCGTTGTGAACGGCAAAGAAGGCACAATTGTACAGCATATCGAAAAGGTATTTCAGGATGGAGAATTGGTCTCCAAAAAAATGGTCGGCAAATCTGTCGCGAATAATCGCGTAGATAAAGTGATCGCTGTCGGCACCAAAGCAAAACCGGTCGTGAAAGAACCTGAGATTCAGACCGTATCGGCTCAAACGTCAACAACCAAAAAGGCTACGACAACGAACTCGAAGAAAACATCTGCCTCGGGCAGCAAAGTGATTACCGTATCCGGGACTTCTTTTAAATACTCCAAAGTACTTAAAAATGTATCCATGACTGCCTACTCTTCCGAAGAGCCGGGCATTGGAACTAAAACAGCTTCCGGTACTCGTGTAACGGAAGGACGCACCATTGCGGTTGATCCCAAAGTCATTCCAATTGGCTGGTGGGTATATATCGAAGGTCTGGGATTCCGTCGTGCGGAAGATACAGGTGGTGCCATTAAAGGCAACAAAATTGATGTATATTATGACAGTGTGAAGCATGCCCTGAATTTTGGACGTAAGAAAGGCAAGACGGTCTACGTGATCGGTCCGGTGAAGCCGGAAGCGAACTAAAATCGTTTTACTTTGAAATGGAAATGCTATAAAATAGTTGCATGAATGATTCATGCGGAATATGCGGCGGAGGAGTCTGAATTCAGTCTCCCCCGCCGTTTGGCAGAGAAGAGGATATTCCTCTTCTTTTTGCGTTAGAAAGGAAGAAATGGAACATGATAAAAGAAGTCATTGTGGTGGAAGGCCGTGACGATACGGTAGCTATCCGTCGGGCCGTGGAAGCCGATACCATAGAAACAGGTGGATCAGCCATCAACCAACGCATTCTGAAGCGGATTGCGCTTGCTCAGGAGAGACGGGGAGTCATTGTACTGACAGATCCGGATCATGCTGGCGAACGCATTCGTAAAATTATTGCGAACAAGGTGCCTGGCTGCAAACATGCCTTCATTCCGGAAGCCGATGCAACGCGCAAAGGGGACATTGGGGTGGAGAATGCCTCACCCGAGGCGATCCGTCATGCTCTGGCGCGCGTACATACTTCATACGAAGGTGCTCCGAGCCTGATCGATTGGGAGGACCTGATCGCGGCAGGACTTATCGTGCATCCGCAGGCTGCTGCACGTCGCATGGAGATGGGCAATCTGCTGGGCATCGGTTATTGTAACGGTAAACAGTTCCACAAACGTCTCAGTGTATTTCAGATTACACGGGAAGAATTCTCTACAGCATTAGCGCAAATTGAACGTGAAGGATTGTGAGCATATGAAGGACATGGAAGAGACGATAGAAATTGCAACGCCAAAGCGAACGAAAGAGATTATTCAAAGACACGGATTCTCATTTAAGAAAAGTCTGGGTCAGAACTTTCTGATCGATCAAAATATACTGAACAAAATCGTTAATGCAGCCGACCTAGATGAGTCCAAGGGCGCACTGGAGATCGGGCCGGGTATTGGAGCCCTTACGGAGCGACTGGCTCGGGTAGCCGGTCCTGTCACAGCCGTAGAGATTGATCAGCGCTTGATCCCAATCCTGGGAGAAGTGATGCAGCCTTATTCGAATGTGCGTGTTCATCATGGGGATGTGTTGAAGCTTGATCTGGCTGAGTTGTTTAATACGGATTTTGCATCCGTGGACAAAGTCACTGTCGTGGCTAACCTGCCTTATTATGTAACGACTCCAATCATGATGAAACTGCTGGAAGAGAAGCTGCCGGTAGACAGCATTGTTGTCATGATCCAAAAAGAAGTGGCTGAACGCATGGCTGCTGCACCTGGATCAAAAGACTATGGCAGTCTTAGCATTGCAGTTCAGTACTACAGTATGCCGGAGCTTGTGTGTATTGTGCCTCCTACAGTCTTCATTCCGCAACCTAATGTGGAATCAGCTGTCATTAAGCTGAAAGTGCGTGAGCAGCCGCCAGTGGAGATTCCGGATGAAGCACACTACTTCGAAGTGGTACAGGCTTCTTTTGCCCAGCGGAGAAAAACAATCTCAAACAATTTGAAGGCACGTTTCTTCACAAAGGAGAACCGGGAACAGGCAGACATTCTGCTGGAGCAGGCAGGTATTCAACCGTCCCGACGTGGAGAGACGTTGAGTCTGCAAGAGTATGCCACACTCAGCACCGTAATGTGGGAAGCAGGGGTACGTGCAGCGCTGTAAAATTTGAATGAACCAAACCGGGTCTTTGCCCATACGATGGGGTAGAGGTGATTACGTTGATGAATATCGGAGACTTGGTCGTTCGGAAGTCATACGGCGGCGATGTGACTTTTCGGGTGGAAGGCCTCCAGTTGGATGCTGCGGTCATTAAAGGGACTGAGTTCCGGCTGATTGCCGATTCCCCGGTGGACGATTTGATACAGGTTCCCTACGAACCACAAAGCGCCAAGACCAGACAGGCGCATATTAAAGCACATCAGACCCTGTCCCGTCTGCAGCAGAATCGTATGGAACAGGCTGAGCGGAATCGTGAAGGTCTGGTACAGGATTGGTCTGCTCAGCAGGAACCGGCTTATTTTGAAATGCCTGGAAAGGTGCTTCATCTGGATGGAGATCCGAACTATTTGAAAAAAAGTATGGATCTCTATGAGCAACTTCGTGTGCCCGCAGAGGGACAGTATGTCCATGAATCGGCAATGGCAGATACCTTATACCGCTTATTACCCAAAGTACGTCCGGATATCGTAGTTATTACGGGTCATGATGGGGTGCTAAAGACACGTCAGCCCTATGACTTATATAGTCTTGGTAGCTACAAGAACTCGCAAAATTTTGTGTCGGCCATTCAGGTGGCCAGACAATATGAACGCCATCTGGACGCACTCACTATTGTGGCAGGGGCCTGTCAGTCCCATTTTGAGGCACTGCTGCGCGCTGGAGCGAACTTTGCCAGTTCCCCAGGCAGAATTCTCATTCATGCACTTGATCCGGTCTATGTGGCAGCCAAGGCCTCCTTTACCTCTGTGCGCGATACGGTCAACATGAGTGATGTTCTGCACAATACCATCAGTGGTAGCCAGGGTGTGGGTGGTGTCGAGACACGGGGGAGTTACCGGGTAGGTCTGCCTGGGCTGAATGATTTATCTACGCTAAAAGTGAACCCGTCGGCAGTCTGATGTAGGCCATTTAAAGTCCCAATTTGGGGCTTTTTTTGTTTGCAAAAAAATTCATTGACAACAACTTTTTGATACTGATATAATAATTAGTTTTGATTTGACAATGACTGTAAAATCCGGTATAATGGACAAGAAAAGAGGTGGTCGTCGACAATGGCTAAAAACACGCTGTTGGATATCAAACGCAATCTCGATGCACATATTGGTCAGAAAATTATGTTGCGGGCTAATGGTGGCCGCCGTAAGACCATTGAGCGTACGGGTGTATTGGAAGAAACGTACCCTTCTGTTTTTATTGTTAAGCTTGATGAGGAGCAAGAAACCTTCAAGCGAGTATCTTATAGTTATGCGGATATACTTACGGAGTCGGTGGAAGTCATGGTTTATGACCCGGGCAGCCAGACGCATAGCTCCTATATGGAGACGTAAGTATCGATTTACAGGCGATTCGCCCCACGGGTGGATCGCTTTTTTATGTTCTACAAAATCACCAATTTATCTTCTAAGGTAACCCATACATACGCAGGAATGAGCGAGGAACGGTCGCGGCATACTATATGGACAGGTGAAGGGACAGTTTCTTAAGCAATGCAGGAAACTGAATATGGCCTGGTGGCAAGATGTCCAAAACGTGAACGAACTCATCACATTATGTAGGATACTTTGGAGGAGGATGGTTCATGAGTCGCAGAAGAAGAAGTGTCATGTCAGAGGATCTGAAGAATGAGCTCGCGAAAGACCTGGGCTTCTATGACACGGTCCAACAGGAAGGTTGGGGCGGAATTAAAGCCAAGGATGCAGGAAACATGGTGAAAAGAGCCATTCAACTTGCTGAGCAGGCTGCGCGCAAATCTTAATCCGGTTCAAGCAGACTGAAAAGCGGGGAAATCCGTCAGGAATAACCCCGCTTTTTCCCCTTAGATGCGGAATACAAATGACTTGACAGCCCCATTTTGATATAATATGTTAAGTTGTCTTAGGGAAAAGGTGAGGACGGGTGAACGCCTTGAAAATTTACGAAAAAGCGCCTGCTAAAATTAATTTGATGCTGGACGTTTTACATAAAAGAAGCGATGGATTCCATGAAGTTGAAATGATCATGACCATGGTCGATCTGGCTGATCGACTGGAAATGTCGGAGCTGCCGCGAGATACTATTTTCATCTCCAGTCAGGCGGGTTATATCCCGCTCGACGAGAAGAATCTGGCTTTCCAGGCAGCCAGACTCATTAAGGAACGCTATAACGTGCGTACGGGCGTCCATATTCATCTGGATAAAAAGATTCCAGTTGCAGCTGGACTTGCCGGGGGCAGTAGTGATGCAGCAGCAGCGCTGCGTGGATTGAACCGTCTGTGGCGGTTAAATATACCGGATCACGAACTGCAGGAGCTTGGAGCTGAACTCGGGTCGGATGTTCCATTCTGTATCACAGGAGGGACTGCACTCGCTACAGGCCGTGGTGAGAAGTTAACTCCCATTCCTAATCCGCCGCAATGCTGGGTAATTCTGGCCAAGCCTCCGATTAATGTGTCTACAGCCGATGTGTACGGAAGGTTCCGCAGTGACAAGATTGTTCGTCATCCGAGTGCAGCTAAAATGGAGCAGGCTATTCGCAATCAATCATTTACGGAAGTCTGTGACCAGATGGGAAATGTGCTTGAAGATGTAACGTTGAAGCTGTATCCGGAAGTTCAGCATCTGAAGGATGCCATGATTAGATTGGGTGCAGACGGCGTGTTAATGTCTGGTAGCGGTCCAACGGTATTTGGTCTGGTTTCCAAAGAATCCAAGGTTGCCCGGATATACAATGGTCTGCGTGGGTTCTGTAAAGAAGTGTACGCTGTGCGTATGTTGACGTAAAATTCGCTTTTATAATGTACAAACACGTATAAAGGTGTTATATTCTTAAATAATTATTCGGATTTGGATGTTTCCGTGATCGTGAGGATGGATCTCTGTGAAGAAGTTAAAACGAAGCGCAAGGCTGGTTGAAATGACGCAATACTTATTGTCCAGACCGCATACGGTTATTCCGTTGACCACATTTGCCGAACGTTATGGTGCCGCAAAGTCTTCAATTAGTGAAGATTTGGCGATTATCAAAGAAGTGTTCGAAGAAGGTGGGTCAGGAGAACTGCATACACTGGCTGGAGCAGCCGGGGGAGTAAGATGGATTCCGAAGGTATCCCGAGAACTGGCACTGGCATTTGCGGAGCGGCTCTCGACCCAGCTCGCGCAACCTGATCGGATCTTGCCTGGAGAATACCTGTACATGTCCGACTTGCTTGGTCAGCCCGCATTGATGAATGAAGCCGGCAAGATTTTTGCAACGGCCTTTGGCAATATGAATATTGATGTGGTTATGACGGTAGAAACCAAAGGAATTCCACTGGCTTATGCGACCGGAGCCCAGCTCAACCTGCCTGTCGTGCTCGTACGCAGGGACCATCAGGCTACAGAAGGATCGGCCGTAAGTATCAATTATGTATCCGGGTCCCACAAAAGTCTGCATACCATGTCCCTCTCTCGTAGGGCGATGCGTGAGCATTCCAGAGTACTTATTGTGGATGACTTCATGAAGGCCGGGGGTACGGTGCAAGGAATGATCGATCTTTTGGCCGAGTTTAATGCTACAGTTGCCGGGGTAGGGGTACTGGTGGAATCTGGTTCTGTAGATTCAGAAGAACGCCTGCTAACAGATTACGTATCTCTGGCGAAACTGACAGCGGTTGATGCCAAGAGCAGACAGATTTCCGTCAAGCCTGGCAACTATTTTGACCTGTAGAAAGATGACGAATGTTATGTCGTTAAAAGGTCTTTTCCATCGACCTGGCACTAACGTTGTCGAATTGTGTATTAAATAAAAAAATTCCTGAAATTAGGAAATTTTTGTGGTTATAAAAAGAAGGAGTTCGTATATGCTGTGTGGAATTATACACCAAGTTCTGATGGAAAAAGGTGGTGAACACACACATGCAAATTACGGATGTCAGACTCCGCCGTGTTAACTCGGAGGGGAGAATGAAGGCTATCGCATCCATTACCATCGATAACGAATTCGTCGTTCATGACATTCGTGTCATTGATGGTAACAACGGAATGTTTGTTGCTATGCCGAGCAAGCGTACTCCTGATGGAGAGTTCCGTGATATCGCCCACCCGATCTCTTCCGGTACGCGTGAGAAGATTCAGGCAGCAGTTTTGACTGAATACGATCGTGCGGCAACTGAGGAAGAAGTCATTGAAGAAGGTGCCTGAGAACATTATTGGGGTTCGAAGGAAAAGAGAGCCATGTCTTATGGCTCTCTTTTCTTTTTGACCGGAATAAGATATATTCAGTATTGAGTTTATTAGCAGAGAACAAAAAGCGCATCGTGCGCTTGGTGGCAGGGCGGCATCTTAGGAATCATTGGGATTCGGTTAAGCTCACAGGTACACGGCGTATACATATAGGTCACGATTCGTTGGTGTCCGCGTTGTTACGTGTGATTACAGAGACAGCAGGCGATGAACAGGACCGGCTTGAAGCCGGCTGAACGATACTCATTGGATATAGATCAGCAATGCATTTCAATGGGATTTTCAGAACAGGAGGTCGTTAATTTTGAAACGAATGGCAATTGTTCTTGCCGCAGGGCAAGGAAAACGAATGAAATCAAAATTGTACAAAGTACTGCATCCCGTATGCGGTAAACCTATGGTTGGACATGTGCTGGATGCAGCACTCAGCGCAGGCGTTGAACGCAGTGTAGTTGTAGTCGGTCATGGTGCCGAAGCGGTGCAGTCATTTTTGGGTTCCAGAGCAGAGTATGCACTCCAGGCAGAACAACTGGGTACAGGTCATGCAGTGAAGCAGGTTAAATCTTTGCTTGGCGGCGAGACAGGCTCTACAATTGTGGTCTGTGGAGATACACCGCTTGTGACCAGTGAGACGTTGGAAGGTCTGATGAAGCTCCATGAGAGTAGCGGAGCAGCAGCGACAGTTCTTACGGCTCAGTTGGACAATCCCAAAGGTTATGGCCGCGTTATTCGCGGAGAAGATGGGTCTGTACAACGGATTGTGGAACAAAAGGATTGCACGGAGCAGGAAGATGCTGTGAATGAGATTAACACGGGCACATACTGTTTCGATAATGCAAAATTGTTCGCTGCCCTGGAAAAAGTGACGAACCAGAACGCTCAGGGAGAGTATTATCTCACAGACGTGGTTGGCATTTTCCGCAATGATGGAGAAGTGGTTGAAGCTTACATGTCGGATGACATCGCAGAATCCATCGGGGTTAATGACCGACTTGCACTTTCGCAAGCCGAAGCCTTCATGCGTGAACGTCTTGCCGTACGCCATATGTTGAACGGTGTTACAATCATTGATCCGTCATCGACATATATCGGAGCGGATGTTACGATTGGATCAGATACAGTTTTGTATCCGGGGACAATCCTCAAAGGCACAACTTCCATTGGTGAAGCATGTCATATTGGTCCTCAGGCAGATGTGGAAGACAGCGTTATTCAGGACGGAGTTACGATTAAACATTCGGTAGTATCCAATGCCGAGGTTGGTTCTGATGCAACGGTAGGTCCATTTGCTAATTTGCGTCCAGGGACCAAACTGGGTCGCAACGTAAAAATTGGTGACTTTGTTGAAGTGAAAAATGCTACAATTGATGAAGGATCCAAAGTATCTCATCTCAGCTATATTGGAGATGCCAAAGTAGGGAAAAACGTAAATGTTGGATGCGGGGCAATAACTGTCAATTATGATGGTTATAATAAAGCTGTGACAACAATTGAAGATGATGCTTTTGTAGGCAGCAACGTCAATCTGATTGCACCGATTACGGTAGGAAAAGGCGCTTATGTGGTTGCTGGCTCCACCGTTACCCATTCCGTTCCCGAGAATGATCTGGCCATTGCTCGTCCACGTCAGGAGAATAAACCTGGTTATGCGGAGAAGATTCGCGGACGTGCCAAAGCCAAGAAACAAAATGCCAAACCCCAATAAGGGGTTTTGATAACAAGATTGCCTCCCGAAGATCGGGGAGGTGCCGACATGTCGCAGACGCTTATTGATTCCAATGAACCAGCACGGAGGGTTTTTATTTTATGACTTATTTTGATTCGAAATTAAAAATATTTACTTGCAATTCTAACCCCAAGCTTGCCCATCAAATTGCTGATTATATCGGGATCCCTATGGGTGAATCTCACACAACCAGCTTTAGTGATGGCGAGATTCAAGTGAAACTCTCCGAGAGTGTTCGGGGTTGTCACGTTTATATCGTGCAGTCCACTTGCTTGCCGGTTAATGATAACCTGATGGAAATGCTCGTTATGATTGATGCACTCAAACGGGCATCTGCCAAGACGATTAACGTCGTTATTCCTTACTATGGCTATGCAAGACAGGATCGCAAGGCACGTTCGCGTGACCCGATTACAGCGAAACTGGTTGCCAACCTGATTGAAAAAGCGGGTGCAACCCGTGTTATCGCGATGGACTTGCATGCAATGCAGATTCAGGGATTCTTCGACATTCCGGTTGACCATTTGCTTGGCGTGCCAATTCTGGCTCAATATTTCCGGTCGAAACAGATCGAAAATCCGGTTGTTGTGTCGCCTGACCACGGTGGCGTAGTGCGCGCACGTAAACTGGCTGATTTCCTGAATGCACCCCTGGCGATTATCGATAAACGCCGTCCTGAGCCAAATGTGAGCGAAGTGATGAACATTATCGGTAACATCGAGGGTAAAACAGCTATTCTGATCGATGACATTATTGACACGGCGGGAACGATTGTACTGGGAGCGAATGCTCTGATGGAAGGCGGCGTAAAAGAAGTATACGCGTGCTGTACTCACCCGGTATTGTCCGGACCTGCGATGGAACGTTTGGAGAATGCACCATTGAAGGAAGTCATCGTAACGGATACCATTCCAATTACGCATGCTAATCCGACAAGCAAACTCAAAGTGTTGTCTGTAGCGCCTTTGCTCGGAGAAGCGATTATCCGGGTTCATGAGGAATTGTCAATCAGCAAGCTGTTTGAAATTGAATAAGGATGTCTGCATAAAGTAGTAGAGGGGTTACGTTTTCCGGTTCAATGGAAAATGTAACCCCTGTCGGCGTGCCGTTTTATTAAAAGCGAAACAGACGCTGGTCAGCTAATACCCCGGGCGGGAGATAAATCGGAAACGACGCCGATGAAAAAGCGTGTCGGCAATTTCGACGAATTGATTATCGAAACGTGTGATTAGACCAATCTCAATATGGGTGTCGCGGTCGTATACCTGTACAGGTACGTGATATTCGAGATGATAGATAAAATCGCTATGTTGAGTCAGTTGTCCATTGTCTTCGCGCAAAACCCGCTCACCTTCCTGGGTCGATAAAATATTAACTGTGAACACTACAGTAAATCGATCTTTACTTTCTTGATATTATATGAAATATAAGATTCGAAGTCTATGCCTCACCTCAGGCTAATCCGAAGGAGGGAACAAGATGAAGTGGATTGTCGGACTTGGAAATCCAGGCTCGAACTATGCCAAAACCCGTCATAATATCGGTTTTATGGCACTGGATCGGTTGGCTGATCGTCATAATATCTCCATTACACAGAATAAATGTAAAGCGCTGATTGGAGAAGGTAATATTGGCGGTGTGAAAACCGTACTGATCAAACCAATGACCTATATGAACTTGTCTGGTGAATCGGTTCGAGCATATATGGATTTTTATAAAGTTAGTCTTGAAGATCTGATTGTTGTGTACGACGACATGGATACAGAGATTGGCAAAGTCAGATTGCGTTACCAAGGTAGTGCAGGCGGACATAATGGAATCAAGTCCATTATTCAGCATACCGGTACACAGCAGTTTAACCGGGTGCGCATGGGAATATCCCGGCCTGAACCAGGACATGCCATTGTTGATTATGTACTGTCGACATTTATGAAGAAAGAAAAAGAAGCCCTTGATCAGACCATTGAGCAAACGTGTGATGCCCTGGAGCATAGCTTGACTCATACGTTTGAACAAACAATGGCGAAGTTTAACGGTTAATTTTGTAAGGCATACTGGTAAAATGATCATACAAGACGGGTTCGATTCAGCCATACTGGACATACTGGATGTATAAACCATGTTCAGGAGGCATAAACATGTCAGTGAATTACGTATGTAGGCATTGCCGTACCTTTATTGGACGAATCGATTCTGCCCGGATAACGGAAGTAGAGCTCGGCTTTCATTTCTTGACCCCCGACGAGCGGAGGGATATAATAGCGTATAATTCCGGTGGTGACATTACCGTTCGGATTACATGTGATTACTGTAAGGAAGCCCTGGAGCACAATCCAGAGCTTAGCCTGCTCGCGAGTCCGCTTCAGTAGACATCGCCTGTACAGGATCGAATGACAGTTGAGGGTGGTTGCGTAATAACGCTCCACCTTTTATAGCCTTGGCAGCCTGCTGAGGCTTCTTTTCAGTTGGCATGAAAGCCATCGCTATCTCGAAATCAGGCTCAGCCGCATCAACAGATGTGGCAATGTTGCGAGTAATCCGATATGATGAAACAGGACAAAAAGGAATTTGTATCCATTTTAATAGTGATGCTACGCGTATGCGTGAGATAATCAAGTAAGTTATAAGAGAGGTGCCCCTTTTGTTACAAGCACTTATACAGGCTTTTTCCAAAGATCCGGACTTCGGGTCCATTACAGCCGGAATCAAGTCCGGCATGAAGGAACAATTGGTTTCGGGTTTATCCGGCTCGGCGCGTCAGATTATGCTGGCTGCTCTGCATCAGGAAATGAACCGACCATTGCTCGTAGTAACACATAATATGTTTTCAGCTCAAAAAATTGCAGAAGATTTACAGGAAGCGCTTTCACCTGATCAGGTGTTGATCTATCCTGCCAACGAACTTGTCGCTGCGGAAGCTGCTGTTTCCAGCCCGGAAACATTGGGTCAGCGTATTGATGTGTTGGTCCGCTGCGCCCAGGGATTCAGGGGCGTTGTTGTTATTCCTTTTTCCGGGGTAAGACGTTATGTTCCGCTTCCGGAAGTGATGGCCAATGCTCGAATTTTGATTAAACAGGGCAACACACTTCAACTGGACTCCTTCCTGCTGGAGATGGTAAAGCTCGGATATGAGCGTGTGGAACGCGTGGAATCTCGTGGTGAGATGAGTGTGCGCGGAGGTATCATCGACTTCTATCCGGTTACTTCATCGATCGCATATCGGGTGGAGTTATTTGATGATGAGATCGACTCCATTCGGACATTTGATCCAGCGGATCAGCGTTCGATTGAACGGATTGAAGAAATTACGGTTCTGCCATGCAAGGAGTTAATTGCAGATCGTGAACGTATGGAAAAGGCTGCCGATGCGGCTGCTCTTTTGCTGGAGCAACAGCTGGAGAAAATGACGGACCGGCAGGCGAAGCTGCGTCTTCGTGAAGAAATTCACCGGGAGATCGAGCTTTTGAGAGAGCACGTGTATTTCTCCGAAATGTATAAATATATTTCTCCGCTCTATCCGGAGAACAAAACGATCTACGACTATATGCCGGAAGATACCCTGCTGGTTCTTGATGAGCCTGCCAGACTATCGGAGACATCAAAACAGCTGGACCGTGATGAATCAGAGTGGAACCTGCATTTGATGCAAAACGGAAAAACACTTCCGGATCTTCCATTATCCGCAGACGGTGATGAACTCTTGTATGAGCGTCCATTCCAGACGCTGTTTATGTCGATCTTTTTGCGTCAAGTTCCACACACTCAACCACAAAACATTCTGAACTTCATCAGTCGTGGCATGCAGGATTTCCATGGACAGATGAACGTACTGAAGGCAGAGATGGAGCGTTGGCAGAAGGCCGGAGTCAAAGTGCTCATGCTGGCGAACGGTGAGGAGCGACTCGAGCGGATGCGCCGGGTACTGATGGACTATGATATTCCAGAGCCAGAGATGATGATCGGTAATTTGCAAACGGGATTTGAAATGCCGTCCATCCATTTGGCTGTTGTGACCGAGGGCGAGATGTTCTCGCAAAAACAGCGTAAAGTACGCAAACCGATTCGGAATGTAGATAATGCTGAACGGATCAAATCCTATAGCGAGCTAAAAGTGGGCGATTATGTCGTTCACCAGAACCACGGGATTGGTAAGTACCTGGGGATCGGCACCCTCGAGGTTGGCGGTATTCATAAGGACTACATGCATATTCTCTATGCGGGTGGAGACAAACTGTCTGTACCTATTGAGCAGATCGATCTGATTCAAAAATATGTTGGTTCCGAAGAGAAAGAACCGAAAATATACAAGCTGGGCGGCAATGAGTGGACACGGGTTAAAAATAAAGTCCGCACATCTGTACAGGATATTGCTGATGATCTAATTAAGCTGTATGCAGAGCGTCAGACCTCCAAAGGGTTTGGATTCGACAAGGATTCTGCGGAGCAGCAGGAGTTTGAGGACATGTTCCCTTACGATGAGACACGTGATCAGGTGCGTGCGATTGAAGAAATCAAAAAGGACATGGAACAAAACCGTCCAATGGATCGTTTATTGTGTGGGGATGTTGGTTACGGCAAAACCGAGGTGGCTATTCGGGCTGCATTTAAAGCAGCTATTGAAGGCAAACAGGTGGCTGTCCTCGTGCCAACAACCATTTTGGCACAGCAGCATTTTGAGACGTTCCGTGAGCGCTTCTCCGGTTATCCGTTCAACATTCATGTGCTTAGCCGGTTCCGCTCCCGTAAAGAGCAGAATGAAACAGCCAAAGGCATCAAGGCAGGCACAGTGGATATTGTCATCGGGACGCATCGATTGCTGTCGCAGGATCTGGTGTTCAAGGACCTGGGACTGCTCATTGTTGATGAAGAACAGCGCTTCGGTGTAACCCATAAGGAAAAACTGAAGAAGCTGAAAACCAATGTGGACGTGCTGACACTGACGGCAACGCCGATTCCGCGTACGCTTCATATGTCCATGCTGGGCGTGCGTGATCTGTCCGTTATCGAGACTCCACCAGAGAATCGTTTCCCGGTGCAGACCTATGTGGTTGAACACAGCCAGGCGCTTGTACGTGAAGCCATTGAGCGTGAGCTTGCCCGTGGTGGGCAAGTGTATTACCTCTACAACCGTGTTCAGGGAATTCAGGAGATGGCTGCCGAAATTTCTGAACTTGTGCCTGAAGCCAAAGTTGGTGTGGGACATGGTCAGATGTCGGAAACAGAGCTGGAGAAAACGATTCTGGACTTCCTGGATGGTGAATATGACGTGCTTGTGAGCACAAGTATCATCGAGACCGGGGTAGATATTCCGAACGTAAATACACTGATCGTACATGATGCGGATAAAATGGGACTCTCCCAGCTGTATCAGCTGCGCGGACGTGTGGGTCGTTCCAACCGTATTGCGTATGCCTATTTTACGTACCAACGGGATAAAGTCCTTACTGAAGTTGCTGAGAAACGTCTGCAATCAATCAAAGAATTCACCGAACTGGGTTCAGGATTCAAAATCGCCATGCGTGACTTGTCAATTCGTGGTGCGGGAAATCTGCTAGGAGCGGAGCAGCATGGTTTCATCGCTTCCGTCGGGTTTGATCTGTATTCCCAGATGCTTGCGGAGGAGATCAACAAACGCAAAGTTACGATGCTTGGCGAGGAGCCGGTACCTTCCGACCAGTGGAACACAACGCTGGATCTCAGTATCGATGCCTACTTGCCATCCGATTATATCTATGACAGTATTCAAAAGATTGAGATCTACAAAAAAGTGGCGGTCATTGCATCCTTCGACGATGCGATGGAGTTGGAAGACGAATTGGTTGACCGATTCGGTGATCTTCCGGAAGCCGTCATTAACTTGCTGGCTGTTGCGCGGATGAAAGTATACGGCAAAATCTACGGTATTGAGTCCATTTCCCAACGTGGTGAGGACATTACCGTGAAGTTCTATGAAGGGCGTGAACATGCCTTTGAACTCTCAAAAATCGCGCACATTGGAAATCAGTTCGAAAGACGTGTACAATTTGAACAAGGACCCCATATGCTGATTCACGCTAAAGGCAAGGGGCTTGGGGATAAGCAACTGATGGAGCTGGTAGAGAAAATTCTGGAGTCCATGAAAACTGCTTTTAAATCAAAGGGGGAACTAAAGGATGTTACCAAAGTATAAAAAAGTAGGAAAAGTACTGTCTGTGAGCATGGTCGCAGTACTATCCTTATCACTGCTTGCTGCATGTGGCAAGAAGGAAGAAGCAAAAACACCTGAATCGACGGATACAAGTGCTGTAGTCGCTACGTATGATGGTGGTACTATTACAGCCAATGAATTCGACATGGAGCAACGTGTCATGAAATTCCTCTATCCGGAGTATGCACAAATGATGGATATGGACGATTTCAAGGAGTATTTGGTGAAACAGGAAGTTGCCTATGAATATCTGAGTGGCAAAGCAACTGAAGATGCTAAAACAGCCGGTACAAAAGCGGCAACTGAGCAATTCGATAAAATGAAAGCTTCTGTTCAGGCAGATCAATGGACAGAAATGCTCAAAGCTCAGAACCTGACTGACGACAACATTAAAGACTACATGACTCGGATCATGACAGTAATCAAAGATAAAGAAACAGGCGTTACGGACGATGCAATTAAGGCTGAGTTTGAGAAAAACAAAGATCAGTTCACAACGGCTTCCGTTCGTCACGTGCTGATTAACTTCACAGATCCAAAAACGCAAAAAGAGCGTAAAAAAGAAGATGCACTTAAAATTGCAAAAGAAGTAAAAACCAAGTTGGATGGCGGAGCTGATTTTGCTGAAATTGCAAAAAAATATTCCGAAGATCCAGGTTCTGCTGAAAAGGGTGGACTGTATGAAAATACACCTGTAGGTAGCTGGGTAGAAGCATTTAAGGAAGCTGCAAAAACGTTGCCACTGAACAAAATCAGTGATCCAGTAGAGACAGAGTACGGTTACCACGTCATGAAAGTGGAAGCTCGTACAGAAGCTGACTTTGCCAAATTGACGGCTGAACAAAAAGAAAGTCTGAAGAGCCAATTGGCTGCAGCTGAAATCGATACGTTCATGCAAAATGAATTGGACAAAATCGTAAAAGAAGTTAAACTGCCAAAAACAGAAAAAGCTGAAGAAGGTACGACTGAAGGCACAACTGAAGGTACTACGGGTACAGGAACTGAAGGAGAGAAAACAACCGAACCAAAAACGGATGACTCCACCGGTACGGATACCAAGAATGACCAAGGTACGACTGGAACAGACAAAGATGCAACTACAGATGAAGGTACAAGCAGCAAGTAAGCTGGTAAAATTGCTGTGTTAGCATACGTTCACGGTTAAACTCGCCCGAATGAATGCCTTGTACTACGTAAATATGGACAACCATACAGAGAAGCAAGGGGAGGACTTAGGACCTCCTTCTTGCTTCTTCTTGTATCTATTCAAGCCGTATGGGTACATGGTCGCCTTCTTCGAAAGTTACACAACTATATTCTCCGAAGAATGTATAAGGAAATGGGAACAGATGAATACTATGGTCAAGATATCACACTAAACGTTCTGGGACTTTCCTCTACCCATTAAGGAACAGTAGTTGAAAAATCTTCTCGAGAAAGTGGGGCAACATGTGAAATGAAAGCTACTGGTATTGTCCGCCGTATAGATGACCTTGGTCGTGTGGTCATTCCAAAAGAAATCCGCCGTACGTTACGTATTCGTGAAGGTGATCCACTGGAAATTTTCGTGGACCGTGATGGAGAAGTTATCCTTAAAAAATATTCGCCAATTAGCGAACTTGGTGATTTTGCCAAAGAATATGCAGAATCCCTGTATGAGAGTACAGGACATGTAACGATGATTTCTGACCGGGATACCATTATCACGGTGGCAGGCGGCTCCAAGAAAGAATATTTGGACAAGCAGGTAGGTCAACTGTTAGAGGGATGTATGGAAAACAGAAAGACCATTCTGGAAACAAACAATGGTTCTTATGAACTTAGCAAAGATCATGACGAGACGTTATCCTCTTTTGTTATTGCGCCGATTATTTCAGGTGGTGACCCCATCGGAACGGTTATCCTGTTCAATAAGGATGAATCGGTGAAGATGTCTCAGATGGAAGTGAAGATGTCCGAGACAGCTGCTGGTTTCCTTGGCAAGCAAATGGAACAATAGACAGCAAATCGACTCCTGGTGCCCTGATTTGGGCATACGGGAGTTTTTGCATTTTAAAGGGACAAAGAGAAGTAGATCCGGATAATTGTGCTGGGGAGGGTTAGTCTGCGTGCCTTCAGGCAGTTATAATAGCAAGGTATGCTTAAAAGGATTACGCAGGAGGGAATTATGAAACAGCCGTCTACAGGCTCAAGGCTGCTACAGGGTGCATTTATACTTGGGCTTGCTGCCATTATCTCTAAAATCATTGGTGCTTTTCAGAAGATTCCGCTGCAGAATCTGGGGGGAGACGGTGTATTTGGCATCTACAATACGGTGTATCCGTTATATATGCTCATTATCACGCTTGCTGCTGCAGGACTGCCGCTGGCTGTATCCAAATTCGTAGCAGAACAGAACGCACTCGGAAGACCAGACGAGAGCAGAAGAATTATTCGACTATCTTCCCTACTGCTCGGGGGAATTGGAATTATAATGGCGCTCTTGATGTATGCAGGTGCGCCGCTGATCGCTGACATGATTGGCAACCGCCATGTGGTTCCATCGATTCGTGCAGCTTCATGGGCGTTGTTGTTCGTACCGGTGATGACAGGGCTGCGTGGATATTTTCAGGGATTACAACAGATGGTTCCAACAGCGGTATCACAAGTGGTGGAGCAGACGATACGTGTCACCGTCATGATTGTTCTGCTTCTGTGGTTGATGAGACGGGACGCTTCGCTTGAGACTATTGCTGCTGGTGCCATGATGGGCTCCGTTGCTGGTGGAATGGTTGGGCTGTTAACCATGTTAGGGTACATGGTCCATCATCGGCGGAAAGGCAGGGAAGCAGTCACCGAACAATTGGATTCGGAATGGAGCAGTAACGGGGGAGAGGTTGGAGCAGACAGGCATGAGCATAGCCCAGTTACGTCGCATAAGAAAACGGTGAGTGCTATTAATCCCGCTCTGGGAGAACGGTCACGATCCAACGGGGAATGGATCAGGACGCTGCTCATGTATGCCATCCCGGTCTGTCTCGGGTCGCTGGCTGTGCCACTGATGAATCTGGTCGATACCTTCACCGTGCCCCGATTGCTGCGGGGAGAAGGGCTGGATGAGCTCCAGACGATGGTTTCCTTCGGCATCTACAACCGTGGATTGCCGCTGGTTCAACTGGTGACGATGCTTGCCACGTCACTATCTGTGCTGTTTATTCCGGCGATGGCGGAAGCCCGGTTAAAGGGCGGGCCAGAA
This sequence comes from Paenibacillus amylolyticus, assembly GCF_047302515.1. Lineage (GTDB taxonomy): Bacteria > Bacillota > Bacilli > Paenibacillales > Paenibacillaceae > Paenibacillus > Paenibacillus amylolyticus_G. Next base: position 5,885,463 of record NZ_CP168019.1, on the reverse strand, counting down.
GCCGTCCGGCAGCAAGCAGGCCTCGCGCTGCGCTGGTTCTGGTTGATCGGCCTGGCGGCATCCGCGGGTCTCGCGGTGCTGGCGGAGCCGATTAACCGCATGCTGTACGGAGATGCCGCAGGCACCGAAGCACTGCGGTACATGGCGCTGACGGCTGCGGGCAGCACCGTCAGCATTATTGCGGCGGCGCTGCTGCAAGGCCTCGGCGCCGTGCGCGCACCCGCGTTCAGCATGCTGGCCGCCGCAGGCGTCAAGGCGCTGCTGAACGTCATGCTTGTGCCGGCGCTGGGCATCAGCGGCGCGGCCCTGGCAGGCGCAGTCGCCTACATGCTGGCGGCTGGCCTGAATGTGGCGCTGCTGGCGCGACTTGTCGCCCTGCGCCCTGCCCCTGGCGCCGTCCTGGCGAAGCCGGCGCTGGTGATCGCCGCCATGAGTCTGGCGGCGGTAGGCACGGCCTGGGCCGCCGAAGCCGTGCTCGGCGGCATGGGTGTCGCGGCCGACCGCAGGCTTGCCGCGATGGGCGTGAGCCTGCTGGGCATTGCCGCAGGCTCGGCCGTGTTCTTGCTGGCGGCGGCCCGGACAGGGCTACTGACCGCCGCGGAGCTGGCGGCTGTGCCCAAGTTGGGGCCTCGCCTTGCCAAGCTGCTGCGCAGACTGCGTGTGCTGCGCTAGCTCCATGCTCACGGTGCTTCCACACCCGGCACAGCTAATATGCAATTATAGGATATCGAATGATTCTGGTATAATACGTGTAATTAGTCCTCTTCAGGCATGATGAATCAGTGAGCCTGGACAGGATAGTCCGGATGGAGGTTTACGTAATGAGTGCAGCTTTAACCGTAGTGGGTCTTGGATCTGGAGATGCAGACCAACTGACCGTAGGTATTATCAAAAAAATGAAACATGCAGCTACGCTGTATGTACGTACCCTGGATCATCCCGTATTGAATGATCTGAAGCAAGAGGGGCTGGAGATGACATCATTTGATGCAATCTACGAGGCGAAGTCCTCCTTCCCCGAAGTATATGATGAGATCGCAAATCAACTGATAGAAGCCGCTCGCAAGGGTGAGGCTGGAACTGAGATTGTGTATGCCGTTCCGGGTCATCCCATGGTGGCAGAAGCAAGTGTGCGCCTACTCAAAGAGCGTTGTCCGCAGATGGGTATTTCACTGCGTGTGATGGGCGGGGAGAGCTTCCTAGATGAAGCTTTTATACGACTTGGATTCGATCCAATCGAAGGGTTTCAACTTCTGGATGCCAGCAGCCTGAACACAGAACTGGTACAACCACAGCTACATACGTTGATCGGACAAGTCTATGATGTGTTCACTGCTTCGGATGTGAAGCTATGCCTGATGGAGGTTTACCCGGATGATTATCCGGTATTTGTTGGTCACGCGTTGGGTGTACAGGGCCAGGAGGTCATTCACAAGATTCCATTGCACGAACTGGACCGGATCGAAGGGTACGGCAATCTGTCACTGATCTATGTACCGAAGAACACCGATGATGCCCTGCGTCGTCGTTCCTTTGCGCGTTTGCATGAGATCGTTAATATTCTTCGCAGTCCGGGCGGCTGTCCATGGGATCAGGAGCAGACGCATCAATCCATTCGCAAAAACCTGATTGAAGAGACCTATGAGGTCATTGAGACGATCGATGAGGATGACCCCGACCATATGAAAGAAGAGCTGGGTGATTTGCTGCTGCAGATTTTATTGCACTCCCAGATGGAAGAAGAAGTGGGCACATTTAATGTGTATGATGTCATCGAAGGTTTGAATGATAAGCTGATCTTCCGCCATCCACATGTTTTTGGCGATAATCAGGCAGAAGATGCGAATGAAGCTCTTCAGAACTGGGAACAGATGAAGGCAGAGGAGAAGAAGCGCAAAGGCCAGGATCAGCAGAAGGTTTCCGTGCTGGATGGTATACCGCGTGACTTGCCTGCATTGATGAAGGGATACAAGTTGCAGAAGAAAGCAGCCAAAGTAGGCTTTGACTGGGATGATGTTGAAGGCGTGTTTGCCAAGATCGAGGAAGAACTGGCGGAGTTGAAAGAAGCGGTGCAACAAGGGCAGTCTGCGGAAGAACGGAAGCTCGAACTGGGTGATTTATTATTCGCAGCCGCAAACGTTGCAAGATTCATCGATACGGACCCGGAAGAGGCACTCGCTGCGACCAACCGCAAGTTCGTTGGGCGGTTCCAGTATATCGAAGAGCGTCTTCGCGAACAGGGAAGAACACCAGCAGACAGCAATGTAGAAGAGATGGAGCAATACTGGCAGGATGCGAAGAAGGCAGGATTATAACGGGTTCAATTTTCTGGAAAATACCGATAAACCTTATTCCATCATGTTATGCAGTGTGTTATGATATACGAACATGTGTTCATCTGTGTTGACTGGGGTTGGTGTTTAGCTACGGATGGTTTCGGGTACTGGTCTTAGACTGTTCCCTGCGGACCATCGACAAAAAGCTAAAAAAAGTCGCGGACTAAGGCAGGATTTCAGATACCAAGCCAGAATACATGTGTAGTAACCTAACGCGAAACCAGCGGCAATAACCTATTGCTCAGGATCGCAGATACTTTTTTTTCAATTTGGGAGGCTTTTAAAAATGAACAAAACAGATCTGATTAACAACATTTCAACCAAAAGTGGTTTGACTAAAAAAGACGTTGAGTCCGTATTGAACGGCTTTTTGGGAGAAATTACAGATGCACTTGCCAGCGGAGACAAAGTACAATTGATCGGCTTTGGCACTTTTGAGACCCGCAAACGTTCCGGTCGTACCGGACGTAACCCACAAACAGGGAATGAAATCGTGATTCCTGAGTCCACTGTTCCTGCATTCAAAGCAGGCAACAAACTTAAAGAAGCCGTAAAATAATGCGTCTTGATAAATTCCTGAAGGTCTCCCGGCTAATCAAACGCCGCACTGTGGCCAAGGACGTCTCTGAACAGGGACGTGTTCTGGTGAACGGACGTGAAGCTAAGCCCAGCGCCGCTGTCAAAGTGGGCGATGAGCTGACGGTTCAGTTCGGTCAGAAACTGGTCACTGTGAGGGTGGAACGAATTGCCGAGAGTACCAAGAAGGATGAGGCGAGCAGCCTCTACACCTTGGTGAAGGAAGAGCCGATCGCCAAGGATAACGGAATGAACTGGTAACAGTACATCTGGTATTAAATATTCATTCAATGCAAGTTGAATCGAAACGTCCTCCTGTAACAGGGAAGGGCGTTTTTGTTTTTTACTGGATGCCGGGTTATTTGTTCAACAACGCTGGTTCTATTCCAACCTCCACACCCATAAGCTAGGTGTAAGAAGGAGGGGTACATGCCATGGTTGAGCACGGTAAGGCCAAACAGCATCATCTGAGCATGCAGAATCGGAAACTGCTAGATCTGACGGGTGTCTCCAACGTGGAGAGCTTCGACAGTGAGGAATTTTTGCTGCAGACTGAACTTGGGCATCTGACCATCCGGGGGCACAATTTACATATCAAAAACCTGAGCCTGGAGGAAGGTCTGTTATCCATTGAAGGCACAGTCAGTTCGCTCCAATATCTGGACCCCGGTTCCCAGTCCAAAAATGGTAAAGGCCTGTTTGGCAAGATGTTCCGATGAGTCCGGATACTCAATGGATCACATTGATGTGGATGCTCACCTCGGGGGTCGTGATGGGAATGGCCTACGACAGTTACCGGGTACTGTCCGGACAGCTGCGGTTTCCGAGATGGAGTATACACACGCTCGATCTGTTGTACTGGGTTGCTTCCGCGCTGTTCGTTTTTCGGATGCTATACGCCGGAAACCACGGACAGTTGCGGTTTTATGTCTTTTTGGGGCTGATTATAGGGGTTTGCTTCTATTTTTGGCTTTTAAGTGTTACAACCCAGCGTTTTGTGGTAATGTTAATTAAACTCGCAAGAACGCTGATTCATTGGTGTGGACATATCCTTAACATCCTGATCGTTATGCCGGCTAAAGGAATTTATAAGTTAATTCGCGTATTATTCGGTTTTGTAATTGCGATACTATTATTCCTGGGCAGGCTGGTGCTACAGTGTTTGGTACCTTTCGGCAAGTTGTTCCGCTGGATGTTTAGGCCGCTCCTGAAACATAGGGTAACGCCACGCTTCATGATCCGTGTGGGTACAAGAATTGCAGCGATGTGGAAACGCTGGTTTTAAGGAGGTCCGTAATGGGTAAAACACCTGTGGGCAGATCAAAGGCTCCAACTAACCAAGGAAAATCTGCCGGTGCAAAAAGGCGCCTCATGCTTTGGATGACGTTTATGATTGTATTTGTAATATGGGCAGGATATACATTCCTTGTGCAGACTGCACAAATTTCGGACAAGAGTTCTCATCTGGCCACTCAGCAAGCTTCAAAGGAAGATACGTTGAAGAAGCTGGAACAGTTGAAGTACGAAGTCAGCCGGTTGAATGACCCTGAATACATAGGACAGCTGGCACGGAAAAAAGGATATTATCTTCCTGAGGAAACGCCGATCCAGGTTGAAGAGTCAGGGAACTGATGGAATTCGGTCTATTACCGAGCTAGGTTTGTTATCCGTGTGTCTGAAGCCGTTAAACCGGAAAAAATAGGCTCTCTGATGGGGTAGTGTTCAGTTGACCTTGGTTTATGGCATAAGGTATAATTACATTAGCGCAGCATTGATTTTGGCATTCAAAAAATCGGGTTGTATATTTTTAAGGGAGGATCATTTTATTCTATGGCAATTGAAGTGGGCACCAAGTTAGAGGGCAAGGTGACAGGAATCACGCATTTTGGAGCATTTGTGGATCTGTCAGGAGGTGTCACGGGTCTCGTTCACATCTCGGAAATCGCCGACAATTACGTCAAAGATGTCAACGACCACCTGAAGCTGAATGACCTCGTTACAGTGAAGGTTATCAACGTTGACAAGGATGGCAAGATCGGACTTTCCATTAAGCAAGCTGTTGACAAACCGGTTGAGCAACAAACCCAATCTAGACCCCCGAGAGCTCCTAGACCGGAACGCAGTGGAGGAGATCGCGAACGATTCAGCGGCGGAGGCCCAAGTGGTGGCCAAGGTCGTGGTGGTGGTGGCGGCGGTGGATTTAACCGTGGTGACCGCGGAGGCCGTTCTTTCAAGCCCGCAGCAGGCAAACCTTCATTTGAGGATAAAATGTCACGCTTCCTGAAAGATAGTGAAGAGCGGATTTCTTCGCTTAAGAAGAACACAGAAGGCAAACGCGGAGGCCGTGGGGCCAAGCGTGTGTAATCTGTCACAACCTGATCTAAACATATAAGTAAAACCGTTAGCCATGGGCTAACGGTTTTTTTGCGTTTCTTTCACAGATAAGTAGTTGAATAGCTTTTTTTGTAAAGCGAAGCTCCATATCCCCAGTTTTTCTGCACGGCAAAAGGAAACCATAAGAACATTTGTCGTCTACCATTTTTTACCGACAGGTTTCCGTGGCATTCCACAGTTATCCTGCTCAAATGATGGCGAGACCAAACCATCTCCGGTTCAAAATCAGACATTCCGATTGTCGGAATCAAGTAGGAGAAGGAATGAAACCACAATAAGGCCGGGGGTTTCACTCCACCGCGCCAAGCTTGTTTCTTTTGTCGTAAACTTTTTGAACGCTGCTCACCTATTCTGACAAACTACGTCTTCTAATCTATCTATAATCAGAACCATCGAGAACGAAACACGAAAATTCAAATTAATCGAATGGGGTGCCTTGAGGATGATGGAAAAGTGGAATGTCATTCAATTTCCGGGAATGAAAGCAGGTAAAGGAGGTACGGAAGCTCGGGAGGAGCTGTCGGTACGTCTGAAACAATGGCTTGGCTCCCGCAAGGCTGTCCAAATGATTGCTTCCCGCAAATGGGTACTGCTGCTTACGTTTATGGGGTTCCTGCTCGGAAAGGCTATGATTCTGAATGAGTTATCTCCCTTTGCCATTGCCTACTTCGCTGTAATTGCATTCATGCGCAGGGATTACATCATTCCAGTAGGCGCCGCTCTACTCGCAGGTAGTCTCTTTGCACCGTTTCCAGTACCACTCATTGTTGCATCGGAGATCGCCATCTTTTATCTGCTCTTCCGTGGACTGGAATCTTATGATCGTGCTGAATTATCTTATGCACCGACGATGGTGTTTACGACTACGTTTATGGTCAAATTATTCGCGGTGGTGATTGGGCCATCCTTCAGCTGGTACGCCATGCTGATGCTCACCATGGATTCCGTATTAAGTTTCGTGCTCACCCTTGTTTTTATACAAGCCATACCGATCTTCACTTACCGCAAAAAAAAGTTCAGCCTAAAGAACGAGGAGATCCTCTGCCTGATCATATTGCTCGCTTCCGTTATGACGGGAGCCGTAGGGTGGACCATTCAGTCTTTATCCGTCGAGCATATGCTCTCCCGTTATCTCATATTAATCTTTGCGCTGGTGGGCGGAGCCCCCCTCGGAGCCTCAGTTGGGGTCATTACTGGCTTGATTCTGAGTCTGGCTGACATGTCAGCGGTGTATCAGATGAGCCTGCTTGCTTTTGCCGGGATGCTGGCGGGTATGCTTCGAGAAGGCAAACGTGCGGCGGTTGCACTGGGCATGCTGCTGGGTTCGTCCATTCTATCCATATATCTGGGAGGACCGGGCGATGTGATGAACTCATTATGGGAGACGTGTGCAGCTATCGTACTATTCATGTTAACACCTAAAAGCCTGATGACGGCGATATCCAAATATGTACCGGGTACGCAGGATCATACGAAATCCCAGCATGAGTATGCCAAACGGATACGGGATATCACGGCAGAACGGGTAACCCGGTTCTCACAGGTATTCCGTCAATTATCACGTAGCTTCGATCAGATGTCGGGTGCAGGGGAGCAGGTACAGAAAGAAGGTGGAATGGACCATTTCATGAATGCGGTTGCCGAGAGCACATGTGCAAGCTGCTTCAAGCGTACACAATGCTGGGATGCGAAGTTTATTCAAACCTACAAATATATGACGGACGTGATGAGTACGATTGAAGGAAACCCGGAGATCTCAGGCAAGCAGATTCCAGTGGATTGGAACAGGGTGTGTGCGAAACCGGAAGAGGTCCTAGAAGTCATGCGTGCCCAGTATGGACTGCATCAACATAACATGCAATGGAAGCGCCAAATTATCGACAGCCGGCAGCTGGTTGCAGAGCAATTGTCTGGTGTATCTCAGGTCATGGAGGACCTGGCCAAAGAAATTCAGCGGGAAAGTGATGAGATGGTACAGCAGGAGGAGCAGATTCGGGACGCACTGGAGTCATTGGGCTTGTCCATTCACTCCATTGAGATCATCAATCTGGAAGCGGGCAATGTAGAGATTGAGATTGTACATGCATATACACGTGGATTCGATGAGTGCCGGAAAATGATTGCTCCGCTGATCTCGGATGTACTGGACGAGCATATTGCCGTCTTGCATGAGACCATGACCGATCCTCGTCAGGGACTGGCAACCGTTACGTTTGGTTCAGCCAAAACCTTCGAGGTTACCACGGGTGTTGCCGCCGCCGCAAAAGGGGGAGATGTGATGTCAGGCGACAGCTTCAGCACGGTTGAGTTAGGCAACGGTACATTTGCGGTGGCGCTCAGTGATGGAATGGGCAATGGAGAACGGGCACGGATGGAGAGCAGCGCGGCGCTGAACATACTGGAACAGTTGCTACAGTCCGGCATGGACGAGAAACTAGCGATCAAATCCGTAAACTCCGTTCTGATGCTGCGCTCCCCTGAAGAGATGTATGCCACAGTGGATATGGCGCTGATCGATGAATATACGGCAGAGACCACGTTTATGAAAATCGGATCGACGCCAAGTTTTATCAAACGAGGCCAGGAGGTTATTCAGGTTTCGGCCAGCAATTTGCCAATCGGTATTATTAAGGATATTGAAGTGGATCTGGTGACGGTACAGCTTCAGCCGGGGGATATCCTCATTATGATGACGGATGGCATCTATGATGCACCGGGGTATGCGGTGAACAAAGAGTTATGGATGAAACGGCTCATTCAAGAGATTGATACAGATGATCCGCAAGATTTGGCCGATTGCCTGCTTGAAAGTGTCATAAGATATCAGCAGCATGAGATATTGGATGATATGACCGTCGTTGTTGGAAAAGTAGAGCATTTCCGCCCTGAATGGGCCACACTGCGTGTGCCTGGCATCAACCGGATGGAGCGTCCACGGACCGTCAGTTAATTGCATATTCTTCTGTTTGAAGTCTCTTCATTCTGGCAATGCTAGTCATAGAGTTGGAGAGTAACGAATAACGGAGGGATATCGGATGAAGCAAATCTTATTGATCACCGACGGTTGTTCCAATGTAGGACCAAGTCCGGTGCTGGCAGCGGCCGAAGCGCTGGAAGAGGGGATTACGGTTAATGTGGTTGGCGTGATTGATTATGGAACCATTGGTGAGTTGGGTAGCCGGGAGATTGAGGATATTGCCAGAGCCGGAGGTGGAATCAGCCAAATTGTAGGTACACGTCAGCTTGCCCATACGATGCAGATGATGACAAGAAAAACGGTGGTTCAGACCATTCAGCAGGCGGTTAATAGAGAGTTAACACAAATTTTGGGAGAGAAGGAGCCCAAAACGGTAACGGATCTGGAGCCTGCACAACGCGCCCGGGTCGTGGAAGTGATGGATGATATGGCTGAAACTACAGCGTTACAGGTTATTTTGCTAATAGACGTCAGTGCCAGCATGAAGCCCAAACTGGCTGCGGTAGAAGAAGGCATCCGCGATTTAATGTTGAGTTTGCAGGCGCGTATAGGTCAAAGCAAGCTTTCCGTATTTCATTTTCCGGGACGACACATCGGGGAAGATGCGGTAATGGATATTGACTGGACAACGGATCCAGGCCGTGTTCGGTCCTTGTTTGGAAGGTTGCAGATGAAGGGTGCAACGCCGACAGGTCCTGCAATTCAGAAGGTGATTGATTTTTACCGTTATGGTACACTGGAGAAACAGCAGGAAATAGAAGGGAACTATCGCATTGAAAGAGAAGGGATGCTCGGTGACAACGTTGTCTGACGCCTCTTTCCCGCCAGGAACAGTGGTTACAGGGAAATGGAATCGCAGTCGTTACACGATTCGGAAGCTACTGGGCAAAGGAGCTAATGGCATCGTTTTTCTTGTCCAACGGGGTGAAAATGGCAAACACTACGCGCTAAAAATGGGATTTGATCCGGTTGATCTGCAATCGGAAGTCAATGTGCTCAAATCTTTTCAACTACAGCGTAATCATGAGGCCCTTCGGCAGAGCGGCATTCCTTCCTATCTTAAAGATGTGGATGATTATGCCGTTCGTGGCCGGGATATTCCCTTTTATGTGATGCGTTACGTTCGAGGTGAGGCTCTTCATCACTTCATTCGGCGTCAGGGGACAGACTGGACACTTCTGGTGGGACTTAGACTCTTGCAGAAGCTGGCACAATTGCATCAGGCGGGATGGGTGTTTGGTGATCTCAAACCTCAGAATGTGTTAGTATCCGACTATGGGCAGGTGGAATTGATCGACTACGGCGGAGTTACGTCGATTGGTCGAAGCGTCAAACAGTTCACCGAATGGTATGATCGGGGCTTCTGGAATGCAGGTAGCCGTACGGCAGATGGTACCTATGATGTATTTGCATTTGCATTATTGTTGATTCATGTACTTGAAGCAGACGCGCTCAAGGCACTGGCGGCCGAAGGATTACCGCAACTGCGAAGTGTGAATCAGCTCGTAGCGCTGGTGGAGCGCAGTGAACGACTGGGTCCTTTTCGCAATTGGACAACTCAGGCATTACGAGGTCAGTTTCGTGATGCAGGTCATGCGGCACAAGGGTGGAAGGAAATGATGGCACGCCCCACGCCTCTCCGCCGTCGTTCCAAAAGTACAACACCGCGCTGGCTTAAGAACGCATTCGCTGTATCTGTGATATTACTTATTGGAGTGCTCATCTATGCACTACTTTTTTGATCTGTGAGAGTGCATATACATAACGCAAGAAATGAGGAACAGGTATGGAGGCTTTACGCTGGAACATGCTGGTGAAGAACGTGCTGGATGCAGCGGAAGAGCATCAGTTATGGGTTCCCGGGGATCGGATTGTCGTCGCAGTATCGGGCGGGCCGGACTCGGTAGCTTTTTTGCATATCATGCACGAGATCAGCAAGCGGCATGTGCCACTTGAATTGATCTGTGCCCACGTGCATCATGGCTTCCGGAGTGAATCTGATGATGAAGCGGAGAAAATGATGGAACTGGCACAGCAGCTTGGTATTACATTTGAATGGACCAAAGCCGATGTACCTTCATATATGGAGCTTACGGGTCAAGGACCACAGGAAGCAGCCCGCAACAAGCGATATGCCTTTTTGCACGAAGTGGCTTCCAAATATAATGCGGCAAGCATCGCTTTGGCACATCATGCCGATGATCAGGCGGAGACGGTCATGCTTCATTTGCTTCGTGGAACCGGCTTGTCGGGACTCTCAGGAATGAAGTTTAAAAGACGAGAAAAAAATGTGGAACTTATTCGTCCATGCCTTCGTATAAACAAGACAGACCTTGTAGAAGCTTGTAATACCCAGGGTTTTATGTATTTCAATGATGAGAGCAACGCCCTGCGTAAATATCGGCGTAATGCCATTCGCTTGGATGTGCTTCCTTTTTTGGGGCAGTATAATGGACAACTCACGCCGTCATTGAATCGGCTTGCCGAAATTGTGGGTGATGAAGACGATTTCATGGAGCAGAGTGCATATGACACATACAGGTGTCTAGTGCAGGTGAACGGCGGAAGGCAAACCTTTGAGGTGCCTTCCTTCTTGAAGTTACATGTCGCTTTACAACGAAGGTTGATTAAACTAATATTGAATTATCTGCCTTTGGACAGTGATTTTGTCGACTTTACCCGTATAGAAACCATTCGGCACAAGGTCATGGAGACCCATGTGACGACCTGGAGCCTGGATATAGGACAGACACTCGCCTGCACTCGGGAGTATAATCTGATTTCTTTTGGCATACGGACGGACGTACAGGATCAATCTTACGAGTATCGTCTTGCGCAATGGAGTGGAACTTATGAGCTTTCACTCACCCCAATTAACCGGTATATTCGGTTGATGACGGTGAGTCCCGAGGACTATCATGTACCGGAATCGGCGGATCAAGCCGCGTTTGATGCGGATCAATTGCTTATGCCGCTGGTTGTGCGTTCACGGTTACCTGGAGATACCATGAAAGTGATGGGATTAAACGGAAGCAAAAAGGTGAAAAATATTTTCATCGATGAGAAAATCCCCCCATATGTCCGTCCACGTATTCCTGTGGTATGTGATGGAGCAGGTCATATCATCTGGTTACCGGGTGTTCGACGGTCCAATGTGGCTCCTGTCAGGGAGGGCACTTCCGCAATCCTGTACATGACTGTAGGCGATTCAGCGATTCAGGGGTAGTGGTTATGGTTCAGGTAAGGCTTTCATAGTATAACTTAGGAGGTTCGCACAGTTGCAGAACGACATTCAGGAAGTATTGATCAGTGAAGAAGAAATTCAGAGTAAAGTCAAGGAATTAGGCGCAACACTAAGTGCCGAATATGCAAATCGCAATCCTTTGGTCATTTGTGTGCTCAAGGGTGCGTTTATATTTATGGCTGATTTGGTTAAAAACATAACGGTACCTGTTGAAATGGATTTTATGGCGGTATCCAGTTACGGCGCTTCTACCAAGTCATCAGGTGTTGTCAAAATCATTAAGGATCTGGATGTATCCGTTGAAGGGCGGGAAGTTCTGATTGTCGAAGATATTATCGACAGCGGACTTACACTCAGCTACCTGATTGAACTGCTAGAAAACCGCGGTGCCGAGTCGGTGCGTGTGGTTACGCTGTTCGACAAGCCTTCAGGCCGTAAAGTTGAGTTGGAAGCTCATTACACAGGCTTTGACATTCCTGACGCGTTCATCGTTGGTTACGGTTTGGATTTTGCGGAGAAGTACCGGAACCTGCCCTATATCGGGATTTTGAAGCCGGAAGTCTATAGTAGCTAATACCCTGCCCGACCCAAGCCTTGAGCTGTTCTTGGCTTCTGTTGAGAAGCCATGTCGGGCTATGTTAAAATAATTAAAGTGTCTCGAGAGGAGGTAGGGGATGAATCGGTTCATCCGGAATTCTGGTTTTTATTTGATTCTTTTTTTAGTTGTGGTGGGGATAGTCCAGTTCGTCAGCAATGGCGGCGAAGCCACCGATAATCCTAGATATGATCAGTTGCGTGCAGCGATCAAAGCCAACAATGTCTCTGAATTGACGGTTCAATTCAACGGTCAAACGTATCTCGTGACCGGTCAATACAAGAAGGCACCTGATGGCGCCAAATCAGAAAATTTCTCAACGTATATTCCTCCTACGGATGAGGCAATTAGTGAGCTTGTAGCTGCAAGTGAAACTAACAATTTCCAATATCATCAGGAGCCAATGAAAGGTGACAGCATCTGGTTGACGTTGCTGACTTCCTTTATTCCTTTGATCATTATGTTCCTGCTGTTCTTCTTCCTGTTTAATCAGGCTCAAGGCGGCGGCGGTAAAGTAATGAACTTTGGTAAAAGCCGTGCTCGTCTCTACAACGAAGAGAAGAAGCGGGTTACATTTGAAGATGTTGCGGGTGCTGACGAAGAGAAACAGGAACTTGTTGAGGTTGTAGACTTCCTCAAGGACCCTCGTAAATTCGCAGCAGTAGGTGCAAGGATTCCTAAGGGCGTATTGCTCGTAGGGCCTCCAGGTACCGGTAAAACATTGCTCGCTCGTGCCGTAGCCGGTGAAGCGGGTGTACCATTCTTCACAATTTCAGGTTCCGACTTCGTGGAAATGTTCGTCGGTGTCGGTGCATCACGTGTACGTGATTTGTTTGAAAATGCGAAGAAAAATGCCCCATGTATCATCTTTATCGATGAGATTGATGCTGTAGGACGTCAGCGTGGTGCTGGTCTCGGTGGTGGTCACGATGAACGTGAACAAACACTCAATCAGTTGCTCGTTGAGATGGACGGATTCGGAGTTAACGAAGGTATTATCATCATAGCCGCAACGAACCGTGCAGATATTTTGGACCCTGCCTTGTTGCGTCCTGGACGTTTTGACCGTCAAATTACGGTTGACCGCCCTGATGTAAGAGGTCGTGAAGCTGTCCTGAAAGTACATTCCCGTAATAAACCACTGACCAACGATGTGAAGATGGATATTATCGCGAAACGTACAACAGGCTTCTCCGGTGCAGATTTGGAGAATCTCTTGAACGAAGCGGCGCTGATCGCAGCACGTCGTAACCGTAAAGATATTTCCATGAAAGAAGTCGACGAAGCGATTGACCGTGTTATTGTCGGTACGGAGAAGAAAAGCCGTGTCATCAGTGATCGCGAGAAACGCATTGTTGCTTATCATGAAGCAGGTCATACCATTGTAGGATACTTCCTGGAACATGCCGATATGGTACATAAAGTGACCATCATTCCGCGCGGACGTGCGGGTGGATATGTAATCATGTTACCTAAAGAAGACCGTATGCTGGTTACCAAAAACGAGTTGCTTGATAAAGTAACCGGCCTTCTCGGAGGTCGTGTAGCTGAAGAATTGTTCATCGGAGAAATTGGTACTGGTGCATACAGTGACTTCCAGCAAGCGACAGGTATTGTTCGCAGCATGGTTATGGAATACGGTATGAGTGAGAAATTGGGACCTATGCAATTCGGAAGTTCACAAGGACAGGTATTCCTTGGTCGGGATATCGGTCATGAACAGAATTACTCGGATTCCATTGCTTACGAGATTGATCAGGAAATGCAACGCTTTATCAATGACTGTTATGAGAAGTGTAAGGACTTGCTTGTTAAACATTCAAAAGAGATGCACCTGATCGCTCAAACTTTGCTTGAGGTTGAGACTTTGGAAATGGATCAGATCAAGCAATTGATCGAAACAGGTTCTTTGACTCCAAAAGCAGAGAATGACAATGATGGTGAAGGCACACCAACTGAAGGCGGAGAGCCAATCATCGACACCATCGGTGATGTGCGTGTTCGTATTCAAGGTAAAGATGAAACGCCTGAGCCACCAGCCGGAGATATTCCAAACGAAGCTCCGAATCTGGAAAAGGGTAATAACAATAACCCGGATGATGGCGGAACTAAGCCAACGTCTTAATGCACAATACATCTGGCTATGATAGCAGGTGAAATCAAGAGAGCCCTAGGGCTCTCTTTTTTTTATCCATTATTTTAAATAAGGATAGATAAAGATAAACGGGAGTTAGATGGCGAACCAGTTAGCAAACAGGGGGTTACAGCGCTGTTCCGGGCCTTTTTCATTTATTGACAGAGTCGTGAACGTTGTGTAAATTAGTTGTTAAACCGCTTGTGATTCGTTTCTCAAGCGAAGATAACGACTTAGGTTAGCCCACGAAACAGCGCATGACGCTGTCCCGATAAAGGAGAGGATCACAGGTGGAAGCTCTGGCTTTAGAGCGCAAGGCTGAGATGAACCGCGAGCTGCGTGAGCGGCTTATGGAGTTGAAGAAGGAACGTAATGCCATTATTCTTGCCCATTATTATCAACGTGACGAAGTACAGGAGGTTGCCGACTTCCGTGGAGATTCGTTTCTGTTAGCCCAGAAGGCAGCACAGACAGATGCGGATGTGATCGTTTTCTGTGGTGTTCATTTTATGGGTGAAAGCGCTAAAATTCTTGCGCCAAATAAAACAGTTATTATCCCGGACGAACGTGCGGGCTGCCCAATGGCAGATATGGTGAATGTGGATGGACTACGCAAATTGAAAGCACAACACCCTAATGCCAAGGTGGTTACGTATATCAATTCCTCGGCTGAGATCAAAGCAGAGACTGACATCTGTTGTACATCGGCGAACGCAGTCCGGGTTATCCAATCGGTGGATTCCGACGAAATTATCTGGGTACCGGATAAAAACCTGGGACATTATGTGCAGCAGCATACAGACAAGAAAATGATTATCTGGGAAGGTTACTGCAACACTCACGATATGCTTACAGTCAAAGATGTGGTGGAGATGAGAGCCAAGCATCCAAATGCAGAGTTTGTTGTCCATCCAGAGTGTCGCCCTGAGGTTGTAGAAATGGGTGATTTTGTAGGCAGCACAACAGCTATTCTGGAGTATTGCAAAAATTCATCAGCGAAGGAATTTATCGTAGGTACCGAAGATGGTACAGGATATCAGCTTCGTCTGGATAGTCCGGATAAACAGTTCCACTTTGCTACCAAGTTCCTCGTATGTCCCAACATGAAGGTGAACAACTTGAAGAAACTGGTGAAATGCCTGGAAACGATGAAGCCGCAAATCTACGTGCCACCGGCCGTTGCCGACAAAGCCAGAGAATCACTAGAGCGCATGTTGTTGGTAAAGTAGGATGCGCTACTCTTGCTCCAAGACAGGTGAATAACATGATACCGCAATATTTAGTTGATTTTGATCTGTCTGCGCTACCCATGGTAGAGACGGATGTACTGGTTATAGGCTCAGGGATTGCTGGTTTGTTCACCGCCATTAAGGCAAGTGAACAACAACGTGTATTAATGATCACGAAGAAGTCATTACTTGAAAGTAACACCAGATATGCGCAGGGAGGCATCGCTGCGGTTATTGCTGAGGATGATTCACCTGCTTACCACTTGCAGGATACACTTGTAGCAGGAGCGGGCTTATGCCGCTCCGAAGCGGTAGAGGTATTGGTGAATGAGGGTCCGGACGGAGTGAAGGAACTGATTCGTTTGGGTACTTTATTTGATCTGGAGAACGGCGAGTTGGCGTTGACGCAGGAAGGTGCGCATAGCCACCGCCGTATTTTGCATGCCAACGGAGATGCAACGGGATATGAGATTGTCCGTGCGCTTGCTGTTGAAGTGAATGAGCATCCCGGGATTGAAGTATGGGATGAGCATTTTGTTGTTGACCTGATTAAAGATCGAGATCGAGGGGAATGCATTGGCGCTCTGGTTCAGAAGGATGACGGATCGCAAGTGTTCGTGAAGGCACAGGCAACTGTTCTTTGCTCTGGTGGGGCAGGACAACTGTACCGATACACGACGAATCCGGATGTAGCTACTGCCGATGGTGTAGCCATGGCCTATCGGGCTGGGGCTATTGTTCGTGACATGGAATTTATCCAATTCCACCCCACCTCTCTTTGTTACCCGGGGGCCCCGCGTTTCCTTGTGTCAGAAGCCGTACGCGGCGAAGGGGCATATTTGCGCAATGTGAAGGGCGAGCGCTTCATGGATCGTTATCATGCCCAGCTTGAACTGGCCCCACGCGATATCGTGGCACGAGCGATTGTTAGTGAGATGGAGTCTACCAACAGTACCTTTGTGTACCTGGACATTACACATGAACAGCCAGAGATGATCAAGCATCGGTTCCCTACCATATATGAGACTTGTATGCGTTATGGATTGGACATGACAACGGACTGGATTCCCGTTGCACCTGCTGCCCATTACATGATGGGTGGAGTGAAAACGGATTTAAGTGGAGAGAGCAGTATCTCCCGATTATTTGCTTGTGGCGAGGTGTCTTCTACAGGAGTGCATGGAGCTAACCGCCTGGCAAGCAACTCTTTATCAGAAGCGATTGTATTTGGGCGGAGAATTGTTGATCGTATTCAATCACTTTCCCCGCTCGGTTCATTACAAGTAAGAGGAACTTCGACTGCATCTGTGAACATGAATAGCAAGATCATGGAAGAGCAAAGGCCGGTATCCGAAAGACGCTTACGACTACAGAAAATGATGGTTCGTCAGGTAGGCTTGCGCCGGAATGGTGAGGACCTGCAGAAGGCCATGGACAAGCTGCAACAGGAATTGCAATTTTTTGATCAGACACTCACTCATAAGGAAGAGCTGGAGTATGCCAACCTTCTGACTTGTGCCTGGTTAGTTACCAGCGGGGCATTACACCGCGAGGAGAGTCGGGGGGCTCACTATCGTGAGGATTTCCCGGCACGTGATGATATCGTGTGGCAGAAGCATAGCCTGCAGCAGCGAGAACAAGCGATTGTGGAGGAATTGATGTCATGATACTGAATGGATATAATGAAGGGCTTATCGAATCAATCAAAAACTGGCTTCGTGAAGATGTTGGTGCAGGTGACGTTACAACAAGTGTGACGATCCCGGCAGGCAACCAATCGAAGGCCATTATACACGCCAAAGACAATGGTGTTATTGCAGGCATGACCGTAGCTGAACTTGTATTTCAAGTCGTTGATCCTGATCTTGTATTTTCACCGAAGGTAACAGACGGAGACCAGGTTACCCATGGCACGATTTTGGCCGAGGTAGAGGGAAGTACACATTCACTGCTTACGGGGGAACGGCTGGCACTTAACTTGCTGCAACGTATGTCCGGAATAGCTACGCGTACGCGTAGCTACGTGGATGTTCTGGATGGTCTTGAGACCAGGCTCGTGGATACACGTAAGACAACGCCGGGCCACCGATTACTTGAGAAATATGCAGTGCGCGTGGGTGGCGGAGCGAATCATCGATTTGGACTGTACGATGCCGTTATGATTAAGGATAACCACATCAAGGGTGCAGGCGGAATCACCGAGGCGGTACAGCGTGCGCGAACGGTTATCCCACATACGATGACGATTGAAGTAGAGACTGAAAATCTGGAGCAGGTGAGAGAAGCCTTGCAAGCCGGGGCAGATATCATTATGCTGGATAACATGCATCCAGAGCGGATGCGTGAAGCAGTTGAACTTATTCGTGAACAGGCTCCTCATGTGAAGGTTGAAGCATCCGGTAATGTGTCTCTTCAGACCATTCGTGGTATTGCAGAGAGTGGTGTGGATGTAATTTCAGTTGGCAGGTTAACCTATTCCTTTGAGAGCCTGGATATTAGTCTGGATTTAAATGAAAAGAAAGAGGGGTGAACCTCTTTGATTTTAGTTGTAGACGTGGGGAACAGCAATATGGTGCTCGGCGTATATCAAGGCCGGGAATTGCTGCACCACTTTCGTCTGAGTACATCACGTCAGTCAACAGTGGATGAATACGGCGTATTGATTTATAATTTATTTCATATGTCCGGCATCAGGGCAAGTGACATCGAAGGTGTCATCATCTCATCTGTGGTTCCGCCACTGGTGAATGTAATCGAAGCGATGTGTGAGAAGTATGTAGGCAAAAAAGCTTTGCTCGTTGGGCCTGGTATCAAAACTGGCTTGAATCTGCGATACGAGAACCCTCGTGAAGTGGGTGCAGATCGTATTGTTAATGCAGTGGCAGCCGTTGAGAAGTATGGCGGCCCTCTCGTCGTGGTCGATTTCGGTACTGCAACGACCTTTGACTGTATTGACGAGAAAGGCCACTATCTGGGGGGAGCTATTGTACCCGGCATCCAGATTGCCACTGAAGCGCTCTATGAGCGGGCATCCAAGTTGCCTCGTATAGAGCTGGAGAAACCTAAAAAGGTCATTGGCCGTAATACTATTCATGCTATGCAAGCGGGTATTATATTTGGCTATGCAGGGCAGGTAGATGGTATTGTAGAACGTATTCGCGAGGAGATGGGAGCGAAGCCCCGAGTTATCGCGACGGGTGGTCTCGCTACACTTATCGCAGAAGAAACCCGTAGTATAGAGGAAGTTGATCCGCTGCTTACGCTTGAAGGGCTGCGTATTATATATGAGCGGAACCGGGAAAGGTGAGCATAGAGACGGCATACAGCGGGCTGAGATTATAGCTTAAGTGTTGTGCCGTTTTTTCTGTGTTACGACTATTATGGCGATACGCCAAAGGAGGCTGAATGACTTGGAAAACAACAACAAGCATGACCGGTTAATTCGTGGTACAGCAATGAATGGAAAGGTAAGAGCCTTTGCTATCCAGACTACGGAACTGGTTGAGGAACTACGCAGAAGACACGATACGTTTCCCACGGCTACAGCTGCCATGGGGCGTACGGTTACAACAGCAGCCATTATGGGTGCAATGCTCAAAGGTGAAGAGAAGTTAACGGTACAAGTCAACGGTGATGGGCCCATTGGACAGATTGTAGCTGATGCCAATGCGAAAGGCGAAGTACGAGGATATGTTTCTAATCCGCATGTACATTTGCCAAGTAATAGTGTGGGTAAACTGGACGTTGCAGGCGCGGTTGGAACGGAAGGTTTCATCAACATAACGAAGGATTTGGGACTGAAAGAGCCATATCGTGGCAGTGTGCCTATTATTTCAGGAGAACTGGGCGAAGACTTCACGTACTACTTTGCTCAATCGGAGCAAACACCTTCTGCTGTAGGCGTTGGTGTGCTCGTTGATACGGATAATTCCGTTATTGTCTCAGGTGGATTCATTATGCAGCTGTTGCCGGGATTGACAGATCCAGAGATCACGGCGATCGAAAACGCCATTAGTACGTTGCCGCCAGTGACGACGTTGCTGGAGCAGGGGCTTGAGTTGGAAGAGTTGCTTCGCCGATTGTTGCCAGATGTACAAGTGATGGAAGGACTGGATATACATTTTAGCTGTGATTGTTCACGTGAGCGGGTAGAGAAGACGCTGATCAGCCTGGGCCAAACGGAGATGGAGCAATTAATTGAAGAAGAGGGCCAGGCTGAAGTGGTCTGCCAATTCTGTAATGAAGCCTATGACTTTAACAAAGAACAACTTGAGACCATCCTAGAGCAAGCCAAGAACTGATCTATGCGGGGACGGGATGCGGAATGACAAGACAGGAAAAAGGGTTGTGGACGGCTGTAATTGTCTTGACGCTGGGCATGCTGGTTATGGGAACGGTGATGGCTATGCATGGTCTCAGACAGGGCAAAGACGAGGCAGATGCATCCCATGATGCTAATACGGAAGAAGGAAGCACCGTAGCGACGATTAACGGAGAAGTTATCACGGACAAAGAGTGGACCGATGCGCTGAAACGACGTTACGGCAGTGAGTTATTACTCCAGATGTTAAACCGTAAAGCAGTATATGCCGAAGCAATTGAACGCAAGCTGATCGTCACTCCCCGAGAGATTGCAAGAGAACTTGCCGCCGCGATGGATGGGTACGATTCAGAGAAATCATATTTTGACGAAATGAAGTCTCAATTGGGCCTGTCAAAACAGGAACTTGAATTGGAAGCCGGCTACAGGCTGCTGCTTGAGAAAATCGCAACGATTAGCATACAGATCAAGGATGCAGATATTGAGCATTACTGGACTGAACACCGTGAGGATTACGTTTCCCCCGAGAAAT
Source organism: Paenibacillus amylolyticus (assembly GCF_047302515.1). Lineage (GTDB taxonomy): Bacteria > Bacillota > Bacilli > Paenibacillales > Paenibacillaceae > Paenibacillus > Paenibacillus amylolyticus_G. The sequence continues at coordinate 5,865,125 of NZ_CP168019.1, read as the reverse complement.
ATGACTTGTCCATCATCGTAGTGAAGGAAGAAGAGGAAGCCGATTCCTTACTGGATGCGTTGGAGAAGGGGGAAGACTTTGAAGAAGCGGCTCGCAAGCAATCGACAGACAGCTTCTCTCGTGATGCTGGTGGGAGGCTGGGATGGATTGAGCGGAATGATCCATTCCAGTCAGAAGAAATCCTTCAACTTGCTGCGGGGCTGGATGTAGGCGATATTGCCGGACCGGTTCGAGTGGAAGAAGGTTATGTTATTATCAGACTTAATGATAAAGAAGAACGCCAGGTGCAGTCGGCCGAAGAGGTCCGTGAGGAGATTCGAATGCAACTGGCTCTGAGTCAGGCTGATCCGTTGCCGCAGGTAGAGCAAATGCTGCGTAACAAGTATGAAGCCGTAATTCTGTCTGAGATTCCTGCCTCCTGAATTCAATGGAGAAGATTGTATAGTACTGCTGCATCTTGATAAAAATACTCTGTCTGCGGTCTTAGGGCCAAAGGCAGAGTATTTTTTTTGAGTACTCATATTGACAATAAGGGTTAACGTTGATAAGATGAAAATAATAAATACCTACTCGTTTACTCGGATATAAAAGATTTATTTATGAACAAAGAAACTTTCGGAAACCTCCGCCCTGTCTAGAAATCTTAGCAGTAAGGGATAGGATCAGCAGGATTTCCGCAGTTCTTCTATAACAGCTAGAGGCTACCGGCCGCACAGTATAGGTTAACAGGACTCAAGTTTCATTCATCCACTAAGGAGGGCATTCATATGGCTAAAGTAGTTAATAACGTAACAGAACTCATCGGAGGTACTCCGCTTGTTCGTCTGAACCGTATCGTACCTGAAGGCAGTGCTGAAGTATTCGTGAAGCTGGAGTACCAGAATCCAGGTTCAAGCGTGAAAGACCGTATCGCAATTAGCATTGTGGAAGAAGCGGAAAAAGAAGGCAAGCTGAAACTGGGTGATACCATTATTGAAGCAACAAGTGGTAACACGGGAATTGGACTCGCGATGGTGGCTGCAGCCAAAGGCTACAAGTCCGTTATTGTAATGCCTGAGACGATGAGCTTGGAGCGTCGTAACTTGCTTCGTGCGTATGGTGCTGAGCTTGTGCTTACACCTGGAGCTGAAGGTATGAATGGTGCTGTTAAAAAAGCCGAAGAACTGCTGAAAGAAAACCCATCCTATTTCATGGCTGAGCAATTTAAAAATAAAGCCAACGTGAAGATCCACCGTGAAACGACTGGCCCTGAGATTGTTGAAGCAATTCAATCTGTAGGCGGTACGTTGGATGCTTTCGTTGCGGGAATTGGTACAGGCGGAACAATTACAGGTACAGGCGAAGTGCTGAAAGAAGCTTTCGCTGGTATTAAAATTGTTGCGGTTGAGCCAGCAGCTTCGCCAATTCTGGCGGGCGGCAAACCAGGACCACATAAGATCCAGGGGATTGGTGCCAACTTTATCCCTGAGATTCTGGATCAGGAAATCTATGATGAGATCATTCACATTGAGAATGATGATGCATTCGAGACGGCTCGTCAGGTAGCAAAGGAAGAGGGCATTCTGTCCGGTATTTCTTCCGGTGCGGCGATCCGTGCAGGTCTTCAGGTTGCGAAACAGTTGGGTGAAGGCAAGCGCGTTGTCGTAATCGTACCAAGTAACGGCGAACGTTACCTCAGCACACCTCTTTACAACTTCGAAGGCTAAGTCTACAAATGACAAAACCAATCCTCCTTGCCCGTATGACGGGTATGGAGGATTTTTGGCGTAATGCTTTTAAAAGGAGCGGCGCTTTAGTATACTATCAGACAATAGAACTAGCGACAGATGGAGGGCGGCACACCGCAATGACACACCTGATGACAACATACGCCGACTGGATGGAGTGGGCTGAACAAGGCTGGACCATGATGCCCTATATCACGAAGTCGGATGAGGGACCGTATCATGGCGGTTTACCGTTATCGTGGGAGGCAGCCTGGCAGCAGGCGTCACCATACGCAATTGTGCTGGAGAATGGCAAAGGCGGGAGATATACATTTCTGGGGTTAGACCCCGTATCCGTAATCTCCGGTAAAGGTCAAGAAGCGGTTATTCATGATGTGACGCAAGGAACCACCTTGACGGACAGCGGCAAGCCGCTTGATGTATTGAAGAGATGGACTGCCCCGTATAGCGCACCCAAGGTTAATGGGGCTCCAGACTTTGGGGGTGGATACGCGGGTTATCTCAGCTACGATGTAGCAAGATCATTGGAGAAGCTTCCAGCTTTGGCTGAGGATAACCCAGCTCTACCGGATTATTGGTGGATGCGCTTTGAAGAAATATGGGCGTATGACCATGAGCAGCAGGCGCTTTTCTGCATGGTTCATCTGGCTATAGAGCCTAACCGGAACGAAACGGATATCCGTAGCCTATATTCAGCGGCAGAAGCACGAGCGACAGCGATGCAGCAAAGATGGCTTCATATTATGGGGGCTGCACAGGCTGAGGAACAACAACAGGCACTGGAACGCCGCAACAAGCAGGTCAATCGTACACCGCAGCCTGAGGATGCGGAAAGGGAATCCGAAGGATGGGAAACCTCCTTTCCCCAGAAGGACTTTGAACAAGCTGTGCGTACGGTACAGGAATATATCAGGCAGGGCGATGTGTTCCAGGTGAATCTGTCCTTGAGACAGGAGAAGCGGCTTCATTCGAGCGCTGAGTATATTTATGAATGGCTGCGCCTTGTGAATCCATCACCGTATATGGGTATGCTGCGTAGTCCAGACTTTCAACTGGTAAGCGGATCTCCCGAGCTTCTGGTCAAAGTGGAGAATGGCAAAGTCAGTGCACGTCCCATTGCAGGGACCCGAAGAAGGGGCCGTGATGCAGCAGAAGATAATGCTATGGCGGATGAACTGCTCAGCAGTGAGAAGGAACGGGCGGAGCATATTATGCTCGTTGATCTGGAACGTAATGATATCGGACGGATTGCGGCCTATGGTTCGGTTCATGTGCCTGAATTGATGAGCATCGAGAAGTATTCCCATGTCATGCATCTCGTTTCCCAGGTGGAGGGCAGGCTGGCAGAAGGGTTATCCGTATTTGATGTGATCGCTGCCACATTTCCGGGTGGAACGATAACCGGAGCGCCGAAAGTTCGCACCATGGAGATTATCGAGGAACTTGAGCCTGTGCGGCGCGGGCCTTATACGGGTTCCATCGGGTGGATGGATTACAGTGGGAATATGGAATTGAACATTGTCATTCGTACGCTTGCCATTAAGGATGGTATTGGTTATGTACAGGCTGGTGCAGGAATTGTCATTGATTCCGATCCATATCGGGAATACAAGGAATGCCGCAACAAGGCAAGAGCCATGATGAGAGCTGTGAATTACAGCGAAGAGGCGGAAGCAAGCAGAGCTATTGAACAAGAACAAGCGGAGCGAACAGAAGCTGTTAAACTAAACTAAAATAAAACGAAGCAACCGTCACTTGCATTGACGGAAGATGAGGAGGAGCAGGCATATGATACTGGTTATCGATAATTATGATTCCTTCACGTACAACCTGGTTCAATATCTGGGTGAACTGGGTGAGACGGTGGAAGTTCGCCGCAACGATGAGATTGATCTGGCAGGCATAGAGGCACTGGCACCTGATCATATTCTGATCTCTCCGGGTCCTTGTACACCAAATGAAGCGGGCATTAGCTTGGCAGTCATCGATCATTTCAAGGGAAGCATTCCGATCTTTGGTGTGTGCCTGGGGCATCAGTCCATTGGACAAGCGTTTGGTGGCAATGTCATTCGTGCGGAGCGCATGATGCACGGCAAAACATCCGAGATGCACCACAATGGGACATCGGTATTTGCCGGATTACCATCCCCATTTACAGCTACCCGTTATCACTCCCTGATTGTCGAGCGCAGCAGCTTGCCTGACTGCCTGGAGATTACAGCGGAGACAGCTGAAGGTGAGATTATGGGTTTGCGTCACAAAGAATATGCGATTGAAGGTGTTCAGTTCCACCCGGAATCCATTATTACAGACCATGGTCATCAGATGCTTCGTAACTTTTTGTCCCAACAAGTGAAGGTATAACATGCAATATGCCGCGATAAGTGGAGAGTTGGTCAATTTGGCGGCGGCCGTGGTTCCTGTAACGGATCACGGCTTTTTGTACGGACTTGGACTGTTTGAGACGTTCCGGACGTATCAAGGTGTTCCATATCTTTTGGAACGGCATCTAGAGCGCATGGCTTCGGGGTGCAAGGAACTTGGCATTCCTTTTACAACGACCGCAGCAGAGGTGACAGATTGGATTCAACGTTTGATGGATGCGAACGGACTTCGGGATGCGTATGTGCGTTATACGGTATCAGCCGGTGAAGCACCACTAGGCTTACCTTCTGGTGATTATTCGAAGCCGAATCATATTTTACTGGCAAAAGCATTACCTGAACCTTCTCCCTCTTTATATGAGAGCGGCAAAATGCTTCAACGGTTGTCTACACCTCGCAACACGCCCGAAGGAGAAATTCGGTTCAAGTCACTACATTACATGAACAGCATTCTGGCGAAACGGGAGCTTAATGGATACGGGCAGCATGTGCAGGGTGCGGAAGGGCTACAATTAACCCGGGATGGTCATATAGCGGAAGGGATCGTCAGCAATGTGTTTTGGGTACGGGAAAATGTTCTCTACACGCCAGCACTCTCAACCGGCATTCTGCCGGGTATCACGAGAGCTGTGGTAATGGAGATTGCCTCGCAGCAAGGAATCCCCTGCATAGAAACGTTAGCTTCCTGGGAGGATCTCCTGCAAGCAGATGAAATATTTCTAACCGGCTCGGTGGCCGAACTGGTTCCGGTTACAACTCTGCGGGATCAGGACGGAGCCGAAACGATAATCAGCAACGGACATATAGGCCCGGTTACAGCAGTCCTTCTGGGTATGTACCGGCAGAAAGCGGGGTATACTTCATGACACTTACACCTGTCATCTATGAACGGAACTATGCATGGGGGCCAGCCGAGTTGAAGCTGGGTAAAAGAACACAGATCATGGGAATTCTTAACGTCACGCCTGACTCGTTCTCGGATGGTGGACATTATACCAGCGTGGAGCGGGCGGTTGCGCATGCCAAACAGATGATGGAGGACGGGGCGGACCTAATTGATATCGGCGGGGAGTCAACCCGTCCAGGTTCAGCGGTCGTGGGCGCCGATGAAGAGCTGAGCCGGATCATTCCGGTTATCGAAGCATTGCATCAGCAAGCCCCACACATTCCGTTATCGGTAGACACGTATAAGGCCGATGTTGCACGTCAGGCTATTCTGGCAGGTGCTCATATTATTAATGATGTGTGGGGTGCCAAGGCAGACTCTGATATGGCTCGTACGGCAGCAGAACTGGGGTGTCCCATCATTTTGATGCATAATCGGCAGGAGAGAAACTATACCGATTATCTGAGTGATGTCGTGAGCGATTTGCAGGAGAGTATACAGATTGCGTTAACAGCCGGCGTGAAAGCAGAGCAAATTATCCTGGACCCGGGCATTGGTTTTGTTAAGGATCTCGGAGAAAATCTGAAGCTCATGTCATCGCTCGGTTTGCTCAATGAAATGGGGTATCCGGTTCTGCTAGCCACCTCACGTAAAAGATTCATCCAGAACACTCTGGATGTCGGGGCGGATGATGCGCTGGAAGGAACGGCTGCGACCGTTGCATTTGGCATTGCCCAAGGCTGCCAGATGGTTCGGGTCCATGATGTGAAGCCGATTCGGCGGACGGCAGACATGTGTGATGCCATGTTGTATGCTTCTCCGGGTATACGGAGGAAATAATGCTGGCGGGTCCCTGGTGACCCGTCCAGTGGAAGCGCAGCGTTTTTCAAAGGCGAAGCTAAGGGATAACTTCAAATAGATTAAAATTTCAATATATATAGAGGGCAGGCGGATCGTATGGATAGAATGGTATTGCATCGTATGGAGTATTACGGATATCATGGTGTTTTTGCAGAAGAACGGAAGCTTGGGCAGCGGTACTATATTGATCTGGAGATTGATATGGACCTGGGTGAGGCCGGACGAAACGATGATCTGACCAAAACGATTAATTATGCGGAGATCCATGAGCTGGTAAAACAGATTGTAGAGAATAAGTCATTCCAGTTAATTGAAGCTTTGGGCGAACATATTGCATCTTCTTTACTGGACACTTATACTATTATCAATGCATTGACAGTCAAGGTGACGAAGCCACATCCGCCATTCGATATTCATTTTGAGGGCGTAACGGTAGAGCTTCGCCGCACAAGAAAGTGAGAACCGATCATGATTGCACATTCGACCTCTGAATCTTCAGAGGCTTATATTGCTTTAGGGGCCAATTTGGGTGACCGGGAACAGACGCTGTTTGAAGCATTGTCTTTGCTGGATGAACACCCTCATATATCCGTTCTGCGTTGTTCTGCACTATATGAGACGGAGCCTGTAGGATATGTAGATCAGCCTGCATTTCTGAATATGGCAGTCGCCGTACAGGCGATGCTGACACCTGAGCAGTTGCTCACGGAATTATTGGATATCGAGAACCGTCTCGGTCGTGTTCGTGATATTCGCTGGGGACCGCGCACCGTTGATCTGGATCTGCTCTGGATGCACGGTGAGACGCGAGATACCGAATTGCTTCAATTGCCTCATCCCCGCATGGGAGAACGGGCTTTTGTACTGGTACCACTGTCGGATATCGTACCGGAGGGCGAGATTTCAGGTTTGTATACCTTTGTACACTCATCGTTGTCTGTACTGGATGGAAAGGATGGAATACAGCTTTGGAAAACATGCAATTGGCCAACCGAATCCGGGCATTCCGGAAGCTGAAAGGTTTAACACAACATGAACTTGCGGCCGAGACCGGCATCTCGCTGGCCATTCTGGGAACCATTGAACGGGGAAACCGTAAGGTATCACAGCAAGAACTCGATCGAATTGCTGGTGTGCTGGCAATCAGTATCGAGGAGTTGCGGGGCAACTAGGACCGTTTCGGTTTCGCCATGTTACAACAACCAAGACACCGATCAAACTTTATATCGTGATATATACAGAATTAAAAAAGGAGTGGAACGACTACCGTGCTTAACATTGGTGGCATTGAAATGAAAAACCAGGTCGTACTTGCGCCGATGGCTGGCGTATGTAATCAGGCTTTTCGTTTGATCGCAAAAGAATTCGGAACAGGTCTCGTATGCGCGGAGATGGTGAGTGGCAAAGCCATTGTCCATGGCAACCAGCGTACACGTGAGATGTTGTTTGTAGATGAGCGTGAGAAACCGCTGAGCCTTCAGATTTTTGGGGGAGATCGTGATTCCCTTGTAGAAGCAGCCAAAATCGTGGACAAAGAAACCAATGCAGACATCATCGATATTAACATGGGATGCCCTGTGCCAAAGGTAACGAAATGTGATGCCGGTGCACGTTGGTTGCTTGATCCGAACAAAATCTATGAGATGGTATCCGCTGTTGTGGACGCGGTGGAGAAGCCGGTGACCGTCAAGATGCGTATCGGCTGGGATAACGAGCATATCTTCGCGGTGGAGAATGCGCTCGCGGTTGAACGTGCTGGTGGACAGGCGGTAAGTGTACACGGCCGTACGCGTGAGCAACTCTATACAGGCACAGCTGACTGGTCACACATCAAAGATGTAAAAGAAGCTGTCTCTATCCCAGTGATCGGCAATGGTGATGTTCATACGCCAGAGGATGCACGCCGTATGCTGGATGAAACGGGTTGTGACGGAGTTATGATCGGTCGTGCTGCCCTGGGTAACCCATGGATGCTGTATCGTACCATTCAATACTTAAGCACGGGGGAATTGCTTCCTGACCCGAATGGCGAAGAGAAGATCCGTGTTGCCATCCTGCATATGGATCGCCTGATCGCATTGAAGAATGAGACAGTTGCCGTACGCGAGATGCGCAAACATCTGGCTTGGTATTTGAAAGGCCTGAAAGGATCTGCCCGCATCAAGGATGTTATTATGGAAGGAACCAAGCGGGACGAGATGGTACAGATTCTGGAGAACTTTGTGAGTCAGCTGAAAAGCGAAGGTAATTTGGAGTCAGAACCGGTAATCGCCGGAAATGCATCTTAATTATAAACGCATCTGTAAAACGTTTACACCTATAGGGGACGTAACATTGACTTTTCGAGATCGTTCCCCTATAATTTCTCAGTATAAATTCGCCATGTGCGTTAATAAGGCTATAGCATCAGGAGGAATATTCTATTTCTCTGGAGAACTTCATATAGTTTTGAAGATGTATGCGGGCGGAGCTCTGTAACTAGCACTGATTCCGTTGCCGTACAATCAAATTTATTCCCATGACAGGAGAATCGGTTGAGATGAGCGACAAGGAAGTTATCCTTACACCAGAAGGACTCAAGAAGCTGGAAGAAGAATTGGAAACATTGAAATCAGTGAAGCGCCGCGAAGTGGCTGAACGGATTAAGGTAGCCATCGGGTATGGAGATATCAGTGAAAACTCTGAATACGAAGACGCGAAGAATGAGCAAGCTTTCATTGAAGGACGTGTAATCACGTTGGAGAAATTGCTTCGTAACGCGCGGATTATTAACAGCGACGAGATCGATACCGATGCCGTAAGCGTGGGTGCAACCGTCACTGTAGAAGATCTGGAGTTTGGCGACATCACGGAATATACGATTGTAGGTACTGCGGAGGCAGACCCGCTTCAGAACAAGATATCGAACGAGAGCCCTGTAGGTAAAGCGATTCTCGGCAAGAAAAAAGGTACAGTTGTTGATGTAAGTGTGCCTGCTGGCGTAATTCAATATAAAATTATGGACATTAAAAAGCTATAGCAACGAAGCAGTTGGGCACGGTAAACAAAAGCTTCCTTAGGGAAGCTTTTTCAACATTAGAGGAAAAACGTCCTCTCGCGATGCCTGCAATGTAAATAAGGAGATGAATACAGATCATGACGGATGAAGTCTTGAATCAGGAAACCGAACTTAGCGAGCTTTTACAAATTCGCCGTGACAAATTGGACGAGCTCCGCAAATTGGGAATCGACCCTTTTGGCCAAAAATACGTACGTACCGAAGAAGCCGGCTCCATTCTGAAGAAGTATGAAGAACTGACCAAGGAAGAGCTGGAAGAGAAGCACATCGAAGTCAGTATTGCGGGACGGATTATGGCGAAGCGGGGAATGGGTAAAGCAAGCTTCGCACATATTCAGGACTTGAGCGGCAGAATCCAGATCTATGTTCGTCAGGATAGCGTGCCTGAAGACAAGTATGCGGCATTTAGCTTGCTGGACCTTGGCGATATCGTTGGGGTAACGGGTGTGATCTTTAAGACCAAAACAGGTGAAACTTCTGTCAAAGTGAAAGATCTTGAAGTGCTGTCCAAATCGCTCTATCCGCTTCCGGATAAATTCCATGGTCTCACTGACGTAGAGCTGCGTTACCGCCAGCGTTATGTTGACCTGATTATGAGCCCGGACGTACAACAGACCTTTATCGCACGTTCCAAAATCATTCAATCGATGCGTCGTTACCTGGATTCCCTTGGATATCTGGAAGTGGAAACACCTACGTTGCATACCATTGCAGGAGGAGCAGCAGCACGTCCGTTCATCACACATCACAATGCGCTGGATATGGAACTGTACATGCGGATTGCGATTGAACTTCACCTGAAACGTCTGATTGTTGGCGGACTGGAGAAGGTATATGAGATCGGTCGTGTATATCGGAATGAAGGTATGTCCACACGTCACAATCCGGAGTTCACCATGATTGAATTGTATGAGGCATATGCCGACTACAAGGATATTATGCAATTGACGGAGAACCTGGTTGCTCATATTGCACAGGAAGTACTGGGTACGCAAGTGATCCAGTATGGAGATTATGAAGTAGATCTTACGCCACAGTGGCGCCGTGTTACGATGGTGGATGCAGTTAAGGAAGTTGTGGGCGTAGACTTCTCCGTACACATGACGGATGAGGAAGCACACAACTTGGCGAAGGAACATAAGGTTCCGGTTGAAAAACATATGACATTTGGTCATATTCTGAACGCGTTCTTTGAAGAGTTTGTGGAAGAGACGTTGATTCAACCGACATTCATTATGGGACATCCTCTTGAAATCTCACCACTGGCGAAGAAAAATGATGTAGATCCGCGCTTCACGGATCGCTTCGAATTGTTCATTGTTGGACGTGAGCATGCCAATGCCTTCACAGAGCTGAATGATCCAATCGATCAGCGTCAGCGCTTTGAAGCACAGATGCTGGAGAAAGAACATGGGAACGACGAAGCTCATGAGATGGATGAAGACTTCATCCGTGCGCTCGAATATGGTATGCCACCAACAGGCGGATTGGGAATCGGGGTGGATCGTCTGATCATGCTGCTTACCAACTCCCCGTCGATTCGTGACGTACTGCTCTTCCCGCACATGCGTCCTCGTACGCAAGATTAAATAAGGAACGTAGGATACGTTCATAATAGAAGAGGAACCTGCCGTTCAGTATCATGCTGGGGCAAGTTCCTCTTTAGGTTTACATAGACGCTAAAAATAAAGTTTGTCAGAAGGCCCTTGCTTACAGCACACCATTAGGGTAACACCGCGTCTTGAATTTGTTAGATTAACCTGTTCGTATTTTTGTTAAAAGAGGTGCCTTCATGAAGTTCAGGCTTCACTTTGCCAAATTCTTATCTCCTCCGTTGATTCTGGTCGGTGGTTTTCTGCTTATCATTGCGATTGGGACGGTGCTTCTCATGTTACCAATCTCCAACCAAAGCGGTATGCATTTGGCGTTTATTGACGCGCTCTTTACATCAACCTCTGCTGCATGTGTGACTGGATTGGTTGTTGTGGATGTAGGGACAACGTTTAATTTGTTTGGTCAGTTCGTCATCATGGTATTAATGCAGCTTGGTGGACTCGGATTCATGACCATGGCTACCCTCTTTGCGCTTGTATTGGGCAAGCGAATCTCACTCAAGGACAGGCTATTACTCAAAGAAGCCATTAATGCAGACAGTATGGAAGGGATAGTACGCATTATCCGCAAGGTGTTGATTTTCTCCTTTACCATTGAAGGGGTGGCTGCTGTCATACTAGCGCTGCGCTGGGCAACGGAGATGCCATTGGGTCAGGCCGTATACTATGGAATATTTCATTCCGTTTCATTGTTTAATAATGGCGGCTTTGATTTGTTCGGCAACAGCTTTCAATACTACACCGGAGACTGGATATTCAATGTGACTGCTTCTGTGCTCGTTGTCTCTGGTGGACTGGGTTTTGTTGTATTAAATGATCTGTTCGAGTATCGCAAACGCCGCCGTTTGTCTCTTCAGTCCAAACTGGTGCTGTCTGTATCCGGAGCGCTGATTGGTATAGGAGCGATTGTGTTGTTTGTTTTCGAATTCACCAATGGACATACACTGGCTTCACTCACATGGAGCGAGAAGATCTATGCGTCCTTCTTCCAGTCTGTCTCTACACGTTCGTCGGGAACGAGCACAATCGATATCACGGAGATGAGGCAGGCTACCCAATTCTTCTTCATTCTGCTGATGTTTATCGGGGCTTCCCCAGGATCAACCGGGGGCGGAATCAAGACGACTACATTCCTGATCATGATTGGTGCGGTGTATGCCATGATTCGGGGAAATAAGGATATTGTGTTTTTCCGCCAGCGTGTTCCGAAAGAACTGCTGATGAGGGCGTTGACCATTATTATGGTTTCTCTGATCATATTCATGATCGTGGTGATGCTTCTGCTTACGACAGAGGATGCGCCATTCCTTTCACTGATGTTTGAAGCTGCGTCCGCAATCGGTACCGTGGGTCTTTCTGTGGGAGTGACTGATGAGTTGACCAATTGGGGGAAAATTATTATTACCTTTACCATGTTTGTAGGTCGGATTGGGCCATTAACCATCGCGTATGCCCTTCGTCCGCGCAAAGAGAAGAAACTGTATCGTCATCCGGAAGGCCGGATCATTATCGGATAAAAAGAAAACCGTCAGACATTCAGAACTAACTCCTGTTATCATAACGGGCCTTAGTCACACGAATGTGCTGCGGTTTTTTTGGTTTAACGGCACAAGGAAGCAAGATGTAAGGTGAGAACATCGTCCATAAGTTTGGCATTCATCTGATCCGGTCTAAGCACGGTATGTATGCCTAAACCATCTACCAGTGCATACAATCTCTCGATCTCCAGTTCTTTGTCCAGATCGGGTCTGGAGAGGTCGTGCTTTATCAGGTAGTTGATAACAGAACCTACAGCTTGTCTGAGTTCATCATATACGGTATTAGCAAGTTCTTTGAGTGTAGGATCGGTTTTCGATCTGGCTGTAAAAGCGTACCACACCTCCATTTCAGCCAGTTTTTCTTCCGTGTTTGGTAAGAATTCGAGCAATAGGCATTTCATATTGTCCATGGGAGAGCCGGTAAAGGACATTTTTTGGACTCGATGAGACACCCGTTCAGATACCAAATTCATGGCATATCGTAGTAGTTCCGATTGAGTAGAAAAGTAGTGACGCATCGAACCAACCGAAACTCCAGCTTCTTCAGCAATATTCCGAACAGAGGCCTGTTCCATGCCATCTCTTCGTATAATACGCCAAGCTGCCTCGGCCACGAGCACGCGCTGTTTATCGTGATCAACAAGTTTAGGCATAGGCATATTATATCACTGTTGATTATTATAGTACACACGTGCTAAATTATATTTAATACATTTGTATCAAAAAAGGAGAGGCTGAAATGATTGGTTATTTCATTATAGGTTGTGAGATTGCCTTTTGGGTGTTTGTGTTCGCAGGTCTGAGTGTCAGGTATCTCCTTGGCATGAAGCGAATAGGCATCGGTTTGTTAATGGCGACGCCGGTTATCGATCTGTTATTGCTGGTAGCTACAGTTATGGATCTACAGCGAGGAGCTACAGCAAGTATGATTCATGGTATAGCTGCGGTGTATATAGGAGTAAGCATTGCCTATGGTCACCAGATGATCGCTTGGGCGGATCGATATTTCCTATATTGGTTCAAAGGTGGAGAAAACCCTCGTAGTAACAAGTTATATGGTAGAGAACATGCGAGTCGTGAGCGTAGTGGATGGTTTAGACATCTATTGGCTTGGGCTATAGGAAGTGCTTTTTTATTGGCCATGATATGGTGGATTGGAGATGCTGAACGTACAGCTGTCTTCAATAATTTGATCAGAGTGTGGGGATTGATACTCGGTATCGATTTTCTGATAAGCTTTAGTTACAGTTTATGGCCAAGAAAGGTTCCTGCTAGGAATGTTAAACGTTAAAGTAAAAATGGACGTGTGTATGAACTTGCTAAGTTGGGAGAATACCATATGTACGTCCGTATTAGATCGAACCATTTGTTAATATAGTTTCAAAAAAAGACTTGCATTCAATAACTGTACATGGTATATTCTAATTCCGGCCAAGAAAACACGGTTTACACGGTGCGGCAAGCAAATGAAATAAGCTTCGAAAGAAACTTAAAAAAAGAGCTTGCAAAGTTGGTTTGGATGTGATAAGATATAAAAGTTGCTGAAGAGAACAACATTCGGTAACAAAATAAGTTTGATCTTTGAAAACTGAACAACGAGTGAGTAAACATTCTGCTTGCAGAATGAACGCGAAAGTTTGAGACAAGCCTTGGTTTGAATCGGCTGGAGCACAAATGAGATTTTTAATCTCGTCAGATTCAAAATGAGCTTATCGCTCTTTTCAATACTTTATTGGAGAGTTTGATCCTGGCTCAGGACGAACGCTGGCGGCATGCCTAATACATGCAAGTCGAGCGGAGTATCAAGGAAGCTTGCTTCCTTGATACTTAGCGGCGGACGGGTGAGTAACACGTAGGCAACCTGCCCTCAAGTTTGGGACAACTACCGGAAACGGTAGCTAATACCGAATAATTGTTTTCTTCGCCTGAAGGAAACTGGAAAGACGGAGCAATCTGTCACTTGGGGATGGGCCTGCGGCGCATTAGCTAGTTGGTGAGGTAACGGCTCACCAAGGCGACGATGCGTAGCCGACCTGAGAGGGTGATCGGCCACACTGGGACTGAGACACGGCCCAGACTCCTACGGGAGGCAGCAGTAGGGAATCTTCCGCAATGGGCGAAAGCCTGACGGAGCAATGCCGCGTGAGTGATGAAGGTTTTCGGATCGTAAAGCTCTGTTGCCAGGGAAGAACGCTTGGGAGAGTAACTGCTCTCAAGGTGACGGTACCTGAGAAGAAAGCCCCGGCTAACTACGTGCCAGCAGCCGCGGTAATACGTAGGGGGCAAGCGTTGTCCGGAATTATTGGGCGTAAAGCGCGCGCAGGCGGTCATTTAAGTCTGGTGTTTAATCCCGGGGCTCAACCCCGGATCGCACTGGAAACTGGGTGACTTGAGTGCAGAAGAGGAGAGTGGAATTCCACGTGTAGCGGTGAAATGCGTAGATATGTGGAGGAACACCAGTGGCGAAGGCGACTCTCTGGGCTGTAACTGACGCTGAGGCGCGAAAGCGTGGGGAGCAAACAGGATTAGATACCCTGGTAGTCCACGCCGTAAACGATGAGTGCTAGGTGTTAGGGGTTTCGATACCCTTGGTGCCGAAGTTAACACATTAAGCACTCCGCCTGGGGAGTACGGTCGCAAGACTGAAACTCAAAGGAATTGACGGGGACCCGCACAAGCAGTGGAGTATGTGGTTTAATTCGAAGCAACGCGAAGAACCTTACCAGGTCTTGACATCCCTCTGATCGATGCAGAGATGTATCTTTCCTTCGGGACAGAGGAGACAGGTGGTGCATGGTTGTCGTCAGCTCGTGTCGTGAGATGTTGGGTTAAGTCCCGCAACGAGCGCAACCCTTATATTTAGTTGCCAGCACTTCGGGTGGGCACTCTAGATAGACTGCCGGTGACAAACCGGAGGAAGGTGGGGATGACGTCAAATCATCATGCCCCTTATGACCTGGGCTACACACGTACTACAATGGCCGGTACAACGGGCTGCGAAATCGCGAGATGGAGCCAATCCCAACAAAGCCGGTCTCAGTTCGGATTGCAGGCTGCAACTCGCCTGCATGAAGTCGGAATTGCTAGTAATCGCGGATCAGCATGCCGCGGTGAATACGTTCCCGGGTCTTGTACACACCGCCCGTCACACCACGAGAGTTTATAACACCCGAAGTCGGTGGGGTAACCGCAAGGAGCCAGCCGCCGAAGGTGGGATAGATGATTGGGGTGAAGTCGTAACAAGGTAGCCGTATCGGAAGGTGCGGCTGGATCACCTCCTTTCTATGGAGAATCGTTTCCTGAGTGGAAACATTCAAATATGCAGCTCAGCTGCAAAACACTCACTCGTTGTTCAGTTTTGAGAGCTCAAACTCTCAAACAGCTTGCTTTTGCATGGAGCTTGTTCTTTGAAAACTAGATATCGAAACGAAACAAACGCGAATTAGAACATTCCTTTTTAGCTGAACTTGTGTTAAACAAGTTTCAATAAAAACGGTAGATTGCACGTACGATGGTATCGAATGGGAGCGACTTTTGGCTTTGCGCAAGCAAAACAAGGGAAGCGAGCAGTCGAAACCGGAGCACGAGGTTAAGCTACTAAGAGCACACGGAGGATGCCTAGGCGCTAGGAGCCGATGAAGGACGTGGCGAACAACGAAACTGCCTCGGGGAGCTGTAAGCAAGCTTTGATCCGGGGGTGTCCGAATGGGGAAACCCAGCTGGGGTAATTTCCAGTTACTCATAACTGAATACATAGGTTATGCAGAGGCATACCAGGGGAACTGAAACATCTAAGTACCCTGAGGAAGAGAAAACAATAGTGATTCCGTCAGTAGCGGCGAGCGAACGCGGAGAAGCCCAAACCAAAGAGCTTGCTCTTTGGGGTTGTGGGACGTCTCACATGGAGTTACAAAGGAACCGGTTAAGCGAAGAGGTCTGGAAAGGCCCGCCAAAGAAGGTAAAAGCCCTGTAGTTGAAAGTCTGTTCCCTCCGAGACGGATCCCGAGTAGTGCGGGGCACGTGAAACCCCGTATGAATCCGGCAGGACCATCTGCCAAGGCTAAATACTTCCTAGCGACCGATAGTGAAGCAGTACCGTGAGGGAAAGGTGAAAAGCACCCCGGAAGGGGAGTGAAATAGAACCTGAAACCGTGTGCTTACAAAAAGTCAGAGCCCGTTTTAGGGGTGATGGCGTGCCTTTTGTAGAATGAACCGGCGAGTTACGTTCCCGTGCAAGGTTAAGGTGAAGAGCCGGAGCCGCAGCGAAAGCGAGTCTGAATAGGGCGATTGAGTACGTGGACGTAGACCCGAAACCGGGTGATCTACCCCTGTCCAGGGTGAAGGTGCGGTAACACGCACTGGAGGCCCGAACCCACGCATGTTGAAAAATGCGGGGATGAGGTGGGGGTAGCGGAGAAATTCCAATCGAACTCGGAGATAGCTGGTTCTCCCCGAAATAGCTTTAGGGCTAGCCTCGGAAAACAGAGTCGTGGAGGTAGAGCACTGATTGGGTGCGGGGCCCGCAAGGGTTACCAAGCTCAGTCAAACTCCGAATGCCATAGACTTACTTCCGGGAGTCAGACAGTGAGTGCTAAGATCCATTGTCAAAAGGGAAACAGCCCAGACCATCAGCTAAGGTCCCCAAGTGTGTGTTAAGTGGAAAAGGATGTGGAGTTGCACAGACAACCAGGATGTTGGCTTAGAAGCAGCCACCATTGAAAGAGTGCGTAATAGCTCACTGGTCGAGTGACTCTGCGCCGAAAATGTAACGGGGCTAAACACACCACCGAAGCTATGGCTTGATGCTTTGCATCAGGGGTAGGGGAGCGTTGTATAAAGGTTGAAGGTGTACCGTAAGGAGCGCTGGACATTATACAAGTGAGAATGCCGGTATGAGTAACGAAAAGATCAGTGAGAATCTGATCCGCCGAAAGCCTAAGGGTTCCTGAGGAAGGCTCGTCCGCTCAGGGTAAGTCGGGACCTAAGGCGAGGCCGAAAGGCGTAGTCGAAGGACAACAGGTCGAAATTCCTGTACCACCGTAAGCCGTTATGAGCAATGGGGGGACGCAGTAGGGTAGTGACGCGGACTGATGGATGTCCGTCTAAGCAGTAAGGCTGATGTGTAGGCAAATCCGCACATTGTAAGGCTGAGCTGTGATGGGGAGCGAAAATTGTAGTAGCGAAGGTCATGATCTCACACTGCCAAGAAAAGCCTCTAGCCAGGTGATGGTGCCCGTACCGCAAACCGACACAGGTAGGCGAGAAGAGTATTCTAAGGCGCGCGGAAGAACTCTCGTTAAGGAACTCGGCAAAATGACCCCGTAACTTCGGGAGAAGGGGTGCCCCGGTAGTGTGAATAGCACGAGGGGGCCGCAGTGAAAAGGCCCAAGCGACTGTTTAGCAAAAACACAGGTCTGTGCGAAGCCGTAAGGCGAAGTATACGGGCTGACGCCTGCCCGGTGCTGGAAGGTTAAGGGGAGTGGTTAGGAGCAATCCGAAGCTGTGAACCGAAGCCCCAGTAAACGGCGGCCGTAACTATAACGGTCCTAAGGTAGCGAAATTCCTTGTCAGGTAAATTCTGACCCGCACGAATGGCGTAACGACTTGGGCGCTGTCTCAACGAGAGATCCGGTGAAATTTTAATACCTGTGAAGATGCAGGTTACCCGCGACAAGACGGAAAGACCCCATGGAGCTTTACTGCAGCTTGATATTGAATTTGGGTACGATCTGTACAGGATAGGTGGGAGCCTTTGAAGTGTGAGCGCCAGCTTGCATGGAGGCAACGTTGGGATACCACCCTGATCGTATCTAGGTTCTAACCTGGTACCGTAATCCGGTGCGGGGACAGTGTCAGGTGGGCAGTTTGACTGGGGCGGTCGCCTCCTAAAGAGTAACGGAGGCGCCCAAAGGTTCCCTCAGAATGGTTGGAAATCATTCGAAGAGTGCAAAGGCATAAGGGAGCTTGACTGCGAGACCTACAAGTCGAGCAGGGACGAAAGTCGGGCTTAGTGATCCGGTGGTACCGCATGGAAGGGCCATCGCTCAACGGATAAAAGCTACCCTGGGGATAACAGGCTTATCTCCCCCAAGAGTCCACATCGACGGGGAGGTTTGGCACCTCGATGTCGGCTCATCGCATCCTGGGGCTGAAGTAGGTCCCAAGGGTTGGGCTGTTCGCCCATTAAAGCGGTACGCGAGCTGGGTTCAGAACGTCGTGAGACAGTTCGGTCCCTATCTGTCGTGGGCGTAGGAAATTTGAGAGGAGCTGTCCTTAGTACGAGAGGACCGGGATGGACGTACCGCTGGTGTACCAGTTGTTCCGCCAGGAGCACCGCTGGGTAGCTATGTACGGACGGGATAAACGCTGAAAGCATCTAAGCGTGAAGCCCCCCTCAAGATGAGATTTCCCAGTATGTAAGACCCCTTGAAGACGACGAGGTAGATAGGCTGGGGGTGGAAGTGCAGCAATGCATGGAGCTGACCAGTACTAATCGGTCGAGGGCTTATCCAATAGCAAGTTGTAATTCGCATGTTTCGTTTCGAATCTAGTTTTCAGAGAACGATCTCTGAAATGTAAGCTACGCGTTTGGTGGCGATGGCGGAGGGGTTCCACACGTACCCATCCCGAACACGACCGTTAAGCCCTCTAGCGCCGATGGTACTTGGACCGCAGGGTCCTGGGAGAGTAGGACGCCGCCAAGCAAAGAACCACTGCCGATGTTATTCGGTGGTGGTTTTTATTATATAATCATATTATGTAGTATGGGATTAAAATACAGATTGAATTTGGTGATTTATCAGCACAATAGGATGTATACAGGTAACGTTATTCGATACGAATTGACGTTTTTTTGCGTAATAACTAGACTTGTCCGCTCTGGAAAAACAGTTGTGTTCATCAGGCAATACACCTGATATAACCAAGTACTTTTCCTTGACAGTCTAAATATCGCTTTGCTAAGATGGCAATAATAAATTTTTCAGAAAACGTATTTTCGGCGTAAAATACAGCCTGGAATCTTCGGGTTTTGGACCGTAAAGCTGAGCAAACATAAGGAGGAACACTTGCGTGTGGGAAGATAAATTTGGTAAGGAAGGCCTCACCTTTGATGATGTATTGCTAGTGCCACGGAAATCCGAGACACTGCCTAAAGAAGTAGATGTATCTATTCGTTTGAGCGATACTGTAAAGCTAAATATTCCTTTGATCAGTGCGGGTATGGATACAGTAACTGAAGCGACATTGGCTATTGCCATTGCACGTGAAGGTGGTATCGGTATTATCCATAAAAATATGTCGGTTGAACAACAGGCAGAAGAAGTAGATCGTGTTAAACGTTCGGAGAGTGGTGTTATTACGAATCCATTCTCACTGACGGCAGATCATCTGGTATCTGATGCGGAAGCAGTAATGGCGAAATATCGGATCTCCGGTGTACCTATTATTGAAGGAGATCAGAAGCTGGTTGGTATTTTGACTAACCGCGATTTGCGTTTTATACATGATTACGGCATCAAAATTAGCGAAGTCATGACTCATGAGAATCTGGTTACCGCTCCTGTAGGCACTACACTACAAGAAGCTGAGGGTATCCTTCAGAAGCACAAGATTGAAAAACTTCCATTAGTTGATGAGACAAACACGTTGAAAGGTCTTATCACGATTAAAGATATTGAAAAAGCCATTCAATTCCCTCATGCAGCCAAAGATGCTCAAGGACGTTTGTTGGTTGGTGCAGCGATTGGTATCTCCAAAGATACATTTGAACGTGCAGATGCTTTGGTACAAGCTGGTGTCGACCTGATTACGGTAGACTCGGCTCACGGACACCACATCAATATCATTGAAGCCGTACGTCAGCTTCGTGAACGTTTCCCTAGCCTGACTATCGTTGCGGGTAACGTGGCTACTGGTGATGCCACTCGTGAATTGATCGAAGCAGGAGCTTCGGTGGTCAAAGTGGGTATTGGTCCAGGTTCGATTTGTACAACACGTGTTATCGCTGGTATTGGTGTACCTCAAGTCACTGCAGTATATGATTGTGCAACAGTGGCACGCGAATATGGAATTCCGATTATCGCGGATGGCGGAATTAAATATTCTGGTGAAATTACGAAGGCACTGGCTGCAGGAGCACACGCAGTTATGCTGGGAAGTTTGTTTGCTGGTACAGCGGAAAGCCCGGGGGAAACTGAGATTTTCCAAGGACGTAGCTACAAAGTTTATCGCGGTATGGGTTCAATGGCTGCAATGAAACAAGGTAGTAAAGATCGTTACTTCCAAGATGATGACAAGAAACTGGTTCCGGAAGGAATTGAAGGTCGTGTCGCTTACAAAGGACCATTGTCTGATACGATCCATCAACTGATTGGTGGTCTGCGTTCGGGTATGGGATACTGTGGTACAAGCAACCTGGAGCAGCTTCGGAACGACACTGGCTTTATCCGCATTACAGGCGCGGGGCTTCGTGAAAGTCATCCCCATGATGTACAGATTACCAAAGAAGCACCTAATTACTCGTTGTAATCTGAAGAGAGTTAATTATTTCCAGGACAGGCTCGGTGATTTTCACCGGGTCTGTCTTTTTTTGAAGATACCCCTGTGATAGAATAGAACAAGCGGTGACGATCCAAGGATGGATTAAGGCGTTGCGGCGGCTATTTGACGTGAATCTATGAATATGGTTTTGAAAAGCAAATGCAGTACCAGAAAAGGCTGCCAGTTAAAAAGAAGCGCGGACGTCCTTTTACATAAGCATTTGGAAAATGCGGACTAAGTGACAATCGATAACGAACTTTAGGAGCAATAATACTGCTCGTTCGATACAGCGCATATAGCACACATCTCATACATCAAACACACAGGTTAGGGAGCAAGAAAATCGCAGCATAAGCTGCACTGAAGCAATTAACAATGCTTTGGATCGAAGGGAGTATTCATCATTGAAAGCCAAACACATGAATAAAAAGAAACGCCAAATGCTCAAAAAGAGCGTAGCCTCGGTAATGCTAATTAACATGCTTTGTATGTCTACAGTAATGCCGGTCATGGCTGCTGCGGATAACTCCGGTCAGGTTCTGACTGCTGCGGCAACAACAACAAAGACGGAAAAAGCCGTACAGGTTCCTGGGGTAGACTCACTTGGGCTTGAAGTTAGATCTGCAGTGCTTATGGAAGCCTCAACGGGACAGATTCTACTAAATGTTGATGCGGATAAAGCGATGCCACCTGCAAGTATGACCAAAATGATGACAGAGTACATTGTCGCCGAACAAGTCAAACAAGGTAAATTCGGTTGGGACGATATTGTAACTGTTAAAAAGAATGCTGCACAAAGTATCGGGTCGCGAATTTTCCTCGCGGAAGGTGACCAGCACACAGTTAAGGATCTCTATATTGCTATGGCTGTTGGCTCTGCCAATGATGCTACGGTTGCTTTGGCTGAACATGTTGCCGGTTCGGAAGAAGCTTTCGTGAAAATGATGAATGATGAAGCGAAGCGTATGGGCATGAAGGATACGTTCTTCATCAATTCTTCGGGTCTGGATCGAGCAGATATGCCTGCTGATTTCCGCCCAGCTGAAGACAAGGAAACAGTGATGTCCGCTCTGGATGCTGCAATTCTATGCCGATACATCATTATGGATCACCCGGACTACACAGAATTTACAACTATTCAATCCTACAAGTTCCGTCCCAATGATAAAGCTCCAATTATCAATTACAACTGGATGCTGGAAGCGAATAAAAATATAACCAATTTCAAAAGCTATGCCTATGAAGGTCTGGATGGAATGAAAACAGGCCATACCACGAACGCAGGTAATAACTTTACAGGTACAGCAGAACGTAACGGTATGCGTCTAATTAGTGTTGTTATGGGCACAGATTCGGAATCCGCACGTTTCAGAGAAACTAAAAAGGTATTGGACTATGGATTTAACAACTTTGAAGTGAAACAGGCTGTTGCAGGCAAGACCAAAGTGACGGGCTGGGAAGCGGTACCTTTGAAAAAAGGGAAAGAAACAACCGTTCCTGTTGTAACTGATAATGCGGTAAGTTTCGTTGTTCCCAAAGGTACTCAGAACCTGGATGTGACGTTCAAAGCCAACGTAACTGAGGCTGACAAGTTGGTAGCACCAATCAAGGCAGGTACAAAGGTTGGTACGGTAACGTACACGTATAAAGCAGATGGAATTGAGCCACAGGAAAAAACAGTGAACTTGATCACTGCTGAAGAGGCTGAAAAAGGCGGATGGTTCCGTTTGTTCTTCCGTGCCGTGAAGGATTTCTTCGTGGATCTCTTTGACGGGATCAAAAACCTGTTCTAACCCTTAGCAAACTTTATGGAAAGAGTATGATCATGATTTTAATGTTACATGGTCATATCATTGACAAAATACAAGTTATTCCGACCGGATGGATTGTATATTTACAATTTTTCCGGTAAAATATCAAGTTAGAATTCACGTATGATGAAGTAAAAAAGTACAATGTTCGTTTACCGTATGCAAGATCGTGGCTGGTAAGAGAAGGGGAATGAGCGTATGAAGATCGGCGTTTTAGCACTTCAAGGAGCTGTCACAGAGCATATTCGAAGTATTGAACGTGCTGGAGCAGAAGGTATAGCTATCAAACAGGTTCAGCAGTTGGAGGACTTGGATGGTCTTATTCTTCCTGGTGGGGAAAGCACGACGATCGGTAAACTGATGCGCAAGTATGGGTTTATGGATGCCATTCGAGCGTTTGCTGCTGAGGGCAAACCGGTATTTGGTACCTGTGCGGGCTTGATCGTTATGGCTAAACACATTGCAGGGCAAGAAGAAGCTCATTTGGAGCTAATGGATATGACTGTATCCCGAAATGCATTTGGACGGCAGAGAGAGAGTTTTGAGACGGATTTGCCAGTCAAAGGCATTGAGGAAACGGTAAGGGCTGTGTTTATACGGGCGCCCTTGATCGAGAGTGTCGGAGACCAGGTGGAGGTTCTCTCCACATACAAGGATGAGATTGTTACGGCTCGTCAGGGACATTTGTTGGCTTGCTCCTACCATCCGGAATTGACGGATGACTATCGTCTGCATACTTATTTTGTAGACATGGCCAGATCCTACAAACACACGGTAGACTCTAAATAATGCATGATGTACAACCTATGATCTCCCGGTCATCGGATCACTTCCCCAGAAGCCGTGTAAGGCCGCTGGATGGCAGTTGCATCTGAATGGATGCCTGATGTTGCCTGTATCTGCTTCATAGCGGGAATCGCAGCGGAGGGTGACACCGGGGATATAGGTTGTTTTTTGGGTTACGGGTTCCGATAAGTATATAGTAAGGTATATACAGTAGATTTTTAATAATGGATTTAACATAAGGCTTCACGTTGTGAGGTTATTTAGGAGGGGTATATCGTGCTTGATGTGAAAATATTGCGGAATGAGTATGCGCGTGTAGAAGAAGCATTGACTAAACGTGGCAAATCGCTGGATCTTATCGCTGGATTTACCGAGATGGATGCCAAGCGGCGGGAATTGCTTCAAGAGAGTGAAACACTGAAGAGCCGTCGGAATACAGTCTCCGCGGAAGTTGCTAGACTGAAGAAGAATCGTGAGAATGCTGATGATCTGATTGTGGAGATGCGCGAAGTCTCTGATCGAATCAAAGCCATGGACGAAGAAGTTCGGGAACTGGAAGTGAAGATCAATGATCTCACAATGGCGATTCCGAACATTCCTAACGAAAGCGTACCTATTGGGGCTTCTGAAGACGACAATGTTGAGATTCGTCGTTGGGAAGAGCCGAAGTCATTTACTTTTGCACCAAAAGCACACTGGGAAATTGCGCAGGATCTCGATATTCTTGATTTTGAGGCGGCTGCCAAAGTAACAGGTTCCCGTTTTACCTTTTATAAAGGTCTGGGCGCACGTCTGGAACGTGCATTGATTAACTTCATGATGGATCTGCACAGCGATCAACATGGATATGAAGAGATTCTGCCTCCATACATTGTTAATCGGGACAGCTTGTTTGGAACAGGTCAACTGCCTAAGTTCGAAGAAGACCTGTTCAAGTTGAAAGATACTGAATATTATCTGATCCCTACTGCTGAAGTTCCGGTAACGAACTATCATCGCGAAGAGATTCTGAATGTAGATCAATTGCCTAAGCACTTTGTGGCATACAGCTCTTGTTTCCGCTCTGAAGCCGGTTCGGCTGGACGGGATACACGCGGCTTGATTCGTCAGCATCAATTCAACAAAGTAGAGCTGCTCAAGCTCTCTACTCCGGAGACTTCGTATGAAGAGCTGGAGCAAATGACTCAAAATGCGGAGCGTGTGCTTCAATTGTTGGGCTTGCCGTATCGCGTCCTGACATTGTGCACGGCAGATATGGGCTTCACTTCAGCTAAAACGTATGATATTGAAGTGTGGTTGCCTGAGAGCGACACTTATCGTGAGATTTCTTCGTGCTCCAACTGTGAGGACTTCCAGGCACGTCGTGCCAATATCCGTTTCCGCAGAGAGCCAAAAGCGAAACCGGAATTTGTTCATACATTGAACGGGTCAGGATTGGCTGTTGGACGGACGGTAGCCGCTATCCTGGAGAACTATCAACAGGAAGATGGTACGGTTGTCATTCCTGAAGCATTGCGTCCTTATATGGGCGGTGCAAGTGTGATTGCACGTCGCTCTTAAGTAAGAGTTAGCTAACCATCCTCATCAGGGGAATACAAATTCAATCCGTCATTTTGGAAT
This sequence comes from Paenibacillus amylolyticus, assembly GCF_047302515.1. Classification (GTDB taxonomy): domain Bacteria; phylum Bacillota; class Bacilli; order Paenibacillales; family Paenibacillaceae; genus Paenibacillus; species Paenibacillus amylolyticus_G. The sequence goes on along the minus strand of NZ_CP168019.1, from coordinate 5,840,300 downwards.
GGCGGATTGGAGTGTTTTGTATAACTGAGGCAGTTGTCTGATACGGGATCATAAATTTTAATATAAAAAGGTTGCATTATAATGTCGAGATGTGGTATGATACTTTTCGTGGCAAGTTTATAAAAGTTAATTTCCCTGGAGAGGTACCGAAGCGGTCATAACGGGGCGGTCTTGAAAACCGTTAGGGGGCAACTCCACGTGGGTTCGAATCCCACCCTCTCCGCCATAACCTTTAAATGACACGCCGTATTTGGATTTACGGCGAATATGATTGAAACGCACTAGACTGTTGAACAGCGGTCTAGTGCGTTTTTTGTGTTCGTGACCGTTAGAGAGAAATCTAAAGGGAGGTACTCAATATGAGTTTAACATGGAAAAACACCGCATAAGCGCAGGCAAAGGAAGAATAATTTAGACATTCCTCAGCGGTTATTAGACCGTCTTACTCCTTCAGTCTTGGAAACGTCTCGTTCAACATTCAAGAAGACGAGATACCTCCTTATAGATATGAGGGACCATTCGATGCTAACTACGAGTTAGCCCGCAGATTAGATAGGGCTACACTAGGAACGGATACAAAAGAAGACTTCGTTGAATTTATTAATAATCGACAGGACAAGTAAGGGTTTAAGTGATTCCCCGAAAGTAGTATCTCTCTTATCTTAGAAGAGAGATATAATTATTAAAGTTATAACCTTAGGCAAAGGTGTTAGGTTGATTATTACCCAAACAATCTTTTTACCGCGAAGCGAAGCAAGTAATTGTAAATCTTATTCAATATGTCTGTCTTGACGATTCAGATTATAGGCATTAGCAAAGAATATATAGCTGAGATAATGATATAACATATATATGATTGAAGTACCCAGACATCTTAGTTGAATCGTTAGGGTACTTGCCGCCTGAACTAGAATGACATATATGCCGCGTGTGTAAAATCGAATTTACATTGGCAGAGGAATAGACAATATGACGACGTACTAATTAAAACTACACTCTGCTTGCCAATGGATAAAATATATCTTATGCAAGTCGTCTAAATCTAAGCGCTGACCTAATTATTCCTATTGGTGGAGGGCGCTAAGATTCAGATAGAAGAATGTTATGAGCTTAGCAGAATATTGCCGCTGGAACCGATGGATACATAATCATGACTTATACTTTATTTGAAAAAATATACCTAGTAAACCAGAATTTGTGTGTGTGACCCTGCGTAGCCCTAACTTCCTCGTTCTGATTCCGTTCCGGCGAATATCCCCCTCCCTCACTTCAGATAAGGTATATTATCAAAAGCTATTCATTCTGAAAACTGTAACGGAATGTAGTCTTAATATTTGTATGAAGATACTTAAAAGTAACAGGAACACTTGTTCTTAATTTCTTGCTATGATAAAATATGATAACAATCTGTCCCGACAAATAAGCTTAATATCTTCTGATAATGGAAAATATTGATGATTTACTAATTAGAATATGAGATAATATACCTACAATTTCTACTAGATGACGGGAAGAAGGACTTATAATATGATGAATCCTGAAAATTCAATGCTGATTGTAGGTAACCATGAAGTTAAGGAAAATAGTATTTCAAATATGAAAGTCAGTGGAAGTATTAGTCCGTTAGTAACAATAAAGCCATCTGTAGATGAAATCACAACTTTTAGACATTCTTTAAAATTGTTAAATCAGCGGGAGTTAACATCTATCATAAACAAATATAAAATTAAAATACCGTCTGATGCACAAAAGGTTAGTGAAGTTACCTATGCTCTCGAGAAGAGCTTTGGGGATGGAATGTTATCTAAAGAAATATTCCATCAGTTTAGACAAGCGGCATTCAATCCAGAGTTGGACACAACAGATGGTTTTTTTATGTCATTTAATTATAAATTCACAGATATAAGTGAAGTCACGCTAAATAGTAAAATTTTAGAATGGAAAAAGAACCTTGAGCAAGATAGAGATTCGGATAGAAATACTTTTAATGCAGACATTGAGTTACTCGATTTTGGCTCTAATTCTAAAGGAAGTCTTTTTAAATTCACAAGAAGAAACGAGCGATTTGTTTATAACAGTCAAAATATGTTGAGCAAGAATTATTTCGAGGTACATCAGGTCATAGTGGAGATATATTTTGATAAACAAATCGTATATTTTCAGACATCTAACTCAGTGAAATTCAATTCGGTAAAGACTATTGTTTCGAATTTTCTTATTTCTTTAGCGGATGATAAACACACTAAAATTAAGCTAACCACACCTAAAATGAGTAAACATCTTAAATTCTCCTTCAGTGAAGATGGAAGGTCAGCCAAAGTTTATGACAATATAAACCCTAACACTATCAAATTGCTGGATTTATTTTTGGAAATTGAAAACTCAACAAGCTTTAGTAGCTTTCAATGTGTTGACATTAAATTCGACCACGAAGATTCACTGAATAAGGATTTGAAGGATAGAATTAAAAGTCAAGCTTATGGTTGTGATATTGGAGATTTGTTTAATAAATCAGAAGTCAAGACGCATATACTTAGTAAACGAGTTATTCTCCAAATTGAGTTTAAACTTGTTTACACAACTTTGGATGCAAATGAAATTCCACGAAAACATATAATATTGGCTGGAATTGTGAATGATAAAAGCAAAATAAATGCATTGAGAATTTATATTGAAAATAATGAACATACAATTAAAGATATTGTTAAAGATGCATACAAAGACTTAAAAGATGTTTTTATTGGGAGCTTAATGGATAGTGCTTTAAAAAACGAGGATAAAATAAAAAAAATGCTAGGTATTGGTATTTAATATCCGATAATTGAAAAGAGAAGTGGGAATATGAATGAATTAATAGTGTTCCAGTATAAAATGAAAAGAGAAAATAGAAAAAATATCATTCATTTCTTAAATCATCTCAAAAAGGATTATAACAGTAAAGTTTGTGTTAAGCAGAATGGTTTTGAAGAAAAGTTTATTTCAGTTTCATACGAAAATATTATATTGTTAATGTTTGACTCTATCTTTTGGATTATATTGAAAGACGAAAGTCAAAATAATCATCATATTAAGCGTTTTGAAGTGGGTCATTCGCTACCAGACTGTCTAATGCCTATTCAACTAACAAATAAAAAATTGATAGAGTACTTTTTTGAGCATGAATTTAGTAACAATTTGCTCGAGATGTTTATTGAAGGTGATGACGATTATGAATATTTCGATAAGTTCTTAATCTACGGTGAAGGATTAAATTATTCAAGTGAGTATAAACAAGCTTTAAAAATACCTGAAATCAACTTTGAGTACATCAAATTACAACCTAAAAACAGTGATTCTGTTTTAACGTTTCGAAATAATCATCTTAATGTAGATGGAACTGCTAGTATTGATGATACGTTAAATGTAGCACAGTCTTTTAACCGCTTTTATCAAAATTATCTTAAAGAAAATGGAGAAATTCTTACATGAGAAAAATTTCAGTTACTGTTGAGGATAAAAATGAAACACATGTGACATTAACTAATCATGAAGACCATCATATTAATGATGGTTTATCTATTGATTACTTTTTTACAAATAATATTCATGACAGTGAAATAGAGTATGTAGTTAACAAGATAATTAAAACGAAAGATTGGATTTCAAATGAGAACGGTATATACTTCATTAATTTAAAAAAACTTGGAACTGCGTATCCCTCTATTTTTAGTCAATGTCAATGGATGAATGGCTTAATAAATGTTTCCCCAACTTATGAAGATGGGTTAGGAGACGTCAGAATTTTTAGTTTGACTATCTCAGAAGACGAAATACGTGAAAAAGCCCCCAAAAAAGTGTTTTTAAGTCACAAGGGAGCCAACAAACCAATGGTCAGAAAGCATTACCAACTTTTAAAAGAACTTGGGTTTGACCCATGGATGGATGAAGAAGATATGCCTGCTGGGGTTCAATTAATGAGGTCAATTCGGCAAGGGTTCAAACAATCTTGTGCAGTAGTTTTTTTTATTACTCCGGAATTTAAGGACGAACAATATTTAGAAAGTGAAATCGACTACGCATTAAATGAAAAGCTAAGCAGAAAGCAGTTTACAATTATTACATTACAGTTTGAAGATGGACAAGGTATTAAAGGTGTCATACCAGAAATGTTGGAGAATTACGTTTGGAAATCCCCTAAAACAGAACTGGAAGCATTCAAAGAAATTATCAAGGCACTTCCAATCAAAGTTGGTCAAGCAATATGGAAGTAGATGGTATGCTGAGTATAAGGCTTTGAATCTTGCAGAGTAATAGAATTTTTATAATAAAAATATTGATTTATATTTAAGAAGAAAATAAATTGTATCAATCCAACGGTCATATACCTAAAAAACGTTTAACGCAGACCGCTAAAGCGGTTCAATAATAAAGTGCTATAAAGTCAATCACTATATAGGATGATGGTGTTTTACATTGAGGGGCGGTCTTGAAAACCGTTAGGGGGCAACTCCACGTGGGTTCGAATCCCACCCTCTCCGCCATACTACACTTATAACAAGGATTCGAGCGATCTCGCTCGGGTCCTTTTTTGCGTTGTGAGTTTGTCCAGCGTAGTGAGCATACAGGTTGGTGACCGATGTATACGTTGCTCAGTACAACTTTATATTTTGAATAAGGCTAATATGTATAAAAACATCTTCATCGCCGCACTTTATAGGAGTGGAGGTGGTAAGATGAACCGCGAGTTAAACATCGATCAGACAGAGCTTGTAGGGGCTTGGCAAGAACGTTTGCCTCAAGTCCTGAATGTTGGAGACCAGGCTCAGGTAATGGCCGATGAAGCCGATCAGCAGGCGATTCGGATACACATTGCTACAGCAGGGCACGAGATGTACTCTTTTGATTTCAAATGTGCATATGTCGATTCCCGTGAAGTCAGCGTACAGCTGATTGATGTGGAACGGGATGGACGAACGACGGATGAGCGTACAGAACCGATTCAGGAACTGGCTCACGATTATACACGGCACATTCATGAATGCGCCCAGTCGTTACAATCCCAGACGAGATAATAGCCTGAAATCTGAAGGAGTGAACTCAATTGACTAAAGCCAAAGCGGGAGTAGACAAAAACCTGCAAAATGTAGTCGATGATCTGGAGCAGCCTGCCGTAAACAGTCATCATGCCCAGCAAATTCAGCAAGATATTAATGATCGCCGTCATCAGGATGCACTGAATCATGACAAAACGGAAGATAGGGACCCATCCCATTCCTAACAATGATGAGGGGGCAATAATATGAGCAAACCAAAAACAATTCCCGTACCGGAAGCGCAAGCATCCGAACAGCATCGTCATTCATCCAAACGCTCTTCCATGCAGGAACCATTATCCGGTTCCAAAAAAGTAAAAAATCAAAATCATGTGGATCATTTGAATCCTCAAGGTTAATAGAAGAAACAGATTCACGCAAAAGTCCCTTGTTACCTAACAAGGGGCTTTTGCGTATTCATACATATATAAAGACAGGCACATGGTTATTCCCAAAGCTGACATAGGTCTTTGTAGCCATTTTAAAGAGGAAAGATCACATTTTTCCCAAATTAGGTTTCGGTATCTGGTGATATGGTATATCATTGATATTGAATTACTTTTTTTTGGGGTTATCACGAGAGGAGAGAAACAAATGACTAAACGTATGGGGGCGCTTCTTCTCACGTTGCTGTTGACCGTATCTATGGCATTGACAGCATGTAGCAGCAAGCAGGAACCAAAAGAGGCATTGAAGACGGCTGCGGCCAATGCTTCCAAATTGACTTCGTATGAAATGAGTTCTAATTTCACTATTAATGAATTGAGCTATAAACCTGGGGATGCTTCACAAACTGATCCTACCATGACTCAGTTTATGAGCATGCTGAAGGATGCTCAGTTGAATGTAACAGGTGTATACCAAAGTGAGCCAATGCAGACAGAGATGACTCTTGGCATCGAGCTTAAAGGCGACATGGGTATGACCTTTAACATCCCAATGGTGATGACGGCAGAGAAACTCTATGTGAAAGTGCCGAATATTCCGTTCTTCCCGATTCCGGAGAATGTTGTTAACAAGTTCCTAGAGTTGGACCTGAAAGAACTGGCTGAGCAAGAGGGTACGGAATGGAACCCTGATGCTATGGACGCAGCCAAAACTCAAAAGCTGAGCAACGAAGTCATGGACGCAGTGCTGAGCGAGTACGATCAAGCTAAATTCTTCAAAAATCTAGACACCAAAGATGCAAAACTTCCTGAAGGTGTAGATGCGAAGCAAGTTGTACAATTCTCAGTGAATAATGACAATGTTAAAGAAGCAGTTACTGTACTGGTAACAAAAGCTATGCCTAAAGTATTGGATATTCTGTCCAAAGAGGAATATCGTGAAATGCTGCAAATGGATCAGGCTGATATCGACAAAGCTAAAGAAGATCTGAAGATCACTGAAGCAGATCAGGCTGAAATGGCTAAAGACTTGGATAAATTGAAAGATGTTCTGACAATCAACCAATTCAACATCGATTTCGCATTGGACAAAAACGACTTCCCTGTATATCAAAAGATGGTCGCTGATGTGCTGATCAAGCCAGAAGGTACAAAAGACGAAGTGAAATTGGCATTTACCGGTTCCAATACGTACACTAAGATTAACGAAAAAGCAGCATTCAAAATCAACATCCCTACTGGCGATGACGTAATTACTATGCAAGAGTTCGAAGAACTGATGAACGCTTCATACGGATACTAATCTCGCTGAGTTCAAATCGTCTGTGATTCAAGTGAAGGATAATCTCCTTCCGCTTGGGTACAGGCGGTTTTTTTTGTTAGACAGCGTAAGAGGGGATGTACGCAAAATAGTTGATCTTTGATGTTGAATCGTGGCTGGTGATCTATACAAATAAAACCGCACTCTCTCCTACATAACTAGGGTAGTGCGGTTTTGTACATTAAACTTGTATATTGTTGAATTGGAATGCAGACGGTTGAGAGGATACGTTTCTTCTTAATTAGTTTGCAAGTTCGTCCAAGTCTTCAGCAAGTACAGCATAGATCTGATGATCCTGATATTTGCCGTTGATCTTGAGGTATTTGCGAGCAGTGCCTTCAAACTGGAATCCGTTCTTCTCCAGTACGCGCTGTGAACCTTTGTTGGAGGGTAATACTGCAGCCTGAACCCGATTTAACTTCAAGGCACGGAAGCCATATGCTACGGCTAGTTTAACCGCTGCTGTCATTCGTCCGCCACCCTGATAATCTGGATGGATAAAGTAACCCATATCCGCATAATTGGCAACGCCCAATACGACATTGTTGATACTTACTTGTCCAATCAACAGGCTGTCTTGAATGGTATAGATTCCAAATTGATATCCTGTACCATCTTCTGCTGCCTTGACCCGATCTTCAATCCGCCGGGTCTGAGCATCCAGTGTATAGAATTCATCGTCTCGCACGGGTTCTAAAGACTGGTATGGGACGCGTGTGACCTGAATCAGGTCCAGATAGGACTGTGTATCCTGGGGGGTGAGCAACCGAAGGCTTATGCCATTGGCTGTATCATAGAGTGTTAGTGCCATTACAGCACACTTCCTTTCTAATTGGGATGTTTGTAGTCGGTGACTACTTTAACTTTTGGCGCAGACTTCTGAAAAATTGAGTTAGCATCGTAGAGCATTCGGGCTGAAGGATATCCGCAATAACCTCGGTGCGATGGTTAAAACGAGGCTCTTGCAGCAGGTTCATTAGTGTACCTGCACAGCCTGCCTTGGGATCAGCCGTACCATAGATAACGCGGGGGACCCTGGATTGTACAATTGCACCTGCACACATTGGACAAGGTTCCAATGTGACGTACAGAGAACAATCCAACAAACGCCAAGCTCCGATGGTCTCGCTGGCCTGACGAATAGCAACCATCTCTGCATGGGCGGTGGAATCCAGTGTAGTTTCACGCAGATTGTATCCCCGACCAATAATTTGGTTATTTTGTACGATTACAGCTCCAATCGGCACTTCCCCAAGAGCCTCAGCTTTGTAGGCCTCGGCAATGGCCTCCCGCATCCAGTGCTCATGCTGAGCTTCCTCAGATAAATGCGCAAGATCGGTCTGAAGTAAATGGTCAGTCATTACTATATAACTCCTTCCAAAATCGTTTATTCAGCGAACAAATATTCGGGTTGTTAACATGTTGTGTATAGAATTGTGGATAACCGTGTAGTTGCTCACATAGTTATAAACAAACTATCCACAAGCCTGTGGGTATGTGGATAAATATAGTGATTAATTTCATTGTAGAGTTCGAAAATGCAAAAAACAACGAATTTCGAGCTTTTCAGTCATTCGGTAACTTTTGGACACAGGTCAATTATCCTTTTCAAAAAGACATACAAGCGTTATGATGGAGATATGTTTTGCCATATATCGCCAGAGGGTACAAGCCGAGAGGTGAACAAAAAAACTTGTCTATTAAAACGAAATTATCCATGATTATGTCGTGCTCAGTGCTCGTTATTTTAGTGTTGAATATCGCACTGAGTTATTATACTACAGAAGAGAATCTGAGGCAGGACAGTGAAACCAAGATGGTGCTCACTGCAAAGCAGATTGCAATTGCTGTCGAACAGAATCAATACAGTTCGGATTATGTAAAACGGCAGATTGGAAACAATCTGTGGCTTGCTGCTGTCATGGCAGCGGAAGAATTGGACCCGGATATTAATAATATCACAAATGAAGAACTTGTACGCTTGAGCCAAAAGGTCGGCGTCTCACATATTTCGTTAATGGAGCAGACGGATGATGACATCGTTGTTAGCCGCTCCTCAGATCCGAGAGAAATCGGGCTGTCCACCAAATCCATGACTTATTGGTATCAAGCATTTAAGCAGTTGTTTGAAAAACAACAGGTGACGATTCCCCAAGGGCAGAAGTTGGAGCATTTCTGGTCAGATGGATTCGAATACTCGACATCCAGTCCTTCGGATATTGATATCTGGGGTTACTACCATGATGGAAAGAGAAACTACATAATCAATCCCTTCTATAATAATACGGAAGTTGATGACTATGTGAAAATCTCTAGTCCGGATGAGATTTTAAATAAAATTCGTGAGGTCAATCCCTCCATTCTGGAGATTACAGGCATCAATCCGTTAACTTTTGGCAGCCCGAACATGGGTGATGACGGAAGAGATTCGAACTTTAGCAAGTTGAATAACAGACCGATTCGTTTTGGTACATACCAGTATGGTTCTACGGATGAGGATCATCGTGCTGTGGTGCGCGCCATTCGAACAGGGCAAAATGTATCTTTTGTCAGTGAAACGCACGAACAGAAGGTACTGAAGAGTTTTATTCCGATTTTCACACCCAATCAGTCTTCCTATGTGATCAGTATTGTCATGGACTATAAGCAAATATCCTCCATGGTATCTGAGCAGTTGGTGAGCCATGCCTCCATATCGTTGGTTTTGCTGGAGATTGTGATCTTTGGCAGCTATTTGCTCGCAGGGTATATTACACGTCCGATCCAATCCATACTGGGCAAAGTGAATGATGTAGCGGATGGGCACTTTGATTTCCGTCTGAAAGTCCGGAGGAAGGATGAACTTGGCCAGCTGGCCAATCGTATTAATGCCATGATTCGTAATCTGGGCCATTATACGAGCCGTCTGAAACAGATGTATGAAGAGAATCGGGCGGTGAAAGAGCATCTGGAATCCATCATCAATCAGACAGCGGATGCCATTCACATTACGGATCTTGAAGGAAAAGTGCTGCGGGTTAACCGGGCATTTGAACAATTATATGGCTTTCGAAGTCGTGAGGTGGAAGGTCGTAATCTGAAGATCATCCCGCCAGAGGCAGAAGAAGAAATGAAACGTCAGCATGCCCAACTCGTTGAGGGGATGTCCATTACGTCCAACGAAACCACCTGGATGAAGAAAGACGGGACCCGAGTAGAGGTCAGTGTCAGTACGGCTCCGGTACGAGACGAGGCTGGAGAGATTACCGCGCTCATTAGTGTCTCCAGGGACATTACAAGTCGTAATCGGATGGAAGAGCTGCTGAGACGTTCTGAGAAGCTAACAACCGTGGGCCAGCTTGCAGCAGGTGTGGCACATGAGATTCGTAATCCACTGACCACGCTGCGCGGATTCCTGCAGTTACAGCAAGAGAGCAACAAGCTGAATCATCGTCATCTGGATCTGATGTTATCGGAGCTGGATCGAATCAACCTTATTGTTGGTGAATTTCTGATTCTGGCGAAACCGCAGGCGGTTCATTTTCAGAATCGGGATATTCGTTTTATTCTTGGCGATGTCATCTCGTTACTGGATAGTCAGGCGCATCTGCATGGTGTAGAATTTGTACTGCGTGCCTCATCCGATTCGGCTATGGTACACTGTGAAGAGAACCAATTGAAGCAGGTATTCATCAATTTGCTGAAAAATGGTATGGAGGCCATGCCAAATGGAGGAAACATCCATATCAAGCTCAAGCATGACGAGCAATCGAAACGCGTCAGAATTGAGATCAGGGATGAAGGGATCGGTATCCCGGAAGAGATGATGCCCAAGCTTGGGGAGCCTTTCTTTACGAATAAAGAGTCTGGAACAGGGCTTGGCCTGATGGTCAGTCAGCGCATTATTCAATCACATAAGGGCATGATGGATATTAAAAGCGTCATGAACAAGGGAACAACGGTTATTATTGAACTGCCTGCATCCGAGCAACAACCGGAAGTTATTGAGGTAGATCAGGTAACAGATGACACACTTACAGATGAAGAGAAATAGATGAGGTGAGATTACCTTTTGCGTATTAATAAATTTATTAGTGAAACAGGTTACTGCTCCCGGCGTGAAGCCGACAAGTTGGTGGATAGTGGTCAGGTAACCATTAATGGAGTTAAGGCTGAGCTGGGCAGTCAGGCAGAAGAAGGCGACGATGTACGAATTAATGGCAAGCCGATCAAGGAAAAGAGAAAACACGTATATATTGCGCTGAATAAACCGATCGGGATCACAAGCACAACCGAGCAGCATATTCAGGGCAATATCGTTGATTTTGTCGGACACGATGAACGTATCTTTCCAATTGGGCGCCTGGATAAGGACTCAGAAGGTTTGATCCTGATGACCAATGATGGTGATATCGTTAACCGGATTCTTAGATCAGAAGGGCGCCATGAGAAAGAGTATATCGTTACTGTTGATCGATCTGTAACCCCCAGTTTCCTTAGAGGTATGAGCACTGGGGTCAAGATCCTGGGTGAAATGACCCTGCCTTGTACAGTGACCCGGATGACGGATCGAGTATTCCGTATCATCCTGACTGAAGGAAAGAACCGTCAGATTCGGCGGATGTGTAGTGCCTTTGGTTACGAGGTTCGTAAGTTAAAGCGTATTCGGATCATGAACATCCATCTTGGAGAAATGGCGACAGGTTCATGGAGAGAGCTTACCCCTGCTGAAAAAGCGGAGCTGGGCGGTCTGTTGGACTATTCGCTGGAATAGTTGATTCGAGTTCGACTAATTTAACCGATTAAAGCTCTGCTTTCCGTAAGGGAGTGCAGGGCTTTTTTGATGCAGAGTTAATGAAGACTAGTCAATAATACCGAATAGTACGGAAATATGTAGATGAACCAGGCATAAGCCTTATATAAACCCAAAAGACCGTTCTCCTTGTAACTGGAGAACGGTCTTTGGTTAATGAATCGCTGCAGGCCTCTAGTTTCCTCCGCCAACGGCTTTTACATTTGTATTGTTACTTTGATACTTCCGAATGATAGATACCTCTACACGGCGATTCTGTGCCCGTCCAGTATTGGTGTCATTGCTGGCAATTGGGTGATACTCTCCATAACCACTTGGTGTGAATTTGGAAGGGTCCAATTGCGAGTTCAGCAACAGGATTTTCAGGAAGTTGAGCGCACGATCTGCGCTTAGATCCCAGTTATCCTTATATTGGTTGTTCGAAATGGGAATATTATCGGTATGACCGGATACAACCACTTCATATTCAGGGAACTCCTGCAGCATGCTTGAGATTGCTTTGGCCAGGGATCGTGATTCAGGCTTCACATCTGCTCGGCCTGAGGAGAACAGGGCGTTATCACTGATGGTGATCTTCAATTCAGACTGATTCAGCTTGGTGTTCAGCTGGTCCGAGAGCCCGTTCTTCGAGATATATTTGTCGAGTCGCTCTTTGAGTTTCTCCAGGTCTTCTTGTTCTTTCTTAGCCATCTGTGCATCTGTAATCTGAGCTGGTGTTTTCTTGGTGATTTCTGTAGGTTCCTGTTTGTTCTTACCCAAATCAGCACCTGGCGTATCCGGATTCATGGACGAATGGTCCAGAATTCCGGAACCTCCATTTAATGCACTGTTCAGTGCGGAAGCCATCTGCTCGAACTTAGCTGCATCGATTGAACTCATACCGAACAATACAATAAACAGAGCGAGCAACAAGGTCATCAAGTCGGAATAGGGAAGCAACCAGCTCTCGTCTATATGCTCTTCATGTGGTTCGTGCTTCTTAGCCTTTTTCACCTGGTGATCCCTCCTTCTCTTCCAGTTGTTTACGTTCGGAAGGTGTCAGGAATACGGATAACTTTTGGTTGATGGCGATGGTGGAGACACCGGATTGTATGGATAACAGTCCTTCAACCATCATCAGCTTGATCTCCATTTCTTGCTTGGACATCCGTTTCAGCTTGTTAGACATCGGGTGCCATAACACGTAACCACTAAATATACCAAGGAGTGTTGCGATAAATGCTGCCGCAATCGCATGGGAGAGTTTCTCCATGTCACTGAGATCGGCAAGTGCTGCGATGAGACCTACAACGGCCCCGAGAACCCCGAGCGTTGGTGCGTACATCCCCGCCTGAGCGAAGATCAAGGCACTGCCACGGTGGCGCTCCTCTGTAGCATGAATATCTTCCATGAGCACATCACTTACAAATTCCTGATCGTTGCCGTCTATAATCATACGCATACCGCCACGAAGGAACTGATCGTCAATCTCTTCTACTTTTGATTCCAGTGCAAGCAAACCTTCACGACGGGTAGTGGAAGCCCAATCCATAAATGTGCCGATCAGGGATACGCGATCAATAAGTACTTGATTTTTGAAAACAATCCCGAAAAGCTTAGGGATTTTTTTAACTTCAGACATCGGAAATGCGATAAAGATGGTTCCTGCCGTACCAACAAAGATAATAATGTAGGCTGCGGGATTGTTAACCAGGTTGATTAAGGGCGCACCCTTCAAGAACATACCAAATACAAGGGAGACCAGCCCCAAAATTAGTCCAATAATCGTTGAAATGTTCATCATACACCTCATCCATGAGATAAAATTGAATCCTTTCAAGCGGCTGTGTTCGGGCTTCCGGACGAATTTTTGGCCGCAATCCGTTCAATGTTAGGCATTCCTTACGGTTGCTAAAACAGTTAAAACGGTCATATATGTATTTATCGACCAGAAGGCCTTTTTTTTTAAGGGCTATTTTCAGGTATAATAAGATCAAATCCGCTCCTTAGGGGCCGAATAGGAGTGAAAAGCCAATGGGCGTAAAGCATGGACGGGATTATGAAGGAATTTTGACAGATCTGACAACGGCAATCGGACGCATACCGGATCGGTATGTTTTCTTTGAAATGGACGCGGAAGAGTGGGAGAGACTGGCTGCATCTGACCAACTTGAAGTGGATGAGGCGTTGGCGGAGGATTTGTTCTATGCGCTGGGCGAGGAGTCCATTATTCCGGTTGGAAGTGGCGTGGTCATCCATGATAAGGAACAGCACCGCATTCATATTTTGATCGGGGAAGAAGAGTTGACATTTGTACCTTTAATTTAGTGTGTTTACATGCATTTTTAGGGGTGTAAATGGAATTGGAATTCCCCTCAAAGCCTTATGGTTATTGGTTCTAAGCCACGTAGTTGATTGGATTTTGAAGCTTGTCCGTGGTAAGATGTTAGTCGTGAAATGGGCCAACCGCATGGCGGTGAGCCTGGCCTTTGAGGTTGCTGTTGATCGCACCGAAGGTGTCGGTGGTTATACGGACGCATGTCTGTAATGTACCATCCTATGGGGAGGAAGATAACGCATGGTTTTTTCGCAAGAGGAAGTCGAAGCTCATCTGGGAAGGCTGGAAGGCTGGGAACTGGAAGAGGGACGGTGGATTGTACGTAAATTCGTGTTCTCCAACTACATGAAAGGGATTGCATTTGTGGATGAGGTCGCTGCGATCTCGGAAGCATTCAATCATCATCCTTTTATTACGATTGATTATACAACGGTTACGCTGCGTCTCACATCATGGGATGCGGGGGGTATCACATCTGTAGATATCAAGGAAGCAGGGCAATATAACGAAGCTTATGACAAAATGAGGTCGCAATAACGAGGTCAGTTATTATCGCGCGGCCAGAAGTGAGTGAACCATACATGTCAGACTATAATCAGAAACAACCTCTTATTGCTGTCGTAGGCAGTCTCAATATGGATCTTGTGGTGAAGACAGACACGATTCCGGAAGAGGGAGAGACGGTGAGCGGTGAGGAGCTGCATTATCTCGCTGGTGGCAAGGGGGCAAATCAGGCTGTTGCCGCTGCGCGTCTGGGTGGACAGACTACGATGATTGGTGCGGTGGGATCGGACGGTTTTGGCGAACGTCTGCTGCACAGTCTGACGGAAAGTGGTGCAGATGCCTCGCAGGTTCGCATATTGGAAGACACGGTTACAGGGACGGCTTCCATCTGGCTTTCTCGGGGAGACAACCGGATTATCGTTATTCCTGGTGCGAATGGGCAAGTGGTGCCTGAGATGCTGGAAGAGGCGGATACGGTAAAAAGCCTGACTGCAGCCGCAGCGGTGCTGCTGCAGCTGGAGATCCCGCTGCCAGCGGTTACCCGCGCCGCCCAACTGGCGGCTGAAGGCAGCGCACTGGTGGTGCTCAACCCGGCTCCCGCGGTGCCGGATCTGCCCCAGGAGCTCCTGCGGTGCGTCGACGTTGTCACGCCGAACCGTAGCGAGCTTGCCGTGCTTACCGGCCGGGATCATCTCCGGCCGGAAGACCTGGATGCGGCGGTCGCAGAGCTCGCCGCATCCCTCGGGGCCGCTGTCGTCACGACGCTCGGCCCCGAGGGGGCTGTGTACGCGGCGGCGTCTGGTGGCCGCGTACAAGCAGGGCGTGCCGGCGCGTGCCGTGCGCCCGGCTACGCCGTACGCGCCGTCGATACGACCGGCGCTGGCGATTGCTTCAACGGCGCGCTGGCAGTAGCCCTCGCGCGCGGTGATACTTTGGACGCGGCCGTAGGCTTCGCCATGGGTGCGGCCGCGTTATCCGTGACGAAACTCGGCGCCCAGTCCGGGATGCCGTCCGCACGTGAAGTTGAGGCCTTTCTGGCTGAGCATGCCGCAGAGGCTTAATCATTGATATAACAAAGAGGCGCTTATTCTCCCAAAAGGGGATTAAGCGCTTCTTTGTTATGCGTATGCAGAGATTATTTCTTCTCTGACAGCCACATGGCGATATTTGCAATCTCTTCATCCTGCAGTTTGCCCTTGAAGGAAGGCATGCCACCTTTACCTTTGACAATCGTAGAATAGATCTTCTCCAGATCATCCTGGCTGCCGATGTTGGCCAGAGCAGGTCCTACGCCACCTTGAAGCTGATCCCCGTGACAGGAGATACAATTGGCTTTGACCAGTGCTTCAGCTTGTCCGGCATCCAATGTTACTTCCGGCATGGTTGGCTTGGCTTCTTCAGCCACTTCTTCTTTCCCTGGAAGCGTAAACATTAAAACAATAGCTAAAGCGCATGCTGCAAAAAATACTCCGCTCATGATCCATTTGTGCATCCCTTATGTCCCCTCCAGAATGAAAGATCATCTAACCTGAAACTATCCATATCATTATAACGGAACCTGTACTGACATCATAGCATTTTGTGGGAATTTTTTGAACTAATCACATAACAAGGGGCAACTTTGGTTGTTTTGCAATGGATTCTAACCGCGAGGCCCTTCATAAACCATACAGTGAAAGGGCTTCAGGCCGCTGGGGGTCTGTCGTTCGTATGTATCCTGGGTGACAAATCCACTCTTCAGATAGACTTGAATGGCACGAGCATTCCAAGTGAGTACTTCCAGATCAATCTCATTCGTGGGATTTCGGCGAATAGCTTCTTGTACAATGGCAGTGACAAACGCTGTCCCTTGACCCTGACCACACAGCTCTGGATGCATGCCAAGGCCAATCCGGGTTACCCCTTGAAGTGGGAAGTATTGAGCAAACCCACATATACGATCGTTCTGATCCAGGACGATCGCATATTGCTCCTGCCGCAGCTGTGCATCTCCGAATTCCACTTCCAGAGCTTTCATCTGCTCCCAGGGGAGCCAGCTGTAGATATTGTAAGGCGGATCATACTGCCAACTGCAGATAAGCTCCGCATGTTCTTCTCGCATGGGTACAACGTGAAACGTTACAGGGGCTTCATTCATACATCTGCACGCTCCTTTCCTTGAAACAGAACTCTTTGTCCACTCTACAAAAGTGATGTTCATTTAGCAAGTCTTCCTTCCCAAGAAAAAAAATGAAACAAAAGTTCCGGTAATTTCGTTTATATTATAACGGGATGGGTAAAAACATCATAAGGGGACGAACGAACGCAAAATGAACCTGTTGATGTCGCAGGATATGCCCCGAGTATAACTTGCAACATGAATAAGGATTGAAGCACAAAAAAACCGCCGGATACATTCCTGCGGAGAATGTACCGGGCGGTTCTGTTATGCTTCTTGCTTCGTTCCAGTATGTTTAATGGTTACAGCATCATGTTGCTCAGCTTGTCCCTAGTCAAGGGCCAGTGATTCATATGCGTCCGTGCTCATAATCCGTTTTGCGCCAACATAACGATTGGCCCAATAGTTTTCACTCAATGCACTGATCGTAACGCCTTTGGAAGAAGAGGAGTGTGCGAACTTTCCATCCCCTACAAAGATTCCTACATGGGATACGCCTTTACCTGTTGTATTAAAGAACACCAGATCGCCAGCTCTCATCTCCATGCGGGATACGGAATCGCCCATGTCGAATTGGGAACTGGATTGGCGTGCCAAATCAATACCCAACTTGTCGAATACATACCGTGTAAATCCGGAGCAGTCAAAGCCGTTAAGCGTTGTTCCCCCACTTTTGTATGTAGTTCCCATTGCTGAATCAATTACTGTGTCCATCTTTGAATCTGCGAATGCGCTACCTGCACCAAGCGATAAAGCGAATGTGATGCTAAGTACAGCTGCGGTTAATTTCTTCTTGAACAAGAGATATTCCCCTTCCAACGCCTGCGAGGTTAGCTTAAGGATTCGGTTGAAGGTCCCCTATGATCCCTCTGTAGCAAGATCAATTCACCCATAACTGGTTCCCCCGCTTCCCAGGTGCCAGGAATTTGGCTATGCTAGTTATGCACCTGCGAAATCAAGAAATGACGATTTAATTTTAAGTAGTTACAAATATGAATGTAAAGATTACAAAGTTGTTACTAAAAACTCACTGCGATTATTGTAACAGAGGAGTACGGCTTTGGCAACGTTTAGCAACAAATTTAGCAAAAAAAACCTCGACCTTTGACGGGGAAAGGTTGAGGTTTGCCTATTTATAAGTACATATTAGGCCATGAGTTTAACATGTGATGGTAACAATTTTTAAACTATCTGCTCTCACCTTTGGATATTTTGGACTGCCATAATCGGAAATGGCTGCATATTTTCCACAGACTCAATAGACATCTGGCAAGTGGATACGTCTGTTGTAGTATAAGTCCGGTAAGTCCCGTTAATAACCATGAGGCTGTAGTGAATGCCCCAAAGACGAGCAGGTGTACTCCGCCCAGCAGGAGTGCAATGCCGATTACAGCGATGAGATGACGCAGTGCAATCCAGAGTGCTTTGAGGGTACCGTGAGCCCCGCCTTCTCCTTCTGGTGCCGACACACCGAACTGCATGTAGAGTATGGCATGGTGGATGATCCAACCATATACAATCCAGGCAGCAACATAAGGTATACCAGGCAAAAGTAATTGAAGGGAATGAAATCCGTCCATGAGAATCGAATAGAGCTTCGGAATGAGCCAGTAGGCGGGCAGAAGTATCAATAAAGTACGTATGGTGTGGAGCAGCAGCATCGGTTTCCACAGATTTTTGATTCCGCGGATAAAGGGGATGCGCTCTTCTGTAGAATTAAAGTGCTGAAGTGAGTAGAGCAGTCCTGCCTGAATGAGGGGGCTGATCAACATGCGAACCAGCAGCATGCCCCCGAGAATCCATAGATAACGATGAACCTCCGGATGGGTAGACAGGTTAAGTTGACTTTCCATTTTGAACAAAATTGTACTCAGCTCCCCGGCATCAGCATTTGGATAGCGCAGGAGCAGTGGGATGACCGCCGATTGTACCATTCGATAGAAGAAATATCCCCAAATGAGTTGATAAAGAAATAAGAGTGCGGCAATGAACATATGCTGACGGACGAGAAACCAGCCTTCACGTATTTTCGCTTTCACCGTTTCCACCTCACCATGACAGACCTCCGAATATGGCTTCTATTAGTTTGGTTACACTCATGCTCCAGCGGGACTTCGCCCGCTCATCCAGTCCGGATTTCAGGAAATTGTTCATATGGCGGTTCTCCAGCACGATCGAGTACAGGGGATCGGTCATGGCCCAGGATACGGGGGATGTGTGAGTTAATTTATACGTGATGCGATCTTCTTTGCCATTCCATTGCTTGGTGAGGATATGCCCGTCTTCAAAAGCAATGCGAACAGGAACGGCGCTGTAGTCACTGCCTTTTTTCGCGATCGTCACGGATGACTCGTACAATGTTTGCCCATCTTTCTGAACGGGCGTAACACGAATCTTCTCTACAGCAAAGTCAGCCATCCCGTTACCATAAACGTATTGATCAAAATAATCAGACCAGGAAGTGCGGGTCACTTGTTCCACAACGTTCTGAAAATCAGCCGAAGTGGGATGTTTGAAACGGTACTTCTTCACATAGGTAGAGAGAATGCGTTCCATCTTTTTTGCACCGACTTGATGTTCGATACCAAGCAATACAAGCTTGCCACGTGTATAGACATTGGCTGCATACTCATTCTGTGAATCAAACTTCCAGGATTCTTGTGTTAAGGATGAAGGAGACGTAATCAGTCCCGATTGTACCGGCAGATTCGGAATCAATCCGTATTCCTGCTCCATTAGTTTGTCTTCTGCATAAGAGGTGAACCCCTCATCCAGCCAGGCTTCCTCGAATTCGTTGCTGGCAACCATGCCGTAGAAGTACTGGTGTCCGATCTCGTGGACTACGGTACGTTCCAGGTCATAACCCGGCGTAGTGTCATCGGCTCCAAAGGCCGTAACTAGCGTAGGGTATTCCATACCTCCAGCGCCATTCCCCGCTTTGGGTGGAACTACGATGGATAAGGTGGCGTAAGGATATGGGCCAAACCATTTGCTATAATTGGCTAGCGCGGCCTTCGCGGCGTAGAAATAACGTTCTTTCAGATCCTGATGAGCTGGGTCCAGATATAACTTGATTCGTACACCAGGCACATTGGGTGCAGAGAAGGGTTCCTCGGCGTAGACAAAATCCGGTGAAGCTGCCCATGCGAAGTCATGCACATCATCGGCGTAAAATTGATAGACCTTTTCTCCATTCTTCACCACGGCTTGCTGCGTCGGAAATCCGGTAGCAGCCACTTTGTATGTTTCAGGCACCCGAATACGTACACTATATATACCGAAGTCAGCGTAAAACTCTGAATTGCCATGGTACTGGTGCAGATTCCAGCCTTCCGTTGTTCGTCCACGTCTGCCCACAGGTTCATAGGCACTTAATTTGGGAAACCATTGACCTGCCATGACAAAATTATCAGCAGTTCCCATCCGGGCAAAAATCTTCGGCAGATTCACTTCAAATCGGGTGTGGAGCGTGATGCTTTCCCCGCCTTTGACGGGTTTGGGCAAGCGTACTTTAATGAGGGTGGTGTCCTTGATATTTCCGTCATCTGGTTGCACATACTGCATCCGGTGCAGCAGAGAGAGCCCGTCCTCCGTTTTCATTTCGGTAATGTTCATGGAGCCGTAGCCATTGGTAGGCATGACATCACCCCGAATCTTTCCACCGGATTCCTTCATAAAGGTGGTGTCAGCAGAAGAGAAGGCGTTGGGATACATATGAAAGTAAAGCTCGCTGACGGTTTTTTTACCTGGATGTGTCCAGGTAATCGTCTGAGTCCCTTCCAGTACATTCCCTTCGACCAGTTTTACATCCATGTGATATTCCACAACACGGTTGCTGTACACTTCGGCAGTAGGGGTCTGTACACTTTCTGGAGGTGCTGGCGTTGGGGCTATTGCCTTAGGCTTGCCCGATTCGGGGGCGAGTACTGGCAATTCGGAATGAGTTGAGCGATTATAACCCAGAGTGATCCATATCCCTCCGGCAAGTACACACAGGGCCAGGGATGCAGTGAGCCAGCTCTTGGCGCGTCGTGGAATCATCGTTAAATACCTCCCGTTGACAAGCATCTACAGCATGTATATGTTTGCAATGGGACAATTATTAGTTAAAATATTTGTATCAACCCTTGGAGGTTATAAACATGGACCAAAACGAGCAAAACGGCAAAAAACAGATTGCCTTGAATATCGTTAGTGCAAAAAGCAAGCATAAAGGCTTCGGTGCAGGCTCCATTGAGCTGAATAACCTTTCCCCGGTCATTATTGATAATGGCGAAGCAAAAATCGATATTGGTGCGATGCATGCGAAGAGCAAAGTGGAACGCAATATCAAGTTCTCTACCAATCGTGAGGATGTGCCCAACGGACGCCAGGTATGGCTGGTATGGGTAGCTGTCGATCGCACGGAGGAAGGCCAACTGTATGGTGGAGCAACGGCATGTGAGATGTGGATTGATACGGAAGCAAGACGTGGATGGAAACTGCTGGCGGAACATGTGAATCGCATGGATTATGCCTTGAAGCGTCGCTTCATGTTGGATGAGCTTGGACCTGAAGCTCGAGCTGCACTTAAGACACTGCTGATCTCACACAACGAAGACTGGTGGAATGCTTCTCCAGATGTATTGAAGGAAGCACTCGCCTAAGGCAGATCTTTCAACACAGTCTAAAAGAAAAAAGCAAAAGGCCCCTTGACCGGAAAGTTAGGTCGGGGGTCTTTTGCTTGTGCCTTAGTCGTATTCATCGATCTGAATAATTATGAGTTTTCATCCGAAGTGAATTACCAATTGTTCAATATAACCAGGGGTTATAGGTGACGTAACTAAGTCATTGCGCATTTACGTCATTCTACCCACCAACGTTTGAAATCTCCCCACCAAGAATGTTTCTCTTCCTGTATGCCTTGTTGATTCTGTACCTGACGGGTCTTCTCATCTTCTCCAGAATCCGAATCATCCGTTGTGCCATGGCATACCTCTGTCGGTTCAGTACCATCAATAAAAACTTCCAATCGTTTCTCTTCACAACCGTTGCCTGCCAGCTTGCCGGATTCCGGATCAATATAGACACTTACGACATGATCAGGAACGGTGAAAATTTTGGGTGGTACGCTCGCAAGTGCCTGCTCTGTGAACTGGGCAAAGATCGGTGCTGCCCGGCGGCCATCCGAAGTCGAGATGGATTTGCCTTGATCGTAACCAACCCATACAGCGGTGGAAAGCTCCGGTGTGAATCCAACGAGCCAGGCATCCGTGTTGGTTGTTCCTGTTTTTCCCGCTACCGGACGTTTGATCGCCTTAGACACCCGGTTACCCGTTCCTCCATTTTCGAAGACACTTTCCATTAAACGAGTTAGGACATAAGCTGCCGCAGGTTCCACAACGGTCTCAGCCTTCGTCTGAGGCGATTCATAGAGTACACGTCCTGCGGCATCTGTTACTTGCAGAATGGCGACAGGTGGCGTCCGTTGTCCACCAGCAGCAATGACGGAAAAGGCCGACGCCATCTCCAGCGGGCTGACAGGTGACGTTCCCAGTGCAAGAGAAGGTACGGCGCTCAGGTTGCTTGTAATGCCGAGGTTTTTTGCCATACTCACAACCTGCTCAGGGCCGATCTGCATAATGGTGTTCACCGCATAGATATTGTCTGAAGCGGCGATCGCCTGTCTTAGATCAATCTCACCCAGATACTTGTCTCCAAAGTTGCCGGGTTTATAGGTTTTGCGGTCATTGTCATAGTGAAAAAGGGTAGGTTCACTGTTAAATATGGATGCACTGGTAAGCTGCTTGGACTCAAGGGCTGCCAGATACATAATCGGTTTAAACGCCGAACCTGGCTGGCGCGTTGTCGCTAGAACATGGTTAATCTGATTGGTACGGTAATTCTTGCCGCCTACCATGGCTTTGATGTAGCCCGTACGAGGGTCGATGGACACGAGGGCCGTCTCCAGCTCACTTTTGGCATCCATACCCTTCGCTATGGCGTCTTCCGCTGCTTTTTGTACACGCAGATCGAGGGTGGTGTAGATGTTCAATCCCCCATGGTCCAGCATCGCTTCGCTGATTCCCAACTCTTTGATGGCCAGATTCCGGATATAATCACGGAAATACGGGGCACTTTCCACCGTTTTACGCTCGCTCTCCGGTTTGAACGAAAGCATTTTCTCATAGGCCTTATCCGCTTCGGCCTGGGTGATCTTGCCGATATCAGCCATGGCATTCAGCACAATCTTCTGTCGGTCTTTGGCATTCTTCATATGGTTATAGGGTGAATAGTAGGTAGGTCCTTTCGGGATTCCTGCCAGCATGGCACTCTCTGCAAGATCCAGCTGTTTGGCTGATTTGCCAAAATACATTCGTGAAGCCGCTTCAATTCCGTACGCACCATGCCCATAATAGATTTCGTTCAGATACATCTGCAAAATTTCATCCTTGCTGTAGTTCATCTCCAATTGCGCCGTGTACATGGCTTCCTTTGCTTTGCGAGTCCATGTTTTCTCATGAGACAGATACAGGTTACGCGCCAACTGTTGGGTCAATGTACTCGCACCCTGCGACATCTGCATGTGTTCGAGGTTAACGAGCACAGCCCGTCCCATCCCTTGAACGTCGAAACCGTAGTGATTATAGAATTTGCGGTCCTCAACAGCTAAAGTGGCATTGACCAGATCTGGAGCGATATCCTCCAGTTGAACGGGTACAGAGTCTTTGCCACCTGCGGAGAGGGTAGCGATGACTTCACCCTGACTGTCCAGTAATCTGGAATTCCGGTCAGAGTCTGCGAGGGGCAGGCTGGTTGCGTATAGATATACCAATCCCGCAGCGGTAGCAAGCATAGCGAGCACGGCGAGCAGAGACAGGTTTTTAAACAATTTTCGTACAGGGAACCCGCGTTTGCGGGTCTTTTGATTTGGCTTGGTCATGGAACGGGCTCCTCTCTTTTCTTCCAGTATGGGACTTGATTGGCAGGGATATTCAATCGGGTGCATAAGCAAACAAAATGTAGCATTTTCGCCGGAAAAACCGTTTTGCAGTATAAACGTCAATCGCGTATAATGCAAAAGGGTAATGAAAAGGTAAGATTCGGCACAAGATACTAAAGCGCGTAAGGACGAACAGACCAATGGTCATTGATTCATTGATTAGTCAGACGCTCTGCACGCTCTGGTCAATTTAATCTATATAATGAAGTGAACCGCGGACCTTTCCCGCAGGCCAGCAATGATAACGCGATATGGCGCCGAACGCTGGACGTGCTTGGGCGAACCGATTATAGTGCACAGCACTTGGTCGGGTATGGCTGATCATTAACTTTACGGAAAGAAGGTAGAGATTATGGAATTGTGGTTTACGGAGAAACAGACCCCGGTATTCGGGATCACCGCGAAGATTAAGCAGACCTATGTTACAGAGAAAACGGATTTTCAAGATTTGGCCATGGTAGAAACCGAAGAATTCGGTAACATGTTGCTTCTTGATGGCATGGTGATGACGACTGTAAAAGACGAATTCGTATATCACGAAATGGCGGCACACCCAGCGCTAAACACTCACCCGAATCCGAAAAAAGTTCTGGTTGTTGGTGGCGGCGATGGCGGAGTCATTCGTGAAGTCATTAAACATGCTGCTGTAGAAAAAGCAGTTCTCGTCGAAATTGACGGTAAAGTTATTGAATACTCTAAAAAATATTTGCCTGAAATCGCCGGCAAGTTGGACGAGCCTAATGTTGAAGTGCTCGTAAACGACGGCTACATGCATATTATTGAACATAAAAATGAATACGATGTGATCATCGTAGACTCTACGGAGCCTGTAGGTCCGGCTGCGCCATTGTTTGAGCGTGGGTTCTACCAAGGCATCTACGAAGCATTGAAAGAAGACGGAATCTTCGTTGCCCAAACGGACAACCCTTGGTTCAAGGCGGATCTGATCCAGAAGGTAAACAAAGACGTCAAAGAAATCTTCCCGATCGTACATGTGTACGGCTGTAATATTCCAACCTATCCAAGTGGTTTGTGGACATTCACTATGGGTAGCAAGAAACATGACCCGCTCGAAGTGGATGAGACTCAAATCCCGGAGATGGATACCAAGTATTACTCTCCGCGTCTGCACAAAGCAGCATTTGTACTTCCTAAATTCGTGGAAGATTTAACGAAATAAAAGGGGAAATCATTAATGAAACTCGATCAAGCTTATTCAGGAAACGTATTTATTTGCAGCTCTGAGGATTATGAGAACTCCAAAGCGGTTATCTATGGCATGCCGATGGATTACACCGTCAGCTTCCGTCCGGGTTCCCGTTTCGGTCCATCTCATATCCGTCAGGCGTCGGTTGGGCTTGAAGAGTACAGCCCATATCTCGACAAAAGCATTGTAGACATGACATACTTTGACGCTGGAGACCTGCTCTTGCCTTTCGGTAACGCGGGACGCAGCCTTGAAGTAATTCATGAATACATCGGCAGTCTGCTGGCTGACGACAAATTCCCAGTTGGTCTCGGTGGCGAGCATCTGGTTACTTGGCCAGTCATCCAACAGATGTACAAGAAATACCCGGATCTTATCCTGATTCATATTGATGCACACGCTGACCTTCGTGAAAACTATGAAGGCGAGCCATTGTCCCACTCCACACCAGTGCGTAAAGCAGCTGAGTTGATGGGTGGCAAAAACATTTATCAGTTCGGTATCCGTTCTGGCTCCCGTGAGGAGTTCCAGTATGGTCGCGAGAACATCAACTTCTATCCATTTGAAGTGGCAGCTCCAATGAAGGAAGCTCTTCCGAAGATGGGCAATCGTCCGGTATACGTAACCATCGACATCGATGTACTTGATCCGTCAGCAGCACCAGGAACAGGTACAGCAGAAGCGGGCGGCATTACGTCCAAGGAACTGCTTGAAGCCATTCATATGATCGCAGGATCTGACGTAAATGTAGTTGGTTGTGACTTGGTTGAAGTTGCACCAATCTATGATCCAACACAACAGACACAGATTGTAGCTGCCAAGCTGATCCGTGAAATGCTGCTTGGATTCGTGAAATAATCACAGAATAATCGATTAGTATAACGCTCTCTGTCTGCGCGGGTTCAACTTTGCGCAGGGGAGGGCGTTTTGTATTGTTAACTTTTGTACAGAGCTGTGCTATACTGACTACATAAGTATTCAGTAGTATATTAATTGATATATTACATTCGTGAAGTATATGGTGATCGGGTTCGGTCATATACTAAAAAGAGCCTTTACCGCTGCCAACGGTAAAGACTCTTAGGACCCGAAAGGCTGTGGATTGCCACGGCGCGCATGAACTAAATAATGCTATTCAAGCGAAACCCACCGTCAGGCTTCCGACCTTATGAGGTGGGTTTTCGCTTGCTACGAAACTTTTTACGCAACCAACGGTATAGCTTTCGTCCACTCAGTACAATACTGAGGATCGCAGCAATCCATCGGATTACATCAAGCAACGCCACAAGTTTGACCATCGACGTCACCCCCTTTCGGGAAGCTGCGCCGTGGTCTGGAAAACATCCACCGATATTCAAAAGTCCATAACACTAATTATAGCACGTACGTTCCCTTGTCTCTACCATTTATTTCATGTATTAGTATGGACTCTCCTCTTACGCAGATATCGTGCCTTGGTATGACTCTATCTTAATATTTGTGTATAATATGGAAATATAGGAAGGGAAAGGTGAATGTGAATGCGTGTGATTCGGACTCAATTGAGTATGTATCCCAAGTGGCTGACTGCAGTTTTTATAGTGTTTGTCATCAATTTTGTATTAGCAGTGACGATATTTCTCAATTTTACGTTGATGGTGGCTGATCTGGCTATGCTTTTTGCTGCATATAGTATTCGGGAATATAAATACAACAAAATATATTTTAGTTTATGCCTTTTATTAAGTATCAGTTTTGTTATCCTTGCTGTGGTGACGTATCCCATTTAACTTAGAGTACACAATGTTTGGTGACGAACCACCCTTTCCTACATGATCCAATCATGGGTAAAGGTGGTTTTTTTCTTGCGAAATTGTCATCGGGGTTAATCAGATTGTTACGTTAGAAACATCATATTTGGGTAAAACCATAAAAGGAGGTGTTACGATGACAACCAAGAGTACAATGACATGGAAACGGATTGGTGCACTCGCATTATCGTTAACGCTGGCTTGGGGGATGGGTCCGGTACATACGCTATCAGGTGCTAACGCTGCATCCTCACAGGCATGTGGAAAGGGAGATCATGGACTATCTGCTACATTAAAAAAGGGCAGCGGTGTGGAAGAGCAACACCTGCAATTTACTGACATTGATTTTCTTAATGATACGACTGGACGAGCTGGAGGTGAAGGCTTCCTGATTGGTACCTCGAATGCAGGATGTACGTGGCAGTCCATATACATCGGGCAGTGGCAATTCACACAGCTTGATTTTCCGAATAATGTGAACGGATATGCGCTGGCGCGAGTGAAGGATTCACCTGCAACCTATCTGATCCGTACCCATGATGGGGGATCGCACTGGACGCGGCTCGATACGCCGGGCATTCAATTCAAACGAATCGATTTTCGCAATAAAGATGTAGGTTATGGTTACACCTATAATGGTGCATATCAGACGAAGGATGGCGGGGTAACCTGGAGTAAAATGAGTACACCTGCCAACACGCGTGCAGCTGCCTTTGCGACAGAGAAACAAGGGTATGCCGTCGTGGTTGTACCTGGATCGGGATATCATCTGAAGCAAACGAGTGATGGCGGCAAAAACTGGACAACCTCTCTTCGAGTTGTCTCAGACACATGGAGCGGAGCGGATCTGTATGCACATGGCCAGCAAGTATGGGCCCTTCTGTATGGTGATGCAGGCATGTCCCAACAATCGTACTCCCTCTATGCGAGCGGTAATCAAGGCAAGAACTGGACCCAAGTATTTGCGCAATCCACAGCAGGGGGAGGTCCTGCACCAGGTAAAAACAGTACGGGCAAAGGGAATGGACCAGCCAACCCGGGTGGTCATCCCGGCAACATGGCGTTGATTGGTAATCAGACGGCGTATCTGTCTGCAGGTTCACCCGCAGCTGGCAAAGTGGGTATTGGACGTTCTTATGATAAAGGTTCCACGTGGAAAAATATTGACCTGAAAGATCCGGGGTACAGTTCCCGTATCTCGTTCCCATCGGCCAAGACGGGTTGGCTCGTAGTCACAAGTGATAACTCTCCTGCGATCTATCAGACTACGGATGGTGGAACGACGTGGACACAAAAAATGTTGTTGCCTTCAGAGCAGGATTAAGTAGCCTGTTATTCTGAAATAATAAACGGGCAAATCCAAATTAGAAATGTATAAAAATCAATTTGGTAAGTCTCTGTATGAATTTCTATAACAAACAAGCCTCTTCCTAATCAATTACACAGGAAGAGGCTTGTTTGTGTAGAAATAAAAACGGTTGAAACCTACTTCAAAACAAGTTATTGTAAGCGATAACAATACATTATATGGAGGTTGAAATTATGGTTGATGTTATTTTAAAGGCCGATTCAGATGAAGGATTAATAAATCGCAATATATATGGTCACTTTTCCGAACACTTGGGACGTTGTATTTATGAGGGGCTGTGGGTAGGAGAAGATTCACCTATTCCGAATACGGATGGGATTCGAAATGATGTATTGACGGCTTTGCAGAAGCTTAATATTCCAGTACTTCGCTGGCCAGGCGGTTGTTTTGCCGATGAATATCACTGGAAAGATGGTGTAGGTCCGAAGAGTGAGCGTGCTCGTATGATTAATACACACTGGGGCGGTGTGGAAGAGAACAACCACTTTGGCACATGAATTCTTGAGATTATGTGAGCTACTCGGCACGGAGCCATATATCAGTGGTAACCTGGGTAGCGGTACAGTACAAGAGATGCAGGAATGGGTGGAATACATCACGTTTGACGGCGAATCTCCGATGGCGAACTGGCGTAAGAGTAACGGTAGGGAAGAACCGTGGAAACTGAAATATTTTGGCGTGGGAAATGAGAACTGGGGATGCGGCGGGAATATGCGTCCTGAATATTATGCGGATGAATATCGCCGGTATGCTACATATGTACGTAACTATTCCGGGAACGAGATTTATAAAATCGCTTGTGGACCCAACGAAGGCAACTATGAGTGGATGGAAGTCCTGATGCGAGAGGCTGCTCGCTTTATGGATGGAATCAGTCTTCATTATTACACCATCCCTACAGGAGAGTGGAACGATAAAGGCGCAGCTACAGGATTTGGTGAGGCTGAATGGTTCACCACCTTGAAAAAGACACTCCATATGGATGAACTGCTGGTGAAACACTCTGAAATCATGGACAAATATGATCCAGAGGGCAGAGTCGGCATTATTGTGGATGAGTGGGGCACGTGGTATAACGTTGAGCCGGGAACCAATCCAGGGTTCCTGTATCAACAGAATACGATGCGGGACGCTGTGCTTGCAGGTGTTAACCTGAATATTTTCAACCAACATAATAAACGGGTACACATGGCAAATCTTGCGCAGATCGTCAATGTGCTTCAATCGCTTGTGCTCACGGAAGGGGACAAAATGCTCCTGACCCCTACGTATCATGTATTTGATATGTATCAGGTTCATATGGATGCACAGCGACTGGATTTGAATTATGAAAGCCCGGGGTATACCTTCGGAGAAGAAACCATTCCGCAGCTCAGCTTGTCAGCGTCCCGCAACAAGGATGGGGTCATTCATGTGACAGCTTGTAATCTGAGTCATACCGATGAGTTGGAAGTTGTGTGTCAGCTGGACGCAGCTCAAGCGGCAAAAGTAACCGGGCAGATTCTGCACCATACTGATTTTGGTGCATTCAATACCTTTGAACAGCCGAATCATGTTCAGCCTGCGGCGTGGGAGGGACTTACACTGGAGAATAACACTTTGCGTTTTGTTCTTCCTCCAGCATCGGTTGGGGTCATCGCTGTCGAGGGTTAATGATGAAAAGGCAGGAACCTTGCAAGGGCTGTAATGATCAGTACGATGTGAAGATTAGCGATGCCAAAATGGCCAGACTTGTGGAGATTGCCTCACGCTCGCGTGAGACGGTACAGGATGAGGAATATGAACGTCGGCTATCCATCTGCTTTGCTTGTCCGGGATTGCAATATGGCACAACTTGTCGGCATTGTGGTTGTCTCGTACAGGTGCGAGCGAAGCTGAGTGAGTCGACATGTCCTTTTCCTTATGAATCGCAATGGGCCTGATCGGATGAACGAATCTTATTATAATGAAGCAAAAAGGGAGTTGCACTTTACAGGTGCGGCTCTTCTTTTTTGGCTTGATGAGGAAAAAACTCTGAATTTGGATTTGAATTGAGCGAGGGAACTGGATATAGTTATACAGTAGAGTGTAGGATAGCGAGCTATCCGGGAATATGAGCGCGTATAGCGACACAACAATACGGGAAGGGCTGTTCTCACCAGCCGTGCCTGATTTTGCGTCGCCTCGAATATAATGGAGGTTAACATTCATGTCGAACATGCGACCGGTACACATCCGGCTGCACAGCCGTTATGAAGGTGAAGATGTGCTGCAGGAAATGCAGGGTGAAGCCGTGTTAAAAGGGTCTGTTCTTTATGTTCGTTATGAAGAACCGCAGGTTGGACCTGAGGGAGGTACAACCCGTACAACATTGAAGCTGGGCGGACAATCCATCAAGATTATACGTCATGGTGAGGTTGAATCGGAGCAGACTTTTGAATTGAATCGGAAGCTTCCTGGTTTCTACCGATCACCATACATGTCGTTTGCCCTGTCCACGCATACACAGAAGCTGGAGCTTTCCATTCAGGGATTGAGCGCACGCGCAGCGTGGAGCTACGACTTTTACCGCTTTGATGAAGAATCCGGACATTTCGCGATTAGTTTGCATATACAGGAGGAACCAATTTCATGACACGTAATCCACTAGATACGATTAACGAACGGGTAAGCACGGCCATCGGTAACGCCATTGTGGCTGCCGGAATTGTTACGCAGGAAGAATTGCCAGCCATCACATTGGAAGTGCCGCGTGAGAAGACACACGGGGACTTGGCGACCAATGCTGCCATGCAGCTGACCAAGATTGCCAAGCGCAATCCGCGTCAGATTGCTGAAGAGATCATTGCCAATCTGAATCTGGCTGAAGCAGGAATCGAGAAGGCTGAAATTGCTGGTCCAGGATTCATTAACTTCAAATTGGACAAGAGTTACCTTTATCCAGTACTTGGGCTTGTGCAGGAGCAGGGTAATGATTACGGAAGAATTAACATCGGAGAAGGACGCAAAGTCGAGATGGAGTTTGTCAGTGCCAACCCGACAGGCAGTTTGCATCTGGGTCATGCCCGTGGAGCAGCTGTAGGTGATGCACTATGTAACATCCTTGACTACGCAGGATATGATGTAACTCGTGAGTATTACATTAATGATGCAGGTAATCAGGTGTTTAATCTGGCTCGTTCCATTGAAGCTCGTTATCTGCAAGAGCTGGGTCAGGATGCTGAGATGCCTGAAGACGGTTATCACGGTGAAGATATTAAAGGATTCGCCAAGCAGCTTGTTGCTGAAAAGGGTGACGAATTGCTGTCCATGCATCCGGGTGACCGTGCGGCTTATTTCCGTGACTTTGGTCTGGAGAAGGAACTGGACAAGATCAAACGTGACTTGAATCGCTTCCGTGTTAACTTTGACATCTGGTTCAGCGAAACTTCCCTGTACGACAACGGAGAAGTGCTGCGAGTGCTTGATGAATTGCGTGACCGTAATGAGATCTATGAGCAAGATGGAGCAACTTGGTTGAAAACGATGCAGTACGGTGACGACAAAGAACGTGTATTGATCAAGAACGATGGCACGTATACTTACCTGACGCCAGATATTGCTTATCACCGCGACAAATATGCTCGTGGATACGACACGATGATCAACATCTGGGGTGCCGATCACCACGGATATATTCCACGGATGAAAGCCGCGATGCAAGCACTGGGTAATGACCCTGAGAAACTGGTGGTCTTGATTGCACAGATGGTGAGCTTGTTCCAAAACGGTGAAAAAGTGAAGATGTCCAAGCGTACAGGTAAAGCTGTAACGATGGAAGATCTGATGGATGAAGTCGGCATTGATGCCATCCGTTACTTCTTCACAATGCGCAGCATGGACTCCCATCTGGACTTTGACATGGACCTTGCGATTTCGACATCCAATGAGAATCCGGTATTCTACGTACAATACGCGCATGCACGTGTATGCAGCGTATACCGTCAGGCTGAAGAACAAGGTATTGAACTGCTGCCACTGGCACAGATTGACCTGTCCAAGCTGACAACAGAGCACGAGTATGACCTTCTCCGCAAAATGGGAGAGTTGCCTGAGGAAATCTCGGCAGCAGCAACAGGATATGCACCTCATCGTATCATCCGTTATGTATACGAACTGGCATCCCTGTTCCACAGCTACTACCGTGCAGAACGTGTCATTACGGAAGACGCGCAGCAAACTCAAGCACGTCTGGCACTGATCGGTGCTGTACGTACCGTTATCGCAACAGCGCTTCGTCTGGTAGGCGTAACCGCTCCTGACAAAATGTAAATTCCAGACTCGCGGCCTGCCGCAGCTCTGCCTAAGGCAAAAAGTCTCCATGTCCACGTTGAGTGCCTTCAACGTGGTACATGGAGACTTTTTTTGTTGTGTACCCGGAGTTGAAGAAAACGAAATGCCTGACCCATGCAAGGCATACTAGCCTGCTCTGACATCACAGTGGGCGTAACCTAGAGTTTCAGCCGCTACGTATACTCCCTAGTGCGTACTGCCTGGGCCGGGCTACTGCGTTTCGCCACGAGCCTCAGTCAAGTTATGCTGACGGCTGGTAGAGCTGGCTCACTCCCCGCCCTCTTGCATTAGCTTCAGGGCATCAATCTCACCACCGCGCACCTTGCTTTTTGCGGTGGTGGTCTTGCGGGCGCGCAACGGGATCGTAGCACGTTTGACGAGTGTCTTGATTTCACTAGGGGATAATCCCGGATGTTTGGAGAGCAGCAAGGCGATAGCGCCACTCACATGGGACGTCGCCATGGATGTGCCGCTCATCTCGTGATGTTTGCCTTGTACCCAGGAGGAGACGATTTTATCACCGGGTGCATAGACATCCACATATGCGCCACGATTGCTGAAGGACGCAATACGTCTGTTTTTGTCGGTTGCCCCAACAGATATGGTCTGGGGATACCGTGCAGGGTAATCAATACTGCGGCGTTTGCCGTCATTTCCTGACGAAGCAACGATAACGATTCCAGCATGGTATGCACGATTGACAACGTCAAGAAGCGCCTTGCTGCGTGTTTTCATGCCAAAGCTCATATTGATGATATCGACCTTGTTGCGCACACACCAGTCGATGCCAAGTACAATATCGGATACATAAGCCGATCCGTTGTGGTCAAATGCTTTCACCGGATAGATCAGGGAGCGTGGAGCTACACCAATCATGCCTGCGGTACTGTTGGCAGCAGCGATAGTCCCTGCTATGTGAGTGCCGTGTCCGTTATCATCATGAGGAAGCAGGCTGCGGTTTAACAGGTTGATTCCACGTGCCAGTGAATAACGAAGATCAGGATGGTGATAATCAGCACCTGTATCAATCACACCGATTTTAATCCGGTGTCCGGTAGACACAGACCATACTTTGGGCGCCCGAATCTGCTTCACTCCCCAGGGTATCCCTTGAGCATTGCTCGGTTTGCTGTGGAGTGCGGTGGCATGGAGGGAGATGGGTACGTCTGCTTCAATCGTAATTTCATCCCCATAGCGGTATAGGTCCTCCGGGCGTTGGACTGGAGCAATAATGGAACGAGCCAGTCGCGAGGAACGGACAGCCCCAAGGTCGGTGAATTCATTCCGCATTCGGGACAATTCTACGAGACAGGCCTCGTACTGCTGCGGTTTGGCAAATCGGATCAAATATCGCCCACCCTGTTCTGGTTCAGGGCGTCGCATTCCGTCAATCAATTGATGCAATAAACCAGTATAGTCCATAATGGGCAGCCCCCTTCGGGATGAACATGCTGAGGTATTCTATGAATGCGCTCATCCCGCCGCATGGGGAACTTGCCCTTTTTTTACAAAAACACATTCTCTTCGTGTCAAAACGGGCGCAGGGACATATGATGGATGGAGAGCTAGAGGGCTCTTGCGGGGAACCTGGTGAGGAGTAATCCTCCAAGGGTATACAGTCAGAAGGCGGAGGGGACTCCGTCTTTTTTATTATGGAGTTGTCTCTTTGGCAAAGAGGATATTCTTGTGGGTTCGATGTCACTTCACGTTTAATATGTGGACATATTGTTGCTGCTCTCCGCATTTGCGTCACATCCGTACATAAAAACTTGCTTTTTAACGCTAAATAGGTTTTACTTAGGTTTGTTAATGGATATGTTATACGTAACAGTCCA
The DNA here is from genome assembly GCF_047302515.1 of Paenibacillus amylolyticus. Classification (GTDB taxonomy): domain Bacteria; phylum Bacillota; class Bacilli; order Paenibacillales; family Paenibacillaceae; genus Paenibacillus; species Paenibacillus amylolyticus_G. Next base: position 5,806,256 of record NZ_CP168019.1, on the reverse strand, counting down.
GTTCGTAGGGGTTAAAAAGTGAATTTTGTGTGAGAGGAAGTGTCTGCAGTGAGTACCTCGCTCAATTTGAAAATTGATAAAGAAAAGGTAAAAGAGATCCCTTTGGTGGACCTTGCCTTTATGGTGCTGAAAGCGGCTAATACGCCGTATTACTATCGTGACTTAATGAATGAGGTAGCGAAGCAGCGCGGAATGACTGATGAAGAAATCAACGAGTTTATCGCCCAGCTATATACCGAGATTAATATCGATGGCCGTTTTGCTTGCGTCGGTACAAGTCTGTGGGGCTTAAAGCGCTGGTATCCGGTAGCTGGAACAGAAGATTCCATGACGGGTGCGAAGCGTCCGCGTATCATCAACGATGAAGACGATGATCTGGAAGATGAAGACTTCGGTGAAGAAGAAGACAGCTATAGCAGCGATGAAGGCTTCGACAGCACGGATAAAGACGAAGAAGAAGACGAAGAAGAGGAAGAAGAAGACGACATCTTTGACGAAGAAGACAGCGAAGAAGAAGTGCTGGTTGAAGATGACGATCTGGAAGATGAAGACCTCGAAGAAGACGAAGAAGAGTCCGAAAACGAGGATGAATTTGACGACGATTCTGATAATCGGTAGTCATTTTTGACGTCTATAATTTACCCGTTTCCCCGGAATAGTCAGCCTTGACAGCAGACGGGGTAACGGGTAAACTATTGCATGGGCTTATGAATGAGCGACAATATATTTATGTTTTTTATAGAAGGTGCCCCGTCCTGCGGGAGTACTTTTTTTTGTATTTTTAGAGGCATAATTTTGCAAAATGATTTTTTCCGTATGCTCCCGGCCAACATTTCGTGGCCCGTTTTTGTATATCAAAAACACCAAATGGAATGAAGGCCATCGGAATATTTGCACCATTTTTTGCTGTAGAACAACGTGTATTTAAACCGTCTTCGCAGAAAGAGCAGTTCGCAGATGCAGGGAATTTCTGCCATTGCTCTTTTTAACGATGATTACCTGGGAAACAGGTTACGATAACACCATATATCGCCTGAATTTCTGTACTTATATTAGGAGGGTAATAACAGTGACAAAGTATATTTTCGTGACGGGCGGAGTTGTGTCCTCCCTGGGCAAAGGGATTACGGCTGCTTCTCTGGGCAGATTGCTGAAAAACAGAGGGCTTAAGGTAACGATCCAGAAATTTGATCCATATATTAACATCGACCCGGGAACAATGAGTCCTTATCAGCACGGCGAGGTTTTTGTAACGGATGATGGCGCGGAAACGGATCTGGACCTTGGCCACTATGAACGTTTTATTGATATCAATCTCTCCAAAAACAGCAACGTCACGACTGGTAAAGTATACTCTTCCGTCATCAGCAAAGAGCGGCGCGGGGAATATCTGGGCGGAACGGTACAAGTTATTCCACACATTACGAACGAGATCAAAGAGCGTGTATTCCGCGCTGGACGTGAAGCGGGTTCGGATGTGGTTATTACGGAAATTGGTGGAACAGTGGGCGACATTGAGAGTTTGCCTTTCCTGGAAGCTATCCGTCAGATCAAGAGTGATGTAGGTCGCGACAATGTGATGTACATCCACGTAACACTTATTCCTTATATCAAAGCAGCTGGTGAAGTGAAAACAAAACCAACACAACATAGTGTTAAGGAATTACGCAGCATCGGTATTCAACCGAATGTGATTGTATGCCGTACGGAGTATGAATTGTCTAAAGACATGAAAGCCAAGATCGCTCTCTTCTGCGACATTGATGAGAATGCCGTGGTTGAATGTCGTGATGCAGACACGTTGTATCAAGTACCTTTGAACCTGCGTGAAGAAGGCTTGGATGAGATCGTGGTAAATCACCTGAAACTGACTACTCCTGCACCGGATATGAGCGAGTGGGAAGGGCTGGTTGACCGGATCAACAAGTTGGAGCATACAGTTGAGATCGCTATTGTTGGTAAATATGTAGCGTTGCATGATGCATACCTGAGTGTTGTTGAGTCGTTGTCTCATGCAGGATTTGCATCCAATGCCGATGTCAAAATTCGCTGGGTTCCTTCTGAAGATATTACGGATGAGAATGTAGGCGACCTGTTACATGGTATTGGCGGTATCCTTGTTCCTGGTGGATTCGGAGATCGTGGTATTGAAGGTAAAGTATCGGCAATCCGTTATGCTCGTGAGAAACAAATTCCGTTCTTCGGTATTTGCCTGGGTATGCAGGTTTCCGTTATTGAGTATGCGCGTTCCATCGTTGGTTTGAATGGTGCGAACAGTTCCGAAATTAATCCGGCTACGGAATTCCCTGTGATCGATCTGTTGCCTGAGCAAAAAGATATCGAGAATCTGGGTGGCACGATGCGTCTGGGGCTGTATCCTTGTAAGCTTCAGGAAGGTTCTTTGGCGATGGCTTGTTATGATGACGAGCTGGTGTATGAGAGACACCGTCACCGGTATGAGTTCAACAATGAATACCGTGAAACGATCGAAAAAGCAGGACTGGTTATCTCGGGTACATCCCCGGATGGACGTCTGGTTGAGATTGTGGAACTTCCAGGACACCCATGGTTCCTGGCGGTACAATTCCATCCGGAATTCACTTCCCGTCCGAACCGTCCGCAACCATTGTTCCGTGAGTTTGTAAAAGCTTCTCTGGAGAATGCGCAGAAGTAATACATGGTTTTATTGTTTAACGTAATAGATATTGGGGATGTTCCTGGCAACCATAGCGGCTGCCTGAACATCCCTTTTTTTGCGTAAAGAGTAGGTGGAAATGCTTTTTGTCATTTTGTGAAGGTAGCAGGATTTTAATGGAAGAGGTAGAATACTTATCATGACGACTATGGGATAGTTATCCAGATTCGAAGATGTACATGCTTTCCTAATTCTAGGAGGTTACAGAGTGGAAGATAAAAAAGTTTTGATTGTTGATGACCAGAATGGTATTCGAATCCTGTTAATGGAAGTGTTCAGCAGTGAGGGGTATAACACGTTTCAAGCACCCAACGGCAAGGTTGCTCTGGAGATTGTGAATAATGACAAGCCTGACCTGGTATTGCTCGATATGAAGATTCCTGGGATGGACGGTCTGGAAATCCTGAAGCATATTAAAGAAATTGATCCGGGTATCAAGGTGATCATGATGACCGCTTATGGTGAACTGGACATGATTAAGGAAGCCACGGATCTCGGAGCGCTCATGCACTTTACGAAACCGTTTGATATCGACGAGATGCGAGTGGCTGTGAATATGCAACTTCGCAACGGTACCGCCAATAAATGCAGCTGAATCCTGTTGATACAGGATTTTTTTGCGTGTGGAGAACATAGAAGGTACTTGGTGGGAAAATGAGGTATTTCACTCCTTTATCCGGGGAATATTGGAAATGGGGAAGTTATAAAGCGGTGTCTATGAAAACTGTGCTGCAAAGCACAGCATTTTTGCAAATGCTTGTTTAGTATTTGACATGGGATGTGGTATAATAAGCCCGTATGTGATTTCGGCTAAAAACCATAGACACAACCCAAACCCCTAGGAGGATTGAAACCATGCCATTAGTATCTATGACAGACATGTTGAACAAAGCACTTGAAGGAAAATATGCAGTTGGTCAATACAACATCAATAACCTTGAGTGGACTCAAGCGATTCTTGGTGCTGCTGAAGAAGAGAAATCCCCAGTAATCTTGGGTGTATCCGAAGGCGCAGCACGTCACATTGGTGGCTTCTACACTGTAGTTAAAATGGTAGAAGGACTCATTCACGACATGAAAATCACTGTTCCAGTTGCAATTCACCTGGACCACGGTTCAAGCTTCGACAAGTGTAAAGAAGCGATCGACGCTGGATTCACATCCGTAATGATCGACGGTTCCCACCACTCTATCGATGAGAACATCGAAATGACTAAAAAAGTTGTTGAATATGCACACGCTAAAGGCGTTTCTGTAGAAGCTGAAGTAGGTACTGTAGGCGGACAAGAAGACGACGTTATCGGCGGTATCATGTACGCTGACCTGAACGAGTGTATCCGTATCGTTAAAGAAACAGGTATCGATACATTGGCACCAGCTCTTGGTTCCGTACACGGTCCTTACCATGGCGAGCCTAACCTGGGCTTCAAAGAAATGGAAGAAGTTCGTGACGCGGTACAAGTTCCACTCGTATTGCACGGTGGTACAGGTATTCCTAAACACGACATCGACAAAGCCATTTCCCTGGGTACGTCCAAAATCAACGTAAACACAGAGAACCAAATTGCTTTTGCAAGAGTGGTTCGTGAAGTGCTTGCAGCTAAACCAGACGCTTACGATCCACGTACATTCATCGTACCAGGCCGTGAAGCAATTAAAGAAACCGTTAAAGGTAAAATCCGCGAGTTTGGTTCTAACAACAAAGCGTAATTTATCTTTACCAGTTCCATACTGTGAAATGGAAAAACACCGCCTAGCCGGTGTCTTTCCATTTTCACACCTTATTTCTACATCGGAAGCCAACAGCACGTATTGCCGTTCATCGGCTGCAAAACACGTAGGGGGACATTAAGCTTTATGGAAAAATTGATGATTAGTGGCGGACGTCCGTTACAGGGAACTGTAACTATAAGCGGCGCCAAGAACAGCGCCATTGCGCTTATTCCTGCAGCATTGCTTGCCGAGTCAGAAGTCGTGTTGGACAACCTGCCGCTTTTGAGTGACGTGGCGGTTTATGCAGAAATTTTGGAGGAACTCGGAGCACATGTGACTTGGGAAGGCAGTCAGATGAAGATTGACCCTTCTGACATCAAATCCATTCCTATGCCGAATGGTCCCGTGAAGAAGCTTCGTGCTTCGTATTATATGATGGGTGCATTGCTAGGGCGTTTCAAAGAAGCGACCATAGGTTTACCGGGGGGCTGTAATTTTGAGCCTCGTCCAATTGATCAACATATCAAAGGGTTTGAAGCGCTTGGCGCAACCGTAACAAACGAACATGGCTCCATCCATTTGCATGCCAAAGAGCTGCGCGGAGCAAAAATCTATCTTGATGTAAGCAGTGTCGGCGCAACCATTAATATCATGCTGGCGGCTACTCGTGCCAAAGGCTCTACAATTATCGAAAACGCGGCTAAAGAGCCTGAGATTATAGATGTAGCAACACTTCTGAATTCCATGGGTGCCAGCATCAAGGGTGCAGGTACCGAAACGATCCGTATTGAAGGGGTCTCGGAGCTTAAAGGCTGCCGTCATTCCATCATTCCGGACCGTATCCAAGCAGGTACGTATATGATCGCTGCAGCGGCGACGCGCGGAGATGTTCTGATTGACAATGTGATTCCCAAACATCTGGAAGCTTTAACGGCAAAGCTGCTAGAAATGGGTGTTGGCATTGAGGAATTGGATGAAAGTATACGTGTCATTGGTAAACCAAGCTATAACCATGTGGACGTGAAGGCACTTGTATATCCTGGTTTCCCAACGGATCTACAGTCACCAATGACCAGTGTTTTGACACAGGCAACCGGTGTGAGCGTCCTGAGCGACTTTGTATACAGTAATCGATTCAAGCATGTGCCTGAGTTGGTGCGGATGGGTGCAAAGATTCGAGTAGAAGGACGGTCAGCGATTATTGAAGGCAGTGCATTAAACGCGGCCAAAGTAAAAGCATCCGATCTTCGCGCTGGAGCAGCGCTGGTGATTGCAGGTCTCACCGTCAGTGAAGGTGTGACTGAAGTAACGGGGGTCGAATATATCGACCGCGGTTATGATCATCTGGTGACTAATCTGCGCCTGCTCGGTGCAGATGTATGGCGGGAAACTGATTAATAGGAAGCATTATGCATGATTCAGTCCTACACATGTTTATTTTAACTGAACTGCATATCTTTTTGATGATTAGGTAAACCTGTTTTAATAGAGTTCTCAGTCTCTCCGGCATAAGACGAAATGTTTCTGTTTCCTTTACCGGAGGGTCTTTTTTTGAAATAAACTTCATATGGCTGTAAGAACATCATTTCTCATCCCCAACCCCCGGTTTTGTTTGAACTGCGCTCCATAGCCGGTCTATCCGGATTGATCGCCTCAATGCATCGTTCACTCAATAGCGGATCTTGCCGAATGTTGGCCATCCCACCCGGAAACTTACACTCAAAGACAAGTATTTGCATTATAACGGTTACATTCCGTACAATGGACAGAAGGGATTGTGGCAGACGCCGCTCTCTATAGCCGGAACATCTAGCGAAACTATCCATTTCACACGGACTTATTAATTGAATAGGTGGTTATTATATGGATCTACAAATTTCCGATTTGGAAGAAATGAAACTAACGGACCTCTACAAGCTGGCCAAAAAATATCAGATACCTTACTATGGTACGTTAAAAAAGAAAGAATTAATCTTTGCTATACTACGCGCACAAGCTGAACAGAGCGGCCTGATGTTCATGCAAGGTGTACTCGAGATTTTACCTGAAGGTTACGGATTCTTAAGACCTATCAACTACTTGCCAAGTACGGAAGACATCTACATCTCAGCTTCTCAGATTCGCAAGTTTGACCTAAGAACAGGTGACCTCGTATCAGGTAAGTGTAGAACGCCTAAGGAAAACGAGAGATACTTCGGTTTGTTGCAAGTCAACGCTGTAAATGGTGAGAATCCATCGGCGGCTGCAGAACGACTTCACTTCCCGGCACTAACCCCACTGTATCCGCAGAAAAAACTGGTTCTCGAAACATCCCCCAACCATTTGTCCACACGAATTATGGATGTGCTCGCCCCGGTAGGATTGGGACAGCGCGGATTGATCGTAGCACCTCCCAAAGCGGGTAAAACGCTTCTCCTCAAAGAAATTGCCAACAGCATCTCAACTAACAATCCTGAAATTGAACTGTTTGTCCTGTTGATTGATGAACGTCCAGAGGAAGTAACGGATATGTCGCGTTCGGTAAAAGGGGAAGTTGTGGCTTCAACATTTGATGAACTGCCTGAGAATCATATTAAGGTGGCGGAATTGGTGCTTGAGCGTGCGCTTCGTCTGGTTGAGGCCAAAAAGGATGTTGTTATCCTGCTGGATAGCATTACGCGTCTTGCCCGTGCATATAACCTGGTTATTCCACCATCCGGTCGTACACTTAGTGGTGGTATTGATCCAGCTGCGTTCCATCGACCGAAACGTTTCTTCGGTTCTGCCCGGAATGTGGAAGAAGGCGGAAGCCTGACCATCTTGGCAACGGCATTAATTGATACCGGATCACGTATGGATGACGTCATTTATGAAGAGTTTAAGGGTACAGGTAACATGGAGCTCCATCTGGACCGTCGTCTGGCAGAGCGCCGCATATTCCCAGCGATCGACATTCGTCGTTCGGGTACACGTCGTGAAGAAGTGTTGCTCAGCAAGGAAGAGTTGGATACAATCTGGGCAATTCGTAAAAACATGAATGATTCCCATGACTTTGTTGAAGGATTCCTGAAAAAACTTCGTAACAGTAAGACAAATGCAGAGTTTTTGGCGGCATTTGATTCGGCTGGTAATAGCCCGACAAGCAATTCGGGTACAACAACAACCCGTCGCTCACCTAGACAGACAGCAACGTCAGGTACATCGACTTAAGTGTCGTTCGACCAATAACATACTTTTACAGCGTTGCTGTGAATTTTACAATACACTCGTCGTTAGGTTTAACCCATTAGATGTGAGGAGAACATCATGTATTTAGTATACGCAGATGAAAAAGGTAATGTATTTGATCATCCTTCCCTGTACGGGCTTGCCCGCAGTGGAGATATGATCGTTGAGATTATGGAAGACGAACTCATCCCTTTGCCAGAGGGTGCAACGTTGGTTGGACTCCCGAGCACCCGGCCCATTGGTATGGACCCGGATACCGGTGAGATGCTACCAATGCCAACGGACACACAGGCTGTAGGTGCTTTGCTTCCACAGGGATTCACTCGTTTGTGTCTCCCTGGATACGTGAAGACGGATAAGGAGTATAAGTTGCCTTTGTTCGGTTATTCCGCAGTAGTCTGGAAAGATGGCGGTTTCTATGTCACCGCTTCGAAGTCGGATAGTCCTGAAAAATGGAATCCACTCAACTGTGATCGTGACGATGTGCGTTCCGGGGTCAAACGATTGACGGAGCAATACCCCGAGAATCGTCTTTACACCCATCTATCCAACTGTGCGCTTGGATATGAATGTCTAACTTCATCAAACACGTTCCTGAATCGTTGGGAAGGTGGAGTGCCGGTATCCTATTCTTGCAATGCGGGCTGTTTCGGGTGTATCTCCGAGCAACCGGATGATAGCGGCTTTGTTTCCCCGCAGACACGTATGAACTTCCGACCACGTGTGGATGAGATTGTGGAGGTTATGCTGGAACATCTGAAGACGCCGGAGTCCATCATTAGTTTTGGACAAGGTTGTGAAGGGGAGCCTTCCACGCAGGCCAAGCTGATTATTGAAGCGATTCGCGAAGTGCGTTCCGTAACGGACATGGGGTATATCAACATTAATACCAATGCCGGTCTGAATGATCACATTAGAGGTATTGTAGATGCTGGATTGGATCTGATGCGCGTAAGTACAATTAGTGCACTGGATGACCATTATAACGCCTACTATAAACCACGTGGTTATACCTTAGCCAATGTTGAGAAGTCGATGAAATACGCAGCGCAGCAGGGTGTATACACGTCCATTAACTATCTGATCTTCCCAGGTGTAACAGATCGTGAAGAAGAGATTGAGGCGATGATTGAGTTTGCAAGAAGAACCGATCTACGCTTGATTCAGATGCGTAATCTCAATATTGATCCAGAGAGCTATCTGGAATTAATTCCTTCTGCTCAAGGTGATATCTTGGGCATGAAGCAGATGATTGAGATTTTTGAAGATGAGTTGCCTGGTGTTGTGATTGGATCGTATACCCATGTTCCACCCGCTGGAATGGCACGTCCAAAACGGTTGATTACCTCTTAACAATAATGGATTGCAACAGGCGCAAGGTCGTGTTATAATCTCAAGGTTGTGCCATTTACTCTGGGTCCGCTTGAGGCTCAGGGCGGAAAGAGGTGAAAGGTAATGAAAGAAGCAATTCATCCTAATTACACGATTGGTCAAGTATCTTGCGCTTGCGGGAATACTTTTGAGACAGGTTCGGTTAAAGACGGACTTCGTGTAGAGATTTGCTCCGCGTGCCACCCGTTCTTCACAGGTAAACAGAAGTTTATCGATGCTGGCGGCCGTGTTGATCGTTTCAAAAAGAAATACGGAATCTAATTGGACAATTCTTGGAGTTGTCTGCTAATTGCATCCAACACACCCCTGCTGATCTGGCAGGGGTTTTTATATATTATATGTAAGCAAAGTCGCATTCACGTTCCTCTGGTTGCAATTTGGACAACCTTACGTTATACTATTTCTTACCGTGCTAGATGGGGAGGTAGCGGTGCCCTGTAACTCGCAATCCGCTATAGCGAGGTTGAATTCCTGCTAGAGGTTTTGCCGATGTGAGGTTTGGTCCCTAAACGTGGTGTTGACGGTTGGGTCCTCCGCAATGAGTACTCATGAACCTGGTCAGGTCCGGAAGGAAGCAGCCATAAGTGAGATCACTCTTGTGCCGGAGGGTTGCCTAGCCCGAGCTATTGTTCAGGGGTGCCACTTGGATCGCAAATATCGATAGCAGGTGCACGGCTTACCTTTTAAATGTAGAGACCTTTGCAGTTGTATGTATGCAGAGGTCTTTTTGATATGTCTTAATAAACCACGCATGAATGAGTCAGATAAAGTTTGGATTCACCCTAGAATATAGTATAATAGGGGAACGACAAAGGACTCGAATGCGAAGTGGAAGGAAGGTAACGCATCATGGAGCATATCGCGTTATACCGGGCTTGGCGTCCCCAGTCGTTTCAAGATATGGTGGGGCAACAGCATATTATTCAGACCTTGCAGAACGCGATTCGTGAACAGCGGACTTCCCATGCCTACTTATTTAGCGGGCCCAGAGGAACGGGAAAGACAAGTGCCGCCAAGATTTTGGCCAAAGCTGTGAACTGCGAACGTGGGCCTGCGCCTGAACCTTGTAACGAGTGTGAAGCTTGCCGCAGAATTACGACTGGCGCTGTGATGGATGTGCAAGAGATTGATGCTGCATCCAATCGGGGCGTTGAAGAAATCCGTGATCTTCGGGAAAAGGTTAAATATGCGCCAACCGAAGTCCGGCAGAAAGTCTATATTATTGATGAAGTGCACATGCTGACAACGGAGGCATTCAATGCTTTGCTCAAAACATTGGAAGAGCCACCACCACATGTGATGTTTATTTTGGCAACAACGGAACCGCACCGCCTTCCGGCTACCATTATATCGCGCTGTCAGCGATTTGATTTTCGCCGGGTATCCCTGGAAGAGCAGACAGCAAGACTTACACTGATCTGTGAACAGGAAGGCATGGAAGCTGACCAGGATGCGCTACAATACATTGCCCGTTTATCGGACGGTGGAATGAGGGATGCACTTAGTGTGCTGGATCAGATCTCTTCATTTACGGATGGACGAGTAACGTACCAGCAGGTTATGGACATGACGGGTGGAATTGCTTCAGAGCAATTTGCTAAACTAGCTGCTTCGCTGCTCAAAGGTGATGTTGGTCATATTTTGCAGATGATTGAAGGTTTCATGCATGAAGGAAAGAGTGCAGACAAGTGCATGGAGAATTTACTGTATTATTTCCGTGATTTGCTTATGATTAAGATGGTACCTGATGCAGATAAACTGACGGACCGGGTACTTAATCCGGAGTCTTTCCGTGATATGGCGGAGTCATTCACCAAGGAACAACTGTTCCACATGATTGACACCCTTAATCGGTACCAGAGTGAAATGAAATATGCAGTACAACCACAGACATTATTTGAAGTTGCATTGCTTAAACTGTGTAGTATTCCAGCTCAAGGTGAGGCTTCTGTTCAGGTGGGATCTTCAGCTCATGCAGCACCTGCTGATGGGGGAGAGATCAACCGCTTGAAGCAGCAGCTTGCTGAGTTGGAGAAGAAGTTGGATCGTGCACTGAAAAGTGGTTTGTCTGGTGGAGAAGGTTCATCGAGTACTCCATCTCGCCCGGCAACAAGAGCGCCGGTATCGAGAGGCAATTCGCCTGCGAAGCTTCCTGCACAGTTGGATCAGTATGTTGCACGCAAGGGAGCCCCTGAGTTCGCAGAGATCAGCAAAAAATGGAGTCAGATCCTGCAACGAGTGAAGGAAGAGAGGGTTACCGTTCACGCCTGGTTTGTGGATGGTGAGCCGGTATCATTGCTTGAAGACAATGTGTTGGTTGCTTTTAAAAACAACATTCACCGTGAAACAACGGAAAAGCAGGCTAATCGTGAAGTCATTGAGCGGGTGTTGTCCGAACAACTTGGGCGTCCTGCACGATTGGTGACGATGATGCTCAAAGATTGGACCGGAGCAATGGAGGGAGCTTCTGAAGCGCCGAAGGAGGACTTTAAGCTTGAACCTGAGCATGAAGACGGTGGTTCAGGCAACAAACAGCCTTGGATTGATGAAGCCATCCAGCTCTTTGGTGAGGATCTTGTAGTGATCAAAGAATAATGCGCATAGCGCGATAACCATAACAAAGGAGATGAACAATTATGAACAACATGAACCAAATGATGAAACAAGTGAAGAAAATGCAGGAGCAAATGCTGAAAGCACAAGAGGAACTGGCGGACAAAACAGTCCAAGGTACTTCTGGTGGCGGTGTAGTGACGGCTGAAGTTAACGGACACAAGAAATTGCTTGCTATCACGATCAAACCTGAAGCGGTAGATCCGGAAGATGTTGAAATGTTGCAAGATCTCGTTATGACAGCTGTTAATGATGCAATGGCCAAAGCCGATGAGATTGCCAACAAGGATATGGGCAAGTTCACAGGCGGCATGAATATTCCGGGATTATTTTAATTAAAAAATTGATCCTGTCAAAGGAGACACAATCGATTGTATTATCCCGAACCAATAGCCAAGCTGATTGATGCTTTCACCCGGTTGCCGGGTGTGGGTCCCAAGACGGCAGCGCGTTTAGCTTTTCATGTGCTTAAAATGAAGGAAGATGACGTTATCGATTTTGCCAAAGCGCTCGTAAGTGTGAAGCGTAATCTTCATTACTGTTCTGTATGTTGTAATATCACTGATACGGACCCGTGTCGCATCTGTCAGGATAAGTCCAGGGATGTCTCTGTAATCTGTGTAGTTCAGGATTCGAAAGATCTGGTGGCCATGGAGCGCACCAAGGAATTCGATGGGTACTATCATGTGTTACAGGGCGCGATTTCACCTATGGAGGGAATTGGCCCAGATGATATTCGTTTGAAGGAACTCTTGGTTCGATTAAGTGATGAACGTATAAAAGAGATCATCTTGGCAACGAACCCCAACATTGAGGGTGAGGCTACAGCGATGTATATCTCCCGGTTGGTGCGTCCGTTTGAGATCAGTGTGACCCGGATTGCGCATGGATTGCCTGTAGGTGGCGATCTTGAGTATGCGGATGAAGTGACCCTTTCCAAAGCGTTGGAAGGGCGCAGGGAGATGCGTTAGTGTGATCAATTTGTATTACGCAGTGACTTCCTTGGAAACTTCGGATGCTAAATAAGTTTCGATGTGCAAAGAGAGCCTTAGGGCTCTCTTTTTTTTGTGAAGAAAATGAATGCCTGAGTTCTAAGTTTGTCCTTTCCTTGATATGTATGAGAATATGCTGTGCTGATCAGGAGGGGGAGAGTTTATGTTTTTGTGGCGAAATACACGGAACTCGGTAGAGAAACACAACAGAATGTTGAAGGAACTTGAGGCGGATCAGATCTATGCAGATATTCAGATGGCTAAGCAGGAATGGGAACGGGCTATGAGACAGTTTGAAGATGCACAGGGGCAGGATGAGATTGATTATGCCATTTATGTATTGGAGGCAGCTGAGCGGAAGTACCAGATCCACTTGAGAAGAGCAAAGCGGGCCAGAGCTAATGATGATGTTACATCACAGCGAGGGCTTAGTATGTAGAGTCACGTTTACATTAAACACGGAGGTGTAACATATGAAGAGTATCATACTGGGAAGTGTATTGGTTATATCATTACTGGGGCTTATCGTTGTTTTATTCAGAAAGCGGATAGGGTTATCGTTTTTCACGTCATTCGGAATTCATCTGGTGCTGGCTGCAGTAGGGATATATATCGTGAATTATTCTGGCTGGATTACAGGAACCTACATCCCGCTGAACCCTGCAACAATAGGGACTGTAACTGTTTTGGGATTGCCAGGTGTGGGGCTATTATTAGGGTTGAAAATTTCTTTGTTCGGATAGTTGACTCGCAGGATATTTATATGGTACATTATATCTCGTTGCTTTGCTTGCTTGGTTAGATGCTTTAGATGAAATGAAGGAGTTCATTACGAACTTCGAAAAAGAATTTCAAAAAAACACTTGACCAAAACAAACGAAGTATGATATATTATAAAAGTCGCCGCTGAGAGAAAATGGTGACGAAAAAACGAGTTTGATCTTTGAAAACTGAACAACGAGTGAGTAAACATTCTGCTTGCAGAATGAAACGCGAAAGTTTGAAACAAGCCTTGGCTTGGATCGACTGGAGCACAAATGAGATTTCTAATCTCGTCAGATTCAAAATGAGCTTATCGCTCTTTTCAATACTTTATTGGAGAGTTTGATCCTGGCTCAGGACGAACGCTGGCGGCATGCCTAATACATGCAAGTCGAGCGGACTTGAAGAGAAGCTTGCTTCTCTGATGGTTAGCGGCGGACGGGTGAGTAACACGTAGGCAACCTGCCCTCAAGTTTGGGACAACTACCGGAAACGGTAGCTAATACCGAATAATTGTTTTCTTCGCCTGAAGGAAACTGGAAAGACGGAGCAATCTGTCACTTGGGGATGGGCCTGCGGCGCATTAGCTAGTTGGTGAGGTAACGGCTCACCAAGGCGACGATGCGTAGCCGACCTGAGAGGGTGATCGGCCACACTGGGACTGAGACACGGCCCAGACTCCTACGGGAGGCAGCAGTAGGGAATCTTCCGCAATGGGCGAAAGCCTGACGGAGCAATGCCGCGTGAGTGATGAAGGTTTTCGGATCGTAAAGCTCTGTTGCCAGGGAAGAACGCTTGGGAGAGTAACTGCTCTCAAGGTGACGGTACCTGAGAAGAAAGCCCCGGCTAACTACGTGCCAGCAGCCGCGGTAATACGTAGGGGGCAAGCGTTGTCCGGAATTATTGGGCGTAAAGCGCGCGCAGGCGGTCATTTAAGTCTGGTGTTTAATCCCGGGGCTCAACCCCGGATCGCACTGGAAACTGGGTGACTTGAGTGCAGAAGAGGAGAGTGGAATTCCACGTGTAGCGGTGAAATGCGTAGATATGTGGAGGAACACCAGTGGCGAAGGCGACTCTCTGGGCTGTAACTGACGCTGAGGCGCGAAAGCGTGGGGAGCAAACAGGATTAGATACCCTGGTAGTCCACGCCGTAAACGATGAGTGCTAGGTGTTAGGGGTTTCGATACCCTTGGTGCCGAAGTTAACACATTAAGCACTCCGCCTGGGGAGTACGGTCGCAAGACTGAAACTCAAAGGAATTGACGGGGACCCGCACAAGCAGTGGAGTATGTGGTTTAATTCGAAGCAACGCGAAGAACCTTACCAGGTCTTGACATCCCTCTGATCGATGCAGAGATGTATCTTTCCTTCGGGACAGAGGAGACAGGTGGTGCATGGTTGTCGTCAGCTCGTGTCGTGAGATGTTGGGTTAAGTCCCGCAACGAGCGCAACCCTTATATTTAGTTGCCAGCATTTCGGATGGGCACTCTAGATAGACTGCCGGTGACAAACCGGAGGAAGGTGGGGATGACGTCAAATCATCATGCCCCTTATGACCTGGGCTACACACGTACTACAATGGCCGGTACAACGGGCTGCGAAATCGCGAGATGGAGCCAATCCCAACAAAGCCGGTCTCAGTTCGGATTGCAGGCTGCAACTCGCCTGCATGAAGTCGGAATTGCTAGTAATCGCGGATCAGCATGCCGCGGTGAATACGTTCCCGGGTCTTGTACACACCGCCCGTCACACCACGAGAGTTTATAACACCCGAAGTCGGTGGGGTAACCGCAAGGAGCCAGCCGCCGAAGGTGGGATAGATGATTGGGGTGAAGTCGTAACAAGGTAGCCGTATCGGAAGGTGCGGCTGGATCACCTCCTTTCTATGGAGAATCGTTTCCTGCAACGGAAACATTCAAATATGCAGCTTAGCTGCAAAACACTCACTCGTTGCTCAGTTTTGAGAGCTCAAACTCTCAAACGTTTGGTGGCGATAGCGAAGGGGTTCCACACGTTCCCATCCCGAACACGACCGTTAAGCCCTTCAGCGTCAATGGTACTTGGACCGCAGGGTCCTGGGAGAGTAGAACGCCGCCAAGCGTAACCCATTTTGGGTTCAAATAGTATATATAATGTGGGCCCTTAGCTCAGTTGGTTAGAGCGCACCTCTGATAAGGGTGAGGCCGGTGGTTCGAGTCCACCAGGGCCCACCATCTATACCTTTAAACTTTATATGGGGCCATAGCTCAGCTGGGAGAGCGCCTGCCTTGCAAGCAGGAGGTCAGCGGTTCGATCCCGCTTGGCTCCACCAAAAATGTTTTACAAGTTTGTTCTTTGAAAACTAGATATCGAAACGAAACAAACGCGAATTAGAACATTCCTTTAAGCTGAACTTGTGTAAACAAGTCAAGTGTATAAAGGTAGTTAAATTGCTTTTGTGATGGTATCGGGTGAGAGCGACTTTTGGATTTGGACGTAGTCCAAACTAAGGGAAGCGAGCGACCGAAACCGGAACAAAATGGTTAAGCTACTAAGAGCACACGGAGGATGCCTAGGCGCTAGGAGCCGATGAAGGACGTGGCGAACAACGAAACTGCCTCGGGGAGCTGTAAGCAAGCTTTGATCCGGGGGTGTCCGAATGGGGAAACCCAGCTGGGGTAATTTCCAGTTACTCATAACTGAATACATAGGTTATGTAGAGGCATACCAGGGGAACTGAAACATCTAAGTACCCTGAGGAAGAGAAAACAATAGTGATTCCGTCAGTAGCGGCGAGCGAACGCGGAGAAGCCCAAACCAAAGAGCTTGCTCTTTGGGGTTGTGGGACGTCTCACATGGAGTTACAAAGGAACCGGTTAAGCGAAGAGGTCTGGAAAGGCCCGCCAAAGAAGGTAAAAGCCCTGTAGTTGAAAGTCTGTTCCCTCCGAGACGGATCCCGAGTAGTGCGGGGCACGTGAAACCCCGTATGAATCCGGCAGGACCATCTGCCAAGGCTAAATACTTCCTAGCGACCGATAGTGAAGCAGTACCGTGAGGGAAAGGTGAAAAGCACCCCGGAAGGGGAGTGAAATAGAACCTGAAACCGTGTGCTTACAAAAAGTCAGAGCCCGTTTTAGGGGTGATGGCGTGCCTTTTGTAGAATGAACCGGCGAGTTACGTTCCCGTGCAAGGTTAAGGTGAAGAGCCGGAGCCGCAGCGAAAGCGAGTCTGAATAGGGCGATTGAGTACGTGGACGTAGACCCGAAACCGGGTGATCTACCCCTGTCCAGGGTGAAGGTGCGGTAACACGCACTGGAGGCCCGAACCCACGCATGTTGAAAAATGCGGGGATGAGGTGGGGGTAGCGGAGAAATTCCAATCGAACTCGGAGATAGCTGGTTCTCCCCGAAATAGCTTTAGGGCTAGCCTCGGAAAACAGAGTCGTGGAGGTAGAGCACTGATTGGGTGCGGGGCCCGCAAGGGTTACCAAGCTCAGTCAAACTCCGAATGCCATAGACTTACTTCCGGGAGTCAGACAGTGAGTGCTAAGATCCATTGTCAAAAGGGAAACAGCCCAGACCATCAGCTAAGGTCCCCAAGTGTGTGTTAAGTGGGAAAGGATGTGGAGTTGCACAGACAACCAGGATGTTGGCTTAGAAGCAGCCACCATTGAAAGAGTGCGTAATAGCTCACTGGTCGAGTGACTCTGCGCCGAAAATGTAACGGGGCTAAACACACCACCGAAGCTATGGCTTGATGCTTTGCATCAGGGGTAGGGGAGCGTTGTATAAGGGTTGAAGGTGTACCGTAAGGAGCGCTGGACATTATACAAGTGAGAATGCCGGTATGAGTAACGAAAAGATCAGTGAGAATCTGATCCGCCGAAAGCCTAAGGGTTCCTGAGGAAGGCTCGTCCGCTCAGGGTAAGTCGGGACCTAAGGCGAGGCCGAAAGGCGTAGTCGAAGGACAACAGGTCGAAATTCCTGTACCACCGTAAGCCGTTATGAGCAATGGGGGGACGCAGTAGGGTAGTGACGCGGACTGATGGATGTCCGTCTAAGCAGTAAGGCTGATGTGTAGGCAAATCCGCACATTGTAAGGCTGAGCTGTGATGGGGAGCGAAAATTGTAGTAGCGAAGGTCATGATCTCACACTGCCAAGAAAAGCCTCTAGCCAGGTGATGGTGCCCGTACCGCAAACCGACACAGGTAGGCGAGAAGAGTATTCTAAGGCGCGCGGAAGAACTCTCGTTAAGGAACTCGGCAAAATGACCCCGTAACTTCGGGAGAAGGGGTGCCCCGGTAGTGTGAATAGCACGAGGGGGCCGCAGTGAAAAGGCCCAAGCGACTGTTTAGCAAAAACACAGGTCTGTGCGAAGCCGTAAGGCGAAGTATACGGGCTGACGCCTG
Organism: Paenibacillus amylolyticus; assembly: GCF_047302515.1. Classification (GTDB taxonomy): domain Bacteria; phylum Bacillota; class Bacilli; order Paenibacillales; family Paenibacillaceae; genus Paenibacillus; species Paenibacillus amylolyticus_G. The sequence goes on along the minus strand of NZ_CP168019.1, from coordinate 5,788,494 downwards.
CCCGGTGCTGGAAGGTTAAGGGGAGTGGTTAGGAGCAATCCGAAGCTGTGAACCGAAGCCCCAGTAAACGGCGGCCGTAACTATAACGGTCCTAAGGTAGCGAAATTCCTTGTCAGGTAAATTCTGACCCGCACGAATGGCGTAACGACTTGGGCGCTGTCTCAACGAGAGATCCGGTGAAATTTTAATACCTGTGAAGATGCAGGTTACCCGCGACAAGACGGAAAGACCCCATGGAGCTTTACTGCAGCTTGATATTGAATTTGGGTACGATCTGTACAGGATAGGTGGGAGCCTTTGAAGTGTGAGCGCCAGCTTGCGTGGAGGCAACGTTGGGATACCACCCTGATCGTATCTAGGTTCTAACCTGGTACCGTAATCCGGTGCGGGGACAGTGTCAGGTGGGCAGTTTGACTGGGGCGGTCGCCTCCTAAAGAGTAACGGAGGCGCCCAAAGGTTCCCTCAGAATGGTTGGAAATCATTCGAAGAGTGCAAAGGCATAAGGGAGCTTGACTGCGAGACCTACAAGTCGAGCAGGGACGAAAGTCGGGCTTAGTGATCCGGTGGTACCGCATGGAAGGGCCATCGCTCAACGGATAAAAGCTACCCTGGGGATAACAGGCTTATCTCCCCCAAGAGTCCACATCGACGGGGAGGTTTGGCACCTCGATGTCGGCTCATCGCATCCTGGGGCTGAAGTAGGTCCCAAGGGTTGGGCTGTTCGCCCATTAAAGCGGTACGCGAGCTGGGTTCAGAACGTCGTGAGACAGTTCGGTCCCTATCTGTCGTGGGCGTAGGAAATTTGAGAGGAGCTGTCCTTAGTACGAGAGGACCGGGATGGACGTACCGCTGGTGTACCAGTTGTTCCGCCAGGAGCACCGCTGGGTAGCTATGTACGGACGGGATAAACGCTGAAAGCATCTAAGCGTGAAGCCCCCCTCAAGATGAGATTTCCCAGTATGTAAGACCCCTTGAAGACGACGAGGTAGATAGGCTGGGGGTGGAAGTGCAGCAATGCATGGAGCTGACCAGTACTAATCGGTCGAGGGCTTATCCAATAGCAAGTTCTAAATCGCATGTTTCGTTTCGAATCTAGTTTTCAGGGAGCAATCCTTGAATGATGTTGATGATTGTTATTTGGAGAGATACCCAAGTGGCTATAAGGGGACCCTCTGCTAAGGGGTTAGACTGCGTAAGCGGTGCGAGGGTTCGAATCCCTCTCTCTCCGCCATCTTTACCTAAAGATGGACAAGCAATCAAGACACAATTAATATGGCGGTGTAGCTCAGCTGGCTAGAGCGTACGGTTCATACCCGTAAGGTCGGGGGTTCGATCCCCTCCGCCGCTACCATATTACCCAGGAGGCTTAGCTCAGCTGGGAGAGCATCTGCCTTACAAGCAGAGGGTCGGGGGTTCGATCCCCTCAGCCTCCACCATATATGCCGGTGTAGCTCAACTGGTAGAGCAACTGACTTGTAATCAGTAGGTTGGGGGTTCAAGTCCTCTCGCCGGCACCATTAATGCCTGGAACCGTGGTGTAGTTGGCCTAACATGCCTGCCTGTCACGCAGGAGATCGCGGGTTCGAATCCCGTCGGTTCCGCCATTAATCCTAAAAATTAAATATGGCTCGGTAGCTCAGTCGGTAGAGCAGAGGACTGAAAATCCTCGTGTCGGCGGTTCGATTCCGTCCCGAGCCACCTTTAATCCCTGGAGGATTAGCGAAGTGGCCAAACGCATCAGACTGTAAATCTGCTCCCGTACGGGTTCGGTGGTTCGAATCCATCATCCTCCACCAGTTTTATGAGTCATTAGCTCAGTTGGTAGAGCACCTGACTTTTAATCAGGGTGTCGAAGGTTCGAGCCCTTCATGACTCATCTTTAAGAAAAGAGTGATTAATCATTAATTTGATTAGTCGCTCTTTTTTGTTATGTGATTATAGCTCAATATGGATATTTATTAATGCTGGGCAAGATATGATAAACTAATAGAAAACATGCAGAGTGGTGACGTTCATTATATGAAGCTCATACCTGATCTAAAACAGCAAATTGAAGTCATTATAGGCACAACTTTGGACGAATATGAAATTACAATAGCAGAATGGATGCAATCCGTTGTGAATCTGGTTGGTCGACATGAAAATTCAGAGACCGTTGATGATAAAGGTGAGCATCAGGAGTTATCTGATCAATCTGCATCTCCAATTTCATCCGATGTGATCAGTTTGAATACGGGAAAGCGTATATTTTTTAAGGTTCGGATGAATGAGCATGAAGAGACTGTCGTGTGTTGGGGATGCCCTGCAAAATCTATTACCGTGGAAACACGACAATTGATTGAGCTTTTAATCCGTACTAACATGGCTCTACCCGATGAGGTACAACCTGTTGTATATGAGAATGATAGGGAGCAGTATTTGACTGAATTGGGTCTCTGGCTTAAAGAGCAGATCGAAGAACCAACCAAACAGGAATCTGAAGCGGTTCCTGATCGCTTTGTGGTGCCCGCAGGATTGAATGCTGAGAAGATTCTGTTCTTGCTGCAAGGGGATACACCGGATGCACATCGTTTACGATCCAAAGAACTCAACAAGTTGCTTGAGAGTTACTTTGGCGAGGAGATTGTCTTGATTCCTTTGGGGGAGCAAGAGTGGATGTTCATGGGTGATAAAGAAATTGTTACAGAAGAAGCCGAGGAAGATACAACGGAAGCCAAAAAGGATTCGCTGAACGCTTTTTGTCTTGGGTTACATGAATTGGTTGCCAGCGAGTGGGCTGGGGTGTTCCATCTGTCCGCATCTCTGCCATGCATTCCTGCAAAACAACTAGTATCGGTCACAGTTCTTCTTAGAGAAAGTGTGCACTTGGGGAGAGCATTCCATGTTACGCAGCATATTCATCTCCCATGGGATCTTCACCTGGAGAGGTTGGTAGCGAGCATTCCAGATGATCAACGTATACGTTTTATAAAGGAAACTGGCAAAGACACGATTATCTTCAATGACAGTGAGACACTTGCTACGCTGGAGACCTTTTTTAGCCTGGACTGTAATGTCAGCGAGACAGCGAAACGACTTTTCATTCATCGTAATACGTTGGTTTATCGTCTGGACAAGATAAAACAGGAGATTGGTTACGATGTGAGGCACTTCGAAAGTGCTGTTCTAGTGCAGTTTTTACTACTAATGTACAAAGTGACGAAAAAGCATTGATATTTTTGTGCAGTTTGCGAATAGTCAAACCTCACGTAGATAGGGTATTATAAAAATACAAATTGTATTCGATTACAAAATGATCTCTGAGGAGGCAACAATCATGGCTGGAGTACGTTTAGAGCATATTTTCAAAAAATACCCGGGTTCTGATAAAGCAACTGTAGTTGACATTAACCTGGACATTAAAGATAAAGAATTTCTGGTACTGGTAGGTCCGTCCGGTTGTGGTAAATCAACAACACTTCGTATGATCGCAGGCCTTGAGGAAATTTCTGAAGGTAAACTCTATATCGGTGACCGTGTCGTTAATGATGTTGCACCTAAAGACCGCGATATCGCGATGGTATTCCAATCCTATGCCTTGTATCCGCATATGAGCGTATATCAAAACATGGCGTTTGGTTTGAAATTGCGTAAGGTTAAAAAAGATGAGATCGACAAACGTGTACGTGAAGCAGCTAAAATCCTGGATATCGAACATTTGCTTGAGCGTAAGCCTAAGGCATTGTCCGGTGGTCAACGTCAACGTGTCGCTTTGGGACGTGCGATTGTCCGTGATCCACAAGTGTTCTTGATGGATGAGCCTCTCTCCAACTTGGATGCCAAACTGCGTGGTCAAATGCGTGCTGAGATCACTAAACTTGCGAAACGTTTGGAAACAACTGTTATCTACGTAACGCATGACCAGATCGAAGCTATGACGATGGGTGATCGGATCGTTGTTATGAAGGATGGTATCATCCAACAAGCAGCTTCTCCGGAAGAGTTGTACAACCTGCCGGCTAACCTGTTCGTAGCTGGTTTCATCGGTTCCCCGACAATGAACTTTATCTCGGGTAAACTCGCTGAGCAAGGTACTAGCATGCATTTCATAGCTCCTGGTGTGGATGTTGAAATCCCGCAAGGTAAAGCACAAGTGTTGAAATCTAGAGGATACATTGGTAAAGAAGTGATTCTGGGTGTTCGTCCAGAAGACATTCACGAAGAGCCAGTATTCCTGGAAGCATCCCCGAACTCTGTATTCTCTACACACGTAGATGTTACAGAGAACCTGGGTCACGAAATGCTCCTCTACTTGAGCGGTGTTGGTAATGATACAACGATCGCACGTGTAGACGGACGTTCTAACACTCGTGATGGTTCCACAGTTAAAATGGCCATCGACATGAACAAAGTTCATATCTTTGACAAAGAGACTGAAGTGAACGTACTTCTTCAAGACAAATAATACTGGGATTCCTCGGTGACGATGGAACCTGACAGTTAACGCAATTATACATTGTAATGAGAGCCCCTTCCGTTATTGCTGGAAGGGGCTTTTTTAAGATTAATGAATTTATAAGTTTCGGCAGAGTTGAAGGATTAATAATCGTAAGAAAAACACCCCTTAAACTACGAATGTAGTATCCTAGAAGGTGCTTCGATCAGAAGGCTTTTCTGACTAATGGTTGTCGGAGGCTGCGATTGCATTCATCCCGGAATTCATTTAAGATTATTTGAAGGTCTGTCTTCATTTATTTGAGAGAATCGACTGTTGGAAGGGTATGCATTCTGTACCCCATGTTGTGAATGCGCTAATAATGGAAATAACTGATACACGATCTGATGTACATAGAGGGACAGCTAATGCTGAAAGGAAGAGACAAATGGCGAAAAAAGTGAAAGTATCTGAACTGGTACAGCAATTTCAGTTGGAGGTTGTTTCTGGATCTCACGGATTGAAAAGAGTCATTACGGTAGATGACCTGAACCGTCCTGGTCTGGAAATGGCCGGTTATTTTGAATACCATCCACAAGAACGGGTACAGCTACTTGGAAGAACGGAGTTAGCTTTCTTTGCAATGTTACCTGAGCAAGAGCGGCGCGATCGTATGCAACGTCTTTGTACGGAAGAGACGCCTTGTATCGTTGTCACGCGTGGACTGGAAGTTCCGCAAGAGCTGATTGATATCAGTGAAGAGCAGAATCTGGCTGTACTTCGCAGCAACATGGCTACTACGATTCTATCCAGCCGGATCACGGGATTCCTGGAAAAGAAATTGGCACCAACTGCAACCATTCACGGTGTACTTTGTGATGTCTATGGCGTAGGTATGCTGATTACAGGTAGCAGCGGTATTGGTAAGAGTGAAACAGCGCTTGAACTGGTGAAACGTGGACACCGACTGATTGCCGATGATGCGGTAGAGATCCGCCAAACGTCAGATTTTCAGCTGCACGGTACTGCACCTGAATTGATCCGCCACTTGCTCGAGATTCGAGGTGTCGGTATTATCAACGTCATGACATTGTTCGGGGCTGGTGCGGTTCGGAATAACAAACGGATTACTTTGGTTGTACGTCTGGAAGCATGGCAGCAGGATAAACAATATGATCGTCTGGGTCTGGATGAAGAGACTACACGTATCATTGATACGGATGTACCTCTCGTTACGATTCCTGTTCGTCCGGGACGGAACTTGGCGGTTATTATTGAAGTGGCAGGGATGAACTATCGCCTGAAACAGATGGGTCTGAATGCTGCGCTGCAATTCACGAACAAGCTGACAGCAACCATCTCGGAAGACATGGAAGACATGGATTAAGAAATATTTTATACAAGGAAATGAAGATAAATGGTTGACATGTACTGCTTCTCTTAAGGCGCAGTGTATGCCAACCATTCGTCATGCGTGCGATTGATTGAATAAATAGGAGTGTGAATGAATGGATACATTATTACTGTTGAACCCGATTGCGTTCTCTATTGGAGCGTTAAAGGTTCACTGGTACGGGCTTATTCTTGGTGCTGCGGCACTTATAGGACTCCTGCTCGTGATCCGGGAGGGCAAACGTTACAATATTCCACAGGAAGTGTTCATGGACATGGTCTTGCTGGGCGTGCCTTCTGCCATCATTGGTGCCCGCATCTACTACGTCGCATTTAAATGGGAAGATTATAAGGATAATTTCTGGGATGTCTTTAAAATATGGAATGGCGGTATAGCCATCTATGGTGCCCTTATTGGTGCAATCATCTGTGCAGTTATTTTCTTCCGTCGTAAAGGATATAACTTCTGGCGTATGGCCGATATCTGTGCGCCTGGACTGCTCGTTGGACAGTTGATCGGACGCTGGGGGAACTTTGTGAATCAGGAAGCCTACGGCGGTCCTGTAGAAGAATCATTTTTGAGAGACAAGCTTCATCTGCCGGACTTTATTGTGAATCAAATGAACGTAGAAGGCGTATTCCACCATCCTGCGTTTTTGTATGAATCGATGTGGAGTCTCGTTGGTCTGGTCTTGCTGCTGGTTCTGCGTCGTCAGAAGTTTCTGCGTTCAGGTGAACTGTTCATGTCTTATTTCATCTGGTACTCTATCGGTCGTTTCTTCATTGAAGCTCTACGTACGGACAGTCTTGGCTTCCAGGCTCCGCAATGGGTTGCTTCATTAGTGAACGGGCTGTGGTCTCCAATGACTGCAATGGGCTTCGAACAAGGATATCTTGATCCTGCTTACGGTAACGTAAGAATCTCGCAACTGCTCGCGATTGGCATCATTATTGTTGCTGTTGTATTCATTGTGGTGAGAAGAGTTACAGGTAAAGCAGATGTTCGTTATAGTGATCCGATTGTATCGTCCAAAGTTACCTCAGATGATATGGAGCATACGGGAACGGTTGCTGGCAAAGAGAACAAGGTAACACCTCCAGCCAAAGATGAATCCAAGCAAGTTGATGATAAAAAGGAGTAATGCAACATGATTGACACGGTATTGTTTGATCTGGACGGAACGATTATTGATACCAATGAGTTGATTATCAGCTCATTCCAGCATGTCATGGGGGGATGGGAGCATTCAGCTCCATGGACACGGGAACAGATTATTCCGCATATGGGTGGCACACTGGAGCAGCAAATGCGCACCTTCTCTGGCCAGGAGGAAGTCTCCGAGTACGTGAAAGGTTACCGTGCTTATAATGATATCCATCATGAAGCGATGGTTAGACCTTTTCCACATGTTATTGAGGTAGTAGAGGCGCTGCATCAGGCGGGCATTGTGATGGGTGTGGTCACAACCAAAATTCGTCCATCTACATTAAAGGTGCTAGAACGTTTTGACCTATTGAAGTATATGAAGACGATTGTAACAGTAACTGACGTAACGAATCCGAAGCCGCACGCTGAACCGGTACTGAAAGCGATGACGGAACTGAGTGCAGATCCTGCCAAAACGTTAATGGTGGGTGACAGTCCAGTGGATATCCAATCGGCACAGAATGCGGGCGCACTCTCGGCGGGGGTTGCATGGTCCCTTAAAGGGGAAACAATCCTGAACGGATATGGACCCGATCATATGTTGCATGACATGAGAGACTTGTTGAAACTCATCCGTATTGAAACGGGACGTTCATGAGAAAAGTAACCCGCTATCCGGTAGAGGACCAGAATGCACTTTGGCATATCTACAAGACAGTGAGTCCGTGGAAGGGCGTTCGTAATTTTATCTGGATCCAGTTGTCACGTTACTGTCCGATCCTATCGGTGAAGAATTGGATTTTCCGCCGAATGCTCGGTATGAAGGTGGGAAAACACACGGCCTTTGGCCTGATGGTGATGGTGGATGTGTTTTTTCCGGAGAAAATAACGGTCGGCGAAAACTCGGTCATCGGTTACAACACAACGATTCTCGCTCATGAGTATCTCATTAAGGAGTACAGGCTCGGTGAGGTGATTATCGGGGAAAATGTACTGATTGGTGCTAACACAACGATTCTGCCCGGGGTAACCATAGGGGATGGAGCCGTTGTAGCTGCTGGAGCAGTCGTACATAAGGATGTTGCACCAGGAGCTTTTGTTGGAGGTAATCCACTTCGTGATTTATCCCGTGCGGCAGCTTCTACGGAAGAAACTGTCTTTAACACGGATGGTTCTTCTCAGGGTAGTGTGCATTGAGTCAATAAAGTAATGAATGAAGATGAATCAATGAAGATGATTCGAAGTAAAAAGCTGCTGACGGCAGCTTTTTTCGTATATAAATACCGATTGGCGAGCGTTACGGTGTGTATATAAAACGATATGTCGATCCAAGGGCAATCAAGCTTTGGTATTGTTGACGGTAGTGCGGATTTCATGTTATCATATCCCATATCCTTTAGTTTGTTAGCACTTTACCATGTGAAAGCATTCTCGGAGAAATTAATCATGATAAAGGTTGAACTAAACCAATAGTTGAAGGCTTTTTGCAGCAATAAGGTGATTCAGGTTTATAAGATAGAATGGGGATTTACACTACATAAATCCTGTTGAAATAGAACGAGTGCAACTCTTAAATTACTGACTCGGGGTGAATATTACCAATGTCCAAACCAAAAGGTTTTGAAAAACCGACCGGATTCCGCGACTACACACCACATGTAGTATCCAAGCTGCGGACGATTGAACGCAATGTACTGGAATGTATGGAACGCTGGGGTTACCGTCAGATCATCACACCAACGATTGAATATTACGACACGGTAGGTGTGGCAAGTTCTACATCAGATCGTAAATTATTTAAATTGCTAAACAGCAGGGGAACCACACTGGTACTCAGATCGGATCTAACGGCTCCGATTGCACGCGTAGTTTCATCTATGCTCAAAGATGAGCAGTTGCCGCTGCGTCTGTCCTATCATGCGAACGTATTCCGTTCTATTGAAGAGGAAGCAGGACGTGAGGCTGAATTCTTTCAGACGGGCGTGGAGCTGGTTGGGGACGACTCGCCTGAAGCGGATGCAGAAGTTGTTGCGCTTGCGATTGCCTCTTTGCAGGCAGCGGGTGTGTCTTCTTTTAAAATAGCGATGGGCCATATGGGATTCCTGAACGGATTACTGGAGGAAGTGATTCCAGGCCAGACCGCTGAGCAGGAGCAATTGAAGGAAGGGCTGCTCGGACGTGATTATGTCGGCTATCGCCAGTCGATTGAAGCATTGAATTTGGAGCCTAAATTGAAAGAACAGCTTGAAGCGATCCTTCGTCTTCGTGGTGGCAAGGAAGTATGCACACATGCGGTAGAGCTAAGTTCAAGTGCTGAAGCAGCACAGTCGATTGCACATCTGTGTGCCGTGTTCGAAGTGTTGGAAGCGTACGGTGTATCCGAGCATGTGCTGATTGATCTGACGATGATCGGTGATTTCTCCTATTATACGGGCATGACCTTTGAAGGGTATGCAGCCGAACTGGGATCTCCGGTATGTAGCGGTGGACGGTATGATAATCTGTTACAACAGTTTGGTCGTTCATTGCCAGCTACAGGATTTGCACTGAAAACGAACCGTATTATTGATGGTGTTCATGGCATTACCATTGAAGAGAAAAAACCGGTACTTATCCAATATACCCCGAAACGTCGGGCCGAGGCACTAACAGAAGCGGCAAGATTACGCAGTATGGGACAAAATGTAGTGACACTCCTTCTTCCTGAAGACGGGGCTGGGGCAAGTGCCGTATCGGTTGAAGCAAGAACTGCTCAGGCTGAGCAGGTTATTACTTACGGATCTGAAGAAGGAGGACGCTGAGATGTCGGATATTCTGAAGGTGGCCATGCCGAAGGGCCGAATCTACAAAAAAGCCTCCAAATTGTTTCGTGAAGCGGGGCTGGATATTCCAGAAGACGTAGACGATACACGCAGATTGGTCATTGAAGTGCCGGAAGCTGGAATGGAATTCATTATGGCGAAGCCAGTAGATGTTCCAACGTATGTGGAGTACGGTGTTGCCGATATCGGAATTGTCGGTAAAGACGTGCTGCTGGAGGAAGATCGGGATGTGTACGAACTGTTGAATCTGGGAATCGCCCAGTGCCGTATGTCTGTGATCGGACTTCCAGACTGGAAGCCAGGCATCCAGCAACGTGTTGCAACGAAGTATCCAAGGATTGCTTCACAGTATTTCCGGGAGCAGGGGCAGCAGGTCGAGGTGATCAAGCTGAATGGTTCCATTGAGCTTGCGCCTTTGATTGGTCTGGCAGACCGGATTGTCGATCTGGTGGAGACAGGTCAGACGCTGCGCGAGAACGGATTGGTGGAGATGACAGGCATTCTGGATATCACGAGCCGTCTTATCGCGAATCGGGTAAGTTATCGGATGAAAAATGCACGAATCCAGGCTTTGTGTGATGCACTTCAAGAGGTCATTCCGGCATCGAATGAGATTTCTGCGGGAAGCCTTCGCGGATAAATTACTGCGTTGGAAACATACATGATAAACAACGAAATAGTTAAAGACAATATAAATGAGAAACATGCAAAGCAAAGGTAAGTGACACAACAAATTAGCCCTGATTGAAGCCGCAAAAGGTATTATGAAATTGATTCGAATGACAGGCATTACGTATTACAGAGGATGAGGAGGTTGTACGTATGAAAATTGTACCTGCACGGGAGTTTGATCTGAAGCGGGAAGTGGAGTATGGCACGCCGGAGCAAAATGAAACGGTACGGCGTATTGTCAGCGACCTTCGCCGTGAGGGTGATGCGGCACTGCTGCGTTACACGGAGCAGCTGGACCGCACGAAGCTGACGGCCGCGGAATTGCGCGTGCCGCAGGAAGAGCTGCAGGCGGCTTATTCAGCCGTGGAGCCATCCTTTGTGACGGCGATTCGGCAAGCCGCCGCCAACATTCGTGCGTTTCATGAGAAACAGAAACGCAACTCGTGGATGGATTGGCAGCCGGACGGCAGCCTGCTGGGCCAGGTCATCCGACCGCTGAAGCGGGTCGGCGTCTATGTACCTGGCGGCAAAGCAGCGTATCCATCGTCTGTGCTGATGAATGTGATTCCGGCACAGGTGGCAGGCGTGCCGGAGATTGTTCTTGTGACGCCGCCGTCAACGAACGGTGGCGAAGGTATTAACCCGTACATTCTCGTTGCTGCTGCGGAAGCAGGCGTGAGCGAGATGTACCGGGTTGGCGGCGCTCAAGCTATCGCCGCCCTCGCTTACGGCACGGAGAGTATTGCACCGGTTGACAAGATCTGTGGACCGGGCAATATTTACGTGGCGCTCGCGAAGCGCGAGGTGTACGGTGCGGTCGATATCGACAGTATCGCCGGGCCGAGTGAGATTGTGGTGCTCGCCGATGATACGGCGAATCCAGTGTATGTCGCCGCCGACCTTTTGTCGCAGGCGGAACATGACGAGATGGCATCGGCCATTCTCGTCACGAATTCGGCCACGCTGGCGGAAGCCGTGCAGGGCGAAGTGCAGCGGCAGCTTGAAGTGCTGCCGCGGCGTGATATCGCTGCTGCTTCCGTGGAGCAGTATGGCGCTATTATTGTGGTTGATTCCATCGATGAGGGAATTGACGTGGTGAACCGGCTCGCACCGGAGCATCTGGAGATCATGGTGCAGGAGCCGATGGCTTACGCTGGCCGGATCGAAAATGCCGGCGCGATCTTCCTCGGCCCGTACAGCTCGGAGCCGGTAGGGGATTACTTTGCAGGACCCAATCACATTATACCGACCAATGGCACTGCGCGGTTCAGTTCGCCAGTGGACGTGGATGATTTTATCAAGAAATCGAGTCTGATCTATTATAGTAAAGAAGCGCTGCTGAAGAACGGAGCGGCTATTATAGAGTTGGCCCGCCATGAGGGTCTTGAAGGGCATGCCCGTGCAATTGCTGTACGGTTAGAACAGGAAGGAAAGGCGGAATCGGACAATGGATAAGCAAAATAATGGTGTGGAACTTGAAAACAAAGGTGCAGTGCGCCAAGCAGAGGTTGACCGCAAAACAAACGAGACCAATATCCAATTGGCCTTTAATGTAGATGGAACAGGACAATCCACGATTGAAACGGATGTACCTTTCCTGAATCATATGCTGGATCTGTTCACAAAGCACGGACAATTCGACCTGAACGTGCAGGCCCGCGGAGATATTGATATCGACGATCATCACACGGTTGAAGACATCGGAATCTGTCTCGGACAGACGTTGCGAGAAGCGTTGGGTGACAAACGTGGAATTAAGCGTTACGCCAGTGTTTTTGTACCAATGGACGAGGCACTCGCTCAGGTCATTATTGATGTGAGTAACCGACCTCACTTTGAATACCGTGCAGAATACCCTTCCCAACAAGTAGGCAGTTTCTCCACGGAGCTGGTACATGAATTCCTGTGGAAATTAGCGCTGGAAGCTCGGATTACGTTACATGTCATTGTGCACTATGGTCAGAACACCCACCACATGATTGAAGCGATCTTTAAGGCGCTGGGACGTGCACTGGATGAAGCAACGATGATTGATCCACGTGTAACGGGTGTGCCTTCCACGAAGGGAGTGCTGTAGACGATGGCGATTGCAATTGTCGATTACGGTATGGGTAACCTGCACAGCGTCGGCAAAGCGGTCGAACGTCTTGGCTACGAAGCGCTGGTCACGGGTGACCGGGAAGAGATTCTTGGCGCAGATGGTGTCATTTTGCCAGGCGTAGGTGCTTTTGGTGATGCGATGGTTCATCTGCGTGAGAGTGGACTGGATAAGGTGGTGAAGGAAGCCGCTGTCGGGTCTAAACCACTGCTCGGTATCTGTTTGGGCATGCAATTGTTATTCAGCTCAAGTGAAGAGCATGGTGAGCATGAGGGACTGGATATTTTGCCAGGTAAAGTGGTGCGATTCGCACCAGGAGAGCTGAAAGTTCCTCATATGGGATGGAACCGTTTGGAATTCCTGCACGCGGAAAATCCTCTATTTACGGGGCTTGAAGCAGGTCACGTCTATTTTGTCCATTCCTATCATGCGCTTACTGAAAACAGGGACGATCTGCTGGCGGTAACGGATTACGGACATCCGGTGACAGCCATTGTAGGCAGAGGATCCAACTTCGGCATGCAATTCCACCCGGAGAAAAGTGGAGAGCTCGGTATGAAGTTGCTCGGCAACTTTTTGGCTCTGACAGGAGCACCTGTACAAAGGTAAAACATCATCTCTTCTTAACTATAGAAAGCGTACAAATCTAATTCATATTCAGGAGGCCTTGTATGTCATCTTTTATCCTATATCCGGCGATTGATATCCGGGACGGCAAATGTGTAAGACTGGTGCAGGGAGATTATAATCAGGAGACCGTGTATAACGATGACCCGGTTCAAGTGGCTCTATCCTGGGAGAAGCAAGGCGGTACATACGTTCATCTGGTCGATCTGGATGGTGCGAAAGCGGGTCATCCTGTTAACGATGAGCTGATCGGGCGGATTGCCTCGGCTGTGAACGTACCTGTTCAGGTAGGTGGCGGACTTCGTACGGTAGCTGATGTAGAACGTTTGCTGGGTCTGGGTGTTAGCCGGCTGATCATTGGAACAGCAGCGATTGAGGATCGTGCATTTACAGAGGAAGTACTGGGACGTTATGGCGACAAAGTGGCAATTGGCATCGACGCTCGTAACGGTTACGTGGCAACTCGCGGTTGGCTTGAAACATCGGAAGTGCAAGCAGAGGTGCTCGCGAAGGAACTGGCGGCATATGGAGCAGAAACATTTATCTTTACGGATATTTCCCGTGATGGCATGATGCAGGGTCCTAATGTGGAAGCGATTGTGTCTCTAGCTAAGGCAAGCGGACGGACGGTTATTGCTTCAGGCGGTGTGAGTGTAATGGATGATCTGCTTCGTCTGAGTCGCCACGCGGATGATGGTGTTGGTGGAGCAATTGTGGGTAAAGCACTGTATACGGGAAGCATCGATCTGTCTGAAGCAGTACGTGCGGTCAATAAGTAAGGGATATTCGGATAGAGAGGAAGAGGTAGCATGCTGGCAAAAAGAATCATCCCCTGTCTGGACGTGAAAGACGGCCGGGTCGTCAAAGGCGTCAACTTCGTTAATCTCCGCGATGCGGGTGATCCGGTAGAGCTGGCGGCACTATATGACCGCGAGGGCGCGGACGAATTGGTCTTTCTCGATATCTCCGCTTCGGTAGAAGGTCGCGAAACGATGGAAGAAGTCGTGCGGCAGACGGCGGGCGAGATCGCTATTCCCTTTACGGTAGGTGGTGGCATCTCCAAGGTAGAGGACATGAAGCGGATTCTCCGTGCAGGAGCGGATAAAATTGCAGTGAATACAGCCGCGGTACTTAATCCGCAGTTGATTGCAGATGGTGCACGTCGCTTTGGCTCGCAGTGTATCGTGGTAGCGATCGATGCCAAGTATAACGAAGCTTGGGGCGAGTGGGAAGTCTATACCCATGGTGGACGGAAACCCTCCGGGATCAAGGCGCTGGAATGGGTTAAACAGGCTGAGAGCTTGGGCGCGGGGGAGATTCTGCTCACAAGTATGGACGCGGACGGAACAAAAGACGGCTTTGATCTGAAGCTGACGGCAGCGGTATCCGAATCTGTGCGTATTCCAGTCATCGCATCGGGCGGTGCGGGCAAGGAATCTCATTTCTATGATGTATTTACCACAGGCAAAGCGGACGCAGGGCTGGCCGCAACGATTTTCCATTACAAAGAAATCGCCATACCGGCGTTAAAACAACATTTGAGAGAACAAGGGGTGGAGATCCGTGACTAAAGTGAGCGATGAAATCAAGGAACAGTTATCCTTGGAACAGGTTGTGGAACACATTCGTTGGAGTGAAGGTTTGGTTCCTGCCATTGTGCAGGATGTAGATACCCGTGAAGTTTTAATGATGGCTTATATGAATCGCGAATCTCTGAAGTTGTCGCTGGAATCCGGTGAGACCTGGTTCTGGTCACGCTCGCGTCAGGAGTTGTGGCATAAAGGAGCAACATCTGGCAACGTGCAGACGATTACTTCCCTAAAATATGATTGTGACGGCGATACCTTGTTGGTTGAGGTGAAACCGAACGGTCCGGCTTGCCATACAGGGGCGGTAACTTGTTTCCATAATGAAATCATTGGTTTGCCAGAGAAATCGGCAGACAAGGCTTCGGATGAAGCGGGTGCGGCATCTGCTTCTGCAAGTTCCGGTTCCGAAAGTCGCTTTGAGGTATTGGCTGAACTGGAATCCGTTATTGCAGAGCGTGAACGTGAGCGTCCTGAGGGTGCATATACAACGTATCTGTTTGATAAAGGTGTAGACAAAATACTGAAAAAAATCGGTGAAGAAGCGTCCGAGACGATCATCGCCGCCAAAAATAAAGATAATGACGAGCTTCGTCTGGAAGTCAGTGACCTGATGTATCACCTGCTCGTCCTGTTACAAGAGCGCAAGCTACCGCTGGACGACATTATGTCAGAGCTGAGCCGCCGTCATGAACGGCCTCGCCGCGATTAAGGAGGCGAGTTTCGTGCGTATAGACTATCATACACACCATGAGCGGTGTGGACATGCCGTGGGCAAACTGGAAGAGTACGTGCAGCGTGGTGTGGAGATCGGACTATCCCAGATTGGATTGTCCGATCACATGCCCTTGTTGCATGTCGATCCGGCTCAATATTATCCGGAAATGGCGATGCCTATGGATGAACTGCCGCGTTACGTAGAGGAGTGTTTCTCCCTGAAAGAACGTTACCGTGGGCAGATTGACGTACGTGTTGGTCTGGAAGGTGACTATATCGAAGGCTGGGAAACAGAGATCCGTGCAATCATTGAGCGTTATCCATGGGATTATGTGATTGGCTCTGTGCATTTTCTTGGGGAATGGGACATTACGGATTTCCGCCAGACCCATCACTGGGAGGGCAAAGACATCCTTGAAGTATATCGTCAGTACTACGATGCCGTAAGCAAGGCAGCCGCCACGGGCATGTACGATATTATGGGCCATACGGATGTCATTAAACGGTTTGGCTATGTTCCTTCAACGGAGCAGACAGAAGAACGTATCTCACTGGAGAACGCAGCGCTGCAGGCTATTGCCAAAAGTGGTTGCGCCATGGAGCTGAATGCTTCCGGGATATCGAAGCCTTGTGCCGAGATGTTCCCTAGTCGCAGAATGCTGACAGAAGCCATTCGCTTGGGTATTCCATTAACCATGGGCTCTGATGCACATGACCCACTGAAGCTGGGCGATTATTTGCCTGAAGCTGAAGCACTTTTACATGAGTTGGGCTGTACGGAAGTCGCTGTTTTTGAAGGCCGTCATCGCTCGTTCATTCCTTTAAATGTATAAGCCATTGGAGTATAATGAGGGTAGGAAATAACCTTTTAGCTAAGGGATTATATAGGGACTTCAACCCTCGGGAGGGCATTATGCAGCATTCGTTACGTATTTTTTCCGGTTCATCGAACCCTAAGCTGGCAGAACAGGTATGTGACAAGCTGGGTGTACAACTGGGCAAGATCAAGCTGTCCAGGTTCAAGAGCGGAGAAATATACGTTCATTATGAAGAAACGATCCGTAATTGTGATGTGTTTCTGGTACAGTCGTTGTCTCATCCGATCAATGAGCTGTTTGTCGAGTTGCTTGTGATGATTGATGCTGCAAAGAGGGCTTCAGCGCGCACTGTGAACATCATTGTTCCGTATTACGGCTATGCTCGTCAAGAGCGCAAATCCGCACCACGGGAACCGATCTCGGCCAAGATGGTAGCAGATGTATTAACTACGGCTGGCGCCAATCGAGTGGTAACGATCGACCTGCACGCAGCGGCCATTCAGGGATTCTTCAACATTCCGGTTGACCATATGACATCACTGGATCTGATTAGTGATTATCTGTTAAGCAAAGGAATCAAGAACCCTGTTGTCGTCTCCCCGGATGCGGGACGAGCATCGATGGCAGAGAAGCTGGCGAACCGTCTGGATTCTCCATTTGCCATTATGATCAAGAAACGTCCAAGCCATAATGAATCGGTGATTACCCATGTCATTGGTGATGTAGAAGGACGGACACCTATTATTATTGAGGATCTGATCGATACTGGAACAACCATTCTGAATGTTGTGGAAGGGTTGAAGGAACGTGGCTCCAAAAATGTATATGTATGTGCAACACACGGATTGTTCTCGGATGGGGCAGTAAGTAAATTGAATCACCCGTCCATTGAAGAGGTGGTCGTTACGGACTCGATCGCACTGCCAGATGACCACCCTGAATGCTTCAAAGTGTTACCTGTTGCGCCAATGCTGGCCCGCGCCGTACGCATTATTGTGGATGGTGGCTCCATGGCCACATTGTTTAAGGATTCTGGTATTTAGAGCATCGAAGATATAACGGTGTGCTGCCAGATGAACTGTTCCGTGTCTGAGTTGTTGTCTGCTCAGCACGGTTTTTTTGTTTTGGCTCTTTGAATTCAATTCTTGCTTTGCTGCTCAGAGGCTTGTGCTATAATAACATAAAATCAGTTATGATAGCGTTATCATATAGTATTCAGCCCCTAAGGTGAGATGGATGCTGAACAGTAGAACCACGGCTGAGAACATTGGCATCGTGGAGTGAGGAGTGGGGTCTATTGTCTCGTAATTGGTACTATCGGTTATTGTTCTCGTACTTCCCAATTTTTTTTCTTACGGTGACCATACTCATTTTCATCGCGTTTGTTTTCATCAATGACATCTCTAAAGAGGAAACTAAAAAAGCAGACCGGATTTCCTCCAGTTATATGATAGACACGGTGGATCGCACAATCAGGGATATTGAACTATCCATCCTGGAAACGGTACAGAGTCAGCAGGCATACAAACTCTATTTTAATAACACAAACCTGACCAGCTCGGACACGGTGTATGCAATTGCGCAGAATTTACGTGAGTTATCCAATTCGTCCTCATGGATTCAGTCCATCTATCTATATGACAAGCGAAATAAACATGTTCTGACCGTAAGTGGTTCCAGAGAAGTGGAAGGTTTCTCGGATAAGGCATGGATTGATCAGATGGGTAACGGGTCTATCGGTTCAGGCTGGCAGCCGGTCCGGGAATTCGATGCGGACTCTGTTCAACGTACCCCTATTCGCGTATTAACCGTGAACAAGGACATGCCTTTGCCTTTTGGCTCTCAGGGCACATTGGTCATTAATATCAAGATGAGCAGCATTGAACAGAGTGTAGATAGTATGGTTAATGGTCAGCTCTCATTCCTTACGATTACGGATCGGGACGGTAAGGTTGTGTATAATGCACATTCGGACCAAGAGGGCTCGATAGACGGTCAGGAACTGAATAGGCTAGCGCTAGAAAGACTGGGCTGGACAATATCCAGTGGAATTAAGGCCGGCAACTTATTTGGCTGGGTATCGGTCATATCTTATGTGTGGGTAATCATTGCTATTGTGACTGTCATCTGTGCGATTGTATATATCGTGTATATTACTCGCCGTAACTATAAACCCATTCAGATCATCATGAACCGCATTGAGTCTCATCAGATTCGGGCGTTCGAACACTCAGGTGCTCGCACGGATGAGATGAAGATGATTGACGGTGTGCTTGAGAATCTGATTAATCATATGATGGATTATGACAAGAAAAGCAGGGAAAATGTACTCATGCAGCGCAGCAAGTTGTTCAATGCCCTGTTGCATGGTGAACACATGGAAAATGCAGCAGAGCAATTAAAAGAGCTCTCTCCACTGAATGATGTGCATGACTCGTCGCGTTTTGTTGTTGTTGTTGGAGAGATTAACCGTTATGAGAAGGGATTTCAGGAGAGGTACACGAGAGGTGAACAAAATACGCTGAAATTTGCCTTGATGAACGTTTTGCAAGAGCTGTCACGTAATACGGGAGTCCAATGCTGGACGGAATGGATTAGTGTGGATCGAATTGCAATCCTTTTTGTGTTCAAAGAACAGAATGATAACAACTTGGATATGTCTGGGCAGATTCGTGTTGTAGCTGAGGAATGCAAATCTTGGGTAGAACAAAATCTACGCATTTCCTTAAGCTTTGGCATTGGACCTATCGCTCAGGGAATCGGTACAATACGAGATTCCTATGCGGCCGCAGAAGCAGTAATGCAACGTAAACTGTTGATGAATGGAGATGTCGGTCAAGCCGACTGCGGTGAAACACAGCATCCTTTGCTGGATACCTATACCTATCTGCAGATGATTGCGGACTTTGTTAAGCGGTTCCGGATGTCGAGTGGACAGTGGCGGGAACAGTTGGAGGAGATCTTTACAGCGTTTGAACAGAACAAACTGCCGGATGATGAGATTCGTTCTCTGATTCAGGCCATGTTACAGATGCTCAGTCGAGAGGTGGCCATGATGTCGGAGGGACTCCAGGAAGAGCTGTCCGAAGAAAACATCAACAGATGGTTGAGTGCTGTAGAAGAGGCGGAGACGCTTACGGATGTGAAAAGTCTTTTGTTTGATGGTCTGACAGACTTGTTCAGAACGTACGTAGCGGTAACGGAAACCAAGAGTTACAAAGCCATGGTTAATGAAATGAAAAATTATATCGAAGAACAGTTTGCGAATCCTGATCTTTCATTGAAACATCTGAGCGATCGATTCCAGATTACGGGCAAACATGCGAGTTATTTGTTCAAGACAGAATTCAACATGAAGTTTGTTGATTTTGTTACAGAGCTTCGCATGAAGGAGACGGAGCAGCTTCTGCTCAATACCGATTACTCTTTGCAGGATATTGCTCTAAAGGTTGGATATGCAAATGGAATTACGTTGGGACGTGTATTTAAGCGGGTAACGGGCATTACACCAGGAGATTATCGTCGTTTGAAACGTGAACATCGAGAACCCGAAGAGTAAAGCAAAAGTGATCATATTCTGAGATCTGTACATCAGGACAACACAGGGTGAATTTCATGCAGTCACTTTCCACTTAGGAGAGAGAGGCTTGCAGAGGTTCGCCCTGTTTTCGTTGAACAATACTCTTATACTGAGATCGGATGCAACTGTTTTCGCAGGATAACAAGCTAGTATTCCTGTTTTTTCCCGTTTACGAATATAGGCAGTGTGTGAAAATGGTTTATCCGACTTGGGACAGGCAGTTCTGATCCTTGAGGCGAAGAGTGCCGTCAAAGCCTAGAGCAGCGCAGCTTTGGGAAAAAAATCAGTCTGCGAAAATAGGCTTAACATATAAACCATAATCCTTTTGTAAGCGCTTCCGAAAGAGGTTTATTGCAGGATGACGGAAAAATGTGAAATACTCTGGGCAAGCTTTAAACATTCACGCAAAGCCAAAGGGGATGACAAAATGAGAAGCAAAGCAACCAAAGGGAGTCTAAAGAAATGGATGGGTTTGGCGCTTACGATGGTAATGGGCGTTTCTTTACTTGCGGGATGCTCATCAGCATCAAAAGAATCAGCTGAAGGCGGAACATCAGGCAATGGCGAGCGCGTTACTTTAAAGGTGGAGATTTTTGACCGTGGTAACAGTCCTTCACCATACACAATTACGAACAACTATCTATCTAAAATGATTCAGGAGAAGTTCGGTGATCCCAACAATATTGATGTACAGTTTGTACCCGTTCAGCGTTCTGAGGAAGTTACCAAGCTGAACGTCCTGATGGCTAGCAATACGGATGTCCCTGATATTGTCTTTGTTTATGACTCAAGCGTGTTTTATCGGTATGCCCAGCAGGGTGGATTGACTGATGTTGGAGAGTTGATTGATCAGCACGGTCCGAACCTGAAGAAGTTCCTGGGTGAAGATACTTTGAAGTTTGGGCAAGTGGAAGGACAACAGTTTGCTGTTCCGGGTAAACGTGCTATCACAGGCCGATACAGTTCTTACATTCGTCAGGATTGGCTCGATAAGCTGGGATTACCAGCGCCGAAGACCACGGATGAATTATATACAACTTTGAAAGCGTTCAAGGATAAAGATCCTGGTGGACTCGGAAGCAAAAATATCCCAATGGGTATGGCTCTTGCACCAGCTCAATTCGAAACGCTCATCTACTCATTCATCAAGCCAGTTAGTGGCGATCTGACTTATGGTCAAAGGTATGAATTGCCGCTGCATGAAGGATTCAAAGAATCGATGCAGTTCCTGAACAAACTGTACAACGAAGGTCTGATCAGCAAAGACTTCAGTTTGGATGAAGACAAAACGCAGTTAGGGAAAGACATTCAAAACGGTAACGTAGGTTACTGGTCTGAAGATGTGGATGCCATGTTCTACGGAGATGGCACACTGGATAACTTGCATAAAAATGTGAGTGGCAGTGAAGTGTTGCCGGTTGATGTATACACCAATCCAAATGCAGACAACAAACACATCAAGTCACGCTACGGAACAAATGGTATGTACATTATGATTCCGAAGAGCAGCAAACGTTCTGTCGAAGCGATCAAATATCTCGACTGGATGGCATCTGACAACAATCTGATTGATATCTACAGTGGTGTGGAAGGCGAGAACTATGATCTGGTAGACGGCATTCCGGTAGTGAAAGAGGATGCATCCCAGGAAGCGCAGGATCGTCTGTTTAACGCAGGGGATACAGCCATTATCTCGAACGGTAAAAACATTGGTGATCAAGCGACGAATGAAAAGGCATGGATTATGGGCTTCCCGCAAAATAATCAGGAGATGCTGAAACAATCCATTGATATTGCTAACACCGATACGGTAGGACCAATCATTTTCGACAAACCGATTGAGGCAGAGATGAAGTACAGCACAGCTCTCAAAGACAAATTAAATGTCATTATCGTAAAAACAGCGATGGCTAAGCCAGCAGAATTCGATGCGGTATATGAAAAAGAAATGGCTGATTTCATGTCTCTGGGTGGTACTGAACTGAAAAAAGAACTTGAAGAAGCAGTTCAGGCACTTCCTGCAAATTAAGTAGCTCCACATTTCAATCCAAGACAGATACCCATACTACGGCTTAACTAGAAAGGAACGTGTGCCGCCGGACTGGCGGCACAGCCGTTTCCTTGTTGATAGGAGGAAACCGACTTGACCACCACATACTTGAAGAGGTATTGGCAATTATACGCTCTGATTTCACTGCCCATTATCTACTTTTTAATCTTTCGTTATGGACCGATGTACGGTGTACAGATCGCCTTTAAGGACTTTAACCTGTTTCAGGGAATCAGCGGCAGTGAGTGGATCGGTTTTGATGCTTTTCGCGAAGTATTTGGAATGCGGGACTTCTACACGACATTGCGCAACACCTTTATGCTGAATTTTCTTGATCTGGTCGTTTCATTTCCAGCTCCTATTATTCTGGCGATCATGCTTTATGAAGTTCGATTCAAATGGTTCAAAAAAATCTCACAAACGATATTGTACATTCCTCACTTTATCTCATGGGTAATCATCGGGGGAATTGTGTACCAATTGTTCGGTAATCAATCCGGTATGGTTAACGGTGTACTGGAAAGCATGGGCTTAAATTCAATACCATTTTTGACAGAAAAAAATCCATGGCTTGTGACGTATCTCTTCACAGGTGTCTGGCAAAGTGCAGGATGGGGAACCATTCTATATCTGGCCGCATTAACCGGCGTCAACAAGGAATTGTTTGAAGCAGCTGAGATCGATGGAGCATCGCGGCTGAAGAGAATCTGGCATATTACATTGCCAAGTATTAAACCAACCATCGTGACCTTGCTTATTCTCAATCTTGGACATATGGTCAGCATCGGTTTTGATCGGCCTTATATCATTGGTAATACGGCCGTGCGTGAATATTCCGATGTACTCAGTACCTTTGTATACAGAGTTGGTCTTGAATCAGGACAATACACGCTGGCAACTGTCGTCGGACTGTTCCAAGCAGTGGTGGGACTCATATTCGTGCTAGGATCTAACTATATTTCGAAGAAAGCAACCGGTGAAGGTATTTTGTAGGTTGTGGATGAACGGAAGAGACGCCAATCGGCTTGTTTGTATAGACCATCAGTAAAGGAGCTGTGCGCATATGAGTGAACGCACCTCAAACCGGATTTTTGATATCGTTAATATCTCCTTTATCACCTTGTTTGTTATATTCTGCCTGGCTCCATTTCTGCACACGATCGCGATCTCATTCAGTTCTAACCGTGCGATTACGTCAGGAGAAGTGACCATATTCCCGAAAGAATTCAATTGGGATGCGTATATTCAGGTGTTCTCTGATCAGTCGATGATCTATTCACTGGGTTACACGACAGTTCTGACCATTGCTACTACTGTGCTGTGCATGGTGTTCACACTGGCAGCTGCTTACCCGTTAACCAAGAAAAAATTAAAAGGGCGCAAGCTCTTCATGTATGTCATCATCATTACGATGTTCTTCAGTGGCGGGATCATTCCTGAGTATTTGCTCATTCGTGACCTGAACTTACTTAATTCCGTGTGGGCACTGATTCTGCCAGGACTGGTCAGTCCGTTTAACCTGATTATCCTGATTTCTTTCTTCAGAGGTATTCCTGAAAGTCTGGAAGAATCCGCTGAGATTGACGGCAGTTCCCATGTACACACGCTATTCAAAATTATATTGCCGCTATCCATGCCTGTACTGGCTACATTAGCTCTTTTCTATGCGGTTGGACGCTGGAATGGGTTCCAGGATTCCCTGATGTATATTAATGATCCGAAGCTGTACCCGCTTCAACTGAAGTTATTCCAAATGGTACAGAACAATATGGTCAGCGAGCTTACC
The DNA here is from genome assembly GCF_047302515.1 of Paenibacillus amylolyticus. Taxonomy (GTDB): domain Bacteria; phylum Bacillota; class Bacilli; order Paenibacillales; family Paenibacillaceae; genus Paenibacillus; species Paenibacillus amylolyticus_G. The sequence goes on along the minus strand of NZ_CP168019.1, from coordinate 5,764,785 downwards.
CAGATGGAGGGTGCTAACCGTACGCCATTGACTCCCGAGAGTCTCAAGGCCGCAACTGTTATTTTTGCAACCGTTCCGATTCTACTCGTTTATCCGTGGCTGCAAAAGTATTTTGTCAGTGGTGCGATGCTTGGCGCGGTAAAAGGTTGAGTTAAGGCTGATGTAAAAAGTTTAGCCAGAGGGAGGAGAAGGAAAACAGATGCAGCACATAGATAAGGGTATATATTCGTTCTCCACATGCTGGAATATCCGAAAACATGATGTCGGGGAAGATATGATTCGGGAGATTGCGGATCTCGGCTTTCGTCGGGTGGAGCTCAATTATAATGTGACGAAGGAAATGCTCACGACGATTGAGCCCATGATTGAGCGTGGAGAGATCGGAATTTCTAGTGTCCACAACACTTTTCCGCATGACCCTGATCCAGACTACGGTACGGATTCCATCTTGCTCGGCTTCGAAGATGAAGTGAAACGCAAGCGGGCGATCGAACTGCTGGTAGAGTCGGCTGAATATGCCCAACGTTATGGGGGAGAGGCTGTTGTTGTACACCCGGGAGAGGTACCTTTTCCTGAGGATATCAGCAAGGACCTTGGAAAGATCTATAACGAGGAAGGCCCGGATTCACCGAAGTATCGCAGCAAATGGGCTGAATTGATGGAGCGGCGGGAAGCCCTCAGTTCAGGGTATGTGGAGAAAATTATTGCCAGTCTGGATGAGGTATGCAATCGGGCGGCAGCTAAAGGTCTGGATGTTCGTTTTGGCATCGAGACAAGATCGCGACCACAACAGATTCCTACCCTTGCCGAAGCCAAGACTATCATCACGGCCCTCAAAGGGGCTCCGGTTGGTATCTGGTACGATACCGGTCATGCCATCATGATGGACCGAATGGGCCTTTATGACAGTGTGGGAGAAATGCAAGGCCTGATGGATGATATTGTAGGGGTCCATATCCATGAGACACTTGGTCTCTCGGATCACTGGTGCCCGTATGTACACAGTAAGGATATGAACTTCTATGATGTCTATCTGCCGATGATTCGCCGGGCACAGGTGAAGGTGTATGAGTTGAAGTCTGCCTGTAAGGCAGAAGAGATCCATGAGAGTCATGACTTGCTTATGAAGAAGCTTGGAGTGACAGAGTAGGCGCGGTGATGTGGGAAACAGTTTGCATGTTCACAGCGTGTGTTCAACGACTGTTTCCTCAGTGACGGAGACACATGGGTATTTAGTAAAACAAGCACAGATTTTCTAGCGACTTTTGTAGAAATATGATATATTCTGACGAGAAAAATGAACTCACCTACGGGCGGTATGAGTAGGCTTCCGGTCTGAATTGAAGGCACTGAAGCAACATACTCCGCACATCGGGAGAATGCATTGGTATGGAGGGGACTGCACATGTACAAACAACTGGTGGACAGTAATGACAGAGCGGTAGAAAGAGGCATATCCCGGCAGATGCTTGACCCGGAAAGCCGTTACTATGGAGGGACAATTGATCCCTTCACAGGTGTTGCCTGGGTCAACCATACGACTGGAACGCCCACGGATATGTGTTACTGGGGAGCTGCGCTCTCCAATCCGGACTCTATCTATTACCGGGATGAATCGTTGTTAAATCGACTGCTGTTAGCTACGGAATTTGTACTCCGCTTCCAGCATGAAGACGGTTCAATATCGCCTGGCTGGACCAATTACCATTCCCCTCCGGATACTGCATTTGTCGTTGTAGGGTATTCACAGTTGTATCAGCTTCTTCTGCAGCAAGAATGGGAGCCGCTTCAACCCGTATTAAACAATATGAGGCTATTCTTGGAACGTACAATCCCAACCATGCTTACGGGAGGTTGTCATACGCCTAATCATCGCTGGGTGCTATGCGCGGCGCTTGGTTTCCTGCATGAAATATTTGATTTGGAGGAAGCTGTGCAGCGCGCAGAGCAGTGGATGGATGAAGGCATGGATATCACACCCGATGGGGAGTGGACAGAACGGAGCAACGGGATATACAGCGCAGTTAGCGACATCATGTTAATCCATGCTGCGCGCCTGCTCAATCGTCCTGAACTGCTGGAACCAGTGAGGCTTAATCTCCACATGATGGTGTATCTGGTCCATCCAACGGGGGAAATTGTTACGGATTATTCAGGGCGACAGGATCTGGGCAGTGTTCATGATCTGTCACCTTATTATCTGCCTTATGCCATTTTGGCTCGGCTGGACGGTGATCCACTCTTTGCAGGTATGGCAGCCTGGGCTGGAGATACATTGACCGATCCGGGAGTATGTTCGGTGAATACGCTCATTCGATTAATGCTTGAGCCGGAGCTTCAGCAGACGAATGGCACACGTGATGCATTACCGGAACAGTATGAGGTCATGCTGAATGAACATTTTGTACGGGGAGAATATCTGGAGCAGATGGACTCAGTAGGGCATCACGGACGGATCTCTCACAGTCGGATGCATACGGATTTTGGTGCTCCGGTAGCCCGAATTCGGGATGGTGCTACAAGTGTGACTGTGATGACAGAAGTTCCTTCTTTCTTCGCTCTTCGTCATGGCAAGGTGCGCCTGCTGGCTGTGCAACTGGCCTCTTACTTTAATCCAGGGTATGTACCTATGCAGCAAATGACGAGGCTGTCCGAAGGGTATCGACTAACTGGTGAGCAGAAAAAAGGTTACTACGGCCCAATCCCTGCAAAAATGCTGCCAGAATCGGCTGCATCAGCCATCAGTCCATGGTACTTGTTACCTCATCAGAGTCGTCAGCTTACTCATGAGCAGACCTTCCGTGTAGGAGCAGAATTACAGCCAACGAAAAACGGATGGAACATGCATCTATCTGGACAGGAACCGGAGGACATTATGATGCAGTTGTCCTTTGTATTCGGAAGCGAAGGTGAGCTGATCTGTGAGGACGCGATTGAAACGAGTGAGGGTCACTACTTGTGGAAAGGCGGTACATTACGCTATACCTGCGGAGAAGACTGGCTGGAGATCACCGGGGGCGAGCTGGGGCATCTGGCGGCAACGGTACGTGAGGCAAAACTGCTGGACAAGTGTAAGGTTGTGCTGGTCAATTTCATGACGCCGTTTGATAAAACCATTCAAATTTCACTTTCTCCTTCGATGGCGTCGAAGATCTAGATTTATTAGATATTTAAGCCATAACAGTTAGAAGACCGAGCCCAAATGCTCGGTCTTCTTTTTTTACGAATGACTGCAATTAACGTTCTAAAATGATATTCCCAATGTCCAGCTCAGTCCAGTAATGTATGAACTATTATCATTTCAGTTGCTCTAACGCAGTTTCGATTGGTTTAGTGAACAGAGGATCATCTTTGGTTTTGCTCCAGTAAACGATAAGAACATTTCCTTTCTCATATAGAAAAGGGAATGTTGTAAATTGGGCGCTTTCCATGTGTTTATTGAATTTTTTTGTCCCGTTGATGCGATCCTTTTCAGAATTGAAAATATAAAAATGTATAAATTCAGGGCTATATGGTTCTTCTTCCACGGGCACCTCAACGGAGTACACCTCAGGTACAACATCATTTAATTTCAAAGGATACCCGGTTATACCAAAGGACACTAAATCCAGTTCTTGAGACTCGAGCGCTCTCAGTACATCCTCTAATGTGAACTTATTTTCTATGTTTTCTATATCTTTTGAACATCCATTCAAAGCAAACAAGCATATTAAGATGAATATAAGTGGTTTTATCTTTGAGATCCTCAATATAACATCCCCTTAAAATATTTATTTTTTATTACATACGCGAAAAAGAGGCTGACCGTCAGAGCTAATATACGTTGTTTGATTTTTAATGGAGATAAACTACTAAAAAGGACAATAAGGATAATAATACCATAGGCCACTCATCTCATTATAACCGGTCCGAATCCAGTTAGACGCCGCGTAACCGACAAGAATGTACTAATGCAATACTACAAAGAGAGTCTATGGCAAGTGAGTGTAGGAGTCTCTAGGTAAACATGGTTTTCCTTTGAATAAACAACGCTCCAAGGTGATAGGTTTCCGCAAAATGGAATATCATCTTCTTTTGCATTTTTTTCATAAACGACATGAAACTACATATTGAGAAGTGGGCCTTAAGATGTGGTATACTGAAGAGTATGAATGAAATGCAAAGAGGAGGTGCCTTGGAAGATGAAGGGCAAGCTAGTGCGGGCTGAGGGACACCTTGCCAATATTATACCGATTCACTTGGATGCTTCTTTCTTCTTTGAAAGAGCTGTCCGCTCGCTGGACCGTAATCATGTCGACAAGGCATTAAAATATTTTCGCAAAGCTGTTGAATACGAACCGGAAAATCCGGTAAATCATTGTAATATGGCGGGTATATTATCGGAGAAGGGGGATTACGAAGCCTCCAATGCCATTCTGGCTAACGTGCTGGAAGTGGTAGATCCGTCGATGACGGAATGTTATTTTTATATGGCGAACAATTATGCAAATATGGATCGGTTTGAGGAAGCCGAGCAAGCACTTGTTACCTATCTGGAGGAGGACACTCAAGGTCAGTTCATGACGGAAGCCGAAGAGATGATGGAGCTTCTGTATTATGAGCTGGATCGTCCGACTAAACTGAATCGAATCAAATCACGCAAAGGTGTAGTGGAGCACGATCAGGCACGGGAACTGCTGGAAGAAGGAAAATTTGCACAGGCTGCTGAATTGCTCGAAGGCATGTCTTCTGATTATCCTGATTACTTGGCTGCCCGTAACAATCTGGCACTCGCCTACTATTATATGGGTCTGTTTCCCAAAGCAAAAGAGACCATTGCCGAAGTGCTTGAACAGGAACCAGGTAATCTGCATGCACTCTGTAATTTGGCCATTTTCCATCAAAATGAGAACCGGGCTGATCAAGTGCTGCTTCTGATCAAAAAATTGCGGGTCATCGTGCCCTTCCAGCACGAACAAGTCTACAAACTGGCGACAACGATGGGAATTCTGGGCCAACACGATACGGCTTATGTTCACTTCCGGCGTTTGCTCAAGGACGAAGAGACAGCTGCTGATCCGGCACTTGCTCACTATGCAGCAGTGGCGGCTTATAATACAGAACGTTATGATGCTGCTGAGCGTTTATGGCATCATGTGTCCAAGCTTGATCCGGGTTCCGAAGTATCCCGGTATTATCTGTCAGGTCTTGAGGCTGTAAAACAAGGCGAGCAAGAGCCAGAGAAGCTGAGCTATCACTATCATCTGCCATTTGATGAGCAATTCAGACAGTGGGAGAACTACGGTAGTGGCATACCTGAAGAAATGAAGAATGATCCACTGATTCGCTCATCCTTCTTCTGGGCATTGCGTCATGGTGATCGGGCAACCAAGCTACAGGTTATTCATGCGCTTGGGATGATCGGTGACTATGAGGTGCAACAGGCTCTGCAATCCTTTATTGAAGAGCCTGGAGAAGAAAAGGATCTGCTTGAGGCAGCACAAACTGTACTGAACGGATTGAAATCGGCTGAACATGAGGATCGGAATTCTCAGGTGGTTCGCCCCTTTTCTCCTGTAGCCTTGAAGTCTATTGGGAAGGTTCCATCCACATCAGGGCAATCTGACACTGGATCAACTTCCCATTGGCAGGCTGTTGTTGATCGTGCGTTACAGATGTCTGAAGCAAAGGCTGAGTTGCAGCAAGAGATGGAACGGCTCTGGACGGATTATGTATCCCGGGTACATCCGGAAGTTCCGGGTACGAAGCAGATTGAGGGTTGGGCAGCAGGACTTGAATATTTGGCAGCGAAGAATCACAGTCGGCCCGTTACCTATCAAAGCATTGCTGAGCGGTATGGGATATCGGCATCAACGGTTAGCAAGTATGCTAAACAGATTCATTCGGTTTGTAACAGCAAGCCACCACTAGTATAGAAAGTTCGCTTCAACTCGTTTTCAGAAAGACATCATCAGGTGAAGGATACAACAACCGGGAAAACGGGTAAACTTAACGAATGGGCCTCGTAAACGCCTGTAGGATATCATCTTGGCAAGTTCATCGCTAGTACAACACATTCTCACCTTAATTAAGGAGGCTGTATCTATATGTCTAAATACAGAACGATTGTGATCGGAACGGGACCTGCGGGTCTGACAGCAGCGATATATCTGGCTCGTGCTAATCTGAAACCACTGGTTATCGAAGGTCTTCAGCCAGGTGGTCAGTTGACGACGACAACGGAAGTTGAGAATTTCCCTGGTTTCCCGCAAGGTATCATGGGTCCGGAACTGATGGACAACATGCGTAAGCAAGCTGAACGTTTTGGAGCGGAATTCAAAAACGGTTGGGTGGAAGAGGTTGATTTCAGCAAACCGCCCTTCAAGGTCAAAGTTGGAGGAATCGGTGAACTGGAAGCTGAATCAATCATTATCTCTACAGGTGCTTCCGCTCGTTATCTCGGTATTCCGGGTGAGCAGGAAAATGTGGGACGTGGTGTAAGTACATGCGCGACATGTGACGGCTTCTTCTTCCGAGGTAAAAAAATCGTGGTCGTGGGCGGTGGAGACTCCGCGATGGAAGAAGCGAGTTTCCTGACTCGTTTTGCAACAGACGTGACATTGGTTCACCGCCGGGATGAATTGCGTGCATCCAAGATTATGCAGGATCGGGCTCGCAGCAATGAGAAGGTAAAGTGGGCACTGAACCGTACTCCACTCGAGGTCGTACCAGAAGCTTTGGGTGTCAAAGGGCTGAAAGTGCGCAACAACGAGACGGGGCAGGAAGAGTTGCTTGAAGCAGATGGCGTATTCGTTGCCATTGGTCACACACCGAATACCGGATTCCTGGGTAATGCGATTGCACTGGACGAACATGGCTATGTTGTCGTTAAACCCGGAACAACGGAGACCAATATTCCAGGTGTATTTGCCTGTGGCGATGTTCAAGATACGAAGTATCGTCAAGCTATTACGGCTGCAGGATCAGGATGTATGGCTGCGATGGATTGTGAGAAGTTCCTTGAAGGAAGCATTGTCCATGATTGGAGCGAAACGTTGGATAAATAAGCATTACATGCGTGAGGTTAGGCATATGCTGGGAATAAGAGACAACGGGAAGTCTCATGAAATGAGAGAAGCCGGAAGGCTTCTCTTTTTTTGAAACTACAGTGGGCATGAGATCGTATACATATAGGGCATATTAGCTGTGAGGTGAAGATTTTGGGGGAAATGATAAAAGATTGGTTACAGAATGCGACAGTGAGACGATTTTTGATCCTGCTCTTGTTCTGTTTAATTTTGTTCAGTATGGGGAGTATGCTGCACATGATTCTGCTGTTGTTCCTGGTGACGTATGTCATGAACAGGTTACAGCATTTCATTACAGGTGGTTTAAATCGGTTGTTTCCAATCAATTATAAAGTTGTGGTCATCCTACTCTATATGATTGTGATCGCAGTCATTGTGCTTGGCATTTCCAGATATTCACCACGGATCGTGGATCAGGTCGTTCAGTTGACGAATGAGATTATGAAATTTCTGGATAGTGCAGACGGTGATAATTTTGCATCCAAAATTGCGGGTTATCTTCAATCCTTCGATATTAAAAATTATACCAATGATGCATTGAAATATATTTTCGCTTTGAGCAAATGGCTGGAGTTTATTCTGCTCGTCATCATTCTGAGTCTGTTCTTCTTGTTGCAGAAGCAGGAGATATCCAAGTTTACGTCCAAGTTCAAAACAAGTAAAATTGGATGGTTCTACAATGAAGTTGCTTATCTGGGAGACAAATTCGTGTCTTCTTTTGGTAAAGTCATTGAGGCACAGCTTCTTATTGCGGTGTTTAATACGGTACTGACGATACTGGGCTTATGGATTCTGGGTTTCCCGTATCTGTTCGCTTTGACCATTCTGGTGTTCATGCTCAGTCTGGTTCCCGTTGCGGGGGTTATCATCTCACTTGTACCGCTCTGTTTGATTGGGTATCAGATGGGTGGACTGAAATTAAGCATTATTGTGATCATCATGATTATTGTTATTCATGCTTTGGAGACGTACTTCCTGAATCCAAAACTGATGGCACACAAGACCAAATTGCCAATGTTCTACACCTTTATCGTACTAATTCTGTCGCAACACTTCCTGGGGATCTGGGGACTGATCATTGGTATTCCGATTTTTGTCTTCCTGCTCGATATTCTGGATGTGAACAAGATGGAGAAGACGGAAGAGCCGGTACGTGTGGAAACGAAGTTATAACGTAGAAAAATCAACTGAGTCAGCCCAATTTCTACAATTTCAGATTTTCATAAAAGTAAGGGAGCCTTCCTGTGGATGGAAGGCTCTTTTTTTGTTGGCAATACCGCCATTAGATAACTTTCTGATTGAGAATGGCAGGTGGTGGGGTGCATAAGACGAGTCACCACTCTGAGGGGACGAAGTCCATCTTTTATGAATGGAACGAGTGAAGATGCAATATCATGAGTTGAGGCTTCCTCTGTTATGGAGGAAGGAATGAAGCGTGCGTTTATAAATGAAGGTAATGAGTATGTATACGTATTCAAAAACGGTGTGTGATGTGGTTCACAACCCTGGTGAAGCATGATGTATGCAAGGTCTTATCGTCTTGACCCAGGCGTATCCTTCAATTATAGTTGGTACGTAGGACTTAAACTATTTTAGATAGATAAAGGTGGCTTGCAGCATGTCTGAGAAAATCTACGTTGGGGTCGATCTCGGCGGAACAGCAATCAAGGTCGGTATATGCGATGAACAAGGTCAGCTAATGCATACGTATGAAGGACCGACTGAAGTGGATAAGGGCGTAGACACGGTCATCGCCAACATCGAGAAGTATGTCCGACATATCGTAGCCGAATCACCTTACAGTTGGGAACAGCTTGAGGGTGTAGGTGCTGGAGTGGCCGGTTTCACGAATGTACGCGAGGGAATTATCGTTCATGCCCCTAACATCGGATTTCGGAATGTGGCCATTCGTTCGATTCTGGAAGAACGTCTGGGCAAGCCAATCAAAATAGATAACGATGCAAACGTGGCTGCACTGGGTGAAGTGTGGGCAGGTGCCGGCAAAGGCGTAGACAACTGCGTATGTTATACACTCGGTACGGGTGTTGGCGGAGGCTTGATCTTGAATGGCAACATCTATCAGGGTTTCTCCGGTATGGCGGGAGAACTGGGTCATATCAGTGTTGTACCTGATCTGGAAGCCATTAAATGCGGTTGTGGTAAAATGGGATGTGTAGAAACAGTATCGTCTGCAACGGGTATTATCCGTATGGCAAAGGATGCAGTAGAACGTGGTGATCATACGTCACTGGCGCTTGTCGACAAGATTGCAGCCAAAGAAGTATTTGATGCTGCCAAGGCAGGCGATGAAGTGGCACAGCGCATTGTGAATCGTGCGGCCTTCTACCTGGGCAAGTCCATGGCTACTGTAGCGGCTGTCATTAACCCGGAGATGTTCATTATTGGTGGCGGCGTATCCAAAGCGGGCAATTTCTTGTTTGATGAAATCCGTACTGTGTTTGCTAAGCTGACGCCAGAACCGTTGCAAGATGGGGTTCAGATTCTGGAAGCTACACTTGGTAATAATGCAGGTATTGTGGGTGCAGCAGGTCTTCTCTTGCGTTCCTAGTGACCTCGTAACAATATATGAAGACAGCAATATGATAAGGAGGGGACATTTATGCTTGAAGGTGAAGGCTCACCAGGCACAGGCGCCACGCTCATTATCATTACGGGCATGTCCGGAGCAGGTAAAACCATTGCAGTACAAAGCCTGGAGGATCTGGGTTTCTTCTGTGTGGATAATCTGCCGCCGGTATTGATTCCGAAATTTGCGGAACTGATTGAACAGTCAAACGGCAAGATTGGTAAGGTTGCATTGGTTATCGATCTGCGCGGGCGTGAATTCTTTACGGCTCTGTCCGAGTCTTTGAACTATATTAAAGATCATTTTACCATTCATTGCGAGATTTTATTCCTGGATGCTACAGATTCTGTACTTGTTCAGCGTTACAAAGAAAGCAGGCGCAGACATCCTCTGGCTCCTGAGGGCATGCCGCTGGACGGCATCCGACTGGAACGCAAGATGTTGGAGGAACTCAAAAACTCTGCGACTCAGGTACTGAATACAAGTACAATGAAGCCTGCTCAACTGAAAGAACGCATCATATCCCGCTTTTCTCATCTGGAGAGCCAAATGCTGTCGGTGAATATTACGTCGTTTGGATTCAAGTATGGCATTCCGATTGATGCTGATCTGGTGTTTGATGTACGTTTTTTACCGAATCCGCATTATATTGATCATTTGCGACCGAATACGGGACAGAATAGTGATGTGTACGAATATGTTATGAAGTGGCCAGAGACACAGGCGTTTCTGACCAAGCTGCTGGATATGCTGCATTTCCTGATTCCGCAATACCGGAAGGAAGGCAAAAGCCAGGTTATTATTGGAATCGGCTGTACCGGAGGCAAGCATCGTTCGGTAGCAATATCGGAATATTTGGGCAAGATGTTGGGAAGCAGCGAGACAGAAGCTGTTACCGTGAGCCATCGCGACGCTGACCGGGACCGTCATTGAAGAGGGTGAAGGGATGAAAGAGGCCGGACCACGAAGAGAACGTCCGAGAATAGTTGTAATGGGCGGCGGAACCGGATTATCCGTGATGCTGCGCGGTTTGAAAGAGAAGCCGCTGGATATCACGGCCATCGTCACAGTTGCAGATGACGGTGGAAGTTCAGGCATCCTGCGCAATGAGCTACAGATGCCGCCTCCTGGCGACATTCGCAACGTGCTTACGGCACTGGCTGATGTAGAACCATTGCTTTCAGATATGTTGAAGTACCGTTTCAATACAGGCGCGGGGCTTGCAGGCCACAGCTTGGGAAATTTGATTTTGGCTGCAATGACGGATATTTCGGGCGACTTTGTGACCGCAGTGCGGGAACTTAGCCGCGTGTTTGCCGTTCGAGGTGAGGTATTGCCAGCCGCCGGCCAGGCCGTGGTGTTGCATGCGGAGATGGAAGATGGGACAATTATTACAGGTGAGTCCAAGATCCCTGAGGCGGGTGGACGCATCAAACGTGTTTTCCTTGAACCGGATCACGTGGAGCCGTTGCCAGAGGCAGTAGAGGCCATTCGTCAAGCTGACGCCATTCTGATCGGGCCAGGCAGCCTCTATACAAGTATTCTTCCCAATCTGCTCGTACCTAAGCTTGCAGAAGCTGTGGTAGAGGCTGATGCGGTGAAGATGTTTATCTGTAATGTGATGACACAGCCGGGAGAAACAGATAACTATACGGTAAGTGACCATCTTAAGGCGGTACACGAGCATATAGGTCATCAGCTCTTCGACTATGTTATCGTGAATAATGGTGATATTCCGCTGCAAGTTCAAAATAAGTATGCGGAAAAAGGAGCAAAACCGGTTGTACTGGATATGAATGTACTCGAAAGTGCCGGCTATCAGGTGGTTGCAGATACGCTTGTTCTGTTCAAAACCTATCTGCGTCATGATGCCGACAAGTTAAGTCATCACATCTACCAACTGGTACAAAATTGGATGTTACGGAAGAGGTGAAGTCCCATGTCGTTTGCAGCACAGACCAAAAAAGAATTAACCATGATCGAGAGCGAACCGTGCTGCGAAAAGGCGGAACTTTCAGCCCTCATCCGTATGCTTGGTGCAGTGCAGTTATCGAATAGAAAAGTGATCTTGGATATTTCGACGGAGAATGCCGCCATTGCAAGACGGGCATACTCTCTGCTTAAAAAGCAATTTCAAGTGCATACGGAATTACTGGTCCGCAAAAAAATGCGGCTGAAAAAGAACAATGTATATATTGTTCGTATTCCAACCATGGTACAGGAGATTCTCAATAGTCTTCATATTGTATCTGAGGGCTTTCTCTTTACCCCAGGGATCAGTACGGAGTTGTTTCAGCAAAACTGTTGTAAACGGGCCTATCTTCGCGGTGCATTTCTGGCCGGTGGATCGGTTAATAATCCGGAAGGTTCCTCGTACCATCTGGAGATTGCGTCTATGTATGAAGAGCACTGTCAGGCACTGGTTGACCTGGCCAATGAATTTCATCTGAATGCACGGTGTATAGAACGGAAAAAAGGATTCATCCTATACATTAAGGAAGGCGAGAAAATCATTGAGCTGCTCAGCATCATTGGTGCTCATCAGGCCTTGTTCAAGTTTGAAGATGTACGAATTATGCGAGACATGCGTAACTCCGTTAACCGGATTGTCAATTGTGAGACCGCCAACCTGAACAAAACGATTGGAGCGGCGGTAAGACAAATCGATAATATCCGGTTGTTACAAAAGGAAGTTGGTCTGGAATCGTTGCCTGAGAAGCTTCGCGAAGTGGCGGAGGTTCGACTCGCTCATCCGGATATCAACTTGAAGGAAGTTGGCGAGCTTCTTAAAGGTACAGTTAGCAAGTCAGGAGTGAACCATCGGCTTCGTAAAATTGATGAGCTGGCTGAGAAAGTACGCACAGAACGTTATGGTTAAGACGGAGTAGGGTAAAGTAACAAGGTCGGCTGTTTCTGCTGAACAGTAAGGTCGGGAAAGTCAACCGTTAAGGATCTAGGAGACTCACTTAGGTCATTGGATGCGCTGTGCAAAAGATGAAATTAGGGCAAGATAATGTCCTCCAAAGCACCCTGAGTTTTTTCTTCTAGTGTCCTGCACGGGTTAATGGTATAATGTTGTATAAATATAATTGTGTATTTAATGTCCAGATTTCATAATAGGGGGTAAGTTTCCATGACAAAGCACCCGGTAGTTGTCCGTTTGAAAACGGGTCTCCATGCCAGACCTGCGGCACTGTTCGTTCAAGAAGCGAATAAGTACTCGTCTGAAGTGTTCGTCGAGAAGGACGACAAAAAAGTTAATGCAAAAAGTATCATGGGGATCATGAGCCTTGCAATTAGCACAGGTACGGAAATCCAGATTAGTGCAGAAGGCGCGGATGCCGAACAGGCTGTAAACGCTTTAGTTAGTCTGGTAAGTAAGGAAGAGCTCGAAAACCAATAAGATATGATCAATCCAATGAAGAAGTCCCGAAAGGGGCTTTTTTGTGTTTTTCACGTTTATGCTATCGTCAAGTGCAACATTATGGAATTTGTCCCGTCTGTTAAGGTATCAAATCGTTTAAAGTTTGAGATGTTAACACATAAGGAGGCTATCGTGATGGGTAAACAATGGATGAAACCATTTGGTGCGGTGCTGGTGGCAAGTACGTTGCTTGTTGGAGGAACAGCATGGGTTGCACCAGGTAACTATGCTTACGCTGCAGAGGTTCAGGGAGTACAACAGAATGTGATTAATGTTGTGGGTAAAGGTGAGATTCAGGTGAAGCCTGATATCGCTTATCTGTCGATTGGTGTGAACAGTACTGCAGAGACAGCAGCATCTGCTCAAAAAGCGAATGCTGCCAAGGTTCAAAAGGTATCCAATTTGCTGAAGAATACGTGGAAGATCAGTGCAGACGACATTCAAACGAGTCAGTTCTCTGTACAACCCAACTATACGTATAGTGAAAAAGACGGACAACAAATTAAAGGATATACAGCGCATCATACGCTGACAGTCACATATCGTCAGATGGACAAGATTGGCGAGTTGCTCGATGCTGCTTCGGGTGCGGGTGCCAACAATATTGAAAATGTGCGCTTTACTGTAGAAAATCCGGAAAGTTATGAATCCCAAGTGATTGAAAAAGCTGTGGCCAATGCAGATGTGAAAGCTGGCGCCATTGCAAAAGCAGTTAAACGTCAACTGGGTGCTGTTCTTTCCGTGAGCCAAGGTGATGCCAATGTGCCTGTATTCTATGCAAGCGAGGCGTTGATGTCCAAGGCACAAGATACAGCAGGTGGCACTGAGATTGAAACAGGCCAGGTTAAAGTAAGCACAATCCTGAATATCACGTATGAAATGAAATAAACAAGATTGAACTAAGGATTGTAAGCTCAAGTAACCTTTTCAAGTGTCATGTGAAGGGTACAACGAAATAATGACAAAGACTTTGTCCTGTGGACAGAGTCTTTTTTGTTGGAAAAGCAAACTTTGATGAAGTTGGATAGGAGGGTACCTTTTTGAAGCAACATGAAATGCTGTATATTGGTATCTTTTTTGTATAGTTGTTCGTGACAAAAAGGTCATATCCCGTTATATTTTCGGTCTGATATTCATCAACATTGTAACTCGAGCTGTAAACCTTTCCGAAATCGGGTTAATTATAATAAAGAGGTGAGCGTATGAGATATACGATCAGGTCAGGATTACATACGCAATGATCCCTAATTGTGAATTCAGAGAGGAGTTTTATATATGACATCATGGAAAAAATGGACAAGTGCGTTGCTTGCAGCAGGAATTATTGTAGGTAGCGGTTCGGTATGGCAGGACAGTTCGGTTCAGGCAGCATCGGTATCCTCGAAAGTGACAACCCCGACTGAGGTAACTCTGAAGTCGGGTGGAAAAACACTGACTCAAAAAGGACTTCTTCAAGGTGGATCGACATGGGTCTCTCTTACGGCAGTTAAAGATGTGGCAGGTGGAACGCTGAAATATGATGCGAAAACCAAAGAGTACGCTTTGACAGCAGCCAATAACACGATGACGATCAGCCTATTGGATGGTGAGCCGAGTGTTCGAATTAACAACTATTATCCTCAGGTGGAAGCGAAATTGATTCAGGGTCGATTATATATCCCATTCTCGGCAATGAGAGATTATCTGGGTGTACAGGGGAACTGGGATGGCAAAACCAAAACGTTGACACTCAGCAAGGTGAAACAAAATAACGTTAAAATTAAATCGGCAACAGTTAATGTCACTGTGAAAAATGCTGAAGTAGATGTTCAATATCCACAGGTGAGTGGACTTGCCAGCAAAGAAGCTGAAGCGGCGATCAACAAAGTGTTGAAAGACGAAGTGGATGCGTATGTAGCTGACTTCAAGAAACAGACATCTGAATTCGGCGGTGCAACAGCCAACCGTCCATATGCATTTGAGAGCTCCTATGTAGTGACGTACAACGAAAAAGGCGTGCTGGGACTCATTACACAACGATATGAGGATTATGCTGGCGCTCATGGTATGACATACCGTACGGGCCACACCTTTGCACTGGACACAGGCAAGGAGCTTACGTTAGATGATGTGCTGCAAAATAACAAAACCATGCGCGAGACGCTGAGTAAAAAAGTGGGTGAACAACTGAAAGCCCGCGGTGGATACCTCGACGGTTATAAAGGGTTGAATAAAGATCAAGATTACTATGTGACACCAACGGGTGTAGTTGTGTTCTTCCAGTTGTATGAATATACGGCGTACGCAGAGGGATTCCCTGAAATGCCATTTACGTATAAAGAGCTTCTCCCTAAAGGCACAGAACCTTTCAGTAATGTAACGGGTACCAAATAAAGAATCATTATTATGCACTCTTAAGTTATCTTCCTTATAAAATGAAAAAAAGAAGCCCCCATCATGATTATGATGAGGGCTTCTTCTCGTATAGACAACACAATTATATGTTGCTGATTACGTTAGGTGTTGATTATGTTAACGCATAGACCGTGGTCTACGTCACACTTAGATGCCTTGTGATCCTACGTTTTCGATGACTTTATCAATGATACCGTAATCGGCGGCTTCAGCAGCACTCATGAAGTAGTCACGATCTGTATCTTTCTCAATCCGCTCCAGCGGTTGACCTGAACGCTCAGAGATGATGCGGTTCAACGTATCACGCATTTTCAAAATGCGACGAGCACGGATTTCGATGTCAGAAGCCTGACCTTGTGCACCACCAAGTGGTTGGTGAATCATAATTTCACTGTTTGGTAATGCAAAACGTTTACCTTTTGCACCGGCATTCAACAAGAATGCACCCATGGAAGCCGCCATACCTACACAGATGGTAGATACATCCGGTTTGATGAATTGCATTGTATCGTAAATCGCCATACCGGCTGTAATCGATCCGCCTGGGCTGTTGATGTATAAGTGAATGTCTTTCTCCGGATCTTCCGCAGCCAGGAACAACATCTGTGCCATAATGGCATTAGCCACTACGTCATTAACATCGCTACCAAGGAAAATAATACGATCCTTCAGCAATCTGGAGTAGATGTCGTAGGCGCGCTCACCCCGGTTGCTCTGTTCAACGACCATTGGAATAAAACTCACGTGAAAAACCTCCTTGGAATGTAAATGTTATTGGTGTTTATACTTAAACTGTTACCGTATTACCCACATAATAAACAATTCCAAACAAAAAGTCAAAGAAAGTCAAACTAACTTACAAAAAAAAGAAACCTTTCCGGTTTCATTGGTTAAATGGGTTATGAGCTGTTAAATAAAAATGGCGCGCCCGCCAAGAATCGAACTTGGATCTCAGGCTTCGGAGGCCTACGTCATATCCATTGGACCACGGGCGCACATTATGTGACAGCAATAATGATTATAGCTCATGAAATATTTAATTGCAAGCAGTTCGTTGTCGTATTGGTTTGGATTAACCTAAAAATGATCATGATGAAGAAGAGTGGATAAAGAGTACATTTAAGTAAATGCTATTAGAGGTTTTGGACATGCCGTATGAAATATGATTCTGAGCGATATGTAGATTGAATTCATTTGTTTCTTCTATATATGGTATGCGTGAGCTAGTCCTAGATCATGGAAGTCTAGGATTGTGAAAATAGGCGCGTACAAACGCTGAATGCGTGTCGAAATAACACGTTGAAACACTTGCATGTCACGTCAGTTTTAGGTAGAATAGACGTGGGACTTAAAAAGTTAACCCGGGACGTTTTAGGGCCACGAAAGAGAGCTTAGAACGAGAACTTGCGGGAGTGGAAAGCATGCGAACGATTTTAGAAGTACAAAAGCAGCTTCTGCCTGATCTCATGGATATCTTGAAAAAGAGGTATACGATTCTGCAACAGATCATGTTATCGGATGTGATCGGACGGAGAACGTTAGCTAATTCCATGCAGATGACCGAGCGGGTTCTGAGGGCTGAGACCGATCTGTTAAAGGCTCAGGGACTTATTGAAATTGACAGTGCAGGAATGAAGATCAGCGAGGCAGGGTATGATTTGCTGCAGCAGTTAGAGCCCGTAGCCAAAGAGCTGTTCGGATTATCCGAGCTGGAAGAGCGTATCAAGCAAGCCTACGGTCTGCAAAAGGTAGTTGTGGTTCCTGGCGATTCGGACGTTTCTCCATTTGCCAAAAGGGAACTGGGCAGAGCCGGAGCGAAGGCTCTCGGCAATATCATGAGTGACAACGACGTTGTCGCCGTTACTGGCGGTTCAACAACGGCCGAAGTCGCAGAACAACTAAATCCGCCAACATCGCTAAAAGGTGTCTGGTTCGTACCAGCACGCGGTGGACTTGGAGAAAGCCTTGAAATTCAGGCTAATACGATCGCATCCACAATGGCAAAACGGGTAGGGGCGCAATATAAACTCCTGCATGTACCGGATTTGCTCAGTGATCATGCCTATGAATCATTAATCCAGGACCCTAGTGTTCAGGAGATTCTGCAGCTGATCAGGCAATCACGGATTGTTATTCATGGAATTGGTGATGCCGTAGAGATGGCCAAAAGACGCAAACTTGCGACGGAGATTATAGATGAACTTCAGGAGCAAGGGGCCGTATCTGAATCTTTCGGTTATTACTTTAATGATCAGGGTAAGGTGGTACATACCATGCTTACACTGGGTATGCGACTTCAGGATATTGAACGAACCGATGTTGTGATTGGAATTGCAGGTGGCAAAAGCAAAGCTGCTGCAATACACTCCGTGTTGCGATTTGGTCAGGAAGATATTCTGATTATTGATGAGGCTGCTGCCGAAGTCATCGTTGCTGAAATGGAATAAGGGTTTACTTTGCATCACAACTATTGTTGTCTTGACGGACTTCACCGTCTGTCTTGAATATATAAGTTTCATAAAAAAAATTAATCAAAACTTGGGAGGAACTTACTCATGATTAAAGTAGGTATTAACGGTTTTGGACGTATTGGACGCTTGGCATTCCGCCGTATTCAAAATGTAGCAGGCATCGAGGTAGTAGCAATCAACGACTTGACTGATGCTAAAATGCTCGCTCATTTGCTCAAATATGATACAACTCAAGGTCGCTTCGATGGCGATGTTGAAGTACACGATGGCTTCTTCAAAGTGAACGGCAAAGAAGTTAAAGTATTGGCTAACCGTAACCCGGAAGAACTTCCTTGGGGCGACCTGGGCGTAGATATCGTTCTGGAATGTACTGGTTTCTTCACAACTAAAGAAGCAGCTGAGAAACACTTGAAAGGTGGAGCTAAGAAAGTTGTTATCTCCGCACCAGCTACTGGCGACATGAAAACCATCGTTTACAACGTAAACCATGAAATCCTCGACGGTACTGAAACTGTAATCTCCGGCGCATCTTGCACAACAAACTGCCTGGCACCTATGGCAAAAACACTGCAAGACAAATTCGGAATCGTTCAAGGTTTGATGACTACAATTCACGCTTACACTGGCGACCAAAACACGTTGGATGCTCCACACCCTAAAGGTGACTTCCGTCGTGCTCGCGCAGCAGCTGAAAACATCATCCCTAACACAACTGGTGCTGCTAAAGCAATCGGTCTGGTAATCCCAGAACTGCAAGGCATCCTTGATGGTGCAGCTCAACGTGTACCAGTAGCTACTGGTTCCCTGACTGAGCTCGTAACTGTTCTGAACAAAAAAGTAACTGCTGAAGAAGTTAACGCAGCTATGCAAGAAGCTTCCGATCCAGAAACTTTCGGATACACAGAAGACGAAATCGTATCTTCCGATATCCAAGGAATCACTTTCGGTTCCCTGTTTGATGCAACTCAAACTAAAGTTCTGACTGTTGGCGACCAACAATTGGTTAAAACTGTAGCTTGGTATGACAATGAAATGTCCTACACTGCACAATTGGTTCGCACTTTGGAGCACTTTGCAAAAATGATTAAGTAATATCTGTAATAACATAGAGCGGAAACAGATGCTATATTGTTTCCGCTCTTTATATATCTACATTTTGCAAATTTCTCAAAAACACCAGGATTGACAAGGGATTTTAGCTCTTGATTGCTCCACCAAATACATGGGTGCGGAGGAAATACAGATGAACAAAAAAAGTGTACGCGATATCGAATTGACAGGAAAACGGGCTTTTGTCCGTGTAGATTTCAATGTGCCGCTCGAAGATGGTAAAATTACAGATGACAAACGTATTCGTGCAACGCTTCCTACAATCAACTTCTTGATTGAAAAAGGCGCTAAAGTCATTTTGGCAAGCCACATGGGTCGTCCTAACGGCGAAGTGGTTGAATCCTTGCGTTTGACTCCAGCAGCTGAGCGTTTGTCTGAATTGCTTGGTAAAACAGTTGTTAAAGCTGACGGTTCTGTTGGTGACGCTGTTAAAGCTCAAATCGCTGAACTGAACAACGGCGACGTATTGTTGCTTGAAAACGTTCGTTTCCACGCAGGCGAAGAGAAAAACGATCCGGAACTGGCAAAACAATTTGCTGAACTGGCTGACGTTTTCGTTAATGATGCGTTTGGCGCGGCTCACAGAGCACACGCTTCGACTGAAGGAATCGCTCACTTGCTTCCGGCAGTGTCCGGTTTGTTGATGGAGAAAGAACTTGAAGTGTTGGGTAAAGCAATCTCCAACCCTGAGCGTCCTTTCACAGCTATCATTGGTGGATCCAAAGTTAAGGACAAAATCGATGTAATCGACAACCTGCTGAACATTGCAGACAACGTAATCATCGGTGGCGGTCTGACTTACACGTTCTTGAAAGCACAAGGACATGAAATTGGACAATCCTTGCTGGATGATTCCAAACTTGATGTTGCTCTCGGTTTTATCGAAAAAGCGAAAAAATTGGGCAAAAACTTCTACCTGCCGGTAGATATCGTAGTGTCTGACGATTTCAGTGCGAAAGCAAACACACAAATCGTTGACATCGATGGTATCCCAGCAGATTGGGAAGGTATCGACATCGGTCCTAAAACACGTGAGATCTATGCTGATGTAATCAAAAACTCCAAATTGGTTGTGTGGAACGGACCAATGGGCGTATTTGAAATCGAGCCATTCTCCCACGGTACTCGTGCAGTAGCGGAAGCTTGCGCTGAGACAGAAGCTTACACTGTAATTGGTGGCGGTGACTCCGCAGCAGCAGCTGAGAAGTTCAAATTGGCTGACAAAATGAACCACATCTCTACAGGTGGCGGTGCATCGCTCGAGTTCATGGAAGGTAAAGTACTTCCAGGCGTAGTAGCATTGAACGACAAGTAAGTTTTAGTAGTCTATAGCATGAAGGAGTTGAAACCCATGAGAACACCGATTATCGCAGGTAACTGGAAAATGTTCAAAACGGTTTCCGAATCCAATGACTTCATTCAGGAAGTTAAAGGAAAAGCGGAAGTTGAAGGCGTGGAGACTGTAATCTGCGCACCGTTTACAAATCTGCCATCCCTGGTAGAAGCCGTTAAAGGCACAAACATCAAAATTGGTGCACAAAATCTTCACTTTGAAGATAACGGTGCATTCACAGGTGAAATCAGCGGCGTGATGCTGAAAGACCTGGGTGTGGATTATGTCATTATTGGTCACTCGGAGCGCCGTCAGTATTTTGCGGAAACCGATGAGACTGTCAATAAAAAGTTGCATGCAGCATTCCGTCACGGATTGACTCCAATCTTCTGCCTTGGTGAGACGCTTGAAGAGCGTGAAGCGAACCAAACAAAAGACATATGCAAAGTGCAAACAGTAGCTGCTTTTGCAGGTCTGTCTGCAGAGCAAGCGGCACAAGTTGTTATCGCTTATGAGCCAATCTGGGCGATTGGTACAGGCAAATCCTCCACTTCCCAAGATGCGAATGAAGTTATTGCTTACATCCGTACGCTGGTGAAGGATCTGTACAACGAGACGGTAGCGAATGCAGTTCGTATTCAATACGGCGGCAGTGTTAAACCGGAGAACGTAACAGAATACCTCGGACAAAGCGACATCGACGGCGCGCTTGTTGGCGGTGCCAGCTTGCAGCCGGCTTCGTTCATCGCGCTTGTTGAGGGGGCGAAGTAAGATGACAGCTCCAAAACCTGTAGCACTGATCATCATGGATGGCTTTGGTCTGCGTAACACGGTGGAAGGCAATGCGGTAGCGCAAGCCAAGAAACCGAACTACGACCGTTTCATGAGCCAATTCCCACATACAACGCTCACTGCTTGCGGTGAAGCTGTAGGTTTGCCAGAAGGGCAAATGGGAAATTCCGAGGTAGGTCACCTGAACATTGGTGCCGGCCGGATCGTATACCAGGATTTGACCCGTATCTCCAAATCCATTCGTGACGGCGAGTTCTACGACAATGAAACACTTGTCAAAGCCGTTCGCGAAGCGAAACAAAGCGGCAAAAAACTTCATCTCTACGGCTTGTTGTCCGATGGCGGCGTACATAGTCACATCGACCACCTGTTTGCTATGCTAGATCTGGCCAAAAAAGAAGGAATGAACGATGTATATATTCATGCCTTCATGGATGGCCGTGATGTTATGCCAGACAGTGGTAAAGACTTCATGCAGAAGCTGATCGCTAAGATTGAAGAAGTCGGTGTAGGTAAAATCGCAACGGTTCAAGGTCGCTATTACGCGATGGACCGTGACAAACGTTGGGAACGGGTTGAGAAATCATACCGCGCCATCGTTTATGGAGATGGACCGAAATACACTGACCCACTCAAAGCGGTTGAAGAATCGTATGAGAAGTCCGTATTTGATGAATTCGTTGAACCAACGGTTATCGTCAAAGCGGATGGTGAGCCGGTAGGTTTGGTTGAGAGCGGCGATTCCGTTATCTTCCTCAACTTCCGTCCTGACCGTGCGATCCAGTTGTCGCAAGTATTCACAAACCAGGATTTCCGCGGTTTCGAACGTGGTCCGAAGTTCCCTGTGGGCTTGCACTTTGTATGCTTGACTTTGTTCAGCGAGACGGTTGAAGGTTATGTGGCTTATTCGCCGAAAAACCTCGACAACACCTTGGGTGAAGTTCTGGTACAGAACAATAAAAAACAACTGCGTATTGCAGAAACTGAGAAATACCCTCACGTTACTTTCTTCTTCAGCGGCGGTCGTGATGTGGAGCTTCCGGGCGAAACTCGTGTACTGATCAACTCACCAAAAGTTGCAACGTATGATCTGCAACCGGAGATGAGCGCTTATGAAGTAGCTGACGCATGTGTTCGCGAGATCGAAGCAGACAAACATGACGCCATCATTCTGAACTTTGCTAACCCTGACATGGTTGGACACTCCGGCATGCTGGTGCCTACCATCAAAGCGGTTGAAGTAACAGATGAGTGCATGGGCCGTGTTGTGGATGCAGTACTTGCCAAAGGCGGCGTTGTACTGATCACGGCGGATCATGGTAACGCGGATATGGTGTTCGATGAGAAGGGACGTCCGTTCACAGCTCATACTACGAACCCGGTTCCATTTATCGTTACCGATGCAAATGTAACCCTGCGTGAGGGTGCAATCTTGGCGGATATCGCGCCAACGATCCTTGACCTGATGCAATTGCCTAAACCGGCTGAGATGACAGGTACATCCGTCATCGCTACCCGTAAATAATATAATTTTAATAGGTTGTCGAATAAGACCTAAGTTACGCCTTAACGAAGCGGGCAGAACCGATCTGGAGAAGCGAAGCGCTCGCCTTTATCCCCTAATTCTCACCTTTTATAAGGAGTTCAAAGAATTGGGGGATAACAGCGATCGAAGGACGGTACTGCACGCGGAGTGGCTTGGTGAAACATGTTTGTTCTGAACGTATTAAAATAAAATTTCAAATTTAAAGGAGATTATCACAAATGACTATTATTTCTGACGTGTACGCTCGCGAAGTCCTCGACTCCCGCGGTAACCCTACAGTAGAAGTTGAAGTATACCTGGAGTCCGGCGCAATCGGACGCGCAATCGTTCCATCTGGTGCATCCACTGGTGCCCACGAAGCAGTTGAGCTTCGCGATGGTGACAAATCCCGTTACCTCGGTAAAGGCGTTCTGCAAGCTGTTAAAAACGTAAACGAAACAATCGCTCCAGAAGTTATCGGTATGGATGCATTGGATCAACTGGGTATCGACAAATTGATGATCACTTTGGATGGTACGCCAAACAAAGGTAAACTGGGTGCTAACGCAATCCTGGCTGTATCCATGGCAGTAGCTCGCGCAGCTGCTGACGCTCTGGACCTGCCATTGTACGTTTACCTGGGCGGATTCAACGCTAAAGCATTGCCAGTTCCAATGATGAACATCATCAACGGTGGTGAGCATGCTGACAACAACATCGACGTTCAAGAGTTCATGGTTCTTCCAGTTGGAGCACCAAGCTTCAAAGAAGCTCTTCGCGTAGGTGCAGAGATCTTCCACAACTTGAAATCCGTATTGAGCTCCAAAGGCTTGAACACAGCTGTAGGTGACGAAGGTGGTTTCGCACCGAACCTTGGTTCGAACGAAGAAGCAATCACTACAATCATCGAAGCAATTGAAAAAGCTGGTTACAAACCAGGCGTTGACGTATTCTTGGGTATGGACGTTGCTTCCACTGAGTTCTACAAAGATGGTAAGTACACACTTGCTGGCGAAGGTAAATCTTACACTTCCGCTGAGTATGTTGACCTTCTGGCTTCATGGGTTGAGAAATACCCAATCATCACAATCGAAGACGGTATGTCCGAAGATGACTGGGATGGTTGGAAATTGCTCACTGAGAAATTGGGAGACAAAGTACAACTCGTTGGTGATGACCTGTTCGTAACAAACACTGAGCGTCTGGGCAGAGGTATCAACGAAGGTATTGGTAACTCCATCCTGATCAAAGTTAACCAAATCGGTACATTGACTGAAACATTTGATGCAATCGAAATGGCTAAACGCGCAGGATACACAGCTGTAATCTCCCACCGTTCCGGTGAGTCCGAAGACAGCACAATCGCTGATATCGCTGTTGCAACTAACGCTGGTCAAATCAAAACGGGTGCTCCTTCCCGTACAGACCGTATCGCGAAGTACAACCAATTGCTCCGCATTGAGGATCAACTGGGTGAACTGGCTCAATACAATGGTCTTAAAGGATTCTACAACCTTAAAAAATAAGCTGGATATCCAGCTTTTACGGACAAGCCGGATAACCGGCTTGTCTTTTTTCATTGAAACGGAGTAATGATATAACATAAGGATCACGCAGATGGTGAAATTTAGGGCATTGTATAAACTGTACTACTTGTAGTACAACCATAGCTATGTTACAATTAAAGTAACTGTTTTTATGGTGAGATGTTATGCCCACATGGGTAGGAGGTGGAAAGAATGGATATTGCTTTGAAATTGCTGCTCGTTGTTTTCTCGATCGGTCTAATCACTGTAGTATTGCTGCAGCACGGGAAAAGCGCTGGTTTGGCGGGTGCCATCTCCGGTGGTGCGGAACATCTTTTCGGTAAAACGAAAGCGCGCGGATTGGATCTCTTCCTGCAACGTGCAACGGTGGTACTGGGTGCAGGATTTATGATTTTGTCTATTATTGTTACAGTGGCTTCCAAGTAAGATCCGGAATTGCTGTTCAATGAATAGCTTAAGCTAATGGCTTAATTGATGAACCTTCGTTTCGTGAAGAAACGGGGGTTTTTTAATAAATTCTTACACGTCCAAACTTTTCCAACAATCTAATCTATAGACTCCATGATTTTCGGTCTTCTTCTCACTTCTGTTTGGTTTTCCTTCCTTATCATGCAACACACCCCTATCATGTATGGTATGTCCCTCGCTTATTCGTTACGCGAACTCACTCCTTATAATGAATGTCATGTGTACAGATATTTTTTGGGTCTAGTCCTTTTCAGAAGCGTACTGCATCTGTGCCGCATAAAATGTCTGTAGAGATATGTGAAAGCGTGATTTTCCCGGAGCGTCAGGCCACTGTGGTTTTTTTGCGAGGTACGGATGGTCCGGATTGAATTCGTGTATACTAGGGTATGAGATAGTATGGTTGCACTACTACACTCTACACGGCAGTGGCTATGTGTATCATGAAAATGGTAAGAATTCCGATACATAAAGAGATGAGACTTGCTTACACTTTTATGTTTCCCGAGGTGAATATATTAATGATAACAGAACAACAATTGCTCGACTTCATGCGGGAAACCGCTTATAAACCTATGACTTATCAGGAGTTGGAACAGCACTTCGCTATTGAAGATGCAGCTGATTTCAAAGCCTTTTTGATTATGCTTAATACGCTGGAGGAATCCGGTAAAGTTTTGCTGACCCGTAACAATCGCTATGGCATGCCAGAGCGCATGGATTTGGTACGCGGACGTTTACAGGCTCACGCCAAAGGTTTCGCTTTCCTTATCCCTGAGGATCGGGAGCACCCGGATGTGTACATTCACGCCAATGACATGAAGAGTGCGATGAATGGTGACACGGTATTGGTTAAAGTCACGTCCCAGGGCCCTTCTGGCGGTCGCCTGGAGGGTGAGATCGTCCGTATTGTTACTCGTGCTGTGACCCAAGTCGTTGGTGTGTTCCAAAGCCATGAGGTATACGGATTTGTTATTCCGGATGACAAACGGATTAATCGCGATATTTTCATCCCGCGTACCAACTTTGCTGGGGCGGTTGATGGACAGAAGGTCGTAGCAAAGATCGTCAGCTATCCGGAGGGCCGTGCGGCAGCCGAGGGTGAAGTGATCGAGATTCTTGGTCATAAGGATGAGCCGGGTATTGATATTTTGTCCGTCATTCGCAAGCATCAGCTGCCTGAAGCTTTCCCGGATGAAGTGGTAGAAGAGGCGGAGAAAGCACCAGACTCCATCACGGATGAAGAGATAGTACAACAGGGTCGCCGTGATCTGCGCGGACTTAACATTGTCACGATTGATGGCGAAGATGCCAAGGATCTGGATGATGCTGTTAATGTAGAGAAGCTTCCTAACGGTAATTATCGTCTTGGCGTTCATATTGCCGATGTCGGCTATTATGTACAGGAGAATTCCAAGCTTGATCAAGAAGCTTATAACCGTGGATGCAGTGTGTATTTGGTAGACCGGGTTATTCCAATGTTGCCACAACGTCTGTCCAACGGGATCTGTAGTTTGAACCCGCAGGTAGACCGCTTGACCCTTTCTTGTGAGATGGAGTTTAACGATCAGATGAAGGTTGTAAAACATGACATTTTCACGAGCGTAATCAAAACCAAAGAGCGGATGACGTATTCCAACGTCCGTAAAATCCTAGAAGGTGAAGAGCCGGAATTGCTCGAGCGTTATAAGGATCTGGTAGATGATTTCCATCTGATGAAAGAGATCGCCTTGAAGCTGCGCGCTATGCGTATGCGCCGTGGTGCGGTTGACTTTGATTTTGAAGAATCCAAAATCATTGTGGACGCAGAATGCAAACCGATAGATATCGTGAAACGGGAGCGTTCGATTGCGGAGCAAATCATTGAGGAGTTCATGTTGGCAGCGAACGAAACAGTGGCAGAGCATTTCCACTGGTTGAAGGTTCCGTTCATTTATCGTGTGCACGAAGATCCGGATCAGGAAAAACTGCAAAATTTCCTCGCCTTTGCAGCGAATTTTGGACACCAGGTCAAAGGACGTGGCAATGCGATTCATCCACGGGCGCTTCAATCGTTGCTTGAGGATATCAAAGAAACGAAAGAACAAACTGTGATTAGTACGATGATGCTCCGTTCAATGAAACAGGCGAAGTATGATTCTGAAATGTCAGGTCACTTTGGCCTCGCGGCAGAATTCTATAGTCACTTTACGTCTCCAATTCGTCGTTATCCCGATCTCGTCATTCACCGGGTGATTCGCGAAGTCATTGAAAATAATGGTGCTTTGCCGGAGAATCGTCAGGAGTATTTGGCAGCACGCATGTCCGATATTGCGCAGCAGTCTTCGGAACGTGAACGTGTGGCGGTAGAAGCTGAGCGGGATACGGAGAAAATGAAAAAAGCCGAGTACATGCTTGATAAAGTAGGCGAAGAGTTCGAAGGTATGATCAGCAGTGTGACCAGCTTTGGTATGTTCATTGAACTGGAAAACACCGTTGAAGGTCTGATTCGCCTGAGCGCGCTCACGGACGACTATTACCATTTTGACGATCAGCATATGGCTCTAATTGGTGAACGTACCTCAAAAGTCTTCCGCATCGGTGATGAGGTGAAGATCCGTGTGGCACGTGTAAGCATGGAAGAGTATACGATTGATTTTGAAATGGTGGATATGAAACCTCGCGCTGAACGTCCTGGCGGCTTTGGTGGCGGACGTGGCGGGAAAGGTGGACGTCCTCCTGGTAGCGGCGGCGGACACAGCGGTACCAAGGGTGGACCAGGTGGATTCAGCGGTTCACGTGGCGGCAAAGGCAGTTCGACAGGTGCTGGAGCCAGCCGTGGTGGCAGATCAACGGAAGAAAGCAGCAAAGGTGGACGTGGCGGTCGCAGTGGAGCAGCGAGTGCAGGCGCGGGCGCAGGCTCATCCGGTGGCTACGCAGGTAAAGGCGGTGGCAAACCTAAAGGTGAGCGTCGTGCTAGTGATGCTGGTGGATCAACTGGCCGGGGCAAAGGCGCGGTGAGCTTTGGTTTTGGCTCAGGTAAAGGCGGATATGGCTCTACATCGGGTGGATCGGATAGTAGTTCAACCGGTGGACAAGGAAGTGGCCTGAACAGCGGCAGCGGTCGCGGTGAAGGAAGCTTTAAGTCCGGCAAGGGCGGCGGTAAAGGTGGCAAAGGCGGAAGTGGACGCAAGAACACTTCACCGAGCGGCGTATTTATTGGAGAGAATGCAACTCCTGGTGGCGCTCAGGAAGGCGGAGCACCAAGACGCAAGCGGAAGAAGAGCAACGGTGCAGCTGGTAACGGCACGGCAGCTTTTGTACGGAAAAAGAAAAAATAAAGCTAACGTAACTTTGGAGAGATGGATTACAATTGGTTCCTCCGGTTAAGCGTTGGAGAAAATAGTCACTTCAGCAGGTGTGTTGTTTCGCACAGTTTGTAAGTGGTGTAATGAGGAGGGGCGGCAGAGGTCGCCTCTTTCTTGATTTTAACAGCCGTACTTGCTACAATTAAGGTCTGGCATGTGGAACCTTGGTGCAACATTAGGTACGCTGCTATTAGAGCATGGTACTGGCTTATTTTACGGAGAAGGAGTGAGGACATGGGCAAGAATGCTGGACAGAGTAAAGTGCTCGCACAGAATAAAAAGGCTTCCCATGACTACTTCATTGAAGATACGTATGAAGCGGGCATGGTACTTACCGGAACGGAGATCAAATCTCTTCGTAACGGCCGTGCGAATATTGGTGATGCATTTGCCACGATTCGAAACGGTGAGATTCATATTCACAATATGCATATTAGTCCTTTTGAACAAGGGAACCGAAATAATCCGCTCGATCCGACACGTACGCGCAAGTTGTTGATGCATAAAGTGCAGATTCACAAGTTGCTTGGGCTGTCGAAACAGGATGGGTACAGCATTGTGCCGCTGAAAATCTATATCCGCAATGGTTATGCAAAGCTTTTGCTTGGACTGGGTAAAGGTAAGAAGCAGTATGATAAACGGGAAACTGCGGCTAAGCGGGATGCACAACGTGATATCCAACGGGTACTGCGCGAGAAGCAGAAGGTTGCGCGTTAAGTGGAGCGCTGGGCGTGAGAAGCTTTACTTTTAAGTGTATAAGATAGTTTTTGTGATGAAGTTAGGAAGATTGATTTATGAGTTAAGGAGTCTCAAGGTTTGTCCTGCAATGGGCAAGATTGAGGCTTTATTTATTTGTATTGGGGAAGGTGATTTGATATGAGTTGCTGAAGTGTGCAGTTGGCTGTGACTAAGAAAATTGACAGGAGCATGGAGCTAAGTGCGGTGATGAATTCAAATTATCAGCTGTTGCGTAAGTTGGCTGAATCGTGGGTAAGATACTTAGGTGCAGTTGTTCGTGATCCAATCTGGTTAAACTTTACTTCCGATTGGTGACGCGGTATAATATGTAGACGATTGAGCCTGTTGTATTGGATAACCTTGTACACATGCTCAGCCTGCTGGAATGTCTTCCAGCAATCTGTACTATTTCGGTGATGTGTCCTGTGTTATGATTATTCATGTAGCAGACAGGAATGCCGAGTTTGAAAGAAGCATCTTTTTACCTTGGAGGAAAAAGATGTGCAGCACCTTTGCTCCGTATTCACGGATTAATCCTGGAGCCCTTCTTCATTGAGGGGGCGTTTATGGATTCGACGGGGATAGTTCGAGCATGGGTAGCGGGTAGTGGGGACGCGTCCGCTTTATCAACGCTAAAGCCTATTAAACGGCAAACAACAAACAAACTACGCTTTCGCAGCCTAAGAAACTGTGTGCGTGCTTCTACCCTGCATCGCCCATGTGACAGGGATAGGGGCTAACTAGTAGTGGGATACGCTGTCACATCTCCGCCTGGGGTGTGCTGAAGAAGACAATCAGGCTGACCCAACGTATAGCCGGTTACGGGGCGATACTCGGGTGACATCAAAACTGTGACTACACCCGTAGAAGCTTATGTGCCGTTATCTTCGGACAGGGGTTCGACTCCCCTCGCCTCCATTAGAGTCAAGAAACCATCAACCAGTAAATCTGGTTGGTGGTTTTTTAGTTTATGATATAATAAACAGAAATTTAGATTGGGGGACTCAAGATGTTTGAAAATCGAGAACAGCTCCAAGAGATTTTGAAAAAAGCAAATCAACATGCACGGAAACAAGCTAAAGAATTAGGTGCCTCTATTTATTATATAAAGAACAACAAACGCGTTCGTGAGGATGCTGAAGGCAATAAATTCGAAATTATATTTGATGCTACTGGGAAACGCCAGGAGTTTGAGTATCATGAGTGAAATCAGACCAGTTATGACTGTGTTTGCTGGAACCAATGGAGCAGGGAAAAGTACACTCAGTATGCAAATGAGAGAGTGGCTTGGTGAACTGGTTGATCCGGATCAAATTGCAAGAGAGTTGAAGCCAGAGAATCCGCGCAGTGCTGATCTGTCTGCTGGTAGGGAAGCTGTGATAAGAATCCGATCTCTCATTAAAAGCGGTGTAAACTTCGCTATTGAAACGACATTGTCCGGATCATTTGTTTTAAAACATATGGAAATTGCTAAAGAAAACAGTTATGAAATTGTCGTTTACTATATCGGCCTTGAGGATGTTCAAATGCATATAGATCGTGTAGCCTCTCGTGTTGAACAAGGTGGACATTGGATTGCAGAAGAAGACATTCGTTATCGATATGGTGAGTCATTGAAGAACCTTAAACCGGCTCTAGCCATCGCAGATCGGGTTATCATCATTGATAATACATACGAGCCTTTAATTGTTGCGGAAATCATACAGAGTAATTTGATCTATTGTGCTGAGTCCATACCTGCTTGGGCTAATCCTGTTCTTGTGGGTTACTGATACCTGGGTAACATCTAAACTGTGACTACACCCCTAGAAGCTTATGTGCCGTTATCTTCGGACAGGGGTTCGACTCCCCTCGCCTCCATTAGAGTCAAGACACCATCAACCAGCGTTCTGATTGGTGGTTTTTCTGTTTATGCTATAATATTTGTAAAAAAAGCTGATGCAAGCCCGATTTACTCTGTAATCTCCCAAAGGAGGCAAAAAAGCATGAGCGAAACGCAGCAGCAGATCCGCGAGTTTGTTGCAGGGGTGCAAGCATATGTCTCGCCAGTAAATGTGATTAATCCTTGGAAAGATTATGTGACGGGCTATGATATCGGCCCCGAAGCGGTGAAGATTCGTTCTGAACATTTGGTCAGGTATTTGGAACCACGAATGTCCAAGGCTCGGTACATTTTTATTGCTGAAGCTGTGGGATATCAAGGGGCGAGGTTCTCCGGTGTACCCTTGACGTCCGAGCGAATGGTTACGGGGAATCACTCACTGGTGAATCACCAGATGATTTTTTCAGGCGAGCCGGGTGTTCGAACAAGCTTGCCCAATATCGCCAAACCTAACCGGAGTCAGGCGTTATATGGTTTCGCAGAACCGACAGCATCCATCATATGGGGCGAAGTGATATCCAGTTCAAGGTGGAAACCAACGGACTTTATATTTTGGAACATTTATCCCTTTCATCCTTATCAATCTTCTGAAAACAGGATGACGAATCGAACGCCGACTTTGGCAGAGTTGGAGGATGGTGTGGTATTCGCCAGACAGCTTATGCAACTGAATCCTGATGCTCAGATCGTGGCTATTGGCAGAAAGTCAGCAGACACGTTAAGCTCACATCTCATTAAACACCACCATGTTCCCCATCCTGCAAATGGAAGGGCAGTACAATTCCAAAAAGCAGTAAGGTCAATGATCTAGCCCATTTTGAACTGGAGAAATGTGAGGCTGACATATGCATTCTCATTGTTCAAGTGTCCTACACATAACGTATTTCCCTATCATATAAAGATTGGTTGGTGAAGCTAAATGAGTGAAAAATACTGGCTTGTGGTGCAATATCCACTGAAGAGCGCGCAGGGCAGCAAACGAGATCATTGGTTGAAGGAAAAGGTGATGGAATATCTGGAAACCGTTCTAACCCAGGCCGATTTGGGAGAGGTGGATGGATGTGATCTGGGTAGCCGTGTGGCTGATCCTAAGGAATATGTAATGAACATTTTCTGTGTGGTAACGGACGAAGATCGGAGCATAGCGCTAATTAAAAAAGTGCTGAGGGAGAGTCGGCTGGATTACACCCGTATCCAAATCGCTACGATGCCATACGGTATAGAAGGAAGCTACACGCTGAAATATGCCTCCAAAAAAGGCGTTACCGAATTCTCGCTTTGATCACGCTTCGCTGTTTCATACCATAATGAACTCTGTGCTTGTCCTGCCCGAGGGCAGTTTGCCCCCGACACTTTCCCACTTCAATTCATCATACGAGAAGACCATAACTGGACTTCCCAACCTTAATCACTCGATCAGCACTCTGTAAGTAGTAAGATTATGCCCGTAGATATTGTAATCTTGCTCAAAAGTATGCGCATCTCAAGCTAGACGTTTATCATCGTCTTTTGTGTGTTCAGATCCTTCGCGTCCCCCGCTTCACTCTCCAATCGGCACAAACTCCAACTTATTATCTGTACCTCCAAAATTATATAAAGCAGTACTCCTTGCGGCTCCAATTAGGGGCCCCTACCCGCAGCATTCACAACGATCAGATCCCCAAAACCTCATTCTATTTCACTCAGTCAAGCCATCCTCAAGCAATAAAAAAGAATTGAGCCTCTTCCGCACACCGTCCTATAATATACAATTGTATAAAATTCGAGAGAGTGGTGGACATCACAAAAAATCAACGCTCACAACCGTTAAACCCATCACACCTCGGAACCAAAGGAGGGTCACAGTGAAAAACAGAGCAAAGAATGTAACAACAGAGGCAGAAGAAACAGTAGAAGAAGATGCAACGACTGAAGTGAAAACAACAGCAACAGCATCAGATGTCGAGACCAATGCAGAAACAAACGAAAATACGAAAGCAAACACGAGAGCAACCTCCAGCGCTATGAAGAAGAAGTGGACTCCCCGTTTCAAAGCGTTCATTCAACGCAAGCCCAGGACGTTAGCTTTTAAAATCCCGTTTGCCTACTTTGTCATTATTCTGCTAACGGTGGCGTTTAGTGCGTTGGTTTTGAATCGAATCTCTGAAAATGATGCACAGCGAAAGATCAATGAAGCATCATTACAGACGATTACATCCATTGAGACCAACGTTAATCTGATGATCGAGAATGTGAACAATTATTCGAAAATGATTTTCTCCGATCCCAACTTGCAGAACCTGCTGCGGCAGGGCAATGTGTACTCCAATTTACAGACACAGTCCAAGGTCAGCGCGTATTTGACCAATCTTATGCAAGCGGTTCCAATTATCGATTCAGTCTATATTTACGATAATTCGGGGCACCGCTTCTCGGTTGGTACACAGGAATGGCCGACGTTTATGGAAGCAAATGTGAAGGAAGCGCCGTGGCACGAACAGGCACTGAAGCACAACGGACGATATCTGCTCAGGCTGAATAGTGGCAACAACGACAGCGGAGTCTCGGCGACGGGGGAGAATGATGGACACGAGGTGGTCTCGTTTATCCGCCTCATTCGGGATTTGGATGATACGTCTCCGCTTGGATTTTTGGTCATGAACATCAAGGGGGCATCCATCGCTCAGGCCTATGCCAACTTGTCTGCACCGGATTCATTTCAGGTGGCCATCCTGAATGAGCATCAGCAGGTGATCGCAACCAACGCAACCGATGGAAAGAAGGGCGTGCCTGCTGTATCCGACGCATCCATGTCTGCCGCTTCTGGACAGGAAGGGATGTACGAGATGTTAGATGCCAATCAGGCCAAGTTAAAACAAACCCTTCAAGAGCAATCCTCCGGCTTCATCACCTTGCAATCGGGTGGTCAGGAATATGCTGTGACCTATCGTTCAGCTGGTGATGATCAGTGGAAATTCATCAGCATGAGCCCATACCAGGCTACCGATACCCGTAATAAATCTATGGTATTGCTTGCGCTGATCCTACTGGCGGTGAACGGGACTGTCTTTTTCGTCAGTTCGTTTATCATCTCCCGCAGCGTCATTAAGCCGATTCATAAGCTGCTTCGTTCCATGCAGAAAGCGCCAAGCGGCAACTTCCGCAAAGTGACGGTTGAGCTGAACAGTTACGAGTTCGCACAGCTATATGGAGGATACAACCAAATGATTGAGCAGATTGACCAGATGCTGAAACGCATCATTCAGGAGCAGCAGACGATCCGCCGAGCAGAGCTGAATACACTTCAGGCGCAGATCAAGCCGCATTTTCTATACAACACACTTGATTCCATTACCTCCCTGGCGATGTCGGGCATGAACGATAAGGTATGTGAGCTGTTAGAAGCGCTTGGAAGTTACTATCGGCTGAGTGTCAGTAAAGGCCGTGAACTGATTACGCTGCACGAGGAGGTTGAGATTGTACGCAATTATCTGACGATCCAGCAGGTGCGATACCCCGGTGTATTTGAGGTGCAGTACGATATCGAGTCAGGCTGTGAACGGGTGATGATTCCCAAGCTTGTGCTCCAGCCACTGGTGGAAAATTCACTGTATCATGGTATTCGTCCCAAAGGCAGCCCAGGCAAGATACGCATTCAAGCTCGTCGATCCAAGGAGGGAGTACTTCTAACGATTACTGACGACGGAGTCGGCATGTCCGAGGAAGAGATTCAGCAGGTTCACCGCAAAGAAATAAACAGTTCTAACCGTTCTGACTCAACTAACTCATCTAACCCCTCTAATTCAATTAATCTTTCTAATACTTCTAATCCTACCTATAACTCTAAACACAATCCAAGCTTTGGCTTGTGGGGAACGATGGAGCGGCTTCGCATTTTCTATGATAGAGAAGATGGACTCAAGCTGCAGAGCGAGGTTGGAAAAGGAACCACCATTATCATAACGATCCCGAAGGGAGCCGATGAATCATGGAATTAACTGTGGAACCATTAAAGGTATTGATTGTAGATGACGAGTACCTCATCCGAAATCTGCTGCGCATGCGTATCGATTGGGAGCAGCAAGGCATGACCATCATTGGTGAGGCCTCCGATGCTGAAGAGGCTTTGGATCAGGTTGAGCTGTTGCGTCCAGACATCGTGTTCACGGACATATACATGCCCAAGATGGACGGCATTGAACTGAGCGGCATCCTCATGGAGCGTTACCCGAACATGAAAATCGTGGTTGTGACGGGACATGATGAATTTGAATATGCTCGTCAGAGTGTGAAGCTGGGCATATCCGATTTTATTTTGAAACCTATTCGTGCTTCTGAGTTATTACAGGTTACGGCGAAGCTGCGAGCGGCAATCGAGCAGGAGATGGGGCGTGAGTACGAGCTGATGAAGCTGCGGGAGGAGATGAAGCAGAGCTTGCCTTATCTCAGGGAGCGATTTGTGAATCAATGGTTAAGTGATGTGATGCCTGAGGATGAACTACAAGAGAAGGCGCGTTTCTTCGGCATTCCTATCTCGTCTGGTGAACCAGGATCACGCATCGCAGTAATGGAGGTGAAGGTTGCTGTACCGCAAGCGAAGATAGCTGCACCAGAGGTATATCAACATCTGTCCGAACCATATCACCCAACACCCCAAACACATGAAGCACATCGAGGACCCCAACAACAACACGGTCAGCCCCAATTAAGCCAGCATCAGACAGAAGCCCATCGACAACCCGCTGAGGAAATACATATTTTGCTGCGAATGGTAGGCATGAAGCAGGTGCAGGCATTTTATCCGCAGGATTCGCAAACCATTATCGTCATGGACCCGCATAACCGGATCGTTGTACTCTCGCTTGGTGCGGATACGGAATTTGCCAATCAGGTACAGCAGCTTCAGGAAGAACTTCAACATACGCTTAAACTCGAAGGGGGTGAAGTTGATGTAACCGTAGGGATTGGGCAATGGCAATCAAGATGGGAAAAGGCTTGTGTGGGCTACCGGGAAGCTTGTCGTGCACTCGATTATCAGGCGTTTGTGGGGAAAAATCAGGTCATTTGTTTCGAGGATCTGGTCATCGAAGGCGGAAAAAGGCCCTACCACTCGGATGCTCAGCTGCTCCAACAACTGCAATTTTACGTCAGTGTTGGTGCGGGGGAAGAAGCCGTCTTGTTGCTGGAGCGTATGCTGTCTGTGCAATTCTCGGAAGTTTCACAGTTTCTGATGGCAGCCATGGATGTGGTTACGGAGTGCCAGCGTGCTGCCATAGAGCAGCAGCTTGAGGGAGAGCACGCATTGAACAAAGAGGCCGTTGCGGCCATTTTTACAGCAGATCATCTGCCCGAACTAAAAAGTATGCTGGAGCAGCATGTCCGCATGGTATCGGATGTCATACAAGCCAAACGACAGGCCAAGGAAGGCAATCTGATCGACCGGGTAAAGGCTTATCTTGAAGAGAAAATGGGCAATGCGGAAGTGGGGCTTTCGAGCACCGCGGCTGCTTTTTACGTAAGTTCGGGCCATCTGGGGCGGCTGATGAAAAAAGAAACCGGGCAGACATTTGTGGAATATCTGACCCAACTCCGCATGAAGAAGGCTGAAATGCTGCTGAAACAGACGGATATGAAAGGGTATGAGATTGGGGAGCAGGTAGGCATACCGGACCCACACTATTTCAGCGTCTTGTTCAAAAAACATATCGGTCGATCCATGAACGAATATCGAAATGTAAAAACATGAAAAACGAGAATGCAGTCGGGAGTGTTGGGGAGTGCGGAGAAGGTTTGAGCGTAAACCACTACCACTTCCAATTCCACATATGTTCGAATATTACAAATCGATGCCTGTTTTCTAAATGGAGAACAACGCACGGTTCGCCTAAAATATGGGCTAGAACCAACTAAAACACATAGGGAGGTCCATAGAGATGAAAGCGCTATTAAAAAAATCAGCAAGTCTAATTCTGGCTCTGGGAATTGTAAGCAGTCTGGCGGCATGTTCATCCGGTTCGTCCGGTGGTACACAGGGGGAGAGCGATGGCAAGATTAAGCTGACGCTATGGGATCAATCAGTAGGCAATACCGATCCTTCGGCCAAGCTGCTGCCCGAGATTGTTGAGAAATGGAACAGCGAGCATCCGGACATCCAGGTTGAACGTACGGGCACGACAGGAGAACAGTATAAAACCAAAGTCAAAACATCGATTGCGGCTGGTGAAGCACCAGACCTGTTCTACGGTATGGGCGGCGGCAGCTTCATGCAGCCGTACATCAAATCCGGCAATGTGCTGGAAATCTCAAGTTACCTGACGGACGATATCAAAGAACGAATGGGCCCGGGAATGGCTGAGGCCATTAATATGGACGGCAAAATCTACACATTGCCCGTGTACACACATATCGCCAACCTTTACGTGAATACGGAACTGTTCGAGCAGGCGGGTGCCAAGATTCCGACCACCTATAACGAACTGCTGGATGCAGTCTCCAAGCTGAAAGCGGCAGGAATCACCCCGGCTGTGATTGGGGAAAAGGACCGCTGGCCGGGCATGTACTGGTACGACATTATTGCGATGCGTCAGGCAGGCAATGCTGCCGTGATGGAAGCCTTCAAAGATCCGTCAAAGTGGGATTCGCCCGATTTTGTTGCCGCTGCCACCAAAATGCAGCAGCTCGCGCAAGCAGGAGCGTTCAACAGCAGCATGTTCAGCATGAGCTATGACGAGATGCTTGGGGCATTTAATGCAGGCAACGGGGCGATGATGTTCCAGGCCAACTGGGTGAATGCAGGAATTGAGGACCCGTCCTCCGCAGTCAAAGGCAAAGTGAAAGTGATTCCGTTCCCCGTATTTGAAGATGGCAAAGGCACAAATACCGAAATCTTCGGCGGAGCCGTCGATGGTTTCTACATCAACCAGAATACCAAGCATTCGAAGGAAGCCGTGGAATTCCTCATGTATCTAAGCGAGCAGCTGGGTACGCAAGGTTTCCTGGCTGGAGCGGGTCTGCCAAGCTGGAAAACAGATGCACTCGACACATCCAGCCTGTCCTCCCTTGATCTGTCTGCGGCAGATATTATGAAAACGGCGACCTCATTCATCGCGTGGTGGGATAACATTCTGCCAGCGGAGTCTGCCGAAGCGCACAAAAATCTGATTGCCCAGCTGCTTGCCGGAGATGTAACACCGGAGGAGTTCTGCAAACAGATGGCACAGCTCAAACCAACAGAGCTGAGTCTATAGAAAACAGGTAGGCAGGTTTACGTGCGTGCAAGCTTAAATGCTTACAGGCCCTAGGTCCTTACACTACAAGTCTTTGCAAAATGCCTATGAATATCTTGCGCATAGACCTTGTGAGCTTGCAATGCTACCGCTTCTAACCATGAAGATGAACCCAAACAAGGCGTGGTCCGGTATATCCCGGTCACGCCTTTGAGAGGAGAACAACAATGAACTCTGTATTTTCCAATAAAGGTACGATAGCTGTCTTTGTACTACCCACCCTGCTTCTGTTCTGCGGAATTGTGCTTATTCCGATCTTTGTCTCCAGTTATTACAGTCTGCTGGACTGGAACGGCGTGGGCAGGGGGACATTTATCGGCCTGGACAACTATGTAGAGATGTTTAAGGATTCCCGGGTACTGAATTCGATCAAAAACTCTCTGTTATTCGCGGGTGCTTCGGTGTTCATTCAACTGCCGATCTCGCTGGTGCTCGCACTGATTCTGGCATCCAACGTCAAGGGGGAAGGCTTCTACCGGACCGTGTATTTCATCCCGGTGTTGATCTCCACGGTGGTTATTGCCCAGTTGTGGTCAAAAATCTACAACGCCGATTATGGTCTGCTGAACGTACTGCTGCAAAGTATCGGCTTATCCAGCCTGGCACAGGACTGGCTGGGGCAGAAGGACACCGCGCTGGCGGCATCTTTTATTCCGACCTTGTGGCAGTACGTGGGGTATCACATGCTGCTGATGTATGCAGGTGCGAAGTCCGTGTCTCAGGATGTGCTCGAAGCTGCTCGAATGGACGGTGCTTCCCGTATTCGCACGGCGTGGTCCATCATGATCCCACTGATGAAGCCAATTCTGAAGGTAAGCCTTGTTTTTTCGGTCATCGGCGCATTCAAGGTGTTTGACCTGATCTATGTGCTGACAGGTGGCGGGCCATTTTATACCACTGAAGTGCCAAGCACGCTGATGTACGCTACCATTTTTGATACGTTCCGGTACGGATATGGCAGTGCGATCTCGGTCTTTATCATTGTGGAGTGTCTGGTATGTACGATCCTCATTAATTCATTGTTCAAAACGGAGTAGAGGGAGGCATAAGGCATGAGTACCGTAGAAGTCATGTTGCAAAAAAAGCCCAAGTCGAGGTCCATCTCCGGACCGATCGGGAAAGTGTTCCTGCAAGCGTTTCTGATCCTCGTTGCGATTGTGCAGATCTACCCGCTCATCTGGCTGGCGCTGTTTTCCCTGAAGGATAACAGTGAGATTTTCAGCGGTGATGTAGCCGGGTTGCCCAAAGCATTTCTGTGGAGCAACTACACCAAAGCAATGTCCGACGGCCATGTGCTGACCTATTTTATGAATAGTGTGCTGGTTACTACGGCCTCCATTGTCTTGGTACTGATCCTGTCCTCCATGACGGGATACGCAATCACGAGAATGAACTGGAAGCTCAGCGGGTTGACGATGACGATTATTTTGCTGGGCATGATGGTGCCGATTCATGCGGCGCTGCTGCCATTGTTTATTATTTTGAAGAATCTGAGCCTGCTCAACAGCTACTGGTCTCTGATCATTCCTTATGTGGCATTTGGCATTCCGATGGCGGTATTCATTCTGGGTAGCTTTTTCAAAGGTATCCCAAGAGAGATGGAAGAGTCGGCGGTTATCGATGGCTGCGGTATCTACCGGACGTTTTTCTCTATTATTCTGCCTCTGGTAACCCCGGCTATATCAACGGTAGCCATTTTCACATTTCTGTCCTGTTGGAATGAGCTGATGTTTGCAGTTACGTTTATCAATAACACGGCTTACCAGACGTTGACGGTGGGCATGATGTCGATGGTGGGAACGTACATTACGCAATGGGGTATCATTGGTGCCGGACTGATGATTACGACAGTGCCAACGGTGGTCATCTATCTGCTGCTGAACAAACAGGTGCAGAAGAGTATGATCGCAGGTGCGATCAAAGGTTAGCTGTAGGCTGGACTGGGGGGTGGTAGAAGGGCTTGCTGCTCGCTCGCTGTACTCTCTTTCTGGTAGATATCGGCTTGATTCGGGATTTCGCAAGGTGTGATCTCTGGACTGGACCATGGCGTATAGACATGGAATAATAAGGGGTATGTAGCCAGTCAGTTTCAGAGAGGGGTCATTATAGTATGGTCAATATCGTGATGGTAGAGCAGGAGTCTGTTCGGGAAAAGGTTGTGGCTTTCACGTTTGATGATGGGCCACATCCGGTGTATACACCTCAAGTGCTTGAGATATTCCGCCGTGCAGGTGGGCGGACGACGTTTTTCATGATTGGCCAAGAGATGGAGAACCACCCGGAGATTGCGGTGGAGGTGCATCGTGAAGGGCATGAGATTGCCAACCATACGTACACGCATCCGGATCTGACCAAGTTGACGCTGGAGGAAGTCGGGGAGGAGCTGCAACGCGCAGAAAATCTTGTTCAAGAAGTTACGGGGCAACCTGTCCGCTGCTTCCGCCCGCCGTATTTTGGCGTAAACGATGATATACTGTCTCTTGCAGCGGAGCGTGGATATCGTACAATTGGTGCGGTAAACGGTGATGCAAGGGATTGGGACAATCCCGGCGTTGAGCACATTCTGGAGCATACTCGGTCTGCGGTGAAACCTGGCAGCGTGCTTATATTCCACGATGGGTACGGGGATCGTTCCCAGACGGTGGAGGCGGTTCGTGTGCTGGTGGAGGAACTGGTCGCGGAAGGGTACCGTCTGGTGACGGTGACTGAGTTGTTGGGCATTTCTCGTGAGCAGGATGAAAAGATAACATAATCAAGTGGACCCATCATTCTTTGAATGATAGGGTCCTTTTTTGTTTGGGAGAAGTACAAAAAAGGAATATGTTGCTAGTTTATAGAAGCTTAACTATAGTTACCATAACAATATGAAAATAGTGAGGCTATTATGGATCTGGATAAAATAATGATTATCATTAAAGGTAAAGAAAAGACAGAGGAGGTTTCCTACTATAAGGTGGGTCCTTCTGGGGTACAGATTATATACAGAGATTTAGATATAGAGTATAACTACCGCAATCAAGATGTGCTTATTTTTCAGGAGCCATACATTCAGGAACCAGGAGATAACATAGCTATTTATCACGATGACGTACCGTTTAACAATGTTAAGCGTGTTTGGGACTTCGGTGTTAAAATTCGAATATGTTTTGAGAATGCAAGTATGCGTGTCTATGATAAGGATCGCATTCGATTTGAACAAAATGTATTGAGTAAGCCGGATGCCAAATTTATTTTAGAATACTGGCGTGAAATATCAACATATGTAAAAAATAAAGATGAAATAGAGGAACCGGGAACGCATAAGGAAAAAGAATCGTTTCTTTCCAAAGAATTTGCCAAGCTAAACTATGTCGATCCGAATAGTGTCCTAGGCCAGATTATCCAGAAAAATCCGATAAAGCAGGAAAAAATGCTAACAGTAGACCCTGTTTTTCCCTTCAGTTTTAACTTGAGTCAAAAGAAAGCTCTTGAGCATGCATTGACTAGCAACATCAGCATCATTGAAGGTCCGCCTGGTACAGGTAAAACCCAAACCATCTTGAATATCATAGCAAATCTGGCGATAATGCAAGGCAAGAAGGTTGCTGTTGTTTCCAGTAACAATGCAGCTGTCCTAAACGTACAAGAGAAGCTGGAACGAAAAGGATATCATTTCTTTGTGGCCAGTTTGGGGAACCAAGAGAATAAAAAGAAGTTTTTTGTAAATTTACCGAAGGTGAACATGTCAGATTGGGATGTTGATATCTCGGAGGCAGAGTGTAGAGATCGAATTAATCATTTTGACAGGCAGTTACACCGTTTGATGGAGATGGATCGAGAAAAGGCACAGTGTAAGCAGAAGCTCTCAGCATATTTGCTTGAGCAGGAGCATTTTGAGCATTACTTTGCACGACAAGACGTCTCTCATATTGAGAAATTGTCATTCTACAAACAAACCCCAAATAAAATTTTGGAATTTATGAAGGACAGTTTTCTTGCTGTAGAAATAAAGAAAAAATACAAATTGTTCTATCCGTTCAAATTATTCTTTAAGCATGGTTTTACAGATTTTAAGAAGTTGAAAAAGCAAGGACTTGATGTCATTCTGAATTACCAAAGGCAGTTCTATATCTTGAGAATAGAAGAGCTTTCAAATCAAATTCTGAAGATTGAGGAGGAACTGAAATCTTACAATTATCAGGACCTGTTGGATGATCATCAGCACTGTTCCGAAAATCTTTTTAGACTTAAGTTACATAAGAAATACCATAATCGCTCCGTAATCCAATCAAATGAGAAATCGTATATTCATTTAAATTTGTTTAAAGATTTTATTGAGAACTACCCTGTTGTGCTTAGTACGACACATTCATTGAGAAACTGTGTGCCCCCTAACTATATGTTTGATTATTGTATTATAGATGAGTCATCACAAGTTGACTTGTTAACAGGAGCGCTTGCGTTGTCCTGTTGTAAACATGCCATCATTGTGGGGGATACGAAGCAGTTACCTCATATTGTTGATCTCAAAATTAAAGAGAAACTCAAAAATAGCTTATATCCTGATATGAGCAGTGCATATGATTATTTTGAACATAATGTATTATCTTCCCTATTGGCTTTGTATGGTGATACCCTCCCAAGCGTAATACTACGAGAACATTATCGCTGTCATCCTGCAATTATAGAATTCTGTAACAGGAAATATTACAAT
Source organism: Paenibacillus amylolyticus (assembly GCF_047302515.1). Classification (GTDB taxonomy): domain Bacteria; phylum Bacillota; class Bacilli; order Paenibacillales; family Paenibacillaceae; genus Paenibacillus; species Paenibacillus amylolyticus_G. The sequence goes on along the minus strand of NZ_CP168019.1, from coordinate 5,722,145 downwards.
GGTGATTTAATTACGTTCACTGATCCACAAATGTCTGATTCTCCACTTATGATCTATAGAACAGCAATGGGGAACCATATGAGAAAATTGACACATGGGAAGAAGGGGAGGTTTAATTCAAGGGAACTTGAAGTTATTGAGCAGGAAATCCTACAGGCAGAGCTGGATGTTGTTGACATTCCTTCAAATATCGGCTTCACAACACCGTATCGCAAACAGCTGGAGAAAGCAGTTCAGCATTTTACAGTCGATATTGAAAGCGACACGATTCACAGGTATCAAGGTCGAGAAAAGGATACTATGATTATGTCAACGGTTCTGGACCGGACCAAGTTGGGGAATATGGGAATGAAATTTGTTAATAATCCTAACTTGATTAACGTTGCTGTATCACGTGCTCAGCGTCAGTTTATTCTGGTGACAGATCATTCTGCATTCCACAGATATGGGAACGAAGTGGGAGACCTTATGCGTTATATGGAATACAGCACTCTGGATGACAATGTCGTGGAGAGTGAGATTGTATCAATTTTTGATTTGTTATATCGGGAATATTCGGAGAAACTTCGAGAGTTTCGAAACCGTGCTAGTCATTATAATAACTCAAGGTACAAAAGCGAGAACTTAATGGAAGCACTTCTTACTCAAATACTGGAAGAGCCGCAGTTTAAGGATTTTACATTATCAAGTCAGGTATACCTAATGAACATTTTCGTGGATCTTGATCGTTTAAACGAGGAAGAGCGGAAATTTATTAAGCATTTCTCCTCTGTTGATTTTGCAATTTATCACAAGCTAGATCGTTCACTCGCATTGGCGATTGAGGTGGACGGCTTTGAATTTCATGAAAATAAACCCGATCAGATAAAAAGGGATGAAATTAAAGAAGCTATTTTCAGAAAATTCGGACTCACTCTGGCAAGGTTCAAGACAAATGAGAGTGGCGAGGAACAGAAAATTATAAATTTATTGAACGGTATGATCGATCCTGAGTAAGTTTTCTATCCATGGCAGGGGTCGAGAAACTGAAAAGAGTTTTACGCGTATTTTTGCTTACCATCCTGATCTACTCTATAATAATAGGCTAAACTAGATTATGTCAGGAGGAAACAATGGACTTTATCAGAAATCAACTAGAAGAACTCGGCATGAGTGGACCCTCCATTGGTTATCTTTCAAACATCATTATGATTATTTTTATAGCAGTGATCTCGATATTGGCAAATGTGATTGCTAAGCGAGTGGTACTGAAGACGGTTCATCGTATCGTAAGTAACAACCGTTTCAAGTGGGGCCATATTGTAGTTCAAAAAAATTTATTTCAGAAGCTGTCGCATCTTGTGCCAGCCATTATAATCTATTATTCTGCTTATATTTTCTCGCCCTATCAGGCCATAATTGAAAAATCAGCAATGACCTATATGATTGTTATCATGATTACGGTTCTGAATGCTCTGCTGAATGTCTTCGATGATATCTATCGTACCTATGAGGTGTCTAAGATCCGCCCAATCAAGAGTTACATTCAGGTAGCCAAGATTGTCCTGTTCATTATCGGGGGCATTATCGTCATCTCCAGCCTGATCGGACAGAACCCGCTCATTATCCTTAGTGGACTTGGGGCGTTATCGGCGGTATTAATGCTCGTATTCAAAGACTCGATCCTGGGCCTCGTGGCCGGTGTACAGCTATCGTCGAACGATATGGTGCGCGTTGGTGACTGGATCGAGATGCCAAAGTATAATGCGGACGGCGACGTCATCGACATTACACTGAACACGGTAAAGGTTATGAATTTTGATAAAACGATTACGATGATTCCAAGCTACGCCCTCATTTCGGACTCGTTCCGTAACTGGAGAGGCATGCAGGTGTCCGGTGGCAGAAGGATTAAGCGGAGTATCTATATTGATATCAGCAGTATCCGTTTTTGTACGGAAGAGATGGTGGCTGAATTTGAGAAAATCCACTACCTGACTGATTATGTCACGGCAAAATTGAAGGAAATTCAAGCATACAACATGGAGCACCAGGTGAATACCGAAAGCAACGTGAACGGCAGACAACTGACAAACGTCGGTGTATTCCGGGAATATATTCATCAATATTTGAGGAATCATCCAAAAATCAATAAAGATATGACGATGATTGTGCGACAATTAGCACCGGAAGATCGCGGGCTGCCTCTGGAAATCTATGCATTCAGCAATGATATTAACTGGGGGGTATATGAGAACGTTCAGGCGGATATCTTTGACCATATCTTCGCGGTGGCGTCAACATTTGGACTACGGGCCTTCCAGAACCCAACCGGACATGACATTGTGCAACTGAAAGAGGATAAGCAATATGCGCGAGAGTACTAAGAAGATTTATCAAAATAGATGTGACGGCCACCATATTGGTGGTCGTTTTTACGTTTGGATGCCCCTCCAATTCGGCCATGGGTGAGAACACGTCGAGTGTTGGTAAGTTGGCTAATTTTTAAAATCACAGGAACAGATCCAAGTGCTTTATTTATGAGACTGACGGTCAGTTCTGGAATCGGGATCAAATACAGTTAGCAAAACAGAATTACTGTAAAAACAAGTAGACAATACATATATTTTTCATTATATTATAATTAATTCCATATTTTGAAAGGGGTGATTTGGAGCTTATTCTGATTAGACGTGTCTAAGAATGAAGGAAAAGCATGAAGTCTCTTTGGCGTGCTAACTTTCATAAGAAATGGAGGGAGAATGAAATGAAGAAAACATTGTATTCTGCTATTATGGTGACGCTTTTATCAGGATCGATTGTGGGTACGGCCTTGGCGGATAATTACGAGTCAAATGACACTTTGAGCAGCGCGTATAAAATCCCAACGCAAACGGTGGCCACTCCCTACGGTCCGGCTTACTGGGGTGGAAGTGCTTGGTCTTATCTATCTTCCCCGACAGATGTAGACTACTTTACATTCAGAGGGCATGGCAAATCTGTCGTGCTGGGTTCTCCTTCCGGCTATGATTACGATCTGTACGCCTATGACAGCGCTGGAAATTTGGTTGCTTCTTCTACGAATACGTCAGGAGCGGATACGGTTCTTGTCGACTACAATAATGTATATTTTAAAGTGGTAAGCAAAGATGGACGATACAGCGATACCGATGCTTACAGCGTAACCTTTTATAAAAGGGATGTCTGGGTGCCGTGACCAGCTCGTGAGAGTAAAATAACGTTAGGTATCGTAGACTTTAATGCTTCCGTCTCATGAATAGGAACTCTACCGCCTCAATGAGGTAGTAGAGTTTTATTTGTTCAAGCCAATGGTCTGGAAGAATGGGTTACCATATCCCCCACTTGATAGTTCATTGGAAAATTTAATGGAGGTGAGCTTCGTGGCACGTGTGTTAGTTGTGATGATGCCTGCAGAAGGGCATATCAATCCGTCGCTCGGGTTAATCAAGGAGTTGATAGAGAGCGGAGATGAGGTCGTCTATTGTTGTACTGAAAAATACCGGACGAAGATTGAAGCGTTAGGTGCTCAATTTAAAGCTTACTCCTTCAACGAGGCAACCCTGCTCAACAACCCCAATATGAAGCCATTTGAAATCAAGCATCCTTACCAATTCTTATATATGATTTTGAAAAAAATAACTCAACGGTTTATTCCGGATGTTCTGAATTTGATCGAAAATGAAACCTATGACTATTTAATTTTTGATTCCTTAATCGGCTGGGGCGGACAAATTTTGGGCGAAAAGCTGGGGATACCCACGATCTGCTCGACCAGTACCTTTGTTTTTGTAGAGCCTCTCGGGTCAGGTAGTTATAATCTGAAGGATGACAATGAGGAGGTCCAGGAGCTATATAACGGCATTATGGAAATGTCTCAACAATTAGCTTCCCGGTTCAATGTGGCTGCGCCTTCTCTGGCGGAACTTTCAGGGCATCCAGGACAACTGAAGATTGTCTATACAAGCAGCTATTTTCAACCCATGGGGGACAAGCTGGACGACAGCTTTGTGTTCACTGGCCCGTCCATTATTCCTCGTAAGGATGCGCCAGCTTTTGCAAATGAATCTCTGCATGCTCTTTATAAACAGGCAGTTTATATTTCGATGGGAACCATTTTAAATAAAGATCTCGAGTTTTATAAGCTTTGCTTTACGGCCTTTCGTGATTTGCCTGTGCAGTTTATCTTGTCTTCTGGGAAGGATACCGATTTGGAGCCCATTGCTGAGCTCATTCCTGATAATTTCATCATCAGGCCCTATGTCCCCCAACTGGAAGTGTTGCAGTGCGTAGATGCTTTCCTGACACATGCAGGCATGAACAGTACCAGCGAAGCTTTGTATTACGATGTACCATTAATCATGCTTCCGTTAACATCGGATCAGCCGCGTGTAGCAGGCCGGGTACAGGAGTTGGGAGCAGGGGTCATCGTGGACAAAAATAACCTTACACCCGATGTGCTTAGAAACGCAGTATTAGAAGTGCTCGGTAATGCCTCTTACAAGGAACATGCTGAGGTTATTGGGAAAACGTTACGCGATGCTGGCGGGTATAAGCAGGCTGCTATGGCCATTAAGAACTTTATAGGCAATCAACCGATATCGGCCACGCCCATCTCTTCGTTTGAATGAAAAGGAGACCGTTCTTCATGAGAGCTAGAAGAGGAAGCCGTCACCTGAATAAAACGGAGTGGTGACTTCCAATTGATTCAAGCGCGTATGGAGGGGTAGATAAACGGAGAGGGGCATTATTTTTACCATATTGTTCGTATACCTTTTGCAAAGGAGAGTCTTCAGATGAATCATCAAATTCCGGAATATACATTGAACGATGGCTTGAAAGTGCCTGCAATTGGATTTGGTACCTATAGTTTAAAAGGTGAAGAAGGCGTTAAATCGATCGCGTCCGCAATGGATGCGGGTTATCGATTAATTGATACGGCGTATAACTATGAGAATGAGGCAACGGTGGGTAGAGCAATCAAACAAAGCTCCATCGCCAGAGAAGAACTGCTCATTTCCTCGAAGTTGCCGGGGCGTTATCACGCTCATGATAAAGCACTCGTGGCAATCCAGGAATCCCTGTACAGAGCGGATCTGGATTATTACGACCTGTATCTGATTCACTGGCCCAATCCGAAGAAGGATATGTATGTCGAGGCATGGCAAGCGCTGATCGAAGCCAAAAAGCGTGGATATATCCGATCCATTGGAGTCAGCAACTTCCTGCCTGAGCACAATGAACGGCTGATTAAGGAAACGGGGATAGCGCCGAGTCTGAATCAGATTGAGTTGCATCCATTCTTCGACCAAGCCGATCAGCGGGAACAGGATACGAAGCATGGCATCGTGAACGAATCCTGGAGTCCGATTGGACGTGGCAATGATGCCGTACAGGATATTCTGAAGGATGAGAACATTCTTCGGATTGCGGAAACGCATGGCAAAACGCCAACTCAGATCATTCTGCGCTGGCATGTTCAGCTGGGTTCCATTCCAATTCCGAAAGCTGGATCCTTGCAGCATCAGCAGGAAAATATCGATATATTCGATTTTGAGTTGAGCACAGAAGAGATGCAGGTCATCTCTGCATTTAATCGTCCAGATGGACGTTTGTGGGATCAGGACCCAAGCGAGTATGAAGAATTTTAAAGAACGACAAATGAAGGGCTGCTCCCATGTCAGATATGACAGGAGGCAGCCCTTTATTGCTTTATTGTTGAAGCATAGTAAGCAATGTTGCAGTTTTCATGTTGCGTAATTTCTGTTTACTGTCCCGCAGGGATACGGAAGGTCAGAATCTCATACGGTTTGATATCAAAAGAAACTCGACCATTTTCCACAGCGCATTCCGCTTCGTTATTCTCGAGCAAATCACATGCGTACGTCGTAGCACCTGCTCCCTCAGGCAATTGCAGGGAAGCACGGCTGCGACGGCCGTGTGCTTCATAGAGACGGATGATCATATCATCGTTGTTCTCGGCTTTTTTGATAACCTCCAGCACGACATTATCCTGATCGACCGAAGCAAGTGACCATGTTCCCGGCAACGTACCGGTTTGCGGACTTACTTCACGGGCAACCAACGGACGGTTGAGGTCATAAGCGGCTTGGATGACACGTCCTTCACGGAAGTCGCCCTGATGCGGATAGAGCGCGTAGGTGAATACGTGCTGCTCTTTGTCGGCATTTTCATTCGGGTACGTTGCACTCTTGATCAGCGACAGTCGCATCACCGAGTTATGAATATCATATCCGTATTTGCAGTCGTTCAGCAGAGCAGCACCGTACCCGTTCTCCGCCAGATCGGCCCACTTCTGCCCGCATACTTCAAACCGGGCTTGATCCCAGCTCGTATTACGGTGGGTAGCACGCTCAACGTTGCCGTACTGGATTTCGTAGACTGCTTTCTCACTCCAGATATCGAGCGGGAAAGCGGCTTTCAGCAGCAAATGCTCCTGCTTCCAGTCCACAAACGTACGAAAATCAATCCGGCGCGTATGCGCGTAGAAGATGATCGTTTGCTCAACGACAGAGTCCAGGAACTGTCGCGTCACTTGCAACACGGAACGCACCGGCCCGCTTTCAACCCACTCCAGTGACTGCAGGTCATTAATCTCCCACATATGCTGTTCATAATAATCGTCAATGTTCCATGCCTCGTATTCCGCAGGTCGATCCTCGAACACTTGCAGCACGTTACCACGCTTGCCAGACTGAAGCAGCTCACGGCCCTCCAGCTTGTCCCATACGGATGTGAATTCGGCACTTTCATTCAGGTGAATATCGTACCAAGGTGTGTGGATATGGCGCCGATCTGCTTCCCACTGTGCAACCGAAACTCCCGCGACAAGCTCGTCTGTTAGATCTGGTGTGATTCGGAAAGATTTATACCCGGATGCAGGCACGTTCTCTGCAAGGAACACAAGTCCGCCTTCGGGAGTCCGCTGGCTTGGTACAGGGCGATCTCCATCATAGACGGTTACTTTTCTAGCAAAAGCAGGCAGTTCAACCACATCCGTCCGTACAAATCCGGTGGTGTTAAATACCACAATGGCTTCGCCATCAGATGTAATTTGGCTTGCAATGCCGTTCAGCGCGCTGTCTTTCAGCTCATCCGTGACACGCAGGACTTCTTCATATTGCTCCTTGGAATCCACATATACCTGCTCAATGGAGCTGCCCGGGAGAATATCATGGAACTGGTTCAGCATCGTCAGCTTCCATGCATGCTCCAGTGCATCGGTTGGATAGGCCGCCTGTGCATTCGCCTGACGATGAATCATGGCATACAGCTCGGCATCGGCCAGCGCAAATTCGCTATGACGGTTGTACCGTTTGTTACGCGCCATGGACGTGTAGGTCCCCCGGTGATACTCCAGATACAACTCACCCGACCAGCGGGGAACGGAAGGAACATCCGCCAGATTTTGCTCCAGCTTCTCAAAAAACTCGCGTACAAAGGTACGTTTCACCGCGGGTACACCCGGCAATCCGACATCAAGTCGTCTGCCATGCTCCAGCATCTCCTCAGTTGGTCCACCGCCACCATCCCCAAATCCGAAACATTGCAGGACATCTGCATTGATGTTTTTGTTCTGGTATCGCTGCCACGTGCCTTTCACTTGCGAAGCATTAAACCGTCCGTTATAGGTCGTCTCGAAGCGGCGCTGCCTGAAATCAGGATGTTTGTCATAGTCTGTGGCTGTGATGAAATGGGTCAGGACCTCTGATCCGTCGATTCCTCGCCAGTACATCGTGTCGTTTGGAATCTGGTTTGTATCATTCCAGGCAATTTTGGTTGTCATAAAATAATCAATGCCGCTCTTGCGCATAATCTGCGGCATCGCTGCACTATAACCAAATACATCCGGCAACCAGAGCACACGGTTCTCCACGCCGAATTCTTCCTTGAAGAAACGTTTGCCGTAGATAATCTGACGGATCATGGATTCGCCGGAAATTAAGTTACAATCAGCCTCCAGCCACATTGAACCTTCCGCTTCCCAGCGGCCTTCGGCCACCTTTTCTTTGATTTTCTCATATAGGGAAGGGTAATCTGCTTTCAGGTACGCATAGAGCTGGGGCTGCGAGGACATGAAGGTATACTCTGGGAACTTGTCCATTAGATACAATACACTCGCGAAGCTGCGAATGACCTTCTCCCGAGTCTGATCCAGCGTCCACAGCCATGCCACATCGATATGCGTGTGTCCGATACAGTGCACGGTAGGGATGTGATCACCGGCAGGGCGGATATCACCATAGACATGATCTTGCAGATATCGGCGCGCTTCCAGCACCGACACATGGAATTCTGCACTGTTTTCCTGGCGCAAATCCAGCAAATTCACGGCTTTATTCAGATGTTCGACCAACTTCAGCCGCTCCAGATCATCCTCACGCAGCAGATCCGCAGCATCCAGCGCAGCCTTGAGATCGTAATACAAATCCGAGACTTGCTGATGATGCTCGGCGATATATACATTTAGAAAAACATCCGCGGCAGACGTACTGCAATACGCATATAATGCCAGTTCGAATTCATCACCTTTTGCCGCAGCGGGTGTCAGGTCAATTTCCGTATGGTTCACGTCTAGACCGCAGATCAGTTCCCCATTGAGGAATGCTAAGAATTGCGGATTATCGTAATTCCAGATGTCATCAGCACCAGTGACGATGGCACACACGACCTTTTTTCCTTCCATCTGATCCGGGATTTGAATGCGGGTTTTGAAGCAGCTGTGTACGTCTTTGCCGCCCCAGCCATCACCCTTACGGAATACGTTCCAGGAGGAAGGGTCCTCATGCACCAGTTCCCAGGAGTGGTAACCACTTTCTTTATGATAAAGCTCAGGGATATATGTCTTTGAGGTCAGTCGTGCACGTTCCAAGTGTTTCACAATGGTATGGATCCGAGTATACAAGGAATTCATTTTCATGTTGGTTTCCCACCTTGGTTTGTAGTAAGTACAGGCTGTAGTCGTTGTTGGAGTTATAATACTGCAAGCGCTAACATATCAAATCTATCATAACAAAAGAGAAATGGGCGAAACTACGTATTGTATGCTGAAAATAACGTCTTTTTATTGCATTTCATGCTAAAATAAAATCATTAGAATCAGGATAGGGGGCATGTCCATGACACCATCGGTTTTGGCATACGAGCAAGGATATGCGATCCATGTGAACCAGCCTGGAGATTCGCTTTTTTATCATCTGGATTATGACGAGCGTTCCCATGAACTGAATATGGAATTTCAGCATTTCCATGATTTCTATGAAATCTGTATCCTTCTGGATCGCACAGCTGCGCACATCATTGAAGGCAGTTTATATGAGATCCAGCCTCTGGATATCGTTCTGCTGCGGCCTTCTTTGCTGCATAAAACGCAATATCCGAAGGGTGCTCCGCCTAAACGATTGATGATCACCTTTGCCATGCCACGTCATATACCTGGTCTTGAGAGCGGTTACACAGAACTGTTCTCGATCTTTGATAAACCGGTCCCGATATTCCGATTTACAGAAGAAAGACGCAAGGAAGTCCTCGCGCCGATCAATGATATTTTTGCTATATCGCAGCAGCCTTCTGCCCTTCAATCGGTTATGATTCATAGCAAGTTCGTGGAGTTTCTCTGTGCTCTTCATCGTTACTCACCAGAGAACGGGTATGTGCGTGAAGAGACTGGATCAACGATGTCCAGGCGCATGTATGCCATTGCCTCTTATATTCACAGCCATTATCAGCAGGATTTATCTTTGGACGAAGTATCCAAGCGCTTTTATGTAAGTGCCCATCACTTGTCTCGCCAATTCAATAAGGTTACTGGCTTCACCTTCACAGAGTATGTGCAGATGACCCGTATTCGGAATGCCCAGCAAATGCTGCTGAATTCGAGTGAGAAAATCACAGATATTGCTGCACAGTGTGGGTTTACAAGCTTTTCCCAATTCAATCGCATCTTCAACAAACAGAACGGAATGTCACCAAGTGCATATCGCCGAAGCAGACATTCGCAGAGCGAGCGTGAAGTTATGCTTGTGGGTGAGAGACCCGAACCAATTGGGAGCCTAGAGTGAGAGGGACGAGGAGAGTGATGGACAGACCCAAAATCTACTTAACATGTTACTCTTTTCTGAATAGAAGCTTTTTATAAAAGAAAGAATAGAGAAGAGAAATGGTATATCGTTTGGTGCATATATTTACGATTCAGCTAGGGACAAACCGCCATCATACATCCGATATACTCTGTCACAATATTCAAGCATACGCTCATCATGGGTAACCATAATGGCCGCTTTTTGGCGTGATTTCACTTCTTGCGCGATTAGACTAACCACTTCATGGGCTCGTTTGGTATCCAAACTGGCAGTTGGTTCATCGGCTAAGATGATGTTGGGATTATTCATTAAAGCACGAGCTATTGCTGTCCGTTGTTTCTCACCACCGGATAACTCTTCGGGAAAACTTTTTAACTTCAAACCCAGCCCCAGTTCTTCCAGCAGCTTGGTGGCAAATACCTTATCCTCTTTTTTAATCGTCCCCGCCATCCTTTTTACAACTAGCAGTTGATCCAGAACATTTAGATAGGGAACTAGATTTGAAGATTGCATAATAAATCCAACTTCTTGCAGCCTTATATTAGATAACTCTTTCTCCGTAAGCTTCGAAATATGATTTCCGTTTAGTTGAATATCTCCTTCGGAGGCTTTCAGCATGGCCCCAGCAATAGATAAGAATGTACTTTTACCAGAACCAGAAGGTCCAACTACAGCAACAAACTCCCCCGGTTCCACGGATATGGATACATGATCAAGCGCGGTGATCCGATTGTTTCCTTCGGCATAATACATGGTGACTTCCCGCATGTGCAGTCCCTTACTCATTATTCAACCCTCCCGAGCGCCTTAAGCGGATCAATCTTAGTAATTTTGCGAACAGATACCAGTGAACTTAACATAGCAATAACCAGCAAGATAACAGAATAATTGAAGACAAGACTGGTTTTCAGCTTAAATGGCATTCCTTTTGGCATAATTGCTGCTGTCCCATAAGTCAGCAAGATTCCAACAACAATACTAGTCAGCGCAAGTACAAACACTTGCGAGATAATGGCTTTTCCCAAGAAACGGTTACTAGCGCCTATCGCTTTCATAATGCCAAACTGGTTGGTTTTTTGCATCGTAATGACATAGAAGAATACCCCGAGTACAAATGCAGAGATCGCGAGTAGAAATGCAAGCATCATCAGAATAGTTCCGTTCTCCTCTTTGTACCCTGGCATGCCTGGCACAGCTTCCGACCGGGTAACTGTATCCGTGCTGGATAACTCTTTATTTATAGCTTCTGGATCAATATTCTCGCCTTGTAACATGATCGCATTAACCGGTCCGGCAATTCCTTTATCTGAACTTGGAGCCGCGAAGGCAATCTTTCGCCATTCAGCCATTGGGGTAAATACGGATGCAACGTGGTTATACGTCTGATTCTCCACATATCCGATAATTGTCAAGGATTCAGTCGTTCCATCCAGTTGAAACGTGTCCCCAAGTTGATAGCCCTCATCTTTCATGGTTGAATTCACCACGACACCCGTAGGGTTCTCGGAAGACAGGCTTTCACCTTCTACAATAGCTGGTTCCAGGAAGCTTCCTGGGTCAATTCCTATAATCGCTATATCGACTTTATCTTCATTCTTGGTGCTATTCTCTTTCAGTGCCGTTGCCATCGTGCTTCCCATGGGTGCAGCAGCATCCACATTTGGCAGTTTTTCTGCCTCAGCGACCAATTGATCTGACAGTAGTGACTTGCTCATGGAAGACTGAGCTCCTTCTTCAAAGATGACATAATCAGCCTTCATGGTCTTGAATGTTGATGCGGCTAGCGTAGATAATCCATTTCCCAGACCGGATAAAATAAATACCAACCAAGCCATTAGTACGAAGATAATGATAATCATCAAAAACTTCATTTTACTATGCATTAACTCCTTCATCGCTAAAAACATGATCTGTTCAACTCCTTCTTTCATTTTTTTGACACATGTGTCAAATTAGAGGTGTAGTCACGTGGTTTATATAATTAAACGATATAAATGACACTTGTGTCAAATTAAAGCCAAGAATAAAGTTAGCTCTTGGCTCCTCCAACCCACATTTGAAACAACAGCTTCCCCCAATCAGGCGTAGGGATATTCATCATGTTAGGCGTATTAATTAAGTTGAAGAAAACACCAACAAGTACAGGTAGAGGAATATCTTGCCGGAGGGCTTGATCCTGCTGAGCGCGTTCAAACAAGCGTGATAATTGAATTTTAAGAGTCATATGTGCTTTCTCAATAAATTCAATATCTCTCGCTGCTGCGGAAGAATTAGTCGTATTAATTTTACTGGCATCTCCCAAAAGTTGATGGAGCGTAGATTCTTCTGCGTAGATCAGAAGCAGTTGCTCAAGAGCATCCATTGGATCAGTCTCATCAATGGCTAATGAATTCTCTAATACGGTTGATATGGAGCGCTTCATACAAGCAGCAACAATCTCTTCTTTATTAGAGTAATATTGATATATCGTGCTCCGGGCTCCGGACAGATGCTGTGAGAGCAGCTTGAGATGAAAACCGTCGTAGCCATGCTCAAGTACTAATTTTTTAGTTGTGTCCAGTAGCTCTGTTTCAGTAAAAGATTGTTTTCGTCCCATTAAATCTCTTCCTTTTTATCATTTAAAGTCGGTGTGAACTTCACGTAATCGATGTGTACTGCAGGTCTGTAGAAGTTCTTCACTTTACTTGCTTATTATGATCAGTTTAGCATATGTTTGATGGCCATAATACCAACCAAGACTATTGGTCTGAATAAATGGGTGGACGATATACAAAAAGGCAAACCCTTGAACTTACAGAGGGTTTGCCTTTTTCCTTCTATTTATTGAATACCGAATATATACCGATACGAATACAATTGATCTTACGATCAGACTCACGCATGTACCGAATGAATCTTGATGTTATCCCTGATCCTTCGGCGCCAGCTCAATAGCAGAGCGGATGGCAGCCAGCATACTTTTATCATCGGCAATATTTTTTCCGGCGATATCGAAGGCTGTACCGTGGTCAACGGATGTACGGATGATGCCACCTTTCAGGCCAACGGTTATGTTCACACCTTCTTCGATGCCCATCACCTTGATCGGTGCATGACCTTGGTCGTGGTAGCAGGCTACAACGATATCGAAGTCACCGCGACCAGCGCGGAAGAAGAGTGTGTCCGCCGGGAGTGGACCAACGACGTTAATGCCTTCCTGCTGCGCACGCTCAATGCCGGGCTGCAGTTTCTCTTCTTCTTCACCATTACCGAACAAGCCGTTCTCTCCGGCATGAGGATTGATTCCGCATACGGCAACGCGCGGATTCTCAAAGCCTGCTTTTTTCAACGTATCATGAGCAAGCTTCACGACGGTGTAGGTTCTTTCCGGGTTAATACTCGCAATGGCATCGATCAGACCCATATGTGTTGTCAGGTGAATAACGCGCAGATTAGGCGTGGTCAGCATCATCGAGAAGTCCTGCGTATCCGTCAGGTCAGCCAGAATCTCGGTGTGCCCCGGATACAGGTGCCCCCCTTGATGGAGAGCTTCTTTATTCAAAGGTGCGGTGCAGATGGAGTGAATCTGCTGTTTTTTGGCAAGATCAATGGCTTTGGCGAGAAACTGGAATGCTGCATCTCCAGCCATGGCAGATACTTTACCATATTCCAGATCCGCAGGAACGAGGTTCAGATCAATCACATCCACAGTACCGAATTCATACTTGGCTTCAGAAGGCTCTTGAATCGCATTAACGTTCAGACTTGAACCGATGACAGGCAAAACACGCTCCAGAATCTTTGCATCACCGATAACGAGTGGATTACACTGATCGTACATTTCTTGATGACCCAGTGCTTTCATAATAATCTCCGGTCCAATACCTGCTGCGTCGCCCATTGTAATTCCAATTGTAGGTTTCATACGAGAATACCCCCTTTTAATTTTTGAATCGCATGGATAAAGACATCCGGTTTACCGAATCCGCCTGCTTTGGTAATCACATGTAGATCATCAATCCCGATAAACTTGGAGATCGGTACGCCGATTTCAAGCTCATCCAGCAGCTCGAAGCCGCTAATATTCCATTTCAGGCAGATTTGTTTTGCTGTATCGCCACCGGTCATGGATACCCCTTTGAACAGTCCCTCTTCCAGCAGTCTGGCACAGATCTCACCCATCGCAAGTACAATCTCGTTGCTGACTTCCGTGTGATTGAGACCACGAATTTCGCCCGTTGCCCGTGCCAGTTCGATATCCACCTGTTCAGCGGTGGAGTAGAGGACAACATCTTGTCCTTCCAGCGCTTTGTCTCGGACCTCATTATAGACACGTTCCATCTCTTCCGCGCGGTCTGCGGTTGCGGATACCGCTTTGAAGGAATGGAAAGAGACTGAAGCTACGCGGGAGTTACGCATCAATCGATGCAGCTGCTCGCGGGAGTTTTTGTTCACGCTGCCAACCACCGTTAGGATTGGACCGGAATTCTCCGGGATATCAAGTGATGCAGCCCTGGATTCCAACTCGTAATGCGCGGGGAGATAATTGGCAATACCCGCCGAACCTGCCCAAGTAAACGTATACTCCAACTCGCGAGTCATCTGCAGAATCAGTTCCAGATGTCTTTCTTCGGTGGAGTCCACCATTACATACGGGATATTATTTGTTTTCAACTGCTCTAGCTTGGTGCGAGTATGATTCTGCCCGGCTTCCAGATCGGCGACGGTGATTTCGCCAACTTCGTACTTGGTCTGTTGTTTCAACAAGTCCGGAAGGTAGGAAATCGTTACAGGTGTCTTCGGATCATGGGCAATTTCAGTATCTGCCAGCGGAACGCCGTTCAGATAGTGGATTCCTTCCAATATCGTCCGGTTATTCTTTGGATAACCCGGGGCAATCATCATAAAGTCCGGCTTTACGACATCATATACAGCATCAATCTCGATGCCGATATTACCGCGCATGGTGGAGTCCATTTTTTTGAAAATCGTCTCAAATCCGTTGTTCGTCAGCAATTCAGCAGCCTGATATACACGGTCATACGCTTCCTGCGAAGATATGGAACGACTATCTGTATCAAAGACGACGGCATCGTAACGTGTAAGAGGGCCTTCATCTATATTAAAAAGAACACTGGTCTTCAAGCCATGACGGGCAAGCTGCACCCCGCTGTCATTGGCACCGGTCAAATCATCTGCAATAATGGCTAATTTCATGCAGTCATCCCTCCTTGTAAGCACAATTTAATAAAAAGTCCGTTCAGATCATCCATTAAGCACAGATTAAGCACATTAAATCAGGTGATACCCATTTATGTGGTTGGTCGTTGATTGTATTTCTCCACTCCACCTGATTTCTCTAATCGTTTGGAGAGGAACCCGATGAAGATCGGCAACAGGATGGCTGTTGTTACAACGCTCGCTGCAATTTGCACCGTAGCAATCTCGGCAATTGGGCCAAATGAAGCATTAGCAGCCACGATGGCAGCAGGTGTACCTACGGCATTCCCGGCTGTTGAACCTTCGGAAGCACCCACGATGGGGTTCCAGCCGATGGCTTTAAAGAGCAGGAAACCGATTCCGCCCGTTAATAACACGGTTAACACACCCAGTAAAATTCCGCTAAGACCACCTTGAATGATGGAGGAGAAGCTAATGTTCATACCCAGAGCAAATGCAAAGAACGGAACAAGTTTGTCACTGCCTTTATGCAGCCATTCCCCCAGATTGCGGTCCAGATTACCAATAATGACACCAACGATAAGCGGAAGCAATACCGCGACAAAGGCCATTGGGGAAAACATACCGTTCGCAAAACCCATCGCACCAAAGACGGAGAGCGCTACCATGGTCAGGAAAGGACCATCACTGAGTGCTAGGAAAGGGTAGGCTGCTTTGTCATCTTCTTTCCCATATTGGCCGGCGAGAGCAATGTACAAACCACCGTTGGAGTTAGTCATTGCAGCAATAATGGCAAGCGGGGCCAGGCCGAGAAATAACCCGTTTGAATCCGCGAACAAAATAGCGATAAAACCAAGGGCTGCACCAATCACCCATTTGAACGTAAGCAAGGTCAAACCTTTTCCGACAGAGGAACCTGCTGTTTTAAACGTAATCTGTGTACCCGCAATGAACAGGAACAGGGCAATCAAAGTACTGGCACTGTTAACAAAAAGTGCTTCCGTGAATCCGCCAATGCGCAGGGCATTCGGGAAGAATGTATTGATGGTTGCACCAAGTAACAGGGGAACGACCATCATACCGCCAGGGATGCGATCTAAAGTTGCTTTAATGTTCATAGTAGTAGCTCCTTATGAAGTAATCGTTTTTATGAAGCGCTTGCAGGGATTATATTATCCCATATCGTTTAATATAGCAACAATAATTTATTGTAAATTTTAAATACTTGGTTAACTGTTTAAAAATGCAACACATAAAAGCAATAAAAAAAGACGCAAACTTAAAGTTAATCTTTAAGTTTACGCCATAATGTGGCCCGGTTAATCCCCAGACGCTCTGCGGCCTTTGATTGATTATTATTTTCCTCCTGAAGCACGAACTGAATAACTTCCTTCTCAATCTCCTTCAACGTACCGTTCAACTTCATTGGGCTTGAAGAAGGTTGCTGATCCAGCAAGCGGGACAAGGTAGCCGTGGTGATTACATAATCTTGTTCGTTGAGTGCAGCCTGCTTGATCAGATGTTTCAGCTGGTTGACATTCATATGTGTGATCTGATCTTGGATCAGCTGTAGAGCATCTTCTTTGATTCTCACCGCAGTAGTTCCGTATTTGTGGTAGTAATCCGTCAGGAAATGCTGCATCAGTGGAGCCAGATCCTCTGGTCTATCCGCAAGATTTGGCATCATGATTGTATTAAGCTCCAGATCAAGTGACCACTGCGGGTTCAATATCTGTTCCCCGAGTATAAACACCCCAATCTGATTTTGAAGGCAGCTCTGGATAAAGGCGAGCAACTCCGGATCTTCCATACGTGTTTCCATGTGGTTAATCTCTACATTTCTAACCTTGGCGAGTGGTATCTTGTGCAAATGACCGGGCGGAACTTGCGAGAGATCCATCTGTAATAAGAGTCCGCCACCGGAGTACATCTGATGAATATGTTTGACCAGAAAAGATTTACCGGAATCTGCTTCACCCCGCAGATAGATCGGTTCATGATTCTCGTAGAGTGCCCGAATGTTCTGTAATACCGCCTGCATGGCAGGGGATTCGGCAACGATAGGCTCCATCGATGCGTCCGTAAACGTTGTTATGCCGAATTGTGCAAAGGCATAGGGTTGTCCTTTTTCCAGCATATATACCTTGTAGTTCTTGTTGTCCAGGGTCGTTTCATAGGCGTTAACCGTGAGCTGGTAATCGTCCACCATGAACACATTTTGGATCTGGGATTGATGGAACTCCAGACTGGTATTGGTCAGATATATGTGATTATCGGTCAGCGGATTTTTCCCAAAATCAGTCAGGTTCTCGAATACAACTTCATTCCGTTCATTTAAAATAAGTAAATTGGGATGTTCCCGTGTAACCAGGTCATTCAGGATGATCGATATCGCATGATTTTTGCTCAAATAACGATAGACCAGCTGTGCATCCTCCATCGCTCTAAGGATGGATTCCTGTCCGGATTGGATTAACAACCCCTCCAGACCGTAGGTCTTCGCGGTGTTGACGGTGATCACATCTCCGACAATCTGTCGGTACCCGGAAGCTTTCAACTCCAAGAGTAATCGGGCGACATCTTCCGAGCTATGTATGGTATAGACCTTGAGGGGCAGATCCATCAGATCAATAATCGATTGTGCACCTGAGGTGATGTTGGAGAAGCCAACAATGGCTGTTTGGCCGTTAAACTGGCTTGCCAGTGTAAGTGAACGAATCATATCATAGCCCGATAACTGCACATCAATGACGGGAATGGTCACTGCTTTTTTAATGAGTTGGGCGGTTCCGCCGCGGCTGATGATAATCTCTGCACCATTTTTCTCAGCTTGAGTTGCTAATTCCACACCGTTTGCCAAGTCGCCCACGTCCGTCTGAATGGTTAACTGGGGAAAGCGAGGAATGCACTCTTGTATAATAGGAATCATCGATTCGTAGGGAGCAATAAAGTGAACTCGTGTACGCATATTTTTCCTGCCTTTATAGAAAACTTTGATCCCCTTATTATAGCCAACTTGCGAGGGAATGGCACCTATGGGGGAACCAGCCCTGTTGTGTCTGCAAAATGCCTGTGTGATATGCATCCATAACTCTCCGATAATGATTTATTAGAGCGCGATGAGAAAAGGATTAAATCTCATATAACTTCCAATGTACATGATAAAATAAATAAGAGTGTACATCATGTTGGAGGGGGAACCAATGAGAATTGTGTTGAAGAGATTGGGGTATGGTGCCTTGGCAATATTGGGTGTCATGCTAATGTGCATTGTAATTAGTTTCACGAATCATACGATTAAGCTCAAGAGTGAGTTGAGTATTCTGTCGCCGCCAGGTGCAATGTTTAACGTGAATAATCACCAAATGCATGTCTATACAGAAGGTTCTGGGTCACAAACACTGGTCTTTCTGTCAGGTGGGGGTACATCCGCTCCTGTATTGGATTTCAAGGCACTTTACTCCAGATTGTCTGAACAATACAAAATTGCTGTAGTTGAGAAGGCAGGGTATGGCTTCAGTGAAACGGCCGAGGTATCCCGCGATATCGATACGATATTGGAAGAAACCAGAACAGCGCTGACTTTAGCAGGTCAGAATCCACCCTATGTGTTGTTTCCGCATTCCATGTCAGGCATTGAAGCATTATATTGGGCACAACGGTATCCAACCGAAGTTAAGGCGATTATTGGATTGGACCCTGCTATTCCAGAGGTATATGAAGCATATCCTTTGCCCTCGGAATGCATGATGAGTCTGACAGGTTTGGGAGCACGAATGGGGATTACACGCTTTTTCCCCGGAATTGTGGATTCATCCGCTGCGATTAAGGAGAATCACCTGTCTCCTCAGGAAGAGGAACTTTACCGGGCGCTATTCTACAAGAATACGCAGACATCGAATATGAATGATGAAGTCAACATGATTAAACAGAATGCAGCAAAAGTTGCTACACAGGGAATTCCGGATGTGCCGATGTATTTTTTCATATCTAATGGAGAAGAGTTACCCGTTGAGAATTGGAAAACGTACCTAATAACTTATATCGAGTCTGTGAAGATGGGACAATATCAGATTTTAGATGGCGGTCATTACATACATAATACGGATTCAGATCGGATTGCAGAGAAAAGTGTGCTGTTCATTAAAGGACTGTGAACTAGGAAGAAAGATACTGAGAATTAGGAGAGGATTTTTGGATTATAAGGCGACACTATAGGTGTTCGTCTTTTCTTATATTGCGCTATTATTGTGTGGATTTGGATCGTATGGACTCTACGTGCCATCGTGAAATGTGAAACGTATGTGGGCGTATTCATGTATTATAGTATACATATGAACTTTTCGGAGGAGGAACAAGTAATGGGAATCTTATCGAGGTTTAGAGACGTGATGAAGGCGAATGTGAACCACATGCTGTCTCGGGCTGAAGACCCGGAGAAAAGTGTGAATGAGTATATGCGAAGCCTGAGCAGTGATCTGGGTAAGGTGAAGGCTGAAACGGCAGCGGTGCTGTCGGATGAGAGCCGGGCGAAGCGAGCATTGGATGAGTGTAGCGCCGAGGTCAAGAAGTTACAGCGGTATGCGGAGAAATCAGCGGAGTTGGGAGACGAAGACAAGGCACGTGGTTTTCTGGAGAAGAAAGTGAAGCTGGCTGACAAAATGAACGAATTACAGGCGGCTTATGAACGTGCTTCTGCCAAAGCCAAGATGATGAAGCATATGAACGATAAACTGGTTGCAGATCTAGGGCAATTGGAGGCGCGGCATGCAGAACTGAAAGGTCGCATCGCAGATGCAAAGGCGCAGCAACAGGCCAACGAACGGAATGCATCTGCGGGCAGAGCTGATGCTGCATTTAAGGCCATGGAAGACAAGGCGAATCAGGCGCTGAACGAAGCAGAAGCTTTGGCAGAACTTCGTGCTGGGGCACAGGAAGATGATTTGGATGAATTAATTGCCCAGTTGGAGAGGGACATGAACGCAGATGCGGGTAATAATGAGAGTGCGTCGCCAAGTGCGGAGGAAGAACTCGCAGCGATTCAGGAAAAGCTGAAGAATAAGTAATACGTTACACCATTTCGTTAACATTGAGGTGAGCAGATGCCGGTTATTGAATATAAATGTCCAAACTGCGGCAGTGGTATGATCTTTGACAGTGTGTCAGGTGCATTATCCTGTCCCAGCTGCGGCCGCCAAGACAACATAGAGCAGATCCCCGATCCCTTGAAGAGACAAGTATTCACCGAAAATGAGGTCAAAGAATACCACTGTAACAGCTGCGGAGCTGACATTGTGACAGAACCGGAGACCAGTGCGACGACATGTAGTTTCTGCGGTGCAGCGGTTGTACTCAGTGATCGGCTGACGGGCAATCTGGCCCCCGCGATGGTGATTCCTTTTTCGATCAACAAGGATCAAGCCAAGCAGGCTTTCAAAAAGTGGTGCAAAAACGGCCTGTTAACGCCAAGTGGCTTCATGTCCGCCAATCGGATTCAGAGCATTACCGGCATGTACGTTCCGTTCTGGTTGTACGAGTTACATAACAAAATCGAAGTGCATGGTCGTGGCACCAAGGTCAGATCCTACACCCAGGGCGACTACCATTACACGGAAACACAGCATTTCGATATATACCGCCGGATTCGGCTGAATTACGTGAACCTGCCCATCGATGCATCGGAGAAAATGAAGGATGAACTGATGGATAAGCTTGAGCCTTTTCCATATAATCAGCTGAAATTGTTCAAGACCCCGTATCTGGCGGGGTACATTGCGGAAAAATACAGTTATACGGACGAGGAACTTTTTCCTCGGGCCAAGGATAAAACGAGATCTTACATTGATTCTTATATTGCTTCAACCGTGTCCGGTTATAGCAGCGTGAGCTACACGGACAAACAGATTGATACCACGCTCAAAAATGCAGACTATGTGCTGCTCCCGGTGTGGATGGTCAACTATGACTACAATCGGGCACAGTATACCTTTGCCATGAATGGTCAGACAGGTAAAGTGGTCGGCAAACCACCGATCAGCAAAGCCAAAGTGGCCGGATGGTTCGCAGGAGTCTCTGCGGTCTCGTTGTTGTCACTGAAGCTGGTTTCCTGGATGATGGGAGGTGGATTCTTATGAGAAAAAGAACCCCTCTGGCCGTGATGGCTGCGCTCATTTTACTTATGATCACCCTAGTTGCTCCGTCGATTCCCATGTCATCGGCATCCGCAGCGGAGAGCAAAAATCTCATCTACGATGAGGCCAACCTGCTGAGTGAGCAGGAGATCAGTGAACTGAATCTACTTGCGAATCAGTATGGCGCGGAACGGCAGACGGACTTTGTTATCTATACCTCCAATAACGAGGAGCATAAAAGTGAAATACTGCTTACCGAGGATTTTTATGACCATCAGGGATTTGGTTACGATAAAACGCATGGTAACGCAGTTATTCTTACAATAGACATGTACAATCGGAAGATGTATCTGGCTGGCTTTTACAAAGGGGAAGAGTATATCGACAATGGCAGAGCCGCTAAAATTACGGCCAAAATTGCCTCAGATGTATCGGACGGAAATTATAGATTGGCCTTTGAAAAATATTTGGAGCTCTCTTACGAATATATGGATCTTAAACCCGGGGTAAACCCGGATAATATCCTCTTCAAGACGTGGTTTCAACTTGCTGTATCCGTGGCAATCGGGGGAATTGTAGTTGGTGTAATGACCCATCGTTCTGGCGGGCGAGTGACTGTCAATCGTGCAACGTATGAGGATTCCAGTAATTCCAGTGTAATTGATCGTCAGGATCGGTACATTCGTACAACGGTCACCAAACGCAAGATTGAGAAGAACAATAATAACGGTGGCGGCGGTGGCGGTGGCGGAACCACCCGAGGTGGCCATTCCCATAGCGGTAGCAGCCGATCTTTCTAGCATCACGGACACTCGCAATAACTTAACGCAGGCATGATGGCACACAATGCTTACTAATAGAAGGGATGGGAACGAGTATGGGATTTTTCAGAAATCAATTTTCGAATGTGGTGGAATGGGAAGAATTTAGAGATGACATGATATTTTGGAAGTGGAGCAACAGAGAGATCAAGAAGGGGAGTAAACTGATCATCCGTTCGGGTCAGGACGCCATTTTCCTGAATAACGGTAAAGTGGAAGGCATTTTCGAGGACGAAGGATCATTTAATATCGATTCCGAGATCATTCCGTTTCTTTCTACATTAAAAGGGTTCAAATTCGGATTCAACAGTGGCATGCGGGTCGAAGTCTTGTTTGTAAATACAAAAGAGTTTACCGTGCGCTGGGGCACACAAAGCCCGGTGTTGATTCCAACACCACAACTCCCGGGCGGGATGCCGATTCGGGCCAACGGTACATTTAATTTTAAAGTAAGTGACTATGTAACCCTGATTGATAAGATTGCAGGGATCAAGCAGAGTTATCTGGTGGAGGATGTCAAAATCCGAATTACTTCCGTGCTGGATCAGCTTCTAATGAAGTGGATTAGCCGTGAAGGGAAGGATATGTTCAACCTGCAGGCCAATGCATCGGATATTGCCAAGGGGATTCAGGAAGATCTGGATATGCAGATGATGGACATCGGCATTGGAATTACCGGTTTCCAAGTGATGAGCTTCAACTATCCAAAAGAGATTCAGGATATGATTACAAAGACCGCTTCGCATGAGATGATTGGTAATCTGCAAAAGTATCAGCAGGTCAGCATGACAGACGGCATCTCATCCGGTAAAGTACAGGGCGGCGGCGCGGCTTCGGATATGGCGGGCATGATGATGGGCATGAACATGGCCAATGAAATGATGAAGAACATGAACCAGAACCAAGGCCAGAATCAGAACAACAATGCCAATTCGTCTTCGAATCAGAATGCCGACCAGAAGCCAGCGGGAAATAGCAACGGTAATTCAAATACATCTTCATCTACAGAAGGCAACAAGAAGCCAAACTTCTGCCCGAACTGTGGAGCCAAAAATGAAGGAGCCAACTTCTGTCCGAATTGTGGGCAAAAGCTGGGCTAATCAAATAAATACATGTAGGGCTAGGTTCGTAGTAAGTGAAATTACTGCGAAGCTAGCCCTTTTTTGTTTGGAGTCATACTTAAAGCAACATGGAATAGAGCAGAGGAACGGATGCAGTAATTTAATTTTTATAAAAGTGTTGACAACCGCTCACAAATCATTTATCTTTAACTTAAGATATTTAATTTAAATATAAATAACAACCAAAACAAAATATCTTTAATCCATTACACAAGGAGAGATCAAGATGATTATCCCAACATTGACCAGAATAAATGAACTTTCAAGAAAAGCCAAAGAGGGCGGATTGACGGAGATGGAGAAAGAGGAACAGGTTCGTCTTCGCCAAGAATATCTGCAAACTTTTCGCGGTTCGGTCAACGACATTCTGCTGAATGCAACCATCTATGATCCAAACGGCGATGACGTGACTCCTGATAAATTGAAACAAGAACAGGCCAATCAAAATAACAACTAGAATACAATTCGCTAGATCACATATCTTAATTTAAAGATAATACAAACTTACTATAAATCAATCATCTAACTCAAATATATATAACACCTACTCAATTCAAAACACGCTTACCAAACCAAGGAGGAATTAATCATGACTATTCAAACAGCAGGTATTCACCATATTACAGCTTTCGCAGGAGATCCACAGGCCAACGTTGATTTTTATGCCGGAGTTCTGGGACTTCGTCTGGTGAAAAAAACAATCAACTTCGATGCACCTGATGTATATCATCTGTATTTTGGCGATGAACACGGAAGCCCAGGTACCATCATTACCTTCTTCCCATCCGCTGGATCACCACGGGGCAAAATTGGCGGAGGTCAGGTCGGCATCACTTCCTATGTCATTCCTCCTGGGTCGATTGGCTTCTGGCAGAATCGGCTGGAACAGTATAACATTGAGGTAACCAAAACAAGTCGCTTCAATGAAGACCTGCTTCAATTCGAAGATGGCGAAGGCCTGCGGCTTGAGCTTGTTGAACGGGAAGAGGGAGCAACCAGCACTTGGGCGCACGAAGGCATTCCAACAGATAAAGCAATCAAAGGCTTTGGTGGTGCTGTCCTGTTCAGTGTTAACCCGCAAAGAACGATGGATGCTCTTGAGAAAATTTTGGGATTTGTCAGAGTGAGTGAAAATGAAGAATATGCTCGTTTCCGGTCCAGCGGGGATATCGGTAATGTCGTAGATGTTCCAGTGACCCGTATACCTCTGGGTATGGGCGGCGCAGGAACCGTACACCATATTGCATGGCGCGCCAAAGACGATGAGGAACATGCACAGTGGAGTGAAGCTGTACGTGATTACGGGTACCAACCGACTCCAGTTCGGGATCGTCAGTACTTTAACGCAATCTACTTCAGAGAAGCTGGCGGCATTCTGTTTGAAATTGCTACAGATCCTCCGGGCTTTGCCAAAGATGAACCTGCTGATTCGCTTGGACAAAAATTGATGCTGCCAGAGTGGTTTGAGAAATACCGCCCTCAAATTGAGGACAATCTGCAACCGATCGAAGTCAGAACGCTCGTACCTGCTACAGCTGCGAATTAATAAGAGTTCTAGAAAAAACCTGAAAAAGCGAAGCGTTCGCCTAAAAGCTTTCTGAAAGAAAGCTACATCGGAAGTATACGCTATCCCCGGATTTTTCCCTTAGGAAAAGGGAATCAAAAAAATCTGGGGATAACAGCGATTGGAGGGTTATTCTGTCATCGGAGTGTATGTGTGAATCAGCTTTAGTTCAACTTATATAGCTGACGGTAGATTATGAGAAAACCTAAAGGAGCAACGAAGGATGATGGAGAAAAAGGTTACCTGGCTGGAGCTGTTTTACGATCTGCTCTTTGTAGCAGCGGTCTCCAAAGCGGGTCATGTCTTGTTACATGCCGAACATGGAGTAATTACGTTTGAATATTTAATGAAGTTTGTGCTTATTTTTATCCCTGTTTGGTGGGCATGGGTCGGTCAGACCTTGTTTATTAACCGCTACGGTCAAGATATCCTGATCCATCGAATATTCCTCATCCTTCAGCTTCTGTCCGTTATGGTCATGACGGCGAGCCTCTCTACCCATTTTGACCAATACTACCTGTCCTTCTTCATTGGATATATCGGCTCAAGGGCATTTACGGCGATTCAGTATCTGACGGCTCACAAGTCAAAAGGCGAGCATCAGCAGCAAGCGGCTCGTTACTTGGGTATCTGTTTCCTTATTGGCATATTGATCTCATCGGGTTCATTGTTCTTCGATTCCTGGTTACGCTACGTGATTTTATATGCGGGGATTGCTGTGGACATCGTACTTCCGTTGATCGGACGCAAAAATCTGGTGAAGGTACCGGTTCAGACCCATCACTTGTTGGAACGTTTCGCGCTCTTTACACTTATCCTGCTGGGTGAATCGGTGGTAAGCATTATCGCTGTGCTGCAAGCCGATCATTGGGATATGAAATCCATTCTGTTCGCCGCCTTTACGTCCATCTTTGTCATTGCGATATGGTGGCAATACTTCGACAACGTGGAGAAAAAAGTCAGCAAAGAGATTCAGACTGCCGGGCAAGCGATCATATACGGCCATCTGTTCATCTACATCTCCATGAGTATGATCGCTGCCTCAATTCAGCTGTTATATCAGAATCAGTTAAACTATGTGTTCATGCTAGGGTTTGTGTTTGGATCAACGCTGCTATATTTCTTGTCGACCTCACTTGTGTTCCACCGTTACAGACACGCACATCTACGACTCCGGCCATTTCATCTGGCAGTGATGGTAGGGTTGCTGGTGGCATTTGTCCTTGTTGATCTGATCTATCGGGTTCCGGGTTATGTCATCATGGGCGAAGAGATGTTATTCTTCCTGGTGTATGCGAAACTTACGACTTGATATAAGTAAAATAAAATGAAGAAAAGTCACGGACAACAGGTGTCCGTGGCTTTTTATTATGCCGCTAATTCTGGACATTTTTTAATAATATAAATAAAGCACAAATCTAATTTAATTTCTTCTATGGAATCTGTTAATATGAGACTAGGTACAAGTGAATCTACCAGATCATAGAATATCTTTTTATAAAATGAGTGTACGTTTTGTTATATAAATTGAACTAAACATTTACACGAAACGGAGAGGACAGAAAAAACCTGAAGAAGCGAAAGCGTTCGCCTTTATCCCCGGATTTTCCCCATATAAGGGGGATTCATAAAATCTGGGGATAACAGCGATCGGAAGGTTATTCTGTCATCGGAGTGTCCAGTGTAAATATTCTTTAGTTCAATTTATATAGTTCATTTTATATATAGCGATTCGTAGATATGGGGATGACAATCAGGAGGGAAATCATTGAGCACACATCAAATCGGAGTTCCATTGGAAGGGTTTGCAGAGTTTAGTCGTACGGTTGCCGCAGAAGGAGCCGTTTTACTCAGAAATGAAGGCCAAGTGCTTCCACTTCGTGAAAACGAAAACGTTTCAGTTTTTGGACGGATTCAAGTCAATTATTATCGGAGCGGCACGGGTTCAGGCGGTAGCGTTCATGTGGCCTACACAACGAATCTATTGGATGGTCTGCGCAGCAAAAAGAATATAACGGTCAATGAAGAGCTAGCAGCTGTCTATGAGAAGTGGATTGAGGAAAATCCATTTGATGATGGCGGAAAAGTATGGGCGGCCGAGCCATGGAATCAGAAAGAAATGCCTTTGACGGATGAACTTGTTGCACAGGCTAGAAGCAAATCCAGCAAAGCCATTATTGTGATTGGACGTACAGCAGGAGAGGACCAGGATAATGCGGATGCGCCAGGAAGTTACCAACTGACAGAAGATGAGAAAGCGATGTTGAAGCAAGTTACTTCGCAGTTTGAACACACAATCGTTGTGTTGAATGTCTCAAATATCATCGACATGAGCTGGTTAAACGAAACGTATCTACATCCGATCCAAGGCGTAATTTACTCATGGCATGGCGGTATGGAGGGTGGTAATGCGATTGCCGATGTGCTGGCGGGGGACGTTACACCAAGCGGTAAACTGACAGATACGATTGCATATTCCATCGAAGATTACCCTTCGACAAGCAACTACGGCAATGAGTTCAAGAACCTGTATCAGGAAGATATCTATGTAGGTTATCGTTATTTCGAAACGTTTCGACCTGAGCGTGTTCAGTTTGAATTCGGTTACGGCCTGTCTTATACGACGTTTTTGGCCCAGCACGAAGAAGCAAAATCAGTAACCAAAGATGGCGAAACCTACATCGAAGTTCGTGTAAATGTGACCAACTCCGGTACAACATATGCGGGCAAAGAGGTTGTACAAGTCTACTATGAAGCACCACAAGGCAAACTGGGACAACCGGTGAAGGCTTTGGTGGCTTTTGGTAAAACAGGATTGTTGCAGCCGGGCGAGTCAGAAATTCTCACGATCAGCTTCCCGATCCATGCCATGGCATCTTACGATGATGCAGGCGTTACAGGTCTTGCTTCCGCGTACGTATTGGAAGAAGGCACATACCGACTGCATGTAGGAACCAGTGTGAAACAAGTGCAGCATATCAGCATTGATGGCCAGGATGGATATGTGATTGAATCTCTTCAATTGGTGGAGCAACTGCAAGAAGCGATGGCCCCAACTGAAGATTTTACACGGATGAAACCAGGTACGCGCAAGGAAGATGGATCTTATGAACTGACTTATGCAGAAGTACCGAAACGTAAGATATCCATGGCGAATCGGATCGAGCAGAATCTCCCGCAAACGCTGGAGCAGACAGGTAACCAGGGCCACAAGCTGAGTGACGTTAAGGCTGGCAAAGTGAGTCTGGAAACCTTCATCGCTCAACTGAGTGATCAGGATCTGGCGGCGATTGTCCGTGGCGAAGGCATGAGCAGTCCGCTCGTTACTTCGGGAACGGCATCTGCATTTGGTGGTGTCAGCGACAGCCTGTTTAACTACGGTATTCCGGTAGCATGTACGGCAGATGGCCCGTCCGGTATTCGTATGGATAGTGGCGAGAAGGCAACACAGGTATCCATCGGTACGTTGCTTGCCGCGACATGGAACAAGGATCTTGTTGAAGAGTTGTATGTGATGGAAGGACAGGAATTGCTGAGAAATCAGGTAGATACCCTGCTCGGACCTGGACTCAATATCCGCCGGAGCCCGCTTAATGGCCGGAACTTTGAGTACTTCTCCGAAGATCCACTGATCTCGGGTGTATTTGCCGCAGCATGTACGAAAGGTATCATGAAGGGTGGTTCCAATGCCACACTGAAACACTTTGCCTGCAACAATCAGGAGAAACACCGCAGTAAAGTAGATGCTGTTGTCTCCGAACGTGCACTGCGTGAAATTTACCTGAAAGGGTTCGAAATCGCTGTAAAAGAAGGCGGAGCAAACTCCATCATGACCTCCTACAACCCGGTTAACGGACACTGGGCGGCATCCAACTACGACCTGAACACCACGATTTTGCGCGGCGAATGGAATTTCGACGGAATCGTAATGACCGACTGGTGGGCGATTATGAATGATGTGACCGAAGGTGGAGAGGCTGATCGCAAATACACCAACTGGATGATTCGTGCGCAGAATGATCTCTACATGGTTGTACCGAACTACGGCGCAGAGATCAATGGCTGGGACGACAACACGATTGAATCCTTGGAAAATGGAACATTGACTCGCGGAGAGCTGCAACGCTCGGCGATTAATATCTGCAAGTTCATCATGAATGCACCGGTGTCCGGCAGAAAACATGAGATCGTGGAGAATGTCGCTTCGTTCCAAGCGAATGCCTCCCTATCTGCTGCACAAGCTCAGGATCTGGTTGAGAACGCACAGGTGAAACCTGCAGTAGCTGAACCCGTCTACATGAAAGTGAGCGAGGCAGGTCATTATCGGATTATCGTACAGATCATGTCCCCTGAGCCGGAACTTGCTCAAAGTGCATGTAACCTGCTCCTGAATGATCAGTTGGTGACCACCATTCAAACGAATGGTACGGAAGGCAAATGGATCAGACAGAAACTTGTCAAAGTAGATCTTGAAGCAGGACTGTATGAATTGAAACTGGACTTCACCAAACCAGGTCTCCAGATTGATTGGATCGAATTCAAGCAGGTGTAGAAGATAAGCGGAAATATCAGGTGATAAGAGCAATCGAAAGATTGTTCTGTCATCAAAAGTAGAATACGTTGGTATAAGACAAAGGACACTGTACGCGGGTGTCCTTTGTTGTAACACAGAATAGCTACTGTTATGATAGTGTTATGAGATTCGTAGTTCTGAACAATGGGGTCAGGGGTGTTGCGAGGAATGAGAAATTATAATTTTTTGAGTCCAATCCTGCTGGTTGTGGTGGCGCTGATTGTAAGAGGCCTGGTGACTAACCTGGGAGTTCTTTTCGGACTATCACAAGAAGTGGCGAGTAATATTGCCATGATAGCCATGATTATTGCTGCACTGATTATGTTTAATCGAATGACGAAGGCTCGGCGTAGAAAATAGAAAAAGCTCGGATAACCAGAAGGTTATCCAAGACATGAAGACACCCTCTGGGTGTCTTTTTTTGTATTGACGTTCTGATCCTAACGTTTTAGACTATTGCTAATTGATAATAACATTATAAATAACAAAAATAACAAAAATCATCAAACAAAGTATATGATATCCGTTGCGCTCTCTATTTGCTAGCCCATTCCGGTCCCCAAAGGAGAATCCAATCATGAAGATCATTACCGACAAACCATATATCGTTCAGGACGGTCAACCTTTGCAAATTGGGATCTGGAAGCTGACCGTCGTCAAATAATGATGAGGAAGGACCGCAGGAGCGTTGATGAAGCGTTCAGTCGGTCCTTTATGTCATGGATCAGGCTGTGTGCAGTTCGAGAGATGTGTATCGATACGGGTTAACGGTTCTGGAATAATCTACGATGAAGTGAAGGGAGCGACCTTATGAAGAGACAGCCTGTATTGGAAGTCATCGCTGTAGATGCGGCAGATGCCAAAGCAGCTGAGGAGGGAGGGGCTGATCGGATTGAGCTGGTGTCTGCGATGTCTGAAGGAGGACTTACCCCCAGTTATGGCGTCATGGAGCATGTGGTATCCCAGGTATCCATTCCGGTGTATGTCATGATCCGTCCGCATAGCCGCTCGTTCCGCTATAGCGCAGATGACATCCACGCCATGACCCGGGATGTACGCGTGGCGAGGGAACTTGGAGCCGCTGGCATCGTGATCGGCGCCCTCACCGGGGATGGTGAAGTGGACCTTTTATCCATGCAATTATGTATGGCCGAAGCTCAGGGTTTGGGCGTTACGTTTCATCGTGCAATTGATGTGAGCACAAGCTTGACTGAGGCGCTCAAGGCTATTAACACATTGGGCAACGTGGAGCGTGTTCTTACATCGGGAGGGAAACAGACAGCGCCTGAAGCCATACTGGAACTGAAACAACTTCAGCAATTGGGGCAAACCTTGAACATCGCTGTCATGGCAGGGTCGGGGGTCACCATAGAGGGAATTCAAACGCTAGTGAGTCAGACGGGTATCACGGAAATCCATATGGGATCAGGCGTGAGGTACAAAGGCAGCTTTAATTATCCCATTGATCCACATTTGGTTGAAGAAGCCAAGCAACAGTTATTGCTTGCATCACAGCCATTTCATGGACAGTAGTGCACTGAGTAGCGGTCCAAGCGATGGAGATCTAGTGACATAGGAATGTACGAAATAAAAGGAGTGATACGCCATGAATCAAGAACTGCAACCAGCCGAATGGATTAAGTCCGCAGCACAGGTCAGCCCATCCGAACGCCAGCTGAGGTGGCAGGAGATGGAGTTCTACGCGTTTATTCATTTTACGGTAAATACATTTACGGATCAGGAATGGGGCACTGGGGAGGAAGACCCGGCGATCTTCAATCCTTCTGAACTGAGCGCAGCGCAATGGATGCAGGCGTGCAAGGCTGCGGGGATGAAGGGGCTGATTTTGACTTGTAAGCATCATGATGGATTTTGTTTGTGGCCCAGTCAGTTTACAGCGCATACGGTCGCGGCTAGTCCGTGGAGGAATGGTACGGGGGATTTGGTTCGGGAAGTTTCCGATGCCTGCCGTGAGGGCGGGTTGAAGTTTGGCGTGTACCTGTCTCCTTGGGATCGTCATGAAGCCACTTATGGAGATTCCGAGAGGTATAACGAGTTTTTTCTCCAACAGTTACGCGAGCTGCTTACGAATTATGGCGACATCTTCTGTGTATGGTTTGATGGTGCATGTGGGGAGGGTCCGAATGGCAAAAGGCAGGTCTATGACTGGGACGCCTATTATGCGCTTATTCGTGAACTTCAGCCTGAGGCTGTCATCTCAGTATGTGGCCCGGATGTTCGCTGGTGCGGCAATGAGGCGGGGCATACACGGGAATCGGAATGGAGCGTTGTGCCAGCGCATATGCAGGATAATGAGAAGATTCAGGAGCAATCACAACAGGTGGATGATGGTGAGTTTGCCACAAGGATCAATACGCAGGACAGTGATTTGGGAAGCCGAGAGGTCATTCGTTCCCAAGGTGAGCAACTGATCTGGTACCCTGCCGAGGTGAATACCTCGATTCGCCCAGGATGGTTCTATCATGCCAGTGAAGATGATCAGGTCAAAACACTGGATGAACTGCTCGCCGTCTATTACGGCGCAGTGGGGGGCAATGCCACCTTTTTACTCAATCTGCCACCGGATACACGTGGTCTCATTCACGAAACGGATGTCGAGCGACTACAGGAATTGGGAGATTCGCTGCGCACCATTTTTCAGGAAAATTTCGCCTTGCAGGCGCTGGTAAAAGCATCGGAGACGATGGATGAACAACATGCTGTATCGGAAGTGCTGAGGGAACGACGGGATACGTATTGGTGTCCTCACGAAGGAACGGAGCAGGCTTGGATCGAGCTGGATTTGCAGGAGGAACGATCATTTGACCGGGTGGTGCTGATGGAACATATCCAGACAGGCCAACGGATTGAGCGTTTTACACTGGAGTCGCAGAGGGCAGATGGTGGTTGGGAAGAGTTTTACAAGGAGACGGTGGTGGGGCATAAGCGAATTTGCTGTTTCCCACAGGTCACATCGAGAAAGATACGATTAAGCATTCATGAATCCAGATGGTGCCCAACGTTGTCTAGGTTAGGCATATATCTGAGCGAGCGGGGAGGGTTGTAACATGGCTGTGCTGACGTATAAAGGTTCACAATTCATGTATGGTGGCGAGCCCATTCGGATTTTGTCGGGTGCCATCCATTATTTCAGAGTGGTCCCCGACTATTGGGAGGATCGGTTACTCAAGCTGAAAGCCTGTGGTTTTAATGCGGTGGAAACGTATGTGCCGTGGAATGTTCATGAGCCGGAGCCGGGACAGTATTGTTTTGAAGGCATGGCTGATCTGGAACGTTTTATTCGCATTGCGGGAGGTGTGGGTCTGCTTGTGATTGTTCGCCCAAGTCCTTATATATGTGCCGAGTGGGAGTTTGGCGGATTACCTGCCTGGCTGCTCGCTGATGATGAGATTCGTCTGCGATGTAATGATGCAAAATTTCTGACGAATGTGGATCGTTATTATGATGTGCTTTTGCCCAAATTGAAACCCCTTCTGAGCACCCATGGCGGGCCGATCATCGCGATGCAGATTGAAAATGAGTACGGCAGCTTCGGGAACGATGCGAGTTACCTGCAATATTTACGTGATGGCATGGTGGAGCGCGGTATGGATGTGTTGTTATTTACCTCGGACGGACCGACAGACCACATGCTGCAAGCGGGATCAGTGCCGGGACATCTGGCTACAGTCAATTTTGGATCAGGAACGGAGGGAGCGTTCGCCAAGCTGCGTGAATATCAGGCGGACGAACCTTTAATGTGCATGGAGTATTGGAACGGCTGGTTCGATCACTGGGGTGAGTCGCATCATACCCGAGAAGCCGCAGATGTGGCTGGTGTGTTTGAGGAGATGCTTCTAGCAGGAGCTTCGGTTAACTTTTATATGTTCCACGGTGGAACGAACTTTGGATTTTATAACGGGGCGAACTGTCAGCAGAAGGATCAATACGAACCCACAATTACAAGTTACGACTATGATTCAATGCTCAGTGAATCCGGGGAGCCGACAGCGAAGTTCCATGCGGTGAGGGACCTTATTGCTCAGTATAGCGGCGAAGATCTGGGTGAGCTTGTGCTACCAAAATCGAAGGGGACTATCGCCTATGGGCGGGTGGAGTTGACCCAACAGGCGTCATTACTGGCGCAGATGGACCGGATATCAGTCCCGGTGCAACGTACAAATCCGGAACCTATGGAGAAGCTGGGTCAGGATTATGGATTTATTTGTTATCAAACCCGGATATCCGGGCCAAGGGAGCGACAGGAACTAGTGGTTCAGGAGGTTTGTGACCGTGCACTTGTGTTTGTTGATGGGCAATTTCAAGGTGTGCTCGAACGGGGAAATACGGAATTATCGATTTCCTTTGAAGTGCCGCCAGAGGGCGCAGATCTATTGATCCTTGTTGAAAATATGGGGCGAATCAACTATGGTCCGTACCTGAGAGATCCGAAGGGCATCACCGAGGGTGTGCGACATGGCTTTCAATTTTTATATGATTGGACGATTCATTGTCTGCCATTAACTGATCTGTCGGGTTTGCAATTTAGTGATGTGATTAGCGAAGTAATTAACGAAACAATTAATGAAGTACAGGGACCGGCATTTTATCGAGGAGAGTTTAATATCACGGATGTAAGAGATACTTTTCTGCGACTGGATAGCTGGACCAAAGGGGTTGTATTTGTAAACGGATTCAATCTGGGGCGCTACTGGAATAAAGGACCGCAAAAAACGTTATATGTACCAGCCCCGCTCCTTCGTGAAGGTGAGAATGAAATCATCATGTTCGAGCTTCATCAGACGGATGATCTGGTAGTAACATTCGTGGATACACCGGATTTGGGCTAGAAAAGGAAAATAGGTGAGTCAAACGATTATTGGCAATTGTTGTGTCCGCCAGAAAAAGGTATACGTTGGGTATGGACATTGACTAGGGCGTGTCTGAAAACTCCGAAGGACGCAGATTTTGCCGAATTTTCGTTCCAAGCAAGGAAATTTTCCGCAGGCGTGCCGGGGCACGTCAAGGGAAAGTGACGCAGCAGGGGGCGAAAAGGTGGTAAAAGATGCACTTCAGTGAGTTTTGAGACACGTCCTACAGGAGAGGATGAGGAAAAATGAAAGTTGGACTCAGCACCTACAGTCTGCAACAAGCATTGGATCGCAAAGAATTAAACGTACCAGATGCCATTCGTTGGATCGCCGATCAGGGCGGGGAACATGTGGAGATTGTGCCGATGGGTTTCAGTCTGATCGATAACCCGGAGTTGATTGATGAGATTAAAGCTGTGGCAAAAGAGGTCGGGATCGACATTTCGAATTATGCCATTGGCGCTAACTTTGCTGTGCAGGAGGACGCCGAAGCGTTGGAGCAAGAGATCCAGAATGTAATGCGACATGTGGATGTGGCTGCTTCGCTCGGCGTGAAGCTGATGCGTCATGACGTGGCTTTCCGCCCAGCACCAGAGGGAACCGTAGCACAGTTCGAGATCGACCTGCCGGTACTGGTGAAGGCTTGTCAGCGGATAGCCGATTATGCGGCGGATTTTGGAATCACAACAAGCGTGGAGAACCATGGTTACTATGCGCAGTCGAGTGAGCGAATTCAGCGTTTGTTACACGAAACGGCGCGGAGTAACTTCAAGACCACGCTGGATGTCGGCAATTTCCTCTGTGTGGACGAAGACCCGGTGAGTGCCGTAAAAAATAACATTCCGTACGCGTCGATCGTGCACGCCAAAGACTTCTACTGGAGACCTTCCTACCGGAACCCCGGTGAAGGCTGGTTCCAAACCTCGCATGGCAATTACCTGCGCGGTGCCATTGTGGGCCATGGCGATATCGACATGCCTGAGGTGTTCCGGGTGTTGAAACAATCCGGGTACGACGGATATATCTCGGTTGAATTTGAAGGCATGGAGGATTGCAAAACCGCCTCACGCATTGCCATGGATAACGTCCGCCGCCTATGGGTAGAGGCATAGGGCCGAGTACTTGTTTTAAATGAATAAATTGAATCAAATTCTGAAGAAGGCGTGAGTAACAGAGGGGAGGCTTGGAACTGTAGGAGCGTTAGCGACCGCCTTTGTCTGCGGATTTCAACCGTTAGAGCGGTCAATAAAAGAAATTTGCAGACAACAGCGGCCGAAAGTCCAAGCATTCATCGTCGTTACGTTAAGCCGATTATTATAATTTCTTGAGTCAATTCATATGAAAACGATGGAGGAATCAGCACTATGTCCAAATTGAAAGTCGCCGTTATCGGTGCCGGGTCCATATCCGATTGCCATTTGCAAGCTTATGCCAGTAACCCGGACGTTGAAATATATGCCATCTGCGACCTGAATGAAGCACGTGCCGCAGAAGTGGCGAAGCAATATAATGCACCTCATGTGTTTACTGAGTACAAAGAATTGCTCGCAATGCCCGAAATTCATTCCGTCAGCATCTGTACATGGAACGACTCCCATGCAGAGATTAGCATTGCTGCTCTGGACGCGGGCAAAAACGTGCTGTGTGAGAAACCACTCTGCCAAACGGTAGAGGATGCCCTCGAAGTAGAGAAGGCGGTTCATCGCAGCGGAAAGCTGCTGCAAGTTGGTTTTGTTCGCCGTTATAGCGACAATGCACAGATTCTGAAGAAGTTTATCGACGAGGGTGAGCTGGGCGAGATCTATTATGCCAAAGCCTCCAGTCTGCGTCGTCTGGGCAATCCGGGTGGCTGGTTCTCGGATATCAATCGTTCCGGAGGTGGCCCGCTGATCGATATCGGGGTGCATGTGATCGACATTTGCTGGTATCTGATGGGCAGACCGAAGGTGAAATCCGTCTCCGCCAACGTGTCCAATCGATTGGGAAACCGCTCGAACATTAACAATCTGTCGTTTTACAAAGCAGCCGATTATGACGCGGAGCAAAATACCGTTGAGGATATGGCGAATGCCCTGATTCGTTTTGAGAACGGTGCGAGCCTACTCGTGGATGTCAGCTTCACGCTCCATGCCAAAGCGGATGAGACTTCGGTCAAACTATATGGGGACAAAGGCGGTGCCGAGCTGGAGCCGGAAATTTCGATCATAGGCGAGAAATTCAACACCATTTTGAACATGACCCCACAGGTGGATTTCAAATCCTTCGATTTTATGGGATCGTTCCGCAATGAAATCAACCATTTTATCGATAGCACACAGGGCCGCAAAGAAACACTTAGCCCCGTCGAAGACGGCGTCGAAGTGATGAAAATGCTCTGCGCCATCTACGAATCAGCCCGTCAGGGCCGCGAAATCACGCTGTAATTGGGGCCTTGCAATACGGAGATGCTCCAAGTTGATACTTTACTACTCCCGTGGCATTAAAAGTTATGAGCACTCCGCTCCTTTTCAATGAAAAGCTCCGCTCCGGGCGGGTGTGGATTCGTCCTCTCCGCTTGAGGTTGGGGCAGAGCATGGAGCGCTAGCAGAAATCTAAGGAACACTCTCTCTGCTCTTGGATTTCCCTATAGAAACGAGGAAAATATGGGGTTCCCTGGTAATTGAAGATGGCACTGCAATCGAAATAACAGAGTTACTACGCCCCTTAATAGTTAAACTAAGCGTTTACGCCAAAACGGAGAGTGCAGAACCAATCTGAAGAAGCGAAGCGCTCGCCTTTATCACCGGATTTCCAACAATTATAAAGTGAAATAAGAGAAGTCCGGGGATAACAGCGATCGAAAGATGGTACTGCACTCGGAGTGACCAGGCGTAACATGCATGGTTTATCTTTTATCTAATCCAGAGGAGATGAAACAGGATGAGCGAAACCAAAGAAACCGTACTGGAGCAGGAAGAGCAGATCGTCGAAGCTGGCGTACACAATTTTAGCAAAGAGGATGAGTGGATCAAACCGGAGGACCCGCTGCTGAATGAGCGGTTGGAATGGTTCAAGGATCAGAAGCTGGGGCTGATGATGCACTGGGGGCCGTATTCCCAGCTTGGCCTCGTGGAATCCTGGGCGCTGAGCGATGAGGACGGCGATTGGTCGCGTGATGACATCGACTGGACGGATGACATGGAAGACTTCAAGCGGGAATATTTTGATCTGAACAAAACCTTCAATCCGATTCGCTTTCAGCCTGAGGAATGGGCACAGATGGCGGCAGATAACGGGTTCAAATATTTCCTGTTCACCACCAAGCACCACGACGGTTTCTGCATGTGGGATACCAAGACGACGGATTACCGGATTACGGGCAAGGACACGCCTTTTCATACCCATAAGTATGCGGACATCTGTCGATCACTATTTGACGCTTTCCGGGCCAAAGGACTCGGCATCTCAGCGTATTTCTCCAAAGCGGACTGGCATACCCCATATTACTGGGCACCGGGCATGGAGCGTGGACGTCACATGTGGCGCGGCCCTTCGTATGATCCCCATAAGTATCCGTGGCTGTGGGAGAAATTCGTGGAGTTCACACATGAGCAGATCATGGAGCTGCTGACGAATTACGGACGGATCGAATGTCTGTGGCTGGATGCCGGCTGGGTGCGCGAAGGTCGCCATGGTCAGGATATCAGGCTTGGAGAAGTCGTGGAACGGGCGCGTCAGACCACACAACCTTGGCTTCTGTCCGCAGATCGCACCGTGGGTGGGCCGTATGAGAATATCGTTACCCCCGAGCAGACCATACCGGAACATCCGATGAACATTCCGTGGGAGAGTTGTATTACCGTGGGGAACTCCTTTGCTTTTGGATTCGATGATCAGTATAAAACGGGAAGACAGCTGGCACATATTCTACTTGAAGTCGTGTCCAAGGGTGGTAACTTGGCGCTGAATGTAGGACCACAACCCGATGGCCGTCTGCCAAAAGGGGCAATTCGAGGTATCAAGGGCCTCGGTGAATGGTTGGGTACTCATGGAGAAGGCATCTATGGAACCCGGATCTGCGGGCCATATTTTACGAAAGATTGGGCTTTCACACAGAAAGAAGAGATCAACACCGTGTATGCCTTCCGGATATACCGAAACGAGAATGAGCTCGTACAACCACAGTTAATCATTCCTTATCTGAAAAAGGTAGAGCGGATCGAACTCATTGGTAGCGATGACGTACTTTCGTATCAGCAGACAGAAGACGGACTTCTTGTGGATCTGCCCCAATCCGCTACAACCAATGAAGCGCCGATCACACATACGTTCAGATTGATCACAAGCGCATAGAGGTTGTTCAAAAAGTACCCAATTGATCACGAAGTAAACCACGAAGCGAACTTGACATCGAATCTTGCGTTCACCTTCGGAGTCCGGTGCTCATGTAGGTTTGCCTACACTCCGCTCCTCCTCCTTCAGGTTCTCGCAACCTTCTCGGTGCTGAATCGTTAACTTTTTGAACTTCATGTATAGAATGCCATGTCAATTCCGGGGGAGATATAACCACCTCCGGGATTTTTTTATTCATACATAAGGAACACAATTTCCAACAGAAACGGCTCGTAATCGCTTGTCACACAAGGGTTTGTGGAATAAAGAGAAGTCGGAGAAAATTGCAAATTGATAAAAGTTTATCGGGCGATGTACTATCAAATCAAGAAAGCGCTACCTGATATGAATGTTTACATCATATTTGTTGAACAAGGAACTAGGAACAGAAAAAAGGATGTTTAAGGGATGTAAATGTAATGTATTATTACACTTGAGGTGTAGAAGGAGTGACGCAAATGAGTCGAGCTACGGAAAGCATACCCGCTAAGATGGAACTCCAGCAGAGGAAACATGTGGAGCCCAAGCGGCAGCATCCATTCATCAAAAGCCTCAAGAAACACTGGGAGCTCTACCTGCTCGTGCTGCCCCCGGTGTTGTATCTGTTGATCTTCAAGTACATTCCTATGGTGGGTGTCCAGATCGCCTTCAAGGACTTCAGTGTAGTCAAAGGAATCTGGGGAAGCCCGTGGGTCGGATTCAAACATTTTGAGGCATTCTTCCAATCTCCAAACTTCTGGCTGTTAATCAAAAACACGATAGGCATCAGCTTTTATTCTTTAATCGCAGGTTTCCCTATTCCCATCTTGCTGGCGCTGGCGCTGAATGAGATTCGAACGGGTTACTTCAAGAAGACCGTGCAGATGGTCACTTACGCTCCGCATTTTATCTCAACGGTTGTCATGGTATCCATTATCATTCTGATGCTCTCCCCGCATGTCGGCGTGGTAGACAAGCTGTTCACACTACTCGGCTTCCCGATGACGAACTTCATGGGCATTCCGGAATACTTCAAATCGATCTATGTCTGGTCAGGTGTGTGGCAGGGCATGGGATATTCATCAATTATATATATCGCAGCTCTTGCTGGTGTTGATCCATCTCTCTATGAAGCAGCCAAGATGGACGGCGCATCAAGGCTTCGGAAAATATGGCACATCGACCTCCCGTCGCTCGTTCCAGTCACCGTTATCATGCTGATTCTGAGTCTGGGCAGCATTATGGGCGTGGGCTTCGAGAAAATATACCTGATGCAGAATCCGCTCAACACAAGCGCTTCGGAGGTCATCTCCACGTATGTGTACAAGGTGGGTCTGATCGGGGCAAATTTCAGCTTCTCCTCGGCAGTAGGATTCTTCAACTCCATTATCAACCTGATCCTGCTGGTTATCGTCAACGGCATATCGCGCAAAGTATCCCAGAACAGCTTGTGGTAAAGGAGGAGCTTATCCATGTTCAACCTGATTAATCGTAACCGGATCAAGGACCCGCTCGGTGACCGCATTTTCATGACATTCAACTACATCTTTCTGTTCGCCATACTGCTAACGGTGTTTTATCCGCTCTTGTATATCATCAGTTCTTCGTTTAGCTCTTCACGAGCCGTGACATCCGGTCAGGTGTGGCTGTTCCCGGTCGATTTTAATATCAAGGCGTACATCTCCATTTTCAAAAGCCAACAACTTATGCTCGGTTTCTATAACACGATCATTTACACCGTGGTGGGTACGTTCATTAACGTGGTGCTGACCGTCATGCTGGCGTATCCTTTGTCACGCAAATCGTTCTATGGACGAGGGGCCATCATTATTTTCATGATGATCACGATGTTCTTTGATGGCGGTCTGATTCCCACCTACCTCTTGATGAAGGACCTGCACCTGCTCGATACACGTTGGGCGATGTGGCTGCCCGGGGCGCTCGCAGTATTCCAGGTCATCGTGGCAAGGACTTTCTTCCAATCTTCCATCCCGGAAGAACTCGGGGAGGCCGCGGAAATGGACGGTTGCCGGGATATCCGGTATCTGATCAGCGTAGTTCTTCCCTTATCAAAGCCTATTCTGGCAGTCATGACACTCATGTATGCTGTAGGTCACTGGAATGCGTACTTTGATGCACTGATCTACCTGCGTTCCGAGAAATTGTTTCCTCTACAATACGTGCTTCGCAATCTGCTCATCCTCAACGCGGCTGATCCGGCGATGCTCGCCAATACCAGCCAACAGATGCGGGACCAAGGGTTCGAGCAGGTGTTGAAATATGCACTGATCGTTGTAGCGAGTATTCCAATTCTGATCATGTATCCATTTGTACAGAAGCATTTTGTTAAAGGGGTCATGGTTGGTTCCCTCAAAGGTTAATCCTAGTGAGTTAAGCCCGGTTGCCTCTTGAAAGGAGGTGGAAGGAACACGCCGGCTTCCGGGATCGATTTTATAAACGTGCAGTACAAGTCAATAATTTGCCGTTATGAACAAAAAGGAGGAGTCAGATTGAGAAAATCTTGGATTTCGATGTTGTTTCTGGTCTTTGCTTCGATGGCTTTGTTGTCCGCATGCAGTTCATCCGAGGAGTCGGGTGGAAGTAGCGACGGTAGCGGGGAGAGCGGCGGTCCTGTAACCATGACCCTCTTTGCTCCGCAAGGCAAAGCGTCCATGGAAGAGAATGAATTTACCCAATTTATCGAAGACAAGTTCGACGTTACCCTGAAATGGGATCTGGCCCCAACGGACGCCTTGCAGGATCGCAGACAATTGCTGCTGGCTAGTGGTGATTATCCGGAAGTGTTTCTTCACGGCAAGTTCACTACTTCAGACCTTCAAACCTATGGCAAACAGGGCGTGTTCCTTCCGCTACAGGATCTGATTAAGGAGTATGGTCCGAACCTGACCAAGATTATGGAAGAGAAGCCATACTTCAAAGAAGCCATCACGGCACCGGACGGCAACATCTATGCGCTGCCTATCTTCAATGAATGTTACCACTGTACGTATGCACAGAAATACTGGATCAACACGGAGTGGCTCGACAATCTGGGTCTGAAAATGCCAACCACAACTGATGAACTGTATACCGTTCTGAAGGCGTTTAAGACACAAGATCCAAACGGTAACGGGAAAGCGGACGAGATTCCACTTACAGGCGCACCGAACAAGTATGTATGGAATGGCAACATTGATGCCTACCTGATGAATAGTTTTATATACAATGATAACGACAAATACCTGATCGTGAACGATGGCAAGGTGAGTTTTGCCGCCAATCAGGAAGGCTGGAAGAAAGGGCTGGAGTACATGAATAAATTGTATGCAGATGGCCTGATTGATCCGGCTTCCTTTACACAGAACGATCAGGCAATCGGACAACTGGGCAACAAGGAAGGCGATGAAGTGGTCGGCTCCATTACAACGGCGCTGGTCAGTTATCTCGTGAATACTTATGACAAAGACATCACCCGTCACCAGCACTGGGAGATCGTTCCTCCATTGAAAGGACCAGATGGAGTGCAGACGACAGGCGCCACACAGAGCGTAGGTGAGTTTGAGTTTGCCATCACGAACAAAGCGACAGAAGCACAGCAGATTGCTGCCATCAAAATCGTAGACTACATGTTCAGTGAAGAAGGTGCGCTGTACGCAGAGTATGGTCCAACTGAAGGCAAAGGCTGGAAGAAGGCAGATGCCGATGAGAAAAACATCAGTGGCGAGCCTGCCAAATACAGCTACTACAATCTGCCTGAGCGTGACGCGAACGTTGTTGTGAACGAGAGCTGGTCACAGATCGGAGCACATGACTTGTCCAACACGTTCCGTAATCTGTTTGCCGAAGGACAGAATCCTTTAGAAGCAGAGGGTTATGGTACACGTCTGGCTCAAGCTACTAATGTGTATGAACCTTATGCACCCAAAGAAGTATACCCTGCGAACGTATTTATTCGTCCAGAGGATACGGAATCAGCTGCACAACTGACTACGGCCATCAAGGATTATGTGCAGACGAATATGGCACAGTTTATTATTGGCAGCAAGAGCATTGATAAGGAATGGGATTCATATGTCAAAGGCTTTGATGGTCTCGGACTGAGTAATTATCTTGAGATCTACCAGCGTGCCATTGAGAAGAATCAATAATTGAAGGATTCAATATAGAGGCTGTCCCGTCTGTCACCCGTGACCGGGACGGTCTTCTCCTATGACAACCCCACGTCATCCGATATAATGTACTGAATATTTATGGAAAATTAGCGATCAGCACAGGTGTTTGTCGTCATTCAGCATGAACAGTAATGGTGGGGGGATCTCGGAGATGAACAACAATTGGTTTAGACGTTTGCTGTTATCGTATCTGCCTGTTTTCTTTATTGTGACGACCATTCTATTCTTTATTTTCTTTCAAGTATTCAATGAGCAGAACCGTAGAGAAGCGCTTAAGGCCAATGAATTTCTGGCCTCTCAGGTCACGCAATATCTGGACAACTCCCTGCGCTCCATCGACTTCAAGGTACTGCGTGAGATTTTGACCAACCCTAACTTGAAGAATTATTTCTCGGTATCTGGCAGCGATGATGTGTATGCCGGCATTCAGGCGGTCCAGGTGGTTGATGAATTGAAAATAGAGTATCCGCTGATTGATTCAATTTATCTCGTTCGATACGGGGATGGCACGGTCTTCAGTAACGGGAAGGCTGTTCCGATTGAAGAGTTCCCGGATGCAGACTTTATTGCAGATAGCCGGTCAAGGGATGAACAGAAGTGGGCAGGAGCACGAGCGTTCCGGGCTTTTCCATCGCAAGCGACGGAGCAGGTAATTACTATTGTACGGAGTGTGGGGAACGGCAAAGGACTTGTGGTGACAAACGTGGACCTGACTACCCTTAGAAAATCCATTATGCAGATGTATGATCCGGAATTTACGTTTGTGAACATCTTCAACCGTTCGGGCGGCAATCTGTGGGATAGCAGCATGCCAGAAGGGGTTGCAGCTTCTACTAAAACCACGACGGGAGAAGTCTTCTCCGAATTTACGTCGAGTTATAGCGGTTGGAAGGTGCAGACAGGTCTCAATAATGGAAAAATCGTCAAATGGACTCTGCAATTTTATAATATCTGGTTTGCCTTTGCTGTAGTGGTTGTGTTGACCGGGGTGGTGTGGGTGATCTATGTGACCCGCAGAAACTACAAGCCGATTCAGCAGATTGTCACGTTAATTCAGACCGTCTCTTCGCAGAAACAATCGGGGCTCAACTATGGCAAGGAGAATGAGTTCCGATTTATCCATACAACGCTGGAACGCATGATTGATCAGACGAGGCAATATAAGGAGGAGCACGAAGAGAATCTGATTTTGCAGAAAAAAATGTTCTTTCAGGAGTTGCTGGAGGGCACACGAGACTTTACGAGCACGGAGCTGACAGCGGAGATGAAGAAGTTCAAACTGCCTGAGCTGGAGCATCGTTGGGCCGTCATGGTAGTTGAAATGGATCGGTATGATGCATTTGTGACGGAGTATCATAATCAGGACCAATCCCTCCTGAAATTTGTGTTATCCAGTATTCTGCAGGAGAGTGCGCGTCATGAAGGAACGGAAGTATGGGCTGAATGGATCTCCGATCAGCGTCTGTACGCCATCCTCTGGATTCCGGAAATGGAACAGGCCGAGGAGACCGAGCATCGATTGCTCGCTGGTTATCTTGACAGAATCGATCAGTATCTGAACTTCACTGTGACCATTGGTATTGGTCGGGTCGCTGTTGATATTCGGGGACTGAGAGCTTCATTGAAAGAAGCTGTGCACGCGCTGGAGTACAAGGCTGTACTGGGCATAAATCGCATCATTCCGTGTAGCGATGTGCCGAATTCGACCAATGATGTGTATGAGTTCCTGAAGACCATCTCACTGCTGGTACAGG
The DNA here is from genome assembly GCF_047302515.1 of Paenibacillus amylolyticus. Lineage (GTDB taxonomy): Bacteria > Bacillota > Bacilli > Paenibacillales > Paenibacillaceae > Paenibacillus > Paenibacillus amylolyticus_G. Next base: position 5,677,528 of record NZ_CP168019.1, on the reverse strand, counting down.
CGATGCGCTTGTCGGACGATGTGTGGGAAAAGCATTTTGAAAGACTGTTTGAACAAATCAGTGAGTCCGTTCTGTCCCGTCAGGAGATTATGAATACGATCCAATTGTTATTTCAACATTACAATCGGGAATTCGCCGAACTTCCACGGGAGTATCAGGATTCGTGGGCCGCTATATTCACCCCGCTTCTCCCAAGGCTTGAGGGCTGGGAGACGTTAGATGACCTGCGTGAGCTGTGCTGGGAAGGGTTCAGAGAACTGGCGCTGCAGATGAAGACGCTGCATTGTTCCCGAAAACACAGATCGAATATTTTGGAGATTCGCAAATACATCGAAGAGCATTACAACAATCCTGATCTGTCACTGAACTACCTTAGTGATCTATTCGATATTAATCCGAAGTATCTGAGCAAGCTTTTTAAGGATGAGATTGGGGAGAAGTTTGTGGATCTGCTCATTAGTCATCGCATTGAAAAAGCCAAGCTGCTCATGCAGGAGACCGATAAGGCCATTCAGGAGATCAGTGAGGAAGTGGGATACACGAACTATAATTCCTTCAACCGGGCTTTCAAGAACGTGGTGGGTGTGGCACCAAGTGACTACCGCAAAGCCATGTGAGTGCACGCGCCTAACTAATTCCGAACGCATAAGGAGAATGTGCATATGGACTATAAAGATGCTTCGCTTCCCATTCAGGAGCGGGTTCAGGATCTGATCGGACGGATGACAACGGCAGAGAAGATTGGACAACTCATTCAGCCGATGGGATGGAAGACGTATGATAAAGCAGCTGATGGTACAGTACAGGTGACGGAAGAGTTCAAAGCGGACATGGAACAGGGTGGTGTCGGTTCTCTGTATGGTGTGCTTCGGGCCGATCCATGGACCGAAGTGACGCTGGAAACGGGGCTGACCCCACGGCAGGGAGCCGTTGCCACAAATGTCATTCAGCAGTATGCCATGGAGCATTCTCGACTGGGCATTCCCATTTTGTTCGGAGAAGAGTGTTCCCATGGGCATATGGCGATTGGGGCAACCGTATTTCCGGTACCGTTAACGGTGGGCAGCACGTGGAATATGGAGTTATACCGCAAGATGTGCGAAGCCATCGCTGTGGAAACCCGGAGTCAGGGGGGAGCGGCAACGTATTCCCCGGTGCTTGATGTCGTACGTGACCCGAGATGGGGGCGGACGGAGGAATGTTTTGCCGAAGATCCATACCTAATCGGTGAATTTGCAGTAGAAGCCATGAAGGGACTACAGGGTGATCGGCTCGATTCCAACCAGACAATTGTGGCGACACTTAAGCATTTTGCGGCTTATGGCAGCTCGGAGGGTGGTCGCAATGCAGCACCTGTGCATATGGGATTACGTGAATTACATGAAATAGACCTGTTGCCGTTCAAAAAGGCAGTGGAAGCCGGGGCTTGCTCCGTGATGACCGCTTATAACGAGATTGATGGCGTACCTTGCACGTCCAGTACGTATCTGCTGAATGACCTTCTGCGTGAGCAGTGGGGTTTTGATGGATTCGTGATTACTGATTTTGGCGCCATTCAGATGTTGGTCCATGGACATAACACCGCCGAGAACGGGGAGCAAGCAGTAGCACAGTCCCTTCGAGCAGGGGTAGACATGGAGATGTCCGGGTACATGTATCGCAAACATCTCGCTCAGGCGCTTGAGCAGGGATTGATCGAAGAGAAGGATCTGGACTTGGCTGTGTGGCGGGTGCTGGAGATGAAATTCAGACTCGGGTTATTTGAAAAGCCTTTCGTTGATCCAGAGTTTGCAGAACAGGTCATCGGATGTGAAGACCATACTCAGCTGGCGAGGGAAGTTGCACAAGAGGGGATTGTTTTACTGAAAAATGAGGGAAATACTCTTCCGCTTGCCAAAACAGGTACAAAGCTAGCTGTCATTGGTCCGAACGCGAACCATATTTATAACCAGCTTGGGGACTATACCTCGCCACAGCCGAGAGAACAGATCGTCACCGTACTGGATGGCATTACGCGCAAGCTTGGCGCGGATTCGGGTCAAGTGCTTTACGCACCCGGCTGCCGGATTAAGGGCGATTCCAAAGAGGGATTTGCGCAAGCGCTCGCCTGTGCGGAACAGGCCGATGCCATCGTGATGGTGATGGGTGGCTCCAGCGCTCGCGATTTTGGTGAAGGTACGATCGATTTGCGGACAGGTGCTTCAGTGGTGACCGATGATCCATGGAACGACATGGAGTGTGGCGAGGGCATTGACCGGGCTTCCCTGAATCTCATGGGTGTTCAATTGGAGCTGGTGCAGGAATTACATAAGCTCGGGAAACCCGTTATCGTGGTGTATATTAACGGCCGCCCCATTGCTGAACCTTGGATTGATGAACATGTCCATGCCATTGTGGAAGCGTGGTACCCCGGACAGGAAGGTGGTAACGCGATTGCGGATATTCTGTTTGGCGATGTGAATCCATCGGGGCGCCTTACGGTTTCTATTCCCAAGCATGTTGGGCAACTTCCGGTCTACTATCATGCCAAACGTACTCGTGGCAAGCGGTATCTGGAGATGGATCTGGCGCCGCAGTATCCGTTTGGATATGGACTGAGCTACACCGAATTCAAATACGAGAACGTAAGGGTTATACCGGATGTGATCGGCCCGGACGATGAAGCACAGGTGATGGTTGAAGTCACGAATACCGGAGCGGTATCGGGAAGCGAGGTTGTGCAGTTGTACATCACGGATGTGTCGGCTTCGGTTACGCGGGCTGAAATGTCACTTAAGGGTTTTCGTAAAATCCATCTGGAACCAGGACAGACCCAGACCGTTACATTCCCTGTGCAAAAAGAACATCTCGCACTGATCGACTCCCGTCTCCAGTCTGTCGTAGAACCGGGTGAATTCAGGCTCATGGTTGGCCGCAATTCTATGGATTGGACCGCCTGCAGTCTGCACATTCAGAAGGTGGGGGTGGAGGTATGATTCGAATTCAGCGATTCATCGAAGATCTGAAACAGCGGCAATGGCTGGATACGATCGAGCTTCCAGCGTGGGAGATGCAGAGGGCCAGATACATTCGGCCAGGGGAATACGAGTACGAACAGGCAGAAGTAAATGAAGATGAGCAGGAAGACAAGGCCATGCAAAACTTGAATCCGCTGAACAGCGTACATGGAACGACGTATTTTCTGAGCAAACGTGTGGAGATTCCGGCGGAATGGCAGGATCAGGCTGTTGGGCTGATCTTCGAGGCTGGAGGAGAAGGGCTGCTGAAGGTGAATGGTATGCCTTATCACGGGCTGGATCGAAATCACGGATTCGTACCTCTTCCGAGAAGTCGGGTTGGCAATACGCTGCAGTTGGAGATTGAACTCTACGATCCAATTCCAGAGCCGCATGATCCACTCAACCGACAAGCTGTTATTCAGCCACCTATTCAGGGCATTCGGGCAGCATTGGTTCATGTTAATCAGCCACTGCAGAGCCTGATGTACAGCGTTACGGTACTCGCCGAGTCGCTCCGGGCATATAACGAGAAGGAGCCCAAGCGGATGGCACTTGTTCAGGCTATTCATCAGGTGATGGATAACATGTACAATGACCCGGAACGCTGGAGTGATACAGCCTGGATACAGAACTTCGAATATGTATTAGCACAGTCGGTACAGCAGGAAGATCCAGAGGAATATCGAAGTGGCTTCATGCATCTGGTTGGACAATCCCACATTGATATAGCCTGGCTGTGGCCTGTACGTGAGACGGTTCGCAAGTCCAGTCGCACGTTCTCGACCATGTGCACCTTGATGGACACGTACCCGGATTTTGTGTATTCCCAGAGCCAGCCGCAGTTGTATGCCTTCGTGAAGGACCATTACCCGGAGTTGTATGAGCGAGTAAAAGCACGCATTGCTGAAGGACGCTGGGAGCTGGTCGGAGGCATGTGGGTGGAGCCGGATCTGAATATTCCGAGTGGTGAGTCGTTGGTTCGGCAGATTCTGTATGGGCAGAACTTCTACCAGGCGGAGTTTGGTAAACGCTCCAACATCGAGTGGCTGCCAGATACCTTTGGTTACTGTGCTTCTTTACCGCAGATGCTGAAGCTCGCGAATATTCCTTATTTTATGACCACGAAGCTGAATTGGAATGACACCAATGCGTTTCCGTATGACCTCTTCGACTGGGTAGGCATAGATGGTACTTCAGTGCTTGCGTATCTGAATCATGGAGTGAATGAGCATACGCGTCCCAAAGATGTGGATGAACATTGGCAATCATTTAAACAAAAGGATGTGCACCCTGAGCAAATGTTGCTTTATGGACATGGCGATGGTGGTGGCGGCGTGACGAATGAGATGGTGGAGTTTGCGGAGCGATCCCATTTGATGGTGGGGCAGCCGATCAGCAAATTCAGCACAGCAGGCGCTTTTTTTGAAGACATATCGATTAATAAACCGACGTTGCCGAAATGGCACGGGGACTTGTACCTGGAGCTGCATCGCGGAACCTATACGACCCATGCAAGGAACAAACGTAGCAACCGTAAGGCAGAGGTATTATATCGGGAAGCGGAGATCTGGGGGCAATTTGCCGGGACTTACGCCACACACACGAAGAATGATCTGGATGAAGGCTGGAAGTTGATTATGCTCAACCAATTCCATGATATTATTCCGGGAACGTCGATTCCTGAAGTATACGTAACGTCCACCGAGGAGTACGCGAAGGTATTTGCATTAGGTACATCCGCACTGCGGGAAACGCTGGATAGCCTTGCGGAGAACATTGCAACAGATGAAGTTGATGGTCTCCCCTACATTATATTCAACAGCCTTGGCTGGGAACGTGGAGAGAATATCACCATTACAGGGGATGCCCACCTCGCCGGGATGGCAGCATTCGATCGTCAAGGAAACCGTCTGGCTAATGATCTGGAACAAAAGGAAGACAAGTATACGCTGCTCGTGTATGTTCCATCGATTCCTGCTTTTGGGTATACAACCATATGGCTGCGCGAGGCATCGGATGTTATCCTTCCATTAAGGGAAGAAGAATCTTTCCCTTCCACGTGGGAAACTGAATTTTACACGCTTGAGTTTAATGACTTGGGAGAGATCACTCGATGGTATGACAAAACGGTAGGACGTGACTGGCTGAAGCCTGGTGATCGGGCGAATGAGTGGCAGTTTTTCCACGACAAACCGACGTACTGGGATGCATGGGATATCGATCCACGATTTGAATCCCAGCGAGCTGGTGCGGTGCAGTTGATCTCCAGAGAGATTGTACAGCGCGGGGCTACGCGAGATGTACTACGCTTTGTCTGGAAGTTGAATCAATCGGAGATCAGTCAGGATATCATTTTGCATCGTTACCAGCGGCGTGTTGATTTCCGTACAAAAGTGAACTGGAATGAGAGCCATAAACTGCTCAAGGTGACATTTCCGGTGGACCTGGTGGCAGCCAAAGCGGCTTATGAAATTCCGTTTGGAGCGTTGGAGCGTCCAACTCATAACAACACCAGTTGGGAGCAGGCGCAGTTCGAGGTCTGTGGACATCGTTGGGCGGATATCTCGGAGGGCAACAGCGGTGTGAGTTTGCTGAATGATTGCAAGTACGGGTATGACATCAAGGATCGGACGATCCGCCTGTCTCTGCTTCGTGCTCCGAAATGGCCGGATGAACATGCCGATCAAGGCGATCATGAATTCACGTATTCGATCCTGCCCCACCAGGGCGATTGGCGACAAGCTGCCGTCGTTCGCCGGGCGATGGAGCTGAATCATCCGGTGGAGGTTGTGACAGCGAGTCATTCTTCGGGTCAATTGCCAGCCGAACACGCTTGGGTTCAGTTCCACAGTGAGCATGTCATTCTGGATGCAATTAAGCCCGCAGAAGACGGCTCTGGAACGGTGTTACGTTTCTACGAATCATCAGGAGGTCGGGAAACGGTGCAGGTTCAGTGGGCTGAAAAGGAAATCAAAGCGTCCATCATTAATTTGCTGGAGGATGAGATCCATCCGTTGGCTTGTTCAAACGGCACAATCGAATTGACATTCAAACCGTATGAGATCAAGTCGGTGAAACTTGTTGATGTCAGTAATGAGTCGAACCTTACATTTACATGAGAACGTAGAGTTACTCACTCAATCACAGGAGGTATGACATGAAATTAACGAATAAGATCGGTGTCATCGTGGATAGCTTTGGCGTAGGTGTACGGGAAGGGTTGAACAAAGCCAAAGACGTAGGTGCAGAAGGTGTGCAGATCTACGCCGTCAAGGGGGAGATGGACCCTGAAAATTTGTCGCCTGCGGCGCGCAAGGAGCTGAAAAGTTACATTGATTCTCTGGGTCTTGAAATTTCAGCATTGGTTGGCGATCTGGGTGGACATGGTTTTCAAGTCAAGGCAGATAATCCGTGGAAAGTGGAGAAGTCGAAGCGGATCGTGGATCTGGCCCTCGATCTGGGTACCAACATCGTCACAACACATATCGGCATTGTTCCACACGACCCTTCATCGGAAGTCTACGCTACGCTGCATGCTGCTTGTGAGGAGTTGGGCCAATACGCCAAAAGTGCTGGTGCATACTTTGCCATTGAGACAGGACCGGAAACGGCTACTGACTTAAAAGAATTCCTGGATACACTGTCCACCAACGGAGTATCAGTGAATTTTGACCCGGCGAATATGGTGATGGTGACTGGAGATGATCCGGCGCAGGGCGTTCGTCTGCTCAAGGATTACATCGTACATACCCATGTGAAGGATGGTGTGCGGCTGAAGGAAGTTGACCCACGAGACGTATACGGAGCGGTCGGTTATGCCCCTATGGATCACGATAAGATAGCCGAAATGGTCTCTTCCGGAACGTTCTTCCGTGAGGTGCCGCTGGGCGAAGGTGGCGTTGATTTTGACGGATACTTTGCAGCGCTTCAGGAGATTGGTTACACCGGTTATCTGACGATTGAACGTGAGGTTGGGCATCAACCGGAGCAGGACATTCGCAAAGCGGTTCAATTTATCCAACAATATCGATAGGGAGCTGAGCAGATGAAAGTGGGCCTGAGCACGTATAGTTTGTTGAACGATTTGAATTCGGGTGAGATGACGGTGCTGGATGTGATCGACTGGATTGCGGCGAACGGCGGCGAGCATATGGAAATGGTGCCTTACGGTTACACTGTTGAGGATAATCACGATCTGGCGGATGCGATTCGGGAACGGGCAGCGTCTGCGGGTATTGAACTGTCCAACTACTCCATGCCAGCGAATTTCGTGCAGGAGACGGAAGAGGCGTTTGAAGAGGAGATGGCCAGGGTCAAAAGACATGTGGATGTCGTACACCAGATGGGTGTAAAACATCTGCGTCATGACGTCACGGCGTTTACCCTGCCAAAGGAGAAGATGACCATCACCTGGTTCGAGGAACATCTGCCGCTGATGGTGCGGGGAAGCCAGATTATTGCGGACTATGCCGCGCAGTTTGACATCACGACAACCATTGAAAATCACGGCTTCAGCGTGCAGGCGAGTGATCGGGTGCAGCGTGTTCTGCATGCTGTAGATCGTCCGAACTTCAAAACAACACTCGATATTGGCAACTTCATGTGCGTGGATGAGAAACCGATCATCGGTGTCATGAAAAATCTGCCGTACGCTTCTCTGGTCCACTTCAAAGATTTCTACTTCCGTCCTTATGATGAGCATCCGGGTGAGGGTGAATGGTTTACGACAGCCTACGGTAACTTCCTGCGTGGGGCCATCGTTGGACAAGGAGACATTCCAATTCGTAAAATTGTAAAGCTAATCAAAGACTCCGGCTATGATGGCAACATTACGGTGGAGTTCGAAGGCATGGAGGAATGCAAATCCGCATCCAAAATCGCCATGGACAACCTGCGCCGCTTCTGGGAAGAGGCGTAACAAAGCATAACGAGGGAATGGATCAAGGGCCACTTTTCGAAGTGGCTCTTATTGTTGATCATCAGGATTCTGGACTGTCCATCGGTCCAGGATCATTTCGATGTAACGCATGGTATCCGTTGTCATACCATATACACGAGCTGACTGATCATCCTCTGGGGCGATATAATCCCAATATTTTTCTGCCAATTCTGCATTCCCTTGAAAAGCCCTTTCAGCATAATCAGAGATTCGGATGGCCAGTAACCGTGAGGCTTCGGAATCCGGAGGTTCCATCTTGCATGTATGAACATCTTTAAGAATATCAGCCCATTCCATGGATATTGAATTGTTCTGATTATTCAGAGGTAACGATTCCATTTCTTCAGGTGTGAAAACATCTTGACGTAACCTGCCCGGAGGCTGATCCAGCTCACGGATGAAACCCAACATCTCATCCAGACTGATTGTACCGGAGGCTCTGATGGCATATAGGGTTGAAAAAAGAAGATGCTCGACCTTGCTTAATCTCTCCTGCTGCTCCTTGACGACGTTCAGTTGTTGTTCCAACGTATTATTCCATAAAGTAAGGGTGCTCTCTGGTTCGGAGCGAGCAGCATCCTGATCGAGGAATTCTCCAATCTCATTCAATTTAAAATGCATTTTCTTCAGAATGGTAATCTGCTGAAGCCGTAAAATATCCTTTTCACCATATAAGCGATACTGATTGATCTCGTTACGGGCCGGTCGCAGTAAACCCAGCTTCTCATAATAATGAAGTGTTCGGATGGATACTCCGGTATGTTTGGATAGTTGTCCAACGGTATACAACAGGCAGATCCCCCCCCTCATGATTTATGTATTCTCCACCAGCGCCATGCATTGAGCACCGCCAGAATGATCCCACCGACGAAGATTATCATCATATACAAAATGAATATTTCGGCTAACCCGTTATCTTGTGCGGTATAGCTTAACAATGCCGGTCTATCACCTGGCATAACAACGAATCGGGCTACTTCCAGGTAAGCGACATGAAATCCGATGGAGGCCCATAAAGATCCGGTCAAACTGCGCAGAAGCTGTAACGTAATACCATAGGTCAAGAGCAGGACCATATAATCTAAGGTTATCCGGTTTCCGGCATCCATACCGACGAGCTCTTGCAATAGGCTGACACTCATCGGAATCAGCAGAAAGAGTATGATTTGAGTTACATAAGCGAAAAACGCAGGAAGTCGCAGTCTGAAGCGTAATCCATCATAGACCATGCCTCGCATGGATAGTTCCTCTGGCAAAGCTTCGTACAAGAAAGCAATACAACTATTAAGTGCAACAGCAAGCAAGAACTCGGCTGAGAAGTGCCACTCCGTAATCGTAATCCAGTTGTTCATACTAGCTATCGCCAACCCGATGAAGGCCAGAGAAGTGGCAAATAATGCGCCAAAGAGCAAGTGAATTATGCTTTTTCCTGTCAGAGGAAGAAGAACGGACTTCATATGGAAGTGTCTTCGAATGACGAATAATACGGGTAAGACGATACTAATAATGACAACAGCTTGGGTGAGATGAACCATCCATTCAGCAGCACCAATAGTGCTGACCAACTCCCCTGCGAGTGTAGCAAAAAACAGACCCAATGTCATCGTCAACCAACTCATTCCAATAATGGCTATTCCACTACTGCGTCGTTTCTTGGTTACATGTTCAGGTGACATACTCATGCTAATCCCCTCCTGAAGCCAGTATAAACCCTCGAGTTAACGTCAGGGTCAAGCAGGAAATATGCCTATCAGAATATGGTTCTGCGCAAGGATTAAGTTACGAGCAGCACAAGTGTGGTATACTGGATATATTCAGCCTGATAATAACTGGCTATGGATAGGAGATGTCACTGATCTATGCAGGTATTCGAGGACTGGAATCAGAAAGTAAAGAGGACGTTTAATGCTACGAACCCCGAGGTAGTATTGACGGTATCGGAAGCTGGAAGTTTGCTTGGTTTGACCAAAGACCAGATGAAACTGTACGTGGACAAGAACAAACTAACGAAGGTCCCGATCATGAGAAGTGTTCACCGATACCTCTTATTGAAAAGTGAAATAGATAACATCGTTCAAGCTCGATAACTTCATAGGATTGAACACAACCATTTTACCGATAGGATTCGGGAGAGTGGTCTTTTTTTTATCGGAAAGGGGACAGAACGTGCTGAATAAAGTGTCAGGTTGGTTCTATCAGCGGGTGAATTGGAAATGGGTTGTAGCTGCGATTGTTGTTTTTGCCTGTTTTATTGCATTTATTCTGCCCTGGCAGGCGGCAAAGTCGGAGGAAGCCACAGGTGGTGGGCAGTCCCCGGATTCATCGTTTCTGTACACGGCGGATGATCTTTATCAGATGGCTGAGCAGTATGGAGAAGCAGGGCGAAGCGCCTATATTCAGGCACGGTTCACATTTGATCTCATATGGCCGTTGGCCTATCTGTTCCTCTTGGTGGTTCTGTTATCGATACTCTATCGCGTGCTTCCGGTAAAGAGTCGCTGGCGTTGGGTGAATCTGATTCCGGTCTTAGGTTGGGCTATGGACATGCTTGAAAATATAGGTGCATCCCTGATCATGTATCGTTATCCTGAACGTACGCCTGTGCTTGCTGAACTCACTCCGATATTTACCCTGTTGAAATGGTGCCTGATCTATGCCAGTTTTGCAGCACTGGTTCCGGGTGTTCTGATCGGTGTCCTCTATTATATACGCAGGTGCAAGAAGTAATGGAGAGACGTATGGATTAAAAATATATTGGTGACCCTAATGGTGTAACGATCCACAGAGTAAGTGAGGAAATATACGCTTGTCAAAGGACAACCTGTTCATATATACTCATGTCGCAAGTAGCGTGAATCGTGTAAATTACATGAGCCCAAGGAGATGAAGAACGCATGTCGATCAGCTTGAATGTGTATCTGATAACAGATGGTAATGGACGTGAAGCGGTAGATTTTTATCAAAAGGCATTTGGAGCGGAAGTGCTCGCGCTTCAAACATTTGGCGAAGGTCCATCCGACCCGAATCATCCCATCCCGCCAGAAGCGAAAGACCGTATTATGCATGCTTCTTTGCAGATTGGCAGCTCGGTATTAATGTTGTCCGACACATTTCCAGGTATGCCGTACACCATAGGTAATCATGTTAGTATTACTGTAAACACGGATACTGTGGATGAAGCCAAAGCTATTTTCAGCCAACTGGAAGATGGCGGGGTAGTGGAAATGGCGATACAAGAGACGTTCTGGAGTCCAGCCTACGGCACGGTTGTCGACAAATTCGGCGTACATTTTCAGGTTAATGCTACGCCTGGACAAGCTTAAGAGCGTACTCTTCGCTAATATAGCCTTCAAATGGCAAAAACCTCCGCGGTCTGCTTTGAGCAGTTGTGGAGGTTTTTTGCTTTTTTTTGTAATGACTCGTGATTAGTCTTCCTTCTGAATCTTGGAAGGATTGTTGATTTTATAGGGAACCGGGTTACGTGTCAGCTTCTTCTTGATAATTTTCGCTTCAAACGTGATAACATCGCCCACTTCCAGTTCCTGTTTCTTAACGGTAGCACTGTGGCTTGACCAGGCTTCCCCAACATCGATGACGTCTGGCTCCGTAATGGTAACTGCTTCATAGATGATGATTTCATCGTCATTGTCCGAGAAGTGATTCGGTACGGTGGTGAACTCTTTGACAACGGCACTCATCTTCACTTTACCTTCTGGTAGATCAATCTTGACGCTCTTAGCTTTGCTCGCTGTTTTGGCTTTAGGTTTGGCTTCACTGGCTGCCCCAGACTGAGGTCCAACATACTCCTCTACTAGCCCATCCGGATCACCCTTCAGCCCAGAGGAGAATTCATCTGTGTCCGTATCGTCGGAATCATCCAGATCCGGCGAAATTTCATCCAGGTTAACCAAGGCATCTGGAGTTGGCGTAACATTAGCAGCGACTGGTGCGACTGTAACCGAAGTTGTCGATTCTGTGCTGCGATCTGACCCGGCATTACTTATGCTTCTGGCGCTGTAACTGGATGCTTGCATTTCCTTCAGATAAGACGGGTGAATACAATGCTTTTGACCATTATCCAGTTGAATAACGGCTGCCATGTGATCCACATATCCAATGATGGTGCACGGCATGTTTAATCCGTTTCCTTTATAATAGAACGTTTTGAGTTTGGTCGCTTTACCAGAAAGCAGGCCCCACTCCTGACATTTCTCAATCAGCTCATCTTCGTTATCCAGCGCAATAAAATCCTGCGGTTCAATCATAAACGCGTATGTCATATGGAATTTCCGCCCTTCCAATCCATTCTTCATGTTCATCGTTTCCAAATTACAACCAGTGTATCACAAATGAGCATTTTGCATAAATCGAAACGTTGAAATCTGTACTCGAAGATGAAGATTATCAAAGCCTGCTCGCAGAGGCCTATGCTATAATTTGATCAGAATATAAGGTGGGAAGTTGTTACTATATATGTTGAACTAAAGATTATTTACACAGACACTACGATGACAGAGCAACCTTCCAACCGCTGTTATCCCCAGATTTTTTCGATTCCCTTTTTCTAAAGGAAAATCCGGTGATAAACGCGAACGCTTCGCTTTTTCAGGTTTTTTCTGTCCTCTCCGTTATTGTGTAAATGATTAGTTGAACTTGTATAGCCTTGATATACATATATCAGGAAGGGAAGATTCGTATGGATAAAAAAGTAAATAATCAAGCCGTATGGCTTGCTATAGGTGTTGCCATGGGAGTCAGCATTGGTACGGCTACGCAGCAGCTAGGACTCGGGATTGCTTTTGGCTTGGTGCTTGGCATTGTGATTGGTTCGGTGGTTAGCAAACGTGCAGGGTCAGACTCGGAACATATGCTCAGCGAGCATGTCCGGGAATTGCACAAACCAGGTGACTGGGAAGAGGCGCTTCACCGCTCGCAGGATCATCCGGTGCTTATCCTGAAACACAGCACAACTTGTCCAACCAGTGCGAGAGCGTACAGAGAGTTTATGGCGTTTGTAGGCACCCATGCATCAGATCCCAAACAACCCATGGATTACCGCATCGTCAAAGTGATTGAAAATCGCTCGTTATCCCGTCATATTGCAGAGGAAACAGAGGTTCATCATGAGTCACCACAGGTACTTTTGCTCGATCATGGACAAGTTGTCAAACATACCTCCCATGGCAAAATCACGAAGAAGAGATTATTGCAGTGGGCAGAGAATCCGTTTGGATGAAGGCCATTGAAATCTTGGAAGAAGAACAGCGAGGTTGATTCCTTGGTAGTTCGCAGTCCAGTAAGGAGGGAGCAGCATGTTCGTTGGTGAAAATTTGACCAATTTGCGGATCATGCATGGGTATTCGAGAAAACAGCTCTCCGAACAATTAGGTGTGACAGAACAAGCAGTCTGGCAATATGAAAATGCGTATACCTCTCCGAAGGTGCCAATTGTGAATGAGTTGAAACGCATTTTCAGTGTAAAAAGCAAGTATTTTTATACGAAAGATATGCTTACACAGCGTAATAACGCAGCCAACATTGATGTTATGAACATTGCCTATCGTTCGAAAGTGATGAATGTGATATCCAAGATACAGACAGAAGCAAAGCATGTAGAATATCTGGACACGTTCATTAATTATATTACCGCTCAGATTAGCCTTCCCACACTGAATATTATCCAATTGCGGGAAGAGGCAATTGAGTACATGAACCATACAGACGATGATCGTACAACTCAGATTCATTATGTTGCCCATCTTGCGAGACAACGGCTGAATATGGAGCCATCCACGAATGAGAACCTGATGTTCCGGATCGAAAAAAGTGGTGTATATGTTTTTGAAAAAGCGATTGGTGAAGAAATTGACGCGTACAGCCTTTGGACACGAAATGATCGTCCGTTTATCATACTGGGCAACATCAAACGTTCTGCGGTTCGCAGGAATTTCGATATTGCACATGAGCTTGGTCATTTGTTGCTTCATTATCGTCTTGAATTTGTCAATCTGGACCGAAAAGAACACAAATTGATTGAAAATGAAGCTAATCTGTTTGCGGGTGCATTTTTATTGCCCGAAGAAGAGTTTTCATCGGACATGAATGAAATCACTTATAAGACGAATCCCGATCAATATCTTGATTTGAAAAATAAATGGAAGACTTCCCTACAAGTGCTGGGATACAGAGCAGCACATCTAGGAATGATGGAAGCTAAGGATCATCGTAATTTCTATGCGGCGATGCACCGAAGAGGATATCTGGAAAAGGAGCCTTTCGACAGGGAGATTCCACTTCAAAAGCCGATGCGAATTAAAACCATTATTGACCTGCTTTCCAAGAAAGGTCTTGTGGATATCCGTTATATGATTGAGGAGGATTGGAAAGTGGAAACTTCTTTCTTTCATCATATGACAGGAATAAACACGGACTTTTTTAACAAGTACATGACGAACAAGCCTGAAACTAGTATTCAAAATGTTAGGAAAATGCCCACACGTAGCTCTTGAAATGACGGGTAGGTAATAGATCGGCACGTAATGGATTGCTCCGTATAAAAATGATGATAGACCCGTTCTTTTCAGCCCTTAGCTGAGGAGATCGGGTCTTTTTTACGTTTTTTTTACACCCATGGAGGCATTTCTTTACCCCTTTTTTACAGCGTTTCGTATTACGATTTTACATGTAGCAGGTGCAGAGAACGGTAGAGAGAGGGAGGAAGGGCGCATGGTGAATGATGCCACGATGATTGGATTGCTTGTGCTGTTGTTTGCGGTGTTTTGGGGATTCTTGAAATTCTGCGAGAAGGCTTGAGGGTAGAGAGGGGGAAGCCAGATGATCGTCATTGGCATGATTGTGCTCGCACTGGTGATATATCTCGGTTATGTGCTGGTGAAGCCGGAGAAATTCTGATGCTGGCGATGTGCGTAATGCGGAACAAGGGAACGTCGAATAGGGAGGAAATGCGGATATGGGTATCGGTGTAGTGCAAGTAGCGGTGACGCTACTAATCATCTTGCTGTTGGTGAAACCGATGGGAAAATATGTAGTGAAGGTGTTCGACGGACAGCGAACGGGGCTGGATCGGGTTTTTGGTGGGCCGGAGCGACTGCTCTATCGAGTGATGGGCGTACGTGAGGACGAATCCATGGGGTGGAAAAAGTACCTCACGGCGGTTCTCCTCTCGAACTTTGTAATGTTGGTATTGATGTTTCTGGTGCTGCGACTGCAAAAATATTTACCGCTCAATCCGGATGGCATCGGCAATATGCCAGCGGCGCAGGCATTTAATACAGCCGTATCTTTTATGACCAACACGAACTGGCAGTCGTATACGGGCGAGAACGCCTTGTCGTATCTGTCACAGATGCTGGCCGTGACGTTCCCGATGTTTACGTCCGCAGCAACGGGATTTGCGGTGGCTATTGCGTTCATTCGCGGGCTGATAGGCCGCCGGGATGAACTGGGGAACTTTTACGTCGACCTTGTCCGGTCGATTACACGTATTTTTTTACCGCTGAGTTTCATCGTAGCCTTGTTCCTCGTGTTCCAGGGGGTGCCTCAGACGCTTGCGGGAGCAGTGAATGCAACCACGCTAGAAGGCGCGCAGCAGACCATTTCACGTGGACTGGTCGCCTCACTGGAGTCGATCAAACACATTGGCACCAACGGTGGCGGCTGGTTTGGAACCAATGCTGCACATCCATTCGAGAATCCAACGGCCCTGAGCAACTTGGTGCATATCGTCTGCATGATGCTGCTGCCAACAGCACTGGTATATGCCTTCGGCTTGAGGGTCAATAACCGGAAGCAGGGTTGGGCATTGTTCGCAGCGATGAGTTTTCTTTTCCTTGTGATGTTGACCACCGTATTTGTCTCCGAATATCGCGGTGTACCCGCGCTGGATGCAGCAGGTCTGCAGGGCAATATGGAGGGGAAAGAGGTCAGGTTTGGCATACCCGAATCGGCTTTATTCACGGCAGTCACGACGGCGGCTACAACAGGTTCGGTCAACAATATGCACGAGTCGCTTACCCCGCTTGGAGGTCTGGTTTCACTGGCCCAAATGATGCTCAATAACGTGTTTGGGGGCAAAGGGGTAGGGCTGATCAACGGACTGCTGTATGTGATTCTGGCTGTGTTTATCTGTGGATTGATGGTGGGACGAACACCTGAGTTTCTGGGCAAAAAAATCGAGGGCAAAGAGGTGAAGCTCGCATCCATCGCCTTGCTCATTCATCCTTTGATTATTCTGGGGCCAACGGCAATCGCGCTTATGCGGCCCGAAGCCATTGCGTCCATCTCGAACGGGGGCATGCATGGCCTGACTGAAGTTCTCTATGCTTTTGCCTCGGGTGCAGCCAATAATGGATCGGCCTTTGCCGGACTGAATGCCAATACAGACTTTTACAACATCGCGATTGGTATCGTTATGCTGCTGGGAAGGTACGTTTCAATGATCGCCATGCTGGCTATTGCGGGTTCACTCGCTACGAAACGGGTTGTACCGGTAACTACGGGCACGTTGCGGACACACACACCTCTGTTTGCTGGCATTTTGGTCATGATGATCATTGTAGTCGGTGCGCTTACGTTCTTCCCGTCGCTTGCCCTTGGACCGATCGCAGAGCATCTGGCAATGATTCAATGAGAGATATGACAGGGGAGCAAAAGAGGAATTGGTATAAGGACGTAACGTACGGAGGTGGCAGTGCACGATGAATGCAGTCGAACGAAAGAAGGAGCAGACGATGCAACACATGGATACAGAAATGTTTAGAACGAAGGGCAATGAGCCAGATAACAACCGCGGTAATATTCAACGTGATTCCGGATCGAAACGGTCGTTAAACAAGGATATGATACTTCAGGCTTCACTCGATGCGTTCAAGAAACTAAATCCGGTGGTCATGATCAAAAATCCGGTCATGTTTATTGTCGAGGTAGGTACATTCATTACACTCTTATTATGCATCAATCCCGATCTTTTCACCGCATCCGAGGCTGGGCGCGGGTACAACATTGCTGTATTTTTCATTTTGCTGTTCACGCTGCTATTCGCTAACTTCGCGGAGGCACTTGCAGAAGGAAGAGGCAAGGCGCAGGCGGATACGTTACGCAAGACGAAGTCGGACACCCTGGCCAACCTGGTGCAGAAGGATGGAACGGTTAGACAAGTGTCTTCGACCCAATTGAAAAAAGGCGATATGGTCCGTGTGGAAGTCGGTGAACTGATCCCGACGGACGGTGAAATTATGGAAGGCTTGGCCTCCATTGATGAATCGGCCATTACGGGAGAATCTGCCCCTGTCATCAAGGAAGCAGGAGGGGATTTCTCCTCGGTTACCGGAGGTACACGCGTCGTGTCCGATTACATCGTCATGCGTGTTCAGA
Source organism: Paenibacillus amylolyticus (assembly GCF_047302515.1). Classification (GTDB taxonomy): domain Bacteria; phylum Bacillota; class Bacilli; order Paenibacillales; family Paenibacillaceae; genus Paenibacillus; species Paenibacillus amylolyticus_G. Next base: position 5,660,197 of record NZ_CP168019.1, on the reverse strand, counting down.
CCGATCCGGGTGAGTCATTCCTTGACCGGATGATCTCTCTGGTTGAGGGTGCTCAGCGCCAGAAAACACCCAATGAAATTGCGTTGACAACCCTGCTCGCCGTATTAACCCTGATCTTTCTGATCGTCATTCTGACGATGGTCCCGATGGCGAATTACCTGGGTATTCGACTGGATCTGGCAACCCTAATCGCGCTGCTCGTCTGCTTGATCCCAACCACAATTGGTGGGTTACTGTCTGCGATTGGTATTGCCGGGATGGACCGTGTTACGCAGTTCAATGTGCTGGCTATGTCGGGTAAAGCGGTAGAAGCGGCCGGAGATATTGATACGTTGATTTTGGACAAAACAGGAACGATCACATACGGAAACCGCATGGCATCTGAGTTTATTCCCGTTCAGGGCATTACTACTTCAGAGATGACGCAAGCTGCTTTACAGGCTTCTGTGCGGGATGAGACCCCGGAAGGACGTTCTGTTGTGGAATTGGCAGGCAAACAAGGTCAGAGCTGGTCTGAGACGGAGTATGCAAATGCGGAAAATGTGGAATTCACAGCAGAGACTCGGATGTCCGGTCTCAATCTGAGTAACGGTATGAAGATTCGTAAAGGTGCCGTGGATGCGATCAAACGTTATATTGCTTCCGAAGGAGGTCGCATACCCGATGATCTGGATGAGATTGCAAATCGTATTGCGAAGGCTGGAGGCACGCCGCTTGCTGTAGCCGTCGATGAGCGAATCTACGGTGTGATCTATCTGAAAGACACTGTGAAGCCAGGGCTGAAGGAGAAGTTCGCCGAGATGCGCGCCATGGGCATCAAGACCATTATGTGTACAGGCGACAATCCGCTGACCGCAGCGACCATAGCGCTGGAAGCGGGCGTGGATGATTTCATTGCCGAAGCGAAGCCCGAAGACAAGATTGCAGCGATCAAAAAAGAGCAGCAGGAGGGCAAACTCGTCGCCATGACGGGCGACGGTACCAACGATGCTCCTGCTCTGGCGCAGGCCGATGTGGGCCTGGCGATGAATTCGGGCACCATGGCGGCCAAGGAAGCGGCCAACATGATTGATTTGGACTCTGACCCGACGAAATTATTGTCGGTCGTCTCCATTGGCAAGCAGCTGCTGATTACACGCGGCGCGCTCACAACCTTTTCGATATCCAATGATATCGCGAAATATTTTGCCATCATTCCAGCCATGTTTATTCTCGCCATGCCGCAGCTTCAGGCGCTGAACATTATGAATCTGGCTTCGCCGCAGTCCGCGATCCTGTCGGCGCTCATCTTCAACGCTATTATTATTCCACTGCTCATTCCCATCGCGATGAAAGGGGTCAAGTACCGGGCGATGTCAGCCGAACGAATGCTTGGCCGCAATGTATTCATTTATGGCGTAGGCGGTGTGATTGTGCCTTTTATCGGGATTAAGCTGATTGATATGGTTCTGTCGGGGATTCTTTAACGAGATAACAACACTTATCAAAACTGTTCTTTTATCCTAATGAATTCAGGAAGTGATCTGTATGAACATGTTCTTGCCCGCCATACGGTTATCCGTTGTGCTTATGCTGATATGCGGCCTAATCTATCCCCTCGTAACGACTGGCGTAGCTCAACTTCTCTTTCCTGCGCAGGCGAATGGAAGTTTGATTACGCAAGATGAGAAAATCATCGGCTCGTCCCTGCTGGCGCAGGAAATCCAATCGCCGGGGCTGTTCCAGCCCCGGGCATCAAATGCCGATTATGATCCAACGGCTTCAGCCGGTTCGAATCGCGCCGTAGCCTCGGAGGAGTATATCGGCGAGATGAAAGAAAAGATTGCTCAGCTCCAGCAGGAAAACCCGGGATTGAAGCAGATCCCTGCTGATCTCGTGACGGGTTCAGGCTCTGGACTTGACCCGGATCTCTCTCCCGAAGCCGCTGAGGCACAGATCCCGCGCATTAGTGAAGCTACAGGGCTTAGTGAACAACAACTTGTACAACTTGTAAATGAGCATATGCAAGGCAGGCAAATGGGTATATTCGGGGAACCACGTGTAAATGTAACGGCTCTGAATCTGGCGCTGACAGCAGAACTGAACTAACGAACGAACATATTAGCCTGCTCTCGATATATCGGGAGGGGCTTTCTCCATTTTTATCTTCACATTATCAAGAAAGGGGAGAGGACGGATGGAAGACAGCTTTAAGCGCAAGTCACCGGAAGAGATGTTGAAGATGATTACGAAGCTGCAACAGGGTACCCTCAAAATCTACATCGGCCCAGTCAGCGGATCGGGCAAAACGTATCACATGCTGCGGGAAGGGAACACGTTGCGTGAGCAGGGCATTGATGTGGTCATCTGCGCCGTCTCCACAATGCGCAGACCGGAAACGGTGGAACAGCTTGGCGCACTCGAACGGATTCCAAGCATTCACTGGTTACGCCAGAGTGATGATGTAGAGATGAAGGATCTGAACTTGGATGCACTGTTGGCGCGTAATCCGGAGGTTGTGCTGGTGGATGGTTTGGCACATCGCAACAGAGAAGGCGCCCGGTATGCTACCCGGCTGGAGGATATTCAGTTCTTGCTCCAAAACAACATCAGTGTCATGACAACGGTGAATGTGTATGAGCTGGAAGGGTATACCGAGCTGGCACGACAACTTACAGGGATCGCAGCAGAACATACGGTACCTGCGGATACACTGGAACTAGCGGATGAAGTCAAGCTGATTGACGTCACACCAGAAACCATACTGAGCCGTCTGGCAGAAGGTCATCTGAAGGGGCATGAGGGAGAAGCTGTATTTCGTCAAGGTAATCTGGGTATTCTGCGCGAACTGGCCCTGAGATTGGTTGCAGAAGGGGTGAATGAATCCCTGCGTGAGCATCGGGAGGAGATGGGAATTACCGTCACAACAGGCATCATGGAACGGATTCTGGTGTCCACGCAATATCATTGGAACGGCTCGATCTATATTCGGCGTGGACAACAGATTGCCAAACGGCTGAATGGTGATTTGTGCGCCGTGGTTTTTCGGAATATGAAGCAGCCATTAACCAAGGAGGCAATCGTATTTCGGCGCAATATGATCAAGTTGGTAGAGAAGTTTGGCGGCCATATGGAGGAGCTGTCTATATTACACCGTCGCTACATCCCGTCTACCCTGGCACGTTACGCAATGGAGCACCAGATTACCCGCATTGTGATGGGACACTCCCGACGTACGCGCTGGCAGGAACTGTGGCAAGGGTCCGTTGTTAACTCGTTGCTGCGCAGATTACGTAGTGTCGACCTGTTTCTGGTTGCTGATCGAGCTGCCCGGGAGGGTGAACGTGTGGTTCCGGCTAAAGTTAACGATGTGGAGTCGCTGACATACCGCAGACTAAGCGAGCAGGAAATGAAGGAACAGATTGGTCAGATTCAGCGAGGCACATTCAAAATATATATCGGAGCTGCACCAGGAGTAGGCAAAACCTACATGATGCTTCGGGAAGGCAATGATTTGCTCCGCAAGGGCATCGATGTGCAGATCGGCTTGCTGGAGACACATGGGCGGGCGGAAACCGTGGAGCAGATGGGTCACCTGTCTGTGATCCCTCGTGCGAAGCGCGTTTATCAGGAAACTCGTCTGGAAGAGATGGACACGGAGGCCATTCTGCATCTTTGCCCAGAAGTGGTGCTTGTGGATGAACTGGCGCATACGAATGTACCCGGGAGTGTTCGGCAAAAGCGTTATGAAGATATTCTGCTCCTGTTGAATGCAGGCATCTCGGTGATTACCACAATGAATGTACAGCATCTCGAAAGTCTGAATGATGCCGTTGAACATATTACAGGTGTTCGTGTCCGCGAGACCGTACCCGATCGGATCATTCAGATGGCGGATGAGGTGCAGCTGATTGATGTGGCACCCCAGGCCTTGCGGCAGCGCATGAGGGAGGGTAAAATCTATGCAACTGCCAAGGTCGAGCAAGCCCTTGCGAATTTCTTCAAAATCGGTAATCTGATTGCCCTGCGAGAACTTGCTCTGCGCGAGCTGGCGGACGATGTGGATGAACGGCTTGAAACACAGCAGGCCAAAATTACACTTCGAGGACCTTGGCGCAGACAGGAAGCGGTCTTTGTATGTGTAAGCAGTGATCGTCATGCCGAGCGGCTGATCCGACGTGGATTCCGCATGGCTTTTCGTCTAAAAGCCATCTGGCATGTACATCATATACACATCGGTGAGTCCATGAGTGACGAAGTGAAGTGCCATCTGGAGGCGTTGGAGCAGCTGACGATTCGGCTTGGTGGTCAATTTCATATTCATCACAGTCCAAGGCTGCGGGATATACCTGAGATTTTGGCCAGAAAGGCATCGGAGGCGAGAGCAACCCAGCTGGTGGTCGGGCAGGCAAGACGGGTGTGGTGGCTGAATGGCTACCGAGGCTCAGGCTCGGTGGTCAACCGACTTGTACGCTTGTCGCGGCATCTGGATGTATTGATCGTTGCAGATTATGATTATGAACTGAGCGGGATGTGAATGGATTTTGTCTGAACAAATAAAAAAAGAAACGCGGGCAGCCCATGGGAAAAGGGTTCCGGCATATGCATATGTATGGGTGACCCTCGGGGTGACGCTGCTAACTTTGCTGCTTCATACCATCGGCATGAGTGGAGATCTGGTTAATGTAGCACTAGTATACCTATTTCCTGTACTGGTGAGTGCCGTGTATTGGGGAATGGGGCCAGCTATATATGCCGCGAGTTTTAGCGTGATTATGTTTGACTTCTTTTTTGTACCGCCATATTTGAGTTTTACGGTTGAAGACTTGAGATACCTCATCTCCTTTGTTGTGTATCTTGCGGTGGCGATCCTGACAGCGAGTCTTGCAGGTCGATTGCGACAACAGTTGGAGATGGTAAAAGCACGGGAGGCCACGACTAACTCCCTGTACGCATTGAGTCGTCAGATGACAGCTATTACGGATCTGAACACATTACTGGTTAACATCGCAACCCAAGTATCGCTTACACTGGGTAAGCCAGCAGCTGTGTATCTTCCGAATGGGCAGGGGGATCTGCTGGTTACAAGCTCTTCTGCACCCGCATCAGAATGGGAAAAGGATGGCTGGGGAGATGGAGAGTCGGAGATTGCCATTGCCAAATGGGTGTATAATCATGGACACATCGCTGGTAAAGGATCATCCACATTGCGGGAATCTCTCGGGCTATATGTGCCGCTACGCACAGAGGAGCAGATTCATGGCGTGCTCGCCGTGAGCATGGACGCTGGTGAGGTTCATGAGCAGCAAGAACAGCTTCGTCTGTTGGAAGCATGCGGAGGACTGGCCGCAGGTGCTATTGCCCGAGTGAAGCTGGCGGAAGAGGCCAGATTGGCGCAGATTACTGCTGAATCAGAGCGCATACGCACAGCGCTGCTGGATTCTGTCTCTCATGAATTGCGTACGCCCCTAACCGCCATTATCGGCTCGGCTACGGGATTGTTGGAGAATGATACGCTTTTTACACCCGAGGATCGGAGAGAATTAACAGGCAACATTCGGGATGGGGCCATGCGTATGAATCGTCTCGTCACGAATCTGCTGGGTATGGTTCGGCTGGAGAGCGGCATGTTGCAACTGAACCGGAAATGGTGTGACGTGGGAGACATAATTAGCGTTGTACTGACACAAGTTCGGGAATTCAGTCCGCATCGTAACATTCAAGTTGAACTGCCTGATGCTCCGGCCTTCATCTACGGAGATGAGGTGTTGCTGGAACAGGTACTGGTCAATATCGTCAGCAACGCCATCAAATATTCGCCTGATGAGAGCCTGATTGTCATTACTGTGGTGAGTGATAAGAGTCCAAGTCAATTGACGATCGTGGTAGCTGATCAAGGCATCGGTATACCGGAAGCGGAAAGATTGCGTATATTTGATAAGTTCTATCGCTCGGAGTCGACTCAGCATGTCACAGGAACGGGGCTTGGTCTGGCGATCTGCAAAGGCATTGTGGAAGTCCACGGAGGTACCATTGTGGCAGAGCCAAATCCGGGCGGGGGAACGAGAATGCGCATAGATATCCCCATAGAGGCTCACGGATCACGGTTTCCCTATTCAGAACAAGGAGAGGTTGAAGAATAACATGAACGCACCACTAGGGGCTCGCATACTGGTGATCGATGATGAGCCGCAGATTCGCAAATTGCTCAAGGTTACCCTTCAGGCACACCAATTCGAACTCCACGAGTGTGGGGATGGCGAAGAGGGCGTTATTCAGGCAAGTATTGTACATCCGGATCTGATCATCCTTGATCTTGGTTTGCCAGGCATGTCCGGCATGGAAGTACTTCGTCGGATTCGCGAATGGTCACAGGTACCGATTATTGTGCTGACAGCGAAGGATCAGGAGGGAGACAAAATTGCCGCGTTGGATGGTGGTGCAGATGATTATGTAACCAAACCATTCGGGATGGGTGAGTTGGTCGCCCGTATTCGGGTGGCGCTACGTCATGTAGCCAAAACGACGGATGAGCCAATACTGCGTTTCGGATCACTCACGATTGATCTGGCCCAAAGGCAGGTGGAACTGGAGGGGACTTTGGTCAAATTAACCCCAACGGAATATGAGATGCTGAAGGTGCTCGCCTCGAATGCGGGGAAAATCATCACTCAGCGCCAGCTTTTGCAGCAAGTATGGGGAGGGCATCATCATGAGTCTGACAGCCATTATCTTCGGGTATATGTGGGACATCTGCGTAAAAAATTAAATGAAGATCCGACGAATCCGCGATATATTCAAACGGAGCCTGGCATTGGTTATCGCTTTTTGCTCCCCGCCGAATAGGTTCAAGGGAGCGGGGCGTTTCTTATAAATGATGTGATGCACGCTTCAGCGGGTGAGCGCTATGGAACGACAAAGCACCGTCCCCTTTAACAGCAAAGGAAACAGTGCTTTTATATTATGACGTATATTTTGGCAACCAGTCGCCGTGAGCCTCAATCAACTCATCACACATCGCTACGATGTCATCGATAGACAGTTCCGCAGCCGTATGTGGATCAAGCATAGCGGCGTGATAGATATGTTCTTTTTTGCCAGTGATTGCCGCTTCAATTGTCAGCAGTTGCGTGTTGATGTTTGTCCGGTTCAGTGCTGCGAGTTGTGGTGGCAGATCCCCAATGTACGTAGGGCTGATTCCTGATCCATCGACCAGACAAGGTACCTCGACACATGCCTCACGCGGCAGGTTCGTAATCAATCCGTTGTTCATAACGTTGCCGCCAATCTTGTACGGGTTATTCGTCTCCATCGCTTCCATAATATGCGATGCGTATTCCCGGCTGCGGGTATGTTCAATATTTTCGCTGGCAAATAGCTTGGTACGCATTTCCTTCCAACCTTCAATCTGGTTCACACAGCGGCGTGGATACTCATCCAGTGGAATGTTGAAACGTTCAATCAGCTCTGGGTAATTCTGCTTGATGAAGTACGGGTGGTACTCAGCATTGTGCTCGGAGGATTCCGTTACATAATAGCCAAAACGCTGCATCAGCTCAAAACGAACCATGTCGTCATGCTGCTCCTTCTGTTTTTCCTTCGCCAGACGTTTAATCTCGGGGTACAGATCCTGCCCGTCTTTGGTAACTTCGAGCAGCCACGCCATGTGGTTGATCCCTGCAATCTTAGCCACGACACCTGTCTGATCAATCCCCAGCGCATCAAACAGATGTGGTACACATACCTGCACACTATGACACAATCCTACGGTTTTGATCCGGCCATGCACATTCATGACGTTGGTAAGCACGGCCATCGGGTTGGTGTAGTTCAGGAACCACGCATCCGGACATACTTCCTGCATATCTCGGGCAAAATCCAGCATGACCGGAATCGTACGCAGATTACGGAAAATTCCACCGATACCGAGTGTATCTGCAATCGTTTGACGCAGACCGTATTTCTTCGGAATCTCGAAGTCTGTAATGGTACATGGATCATATCCACCGACCTGTATGGCGTTAATGACATATTTGGCCCCGCGCAGCGCTTCTTTGCGGTCATGATATACGTTCACAACGCAACGACTTCCGAGTGAACGGGCCAGACTGGTCAGCAAACGCTCTGAATCGCTCAAACGTTCAGCATCGATATCAAACAATGCCAATTCAAAATCCTGCAGTGCTTCGGTCATCATGACATCACCCAATACATTTTTGACAAAGACGGTGCTTCCCGCACCAAGAAACGTAATTTTATTCATTTAAGTTTAGCCTCCCTGAAAAATGTTGTACCCCAACTATAGGCCGATTCGGCACATATAACTATGGCTCAACCCCTCTCAAACATGTCATAATCCCATTTTTGTTTTCGCTTTCAACTAATAATTGTGTACTTTAGCTGTTATAATTTAATTAGACATACAGATGGTGAACCGCGGAAGGAAATAAGGAGGGAGGGCGAAAAAGTGAGTCGCATTGAGATGAATGTGGTTCCCGCCGGCTGGACACAGATGGAATTGATTTTGTTGTTTTTTGGGTGGGAGGCATGTGATCCTGCGCATTATTGGGGACCGGGTGTACGTGATTCTTACATTGTGCACTACATCCATGAAGGACGTGGCACTGTGTACATGGGGGATCAGGAGTACAAGCTGACTCAGGGACAGGGGTTTGTCATTCTCCCAGACACACTTATTCATTATGAGGCAGATCCGCAGGAACCCTGGACGTATTCGTGGTTTGGTTTTAAAGGCGTACAAGCCAAAGCATTCATGCAACGTGCCCAATTGAGCCCGGAGCGCCCGATATATGATGCCCATGATACAAATACGATGGAACAGTTGTATACGGAGATGGTCCAGGCTTTCACGCGTCCGGGAGGCGATGTGATGAATCAGAGTCTCTTGTACCGCTTGATGGCAGAATTAATCTCTTCTTCTCCTGTAGAGGAAGAAATAGGACAGCTTCTTTCGAACAAAGAGACGTATATCAGGCAGGCGGTGCAGTTTATGGAGAACAGGTACAGTCAGCGAACCTCCATTCTGGATATTGCCCAAGCTGTAGGGCTGGATCGCACGTATCTGTCGGGATTGTTCAAAGAGCGATATGGCATGTCGCTACAGTCCTTTTTCCTGGAGTACCGTATGAATCGGGCTGCCGAACTTCTTCAGAATCCAGGGCTGTCGGTCAGTGAAGTGGCTCATTCTGTCGGTTATACGGACCCATTACTGTTTTCCAAGATGTTCAAGCGTGTGACGGGTGTGTCTCCAAAGGGTTCGAGAAATCGAGATTAAATGCATCTAGTGTTTTAAATTTAAAAGAAAAATTTTGATCAGTATTCGTCGTCCCGCCATACTGATACAGAAGTGTAATTGCATATGTGGAACTTGGTGCTTTGCCCGTCAGGGTGAAAGCTTAATAGGGAAGTCCGGTGTAATACCGGCGCGGTCCCGTCACTGTAACAGAGGAGTGAGGTAGCGATAATCCACTGTTTTAGACCGGGAAGGAGCTGCAATGACCATGATTCTGGAGCCAGGTGCCAGGTTTAACAAACACAGTAGTACCCTACGGGAGATAGGAAGGTGTTTAGAGAGCATGATTTTTTCTGAAAATCTATTTATTTAAGGCGTCCTCATCCAGTAACACAGAGAGGGAGGCCTTTTTTGATAGAATTTATAAGTTTTCAGCGGAGCTGTGGATGAAGAACATCATGACACATACATAAAGTTTTGGGGAAGGACGTTAGAGCACTTGAGCAGATATATCGTTAAACGATTATTACAACTCGTAGTCGTATTGTTCGGCATCACGTTCCTGACGTTCCTGCTAACCTACCTGTCTCCTGGAGAAAGTCTGTCAGGATAATACTAATGTGCTGGTTTTCTTTATAGTCTAAGTAAGGTTTTAAAAAGAGAATGATGCAAGAAGGGTTACCCCAGAAGTCCATAGATGACTTTCAGGATAACCCTTTTGTTGTATAACAGGCATGTTGTGTGTATCTGGGATGTGACAATGGAATAACTTGTGAAAGTTTTATCGTATGTGGTTCAGTGCACCTATGTCATTCAGTACACCATAGTTTTACGCAGGCTGTATAGTACTTAGTCTGACACTTCATGGCTATTTTATCATACAATTATTGATTGCTTCATTGGGTGATGAACGCTATAAAGACAGTCAGTCTATTTTGGAGAGGTACTCCACATATAGACTCTTTTGTCCACAAGTAGTTGGCCACATATGCTTAGCCAGTCGTACTGACATGAGAGATTCAAACTAGTGTGGTACTTGGGATTGGAAGTCATTCCGGCTGGACTGATCAGCATGGTAAAAGACAATGTCGCCATCCTCCAGCGGCCAGGTTCTGCCTTGACTGTCTGTTGGGGTTTTGTTGAAACCTTCCATCTGCCATTGATTCATCAGAGGTGCATGAATGTATTGCAGATGGGGTGCCTCTGTATTTCCATTTCGCAGGCTCTCCATGTTGAAGTTGACCACGATATAACCATTCTTTAGAAAAACATTCGATTTCTCATCCAGCTGATTTTGTCGGGCGAGGGGTTCAAGATCCGTACCTTTTGGTACGGCATATACATCGGCCGGTAAGCTGTACTCCCCGTACCAGCGTTGGATTGCTGCATTGGCCCGGTCCACGTTGACCCCGGAAGGAATGTCCGTTTTCGGCCCAATGAGTGTCCGAATCGGAGCAGACAGGATCATCCAGTCATAACGACCTACCCATGTTTTTTGATGGGAAGTCTGATCGACCAGGCGAACCATATGTTCTGCCAACGTACGCTGGTTGCGTTCTTCCGCTGTCAGCTCATAAGTATACTGATAACGCGCTGTATCGCCTAACTCTGTACCGGGTACATTTCGAAGACGTGAGTTAAGGACAACAAAGCGTTTCTCCAGATCCTGAGCCGATCCGATACGGATTAGGCGTTCCTGGCCTCGATGGTAGTACAGATCCACTTCTTGCCGGGAGGACCCATCTTTACTCACAAAAGCAAAAGTGGGTGTAATTCGAATACCATCCTGCTTGCCAAACATATTGCCCTTGGTCTTCAGATCGAACTTGAAATGGTACCCTGTCTTCACAGTTGCGTTAGCGAATCCCTGCACCGGATGGCTTCCTGGTCGAATAGGCAATGCAAATGGAGCCAGGTTACCTCGCGGATCACCATCAATGCTATTCATCCCGGTCCAGTAGCTATAGCCCGTTGGTTCGGGACTACCCAACCGCTTGCGAAATACACTTTCCCAGTTGTAATCAGAGATATCAGTGACGTGAAAATCATATAACCTTCCGATAACATCTACCGGTACGGTGTCTGCTGCAACATGATGTGCCAGATTGGTATTGGCATCTTGCTGCTCAGTAAAGTTTGCAGGTGCATTCTCTGCAATATTGCGGAATGCAATGTGATATTTGCCTTCTTCTACCCAGACAGGGAGATAAAATGTGGTATCCAGTTGATTGACCGGAATATCAACCCATGTCTTGGCAGGGATAAACTGACTCCAGTCAGCATTGTAGACATCAAACGGAAATTGCACCTGTTTGATTCGAAAATATTTGGCATAGTCCCGATTCCCATAACCGGGATAACTCGCTGCGTCCAAGTGCTGTCCCGATGTGGGAATTCGCACAATGAACGGGCGTTCCAGAATGAGTGCAGCGCTGGTTGGGTCTGGTACGGTTTTCTGATTATGGGGCTGATCATCCGATACCCAGGCGTAGTTGACGACAGGGGTGTGTACCGTGACGGTGTTGATGCCGTTAATCGGTAATATTTTATTGGAGCCGCCATTCACGTTACCCGGTAGCAAATCATAATAGATCTCACCAGAGCTTGTGGTGTTTGCTTTATTCAGCAGGGAATTGCTGATCATATTACCCGGTTTGTACAGCACATCCCGCCCAATCGTTGTTGGATTAGGAATGTTGGATGGTGTTGGGCCATCTTTGGTTGCTTCCACATCATTCATAATGGGTGTGTTGTTGAATTTCACTAAATCATTATTCACTTTACTTTGAGGTGTGTTGGATTCAGCCATCCCTTTTAACCGTGATGTATCATCAGGCACACTGGGAGGTTGGTTCAAACCACCTGTTAATTTGGGTGGAGTATATGAGATTGAAGTGGTTTGCCCTGGTCGTACATGGCTTTCTACGGATTCATCATTTTTAGACTCTAGTGTTGGTGGTGTGTATCCTGTTGGATTCATCGTAACGGTCTCACCGGGCAAAGCGTAATTATTCATGGTTGCTTTAGCGATCTTGTATACTTCCAGATTGTTAATTTTCCAGTAGGAGTAGTCTCTTGTGATCTGGAAGTTGTATGGCTTGGGTACCGTGTCGTTCGCGGGTACAGGTGGCCCTGGTGTACAACCATCATCGTCACATTCCTCTGGTCCAGGTACTGTCCACTCTCTGTCGTACGAGATTGTGACATTACAGTTGTATGTAACTTTACCGCTCATTTTCGCCCAAGCTTGTTTAAACAGATAATTGTCAGCAAAGGCATTTGTGTAGAGTGACTCGGAAGTAGGGATTCCTTTTAACACGTTGAATGTTTCATTATCTCTGTTATCTGACTTAATAACACCGTTGGCATTTGGATCAAGATCATTCATGCTCATGATGGTTCCAGCAGAAGGTGGTCCAATCGTTGGCGTGCAACCTCCACCACCGCCCCCGTTACCGTCGCCCTCGCCAGTACCTGGGTTCTCTTCAACACCAATGTTTGTTGTGGTAGTTAACTGAAAATCGTCCTTCTCCCACAATACAGTGATGGTTGTAGTTCCCCTACTGACAGCTTGAACTAATCCGGAATTATTAACGGTAGCGACACCAGGATTGGATGATTCCCATGTAGTTGTACCACCGCTTCCAGTGTTTACATTGGTCTCTGCTCCAAAATTTCCATCTCCATTTTTCGTTTTGACCGTTGCATTTAATTGTTTGGACTGGTTCAAGTTAAGTTGCCCGCCAGCTGTGAGGTTGATCTCTTTGGTTATTTCAGCCAATGCCTTCCAATAAAGATCAGTTCTGAAAATGTAGTCCGCTGACCATTTCGGAGGGTTATACTCTCTTGATGCAGTAGGGGCGATTGCGCCCCCAATTTGCATTTGGAATTTGGTGCTCAATCCATCGAATTCATCTACAGAAATCAAAATTGGATCTCCAATTCTATAATAGCTAGTGTTATCCATGTAGTGCGGTTTCTTTGATCTTTCAGTTATTGTAGATGAAGGGGGCTGCTCATTGTTTTTATCTTTGTACTCTGTTGGTTTGTATACATCTTTATCGAGATCTAACTGTACACATACTCTTGATGATTTAGGTAAGTTAGTTGAACTTTCATTAAGTAAATCAATGCCGTTACACTGACCTTCTACCCTCCAATCCAAATTATCGAGTTGAAAGATATAGATACCAAGATTTGTTTTTGCTTCTCCTTCAAGAGGAATAACTTTCTTCTGGGACTTTGCTGGTCCTGAGGGTTCCATGTGAAAAGGTTTAACTTCTTCTTTAGTGCCTGGCCCCCCGCCAGCTTCAATCGTTGAAAAGGGGGCTAATAATGCACTTATTGTAAAGGCTGCTAAAAGAAATCGACTTAAATTACTTTTTAATGCCAAAATCATCCCATCCTTATTTATTATCGATCACACTAAATGTAACTCCCTCTTTAGTTGTGAGGGTAATTGCAGAAATCAGAGCTTTATCGAAATGTAGTAGTCCATCTCCCCAGAATACAGGATCTTTGACAGTGAAAACTCCTTTACTTTTTAGAAATTCAATATTAGTCGGTATTCCAAATGAAGCACTAGTTTTTGTTTTTGGGGAAAGAAGAGGATCAACAGCACTTGAGTTCAATAGACTTCCAGCTTGTAACTGATTCATAGATGAACTTTTAATATTTAATTCAAATTCGACAAATGAGTGATAAGCACCTCGTAAAGTTGTAATAACTCCTTCATCAACAAATACGGGATAATAAATACTCCGTTTTGCTCCTACTGCATAAGGGCTAACAACAATCCAATTGTGGATTTTGAGATCGGAATAATTTGTTAGTGTTACGAGATTTTTATTTCTTATTTTTGAAAAATCCTCTGTTACAGAATCATAGTCAATGTTAGGATTAACCTTTTTCTCAGGTGTTTTTTTGTACGATGGCGCAATAACATTCAAATTGGTCCCCGTCAATCCTACCGCCCGCAGCTCATTTAAACCCTGAAAATCGGCAGGTTTTGTCTTGGCAACGGCTGCATAACGGGCAATCAACACAGCAACTTCCGCCCGAGTGGTGGTACGATCGACACCAAATGTTTTATCGTTTGCTACACTCATCAGCCCTGTTCCCAGGGCAACGGCTACTGCATTTTTTTGACCGCTTGCGAGTTTACCTGTGAAATATTCCTTTGCGGGCACAACGGTGTTCGTCACATCAGAGAGTGCTTGTTTGTAATCAGGATCAACCACGGTTAGCCCTTGCGTCAGCCAAGTAGCCATTTCGCCTCGTTGAAGAGCGCCTTGTGCATCCAATTTTCCCTTGTAATTAGAAGGGCTGATAAAACCTTTTGCGATAGCAATAGAGACACCGCTTTTGGCCCATTCGGGTATGTCCGTGAAATTGTTTTGTTCTTGTGTCGTTGCATTAGGCTGGTCGGACAAACGTCCCAGGATACTTGCCATTTCAGCTTTGGTGACGGGTGAACTTGGTTTAAATGTCCCGTCGGCATACCCTTTGAAATAACCTTGTTCCACGGCCGAATTAATCGCTGCGGATGCCCAGTGTGTAGCTGGAACGTCCTTGAATTTAGTTGTAGCTTGTGCGGCTTCTACAGAACTCCCAACACCTCCAAAACCTACGATACCCCCTGTTAATAAAGCTAATACCGTTACGCAAGAAATCATCATTTTTCTCATGAATCTTACTCCTCTCAATTGTGAATTTCTCTCCTTGATATGTACTTTTCAGGCTACTAGATACTAAATTTGTAATAATAATCAATATTCTACCATGTAAAACTAGGCTGTTGGTATGATTTATCAATATATTTCCTCCTCTCCACACAACTTCTACTAATGCTCAAGACCTATATTTCCTCAAAAAACACAAAAAAAGGCCACGAATCCGCAGATCCATAGCCTTATGCTTTAAGGTCTCTAACATATGTAGTTCCATCAATAATCAATAAATCAAGAATACTCGATTTCCAAACATTTGAAAAGCCCTATTCTTCTTACTCAAATTAAAGTCAGGCTATCGGTGTTCCATTAGGTAATGGACTATCCGGTGTGAGCAAGATAACATCGCCTTCACCAGGCACGCCGCCTAGCACAAGTACTTCAGAGACAAAACCGGCAATCCGCCGGGGTGGAAAATTAACTACAGCAACGACCTGTTTGCCAATGATCATGTCAGGCGTGTATCGCTGGGTAATCTGAGCGCTGGAACGTTTCAGGCCAAGTGGTCCGAAGTCGATCGTCATTTTAATAGCGGGTATGCGAGCCTTGGGGAAGGGTTCGGCTTCCACCACGGTACCAACCCGGATGTCATGCTGCATGAACTCTTCAAAAGTAGCCATAGGGGGATCTCCTTTCAATGATGGGGATTATTATATATGAAAAATCAACAAAAAATCCAGATTACGCTGTATCGTAACCTGGATTTCTGTTGTGTTGCTTTGCAGCAAATTAAGCGCCATTCCAATTTTCACCGGTGAGGTATTTCTCAGTGAGGATGGATAACATCTGAATACCTACTTCATTATGTCCGCCTTCTGGAATAATGATATCAGCATACTTTTTGGATGGCTCGATAAACGCATCGTGCATTGGTTTTACCGTTTCGAGATACTGTTTGTACACGGATTGGATCGTACGTCCGCGTTCTTCAATGTCCCGCAGTACTCTCCGCAGAATCCGCACATCGGAATCAGTATCGACGAATACTTTGATGTCCATCAGACTGCGAAGATGTTCGTCAATCAGCACATGTAATCCTTCTACAATGACAATATGGTTCGGTGCCAGTTCAACCGTCTCATTGGCAGCACGGTTATCTATGGTGAAGTCATATACGGGAGCATACGCCGCTTGGCCTTTTTTTAACAGGGTGAGATGCTCAATCAACAGATCATTATCGAATGCAAACGGGTGATCGTAATTGGTGAGTCGGCGTTGCTCAGGTGTGAGCTGCGACTGGTCTTTGTAATAATTGTCTTGGGATATAAACGTGACTTTACCTGATCCCAGACGGTCTATGACGGAGCGAGCTACCGTCGTTTTACCGGAGCCGGTTCCTCCGGCGATACCAATAATGAGCATGGTTGTTCCATAAGCCTCCCTAGAATGGCAGCATAATCATGGATAAAGAGCACTGTTCCACAATCGATTCAGCACCTTTACCCACATGTCTGTCTGTGAATACACAATTCCTTCATTGTACCACAGCGCTTTGCTTTTTTCATCTGCTTTGGAGAGGGATGTATTCCCTAGGATTGGATGATTGACTTTTTTTAAAACAGCACTATAATAAACTTATATTCATAACACGGACTGTTACTGGGGAAACCAGGCATGACCGAATTCGATTGCTTTACTGTAATCGCTTTCGGTCTTTTTTTATTTTTGTTGGGGGGTGAGAACATTGAAGGTTATCAAGAAAGTAAACAATAACGTAGCCATCGCTATTAATGAACATAACGAAGAGGTTTTTGTCGTAGGCAAGGGTGTAGGATTTCTGAAAGCCCCTTATGAGCTGACGGAGACGGACTTGGTGGAAAAAATATTTGTGGCACCAAAGAACATCCGTATGTATGATCTGCTGAACAGTATTCCGATTGAGGATATTTATCTCGCGGAGGAAGTCATCAAGCTGGGTAGTCAGATCCTGAATAAAACATTTAACCCGAATCTGCTTCTCACCCTGTCCGACCATATCAGTTTTGCATTAACCCGAACCAGAGAAGGTATCCGTATCAAAAACCCGCTGGAATGGGAAGTGCGGACACTCTATCCGGACGAGACCCGGGTGGGGGAGGCTGCCCTGAAACTGATTCAGGAAAAAACGGATATCGCTCTGCCAACAGCCGAAACAACACTGATTGCTCTGCATTTTGTTAATGCACAGGTGGGCTCAGGAGAGATGACGGATACCACCAAGGTAACCACAGTTACGGGCGAGATCCTGTCCGTGATCAAATATGCGCTCAAAATTGACTTTCAGGAGGATTCCATCCATTTCATGCGATTTGCAACACATATCAGATACTTCATCATGCGGCAGATGAGCGGTAAGTCGCTCAAGGATGAGAATGAATCTCTGTTCCTGATGGTGAAGGAGAAGTTTCCGAAAGAACTGGCTTGTGTGGAGAAGATCGCGGACTTTCTGAAAAATAACTATGGCTGGACCTGTTCGGATGATGAAAAATTATATCTGATTCTGCATATCCAACGATTGATCTCAAATGAACCAACGGAATGAACTAGTGAAGGAACTAACCGAATAATCCATATTGGACTGTTACTGATTCGATCAGGCATGACCAAGCGTAGGGAATGACGATTCCCCGGCTTGGTCATTTTTTATATATCCAATTTATTCATGTAGAGGAGAAGGGTCATGAACAACAAAGACTTGGCTAAAAACGTACTTGATCTCGTTGGCGGCGAGCAAAATATATCCGGGCTAACACACTGTGCAACCCGTTTGAGATTCGTATTGAAGGATGATAACAAAGCAGACCTCAAGGCGCTGGATCAGCTCGAAGGCGTGCTCAAGGCACAGAATTCCGGTGGACAGGTTCAGGTTGTTATCGGTGCCAAAGTAGACGCGGTATACAGTGAAGTGAAGAATTTAACTTCTGACAAGATTGGCGAGCTCACGGAGTCTACAGACAGTGGACCGAAAAAGAGACGCAACCCCGTTAACGTAGTGCTTGAAACCATCGCAGGTATATTCACCCCTGTTCTGCCAGCACTTGTTGGTTGCGGGATGATCAAGTGTTTGGCTACCGTTATAACTGCCATGGGTTACCTGGAAGGTTCCGGTTTCCTGACGATCATTAACATGATCGGGGACTGCATTTTCTATTTCATGCCATTCTTCCTGGCTGTTAGTGCAGCAAACCGTTTCAAAACCAATCCCTACTTGGCGGTAGCTCTTGCTGCGGGATTAATGCATCCAACTATTTTGAACGGTGCGGCTCAGATTGCTGAGACGGGTGTAAATAGTATCGATTTTCTCGGCATGCCGATTCTGCTGATGAAATATTCCTCTTCCGTCATTCCAATCATTTTGGCGGTATGGATTATGAGTTATGTGTATCCGATCGTCAATCGAGTGATTCCCAAGTTTCTGCAGGTCCTGCTTACCCCAATGATTGTTTTGTTCATTATGATTCCACTGGAATTAATCGTGCTTGGTCCAGTAGGATCATATATCGGTGACTGGTTGACGAATGGCATTAACTCATTGTTCTCCACTGCAGGTGTTCTTGCTGGTGCGATTCTTGGATTTTTCAAACCGATCATGGTCATGTTTGGTATGCACTATGCCATCATGCCGATTCAGGTTCAACAAGTGGCTACACTGGGTGCAACCGTGCTGTTACCAACGGCACTGGCGGCGAATTTGGCTCAGGCTGGAGCAGCCTTCGGTGTGTTTGTCCTAACGAAGAATAAAACGATGAAGTCAGCGGCTGCTTCGAGTGGATTCACCGCATTATTCGGGATTACCGAACCGGCGATCTATGGTGTAACGCTGAAATACAAACGTCCCTTTTTCGCAGGTTGTCTGGCAGGTGGTTTAGTCGGTGGATTCTACAGCTTGGTGCATACAACAGCGAACGCAATTTCACTTCCAGGTGTATTGGCAATTGGCACGTATACATCGGATCGTTACATGTATGTCGTTATTGGTTGTGTTGCCGCAGTTGTACTGGGGTTTGTGTTCACGCTGTTGGCGGGCATCAAGGAAGATACAGATGTAAATAAATCGAAGCAGCTAGCTACGGATAAAGTAAATAGCAATCAGACAATCGTTGCCACAGAGGTAACTCCAGCGTCCGTATCATCACAGACATCCACATCTTCTGACATGCTTATCGTTAGTCCAATGACAGGGGAGATTAAACCCATCTCTGAGGTAGAAGATCAGGCATTTGCCCAAGAGTTAATGGGTAAAGGCATTGCAATCGTTCCGACAGATGGCAAGGTATACGCTCCATTTGACGGAGTAGTTGAGGCGCTTTATCGCACCAAACATGCCATCGGATTGAAAGCTGCGAATGGTGTCGAGATTCTGATTCATATCGGGGTGGATACCGTCAGTCTGAAAGGTAAATATTTTAACGCCCATATCGAGCAGGGACAGACAATCCAAGCCGGCGATTTATTGGTGGAGTTTGAACCAGAAGGCATTACGTCAGCAGGCTATAACATCATTACATCCATCGTGGTAACCAACATGCAACAGTACGGAGATGTGCTGACTACAGCGACTAGCGGCCCGATCCGGGAGAGTGAACCTTTGATCAAGCTGATTCCGTAAGAACTGTTTATCTTTTGATTGGTTAAGCTACGAGTTACAAGCTAGATGGTCTTAATAAGACTTAATAACACGTAACAACAGGAGGAAACTAAAATGACAAATTCCAATTTTCCAAAAGATTTTTTGTGGGGCGGTGCACTGTCTGCCTGTCAGGCAGAGGGAGCTTATAATGTGGACGGCAAGAGTCTGACCATCCCAGAAGTGATGAAGTTTAACGAGAAGAACGACCGCAAGGTGACCAAGCAGATCCGGGTTAATTGGGAGATGATTGAAGAGGCCAGAAATGACCCGGATACCGTGAAATATCCGAAGCGCCGGGGAATTGATTTCTACCATACTTTCCGTGAGGATATCGCTTTATTTGCCGAGATGGGATTCAAAGTCTTCCGTTATTCCATTTCATGGGCCAGAGTATTTCCAGGTGGCGACGATGCCGCTCCGAACGAAAAGGCACTAGAGTTCTATGATCAGGTTATTGATGAATGTCTGAAACATGGTATGGAGCCTCTGATTACCATCAGCCATTTTGATACGCCTATCGTATTGATGGACAAGTTCGGAGGATGGTATAACCGCAAATTAATCGATCTGTATGTGAACTATTGTGATGTGCTGTTCAATCGCTACAAGGGCAAAGTGAAATATTGGGTGACGTTTAACGAGATCAACATGAGCGTGAAAGCATCGGCCAAAACGCTGGGAATCATTGATTATGATGCTCCGAATTATGAAGAAATGCTGTTCCAGGGGTTGCATCATCAATTTGTAGCTGCGTCCAGAGCAACCAAAATGGCCCATGAGATTGATCCGAATAACCAGATCGGAAGTATGGTGGCTTATTTTACAACGTATCCATACACATGCAAGCCAGAGGACGCACTTCAGATGCAGCAGGATGATCAGATGAAAAATCAGTTCTATCTCGATGTGCTCAACAAAGGGGAATACCCTTACTATAGTAAAACGTATTTCAAAAACAAGGAGATCCAGTTGAACATTGAAGATGGCGATCTGGAAAGCATTCGCGCACATACGGCTGACTTCGTGGGGATGTCGTATTACAACTCAATGATTTCCAGCAGTGATACAGAGCAACTCGAACTAACGGCCGGCAATGTACACAGTGTATATAAAAACCCGCATCTGCCCGCTAATGAGTGGGGTTGGCAGATTGATCCGATTGGCCTGCGTTATACGCTTAATCTCGTCTATGATCGGTATCAAAAACCTGTCTTCATTCTGGAGAACAGCTCAGGATTCTACGATAAGTTGAATGAAGACGGAACGATCAACGATCCCTACCGGATTGATTTCCTGAGCAAACATATCGAACAGATGGGACTCGCCATTGCGGATGGGGTCGAGGTGTTGGGATACACGATGTGGGGGCCCATCGACATGATCAGTTCAGGGACTTCCGAGATGAGCAAACGGTACGGATTTATCTACGTCGATCAGGACGACTATGGCAATGGTACGCTGAAAAGATATCGTAAGGATTCCTTCTTCTGGTATCAGAATGTGATCCGTACCAACGGAGCAGAACTGTAACGCACCATGAACATTTTGGGTCGTATCAAAAAAATACCCGGCGGCTTGCTGATTGTTCCTATGCTGGCCGCCGCGGTCATCAACACGGTGTTTCCATCGTTTTTTCAGATCGGAGATCCAACAACAGCGCTGTTCACATCAAAAGGTACCATGGTGCTGATCGGTATGATATTACTGATATCAGGAACACAGCTTAACTTGTCACAGCTTCTGGTGACTTTGAAGAGAGCAGGGGTGCTCTGTATATCACGTATCCTCATCAGCTGCCTGTTCGGCTGGGCGTTTGTATACTTTTTTGGCATAAGTGGGATTGGAGGTGTGTCAGCGGTAGCCTTCATTGCCGTTCTGACCAGTTGTAATCCGGGATTATATCTGGCCTTGATGAACACGTACGGAGATGATGTGGATCGTGCTGCGTTTGGCATTCTGAATCTGATCGCCGTACCGGTTATTCCGGTCATGATATTGAATTCGGCAAGTGGCGTGGGTATCGATTATCTCAGTGTACTTGCTACGCTAGTACCTTTCTTCATCGGGATACTGCTTGGTAATCTGGACAGCAATATACAGAAAATGTTCGCTCCGGGAACACTGATTCTGCTGCCTTTTCTAGGTACCAGCTTCGGGTCAAATATTGATCTGCGTATTGCATTTCAATCCAGTCTATCCGGTTTGTTGGTCACGGTGTTATTTTTGCTGATCTGCATGCTGCCGCTCATTGGGATCGATCGCGCGATATTAAGACGACCCGGTTACGCAGCGGCTGCGACATGTTCGGTTGCTGGTTTGTCCATGGTGGTGCCCTCGATGGCTGCCGGGTTTAATCCGGCGTATGCGCCATATGTGGACACAGCTATCGCTCAGATTGCCTTTGCTGTGATCCTGACGTCGGTTACCGTACCTTATATCGTGAAGCGTTTGGCTGGAGGAACAACGACGGAAGCTTCTGCATCAACAAATCACTAGAAAAAAACAGCACGTGTTCTGTCAGGTCATGACGGATCACGTGCTGTTTTGCTTTGTACATCTATATGATCTCCTGGGGGAGGAGAGGGATCGATCGGTTTATTTTACAGACCCAGCAGTTGTTTAACACTTTCAGCTACAGCTTTGCTAGATTGCGGATTCTGTCCTGTGACCACGCGGCCATCTGTTGTGACATAGGAACTGAAGGCAGCAGCTTTATCATATTGTGCAGCGCGTTCTCTCAACGCATCTTCCAGCAGGAAAGGAACATACTCGGTCTGTTGAGCCAATGTTTCTTCTTCATTCGTGAAGCCGGAAACGGTTTTGTCGTTGATCAAAAGCAGGCCGTTGGACAGCTTCACATTCAACAGGGCTGTAACCCCGTGGCACACGCCGGATACAACGCCACCTTTTTCATAGATATCACGAGAAAGCTCTTGAAGTTCGGCATTGTCCGGGAAATCCCACATTGTACCGTGACCTCCTGTGAAGTAGATTGCATCGTAGTCACTCGCGTTTACTTCGCTAGGTTTCAACGTATTTTTCAATTGGTTCATGAACATTTCGTTCTCGAAATAGGCTTTGGTGCTCTCATCCAGAGAGTCGCCCAGACTTTTCGGATCAAGAGGTACGTTCCCGCCTTTAGGGCTAACCAGATCGATCTGAACATTGTCATTATGGTCAAACTCTTCAATAAAATGAGTTGCTTCGCTCAGCCACAAGCCAGTAGGCTCGTCCTTTGTTGCGTACTTATCTACATTTGTTAGAACAACCAGTATCTTTTTCATATTAAAACCTCCCGTAAAATATATAACATCAATTTATAATAAATATCACAAAATTAAATTGTGTAAAATATATTATTAAATATAACATAACCATTTTCTAAAGTAAAATCATGAGCATGTCGTCGATCTCCAATGTGACTTTCAAGCGTAGGAGTAAAGAACAATCCAGTCGTAGTGAATATGCCCGTAAGAATGCGCTTTTACTTAGTATGCCCTGCTTAATTTACTCAAATTGTAAGCGGAGGTAGGCGTGTGTAAGGGATATCGGAATTAATTCAAATTTGAAGTTAATTTGATTGAACAACTAGTTCTTTTGTTTTAGAATGGCGGAAGATGCCAACGAGAAACTGGTACAAATTACATATATACTTGGAGGAACATTCATGAAACGTTCAGGCAAATTTTTCGCTTCAACAGTAGTTGCTGCTGTTGCTGCAGTATCCATCGTCTCTTCAGCTTCAGCGAGCACAGTTTCAGTCTCCAACATCTCTGGCGTAACACCTATTAACATTAGCAGTATGGATATCGAAACGGCTTTGATGATGGTTCAGAGCGAACGCGCCAAATTGCTGGATGCGCAATTGCAAACGCAAATCCAGGAAGTACAGAACCGTAATCAACAGATCGCGGAGTTGAACTCTCAATTGCAGATAGCCCAGCAAAACGGGGATGAAGCAGCTGTTCAAAAGCTGAAAGGCCAAATTGATGCAGCGGGCAATTCCCAACAGATGGACATGCTTCGTCTGCAGTCCATGTCCAACAAGCGCAATGAAGCGTTTGATGTCATGACAAACTTTGTCAAAAAAATGCAGGATTCAAGATCATCCATCATCGGTAACATGCGTTAAGAACGGATGATTAACTGCAACAACACAAAAAGAGCGAAGTCGGAATTCAAATTCCGAAACTTCGCTCTTTTTGTATTTCTCTTTTTTATGATATATCTCATCTAATCCAAGTTAGCCCGACCAGTCACGACGCCGAGTGAACAGATCCTGCAACTCATCCGTGGATAATTCGGTAATCCAGTTCTCGGAGCTTGTGATGATGTTATCGCTGAGCTGCTGTTTGCTCTCCAACATCTCGTCGATCCGCTCCTCCAATGTGCCAAGAGAGATGAACTTATGCACCTGAACATCCTTGGTCTGACCCATCCGATAAGCTCGGTCGGTGGCTTGATTCTCAACAGCAGGGTTCCACCATCGGTCAAAATGGAAGACATGATTGGCTGCGGTCAGATTCAATCCCACACCGCCTGCCTTGATGGACAGAATGAAGACGGACGGTTGCTTATCCTCAGGCAATGTACGGGATTGGAATTCCTCAATCATACGATCCCGTCCCGTCTTGGACGTGCCCCCGTGCAGATACAGCACAGGCTCCTGCAACTCCTGACGCAGTACCTGTTGCAGCATCTGTCCCATACCGATATATTGGGTGAAAATCAGGCATCGCTCGCCCTCGTCCCGTAATTCGCGGACAAGTTCCATCAGTCTTTCCAGCTTCGCGGAGCGACTAATCAGCATCGCCATATCCTGCGGGCTGTACACGTCATAAGCAGATGTCAATGCGCCGTCTTCGGGCAGTTCCTCTGGCAAGGCTTCTTTGGTCAGCAGAAGTGGGTGATCACACAGCTGCTTGAGCTGGGTTAACGCCGATAGGATTGCGCCTTTGCGCTTGATACCTTCCAGCTCTTTCATTTTATCCATCAGGGCCTGTACGGATTGGTCATACAATGCACTTTGTTCGCCCGTGAGGTGAATATAGGTTTTCATCTCGTTTTTGTCCGGCAGATCCAGCTGGATATTTGGATCTTTTTTCTTCCGGCGCAGCATGAACGGTTTCACTAATTGCTGCAGATCCTGCATCCGCTGCTCATCCTTATCCTTCTCTATGGCACTGATAAAGCGAGTCTGGAATGCCCGTCCGCTGCCCAGATATCCTGGATTGATAAAGTCATAGATCGACCACAGCTCGGACAACCGATTCTCGATTGGCGTCCCTGTCATGGCAATGCGGTGTTTCGCCGGGAAACTGCGGACAGCCAAGGACTGTTTGGTCTGAGCATTTTTGATATTCTGTGCTTCATCGAGACAGATGCATGACCAGGTATAGGTTTGTAACATCTCCTGATCCAGTGTAGCCGTAGCAAAGGACGTGATAATAATATCCACCTGCTCGGTCTGCTCCCGGAATTCTTCTCCACTTAATCGGCGTGCGCCATAATGCAGACTGACATTAATGGAGGGTGCGAAGCGGCTAATTTCCTTTTGCCAGTTGCCCAGCACGGAAGTTGGGCAGATCAGAAGTACCGGTGCTTGTCCCGGCTTACGTGGTTCATGATCCTTGATGTGTAACAGATACGTGATGAACTGAATGGTCTTACCAAGGCCCATATCATCGGCAAGACATGCCCCAAGGCCGAATCTGCGCAGGAAACCAAGCCATGCAAAACCTTCCTTCTGATACGATCGCAGCTCGGCATGAAGCCCTGTCGGAATGGGCAGGGAAGGCGCACCGCCTTGTCCGCCCCCGAGTTGTGCAATAACCCGGTTCAGATGCTCATTCAGCTCTACTTCCAGCCGAATGTTCTGATCATCCTGTGGTGGCTGCTCTTCCTCGGTTTGTTGTCCTTCCTTCCATTTCTGGTTGCGATATTCCCGTTGCTCATTGTGCAGCAGATGCAGGTGCAGAATATCCTGGAATGAGAGTCCCTGTTCCCGATCTACACCGCCCATGGCACGACGTATCTGTTCCAGCAGGTCGGGGTCGAGAGGAACCCATTCTCCTCGGAAGCGAACCAGTCGTTCATTACGGGCAACAAGGTCGGCGAATTCATCTTCGCTAAGATCCGTGTCACCAATCGCAATTCGCCAGTCAAAATGAATAATCGAGTCCAGTCCGAAGAACGATTGGCCCCGCTCACTACCTTCCTCCGGCTGTACCTTAGCACGCAGCTTTGGTTTCTTCTTACGGGCTGCTTCCCACCAACCTGGAAGTAGGACTTGCCAGCCCGCCGCCAGTAACCTGCCGCTATCCTGCGTCAGAAACTGCCAGGCTTCCTGATCTCCCAAAGGGTCACTCAGCACATCCCGCCTACCGCTAATGGAGCTTCCAAGACGCGGCAGATGGGCACGCAGCTGATCCAGCCATCCGGCGGAGCGATCCAGAATGAACGGTGTCCATACCTCTGGCCATTCTCCTTCAAGCCGGCCCCGTGAATCCAGCATGACGGGCACCAATACAGCGGCATCCAGCTTATTCTGCAACACCAATCGCAGCCGCCAAGATGGCTCATCCTCGTCCGGCTCCTGCAACTGCAGCATAGGTCTGAATGGTGCGGCATCTGCCTTCCAGCCAATGGATACGAGCCAGGACTGAGCATCCATCCCGGCTGTCTTAGGTAGAGTGCCGCGCTCTGGGAACAACTGAGGGAATTCACGTCGCAGATCGGTTGCCGCTTCTTCCGAACTGTACCAGCGTTGGAATACGAAGGCGGAGTAAGCCGCCCCGAGTCCTTCGGCATAACTCTCGTCCGTTTGCTGAATCGCTTTGGTAAGCGAAGCCCGCTCTTGCTTTTTCAAGCTATCCGGGTCCCAGGTCCACTGAAGCTGTCCTGTACGATAGGCCTCGAAGCTAGGTACGTATTTGCGTTTTTCGATAGATGCTGCGAGTGCCGGGGCCAGTCGAATCAGATGTTCCGCTTGCTCGTCCCACTTCCATTCAATATGAAGCAGGGTATGCATCTCGGCAAAGAAGGGAATCACTTCTTCCGCAGGCAGAACAACCAGCTCAATCTCCTCAATCTGCCGAACTTCCAGTTCGGTACCGTAGAAGGAAGGCGCATGCCAGGCGAACAATCGCTGCTTAAGCGACTGTCCCGGTACAAAGTGGTGTGTGTTGAGTGCTCCGTAAAACAAAGCATCGCCATATCCGGTTAAAGCGACATGAACCTCAATCGTTTCTGTGTAAGGATGAATTAAGCTCATGAGATCAGTTTACCTTTCCGAAGCTCTTCCTGCAGGGCGCGCAGCCGACTGTTACGAACGGCAAGTGAGGTGATGAATTGCTCCCAGTGCGCTTCTTGCTTCATTTTTTTATAGATTTTGGACAGACGTTTCAATAGCTTCACCGCTGCTTTGTATCCGTCCCTGTTTTTTTGTCCGATATAACGCTCCACTGCCTGATGATAGAAGGGAAGCAGCAGCTCAGGTGCATCTTTTTCGATTGGTTGCAGCATCGCTACGCGGAATTCGAGAGGTTCCGTTCCCGTACTCAGCTGAAAATCAATCCATCTGCGCCACTGTCCACGCGAATGCATAGCATCCTCGTAGGCGGGGCGGGAGTGGGGAAGCATACTGACAAGCGTGTCCCACATACGGTTCTCTGCATCGGGCAGATGTTGAATGGCCGTATCCCATAGATGCATGTAATCATTCAAAGGTGTATTACGCCGATTCGCCAGAAGGGGGCCAAGTTGTACCAACCAATCCCCAAGTCGCTTCCATTCAGCCGAATCTGCGAGTACATGGAGAAAATGCAACAGTTGTTCTGGCGGGAAGCCGTAGGCCGAGCTTCCATGGATGAGTCGCTGCCATGCCTGATCATCTTGCCCCAGATGGAAGTGCATCCAGCTCTGCGCGAGTATGAGTGGTAAAGGCAGTGTTACGGCTTTGCCTGGTCTATCACTACTACTTCCATTATTTTGAGCGCTACCCAAGACACTCCCACCTGACTGGGAAGGTGACGAAGCGGCGGTTATATTGCGTTCTATATCATCTAAGATGGCCTGTTCCGACACTAACATGTCCCGCGACCCTTGCAGCTCAGGTACGATCCAGTTCAACCACAGTTGTCGATAGATCGGAGTGAAGAACATCATGCTGGCTGTCTCAGGCATCATCTGTTTACGTAAATAAGCTGAGGTTTCAGACAGTCTGTTCCAAAGTTGTTCAAGCTTGTTTCCCTTTAGACCTGACAGGTCTAGTGGATGGTTAAAGATCCGTTCAATGTCTTTCTGAAGTGCATCCACCGCGAGCTGGGCAGGGTAGCTCAAGTACACGGGGGTATGAGTGATTGAATTACGAGCCGGCGGCACGCAGAATCGGATGAGGTGCAGCTGCACATGTAGTTCAAAAAGTTGGTCCATTGCAGCGGACAGCCTTGGTTTAATGGCATACAGCTCGTCCGTTGCTTCCTGTACGTAGGATGTGCTTGCTGTGCCAGTACCCAGCCGTCTCAGACAGGAGTGGAATAGTTCGTGCCATTCCGAGATTTCGAGATCAGCAAGCTCTGTTGCACGTTCCTTGATCTGGCTGTATTGGTTGTCCGGAATGTCCATATCCTGTTGTTCATCGGCATCTGCATAGCTGGATATTCCTGCGGACATGGCCCCGACGGGTTTGGTCGTTTGCTTGAGTGCAGTACTGGAGTGTGCATTCACAATCGCATGCACAGGTCGCTCCAGTTGCTCGGCATAACTCATCAATACAGCAGTCATATGTTTGCATACGGAACTCACCGGGCAGGTACAATGACTTGTAGTTAGGGACTGCATGCTCAATGTTACTTCGTACTCTTCCGATCCTTGTACAACGGCCGAGATCCCTTGTTGTTCGGAATAGGTTAATGGTCCGACACGTTTTTGTTTATAATATTGGAATCCGCGCATGATCGTCAGGTTATTAAAATGCTCTGCAACCTGCCTGATCAACTGTTGCCACTGCGCATCATCCATCCTCATGTTATTCGGTATGTTCATCATTCCATCTCCTGGGGTAAACATAGGTTCAGTAATCACCACGTCTATGACGTGATGTTGTAAATTTGTTGTATCCATCATATCAGTTATGAGCCAATCCGTGCATGGGTTATGAAGAATTTGAAGTTATTTTAGACCAACTGGAATCAGGATGAACACGTCGGTTCTGCTGGCGGACGGAATGCATGATTGCACCATATTGTGTATGCTTATGGTATGTATTCCTTTCAGGAACGATGCAGGCCGGGGAAACGGCCATATTACACACAACAGGAGAGAGCATATGAAAATACTTACGTTAAACACACACGCTTGGGCGGAAGAGGATCAACTGAACAAGATCAGTCAGCTGGCTGAGTTTATTAATACACATCAATTCGATGTGATCTCCATGCAGGAGGTCAACCAATCGATGCAGGAAGTCGCGCTTTCTGAAGAAGAACTGAAGATGTATTATGCTACTGAACCCGATGCAGTGATTAAAAAAGACAACTATGCCTACGTCCTGCTTCAGCAGCTGACAGAGCAATATTACTGGACGTGGATTCCCGCGCATGTCGGGTTTCAAAAATACGATGAAGGACTGGCGATCCTTAGCCGGACGCCGATTACGCAGGCTTTTGGGGAATACGTGTCCCACATGCGAGATTATAACAACTATCGTACACGCAAAATTGTGGGAATCCAGACGGTCGTCCAAGGTGAAGCAACCTGGTTTGTGAACGGTCACTATAACTGGTGGGATGATGCGCAGGAACCTTTCAAGGGACAGTGGGAGTTGACGGAGAGCAAGCTTGCCCCCTACATGGATCAGCCGTTATATATAATGGGTGATTTCAATAATGTCGCGGAAGTGCGTGATGAAGGTTATGATTATATGATGAGCAAAGGCTGGAATGACCTGTACACCACAGCATTGCAAAAGGATGAAGGAGCAACCGTGGTGAAGGCCATTGCCGGCTGGGCAGACAATAAAAGCGATCTTCGGATCGACTATATTTTCTCCAATCGTCCGATTCAGGCTAAATCTTCCACCGTGGTCTTGAACGGTAAAAACGGGCCGGTCGTGTCCGACCATTTTGGCGTCGCTGTAGAGATATAACAGCCGTGTGAGCATAAACCGTAAAGGGATATCATCGCAAATACGAAACAAAGCCTCCGCTGACTTCCTGTAAAGGGAAGTGGCCGGAGGCTTTTCACATTCTAAATCATTTGTTATGTACATTTCATATCGTTTGTTCTTTCTGTTGTGGAACTGTATTGTTATTCGAGCGCCAGCATCTGATGTACAAACTTTTTCAGATTCGCGCTTGTCTCACTAAGCTGTTCGATACTTTCCATGAACTCGGTAACAAGCTTGGCCTGATCCACTGTTGCGGTTGTAATCTGACCGATCTCCTGCTCCATATGTTTCATGGAATCTTGTACACTGCCGAGTGATGATTCAATATCAGCTGCTGCTTGTTTCGTATGATCCGACAGTTTACGTACTTCACTGGCAACCACACCGAATCCGGCTCCCTGATCGCCAACACGTGCTGCCTCAATCATGGCGTTGAGTCCAAGCAGATTAGTTTGTTCCGATACTTCACGAATGACGGTTGTTACTTTACTTACACTGACCGAGTTCTCTGAAGCTTTTTTGGAATTGCGCAGAATCTCTTCCGAGGTCGCGGAGAGTTCTTCGGAATGTGCCGCAATCTGCTGAATGCCGCCGACGAGCGCATTAATGGTTGTTTCATTTTCACGGATCAGCGTTTCCAGTGTCATGTGACTATCCAGTGCGTAGTTCACACCCAATATACCCACGACCTGATCGTTCTCTTTAATAGGGATTAGAATGGCATCAAAAGGTCTGCCCTGCAGATCACCAGGCATGCGTGCCACGGTACGGGAATCTCTGTTAGTCAGCATTTTGAAATGTTTATAATCATCATGCAGCTCATCCCCAACCTTCACGCCAATCTCCAGACTTTTTGCTTCGGAAAAATACAATACTTTCTCATGATCATTAATGGATATGGATATGTCGTCACGGAACATTTGGCTAACAAAAGGCATAGCATTTACCAGAGATTCAAGAGTATTCAATGTGCATCTTTCCTTCCCGATACAAAAAGTGGAATTTTTCAATCTAGTATTTATATCGGTAACGTTTTCTCGTTTTTAAACCATTGTTTAAATTTAAGTTAACCTAGGGAGAAAAGGCGACTAAATCCAACATAATTGTAAGCGTAATCAAAAATCTGTAGCCACCACCGAACATGTCAGTTATACTGGGATTATTATTCGGCTATTCAGAAGATAACCAAGGGACATACCTATTTCCCGGTAAGGGGATTACCCACCTAGGTTAAGCGCTATACTTTATTACTGCATATTAGTTTGGTGCTCCAGTGTGGATGGTATGAATGCTATGATATAAGACTTTATTTCAACAGAAGAAGGATGTGTGCCATCGATGACGACCTATTTCAGTGAACCACAGAGCATGTATTACCGATTTGGAGAAGATCAGGATCAGGTGCTGAAGGTGCTAGCCGAGAGGTATATTGGAGCCAATGCGCAGGCTGATTTTGTATATCGGGTATTCCAGAAGTCTGGTATTTTGCAAAATGAAAAAGGGCTTTATGATCTGAATTTAGGTAAACGCTTTCCTGATACACCCAAAGACCATATATCCTACGCAGCTGCACTGGTTTGGGGGGACGAGGACCGAAACCTGGATGTACTGGTCCGCTGTTATGGGCCTGTTCGTTTCTATTTCAATGAGCAGATGGTCTATCGCTCAACCGTAATGGATGAGATTAGTCCAGACGCAACGGTGAAGCTCAGCATCGATATCAAGCCTGGTTGGAACACCATTTGGCTGGAGATGAAAAACACCCCTGCCGGATTTGGCTGCCAATTTGGGTCAGATGAAGGAAAAGTGCGCATTTTGAATGTATTTGCTCCTTTTCAGGAGAGACAGGGGCAAGCGGGGTGGGTGTTCTCCCAACCGAACCCAGCCACGAGTAAACAACCGGACCTGCTTGGAAAAGAATCAGACTACAGCTTGAATTGGCTGCCTGAGACAGGCTGGTCTGATGAAGATAAAACCAAGCCGGCTCTTGAACGAATATACGAGCATCTTCCTGGACGTCATGTGTATGCTTGGACCCATCTGAACAATAACGATTCAACCGGGAATGCGGTGCGATTGTCAGGTCAATCTTCCGGTTCTCTGAGTATATGGATTAGCGGCAAGCCTGTGGCGCAATTGAAGGAAGCGGGTCCGTTCGAGGTGGATGTACCAGCCTCTTTTGGACGGAGTGACCTGCTTGTCCGAAGTGAATGCACTGAAACGGCGGGACCTTGGCATTTTAATTTGAACGCAACCGTGTCGGGTAAGCCGCTTTCACTGGAACTTCCTCAGCGTGTGCACGGTGCTTCCGGAGAATCTTGGTTATATGTCGGCCCTTTTGAGTCGGAGGTTGAACCGGACTTGGCGGATCTGACTCGAACGGACCGAGTGTATCAAACGGGGCAAGGACAGACATATTGGCGCTTAGATCGACCGGATGCTTGGATCAGACCCTATTATGAAAACGCTATGTTAAGCAACAAATGGACAGTGGGCAGTGTGACCAATTATGGTCGCTGGGATTATCCATTGGGTGTCACTGTGTATGGTCTATTACGGACTGGGCGTTATTTGCAGAGACCGGACATTACACGTTATGCGGCTGAGCATGTGCAGGCATGTACCCAGATGTATGAGTACTCATTATGGGATCGGGAGCAGTATGGTTTCCCGGCAGTCAATCAACAATTGGTCATGCTGAAAATGCTGGATAACTGCGGTTCTTTTGGTTCAGCCATGCTGGAAGCGTATTCAGAGTGTCATGAACCAACGTTTCTTCCGATTGCTGAACGGATTGCAGATTTCATGCTTTCCCGCCTGGAACGGCAGGAGGATGGTGCATTTTATCGCACATGTGTAGGGGAGTATGCCGAGAATACCATGTGGGCAGATGACCTCTATATGAGCACGCCGTTTCTCGTTCGTTATGCACGGGTGACAGGCAACTCTGCCGCATTGGATGAAGCCGCCAGACAATTTTCACTGTATCGGAAGTATCTGTTTATGCCTGAGTTCAAGATCATGTCCCATGTGTATGATTTCAAATACGGACAGGCAACGCAGATTCCGTGGGGACGGGGAAATGGCTGGACACTGTTTTCCTTGACGGAGGTACTGGAAGCTTTGCCAGTAGAGCATCCCGAGCGCCCAGCTTTAATAGATTTCTTCAATGAGCTGTGTGAGGGGTACGCAGCGCTTCAAGGGGAAAGCGGCTTGTGGCATCAGGTGTTGAATGTTCCGCAGACGTATGAAGAAGCCTCCTGCACGGCGATGTTTGCCTATGGTTTTGCGAGAGGTGTACGCTTTGGCTGGTTCAAAGACCCTGAAGTTTACGTCACAGCTGCCGAGCGGGCTTGGAAAGGACTCATCTGCAAAGCAATTGACCGTCAAGGGAATGTGCATGGCGTGTGCAGCGGTTCGAGATATGCGTTTACGGCAGAGTATTATGATCAGGACTTGCGTACCGTCACCAATGACAATCACGGAATAGGCATTATGATGCTGGCAGGAACTGAAGTGGCAAAAATGAAGAAACATCTGGCTGAACACAGGGTGTCTTCACCTGCGGTCTCACATTCCTGACAGACCAAACCACCGAGGTCTGATTTTCATACTATCGTTCCTATACAACAAGTTGTCTTCTGCTCCACGTAATACGGTTGTATATCCGTAATCATATTTGAGACGGGATCATCACCGCCGGGAATATCATTCCTGGTGGTTTTTGATTCCTGTAACTCCTTACTTTTTTGACAGGAAAGCTTACTTTTGTTTATGTCATGTGCAGTAATAGACCGATACAATAGGTTTTGTAAGCGATTCCATAAATGCAAGAAGGGGAGGAAATTCATTTATGATGATTACAAAAAAGTGGGTAACCCTGTTCTGCCTGTCCCTGTTATTGTTCGCTACAGCCTGTTCTGGAGGGGCCACCGATACACCATCTTCTTCTGGGGAAGCAAGTGGAAGTGAAGGAGATTCATCAGGCAAGATTGAACTGCGCATGACCTGGTGGGGATCACAGACCAGACATGATCTGACGACCAAAGTGATCCAATTGTTTGAAGAGAAACATCCGGGAATCACCATTAAGCCTGAATATTCCGGTTGGGACGGTTACTTTGACAAGTTGACTACACAGGTAGCCGGTTCAAATGCACCAGATATCATCCAGATGGATTACGCCTTTTTGACTGACTTTGCCCGGCGTGGTGCTTTGCTTGACCTAACCCCGTTTGCAGAGAGCAAAGAGCTGCGGACAGAGGATCATGATCAGAGCATGATTACAGCCGGTTCGATTGACGATAAATTATATGCGATTACCCTCGGAGTTAACGCACCAGGTGTCATCTATGACGCCACCGTATTTCAGGAATTAGGTATAGAAGAACCACAAGAGAGTTGGACATGGAAGGATTTTGGGGATATTGCGACCAAGATCGCCGCAGCCAAAGGTGAGGGGTTCTATGGATCGGCAGACATTTCCGGTACAACGAACATGTTTGAAGTGTTTATTCGGCAATCCGGGAAAGGATTGTTTGATGGTGGCACAATGACCGCTACCAGCGAGGAGCTTCAGCAATGGTTCGATATGTGGAGCGCCCTACGCGAGAATGGTGGAGTGACCACAGCGGAGATAACGGCATCCACAACCAATGCGCTGGAGACACGCCCTATCTCACTGGGCACAGCTGCCATGGATTTTGCATGGTCCAATCAATTGCTGACATTCCAGCAGGTGAATAAAAACCAGGATCATAAGCTTGGCATACAAGTGCTTCCGCATGGTGTAGGTGAAAAGCAAATCGGTGAATATCTGAAACCAGGCCAGTTCCTCTCAGGTTATGGCAAAACCAAACATCCAAAGGAAGTTGCCATGTTCATTGATTTCATGGTCAATGATCCAGAAGCAACCGCTATTCTTGGTTCTGAACGTGGGGTGCCGGTCAATTCCAGCATTCGTGAACAGATGCAGCCTACGCTGCCGGAAGCGGAGCAAACCATTTTCCAATTTATCGATACTGTATCGAAGAACTCCAGCGAGATTGACCCGCCATACCCGCAAGGATTTGCTGAAGTGGACACAAGTTTCAAGAGCGCAAGCGAGCAGATTGCCTTCGGTCAAGGCGATACGCCAGATGTCATTGCCCAGTTTATTGAAGGAGCCAAGGCTACACTTGGATCAAGTCAATAACGATTGGAACTGTCTCAGACTTCTAATACTGCGGGGAGGTTGCGAAGATGAACACATCAGAGGTCAGTCAAGCCCGAATCGAGCGTGTAACTACCCGGCGGGTCAAACGGAGATATGCGCATAATGGAGCTGCGCTTTTGTTCCTCGCCCCATGGCTTGTGGGATTGTTATTTCTCACCTTAGGTCCAATGTTGGTATCGTTATACATCTCATTCACCGATTACAGTATCCTGGCCGCCCCTTCCTGGGTCGGTCTGGATAACTACACCACGATGTTTACATCGGATAAACTGTTTACCCAGTCGCTCAAAGTCACCTTCACGTATGTCGCTGTATCGGTACCGGTCAAGTTGATCTTTGCACTGCTGGTAGCCATGCTGCTCAATAAAGGGATTCGAGGGCTTGGTATTTACCGGACCGTCTATTACATTCCGACATTGCTTGGAGGCAGCGTTGCGATTGCAATGCTGTGGCGTAAAATGCTGGGCGGTGACGGGCTGCTTAATAGTGTGCTTGCCATGGTAGGCATTAAGGCGCCCGATTGGGTTGCTAATCCGAAGTATGCCCTGTACTCCATCGTGCTGTTATCCGTATGGCAGTTTGGATCATCCATGATTATTTTCCTGGCAGGCCTGAAGCAGATTCCACCCGAGTATGATGAAGCCTCAGCGGTAGATGGTGCAGGTCCTCTGCGGAGATTCTTCTATATAACGTTGCCGATTCTGTCACCCGTTATCTTCTTCAATCTTGTCATGCAGCTGATTACGTCCTTTCAATCGTTCACGCAGGCTTTTGTTATCAGTAATGGTAGCGGAGGGCCAGTGAACTCAACCCTAATGTACTCTCTGTATCTGTACAAAAAAGGATTTTCATTCTTTCAGATGGGTTATGCTTCTGCGATGGCCTGGGTGCTGGTCATCCTGATTGGCGTATTTACATTGCTCGTATTCCGCAGCAGCAAGCTGTGGGTGCACTATGAGGATGGTGGGAAATCATGATTGGACAACGGAACTCTACAGCATGGGTCGTCAGCAAACATGTGTTGATCTCAGGCATCGCCTTTGTCATGCTCTACCCGATCCTCTGGATGCTGGGCAGCTCATTCAAACCGGGACATATGATCTTTACAGAGACCTGGTTTTGGCCACAGGAATGGAATTGGCAAAATTACACGAATGGCTGGTCGGGTATTCAGGGTAATCCGTTCGCCCGCTTTCTGACCAACTCTGTCATCCTGTCGCTTGGCGCCGTACTGGGCAATGTGATTTCCTGCTCTATGGCGGCGTATGCCTTCGCCCGATTGAATTTTCGTTTCAAAGCCATCTGCTTCGGACTGATGCTTATGACGATCATGCTGCCCCATCATGTGACGCTGATCCCGCAGTATATTCTTTTCAACCACCTGGAGTGGGTGAATACGTATCTGCCGCTTGTGGTGCCAAAATGGTTGGCGACAGACGCCTTCTTCATTTTTCTCATGGTACAGTTCTTCCGGGGATTGCCTAAAGAGCTGGATGAGGCGGCAACTATTGATGGGTGCGGTCCTGTGAAAATATACACCAAAATCATCATTCCACTTGCTTTTCCAGCATTGGTTACCACGATGATCTTTACGTTTTTGTGGACATGGGACGACTTCTTCAGTCAGTTGATCTACTTGAGTGACGTGAGCAAATACACCGTGCCGCTGGGTCTGCGTCTGTTCCTTGATTCCAGTTCTCAATCCGATTGGGGTCCGATGTTTGCCATGTCGGTGTTATCGTTGGTTCCATGTTTCATTGTATTTATCGTGTGTCAAAAGTACTTCGTGGAAGGAATTGCGACTTCTGGGCTCAAAGGGTAATTCCAAGACGAAACGAGTTGATTTTTCCATGGGGAAAGGAAGATGGTTTTCTTTCATTAAACAAAAGCTGCAACAAAGCAAGCTCTCCACGTTGATGGTGACTTGCTTTATTACGTTTAACCTGTTGCTTGTCTCGGTTGTTGTCTGGCTGGCATATCAGTCTTTCTCCACGGTCACATTTGCCGAGATTAGCAAAGCACGTCTGGCTCTTCTGAACGAAAGCACACGTCGGGGATTTGATTTCATCACAGGGGTAACCGGAACTTCCTATGCTTTGGCAAGCAATCGGGAACTGTCCAGTCTGCTCGAAATGGCTGATACGGGCAGGCTTGCACAGATTCACCAGCGGAGAGAGGTCTCTCGAATTCTGGACCATACCATGGTCGTGAGTGAAGGCATCACTTCCATCGAACTGTATACGGATGTCTTCAATGAAGTGACAGTGACTATGGCTGATCGCATATTTCCGGTGGACACCATCGCACATGACTCTTGGTTTGCTACGCTGGAAAAGGCTGATGCGGCTTGGGTTCCGCTGCGTGAGAACGAATCTGGCCAATCCCTGGTCGGATACGCCCAACGGATTTTCGACAGTCGTGGTGGAACGGTTGCTTATGTGCTCATTCGACTGAGTAGAGCGGACATCGTACGCAGGTTTGCCGATGTACCCATGGTGCTTGATGGAAAAGTGCTGTTGGTGGATACGGCTGGTAATGTCGTAATGCAGATGGGGAGGGTTGATCCAGCAAGGGAGAAGGAACGAGTAGATATAAGAAATGAAGCGAGTACAGTACAGGAAACGGGTGAAGCTGTAAATTCATCTTCTTCTATTATAGATAGTGCATGGATTCAGGAACATGTCCAGCATGGTGCAGACGGGTACGAAGTAGTTTCCGGCCAACCCGGAGGTGCTCAATTGG
This sequence comes from Paenibacillus amylolyticus, assembly GCF_047302515.1. GTDB lineage: Bacteria > Bacillota > Bacilli > Paenibacillales > Paenibacillaceae > Paenibacillus > Paenibacillus amylolyticus_G. The sequence continues at coordinate 5,622,502 of NZ_CP168019.1, read as the reverse complement.
TGCTGTACTCCAGGCCAGCGATGCTTCAGTGGCGCCTCGTACAGACTATTCCGGTATATACACTGTTATCTCCGCTCAGACAAGCAGGCTGGCAGATCCTCGGCATCGCCGTGCTGGGACTATTATGCTCGGCTGTGCTGGCGTACCTGTTTGTAAGGCAGATCATCCGGCCTTTGCGACAATTAATCAAACGAATGAGACAACTGGAGAAAGGGGACTTCGATACCCGGGTCCAACTTTCGTTTACGGAGGAATATGCCCATTTGGCTTATGGCTTTAATCACATGGCTTCACAGCTCACGACGCTGATGGAACAGGTGAAGGATGAGAACCGGGCTAAGCGTGAAGCCCAGACGGGCTTGCTTGAGGCCCAGATCAAACCCCATTTTCTATACAATACCCTCGACATGATCCACTGGCGCGCACTTGATTACGAAGCCAAGGATATCAGTCGCATGATTGTACAGCTTAGTAAGTTATTACGGATCGGACTGAGTGGAGGGAGATTGTTTATACGGGTTCGTGATGAGTTGGAACATGCCCGTTGCTACGTTAACATCCAGTCAGAGCGGCTACCGTTCTCCATTCAATATCAGGAGCAGATCGATCCGCATATCCGCGGTTGTTACATTCCCAAGATCATTTTGCAGCCCTTTATCGAAAATTCCGTTATGCACGGGCACCCTGAAGAAGGCACACTTCGAATTCAGGTGCATATGCACGAAGTGGAAGGCCAGCATCAGGATATCGTCATTCGTATCACGGATAATGGGCGGGGGTTGCCGGAGGGGTGGAGACTCGAAGAGACGTGTGGCATCGGTGTACGGAATGTACATCAGCGCATTCAGCTTTATTGCGGGAAGAGATATGGCGTTCAACTGAGCGATAGAGAGTCAGGTGGCGTGGAAGTGACCATTACGCTGCCGCGTATTGAGACCGACGAGCAATTAAATCTATGGCTGGACGGTGAAAAATGATGAAGACCATTATGCTTGTTGATGACGATCCTCATATTGTAAAGGCATTAACAGATCATATCGATTGGCCTTCTCTGGGCCTCAGTATTGCAGGCACTGCTTCCAATGGCTTGGATGCGCTGGAGCTGTTTCACCGCATGCATCCAGATGTCGTTATGACTGACGTCTATCTACCGGGGATGACCGGGCTTGAGATCACACAGACGTTGCGACGTGATCATCCCCACTTGCCGATCATCATTCTTAGTGGATATGACGAATTCGAGAACGCCCGGGCAGCCATGCGCTGGGGGGTGAATCACTTTTTGCTGAAGCCGGCAGAGGTTGAGGAGATTGAGTCTGTGCTGCGTGAGGTGTTACTGGAACAAGATGTGCGAGAGCGGCATGAGCGACTGGAGCAGACGTACAAGCAGGAGGTTGGACGGGTACTTCCGTATTTGCGCAAACAATTTCTTCACGAACTGCTGACTACGCGATATCGGGCAGACGAGCTGCCCAAAGAACGCATGGACTATATAGGCATTCATATGTCCTCACAGACACGCGCCATTAGTCTGCAACTGAATCGCCCCGTATTTTTGACACGAATGAAAGAACGGGATTGGCAGCTTCTCCGCTATGGGGCGGCCGATATTATTCAGGAGACGGTGAAGGAGCAAGCGGCGCGCATGAATGGTCAGGTAGAGATTGTTGATTATTCGGATCAGGTATTTGTGTTGCTTCTATTAGGAGATAAAGATCATCTGGAGGAATGCCTGCCACTCGTTGAGAGGATGATCGATCAGATCTTTACGTATCTGAAAGTTGAAGTGAGTGCTGGAATCGGGAGATCCAAGAGTCACCCATGTGAGGTGATAGATTCCTATCTCGAGAGCAGGGAAGCGGTGGAAACAGCAGAGTTTCAAGGTGGAAGTCGTATCTACCACTATGAAGCATCAAAGGAAACAGAACCAAGTGTGACCGATTATTCATTATTGCTTCGTCAATGGAATGAGGCTTGGGCGGATATTCGACCTGACCTGGCGGAAGAGGTATGGCATCATATTTGCCTTTTGCTGAAAGAGGGGAAATGTGTTGGGATACAGGATGTACAGGTTGTGGCCGTCAGTCTGTTCGACACGTTGATGCATAGCTGGAACCGACTTCATCCTATGTTAACGCCGCCGCTGGCGATGAGTGATTTTTTGCGTGAAATTCAATCGAAATATGCTTTGCCCGATCTGGTAAGCTGGATGGATCGTATTATCTGCGACTGGCTGGAACAGATACGCAAAGAGATGGGCGAGAAGAAAAGCAATAAACTTATCGAGCAGGTGAAACAGTATGTAGAGCTTCATTACGCCGAAGAGATTAGTTTTGAAGCGATAGCCAAGGGGCTGTTCGTACATCCGAAGTATCTGAGTCAACTGTTCAAAAGGGTGACCGGTGAGAATTTCGTGAGTTATTTGAACGGATACCGAATTCAGAGAGCGTTGGAACTGTTGCAGTCGGGACATTACATGGTATATGAGGTGAGCGAGATGACGGGGTTCCGTAATGCGACGTATTTCAGCCAAGTGTTCAAAATGCTTACAGGCAAGAGTCCATCTGAGGTAGGGTAGAGCGATACAGGTATAGTAATTATACAAAGTGGAAGAGGAGGTATGGTTCTTATGATGATCGATCAGCAGGAATATTACATTAAAGGCTTATCTTACTCCATTAGATCGGCAGAGGAAAAGGATGCTGAGGCCTTGCCTTCACTACGTGTACAAATCGATGGGGAAACCGAGAACATGGATCGTGAAAAGGGCGAGGCGTATATCGACGCAACCGGGTTTAGGCGGATCATCCATTTGGACACTGAGAAGTCACGGAATCTATTCCTTGTTGCTGTAGTGGCAGGGGAGGTTGTGGGATACTCCCGATGTGAAGGTACAGTGCTGAAGCGCTTTTGCCATAAAGTTGAGTTCGGCGTGTGTGTAGCCCGAGAGTTCTGGGGGCACGGGATTGGCAAGAACTTGTTGGAGAAGTCGATAGAATGGGCAGACCAGACTGGTGTAGAGAAGATAACGTTGAACGTGCTAGCATCCAATGAAAAGGCAATCGAGTTATACCAAAAGAGTGGCTTCGAGATCGAAGGTATTTTGAAAAAGGATCGTAGACATGCGGATGGACAGTATTACGACACGATAGTGATGGGCAGGTTCAGAGAATTATAATGGTATAAAAAGTGAAAAGCAGAATCTATATAAGCCCACAGCTTATGGAGTTTAATTATTAGATTTGATACCGACATAATAGATAGCAGTGTTATTGAGAAGATGTATTATGTTTCTTATTTTATAGAACGAATGTAATGATGTTGAATGAGTCTATTCACAATCTATATTGCAATAGATTAGACCGGTGAGTGTATATAGGATATAGTAAGAGGATACTGCGATTGGAAAAAGAGATTATAAAGAGATTGAATCAAATATATAGTTAGTTTTCTAATGGGATATTTTACAAGTAGTAATTGTGTTGTGTATATGATATATTCTATTTCCGGCCAAAAAAACACGGGAAACAAAGTGCCGCAGGCAAAACAAATAAGCTTCGAAAGAAACTTAAAAAAAGAGCTTGCTAAGTTGGTTCGGAAGTGTTATGATATAAAAGTTGCCGAGGAGAACAACGCCCGGTAACGAAATAAGTTTGATCTTTGAAAACTGAACAACGAGTGAGTAAACATTCTGCTTGCAGAATGAACGCAAAAGTTTGAAACAAGCCTTGGCTTGAATCGACCGGAGCACAAATGAGATTTTTAATCTCGTCAGATTCAAAATGAGCTTATCGCTCTTTTCAATACTTTATTGGAGAGTTTGATCCTGGCTCAGGACGAACGCTGGCGGCATGCCTAATACATGCAAGTCGAGCGGAGTTGATAGGAAGCTTGCTTCCTTGATACTTAGCGGCGGACGGGTGAGTAACACGTAGGCAACCTGCCCTCAAGTTTGGGACAACTACCGGAAACGGTAGCTAATACCGAATAATTGTTTTCTTCGCCTGAAGGAAACTGGAAAGACGGAGCAATCTGTCACTTGGGGATGGGCCTGCGGCGCATTAGCTAGTTGGTGGGGTAACGGCTCACCAAGGCGACGATGCGTAGCCGACCTGAGAGGGTGATCGGCCACACTGGGACTGAGACACGGCCCAGACTCCTACGGGAGGCAGCAGTAGGGAATCTTCCGCAATGGGCGAAAGCCTGACGGAGCAATGCCGCGTGAGTGATGAAGGTTTTCGGATCGTAAAGCTCTGTTGCCAGGGAAGAACGCTTGGGAGAGTAACTGCTCTCAAGGTGACGGTACCTGAGAAGAAAGCCCCGGCTAACTACGTGCCAGCAGCCGCGGTAATACGTAGGGGGCAAGCGTTGTCCGGAATTATTGGGCGTAAAGCGCGCGCAGGCGGTCATTTAAGTCTGGTGTTTAATCCCGGGGCTCAACCCCGGATCGCACTGGAAACTGGGTGACTTGAGTGCAGAAGAGGAGAGTGGAATTCCACGTGTAGCGGTGAAATGCGTAGATATGTGGAGGAACACCAGTGGCGAAGGCGACTCTCTGGGCTGTAACTGACGCTGAGGCGCGAAAGCGTGGGGAGCAAACAGGATTAGATACCCTGGTAGTCCACGCCGTAAACGATGAGTGCTAGGTGTTAGGGGTTTCGATACCCTTGGTGCCGAAGTTAACACATTAAGCACTCCGCCTGGGGAGTACGGTCGCAAGACTGAAACTCAAAGGAATTGACGGGGACCCGCACAAGCAGTGGAGTATGTGGTTTAATTCGAAGCAACGCGAAGAACCTTACCAGGTCTTGACATCCCTCTGATCGATGCAGAGATGTATCTTTCCTTCGGGACAGAGGAGACAGGTGGTGCATGGTTGTCGTCAGCTCGTGTCGTGAGATGTTGGGTTAAGTCCCGCAACGAGCGCAACCCTTATATTTAGTTGCCAGCACTTCGGGTGGGCACTCTAGATAGACTGCCGGTGACAAACCGGAGGAAGGTGGGGATGACGTCAAATCATCATGCCCCTTATGACCTGGGCTACACACGTACTACAATGGCCGGTACAACGGGCTGCGAAATCGCGAGATGGAGCCAATCCCAACAAAGCCGGTCTCAGTTCGGATTGCAGGCTGCAACTCGCCTGCATGAAGTCGGAATTGCTAGTAATCGCGGATCAGCATGCCGCGGTGAATACGTTCCCGGGTCTTGTACACACCGCCCGTCACACCACGAGAGTTTATAACACCCGAAGTCGGTGGGGTAACCGCAAGGAGCCAGCCGCCGAAGGTGGGATAGATGATTGGGGTGAAGTCGTAACAAGGTAGCCGTATCGGAAGGTGCGGCTGGATCACCTCCTTTCTATGGAGAATCGTTTCCTGCAACGGAAACATTCAAATATGCAGCTTAGCTGCAAAACACTCACTCGTTGCTCAGTTTTGAGAGCTCAAACTCTCAAACAGCTTGCTTTTGCATGGAGCTTGTTCTTTGAAAACTAGATATCGAAACGAAACAAACGCGAATTAGAACATTCCTTTTTAGCTGAACTTGTGTAAACAAGTTTCAATAAAAACGGTAGATTGCACGTACGATGGTATCGAATGGGAGCGACTTTTGGCTTTGCGCAAGCAAAACAAGGGAAGCGAGCAGTCGAAACCGGAGCACGAGGTTAAGCTACTAAGAGCACACGGAGGATGCCTAGGCGCTAGGAGCCGATGAAGGACGTGGCGAACAACGAAACTGCCTCGGGGAGCTGTAAGCAAGCTTTGATCCGGGGGTGTCCGAATGGGGAAACCCAGCTGGGGTAATTTCCAGTTACTCACAACTGAATACATAGGTTGTGTAGAGGCATACCAGGGGAACTGAAACATCTAAGTACCCTGAGGAAGAGAAAACAATAGTGATTCCGTCAGTAGCGGCGAGCGAACGCGGAGAAGCCCAAACCAAAGAGCTTGCTCTTTGGGGTTGTGGGACGTCTCACATGGAGTTACAAAGGAACCGGTTAAGCGAAGAGGTCTGGAAAGGCCCGCCAAAGAAGGTAAAAGCCCTGTAGTTGAAAGTCTGTTCCCTCCGAGACGGATCCCGAGTAGTGCGGGGCACGTGAAACCCCGTATGAATCCGGCAGGACCATCTGCCAAGGCTAAATACTTCCTAGCGACCGATAGTGAAGCAGTACCGTGAGGGAAAGGTGAAAAGCACCCCGGAAGGGGAGTGAAATAGAACCTGAAACCGTGTGCTTACAAAAAGTCAGAGCCCGTTTTAGGGGTGATGGCGTGCCTTTTGTAGAATGAACCGGCGAGTTACGTTCCCGTGCAAGGTTAAGGTGAAGAGCCGGAGCCGCAGCGAAAGCGAGTCTGAATAGGGCGATTGAGTACGTGGACGTAGACCCGAAACCGGGTGATCTACCCCTGTCCAGGGTGAAGGTGCGGTAACACGCACTGGAGGCCCGAACCCACGCATGTTGAAAAATGCGGGGATGAGGTGGGGGTAGCGGAGAAATTCCAATCGAACTCGGAGATAGCTGGTTCTCCCCGAAATAGCTTTAGGGCTAGCCTCGGAAAACAGAGTCGTGGAGGTAGAGCACTGATTGGGTGCGGGGCCCGCAAGGGTTACCAAGCTCAGTCAAACTCCGAATGCCATAGACTTACTTCCGGGAGTCAGACAGTGAGTGCTAAGATCCATTGTCAAAAGGGAAACAGCCCAGACCATCAGCTAAGGTCCCCAAGTGTGTGTTAAGTGGGAAAGGATGTGGAGTTGCACAGACAACCAGGATGTTGGCTTAGAAGCAGCCACCATTGAAAGAGTGCGTAATAGCTCACTGGTCGAGTGACTCTGCGCCGAAAATGTAACGGGGCTAAACACACCACCGAAGCTATGGCTTGATGCTTTGCATCAGGGGTAGGGGAGCGTTGTATAAGGGTTGAAGGTGTACCGTAAGGAGCGCTGGACATTATACAAGTGAGAATGCCGGTATGAGTAACGAAAAGATCAGTGAGAATCTGATCCGCCGAAAGCCTAAGGGTTCCTGAGGAAGGCTCGTCCGCTCAGGGTAAGTCGGGACCTAAGGCGAGGCCGAAAGGCGTAGTCGAAGGACAACAGGTCGAAATTCCTGTACCACCGTAAGCCGTTATGAGCAATGGGGGGACGCAGTAGGGTAGTGACGCGGACTGATGGATGTCCGTCTAAGCAGTAAGGCTGATGTGTAGGCAAATCCGCACATTGTAAGGCTGAGCTGTGATGGGGAGCGAAAATTGTAGTAGCGAAGGTCATGATCTCACACTGCCAAGAAAAGCCTCTAGCCAGGTGAAGGTGCCCGTACCGCAAACCGACACAGGTAGGCGAGAAGAGTATTCTAAGGCGCGCGGAAGAACTCTCGTTAAGGAACTCGGCAAAATGACCCCGTAACTTCGGGAGAAGGGGTGCCCCGGTAGTGTGAATAGCACGAGGGGGCCGCAGTGAAAAGGCCCAAGCGACTGTTTAGCAAAAACACAGGTCTGTGCGAAGCCGTAAGGCGAAGTATACGGGCTGACGCCTGCCCGGTGCTGGAAGGTTAAGGGGAGTGGTTAGGAGCAATCCGAAGCTGTGAACCGAAGCCCCAGTAAACGGCGGCCGTAACTATAACGGTCCTAAGGTAGCGAAATTCCTTGTCAGGTAAATTCTGACCCGCACGAATGGCGTAACGACTTGGGCGCTGTCTCAACGAGAGATCCGGTGAAATTTTAATACCTGTGAAGATGCAGGTTACCCGCGACAAGACGGAAAGACCCCATGGAGCTTTACTGCAGCTTGATATTGAATTTGGGTACGATCTGTACAGGATAGGTGGGAGCCTTTGAAGTGTGAGCGCCAGCTTGCGTGGAGGCAACGTTGGGATACCACCCTGATCGTATCTAGGTTCTAACCTGGTACCGTAATCCGGTGCGGGGACAGTGTCAGGTGGGCAGTTTGACTGGGGCGGTCGCCTCCTAAAGAGTAACGGAGGCGCCCAAAGGTTCCCTCAGAATGGTTGGAAATCATTCGAAGAGTGCAAAGGCATAAGGGAGCTTGACTGCGAGACCTACAAGTCGAGCAGGGACGAAAGTCGGGCTTAGTGATCCGGTGGTACCGCATGGAAGGGCCATCGCTCAACGGATAAAAGCTACCCTGGGGATAACAGGCTTATCTCCCCCAAGAGTCCACATCGACGGGGAGGTTTGGCACCTCGATGTCGGCTCATCGCATCCTGGGGCTGAAGTAGGTCCCAAGGGTTGGGCTGTTCGCCCATTAAAGCGGTACGCGAGCTGGGTTCAGAACGTCGTGAGACAGTTCGGTCCCTATCTGTCGTGGGCGTAGGAAATTTGAGAGGAGCTGTCCTTAGTACGAGAGGACCGGGATGGACGTACCGCTGGTGTACCAGTTGTTCCGCCAGGAGCACCGCTGGGTAGCTATGTACGGACGGGATAAACGCTGAAAGCATCTAAGCGTGAAGCCCCCCTCAAGATGAGATTTCCCAGTATGTAAGACCCCTTGAAGACGACGAGGTAGATAGGCTGGGGGTGGAAGTGCAGCAATGCATGGAGCTGACCAGTACTAATCGGTCGAGGGCTTATCCAATAGCAAGTTCTAAATCGCATGTTTCGTTTCGAATCTAGTTTTCAGAGAACGATCTCTGAATGTAAGCTCAGCTATGCGTTTGGTGGCGATGGCGGAGGGGTTCCACACGTACCCATCCCGAACACGACCGTTAAGCCCTCTAGCGCCGATGGTACTTGGACCGCAGGGTCCTGGGAGAGTAGGACGCCGCCAAGCGAAACCCCATTGGGGTATTTTTTTTCGAAAATTGATAAGGGCCCTTAGCTCAGTTGGTTAGAGCGCACCTCTGATAAGGGTGAGGCCGGTGGTTCGAGTCCACCAGGGCCCATAGCAAGACCACAACAAGAAATACACCAGAGTATGGGGCCATAGCTCAGCTGGGAGAGCGCCTGCCTTGCAAGCAGGAGGTCAGCGGTTCGATCCCGCTTGGCTCCACCATTCCCTGATAGCTCAGTTGGTAGAGCACTCGACTGTTAATCGAGTTGTCACAGGTTCGAGCCCTGTTCGGGGAGCCAGTAAGGCCCGTTGGTCAAGGGGTTAAGACACCTCCCTTTCACGGAGGTAACAGGGGTTCGAATCCCCTACGGGTCATATTATGGAGGCTTAGCTCAGCTGGGAGAGCATCTGCCTTACAAGCAGAGGGTCGGGGGTTCGATCCCCTCAGCCTCCACCATATAACTTTATAACGACGCGGGGTGGAGCAGCCCGGTAGCTCGTCGGGCTCATAACCCGAAGGCCGCAGGTTCAAATCCTGCCCCCGCAATTATACTTTCCTTGAGAAAGTGATCTGGAACCGTGGTGTAGTTGGCCTAACATGCCTGCCTGTCACGCAGGAGATCGCGGGTTCGAATCCCGTCGGTTCCGCCATTTTTTTTAATGTAGTAAGGCTCGGTAGCTCAGTCGGTAGAGCAGAGGACTGAAAATCCTCGTGTCGGCGGTTCGATTCCGTCCCGAGCCACCATTTATAACACCATGTAATACGCCGGTGTAGCTCAACTGGTAGAGCAACTGACTTGTAATCAGTAGGTTGGGGGTTCAAGTCCTCTCGCCGGCACCATGTAATCCTGGAGGATTAGCGAAGCGGCCAAACGCATCAGACTGTAAATCTGCTCCCGTACGGGTTCGGTGGTTCGAATCCATCATCCTCCACCAGTTTTTCTATGAGTCATTAGCTCAGTTGGTAGAGCACCTGACTTTTAATCAGGGTGTCGAAGGTTCGAGCCCTTCATGACTCACCATTATATGCGCGTGTGGCGGAATTGGCAGACGCACTAGACTTAGGATCTAGCGTCTTTGACGTGGGGGTTCAAGTCCCTCCACGCGCATCCTTTATTTGCGGAAGTGGCTCAGCGGTAGAGCATCGCCTTGCCAAGGCGAGGGTCGCGGGTTCGATTCCCGTCTTCCGCTCCAATATTTTGCGCCCTTAGCTCAGCTGGATAGAGCGTTTGACTACGAATCAAAAGGCCGGGAGTTCGAATCTCTCAGGGCGCGCCATTATAACTTCATATTTTGCCGGCGTGGCGGAATGGCAGACGCGCTCGACTCAAAATCGAGTGGGAAACCGTGGAGGTTCGAGTCCTCTCGCCGGTATAGATAACGGGATGTAGCTCAGCTTGGTAGAGCACCTGGTTTGGGACCAGGGGGTCGCATGTTCAAATCGTGTCATCCCGATTGTTGTTATGCGGGTGTAGTTCAATGGTAGAACTTTAGCCTTCCAAGCTAATAGCGTGGGTTCGATTCCCATCACCCGCTTATATATTGAAAAAGAAAGAGACGGTAAATACCATCTCTTTCTTTTTTTGCATTCACAGGCATAATGATCATGATTGTATACGAAGATCACGGACTATATGGCTGATTAGCATGTACCAACATGTATCCCATCCTCACGATATATTTCCCCCTTTTTTAAGTCTGTTCTTAGTCACTTTTTAAGTGTACGAATAGAGAAGGTCTAACACATGTTCGAACACAAGAATATATTTTCTTTATCACATTTTATAAAAACGCTTACAAAAATAGCTTGCGTAAATCATTAACCTGTAATACCATATCAATTAAGCGCTTAACCTTTAGGGGTAAGGCGCTTAAACTTAACGTAGATTAAGCGCTTAACCCGTAAAGGAAAGGACGGCGATCAAATTCATGAAAACAATTCGACTGACGATGGCTCAGGCACTGCTTAGATACCTGGATCAGCAATATATCTCGGTTGACGGGGTGGAAACCAAGTTTGTGAAGGGAATCATCGGTATTTTTGGACATGGCAATGTAACAGGCATTGGAGAAGCGCTGGAGCGTAGTCCGGGAAGCCTGACGTATATGCAAGGCAAGAACGAACAAGGTATGGTGCATACGGCAGCGGCTTATGCCAAGCAGAAGAACCGTAGACAGATCTATGCATGTACAACATCCATTGGACCTGGTGCTTTGAATATGATTACAGCGGCAGCTACTGCAACGGTGAACCGAATTCCGGTTTTATTGCTTCCTGGAGATAACTTTGCTACACGGGAACCGGACCCGGTACTTCAGCAGTTGGAAGTGAGCAGTGATTATACAATCTCAGCCACTGATCCATTCAAAGCCGTCAGTAAATACTGGGATCGCATTGTTCGTCCCGAACAGCTGATGATTGCTGTTACACAGGCGATGCGTGTGCTAACCGATCCAGCAGAGACGGGAGCAGTAACGCTCGCATTGCCGCAGGATGTGCAGGCAGAAGCGTACGATTACCCGGAATCGTTCTTTGCCCGCAAAGTACATTATCTGGACCGTCGCCCCCCGGTACAGGCAGCCATTGAACGGGCAACGGAGCAGATTGCCCGAGGCAGTAAGCCGCTGCTCGTTGCAGGCGGCGGTGTGTTGTACTCTGAGGCGTCCGTTCAACTCGTGGAGTTCGCCGAGGCATTTGGTATTCCGATCGCCGAGACGCAGGCGGGCAAGAGCGCAGTTTCTTGGGACCACCCACTGAATGTGGGGGCCATCGGGGTTACCGGCTCTCTGGCGGCCAACAGGCTGGCGAGAGACGCGGATGTGGTGATCGGCGTCGGTACGCGGTTCTCGGATTTCACGACGGCGTCCCGCTCTGCTTTTCAGCATCCAGAAGCTTCATTCATCAACATTAACCTGAACGGCATGGATGCCGCCAAGTTAGGCGGGGAAGCCATTCTGGCAGATGCACGCGAAGGACTGCAGGCTCTGCAAAAGGAATTGCAGGAAAGACAATACCGAAGTGCATATGGCGCATCTGAAATCGCTGATCTCCGCGCTGAGTGGAATGCAGAAGTGGATCGGCTGTATGCAGCTCAACATGAAGCAGGGCTGGCACAGACCACGGCAGTCGGCATCGTTAACCGGACCATTGATCCATCTTCCGTCATAGTGTGTGCGGCAGGCAGTCTGCCGGGTGATCTACATCGTCTGTGGCGTGCGGCTGAACCAAAGACGTATCACATGGAGTATGGGTTCTCCTGTATGGGGTACGAGGTAAGTGGAGCGTTCGGAGCAGCACTTGCCGAGCCGGATCGTGAAGTGTACGCCATGGTAGGGGATGGTAGTTATCTGATGCTGCATTCGGAGTTTGTGACCAGTTTGCAGGAACAGAAGAAGATGACTATTTTATTATTCAACAACAATGGATTCCAATGTATTCATAATTTGCAGCGAGAACATGGTAGTGACGGGTTCGGCAATGAATTCCGTTATCGGGAATCCGAGAGTGGACGACTGACCGGGGATTACATGCCAATGGACTTTGCAGCTCACGCCCGAAGCATGGGAGCCAAATCCTATAGAGCGGAGACAGCAGAACAGCTGGAACAAGCACTCCGAGATGCGAAGAACGAAACAGTAAGTACGTTGATTGAGATTCCGGTCGTGCCCGGAACCAACGCAGGTGGATACGAGTCATGGTGGAATGTAGGTGTGCCAGAAGTATCTGCTGAGGAAAAGGTAGTTCATGCTCATCAAACCATGCAAGCCAACCGCATCAAAGCAAGACCGATTTAATCCGGTTTAATATAGTGAACCACAATGTTGAACGACAAAGGAGACGTGGAGCAATGAGCAAGCTGCCATTCCAGCTTGGGATTCATCCGATCAATTGGGTCGGTGAAGATGTGAAGGAGCATGGTGACGCGACAACGTGTGCACAGATTCTGGATGACATTCAGCGTCTTGGGCTGACAGGTACAGAGATGGGACGTAAATATCCGACTGACCCTGCTATATTGCGTGAGGAATTGAGTCAAAGGAATATCAAGTTGGTCTCCCAGTGGAAATCGGTACTGTTCTCCGATCCGGCGTATCGTCAGTCGGAGCTGGACAGTTATCGCAGACATGCGGAGTTTCTGCAATCCATGGGCAGTAAGGTGATCAGTACGGCGGAGGTAGGCGGGTCACTTCATTTTGATCCAAGACGGACACCGAATGAAAAAGAAGTGCTCAGACTCAGCGAATCTGAATGGCATATCCTCGCTGAAGGATTGAACGAAGCAGGAGCTATTGCCCGCGAACATGGGTTGAAGCTTACGTATCATCATCATGGAGGCACAGTGGTAGAGCAACCGGATGAGATTGATCGACTGATGGAGCTGACAGACCCTTCTCTCGTGTACCTGCTCTATGATACTGGTCATGCCTATTATGGCGGAGCCGATCCACTTGAACTGCTACGCAAACATTATGATCGGATCGCTTATATCCATCTGAAAGATATCCGCCCGCATGTGCTGGATGAAGCACGCGCGGAGCAGTCTGACTTTGTCGGTTGTATTCGTAAAGGAGTGTTCACCGTACCAGGAGATGGATGCATTGATTTTGCACCAATTCTGCAAGAACTGATCACACGAGGGTACGATGGCTGGGCGATGCTTGAAGGAGAGCAGGACCCTGCGATTCATAACCCATATGAGTATGCGAAGCAATCTTTGAACTATATGGAGTCGTTATACCAACACAGCTGATTCGTTTAGCATTGCAGCGGTCAGAGGCCACACCTATGAAGTGAAAAAGGAAGAAGGCCAGCAAGAGTATAAATTTACGATTGGAAAATAAAAATGACTTACTCTAGCCGTTTACGAGTTCTTACGATGGAATGAGTAACTAGTCTAGATATCCATATAGAACATGGAAAATCCCACTACAGAAAGGGGCTCACATGCAATGACTTACGTATCCTTTCCGGTATCCAGGAAGAAGGATTTCACCGCGATTGGCCGCTTGTGCATCGACTTGAACGCCAATGAGATCAATCGCCCGATGGAAGAGACGATGACGTTCACGAAGTATGTTGGCGGCTCTCCGGCCAATATTACGATTGGCATGTCCAGACTGGGTATGGAGACGGCTTTTATCGGTAAAATCGCGGGCGACCAGATGGGCAGATTCATCCAGAGTTATTTGGAGAAGAACGGCATCGACACATCAAATGTAGTTAAAGATGACACTGGAGCGGTGACAGGGCTTGCTTTTACCGAAATCAAAAGCCCAACGGATTGCAGTATCCTGATGTACCGGGACAATGTAGCTGATCTGTTATTACAGGCGCAAGAGGTGCAAGAGCAGTTGATTGCTGACTCCAAAGTGCTGCTGATCTCAGGCACAGCCCTCGCGCAGAGCCCATCCCGTGAAGCTGTATTACAGGCACTAACGTATGCGGAAAAACATGGCACAGTTATTGTGTTTGATCTAGACTATCGCCCATACACTTGGACATCAGATGAAGAGACAGCGGTCTATTACAACCTCGCAGCTGAGAAATGCGATATCATCCTCGGTACACGTGAAGAGTTCGACATGATGGAGACATTCGACCACAATCCGGATCATAGCGATCAGGTGACTGCACAGAAATGGTTTGATTTCTCAGCAAATATTGTAGTAATCAAACACGGCAAGGAAGGGTCCATTGCTTATACGCGTGAAGGGCTTTCTCACCGTGCGGACAGCTATCCGGCAAAAGTGGTCAAAACGTTCGGGGCAGGCGACTCCTACGCAGCAGGGTTCCTGTATGGATTGATGCAGGGCTGGACGATTGAGCGCAGTATGGCCTATGGCAGTGGCGCAGCAAGTATCGTCATTTCAAGCCACAGCTGTTCGGATGCGATGCCAACGGTGGAACAGGTAAATGACTACATTGAACGTTGTAATCGGGGCGAGATTACCGTGTCTTGAAGCAACTTGCAATACTTTGAATAACACACTCATACAGATCAACATCAATGATATAAGTTGAACATAAGGGATCACACATAAGCGAAGGGAGACAGGGCTATGGGAAAAGGAATTTCTGAAGCGTCTGCAACAGCGACAATGGTACAAAACTGGATCGGAGGTGCCTGGGTAACCCCAGCGTCAACTCGCACGGAGCCAGTGGTGAATCCGGCTACAGAAGAGGTTATTGCACATGTGCCACTGTCTGAACAAGCGGACGTGGATCTGGCGGTTCAGACAGCACGAGAAGCGTTCAAATCCTGGAGCAGCACACCGGTTCCACGCCGTGCACGTATTCTGTTCCGCTACCAGCAGCTGCTGGTTGAACATTGGGAGGAACTCGCCCGCCTGGTGACGCTGGAGAACGGTAAAAGTTATGCCGAAGCCTACGGCGAGGTATTGCGTGGCATTGAATGTGTCGAGTTCGCGGCAGGTGCCCCGAATCTGATGATGGGCAAACAACTGCCTGATATCGCTACAGGACTGGAGTCGGGCATGTACCGCTACCCGATCGGTGTTATTGGGGGAATTACCCCATTCAATTTCCCGATGATGGTACCGTGCTGGATGTTCCCACTGGCTATTGCGTGCGGTAACACCTTTGTCCTGAAGCCGTCCGAGCGCACACCGCTACTGGCAGGCCGCCTGGCAGAGCTGTTTAAGGAAGCAGGGCTTCCGGACGGCGTGCTCAACATCGTTCACGGTGCGCATGATGTCGTGAACGGGTTGCTGGAACATAAGGATGTTCAAGCGATCTCCTTTGTCGGATCACAACCTGTAGCTGAATACGTCTACACCACTGCATCCAAGCATGGCAAACGGGTACAGGCACTGGCTGGTGCCAAAAACCACTCCATCGTTATGCCAGACGCCGATCTCGATCTAACCGTGAAAGAGATTACCAGTGCAGCTTTTGGTTCAGCAGGGGAGCGTTGCATGGCATGTGCGGTTGTTGTGGCTGTGGGTGATGTGGCTGACGAACTGGTACAAAAGCTGGTGGAAGCTGCAGACCGCATTAGCATTGGTAACGGCATGGATGAGGGCGTGTTCCTCGGTCCTGTCATCCGTGGACCACATAAAGAGCGTACACTCAGTTACATTGAAGCCGGAGAGCAGGAAGGGGCGGCATTGATCAGGGATGGACGTAAGGATCAGGCGACAGGTGAATCCGGTTATTTTGTAGGGCCTACGGTATTTGACCAAGTTGATAGCAATATGAAAATTTGGCAGGATGAGATCTTTGCTCCGGTACTCTCGGTGGCAAGAGTGTCTACGCTAGAGGAAGCTGTGGAGCTTGCGAACCGTTCCGACTTTGCCAACGGGGCGTGTCTGTTCACCCGCAGCGGGGCGAGTATGCGTCAATTCCGTGAAACGATTGATGCGGGCATGTTGGGTATTAACCTGGGCGTACCTGCGCCAATGGCATTTTTCCCGTTTTCCGGTTGGAAAAAGTCCTTCTATGGTGATCTGCATGCCAATGGTACGGATGGTGTTGAATTCTACACTCGCAAGAAGATGGTAACGGCGCGCTGGTAACAACCAGAGCATCACTCGGGCTAAGGGGAACGCCCAGCCCATATGGACGCACATAGGGAGGATAACGGAATGGGCAAGGACAAAGTGAGAATTGGCATCATCGGTGCTGGACGGATCGGCAAAATTCATGCAGACAATCTCCTGCGTAACCCGCATGCCGAGATTGTGGGAATCAGTGACTTGTTTGCAGGTCCTGAATTGGAGGCTTGGGCCTCCAGTCGTGGCATCCCTGTTGTAACAACGAACAGCAGCGAGTTGATCTCGATGCCTAATGTAGACGCGGTGCTGATCTGTTCTTCAACAGATACACATGTGCCGCTGATCGAACAGGCCGCCCAGGCGGGCAAACATATCTTCTGCGAGAAGCCGGTCAGCATGGATCTGGCACAGACCCAAGCGGCTGTAGCGGCAGTTCAGAAGGCTGGCGTGAAGCTGCAAATTGGATTTAACCGCCGCTTCGATCACAACTTCAGACGGATACGTGCACATGTGCAGGATGGTACGATTGGTGATCCGCATATTATCAAAATCACGTCTCGCGACCCGAGTCCGCCTCCTGCGGAGTACATCCGGGTGTCTGGCGGGATCTTTATGGACATGATGATCCACGATTTTGACATGGCACGGTATCTGTCCGGGAGTGAAGTGGAAGAAGTATATGCTCAGGGCAACGTGCTGATCAATCCGGTCTTTGCGGAACATGGTGACGTTGATACAGCGATTGTAACGATGACTTTTGCCAATGGAGCGATTGGTGTTATTGATAACAGCCGTCAGGCTGTATACGGATACGATCAGCGTGTTGAAGTATTTGGTTCTATGGGCAGCGCCGCAGCGGCGAATGATCATCCGAATACGGCTGAGATCAGTACAGCGGCCGGGCTCATGCGCGACAAACCGTTACACTTTTTCCTGGAACGCTACAATGAAGCGTATGTACAGGAGACAGCCCTCTTTATCGATGCAATCCTCCATGATACACCAGTTATCGTAGATGGCCACGATGCAGTACAGGCAGAACGAATTGCGCTGGCAGCAAAACTGTCCATGGAGCGGGGAAGACCTGTGAAGCTGAGTGAAGTTCCTGGGGTGTCACTGGAATCGCAAACAGCAACGCCATAGTAGAAGATTAAAGTCACTTTTTCTAATAGAGGGCATGAATAGTCCAGGTTTTTGTTTTTATAAGTATCAGGTTGTTGTGGACGACTACAGAAAGGAGTGGATGGCAAGATGTCAGAACGTATTGTGAAACCCGTGGTCAACCCGGAGGGAGACGGTACACTTATAAACGTAACACCGGAGTCGGCGGGGTGGGAATATGTTGGCTTTCAGGTAGCGAAGCTGGCGGAGGGGGAGACGCTAACCCGTGAGAGCGGTGATCAGGAACTCTGTGTGGTGCTTCTCAGTGGTTTCGCCAATGTAAGTACCCGGGAGCACACATGGGATAATATCGGAAAAAGAATGAGTGTTTTCGAGAAAATACCTCCGTACTCGGTCTACGTCTCAACTTCCGATCAAGTACAGATCACAGCACGTACCGAACTGGAAATCGCTATATGTGTTGCACCCGGTAAAGGAACGCACCCGGCTCGTCTCATTGCACCCGAAGATGTAGGGGTAGAGGCGCGAGGGTATGGTAATCTGGAACGCCAGATTCACAACATTTTGCCGGAACAAAAGGAAGCGGACAGTTTGCTCGTTGTTGAGGTGTTCACACCAGATGGGCATTGGTCCAGCTACCCGCCACATAAGCATGATCGGGACGCACTCCCGGATGAATCTTTGCTGGAAGAAACGTATTATTTCCGTGTGCAGCCTGAGCAGGGGTTTGCCATTCAGCGCATATACACGGATGATCGTTCTGTGGATGAGACGCTAGCAGTGAAGAACGGAGAAGTGGTGCTTGTTCCGGACGGATATCATCCGGTAGGTGCTCCTCCGGGGTATGAGGTCTACTATCTGAACGTGATGGCTGGACCAACCCGGACCTGGAAATTCCATAATGACCCTGACCATGAGTGGTTGATGAAAAAGTAAAACAGTTCATGCTACGCACATTGTGCTCGCTTCAAGTTGCGTATGCAGACTTCCCCCTGCATAATGAGAAGAGAACAATTATCTATGTATAACGAAATTTATATATAGCACAAATGGGGAAAAAAACAATGAAAGCAACCATATACGATATCGCACGCGAGGCGGGTGTATCCATTGCAACCGTCTCGCAGGTCATTAATGGCAAAGGCAAGATCAGTGAGAAGCGGCGCGCCGAGATTATGGAGATCATGGAACGCCTTCACTATCAACCCAGCGCGATCGCAGCTGCACTTACAGGTAAGCAGACGTATACATTGGGGCTGCTCGTACCGGACATCTCAAACCCGTATTTCGCAGAACTCGCAAGAGCCGTTGAGGATCGAAGCCGTCAATTGGGTTACAGCGTGGTCATCTGCAGTACGGATAATAAGGACGAGCGGGTAGAGCGTTACCTGAATCTGCTCCAGCAAAAAAGGGTCGATGGCATGATGATCGGAACCGGGATCGATAATGCTGAAATTTTGTCACCCCTCTTGCAGCAGTCTATCCCTGTCGCTTTGATTGCCCGCCATATGCCATCCCTGTCGGTTCATACAGTCACCATTGACGACATACTCGGCGGAGCACTCGCAGCGGAGCATTTGCTTGAACTTGGGCACACTCGTGTAGCGGTTCTGTCGGAACCGTCCAAAGTCAGCAGCAGTCAGGAACGTGTACGTGGATTCCGTGAAACACTGATTAAGGCAGGTCATACGCTGGAACCGAATCAGATCCGAGAATCGGCAGCTGACCTGAGCTCGGCCAAAAAAGAGGCGCTATTGCTGCTCGGTGAGAAGGATCACCCGACAGGTTTGTTCTGTTGTAATGACATACAGGCCATCGGTGCCCTCCAGGCAGCCAAAGAGCTGGGCCTACGCGTACCAGAGGATGTATCGATTATCGGGTTTGATAATACCATTCTGGCTTCGGTAACCAGTCCACCGCTTACGACCGTTGCCCAGCCAATTGAAGAACTGGGATATCGCGCTGTAGATCTGTTGATTGAAGAGTTAAAGGATGAACAAAAAGAGCCACAGAAGATTGTGCTGAAGCCTGAGCTGGTCATCCGAGAATCAGCAGGTCGTGTATTGAGCTGAAAACAATTAGGTTTCTGATGTAATTTGATCAGTTGTGAGGCCAAGTCTACGTGTGTCATATTCATGCTCGGGATAAGGGTTATCGTCTTACCTGGTTATGAATAGGTAATAAAACAATATAACAAAGTTAACAAACAAGCCGCGTTCACCTATGGGAGAACGCGGCTTGTTCATTTAAACCTTAAATTTTAGTGTAGCCCAAAACGTATCGTAATTGAGGAACCAGAGATAAGAAATGACATTGGAACAGAAGGAGTGAGATGTTATACTGGAATATATCAATAATTACCAATTTATATGTTTTATGTAGATCTAGAGAGGGGATTGGGATGAGTAGACAAATCAAGATGATTATGGGTATCGTCATGATTATTGTTTTTTTAGCTATTGCAGTGCGTATGTATACCTCTGGTCAATATACTAAGTATATCCCCAGCAAACACACGACGTTTCGAGCAGAGGTCACAGATCATATGACGATGCTGGATACATTGGATCGACTGACGATTAGGAAAATCTCCGACAATGAACCGTATAATGAAGATGATGAAATAACGATTACAGATCCCAAAGAGATTAGAGACATGCTGAAGCTATTAAAGGATGTTGATCTCAAAAGATTACGGGAATTCGACGTTTCTGAAAGGAATCCGCATTACTATGAGTGGCGACTTACTATTAATAAAGAAGGTCGCTTTACCGATGGATTTGGACTGACGTTTTATAATGAAAAATCCATCTCAATCTACAGCGAGGCAAAAACGAGAGACAAATTTCAGGACTACGAGATTACCAATGAGTTTAATCTGAATGAGATGGACCGCCTTTTTGAAAAGCTGAAGGAGGAGCAAACATGACCATCATAACCAACTATTATGTACGCCCTATTGAAGAACAGGATATCCCCTTTCTGTGGGAGATGTTATACGCATCCCTGCATAGAAGAGAAGGTGATGAACCTTTTCCAATCGAAAGTATTCATACTCCCGGACTCTCCAAATACGTAGAAGACTGGGGCAGAGAAGGGGACTTCGGGTATGTTGCAGTTGACCAGCAAGGCAAGAGACTAGGTTCAATAACATTAAGATTCTATACGGACCAGAATGCGGGATACGGTTATGTGAATGCAGCTACGCCAGAGATGGGGATGGCTGTAACGGAAGATGCACGTGGAAAAGGAGTAGGTTCCTTACTGCTTCAGACCGCATTAGATGAGGTTGAACGGCGGGGAATTGCAGCAGTCTCGCTCAGTGTTGACCCGGATAACCAAGCGATTCGCTTATATAAGCGGTTAGGATTTGTGGAGGAGTGCCTAAATGGTACATCGGTAACGATGGTGCGTGTAAGTAAACTTGAATCTTAAATGATGAGCGGTCGTATCACTGGCAAAACTGAGTAAGCCACGTGGAACTGCAAAAGAAAAAGGCGCTTCCTCATGGGGAACGCCTCTTCCTTTGTGCCATGTACAGCATCAGTAGCTCTCTTTATACTTACGCCGTATCACTTCAATATTATTTCAACAAAAATGCCAAAGCCTCGTCATACGTTTCCCATTGGAATTCAGTCTGGTGCGCCGATTCTTTGGAAATCCGATTCAATTGCATTTTGGCGATTGCACCACCTACCGCTACACTGGCTCGCTTCATACCCCACTGTGTCAGTAATTTCTGGTGTTCCACAATTTTTTCTTTGGTATCCTGAGGGAAAGCCTTCATGTTCCGCATATCTACTAGCACATCAAACGAACTTCCCAATTGTTCCGCTATTCTCTGGATTTCTGAATTCGCTTGTTCGACATGTTCAGGAGAAACAATACCTTCCCAGATAATTTCAATAATAGGTTTAGTTGAATCCAAACGTCTAACAGACATGTAGGCAACTCCTCGATAATAAAATAATATGTAATATATGAGACTATAAGCCTATTAATTATACCTTTTTATAACGAGAATGAAAACTGAATTCACAATATAGTGGTTCTTATGGACTACTCATTCCTAGGGAAGTTAAATTCAGGGATTGTTATCATATCGTCATTGGAGGGAAGGTTGAATAGCTAAAAGCCATCCGGAGTATGAACTCCAGACGGCTTCTACAACTGTGACAAGATAAAGTTAAGATAACTACGTAAGCTAAAATCCAATCTTCAAACTGTTACCTTCCGTAGCTACACCTTTGGAAAGGGAAATGCTCAGCTTTTGTTCTGCCGAGAAACCAAGTGTTTCCCCGTCATGCAGTGTGACGTCGTTCTCAACCACATACGTTGTGGTCATAAACATCATCTCAAATACATCGCTTAAGGACTCCGACGATTGCATAATCTCCATCTCTTCTTTGCCAAAGTTACGTAGTCCGTAAGTGTAAGCTGAAGCGCCTTCGGCATTTTGGAATAATCCGATGAAAATCCAGAGCGAGACGGGCAACTCATCATGTTTGATCCCACGGCTGGTTTCGACATATTGACTGGCTTCAACAACAAGTGGGGCCATGTATATTGCCAGCGCGTGATCCAACTGTAATAAGGCACTTGCTGTTTGAGTGAACAGAACATGTCCATCAATAGCATTTGTTGCGTTCAGAACAGAGACAATAATCTGAGACTGGTGCCGTGAGGTAACTTGCTCCGCTTCTCGCCAAAGGATGTTGAGTTTGGCATTCTCCTCAACTTCACGGTCAGGCACAGGCGCAGGAATGTGGGCACATACCACCTGCATCCCATTCACTTCGAAAAAGAGATTGCCCTCCTCCGGGCGTTCTTCAATCTCGATATTCCATTCGTTACTCATATTTCTGATGAAGAGGTCAAAATCACAATCGTCACGCTCCAGCAGGACAAAACCCACGATGGTTTCACTGTAATTCGTCGATTCGACAGCACCACCTGCAGGTACTTTCTCCTTTTTTCGCCGCCGAAGCTTGTCAAACAATCCCATGACATGTTCTCCTTCCAATTCCAGAACGATTCTGGTCATTGTACACTGCTATCTATTCAATACCTTACCATAAAGGAGTTAACATGAATCGAAGCAATGCACCATTCGACAGAAATTACAGGAACAGAACTAGCAACAACGCAATGATCGCAGGCAAACCTTGTTTGATAATGATCGACCGTGAAGAAGTTGCTCCTCCATAAAGAGCCGCAATAATTACACACGCCAGGAAGAAAATCTGAATATGCTGTCCAACGGCAGCATCCGGATATACGAGTCCCCAGATCAGACCTGCCGCAAGAAATCCATTGTAAAGACCTTGATTGGCCGCGAGAGATTTGGTGGATTTGGCGAATTCCGGCGTGAGATTAAAGGTTTTCATTGTGCGTGGACGAGTCCACATAAACATCTCCATCACCATAATATAGAAGTGTTCGACAGCTACAAGAGCTACAAAAATGATACTAATCAAAGGAAACACCTTGCTTTCTGATATGTAATTTATTTACTTGTCCATCCTAGTATAAATGTTTGCAACAAGAACGGAAAGAGCAAATTTAATTTGTAACAATTTAATTGTGTATTATTTAAAATTTTTATCATTTTCCAGTTGAATTATGATGTTGAAACTAAAAAATGGTTACAAAGGTAAGCATACGCCGATTGTCGACAATCCATTCATTGGGTAATAATGAACAATAAAGAAGTAATATTGCTCAGGAAAGGGAGGAGATTACTATGGGAACGGTTCAATTCGTCATGTTGGCTGATGATCCATCCACATTTGTGACCCGAGTTGTACCTTTTATCGACATTGAGCTTGCAGGAATTCCGGGTGACCGTCATTATGGTCTGCTTCGTCCGGCGGACTCACGTCAGAAAATCTACAAGCGTGGCACACCGATTGCGAATCGCCGCCAGATCAGTATTGTGTCTGAGGAAGAATGTGCTCTTATTGCTGAGAAAATGAACATTCCTGAAGTGCGTCCAGAGTGGCTTGGTGCCAATATACTGGTCCGTGGCATTGATCGATTGACGGAACTGCCTGCTGGAACGCGGCTCCTATTTCCAAACGGGACAGGGTTAATATGCGAAGGGGAGAACCTTCCCTGTGTACATCCGGGGAAAATGATTGAACAATTCTACGAACAGGACGGTTTGCGTAAAAAATTCGTGCCTGCGGCTCGCAAAAAACGTGGGATTGTATGCTCGGTTGAACGGGAAGGTGTAATCCATACGGGGGATACCATAGAAGTCATTAACCTGTCCTGATTTTCAGGACAGGTTTCTAATTGATCAGCCCTCGGCGCTCACCATTCGGATGTTTAGAGTGTAAGTACTCCTCTGGTGTACTGCCAATAATGGACTTGAAATCTCGGATGAAATGGGATTGATCATGATATCCAAGATCCTGAGATAGCTTAATCAGGTCACAGTGAAGACCGCGGTCCATCCATTCTGCAGCATTTTGCAGACGATACAACTTAATTACGGTTTTAGGTCCGATGCCCACATCCTGATTGAACAGGCGTTGAAGCTTTCGGGTATGCATATTCCAATAGGAAGACAGATCATCCACTCTCAGCATCTCTCGGTTCTGTTCGATCTGTTGCACAATATCATGAACCATTCTCGCTTGAACATCTTCAGCAGGAAGGTGTGCACACAATAGCTGGTCGATGTAACTGGTTTTATCCGCATCAACCCCCGCCCCAAGAAGCCGGTCTTCCAAGGACTCCGCTGTGACGTCAAGAATATTGGATACATTCATCGGTTGTCCGTACAATGAAGAAACAGGAACCCGAAGGAAGGGATAAAACCCTCCTGGGTTGAACTTCACGCCAAATACACGACCTTTTCCGCTCACAAGATAGGAGAATTTACGTCCCGATGGTCCGAAGAAAAACGTATTGTTCCGTTCCACAACCAGATTGACACAGGGGTTAGGCACGACATGTTGGGGATACGGTTCAAGTCCAGTCAGATCCCACGATACGATCCAGTAATGTTTAACAAAAGGGCGAAGTGCTTCGGAAGGAGCATGGCGTGTCAGTTGATATTTATGGTCACCTTCATTCAGATTCAACAGGCCCATACTTGGTCTGTCTCCTTGTTCTACCTGTTTCATCCGAATCATCCCTCCTGCTCATCTCACATTATTTAGGTTCTCTGAACAACAATGCCCGCACAGCAAAACGGGGTAAAATGAGTTGCCTGCGCCATCTCGAAGGTTGACTGAGGAGGCGATAGAGCCATTCCAGGTTAAGCTTCTGCCATATCGCAGGGGCACGTTTGGTTTTGCCAGCCACGATATCGAGACTGCCTCCAACACCTATGGCTACACGAGCGTTCAACTGGTGGCGATACTTGTTAATCCAGTGTTCCGCATGGGGGGCGCCAAGAGCCACGATAAGAAAGTCTGGTTGAGCAGTACAAATCTCTTCCACAATCTGTTGTTCCTCATCTGTCTGGAAGTAACCATGGTGTCTACCTTTTACAACAACTCCCGGATAACGTTGCGCAATAACTTTCACGGCCTCTTCACTGACACTTTCCTCTGCTCCCAGCATGTAGAATGACCAGTGTTTTTGATTGCCTTCCTCCAATAAACGAAACAGCAGATCACAACCGGTTACCCGTTCAGTCAATTGACCGCCCCGAAAACGGGATACCATCACAATGCCAGCACCGTCAGCTGTGACCAACCCGGCTTGATCGACGACTTTCCGAAGAGATGCATTCTTTTGATAGGACATAACAATCTCGGGATTACCTGTGATGACATGGAAGAGTTCATTGCTTTCCTGATCTACGACTTTATCAAGGATCGCAACGGTTTGATCCATCGTGACATTGGGAAAAGGGATACCCATAATATTTGTTGATTGGCTCATATCTCATTTCCTTTCTAAATTAGTCGCATTACCTTGAACAGACCTGTTATTTCATTCCAGTTTAGTATATCTGATCTTCTGGGAAAGCACTATATGGGCGCAATCCGTTTGGATCATGGTATAACATTCCCGAAAACATAAAGAGCTTATATTTTACCTGTTGTCGCGTTTTTACAATACGGCCTTTGGGGTATAACGATAGGATAGGAGTGCGAGGTTGGCAGATCGCTTATCCAATACATAAAGGGAGTGAGTCCATGGAACTGAAATATGAATTCTATATCAATGCAGGACTGGAAGAGGTGTGGAATGCTCTAATATCACCAGACGGCACACGGAACAGCTTTTTCGGCAGCGAACTTCGCACCAATTTCCAACCAGGCCAGCCGTTTGCTTATGTAGGGCCAGGCAATGATGGTGCGGAGACTGTCCATGTGTATGGAGATATATTAGAATTTGAACCTCTGTCCAGACTTAGTTATCAGGAGCATCCTGGACCGTCGTACCATGCGAATCATGCCGAGCTTCAATCCAGAGTGGTCTTCCAGTTGGAAACTGTAGGTGAGTGTACGAAGCTGACACTGATTAATGATCAATTTACAGATAACCATCCTTCTATTGCGAATGCACAGAGCAGCTGGTGGATGATTCTAAGCAGCATCAAAACTTGGGTAGAGACGGGGAAAACACTGAATTTTGGCTGGTAGCTGGTATGAGGCAGTCATTTAAGATTTATTTTCATAAAAGATAAAGGGCAATTAATATAAGAACCAGTGTTTCAGCGCTGGTTCTTGTTTTTATGCAAAATTAAGACTATTGCTCTACATTTAATGTCTGATAATGTCGAAATATATATCATATGAGCTAAGAGGAGAAATGAGCATGTTTCGTAAACGTACTGAATCGACCAAACACCTTCGTACAGATGCGCATCAGAATTTACTGGAGTATAGTCGTAAACTGGTAGCAAACGCAGAAAAGGGCGACTATGACGCATGGATCGAAGATGGCATTGAGTTTCAGGATACTGATGAAATAGCTAGTAATATCAAAAAAGCAGTACATATGATGAAAGCACAAAACGAAGCCGTGGAAATGCGTCTTAGAATGCTGAATCAGGCAATGAATGTGGGATTATGGGAATCTAAAATTGTTGCTGGTGATCCACTGGATAACAATAATATCGTCGCATTTTCGAATGAATTCCGCCAAATGTTAGGCTTCCATAATGCCAAGGATTATCCCGATTCATTTGCAAGCTGGGCGAAATCGATATATCCGGATGACAGACCTCAACTGGTGCAGGAGATTATGAAACATGTGAATGACACAAGAGCAACAACTGCCTATAACGTCATCAGCCGTATGATTACAAAAAGTGGAGAAATCCGCTGGTTCCGATGCCTTGGACAAGTCATCCGAAATCAGGCTGGAGTTCCGGTCAAACTTCTGGGCATCATGTTTGATATTCATGAGGAGAAGAGCAAGTCTGATGAGCTGGAAGCACTCGTCACCCGATATGATCTGGTTAACCGCGCCTTGGTGGAGGCACCGTGGGATATGACCGTTGTGGCTGGAGATGTAGTTAATCCGAACAATGAATTTTGGTGGTCACCCCAGTTCCGTAAAGAATTAGGGTTTAAAGACGAGCAGGATTTCCCGAATGTGTTCAGCAGCTGGAGCAGCCGACTTCATCCGGAAGACCATGATCGGACAATCAACGAATTTGCCAGACATATGAACGATTACAGTGGTCGTACACCGTACGATCTGGATTATCGTCTGCAGCGCAAAGACGGGGAGTATCGGTGGTATCACGCCGGTGGGGAGACCATTAGGGATCAGGATGGAGTACCACTCCGTGTAGCTGGAACCATTCGAGATGTCACCCATGAGAAGAATAAGGAACAGATCGTGGAAGCCATGAATCTGAAAACAAAACAATTATCGGAGTCCATTGGCGAGATGGTACGTGGAATCAACTCGATTACCGATCAGGCACAGGATCTGGTGACTGCACAGGAATTATCTGCCGATGCAGCCATTCAAGTGAAAAGCAGTGCAGATGATACGAAGAATATCACTGTGTTTATTCGAGAGATTGCGAGTCAGACCAATCTGCTCGGGTTGAATGCAGCCATTGAAGCCGCGCGAGCGGGAGAGCTGGGACTGGGATTTGGCGTCGTTGCAGGTGAAGTGCGGAAACTGGCTGATCACAGTTCGGAGGCCACAGTAAATATCGAAGATAGCATGCAGAAGATGAAAACATTGATTGATCAGATTCTTGAACATATCGGTAATATGTCCACGTTAACGCAAAATCAAGCTGCTCTGACACAACAGGTGAATGCTTCAATGGATGAGATCAACACTATGTCACAGGATCTGGTTAATTACTCGCGGAATCTATAATCTCGAAGCCGTCTGTTGTAACATCACGATCATTGGCAACAACATCAACAAAAAACCACCGGGAAGCATTTCTGCTCCCGGTGGTTTTTTGTATTTCTATTTTATAGCTAAGATGTATAGCTACAGTTTCAGCTATTGAATTATACTTGTTGAACTTTGATCAGGTTTGTATTACCGGATTGACCGATTGGAACACCAGCGGACAACACAATGATGTCACCTTTTTCAATGTAACCAGTTTTGATTGCGTTACGCGTAGCAGACTCGAACATTTCATCCGTAGTGGTTACTTTGTCGCCCATAACCGGAATAACACCGGAGAGCAGGCAGATTTTCGCCAATACTTCTTCATGTTGTGTAACTGCGATGATTGGCGCTTTTGGACGATACTTGGAGATCATGCGTGCTGTGAATCCACTCTCAGTCGAAGTGATGATTGCTTTTGCATTCAGTACGAGGGAAGAACTTACAGCACCCTGACTGATAACTTCAGTAATATCAGCGATCTGTTGAGCAGATTTTTGTGCGAATTGCTCTTTGTAATCAATCATTGTTTCAGCACGGCGAGCAACAGCAGCCATCGTGCGCACGGATTGTACCGGATATTTACCAGCAGCCGATTCACCAGACAACATCACAACGTCAGCACCTTGAAGTACAGCGTTGGCCACGTCACTAACTTCGGAACGAGTAGGGCGTGGGTTCACTTGCATGGACTCCAGCATATGTGTAGCTACGATAACCGGTTTACCAGCGCGGTTACATTTATCGATCATTTCTTTTTGCATCATTGGTACGTCTTCGATCGGCACTTCAACCCCGAGATCTCCACGAGCTACCATGATACCGTCAGATGCTTCAATAATATCGTCCAGGTTCGTCATACCTTCCTGGTTTTCGATTTTGGAGATGATCTGTACGTGGTCTACACCGCGTTCTTTCAGAATGCTGCGGATTTCACGGATGTCATCGCCTTTACGAACAAAGGATGCTGCGATAATTTCGATATCGTTTTCGATCCCAAATCCGATGTGCATAACGTCACGCTCGGTTACACCTGGCAATGTCGTTTTAATTCCTGGCAAGTTAACCCCTTTGCGTGGTTTCAGAATGCCGCCACTGATGATTTTACAATGGATATCGGATCCTTCCACAGACAGTACAGTCAGATCCACAAGGCCATCATCGATGAGGATACGATCGCCAGGTTTCACAACGAGGTTCAGTTCCGGATAGTTTACCGAGATACGCTCAGCGTCACCAAGAATTTCTTCAGTAGTCAGGATCAGCTCTTTACCAGCTTGCAGATGGCATGATGCTTCTTTCAGTTTACCGATACGTACTTCCGGCCCTTTGATGTCCATCATGATCGGTATATAGGTGTTCAGTTCGGAAGCTGCTTTGCGGATATTGTTAATCCGTGTAACGTGATCTTCCAGTTCGCCATGAGCCATGTTCAGACGGGCAACGGTCATACCTTCCTGAATCATTACTTTTAACAATTCGATTGAGTCACAAGCAGGTCCCATGGTACAAATAATTTTTGTTTTTAACATGCTAATTTCCTCCTCATATTTAAGCTTATATGTGTATTGTAGCGTTTTCTGTCGAATCAGGGTATGAACTATAGTACAATGATTAGAGTATAGTCCGATAATGAGGTGTGTTATGGTCACTCCACTTGAAGTACGACATATTAATGGTGTCGGTTGGTACGAAGAAGCTGTGCAATCTCAAGAAACTTGGCGGCTTAGCTTGGTTACTTATGGAAAATGTGTATATTGGGTGAACGGTGATAAACAGATCATGGAAAAGGGTGAATTGCTCCTCATTCCAGGTGGTACCCCATATTACGGCAAGAGTATTCCTACAGTAACGCACACACAGATTGTAATTCAACTGCAACGCGACCATACGGAAACTCTGCCTGCACTGGAACGGTATGAGGCTTTGCGGCATAAACCTGGATGTTATGAGCTGATCCATCAACGCATGAGCGCTATTTATCAACAATGGCAGGAGCGTCCGTCTTATTATGTCATGATGAGCCAAGCCTTATTGATGGAAGTGTTGATTTATATGAACAGGGAGCTTGATCGTGGAGTTATCCCGCCGGAGAGGCATAATCATGTTGAACGGATGAAGCGATATATTGAGCGGCATTATCGGGAGAAAGTGACGAAGGAAGAACTCGGGGACGAGATCAATAAAACTCCCAATTATGCTGCCGCATTATTCAAAAGCATGACAAATCAGACCATCAGTCAATATGTCCATGATCAACGGATGAAACGAGCCATATATCTGCTCACCGAGTCACAACTCTCCATCCAGGAAATTGCCGAATTTCTCGGCTACCGGGATCTGTCTTATTTTTACCGCATATTCAAACGTATAACCGGAAGTCCACCGTCTGACCTTCTTCATGAACGGCCACCTATAGCATGAAACGCGTAGTCCAACCCAAATAAAGTTCTTCTATATAAGTAGGTTTAATTAAATGAGTACAAAAAAAGAGGGCCTAGGCCCTCTTTTGCTGTATAGCATGATCATCATCCTACCTGTTACTTATATAAATGTCGTTATACATGACTGCTTGGGTTAGAAGCTGTGAGTGGCTGCTTGCCTTTTTTTCGTACTTGCCCAAGACGAAGAGCAAAGACATGTACAGTCCAATACGCGGCCTCAGCAAACAAAATGCCTCCAGCGATGTCCAGCAAGGAATGCTGTTTTACAAACACCGTTGAAGCAATAATCAACCACAGCCATACCGACCAAGAAATCCGTGCCAAAGGCTTAAAGTTCAAGTGTCTGTTAATCACAATAAACAGCAAGTAGCTGGTCAGAACGTGAACACTTGGGAAACAGTTGAAGGGCGCATCATTTGTATAGATAAACTGCACTAACACGCTGCTCAGATCAGTTCCGCCGATCTCCGGACGCGGGACATGGGTAGGGAACACCGCAAAACAGACATTGGCAGCCATGACACCAACATTATAGGTAATCAACGTACGCCAGAATAGCGACTTGTTCGTCAGACCCAAATAGAGAAATCCAAGATACAGAATGGGCATCCAGCTAATGTACGGATAAATAAATTCTTTGAGAAAAGGAATCTGTGTATCAATCCAGGCATAATTGTAGAAGACATCACTTCCGGTGTTACTGCCTAGAAATACGTAAATGGAGCCTTGGAGTGGTATGCACAGAATAGCCAGTAAATGCCCCCAGCGCTGAAAGAATGCTTTCATAGTATCCCCCTGATTTCATTATGCATTGTGAGTCTATCGTTATGGGTACTTCATAGATATAAGACGCTGAAGAGTCGCCACACCCCTGCAACTTTGAACTATTGTAATACTATAATGGACAGATAAAGGTATAAGCCATACCTGATTTTAGGGGAAAAGAGGTTAGGATAAGTCTCTTTTTTGTTACTTTTATAGTTTTATCCATAATAGGGATATTCAATGTACAGATGATGTGATACAACTATATTGGCATATAAGTTCTTATGACAACGGAAAATATAAATGAAACGAGGTGGCAAATGTATGATTAATGCGCGATCCAAGCCAAAACATTCCTTTTCCGAGCGCAAACCTGTGCTCACCGTTGTAATTATTGAGCTGTTTCTCCTGTTAGCCGTATTTGCAGCAGGGGCCATTGCAACGATAAAACAACTGGACTACACTTCCCCTGTACTCATTTCCTTTACACCCATCGCAATTGTTCTGATGATCTATCTGACGTTAAGGCGCAAGTGGGGAGAGACTGGCTTCCGATCTTTGCGAAGTATCCCGGCTGGCCACGCAAAGTATTATATTCCACTACTCCTTGTACTGGGTACACTTGCCCTGAAGGGATTTGGGGAGCTGAGCTTGTCACGGGTAGCCTTTTTCATCTTTTTTACCTTGCTCGTAGCTTTTGTTGAGGAAACGATCTATCGGGGGCTTATTTTCAAAACATTGCTTCAAAAAAGTGCAGTGTCCGCAGTTGTGACCTCCAGCATCTTGTTTTCGATTACACATCTGTTGAACGCATTGTCTGGTCAGGATATGACGGATACAATCATACAATTGATCTATGCGCTGCTCCTGGGAGCTGTACTGGCGTTATTAATGCTGAAGAACGGAAATATCGTACCGCTTATATTGTTTCATTTCATACATAATCTGATTCAATTTCTAGGGAATGATCTGGAGGACACAGGTACACTTCCTTACGATCTCTTTATACTGGCAGTACTGATTGCTTACTGTGCATGGTTAGTGTGGAGCATTCGAACAGATTCGTCTATTCCATCCAAAGGGAGTGAGCAAGCGAATACGGTTGTTCATTAAGGGTATTGCGGGTATTGCTTGAAAGTAGTTATCATACAGTTCCCCGTCAGCAGTTGGATCATGGTATACTTCAGTCTGGCGGGAAGACAGATATGTTCATGATACGAGGTCTGCCTATCCGTACATTAGGTTTAGACAGTAGGTGATATAGTGGAGAAGACAGCACAAGGTGTAGCAGAATGGATGGTACAGGAGATTAAATTCACAGGAACACTTCATCAGGAAGCTGCCATAGTATATGTGAAGACCCATTTTGGTGAAGAGTTTGTTTTTATGAATGAGAACGGCAATTCGTCATTGTCCAAAGAAGTGAAGAAGGCTTTCCGGAAGCTTCATCGTGGACAGATCGCCTGGGATCGGGATGCATTTATGTGGGCATGGACATAGTGGGTAAAGTGTAGTAAGATGATTCTTTGGTTGTGTTGGATATGCATGACGAAATTTTATATAAATATGTATAAGTTGGATCAGATTTGCATATCCTTTCATAAGACTGCACACGAGCGACCGGCCACTTAAGTGTGATAAACCCTGTCCCCGTGCCAGTTAATAACATGTATTTCCAAAGCTGTTTGAAAAGAAAATACAAAGATTTGCTTTTTTTCTGAATTGGAGTTATAATAAAAACAAGTTGTAGAGAGTGGAAAACCTAATTCATATATTGTAAAGGGCGATCACTTATAGGTTTATGACTGGTACCTTTTTCAATGTGTGAATTTTTATTTGCTTGCTGCAAAGAACAAAGGAACATGTTAATTTTTATTTGGAGGTGTAATTCACATGCAAAACGGAACAGTAAAATGGTTCAACGCTGATAAAGGCTTCGGTTTCATCGAAGTTGAAGGCGGAGAAGATGTATTCGTACACTTCAGCGCTATTACAGGCGACGGCTTCAAAACTCTGGACGAAGGTCAACGCGTGCAATTTAAAATTGTACAAGGAAACCGTGGTCCTCAAGCAGAAGAAGTTGTAAAACTGTAATTAAAGCATAGCTGCCTTTAACATGTTAAAATGGTAAAGGCAGCTTCTTTTTTTTGATCAGTTATATAAAAGTCGACCCATTAGTTGTCGAGGCAGGAGTTCGGTGGGATGTAAAACTTCCGCTAAGTGTAGGCTTCTGTGAAATAACGTCGGTTAGATGTTTTTCCATAACAAAGGGGGTAGAAGTCATGTATAATCGCAAAAAACCGTTGGAAGAGATTCCACAAGCTGATGCGGCAATCTGGGAATGTACGAGTGATACGTGCAAAGGATGGATGCGGGACAATTTTGCGTTTGATAACGTACCTACTTGTCCGATATGTGCTTCTGAGATGGTCAGCACGACTAGGATGCTACCATTGCTTGAGAATTCGAATAGTAATCTGAAAACGATGCCTAAAGGAAATCGGATTTAACATAGCTTACCCGCCTCTAACGAGGTGTTTTTTTTTAAGATCAAACAGACACCCTGTGCGATGGTAAGGGTATTAAATATGAAGTTCCCGGCATTCGTTTTGGCGAATGCCTTTTTTTGTATCATTTTTTACAGTAAATATAGTGTAATTGACGTGAATCGTATGAAAAAGATAAAGACCCCTTTTGCTATAAGCAAAAAGGGTCTTTGTTATGACTACAATTTTACCACGATCAGATTGGAATTTAGATGAACAGGAACGGCAGCAGAAACAATGTTGCTACCAGAGCCAGATCGATTCCTGCTCCATAGCCGTAACCCCCACCGTATCCTCCGTAACCATATCGACCGTAGGCCGAAGATTTAACCTTTTTTGTTGCAACAGCGTTTTTCTTGCTGCTTTTTACCAGCTGCTGTTTGGATTTGACTGAACACAGCCGTGGTCCCTCGAAACACCCGTTCAAATAAATTTTGCCATCACGACATTGACTAAGCGTACCATACATATGCTTACCGTCGTTCATAACGAGACAAACGGAACGTCCAACGTGCGGAGAAACCGTTTCTTCACATACCCGATTAATTCTGTACATGCAAATCCTCCTCATTAGATGCGGTTGCCGCTTGAATTCAACGGTTTGTATATCATAGTAAAAAGAAGAGCAATTGGTATGGACGAGTACCCGGAAAATCGAATGGGGAGGAGCCGTTTTTGAATCTGCTCCATACACTGGGAGTAGTGAGGAGGGGGTGTCGCGTGGATTATCATGACATGCTGGCTCGGTTGGGGGAGGGGAGTGCCCATCCTGGAGGATTTTTGGCAACGCTGAAGTTGCTGGATAACTTATCTCTGCCTGTGGGTAGTCATATTCTTGAGATAGGGTGCGGCACTGGAAGGACTGCGTGTTACTTGGCTAAAAGTGGATATCGGGTAACGGCGATTGATCTTCATCGCAATATGCTGGATAAGGCGGTTCGGAGAGCGAGACGAGAACGGGTGGATGTTCGATTTGTTCAGGCTGATGTAACATCGTTACCTTTTCCGGAAAACCATTTTGATGTGGTATTTGTGGAGTCGGTTACGATCTTCACCCCATGGCGGAGTGCGCTTGCTGAGTATAGAAGAGTGTTGAAACCCGGAGGACTTTTAGTGGATCGGGAGATGGTTCTATCAGGCCAGAAGACCGAATTGATGTGTCGCAGATTAAAGCAATTTTATGGTATACGAACCCTGGTTACGGCCACAGCATGGAGAAAACGCCTCAAACAGTGTGGTTTCACCAAGGTGGAGGTCAAAGAACATTCGCGATCCATGGGAAAATGGGGCGCTGATCATGATCCACATCGCGAGATCGATATGAATTGGTTTGAGGATGAACGTATGCAGCGAATGAGTCAAACCAATGATCGTTTGCTCGCGAAATACGGCAAAAAGTTGGGATATGCTGTTTTTGCGGCTAGGGCACCGTTGGAGGTTGAAAAGGAAAAATAGGAAAAAGACAACTCACACAATCGTGTGGGTTGCCTTTGGTTTGTTTCGACAGCACGTACTACAGCATATCGTTGTCGATAATCCGCCAGTGATGTTTGAGCAGGGCTTCCAGTTGGTTCTTATCTTTGGCTCGAAAAGCGCTTAAAATTTGCCGGTGCTCTTCATTAACTTCGAGCAATACCTCAGATAGCTTTGGTTTATTATCACTAACATACGACTGCCGGATGAAACTGTTCTTCAATGTGTTTAACATCTCAATTACTGTGGCGTTACCACATCGCTGAATGTACAGATTATGGAACTGATATTGGTTCTTGTTGTAGGCAGCAAGATCAAGCTGGCTGATATCTTCTTCCATTCGAACAACCAGAGTTTCCATCTCCATAAGTTCAGATGGTCTGAGATGGTCTGCTGCAAGTGTGGCAGCAAGTGCCTCCAGCACACCGATCGCTTGGGAGAATTCCAGTTTTTTGCCTGCATCAAAAGGAGTGACAATAAATCCCCTGCGTGGGATGTATTGCAGCAGATTGTCTGAAGCCAGCTGGAAAAGCGCCTCCCGAGTAGGCGTACGACTGATGTCCAGCTTTTTGCATATCTCGGCCTCGTTGATCTTCTGGTTGGGAAGCAAGGTTCCGTCCTGGATCTTCTGGGCAATGTAATCGTATACGTGATCTTTCAAGGACCGGTATTTGGGTACCTCCATACCGAATCCTCCTTTCTATGTATAGTGAATAAATAGATGGGTGTGGGGCCGTACTGTACGCGCCGTTCAGGAGTTTCAAGTTTTTATCATCTTAACACCGAGGGGGAAGTTGGGCAAGCAAACTTCATGTTTCAGCCGATGTAAATGCTATGTTATATATAGCACATTTTATGGAATTAAAGCGTATAAATGTTTAAATAATGATTGTGATAAACCAAATTGTTTGTTAGTATTACTTACATATAAGTCCATATATTGTCTTATGTATATTGTATACAAATCATTATGTTTCTCATTCAAAAAAAGAATAGGGGTATGATGTGTGAAAAAAGTGCTTTTGCCAATGATGCTGTTGTTAGTGGTTGTATTCATGTCCGCATGTGGGCAGGAAAAAACGACAGGAACCGGATCGGACGCTACTTCGTCTTCGGGCAGTAGCTCAGCAGAAAAGGAAGTAATTGTACTTGGAACCAGTGCGGACTATGCACCCTATGAATTTCATAAGAAAATCGATGGTAAAGATACCATTGTAGGTTTTGACATCGAGATTGCCAAAGCAATTGCGGCTGATCTGGGAGCCGAGCTGAAGATTGAGGACATGGACTTTGATGGCCTTCTTATGGCCCTCGGTACAGATAAGGTTGATTTTGTAATATCAGGCTTAACCCCTACCGAAGAACGAAAGAAGAATGTTGATTTTACGGATATCTACTATTATGCAGAGCAGGCTGTACTTGTTAGAGGAGGGGAAGATACCGCATTAAAGTCCATAGATGATCTATCAGGCAAACAGGTTGGCGTGCAAAAGAGTTCCATTCAGGAAGGGATTGCTCAGGAAATAGAGGGAGCAAAGCTCACTTCTCTGGCCAAAATACCTGAGCTGATTCTGGAGTTGCAGACGGGGCGTGTAGACGCACTCATTCTGGAGAAGCCGGTGGCTGAACAGTATGTGAAGAACCAAGAGGGGCTTGTTGTTGCAGGTGTGGAGGTTGAACAGGCTGAAGACGAGGGTGGTTCGGCCATCGCGGTGAAGAAAGGTAATCAGAAGCTGCTGGATCAGATCAACACTACATTGGAAAAGCTCAAAACAAACGGAGATATTGAACGGTTCGTCGTTGAAGCGAATGAGATGCTCGGTGAATAAACCGGACGAGTGAGGGATATGCCGTGAATTTAGATTTTTCCTTTCTATTAGAACATTGGCAGGACTATGCACGAAGTGCGTGGGTCACGCTTGAGCTTTCCTTCTTGGGTGTATTGTTTGGTACGTTGTTGGGTGTAATCATGGCGCTAATGCGAATATCCCGAATATGGCCAATTAAATTTGTGGCATCGGCGTATATCGAACTCATTCGAGGAACACCGATGCTCGTACAGATTCTTATTATTCATTATGGTCTGACGGTTATAGGTGTGAACTTACCGGCATTTATGTCGGGGGTGGTAGCTCTGACGATGAATAGCTCGGCTTATATGGCGGAGGTGTTCAGGGCCGGGATTCAAGCGATTGATAAAGGACAGACCGAAGCTTCGCGCTCCCTTGGTATGACAAATGGTATGACACTTCGTTATATTATACTGCCGCAGGCTTTTCGTAACATGCTTCCAGCCATCGGTAATGAATTCATTATTATCATTAAAGATTCTTCGCTTGTCTCCATGATCGGCATAGCCGAGATTATATACACGGCCAGAACGATTCAGGGTGTTACGTTCCAGCCGCTTGCTCCGCTGCTTGTTGCCGCCGGCCTCTATTTTATAATCACATTTACACTGGCTAATTTACTCTCTTGGTTGGAACGTAGACTTTCTACTTCTCGCTAACTATTGATAAAGGATTGGATTCGAGAAAGGCTTGGATTAGGCTGGAGTGGAAAAAGAGAGATGTAGTCGTAAATGGCGATGGCATCGCATACATTGTTATTGTATTTTGTATACAATATTTTGGAAAGGTGTTGGGTGTGTATGTCAGATTCCAAAATGTTAATTGATTGGTCGGAGCGTTATGCTGCACCTAATTATCATCCGCTCCCTATTGTTATTGAACAGGCAGAAGGGGTATGGGTGGAAGACCCTGAAGGCCGCCGTTATATGGATATGTTAAGTGCATACTCTGCATTGAATCATGGTCATAGACATCCTGTAATCATACAAGCGCTCAAGGATCAGGCAGATCAGGTTACGCTGACATCACGGGCATTCCACAGCAGCTCCGCTTCTCTTTTTTATCAGAAACTCTCACAATTCACGGGGAAATCGAAGATTCTCGCCATGAATACAGGAGCGGAAGCGGTGGAGACTGCGGTGAAGGCGGTACGTAGATGGGCTTATCGTTGCAAAGGTGTACCGGAAAACCAAGCCGAAATCATCGTATGCTCTGGTAACTTTCATGGAAGAACTCTGACGGTTACGTCCTTTTCTTCTTCAGCGGAGTATAAAAAAGATTTTGGACCGTTCACACCTGGATTCCGGATTATCCCCTATGGAGATATAGAAGCGCTGAAAAAGGCCATTACACCAAATACGGCTGGATTTCTTGTAGAGCCTATTCAGGGCGAAGCTGGAATCGTTATCCCGCCTGATGGATATCTGGCAGAAGCTTTTGCTCTGTGTAAGAGTCAGCAGGTGTTGACAGTATCTGATGAGATCCAGACCGGATTTGGCAGAACAGGTCGCCGTTTTGCCTCCGACTGGGAAGGGGTTGAACCAGACATCTGGATTATGGGCAAAGCGCTGGGGGGAGGAGTCATGCCCATCTCAGCTATC
This sequence comes from Paenibacillus amylolyticus, assembly GCF_047302515.1. Classification (GTDB taxonomy): domain Bacteria; phylum Bacillota; class Bacilli; order Paenibacillales; family Paenibacillaceae; genus Paenibacillus; species Paenibacillus amylolyticus_G. The sequence goes on along the minus strand of NZ_CP168019.1, from coordinate 5,584,064 downwards.
GCTGCTGATGCGGAGATACTTGATTTGTTTGAGCCGGGGTCTCATGGTTCTACGTTTGGGGGTAACCCACTCGCTTGCGCCGTGGCTGTAGCAGCTCTGAAAGTTCTTGAAGATGAGAAGCTTGCCGAGCGATCGGAGCGTCTAGGGAACTATTTTATGAAAAGACTTCGAGATATTCGCAGTTCAGCCATACGGGATATTCGGGGGAAAGGTTTATTTATTGGTGTTGAACTGCATGAACCAGCCCGCCCTTATTGTGAGCGTTTGATGTCTACTGGACTGCTGTGTAAAGAAACACATGAGACAACCATTCGATTTGCTCCACCACTGACGATTAAAGAGTCCGAGATTGACTGGGCACTGGAGAGAATTGAGCAGGTATTGATCAACAATGAGGGAGCTGACCTACATGAAAAATGATGATGATGTCCATGGTGGAATAAAAGATACTTCTATTGATACAAGTCAAACATCTGTGCGACGTAATATTGCTATCATTAAGGTTCCTTTTGGACTCGGTGGAGCAAGAGGTGGAGCGGAGTTGGGGCCTGATGAATTGATTACAGCTGGACTGAAGCGGGAGATTGCGAGTCTTGGGCTAGTGCTTTCCAAAGAAGTGCGGGTAGATTGTCCTTCTGAACCGGCCGCCCCTATTGAGCGAAATCGTGTAAAACATTTAAATGAGGTACGTCAGGTCAGTGAGAAGGTGTGTAGTGAAGTATCAGGTGCAGTGGAGGAGGGTGCTTTCCCACTTGTGCTTGGGGGAGATCATAGTGTAGCGATTGGTACTTTTGCCGGGCTAACAGTGCACTATTCGAATTTGGGTGTGATCTGGTTTGATGCGCATGCAGACTTGAATACGGAAGAACGCAGCTTGTCCGGTAATATGCATGGGATGAGTGTGGCTGCATCCTTGGGGCATACTGCATTCAATCTGTCGCACATTGCTGGAGCAGGCGCGTTTATTGATCCGTCCAACTTGGTCTATATTGGTCTGCGTGATCTGGATGAGTATGAGAAAGAGCAGATTAAGGGACTGGGAATCCGAGCATTTACGATGCATGATATTGACCGTATGGGAATACAGCAAGTTATTGAGCAAGCAGTAGCTACAGCGGGAAAAGGGACAGATGGTATTCATGTCAGTTTTGACATGGATTGTCTGGATCCGCGGGAAGCTCCGGGTGTAGGCACCCCGGTGCCGGGTGGTTTGAATTACCGAGAGGCACATTACGCATTGGAGATACTTGCTTCCACAAATCAAGTTACGTCGATGGAACTGGTTGAGGTGAATCCGTTGTTTGATCATAACAGACATACGGCAAGGCTTGGAGTGGAACTGATCGCTTCGTTACTTGGTAAGCGCATATTGTAAGCACTGAGAAGTGAAACGGAATGTGTAAGCTGTGCCTAAGGAATGTACTGTCTTATTTATATAGAAGGAAAGAAATCTGAGATCTCCGAAAACCCGGGGCTAGTCACAATCAATTGTTCACTGCATTCGCAGTGGAAGTGGCTTCCCTGGTTATGTTTAATGGATAAGTATATTAGAAGCGCCGTATGAGGATGCTGAGAGTTAAGAGGAGCGTCAGATTACATATTGTACTGATGGTGTGGGTTGATTATTATTATTGAAAAAAGACTTGCAATTGAAATCTGTACATGATATATTCTAATTCCGGCCAAGAAAACACGGTTTACACGGTGCGGCAAGCGAATGAAATAAGCTTCGAAAGAAACTTAAAAAAAGAGCTTGCAAAGTTGGTTCGGACATGATATTATATAAGAGTTGCTGAAGAGAACGACATTCGGTAACGAAACAAGTTTGATCTTTGAAAACTGAACAACGAGTGAGTAAACATTCTGCTTGCAGAATGAACGCGAAAGTTCGAGACAAGCCTTGGCTTGAATCAACTGGAGCACAAATGAGATTTTTAATCTCGTCAGATTCAAAATGAGCTTATCGCTCTTTTCAATACTTTATTGGAGAGTTTGATCCTGGCTCAGGACGAACGCTGGCGGCATGCCTAATACATGCAAGTCGAGCGGACTTGATGAGAAGCTTGCTTCTCTGATGGTTAGCGGCGGACGGGTGAGTAACACGTAGGCAACCTGCCCTCAAGTTTGGGACAACTACCGGAAACGGTAGCTAATACCGAATAGTTGTTTTCTTCGCCTGAAGAGAACTGGAAAGACGGAGCAATCTGTCACTTGGGGATGGGCCTGCGGCGCATTAGCTAGTTGGTGAGGTAACGGCTCACCAAGGCGACGATGCGTAGCCGACCTGAGAGGGTGATCGGCCACACTGGGACTGAGACACGGCCCAGACTCCTACGGGAGGCAGCAGTAGGGAATCTTCCGCAATGGGCGAAAGCCTGACGGAGCAATGCCGCGTGAGTGATGAAGGTTTTCGGATCGTAAAGCTCTGTTGCCAGGGAAGAACGCTTGGGAGAGTAACTGCTCTCAAGGTGACGGTACCTGAGAAGAAAGCCCCGGCTAACTACGTGCCAGCAGCCGCGGTAATACGTAGGGGGCAAGCGTTGTCCGGAATTATTGGGCGTAAAGCGCGCGCAGGCGGTCATTTAAGTCTGGTGTTTAATCCCGGGGCTCAACCCCGGATCGCACTGGAAACTGGGTGACTTGAGTGCAGAAGAGGAGAGTGGAATTCCACGTGTAGCGGTGAAATGCGTAGATATGTGGAGGAACACCAGTGGCGAAGGCGACTCTCTGGGCTGTAACTGACGCTGAGGCGCGAAAGCGTGGGGAGCAAACAGGATTAGATACCCTGGTAGTCCACGCCGTAAACGATGAGTGCTAGGTGTTAGGGGTTTCGATACCCTTGGTGCCGAAGTTAACACATTAAGCACTCCGCCTGGGGAGTACGGTCGCAAGACTGAAACTCAAAGGAATTGACGGGGACCCGCACAAGCAGTGGAGTATGTGGTTTAATTCGAAGCAACGCGAAGAACCTTACCAGGTCTTGACATCCCTCTGATCGGTACAGAGATGTATCTTTCCTTCGGGACAGAGGAGACAGGTGGTGCATGGTTGTCGTCAGCTCGTGTCGTGAGATGTTGGGTTAAGTCCCGCAACGAGCGCAACCCTTATATTTAGTTGCCAGCACTTCGGGTGGGCACTCTAGATAGACTGCCGGTGACAAACCGGAGGAAGGTGGGGATGACGTCAAATCATCATGCCCCTTATGACCTGGGCTACACACGTACTACAATGGCCGGTACAACGGGCTGCGAAATCGCGAGATGGAGCCAATCCCAACAAAGCCGGTCTCAGTTCGGATTGCAGGCTGCAACTCGCCTGCATGAAGTCGGAATTGCTAGTAATCGCGGATCAGCATGCCGCGGTGAATACGTTCCCGGGTCTTGTACACACCGCCCGTCACACCACGAGAGTTTATAACACCCGAAGTCGGTGGGGTAACCGCAAGGAGCCAGCCGCCGAAGGTGGGATAGATGATTGGGGTGAAGTCGTAACAAGGTAGCCGTATCGGAAGGTGCGGCTGGATCACCTCCTTTCTATGGAGAATCGTTTCCTGCAATGGAAACATTCAAATAAGCAGGTTCTAAGAACCTGCGACCGCTCTTCATTTCGGTCCATCACTCCGGTGTGGATGAAATGAAGAGCACAAACTACTCACTCGTTGCTCAGTTTTGAGAGCTCAAACTCTCAAACAGCTTGCTTTTGCATGGAGCTTGTTCTTTGAAAACTAGATATCGAAACGAAACAAACGCGAATTAGAACATTCCTTTTTAGCTGAACTTGTGTTAAACAAGTTTTAATAAAAACGGTAGTCAAATTGCTTTTGTGATGGTATCGGGTGAGAGCGACTTTTGGATTTGGACGCAGTCCAAACCAAGGGAAGCGAGCGACCGAAACCGGAACAAAATGGTTAAGCTACTAAGAGCACACGGAGGATGCCTAGGCGCTAGGAGCCGATGAAGGACGTGGCGAACAACGAAACTGCCTCGGGGAGCTGTAAGCAAGCTTTGATCCGGGGGTGTCCGAATGGGGAAACCCAGCTGGGGTAATTTCCAGTTACTCATAACTGAATACATAGGTTATGCAAAGGCATACCAGGGGAACTGAAACATCTAAGTACCCTGAGGAAGAGAAAACAATAGTGATTCCGTCAGTAGCGGCGAGCGAACGCGGAGAAGCCCAAACCAGAGAGCTTGCTCTTTGGGGTTGTGGGACGTCTCACATGGAGTTACAAAGGAACCGGTTAAGCGAAGAGGTCTGGAAAGGCCCGCCAAAGAAGGTAAAAGCCCTGTAGTTGAAAGTCTGTTCCCTCCGAGACGGATCCCGAGTAGTGCGGGGCACGTGAAACCCCGTATGAATCCGGCAGGACCATCTGCCAAGGCTAAATACTTCCTAGCGACCGATAGTGAAGCAGTACCGTGAGGGAAAGGTGAAAAGCACCCCGGAAGGGGAGTGAAATAGAACCTGAAACCGTGTGCTTACAAAAAGTCAGAGCCCGTTTTAGGGGTGATGGCGTGCCTTTTGTAGAATGAACCGGCGAGTTACGTTCCCGTGCAAGGTTAAGGTGAAGAGCCGGAGCCGCAGCGAAAGCGAGTCTGAATAGGGCGACTGAGTACGTGGACGTAGACCCGAAACCGGGTGATCTACCCCTGTCCAGGGTGAAGGTGCGGTAACACGCACTGGAGGCCCGAACCCACGCATGTTGAAAAATGCGGGGATGAGGTGGGGGTAGCGGAGAAATTCCAATCGAACTCGGAGATAGCTGGTTCTCCCCGAAATAGCTTTAGGGCTAGCCTCGGAAAACAGAGTCGTGGAGGTAGAGCACTGATTGGGTGCGGGGCCCGCAAGGGTTACCAAGCTCAGTCAAACTCCGAATGCCATAGACTTACTTCCGGGAGTCAGACAGTGAGTGCTAAGATCCATTGTCAAAAGGGAAACAGCCCAGACCATCAGCTAAGGTCCCCAAGTGTGTGTTAAGTGGGAAAGGATGTGGAGTTGCACAGACAACCAGGATGTTGGCTTAGAAGCAGCCACCATTGAAAGAGTGCGTAATAGCTCACTGGTCGAGTGACTCTGCGCCGAAAATGTAACGGGGCTAAACACACCACCGAAGCTATGGCTTGATGCTTTGCATCAGGGGTAGGGGAGCGTTGTATAAGGGTTGAAGGTGTACCGTAAGGAGCGCTGGACATTATACAAGTGAGAATGCCGGTATGAGTAACGAAAAGATCAGTGAGAATCTGATCCGCCGAAAGCCTAAGGGTTCCTGAGGAAGGCTCGTCCGCTCAGGGTAAGTCGGGACCTAAGGCGAGGCCGAAAGGCGTAGTCGAAGGACAACAGGTCGAAATTCCTGTACCACCGTAAGCCGTTATGAGCAATGGGGGGACGCAGTAGGGTAGTGACGCGGACTGATGGATGTCCGTCTAAGCAGTAAGGCTGATGTGTAGGCAAATCCGCACATTGTAAGGCTAAGCTGTGATGGGGAGCGAAAATTATAGTAGCGAAGGTCATGATCTCACACTGCCAAGAAAAGCCTCTAGCCAGGTGAAGGTGCCCGTACCGCAAACCGACACAGGTAGGCGAGAAGAGTATTCTAAGGCGCGCGGAAGAACTCTCGTTAAGGAACTCGGCAAAATGACCCCGTAACTTCGGGAGAAGGGGTGCCCCGGTAGTGTGAATAGCACGAGGGGGCCGCAGTGAAAAGGCCCAAGCGACTGTTTAGCAAAAACACAGGTCTGTGCGAAGCCGTAAGGCGAAGTATACGGGCTGACGCCTGCCCGGTGCTGGAAGGTTAAGGGGAGTGGTTAGGAGCAATCCGAAGCTGTGAACCGAAGCCCCAGTAAACGGCGGCCGTAACTATAACGGTCCTAAGGTAGCGAAATTCCTTGTCAGGTAAATTCTGACCCGCACGAATGGCGTAACGACTTGGGCGCTGTCTCAACGAGAGATCCGGTGAAATTTTAATACCTGTGAAGATGCAGGTTACCCGCGACAAGACGGAAAGACCCCATGGAGCTTTACTGCAGCTTGATATTGAATTTGGGTACGATCTGTACAGGATAGGTGGGAGCCTTTGAAGTGTGAGCGCCAGCTTGCATGGAGGCAACGTTGGGATACCACCCTGATCGTATCTAGGTTCTAACCTGGTACCGTAATCCGGTGCGGGGACAGTGTCAGGTGGGCAGTTTGACTGGGGCGGTCGCCTCCTAAAGAGTAACGGAGGCGCCCAAAGGTTCCCTCAGAATGGTTGGAAATCATTCGAAGAGTGCAAAGGCATAAGGGAGCTTGACTGCGAGACCTACAAGTCGAGCAGGGACGAAAGTCGGGCTTAGTGATCCGGTGGTACCGCATGGAAGGGCCATCGCTCAACGGATAAAAGCTACCCTGGGGATAACAGGCTTATCTCCCCCAAGAGTCCACATCGACGGGGAGGTTTGGCACCTCGATGTCGGCTCATCGCATCCTGGGGCTGAAGTAGGTCCCAAGGGTTGGGCTGTTCGCCCATTAAAGCGGTACGCGAGCTGGGTTCAGAACGTCGTGAGACAGTTCGGTCCCTATCTGTCGTGGGCGTAGGAAATTTGAGAGGAGCTGTCCTTAGTACGAGAGGACCGGGATGGACGTACCGCTGGTGTACCAGTTGTTCCGCCAGGAGCACCGCTGGGTAGCTATGTACGGACGGGATAAACGCTGAAAGCATCTAAGCGTGAAGCCCCCCTCAAGATGAGATTTCCCAGTATGTAAGACCCCTTGAAGACGACGAGGTAGATAGGCTGGGGGTGGAAGTGCAGCAATGCATGGAGCTGACCAGTACTAATCGGTCGAGGGCTTATCCAATAGCAAGTTGTAATTCGCATGTTTCGTTTCGAATCTAGTTTTCAGAGAATGATCTCTGAAATGAAAATTGGTACATCACAGAACGTGTGTATGATTTTCAGTTCCATATCTGATTTTAAGAAGCTATGCTTCGATAAATCGCGTTTGGTGGCGATGGCGGAGGGGTTCCACACGTACCCATCCCGAACACGACCGTTAAGCCCTCTAGCGCCGATGGTACTTGGACCGCAGGGTCCTGGGAGAGTAGGACGCCGCCAAGCGATTTCCCTTTGGGGTATTTTTTTTGCCCCCCTTGCTAAGGAATAAGGGATATATATTAGGGCCCTTAGCTCAGTTGGTTAGAGCGCACCTCTGATAAGGGTGAGGCCGGTGGTTCGAGTCCACCAGGGCCCATAGCAAGACCACAACAATGAAATACACAGTGTATGGGGCCATAGCTCAGCTGGGAGAGCGCCTGCCTTGCAAGCAGGAGGTCAGCGGTTCGATCCCGCTTGGCTCCACCATTCCCTGATAGCTCAGTTGGTAGAGCACTCGACTGTTAATCGAGTTGTCACAGGTTCGAGCCCTGTTCGGGGAGCCATATGGAGAGGTGTCCGAGCTGGCCGAAGGAGCACGATTGGAAATCGTGTAGGCGTCACAAGCGTCTCGAGGGTTCGAATCCCTCTCTCTCCGCCAGATAATTTTTTTTAGCAAGGCCCGTTGGTCAAGGGGTTAAGACACCTCCCTTTCACGGAGGTAACAGGGGTTCGAATCCCCTACGGGTCATAATATGGAGGCTTAGCTCAGCTGGGAGAGCATCTGCCTTACAAGCAGAGGGTCGGGGGTTCGATCCCCTCAGCCTCCACCATATAAACTTTATAACGACGCGGGGTGGAGCAGCCCGGTAGCTCGTCGGGCTCATAACCCGAAGGCCGCAGGTTCAAATCCTGCCCCCGCAATTATACTTTCCTTGAGAAAGTACTATGGAACCGTGGTGTAGTTGGCCTAACATGCCTGCCTGTCACGCAGGAGATCGCGGGTTCGAATCCCGTCGGTTCCGCCATTTTTTAATTTAATATACACCGTGCCGGTGTAGCTCAACTGGTAGAGCAACTGACTTGTAATCAGTAGGTTGGGGGTTCAAGTCCTCTCGCCGGCACCATTTTTAGTATTTACATATGAATTTGTGATAGAATGTATATTACAAGTGAAATTGTTAATACTAAGATTCTCTTAGTGGATGAATGGCTTACTCTATGGCGGTCGTGGCGAAGTGGTTAACGCACCGGTTTGTGGATCCGGCATTCGGGGGTTCAATTCCCCTCGATCGCCCCATGATTTTTTAATGGGGATTAGCCAAGCGGTAAGGCAACGGACTTTGACTCCGTCATGCATAGGTTCAAATCCTATATCCCCAGCCATTTCATTACGAGTCATTAGCTCAGTTGGTAGAGCACCTGACTTTTAATCAGGGTGTCGAAGGTTCGAGCCCTTCATGACTCACCATTATATTTTGCGGTCGTGGCGGAATTGGCAGACGCGCACGGTTCAGGTCCGTGTGGGCTAACCCCCGTGGAGGTTCGAGTCCTCTCGACCGCACCATATGTTTTGCGGAAGTGGCTCAGCGGTAGAGCATCGCCTTGCCAAGGCGAGGGTCGCGGGTTCGATTCCCGTCTTCCGCTCCAATATTTGCGCCCTTAGCTCAGCTGGATAGAGCGTTTGACTACGAATCAAAAGGCCGGGAGTTCGAATCTCTCAGGGCGCGCCATTATTCTCATAAGTATCGGGATGTAGCTCAGCTTGGTAGAGCACCTGGTTTGGGACCAGGGGGTCGCATGTTCAAATCGTGTCATCCCGATTTTTTTTATTTGCGGGTGTAGTTCAATGGTAGAACTTTAGCCTTCCAAGCTAATAGCGTGGGTTCGATTCCCATCACCCGCTTCCGAGTAACATATAGAAAAGCCTTTGCTTATAGCAAAGGCTTTTTTTGTGTTAAAAAGAATAAGTGTAATTTATTTAAAATAAGGTCAATTGTCATTTGATTAAGGATGGAATCTTTGTTTAAATAAATAGAACAATTCGTATCTGATTAACCGTATTTATTTATAAAGGAGGACAAACAGTAATGAAAAGAGCTCTGGTCATTGGTGGAAACGGAACATTAGGTAAAGCTGTTGTTGCGAAACTGAGAGATTATTCCGTTGAGGTTATTACAGCAGGTAGACAATCCGGGGATGTTCAGGTGGATATGACGTCGACAGAGAGTATTACTACCCTCTTCGAAACGGTGAGAAATATTGATTACGTCATTGTGGCGGCGGGCCAGACCCATTATGCGAAACTCGAAGAACTGACACCTGAGAACAATATGATTAGTGTGCAGGGTAAACTGCTTGGACAGGTCAATATCGTGTTGATTGGACAGCACTATATTAACGACAACGGGAGTTTCACGCTGGTCAGTGGCATTATACAAGACCACCCTATTGAGAAAGGCGCATCAAGTGCTATGGTCAATGGGGCTATTGATTCGTTTGCCAAAGCGGCAGCGTTTGAGTTGCCAAGAGGCATTCGTTTGAATTCGGTTAGTCCTAATCTGTTTGTAGAGTCGGCGGAAAAATATAAGGATTTCTTTATTGGATTTAATCCTGTACCTGTAGAGAAAGTGGCTAATACGTTTATCCAGAGTGCACTTGGGATCGAAACGGCCCAGAACTTTAAGATTTATTAAAAACCGGACAGTTATATATGATTTGATGATTACCTATCCCTAATTAATTGCAGGAAGAGAAGGGTGTACATGAAGTGCATTTAAATGTTAAGCATGAAGAATGATTTTTCATGAAACAGGACTGAATGAGGCCATTTGGAATAACAAATATAAAGGAGATTCACCGAATAAACGGTGGATCTCCTTTTGTTGAAACAGACGGTATGTTTACAATTATGGAGCAGGTAGTCCAAGAACTTCGAGCATTTCATTACGTTTGAGCGATTCGGCAATGGGGCCGTCAATGAGCCATTTCTTAGCATTGAGGACATAGACATGACCATTTTGGACAGCGGGTAGGCTTTTCCATACTTGGAGTTGCTGGATCTCGTTGAGTTCATCTTTTGTTTTTTGCAATGCTTCAGCTGACCCATCTGAGCTAATGGACACAATGAACAGATAGTCTGCTTTGATTTCAGGCAAAAGCTCAACCGAGATACTGGCATTCATCCGTTCCGGATTCTCTGCCTCAAGTTTGGTAACGAGAGCATCGGGAGTGAATCCAACCTCATAACCCGCTCCTACATAATTGGAAGCTGGGAATGGCGTGGATGGAATGGACGAGAAGAACAAACGCATATCTTTCTCTTCCAGGCGCAGGAATGCAGCTGTAGGTTTGGTCTTGGTGATATCGGCTGCGAGCTTCTGAGCTTCAGTTACTTGGTCTTTATTTTTTTGTAAAAGCTGTTCAGCCCGCTCTTCAATATCCAGCGCAGTAGCTACCTGCACGATAGATTCCTGCCAATTACGGCGATCATAAGTGATCGTAGGCGCGATCTTCTCGAGTTGTTCGAGAATTTTGGCATCCAAACCGGCATTGGCAATAATGAGGTCCGGATTGGCGCTGACTACAGCTTCAAAATTGACACTTTCATTGATGGGTTCGACAGTCACGCCTTGGGCTTCAAGTTGCTCATTCAGGTAATCTTGCCGGCCAATAGGTGTAGCAAGTACCAGTGGTACCTCCAAGGAGAGGAGAATGTCCTCCATATTAATGGACACAATCCGTTCAGGATGTGCCGGGATTTCTTTGCTGCCACTGGCGCTCTCCACAGTCTTAGTAGCTGATTCAGTGGATGAGTCCCCATCTGTCCCCGCAGCTGATTTTACGCCATCTGTAGATGGCTGCGAAGTGCTTGCAGGTGTCTGCCCACACGCAACAAGTAACATGGCGAGTATGAACAGGATCCCCGTTATTTTGACATAATGCTGTTTGTACATCATAATCCCCCTGTGTTTCTATTGATATTGATTCTCAGTACACTATATATTGTAGCGGTCTAATGTTGGGGGAGACATAGCCTTCTGTGCTATCCAGTCATGGATTAATGTGCTGAGTGCTACCAAAAAGTTTCAGGGTTTCATCGATGATCTGATCATGAGCATATGGTGAATAATCCAACCAAGGCATTTCATCTAGCAGATATACATGTTGGTTCTGCACGGGCATCAGATGTTGCCATAGCTGAGTATGTTTTAGTTTATGCCAACGTTGCTGGGATTCTGAGTCCTGATCCACAATCAGTAACATACGATCTCCAACCATTTGAGGCAACTCCTGTTCATCCAATGCACGATAGACTTGCCCTGGAAGCAGATCGTATGAAGGGGACACCCCCAGGTCGTTATATAGAACAGCGCCCCCATTGCGTCGCCCGTAGATTAACAGATGGCCCATCATGATATGAATGATGGAGACCGTATCCTTACCGATTAGATGACTAAGCATCTCTTTGGCATGGGTTACTTTGTCATCATACTGCTCCAACCATTGCTGAGCTTCTTGTTGCTGTCCCACAATGGAGGCAACATGTACGAAATGTTCCCGCCAGCTTAATCCTTTCCATGGAATAACGATGGTAGGTGCAATTCGCTGCAAGGTCCTTTTTAACGTATGGGCTTCGTACTCATTACAGAGTATGAGGTCCGGGCTCGCTTGCATCAACAACTCAACGTTGGTTTGCCAGATATGAGGATTCATGCGTTTGCTACGTCCCAGATGATAAGGGATATTGGAGAAAAACAGATTCCCGTGTTGATCCCGTCGGTTATCGATCAATGCCGCATGGGGGATGATCTGTAATGCCAGCAGGTGGCCAGTCGTTCCGAAGGAAAGGGCAGCGATTTTACTGCGTTTCTGTCGTTGATAGGTAGAGGGAGACACGCCAACATATTTTTTGAATTTGCGACTAAAGTAAAACTCGTCCTGAAAACCAACCTGTGAGGCGATATGTTTGATGGTTTGGCCGGGGACAAGCAGCATCTCTTTGGCCCGGTCCATGCGGATGCTATTCACGTATTCCATGGGACTGATGCCAGTCCGGTTTTTGAATACCCGCGAATAGTGCCATACACTCATACCTGCCACTCCGGCAAGAACTTCCCGAGAAAGATGCTCAGCATATCCAAGCTCAATAAGTTCAAGTGTTTGATCCAAAGCAGAGGTGTGTTCGGAATCTCCTATTGCACTTTCTTTGGGAGGAGCATACACATGGGTCAACAATTCATGCATCAAAGTCTGAATACGAAATGGACGATTTTCTTGAGGTACAGAGATACATTCATGGAGCTGTGAAGCAATTTTGGTACATTCCTGAAAAAGTTCATGCGGTAACTCATCTGCGTAAGAGGAACGAAGTAACCCTTTTTGATATACCTCCATTACAGTAGATCCGGAAATGGTTTTGTTGATATCTGAAATGGGCTTCAACATATCAAAATATATCGCGATGCCCTGTAAAGGATGAACCTCATCCGTTGTATATTCTATCGCTGTTCCTGGCAGGATCAGATACATTTTGCCGAGTGTGGCATGATTTTGCCTATGCCCAATACGGATATTGGCTTCACCGCCAGTACAGATGAGCAGAAGATGTGAGTCCGTTAATACGAATGGGGGAAGAAAAGACGCTTGATCTAGAACTTCGGATGTCTTGAATCTTGCATATAGGTCACGGGTATGGTCACCGTTAGATATCAATGGAAAGACTTGCAAAGTCACCAGAATCCCTCCTTAACTTGCAATAGTAACATTCAAATGATGTGTTTGAGAATAATTATCAATTATCGCATATTGTCATACAAATAAGAAGTCCATATGATAATATGAAATGATATACAAAAGAGAAAGCGAAGGGGGTATATAGAATGTGGTTTATACTTGGTTTTATTATCTTAGTTTCGATATTTGGTATTCGAACGAGGAGTCGATCCAATAAACTAAAACAGCAGTTCGGATCAAGGTTACATGCAGTAGGGATTCATCAGTCGGGGCTTCCACAAGTTGCGGAAGGCAGGCGGGTGGATGTGCTGATAGGTAATGGGAACTTATATATTCAAAGTGGTCAGCAAACGTTTGAACTCTCATTAAGAAAAATCGGGAGTGCAGGATATCCAAAAAGAACAGGTAGCTCAAATTCAAGAAATTATCTCGTAATACACTACGAGATGAATGGTAGGGTACGTCCGATAGTATTAAGATTTATGAAGCCTGCGCACGCTAAAGCATTTCTATGGGAAATCGAGGGTCAGCTATTCACACGAAACTCAAGTGATGGAATTATAAGACTTTAGAAATTCTGATCATTGAACCGCGTAACTCTCCACTATAAATTGAATTGATATAGGTTACCGAGTTGGAAAATAGCCATTACATAGTTACTATCATGCAAACCGTTGAGCGAATAACCAGTAAAAATCTAACCGATGTTAATCGTAGAATTACTTAAATAACAGATCATTTAATTCACTACGCAAAAAAGACAAGCCCTCTCCTACGACGTCCGCAGGAAGAGGAACTTGTCTTTTTAATTAGGGCCAGCGATTAGTATCTTTCAAGAATCGTCTGTGTCTTCAAGCCATCGGCAGGAATCAGCCAGTTGTTGTTCTCCAGCAACTGCAACAGTTGGGTACGCAGTCCGGATACGGCTACAGTATCATCGGTTTTGAAAGAAACCTCTACGATATTCTCAATACCTGTACCTGCTGCGTCACGAATCGGCCATACTTCGAGCGTAAGCTCTTGACCATTCCATGTACCTTCATATCGTTGGAATGTGATTGGGCCATATGCACGGGATTGAGTCAGTTGCTGCTTGCCCCAGTTGGAGGAAGTCCAGTTTTTCAATTTGCCCGGAAGCTTGTCCAGTAACATGTTCAAGGCTTCTTGCTGCGAAGGAAGTTGGACTCCTGTCGCTTGGGTATCGACTTTTTTGGTGTTGGAGAAGCTCAGGGTCTGTTTTCCGTATCCCCAATCAATCTCAGCCTCGTAATTATCATCCGATTTATCAAAACCCTCTTGGTTAGCCAGGGTCAGCGCTGCGTTGATGTCGCCATTGATTACAGGGTAGCGTTTTTTATAAGTCAATTCGTAGTTATTCTTGTCATCCTTTTTGCGAAAACGAACGTTCCATCCTTGTTGATCCAGTCCGAGCGCATTGGTGTCAAAGTACTCTACGTTAATGTTTTTCGGTGTGGAACTCAGGCCGAGTGTCTGAATCACTTCACTGCGTGGTGTCCCATCTGTATTCAATACAAGTTCCGGCTTGGCCAGGAACTTTACTTCATAAGCAGGAACGGCATTGGCAGCAGCTGAAGCCTGGGGTGCTCCCAGAAATGTCATTCCACTTCCCAATGTTACGATGCTCAGCATCAATGAGGCAGTTACCTTTTTCCACTTTTTCAAAACCAATCACTCTCCTAATCTGGATTAACGTACAGACTCACTTTATCGCCCGAATATATGAAAGCGATTAAACGGAAGTGCACATTGCGTTAACCCTGCATAGATTTGATGAATGGCAAACGATAGTTTATAGCGGATCAGGGCAATCAGCCATGGAAAATGGGAAAGCCGTGACTCACCTCTCGCAGCACTTCTTTGAAGCGGTTTACCTGAACGGAAGGGTGGCGGTCCTTGTTATGTACCGTATAGATATGGCGCGGCGCTTGCTCTCCGGGAATGGGAAGAACTTGAATGAGCCCGTGCTGTTCCTCCCACTGTACTGCCATCCGAGACATGAATGAGACATGCCCCCCGATTAACACGAGCTGTTTAATCGCTTCCAGGGAATCCATCTCAACGGTGCTCCGCAAACGAATGTCATGTTGCGCAAGCCATTGATTGGTTAACCGCCGTGTACTGGATTCATTGCCATGTAAGGCAAAAGGAATCTGTGCGATATGATCAGGTATTAATGTATCCTTCTGGGCCAACCCATGCTGCGGAGAACAGATCAATACCAGGTCATCTTCACACAGCGTCTCAGCTTGCAGCGCGGGTCCAACAAATGGCTCAGAAGAGATCACACCCAGATCAATCTGATGCCGAATCAGCATCTCGCGAATAACAGGTGATGGTTTGACGGATAAGACAATGCGAATGCCCGGGAATTCCTGAGAAAAGGTGTTGAGTATGGTAGGCAGCAAATATGTAGCCGGTACATAGCTTGCCCCAATGTGCAGGGTGCCCCGATAGAGACTGTCATATTCCTTTACTACCCGTCGTGCCTCTTGGGTCAGAGCATTTATTTTGACAGAATAGTGGAGCAAAGCCTGTCCGGCTTCGGTTAAAAAGGTCTTTCCACTACGCGATTCGAATAATCGCACACCCATCTCCTCCTCCAATGACTTCATATGAAATGTAACGGTAGGTTGCTTGATCCCCAGTAACTCGGCCACGCTTGTCATGTGATGATGCTTGTCGATCAGTTCAACAATTTGCAATTTGATCAGATTCAATGTCCCAACACTCCTCTCACTTCTACTAGCCCCAATATATAAGATGATCTAATGTTTTCATAAAGACGGAGAGTACAGAACCAATCTGAAGAAGCGAAGCGTTCGCCTTTATCCCCGGATTTCTCCCTTCATAAAGGGAATATAAGAAATCTGGGGATAACAGCGATCGGAAGATGGTGCTGTAATCGGAGCGACAACATGAAAATTAATTTAGTTCACCTACTATAGATTTAATCTATGAACATCAACAGAATTCATCTAAAAAGTTAATTCCAATTTTACATACAAGACATACAACTCGCGAAAGCGGACGTTAGACTGAGAACAGTGCAAGAGATTAAGTAACAGAAGACAGGCAGGGATGCTTATGAAATTAGAGATGACTGGAATTCAAAAATCATTTAATCAAACACCCGCACTGCTGCCAACAGATCTAACGCTTGAACATGGAAAGTTCACGACACTGCTCGGCCCATCGGGCTGTGGCAAAACAACACTGCTCCGCATGTTGGCCGGGCTGGAACAGCCGGACGCGGGGGAGATTCGTGCAGATGGTCAGTGTATCTACTCTGCGGCGAAGCGGATTGATATACCAACACACAAGCGTAATCTGGGCATGGTGTTTCAGGATTTTGCATTATGGCCGCATATGACCGTATACGAAAATGTAGCATTTGGCCTGAAGGCCGGAAAACAGAAATCTGATCTGCGGCAAAAGGTGAACGAAGCACTTGGCATGGTTCGCCTGCAAGGCATGGAAGATCGATATCCTCATCAGCTGTCTGGTGGACAGCAGCAACGGGTTGCTTTTGCCAGAGCCGTAGCGGTCAGACCTGGTGTGATCCTGTTCGATGAACCACTGAGCGCACTGGATGCTGTACTCCGGGAAGAGATGCGGATTGAGATGATGTCGCTGGTTCGGGACATAGGACTGACTGCGCTGTACGTCACACATGATCAGATTGAGGCGATGTCAATGTCGGATGAGATTGTGGTGATGCAGAAGGGGCGGATATTGCAAAAAGGAAGCCCGGAAACGATCTACTCGGCGCCAAGTGATCCGTATGTCGCTTCGTTTATCGGAAAGTCCAACTGGCTCACGCCTAATCAATCGATGGTGCGACCAGAGCATGTCACCTGGAACAAAACAGGTCATGACGATCTGTGTTATCCGGGAACGGTGCTTAGTGTCAGCTATGTAGGTGAGCGCTATGAAGTACGAGTGCAGATGGAAGGGCTGGGCGTATGGACAGCCTATATGAACCAAAGGGCGCGCGTAGGGGAGCGAGTGCAGCTCTATGTAACCCCTGAGCGGATATGCCGAATGGACGGTTATGACCACCCGAGTGTGAAGCAGAACGAAGCGATCGCAGTGGCATATTAGATTGTTGAACAAGCACGCAGTTGGAAGCAGAAGTACACATTTTATAAGAAACCAGGGGAGATGGACGAATATGTTGGGTATGAACACACGAAAAAAGAGCGTAATGCTGTTATTGACAGCGGTAATGAGTATCAGTTTGTTCGGATGTAGTACAGGGAACTCGACCACAGGCAACGCAGCACAACCCGCAGGTGAAGGAAACACAGCAGCAGCGGCAGAAACAACGAAACCGGCTGGTGGCAAGTTGGTCTTGTACAGTGCTGGCCCACAGAAGCTGGCGGATAACATCGTGAGCGGATTTACAGACAAAACAGGGATCGAAGTTGAGATGTTCCAGGGGACGACAGGAAAAATTCTGGCTCGTATGGAAGCTGAGAAATCCAATCCGGTTGCAGACGTTGTGATCCTGGCCTCTTTACCTTCCGCACAGGCTCTGAAAGCCGATGGACTTACTATGCCATACCCTGAAGCAGCCAATGCAGACAAGTTGAACAAGGACTGGTCGGATGCAGAGGGCAACTATTTTAGCAGCAGTGCTTCCGCACTGGGCATTGTGTATAACACCAAACTGGTATCTACACCACCAACAAGTTGGGCAGAGCTGGCTACGCCTGCGTGGAAAGATGCAGTGAACATTCCCGACCCTACATTATCAGGTTCAGCACTCGACTTCATCACAGGCTACCTGAGCGCGAACGGTGAAAAAGGTTGGGATCTGCTGAGTGCCTATAAAGCCAATGGTGTAGCGATGGCAGGCGCCAATCAGGAAGCACTTGATCCGGTCATTACGGGTGCCAAAAGCATCGTAGCAGCAGGTGTGGACTACATGGCGTATTCCTCCAAGGCAAAAGGCGAACCACTGGATATCGTATATCCTGAGGAAGGCACGGTAATCAGCCCAAGACCGGCAGCGATTCTGAAATCCAGTCCAAATGTAGAGAACGCCAAAGCGTTCATTGACTACCTGTTGTCCGATGAAGCACAGAAGCTTGTTGCAGATGCTTATCTGATTCCGGGCCGCGAAGACATTGAAGCGACTAACCGTGCCAATGTGAAGGATATTCCACAACTTAAAGTGGATTGGAACTGGATGAGCGAACATGGCGAAGAGACAGCAGCACGTTTTTCCGAGACTTTTAAGTAGGTACTTTTGCATAAATCCAAAGAGCGTCTTTCAATAAGCAAGGTATAGATCGAAATGCTTCTATTCGTCTATACCTTGTACCCGCGAGCGATTTGATTCGAATTATGCAAAATACCGAAAGAAGAACAAGGATAGAGACAACTAGGCAAAAGGAATACCTGCTGTCTGTGGAAAGTCATGTGAGGTGAACGTAGTGAAACCTGTTGGAATGGACAACAACCGAATTTTTCGGAGAGTGGGCGTGATTCTGGCCCTCTTTCTGCTGACCATAAGCATTGGCGTGCCGCTCTTGCTGATCTTCTGGCAAAGTGTCTATCCGGACGGACAATGGGACTGGGTGGCTCCAATTCGCACAATTACCGGTCATCATCTATCCGGTGTGTTGCTGAATTCCGTCTGGCTTGGCATCTGCGTTGTAGCGGTAACCACACTGCTGGCGCTACCGCTGGCCTGGATGATGGCGAAGACTCGGATGGGCGAGCATCGCTGGGTCGATGTAATCCTGATGATTCCGTTCATGACCCCGCCGTATATCGGCTCGATGGGCTGGATTCTGTTTATGCAAAAAGGGGGATATCTCCAGCAATGGGTGCCCTCATCTGCGGGCTGGAGTGAGCTGTTCTTCAGCTTCTGGGGCATGGTGCTCATCATGAGCTTGCACCTGTTCCCGTTCCTGTATCTGCTGCTTCGAGATGCATTGATCCGCATCGGTGGCAATCTGGAAGAAGCGGGAGCCGTGCACGGTGCACGTGCAGGATACCGTTTCAGACGTATTATTTTACCCCTGTTGTTGTCGTCTTACGGCATGGGAATCATGCTGGTCTTTGTCAAAACGATTGCGGAATTCGGAACACCGGCAACCTTCGGGCGCAAGATTGGCTATTATGTCATGACCTCCGAAATTCATAAGTACATCTCCAGTTGGCCGATTGACTTCGGTAAGGCGACTTCGCTGGCATCGGTGCTGTTGTCCGTCTGTCTGGTGATGTGGTATATGCAGTCTGCCATGAGTCGAAAGTTCACGTATCGTCTGGTTGGTGGCAAAGGGCAACGTTCGAAGCGATATTCTCTTCGTGGCGGAGCAGGATGGTTGTGCGGGGTGTATCTTGCAATCCTGTTGATCCTGTCGATAGGTATTCCGTATTTCTCCATCATCGCCGCTTCGACCATGAAGTTACGGGGATCGGGAATTGCATTTGATAATCTGACCTTGGATCATTACAAAGAGCTGTTATCTTGGGGATCGGTGAGTATGAAGGCCATCGGGAACAGTCTCGGTCTATCCCTCGCGGCTTCAACTGTTGCTGTTATTATCGGAACCGGATTTGCACTCGCGATCGGCCGATCATCTTCATTCATGCAGCGTGTGATTGACTTGTTCAGTCTGTTGCCTAATACGGTGCCGGGTATCGTGATGGTCGTGGGTCTGATTCTCTTCTGGAACTCACCCTGGATGCCAGTCACGTTGTATAACACCTACGGCATGGTTGTGCTCACGTACGTTGTGCTCTTCTTGCCTTACACCGTGCAGTATGTAAAATCGAGCTTTACCCAGATTGACGGAACATTGTTCCAGGCTGGGCAAGTCTTTGGCGGTAAGCCGCTGTATATTCTGCGGCGTATCCTGATCCCGCTGATCCTACCCGGCATGTTGGCGGGTTGGATCATGACCTTTACGATTGCAACAAGGGAACTGGTCGGATCGTTGTTGATTCTTCCGCCGTCGATGCAGACGTCGGCTACGTATATTTTTGCCCAGTTTGAACAAGGTCAGGTATCACTGGGAATGGCGATGGCCGTTGTGACTGTAGGTATGACGGTGCTGATGCTGCTGGGAATCGAACTGCTGAATTCAAAGAGAAAGTGGAATGCATCATGATCAAACTGAACGTATGGGGCGGGGCAGGGGAACATGGACGTTCCGCCTATCTCCTGAGTGGCAGCAATGTTCGCCTTTTGCTGGATTGTGGTGTGAAAAAAGAAGGTACGGGGGAGTATCCGCTGATTGACCCGAAGATCGTCCCGCAACTGGATGCGGTCCTGTTGTCCCACGCCCATGAGGATCATTCGGTCGCCATCCCTTTGCTGTATAAGAGGGGCTACCAGGGTGAAGTGTGGACGACGAGAGAGACGAGGGCGCAGCTGCGTACGTATTTTGCCAACTGGTGTAGGTTTGTAGAGCGTGTAGGCGAAGAACTTCCTTATGATGAAGCAGATGAGCAAGCTATTCGTTATCGGTATCTGGAGGATGAGGTTGTATCCCAAACCTGGTTCGAACCCATTCCTGAAGTAAAAGTGATGTGGGGACGGAGTGGACATCTGGCTGGATCGGTGTGGTTTGGGGTTGAAATGGAAGGTAAGCGGATTTTCTATTCCGGGGACTACACGTCCGAGTCGATGCTTTTACAGGAGGATTGTCCAGCGGAGGCGTTCTGGCAGACAAGCATGCTTCGTGAGAATCCTGTGTCCGATGCTCCGAGCAGCGAACAGTGGGGCGCCGAGGAACTAATCGTTATGAACAGTGGGAAAAAGGCTGGAGAATTCATAACGTCACAAGATCAGACATCTGTTGCATCAGAGGCGTCGTCAAGAACACTTGTAGCCATGGAGATACCCATGAAGCAGGGGAATTTCACATCCAACGGAGCAGATAGAGCAGTCAGAGCAAACATAGCAAACATAGCAAACATAGC
Source organism: Paenibacillus amylolyticus (assembly GCF_047302515.1). Classification (GTDB taxonomy): domain Bacteria; phylum Bacillota; class Bacilli; order Paenibacillales; family Paenibacillaceae; genus Paenibacillus; species Paenibacillus amylolyticus_G. Next base: position 5,563,524 of record NZ_CP168019.1, on the reverse strand, counting down.
AAACATAGCAGACGTTGCAGGCGCTGCGCCAATATCTTCCGTCGGGCTGGTAGATCTGGCGATCGTTGATGCGGCCTACGGTACGGACCAAGATGCACAGGCTGACAAACTGGAACAGCTGGAACGAGCCATTCGCCAGACGATTGCTCAAGGTGGAAAGGTGCTCTTACCTATGCCTGTCGTAGGGCGTGGACAGGAGATCATACTGTGGGCACAACAACAATTCCCGGCTGTTCCAATCGTAGTGGAACAAGGGCTGGTGGACGGTATGAAGCAGCTTATGCATGTTCCGTATTGGTTGAGGGAGAAGGGAGAGCATGTCATCGGAAGTTCGTTGAAAGACGAAATCGATTGCTTTCTGACCGGACGAGGATGGGATCTGCCTACGAACACCCAAGAGCGGGAACAACTGTTGGAACATCATGCTGCTTCGCTATGGTTCATTCCGGACGGCATGATGCAGTCCTCGCTTGCCCGTTGGTATTATAGTCAATTATCGGACAGGGAGGAGAATCTGATTCTGCTCACCGGGCATGTTGCTCATGGTACATTTGCTGATAAGTTGCTACGGGTTCCTGACAAGTATGGAGTGTGTGATGTGCGAAAAATACGTTATAAAGTGCATCAGGGCTGGAAGGATGTCGAGCGGATGCTGCATCAGATTCCAGCAAGGCATACGGTCCTTGTGCATGCTTACCGGGCAGAGACGGACAGATTAAAAGAAGGATTGCTCAGAAATAGCCCTTCACCGGGAACAGTTATACATTCACTGTCTGCTGGTGACGAGCTATATGTGTGAACTGTGCATGAAACGAAGTGTTGCGTTCGTTATCTGAGAACGTCCCTGGGGACGTTCTTTTTCCATTGTTGTGTGATCATTCAGGGTTCGCGATGAATGGGATGTTCAAGTTCGGAGTGCCCCATTAAACTATCCACGGCTTCACCATCCACCAGTATATCCAGACTGTTCAATTCATCAAATTGAAACATCGTTGTTGTTAAAGCTTCCAATGCGAGCAATTCTCCACTGGTACCGAGATTGGCTTCAGCGGGGATATGAACATCCAAAGTCACTGTACCCTCAGCATATTGGATAGAGAGCAATTCCACCTGCTCCCAGAGGGAAACAAGCTCCGAATCGGTGTTCGTTTGCAACGCTGCAAATGTTTTTTCATATTTTTCGGAATCATCCTTGTATTCAATTTCCTGTTCTGTTTTCTCCAGCTCAAGGACCTGAGAATCTGCCAAATATACATCGACGACTTGTGTATTCATTGTGCCCAGATCCACCTCCGTTTCGGATGGGTTTGGCGCCTGCGCCTGTCCTCCCTGAACAGCAGGTTCATTCGAACCGGATTGGCTCACTGGCTTCTGAACACATCCAACTCCGATAAGGATCAAGCATGATAATATAAGTGCACAACCTAGCTTCTTATTCAAAGAATCACTTCCTTTATCTGATGATTTATAGGCCCAAATACTCCTTGATTCCATCGGCTATCGCTTGAGCGGCTTTCATCTGAACAACTTCGGACGACATCAGTTCTTCATCGAGCACATTACTCAAGAATCCCACTTCCAAAAGCACTGCAGGCATGGTCGTGTCTCGGATTACTTCCAAGTTGCCATTTTTCACACCACGATCTCTGAGACCCATGGCTTTCACCAAACGTTGATGAATGATAGTAGCTAATTCCTTGCTGTTACTGCGTTGATAATAATATGTCTCCGTACCTGTGGCTTGGGGTGCGGACTTCACGCTGTTGCCATGGATAGATACAAATACATCCGCGTTTAATTGATTGGCGAGCTGAACACGCTCAGGGCGGGTCGGATAGGTATCACCTTCACGAGTCATCACCAATTCGATATTAGGTTCATTGAGCAGCAGGGCTTGTACTTTGTGAGCTATTGCCAGATTGTATTCCTTTTCGGGTTTGTTCGTGATGCTGATCGTCCCTGGATCACTGCCACCGTGTCCTGGATCGATGACCACAACCTTGCGTCCTGAGTCGCCTACTGGAGTGACTGGAGCAGGTGTGACATTGTCACCCGCAACATTCAGATCAACAATCAGTTTGTCGGCAATCACATTGTGGCTGTACTGGACATTCTTCACATTATTCAATTCTACGACAATGCGAACTTGTGCCGGTTCTCGTTTGAACAGTGAATATCTCACTTCTGTCACATTGGGATAACCGCTCACATCCAACTTGCCATTGAGTCCTTGATCCAGCGGCTGGGAGATATCACCAAAGGTGGCTCCGGGCAAGTCCACAACCAGACGATCAGGGTACTTGAGGGTCGTTACTACTGGCTGAACGGCCCCATCCGTGGATAAGACGAGCTGATTGTTGGCAAATTGGATATCGGTAACCTGAGCGGTAGAGCTTGAATCCCCTTTTCCAGGACTATTTCCTGGTTCAATAGCAGGTTCCTTACTGGTGTTTGTTAAGTATACGATCTTGTCTTGATTGTTCCATCTCACCTTAAGCCCCATTTGTTCACTGACAAATCGAATGGGAACCACCAGCGTTTTATTCAAAATCTGCGGTGCTGTGTTCAAAGTGACTTGTTTGTCAGCAACCATGGCTTGCTTTTGATCGACGGTTAGGGAAATCGTCTGTTGATCTTGCTGAATTTTTACAGTGTGTGCTTGTTGGTTCCAATCGACTTTGAATTTCAAATTTTCGGCAACGACACGAATCGGGATCATCACGTTTTTATTGATAATCGTCACCTGTACATCACTTGGGAGGACTAATTCCTCTCCATCCATAAAGATTTTCGACGTGCTTGCAGCGGCATTTCCCTGATTAGGGAGCAAAACGAGTAAGAACAGACTCAAAAACAGTAGTAAAATAGTTTTCTTCATTATGCACCTCGACTAGTATTAGATCTATATCTCACTTCCAAAATATACCTACATAGTATAAACGGTAAAAATGTAAAAATGTTTCTCTTCTGATATCTAATTATCAATTGATGGAAGAAAACATGATGTGTGATCGCAAATGGGATGAATATCTCTCTTTTTATTTTCAATGATGTAATTAAATTTCATATAATGTTTGACTTGTGAAATTTAATATCATATACTGGGTGAAATTATGGCAGGATGACGTGTTCATTGGGTCTTGCAGGAGGTTGGAAGTGGATGGATACAGGCAGCTATCCGATGTGGGAGAAGTATCGTTTGAAGCAGGAGCATCTGGTCATCGGACTAATGTCAGGAACGTCACTCGATGGAACTGACGCGGCATTGGTGCGTATTCAAACCGATATGAGCGGGGCATTACAGCAGATAGAGCTGGTTGATTTCGTCTGTGTGCCGTATTCGAATGGATTGAGAGACGTACTGATCCGGTTATGTTCACCGGGAACAGCTCGTGTCGACGAACTGACAGCCGCGCATTTTGGTGTATCGGAGTGGTATGCGCATAGCGTTACGGAACTGATACAGTCTGCCGGTATCTCAACGCAGCAGGTGGATGTGATTAGTATGCATGGACAGACGGTATGGCATGCTCCTGTAGCAACTTCATTTCCAGGGCCAACGGGAGCAAGTATTGATGTGGTATCGACATTGCAGATCGGTGAATGTGCTGTCGTTCGAGAACGGACAGGACTGCCAGTGATTGGCAACCTGCGGGCAAGGGATATGGCCGCTGGTGGGGAAGGTGCCCCACTTACGCCTTATGCGGATGCTCTGATGTTCGGTAGCCCGACGGAAGGACGGCTGGTGCAGAATATCGGCGGCATTGGCAATGTCACGGTGCTTCCCTCCGAGTCATTTACCGAAGGTATTTCGGCATTTGATACGGGACCGGGTAATATGGTGATGGACGCCATTGTGCGACAGGCAACGGATGGGCGGCAGCATTATGATCCGAATGGAAGTATTGCCGCACAGGGGAAGGTCGATCAGGGTCTGGTAGACCTGTGTTTGGAGGATGAGTATTTCAAAAGACTTCCACCGAAAAGTACCGGGCGAGAAGTATATGGAGCAGCGTATGCAGTGAGACTGATGGAGATGGCCGCAGAGCGTTCCTTATCTCTTGAAGATACGCTGGCTACTGCCACTTGTCTGACCGCGGAAACCATCGTGCGTGCAGTGAAGGATTTTATCCTGCCCAAGGCGCAAATATCGGCCATGCTCGCGTGCGGTGGTGGCACTTCCAATGCCACGCTGATGGAGATGATCCGTCAGAGACTACCTGAGGATATCCGTTTAGAACGAACAGCAGATTATGGCATACCCGATGATGCTCGGGAAGCCATTGGATTTGCTCTACTGGGCCATGAGGCACTCATGGGAAGAACCAATACACTCCCGGCAGTAACCGGCGCGAAATACGCCGTAATCTCAGGCAATCTCACACTTTAGTGAGGCCTGACTTTAATTGGAGTTCAGTTATGGAAGGGCGAGGAATTCGATTAGACGCGAGTGGAATTATAAGATAAAATGCTTGTACATGAATGCAGTACGGAAAGGAGGAGCGAATGGAAGGCATGAAAGGTGGACTTGTGCGTTTACGCGCATTAATGGATGACTTGACCCCGTCCGAACGGAAGATCGGAGCTTATATTCTCGATCACCCGCAAGAAACTGTTCAATCCTCGGTGGCCCAGTTGTCTGAACGGAGTGGAGGCAGCCCAGCTGCCATTATCCGTCTCTGCAAATCACTGGGTGTAACGGGTTTTCAGGAGCTGAAGCTGAAGATTGCCGGAGATTTGCAGACGAGTGAGCCATATCAATATACGGAGATTCGTCCCCAGGACTCCATGGAGAGCATTATTCAGCATGTGTCCGCAAACAATATTCAGTCGGTGAAGGATACGGTTCATATTCTGGACCCACGTCTGGTGGAAAAAGCCGTGGACGTGCTTCATCAGGCGAACCGGATCTTTTTCTATGGAGTAGGGGCCTCCAACCTGATTGCGCTGGATGCACATTACAAGTTCATGCGAATCAATCGCACAAGCTTTTCGTTCGCCGATCCGCATATGCAGATTTCGTCCGCAACGACGCTTCGTGAAGATGATGCGGTTGTATGTATCTCGTATTCAGGGGAGACGTCGAACGTAATCTCCTGTCTCAAGCATGCTCACGATGGCGGTGCAGCGACAATCAGCATTACCAAGTGGGGCAGCAATACACTCAGTAGTATGGCGGATGTACCCCTGATGATTACTTCCACCGAAAGTGATATTCGAAGCGGAGCAACTTCTTCACGGATTGCACAGCTGAACGTGATCGATATTTTGTATCTAGCGATTGCCAGTCGGGATTATAACCAGTCGGTGGAGTATTTGGAGAAGAGCCGACAGGCTATTCTGGAGCACAAGTGAAGTAGAACCATATGAATCCCTTTCTGATTATGCAGGAGGGGATTTTTTTGACGGATTATATCCGCTTTTAGAATAAAAAAATAATAAAAGAGCCCAGACTAATGTCGGGCTCCTCTCTTACCACCTCTAATGATACCCCTTGTGCGGCTCAGGAAGGCCCCGCAATGGCGCTGCGGACAAATCCGTCAGCCAGATCAAGCCTGTGCTGGGCTTCCGTTGCGTCCACGCCTGCCATCAGCATGACAATTGCCGTTTTTACATGACCGTCTGCACCGTTAAAAGCCTCTTCAATATCCTCTTCATTCGCTCCGGTTGCTAGATGGATCATGCGTTTGGCCCGATGGACAAGCTTCTCGTTCGAAGGGTTCAGATCAACCATGAAATTACGGTAAACCTTGCCCAGACGAATCATGGCGGTAGTGGTGAGCATGTTCAAAATCATTTTCTGGGCGCTGCCTGCCTTCATACGTGTTGAACCCATGACAACCTCTGGGCCGACAACAGCCTCAATGCTCACATCAGCCAACAGGGTCATCGGCGTGCCTGAATTATTGCTCAGGCTGATCACCGTAGCCCCGATCTCCTTGGCGTGTCTCATCGCACCCAGCACATACGGCGTTCGTCCACTGGCTGCAATGCCAACCACGACATCGTTTTTGTCTAAGCCATGTTCATCAAGGTCCGCAGCTCCCAACTCCTCATTATCTTCAGCACCTTCAACCGGGTCCTTCACTGCCCGGAATCCCCCTGCAATAATACCCTGCACCATGGAGGGAGGGGTTCCGTAGGTAGGCGGGCATTCCGAAGCGTCAAGTATCCCTAATCGTCCACTGGTACCTGCGCCTACATAAAATAGCCTCCCGCCAGACTGAAACGCCTCCAAGATCCGATCCGCAGCTTGAGCAACGACCGGAATCAGGGGCTGAATGAGCTCCGCAATCCGTTGATCTTCCTTATTAATGAGTTCCATAATTTCTGCCGAAGGCAATTCATCTATATGATCCGTTAGTGGATTGGGTTGTTCTGTTACTAGTGAATTCAGCATGTGATTCATCCGTATGGCCTCCTTCTCTCTTTTAAAATGATTCATTCAGGGAACAGCGTCTTCTTGCCAGTTGTGCTGCGCCAACCGCTGGAGCGGGGGCATCTTCACGATATACCAAGTCCAACTCTTCATAATATTCCGATAACTTCTGAATAAATGTACTTCGGAAAAGTGCAGCGTATCGAAACATTGATCCGGACAGGACAACCGGAGTGGATGCAAATTCGGGATGACGTGCAATCAGTGCCTTGGCGGTATCCGCCAATTGTGAGGCTTCGTCAATGATCAATGCCCGGGCGGCCTCATCTCCGAGTTCAGCAGCTTCTATAGCTAGGCGGGCGATGGATGCGGTCTCGGTTTTGCCCCAATCCGTCTGATACACCCGCGTCTTTAGCTCCGATATATCCCGAAGGTTCAGCTTCTTTAGAAGAAGCGGGGTTAAACAGGTTGGAGGAAGAACACCGTCATAACTTTGCATAACCACTTGGAGTGCACGCTGCCCAATACGATAGCCGCTCCCCTCATCTCCGAGCAGGTGACCCCAGCCTCCTGCACGGTATCGCTCGCCTTCCCGCGTAAATCCGTACACGATGGACCCTGTTCCAGAGATGCATAATACACCGTGCGTATGTCCGAGAGAGGCCATCAGAGCAATCTCTCCTTCGGATACAACCCAGATTGGACAACCTTCTGATGCTTGTCGATTACGACTCTTCATATAGTTATTTACTGCTTCGGCTATAAGTTGCCGTTCTTGGATCGTATCTACACCTGACATACCAAGGCATATACCCTCACAATTTGTCGATAAATCACTTATTAGATTAAATAGCTGTTCCAGCACTCGTTGCAGTTCGGAAATGGCCTGTTCAGTTGATACGCTGTGAGGATTTGTGGGACCGCCGCTGAGTCGGGCAAGAATTTCACCAGATTCAGAAATGATTGCTGCATCAGTATTGGTACCGCCTCCATCTATACCTCCATACACTCGCAAAGTGGCTCACCTCGCTTGCTTGGGTTTTCTTTTTACATAGTATAGTTGCATGAAAAGAAAAAGTAAAATTAAATTTTATGATAAAAAATAATGTTGAATTTTTATTTTACAACTCATATAATGAATTCAATCTACAATTTTGGAAGGAATCAATACTGTTAATGTCAATTAAGTTGACGTTAATATTGCATTTAAGAGATTTAGCCTGCGACTGGCAGGCCCAATCTACAGGGGAGGTGCTTTTCCTTACTGCCGCGTGTATAGGTGGATGGCGTTTGAAGGCTGAACGATCACAAAGGGGTAGCATGGTTAGGCAATGAAAGAATCGGATGATGACATGCAAAGGAGATGAAGGGATGAAAAAGAAGGGTCTGGTATGGACGATGTTGTTGATGATGGTCTGGGTTACTGCCTGTGGGAATAGCGGAGGTGCTGCTTCGGATGATCCGAATGCCGATGATACGGTAACGGTATGGACCTATCCTGTACATGGCACATATGAAGATGAACTGAAGGATCTAATCTCTGATTTCAATAAAGAACACCCGAACATTACCGTGAAGACGGAAATGCTCTCCTGGGCGGAAGGGCCCAAAAAATTCGATGTCGCTTTGAACGCGGGCAACCCGCCGGATCTTTACTTTCATAGCGTAGACGGCACATATGTGAATACGGGATTGGCACTTGAGCTGGACAGCTACCTGACACCTGAGATCAAGGACGACTACCTGCCGGGTACGCTGGATTTAGGCCAGATTCAGGGGAAACAGTACGGACTACCGTTGTATCAATTCCAATGGGCATGGGGTGGGAACAAACGCATTCTGGAGGAAGCAGGCATTGATTGGAAGTCCATTCAGCAAAATGGCTGGACGTGGTCCGAATTCAACGATGCTGCTGCCAAGCTGACCAAAACGCTGGATGGCGGGGCCAAGCAATATGCACTGGTTACCGACGGAACCTCGCTTGACTTCATCGAAATGCTGTCTCGTAACAACGGGATGATCGATGTTCTTGATAAAGACGGCACGTTCCAATGGAATGATGGTCGCATTCTGGATACCCTCTCTTTTATCAAAAACCTGATGGATCAAGGGTATATGCCGAAGGAAACGGCGGCTCTCGCGCCAGCGAAACGGACAGATATGTTCTACGCGGGGGAAACGGCGATTATCTCCAAAGCGATTCCTTATTATGATGTGATGATTCAGAACCGCAACAAGGACATCGATGATGGCAAGGTGCAGGGAGAGAAGATTGATTTTGTCCTGTTGCCTGTACCGCATAATGATGATCAACCTGCGGCCACAACGATGGGCGGCGAAGGGTATGTAGCCTTCAAACAGAAAAAGGACAAGGGCGAACAACATGCCAAAAATACGTTCCTGGTCATGGAGGCGCTTAGTGGTGCCAAAGCAGGGAACTCGGCCAATGAACTGGCGCTTCCATTCGTAAGACAGTCCCAAGTGGATCTGTTTAAAGGAAAAGAGCTTGGTCAACCGGATAATCTGGCTGCTGCAAAAGTCATGGCAGAGAATATCGCGATGCCGGTAGTACTGGAACTGGATATCGACAAAGCATCCCAGCAAAAACAATTCAAGGAACAGGTTGTGAAGCCAAACATCCAGGTGCTGTTCTCGGGTGAAAAATCACCGGAGCAGATCGCAGAAGACTTCAAGAGCAAAGGCCAGCAGATGTTTGGACAATAACTCGGACAATCAAACATAACGTAAAACCACACTGATTAGGAGAGGAGGATTCGCCATGCAGACCGCCCTTGCGCCAAAACCGTCTGTGCCCCGGACTTCCCGGGTTGCCCGGTTTTGGCGAGACTACGGGTGGGCGTATTTGTTTATTTTGGCGCCTGTCCTGCTGTTTCTCATTTTCACACTGTATCCCGTTCTGACGGCTCTTGTGATGAGCTTCCAGAAATACAATATTATGAACTCAACGTGGGTTGGATTGGATAACTACGAGCGTTTGGTGAAAGATGAGACGTTCTGGAAGTCGATTAAAAATACAGTCATCTTCACCGTAGGCACAGTTCCGGTCAATATTCTCATTACATTTGTACTTTCCTATTTCATCTATCAAATGAAAAGCAAATGGCAGACATTTTTCAAAGCTACCATGTATCTGCCTGCGGTAGCCTCCGGGGTGACCATCTCCATTGTATGGCTGGCGATCTTTGACCCGACGGATTCAGGACTGCTCAACCGTTTCCTCGGTCTGTTCGGCCTTGACCCGGTAATCTGGCTGGGCCAGTCGGGAACGGCACTCTTTTCCCTCATTCTGATGAACTGGCTTGGATCGCACGGAGCGGGCATTATTCTGTATCTGGCAGCCATGGGTGGTATTCCGAAATCGCTGTACGAGGCGGCGGATATTGATCATGCCAGCGGCTGGACCCAGTTCAGCAAGATTACATGGCCGCTGCTCAAACCAACGACGCTGTATCTGCTCGTCACGGGTGTCATTACATCCTTCCAGGTGTTTATCTCGGTATATCTGATGACACAGGGTGGACCAAACTTTGCGACAACTACAATCGCTTATCTGATCTATGAGACGGCATTCAAGTTCTATGAATTTGGATTGGCTTCGGCTCAGTCGTTTGTATTGGCAATTATCATCATTGTCATCTCCGTCATACAGTTCAAATATTTCTCCAGCGATATTGAGTATTAGAGGTAGTTGCATTAAGCATCCGGGGGTGAATGAAATCCATGAAATCAACACAGAAAAAGATACTGCTCGTTGTTGCATCCATTCTGCTGGTGGTCTGGGCGCTGGTGACGGTCATTCCGATGTATTGGATGCTCGTTGGTTCGGTGCAGGATAGTGCGATGTCAGCTTCGTTTAAACCACAGATGATTCCGGAGCAGTTATCGTTATCACCATATGAGCGCTTTTTTGCCAAAACCGATGCCTGGCGCTGGTTATACAATTCGCTGCTCATCTCGATCATTCTGACCGTAACAAATGTATTCTTCGCCTCCCTGGCGGGATATGCGTTCGCCAAACTGAAGTTTCCGGGTAGTCAGGCGGTATTCTGGACTTTGCTTGGGACCATGATGATCCCGGCGCAGGTGACACTAATTCCTTTGTACATTCTGATGGTTAACGTGTTTGACTTAGGGGATACGTATACGGCCATTATTCTGCCTGCTGCCGTTAGCGTAGGGAACATATTCCTAATGAAACAGTTCATGTCCACGTTGCCCACATCGCTGATACATGCGGCACGTATCGATGCATGCAGTGAGTTCGGCATCTTCTGGAAAGTCATTCTGCCGATGGCAAAGCCGGGAATCGCGGTGCTGGCGATATTCACGTTTGTGGCTTCGTGGAATGAATTCTTCTGGCCATTCCTCATTACTAATTCCAACGAGATGCGTACCATTCAGGTGGGGTTGGCCTCGTTTGTATTTGCCGAATCAACGGACTTCGGCGCGATGATGGCAGGGGCGACAATAGGTGCGCTGCCCATGATCATTCTGTTTTTCTCACTGCAACGTTATTTCCTGCAGGGCATTACGATTGGTGCAGTAAAAGGTTAACTGTTAGTTCAGGACAAGCGACAACGTAAAGGGGGATCTACCTATGGCACGCGTGGAGTTTCGCCAAGTGCGCAAAGAATTCAAAGACGATCATAAAGGAACGTTCACGGCTGTGGCCGGCTCGGACTTTGTTATAGAGGATAAGGAATTCGTAGTGTTTGTGGGTCCTTCGGGCTGTGGCAAGACAACGTCACTGCGGATGATTGCCGGACTTGAAAAGCAAACAAGCGGTGATATTGTGATCGGTGACCGGCTCGTCAACGATCTGCATCCGAAGGATCGGGATATCGCGATGGTGTTTCAGGATTATGCACTCTATCCGCATATGACCATCCGTGAGAATCTTTCCTTTGGCCTGAAAAATCTGAAAAAGCCAAAGTCCTATATTGATGAACAGGTGCAGAATGCGGCCTCCATTCTTGGACTGGAAGCGATGCTGGAGCGTAAACCACGCGAGCTGTCTGGTGGTCAGCGCCAGCGTGTTGCGGTAGGACGGGCGATCGTCCGTGATCCGCAGGTGTTTTTATTCGACGAGCCGCTCTCCAATCTGGATGCGAAGCTGCGGGTACAGATGCGAGTGGAATTGGGCGAGCTGCATAAGCGGCTCGGTGCCACGATTGTGTACGTGACGCATGATCAGGTAGAAGCCATGACACTTGGGGAACGCATCGTGGTCATGAATCATGGAGACATTCAGCAGGTGGCTTCACCAAAAGAACTGTATGCGAGTCCGCGGAATATGTTTGTTGCCGGATTTATCGGTTCCCCGGCGATGAACTTCATTGATGCCCGGATTGAAGGCACGCAGGTTGTCGTGGACGGTGCATCATTCACCTTGCCAGAAGATGTACTCGCTCGTCTTCAGAGTCATCAAGGCAAGCCGGTGATTATGGGCCTGCGTCCAGAGCATATTTTTGGTGATGATGTCGCTCCGAATATCCCAACAGACCACATGCTGCAGGCGCGGGTTCAGGTTGTAGAACATCTGGGCTCCGAGAATTTGGTATATTTCCATTCCGGTGCCCGTACTGTTACGGCCAAGGTTCACCCGGAAACACATGCTTATGTAGGTATGGACAAAAATTTTGTACTGGACCTGCGTAAGGCGCACTTTTTTGATCCAGAAACGGAGCTTGCGATCGGACGGGAGTAAGAGACGATGCCTGGTGGAGAAGGAACGGTGAGAAAGGGGAGAATAAAAATGCGTAAGCTCAGTGAAGTATTGATCAAGTCGGGTGCGGAAATCTATCGGGATATTATTCCGGTGGCCTTGTACAGTGTCGTTAGCTCCATCGTTTTGGTTCCCATTCTGATGTTTGCTCCGCTGCCGATCGCGGTGCTGCTTCTGGCCTTGATATATATGCCCATCCTGTTCGGTGTTTGTTATGCCGTGCATCACAGATTGGAACGTAAGCAACGGCGCAATGGACTTAAGGATATCTGGGCTGGAACATTGAAAGGAATAATCCCGGGAGGCTCGTTGGGTGTGCTTTTCGCAGTGCTTGGTTTCATTCTATGGTCAACCTGGTGGTATTACGGTGGACAGGGTGGAATTACAGGTACGGCAGTGAGCGCATTCCAGACGTTCTTTGTTCTCATGGCGCTGATGTCACAGTTCTATACCTGGCAGCTTGTTTTACAGAAAAACATGGGCATCGTTCAGGCGATGGGGGAAAGTGTAAAGCTGTTCTTCCGTCACCCGGGGTACACGATGGGCGCTTGTTTTCAGGCCATGTGCCTGACGGCTCTGCTGATGCTGACTGTCGTTGGTTTCGGAGCGCTGTTTGGAGGTATGTTTGCCATCTATCAGCATAAGGTTGCTCTTAATGTGCTGGAGCCTGAAGAAGAGCCTGTCGTAACAGGTGGTAATGATCACCAGCATACAGGCTGGATCAGCCAGGGGAATGTGTGATGGGTCAGTTGAATGGGACCGAGCAGATCCCGGCTGTAAAAACGGGAGTTGATCTTCTGTCCAGAGGGTTATCGCATCCATGGATAACGGGTAATCGAATCGGTCTAATTACAAACCCGACTGGTATTACAGCGGATTTTGTATCGACAATAGATGTGTGCGCCGGACTGGCTAATACCGAGCTTACAGCGCTCTATGCCTGTGAGCACGGACTGTATGGAGAGCTTCAGGCGGGTGTCAGATTCGGAGACATGCTTCATCCACGTCTGGACATTCCGGTGTTCAGCCTGTATGGAGATTACAAGAAACCTACGCCTGCAATGCTGGCTGGAGTGGATACGGTGCTGTTCGACATTCAGGATGTGGGCATCCGTTATTACACGTATGCCTCAACCTTGTTCCATATGATGGATGCCTGTGCTGGAGCAGGCAAACGCATGCTGATTCTGGACCGTCCCAATCCGCTGGGTGGAAACGTTGTGGAAGGCGGTGTGCTGAACGCGGGGTATGAATCACTCGTTGGCGCTTGGCGTGTACCTGTACGTACCGGATTGACGGTAGGTGAACTCGCCCTGATGGTCAACAGCGAGATGGATGTACCTTGCGAATTGGACGTGGTTTCCATGGAAGGATGGCAGCGCTCCATGGAGTTTGCGGATTGTGGTCTTCCCTGGATGCTGCCCTCTCCCAATATGCCCACGCTGGACAGTGTGCGGGTATATGCGGGTACATGCCTGTTCGAGGGTACTAATGTATCGGAGGGCAGGGGCACGACCCGCCCATTCGAGTGGGTTGGAGCCCCCTGGGTTGAGGGTGAGCGTTTGGCGGAACGATTTGGGGAATACAAGCTGGAAGGTGTACATGTGCATCCAGTGTACATGTCCCCAACATTCTCCAAACACGCAGGTGAGCTGTGTGGTGGCGTAAGGATTTTTGTAACGGACAGCAGGAAATTTCGGGCGGTAGAGACAGGGTTGGTGCTTTTGCATGAACTGGTGTCACTCTATCCGGAGCAATTCTGCTGGCTGGAGCCACCAGAGCCGGGTTCAAGGTACTTTATCGACCTGCTGGCAGGGGGTAAGGAAGTCAGGGAAACGATTCATGACCGCGCGGAATTCGTTCGTTTAATGGAAGCGTGGGATGTACAGGCAGCGGAATGGAAGGAGCGGCGAAAGCCGTTTTTGTTATATCAATGAATGGATGTTTGTTATCGGAGGGAGGCATGAAATGAGTGGGCCAAAAGAGTTATACCAGTCGAGGCTGAAACAGATGACTTTGCGTGAGAAAGTTGGGCAAATGCTGCTTTGTGGCTTTCATGGCACCGAAGCTGCTGGCGATGTGGAATCCTTTCTCCGAAAGTATCCAATCGGTGGCGTAATTTATTTTGCGCGCAACGTTGAGTCGCCAGAGCAGGTAGAGCGGTTATCGTCAGGGCTACAGCAGATTGCCAAAAGCAGCGGTAATGTGCCGCTCTGGATATCCATTGATCAGGAGGGCGGCATGGTTGCACGAATTACCGAAGGGATAACCTTGATGCCTGGACCAATGGCCATTGCCGCTGCCGGTTCCATTGACGATGCGTATCAGGCGGCATATATCAGTGGGTTGGAGCTGAAGTCCATGGGCATTAACATGAACTTTGCTCCGGTATTGGATGTGAACAATAACGCGGCCAATCCGGTCATCGGTGTGCGATCATTCGGCGAATCTCCACAATCCGTTGCAGAATATGGAGCCAAAACCATTGCGGGAATACAGGACGCTGGAATTGCAGCGACAGCCAAGCATTTCCCGGGGCATGGGGATACGGATACCGATTCCCATCTGGACCTCCCAATCATCACTCATGATCGTGAACGGGTAGAGCGCCTGGAGTTGATTCCATTCCGAGCCGCCATCGCCGAAGGTGTCGATGCCATGATGTCGGCGCATATTTATTTCCCTGCACTGGAGCCGGAGCGTCTGCCCGTAACGCTATCGCAAACCGTATTAAGCGGTCTGCTTCGCCAGGAACTGGGTTATGAGGGAATGATCGTAACAGATTGCATGGAGATGGATGCCATTGCCGTGAATTATGGCACTGTCGATGCAGCCGTAATGGCGGTAGAGGCCGGGGCAGATCTGGTGTTAATTAGCCATACGGCTAAGCTTCAGGCAGAGGCATTTGAAGCATTGTTAGCAGCTGTGAGGAGCGGGCAGATTAGCGAGAGACGTATTGATGAGTCGGTGAATCGCTTGCTGATGTACAAGGCGAAGCGTGGTTTACTGGAGAGTGAAACGGGTGGTGCAGGTGATGAGAAAGTGAATATTGTAGTATCGAATGCATCATTGCCAAAGGCATCAAACGCTCCTGCTCTATCCAGTGGGTCGGAGCGCAACAGTTCATTACACCAAGAGGTTGCTCGCCGTATTAGCGAGAACAGTATCACACTGGTGCGCGATCAGCTGAATATGCTGCCTTTGAAGCCGGAACGCACGCTGGTCATAACGGTTGCCACGTCCGTGACGACAATTGCCGACGAACAGCTGACTCAGACGTTCACCTTGGGCTCAGCCTTATCCACGTATGGTCTGGATGTTGTCGATCTGACGGTCACGCCCGAGGAAGTCGCCATTCGTTCCGCCCGTCTGCTTCAGGCAGCGGAAGCAGATGACATTCGGCAGATTGTGGTGGGAACCTACAATGCGGGAAGTCCCTCCGGCGATCCACAGTGCAGGCTGATTGGTTGGATACAGCAATTGGGCAAACCACTGGCTGTTGTGGCATTGCGAAGCCCCTATGATCTGCTGGCGCTTCCGGATGCCCAGGTCTATGTAGCGGCTTACGAGAGCCGGCCACTTGCCGTGGATAGCGTCGCTCAGGCGCTGATGGGGTGTATTCCTTTTGCGGGGAAACTTCCTGTAACATTAAAGCAGACAGATGATTAAAGAGCGGATGTCTCCTAGGCAGTAATAAGAATATGAGTAAATCTACCTTTTGCAGGATGGAGAAGAGATGGATTGTGGGTTGAGCGAAACGGAAGTGTGAGTCGTTAAAATGAGAACATATACAACACAAAGAGACGATCCTTTAAAGGACCGTCTCTTTGCTCATTATAAGCTATAAATTATAGATTATTGCAATAGCAGTGCTTTGGCTGTCTGTGCCTCAACTTCATCCAAAAGTGAAGTCATGTCCATACCTGCGTGGTTGCCAAGCAGGATAATGGTGATATCATCGGACAGATTACGTGAAAAGGCTGTGGCAAACCCGCCACCACTACCGTTGTGGAAGACGGTACGGTTTGCGCCATTCTCTTTGAGAATCCAGGCATAGCCATAGTTTTTATCGGAGTAAGGCTCATACATCTGTTCAATCGTATCCTGGCTTAGAATCTTGTCTGTATAGAGCGCACGATCCCATTTCAGCATATCGTCCACCGTGGAATAGATGGTTCCTGATCCGGATTGAGACACATAGTAAGGCGCAGTTACCCATGCGTTATCTTCTTGAACAAAACCACTAATCGTATGCACTTTACGGGAAGCCTCTCCCGAATTTTTCATACCAAGTGGTTTCAGTATCGTCTGTTGCACGTAGTCGGCATAACTCATGCCAGATACCTGTTCAACGACGTATGCAAGCAAAACATAACCGCTGTTGCTGTACAGATAGGCACTCCCCGGTTCAAACTTCAGCGTTTTGTGACGAATCTCTTCTACAGTCTCTTCCATAGAAGTTCCTTCACCCCGACCAAATGCGGATGGCAGACCTGAAGTCTGGGATAACAGCATATGCAGCGTGATCTGATCTCCCTTCGGTATACCAGAGATATACTTGGAGATTGGATCTTGCACATTAATCTTACCATCCTCCACGAGACTCAGAATGGACGCGGCCGTGAAGGATTTGCTCAGCGATGCGATTCGGGTCTTCTGATCCGGGCGGTTCAGCGTCTGTTCATCGGCAAGTCCGTAGCCTTGCTTTAGAAGTACTTCACCATCGCGGGCGATCAGAGCCATACCTGGATAGTTGATCTCGCGCAGATACGTATCAACGCTGGCAACCTCGCTGTTCAGTAGGCTGACTTGATCAGTGAACATATTTACACTCATCTGCCCCGTGGCTGTGCGTTGGACCTTGATGTCTGCCTTGATTGCGTTAGCCATAGCCCGGACAGGTACCATCAACGTACCGTTAACGGTACGTGAATTCACACCTGTAGCCAGATCGACCTTGTTTACTTTAATGGAATTACTACCAGCCTGATGGATCAGCTTGTCTCTGCCAACGGTAATGGTAGCCGTCTTGGTGCGATTATCCCATTTCAACGTGCCTTTAACCGATGTGACCACATCCCGCAGTGGAACAAACGTTGAACCTTTGATGATAAGTGGTGTGTTCTTCCAGGATTGTTGCTCACCATTCACTTCAATGTGAACTGCTTGCGTCGCCTGCGCTGCGGATGCCGTAATACCAGCTTGTCCCAGAATTGGGCCTGCGCACAGGATGAGCGCTAACAGAATGCGGAACATGGATGAATATACCGTGGAAATACGTTGTCTTTCATTTGCCTTGCGTAAGATTTGAATCCTCTCCTTCCAATCGTTTCATGAATAACCAGCTTATGAGCATTGTAAACGATCTCGCGTAGAGGGTCAAAACGATTAAGCGGGTATAATCCATATCATCTGATCAGATCATTTAAATTAAATTTGTACTAATTTAGTATCGATACATAATATTTTTACAGCGATTGTCCGATAAAAGGATGGGTGAAGATTATGATGGGGGATAGTTAAATGAAGAAAAGGATTCGAAATTGGTTTACTTTAACCGTAAAAAAACGCCTGATCGCTGCATTGCTCCTGTTCCTGATAGTACCGAGCATTACCGTGGGATGGTTGTCTTATCAAAAAGCTGCTGACCAGGTTAAAATGGAGATTATTCGTTCCGCACAGGCAAAAACAGAAATGCTTAGTCTGCAGATAAATCAAATGCTGGATATGGAGAAGGATAACGCAGCGCAGATGGCTGCGGGTATTACTTCAAACGATATTATTAATAAATCCCCTGCGCTTCAAAGGCAGATGGATCGGATGTCTCAGAATCACAAGGAATTGGGTGTACTCACCGCAGGTGCCGAAGATGGCAGCTGGATGAAGTCCCCTGAATCCGAGGAACAGAATTATGATCCTCGAGAACGTTCATGGTATACGATGGGTATGTCCCAGGATGAACCGGTAATCTCGGATACGTTCCAGTCGGCTTCGACGGGCGAATGGGTTGTGACCGCAGCGGTCAAGCTGGCTGACGGCAAAGGGGTATTCGGTGCCAATGTCAGTCTCAATCATCTGAAAGAATCCGTTGATCAGATACGTATTGGTAAAGAAGGAAAACTGTACATGCTGGATAACGGGGGTAAATTCCTGTTCCACTATAATATTGAATCCGGTACACAGTCGGATGAAGCTTACATTAATGAGATGTATACGAAAGAAAGCGGAACCGTGAAGTATACATATGATGGTCACGAAGTGGAAGCTGTGTATTTCACCAATCCGGTGACAGGCTGGAAAATTGTTGGCGAGATGGTTCCTTCCGAAGCAACTGAAACCGTAATGCCTATTTTGATTCGTTCCATTACAATTGTGGCATCTGCATTGGTTATTGGGTTGATTCTGCTTGTTTTCATTATCCGCAGCATTCATCGGCCATTACTACAATTAACACAGGCAGCATCGAAAGTAAGTGCCGGTGATCTAACTGTTCGGGTAGGTTTGCAGCGCAAGGATGAGTTCGGACTGCTTGGAGAAAGCTTCGACACGATGACAACTTCACTGCGTAATGTGCTTGGAGAGGTACATGATACGTCCAGCCAGCTGGCGGCATCTTCGGAAGAGCTGATGGCAAGTTCGGAGCAGACATCAAAAGCCACAGAACAGGTGGCTGAACTGATGCAGGATGCAGCTGCAGGAACGACTTTGCAGAACAATAGTCTCGCTGCTACAGGCCAACTTGTGGGCGAAATGTCCATTGGAGTCAAAGAGATCTCATCCAGTGCTGAAGACACCGCTCGTATCGCTCTGGATGCTTCCACCAAGTCGGAAGCGGGTATGGTTACAGTGGAAGAAGCGGTTACCCATATTCAGCAGGTGAATGACGAGAGCAAAGCCATGTCTGTGGTGATTGAAGATCTGCGCGCGAAAAATGAAGAGATTCTTGTGATTGTGGCCGAGATTACGGCCATTGCCAAGCAGACGAACATCCTCGCATTGAATGCGTCCATTGAAGCTTCGAGAGCTGGCGAACAAGGGCGTGGATTCGCAGTTGTAGCCAACGAAGTGAAGACACTGGCTCACAGTTCAGGCGCTTCAGCCGAGCGGATTAATGTGCTTATGCATGAGATGCAGGAGAAAACCAATGCGGTGCAATCCACTTTTGCCCGTACGGGAGAAGGTATGGTGAAGAGTTCGCAGATGGTTACAGAAGCGGGCGAAGCATTCAATAACATTCGTACTGCGGTACAGTTGGTGGCTGCACAAGCTGGAGAAGTATCCGCGGCTTCCCGGCAGATTGATGGCGGCATGAGTCATATCAACAAGGCAGTAAGTGATACAATGGTTCTGTCGGACAGAATTGCCTCTGGAACGGAAGATGGATCAGCGGCAGCTCAAGAACAGTTGGCTACAATGGAAGAGGTTGCAGCTTCTTCGGCAGCATTGTCACGTATGGCTGAAGATCTGCAAAGCATGATTGAACGGTTTAAGTTGTAACAGGGATTGAAATGAGACTGCAGGGTTGCGACCCTGCGGTCTTTTTTCTGTTGAACAAGGGGCATACGTTATGTCTTTAAACACAGTATTCTTTTCCGTTATGTTGACATATAACAAACAAAATTATATTATATCTATAAATAAACAAACAAAATTATAAAATATTTGATTAATATACGATTGGAATGACCATAACAATGATAAAAAGGAGCTTTTACATGAAATCATCGGAACCCTGGTTGCAAACAGCTTCATTGGAAGAGATCAAGCATGGTTATATGGAGGAGGGTCCTGCCTATATATGTGTCTGCTGCGGATACAGGACGGAAGCGGGGATTATCTATCCTGAAGATGGAGTGCTCTATGAGGCAGCCCGTTATATGCGAGTGCATATTGAGAAGGTTCATGGATCGGTATTTGAATATTTGCTGGAGCAGGATAAAAGCGTAACCGGATTGTCTGATGTCCAGCGGGGCTTGTTGTCACAATTCTATGAAGGCAAGAAGGATGCTGAAGTACAGAAGACCCTTGGCATCGGGAGTGCTTCCACGATCCGGAATCATCGGTTTGTATTAAAGGAGAAGGAACGGCAGGCCAAGATATTCCTGGCATTAATGGAACTTCTCAAAAGCAAGGATACCCAGGCTCCAGCCGAATGGGTGGCGCCGGTGACAAGGCATGAACATACGATCCATCCGAACTCATTTGATATTACAGAACAGGATCGGGAGAAGGTGCTGAACAAGTATTTTCCAGAGGGTACTGTCGGTCGGCTGACGACGTTTCATATGCAGCAAAAGCATAAATATATTGTGCTCACCGAGATTGCCAAACGATTCGAGACAGAGCGCAAATATTCCGAGAAACAGGTCAATGAGCTGCTGAAGGAAGTTCATGATGATTACGTGGAAATACGGAGGTATCTCATCGACTATGGTTTGCTGGAACGTGAGCCAGACGGCAGTCAGTATTGGTTGGGAAGCCACACAGATCAACAGAGCGCCAAAGTTGGAAAACAGGAGCGCAAAGAAAAGGGGGAGCAGGAGAAGATGAATCGTCGCAAAGAATTGCAGGAACAGGCCAAAGAAGTCAAAACGGAAGCGGGCGTCTACCAAATTCGGAATGAACGTAACGGCAAAGTTTATATCGATAGCACACTTAATCTGAAAACCATTAACGGACAACGGTTTATGTTACAGATGGGTAGCCATCTGAATCGAAGATTGCAGGCTGAATGGAATGAATATGGAGAGAATGCGTTTGTGATCGAGGTGCTGGAGACATTGAAACAAGACGATAACCCGTATAACGATCCCAAAGATGCACTCGCCAAATGTCTGAATCGCTGGTTTGAACAGTTAGAGCCCTACGGAGATCAAGGGTACCACGGAGATATTAAGCAATCTGCTGAATAGGAGAGTCATTTCCTATCCAAAGTTCCTGACCTTTCATTACCCAAAAGCCCCTTTGCCAATATGATGGCAAAGGGGCTTTTGGTATTACAGACTACTTAATTTTATAAGTCGAACTAATCGTTTGCACGATAACAGCGATTGGAAGGTTGTTCTGTCATCGTAGTGTCAGTGTAAATAATCTTTGGTTCAACGATTACAGCTTGAATTGTTCCACCAGCTTCTGCAGCTTGTGAGCCAGATGGGCAAGGGAATCAGCAGAGGATGATATCTCCTGCATGGAAGCAACTTGCTCCTCCGTAGCAGCAGAGATGTTCTCCGTTCCATCGGCATTGGTTTCCGATATGGCGTGGATCTGATCAATGGATTGCACCACTTCGGCTGTACTTGCAGACATCTGTTGTGAGGCGGCTGCAATGTTCTCAAGCTGATGATTGACGACCCCAACAGCCTCACTAATCTGAGCAAAAGCTTCATCTGCAAACTGAACGGCACGAATGCCGTTGCTTACATCCTGTTGCCCGATCTGTACATTGTGATTGGCCATTGAAATCTCCTGTTGAATCGCTCCGACCATCTCTACAATCTTCTGGCCGGACAGGCTCGATTGTTCCGCCAGCTTGCGGACTTCGCTGGCAACAACGGAGAAGCCACGTCCATGCTCACCTGCACGTGCTGCTTCAATAGAAGCATTGAGAGCAAGCAAATTGGTCTGTGCAGCGATATCTGTAATGACAGATACCATCTCACCAATGGATGTGGAATGCTGTTCAAGTCGTCCAGCAGTATCTGCCATACCTTGCACAAAGCGACTCACGGAACTCATTTCGGATACGGCCGTTTGCATGGTAGCATTCCCTTTATCCGCGAGCTCACTTGCTTGCATGGCAGCTTCGGATACTTGCTGTGTGCTGTTCGTTACCTGTCCCACACCTCCAGCAAGCTCATTCATCTGTAGTGCCGTATGTTTCAGGCTGCTTGTTTGTTTCTCAAGTCCAGCTGCGGATTCTTCCGTGATCAGGGCGACTTGCTCTGTTGCTTTGGTTGTCTCCGATGAGTTGACTGCCAATTGTGTGGATGAGGCGGTTAACTCGTCAGCCGTGTGTCGCACGTCCTGAATAACGGTTCGCAGGGATTCGCTCATCTTATTGAAGCTGGTGCTCAGCTTGCCGAATTCATCCTGTCCCAATACAGCAACCTCGATGGTCAGATTACCATTACTAATTTCGTCAGATGCCTTCACCAAGCGGTTCAGTGGTTTGGTGATTGATTGCACAATCCAGAAAATAATGATGGAGCTTACCGCAATTGCAATCGCTACAACAATAAGTGTGGTGTATAGGATCGGACGGACAGAAGCCGTCACTTCCCCACTGTCGATGACACCAACCACGGTCCAGCCCGTCGTTTCATTGGTGGAGAAAAAGGCGTGTTCCTGGTTTCCATTTAGTGTATAGGTCAGACTTCCATTTTTCTGTGCAAAAATATCTTTATAGGGTGCCATGGTTCCTTCGGTCCCCGGTTTTTCGGTAGGATGTACAATGATTTTATTGGCATTATCAATGATATAGATATAACCCTTCTCGCCAATCTTGGTGGAATTAACCGTCTTCGAGAGGGCTTCAAGCGATAGGCTGACAGAGACGACACCATGGCCATCCGCTGAGGTCTGAGCTACCGAAGCAACAACATTGCCGGTATTGCTTGATAAGTAGGGGGTGATTACGGTAGGGACATCTTTGTTCTGCGTAGCAGCTTGATACCACGGGCGTTCGCGCGGGTCATATCCTTCTTTGTTCACCGCAGTTACAGGGGAGTTAATATACACGCCCTGATCGGTACCGATGGAGGCAAGTTCCACGTCATCATGCGTTTCCTTATACGCGTCGAGCAAGGTACGGATGGTATCGGTTTCGTCACCCTGATTGGGTCCGACATTGCCTGCATCCAGCTGACTTGCCAGGAAATCAACATTTTTGCGTGTTGCACCAATGATCTGGTCAATGGTCTGGTTGAGCACAGTAACACTGCTGATCGCGTTCTCATACATTTTCTCTTCAACCTTGGCATCAGCTGTTTGGAACGAGATAATGCCCAGACTAATGGTTGGAATGAGCAATACAATGGCAAATGACAAAATCAGTTTCTCTCTCATCTGCATTGTTCTTTTGACCCCTTGTTTACGATTTTTTTTCATACACATTCCCCCTCTGTGTAACCCATCCCCATGTCTAGTGGACAAGCCCATCTGGTAAAAGATATTTCATTCCATCCTTTCCAGAAGTTTCTGGTGCTATCGTATGACAAATTTCGCGTTTATTCAACATAATTTATGAGTTTCACGAAAATATTTTTCGATTTTGTAGGTATTTAGGATTACATCTGTTCTATAAAAAGTAATCTGTCTCTCTCTTAGTGCACATCTTGTGGTATATTTCTGAATTAATGTGAAGTGAATTATGCAGATTGCGAAATCCATAAGGCATGTACCTGGTCATGTTGAATACATAAAGAAGTTGTTTTCATGGAGAATGTACCTGGATGGATCTACATCCATATATATCGGTTTATGGAGACAGAAATTGGAGAGGGGTTGTACGGCAGTTGGACCAAAGTACACTACAGATATCTGGACAGGAAAACATGGAAGAGGTCCGGGATCAGGCTACATTCATGCAGGGGGTCAAAGATTGTATCCCAACCCTGCTTGGTTATTTGAGTATTGGCTTTGCGGCGGGTGTCATTGAAATGACCGCAGGTCTGAGTCTGGCGGAAACAGCTCTGCTCAGCCTGATTTTATATGCAGGATCGGCTCAGTTCATTGCAGCAGGCATGCTCGCATCGAATGGATCAGCAATAGCCATCATGTTCACCATATTTTTTGTGAATCTTCGTCATTTGTTGCTCAGTGCAGCTGTATCACCGTATTTTCGGCATCTGACCCCGCTTAAAAATATGTGGATTGGTTCATTGCTTACCGATGAGTCTTTCGGCGTGGCGATGACACGTGCGATTGGCAGGGAAAGGCTTAGTGAACGCTGGATGCACGGTCTGAATATTACCGCATATCTGAACTGGTTCGTGGCTAATATGGCGGGAGCGTACTTTGGACGCTGGATCACTAACCCGGAACGACTGGGTCTGGATTATGCCCTGCCAGCGATGTTTATTGGACTGGTCGTACTCCAGTTGGTGCATCGCAAAAACAAAAAAATACACATTAGTGTGGCGATTATCGCCGTTGTCTGTGTAATCTTCGCCAGCATGGCTTCACTTGGCAGTATGAGTGTCATTGTGGCTGCGGTCATTGCGGCAACGATGGGAGTGTTCATGGAACGATGGAAGTAAGATGGGATGTATTCTGGATTATTATGGGTTCGGCGCTGTTAACATTTATCCCGCGTGTACTGCCACTGATGCTGTTCAGCAAGATACAGATTCCGATGTGGTTGTTACGCTGGCTGGAGTATGTACCCGTAGCGGTTATGGCAGCGCTAATTGGTCAGGAACTGTTCATGTCGGACAACCAGTTGGTGCCGATTACGCACAATGCAGCTCTGTGGGCCTCCCTGCCTACGATTGCAGTAGCCATCTGGACACGCAGTCTACTTGGAACCGTATTGGTCGGTATTGTGGCTATGATGATACTGCGATATTGGATCGGATAATTGCTAGGAGAGTCATAAGATGGCGACCCTCAGTGATGAAAACGCTATTTTCTATTGTAGCCGAAAGGGATAAAATGGAGACTGAGGTGTTCAGTATTTCCATTTTGCACAAGAGGAAGGAACGATTTCAATCATGAGTACAAGTCCATCCGTTATATTGTTTCAGGGAGACTCGATTACAGATGGGGGAAGATCACGCAATGATGATCCAAATCATTTTCTCGGACACGGATATGCGTATCTAATCTCCAGCAAACTGGGTATGGAACTGGCGGGCAAGCAAAAAACCTTCTATAACAGAGGCATCAGCGGGGATCGGGCATCCGATCTGTACGCACGCTGGAATGAGGATACAATTAGTCTAAAACCGGACCTGATCAGCATCCTGATTGGGGTTAATGATGCCTGGCGCACGATGAATGGTGAACCTAGCGGGGTAACGGATCGTTTCGGACGGGCGTATCGCCATTTACTCGAGGAAACTCGGGAAGTGATGCCGGATACGGGGCTGATTTTGATGGAGCCGTTTATTCTGAGAACCGGAGCGACCGCGGAGAAATGGGAAGCCTGGGAAGAGTATATCGGTCAATATCAGAAGCTGGCCCAAGGTCTTGCTGAAGAATTTGGAGCTGTGTGGGTGCCATTGCAGCAGACGTTTAATGACGCTCTGAAACAGGCGGATGCAGCGTACTGGTTATGGGATGGCGTACATCCAACCGCCGCAGGTCATGAGCTGATTGCACGCCAGTGGTTGTCTGTTGTACAGAATTCTCCGCTTGGGATTGTGTAATAACAACAGCGGACAGTTGCGATATGGGCAGCAGCATTATAGGTATTCAGGATTAATTGAGGATGAGGATATAAGATAGTTAAGAATATGAGATAACCATAAAAAGCCTGTGGTGACAGGCCGAATACAACGGAGAACCTGACGAAGGTTCTTCGTTTTTTTGTGTTAGGAAGGAGAAGGAAGTAACGTCGTGGAAAGGGTTCTAATGGATAATTCTTCAAAAATGCTATCATATCCGGTAAAATGAAATCGATTACATTATAATATGGGCATGACAATCCATTAACGAAGAGTGGTGAATCCAGTGGAAGATTCCATTCACGAAGTCGAAAATGAAAATATAAACCAACGTGGTACTGAGAGCAGAGCATTGAGTTCCTTAAGTGCCGACAGACTCTTGGAGAAGTTATCCCGGCCTGAATTGGCTACGTTATACACAGACTTGAAGGCTTACGGTGAACGTGCCTTGAAAGAACCCATGCCTTCCTTGTCGTTCCGTCTATATCGACAGTTCAGCGATAGGGGTGAGCGAAAAGCCTATGAAGAGGCTTATTTCGATCGAAGGGGCAGACTTGCTGCTACGGCGATGCTCGCCTTGGACAAGGCTAGGCCGGATGCACTGCAAGCGCTGGAAGAAATGTTGTGGGACGTGTGTGGTGAGTATACGTGGTGTTTGCCCGCGCATCTGGGTACGGGAGAGGTCAACCAGGTGAATGGGAACATCGATCTGTTCGCTGCAGAGACGGTACATATGCTGGCCGAGATTGTGACCATTCACACCGAGCGGCTGGATCGCCTTGTCATAGAACGGATCAGGTCTGAAGCAGAACGGCGAATCTTCATCCCGCTTTACCGGGAGCAACGGAAGTTCCACTGGCAGACAGCGGATCACAACTGGTCGGCGGTCTGCGGTGGGTGCTGTGGAATGGCCGCATTGTTGCTGCTCGAGGATGAGTTCACACTACAGGAATCGATCTCCCATACGGTCAGCTGTATGAACGCATTCTTGAGCGGATATGGCGAGGATGGCGGCTGTGCCGAAGGCATTGGATATTGGGTATATGGATTCGGTTATTTCACCTATTATGCCGAGATGCTTCGTCAGTACAGTGAGGGCGAACTAGATCTGCTGACGGGTTCCAAAATAACAGCCATCGCAGCCTTCCCGTTGCGAGTTCATTTGTCAGGTGGAACATTCGTAAATTATTCGGACAGTGCCGAGCAGGAAGAGATCCCTCCCGGATTACTCTCCCTACTCGCGTCCCGGGTTGGGTTGCAGATAGATCTTCCGCTTCATATTCCACTGCTTACCGATGATTCCTGTCATCGCTGGGCTCATCTGTTGCGGAACGTGATGTGGAGCGATCCGCCAGTGTACGGTGATGAAGGTGCCTCTGGGCAGGCTGAACGAGGATTTATTTTTCAAAATCTGGGATGGATGATTGCAAAAGGATTGTTCGATTCTCCGGATACAAAACATGCGAACGGCGCACCCCTTCATGTGGCTATTTCCATTAAAGGCGGGCATAACGATGAACCTCACAACCATAATGATCTGGGGCAGTTCATTATCCATTGCGGTGGTGAGAATATTCTGTGTGATCCAGGAGCAGGGTTGTATACCCAAGCGTATTTTGCACCAGGCAGAGAGCAGCTGTTCCACATCTCGTCATCCGGTCATAACGTTCCGCTCATTGAAGGCCAGGAGCAATGCTCCGGTCGACAAGCGCAAGCCCATGTGTTAGAGGCAAAGCTGGCAGAGGGTGGCTGTGAGCTGAATGCAACAATGGATCTAACATCCGCATACTCTGGGGCAGCTTCACTGGCTCGGTATACGCGCCAATTTCATTGGAAGATGGCTTCTGGTGGTAGCAGAGATAGAGCAGAATTGCGTCTGACTGACCGTTTTCAATGGAAGAGCAGGATGGTGTCTTCGGCAGAACGATTCTCTTCGGTGGATGATTCAGATGCAGGATGTTCGAGCGTAGTGGAACGATGGATGAGTAGAGTACAGCCTGAGGTGGTGAAGAGCGGTAATCTTCGCTGGCAAGGTGTACATGGAACGGTCCATATGACATATGATGCGAACCAATGGCAAATTCTTACGGAGAAACTGGACACAGTTGATCATGACAATGTTCCAGTCACATTCTATCGAACGTCACTATCGTGGACTGGTGTGATTGATGAGACGGATGTTCGAATAGAAAGTTCTAATCCGCTTGAAACGGTATGTGAGGTGCGCTTCATTATTGAACCGAAAATGGGAGAAACCGAGGTGAGCATGCGTGAGTAAATATACATCCGCGTCCACGTATCCATGGAAAGATGAACTCGAACGTTACCGTACATTGGCAGAACAAGCGGGACGCCCTCCGGCAGACGGCTGGAATAGGGAGCGCAAGTTGGCACTTGTTGAAAGTGTTGTTCGCGCTTACACACCATATCAGGACAGCCAGGGTGCAATTATCGACCCGTTCTCGGGTGTGGAGAGATATTATTCTACACCGGCCTATGCGATGGCTGCGGCAGTTCTGGTTGATGCGGGCCGTACAGATCTGCTTGATTCCGCAGCGGCAGCCCTGTCACAGAGCATTGATGCCGTGGTCAATGGTACCGCACCTGACAATCACCCTGATTTTTTTCCGTTGCTCTTGATGAGAGCTTATATGTTGTTGAAATCACATCTGCCTGAACAAGCACAGATCTGGGCTGAGGCACTTAAGACGATCCACCCTGAACAAGATTATGTATTTACGATGAGCAAGATGAACAATCCCAATCGCATGATTAACTGGAACGCCATTATGATCTCTGGCGAATATCTACGGTGGCATGAACAGCTGGCGAGTGAGGATACAACGTGGATGGATCGTTATCTGGAAGCCTATCATGTGCCCCGGTTTACGGCCCTTGGGTTGTATCAGGATGGACCGCTGGATCGTCCAAATTGTCCATTTTCCTATGATATTGCTACCCGTTATCACCTTGGGGTGATGCTTGAAGCTGGTTACGAAGGTGCCACTGCCGATAGGTTGCGTGAGCAGCTGCGCGATGGTGCCTTCAGCTCGCTACTGTCGCTCTCGCCGCTTGGTGAGATTCCACCGCGTGGTCGCAGCTCCCAGCATCAGTGGAATGAAGCAGCCGCAGCTTATGTATGCTCCACACATGCAACGCAGGCTCTGGAGGCGGGAGATCCGGTGATGGCGGGTGCTTTTGCACGTGCGGCCAATCGGTGTTTTGCTGCTGTTGAGCGCTGGAAGATGGATGATGGACGCTTGAAAATTGTACGCAATGAATACGCGCCAGAAGATCGGCACGGGTATGAAATCTATACCAATCATACCTGTTACAACCTGTGGACGGCAGCAGCATTGGCCCACGCTTGTCTCAGTGATCCGGGAGACGATGTGAGCGAGGTGTATCTTCCTTCCGAGTTAGGCAGCAGGGTTTTGCAGACCGATGGGTGGTTCGAAACCGTGATTGCATCAGTACCTGGTCAGCAACTGGTATTACACACGGCGATGAATGATCCGTATACTATCCCTGGTTTGGTACGGATTCAGCAGACCGGGTTACCTGGTCTGATTGGTCCGTCCGCCGCCAGCCATGTGCAGGCCGGATTCACGGAATTTGCCGAAGGGGCGGTCCGTCCGCTCAGTTACTGTCCTGCCTGGAAGACACCAGATGGGGTATGGCACAGTCTTGCAGAGGGGATTCCATCCGGTGGTGCATATGATCGGGATGTTGGATTAGACCCTGCTCAGGGAGGTGGTTCCATTGTATATGAGAAGGTGGACCATGATACACGGAACCAAGTGGAGCAGCAGCATCTGGAGGAAAGAGCGGCAGAAGATGGCGTGAACGCCTTGGAGAATGCTTTTGCCGTGACATGGGTCGGTCCATTACCCGGAATTAAAACATTGCGTACCCATTATGTGCAACAGGCGGATGTGCTGACTATAACGTATGAATTCGAAGGTGAGATTGCGGCGGTAGGTGCACTCATTCCATTGATGTTCCATGATGGTCGCGAACAGGCGGTGATTACCCATACGGATCATAGTGTACGAACGGAGTATCGAGGAGCATATGTAGAATCTACAGCGCTGGATCAGGGAGCCATAATTCATCTGGAGGAACAGGCTGTGGCCTCCCGTAATGGTTTACTGAAGGAAGCCCGGATTGAAGTGAACGGAGCACGTAGGTTGTCATTTACGATCCGATTGGGCGAGATTAAACATGAAGGCGTTTAGGTCGAGGATCATTAGATTTCGAAACATCTCTAAACATATCGAATGATAGTTAAAAGTGTTATTCGTGGATGATTAGTGATATTTAACTGATAGATATGTAGTTACGGCATACAACGCTATAGATAAGTTGAGGATGAGCTGGAGCATCAAGCATAGATGTCTGGTATTGAATCGAGGAGGGATATGTTCATGAACACATCAACGTCGGTAAAATGGCTCGAGGAAGCGTGGCAACAGGGGGCTACCAAGACAATTCGGAATGCAAAGCGGATCAAGGATACTTTTCCACACACTGCCCCGCAGGGGACGTATGATCGAAATGATCCGGAATGGTGGACAGCAGGTTTCTGGCCTGGATTGTTATGGCTGGTCTATGGGGATGCGCCGGAAAGTGAAGCGGTCGCTCCGCTACATCGTATTGCCGAAAGCTGTGAGCGGCAACTGGAGGGTTGTCTGCGTGATCCCGAATCGGTGGATCACGATCTGGGGTTCATCTGGCTGCTTAGTGGCGTAGCCAACTACCGCCAGACGGGCAGCATGGATGGACGGCGGCGCGGCATGCTTGCCGCCAACCTGCTCGCTGCCCGGTTCCACGTGCGCGGTGAGTTTATCCGCGCCTGGAACTTCAGCTCGTCAGCAATGGATACGCGCGGCGTAGCCATCATTGACAGCATGATGAACCTGCCGCTGCTCTACTGGGCATCCGAGCAGAGCGGCGATCCTCGCTTCCGCTGGCTGGCGGAAGCACATGCTGACACCGTGGCGCGCGAATTCATCCGCGCTGACGGGTCCATCTGCCACGTGGTGGAGTTTGATCCACACACGGGGCAGAAGCTGCGAGAGCATGGCGGGCAGGGCCATGCTCCAGGTTCCGCCTGGGCGCGGGGCACCGCCTGGGCGTTGCACGGGTTTGCGCTGTCTTTCCGGTATACGGGCGAAGCCCGATATCTGGAGACAGCGGAGCGTGCGGCCGATTTCTTCCTCGCCATGCTTGGCGAAGAGATCGTGCCGATGTGGGATTTTCGCGCACCTGCGGAGCATCAGGTGGCGTGGGACTCGTCCGCTGCGGCGATTGCCGCGAGCGGGTTGCTTGAGCTGGCGAAGCTGTCGCCGCGCGAGGAAACCTATGCTGCCGCGGGAGAACGTATCGTCCGCGGGTTGCATGAGCACTATAGCTCCGGCGACTCGGCAGCGGAAGAAGGTCTGATCATGCAGGGAACGGTGCATTACCCGGAAGGGCGAGGGTTGAATGTACCGATTATATACGGCGATTATTTCTATATGGAAGCGCTGGCGAAGCTGCGTGGACATGCGGGGTTATTTTAAAAGAAGAATTGAGAACTACGGGCTGGAAGAACCGAAGATGAGAACGGATTAGTAAGGTATTAGTGTTGTGAGCCTTCAAATTATTTGATTAGATTCAACCAGTTAACCAGTTATATATTCAGTATTTAGTTGTCAGTAGCGTCATTAGCAAACCATCATCACCTGTCCGCGTGCGGCTGTCTCCAGTATTAGGAACAATATCCCTTCTATTGGAGATGGAGTATACCTAAATTTGAGCTTTGAATAGAAAATTAAGGTGAGCGGACAGGTGGATGGTGTACATAAACGAAGGAAGACAAAAGAAGTATCTGGCCTATAAATATCTCATTCTTACGGGTCCAGTTGGGTGCAGACTTAGCTATGCTCTACTGAAAGAACCACTTTTCACTTCGAAGGCGTACGTCTCAGGATGACAAAGTCGGCAGAAGATTGATCTGGATAGCGCTGCGGAATAATCTCATGAACTTTGAAATCAGGGTAGTCGAAGAGATATTCGAACAGATTACGGTCCTGGATTGTATCAATCCCCGGGTTGCCGTTTTCTTTCAAACGGGTGTAAAGCACCACCCATGCTGTTGAGGAGTGCAGAATATCATAGAGGGTATTGCGAAAATCTGTTTCATCCGTGATGTGATATAACACATCCAGACAGACCGTCAGGTCGGCTTGCAGGAAACCTCGGTTAATCCATAGGCCTGGTGTATACAGCATGAAGCTTTTGGAAGAATCCTTGGCAAATTGGGAAGCACAACGCTTTACTGAAGAAGCCGCTACATCCACGCCCAGGTAGTCCTCATAATTCATGTGTTGCAACTGGTTGCCATCCCCACATCCAAACTCAATGACACGATGAATCCCTTCACGTTGAATCAGTCCGTTCACGACCTCGGCCTTGAATTCAGCCAAAACCCCGTATGAACCCCTCCCAGAAGTTTCACCCGAACGATATGTTTCCTCCCAATACCCGATGTAATCAAAAGGCTGAACCATTATGTTTCCTCCAATCCTGTTAAAAGAAGTTCAAGACAGTCAATATACATAGGTATGCGCAATATTCGCAGGTATGATCGGTTGAAACAGGAATCGAAGATAAATTAATTTCCATAGAATTACCTGAAAATTTCCTGAAAGTCTAAACATCTGGAAAGGACTTGCCGACATAAAACATAAGGAAAAAAATGATGATAATCGGGGGGAAATGATGTTAAAGCCAAGATTGACCAAGTACATGGTGATGATGCTGGTGTTGATGCTGAGTATTTCCAACGTAGGCTTGGCCGCTGCGGCAGACAAAGAACTGTCCAAAATTGTGGTTTCCAAGAATGAGATGTCGCTCGAAGTTGGTGATTCTGGGTCTGTTACGGTGACAGGGGTATATTCAGATAATACCTCGGCTAATGTAACGATTAGTACAACCTGGAGTAGCGAAGATACTTCGATAGCAACTGTATATAATGGTGCAATCACGGCCAAAAAGGAAGGTAAAGCGACGATTACCGCAGCTTACCAGGGTCAGAGCCAGACC
This sequence comes from Paenibacillus amylolyticus, assembly GCF_047302515.1. Classification (GTDB taxonomy): domain Bacteria; phylum Bacillota; class Bacilli; order Paenibacillales; family Paenibacillaceae; genus Paenibacillus; species Paenibacillus amylolyticus_G. Next base: position 5,530,925 of record NZ_CP168019.1, on the reverse strand, counting down.
GTTCAAGTGAAAGTAACGAAGAAGGTCAAAGCCCTTTCGAAAAACGTGCAAAGTCTGGATTTACGCACGGGAGATACAAAAGAAATTATTTTGACAGCAACGTATAGTGACAATGAAACAAATAATGCAGCAGCAAGTACTGCAGAATGGTCTACCAGTGATGAGAAGGTTGCTACCGTTGTGAATGGTAAAGTAACTGGACAAAGTGCGGGTACGGCAGTTATTACTGCGAAAGTTGGCAGCCAAAGCGTGACGGTGGATGTTAACGTTGAAGTGGTTAAACGTGTAGATGTAGATAAACAGCAGGTTAACCTGTTGTTGAACAAAAGTGAAAGTGTGAAAGTGACGGCTACTTACCCAGATGGCACAACCAAAGATGTAACGGATCTGGCGGAGTGGACATCCAGCAATGAGAAGGTCGCAGACGTTCTTAAAGGCGAAATTACAGGATACTCGGCAGGTTCTGCCAAGATCACAGCCAAATACGGTACGAAATCCGTATCCGTTGACGTGGATGTGGATCTGACGAGCAAGCTGAGTGTGGAGAAACAAAGCATTTTCTTCCGTTTGAGCGAGACAACCAAAACGGCTAATGTCGTTGTAACGGCTTCTTATCCAAACAGCAGCGATGTGAATGTAACGGATCAAGCAACATGGACATCCAGCAACGAGAAGGTTGCAACGGTATTCAAGGGACAGATCACAGCCATTAGCGCAGGTTCAACAACGATCAAAGCAACCTACAGTGGAAAAACAGTAGAAATTGCTGTAGATGTAGATACGGCAAGATATCTGGATATCAAAGATGTAAATGACAAACTCGCCATGAGTGTTACCGGTGATAACAAGTCTAAGACATTGGTAGCCAATGCCGAATATATTGATGCCAGTACAGAAAATGTAACTTCCAAAGCAACATGGACTTCAAGCAACCCAGATGTCGTATATGTATCAAACGGCGATCTGATTGCATACAAATCCGGTACGGCTACGATCACTGTAGCTTATGGCGGTAAAACGGTTAAATTCACAGTGAATGTAGACGTAGCAGACAAGTATGAGATGGACAAGAAGAAAGCATCGGTAGCCGTTGGTGGAACGACATCTGCCAAAGTACTGGCGTTGTATGGTGAAACATCCAAAGATGTATCTGAAGATGCAACTTGGAGCAGCAGCAGCGACAAAATCGCTGAGGTAGATAGCAAAGGGGTTATCACAGGTGTTGCTATAGGTAAGGTAACCATTACCGCGAAAATTGAAGGCAAAACACTGACTCTGCCTGTTGAAGTAGGTATGGCAAGTGGACTGGAAGCAGATGTGAACTTCGTTGTTCTGTCTACCAAAGAAACTCAGACCATCCTTCTAACAGGTACGGATGAGGACGGCAACACGCTGGATGTTACATCCGAAGCAACCTGGAAATCCAGCAATGCACGTGTAGCGGATGTGAAAAAAGGCGTGATTACGGGTAACAGCAGTGGTAAAGCCAACATCACAGCAGAATACGGCTCAAAAAAAGTGACGATCCAAGTTGAAGTGGATGTCATCACACGTATTGAAGCTTCCGAGCCGGTTCTTTCCCTGAAATCAGGCGATACAGCTGATCTGACGGTAACTGCCTTCTTGAGCGACGGTAGCGAGCGTGATGTTACGGACAAAGCTGAATGGAAAACGAACAGCTACAAAGTAGCTCAAGTGACCAAAGGTAAAGTCAAAGCTACAGGTTCAGGTAAAGCCAAAATCACAGCAAAATACGGTAGCAAGTCCGTCACTATTGCTGTAGATGTGGATACACTGAAATACTTGCAGACGGATAAAGTAACGTTGACCATGAAACCTGGTGAAAAGGTAACTGTGGCGGCTACTGCAACGTATGCCGATGGCAGTGAAGCTAATGTATCCAAACCGGCTCTCTGGAAATCTTCCCGTATTGCAACAGCATCGGTGAAAGATGGCATTATTCAGGCGAACGGCAAAGGTAAAGCAACGATTACGGTGACATTTGCAGGTGTGAAAACCAAAGTAACGGTAGTGGTTGAAGCGAAGTAATTGCTTTTCCAAATGTGAGTGTGAAACGCGCAAATAAAAACGGTGATGCCAGCTAATAGCTGGTATCACCGTTTTTTTGTTTATAAACTAGGCATGTCTTCAAGCGCTAACGAATCTGAAACGTCTTATCAGGGATCGTTCCCTGTATGTTCTATAACTACATCGTGTGAGACAATACCAGCGCACCATAGGCGAAAGCGATCACGATCAGGATGGCTGGGTGCAGCTTGGTCTTGGTCATAACCCAGAGCGAGATGCCTGCAATGATCAATGTCTGCCAGATGCCGATGGAATCAGTGGATAACTGACCGAATTCCCATGTGAGCAGAATCATGAGTACAGCGATAACAGGCTGCACAAGTAGGGTCATGCCTTTGACTTTTGGTGACGTGCGATGTTTGTTCAACAGACGAAGTAATATAATTAGTGCGGTTGCGGAAGGTACGATTGTGGCAAAACTTGCGATAAATGCCCCAAACCAGCCTGCTACGTGGTACCCGACAAATGCAGCAATTTTGGTTGCAATCGGCCCGGGAAGGGCGTTACCAATCGCCAGTACATCACCGAATTGCTCTGTGGTCATCCATTGGTAATGGTTCACAATCTCTTCCTGCATGAGCGGAATGGAAGCCGGACCGCCCCCATATCCCAAGATGTTTGCTACGAAAAATCCCCAAAATAATTCCCACCAGGTCTGGAGCATCCTTAGGACACCCCCTTATCGGATTTGCCTTTGGATTTGAAGCGTTGGACTATATCCAGATGGAAGACACCATATCCAAGGAAAACTGCGATCACAATCCCTGGATGGATATCCAGTAGCTGCAATAGTACAAAAGCAATTACGCCAAATAGGGCGGCAAAAGCTTTGCCAAGTCCCTTCCAGGCTTTCATGGCAAATTCATAAGCCATCATGCCCAGCATGACAAAAATGACCGGCCGCACGGCGGCTACCATGCCTGCTACCACTTTCGACTCGCGTAGCGCGTACATGGAACCGAGCAGAGCAATGATGGCAATGCTTGTCGGCAAAATATGAGCGAGTACGGACACGATCGCGCCCAGCACACCTTTGGTTTTATAACCGAGATATGCGGCCATCTTGGTCGCGATGGGACCCGGCAAGGCGTTGGCGATAGCCAAAATCTCGCCGAACTCCTCATCACTGACCCATTTGTAACGCGTAACGGCTTCGTAACGGATTAACGGGATCACCGAAGGGCCGCCGCCATATCCGAGAATTCCGGTTCGTACCATTCCGATGACGAGACCGTTGTAATCTTTCCAACCCATGCTGATTTCCTCCTAGAGTCTCATGCCCATCCGGCTTTTATAACGTTTCAACAATAGCTGTGATTCCACTTTGACGATACCCGGCATCTTATAGAGCTTCTCCAGCAAAAACTGCTCCATCTCTTCCATATCCGAAAAAATACCGTGCATGTGCAGTGTACTCGGGCCTGTCATATGATAAAGGCTGGTGACGGCTGGCTCTTCATCCAGTTTCTCAGCGACTTCATCCAGGAAGGGCGGTTCAACATCGACATTGAAAAAGGCCGAGACCTGAAGCCCAACCTTGCCAGGGTTGATTACAACGGTGAAGCGTTCGATGATTCCTTTTTCGGATAAAGCATTAATGCGGGCCTGAACAGCTACACGTGACAATCCGATCTGTGTCCCCAGATCCGTATAGGATATTCGGCTGTTGTGGTGAAGCGCGGCGATAATTTTGCGATCCATCTCGTCCAGATTGTACATTTGTGGAATTTCTCCTCCTTTGGAGGAGCGTTTCTCTGACATGTTGACCATCCTTTTCTCTCGCTATATGAAATAAACAATAAAATTTCACTAAACATACAATGTGTATGTGGCATTCATAGTTTAATGACGAATCGTAACTGGAGTCAATCTATTTATCATGATTATTGAATTTAACCGATTTTTAGCCTTCATTTTGTCATTTCGGCCAATCGGAAAATAAAAAGACCACTCGCACAGTCCAATAGCGAGCAGCCGTTAAATAATAGATAAGCTGGAGTGAAGCGCAAAGTGTGATACGAAGCATGTCCGGTTATACTTGGGCTGTCTTGGGCAGTAAAAGGGTAACGGTGGTCCCTTCGCCAGGCTCGGAAGAAACTCTCAACGTTCCTCCTGCACCACGGGCACGCTCTTCCATACTGAACAATCCAACGCCATTGCCTGCGATTGCTTCGCTGAATCCAGCACCTTGGTCTTCAATAATAACCATCGTCATGTTCTCAGCGTCTTCTATAGTAACACGTGCCTCGGCAACATCGGCATACTTCGCGACATTGGTTAAGGCTTCCTGAATAATCCGGTAGATAGCTATCTCCCGGTTCATCTCCAGTCGTTTGCGCAAATTACATTCCAGATCAACTTCGATCCCGTAGTGACGGGTGTAATTCTCGATATACGTACGAATCGCCGGAACAACACCCAGGTCATCCAGAACGGATGGTCTCAGCTCCCATGCCATACCGCGTACATCTTCCATGATACCCGTGACCTGTTTACGAAGTGCTTCAACCCCGGGGTGAGGCTGGTCTGCCAGCAGGCGATCCATCTGAATCACCAGAGAGAAGAGACTCTGTCCAATCCCGTCATGCAGTTCACGCGAGATCCGGCGTCGTTCCTCTTCCTGAATATTCATCACTTGGGACATCATCTTTTGCAATTCGGCTTCGACGGATTTCAGCTTGGTGACCTCACTACGTACAGCCAGGTATTGATATGGTTCGCCGTCGTTATCAAGGAAAGGCACTATGGTGGTGTTGACCCAATAATGACTGCCATCTCTGGCACGATTGAGAATTTCCCCGTTCCATACCTTACCTGAGGATATCGTGTCCCACAGGTTTTTCATAAAGCTTTTGCCATGGTATCCGGAATTAATGATTCGATGATCCTTACCGATCAGTTCATCGCGCTCATACTGCGAGATTTCACAGAATTTATCATTCACATACTGGATTTTACCCTTGCGGTCTGTCAGGGCTACAATGGAGGATTCATCCAAGGCAAATTTCAGATCACTCAGTTGATGCAGGGAACCCTTCAATCTGCTGCGAAATTCATTATCCGTAATGTGATTATCGATTTCGTTTAGCAATAGGCGTACGGGCTGGTCTGCGAGTCCACTTAGTCTGTTCTTGCGTGCACTACTCAAAGTTCAGCAACCCCTTTTTCATAGCGAACTTCACCAGTTCCGGTCGTGTACGCAGGCCAAGTTTCTCCATTAGATTGCTTTTGTGGGATTCGACCGTTTTGACACTGATGATCAGATGTTCGGCGATTTCCTTGTTGGCATAACCCTTGGCAATCCAGGACAAAATCTCTTTCTCCCGCTCGGATAACGTGTCATACGGTCCGGCGTTTTCCTGTTTGGCTTTGTCCAGGTATTCACTCATCAGCCGCTTGGTCGCACTGGGGTACAGATAGGCGCTACCCTCTGCTACGGAACGAATCGCAGCAAGCAATTCTTCATGCGGCGCACTTTTGAGTATATATCCGGATGCTCCCGCGTGGATGGCGCGGAACAGATATTCTTCATCGTCATGCATGGTTAGTATCAAAATGGAGACATCTGGCATCAATTTCTTCAATTCAGCGGTAGCGGTCAGACCGTCTTTGCCTGGTGGCATGCTGAAATCCATCAAGACCACATCTGGCTTCAACTCTTGAGCCTTGGCAATGGCTTCATCGCCATCTGCGGCATCTCCAACGATATGTATATCATTCTTTCCTTCAAGTAAGGCGATCAGCCCGGAACGCACGACAACATGGTCGTCTACAACTAATAGTTGAATCACATGATTTCCCCCTGTCCGCTTCCTTAGTTCTATCTATATCATAACAAAAAAAGAAGCTATTCAGAGCTTTAATCTCCGAATAGCTTCTCTTACTCAACGTGTGGGATAGAAACATTGAACCTTAATGTTCTGTTTGGCTGAAACGTTCCTGAATCATATTGGCAATTTCCTGGACCTGTGCCTCCACGGCAAGAGGATCATATGGCCAGAACCGTTCCCCATCCAGCTTGAACACTCGATTGTTCTTCACGGCGTCCAGGGATGACCAGACGGGTGATGTTTCATCCAGCGAACCACCATTGGATAAATCCAGGAAAATATAATCACCGGCATAATCCGCCAGTTTCTCCTCGGATACAGTTACAGTATCTTTATCCTGATCAATCAGTTCCTTTTGTACAATGTCTGGTGCTTTCAGTCCGAGCTGTTGGTAGATGGCTTGCCCACCGCGGTTGACACCATCTCCGTTAATATACCAATCCTTACCAAAAAGGCTGAAGTTGGAAAAAGTCGTACCTTCCTGGACCAACCCTTGAATGGAGTCCTTGGCTGACTTCACTTTTACTTCGAATTGGGACAACCAGTCTGCGGCTTCCTTTTGTTTGTTTAAGATTTCTCCAAAAGCAGTGATTTCCTCATGCACATTGTCGTATGTACCATAAGGGATGATGAGGGTTGGTGCGATTTTGCGATATTGCTCATTCAGCTTCTCATCTCCACCTACAGTGACGATCAGGTCAGGCTCAAGTGAAAGGATTTTTTCCACTGAACCACCGTCAATACGACCAATGTCTGCTACGCCTTCAACCAGATCAAGCACATAAGGGCTTTCCAGCTCATAATCCGGTGCGCCTACGGGTTTGATACCAAGTGCGAGAAAATCAGCGAGGTAGCCCTGTGTCACAATCCGCTGTGGGTTCGCGGGTATTTCAACGTCTCCATTAACGGTGGATATGATCTGCGTTTTTGCGGCGCTGTCTGCCGGTTGTTCTTCTGTAGCAACAGGTGAGGAAGGTTTATTTTCTGTCGTTTCTTCCACTTGGCTTGAGCAGCCAATAATTCCAATCACCAGTACCAGGAACATAAGCCCAGTCCACCATTTTGATTTAACCCCTGTCATTCTGCTTCTCCCCAATCAATAATGATTATCTTTCTCAATAAAACCTCCTTAGTATCGTAGCTTTTGGATACAAGTATCGTCCATCTCAAAATGTGACCTCTTGAGCATGGACAATGGTTACCTGTTCTTTTCACCATTCTCCCGAATCAGGATATCTACCATAAGCTGAAGTTGCTTTTCCAGAGCCAGCGCATCATTACACCAGAATTGTTCCAGCTTGAGAGGATATATCCGGCTATTTCCGTTATTCATAATCTTGTTCCAGTGTGGTCGTTCCCTGAGTTTGACTTGTGCATCATGATACAGACCGCCTTCATGTGAGGAAAGCACGAGAAACATATGGTTTGCTGCATATTCCGTCAATTGATCTTCCTGGATGAACTGATGATTATTAGGTTCCAGAACGTCACGCAGAATACTGGGAGGAGGTGTAAGATTGAGTCCATAATAGACGTTGTATGCCGCTCTGGCGGTTACATTCCAGATACAGATCGTGCCATCTTCCCAGAGTTCATATAACCCAACGGTTTCATCAGGCTGGATTGCAGCCCCAAGCCGTTCAGCTCCACTGCTGACTAGTGCGGTGTAATGCCTTATCCAGTCTTCGGCAGCCTGCTCTCGACCTATGATTCGTCCGATAAGTTGAACGGTCTCCAATCGATTTAACTTGTCCCATGGCAGGACCATAACCGGAGCAATCTGTTCCAGTTGTTCGAGCTTATGGGGCAAATAGTATAGATAATCTGGCGTGATGATCAGATCAGGTGGCTCAGTTCGGAGGATTTCTTCCACACCATATTGATCCAAATCCAGTACATCATGCAACTCGTCTTGAATCAGCGGTGACATAGCCCAGGGTAGGAATGAGGCGGCAATGGGTTGAACGCCTAAGGCTAACAGATCTCCTGTGTATTGTACGGTAGCAATTCGTCTTGCGCGGGGCTGTAGTCGGTATTCACTTGGACTAATCCCAGTAAACTGCTTAAATTTTCGACTTAAGTATAAACCGTCGGAGTATCCCACAAGCAGCGCAATTTCATTTAAGGTGGCATGCGTGGACAACAGGTATTGCTTCGTCTTGTCCATACGAACTCGGGTCAAGTGAGCCTGGAAGCTGCGTCCAACCTCTTTTTGGAAGAACCTGGAGAAGTAGCTCGCATTAAACCCGGTTAATCTGGCGAGTTCTTTACGGGTCAGATGACTGTCATAGTGATGGTTAATATAGCGAAGTGCTTCACGAATTATACTGTCTACCATCTCTGTAGAAGGTTTAATCGCCAGCTTGAATAATTCAAGCAATTCACTCAGCAGATAATGGGATCTGGCTTCTTCGGTCTGGGCACTTCCTGTCCTGGTTTCGGAAAGTTCCTGGATGATTGCGAGCATTCGCAGAACCTGTGGACTTGCTCCGGTCTTCGAACCATGTGAGGGCAAGTGCACTGATGTAAGCTGATAAACACGCTTGTCAGGACTCTCTTCCGTTAATGCGTAATCCTGAAAACCGATATGATACAAGGTGAAGGCAGAAGGCGGGATATGTATAAGCTCCAGGGAGCACTGGGAATGTAGAAAAAGTAACTGCCCTTTATGTAAAACACCATGTTCATTACCATATCTATAGTTCACCGTCGCTGTGCAGGTAACCAACGAAGGCGTTTTTATGGAAATGGCACTGTTGTGCTGTGTGGATTCCCATGGAATAACACTGGCATTTGTCAGTACAAACATATCTGTGGCCTCCTTAGCTGTATATACTATCTATGAGCATATGGATGTATGGACTCGATTATATCAATCTGTGTGAGTGACGTCGATGTATACAGATGAGCGAAGACAGGTGAACAGACTAAGGCTCGCTCCACTGTGAATAACTATAATAAAAAAAGTCTTGGTACTCCCCTAAGGAAATAACAAGACTTCTTCCATATTAAAGACAGATGTCGTTATCCATATACGTGCGGCTGAAGATGTAGAGCGATTTGCTCCGTCTGCCGGATCATGTCCGGGGAGAAGGTGCAAGGCAGTCTGCTGCCAACGAGCAGCACGGCGCCAGGCACGCTTCCTTCCTGGAACACAGGTACCGCTATGGCACATACCAGCCGCTCAGCAAGCATTAACGGGCAACGACCGGGTGTATGCTCCCCGGTGGATTGTGCATCAGATCGAGCTGTGCGTCCAGTCCGAAGGGCTGTGCCCACCAGATCTTGTCCGGGGCGCATTTCCATGCGTTTCACCCGTTCATTACTAGCCCCAGAGGTATACTTCCAGCGCAGCATCGTCCCGTTCAGACAGGCAAGTCCACAGAAGTCGCTGGATGTGTTCAGGCGCAGGCCGTCGATCATCTCCTGAATGCCAGATGGCAGTTCATCATGCATGAGAGGACACTTCCTTTTTCGGAATTATAACGTACGTAAAGTGGAATTATTATCATTAACCATTGAACAGGATCATCTTAAAGTAAGGGTATTACATTGTTAGTTCTATTGTAGACCCTTTCTCTTACGTTGTAATTCAGGGAAAACCCCTATTTCCGTTCTATAATTTACTGAACTTGGGCAGTGGAGGACTCCTGAGTCAGGTGCACCAAGGGATTGAAGAAATGCGAAGGATGAGGCATAACGGTGAAATGTGACTTTTCTCACAGCAAACTCAGGGAGTTTCTCGTTAATGATCAGGTAATCCCCCGATAACCCTCGCGCTACTTTCGCGGTATGATGGATACATAAGGAATCACCGAGGGGGACGATGGTTATGGGTACAGTATTTGTAGAAAGAACAACCCAAAGAGCAGAGCAGAAACAAACGGAGGCGGGCAAAATGACACGAGAAACAGGCGGAATCCTTTCGTTCGTTACATCTGAGCAATGGGGCCTGATTGAAGCAAAGATGCAGCCCAAACGGGTGAAGTCGGGGTATAGTCTCTTTCTCGAAGGCGATGAAGCCGGATATCTGTACTACATTCGTTCGGGACGAGTGAAAATGACCAAGTCGACGGAGGATGGCAAGGAAATTATTTTATCCATTCAGCAAAGCGGCGATCTCATCGGTGAATTCGGCGGCATCGGCGGATTGAATCATAGCTACAGTGCAGAGATGGCAGAAAAAGGGGAACTGGCCATTATCTCGCTTAGCGATCTGGAAAGTATACTCAGCAAACATGGCGACCTTGCCTTGAAATTCTTGCAATGGATGGCACTGTCGCAGCGGATTACCCAGTCGAGATTCCGTGATTTGCTGCTCTATGGCAAGGCGGGTGCGCTCGCTTCGACACTGATCCGTGCTAGCAATTCGTATGGCAGGGTTACACCGGATGGCATTGTGCTGGACATGAAGCTGAACCATACCGATCTTGCCGAGATGATTGGAGCTACCCGGGAGAGCGTAACGCGGATGCTGGGGGCATGGAAGGAACAAGGTACGCTGGATATGATGGACGGCAAACTGATGATTCGTGACCTGGCAGCCCTGCGCTGTATGTGCGGATGTCCGACATTCCCAAGCTGCCCGGTAGAGCTCTGCCGACTGTAAAATAACTTGTTCCGAGGTAATCCTATATAAGGAAAGATCAACGGTTGCATTCCCGAGGAACAAATTCGATTTGGATTCCAAATGAGGCTTCAAGGCTTCACCTCCATTGGCGATTGGGGTCGTTACGGAGTAAAAGAAAAAAAGCTGGCGTCCCATATATGGGTGGTATTATCCCCTTTAAGTAGACACTTAAAAAAACCTTCATGTTATCATGGAGGTTCAAGTGATACTTGGAGGGGATATTTTTATGGCGAAAAAAGGGCAAACATTTCAGACGTATACGGAAGAATTCAAATTGAATGCAGTTAGATCCTATGTCGAAGGTTCTTCAAGTTACAAAGTAGTCGCTGAACGCGAAGGAATTCGCAACTGTTCACAACTGAAGGTGTGGGTGAAAAAGTGGAAAAACGGGGAAGCGTTCGATGAACGAAAAAACAGTGTGCCCAATCCATTGAAGGGACGTCCCCGTACAGCCTTTGGTAGCGTGGAGGAAGAACGAGACTATCTTCAAGCACAGGTGGATTATTTAAAAAAGCGGTATCCAAATCTAGTAAAGGAGAAGCGCTGAGCCAACGGGAGAACTACGATATCATCGATGAATTGCGCTGCTCGCATGGCATTACACGCCTACTATCGATTACAGGAATACCCCGATCCAGTTACTATAAATGGCGAGCAACCCAGCCGCAGCGAGACGCAAGACAAGAACGTGACCGTGAGATCAAAGAACACATGATGGCTATTCATTTTGCAAACCGAGAGTTTGGTTATCCTCGCATGACAACGGCGTTGTGGGAGGCTGGTCTGAACGTTAATCACAAGAAAGTATGGCGAATCATGCGGGAACTATCGATCCAATCGGTAATTCGTAAGAAGCGGAAGAAGTCCAGCTATACGCCATCTGTGATCTATCCGAATCGCCTGAAGCGCCAATTTCACGCTACAGCACCCCAGCAAAAAATGGTAACGGATATTACCTATATTTCGGATGGGAGCGCATTCGTTTACCTGTCTGTCATTCAAGACTTGTTCAACAACGAGATTGTAGCTTGGCAGTTATCTAAACGGAACGATGTTCAGCTCGTATTGGATACGGTGGAACAATGGACACAAAAAAGAGACGTTTCGGAAGCCGTGCTCCATTCGGATCAGGGCTTCCAGTACACGTCTCAGGCGTACAACTCACGATTAGAAGCATTTGGCGTCAAAGGCAGCCACTCTCGCAAAGCAACCTGCCTGGATAACGCATGCATCGAATCTTTCTTTTCGCATCTCAAGACAGAGAAGCTGTACCTTAACCAGTGTAATTCAGAAGCAGAGATTCGACAAGCCGTGGAAGATTACATGTACAATTACAACTACCGACGCTTTCAAGCCAAACTCAAACAGCGCGCACCGATTGAATATCGATGCGCACTGGCAGCATAGCTTTTTTCATCTGTCTACTTGACAGGGGTATGACCAGGGAGTCAGCTTTTTGTGTTTCTTTGTAATTGTTCACCTGCATATTCCTTTGCAAGAATCGAATAGATCACAGAGTCATGAAAGGAACCTTTGTAGAACCAGTGCTCCCGCAGCAGACCTTCACGCTGCATGCCAATCTTCTTCATGACGTTCTCCGAAGCTGTGTTGTGCGGACGACATTTGGCGTAAATTCGGTGAATGCCGAGTTCGTTGAAACCGAAGCCTAGTAGAGCACTGGCTGCTTCGGCCGCATACCCTTTTCCTTGATAGGCGGGATTAAGGACGTAACCGATCTCTGCATTGGTTTTCTCCATAACGTGAATGCCCACTCCGCCAAGGAGAGTTCCATCACTTTTCAAACATATTGCAAGTTCAAAGCCCTCTCTTGGATGTGCCTGCTGTGTGTCCAATACAAACTGCACGTATGCTCGTGTATCTTCTTCGGTATTCGGCCCCCACGCTGTATGCTGTGTAACTTCCGGCATGGAAGTATAGGCATGAATCCTCTCCCAATCGGTCTCAAGAATATCCCGGATGATCAGTCTGTCGGTCTCCAGTTGCATCATTGTTCACTCCTATATCAATTGAACTAAAGAATATTACACTTGCCACTCCGATGACAGAACAACCTTCCGATCGCTGTTACCCCCAGATTTTTTTGATCCCCTTTTTCAAAAGGGAAAATCCGGGGATAAAGGCGAACGCTCCGCTTCTTCAGGTTATTTCTGTCCTCTCCGTTTCTCGTGTAAATGTTTAGATCAATTATATTGTAAAATAAAAATAGCCCAATAACCGATTCATGTAAAGAATGGGTTATTGAGCTCTGATGTATGTGGAATGCTATTGTGGTTGTTTACATTGAACTGCGGGATAAGTATAAGCCAACTTACGGATAATTTCCTTTTGCCATCTCGTATCACCCAGGTTGGTTGCCAGGTTCAGAAGATCCAAATAATCGTCAAGCTGCAGATCAGCCTTTTGCAGAGTTGTATTCATTCGATGTTCGTTCCCCTTTATCTATAAAATCGTAAAATCATATGCAGTAGAAAGTTACAAAGAGACAAGTTCAAGAATGATAATCATTATCACGTTTATATATTCATTATGCAATGAACGCTGGTAAAATGCAATCCCAAGTCCGCATCTAATTTAACTTTTTTCTGAAAATAGGCTCATCCACAGCACATAGGGAATGTATACACCGAGATATGCAGACGGATACAGGAACCAGCCATTCAACAGGAAATGATGAATCTCGGTGGTGAATGTGGTCATATGAGCATTCGTCGCATACACATCACCAGCAATGACGGTTGCCGCACTATAGAAACAGAGTAGCGCAAGAATATGAAACAATCGTCTAACCATCCGGGAACGAAGAGCAACATAAGCCATAATCAGCGGAACAATCAACAAGAGCAACAAAAACACCAATTTCATCATCGTTTTACTCCTTCGGTAAATGGAATCCTAATGATTATCAGTATGGGCCAATAGACTCAACTTCTAAACTTTTTCATAAACTTTACAAAAAGAAAGAGGAATTCAGCATATGAACAATTAAATTAAAGGAGGATAACCCATTATCAGGTAATTATGAGGAGGAGAAAGGGAATATGAAAAAGGCGTTATGGCAGCACTGGATCGGGGCATTCCTGGTCTTTATCATGATGGCAACCGCACTGCTGGGGCCGGGTTCGCAAAGTCCGGTACAAGCTGCAGCACCACTTACGGTATCTCAGGCCATCGCTGCCCAGAGCGGTGGAGGAACAGCAACGGTTGAAGGAATCATTGTTGGACATGCTACCGGGTCGCTTACCGCGAAGTTTACATCTCCGTATGCCAATGATTTTAATGTTCTGATTGCGGATTCAGCGTCAGAGCGAACTAACGCCAGATTATTGGATGTACAGGTTCCCTCATCTTTCCGTTCGCAATATGGATTGGCGTCCAACCCCAGTCTTGTAGGCAAAAAGATCATCGTAACCGGAACCCTCGGTGCCTACAACAGCTATGCAGGAGTCAAAAACCCAACGTCCATCGCGCTTTCCTCCGGAACAACCAATCCTGATCCAGAACCAAACCCGGGCACAACACTGCCGGATGGTACCGGCAAGAAGGTGTTGTTCGATAATACCCACGCCCAGACAGCAGGTGCTGCCGACTGGATTATTGACGGGGCATTTTCGGATTTTGCCAATGGTTTGCGAAACGCAGGCTTTGCCGTGGATCAGCTGGAACGCAGCATCCCGTATACATTCGGTGAGCAAGCCATCACCTATAATAAATTGAAAGATTACCACGTCTTTGTCATTGGCGAAGCCAACGTGCCGTTCAAAGCGACTGAGCAGGCTGCGCTGGTGCAGTACGTGCAGAACGGAGGAAGTATCTTCTTCATTTCCGACCACTATAATGCAGACCGCAACAAAAACCGCTGGGATTCTTCCGAAGTATTCAACGGTTATCGCCGCGGTGCCTTCTTGAATCCAGCCAAAGGCATGTCTTCGGCTGAAGCCGAATCACCAGCCATGCAGAGTGTGACGAGTTCAGACTGGCTCGCGACGAACTTTGGTGTCCGTTTCCGCTACAATGCCCTGGGAGATGTGAACGCATCGGATATCGTTGCACCTGCACAATCCTTTGGCATTACGGCCGGTGTCAATTCTGTAGCCATGCATGCGGGATCGACCATTGCGATAATAGACCCGAACAAGGCCAAAGGCTTGGTGTATGTACCAAGTGGTGTGTCCAAGTGGGGCAATGCTGTGGATCAGGGCGTATATAATGGTGGTGGACGAGCTGAAGGAGCCTATGCAGCCATTGCAAAGGTTGGTGCGGGCAAAGCCGCATTTATCGGTGACTCTTCACCTGTGGAAGACGCGACTCCGAAATATTTGCGTGAAGAGACCGGTGCTACCAAGAAGACCTATGATGGATTCAAAGAAGTGGACGATGCAACGTTCCTTGTGAATACTGTGAAATGGCTCGCGGTCAAAGAGAGTTACACCAGTCTGGCACAAGTGCCAGGACTGACATTGGATACGGCAACAAGCCTGCTTCCTATCGAAGCTCCGGCTGCATCAACCGAGCCGCAACTTGAGCCATGGGCTGCACCAGCGGCAGGGTACAAATGGTATGATCCGACTACATTTAAGACAGGTTCATACGGCAAAGCGCAATAAGTAAAGTAGACAAACATCAAATTATTATGCGAATAGAGTCTGACCGTGCAGTTTTTCGGACAGGCTCTTTTTTTGCTTGTTATATCAGTTACAATGAAGCCCATGATTAGCTCCTACCACCCTGCCATTGCATAAATATCTGCTCCAGAGGGGAAGGTATGGGTACTAATGATGCGGCGTGAAGCCCAACCCAACCAAGGAGGCGGCGAATGATGACTCAGCAAGCAGACTGTGACAGTTCCTCGATGAGGCAGAAGCTTAAGGCAGACCTCCATCGTGTAGCAGAGCGTATGAATCTGACGTTATCCCAATTTGACAATGACAGTGCCTGCCTGCTGGGGCAATTTGCAGAGATTCGAGCGGAAATCAAGCAGATTGAGGTGCTCGCCTCTTCGTTTTATCTGGATTGTTATCTGTCACCCTTTACCGAGAAGTTTGCCGAATTAACATCGAGCGTGCAGCATCTATCTGACCGGAGATATGGGGCGTTGATTGTGATTGAAAGGGAGATTCCGTTGGAGTCGATCATTCATTCAGGTGTGGCTGTGGATGCAAGAGTGACGCATGCGCTGCTGGAATCGCTATTTATTCCCGGTGCACCTCTGCATGATGGGGCTGTGTTGATTCGTGGCAATCAAATTGTATCCGCTGGTAATGTGCTGCCGTTGTCGCAAGCGGAAGTGCATGAACGAAAAATAGGCACTCGTCATCGGGCTGCATTGGGTTTAAGTGAATTGACGGATGCGGTTGTGTTGGTTGTCTCCGAGGAGACAGGACAGGCTTCATTCGCTGTGGATGGCGATTTGCATCCAATCAATGTGGTCGAAACGCTCCCTTAAATGTGAATGATCAAGTGGCCTACTTGGGGCGATTAAGTTGATGCAGTTGAGGGAAGTGTACCTTTCTCCTGTAAGGGAGAGAGGTTTTTCTATTGATAGACGATAAAATTATAATCTGAAATTCGACCGCTATGCTCCCGCCATATGAGAAACATCGATCGATGCTTCTCTGACATTGCGATGTGATTTTGCACAAACTGGGTATTCATGGGTACAATAGAGGATGGTCAATGAATAGAGAACAATGCGATTGGATCGCAAAAATGGTTGGAGGAGACGGTTAGCACATGAGTTGGTTTGAAGCAATGGAGCATCACGATTATGAGGAACTGGTTCTGTGCCAGGATCGAAATTCAGGGTTAAAAGCAATTATCGCCATACACGACACAACACTCGGCCCTGCGCTGGGAGGCACGCGGATGTGGACTTACGCTTCAGAAGAAGCAGCCATTGAAGATGCCCTGCGCCTTGCCCGTGGTATGACATATAAGAATGCGGTATCTGGCCTCAATCTGGGCGGTGGCAAAACCGTTATCATCGGAGATCCGCGGCGCGACAAAAACGAAGCGATGTTTCGGGCGTTTGGACGATATATTCAAGGGTTGAACGGACGTTATATCACTGCCGAAGATGTGGGAACAACGGAAGAGGACATGAACCTGATCTATCAGGAAACCGATTATGTGACAGGCATCTCCGCGAGTTATGGTTCATCCGGTAACCCATCGCCTGCAACGGCTTGGGGTGTATATCGGGGGATCAAGGCAGCGGCCAAAGAAGCATTTGGTACCGATCTGCTGGAGGGTAAAACGATAGCGGTCCAAGGTGTCGGCAATGTGGCGATGCATCTGTGCAAATATCTGTATGAGGAAGGTGCACATCTGATCGTTACGGATATCCATAAGGACTCGGTGAAACAGGCTGTGGACCGCTTCGGCGCGACAGCAGTTGATCCCGCAGACATCACTAGTGTGGAGTGTGATATCTATGCACCATGTGCACTGGGCGGCACGATTAATGACGATACGCTCAGAACGCTCAAGGCAAAGGTTGTAGCGGGCTGTGCCAATAATCAGCTGTTGGAGACCCGTCATGGGGATCAGCTGTATGATATGGGCATCGTATATGCGCCTGACTATGTTATCAATGCAGGTGGTGTAATTAACATTGCGGATGAGTTGAACGGTTATAACGCGGATCGGGCGTGGAGCAAGATCGGAGAGATCTATTCCAATCTGGAGAAAATATTCGAAAGCTCACGTACCGAGGGCATCGCTACCTATGTTGCCGCAGATCGTCTGGCTGAGCGACGGATTGAACAGATGAAGAATACGCGCAGTACATTCTTGCAGAATGGTCATCACTCATTGAGTTCCCGGAGATTGCGCAAGTAAACTTAATAGATTCATAAAAAAACTTAAAACGGTCTGTTAGATAACGGCAACATCCATTCCAAAGATGGATAGTCGATCTGACAGGCCATTTTTTTATGTTGCTATCAGAATTTCAAAAAAAGAAAAACAGTGGCAATATCTCCCTAATTGATCAATTTTACTATGGATTTTTCCGATAATGTATGTACATCGTTCAGATGCAGATGGTTCAGGGAAGTGGGGAGAAGGAAATGGGGAAAAGAAAAGGTGTAGGACATAAGATCAAAAATATGTCGCTTAAAATCAAGCTGCCTTTCATGATCAGTGTATTGGTTGTTTTGGTTCTGCTTGGTGCAACGACCACAAGTTATATGATTTCATCTGATGTTGTGGTCAAGAAAAGCAAGGATGAAATGAATGTGATGGCTGACCGCCTTGGGGAAGGGCTTTGGACAGCTATGCAGCTTCAACAACAATTGAGTCATGCGATATCCGTACATAGTACTTTTAAAGAACTCTTAAAGTTGCGTGATACAACTGACATGACGGATGAAGAATTTTTATCGGATGAGAACCCGTATTTCAATAAGGCCAATACGATCTTGACCGACAGTATATCGGAAACGGAAGGAAGTAAGCCAGATCTGTTCGTTTTTGATAAGGAAGGAATCATGGTGGCAGGAACCATGCCAGAAGTCATTGGTCAGTCACGGGGAGATCGGGAATATTTTAAGGAATCTATACAGGGGAAATCCTTCATCAGTGACGCGGTCGTCTCTAAGACTGGCAAGAAGCTCATTATTGTATTCTCGGAGCCTATCACCGATGAAGAGGGGAATAACCTGGGTGTGCTTGCTATGTCGGTGGACAGCAGCTTCTTCCTGGGGCAACTCGGAGACATTAAAATCAATGGTCAAGGCAGAGTTGAAGTACTGAGTCGGAGCGGCATCATTATGTATGATTCACTGGACCCTTCCGTTGTGGGAAAAACGCTGGAAGAAGATAAGGACGCGATGGGAATTATCGAGGCTAGAGCCACTGACAAAGTGAAAATCACTTCGATGGATCGAGAAGATACCTACTATCGTATTAATCAGATTCCGGGTGCAGATCTCTCTGTGCTCATTATTGACGATTATGCCGATATCAAGCGTCCGATAGAGGATATGCAGCGCCAGATGGTTATCGTGATATTGATCGGGATTGCTCTGGCTATTGGTGTGGGATTGCTGATTTCTCGCAGTATTACAAGACCTATCATACGTCTGAGCGGTCTGTTCCAACAGCTTGCTCAAGGCAATCTGACCGTTAAGGCCAATGGCAAGTATAACAGCGAATTCAAGGATCTGGCGGAGAGCTTCAATGGTATGGTGGAGCAGAACAGAAACCTGATTACCGATATGAATAGTTCGATTCATGTCCTTCAGGCCAGCACTCAGGAGTTGGAGGAGACATCCAGACAGACGGCAAGATCCATTGATGAGACATCGGCGACGTCCATGGGGATTGCCAAAGCCATGGAGGCTCAATCGGAAGATACCGAGCAGATTGCAGGCAAATTCAACAGCTTTGGCGATAAAGTGGCTGCCATGAACAGCAGTGCACAGGATGTGAAGGCAAGAGCGGATGAGATCGAAACGGTATTCCACAACGGGAATGAAGTCGTGAATGAACTGATGCGTATCAACGAGGTGAACGAACGGGAAGTGGAGAAAATCTCGGAGATTACCGTCAAACTTCAAACCAGTTCGGGCAGTATTAGTCAGATCACGGAAGCCATCAGCCAGATTGCGAAGCAGACCAATCTGCTTGCATTGAATGCTTCAATTGAAGCATCACGGGCAGGTGAGCATGGCAGAGGATTTGCGGTTGTGGCCGAAGAGATCCGCAACCTGGCAGAGCAGAGCTCCCGCCAATCCAAGGAAATCTCCAGCATTATCGAGCAGAATCTGGCCGATGTCGCCGAGAACAACCAAAGTGTTGCCGAAATTCACACCATCTCGTCCAGACAGGATGAGCTTGTCTTGCAGACTCGCCAGGCATTTGATGTGATTTTGGAGAAGGTAACGGTCATTAATCAACAGATCGCTACGATGGCAGGACAGATGCAGGAGATGTTACAGAACAAGGATGACGTACTGGAGTCTGCCCATAGTTTGTCGGCTTCAGGAGAGCAGGTATCCGCTTCGGTTGAAGAGGTAACAGCAACCATGATGGAGCAATCTTCAACAGTACAGCAGTTGGCCAACATGGTTGATACGATCGATCAATTGACGCAAAAGCTGGCCGAATCGGCTGCGCGATTCAAGGTGGAGTAAGGGTCTCAGGTTCATTAAAACAAAATAACACGAACAAGGGATGTCCTCTGTCATATTCATGACTTATAGGACATCCCTTTCTTTTTTATGCTCTCGATCAATGTGCTCTAATCCATTTAGTGATCAATGAGATGCAACAGTTGAGGGAGAGGTGTGCGAGGTTTGGGCATAGGCTGATCTTCAGCGTTAAAATACCCCATGTGTAGTGTACCTACTATTTTTTCCTCAGATGTCACACCAATGGCTTCACAGAATAGCGGATTTTCGTTGAAAGTGCTTGTCTTCCATACAACGCCGATGTGTTGTTCCCAGGCGAGCAACTGTATGTTCTGGATCAGTGCCGAGGTTGCAGCAAAAGCCTCTTCCCACGCCTTGGAGGGCAGGTTGGCTGTCATAACCACAACCAGATGCACAGGTGTCTGTGCACAATAGGCAGCTCTGATTTGTTGTCCGTACTTTGCTATAAATTCAGGATTGCGTGTACTCAATACAGCGCTTGCGAATATTTCTCTGCCCTCATTCATAAACAGAATGAAGCGCCAAGGTTCCTTTTTGGAGTGAAAAGGAGCCCATATCGCGTCCTCCAGAATCTCATGAATCGTTTCCAAGGGAATAGGTAGGCCATTAAATTCCTGAATCGTCCGTCGTTCGATCACGGTCTGCCTAAGACTTGTTTTGGGTTTCATCATGTTCCTCTATAACTCGAAGGAAGCAGCGATTTCATCAATAATTTTGCTAAGACCGATGGGACCGTATCCTGCAAACCACAGGTTGGCATCACCGATATATACATGATCGTTCTGGACTGCATTCAGATTGGCCTAGATGGATGTATCCATGATGTTATTAAGCACAACCTTGTTTTCTTCACCTGGACGCAGAATGATAAACAGTCGATCCGGGTTCAGCTCAGGCAGAATTTCCTCGGAAATTGCCACATTCCATGATCCCTGGAAATCTACACTGTCTACTGAAGCAGGGGTTAATCCCAGAGCACCAAACAGAGTGAAGTTATCATCAGGTTTAATCAACTGAAGCTGTTTATCCTGTACACGCATGTAGGCCACCGTTTCGTCTTTGGCTTTTACGGCAAGCTCATCATGGGTTTGGGTCACTTTGGCATCATAGGCATCTTTGACCGCTTGGGCTTCTTTTTCTTTGCCAAGAACAGTTGCCGTTTCTATGAATCGCTCCCAGTCTCCTTTTTCTTCATTATCAAAAAGGATCGTTGGAGCAATCTTGGAGAGTTGCTCATAGTTTGCTTCATTTAACGTTTTGGAGGCCAGAATGAGATCCGGCTCAGCCTGGAGCAATGCTTCAAAATTGGGAGACTCGCCGGAACCTACGGCAGTGGTATCTTTCATCTGATCTGCCAGATATTCAGGGAATCCGAGATCGTTATACGTTACCATGGCTGTTGGTTCAATGCCGAGAGCGAGTAATTGGTCAGCAAAGACGTAGAGCATACCTGCAATTTTCTTGGGTTCAGCAGGAATTTCGATATCCCCTTTGATCGTGGAAATGGTGCGTGTATTCTCACTTCCCTGTTCAGCGGTTGATGGCTTTGCCCCATTAGATTCGGGTGAAGCGGAGTTCCCGCTGTTCTGGGAAGTCCCACAGCCCGCAAGCATGCTGCATAGAATAAGAACGGTTATAAGGAATCGTCCTGATTTGAAAAAGGTAGAGAAGCGTTGGTTGTTAGGTAAAGACACGTTGTACACACCCTTTAATTGATTTTGATTATCATTATCAAAATAATTATAGGTGCATTCCAAATCGTAATCCATGGATATTCCTGTTTAATGCATGGACGTTTGGCTCAGGAACAATTGACTAACCCGATTCAGAAACAGATTATGAGCCAAGGAAGTATAACAGGAGTAGGGGGAGGAATCGCCCAATTCATAGACTTGATTCGTACGAACCGCCTTCCATTGTTGCCAGATTGAATTTTGCATAAGTGACGCTACAGTGTGCGTGCGCTCTTCTGCGTGACCACTTGTAAACAGAATGAAGTGTTCAATATCCGACTGAACCAGCTGTTCCAGTGACATTAAACGGGAATGGGATACGCGGTGTAGAGCTTGGGGTACGGATAACTGCAAATCATCATAGAGTACCGTACCCAGATTACGGTTGCCGTAGACCCGGAACTTTCCATCTTCGTATTGCGCCACAGCCACAGGACGGTCATCCATGGCATGCAGTATACTGGAGATTTTTTGTTTGACCGATAGATCATAACGTTCCAGCCATTCTTCACCAGCTGTTATTTTGCCCACGGATTGTGCAATGGAGTACATCTGTTTACGCCAATCTCCTGCAAAAGATACGGTGCAAGTGGAGGCAATATGCCGAAATAATTCGGCTTTTTTGGGCTCTTCATAATCGGTTCCTTCATACCCAATGATCAGTTCCGGGTGTGCATTCATTAATAGTTCCAGATCAGGCTGATCTCTGCCCACTTGAATCACATTTTTGAATTCATATGATGTCCTATGGACCGGATTAATCAGTGCCGCATAAGGCTCAATACCAAGGGCAAGCAGATGCCCCGTATAGGGATGGGCAAGTGAAGCGATACGTGTTACGGAGCGATGTTTTTTAATATAAACCATGGGAGACAATCCGGTGGTTGCTTTGAATTTTCGGCTGAAATAGAATTCATCTTCATACCCGACCTGGCGGGCTGTTTGTTTGATCGTGTTGTCCGAGGCCAGTAGCAGATCACCGGCTTCCCGGATGCGTACGGCGTTCAAATATTCAATGGGACCTTGTCCAATCATTTTTTTGAACAATCTGGAATAACGGTTGACACTCAGTCCAGCCATTTCAGCCAGTTTTTCGCGTGTGAAGTTATCCTGATAATGTGTATTGATATATTTTTGGCTCTGCCTTACCGCTTCAATCGCGGTATCTTCCTGGAATTTCTGCTTTTTCTGCTTTAATAGGAGAAGACACAGTTCCTGAAAGAGGATCTGACGTGCCATTCCAGCCCATGGATCTTCCTTCTGCCCACCTTCATGGATTTGAATGGCGAGAACGGGAGCTGAGGGAACAACAGCGGCAATGAATTCAAGATGTGGATCAATAACTCGCTGCATGTTGCCATCCAGTTCTTCGTTGTAGACATTGTAGGTTAAGGTGACACATTCAAAATCAGGCTGTACCTCGGTAATTGCGATACAGGTGTGAGAAGGTGGGACGGAAAGGACTTGAGGAGCGCATAGGGAGATGATTTTGTCTTCGACTTTGACGGTTATGCTCCCTTTGATCACAACAAGCAGCGTATGATGTGGACGGGATGGAAAGGACACTTGTTCTGCATTGTTGTCGACACGCCGGGCGTCAATGAGCCTATATATTAGATTCGTGAGTTTCATCTGATCTTCTCCTGACTGCTGTGAATGTACATACTATACTGCTGCTTATAAAAGTTATCTATATCAAAACGTAATGCACTTCTGATTCAGCAGCTTCATGAATTGATCCAGCGCACTACTGACATACCGATCCTCACCGCGGACAAAGGTTGTCGTGGTATGAGTATAGCGATCTGCGAGATCAAATACGGAGAAATCATCCGGTTTCTTGTGAATAACGCTGCACGGCATAATGGTAAATGCGATACCTGACTCCACACAGCTGAGCAGGTTTTCCATCGTACTCACTTCGATGATATTACGTGCGGACAACCCCTCTTCCTGCAAAAATTCTTCGGTCATTTCACGATACGGACAGCCCTCGGGGAAAACGACCCATGATACTTGGCACAGACTTTCGGGTGGTGTATCCATCTGCTTGGAGATGATATGAACGGTGTCCTGCATCTCGTATTCCACCTTCAAACCTTCTTTCACACAAGCCCCGCTGATAAAAGCACCATCAATCTCATCGTCCTGTATTTTCTTGCGCAGTACTTTGGGTGAAGTGGCGTTAACGAGTGAGATGGACACCTTCGGGTAGGTTATTTGATATTCATTCAGAATCTCCATAAAACGGCTGGATGCCGCCGTTTCCACAATGCCGATTTTCAGCGTGCCAGAAGGCTCACCGGGATCGGTCATATCCTGCTTCAGATCATGTAAAAGGTTGTGAATCTGTGTGGCGTACTGGACGAACTGTTCTCCTTTGGAGGTCAGTACGACACCTTTGGGAAATCGGTTGAACAACTGGATTTGATATTCCTGCTCCAGTTTTTTGATGCGCGTAGTGACATTGGATTGCGCGTAATTCAGTTCTTTGGCGGCCTGTGAGATTTTGCCTGAACGCGCCACCGCGAGAACAATATCGATATCGGAAAGTTCCATGTTGTATCCTCCTGAACGTGGATTAACTTCAATTGCTTCCGCAGATGCTGATGTTAGGTATCTCTCTGAGAGATACAACTATATATTTCAATCATTTTACGATATATCAGGGTCGCCTTACAATATCCTTAAAGACGAAGAGAGTAGGGATATGACATGGATAACTTGAATACACGCTCAGTACTATTAAGCCCGGTAAAGATTCACCAGTGGCAATTAAGGAACCGAATTGTGATGGCGCCGTTGACCCGGGGATTTGCTGATGATCAGGAGGGGAACGTAACGGATGAGATGGTGGCGTATTATGAGCAGCGTGCGCGAGATGGTGTGGGGCTGATTATTACCGAGGGCATTAACCCCAATCTGGCAGGCAAAGGCACTTACGGCATCCCCGGCTTATATACAGATGAACAGACGACTTCTTGGAAAAGGGTAACGGATGCTGTTCACAGACATGGCGGCACCATTATTGCTCAACTGTGGCATGTCGGCAGGTTGTCCCACTCCGATCTGATCGGAACCACTCCAGTGGCACCTTCCAACCTTGCGGCAGAGGGAAGAGTGCATAAGCTGCATAAGCCGTATCAGGTTCCTCAAGCGATGAGTACACAGGATATAGCGGATACGATTCAGCATTTTCAGACGGCCGCCCGCAATGCGGTTCTGGCAGGGTTCGACGGGATCGAGCTGCATGCTGCGCATGGGTATCTGATCGACCAGTTTATCAATGAGAAGACCAACCACAGAACAGACAAATACGGAGGAGACACAGCGGGCAGATTGCGGTTCTTGCGGGATATTATTGTGGCTATGAAAAAAGAGATCCCTGTGGATCGCATATCGGTACGATTTTCCGAGAAAAAGGATGATGATGCATCCTATGCTTGGGCAGACAAAGCTGGAATGATTGATGCATATCTGAACTTGTTCCGCGAGACGGGAATTACGATCTTGCATCCCTCAACAGCTCAATATACAAAAGCGTGGGACGGAGAACTCACTTTTCACCAGAGAATTCGGAGTCAATGGGATGGAATCATCATTGGTGTGGGGGATTTGGATGTTCAGACCGCAGAGCACGCGATTGGTAAGGGAAGCATAGACCTGGCTGCGTTCGGCAGACCGTTTATCGCCAATCCAGATCTGGTACAGAGACTGCATGCGGGTCAGCAATTGATTGAGTATAATGCGAATGCACATTTGCCTATTTTAGTGTGAAAATAAAGTGAAAAAAAGGGCAGAATAGGCTGCCCTGAGGTTCAGATACTTTTTGAGTGATCCAGCGGATTCATTTCGCTTTTTCTTGTTGAGCTTTTTTCGATATACCAGAGAATGATCATAGACAACGCATAGAACAGACTGACAGCCAGAATAATGATCCATACACTTTCCATGTCCATGCTTTTGATGAAAATGCCTGTCAAATATGGGCTAAGTGTATAACCCAAGCAACCTACGAATAACAGCAAGCCATTAAACCGGCCCTGATGTGTATCGGGTACACGCGAAGCAATATACAGATTGATATTGGTCTGCACGAGAATCTCTCCAATGGTCCACAGCACCGTGGATAAGGCGACGATGGAAAAATGGGGGAAGGTTCCGAGCAGGTTCAAGGCTCCAAATCCGATTCCATAGAAGAGTGCGCCTGTAGCTATGGAGTTTAGGGCAGTTAATTTGCGTGTAGCGGACAGGATCACAGTGGTAAGAATAATGACGCTAATGGCATTGATGGTCATGACAGAGCCGTAATATGCTGCCCCGTTCTCGCCAAATGAATGATTCATCTGGAGTGGGAGGCTAAATGAGTATTGCATATAGATAAAATAATTAAGAAATGACACAACGATGAAGAAGGCAACAAGTGGGTTTTTCAGCAGTAGTCTGAATAAAGGTGAAGGCGGTTGGCTCGATCGTTGTTGTTCTTGTTGTTGTCCAGCATGTTCGCTGTTTGTTGATGCCAATTCCTTGCGTGTGCCGATCTTAACCTGGTTGATGATGATAAAAGTAGATATCAGAAACACGGTACCGATACTTATAAAGACAATGTTGACGTGATCCTTGATAAAAAAACCGGCGACCAGTGGTCCGATGGCTATACCCAGATTGGCCCCCAGATACATGAGGGAAAAGGCGGACTTTCGCTCTTTCTCCTCCGTGCACAGTTGAATAATCAGTGCATTATAAGCAGGTCGGGTAATACTGATGAAGAACATGACTGCAATCAGAAGATAACCAACGGTAAGGGTGCCTGACCAAAAAGAGCAGCTTATAATCATGATGGCAGACAACAGTTGCCCGATGACAATAATTGTTTTTTTGCCCATAACATCGCTTAAATAGCCGCCGAGAAGTACACCGGGTCCGCTAATCAGGGCTGCCATGGACACAAAGATCCCTGCACTGACCACATTCATGCCCATCTGTAACGTAAGCACCAAGGTAATCAGGGAGAATACAAAATCTCCCGTGCTGTTAATCGTTCTGGCTAAACAGAGATAATAGATATCGCGGCTCAGACCCGCGTAGGTTTTGAATAAAGACAATAATTCCAGCCCTCCCCAAGATAACCATCACTCCAGACCAAAAACAGTGAGGATGATCCGTACATCTTATACGGTTTCAGCTACCGTCACTTCAATCTTGAAGCGATCGTACATATCCAGCAGGGTTTGACGCAATTCCTCGAACGAATCACCTTCCACGATAGCATACCCTGATCGGGTCATGGTATCGTTGACGTCCCCGGCGCGCTGCCCCACTTGATAGGATACATTGAACTCAACGATACCAGGGATATCGGCATAATCCTCTCTCCCGGATATGTGTTGAATTACCCCTGCGCGTGAAGGGAAGCAGATCATGCCTGTGAATTTCTGGCTCGTCTCCTGTTTCTTGAATTCATATATTCCAACTTCCAGATCAGTGACGGCTTCGAAGAAATCAACGCCATGGGTGTTCTTGATACAAGGAGGCATAACATGTGATCCCCCGATTCTTGCCCCAATTTCTCCAAATACCACTTCTCCTTCCGGAGTCAGAAAAAGTTCGGCATGTGTTACGGATTGATTGATACCCAAGGCAGCAATGACCTGTTCATTGAGTTCTTTGATGTGATGGATAAAATCAGCTTTCGTGCCCTCAGGGAACGTAATACTGGCTGGAGGTTTCTGCTTTGTCGCAATATCCAGGCAGTTATACAGGTATTGGGAAACAGATGCAAATACAACTTTGCCCTTGGACACAATGGAATCACAATGAAACTCCGTACCGTGGATGAATTCCTCCAGCAAATCCCTTTGCTGTGCTTGTCTTGTATGGTGTAGATAATGTACTAGTTCATCCATGCTGGACAATTTGAACGTATTGATACTTCCATATCCGCTGAGTGGCTTCACAATAATCGGAAACCCGTGTACAGCAGTGAAACAAATATAGTCCTGTTCATGTAGAGCTATGGCAATTTCGGATGTCCGAATTCCGCGTTGATGCAGCATTTGTTTCATGATCCATTTGTTGCGAACAGCCTCAGCCTGATTGCGCTGCATACCGGGGATCCCGAACTCGGAACGGAGCTGACCACCGATCTCAATCGCATTCTCACCCGGCGTTAACAAAGCAGAGATGGAATGGGATTCTCGGATCTGCACCATATGCTCGCGTATGGCATCTACCGACTCCAAATGATCGACATATCTAATTTCATCAAAGAAGTCCCTGAGGACCTCATCATGATGCAAATTATGCCGTTCAATAATCAGAATTTTCTTGTGATCCGCCAATTTCTGCAAAGGTTTAACGAAGTTTAATCCAGTTGGAAGCCTGAAATCAGATATGTATACAATGGTTTTCATACGTTCTCGTATATCCCCTTTCAACAAAATACTAAAAATAGTAAAAATTCATTTCATAACATTATAACTCAACATTTTCCATTTTCAATACACTTTTTGGCGGGAAATATGAACGGAAATACATATTTGTGTTACGTTAAAGTGTTAATTGACAATAGGAATTTTTTGGTATACGATCTTTAGCGGATTAGAAATAAAAAGGAGGAAATAGAAATAAATGGAGATCGTTAAAGAGAAATATGCCATACTGGGAACGCTGGGAGACGATGAAGGATTCCTGACTTGCAGCATGCATATCGCGAAGAAATTAGGCAACTCGGAACGTATCAAGCCATACCCTGAATTTGAAGCGGCTGCGGAAGACTTGAGATTAGGGATCATATCCTGCTTGCTGGTCCCCGGGGCGTATCCCAAGCTCAACAGCTTCATTATGGATTCTGAACTAGCGGTGTCTGAGAGCTTTGTGGAGAAAATTCCTGCGCTGGTTCTATCCGGCTTCCATGCGGTATGTCCCGATCAGATCGATATTATCTATCATCATCCAGCAACCACATACTTGTTATCTGAACTTGATACAACCTATAGAGAGAACAGCACCGTATCGTCCAACCCTGAAGCTTGCAGGAAGGTCATGCACAACACGGAGAAGTCCATTGCGCTCACGAATCAGCTATGCGCTGATCATTACGGGCTTGTGACCTACAAAGTATTGCGTGAGGGAATCAATATGCCATGGGTATGTTTTACACAAAATACACAGAGGGTGAATACAGTCATATGAAAAGAATTGCTATTATACTGGATAAAAATTTGGAACCTGGCGCCGCCGCCAATGTGGCTGCCCTGTTAATGGGACAAGCAGCCCTGAATGAGCCGGGGTTATATTCTGATCAACCTGTGCTGGATCATAGCGGCGTTCAGCATGCGGGCATCCGATATAGCACTGTCATTCTGAAGGCCGGGGAGAATCAACTGATCAATCTGGCCAAACTCTGCTCAGACGACAGTGGAGGATTGAGCCATGTTGTTTTTTCACAGACAGGCCAGTCGCTCAACAATGCCTTTGAACAATATGCAGTTGAGATTGCTTCGATGGAATTGGAAGCTACCAAAGTGGTAGGTGTCATTGTATGGGGCGAGGATGATCAAGTTAGGGCAGCGACCAAAAAATTTAGTGTCATGAAATAAGGGAAAAGGGCAGAAGCGGATCTTTAGAGATCACTCTGCCCTTCTTTATATATGAAAGAATTGTTATCCGTTGCTGACAACGGCAGCTTTCTTTTCCGTAAAGTAATACACCAAAGCGAGCAGCGGCATAATCAGGCCAATCAGCGTTGTGAGACTCCAGCCTCCGTTAGCATAAGACCAGCTTCCAAGAGATGATCCAATCGCACCGCCGACAAAAAAGATCGACATGAATATGCCATTCACACGTCCTCTCGCTTCACTTCCTAAGGAGTAGATAATGCGTTGACCCAGCACCAGATTTCCCGAGACAGCCATATCCAGTGTGATCGCGACGATCACAAGCAGTATCAATGCAAATGTGGAGTGGCTCTGGAACACATAAGCAAGACCGAACGAAGCAACAGCGATCACCATGGCAGCACCCGTCAGAATACGTGTTAGTCCGCGATCAGCCAGTCTCCCGGCGATAGGAGCGGCAATAGCACCTCCGACACCAGCCAGTGCGAACCAGGCAATGCCTTGCTGTGACATGTCAAAATCGTTAGCGAGCCTGAGCGGAACGGTGGTCCAGAACAAGCTGAAAGCACCAAACAGACTGGCCTGATAGAACGCCCGGCGGCGCAGCAGCGGCATCGTTCTGAACAGTGTGCCCAAGGACACGATTAATTGCCCGTATTTCAAGGTGGGTTCAGGCTGGCGAGCAGGAAGAGCACGTGATAGGAGCAGCATGAGAAGTGTTATGACAATGGCGGAGAATACAAAGACCGTCTGCCATCCGAAGAGGCTGGTGATAAAGCTTGCGACAGGACGAGCCAGCATGATGCCCAGCAACAGACCACTCATTACATTGCCAACAACCCGTCCGCGCTGTTCCTCGGAAGTAAGATATGTCGCATAGGGCACCAGAATTTGAGCGACCACAGAACCTATACCAATGAACAGAGAGGCAGTCAGAAATACAACAGCGGTGGGCGAGAAAGCCGCAGCAATCAGGGCAACAACCAGTACGATGAGGAAAAGAACGACCAGGCGTCGATTCTCGGTAATGTCACTGAGCGGCACGATAAACAGCAAACCAATGACATAACCAATCTGAGTCAACGTTACGATCAATCCGGCAGCGGCAGAAGACAGACCCGTTGTCATGCTGATCGGACCGATAACGGTCTGAGCATAATACAGATTTGCCACGATCAATCCACAAGCGGATGCCAGCAAAAAAATAATCCAGGTGGGCACAGGGGCCTTCTTCACTTGTTGTCTCATATCCATCATTATCATCCTCCACAGTTCTAAATTGGTATTCCCAATAAACAGGTGATATTTAAAAACGTTATTACTAAACGGTGTGTTTACTAATTACAAATATATAATAAACTAAACGTATAGTATTGTAAATGGGCTCTACATATTTTAATGAGAAAGTTAATGAGGATGAAAAGGTGAGCGGAGGATGGAATTGTGTGTATTCATGGCAGTTTAGTATAATGAACGTATCGTTTTTATGAATATTACTGTTGACTAAATATATTTTATACATCCAGGAGGGCTCAAGATGACTGCCAAAAGAGGACGTCCGCGTAACATGGAAACCCAGAATGCCATTCTTACAGCATCGTATGAGTTGTTGTTGGAGCACGGATTCGGGGTGGTTACAATCGAGAAGATTGCTGAACGTGCACAGGTGAGCAAAGCCACTATCTACAAATGGTGGCCGAATAAAGGCGCTGTCATCATGGACGGATATATGTCTGCGGCAACGGCAAGATTGCCAGTGCCGGATACAGGCTCGGTATTGGAGGATATACGCATACATGCGAGTAATCTGGTTCGTTTTTTGACCAGTCGTGAAGGTAAGGTGATTACGCAGATTATCGGAGAAGGGCAATCGGATGAAGGGCTTGCCGAAGAATACCGTACAAGGTACATCCAACCACGTCGGCGTGAAGCTCGGGGGATTCTGGAGAATGGTGTGGAGCGCGGCGAGTTAAAGAGTGGGACGGACATTGGATTATACATTGATCTGATCTATGGGCCGGTGTTCTATCGTATGTTAGTGACGGGGGAAGCGATGGATGATGCGTTTGTAGATGTGATGCTCCGTTCATTGTTTGAAGGCATTCAGTCCGAGTAGATATAGGGATAGTCGCGATACAAGTGGGAGGAAGAGGGAAGAGGGCGATTCGTAGGAATCACCCTGGAAGGAGCACATGTATATTGTACGTGGGAGATTGTTAGACCTGGAATATAGGTGAGATGGCTGTGGGCCATGAATCTGTAACATTAGAGGAAAGGACGGATGAGTGCTGGGTTAACACCGGGGGTTCATTCCAGACCGAACTGGGCAGTTCGCGGCGTAAAACAGGGGCAACTTCCTTGGCAAAACGCTCCACTTGCTCCAACTGCTCGCTATGCGTCAGTCCATCTACGCTGATACTCAGCACCTGATGTTCGTAAGCGGCATGATAGTCCAGAATTTTCTCAATGACCTGTTCCGGACTGCCAATTAACGCAGGACCTCGTGCAATGTTATCTTCCAGATCGCTGAAGGGAGACTGGTTATGCTGTGCGGCGGCGGTGGCATGGAACGCTTCATAATATGGCTTATAACGACGAATGGCTTCTTCGCCCGTATCCGCAAGATAGAGACTGCCGGCACCAGAGCCAATCACTGCTTGCTGCGGATCATGACCATAATAATCGAGGCGTTCCCGATAATGATCAATTAACGCTTTGTATTTGGCCTGAGGGTGAAAAGAGTTCGACGTGAAGAGCGGCTCGCCATATTTGGCAGCGAGTTCGGTTGAGACCGTACTGGACGCGCTACCATGCCAGATTGGGATGGATTGCTGAAGCGGCCTGGGCCACGTGGTCACTCCCTCAAGCGGAGGGCGATACGTTCCCTGCCAGGTTACATTCTCTTCAGACCACAGCCGTTTTAGCAAATGATAGCGTTCATCGAGTGAGTTCCATTGTTCCTCTTCGCTTATGCCAAACAGCGGATAGTGCCGAGGGTCATTGCCTTTCCCGATGATCATTTCCAGCCGTCCGCCCGATAATTGATCCAGCGTGGCATAATCCTCGGCAACCCGGACTGGATCAAGTATACTAAGAACAGTGACGGTAGTTAGTAACCGAATGCGTGTGGTTGCTGCGGCTATTGCGGTTAATACGACAGGTGGCGAGGAAGATAAAAAAGGTGCACCGTGTCGTTCACCGATCCCATAGGCATCGAATCCCAGTCGTTCAGCCAGCTTCGCTTGCTCTAATATATTGTGGAATTTCTGCTGAGTTGTCAGAGCTTCCCCGGTTACGGCATTAGGCAGATTCATCATGAGACTAAACAAGGCAAATTTCATCTGACCTTCTCCTCGAACTGAATTGATAGTATCTGTGTCGTATAATCCTATTGAAATAGTAGGATATGCAAGTTGAATTAAATGTATCACGTTCTCACGGATTCTTCTAATGGATTTTTTCTATAAGCAGGAACAGCGAGGCCTCCTTGCATAAATGTGAAGGAAATTGCCACGATTTTTATTGACCGCTGTAAAATTTAGGATTAAAATTGTGCTTATCATATAAATTCAAAATTATGGATTTTCATTGTGGAGGTGGGATACATGGAACCTACAACTACGATACGCTCATATATTGAGGACTACATCAGGAAACAGGGGTACACCCTGCAGTATTTTGCCGATATATCGGGAGTTAACGCTGGAACGCTTAGCGCAATTATTAAGGGGACTCGGCCCATCGCTATGGCGCAACTGGATCTGATTACCCAAGGCATGAAGCTGGAAGAGGGGTATTTCTACGAGATTTATGGGGCTGAATGTTTCGTGGAATCGGCACCTCATTGGAGGAGACTGGAACCATTCCTGCAACGCTGTGCTGAATTGGACAAGCTCGAATGTATTCATAAGGTTATCCAGGAAGTGACGGATGATCGCTCGTATATCTCGGAGTTGTTTGAGATGGCGGAAGGCATGCTTGAACGTGGACAGACGAAGGCTGCACGGATGTTGTACGAATGTGTGGCGGAGTGTGAGAAATATCAACACTCGGAACGTCTGGCTCTGTGCCAGTATCGCATTTTCACCCTCTCGCTTGGTCAGAATCAACATGATAACCTGCGGGCCGCTGTGCACTTTGAGCCATATATTAATCGGCTGGATGAGGAGAGGCAGCTGGATGCGATTAAGGATTTGGCGAATACGTATGCGTCTCTTCGATATTGGGAAAAGGTATTTAATTTGGCTGAAGAATTAGATCAGAAAACGAAAATCTTACAGTCTTATACAAAGAAAAAAATAGACAAAATTGATAGACTTACCGCCTATCCTTTGTTTGTATATAGAGCTTATTCAAATTTACTTAAATCATCGGTATGCGAGAAGCAGGGGCGGTATGAAGAGGCTCTAGTCTACACAGAGTTCTATGCCAAACTTGCTAATGTCTCGGAACCGGATGAAGAAGATCAAATATTTATTGATAATTTTGCTGGATGGGCGGAAGCCAATACTTATTTATATAAATTGATGATGGGTGACCACAGTGTTTTACCTGCTTATATGGAATTTATTGAAGAAAATGAAGAGGAAATTTTACCTGCAATCATTAATATTTTGGAGGCAGCTAATAAGTTCGATAGAAATATTGATGATATTTTGTATAAGTTCAGCGATCGAATTAACTCGGAAATTAACTGTTTAAAAGGATATACTGAGCAGATGAAAAATGAAATTTATGCTGCATTCTTGTTGGAACGTTCTCTTTATCACTTAAATCGTCATGAATATCCAGAGGGTTTGAAGCAACTTATTCACTGTCTGAGAGAGTCTGTACGATTTAACAATCAAACAGATATCATTCATTGTGTTTCCTTGTATGAGAAGTACAAAAACATGGGTACCACTGAAATCGAGCATCAGTACAAACTTATCATGATGGAGGTTCAGAAATCCTATGAAAAAAAAGAAAATCTACTATATAATTTTGCTTAGTATTATGATTATTAATGTAAGTCAATTAGCTAATTTTAATAGTGATGGAATTATACAAATAATGGGCATTACACATGGAGTGGGAAAATTATAACAGTGGATATATTAAATTTTTCAAAAAGGTTTACTTTCAAGTAACGAGAGTAAGCTTTTTTGTATTTTCATAGATTGACCAATGTAAAATACAGGATTAAAATAACATTTATTATATGAAATTGAATTATAAGTGATTCTAATGACGGAGGTGAGACAGTGGAATTGGTACCTAAAATAAGAGTACATATTGAGAAATATATGAGAGAGCAGAATCTCAAGTTGCAGCATTTTTCCGATATTACTGGAATTAATGTTGGAACTTTAAGTGCCATTCTTAAAGGCAACAGGCCAATGTCTATGAACCAACTGAATCAGATTACTTCTGTTATGGGATTAGAGAAAGGGTATTTTTATGAGAGTTATGGGGTTGAATCCTTCATAGAATCTTCGCCCCACTGGAGACGTTTGGAGCCATATCTATATGAGTGTGCTGAGCTTTGTAAGCTGGATTGTATACAACAAGTCATCACTCATGTAACGGACGATCGATCATATATAGAAGAATTATTTGATGTAGCTGAAAGCTTTTTTGCTAGAGGATTAAAAGAAGTAGCTCTTATTTTGTATGAATGTGTGGCAGACAGTGAAAAATATCAACACTCCGAGCGGTTGGCCTTATGCCAGTACCGTATTTTCCTGCTTCATAAAACACTGAATAAATTCAATAACTTAAATGCCGCAGTAAAATTTGAACCTTTTATCGAAAAATTGAATGAGGAAGTACAACTGGATGCGATTAAAGATTTAGCTAATTTGTATGGCGCGATAAATCTATGGGATAAGGTTTTTGAACTGGCTAATGAATTGATTCAAAGAACTGAATTCCAAGTTCAACTTCAATCTATGAGACGGAACAGAAAACCAAGAATAGCCTCTTATCCTCTATTTACTTATAAAGCTTATGCTAATCTGCTCATGGCAAATGTATCTGAAGAACGTAAGCAATATATGAAAGCTTTGGAGTACACAGATGTTTATGAGGATATTATGGATGGGATTAAAAATCCAACAGAGGAAGAGCAAGAATTGATAGATCGATTCAAGGGCTGGGCTGAGGGCAATCGATATTTGTACAAAATACTATCAGGTGACTTCGAAGGCTTAAACCGTTATTTAAATTACCTAGATGTTAATCATGCCGAAATTTTAACAGCACTCGCCTATATTATACAGGCGGCAAATCAGTACTCTTTTAATATTGACCATGCATTAAATAGATTCCAAAATCACATTGATCAAATTAAAGCGGCAAGACATGTAAAAGGAATATATAACGAACAGGCATCAAATTTTAGATATATACGCTTATTCTACGAACTAGCAAAATACAGATTGAATCAGAACCAAATTGAACAGGGAATAGAACATCTAATTACTAGTTTGGAACGTTCTTCTTCATGTAATGAAGATCTAATGTGTATCAAATGTATTGATTTATACGGAAAATATAGAGATCGCGCCAGTAAGACTCAGGAAGAGCAGTATACAAAACTAATAGATAAGTTAAGTGTACCGACTTTTCGATAGTAAAACATCTGGGGAAGGACGATGAAGACAATGTCCAATATACGTTCCTATATTGAAAGTCACTTGAAAAATAAGGGATATAAGCTACAGCAATTTTCAGAAATGGCTGACATTAATGTTGGTACATTAAGTGCGATCATCAAAGGAACCAGACTTATGTCAATGAATCAACTAGACCAAATCACATCAGCAATGGGTTTAGAGCAGGGATACTTTTATGATATGTATGGTGTGGAATGTTTTATTGATTCTGCACCTCATTGGAGACGTTTAGAACCGTTTATATATCGTTGCGCTGAGCTTGGCAAGCTGGATATTATCGAACAAGTCATTACTCATGTGACAGATGATCAATCCTATATTGATGAGTTATTTGATGTGGCAGAGAGTCTCTATAGTAAAAGCATGAATGAAGCGGCACTCATTTTATATGAATGTGTGGCCGACAGTGAGAAGTATCAACACTCGGAGCGGTTGGCTCTTTGCCAGTACCGCATTTTCCTGCTTCAGAAAACACTGAGTAAATATGATAATCTCAATGCAGCAGTAAAGTTCGAATCGTATATTGATAAATTAAATGAAGAAGTGCAATTGGATGCAATTAAAGATTTGGCAAACGTATATAATACGATACATTTGTGGGACAAGGTTGATGCATGGGCAAGGGAACTGGAACGGAAAGCAGAATTCCAATTAAAAATTCAATCTCGTAGGCGAAAAAGTAATAAAAGAAGGCTAACAGCCTATCCTCTTTTTACATATGCAGCCTATGCAAACTTATTAATATCAAGCGTTTATGATACCCGCAAGGAATACGATGAGGCCATAAATTATCTGCAAAAATACATGGAGATAATTGAAATTGAGAATCCTACAGAAGAGGATCAAAAAATAATAGATCTATTCAAGAAATGGGGAGAGGGGAATCAATATGCATTCCGAATATTGCTAGGTCAGGAGGAAGTAATCTTTCCTTATTTAGGATACTTAGAGAACAATCCAGAAGAGATATTAACTGGTTTGCTAAATATATTGGAAGCAGCTAATCAGTATGGATTTAATATTGGTCATGCTTTGAAAAAGTTTGAATATCCGATTAATTTGTTTAATACGGACTTTCATAATAAAGGTGGTTATACCGATCAAATGATAGACCATGGATATAGAGTTTTTTATTATGAATTGGCAAAATATCAAATAAATCAATATAATTATTCACTTGGAATTGATGCCTTACTTATTTGCTTAGATCTCTCTTCTTCAAGTAAAGATGAACTAATGTGCATTAAATGTTTAGATTTGTATGGGGAGTATAGGAGTGAAGCCGCCGAAACACAGATCAGAAAGTACAAAAAATTAATAGAAAAGTTAAGTTTACCGACTTTTTAATAATGAAATATCTGGGAAGGGATGATGAAGAAGATGCACAATATTCGTTCCGTATATGTTGTTTAATTATGAACTTGCAAAGTATAAATCAAGACTAAAAGTTTATCAAACCGGTATAAATGTAATTCTTAATACACTTATCTCTTTCAATGTTTAACCAAGACGATCATATGACAGTAAAATGTGTTGATTTATACGGGACTTATAGACAGCAAGCTAGTTTGTCTCAGCAAGAGACGTATTCACAATTATTTAAGACGATAAATATTAAATAAAACAAACAGCCTATCTGCTTTTGAGGTAGGCTGTTTTGTGTTTTGATAAAGGACTAAGCAGAGCACAATGCCTTTTCTAAAGATTTTTTTTTACAATATTATGCAAAACACATTATGTTCTAAAAAGCACTTGCAGTCATTAGTGAAACTAATAGCTTACTCATATTAAATGTTTTTCCAGAATGTCCTAGAGGGGTACCTGCTATGAGAGAACGGAGTATCTTGAAAGACCAGATCGAGCAAGGTAGGCAAGAGTTAAGTCGCTTGGTAGATCAATATGGGATTCCTAGTGTTAAAGTGCTTGAACAGTCGATGGCGTTGGATGAGCTAATTAATGAATATAATCGATTTACCTCAGGAATGAATATGAATATTAAAAAATGAAATACATTACACATACCTGGTTTTAAGACAACCCAAAATATATAAAATGTTACCGGTGAAAAAACGTTGTATTCATTAGTAAAGGAAGAACTAAAATTTCCTGCAGAGAACATATAATAATAATCGAAATCGATCATGGAGATTGTGTACAAAATGAAATTAAAAAGGAGAAATCGAAATACAAATGTTTTGCTTAAATAAAATCAGTCTTTGGATGAGGAGTATTAATTCCCAATAAACATTTATTTCTCTAATATTTTATTTATAGGTTTT
This sequence comes from Paenibacillus amylolyticus, assembly GCF_047302515.1. Taxonomy (GTDB): domain Bacteria; phylum Bacillota; class Bacilli; order Paenibacillales; family Paenibacillaceae; genus Paenibacillus; species Paenibacillus amylolyticus_G. The sequence continues at coordinate 5,492,917 of NZ_CP168019.1, read as the reverse complement.
TATTCATAAGAAGAGTTTTTTAGTATTTTTTGCAAAATATTATAAGATTTTATTGGGGGCAATTATAATCTATTTCAGTTTTATAAAAAGATTGATGCTTCTTGCTCTTTTTCTGGAAACGGAGGTGATTGAAATTTAGATGTATAATTTTTGAAGTATTGCTGATTGATCTTTAACGTTTTTCAGTCCAAAAAAAGGAGAATTTCAAAATGAAAAAAATTTCATTCTTAAAAATGTTGTCTGTCGCTGTTATGAGTACAGGATTAGCATTTGGTAGTGTTGCTCCATCATTCGCAGCGGAGAACGTGGAAATTCCGGATACTTCAATTATTGGTTCTGAATCATATGTAGCCCCAGTGCCGGGGGCAAATAACGATGGATTTTCAACATTTGCGACAATTTCAACTCATTCTTGGCAAAAAAGTTATAAAAATTTGTATGGAATTACAGTTGCAACTCAAGAAGCATTTGCTCAATGGACTTGGAATGATGGTAAAATAACAAACTTCGGTAATTTGTGGCAAAATAATTCTACTGCTCCGCTCTACGGTTTCAAAGACGAAGAGAACAAATGGAATTATAAATATACTTCAACAGGTCAAACAAACCAAGGCGTATTGTTTGAGAGTGGAATTCCTACACCATGGGGTCACGCAGGAGGATCAGAATTTACAAGTCGTATTCTAATTAATGTTTCTTCGACTGGTAGCTCAACTGCTCAATAAGTTAGAAAACATATGAAAAACACAAATACTTGGATGGGTATATAATGACCTTATCCAAGTATTTGTTGGTATAAAGGATGAGAGTCGAAAGGAGCAAATATGAACAGAATTCTGAAAGTAGATAACTTGAAGATCAAATTTAAGAATGATCTGATACTAAATAATATTTCACTTTCTCTCAATGCGGGTGATGTTTATGCGTTGGTCGGAATCAATGGTTCTGGCAAAACTACTTTATTATCCAGCTTAGCGGGACTCCTCTCACCAACCTCAGGAAATGTTTTTATTGAAGAGAAATTAAGTCAATTTAATCAAACGAGTATGTCATTCCAACCCACTTCTTTCTACGCACATTTAACGGGTAACGATAATGTGCGATTATTGTCCCCTGATCCACAAAGAGCATTGAAAATATTAAAAAAACTAGATCTGACTACACCACAAATAATGAAAAAGAAAGTAAAGACGCTGTCTTTTGGTCAGAAACAACGACTAGGAATAGCTATTGCTCTTTCGAAGAATGCGAAAGTTTATCTTTTGGATGAACCAACAAATGGACTCGATAATTACTCCTATAATAGGTTGGTCGAAGTAATTCAAGATATGTCAAATCAAGAATGTTGTTTTGTTATAGCGAGTCATGAGTGGGATGTAATAGAACATTGCTGTAATAGACTTGGTATGATGATTAATGGACGAATTGAAAAGGAATTGGATATATCTGATTATAATAATGGTTTGCAACCAAAATTAATTCAAATAAAAGTAAATGCAGAGTTTAGCACGAATGAACTTTTGGAACTTGATGGAGTACTGAAAGCAAACAGGTTAGATCGTTTTTCTTGGAAAATTACGCTTGATAAAAATTGTACATTTGAGTCTTTTCAAGATTCATTACGCCAAAAAAATGTTTCGATTAACGAATGGATGTCTTTGAATCATGTACAAGAATGGGAATCTATTTACAATCAGCTTGTAGAGGGGGGAAATCATGATTAAATCGTATACGAATGAATGCATTAAGCTTATTAAACACCCGTTCAGTATATGGGCAACTGTGATCTTCCTGGTATTTGTTATATACACATATTTAAGTGTCGGATCAAATTTTCAAAACTCATTCCAAGCATTTATGAATAATAGTGGATATTCTCTGGAACAAACATATCAATTTATCAGGGGTTCAGATACTTCCAGCAGTTCTTTATCCGCGATGTTATTTATCTTAAGTCCTAAAATGGCAATAGCCTATTCACTGGCTTCTGTAAATGCCCTAGGACCGATCGTAATCTCTATCATTGGTGCGCTGATATTTGGGATAGAATACCGTAGCTTTACGCTCAGACAATTATGGGTTCAAGGCTTGACACGTCTAGAAGTGCTGCTTACAAAAGTTATGGCTATATTTACATTTATACTTTTGTTTATGTTGCTGACAATGCTTGTAGGAATTATGTTTAGCTATGTCACTCCTGCTGTTTTTAATCTTCCGATGGATTTGGTAAACACGAAAATAATAACGATTAAAGATTATACTCTACAAATTTTAGGTTCTATTATAAGTCTATTATTGTGGGGGATGTTTGCAGGTTGCATCACTGTTTTGAGCAAAAGTTTAATGGCGGGGATCATCGTTGGTTTTATCTACCCAACCATTGAATCATCAGTGTTCCATAGTTGGTTTATAGGACAGTATTTACCTTTATTTATTCAAAAATCAATGCTTCCTATTTTATTTAGAGATACTGCTTATGGAGGAATTGTATCATTCTACGATATGCCTGACATATATTCTGTAACTACAAGCATGCTGTTTACCTTAGCGTATACAATGTTTTTCCTGTTAGTAACATGGATTGCTTTAAAGAAACAAAGGACTCTCATGCCATAGAAAACTTTTAGACCGCCACATTCTTAAATTAACATTAATTAGCTATTTCTAAGATAGGCTCTTTTTTAAACAATTTTTTGGGCCTAATCTAGAAGTTAGGGTTAATTATTTTTAGGATGACTCGGAATAATATCACGTGGAAAATAGCATCTATCAAAGGAGAATTTAAATTTGAAAAGTAAAATGATTTCCTTAGTAGCCCTTATCTGTTCACTTATATTATTTGTTATTGGATTTCAGTTTATTGCTCAAAGTACTGATTGGGGTATGGACAAAGCTATGTTGGTTCTTGCAGAATACCAAAATGTAAAGTCTGATACCTCTGATATCTTTGGTAGTTTTATAAACTCAGAGATTTGGTCGTATAAAATTGAAGGAATATTATTGATATTTTTAGGGATGTTAATGTTGTATTTAGCTAATTCATTACGAAGTAAATAATGAAAAGTATTCGGGTCCCGAATACTTTTTTTCTTATTTACAATTTAATCTTTAGTTCACCATATAAGTATGAAAAAGGTTGAATTTCTTTGAAAACCTTTGTAAATAAATATTTTATTCTGCAAAGGAATATAATATGAATTTTTTGGCAATGTATCCTAAAATGTTATACAAAGAGGGGGTGCATGCTGTGAGTGAACCGGTACAGATCACAGATAAAATCGAACGGAACAGGCAAGAGTTAAGTCGTTTGGCGGAGAATCATGGCATGCAGGACAACCAAGTCCTCCGACAGTCCATGGTACTGGACGAGCTTATTAATGAATATAATCGATTCAAATATAAAAGCCATCTTAGGAACAGACAACCGATTGCGTAATGCAGTCGGTTTTTTGGTCTAATTAGTGTTCTATAGAAATAGCGTAGTCGACTGTAGCGATACAGTCGGCTTTTTGGCGTTCACCCTGAAACCAATGCGGATAACTTGAAATTCCGTACCAATTCCAGGATTGGCAGGATAGCGAATGATCCTTAAAACTGGATATGATGACCCCAGTTATACCCAGATTGATCTATGAAGGGGGCTCATACAATGATCGGGAGAGGGAGGGATGAACGGAAATGATGGACAAGGTACGCATTTTTTTCGGAAAAAACGTAAACCTGCGCACCAAGTTGCTCCTGTTGTTCCTGGCGCTGACGTTGCTGCCGTTAAGTTTGCAGGGAGTGATGAACTACAAGCATTTCTCGCAGACGATGGATCGCAAGACCGAGCAGTTCACCATTGAACTGGTTCGCCAGATTAACGCCAATCTGAATCGGCTGCTGAAGGACTTTGAGCGGTTGTCGCTCTTGCCGCTTTACGATCAGATGGTGCTTGGCATTCTAGGGAAATACAACGCTTCAATGGGGTCGGGTGCATGGGCGAGGTCTGAGGATTATCTGAAAATGAAGCTTTACACTTCGGGTCAAGCTTATGACCGACCCGAGATTAGGGGTATTCATCTGATCAGCAACAGCGGCATTTTGTTCTCCAATCTCGATTCGCTGGCGGTCAAGCCGGTATGGGACAGCAGGCAGGATGAATGGTTTGCAGAACTTAACGACTCCGAAGGGACATGGCGCCTGATTCCTCCACATCAACCCAGCTATTACACGGGTGGTCAGCAAGAATCGTATATATCGGTGGGCAGAGTGCTTCGAGATCCGGGTACGCTCCAGCGACTGGGTTACATTCTGATTGATATCCGTCTGGAGGCCTTCGGCCAACTGTTATCCAATCTGAATTATGAGCAAGATGCAAGTCTGATGATTGTTGACAGCAAGCAGCGTCTTCTGTTCGAACGGACCTCAACTGGAGGGATGTCTGCGTACGACCAGTTGTTAATGAATGGACAGCTTCAAAACTATGTAGGGAACCAAAAAGTTGTTCTGGCTGGGCAGTCCTATCTCTATGTACAACACCATTCCAGCTATTCCGGTCTTTCGGTGATCAGCCTTACACCTATTGCCGTGATTCAAAAGGAATCGGGTGAGATGCTAACCTTTACAATATGGTTCGCAGTGTTGTGTATGGCGGCTATAGCGATTCTGGCGGTTCTGTTATCTTATCGTATCACCCGGCCACTGATTCGACTGAAGCACCACATGATTCGGGTGGAGCAGGGAGATTTTAGCCAGCGTGTAGCACACTTCAGCAGTGATGAATTCGGACAGATTAGCCGGGGCTTTAACCGAATGATGGAGGAGATTCATCGACTGTTCAATGAGGTGTTTCTGCTGGGCATTCAAGAGCGGGAGGCAGAGTTGTCAGCGTTACAAAGCCAGATGAATCCCCATTTTATATACAACACGCTGGAGTCCATTAACATGATGGCCATTCGCCAGAAACATGCGGAGGTATCGGACATGGTGACGGCGCTTGGCAAGCTTTTGCGTTATACGATTGATAAGGTGGACCGGATGGTTCCACTTGGAGAAGAACTTGCTTTTGTACAATCCTATGTACGCATTCAGCAGGTACGTTACGACGGCAAGTTAGAGATTATCTATGACATCGAAGAAGCAATAACGGAGTATTTGATTCCCAAGCTGGTACTGCAACCGCTGGTGGAGAATGCAGTCTACCATGGCATTGAAGGGCAGGAAAATGGAGGAGTAATCTGGGTATCTGCCTTGAAATTCGACCATGAGTTGCTGATTAGTGTACGAGACAACGGTAAGGGTATGACTCAGGCAAAGATTGACGAGTTAAATGAGTCCATATCAAAACAGCCTTCCAATGAGGCATTACGTTGCCATGCCGGTGATAGTCTGGGGCTTAACAATATCGCCCAGAGGCTTCGCCTTATATATGGAGAAGGCGGCAGCCTAAGCATTGATGGAAGTCCTGGGCAGGGACTGGTGGTCACGATATCCATTCAACTTCTACCGAAAGGGGATTGAAGCGCATGTATAAAGTATTGCTTGTAGAGGATGAGACGGTCATCCGTCAGGGACTGAGGGAGCTGATCGTACAAGTGTCTTCTCAGTTTCAGGTAACGGGCGAAGCATCGAGCGGTACCGAGGCGCTGGATTTTCTGAGATGTGAGGTGCCGGATGTGTTAATCACGGATATCCGCATGCGTGAAATGGACGGTTTAACTTTGGTAAGCAAAGCCAGAGACATGTATCCTGAATTGCTAATGCTCATCATAAGCGGCTATGGCGAGTTTGAATATGCACGCAGAGCGATGGAGTTCGGGGTGTTGAACTACCTGTTGAAGCCAATCGATCGTTATGAACTGGCATTATGCATACAAAAGATTCAATTGCTGCTGGATCGCAGATACGGTATTTCAACCCTTTCTATCCCGGAGCCATCTGGGAAAACAGAACACGCTGGTGGAGATACACGGAAGATTATCCGAGATGTGAAGGAGCACATCAAGCAACATCCCGATGGAGATCTGCGACTTCAGACGATAGCAGATCTTGTTAACTTGAACCCTACTTATTTAAGCCAGTTGTTCAAGAACGAAATAGGCATCAATTATTCCGAATACATCACAGAGGCACGTATGGAGCGGGCCAAGTGGTTGCTGATCAATACGGGTCTCAAAATCTATGATGTGGCACGGTTATCCGGGCATCAGAGCCCCAAACACTTCATGTTGGTGTTCAAGCAGCAGGTGGGATGGACCGCAGGAGAATATCGAGACCGATTCAGTATCTCTTGAAAAACCATACCATTTCTGTAGTTGACGTGATTTAAGGGGGAACGATGCTTTCGTTATACTTTGGTTGCACATGTATACCACGACGTCCATAAGGGGGATTTCCATGAAAAAAGCAGGACTGATACTGGTGTTTATACTCATGATGATGGCTTCAATCGCGTGCACAAGCTCCAATTCTAACAGTGAATCTGGGAGTGCAAGCGGAGAGAATGGAGAGGTCGAGCTGAAGTTCATGATGTGGGGCAATCAGGCGCATATGGATGTGTACAACAAGTTGATTGATGACTTCACAAAGGAAAATCCAGGCATCAAAGTAACGATGGAATCCGTTCCTTTCGCAGAATACCAGCAAAAAATTTCGGTGCTTGCCGCCGGAGGCTCTCTTCCCGATCTCGCCTGGGTATCGGAGCGAATGGTGCCACAATTCAAGTCCAACCACATTCTGGCCGATGTATCCGAGTTCAAGGATGATGCACAGTTTAAGCTGGATGATTATATTCCAAGTACATTGGATTTGTTCCGTGATGGTGATGAACTGCTGGGATTACCTTTTTCTACACCTCCGGTGGTCATGTTCTACAATAAAACGCTGTTCGACCAAGCCGGCCTGACTGATCCAAACACACTTGCCACCCAAGGACAATGGACATGGGAACAGTTCGAAGAGTCCGCCAAAGCCATTACCAGTAAGGATGCGACCAACCGAGTCTATGGTGCCAACTTTTTTCGCGACTGGAAGACCTGGGCGGTGCTTTCCTCCTATTCCTGGTCCAATGGAAGCGGTCCATTCGACGAAGGCATGACAACGTTCACCTGGAACGATGCCTATGGCGTACAGACCTTTGAATTACTGGAACGCATGATGTTCACCGATGAATCACACCCGAAGGCAGGCGAACAGGTCAGCTTTGATGCGGGTAATGTGGGCATGTTCTTTGATAATTACAGCTATGTTTCCAAAGCGAGAGAAATTACGGATTTTGAATGGAGCATCGCTCCTATGCCTTCAGGCTCTCAAGGCAGTGTACCGATGCTGGGGCAGGCCGGATATGCCATGTTCGACGACAGCAAACATCCAGAGGAAACGAAGAAGCTGTTGAAGTATTTTGCCAGTGAGCAGGGGATTCAGGCGACAGCCACCTACTTTGTGCCTCCGCGTACCTCTGTTCTGAATTCAGATGCATTCATTCTTCAGCCGAATAACCCAAGCAAAGAGCATATCGTGCAGGCCGTCATTGATGAAATGCCCAAAGCGCGCTTAATTCCCGGTCATATCCGTTGGCAGGATATCGACAATGCGGTATTGCAGGGATTTGACCGGCTGTTTGCAAAGACAGCGACAGCTGAGGATAACCTGAACCAAATGCAGGAAGAGATCCAAAGTGTGTTGCAACCCTAAATCATTTGATCGAAACCGGAGGTGAGAACGATGGGCAAATTCAAAGAATTACTTGAGCAGAAACCGCTGTCGCTGGTGGTCAGTCTACCTGAGAATGATATTGCTTTGGCTCGGGCAGCTATGGAAGAGGGCGCTGATGCACTGAAGGTGCATTATAATGTCGGTCATCGAGCCAGTGGGAATCATTTTGGTCCATTAGACATGTATGCCGAGGTATTTCGGGCGATCCGCAGTGAGTTTGGTGGTCCGCTTGGGGTCGTACCTTCTGGCAGTATTGATGGAGCAAGGCGAGAGGATGTGGAAAGGCTTTCCGGACTGGGTTTTGACTTCTATTCCATCTATGCACATCACTTGCCATCCTTCATGTTGAATGACTTGGGGCTGGACCCAACGTTTGCGATCAATGAAGAATATGATGCTTCCCTCGTAACATCGGCAGCGCACTTCGGCTTCACCGCTCTGGAGGCATCCATTGTGCCTGGAAAAGAATATGGTACACCGCTAAGTTTCGCGGATGTGCTTAAGTATCGCCGTCTGGTCTTGCAAGCCCAGCTACCGGTATTGGTTCCTTCCCAGCGCAAGCTGGTGCCGGAGGATGTTCGAGTGCTGCGCGATACCGGGGTCAAGGCGATCATGCTTGGGGCGGTCGTGACAGGCAACACGGAGGAACAGCTGCGAAGAGCTGTGAACGGGTTCCGCAATGCGGTGGACAGTCTGAACCATCCGGATTATATAAGTTGAACTAAAGAATATTTACACTTGCCACTCCGATGCCAGAACAACCTTCCGATCGCTGTTATCCCCAGATTTTTTTTGAATCCCATATATAAAGGGGAAATCCGGGGATAAAGGCGACCACTTCGCTTCTTCAGGTTTTTTCTGTCCTCTACGTTCTTGTGTAAATGTATAGTTCACCTTATATAGAATCGTCACAGAGTCCAGCTTCAGGGGATAAGTTTGATTAAAAGGGGGGCCTGATTGTGACCCATTCACGCAAGCGCAAAAGAGGGGGGCCGCTCGCCAGAGAGGCCCAGATCGCGGGTTGGCTGTTTGTATCGCCGATGGTGCTTGGGTTTACCCTGCTGCTGTTGTTTCCCATGGGTCTCGCGTTATACATGAGCCTGACCGATTGGCCGCTGCTGGGGGATCATCATTTTATTGGATTGGAGAATTACCGGGATATTATGACAGACGCGATGTTCTGGAAAGTGCTCGCCAATACGGTTTATTTCACAGCGGGGCTGGTGCCGCTTAATATTGTGCTCGCCCTGCTGCTCGCGTTGTTGCTGTCCAGAAATCTGCGGGGCATCGGAATTTTCCGAACCGCCATCTTTGTTCCGGTCATGACCTCGTTGATCGTATGGGCCATCGTGTGGAAGCTGATGTATGCGACAGAGTCTGGATTGATTAATCAGCTTCTGTTGATGCTGGGCATCAAAGGTCCGGCCTGGCTTTACAATCCGGATTTGGCAATGCCAGCGATTATCGTGACAAGTGTGCTGAAAAATGTCGGTCTGAATATGGTGCTGTTCATTGCAGCGATTCAGCAGGTACCGCGTTCACTGTACGAAGCAGCAACATTAGACGGGGCGGGCAGAAGGGGAACCTTCTTTCACGTCACGCTGCCCATGATCACGCCAACCGTGTTTTTGACAGTAGTCATGACCGTGATTGGTTCACTCAAAGTATTTGGGCAGATCTACGTGATGACACAGGGCGGGCCGAGCAACAGTACAAAAGTATTGGTTTATTATATCTGGGAAAAAGCATTCAAATTATTTCAGTTTGGCTACGCTTCTGCTCTCGCATATGTGCTGTTCTTTATCGTGCTAATTCTGACGCTGCTGCAATGGCAGCTCCGAAAGAGGTGGGTATTCAATGAAGGCGATGCCTAGTCCTTCGGGGCGGAAGATAGGAAGTACTCTGGGGACGTATTTGTTGCTGGCCCTGATTTCCCTCATTATGATTGTGCCATTTATCTGGATGATATCGACATCATTCAAGGAACCCCAGAGCATATTCACCTATCCACCGCAGTGGATACCGGAAACATTCCGATTTCAGAACTATATCGATGTCTTTCAATTGATTCCGTTTCACCGTTTTTATTGGAACAGTATCTACATTTCTGCTTTGGTTGTGCTGGGAACTGTATTCTTTGCCTCCCTCGCAGGGTATGCATTTGCCAAAATTCCGTTCAAAGGACGTAATGTGGTATTTCTCATCCTGCTAAGTGCGATGATGATTCCCCATGAGGTCACGGCGATTCCGATGTTTCTATTCATGCGACAACTGGGGTGGATTGATACCCATCTTCCGCTGATATTATTGCCGATCTTTGGCGCGGGTGGTGTATTTGGCATCTTTGTGATGCGGCAGTTCTTTATTACGGTGCCAACCGAGCTGGAGGAAGCAGCGATGATGGACGGCTGCAACCGATTCCGGATATATGCGCGAATTATGCTGCCGATTGCCAAGCCGGGTATGGCTACGCTGACGATCTTCACGTTTGTGACGATCTGGAATGAGTTTTTTGATCCGTTGATCTTCATTAACTCGCGTGATCTAATGACGCTGCCGCTTGGATTATCCCTGTTCACAGATGAAGTGGGTACAGCCTGGCAATATCTGATGAGCGCCACCGTCATGGCAACCTTGCCACTGTTAATTGTTTTTTTCCTGGCACAACGGCGCTTCATTGAGGGGGTTGCCATGACGGGACTGAAAGAGTAAGCCGCGCAATACGTGCAATAGAAAGTAAGGAGGGACAACAATTGAGTGAACGGATGAACATGAAAAAGGAAGAAGCAGATGTCGTTATTGTGGGAGGGGGCCCTGCGGGTATAGCGGCAGCCATTGCGGCTGGACGGCAGGGTATACGAACAGTGCTGGTGGAGCGATACGGATTCGTTGGAGGAATGTCAACCGCTGCTATGGTCTATCCTTGGATGACTTTCCACACAGAGCGAGGTGAGCAGGTTATTAAAGGTATTGCACAGGAGATTGTGGATCGTTTGCAGGCACGTGGCGGCTCTCCGGGGCATCTGCGCGATACAGTTGGATTTGTGCATACCGTTACGCCGTACCATCCAGCCATCTTTCAGGTGGTTGCGGCAGAGATGTTGCAGGAGGCCGGTGTCCGGCTGTTATTGCACAGCTTTGTGGACGAGGTGGTCGTTGTAGATGATCGGGTGGAAGCGGTGCGAGTGACCAACAAGTCTGGAAGAAAGGAGTTCCAGGCGAACGTATTCGTGGATGCAAGCGGCGATGCGGATCTGGCTTATCTTGCGGGTGCTTCTGTAGCAAAGGGACGAGACGGCGACCATCAGTCACAGCCGATGACCATGAAATTCCGCATGCGTGGTGTGGATCTTGGACGAGTGAAACAATACATGCTGGAGCACCCGGAGGATTTCTATGTGAAAACTCCCTTTGCTGAACTGGACAGCATTCCGTTAACCGGGGTGAGTGGTTTCTACTCCCAGTGGAAAAAAGCAGGTGTGCCGATTAATCGCGACCAGGTATTATTTTTTACCGGACCGGCAGAGGATGAAGTGCTGATTAATTGTACCCGGGTGCAGGGACTTGATGCGACAGATGCCGAGGATCTGACCTCTGCGGAACAGGAAGGCCGGAAGCAGGTGCTGATGATCGCTGAGTTTTTGCAGCGTGATGTGCCTGGATTCGAACGGGCTTCGATCTCGGCAGTAGCGCCGCAGATTGGTATCCGTGAATCCAGGCGGATTATAGGTCATTACGCTTTGACACAGGTGGATGTGGTTGCAGGACGGAAATTTGACGATGTAATTGCCAGAAGTGGTTATCCGATTGATATTCATGACCCTTCGGGTCAAGGTGTTGTGGCTGCCTTTATAGAGGGAGATGGGGCGTACGATATTCCGTATCGCTGTCTGATCTCTCGCAATATCCGCAATCTGCTGGCGGCAGGACGCTGCATCTCCACCACACATGAGGCGCATGCAACGACAAGGTTGACTCCAAGCTGTATGGCTACCGGGGAGGCCGCGGGAACAGCGGCTGCACTAACAGTGAAGATGAAGCTGGACCCGGTTGATCTGCCGATCGAGCTGTTACAGGCGGGATTACGTCACAACGGAGCGGCCATCTAGCGGATGAGCTGATTGTGGACGAATTGAAGGGGGTAAAAGCGGGATGAATCGGAAGAATAGAGCGTCTACGATTCGTTAGATTAGAAAATATCTCCAAAATAGTTAAATAAGCTTCCCTCAGTTCGTTAGAAATTGGTGAGAAGCTCGTGAATTGATGAGCATAATTTTTAGCCCCAAAGACTCCAAATCCACTGCATAGATGGGTTTAGAGTCTTTGGGGCGCTTTCATGCGTTATTCCCTCTGATTATCAATTCATCCGTGCCTCAAGTCGCCTTGCGACAATGGACAGCGCGTAGTTGATGACAAAATACAATACGGCTGCGAGCAGCAGGGCCGGGATAATGTAATCGAAACTTTGACCGCCAAGGATCTGCACGTTGTGCATCAGCTCCGGCAGAGAGATGATGATCGCCAGTGAAGTATCCTTCAGGAGTGAAATGAATTGGCTGACCATCGGCGGGGACATACGGCGTAGCGCCTGTGGCATGATGATGCCACCGAGAGTCTGCATGTAACTCAGGCCCGAGGAGCGGGCAGCTTCCACCTGACCACGCTCAACGGATTTCAGACCGCTACGGACGATCTCGGCAATCATCGCGCCTTCAAACAGACTCAGTCCAACAACTGTGGACCAGAAGACGGACATTTTAATCCCGAGCTGTGGAAGCACCATGTGGATGAAGAAAATGATAAGCAGCAGCGGCAGATTCCGGATCGTATCCACGATCACTGCCACGATCTGTGACAGAAAAGGGATACGGGTAAACCGGATCGTACCCAGCACAGTGCCGAGCACAAAGCTGAATATAATAGATAGCCCTGCTACCTGCAGGGTAATCAGGAATCCTTGAAGCAGGAAACGAAGGTTGGGCCACGCATAGGCCCCGCTAAAGTCCATATTTTAGTAGCCTCCTTCTGTATGCAGGAATGGAATATCGAAGATCAATAGATGGGGCATGGACAAGCCAATATTTCCCTAAAAATCTGCGCGGGTACAAGTCAATCTGTTACATGGTAACCTGACCTGCCGGTTTGTTCTTTTTCGGTTTGCCTTTGGTGCTGCGCGCTTCTGCATCGCTCTGTCCAAATCTGCGCTCCATATAATGCACTAGGAAGCTGAGTGGTAGCGTCAGCACCAGATAGAACAGCGCAACAATGGTGTACACACTTAGCGGCTGGAATGTATCCGAGTTAACCAGGTCGGCAAAATACATAAGATCCATACCGGCGACAACGGCAAGAATGGATGAGTTTTTGACCAAATTGATAAACTGGTTGCCGATGGACGGCAACACAATCTTGATGGCCTGGGGCAGAATGATCAGGTTCATGGCCTGTACATAGGACAAGCCGGAAGACCTTGCTGCTTCCAGTTGTCCACGCGGCACCGTCTGAATGCCCGCTCGGATCGCTTCGGCAATGAAAGCGGCGGTGTAGATGGTCAGACCCAGAGTACCGGAGACAAATCCATCCAGCGAGATGCCTAGTGCAGGCAGTCCAAGATAGAAGAAAAACACAACCAACAGCAATGGGATGTTTCGGATAAATTCCACAAAAGCTGTGCCAATCCAGTTCAGCGGTTTCACAGGGGATATCCGAAAGATAGCCAGGATCGCGCCAAGGATAAAGCTGCCAATGAGAGCCATAATGCTCACTTGAATCGTATTCAGGAATCCTTCCAGAAAACGATCCGAGTGTCGCATCAGTACGCTGAAATCCAATGTGCCCATATAGGCGAAGCCTCCGTTCTCCAGATGTAGAAACGGCGATTACGTCTGCTCATGCTTCGCATCCAACAGACGAATTCGCCGCTTACCTATCTTAATTCGGGTTACTCGGGCTTCGCGCCCAGCCATTTCTCATGTAATGTGTCATATTCCCCGCTGTCTTTCATGCTTTTGAGCAGCGTGTTGACTTCCTCCACGAAGGCAGTGTCGCCTTTGCGAATGGCCATACCATAAGGTTCGCTTGTGAAATTGCCACCAACCAATTGGAAGCTGTTATCCGTCTGTTGCATACCGATGAGGATGATGTTATCTGTGGTCAGCGCTTCGCCTTTACCTGCTTTGAGAGCAGTGAATGCATCCTGATAGTTATCGAATTCAAGCACCTCAGCATCCGGGGCTTTCTCGCGAATGTTCTGAGCGGATGTGGAGCCTTTCACCGCGAGCACTTTCACCCCGCTGAGGCTTTCCAGGCCGGTAATCGCACTGTCGTTTTTCACCAGCAGGGATTGGCCTGCCTCGAAATAAACATCACTGAAATCTACCTGTTCCTTACGCTCATCCGTAATTGTCATTGTGGCGATGATGATGTCGATGTCTCCATTTTGCAGCATGGGAATACGCGTCTTGGAAGTGACCTCTTTCAGTTCGATCTTTGTCTCATCTCCAAGGATCTGTTTGGCGAGTGCCTTGGCGATATCAATATCGAACCCTTCAACGTTGCCACTTGCAGGATCTTTCAAGCCAAACAGCTTCGTATCGTATTTCACACCGGCAATGAGCTTGCCGCGTTCCTTAATCCGCTCAATCGTGCCTTTCGCCTCGGCGTCACCACCACCGCTCGCTGAAGGTGTATCTGTACCTGTACTACAACCTGACAATACAAGGGAGAGAATGAGGACAAGCATAAATGATGGCCATTTCAATAATTTCTTCATGAATAAAGACCCCTTTCAAAATGGAATAGTGGATTATTCTCAATGATGAATCAGACGGCTCAGGAATTGCTGTGCTCGTTCTTCTCTGGGGTTGTCAAAAAATTCGGCAGCGTTGGCCTCTTCTACAATTCGGCCTTCGTCCATGAAGATGACCCGGTCCGCAACTTCGCGGGCGAATCCCATCTCATGGGTAACAACGACCATAGTCATGCCATTATGGGCAAGGGAACGCATAACATCGAGGACTTCCCCGATCATCTCGGGATCGAGAGCAGAGGTAGGTTCGTCAAAAAGCATGATTTTGGGCTCCATGGCGAGTCCTCTGGCGATGGCTACCCGTTGTTGCTGTCCACCGGACAACTGGGAGGGATAACTGTCTGCTTTGTCGGCAATGCCCACCCGGGTCAGATACTTCATTGCTGTTGCGGCTGCCTGTTCTTTGGGTTGTTTGCGCACCTTTATGGGTGCAAGGGTAATGTTATCGATGACTTTTTTGTGAGGATAAAGATTGAAGTGTTGAAATACCATGCCGATGTCACGGCGGAAGAGGTTAATGTCCACCTTTTTCTGATGTAGAGGAATCCCACTGACGACAAGTTCACCTTCGGTAATGGTCTCCAGGCGGTTAATACAGCGGAGTAACGTGCTTTTGCCGGAGCCGGAAGGTCCGATAATGACAACGACCTCTCCTTCTTCAATGTGAAGATGGATATCCTTGAGGACATGAAAATGACCGAAATGTTTCTGGACACCCCTAAATTCAATCAAGAGTACACCCCATCCTTTCTGCAACGTCTGTGTGTAAAAGGAATAATAAGGAATAAATTGAAACTAGTTATTTAATCATACATAGTCATCCTGCTTATGGCAATTGGTTTGTGATAAAACATGACATAAGTAATGGGTTCCCTAGGGCTATAGCCAGAAAATATGTTATATATCTGTCATGTTATTAAATGCCTTGTGACGAATCCTGACAGAAAAATGAATCTATTCTCCTAGTTATTTTCCAACCTTTGGAATAGTTGTATAGAGTATACTGAAAGTGATGTTTGATTTATGACTCTGATTAACAAAACAAATAGCATCAAGTTCCACGTGTACATGGCAAGAAAGCTCAACCCTACACGTCATGCCATTGATATGATGGTGTGAGAGAGCGTCCGTTTGAACGTAAGTAAGGAAAGTAAAAGCGATGTATTGATCCCATAACAATTCCATTACATGTAGAGAGGATGATTCTGCACGATGAATACATATCACTCCCCAATGTCGAGAGCAAGTGCCCAGTCCGATGTTCGAGCTTATGAAGCCAATTTGCCTGTCATTCCTGTACAGGATTTTCAGCTTACAGACTATGGAGCTGTTGGAGACGGCGTAACAGATAATACGGAGATGTTCCGACTTGCCATCGCTTCATGTGCTGAAGCAGGAGGTGGGAGAATCATAATTCCTGCCGGGGTGTGGCTCACAGGTCCGATTGTAATGCGCAGCCGGATCGAACTACATGTGGAAGCAGGGGCACTGGTTACGTTTAGCCGAGATTTTGATCAATACCCATTAATTGCATCAAGCTTCGAAGGCTGGCAGGTGGTACGTTGCCAATCCCCGATCGATGGTGATCAACTGGAGGATATTGCGATTACTGGTGAGGGGATATGGGATGGTGGCGGGGAAGCGTGGCGTCCGGTGAAACGCTCCAAAATGACCACTTCACAATGGAACCAATTGGTCGCTTCCGGTGGTGTTGTGGAGCAATCCGGCGGAGATGAAGAAATCTGGTGGCCTACCACAGCTGCACTTGAGGGTGGCACCATCGCGAATCGATTGCATCAGGAGCAGGTGCGTGATGTCGCTGCCTATGAAGAAGTCAGAGACTTTTTACGTCCCAACATGGTCAGTTTACGGAGATGCAACCGGGTATTGCTGGACGGTCCAACCTTCCAGAACTCGCCTGCATGGAATCTGCACCCCTGGGCATCTGAGCATGTCACCATTCGTAACGTGAGTGTGCGGAATCCGTGGTTTTCTCAGAATGGAGATGGGTTGGACGTTGAATCCTGCCGTCATGTGGTGGTGGAGAAGAGTGTATTCGATGTCGGTGATGATGCGATCTGTCTGAAATCAGGCAAGGATGCCGAAGGCCGTGAACTGGGTCTTCCATCGGAGTACATCACCATTCGGGATTGCACGGTGTATCACGGTCATGGCGGGTTTGTGATTGGCAGTGAAATGTCCGGCGGTGTGCGGCATGTGCGTGTGTCGGATTGTACATTTATCGGTACGGACATAGGACTTCGCTTCAAAAGCGCACGTGGGCGCGGCGGAGTGGTTGAGGACATTCAGATTGAGCGCATATATATGAAAGATATCATTATGGAAGCCATCTCGTTTTCCTTTTTCTATGCAAATCAGGAAGGGTCCGCCCGGGGCAGTGATCTATCTCAGGAGATTAGCGAGGAGACGCCGGTGTTCCGGGATATTCGAATATCGGATGTGGTCTGTGCCGGTGCCGACACTGCGTTGCTTGTGAGTGGATTGCCGGAACAGCCTTTGGATGGGGTGATCATCCAGCGTTACCACGTGCAAGCTCGCAGTGGTATCCAATGTGCTCATGCGAAACATCTGCATATCGCTGAATTGCAGGCGCAGATCACTGAAGGTCCGCTGGTTCATTTGCACCAGTGCAAAGGGGCAGAATTAGAGAGCATTCAGGGCAAAGGCGCAGATGGCCGCCTTCTGATGGTGACCGGACATGAATCCGCTGGCATTGTATGTCGTGAAGGGGATGCCGACACAGACGGTCGTCAGATCTCTGTTGGTCCTGAGGTACGAAGTGGTGTAATCATTCGGAGGTAAAAGGTATGTAGTAGGGTTTATACAAGTTGGTCCAATTCAGCCGTAGTGGCGTAGCCATAGATCCAGTAATCGTGATGCCTTTGGATATAAGGAGTACGTAATCTCTGGAGCGAGGCTACCCACTCGGCTTTTATATGAAGTTATCTGATGATCTACCGGTGTTCCTTGCGATAGCGCAGCGGTGTTGTACCGGTAACCTGTTTGAATGTTTTGTTAAAATGAGCCGTATGCTCAAATCCTACCTTCTCAGCGATCATCTGGACACGCTCTTGTGTGGTCAGTAATCTTCGTTGTGCCTCCCGGACACGAACAACACGCAAATATTCGCTAAATCGAAACCCGGTAAACCGGCTGAACATTCGGCTCAGATAGGATGGACTGATATAAAAACGATTGGCTGCACCCTCCAGCGTAAGTGGTTCGGTATAGTTTTTATTCACATAAGTGACAATTTCACTGATTTTGTCCTGCATCGGATGCAAGGGACCGGGGCATGACTGCCGGATGTTCTCCTCTACCCGATGAATACGGATCAAAAGTTGGGCAAGCAGACTTCTTACGGCGATCTCATAGTGAGGGCGTCGCTCTTTGCATTCTTGCAGCATCTGCCACAATATACGCTCCATCTCGGGCTGTTCCGCTTCAGGCAGGCGAAGGAGTCTTGAACAATTAAAAGGCAGCAGACCACATATGCCAAGTTCCATCCCTGTTGCAAAAGCAGGCGAAAAACCGATTAATATCCGTTCGAAGCCGGGAATACTTCCTTTGGAGGTTGTATGTACATCGTGTGGATTAATCAGAATAAAATCACCCTTACGGGCGGACAGAATCTGACCATTCATGGAATACACTCGTTCACCTTCAAGTAAGTAATACAGTTCGTAGAATGGATGAGCGTGAGGTTGTGGCATACCATTCCCATCATGTCTGCGCATATGTTCAATGGTAAATGAATGTTCACCGATTCGGTATTTGGGTCCAATCCGGTCCTCTATGAGACTCATGGTACAGCTCCCCTCTGCTTCACGGATTAACAACGATATCCATATCATAACGGAACATCCATCTTTTTGTAAACGCTATCATTGGAAATCGTGTGCTGTCAAGGTGACAAAACTTGAATGATGTTTTAGAGTAGGGAGAGAGAGGCGAAACTCTGGTTAAGGAGTGTCTCCAATATGATTTGGAAGGAAGGAAACAGGTTATGACGACACATGAATTATCGCCATTGGTTGCTGCGCTCAATATGCAACCTCACGTTGAAGGCGGTTGGTATAAGGAAGAATGGAAGGCATCTTATCAGATTCCACAGTCCGTTCTGCCGGATACGTACTCCGGCCCACGATTCTCGGCAAGTTCCACGTATTTCCTGCTGCACGCACATGAAATCTCCGAGTGGCACACGGTTCTGTCCGATGAACTTTGGCTGTGGCACAGCGGCAGTCCGGTTGAACTGAAGCTGGGCGGCAACGGGGAGAATCCTGAGAACGAGGAAGTTCTTGTTCTGGGGATGGATATTGCTGCGGGGCAATCACCGCAGGTGCTCGTTCCTGCCGGCGTATGGCAAACCGCGCGTCCACTGGGCGATGAGCCTGTACTGGTAACTTGCGTAGTAGCGCCAGGTTTCCACTTTGATGATTTCAAGCTTGTATCCAAAGGCTAAGTATAATTTTTATCACGAAATCCCGATCCAGGTGCATAGGCATCCGAATCGGGATTTTTTTTGGATTGAGCGTATTGAGCGTATTGAGTATACTAAGGTCTGTACCCAGTTCAGGGATAGATCATTCCCTTTTGAATAAGCATCACTTTTGGCAATGACTAATCACTTGGATTATCGTTACTCATCCAGCTGTCCACATAAAACTCCTCATGATAATCCGGTTGCTGAGCGAGTTCTTTGAGCTTCTGTTCAGCTTCTTCAGCGGTAAGATATTCTCCAATAACTGCTGTAAACTCACCAGTGGACGTTTTGAGGAAAGAGATGTCCTCATCCGGATAGGATTCTTTAATTATACCCATCGATTCTCCAAAAGGCATTGATTCTGTGCGGAGAGAGTATACCTTTCGAGGTGTGACCAGTTTGCCGTCGGAAGTCAGTTTCACTTCCAAGTATCCAGGGTTCTTGAATTCCGTTACGGCATACTGTACCCCTTCTTTTAAAACAACTACGAATCCGACGGAAGAGTCGTCTAAAATCATGGAACCATAAACATCTTTCACTAAAGGCTGGGTCATGAAGTCGGCTTTGACTTTCTCTATATCCATGTAACGTGCACCGCTAAAAGTGAAGAGGATACGATTCGGTGCTTCTTTGTGTACCACATTATAATGGGGTGCATCATTAGTCTGATCATGCTCGTCGGTGCTAAAATTAATTTTTAGCTTATTTTCGGTTGCTTCCGATCCCACAGTTACTCCATCGGTAATCTTGCCGCCATCGCCGAATTGAAGTACCTGAACAATCGTTCCGACCACAGGTATTTTGACCATGGCGTTTGCGACAGTAGGAATGTTGACTATGAACAGAAAAGCGGCACATGCTGCCAGAATGGAAGTGTAGCGAATGATACGGGAGGAACTTTTGCGAGCGGCAGCCTTTTGCTGGGCTTGACGAATAACATCTGTAAGTTGAGCTGGAATTTCAATGTTTTCGTAACGTTCTTTACCTGTCATAGATCTCCAACCTCTCCTTCGATTAAATCCATTTTTAATTTGTTGATAATTCGGTAGAATTTTGACTTAACGGTATTCTCCGACAGGGAGAGCACTTCAGCGATCTCCCGGAAACGCATATTACCAAAGAACATTAATATAATATAGGCTCTATCTTCGGGCACGAGTCGATCCAGTGCATCATAAAGATCCATTTTCTCTTCCACCGATGCCCCTCGCTCTGGAGCCACAAACTCCTGCGCATGATCCTCCATATAGGTCACTCGCTGGTTGCGTCGAATATGATCTATCGCTGTGTTAATCACAATTCGTGACATCCAGGAATCAAAATAAGTCATGGACTCCATCTTTCCATAAGCGATGTACCCTTTATAGACCGCTTCGGATACGATATCCAGCGCTTCTTGTTCATTTTTAACATAGCAGTATGCCAGTCGATATAATTTATTTTGAATCTCTGTTATTTTTTCGCTGAACTGTTCTTCTTTTGTCTTTCTATGGTTCAGTCTAATCACTCCTGATCCCCCCTGATCAACCTAAATATTCAAGTCACCGCTCGTTCCAGGCCTGGATTCTATATAAGTGCTTGAGTTCGCTTGACACTCGTTAGACTGGTGAGGAGAAGAAATAGTTCTAAACGGTCAAAAAACTTTTTTTCTTTCGGCCCCGAATAGGATAACGAGCCTCGCCTCCATTCTTAACAACGAATAGTTTGCCTACAACATCACATATCAAAACACCCGCTCTTCTAAGATCGAAGGCGGGTGTAATCGAATTAAGATTTTTATATTTAGAAGTTAAAGTTGTCTGGATCAGAACCAAAGCGTTTGTTCTCGTTTAGTCCGTTAATCTGCTCTATTTCTTCCGAAGTTAACTCAAAATCGTAGAGATCGGCGTTGGCGTAAATACGCTCAGGTGTAACGGATTTTGGTATGGTTACGATGCCGTTCTGCAGATCCCAGCGCAGAATCACGTGTGCGGGGGACTTGCTGTATTTGGCGGCGATGTCCTTCAGCAACGGATGATCCATCAGATGACCTTGTCCGAGCGGAGACCAGGCTTCGATCTGAATCTGATGTTTGTTGCAATACTCACGAAGCTCCGATTGAATCAAAAGTGGGTGAAGCTCCACCTGATTAACCGCTGGTTTGATCGTGGCATCGATCATCAAGTCTTCCAGATGGTGAATCTGGAAGTTGCTCACACCGATCGCCCGGATGCGTCCTTCTTTATGGAGTTTCTCCAGCGCTCGCCATGTATCTTTGTACTTGCCCTTAACCGGCCAGTGGATAAGATAGAGATCCAGATACTCCAGTTCGAGTCGTTCCATGCTGGCTTCAAAGGCAGCTAGCGTGGATTCATATCCCTGATCGCTATTCCATACTTTAGTGGTAATGAACAGATCCTCACGAGCTACTCCAGATTCACGAATACCCTGAGCGACACCTGTTTCGTTGTTATACGCTTTGGCTGTGTCGATGCTGCGATAACCAGCTTGAATGGCTGTTTTGACAGCATGAACGACTTCGTCTCCGTCTTTAACTTTGAATACCCCAAAACCCAGCCATGGCATTTTGACTCCGTTATAGAGCGTGGTCGTGTCTTGCACGTGTTTCATGGTCCGAAATTCCTCCTCTTATTGATTCATTGTTCCACTATGTAATTACCCTGCTGTTCAGCAGCCAATCGATATCGAAGGGCCGTCTTGAATGATTATACTAAAATCTGCCTGGTCTTGGAAAAGGGAGTGATCCATTTTACGAAGTAAACGCCGCTATTATCTTTTTTCTTCAACCAGAGGTTTGGTTTTGACGCTTGTGGGTGATAAGATGAAGTATACGAAATATGGAAGTCAAGACTTTGTAATTGGAGAGTTTACATAAGAACAGACGAAGTACGGAATCGGGTACAGACCAGACCGTACGACTAACGATAAAGGAGCAAGAATACAATGGCTAAACCTAAACAAACCAAAAAAGCAGCTGCCTGGTCTCTCGTAGTCATGGGAGCGGGATTTGCTGCATCCTTGCCGTTCCAGGGCGTTCCAGTGGGCAAGTTGCTGGTAGGATCATTTGAAGCGGGACTCGTGGGTGGACTTGCGGACTGGTTCGCCGTTACCGCATTATTCCGGCACCCGCTCGGCATTCCCATTCCACACACGGCATTGCTGCCGAAAAATCGCGATAAAATGACGGAAGGTCTGGTCTCCGCAGTAGAGAATAACTTGCTCAACAAAGACAGCATTACCGAGAAAATTGCAGATTTCAAAGCAGCAGAGACGGTGCTCGATACGTTGACCCGTGAGCTTCACAGTGACGGGATTAAGATCATGATTGATACGCTCTGCAAACGAATTCTGGCGGGTCTGCCGTTAGAGCAGATTGCTCCGCTCGTAGCACGTGAGATCAAGTCACAAGCGGGCGCCTTTGATCTGGGTCCGATTCTGGAACGGGCTGCCCACCAGATGACAGAGCGGGGTTATGACGCCAAAGCGCTGGACTATGGACTGAAGCAAGCCGAGGAGTGGCTGGTTAAACCTGAGACGATCATGTTTTTGGGTGAAAGCGGCATGAAAGCCATCAGCGGCATTCAGATGAACGGATTGATGCAGTTTGCGATGAATGCGTTCCTTGGTTATATGAACGAGGAGCGTCTGGGTGGCATTTTACAAGGATATCTCTTCGATCGGGTAGAGGATATGAAACGTGAAGGCAGCGCTCTTAGGTACAAGGTGCTTGATATGGTGCGTACCCAGACGGTGCGTCTGGCAATGAGCGAGGCTATGCAAGATGGAATCAACAGTTGGAAGAACAATATGTTGGAGGGCTGGAACGCAGAGGAAACGGTGCTGAACAAACTCACCGAACTGAGAGACAAGGCGCTCGCTGCGATGGAAGATGGACAGTATGTAGATACGTATGCACTGCCTGCCATTGAGCGGGTACTGGTTGATCTGCGGGCAGATGATGAGTTGATGACAGGCATGAATGCCAAGATCGTAAATGGCGTCACAACACTGCTGGAGAAAAATCATTCCAAAATCGGTAAACTGGTACGCGAAAATGTGGACAAAATGGACAATGCCACTTTGGTTTCGATGATTGAGGATAAGGTTGGACAGGATCTGCAATGGATTCGGATCAACGGAGCCGTTACCGGATTTGTTATCGGGATTGCGCTGACTGCGCTGCAGATGGCATTGGCATAACAGTAAATCATGCAAAAGGAGGGCCGCTCTTTCGAGGAGCAGGCTCTTTTTGTCGTGGATGGGAAATTATCATGTACTTGATGCAAGAATTAGGAAAGTGGGTAATGTACACCAAAGTGTCCTACTTGAATCATATAGGAAGAAAGTTACATGAAAACGATCCTGTTAGCCGATATGGCTCATGTTGATTTTGTACTATGATGCAGGTAACAGATGAATAGGGTGTACTTCACATATGTGAATGCCTCGATTCTACCAAGAGGGGGGATCCGTATTAAACGTGCAGGATGGTTGAAGGGTTTATTCACACTAATGATGGTGTTTACTATATTTCTGGGAGGTTGTCAGAACATGAATGCAAGTGAGAAGGAAGCTCTATACCAAGAAGCCGAAGCAACCGTAATTCAGCATTTCAAGCAGAAGTTCGAATTGGATGTTGTGATTACAAGCAAAGAGTTGTTGCCGGAAATGGCAGTGTCCCAGATTGGGCTGAAAGGCCATGTGAAAGATCATGAAGATCAGAGCTTTGGCATTTCGTACGACTACAAAAAGAAAGTAACCAAGAACCTGGTCATTAGCCCTGAGATTGAGGAAGTGATGATGGCCAAGGGACATAATCCATACGACAAATAAAGGGAGGTGTAGTTATTGAGTAACGGGTCCAATATTGATGATGAAACGTATAAAACGATGTCTGATCTAGCCTACCAGGATCAAAAGGCGGGAGACAAATTAACGGAACTTCCCGGATGGGAGGTCCTTGAGGGGACGGAAAGCAACAAATTTTCCGGTTTTGATGCTGTAACATTTTATAATCCCGAGACCAAGGAAGCTGTCATTGCTTATCGTGGTACAGAAGGAAGTGCGTCCTTGGATCGCTCTGTACCTGACTTTGTCATGGATGGCCGCATTGGGGGCGGAGAGTTGATTCGTAAGGGTCAGCAGGAGGCCGGGAATTTTGTTAATAATCTTACGCCGGATTGGCTCGACAAAGGGGTCGAAGGTGTCAAAGACTTCACGGGCATATCCAAAGTGGAGGATTGGGCTGGTGACAGGGTAAGAGACG
Source organism: Paenibacillus amylolyticus (assembly GCF_047302515.1). Classification (GTDB taxonomy): domain Bacteria; phylum Bacillota; class Bacilli; order Paenibacillales; family Paenibacillaceae; genus Paenibacillus; species Paenibacillus amylolyticus_G. The sequence goes on along the minus strand of NZ_CP168019.1, from coordinate 5,468,641 downwards.
TGGAGAACTGGACGGGTGATCGCGTAAAGGATATTGAAAAAACTGTTTCCCCTACAGGCTGGGCCAATCAGATGTATCAATCCGAAGACTACGCAAATCACATGCAGAACAAGCATAAGGATCTGAATTTCTCGATGACCGGACATTCCTTGGGCGGGGGAAATGCACAATATGCGTCTGCTTATACCGGAATTCCAGCCGTGACATTTAGTGCACCATCTGTAATGGGTAATTTGACGCCAGAAATGCGGCGCCGGGCTGAATCGGGTGCATTTGACGGGCAGGTTGTGAACTATGCCAATCCCAGTGATCTGGTAGCCAGCGGAACGCTGGGAGGATATGACCGGCATGTGGGATCGACCTATTACATCAACTCCGATTATGACTCGGCGAATGATGGCGTGAGTATTATCGATAAAGCCAAGAACTCATTTGGCGGGGAAAACTATCACAGTCTGGATCAATATGATTTCAAAAATGGTTACATATCCAATGACCTGTACGATCCGATTACTGGAGAGAGAATCCGCTATTCACCGCGCCTTATGGATCACATGGGACCGTTCAGCAAGAACTTCGGTCCGTTACGTTCCAAGTCTGGCGGCGGTGGAGGTATGGCTTCGGCTGCTGCGGCTTCAGGTCTAATTCAGGTAACGCCGGAAGAACTGAAAAGTGTCGCTTCGCGGTGGAAGCAAAATGCACAACAATGCAATGCCGAGCTGAACCAGGTACGAAGCCGCATGGCTCAATACTTGCATACAAGTCGCAGTCGCAGGCTGGAGCCGATTGTCACCCAACTGGACGCGTCGATTCAAGAACTTAGCACATGGCATATGAAACATACCAGCCAGTTCCTGAACTTTATTGATGAGAAGGCGGATGCCTTCCGGCAGGCGGACGAGAGTCCGGTTCATTTTAATTAGGAACCAGGTTGGTTAATGTCGATATCACGTACATGGGGGAGGGGAACGCAAGTGGGTGGACAATTGCTGGTGGAATTGAATGATCTTCGAATTGCGGAAAAAGAACTGACACAGCTGCTTGCCCGTCTGCAAGCCGATGAACAGGAAGCGAGGGCGCTATACAGTCGCCTGAACGATTGGAAAGGCCAGTCCGCAGATCATACAAGACAGCAGATTGAAGAGTTTTTTGCGGGCCTGTCCAGACGTATTCAATCCATTGAACAGCAGAAGAAGAGCTTGCTGCAATACATTGAGATCATGATCCAGACGGATCAGGAACGCTAAAGAGTGGTGAGGCTGATGCCATATTGCGGATGGTAATCAGCGTCGATAAGAGTGTGACCGTGGAGCGGCATGATTAGTCCTAAACCACGGATTGTAAGAACATGGGTAGCCAATCAAGATGATGATAGCTAAAAAGCCTACGGCACATCGGGTTTGAACCCGTATGCCATAGGCTTTTTGTTATCTGAATTTTTCTCAGGTTATCGTGAACTGTAAGTTAGTTTTTAACGTTTTTTGCGACGTGTAGCCAACGCGATTCCCAGGAAGGACAGAATCAGAGCCAGGATGGATACGATCAACGTTGCTTGTTGAAGCTTCAGCGTACCCGGGTCTGTATCCGTGTTGTTTGGTTCACCTGTAACGGTGTCATTGAGTGCATCGCCCAGCGTGGTGTCATCGTTTGCTTTGCTATCGTCGGTAGCTGCATTATCCCCAGTGGCGCCTTCTGTACCTGCACTATCATGTCCTCCACCTGCTGCAGCATTATCAGCAGCAGCCGGATCTTCGCTAATCGTCGTGATACTGTGTGGGTTGGCGTCACTTGGTTGGCCTGTCCATTCTACGATGCTGCCATCACTGTAATATTGGAAGGCATCCCAAGCTACTTCAGCTTCAGCCGTAGGGTTCTGTGCAACGAAGTTGAACTGCTGGAATTGTCCTGCCAGAATGCCTTCGTTATCGCCGTCAATTTCCCATGTGATCGATGTTACTTCATTGGAATCGTTCTTCTCTGTGGTGATTTTCCAGCCTGCCAGTGGTTGATATTGCTTGAATGCAACACCTTCCGGAACTTTCATCGTGATTTTGGTTGTAGGCAGTTCTTTCTCGGATGGAATCTTAATCGTGTACGTCTGCCATGCGCTTGTCTGTGCAACGGATGGGCTAACGGTAACATGAGCGCTCGCGAATCCGGCGAATAACATGAATGCTGCGGTACCTGTTGCGATAGTGGATGTTAGTTTGGAAATCCATGATGTTTTCTTCAAAATAAATAACCCCTCTCAGTTCTTATCATATATGATGCAGCCCATTTTCTTAAATGAGTGTCTACGTTCTGCAAAGGCCGTTTCGGTTACGAATTGTTCTTTCGATCACCGTTATTCCCGGATTTTATTGATTCAACTATATAAATTGAACTAAAGATGGTTTACACATGCACTCCGATGACAGAATAACCTTCCAATCGCTGTTATCCCCAGATTTTTTGATTCCCTTTTCTCAAAGGGGAAAATCTGGTGATAAAGGCGAACGCTTCGCTTTTTCAGGTTTTTTCTGCCCTCTCCGTTTCAGTGTAAATAATAGTTCAATTTAAATAGTAATAAGTTGAAATCCGGGAATAAAGGCGAGTGCTTCGCTTCTCCAGAATCAATTTCGTATCCTTCATTACATTTGCAGTTTGTAGAAACACTAATTTTAGATTGGGTCACTTTTCAATATAAACGTTGTGTAACTATGGCTTGGCGGTGTCGATCTCAAATTCGGCATCCAGTGCATCCAACGTTTTGGTCAGAAGATGTACCTTGATATTCCATCGTCCAGGCATGGAGATATAATCTTCAGCCTTGTACACACCAGTGTCATTTTTTGGAATGGTGATCTCATAGATCCCCATATCCATGTCCAGATGTGTGAGTGAAAGTGTGATCTGTTCCAGATCGTTAACGATACTTCCATCTGCCCGCTTCACATCGACTTCGAATTGGTTCTCTCCCGTCACATTGGGACTCACCTGAAGTGTGATCGCCGAGCCGTCTTCTGTAGTTTTTGTCTCCTGATACGGCCCGACCGCAGCCGGTTGTCCTGGAGACAGGTGTGTCAGTACGGCAGCAAGAGCGAGAATCACAGCACCGGTGGCAAGCTCGGCTTTTAGGCTGCCGGATAATCTGCTTCCCGTTGCTGCTCTTGCCAATCTGGCATGACGCCATGCAAAGAGAACCATCACAATCAGCAGGACGATCTTGCCGATCAGGACAAGGCCATAGGCTGTAGTGAACAAGGAAGTCAGCACAGGTGCTGGCAGAATAATCAGACTGCTGTATATCCCTGTAGCGACCAGAGCAGCTACGGCACCAATTCCCCAGGCGGTAAACCTGCGAATGGCAACCCAGTAGACTTCTCCTCGAACCTTCGATGGCAGCTTATCTGCCAGTGGGGGCAGACATATCGCCATGGCAGTCAATGCACCAATCCAGAAAGCGGCACCGATCAGATGCACGAAGTCCATGGCAATCGCGAGAGCACGTTGATCGGCCGCAGCCGGATGTCCCGTCATGGCATGCGTGAACAGCCATCCAAGCACGAGCACGAGTGACCCGTAAGAAGACCAGATGCGAGCACGGATGGATCGATCTCGATCATATCCGGAGAGAATCGTGACGGCCAGCAGCATTACAATGAGTATCTGTAACATCCAGATCTGACCAAAGGATGTCAGCTTGAGCGCACTTCCGATCAGCCTCCAGCTTAGTTCGTTCAGAGCCACACCAGATTCATATAACGTATTCAGTGGCAGGCTGACCAGAGCGGCAAAGGAAGCAGCAGCGTAGCTGATCCATAACAATCTGTAGCTACCCGGAACGTCCATAGGTTCTCTTGTCATGGAAGTCGGAGCAATCCGCAGCAGCAAGAATGCAAGTGTTCCCAGTATGACAGACAATCCGAGATATTGAACCCAGTCTGTCAGGGATACGATCCATTTCAGTGGCCCACCTGTTGAACCGGAACCGGATGTAAGATCACTCAGTCCGGCAGGAGAACCGGATGGTTCACCGATATGGAAAACATATGCCCCTTGAATTGGGTGTCCATCGGCAGATACAGCTTTCCAGTTAACGGCATAAGTCCCGTTCCCGAGTCCAGCCTGCAGGCCAGTCTCCAGAATATGAGGGCGATCCACATCAATCTGTACATTTCCATCGTCTGCCTGATTGCCGTCAGGACCGGTAACTTTGATATCATAAAAGGCCGTCTGCAAGGACTCGTTGAACTCCATCGTCAGCCGCTCCGGAGCAGCTACGAGGATCTCATTTTCTCCTGGCGAAGCCTTAACAATATAAGCATGGGCAGATGCCCACTGTGGCATAACAAGGCAACATACGAGCAACAGACAGGTGACCAATGCCCAGTGCCGTTTGCCCCATTTCAGGGTAAAGCGTGTCAAAATCAAAAAATCATCACCCTCAGGTTATAGATTTGTAGTCATTCATGGTCCTTTAAACACAATCTAACCCATTATAACTTTGTCCAAAATGACTGCGTATGACTACATTGGGCTATAAAAAAACGATTTGGTCTACATAATTGTGACAAAAGCATGAATGCTATGTCATTTCTCACCTATATCGGACGCATCATTGAATCCGAAGCAACAATGTTTATTTGCGAAGTTTACGTCCTGCAAGCCCGCTCTCTAGCGCGTAGCGGGTGAGTTGTACCCGGTTTTCAAGCTGGAGCTTCTGCAAAATGTTTTTGAGATGATTCTTCACCGTCTGGTCTGAAATACCGAGTTGATCGGCGATCTCCCGATTGGTATATCCCGCGGATACCCATTGTAATATCTCAAGCTCCCGCGCCGTTAGCGGGTTATCTTGCACATCTTCACTGCGTGGTGCGGGAAACTCCTGCAAAATTCGGTAGGCCAGTTCCTTACTGAGCGGTGCATCGTCACTGACGATGGCGCGCAGGTATTCAAGCCAGGTGGAAGGCGTTAGATTTTTAAGCAAATAGCCTTGAGCGCCTTGTTTCAGTGCTTCGAACAAAAATGTCACATCATCCGATACCGTGACCATCACAACAATAACATAAGGGAATCGCAGCTTGATCTGACGGGTAGCTTCCAGCCCATCCATGTCCGGCATCTGCACGTCCATCAGGATCAGGTCAGGCATCCATTGTCCGGTGAGCTCCAGCGCTTCCTGTCCATTCGAAGCTGTACCAATCACTTCAAACAGGCTGTCCTCGGATAAAATGCTACAGATCGCTTCACGCGCATGCGCATGATCATCAACAACCAATACACGTACATGTTCCATATTAAGCATGCTCCTTTCCAATCGTCATTCGGGTATGCCCCGGTCTTGAATCGAGGGTAAAAGACCAACCCATCTCGGCAGCACGCTCCTTCGTAATTCGCAGTCCGTACCGATCCTTCAGATGAAGAGGATCTCCACTCAGTCCATTCCCATTATCCTGAATATAAATGAACCAGGCAATTGGGTTACCTTCCGCATGAACCTGAACGCGGGTAGCCTGCGCATGTTTGCGTACATTCAGTAGTCCCTCCCGGATACAGGCGAGCAGTTCCACTTGTTCCTTGGCAGAGAACGTTACACCCCTGAGGTCCCAATGAATCTGTGCACCAGGTACCGTTTCCTTGACGAGCACTTCAACCTGCGCATGCAGTGAAATAATTTCTGACGTTACCGTAGAGGAGGGAACAAAACGCAACTGGGCAATAGCTTGCCTTACATATGTATTGACTTCATGCACGGTTTTTTGAATTTCCTGGATCTCATGCTCATGTCCGCTGCCTGCCAGACTACGGCCTGCTTTATCGGTCTTCACTGAGAGCAGGAAAAGAGACTGAGATATGCCGTCGTGAAGTTCTCTTGCCAATTGGTCACGAGCTTCCAGCGCTGCTTTCGCTGCACGTTCCTGCTCCAGAGCAGCCCTGGCACCTTCGAGCATGTGGAACAATCGGCTGAGCAGTGTCACGCTGACGAGGTAAACGATGACGGGTGTTAACCAGTTTCCAGCGTCCATCGAAAGGTACGGCATCAGAAACTGATGGCGAATATATTCCCAGATGCCAACTGTGAATGTGGGGATCAGCAGAATCATCCATTTAATTTGTTTATAGGACATGAATGCAGAACTCCTTTGATCTAGGATTAGCTTAATTAGGTAATTTATTTATACAGGGATGGGACCATTATAACGCAAGCTTGTCCAAGACCCTAGTCTGTGTCTTTGGAGAAAGCTGGGGAGGATCAGGGAGTATTTAGAAGGATATCTAAGAACGACAAGGGGTGAAATGTTGTCACGCTAGGTGAGGGTTGGTGTGACCAGCTGAGGAAGGCTGAGTCCGTTTTCCCTATCGGAGAAGGTCCTCTATACTTAATATAGAACGTGAATTCATTACAAAACATGTTAAGGAGTGACGCAACAACATGAGTCAAGAAGTATTGGAACGTCGCAGTGAATTGCTCAAAAAGAACATTCATCAGATGCTTGTTCAAGACAATCAGCACGGTATCAGTCGCCAAGACAACATGTTTTTGCAGCAGATGATTAAAGAGCTGCATCAGACCTCACATGAGCTGAATACCAAATCTTAATGTAGAATCTGCACGAGAATGAAGTTGTCTGGTGTACGATTCATTCCATGAAAATGAAAATGGCGCTATCTCCGATCAGACCGGGGATAGCGCTTTTACTTTTTCTGGGCTTATAGAAGAAGCTCTGTTCATCTTATTGCAACAGTTGCTGAGCGGTTCTTTTCTCAATATATTGAATGAACAACTCGGCAAGCTCCGGATCGAACTGTGAACCCGAACATGCGCGTAGCTCCCGAATCGCTTCTTCCACGTTCTTGGTTTCCTGATACGGCCGCTCTGTCGTCATGGCATCAAAGGAGTCAATCACGGTCAGCATCCGGCAGAGCCGTGGAATCTCTTTACCCTTCAGGCCGTAAGGATAGCCTTTGCCATCGTAGCGCTCGTGGTGAAGTTCAATATACGGAATCAGATCGGCGAAGCGATCGTTCGTGATCACCATTTTTTTGCCCCAGGTGACATGTCCTTTGATCGTTTCCCATTCTTCTGCAGTGAGCTTGTCCTTTTTGTTCAGAATGGACCAAGGAATCTCCAGTTTTCCGATGTCATGAATCAGTGCTCCCAGCACGAAACGACGTTTTTCCGCATTGTCCAGTGCGAGCAATTCACTGATATCCAGTGCATATTTGTAGACCCGTTTGGAATGTTTAAACGTATCCATATCCTTATATCTGAACAGATTGAGCTGCTGCTCGATGTCACGAACGTCCTGTACCAGATCAATCTCGTGTTCCATGCCATCATTGCTGCCGTGGCGGTGCACGTTGTTCTTGCCCTGTTTCTTCGCATAATACAGTGCTTTATCCGCCTGATCCACGAGCTGGGATTTGTTATACATATCCACCTGATAGGGCGCGACGCCAGCAGAGAAGGAGAGACAACCGTGTGGAAACACTTCAACGCCTTCAAACGGCGTGTCGTTCAGTTGTTTACGCAGCTTGTTCATAAACCTGTAGGATTCGTCCAACTCCATGCCTGGCATGAGCAAAGTGAACTCTTCCCCTCCATAACGAAAGGCGGTAACAGGTGTGCCTTCCGTCTTTCGCATCAGAAAATCCCCCAGCAGGGCCAGCAGACTGTCACCTTGAAGGTGGCCAAACCGATCGTTATACTTTTTGAAATCATCAATATCAATAAGTCCCAGACAGAGCGGTGTTCCCTGCGTACGAGCGGTAGTCAGTTCATTTTCCAACATACTTTCAAAATAACTATGGTTGAACAGACCTGTGCGTTGATCCGTGTTAGCTTTCTCCTCAATGGTCTGATACATGACAAACAACTGCCTGAATGCGTGGGACAGAAGAATGCTGAGACTTAGATACAACAACAGACCGAGTACGCCATTATGCACAACCAGAATCGTCAATACAAGCGCCAGAATCAGCGTACATAAATAAACCAGCAGGGATTCGGTAACGAATGCCCGCTTCATCTGCTGTAATGCATCCTTTGTTGAGAAATGAAAGAATAAGCCAAGTGTGATCGTGTTGATGATGAAGTAGGCTGCGAGCGCTGCAAAATAAGGAATCAGGTTATAGCCGTCCAGAGTTCCCGATTGCCCGCCAGTCCACTCAAACACGGCAGCTGCTCCCGTAATCATGAGACTGTAGATGCTGAAATTGACAATATGTTTCCACCAGGTAAGCTTGCGCTCTTTGATTAACAGGATGATGGAGACAGGGAGCAGTACAGATAAACTGAAAGCTCCGCCAAACATGAATATACAGGCAAGGTATACCGATGAATCCATGGATTGCTGATTACCTTTGGGTGGAATCTGGAACGTGAAATAATCCAGGATTAACGCCGCACCTAGCATGGTGTAGACCATAACCCAATCCGCCGTGGTTAGATGAAGATAAGACCACTTATTCATGTACAGAAAAACACCGATCCCGGTACAACTAAGCAAAATAACATACATACTGCTTCGATCTGCCTTATGGATAAGGTTACGAATAAAGTTCATAAAAAATCTCCTGCTTGAGTTTAGTCTACTCCTGATGTGTATATAATTGGTGTTCTTGTATCGGTATATACTATATAGATGTATAACATACCAAGTTGCCTGCCAAAAATCCAGAAAGAAAAAACAGGCCGCTGGCAGCCTGTTTGTCTTGTTTGGCGGGATGGATACTAGCCGCCCAGCTTGTATCCCGAAGTTAATGCTACAACGACAGAAGCCACGATGATTGCGTTGATGACAATGCGGGAATATTTCACACCTTCAAATTTTTTCATGGAGAAGACCTCCCTTCCTTGGAGTCTACCTGTTTTCTTCAAGCCTGATGAGTTTTAGCAGGTTGCACAACCTTTTTGTCCCGATTCACCATCATGTATTGGATAAAAAGGAATATGCCCACGTTCATGACCACATCACCGATGCTGATGACCTGAGTCCGTGGATAAGGGCTGGAGAGTGGGATGATATCACCGAGAAAAGGCAAACGTGTAGATACATCCATCATAAAATGCTTTGATACGGCGCCGCCTTCCCTGAGCATGTCTACATAATAGGGTCCCAGTACAGCAGAAGCTTCTACAGAAACTGGCATGCGCCCACCGTTTACAGCCATAACGGCAAAATTGAGAAACACCCCAATCCAGATGAGCATGAAACCGGTATGGTGTCTGTTGAGCCACAGGAAAGCGAGCCCTGTGATGTAGACGGCAGCAAAAAGATAACCATTAATGGATGCCACCCATTCGAATCGTTCCTGGAGATAGAAAATAAAGAACTGGACTAGCAACAATACAGGGAAAATCCAGCCACTTCGCAGCTTGAGTGCTGCAAACTGGTTGAGCCCATGCCGCAACCCGCCCCGAAAAAATCCAACGATCAAGCCTAGTAGAATACCGTCATATACCATGGAGTAACTCCTGTTCGTGCGGAGATATGCAATATGATTGCGTGTTTGTGTACATAAAGGATTCGACCTTATATTGGTAATTCCTGCATGAGAAAAATGATTTTGTAGAAGAAATTTGCAAAATGCTGAACAAAAAACCGCCTTTACGAATCTAGGGGTCGAAACCCCTGTAAAATTCGGTAAGGACGGTTGCTTATGGTGCCAAAATACGAGCTTTAATTCGGTTGAAGACGGAATTTATTTTATTCAGATCCACCGTTCAGATAGTTGAAGAAAGGCTGGTCCACCCAGAAGTCATACGTCGTAATGTCCGCATCAGGTGCCAGTTTCAGGAAACCTTCCCGAATGGATTTGGCATTCTCTTTCAGAGAGAAGGACTGAGCATAGTAATTGCCAAGCGCGATCTTATTATTGGAAATGACAGGGTAGTTCGCCAATGCGGTTGGTGAATAATACAGCGGTTGCCACCAGGAGCTGAGAATCAGTGGAGATGTACTGTCACTATTCTTTTTGGCATATTTCAGCACAATGTCGTTGAAGCGAACTTTGTCTGCCACATTGTTGAACTCTAACTGAATATCATATTCCTTCGCAGAAGCAATATAGTTACCGTTCTCGATCTGTGTCACTTTATAATCAGGTGTTTCCTTCGGCTCGCCCCATTCCTTCAAATAAATGAAGGCAGATGTCTTCGGCTGGAATTGAACATCAGCATCAATACCTTCGCTACGCAGCAAACCAACCAACTGTACAGCATGTTGAATATTATCGTGGCCGTAGGTAAGTGTCAGTTCATCGATAAAGTTGGAATCAAAGCGGCTATCCTTCAGATTGTAACCTGTTACGAGATCATCTCGCAGCGCCTGATCCACAATCTTTCTCAGCTCAGGTGATTCGATCAGATCCGCTGTGCGATATGCAGCATACAATTTGGAATAGATGTCCGCATCGCCGGAACGCCCAATCTCATGTTTGTATTTCCCTTGACTGACTAGTACGCGTCCAAGCAAAGTATTAGCGAAATCTTTACTTGCTACGCCACCTTTAAGGAGAGCGGGGTATAGGCTTTCGGGAATCAGGCCTGTATCGATCGCCGCAGCCAGTTCCTGTGCGGCTTGTCCCTGAACACGGTTCGGGCTAATGCCAACTTTGGCAAGCGCTTTGGCTGTTTTCTCTGCAGGATATGTATAAGCCAGTTCCTTGAATCCGGCTGCTTTCACCGCGATGAAGACCGCTGCATAAGTGCTCAGATGATCCTTGGCACGTACTTCTGTACCGGTAAGAACCCCATTATTGTACAAGGATACGGCAGCATCATATGAAGAATCACCAGAAGACAGATCGGTAAAGACTGGAGCTTTGGCTTCACTGTCACTTGCTTGAATTGCTTCCGTGATGGCTGCAATGGCTTGAATGAAATCACCTTTGGTAATCTGTTGCGGCAATTGAATGTTGTATTTCGCTTGCAAGAATTGAGCAAAATCCGCTGCGCTTTCCGTATAGGTAACTGGCGCCTGAGCTACCGGTCCTTTGACACTTTGTGAGGTGGCGGGTTTAGCCGGAGTTGCAGATGCTGCAGAAGCGGAAGCGGGCAAGCTAAGGCTGCCGAGTGTTACCGGAGCGGCGAGTAGGGCCGCCAACGTGATCTGGGTGATTTTTTTCAAATGAATAGCCTCCTTAAAATGGGTTGGAAAATAATCAGCTTTGGGTTATAATTCTGACAATTCCTATAAGAATAGAATAATTGGATTGACTTTAGCACGGAGACGCGCTGGATGTCAACGAAAAAAGGCTTGATACAGAACGGTTTCCAAAGCTTGGTAGAAAGCGAATTGTCAATTATATTCTATTTGAGTGTATACGCTCAAAGATTTATTGACAAGGATCGACAGTATCCGCTAGGATAAGAAAAAAGAATGTTGAAAAGGGGTATTTTCAAAATGAAAAGAGGTTTATCGTTCGTCTTATCGATCATCATGTTGGCTATTTTGTTGGCAGCTTGTGGGAATTCGGCTTCCAAAGACGAACAATCCGCCCAAGGCAGTGATTCGGAGAAATCTCTTCGGATGGCCCTTGTACTTCCCGAAAAAATAGGGGTTAACCCTTTCTTTGTACAGATGGATGAAGGTTTCAAAAAAGCAGGCGAAGAATTCAAAGTAGATACCAAGACGATTGAATCGACAGACCCGGCAGCATTTGAACAAAATCTGCGTGCTGCGGTTGCCGAGAATTATGATCTGATTATTACAGCAACTTTCCAGGCAGAAGATGCATTGAAGAAAGTCGCAGCAGAGAATCCGGACAAGTCCTTTGCGATTGTAGATACAACCGTTGATCTTCCTAACGTTCGTAGCGTTGGTTTCCGTGAATATGAAGGGGCGTATCTGCTCGGTGCAGCTGCTGGATTGTCCACCAAAACAGACAAAGTCGGCATGATTGCAGCAATGGATGTACCATTGATCAAGAAATATACGGAAGGTTTCAAAGCTGGATTGGAATCCGTAAATCCAGGTGCAGAATTCCTCGTGAACTATGTAGGTGGATTTAATGACCCGGCCAAAGCAAAAGAATTGGCGCTGGTACAATTCGGCAAAGGCGCTGACTTCATCGCTGGCGCATCCGCTGTAGGTGATCTCGGCGTGTTCGAAGCAGCCAAAGAAAAAGGCTTCTACACTTCCGGTCAGGATACGGATCGTACAGTTGAAGACCCGGAACATATCGTACTGTCTCAATTGAAGTCAACCGATACGGTTGCTTATGAGACTGTGAAAGATTTTGTAGAAGGCAACTTCAAAGCAGGCGCTGTTAACTACGGTTTGAAAGAAGATGGTGTAGGCCTGACGTACGTTACACGTGATAGCGAATCTCCGCTGAATGCTTTTGTTGGACAAGAAGTGATCGACAAGGTTAAAGCAATCAAGGATGATATCGTATCCGGCAAAATCGTAGTTAAAGATCCATTGCAACAATAGTTTTGATTGTTCTTTTCAATGAATGAGTGATGGAAATGATCAGCCGGCTGCCCGATCAGGCAGCCGGTTTTGCTGCTATTAAATGACCGAGACCGAGAGGAGCGAACGCAAGATATGCTGTTGGAGATGGAGCAGATTACGAAGAAGTACGGCGGCTTCACCGCTAACCGTGACATCCGTTTTAATTTACGTGAGGGAGAGATTCATGCCCTTGTTGGTGAGAACGGGGCCGGTAAAACAACCTTGATGCGTATGCTGTACGGTATGGAACAGCCCACGTCAGGCACAATCAAAGTCCGTGGACGTGAGGTGAGCTTTGCTACGCCGTCCCAGGCAATGGCAAGTGGCATCGGTATGGTGCATCAGCATTTCATGCTGTTCCCTTCCTTTACGGTGGCGGAGAACATCGTGATCGGACGCGAACCGGCTAAGGCAGGCGCATTTGACCGCAAAAAGGCAGCAGCCCAGGTAAATGAGCTGGGCAGACAATATGGCATGCCGGTTGACCCATGGAAAAAAGTGTCCGAGTGCCCGCTTGGCATGCAGCAGCGTGTTGAAATTCTCAAGGTGCTGCATCAGGGCGCAGACATCATTATATTGGACGAACCTTCGGCGGTACTGACACCGCTTGAAGTGAAGGAACTGCTGGCGAATATGAAATCTCTCGCCAAGCTGGGCAAAACCTTTGTACTGATCACGCACAAGCTGCAAGAAGTTATGGATGTAGCCGACCGGATCACGGTGCTTCGGGATGGTCAGGTGACAGGTACGTTGGAAGCGAAGGATACACATGTGGAGGAATTGTCCCGTCTGATGGTTGGTCGTGAACTTGTGCGTATGGACAAGCAGCCATCGGTTCCGGCCGAAGCCGTGCTTCAAGTGGAAGGGGTTAATCTGTCCGGAGCGAAGGATCGTTCGGCGCTCAAGGACATCCACATGGAGGTACGAAAAGGTGAGGTCGTGGGTATAGCAGGCATCTCGGGTAACGGCCAGTCGGAACTGATTCAGATCATTGCTGGACTGCGTAAGGCGGATAGTGGTCGCGTTGTACTCTCCGGGCAGGATACAACCAACTGGCCGGTACGGCGCATTCGGGAGCATGGACTTGCTCATATCCCGGAAGATCGTTACATGTGGGGAGCGGCCAAGGATGCGAGTGTTCGCGAGAACGGGCTAATGGGACACCATCATCGCTTGCAGTCACGCGGCATTATCAAAGCCAAAGCAGCAAGAGCGATGGTAGAGAGTTGGATCCAACAGTTCAGCATCAAGACGGGTTCTGCGGAAACCAAGGCACAGTTTCTGTCCGGAGGAAACTTGCAGAAGCTGATTGCCGCTCGTGAATTTGCACAGGATACACCGTTTCTAATTGCAGCCGAACCAACACGTGGTGTGGATATCGGAGCGATGGAGACGATACATGCCGAATTGCTGCGTAAACTCAGTGAGGGCGCGGGTATTCTGCTCATTTCATCCGAGTTGTCGGAGATTTTGCAATTATCTGATCGGATTATTGTCATGTATGAAGGCGAAATTGCCGGAGAACTGAGAGCAGAGGAAGCAACTGAGGAACAGATCAGCTTGTTAATGGCAGGAGGGAAAGAGCGGATATGAATCGGGTAAAAGAAACACTTCGCGGACTCGTACAGCCGCTGCTTGCCGTATTCATCGGTCTGATTGCAGGGGCTGTGGCGATTCTGATCGTTGGCGGTAATGTGGTGGATACGTATGCGGAGATGTGGAAAGGGGCCTTCGGCAACTTCTACTTCTTCACCAATACGTTGGCTCGTTCCACACCAATCATCTTGGCGGGGCTTGGCGTAGCATTGGCATTCCGTGCCGGATTTTTCAACATGGGAGCCGAAGGGCAGATGATTCTTGGCGGGCTTAGTGCAGCGCTCACGGCGCTCTATCTGCCAGGACCAGGCTGGTTTGTGTGTATTGCTGCGATTGTGGCAGGTATTGTTGCCGGGGGAATCTGGTCCCTGTTTGCAGGCTGGCTGGATGCACGCTTCGGGATGAACCTGTTGATCACAACCTTACTACTTAACTATATTGCCATTTATTTCGGGGGCTACATGGTCTCCTATCCATTCAAGGACCGCACAGGATCTGCAGCAATGGCTCAGACACCCATGATTGACCAGAGTATCTGGTTGCCGAAGTTGTTCCAGGGCATGGGGCTGCATGCCGGCTTCATTATTGCCATTGTAGCGGCCATTCTGATCTACTGGTTCACGCATAAAACGGTGACTGGTTACGAGATCCGCATGCTCGGCAGCAACCCATCCTTTGCAACCTACGGTGGTGTTCGCCGCATTCGCATGATGATGCTGTCCATGGTCATCAGTGGTGGACTTGCTGGACTCGCGGGTGCGGGGGAAGTGCTCGGTACACAGTACCGTTTCCTTGATGGCTCATTGTCATCGGCAAGTTACGCATGGAGTGGCATTATGGCAACGCTGCTTGCCCGCTCGCATCCACTCGGTACAGCTGTAGCAGCTATTTTGCTGGCTGCGCTACAGACAGGCGCCATGGGGATGGAACGGAACACAGATGTGCCGCTGGAAGTTGGCAGTGTCATCCAGGCTGTATTGACGTTATTTGTATCAGCTCAGATCGGTTATTCATTCCTGAAGCGGAGAAAGGAGAAAAAGTCCAATGCAACAACTGTTTGATGCAGCCATGTTTGGCTCAACCTTGCGGATTATGACTCCAATCCTGCTTGCAGCGCTCGGTGGGGCTTTATGTTCTCGTGTCGGTCTGTTCAACGTGGGTCTTGAAGGACTGGTTCTGATCGGTGCGTTCTCCGCCATTGTCGGCAATTATCTGTTTGGCAATGTGCTGCTGGCTGTACTCTTTTCCATTATAATTGTGATGTTATTCTCGGCGCTCTTTGCCTTTATAAGCATTAATCTGAAGGCCAACGCCATCGTGGTCGGGATCTCGCTCAACTTCCTGGCTGCGGGGGTGACGACCTTTGCACTGCGTGCGATTTTTGATGTAAAAGGTGCATACTACGACAAAGACATGGTGGGACTTCCCAAGTGGGATATTCCGCTGATTAAGGACATTCCGTGGGTCGGCGATGTAATATCGGGACATAGTCCCCTGGTTTACCTCGGCATTGTGCTCGTGATTGCATTACAATTTTATCTGTTCAAAAGTGTATCCGGCTTCCGCCTGCGCTCGGTCGGTGAAAACCCGATTGCAGCACAGAGCATCGGGATTAAGGTACGCGGTATCCAGTATGGTGCCGTTCTGATGTGCGGTGTGTTGTGTGCTCTGGCTGGGGCACAGTTGTCGCTCGGTCAGGTAACGATGTTTACCGAAGGCATGACTGCTGGTCGTGGCTTTATCGCGCTGGTGGCAACGATGCTGGGGCAAGCGAATCCGCTTGGCGTGATGGGCTCCAGTGTACTGTTTGGCTTCATGGAAGCATTGAGTATTCGTCTGCAAGGATTCTCCTTGCCAACCCATTTCACATTGATGCTGCCGTATATTGTGACGTTGGTCGCGATGTTCTTTTTCAAAGACCGTACCTATGCACAGGATGCACTGAAAGCGGGCGGAAGCTCGCGTTAATTCCTGAATGTCTATGTTAGAGACAGTAAAAGAAGGAGGAATTCCACTTGCATAACAAGGCTGAACGTTTGAAAAAAAGTAAAACCCCGGCACCCAAAACAGGTAACGATCACGGAGATCGACTGCCGCCAGGACAGATGCTGACTGAGAAATTCCCGATTCTGCATGAAGGGGAAGTGCCGGAATATGACCTGTCCACCTGGGACCTGAAGGTATTCGGCGAAGTGGAAGAGGAGAAGGTGTTCTCCCTAGCTGAGTTGCAGGCGATGCCTCAGGTGAACACGGTGAGTGATATTCACTGTGTTACCCGTTGGTCGAAATTCGATACGCCGTGGGAAGGTATTCGCTTCTCCGATTTTGTGAAACTTCTGGGAGTTAAGCCGGAAGCCAAATACGTCATGATCCATGCCGATCATGATTATGAAACAAATGTACCGCTTGAAGAATTGATGCATGATGATGTATTGCTTGCATTCAAATATAACGGTGAGCCACTAACACCCAAGCATGGTTTTCCGCTGCGTATGGTTGTGCCACAACTTTACTTCTGGAAGAGTGCCAAGTGGATACGTGGTCTGGAGTTTATGACAGAAGACCGTAACGGATTCTGGGAAGTGAATGGTTTCCACCATTTTGCCGATCCGTTCAAGGAACAACGCTTCTCGGGTGAAGATCTGCCGATTCCGGAAGACGAGTGGACGAAGAAGGAGTTTGATTGATATGTTGATGCCTATTTTGCAGATTCATTCGGAAGACATACCGGCATATGCCATCGTCTGTGGTGATCCGGCACGTGCGGAGAAGATTTCTCGTAAGCTGGAGCAGGCGAGAGAACTGGCGTTCAGTCGGGAGTATCGTACATTTGTTGGATTGTATGAAGGGGTACAGATCGCTGTGGTCAGCCATGGTGTAGGTTCACCTGGAGCAGCTGTCTGCTTCGAGGAATTGATTCGCGCGGGTGTAACGACTCTGATTCGTGTTGGTACAGCGGGATCGTATACAGCTGATTATCCGGCAGGCAGTGTGATTGTGAGTACAGCCGCTGTTCGTACGGACGGGTTGACTCGCCAACTGGTACCGGATGGTTTCCCAGCGGTAGCGGACATTGGGGTGACACAAGCGTTGATCGAAGCCGCTCGTGAGCAAGAAAGCGCGGACGCTGCAACCTTTGCGGGCAAAGTGGGCGTTGGTATCACCGTAACGCTGGATGCGTTCTTTGCAGGCGTGGAAGAGATTCCACACCGCAAATACAAGCAGGCTGGAGCACTTGCGGCCGAGATGGAAATTGCGGCGCTCTATATCGTCAGCACCTTGCGTGGCGCTCGCGCCGGAGCGATTGTCGCGATCGATGGATTCGCGGACAGCGACCTGGCAGCCGAGTATGATCCGCATACAGATGCGGTTGGACAAGCGGTGGAGCGCGAGATTAATGCAGCGCTACGCGCGCTAGTTGCGCTTGCTCGTAAGGATCAGGCGTAGGTTGGTTAAGGCAAGTATACATTTTTGCTCATTGTTACAAGCAAAACAGTAGATGATGTCCATTTGAGGTGGACAATATAAAAAGGGCGTCCCGTAAGGTCATGAATATGACCCAAGGGGCGTCCTTTCCTTATAAGTTTTCCGTTTATAGTTAAATGGCGCCTTTTTAAATAAACTGAAAAAGAAGAGGGGATGCAGGTACAGTAGCGAATTGTATTTGCATGGCATGTCATTAAATTAGGAGAGTGATTAGATATGGGCTGGAGTGAATTACGTGAAATTCCTAATGAATACAGCGATGAGGTACAGCGGATTGATGAGCAACTTTTGAAACTGGTTGCAGCCAGAAAGGACATAACCGGAGCAGTCCAATACCAACCTCCTCAAAATACCATCGATGAATGGGTGAGCTTACTGGATATGAAGGAGGAAGATATCCGATATGTTCTCCGTAGCGTGCAACCGATGCCGCAAAGACACTACTTTCCAAGTGAACCTCTTCAATTGACGAGTGTGGTGCCGATTATGAAGAAAATGATCAAAGATTCGTGTGAGTATATGATCACGCATTCGATGCAATATGAAGGCGAAAGCCTTGTATTTGTGGAGATTCAATATAAGGGGAATGAAGCTGAGCGTATACAAATGGTTCCACATTTGGCTCTGGAAATATTCAGCGAACAGAGACATATCACTATGAGACATGGCAGTCGTGGAGGAGGTGGGGAGACGCAAATTAGTTTCCGAGTGGTTCCTGCTCTTCCTTCTTCTCTGGAAAACGTTCGATTCTCCTTGATTCCCTCAATACCGGAGATGGAATACAAAGTAGAGGAAATCATTTTGGATAAACAGGTTGATTTCGATTAACGGGGAACATGATACATCATGAAAAATGACGTATGGATGATGCGCATGTACTAAGGGCGCAAAATCTATACGTCATTATGTGTATCTGGGGAAATAACACCTTGTTCTTTCTCAAATTCTTCAATATGTTGTTCAATAAGATACTCAATTTGCATTGCAATAGATCGTTTGTTTTTGTCCGCAATCACTTTAATTTTCTCAAAATTCTTTTCTCGCAGCCTAAGTGTAAAGACTCTTTTATCTGTAGCCATGAAATAAAATCTCCTCAAAAAGTAATGTTCATATTGTATCATTACAAAATAATTCAATATACAATCATATTGACATCTAAGTGATGTCACTCTAATATTTATATTCATAGTGACGTCACTTTTTTGGAGGGGAACATGGAGGACTTCGGAGAAATATTTAACCAGTTCAAAGCTCTTCGTATGGAGAGTATCGGAAATCTTGTGATTTATAATTCAAAAGAATATAAAAGATTGAGTCAAGAAAGTGATCGTTTGTTTATGGAGCTATGTGAATATGTTAAGCCAGAGGGGATGGCTTTATTTTTGGACTATTGTAATGTAATAACCCTTCTTCAGGGTACAGCAGAGTCAGTAATGTACGAGCAAGGGTTTAGAGATGGATTTAGCTTAATAAAGTTAATGTTTAATTCAAATAACACATAACTTGGGGGACGGCCTGATCCTCAAAGAGAATGATAATGCAGAAAATGGGCACGTTATATAAAGGAACATCAACATGAATACGAAAAAAGGGAGGACTCTATGATGACACAGAACAATCAACCTCAGGACGAGGCGGAAATTCGCAACAAGCTGGATGAAGACGGGGATTCCTTGATGGAGAAAAAGAAAATTTTAAGCGGAGTCGACATTGAGCCGCAGGCGGACGAATGGGCAGCGAAGCCATCACCTGTTGCTTTTAATGAAGGAAATGCTTCTTCGAAAAAATAAACAATGAGCATCACATGGGCTTGATGGAATGAAGATAAATTTAGCGAAGCAGGTACCCTGATGGTATCTGCTTTTTGGTTGTATAATAATGTAAAATCCATGTGATGAAAGAGTGATGAGGATGAGTACTGGGACGATTAACATCAGAAAGGCAGAAATGAGGGATTACTCTGGCGTGTCATTACTGATGGATGAGCTACACCAGATGCATGTTGAGGCGCGCCCGGATATATACAGAGCGTTAGAGACCAGAATGGAGGAAAAGGAGTTTACCGAACTGCTGGAAACGGACAAGCGGTACCTGTATGTTGCCGAGTCTTTGGAAACGGGCTTGATTCTGGGTTACGGGAGTGCGCAGTTAAGTATTATTCAAGATAACCCATTAATGGTGGACCGCAAGATGTTATACATCCATGAACTTGTAGTAGATACCAAGCATCGGGGCCAAGGAACAGGCAAACAGTTACTACAAGCATTCATCGAGCTAGGGAGAGAGCTTCAGGCAGACAGCGTGGAATTGTCCGTGTCGACTTTTAACTCTGGGGCACAGGCTTTCTATGAACAGATGGGTCTGGTCGTCCGCAGCAGCAGGATGGAGTATACCTTGTAAGGCGGGACCAGTAGAGTGATAGGAACATGGGCATGGAGGGGAGGGAGGTGCATGAAGGGGATGAGAAGCATTAATGAAAAAGAACAACTGGGCCAGAATAGCATTCTGCAATCTACTGAGGATGTGGAATATCTTGTTCGCAGTGTGCAAAAACTGTTGGAGGAGCCTGACACAGTAATACAATGTTGGGAAGTTGAAAGCATCAATCCAGGGCTACTTAATTTCACCACATCAGGTATTTATCGAATTCGTGGAACGGCTACCGTAGTTGGAGCATCGCTGTCATGGTCACTTATTTTGAAATGCATTAAACCGGACTCAGCAGAGAAGGAAGATGTTACATACCATAACTATTGGAAAAGAGAAGCAGAGATATTCTCATCAGGGCTACTCGATCATTTACCAGGGCGTATCATAGCTCCACGTTGTTTCGCTATACAGGATAGACCGGATCAAACCATTGGGTTGTGGATGGAAGATGTGTCTGGTCAATCGAAGTGTGATCATGTCTGGTCTCTGGACGATTGGGGTTGGATTGCGGAATGCCTTGGTGAATTTCACGGAGCTTATCTCACGGGAACTTCACAACCCCAACAAGAATGGATCTGTCCGTATTGGCTCAAATCCTGGGTTAGCGGGTGTCGTCAGTATGCCCCTTCAATTCAAGAGCCTAAATTGGAAAGTGGATTTGGTGATGATGATACTGGAGCTAGAGGAAGGCATATTGGCGTAGGTGGTTCCGAGAGGTATGCCATTGCAGGAAGTATACAGGAGCAGGCCCATTCGATCTGGCAGTGGTTCAACCAATATAGTGGGCAGATGGAAAAGGTTATAAATTCACTAGACCCATTGCCACGAGTTCTATCTCATCAGGATCTGGCGCAAGGCAATATATTTTTGCCATCAGAACGTCTGGACGATAGCGTACTTACTCTCATCGATTGGCAATTCATGAGTATTTCTGGCGTTGGTGAAGAATTAGGGAAGCTGTTTGGGGTTAACGCAAGTTTTGGGCATATTGCAGCAGAGGACATATTTGCAGCTAAAGAGGAAGTGTTCGATCGCTACGTGCACGGACTTCGGACAGCAGGGTGGATAGGCGATGAAAGACTTGCAAGATATGGATACTGTGTCGCAGTTGCAGCTAGAAGTATGTGGGAAGTTCCTGAGTGGTTAAAATGGGTGGATCAGTCATGTACTGCTTCAGATAGTAATGAGGAGCTTGATCGGAAAATAAGTACCCGTGCCCGGATCATAACTATTCAGAAAGAGATGTCATTTGAAGCAGCTGAGTTGGCTCATGCTCTATTTACTTAGGAAGGATTCATCCATTTTTATCAAAATATCAGAATACTCTTGAATACCCCCATGGGGTATGTTACTCTTAGAAAAGAACGAAAGAAAAGGGGTGTTCAGATGGAACATCAGAGCCATCCCGAGGAACCTATGCAATCCTCCATTTCAGATTCAACGGAAGCTTCGGTTACAGTTCAAGAAGCGGTATCCTGTCATGCCGAGGGCAGTGATGGGAAGCATGTGCGCAAGAGTCACCATTCGCAGGAGATGAAGAGTAACCTGGTTTCTCGTTTGAACCGTGTGGAAGGTCAGATTCGCGGGATCAAGGGATTGATCGAGAAAGATACGTACTGTGATGATGTGCTGACGCAGATTGCGGCGGCTCAGTCTGCTCTTAATTCAGTAGGCAAACTTTTACTTGAAGGTCATATGAAGAGCTGTATCGTTGAGCGTATTCAGGCTGGTGAACATGAGGTTGTGGATGAACTGCTGGTTACGATGCGGAAGTTAATGAAGTAAGTTATATCAATTCACCTATTTAATTTATCATTTTAATATACCCCAAGGAGGAATTTAGAATGTCTAATGTTACATTGAACGTTACGGGAATGTCTTGCAATCACTGTGTGAAGTCGGTTGAAGAGGCTGTGAAGAATACCGGTGCGAGTGGTAAGGTTGATCTGGCAGCGGGAACAGTAGCGGTGGAATATGATGAGCAGAAAGTGAACGTGGATCAGATCAAAGCTGCGATTGAAGATCAGGGATACGATGTAGTCTAACGGGATCACAGGCTTAAACCGCACATGCTCATGGGCACAAAGAGGTCAGAGTGCCTTTTTCCAAGAGTCAGGTTTAAGCCTAATTTTCTGTCTGATATATACCCCTTGGGGGTATGTTGGGTGCAACATATAAAAAATTGAATTGACATGAAAGGAGCTGAAATGATGGATAACTCAACGAATAAACCAATGGATAGATCATCCGAACCCACACCAATGCCACCTATGGCAGAAGCACCAGGACTGAAGGCAACACTTCACATCACGGGGATGACGTGTGCTGCATGTTCGACACGAGTGGAGAAGGGCTTGTCCCGCATGGAAGGGGTGCATCAGGCCAACGTGAACCTTGCCATCGAACAGGCAACCGTTTCTTATGATCCGAAGACAACCAACGTGAACGCGTTGCGGGATAAAGTAGAGGCACTTGGCTACGGGACGGTGTCCGAATCGGTTGATCTGAACATCACCGGTATGACGTGTGCCGCCTGTTCTGCCCGGATTGAAAAAGGTCTTTCCCGACTACCGGGGGTATCTCAGGCGAATGTGAATCTGGCGCTGGAAACAGGACATATCGAATATGCCGCTGGTGCATTGAAACCTTCGGATATTACCGCCAAGATCAAGCAGATGGGCTACGGTGCTGAACTGCAATTGACACAAGAAGAGACCACATCGGTTCGTGAACGTGAGCTGCAACGCAAAAAGTGGAAATGGATGATATCTGCGTTGTTATCGATTCCTTTGCTGTGGGCAATGGTGGGGCATTTCTCGTTCACATCCGGAATCTATGTCCCAGATCTGTTCATGAACCCTTGGTTCCAGCTGATTCTGGCAACGCCAGTACAGTTCGTGATTGGATGGCAATTCTATGTGGGGGCATACAAAGCCCTACGTAACCGCAGTGCCAATATGGACGTTCTCGTCGCATTGGGTACCAGTGCAGCGTTTTTCTACAGTCTCTATCTGACGTTATCCAGTGGGTACTTGCCTTCTGCAACGATGGATCATGGGGCAATGGGAACGAGCACAGCCGCCATGCCTTCGGTAGAACTCTATTATGAGACAAGTGCAATTCTGATTACGTTAATTTTACTGGGAAAATGGTTCGAAGCTGTCGCGAAAGGTCGCTCTTCACAGGCAATCAAAAGCCTGATTGAACTGGCTCCACGTGAAGCTCGTGTCATCCGGGACGGACAGGAAGTTATGGTTCCGGCCGCATATGTTGCGGTGGGTGATCTGATCCTGGTCAAGCCGGGGGATAGCATCCCGGTGGATGGTATCGTTGAAGAAGGGCAATCCTCAGTAGATGAATCCATGCTTAGTGGAGAGAGTCTTCCCGTAGATAAAAAACCGGGAGATGCCGTTACAGGTGCTACGCTGAACAAAAACGGGGTATTACGGCTGCGTGCGACCCGAGTGGGCTCGGACACGGCTTTGTCTCAAATCATCAAAGTAGTCGAGCAAGCTCAGGGTTCCAAAGCACCAATCCAGCGGATTGCAGATGTCATTTCAGGCATATTTGTTCCAATTGTCGTTGGCATTGCCGCGCTGACATTCTTGATCTGGTATCTGTTTGCAAGTCCGGGTGACTTCGCTGGTTCCCTTGAAAAAGCGATTGCCGTGCTTGTCATTGCCTGTCCATGTGCACTGGGGCTGGCAACGCCGACCTCTGTCATGGCTGGATCAGGACGTGCGGCTGAATATGGCATTTTGTTCAAGGGCGGCGAACATCTGGAGTCGGCACAACAGATTCAGACCGTGGTGCTCGACAAAACAGGTACAGTAACCCAAGGTAAACCGGTCCTTACGGATGTTATCACGGCTCCGAATTGGACGGAATCTGATCTGCTTGAGCAAGTGGGAGCGGCCGAACAGAGTTCCGAGCATCCGCTGGCAGAGGCGATTGTTGCAGGTATTCATGCCAAGGGTCTGGAGCTACCCCCAACAGAGAATTTTGAGAACATACCGGGATACGGCGTGCGAGCTTCAGCAAAGGGGCTGGAAATTCTGGTCGGCACGCGTCGTTTGCTTGCAGATGCACAGGTGAATGTCTCTGAGGCAACCGTTCAGCAGATGAACCGTCTGGAGGAACAAGGGCGTACAGCGATGCTGGTAGCGGTGGATGGTCAGTGGGCAGGGATTGTGGCTGTGGCTGACACCATCAAGGATACCTCTCGAGAAGCCATTGGTCGACTTCAGGCGATGGGGATTGATGTCATCATGATCACGGGAGACAATGAGCGAACAGCTCGCGCTGTAGCAGAACAGGCAGGCATCGGTAAAGTTCTGGCTGAGGTTCTGCCGGAGGGTAAAGCTGCGGAAGTGAAGAAACTTCAGGAGAGTGGCCTGAAAGTTGCGATGGTAGGTGACGGCATTAATGATGCTCCGGCACTCGCTACAGCGGATATTGGGATGGCCATCGGAACAGGAACGGATGTAGCGATGGAAGCGGCGGATATTACGTTGATGCGTGGTGATCTGAACAGCATTGCAGATGCGATTGAGATGAGCCGGCGCACGATGGGTAACATCAAACAAAACCTGTTCTGGGCACTCGGATATAACGTTATTGGTATTCCCATTGCGGCAGTTGGCTTCTTGGCTCCATGGCTGGCAGGGGCGGCGATGGCGTTCAGCTCCGTGTCGGTTGTACTGAATTCCCTACGTCTGCAACGCATGAAGCTGAAGAGAAATGACTGACCGACCTTTGTTTGGAGATATATTCAACGCCTCATTGTTAATGAAGTGAGGATGAATAAATACGCGGTTCGCTGCGGCGGACCGTGTTTTTTGGTGAGAAAAATATAATTGAGTCGCCAGAAAGTAAGCCTAAATCGTTGGTATAGATGTTCTTTTCTACGGAAAGGAAAGCATAATGCTTTTTTGTGAAAATGGATCAATTGTATTCATGAATAGAGCTTACGTTTTCTGAATTTTTCAAAAAATGAGTTGACAATATGGACATATTCACATAAAATTTAAACGATCGTTTGATTCAAACAACTGTTTAAATCAAATTAGAACTATTTGAGTAATGGAGGACACCTTTTATGTTACAGGCTTTACGTACATTGTTTAAAAAACCGCCAGTGATTGTAGGGATTGTAACAGCACTTATGTTCCAAGTGATCTTTAGCGTGATCTGGATGACCGCATATTCTGGAGTAAATGACCGTGCGAAAGAATTGACGGTTGCGATTGTGAACGAGGACGGAGAAATGTCCAAAGGAATCGCAGATTCGCTCGCAGGAACACTGCCTTTCCATACCGTATCCAATCTGAGTGCGGCTGAAGCGTTGGACCAGCTGAATCATCACCAAGTACACATGGTGCTGGATATCCCGGCTGGGTTTAACGAATTGCTTCAGACGGCTGGCTCAACCGCTGAGATTAAATACACCATTAATGAAGCGAACCCGGTTACGATTAAAAGCATGATGCAAGGTGTATCACAAAGTGTGACAAACACGATTAACAAACAAGCTACAGCACAAGGAGTACAGACGGTGTTAACCGCTTCAGGTGCGCCTGCCGATCAGGCTGCTGAAGCCGCTACAAATCTGACTACCCGAGTGGAAGGAACGACAACGTCTATCAACCCGGTTAACGGGATGAATAATCAGATGGTGCCGATGATGATGGTACTGGCTTCCTATGTAGGTGCCATGATCATGGGGATGAACCTCCAGACAGCCATGGGTATGCTGTCATCTACCTATTCCCGATTGACTTTGTTTGGCGCGAGAGTAGTCATTAATGTGGGTTCTGCATTGGTTGTTTCCTTGCTGGGATCATCGCTGATCGTGGCGCTGGGAGGACAGATTGCACAAGGATTCGTTGCATTCTGGTTGTTCCAGGCGCTCTTCCTGTGCACGTTTATGTTCTTCTCCCAGTTCTTCCTGATCTGCTTCGGACCAGCAGGAAGTCTGTTCAACATCATCTCACTGTCCTTGCAACTGGTATCTTCCGGCGCAATGGTACCGCGTGAATTGCTGAACAGCTTCTATAGCGGCATTGGGCAGTACCTGCCTGCAACATACGCCGTTCAGGGTATTCTGAGCGTGCAGTTGGGAGGCCCAGGAGTTCAGTCTGCTGCGGGCTCTATCGTGATTGTGCTGTTGGTTGCCGTTGCGTTGTCACTGGTCGTGACGTTGTTGAAAAAACAACGTATGCCAGCTATGGCTCCAAGTCCGGCTCAAGCGAACAACTAATACAGCAGATGTATTCCATTGCATCATAGGATAGGACAAGCACCCCGATGATTTTCATCGGGGTGCTTGGTGTAATATAATAGACAGATGATTCGCTGGCTGCAGTCCTTGAGCTGGAGCGAATGAGATGAACGGACAAGAGGGAGCGGGACGGAATGACGGAACCGGAGTTGGATATCAAAACGAGGATATTGCTTGCAGCCAAGAAGCTTTTTGCACAGCAAGGGTATGACGGGACGAGTGTTCGTCAAATATGTGATGAGGCAGGTGCCAATGTGTCGTTGGTGTCTTATCATTTTGGGGGAAAAGAAAAGGTGTTCGAAGCATTATTTGAGCATTTTTTCCCTGGGCATATGATGAACTCGCTGGCGGAAGAGTCAATGTCCTCGCCTGTGGAAGGTATCCGACGAATTATTGGTGAAGTTGTGAAGTTCACGATGACGGACAGGGAGATGAGCGATATTGTACAGCTGGAAATTACACTGCGCACACATCGCACAGCTACCGTATTTCGTTTTCTGGACCCCGTCTGGACCCGAGTGAGGGATCTGCTGCAAGAAGGAAAAGACCAGGGATTGTTCCAGATCGAGTCCGTATCCTATGCGATGCTTCAGGTTATGGGTGTGGCTTTGGCACACAAACGGGCTAAGAATTCACGCTTTGGTTTTGATTATCAGGATATGAATACAGACGAGCTTGCTAAGCAGACGATTGAGTTCGTACTTCGAGGATTGGGAGTGAACAGCCATGAATGAAACCATTGAGTTGATGATGAAACACCGCTCTGTACGCAAATTCAAGTCAGACCCGGTGAGTGAAGAGCAGCTTGCAGCCATCGTAGCGGCAGGGCAGATGGCTTCCTCTTCAAGTAGTGTGCAAGCATATACCGTGATTGCTGTGACTGACATAGAGCAGAAAGCCAAGCTTGCTGAATTGGCAGGCAATCAAGCTTACGTCAATGAATGTCCGGTCTTTCTTGTATGGTGTGCCGATCTGTATCGACTGAGTGATGCTGCGAAACGCCATCTTCCCGAGAAAGAGTCGTATGCCGATTCGACGGAGAATTTCATGGTAGCCACGATTGATGCTGCACTGGCTTCCCAGAATGCCGCTCTTGCGGCAGAGTCACTCGGTTTCGGAATCGTATATATCGGCGGGCTTCGTACCCGGATTGAGGAAGTAGCTGAGTTATTGGGATTGCCGGAAGGGGTATTTCCGGTGTATGGCATGTGTATTGGTGTTGCAGATCAGGAAACGGGAATTCGCCCGCGTCTGCCACTGGATGCAGTCCTGCATCATAATCGTTATAATGCTGAGCAGAGCATCAAAGGTGTTGAGCAGTATGATGAGACAACGACGGCGTACATGAAAGAACGGACTAACGGTGAACGAACGACCCCATGGTCCGAACTGATGGCGAAGCGCCTGACTGAGCCGACAAGGTTGCAAGTGAGACCGTTCCTGGAAGGCAAAGGATTCTTGAAGCGTTAAGTTGAACTGAAGGTAGTTACACTTGCCACTCCGATGACAGAACAACCTTCCGATCGCTGTTATCCCCAGATTTTTTGATCCAATTTTTGTGAAGGTGAAAATCTAGTGATAAAGGCGACCGCTCTGCTTCCTCAGGTTATTTCTGTCCTCTACGTTCCTGTGTAAAAATTTAGTTCAACTGATATATAATAGTAGACTAGAAGTCAGTCGGGGCGAAGCCGACTGGCTTCTTTGTGCTGTGCTGGCAGGACAAGCGAGTGTGCTTGCTGCTATCAGATTGTAATCAAGTTAAACCATAGAAACGCTTTGTGTTCTGATAAAAGAGACGGGCGGCCCGCTCGGTTCCCATGCCAGTGATTTCACTCCATGCCTGGACGACCTGTCTGGTCATGGCCGGGTGTGTCATTCGTCCCTGAAATGGCCCTTCGAAGGGCCAAGGTCCGTCGGTCTCGGCCATCACTTGTTCTGATGGATATTGCCGGGCGAGTTCACGAATCTCTTCTTCATACCGAATATCCGGCGTGAAAGAGATGAAATAGCCGTTGTCTGCCATACGCCTTATGGTTTGGCGAGATCCTTTGAACCAGTGGAAATGAGCACGTCGGAATTGATATTGCTCCAGCAGATCACAGACGATATCCGCATCTTCGTATACCGCATGAAGGACAAGTGGTTTGTTATGCTTTTTGGCAAGTTGGATGAAACGTTCAAGCAACTTGATATACCCGCTCTGATCGAAGCGCTGCCCTGCCTGTTCCGCTTCCAGACGGTTGTAATAGGGAAGACCGACTTCTCCTATGGCTATGGCTTGTCCCATATGCTTCTTAATCCATTGGAAGAACAGGTCCATTTCTGCAACGGGCGGCAGTTCCTGTTCCGGATGGAAACCGAAGGCTGGATAGATGGTGCGTGGATGTTGTTTTGCAAGCTCCAGATTGGCCTGGGCAGAAGCGAGATTCATGGACACAGCAATGACTGCCTCGACTTGCTGAGACGGGAAAGATAACAGCATCTCGCGTTGTTTGTCAGGGGTATACTGATCGAAGTGAATATGAGCATCAATTAATGGTGCAAAAGCTTGAGAATGCACGAGGGAATTCCTCCTTGTGGTCATTTATATTCTAACTATGTTACGCAGAATTTCTTGTGATGGATCACCCATTAAAGGAAAATAATAACTTAAAAACCCGCACTATTATGATAGGCGGGCTTTCTGCTGTTCTTCTCTCATCCACTGTGCAATCTGCCGTTTACGCTCCAGAAAAGCGGATTCCTCCGTAATTTCTTCTCGTCTTGGGCGATCAAAAGGAACATGTACCTCGTGCAACACCGTTGCAGGTCGGTTGGATAACACATAGACCCGATCCGCTAGCAGCAATGCTTCTTCGATATTATGGGTGATGAACAGCACCGAGCGGCGGTTCTGTTCCCAGATATCGAGCAGCCAGCGCTGCATGTCGCTACGTGTCAGTGCATCCAGCGCGCTGAAAGGTTCGTCCAGCAGCATGAGTTCCTGCGGACTGAGCAGGGCGCGCAAAAATGCAGCACGCTGCTGCATTCCGCCCGACAGCATATGAGGGTATGCCTGCTCGAACCCGGCAAGACCCACGCTGCTTAACCACTTTCGAGCCTCTGAAAGTGCTTCGGCCCGAGGGGGTGCACTTGAGGCTACTTCACCAGCAAGCAGTACATTATCTTCAATGGTACGCCAAGGGAAAAGAGCGGGCTGTTGCGGCATATAACTAATCTTGCCACGCTGTCCCGTTACATTCTGACCGTTCATAAGCACTTGGCCTTCCTGTGGCTTCAGCAGACCGCCGATGATATGGAACAGGGTGCTTTTGCCACAGCCGGATGGACCAACGATAGCGACAAACTCGCCTTGCTCCACAGTCAGGGACAGGCCGTTCAGAACCGGTAGCTTGCTGCGCCGTTCACGGAATGATACATGAACATCAACGACGTCCAGTGCAGGTGAAACCGGAGCAGGAGCAGTATTGGCAGGTCGATCAGGCGTAGCTGGGTGGAGTTTTTCATCGTGCGTTGGCTCCATTACACTTGCTCCTCGTCCAGGCTGGACTTGTTCATCCTGTTGCCGATTCATATGGTCATCACTTCCTAATATACAGATTACTTCTTTACTATCGCTTCTGTGGCCGCCAGCGCACGAGAAGCTTCTCCAGTAGGGCAATGAACAGGAAGAGCAGCAAGCTGAGCGCGACAATAATCATGATCGCCACGAATAAGCGGTCCGTACGATAAGCCGACTTTTGCAGCATCATATAATAACCAATACCCTTGTCTGCACCAATCCATTCGGCGATGATGGCACCCATCACGCTATAGGTAGCGGCGATTTTGACACCGGAGAACACGAATGGCAGCGCATGGGGGAGCTCCAGCTTCCAGAAGATCTGATGACGTTTCGCACCAGCCATGCGCATATAGTTCATCATCGCTGCATCTGTACGGGTCAAGCCGTCCATGGCTGCCACCGCAACGGGGAAGAAACAGACGAGGATGATCGTAATCAGCTTGGGCAGTAGCCCGAATCCGAACCAGATTAACAGGAGCGGCGCGAGCGCGATGGTTGGGATATTTTGACTAAGAATAAGTAAAGGATACAGGGCTGACTTGAGAAAAGGGACCAAATGCAGCACCATCGCAATCAGTAATCCAACCGCTGTTCCAGCGGCGAATCCAATCAGCGTTAACTGAATGGTTGCGGAAGCGTGCATACCAAGTCGTTCGGCCTGGGTTGCCGCTTCGCGGGCGATGTCGGACGGTGCAGGCAGCATCCATTTCTCAATATGGAAGAGGGAGACGGCTCCCTGCCATATCGCTATAAAGAGAATAACCGCCACAATGGGCGGCCATACACTTTTAAAATAGGCAGGCATTAGCGGTATTTCTCCGTCAGGGTATCCATGCTGAAGCCAGCAGGGCTATGGGCGATTTTGATCTGGGAGATGATGCTTGGGCTGCCAGCCTCCACAAGTACCTCGTGCATCTTGCGGACAACCTCCAGCAGTTCCTCCAGTTCCCCCTCCATCGTGGTGTCGAGCGCGTTCACCTGATATTTCAGGCCGGATTGCTGAATAACTTCAATGGCGCGATCTACGTAAGGATAAGAGTTCTCGCCATTTGGCGTTTTCGGGATAACCTGAATGCTAAGTAATGTGCTTGCCATGAGAGATCACGGCTCCTTTCGTGATAAATTGCATGAATTAAACCAAGTTTACACTTATCACTCCGATTGCAGTACCCTCTTCCGATCACTGTTATCCCCGGATTTCTTTAATGAATTCTAATGGAGGAAATCCGGGGATAGCGTATGCTTCCGATGCAGCTTTCTTTCAGAAAGCTTTTAGGTGAGCGCTTCGCTTCTTCAGATGGGTTCTGCACTCTTCGTTCTTGTGTAAAAAAGTTAAACTTAAGCAATTTTTATTGGGGTAAAAACTCGTTTGTATATGCTTTGCTCACATCGATCTGTTCATCGAGAAGTTTTTTGCTAAACATCCAGTCGGTGTAGTTCTGCCATACTTCCTGTTTTTGTTCTCCCCAGCGCGGGGCGTCATCTGTGTATTTTGGACTAAGCCATTTCTGGCTTGCGAGCACGAGGTCTTTATCCAGATCCGGTACGGCCTTGATCAGAATGTTCGCAGCGTCTTCGGGATGATCAATCGCATATTGATACCCCTCGGAGGTGGCTTTCAGGAATGCTTTCACCAACTCAGGGTCGTTTTGGATCGTCTGCTCGTTTGTTACGAGGACAGGCGTGTAGTAATCCAATGCTTCTGAATAATCCTTCACATATAACATGTCGATCGGTTCCCCGCGCAGTTCGGCTTCAATACCTGTCCAGGCGTAGAAAATCCAGGCAAAATCGATATCGCGTTTCACAGCGGTAAAGAAGTCAGCATCGCCCATGTTAATATTTTTTACTTTCGATACATCGGCTCCGTCGCCTTCCATAATGGATTGCATCACGGCCTCTTCGACTGGGGAACCCCAACCGCCATAGGTTTTACCTTCAAAATCTTTCGGTGACTTGATATTCCGATCCGCCGGAGCAGCGAAACCAGATGTATTATGCTGAATAACTGCTGCGATGGAGACGAGTGGAACACCCTGTGTGCGGGCTTGAGTTACACTCTCCTGATAACTTACGCCAAAAGGCACTTCATTGGAGGCAACCATCGTATCTGCGCCACCGGCACCTGGTTGTACAATCTCCACGTTCAAGCCTTCGGCCTTGTAAAAACCTTGATCTACAGCCGCATACAGGCCTGTGTGATTCGTATTCGGTGTCCAGTCGAGCACCACTTTAATATCTTTCAGGGCGGCAGTGTCACCTTCGTTGCTGCTTTCCGTATTTGTGTTGCCGTTCTGCCCAGCTGGGGCAGCTTCTTTGCCACCACATGCGGCTACAGTCACCATAAGCACGCATAAGAGCAACAATCCCATCGTTTTACGCCATTTCATCTGTGGTTCTCTCCTTCGGTATATCCGGCCGATTGGCACGGGGTACTCCTTGGCTTCATATCCAATCATCTTGCATAAATCGACAGATTTATACCAGTTGAGCTCTGGATGACGTTATTTTAAACATAAGAAAACGTCTATCGATGTCATTCGAAGAAGCCAGACCGCGTTTAGCGGCAGTTTTTCTTGCAATATCAGAAAGGTGATGCCTCCAAACTTATACTCTCTGATAGACAAAAAAAGCGTCCCATAGTCCGGGACGCGTGCAGGCGTTAGAGAGGTGGCGTTCAGCCATAGGGCTGTGCCATTTCGATATACTCCGATTCCTACGCTGGCATGATCCAGATCAGGTCTAAGGGTTAGTATCTTGGTGGGATACACTCTCAGCCGGCCAATTCCGACTCCCCTGGGAAACTATGAAGTTACGGGCATTACTAGGTGTAATTATAGGCCAGCCGGTGGAACGTGTCCAGTCAGGAACTGGATGGGTACACGTATGAACTTATCAAAGAGGCCGTTATACATATGTATAACAGCCTGTTTGGATGTGTTATTTTCAATAATTATCGTGGCGAATCATATAAGGAAATCTGACTGAGTGCAAAAGCATCGGATTTCGGATCATAGCCTACCTGTTTCTGAGTGGTTTCCAGATTCAATCGTTTAAACCGATTATTCGAGATCCCATGCAGTATGGTGAAGGGCTCCAGATCGGTAGCTGTAATTGCTTTGAACATCAAATCACACAAGTCAGCCGGACTAATATACGCGCTCATATCCCTTGCCTCCAGCGCTGGTCCGTCCGGTTGAAAGTCATCATATGCACCTATACGTACCGCAACACTTTGTAAACCTTCGGTATACGCAAAATAGGAAGCGAGCGATTCTCCAAAACATTTGCTAACCCCGTACAAATTCCGTGGGCGTGTCGGCATGTCTGGATAGACTTGAGCATCAATGGGATACCCCTCAATCGTCTGTGCACTGCTTGCCAGAATGACTCTTTGCACACCTTGGTCTTTAGCTGCGCGGAATACATTAAATGTACCTTTGATATTGATGTCCAACAACGATTCATAAAACCCGGCATTCGGGGAAGGGTCTCCCGCCAGATGTACAACCACATCCATGCCTTCGCAAGCATGCTGACAGGCTTCGGGATCTGTCACATCCAGTGTCATGATCTCATGGCCGGTCCCTTGATACGTATGCAGTCTGTCGATATTTAAATCCGTTAGTCGAAGGTGAAATGCCTCTGACAAGTGTTGGGACAAGTCACGTCCAATTTTTCCGGCTGCGCCGGTAATTATAATGTTCATAAATCAACTCCAATTCTTAGCGTTGGAAGAACTCAATCCATTCCTTTTCAGGTCCATAGATGAAGAAATAACGGTAACCGTTAGGCAGTGTGATAATCTCTCCATCGATAAATTCGGCTTCGGTAGCTTGAATGCGATTGTACTCAGAATCAAGATTATCCACGTGGATGGCAAAATGGTGCACGGTTCCTTCGGCAGGTAGCTTGTCGCTGTACCCTTGAATTAACTCAATCTCAGTCTCGTTACTTCCATTGAAGCCAAGAAAGGCGAGCTGAATGGCGCCGTTGGTGTGGGTTACCCGGTCTTTCAATTCAAGACCAACAATCTCCGTATAGAAACGCAGCGTGGTCTCCAGATCACGCACGACAATGCCGACGTGGTCAATGCGTTTTTGAAAACTCATAATCCAAATCCTCCTTATGTAGTGAATGTTTCTACCATTTTAAGGGATATGATAGGGTTATACTACATGGTTGTCAAATCCAGTTTTAATTTGGAAAAATCATAATTGTTCACAGAATGTTCACTTATGTGGAGGGTTTCGTCATCTCTATAATTACGAGGTAAACAGAGAGGATGAGAGAATTGCCAACCAGCAAGAAGGAACAGATTATTTTTGGATTAATGATGTGTACAGGAATGGTCTTGGTCATGATGTTCTTCAATCTATGGCACAGTGGGTTACTCGGCAAGATGTCCCCGCTTGAGATACTGCTTCAATTCATATTATGTTTTGTCATCGCGTTTCTGGTGGAGTCTTTCATTGTTGGCCCTGTGGCGAGAAAGATTGCATTCTCCTTGCCCTTTGACAAGTCCAACAAGATTTTGGGTGTGCTCGTCATGTCATTTTTCATGGTGATTGGCATGGTTCTGATCATGTCCATGTATGGAATGATCTCGGCATATCTTGCGGATCAATTAAGTGGGGCGTCCTTACTCCGTACGTACCTTCACACAATCGCTCGTAACTTCAGCCTGGCGCTTCCATATCAATTGATCATTCTGGGTCCACTCGTGCGATATGTATTCGGTAAATTCATCAAGGATAACGGGCCCGTAATGCCTGTCGTTAACAAAAGCGTGTGATAGAGCTGGTTCCGAAGTATTTCCTGGGCAATCTTGTGGAAATGAATAGATATTATTCTCACCTTTAATGAAAGGTGATTAGAGAGGCAAAGATAGGGCACTTGCCACCATGATTACAGTGCTAACGAATCGAGGACACCTTATTAGGCCGGTTTTTAGGAAATGAAAAATCTAACGAATCTCAGCGGCGTTATTATGCTAAGAAACTGCAACGAGACCTTGAATTTTAGATAATTACCTACAATAACGTCTCTAGGATTCGTTAGATTTCAAATATGCGGAAATGGAGGGGAATAGCGTGTGCTAGGTTTGTTAGAACAGAGTAATGCTACAAAAAGATGTCCACCGTCAGGTCATGACAGTAGACATCTTGATTTCTTTAATAGGTATTTCTAATCCTCAGGACTGGATCAACAGAGAACTGTTAAGTCGCAGAATTGGCTATATGTTTGTTCTGCCATTGATACGTGATTACGCTAATGACAAGCAGGCCAACTGCAAAGATCGCAAGCATCCATGCAGACTGATTAACCGCCAGATGATCAAGACTCCATCCCGTAGTCAAAGGCAGAATGGCACCGCCAACCCCACCTGAGGCAATCAAAATGCTGGGTGTGGATTCTTCTGTTCCGGGCAGCAGTTTACTGGCGAAGACAAGGGCAATGGAGAATATCCCTGACATCGCAAGTCCAAGCAGTAAGATGATGAGAAATGCAGACCAGATTTGGTTTGTAAATGGAAATATCATTAACAAGAGAACAGATGCAAGACAACTGTACAGGACATATACGCGGTATTGGAATTTTTCTGCGATATAACCGGCGAAGAGCCGTCCCACGGACATGGCAATCCAGAAACAGGTGACACTAAGCACTGCTCCTGCTTCCTTCATGTTCATTTTCTCAATCAGGATCGCCGGCATGAAGTTCGCAAGACTCATCTCTGTGCCAACATAGAGGAAGAAGAACAGGACGAATAATACCAGAAGAGTCCTGTTACGGCCACGATAGGTTGGACTGGATGTACTTGCAGATGCGGGATTCATCTCACCCGATGTCCCAGCAGAGTGCGTATTTACGGAAGCATGATTTGAACTCTGTCGCTCCAGAAACTTATCGAGTTCACCGAATGATCCTTTCGCCCAGAAAACAAAGGTCAGCGCTGCGCAGATCGCAACAACGAGAAAGGAGAGACGCCAGTATCCGGCAGCAATCAGACCGCTGGCAATGAGCGGCATGACCATCGCCCCAATCCCGAATAACACTTCCAGTCGACTCATAGCAACGGCTGTATTGTCTTTGATTGCAGCGATGATAATGGTGCCAATAACAGCTTCAACCATTCCGAATCCAAAGCCGGCAGCGGGTGCAATGACGAACATCCAGCCCCATGGTGGCAGCAGCATGTAGGATAATTCTGCAATACAGAGCAACGCTGTGGCGATTAACAGGCCTCCCCGTTTACCAAAGCGTCTGTTCAGCCATGGAGATAACAATACACCACCCAGGAATCCGGCAAATTGAGCAAAGATCAGCGTTCCGCCTTGGCTATAATCTTTGCCGTAATGTTCAAGTGCAACCGGTAGAATGGAACCGAGCACAACGTGGGCAAGTCCAATCAGGAAATAGGACAGACATCCGATCCAAAGTAATTTTTTCATAAAGAACTCCTTCTACTTATATACATAAATTGAGGATCATAATAAAGCGCAATCTTGAAGACAAAGTCTATCATAACAGGACATGTTAAGTTGTGCCATGAATTCCTGATCGATACAGAAGGTTGCAATCTGGTCCGGCGTTCGTATATACTGAGACCAACAATTACAGATCGGACCATGCCGTTGAAGAGCATCCAACTCGGAGGCGTTTTCGCCAGGGGAGCGATATTTCCCCAAGTTAACCGGAACCGCCCGTTATCGCGGACCAAGAGGCTGGAAGCAGGATATCCTGATTCAGCAAGTTGGGTGGCACCGCGAGCAGAGCGCTCCTCGTCCCAAGGGATGAGGGCGCTCTTTGTATTTTTACAGCCAAAGGAGACGGTGACCATGTTAGAAATGAAATGGATTCGGGCACATGCAGAAGAGGTTCAGGCAGCGGCAGACGGGAAAAAAATCAAGATCAACATTCGCACATTGTTAGAGCGGGATGAGGAACGCAGGGCACTTTTGCAGGAATCGGAAGAAGGACGCAGATTGCGCAATACGTTATCCGCGGACATTGGCAGACTCATGCAGGCCGGGAATCGGGAACAGGCCGAGGGTTTGCGGGCTCAGGTGAAACAGATCAATGAACAGTTGGAACAGGTGGAAGCGAGGCTCGCCCCTGTGCAGGAGGAAGTAACCAAACTACAATGGCTGGTACCCAATATCGTGTCCCCGGATACCCCCAATGGCTTGTCGGACGCAGACAATGTAGAGCTGCGACGTGTGGGAGAGGTGCCAACGTTCGAGTATAACACCAAAGATCACGTGGAACTTGGGGAGTTGCATGATCTCATCGATATTCCCCGTGGAGTTAAGATTGGCGGTACGCGAAGCTATGTATTAAAAGGCGCTGGCCTGTTATTACATCGAGCAGTACAGCAACTTGCGCTTGATTTGCTTCTGAAGCACGGCTTCACACCGATGGAGGTTCCGCTGATGGTCAGGGAGGATGCACTGGTGAACACCGGATTCTTCCCAACCGGTCGAGATCAGGTCTATGAACTCGAAGGGGAGAACAAGTGGCTGGTGGGAACTTCTGAAGTGCCGCTGGTCTCGTATTATGCGGATGAGATTGTCGATGTTCAAGAGCCTGTGAAGCTGGCTGCGGTATCGACGTGTTTCCGCAGTGAAGTTGGCTCCGGCGGACGTGATGTACGCGGATTGTATCGTGTGCACCAATTTACCAAAGTTGAGCAGGTCATTCTCTGTACCCCTGATGCGGAAGAATCGGAACGTATGCTGCAAGAGATTACGGGACACGCCGAAGAATTGCTGCAATTATTGGAACTGCCGTATCGTGTTGTCGCTGTATGTACCGGGGATATGTCGCAGAAAACGTACAAACAGTATGACATCGAGACCTGGATGCCAAGCCGCGGTGCATATGGAGAAACACATTCGTCTTCGAATCTGCATGATTTTCAGGCTCGCCGATCAAATATTCGTTGCCTCGATGCCGAAGGCAAGTTGGCCTACTGTCACACGCTCAATAATACGGCGGTAGCGTCGCCGCGTATCCTGATACCTTTGCTTGAGAATCATCAGCAGGAGGATGGAAGCATTCACATTCCGGCAGCCCTGCGGCCCTATATGGGCGGGGCCGAGAGCTTGATTTTGCCAAAGTAGGATGAAGTGAATTAGAGAGGTTAAAGCTTTAGGAATTCAAAAAGGGGATGTTCCACACGTCATGTTGTATGTGACGATGGACATCCCATTTTCGACTGAAATAGTATTTACATAAACCAAGCTCCTACTATGTTGGGCTAGATTCAAAGTTTTTTATAACGATTACACGCAGATCTCATGAATTGTTCCAAGACTCCCATTTACGACATTCAACTTTATGCAGTTCGTATCCGATATAATATAATAGAAGTAAAATATTGGATTATGGGAGTTGGAAATTAAAAATGAATAGAATCAAACTGGCGCTTCGAGGCACACTTGCTCTAATTATGGCATTAACAATACTGGTCCCTTCGTTGGCCTTGGCGGCTACCGGTGACGTGACATCGATTGAAATAACCAATAGCAGCCCGCAGAAGATGAGTGTTTCCGAAACAGCTGCGCTTCAGGTGATGGCAACAGTAGAAGGTTTTGATAACAAGCAGGATGTTACCGAAGGCGTGACTTGGTCCACCAGTAATGCAGCGGTTGCGACGATGGTGAAAGGCAAAGTCAAGGCTGTGGCTGCGGGCGAAGCAACCATTTTTGCAGAAGTAGACGGGTCTAAAGCCCAGTTGGTTGTCCAAGTGCAGGAGAAGATTAAAAGCATCAAAGCTTCACCGAAATCCTACAGTTTTGTTAAAGGCAGTGAAAGCACCCTTCCGAAAGTAAGCATTACCCGTGCGAATGGTAAGGAAGAGGATGTGACGTCTGAGATTGTATGGTCCGTATCCACTTCTTCAGCTGTGCTGGAAAACGGTAAAATCAAAGGCGTTACACCCGGCAGAGTATTGCTGCAAGGCAAGTACGGAACAACGATTGTAAAAGTTCCTGTTGCCGTGACGGACGAGATTACCAAAGTTGAAGTCACTCCTGCCACAATGCAGCTGAACATCAAGAAGTCCAAAGCGTTGAAGGTGATCGGCACCTACGCAAACGGCAAAACGATCAACCTTTCGAAACAAGTGATATGGACCTCTTCCAATACAAATGTAGCTATCGTGAAAAATGGAGCCGTTAAGACGCTGACCGA
Source organism: Paenibacillus amylolyticus (assembly GCF_047302515.1). Taxonomy (GTDB): domain Bacteria; phylum Bacillota; class Bacilli; order Paenibacillales; family Paenibacillaceae; genus Paenibacillus; species Paenibacillus amylolyticus_G. The sequence continues at coordinate 5,429,643 of NZ_CP168019.1, read as the reverse complement.
GGGACAAGCCACCTTGACAGGAACTTATCAAAATCAGACAATAAAGGCAGAGGTTACTGTTGTACCTTTACTCAAAAAGTTGATTACTGGCCAGAAAAAACTGGTTTTGTCCCCACAGGGAAGTACAACGCTGAGTGTGATGGCACAGTATGATACGGGCAAAACCACTGTTGTGACCAACAGTGCGGTGTGGAGCAGCACAAAGCCGGGCGTAGCGACAGTAACAAATGGTAAGATTGTGGCTGTAGGCAAAGGGAAAACGTCCATCACGGCCAAGTGGGGCAATAAAAAAGTGACGATCCCTGTTACGGTAAAATAAATCTTCATATAATGAAACATCTTGCATGAATCAAAAATTAGTTTCAGTACATGACATCGTTAAAATCATCAATATCATCAAGGTAACAGACAACCAAGGGGCGTAGACATACGCTCCTTTTTTGGATATATAGAAATATGTATCTGAAATGCCTTCTGCTTTAACAACAATAAGGTTACCATTTAAAATGTCATGGTGAAGAGGAGGTTCCTGAATGAAAGATCCATTGCAACCAGAAAACTGGCCTTCCTGGGCGACAGAGTCGGTAGAGATTGCTCCGGCCAACCCCAACTGGGACGCACAGGCTCAGGAAGAAATCCTGCAACTCAAACGTCTTCTACAGCAGTTTAATATCCAGCAATTCGAACATATCGGAAGCACATCCATTCCCGGATTACCCGCAAAACCCATTATTGATCTGATGGCAGAGGTACAGTCATGGGATGACATGGATCTGATTGCCGATCAGCTGAATCCGGTGGGCTGGAATTACGTTCCGCCTGAACTGGATGGACGGGAGTACAGACGATTCTGGGTCAGGGTTAAGGATGGCAAGAGAGCTGTACACCTTCATCTTATGCGCCCGGGAGAAGAACGCTGGGATCGTCAAATTCGGTTTCGGGATGTACTGAGAAAACGCCCAGATCTGGTGGAAGCTTACGCCGTCCTGAAGACGAAGCTTGCTGATGAGAACAAGGAAGATAGGGAATCGTATACCGCTGCCAAAACGCAATTTATTTTACAAGTGCTTGATGAAGGCGTGTGATTGATTGAAAAGCGTACTTATCAGAGACAGGCTGATCTATTTCTTCGCAGTCATGATGACCATGGCGGCAGGACTCGCATCCAGACACTTTGGTGAAAGATTGCCGGATTGGGTGCATGAACATTTAGGTGATGCATGTTGGGCAGGCATGATCTATTTCGGAATACGCATGGTGTGGCCTCATCGCAGCTTGGTATGGGCGATGTGTTTGAGTTGCGTATTCAGCTGGATGATTGAGTTCTCACAGTTGATTCAGACGCCTTGGCTGATTGAGATACGCTCTACCGTATTAGGTGCTCTTATATTGGGACATGGTTTTCTGGTGATCGATCTGATTCGATATACGGTCGGTATTCTGTGCATGTTTGTGATAGATCGTTATTTCCTGAGAAATAAGATGGCTGGATCATGAACTCAAGTGAATCATGGAGGTGTGTTGAATGAATGTAGAAAAACTTTTTGCCGAATTGCCCGAATTCGAAACACAGCGGTTAAAGCTGAGGCGGCTTGCGATGGATGATCTCGATGAATATTATGCATTTGCCTCTGATCCGCGAGTGAGTCAGCAAAGCTTGTGGAACTGCCATGAGACGGTGGAGGATTCAATTCAATATATTCAGCGGGTACTGGATAATTATGAACGGAAAACGGTACATATCTGGGCTTTTATTTTGAAGGAAACAGGGACCTTGATCGGGAGAGGTGGAATTTTTCATCTCAATGAGCCCATGCAGAGTGCTGAACTAGGGTACGCGATAGCCAGCAGTCAATGGGGTAAGGGTCTCGCAGCAGAAGCGATGCAACCCATCGTGGATTATTGCTTTCGGGAATTGGACTGCAATCGGCTGGAGGGGAAATGTAATGCAGGCAACATAGGCTCTGCACGCGTAATGGAAAAGCTGGGCATGTCGTACGAAGGTTTGCTACGCAAACAGTTGAAGATCAAAGGTGTATTTACGGATCAAAAAGTGTACTCCCGTATCCGGGATGATCTATAATACTTCCAATGACACATAGGGTACATCACAGAAATTGAAGGAGGCAGAACCATGATCTATAGTATTATTTCCCGTTCGTTGTGGGACCAAGTGTCAAAGGGGACTGAGTATGCACCAGATAGCCTGGAGACAGACGGATTCATTCATTGTTCCACCAAGGAACAGATCCCATGGGTAGCCGGGCAATATTATGCAGGCCGCACGGATCTGTTATTACTTAGTATTGATGAGAAGGCGTTGAAGCCGGAACTGGTGTATGAGGATCTCTACGAATTGAATGAACTATATCCACATATCTATGGAGAGCTCAATCTGGATGCGGTTCGCAAAGTCATTCCATTTGAACCGAATGCAGACGGTACATTCTCATTTCCTGAATAAAATAACATGTGACGCTTCTGTTTGAACATGATCTGGGGACAACATACTTTTCCGAAGGGTGGTTAACGGATGGATATGAATCAGGTTTTTCTGGAGACAGCCGAGAAGCAATTCTTGTATTACAAGCAGCTCGGGGAAAAAGCCATGGCACAACTGGATTCCGAGCAATTGTTTCAATCCTGGAATGAAGACGCGAACAGCATTGCGGTAATCGTAAAACATTTATGGGGCAATATGTTGTCCCGCTGGACGGATGTACTGACAACAGATGGAGAGAAACCATGGCGTGAACGGGACGCCGAATTCGTGAATGATATTTCTTCCCGGGAAGAGCTGCTCTCCAATTGGGAAGAAGGCTGGAATTGTCTACTCGAAGCCATTCGTTCATTTACCCCGGAGCAATTGTCTCATATCATATATATTCGGAATGAAGGTCATACCGTCATGGAGGCAATTATTCGGCAATTGGCGCATTATCCGTATCATGTCGGGCAGATTGTATTTGCCGCGAAAATGCTTAAAGAAACAGCTTGGGACAGTCTCTCCATTCCGAGAAACGGGTCTGCTCAATATAATGGCGGCAAATTTGCCAAGCCGAAGGCACGTAAACATTTTACAGAAGATGAACTTCATATAGAAAAAGGTGAGGAACAACAATGACTCAAATTGCATTGATTCGCCATGGAAGCACAGCTTGGAATAAGGAAAAACGTTCGCAGGGACAGACGGATAATCCGCTGGATCAGGATGGCAGGGAACAGGCGGTATTACTTGCCGCGAGACTGGCCGAGGAATCCTGGGATGCCATCTATGCAAGTGACTTGGAACGTGCAAGTGAGACAGCTCACATTATTGGTGATCGCTTGGGCATTCAGGAGATTCATCTGGACCCTAGACTTCGCGAGATGGGCGGAGGACAGGTCGAAGGAACGACGGAAGAGGAACGTATAGCCAAGTGGGGAGCGGACTGGAGTACTCTGGATCTGGGACGTGAGCTTGCAGATGCAGGGACTGTTCGAGGCAGTGCGGTGCTTGAGGATATTGTACAGCAGCACCCCGATGGAAGAGTGATCGTTGTCAGTCACGGAGCCGTCCTGCGGAATACACTGCGAGGTCTGGTGCCTGAGCTTGATATCAGCGTGAAACTGTCCAACACATCCATTACCCGGATCGCCAAGAATGAGAATGCATGGCAATGCGAACTGTACAATTGCAGCGTGCATTTGGATTCGCCCGGGGAGTCTTAATAGATGGATGCTCTGACGTTAAAACAAAAATTACAGCATATTCAGTCTTCTAATCATTTCATTGATCACGAGGAACAGCCTTACGAATTGGCACTGCATATGATGAGCCATATTGGTAGTACTGACCGTGTCCTGCGGGATGAATTGATCTATGTTACGTTTGCAACCTGGATTGGACAGGGTGTATTTTCGGAAGATCAGCTAAGGCATATGTTGCAGTTGGCGCTGGACGATCAGCACCTGTTCTATGGGATCGGAGAGCAGGGAACGGATAGTGTGTTTACGCGGACGTTCTCCGTATTGTTACTGCCTCCCATTCTGAATGTGGATCGTCAGCGTCCTTTCCTGGACAAAGAGGATATCGCAGGGATTCATCATCGGTTGACTACATATCTGGAACGTGAAAAAGATGTTCGCGGCTACGCCGATAACAAGGGCTGGGCGCATGCCCCTGCACATGCGGCGGATGCGGTTGAAGATCTGGCACAGTCGCCATATCTGGAGCGAACGGATCTGCTGGAACTTCTGCACGCACTCGCTGTAAAAATAACGGAATCAAGTGTGGTTTACATCCATGATGAAGATCAGCGAATAGCACATGCTGTAATTACCATTCTTCGTCGCAATCTGTTGGAGCAAAAGGATATTACGTTGTGGATCGATTCTCTTCATCAAGGAGACCAGGTGGTGAACAGATCACTTCTGGAAACCAGTCATAGGAGCCTGAATGTGCGCCTGTTTTTGCAGACACTGTATCTTGCGATACGTACAGAAGAAGATGAGCCGTTTCCGGCGGTTTGTTCACTGGTATTGCAGGCATTGGAGAGAGATAAATAACGATACGCTAAACTTTGTGGACAAAGGGGGAGATGGCGCATGACCAAACAGCCGTATTCATGGACGGAGGAGATTTTATATCCGCTGGGTGAGGCAGCGGTTATCATCCAGTGTGGAGATCAATTGTCTGACGCGGTGCAGCGCAGAGTGATGTCTGTCTGTGCTTTGCTGGAAAAAAGCACTTTGCCAGCTATGATCGAATGGGTACCTTCTTACACGTCCGTTACAGTATTTTATGATCCGTTCATCTCCCCGTACCCCAAGTTATGCCGGATTCTGCTTCAGCAGTTGAATCAAATGAAGGAATCCGTACAAGACAAACCCAGAACGGTCACGATTCCCGTATGTTACGGTGGCGAGTGGGGGCCTGATCTGGACTACGTTGCCAGTGAACATGGACTGACCCCAGAAGACGTTATTGCGATTCATACATCCGGGGATTATCTCGTACATATGATTGGATTTGCACCGGGTTTTCCGTATCTCGGCGGGTTGTCTGAACAGATTGCTACGCCCAGACGGGCAACGCCAAGGATTCGGGTTGAGGCGGGTACCGTAGGTATTGGTGCTAAACAGACGGGAATCTATCCGGTGGACACACCCGGAGGATGGCAATGTATTGGACGAACGCCACTCCGGTTGTTTCGGCCGGATGAGAACGTACCGAGTTTGCTGGCAGCAGGTGATCGGGTTCGATTTGAACAGATTACGATGCAGGAGTATCTGGCGTTGAAGCGGAAGGAGGGCGAGCGATGAGTATTGAAGTGATTCGCCCTGGTCTGTTATCTACCGTTCAGGATGAAGGCAGAACCGGTTATCGCCGGTATGGTATTCATCCTGGCGGGGTCATGGACACCTTTGCAGCCAGAGCAGCCAATATGCTTGTGGGCAACTCCCGACATGCGGCAGTGCTGGAGATGACGATGACGGGACCGGAGCTTCGATTTCAGGAGAGCCAGCTAGTCTCATTATGTGGAGCCGATCTGACGGCAACGGTGGATCATCTGCCTGTACCTTTGTGGCGTCCTGTGCTGGTGCGGGCTGGAAGTGTACTGAAATTTGGCCCGTGTCGCCATGGTTTGCGTGGATATCTGGCGATTGCGGGTGGAATAGCTGTGCCTGAAGTGATGGGCAGTCGAAGTACAGACCTCAAGACAGGTCTTGGCGGTATGGATGGGCGAGCCTTGCGCGTGGGGGATCTGTTATCCAATGGTGAACTTTCTGTCGAAGCGCAAGGTTGGATGCAGCGTATGGAGCAGCAGGTAAAGGAGAGTGAGTGGGACCACCGAATATTGGCGCCTGCGTGGCTTTTATCTGAACGTGAAAGACCTGACTATTATGGGCAACCTGTTATTCGTGTGATGGAGAGCAAGGATAGTTTGCTGTTCAGCGAGACGAGTCTGGGACAATTCTATGCCGAAAAATACGTGATCTCTTCACGATCCGATCGGATGGGCTATCGCTTGCAAGGCTCCATACTGGAGCTGGATCAGCCCCTGGATCGGCTGTCTGAAGCCGTTACCTATGGCACGGTGCAGGTTCCACCGGATGGTCAGCCCATCATCTTGATGGCAGATCATCAGACGATTGGAGGTTATCCTGTCATTGCACAGGTAGCTCGGGTGGATATGCCAATCCTGGCTCAGGCTAGGCCAGGAACTCAAATTTCTTTTCAGAAGATTACACATGATCAAGCTGGACAGTTGTATATGGAACAGGAAATCAATATGCAGCTCATGGATAAGTTGATACGCAGAAGAATGGCAGGAATGGGGGGCGCTTAATGAATACCTCGAAAACCTTGGATATCAATTGTGATCTGGGCGAAAGTTATGGTATATATCGCACGCTATCGGACGAAGCCATTCTACCCTTGATTACATCAGCCAATATTGCCTGCGGATTTCATGCAGGGGACCCGGCTACAATGCGGCTGACGGTGGAGAGGGCATTGGAGCATCAGGTTGCGATTGGAGCCCACCCTGGGTTGCCGGATTTGCAAGGGTTTGGCAGAAGGCGTATGGACATTACGCCACGGGAAGCATATGACATGGTGGTATATCAGATGGGTGCGCTGGATGCCTTTGTCCGGGCAAGCGGAGGGCGAATGCATCACGTAAAACCACATGGAGCTTTATACAATATGGCTGCAGAAGATACGAAGCTTGCTGAAGCCATCGCCGAGGCAATCTATCGAGGACAGCCTGATCTGTATTTGTATGGTCTGGCAGGCAGTGAGCTGATTCGCGCAGCGGATCGCATCGGTCTGCGCAGTGTGAGCGAGGTGTTTGCAGATCGAACCTATGGGGCGGATGGTAAGCTCACCCCTAGAAGCCAAGCTGGAGCCCTCATTGAAGAGTCGGGACAAGCGATTGCTCAAGTGCTTCGGATGGTGAAAGACGGCGTGGTTGTATCCACGGATGGTACATTGGTTCCCATTAAGGCAGAGACGGTCTGTATCCACGGTGACGGAGTAAACGCTCTCGCATTTGCTCAAGAGATTCGTCGTGTGTTGGAATCGAAAGGCATTAAGTTATCCCCGCATACCACGGATGATACGCCTGTTCAGTAGAACAATAATTTTATCAGGTTGTTCGGATTGAACTTTGAAATTTTGGAATGACAAGGAGTGGATCAACAGAATGAAACCCATACGCAACTCGGCAAAAGCTGTCATTGTGCAGGATGGACGATTGCTGGTCATCCGGCTGGAAGACCAATATGGTACCGCTTATGTGTTCCCAGGTGGAGGACAGGAGAAAGGTGAAGAACTCAAGGATGCGGTCGCACGTGAATGTCTGGAGGAGATTGGTCAGGCCGTGAACGTGGGAGAGCTGTTACATATCCGGGAGTATATCGGAAAAAATCATGAATTCGCCGAGTGGGATGCAGACATCCACCAGGTTGAATTTTATTTTGCGTGCAGCCTGATAGATCCCGCTGCAACTATTTTTGAAGGCTCCAATCCAGACGACCACCAAGTCGCCGTGGAATGGATTGCACTTGAAGAGCTGTCCCAGATTCGTTTATATCCAAAAACAATTGGCGAATTGCTGCTTAAATCGGATTCCTCCTCAATCTATCTTGGAGATTTGAATTAAATCAGCCAAGAAGAAATATCGTGCTAACCCCTTTATGTAAACATTTTTATAAAGAACATTTCCAATTTTGTCACGTTAGCGTATCGGTTCATGGATTCACCATAGGTGAGGTGGGTACACTATAAGTACAGGCTTATTACAAAAGCATTTGCATTAAGCTGTCTCTAGTAATAAGGGATTAATGAACTGTCATTAAACACAAAGAGATAGTAACAACTACACTTCTCTTGTACTTTTTATTATTCACCCTTAATTGGAAGAACAGTAGACGTAGTGGAGGGGACGGAATCGATTCTGAGGAAGCAAAGCGTTCGCCTTTATCACCGGATTTTCCCTTTGAGAAAAGGGAATCAAAAAAATCTGGGGATAACAGCGATCCAAAGAACGATCCGTACCCGCAACGGCCTTCTACAGAGTCCTCCCAATATCCCCCAAACCGAAAGGAGCACTTCCCATGAACCAGACTGAATTGGAACAAAACATTGTAAAAGCATTGGAAAACAACCCTTTTTGTAGCTTCTCCACTGTGGAGAATGGTAAACCGAAGTCCCGCTATATGGCGCTTTTCAACGATGGACTGAACATTCATCTGGCAACGAACCGCCGTACACACAAAGTAGAGGAACTGGAGAATAATCCGAATGTTAGCCTGCTACTAGGTTATGAGGCTGGTGGTTCCAAGGAAGTAGTTGAGATTGAAGGAACCTGTGAAGTGACAAAGAACGAAGGCTTGCGTGAGCAAGTGTGGAACGACGAACTGAAGGCGTGGTTCGATGGACCTAATGATCCTAACTATGTCATTCTGGACATCACCCCGGCTCGTATCGAATATACAGGGAAAGATCATGAACATCATGTGTGGGAACAATAATCCGAATATGAAAATAACCTCTGCAAAGTAGCGTCCTTATGCGAAAATACGCGCAGAGTTTAATCCAACCGTGAAAGCCATTAAGGTTTCACGGTTTTTGGTGTGGATGAATAACGCTGAATTGGATATACATGTAAGACACATGTAATATACGTATTTTAAAGATAATAAGCACTAAATACCTACTAAAATGTTGAAAAAATTGTCGAAATCACGCATGATAATGTAAACTCGCCTAGGTATATGCGGGTAATGTAAAAAATAATGCTTTTCAATGACTGAACATTGCGTTATGATTTGGAATGTAAACGACAAGCACAGACATAAATAGATGTTCATGTGAGATAAACTTACCTGAAATTCCGATGCATGTCATCAGAGCGTCAGTACGCACAACCCATGAAATCTATCTTTTTTCTGCGCTCTTCGTTTGCCCATTAATGCATGATTCAATGTACATAACCGGGAGGGGTTATTTTGAAAATGAGAAAAAAAGTATTATCAAGCCTGACTGCCGCTTTGGTTGCATTAAACGTGCTTGCGGTATTTCCGGTACCTGTGTCGGCTGCGGATGCTACCAAAGTTAAACTGCGGATCATGGAGACAACAGATATTCATGACAATCTGATTAACTACGACTATTATTCCGACAAAGAGACAGACCAGTATGGACTCGCCAAAACAGCTACACTGATCAAAAAAGCGCGTGATGAAGCCAAGAACAGCTTGCTGTTCGACAATGGTGATCTGATTCAGGGTAACCCGCTGGGAGACTATGTTGCGAAGATTGATCCACTGAAAAAGGGTGAGACTCACCCTGTATATAAAGCGATGAATCTGCTTGATTATGATGCAGGTAATATCGGTAACCACGAGTTCAACTATGGCCTGGACTTCCTGGACATGACGCTGGAGGGAGCAAACTTCCCTTACATTAATGCCAATGTCTATGTAGACGATGGTGATGATGATGAGACAAATGACAAGAATTACTTCACACCGTATGAGATTTTGGATAAAAAAGTAACGGATGAGACGGGCAAAGAACATACGATCAAAGTGGGTGTGATCGGATTTGTACCGCCTCAAATCATGCAGTGGGACAGCGCTAACCTTGAAGGCAAAGTAATCGCCAAGGATATTATTGCTACCGCGAAAAAATTCATTCCAAAAATGAAGGCTGAAGGTGCCGACATTATTGTAGCCATCCCTCACTCCGGATTTGAGGATATCCCTCAAACGGATCTGATGGAGAACTCCGTCCTGTACCTGAGCCAGGTAGAAGGCATTAATGCCATTCTGTTTGGACATGCTCACAAAGTATTCCCAAGTGCTGATTTTGCCGGCAAAAAAGGGGTAGACCTTGAGAAAGGTACAATTAATGGCGTTCCTGCTGTAGAGCCAGGGTTCTGGGGTGATCATCTTGGTATCATCGACCTGGATCTGGAGCTGGTTGATGGCAAATGGAAAGTGGTAGATTCCAAAACGGAAGCACGCCCGATCTATGACACAGCCAACAAAAAGCCACTGGTAGATGCGGATCAGGACATCATTGATGCGGTTCATGAAGAGCATGAAGGTACATTGGAGTATGTTCGTGGTCCGGTGGGCGAAACGACTGCACCTATCAACAGCTTCTTCGCTCTGGTTCAGGATGATCCATCCATTCAGATCGTAACGAATGCACAGAAATGGTATGTCGAAAAACATATGCAAGGCACGGAATATGAGAAAATCCCTGTATTGTCCGCAGGTGCACCATTCAAAGCCGGTGGACGTTCAGGCGCTTCGTATTACACGAATATCCCTAAAGGAACCATTGCGATCAAAAACGTTGCTGACCTGTACGTATATCCAAATACGGTACATGCTGTAATGGTTAACGGCGCAGAATTGAAAGAATGGCTGGAATGGTCTGCAGGCCAGTTCAACCAGATCGACCCGGCTAAAGGTGGACAACAACAACTGATCAACAACGACTTCCCGACGTACAACTTCGATGTTATCGATGGTGTGACATATCAGATTGATGTGACACAACCAGCCAAGTATGACGGCAAAGCAACCGTTGTAAATGCATCCGCAAGCCGGATCAAGGATCTGAGTTTTAACGGTAAACCGATTGACCCAGCGCAAAAATTCATCGTAGCGACGAATAACTACCGTGCTTCTTCGTCCAAGCTGGCTAACCCGGACGGTAAACGGATCGTTCTGGCTGCACCAGATGAGAACCGTCAAGTGATCATCGACTACATCCGTGAGAATAAAACGATTAATCCGGCAGCGGACGGCAACTGGTCCCTGGCACCAATCAAGCCATCTGCTGGGTTAACCGCAGCAGCGCTGAACGATCTTGAAGTTGTGTTTGCTTCTTCCCCGGATGCAAAAGGTCTGGTTGAAGCAAACCCGGCGATGTCGTTCATCGGTACGAACAATGAAGGTTTTGCAGAGTATGGCTTGAAACTGACAGGTGAAGCAACGACAACACCTGAAACAGGTGCGGAGCCTGTTCCTACGCCTACAAAGCCAACTAAACCTACGGAGCCGACTACTCCAACCAAACCAACGACCAAGCCACAGCCTGAGAAACCAGCGGGCGGCAAAGTGGTATATGTGGTGAAAAAAGGCGATAACTTGTACCGTATCGGCTTAAAATATGGTGTGGACTGGCGCAAGATTGTCACATTTAACGTAATCCCAGATGTACACAACCTGAAAGTTGGACAGAAAATCGTAATTCCCGCTTCTTAAAGTTTTATAAGTTGAGTGAGACCGACAGTCATCAGACTGTCGGTCTTTTTTTCTGTAAATTTGAATATATTTGTTCCAAGAACCGTCATACAGGAAGTCATCAAAACAGTAGAGATTAATTTTAAGACCCATGATATAATATTTACAAACTTTGGGTATATACAAGTGAACATTAATGGACATGGAATCTAAATTGGCAAGGGGGGTCCTACATGAATTGCAGTGGCTGCAGTCCAATCTATCCTATAGAGGGCCAAGGTACCTTGTACTTGCGTCCCATTTCCCCCGCTTTGCTGGAAGCGCTACAAACGCTGGGAAGACTTATCGAGACGTCGGATGACATGATGTGGATGCATTTTTCGAATCCTGAGACGGTTCAGAGCTTAATAGAAGAGTTCGGCGAAATTGAACCGACATTACGTGATTCCCTAACCGTTCAGATTATGCCTATATACGAACAGGCCAATGAAGAAAGCTGGATTAGTCTAACCATGCAGGAGTCCCGTTTCAAGCATGCGGAGCTTGTTTCCATTATTCTGGAGCATCAATTCAGCAGTCATATGCAACCCATCGTTGATGCATCGGAGCAGATTATCGGATATGAGTTTTTGCTTCGTCCTGCTGAGAATGGAAAATCCTTCAGTTCCTACGAATTATTTGAAGTTGCGCGTGAGACTGGACTACATTCTTTTCTGGATCGATTGGCGCGTATTACTGCTATTGAGACCAGTGCTCTTTTTCTGCCGCATGGTGTCAAACGCTTCGTAAATTTCCTGCCTTCCTCCATATATAATCCCGAATATTGTCTGACACATACGTTTGAAGCGATTGAACGCCTTTCGCTTGACCCTAAAGATTTTGTGTTTGAAGTCGTGGAAACAGAGCAGATTCAGCATATGCCCATCTTGCAGCAAATATTTGAGGTATATCGTTCCCGTGGAATGTCGGTTGCACTGGATGATGTGGGTGCCGGATATTCGACAATAGAGTTGATGAATCGGTTAGAACCGGATTTTGTCAAAATAGATCGAAGTCTCATTGAACGTTGTGATCAGGATTCGACCAAACAACAGAAGATTCTTCATATTGTTGAGATGTCGAGTCGATTTGGAGGGCAAGTCCTTGCCGAGGGGATCGAACGAATGGAAGAGTTTGAATTCTGTCGTTCCATAGGTATTGAGCTTGCACAGGGCTACTATTTTGGTAAACCCTCGGCACAACCGCCAGGCGGTCCGTACTGCAATACTTCATCTAATTCATGTAATAATTAGTAACCTGTACCTTGTACAAGTCGCTTCTGATCAGAGGTGGCTTGTTTGGCGTGCCTGCACATTTTTCTCTCAAATAAATACCCTCATTTAGCCGATATATAAGATAAGCCTTTTAGATTGATCCATACATACAAAAGGGCATTTTTACATTTTGAGGGGGAGAAAGACATGAGTGAAACTCAGGATAATAAACCAATGAAAGCAGCGAAACCTGCCAAACCAAAACATAATCAAAATAAAAAGAAGAAAAAGAAAGGTTTCGTCTGGAATATAAGGAACAAACTATTGGTCTCCTTCCTGGCCGTTCTGCTCCTGCCAAGCTTGGCAATCGGCTTGATCACGCTAACGATGGCTGAAGATGGCATACAAGAACAATTAGTGGATAGTGCCATGCAAAGTGTGAGCACTGCCAATACCATTGTAGAAAGCCAAGTGAATTACAAGATTCATGACATTAACTATTTCGCGGATGCCCTTGATCCGAGCCTGATCAAAGGGGAGAACGATAGTCCGGAGCTTCAGGTGAAGCTAGAGCAATATCTGGGCTTGCATCCCGATGCCATGAATATTTTTGTAGGAACAACAGACGGAGTTATGGTTCGAGGTAAACCAACAGCGAGTAGCACACGGGGAGATGCTTATGATCCTAGAGAGCGGGAATGGTACAAACTAGCGATGGAAAAACCAGGTACAGCTGTTGTATCAGCTGTGTCTGTTAATACCGATGGTGTTGCCGTTGTGTTTATCTCCAAAACATTAAAGGATCAATCCGGTGTCATCGGTTTATCTCTGGACCTGACAGACCTGCAAGAGCAGGCATCCATTAAGGTGGGCAAAGAAGGCTACGTCATTATTATGGATGCAAACAAAAACTATGTTGTATCCCCTGTAGCAGATGCAGGTACGCCGGAAACGAGTGGCTTGCTGGATGAGATGTATGAAGGTTCAGAAGGTCAATTCGATTACGTGTTCAACGATCAGCCGAAGATGATGATTTTTTCAACAAATGAAGCAACAGGCTGGAAAATTGCCGGCACGATGCTCAAGAGTGAAGTAACTAATGCAAGTAAGGATATTCGCATGGCCACATTTATTGTTATTCTGGCGGCTACGTTCCTTACACTCCTCTTTATTATCTGGTTTACACGTTCCATGCTGCGTCCAATTAAACGACTGCAGGAATCTGCCAGAGCCGTGAGTAAAGGTGACTTGACCGTGAAAATGGAAACAGGACGTAAAGATGAAGTCGGAGAACTTGCGAAGTATTTTGAACGTATGGTTGATAACCTTCGAATGATGATTCTTGGTGTACAGGAAACGACAGAGCAGGTATCTGCTTCTTCTCAAGAGTTGTCTGCCAGTGCAGAACAAACCACCAAAGCGATTGAACATTCAACACTGGCCATTCAGGAACTGGCTGAAGGTGCAGAGCAGCAGGTAAACAGCGTGAAAGACGGATCGGGACAGATGAGCCGAATGGCAGAAGATGTTCGAATGATGTCGGAGCGTGTACAATCGATTACGGCAAATATGCGGCATACGTCCGGAGCGGCTTCATCGGGGAATGAGGCAGCAGGACAGGCTGTGGAGCAGATGAACAGTATCCAGGAAACGGTGGAGCAGCTGGGGACGGTGGTTCAATCTCTGAATGCACGTTCCGTTGAGATTGGTAGCATGGTTGACGTCATTGCATCCATCTCCAAACAAACGAACTTGCTCGCATTAAATGCTTCTATTGAAGCGGCAAGAGCGGGGGATGCGGGTCGTGGGTTTGCAGTTGTAGCTGGTGAGGTGCGTAAACTGGCAGAAGAATCCGGAAGTTCGGCAGCGCAGATTGGTGAGGTGGTTCATAATATCCGTCAGGACATGGATGCCGCTCTAATCGCTATGAATGCGGCTCAGACTCGGGTAGGAGAAGGAATTCAGGCCGTGAATACGTCAGGACAATCCTTTGCTCAGATTCGGGAGGCGGTGGAAGATGCTGTTCATACATTGGATGACTTGTCCGCAACAACGAAGCAACTGGAGAGTGGTGCATCCCACGTTGCCAAGGCGATGAGTGATATTTCGAATGTGACCCAGGAATCGGCTGCGAATACAGAATCCGTGTCGGCATCTTCGCAAGAACAACTTGCATCGGTAGAAGAGATTGCATCATCCTCGGCACATCTGAATAGCATGGCGGAACAATTACAAGGATTGCTCGGCATGTTCAAGATGGTGGAGGATACACCTAAGGATAAGGGTAAAGAATAATTCCTAGCATTGAACACCATAACTTACCACACATTCTATATTAAAAGAAAATAAAGATAGACAATATTCCTGTTGCCCTGTATAAATATATCGTCTGGTCATTCCGCGCATAGAGCGGTGTAATCTTACAGTATAAGATTGAATTAACGAAATAATATATTGATACAGGGTACAGCAGGAGGCTCTATGGTATACGTAGCAATACTGATTTTTGTAGTGACGATCACCTTGGTGATCTGGCAACCTCGTGGATTGGGTATCGGTTGGACTGCCTCTGGTGGGGCATTACTTGCCCTGTTGTGTGGAGTTGTCAGCTTAAACGATGCCTCGGATGTAGCATCCATTGTATGGAATGCAACGCTGGCCTTTGTCGGCATTATTATGATTTCTCTCATTCTCGACGAGACGGGTTTCTTCGAATGGGCTGCCCTTCATATGGCTAGGCTGGCTGGAGGAGACGGTCGCAGACTGTTCTTCTACTCCATTCTGCTGGGAGCGGCGGTGTCTGCCTTGTTCGCGAATGACGGTGCCGCGCTCATCCTGACGCCAATTGTGCTGGCAATGGTGCGTGCATTGAAGTTTGATGAGCGCATGGTGCTGGCTTTTGTGATGGCGAGTGGATTTATCGCCGATACCACGTCGTTACCGTTAGTCGTCAGCAATCTGGTTAACATTGTATCGGCCGATTTCTTTGGTATTACATTTGTGGAGTATGCGGTACGCATGATCGTGCCCAATCTGTTCTCAATCGTAGCGAGTACGGGGATGTTGTTTTTGTTCTATCGCAAAAGCATACCCCTTCGCTACGACATCTCCGCGGCACGTGACCCGAAGGAAGCGATACGTGATCCACGGATGTTCCGAATCGCCTGGTTCATGCTTGGGCTGTTATTGGTTGCCTATGCATCCAGTGAGTTTCTGCCGATTCCCGTGTCGGTTATTGTTGGCTCCGTTGCGTTGCTGTTCGCTTTATTGGCACGCAAGAGCGAGGCTGTTGATCTGAAACGGGTAATTAAGGAAGCGCCATGGTCGATTGTGGTGTTCTCGGTGGGCATGTATATCGTCGTATATGGACTGCGTAATGCAGGGTTAACGGATCATCTGAGCCGCTGGCTGGATGCCATAGCAGAGCATGGTCTGCTGGCTGCTTCGCTCGGGATGGGCATCATCGCTGCTGTATTATCATCGGTGATGAACAACCTGCCGACCGTGTTGATTAACCTGCTAGCCATCCAGGGCGCGCATACCGAAGGTATTATTCAGGAAGCATTGATCTATGCCAATGTCATTGGTTCCGACCTGGGTCCCAAAATGACCCCGATTGGATCACTTGCCACATTGCTGTGGCTGCACGTGTTATCCCGCAAAGGTGTGAAGATCACATGGGGGTATTATTTCAAAGCAGGCATCATCCTGACGATTCCAACATTGTTATTTACCCTAGCCGGGTTGGCATTGTGGTTATGGATTCTAGGTTAGTACAACCGTATTTACATTTTCAACTAGCACAGACCGTTAAGTGTCTGGAGTAGGTAGTGTTGTAAGGATCGCGCTTATTGTCATGGATGTAGTGGTACTATACACACAAACCAACCTTTTTAGAAGGTTGGTTTTTTTGTGTTCTATTTTCCTTCCCAAACGATTCTTAAATAGAATACTAACTTAGAATTTAAAAAAAGTGGGTATCATAAACGAATACACGATCACTTCCTAACTATTAGGAAAGAGTATAGGCTTGGTGGATATAAAGCGCTTGCATTAGTATGTGTGTAAGGAGGAAAGCCAAATGAGGAAACGTTACATTAAGCTATTAGAGCATTTAAAACAATCTGAGCATGATTTTGTGAGTGGAAGCGAATTAGCTAATCTATTTGATGTAACGACTAGAACGATTCGCAATGACATCAAAGAAATGAATGAAAATTATTTAGATAAAGCAATGATTATTGGCAATACTCGCAAAGGATACAAGTTAGTCGGGGATTTATCCAGCCTGTATAAAAATGAAGATGATGACGAAGAAAGAGCATTTCATATTATCAAAGCACTGTTATCGCAGACTGATTTTATTACGTATGAGGATCTGGCTAGAACACTTTATTTTTCGACTCAAACGATCCGTAAAGACGTGCAAAAATTAGTGCAAACGATTCAAGCAGAAAAGCAGAACATCGAAATTGAAGCGATTATTTTCCAAGGTATCCGGCTTAAAGGAAGCGAAGTTGAGAAACGGATTTTGCTCAAAAAACTAGTCACTACCGATTGTCTCAAACACATGCCGATAGACGAAGCACTGCAATACTATTTTGGCGATTGGTTCAACGAATCTTCTATTCATTTTATCTACGCTTGTATTGAAGAAGAGGTTGCCAAGTATAATTTATTGCTAAGTTTTCAAGAATTATTCTCGATCTGTGTGAATGTTTTGATCAGTCTTAAACGAGTAAGTCTTACACAAAAAATAACTGAACAGGATATGAGGTTGGATCATACGAGCTTTGAAGAATTAAAAATAGCCCAATCTATTCTGATCCGTCTGGCTCAAGAAATGGATATCCCTTTTGATGAATATGAGTATCAGTATTTAGGTTACCTGCTGATCGCATTGCAGATCTTACCTAAAAAAAATGAAGAAATCGGGCATGAACACGTGAATGAAATGGAACAAAAAATCAAATCAGTGATCCAAAAAGTTGGAGAGCAATATGGATTCATCAGCTACAAAAACCAAGAGTTACTTGATCGATTATTAGCTCATATTACCAAATCATTATACCCATTAAAGTATTATTTCCCTGTCGAAAATCCTTTTATTGCTCAAATAAAATCAGAATATACCAATGCTTATAATGTCGCAGTTGTGTTGGCAAAAGAATTGCAATTTTGCTTAAATATCAAAATACCCGAAAATGAAATCGGTTACTTGACGTTACACATTATGGGCATTATTGAGAACTCTCAAGATAACAGAAAACGTATTGCAATTATTTATGGCAAAAATCTATTAGTCGGCAAGCTATTGGAGCGTAAGATTAATCTCTATTTTCCGAATATTAGAATCGATAGTCTATTAGCTAATCATGAAATACATCTTCTTCCGGAAGGAATTGAAACGATTATCACAACGAGCGAGATTGCGGAACAACAGCAGTTAAATGTACAAAATATCATTCTGGTAAGTGAAATGATTACAAGTGATGATATGAAGAATATTTCGATTCAGTTAAATCGTGGACTACTCAAATATTATTTATCACCAGATGATGTTTTTTTCCTAAATGAAGACAATCCAATTGATTTGTTAAAAAAACTTACAGAACTAGGCGATATTCAGCATTTATATACCAGTATTGTGGAAAGAGAAAAAATGTCGAGTACCAATATTGGGAATTTGGTCGCGATGCCCCATCCATTTGATTGTGGAGATAACAAAAAACTGCGTGTACTGGTAGCGATTAATAAGCAGAAAATGCTATGGGGTGATCAGATGGCGCAGATCATTTTTCTGTTTATTCCGCCGAAAAATCAGAAGGTGAATAACACCAAATTTTTCGAAGAAATTTACGATGTGTTTAAACAGACTAATATGACAGAAAAACTACTCCATATCACCAATTACGATGAATTTTTGGAAGTCTGGTCTTCCAAATAAATCTAGGAGGAATTCAAATGTTAATTAATATGAAAGATTTACTTAAAGTAGCGTATGAAAATAAATTTGCAGTCGGATCATTTAATGTAGCCAATAGCGAGTTCGTCAAAGTGGTCATTACAGCCGCAGAGGAGCAGAATTCGCCTGCAATCATGCAGATTCACCCGAATGAAATTGATCTAGTCACTGATGGGTTTATAGCTTATGTGCGAGAAGCGGCATCCAAGTCCAAAGTGCCGTTTGTTATTCATCTGGATCATGGAGCGACGATCAAAGATATTACACGTTCGATTCGCAATGGGTATACATCAGTCATGATGGATGCATCTCATTTACCTTTTGAGGAAAATATTGCGGCAACCAAGGAAGCGGTTGAACTGGCTCATCTGGTCGATGTATCTGTAGAAGGTGAACTAGGTACGATTGGGAGTAATGAAGGCAGCTCGGAAGGTGGGGCTGACGAGATTTTGTATACGAATCCAGAAGAAGCGGCGATTTTTGTAGAACAAACAGGTATCGATACACTTGCTGTCGCTGTAGGTACTTCACATGGTATTTATCCTCAATCCAAAGATCATTCGATCAAAATCGATCGTTTGAAACAAATTCATGAAAAAGTAAAAATACCGTTAGTGCTGCATGGTGGATCAGATAATCCTGATGAAGAGATTAGAGAAGCAGTGAAGCATGGGATAGCGAAGATCAATTTATCAACCGATATGAAGCGAGCATTCTACAACCAATTAAGAGCGACACTCGATGCCAATCCGAATGCATATGAACCGGATCAACTGATGCCTGAGGCGACCAAAGCGGCGACAGAATTGGTGAAGAAAAAAATGGATCTGTTCGGTTCTACAGGTAGAGCATCCCTTTATAAACTGGGAGAAATTTAAGAGGAGAGATCCATCATGAAGATTTCTAATGTCTTAAAACCAGAAAATATCATATTAGATGTCACCGCTACGACCAAAGCCGAATTAATAGATGAATTGTCGCAAAAGTTAAACGATAACGGCTATTTAAGCGATATTGAGCAATTTAAAAAAGATATCTGGGCACGTGAAGAACAGGTTCCTACAGAAGTGGGATTCGGAATAGCCATTCCACATGCCAAGTCTACTGGAGTACAGTCCCCTGCCATTATTATGGGCAGATCATTAAGCGGTATTGAATATAGTACCGAATCATGTAATTTATTTTTTATGATTGCAGTCGATCAAAGCTCTTCATCAGAACATTTGCAAACATTATCCAAAATTTCGACCTTTTTGATGGATGAACTATTTAGAGCGAAACTTATCCTTGCTCGAGATCAAGAAGAGATTGTCCGTTTATTTGAACAGGCAGAAGAGCAAGATGCGCAGGCACTTCATAGTCCTAAAAAGTATGCTGGCAAAAAAGTGGTTGGAGTTACAGGCTGTCCTACAGGAATTGCCCATACGTTTATGGCCGCGGAAGCATTGAAAAATGCGGCCAAGGAACTCGGTGTACACATTAAAGTGCAAACCAATGGATCAACAGGTGTTGGAAATCAATTGACTCCTGAAGATATTGCTGAAGCTGATGGTATTATTGTGGCGGCAGATGTCAAAGTCGATATGGATGTTTTTGGCGATCGTCCAGTGATCAAAACCTCTGTCAAAAATGGAGTTCATCATGCACAAGAGTTAATTGAAGATGCGATTGTTGGAAAAGGTGTCGTTTTGAATCAAGGCAACAGTAATCTTAAAGAAGCAAAAGAAAAAACACGCTTAAAGCAGCCTAAAATATACAGCCATATTATGAATGGTGTATCCTTTATGATTCCTTTTGTGGTCGCAGGTGGTATATTGATTGCGCTTTCGTTTATGTTTGGTATTCATGCGGCTGATCCAAATAGCCCGGATTATAATGCTTTCGCCGCTTTTTTAAGTACAGCAGGGGGTAGTGCTGCTTTTGCATTGATGGTTCCTGTATTAGCAGGGTATATTGCGTATAGTATTGCTGACCGTCCAGGATTGGCACCTGGTATGATTGGTGGGATGCTGGCAACTATTGGAGGTTCTGGCTTTTTGGGAGGTATGCTGGCTGGATTTATCGCCGGTTATACGATCCTAGCTCTGAAAAAATTAGTCAAAGGCATTCCTGACTCACTGCAAAGCCTGTCACCTGTGCTGATCTTGCCATTAGTAGGTTCATTTATAACCGCCTTGATTATGTATTTTGTCATCAACAGTCCGATGGCTTGGATCAATGAGTCGTTACAAGGTTGGCTAAATGGTTTAACAGGTTCTAATGCTATTTTATTAGGAGCACTTCTGGCAGGAATGATGGCATCTGATATGGGTGGGCCGATTAACAAAACAGCATCTGCATTTGGACTGGCGATGTTCGCCAATCAAATCTTTGAACCTTCTGCTGCTCTGATGGTTGGAGGTATGGTTCCGCCACTGGGTATTGCATTAGCTACAACATTATTTAAAAATAAATTCTCAATCGAAGAACGTAATGCAGGCAAAGCCGCTTATATTATGGGTGCGTCGTTTATTACAGAAGCCGCGATTCCGTTTGCCGCAAATGATCCCTTGCGAGTTATTCCATCCAATATTGTAGGTGCAGCGATTGGTGGAGGAATGTGCATGGCTCTAGGTATTTCGTTACAAGCTCCTCACGGTGGAATCTTTGTTATTCCCATTGCGGCAAGTAATCCATTATTGTATATTGTCTGTATTTTAGTTGGTTCCATCATTACAGCTTGTATGATTGGATTGTTAAAGAAACCTGTATATCAACCAAAGAATAATTCAAGCGACTCGCCAGATAAAAAAGCCTTAACAACTATGAAATCTGCATAAATTCTCTAACTAGCTGGTGCCATGCACTGGCTGTGAGGCAGTTTTTTGTTTGTTCTATATAACGGATTGATTCAATATCTACATTAAGTATTTACACAAGGCCAGCCTTTTATAGGGTTGGCCTTTTTGCCTACTTCCCAGGCAGGAGATTGAAATGCCTGAGATCCAACCAGAGCTGACACAGCGAAGGGAGCGGAACGATTGTGGAAAAGCGAAGCGTTCGCCTTTATCCCCGGATGTATTCCATAGAAAAAGTAAATCATATAGATCCGGGGATAACAGCGATTGAAACAACGTCCGTTCCCGAAGCGACCACTTCAGCGCAATTTCTCTCAGATAAATTTCAATATACAGCCGATATTTTTAACATTGCGTTTACAAAACACTGATTTTAAGATGACATACCGAAACTACAATGAGTAAAGAGTTGATGGTGAACAAACAAATTCACAAAACGCCATCACTACATTGGGGGAGGAAAACAAAACATGTTTAAAAAGTTGCCGTTTATTTTGATGACCTTAACGTTCGTACTGGTTCTCGCAGCATGCGGATCGAAAAATGACGCTGGTACAGAGGGTGCCGCAAGCAATGGATCAGGAGAAGCTGCTACTGAGCTTAGCGGTAACATTCTGGCAGTCGGATCGACAGCATTGCTACCTCTGGTAGAACAAGCTGGACAGAAATTTATGGCAGTTGATGAATATAAGAACGTAACGGTTCAAGTTCAAGGTGGCGGTAGTGGTACTGGTTTGACACAAGTATCTGACGGACAAGCTACAATCGGTAACTCTGATGTATTTGCAGAAGAGAAACTGGAGGACGAAGCCAAAGTAAAAGAACTGGTTGATCATCAAGTAGCAGTAGTAGCTATGGCTCCAGTTAGCAACAAAGATGCAGGGGTAGAAGATTTGACGAAGCAACAACTGGTCGACATTTTCTCCGGTAAAGTAACGAACTGGAAAGATGTTGGCGGCGCGGATCAAGCAATTGTTATTGTAAACCGTCCAAGTAGTTCCGGTACTCGTGCAACTTTCGAGAAGTATGCATTGGGTGAAAAAATGGGTGATATCCAAGGTTCCATTCAAGAAGATTCTTCAGGTAACGTAAGAAAATTGGTAGCTGAAACGCCAGGTGCTATTGGTTACCTCGCCCTGTCTTACTTGGATGACAGCTTGCAAGTGTTGAAATACGAAGGTGTAGAAGCAACAGTTGAGAACGTAGAAGCAGGAACTTATCCAGTGTGGGCTTACGAGCACATGTACACAAAAGGTGAGCCTGATGCAGCAACAAAAGCATTCTTGGACTACATCTTGAGTGACGAAATTCAACAAAACGACGTGACAGAACTTGGATACATTCCAATGTCAGGTATGAAAGTAAAACGCGATGCAGCAGGTAATGTGGTTGAGTAATCTTTGAACTTGCGCATACAGCGAAAGAGGCGGACTTAGGTCCCGCCTCTTTACGCGGTTTGCTCTGAAATAATCCCATATTTTGCATTAATTCTACTATAGAAGGATGGTTGTTATGGAACAGACCGAAGGGGGAACGGTAATGAATAACAAGTTGAAACCGCGCCGGCCCTTAAAAGAGAAACATTATTGGGAAGAGTGGACGGGACGGATCTATACGTCGATTTGTGTCGTTTTCCTGATCGTTGTCATGTTTTCCATTGTTTATTTTGTAGCGTCCAAGGGACTATCGACATTTTTCCAAAATGGAATAAGCATAAGCGAGTTTCTTGGTGGGAAAACGTGGAATCCAACAGGTGAACCTGCTTTCTACGGGGCATTACCGTTCATCACAGGTTCTTTCATTACAACCTTGCTTGCAGCATTGATCGCAAGTCCGCTTGGCCTGTGTGCAGCGCTCTTCATGACAGAGATTGTCCCGGGTAAAGGGAAAAAGATCCTGCAGCCTGCGATTGAGCTCTTGTCCGGAATTCCATCCGTTGTGTACGGATTTATCGGTCTGAGTGTCATCGTACCTTTGTTGCGCAGTATCTTTGGTGGAACAGGCGTCGGGATTGCAGCCGGATGTCTTGTTCTCGCGGTAATGATTCTTCCTACGGTAACAAGTATTATGGCAGATGCATTGTCCGCATTGCCAAAAGGATTGCGTGAATCCTCCTACGCACTGGGTGCCACTCGCTGGCAAACCATCTACCGTGTCATTATCCCAACAACTTTGCCAGCTTTGTTGACAGGTGTCGTTTTGGGTATGGCCCGTGCTTTTGGTGAGGCACTTGCTGTGCAGATGGTTATCGGTAATGCACCGCATGTTCCAACATCCTTGCTTGAATCAGCTTCAACATTAACAAGTGTAATTACACTCAGCATGGGTAACACCACGATGGGTTCTGTTCATAACAATGCACTGTGGAGTATGGCGCTTGTCCTGTTGGTGATGACCTTTGTCTTCGTCATTCTGGTTCGCCTGCTTGAAAGGAGAAACCGGGTATGAAAATGAAGGCAAAGACGGTAGATAAAATTGCAACATCCGTTATCGTTGTACTGGCCCTGTTCATTGTTATTCTATTGCTCGGTCTGCTTGGCTTCATCATGTATAGAGGCATTGGGCATATTAGCTGGAACTTCCTGACGAGCGCACCACAGTTGCTTAAGGGTGGCGGCGGAATTGGTCCACAGCTCTTCAACTCCGTATTCTTGCTTGTCCTGACTTTGATTGTTACCATTCCACTCGGGTGGGGCGGCGGAATTTACATGGCGGAGTATGCCAAACCAGGCAAGATTACCAGCTTCATTCGTCTGGTCGTTGAAGTATTGTCATCATTCCCATCCATCGTTATCGGTTTGTTTGGTCTCTTGCTGCTAGTAAATCAATTTGGTCTTGGTTTCTCCCTGATCTCGGGTGCCTTGGCTCTGGCGATCTTTAACTTGCCACTGATGGTGCGTACTACGGAGCAGGCCTTCCGTGCCGTTCCGAAGGAACAGAAGGAAGCAGGTCTGGCGCTGGGACTGTCCAAGTGGAAGATTATCACTTCGATTCTGCTACCTGTGGCATTGCCGAGTTTGATTACGGGTACGATCCTGGCATCGGGCCGGATTTTCGGTGAAGCAGCCGCGCTGATGTTCACCGCAGGTATGAGTAGTCCACCATTGGACTTTACAGATTGGAATCCGACGAGTCCAAGATCACCGCTTAATCCTTTCCGTCCGGCAGAGACACTTGCTGTCCATATCTGGAAAGTGAATAGTGAAGGTATTGGTCCAGATTCCAAAGAAGTGGCAGCAGGGGCATCCGCCGTGCTTGTCATTCTCGTGCTGGCGTTCAATCTAAGTGCACGCTGGATCGGTCGGGTTGTATTCCGCCGCATGACAGCTTCGAAATAAGGAGGAACCAACATGGCCATACCTTTTGGTACGGAACAGTTAAGCATATATTATGGACATTTCCAGGCGGTCAAGCAGATTAGCCTGACGTTTCCTGAAGCAAGCGTAACGGCTCTTATTGGGCCGTCTGGTTGCGGTAAATCCACGTTCCTCCGGTCGCTGAATCGGATGAACGACGAGATTGCCGGTTCCCGTACAGAGGGACATATCTGGATGGACGGTAACGATCTGAATGAGCCTGGAACCGATGTAATCAAGCTTCGTCAGAAGATTGGCATGGTGTGGCAGAAGCCAAATCCTTTTCATAAGTCCATCTATAACAATATCGCGTTTGGCCCCCGCTACCGCGGTACGAAGAGTAAGAAGGCACTGGATGAAATTGTGGAAAAAAGCTTGCGCCGTGCTGCGCTCTGGGACGAAGTAAAAGACAGACTGCATGAGTCAGCTCTGTCTCTCTCTGGAGGACAACAGCAGCGTCTGTGTATCGCTCGCGCTTTGTCTGTTGAACCACAGATTCTGCTGCTCGATGAGCCGGCATCTGCACTTGACCCGGTATCTACGGGTAAAGTTGAAGAGTTGATTACCGAGCTCAAGAAGGAGCTGCGGATTGTTATTGTTACCCATAACATGCAGCAGGCGGCACGCATCTCGGATTATACAGCTTATTTCTATCTGGGAAGCATGATTGAGCACGGGGATACAGAGCATATTTTCACGAACCCGGACAATCGTCTGACGCAAGAATACATTATGGGTCGTTTTGGTTAATTGGATCATGGAGTGTCACATAGAGCAACAGACAGAGAGATAGAGAAATAATAGAGACAAAAGAAAGCACAATGCCTGGACGGTTGTTCGGGGGTTGTGCTTTTTTAATTTATAATTTTAGTGGGATTTTCTGTATGCGGGATAAACATTATGCTACGATATTTAGTGTGAAGAGAACGTTTACATGACTTCGAAGGAGATGTTAATAATCACTACGGATCAGATGCCTTACGACCATATGGCAGCTCAGATTATACAGAACTACACTATTGAGAAACCTGTCGTTTCATATATTCGTCATAATGAGAATCTGACGTATCATGTCGTTGATGAAGCAAGCGGGCAGAAGTATCTGCTACGTATCCATCAAGCCGCATATGCAAGTATGACTGGCATTCAGCATACGCTTCCTGCGCTGGAGGCAGAGATGAACCTGCTTCAAGAGTTAAATGCAACGACAGCATTGCGCGTGCAGCATCCGGTACGCAATGCATCGGGTGAATGGGTAACGGTATGGAAAAGTGAAGCGGGTAAAGAAATCTGCTGTACAGTACTGGAGTGGATTGAGGGCAGGGACATCCAGCAGGGAGAACGCCTGACAACAGAGCAGATCTATGATCTTGGGGCACAACTGCAGATGCTTCATCAATATGGGCGTGAGCAGAATCAGACAGATCAAACAAAGGTGCGGCCGGCATATGGCAATAGCCATGAGAACTTGGTCATGCTCGGGCAGCTAGAAGAAGGCGTCCGACTGGGGATTTTTACAACGGAAGACTTCGATCTGCTTCGTGAGACGTTTGAGAACATTAATGAACAGTTAGAAACATACCCGCAGCACGCAGGGACATGGGGGATCATTCATGGGGATATTACTCGCAACAATCTGCTGATAACGGAGCAGGGAATTTCCATGATTGATTTTTGTCTACACGGTTATGGTTATTATCTTTTTGATGCCGGAGGGGCAGCGCTTATGTTCAATCGGGAGGAACGTGACATATTCTTATCCGGTTATACCAAACAGATCGCACCACTGACGGATCGTGATATCCGATTAATGGAAGGGTTTATGTTGATCTTTACACTGGGTTATTATGCCTTCCAGATGGCGAATGAGTCGAGGCACGAATGGATGAAAGATCGCATGCCGAAGCTATGCAGCAAGTATTGCCGACCCTATGTGCAAAATGAGCGTATTTTCTATGAGTTGTGAATTATAATCCTGATGTGCAGATTCGGATGGGGTACTGAGCAGTGTGGTTCAGAAATTTTGGTTGCCTGAATACCCGAACGGTTTCATGGACAATACCATAAATAATAGTAAGCACATCATTGATTGAAGTAGAACGAAATAACCTGTTTAAAAGATCTTTTTATCGCGTTAATGTAATGAAAGCTAACAAAATATTCTGGTTATCATCGGTTCAATAGGAAATGATGGATATACACCCAAAGAAATCGTCAAGTTTGTTGACACTGATCTTCCGGTCGATTAATCTTAATGAAGAAGAAATGAATGACTTCCATGACTGTTCTGCATAAGCTCAGAATGGTTCCATACGGCGGATGATAACGAGCGGGAGAGACCTGGGTTAGCCAAACAAAATGGCTAGTGTTCAGGCACCGAAGGAGCAAGCTGCTGCGCACCCGGCGCAGTGGTTAATCTCTCAGGTAAATGTACCATCGTTGGACGCAACTCTGGAGAGTGCGCGAACTGCGCCACCCAAGGGGTATATGATCAGTCAGCCTGGTGAACTTGTCTGTAATCGCAGGCAATGCACTTTGTCGTGAGACACTGCTGATCGTGAAACTCTCAGGTATCGAGGACAGAGAGAGGGCCTGAGGCCTTCTTCTGTCCTTTTTTGATGTCATCATTCAGTAAATAAGGAACAATATGGATCAGATTCTGGATGGAAATGACGAATACAATTGGAGGGTTACAAGTGCGATTTAAAGATGTTTTTTCAATTATTGGTCCGTCGATGACGGGGCCTTCAAGTTCACATACAGCTGGAGCGGCAAGGTTAGGGAGAATTGCTCGACAGTGGCTGGGATGTACGCCAGATCGTGCCCGGCTGACCCTGTACGGTTCATTTGCAGATACGTATCAGGGGCACGGAACAGATCTGGCACTGATCGGCGGTCTGCTGGATTATGTCACAGACGATCCGCGTATCCCGGATGCAGAGCAATACGCAGAGGAAGCAGGCATGGAGGTTGAGTTTTATACAAGTGGCCTGCCTGCTCCTCATCCAAATACGGTCAAAATAGAGTTGTGGCATGGAGAACGTGCCTGCTCCTTAATCGGTGCATCCATTGGTGGTGGAAGCGTATCGGTGCATTCGATGAATGATTTTCGTGTTCAGATTAGTGGTGAGTTCCCAACACTCGTTCTACGGCATGCGGATAAAGCGGGCGTACTCGCGTCAGTGACGTCCACGATCAGTTCATCCGGGGTTAACATCGGGTATATGCAGGTGGACCGGAAAGCCCGTGATGGCGAAGCACTTACCGCGATGGAAATGGATGGCGTGCCTAATCCTGATATGCTCAAGCGTCTAAGGGAGCTGGACCATGTATTGGACATTCGTGTCATTGATTTGAAGAGAGGAGTTGATTCGGATGCGGTTTAAACATTTGCATGAACTGAATACGATCTGTACAGCGGAATCCAAAACCATT
Organism: Paenibacillus amylolyticus; assembly: GCF_047302515.1. Classification (GTDB taxonomy): domain Bacteria; phylum Bacillota; class Bacilli; order Paenibacillales; family Paenibacillaceae; genus Paenibacillus; species Paenibacillus amylolyticus_G. The sequence goes on along the minus strand of NZ_CP168019.1, from coordinate 5,401,547 downwards.
GCTCAGCTGATGATCGAGGAGCAAGTTCAGGAGACCAATACACCGGAAGCGGATGTTGTGAAGCAGATGTCTGAATATTATCAGGTGATGAAGGAAGCGGTACGCAAAGGGTTAACGGAAGATACGACATCACGCAGTGGATTAACAGGTGGAGACGGGAAAAAAATGGCCGAGTACATTCGCAAAGGTGAGACTTGTTCAGGAGATGCTTCCGCACTTGCCATGGCGTATGCCCTGTGTGTATCTGAAGTGAATGCCTCCATGGGCCGGATCGTGGCAACGCCAACAGCTGGTTCCTGCGGCATCATCCCCGGTGTTTTTATTAGCTCACAGGAGCGATTTGGCTGGACGGACGAACATTTGGTGAACGGGTTGTTCTGTGCGGGAGCGATTGGTTATGTTATCGCCAACAATTCATTTATCTCCGGCGCCGAGGGTGGCTGTCAGGCGGAAGTTGGTTCCGCGATCGGCATGGCTGCGGGTGCCATGGTTGAACTGCGTGGAGGTACACCGGAACAGGTCGTTCATGCCGTTGGTTTGGCGTTAAAAAATACACTGGGCCTTATCTGCGATCCGGTGGCAGGCCTTGTTGAAATTCCGTGCATCGTCCGTAATGGACTGGGTGCAGTTACGGCGCTGGCTGCGGCTGACATGGCCTTGGCCGGAGTGCGTAGTGCTATTCCGTCAGACGAAGTCATCGATGTCATGCTGGAAGTAGGCAGTGCGATGCCGAGCCGCCATCGGGAGACAGCCCAGGGCGGGTTGGCCCAGACACCAACCGGCCGCAAAATGATGCAGAAGTTGGCTAAACCAAAGGCAAAGCGTGCCGAGCCTGAGCCTGAGTCCCCTGCTGAAAATGACGTAGAAACTAAGGCATAAATCGGATTGATATGAATTAAATCTAACGCTAACTCGTGAAACCTTGAGCCTTGATTATTAAAGGTGAAGAAGAGCTCATTACTTGATACGAAAAGCCGATACAAACCTTCCTGGTGAAGAGATGTATCGGCTTTTTTTGTCTTTTTCCAACGAAGTAAAACAAAAAAACATTGACGACATATATATCGTATTGATATATTAACTACTGTCATATATCAATACGATATATATGAGAGCGAAACAAAATTAAAGGAGATGGATAGAATGAAAGGTATTTTCCAGACGAGTCTACTGTTTTTGAAAAACGGAGCCACCATTGTAGGTTTAATTACGGCCGTTCTGTTCCAGGTGTTTTTTAATATCATCTGGCTTAGTGGATATGATCAGGTTAACGAAAGAATGACTCAGTTGGCTGTCACCATCGTGAATGAAGATGGGGTAGCGGCTGAACCGGTGGCCAAGTCTTTGGCGGCAGGTCTGAATTTCGAGATCAAACCATCTGAATCAATGCAAGAAGCAAGACAGATGTTAACGGATCGGGATGTTTACATGATTATTGAGATTCCATCAGGTTTCATGCAGCAGGCAGAAAACTTGTCAAAACCGATGACAGTGAAGTATGTGATGAACGAATCAAACGTGGCTACCGTGAAAAGTGTGATGCAGAACGTAGCTGCACAAGTTACAGCGACATTGAATCGTGAAGTACAAGAGAATGGCATTCGCGGAGTGCTGAATCAGTCCAGTATGACTGCTGATCAGTCCGATGCGCTGGCGCTGGGGTTGTCTTCACGCGTGGAGGCAGAGGTGGAGCGACTGAATCCTGTTGATAATTTTGCTTTCTCCATGGTACCGATGTTGATTGTAACGGCTACGTTTACCGGAGCGATGTTGCTTGGCATGAATCTGCAAAAGGTTTCTGGAGAACTGAGTGGCAGGGCAGGGAAATGGGAGCGCTTCTGGGCGCGTAACATCGTGAATGTTGGTGCGGCATTTATCGTTTCGCTCGTTGGATCGGGGATGATGCACGTTATGGGAGTATCATCAGCAGATGGTTGGTTAATGTTATGGCTGTTCCAGTTGCTGGTCACCATATCTTTTATACTCATGGCTCAGTTGAGCTTGTTGTTGCTTGGCAATGCTGGGGCTTGGTTAAACAGTGCGCTGTTGCCTCTGCTGATGTTGTCCTCGGGCTCAACAATTCCGCGCGATGTAATGTCTGAGTTCTACCAAGGGATCGGTCATTATCTGCCGGCGACCTATGCGGTAGAGGGGATGACGAACCTTGTGCTTGGGGGAAACGGGATTGGCCGGGATGCATTGTTTCTTGGGGTAATCGGAGTTACAACGCTGACTCTAGGTGCTTTTAGCATCTGGATCAGACGTTCCAACCCGGCAATCTCTGAACCTCGCAGGGAGAAACAGCCTGCTACTGTACCTGCTGCTTTGGAAGCATCCGTGTCTTCATCCGATCATTGAATATGGGGGGCTGATTGTGATACGTTAAGAGGAATGGAAAGGAGCGGTGCACCGATGAACACGCAGCATGTCATCCTCGGAATACTGCACAATCAGCCAAGTTCCGGATACGAGATCAAGCAGTACTTTGAAGAATATTTTTCATTTTTCTTTGATGCCAGTTTCGGCACCATATATCCTACACTTGCGAAGATGGAGAAGTCAGGGTTGCTTACTAAGGAATCGGTGAGGCAGGAAGGGAAACCCGACAAGAATGTGTACTCATTGACTCCGGAGGGAGCAGCACAGTTTCACGCCTACCTGATGAGTCCCCTGGAAGACGAGGTGTTCCGTTCTGATTTTCTGATGCGGTTGTATTTCGGAGAGTTGGCGGATGAGAATACTGTAACGGGGTGGATTTCAACAGAGTTGAAACGCAAGGAATTGTTATATGACAAGCTTCAGCGTCAGATGAAGGAATTTGGCGAACACATTTCGCCTTCACAACGGTTGTGCATGCAAGTGGGACTTGTGCAATATGAAGCCACCATTCAATTGCTCAAGGAACAACTGGATCAGCCGGAGTAATCCCATGATAGTGATTGATATGCGAAATAGGCGCTCCACAGATCAGGAACAGATCTGTGAGCGCCTATTTCGTTTGATATGCCGATGAATTGAATAGACTCCTGTCTTGCATATGAGCAAGTGTAACTTGATATTTATGTGAGACTAGTACTCAGTACGGCATATCCATACGCGGGCAGTTCAATGGCGAGCACGCCATCTTCCTTGGCAGTACGATGGTTTCCGCCGAATAACTCGGTCCATTCCTCGTCACCAGCCTCCAGCTCAACAATAGCCGTCTCTTCTGATCGATTGAACAGAATCAAAATGCGTTCCTCCTCATTTTGTCGCTCAAATACCAGTTGGCTGCCATCGGGACGAGCCTGCAGGAAACGAACGGTGCCTTCTGCACGCAGGGCAGGATGAGCATGACGCAGGGAGATCAGTTTCTGATAAAAGTCGAACAGTTCTCGGTCCTGCTTCGCTTCATCCCATTCCATGCATTTACGGCATCCCGGATCATGTTCGCCGTCCATGCCAATCTCGTCTCCGTAATAGATGCACGGAGCACCCATGTAACTGAACTGGAATAACGCAGCCAGCTTCATCTTGCGCTGGTCGCCTTCACACAGCGTGAGCAGCCGCGGGGTATCGTGGCTGTCCAGCAAGTTAAACGCCACTTCACTGGCCTGAAGCGGATAACGGGACAACTGTCGCCCGATGGAGTTTGCGAACTGTTCGGCGTGCATCGTATTTTTCACAAAGAAAGCATTTACGGCATCGGTAAACGGATAGTTCATGGACGCATCGAACTGGTCGCCTTGCAGCCAGGAAGAAGACTCGTTCCATACTTCGCCCAGAATATAGGCATCCGGATTAGCGGCTTTGACTACACGGCGGAAATCACGCCAGAATGCATCGTCCACTTCGTCTGCCACATCCAGCCGCCATCCGTCCGCGCCCACTTCCTTGATCCAGTACTCTGCAACTTCCAGCAGATAGGCCTTAACCTCGGCATTCTCCGTATTCAGCTTTGGCATGTGCGCTTCGAATCCGAAGGTCTCATACGTAGGAATGCCGTCCTTCACGTCCAGCGGGTATTCGTGTACATGGAACCAGTCCTTGTATTTGGATTGTTCTCCGTTCTTCTGTACATCCACAAACGGCGCAAATGTCTTCCCGGAATGGTTGAACACAGCATCCAGAAGTACGCGAATTCCACGTGCATGGCACAGCTCGACCAGTCGTTTCACGGTATCTGCATCGCCAAAGTGCAGGTCTACCCGCAGGTAGTCTTCTGTATCGTATTTGTGATTGGTGGTGGCTTCAAAGATGGGTGTGAAGTAGATCGCATTAATGCCAAGATCGCTGATGTAATCCAGATGGTCGATTACGCCCTGAAGGTCACCGCCGAAGAAATTGAAAGGTGTTGGCTCACCACCCCACGGCTCTACCTTTTCCGGACTAATATCCGGGTTGCCGTTGGCGAATCGTTCAGGGAAAATCTGATAGAACACCGCATCCTTAACCCATGCAGGGGGTGTGAATACAGCTCCAGCATGAATATAAGGGAACTGGAACATACGACCCGGATCATCTGGCTCTTCTTCCTGGAAGTCCGTCTCGGTCATCCAGATCTGTTCGTCTCCGTTTTTGAGCAGAAAAGAGTACTTCAGTCGGTGGTAGGGAGGTTTCACCTCACCCTCGAAGTAATCGAACATGGAGTCAGAGGTAAACTTGGTTAAGGGAACCAGCGCTTTGGTTGCATCCCACGCATATTTATCCCCGGTCAGGGCATGTACCTCGGTCAGATCATTCTTTTTGGCACGCAAACGCAGATGGATTGTATCTTGGTCATAGGCATAGGCCCAGTTTCGTTTCGGTTGATGATAGATGGCTTCCAGCAGCATAATGAATTTCCTCCCGTCAGGTGTAGAACTAGTATGTACTTGGTAGACTTGATGGATATGACGTTACCCAAGTTAATGGATAAGCTATAATTAGAATGCGTGGTAACGTAAGAGACTTCAACATTCAATAAGACAAATTCATATGTTATAGGCAGCTTTTATCATTATTATGCTCAGATATATCATTAACCCAATGGGGACAGAAAGGAAACGAATATTCGGATGAAAACCAAACTGTTATATATTGAAGATGATACGGAAATTGCGACTTGGGTCAGAGCCGATCTGGAGGAGCGCGGTTATGAGGTGGTATGGCTCGGCAGTGGTGAAGGTGCAGCGGAGGCTGCTGTCGGTTGTTCACTCATTATTCTGGATGTCATGCTGCCCGGGCTGGATGGATTTACGGTGGGCCAGCGGCTGAAAAAAGAACATCCCGCGGTGCCCATTGTCATGCTCTCGGCCAGAACGTCCATTGACGACAAGTTGCACGGTCTTGATTTTGCCGATGACTATGTAACCAAACCATTTCACCCCGATGAACTGGCTGCCCGGATTGAAGTACAACTGCGTAAGGCAGGAACAGCGGTCTCATCGGATACAGCCCTGAAGCTGGATCATCTCTCCATCTATGAGAAGGACAATCGGATTGTCAATGAGGAGACGGGAGATGAGATTATTTTATCGGGAAAACAGTTCCACATCTTCGCCTACCTGCTACGACATATGGGAATGATTCGAACCAAAGAGCAGATCTATGAAGCCGTCTGGAACGAGCCCTATCTGGATGGGGACAAAACTTTAATGGTACATATTCGACATCTTCGCGAAAAGCTGGAGCTTGATCCGGCCAATCCTGTAGTTATTCAGACGGTCCGTGGTGTGGGATATCGTGTGAAGAAGCCATGATCCGGTGGTTCAGGGAACGGAAGATCATGAAGGGAGAACGAAGCATGGATCAAAAGCAATCCGGGCGGCGCAAGCTTCGCTTTGGGCGGTCCTTGATGTCCAGATACATCATCCTTATCTTGGCGGCTGTATTATTTGTCCCCGTCATTCTTCCGATCATGTCCGTCATATATGTTGTCGTAGTGAATAACACGAATACGAATCAAGCTGCACCTTATGGTGACGTTACCCGGATCAGTAACCTCTGGTCGCTTGAAGCGGAGAACCTGGATGGTGCTTCGGATGAAGAGATTAAGGCCCGGTTGGAGCAATTACATGGATCGTATCCCAAATCTTCCATGTATCGTGTGAATGCGAGCGGTGAGACCCTCTTTATTCTCGGTAGTGAAGATGTAACGCTTCTGAAATCCACGTCGCCAGATGGCAGGACAGACATGACATTGAGATGGTCACTGGATTCCGGGCAAACGGCAGAGACCCGAATTCCAGCCGAATGGAATGCGAACAATACCGTGCAATTCATGAAAGAAGCTTCCTTTCGCGATCCGTTGACCGTAGTTTCATATATTGGCGGGGGTGAAAAGGACAGAGGACAGGGCTTCATGATCATTGAAGTGCCGAGATCACTTCTGCAAATAAATCACAGTAACGGGCTGCTGGAACTTTTGTATCTCGGCATTGTAATGACCATCATCTTTCTGATCTTCATCATGATGTCGATTCTCTTCTTCGCACGCATTCGCAAACGACTTATTCGTTTGCAGACGGCCATGATGACCACCGGCAAGGAAGGCCTCCCGCTTCCGGTAGATATCCGCCGGTCAGACGAGATCGGTCAACTGGAAGAAGCCTTCAATCAGATGGTGCATCAACTGTCCGACAGCCGTCACCGTGAACGCGAGGAGGAACAATTGCGCAAACGTCTCATTGCGGGGCTTTCTCACGATCTGCGTACCCCGCTAACGGTGATTCGTGGACATATGCATGCTTTACACAAGGAAGAGCTGAGCGAGCAAGGTGACCGTTCATTACATCGCATGGAAGCGAAAATGGAAGACCTCGGCGGGCTCATTGACAACATGTTATCCTACAATTTGCTCACGAGCGGGAAATATACACTGAAGCTGGAAGAGAAAGATATACTGCGGATCGTCAGGGAAACGGCGGCGGCCTGGTACCCGGTCTGGGAGAAAGAGCAATTCGATATTGATATTGACCTTCCGGAGGAACCGCTGATCTGGCATATGGATGAACAGGGCATGCGCCGTGTACTTGATAATTTGTTCCAAAACGTGATCCGCCATGCCGCCAGCGGGAAATATATTGGTATATCAACTCAGGAGATTCAGGGTGAGACGGCCATCGTTATTCAGGATCGGGGTCCGGGAATGCAACCGAATTCCGACACAAAAGGCACAGGTCTAGGCTTATCCATTGTAGACCTGTTGATTCGTGAGATGGGTCTGCGCAAGCAGGTAGACAGTTCCGATACGGGTGTCCAGACATATATCTACAGTGGTAAGGGGAAACAGGGAAACAACAAACCGCTGAAATAGCTTTTTTAAACTAAACTTAAACTGGAGACTACTTTGGCTTTAACCTTGGAAGGTTACGATAGTTCTGAGGTGATCATACAGTGAGTGAAAATATTATTCAAACGGCTAATCTATGGAAAACATACCGGGACCGTGCAGCGGTCCGTGAACTTGATCTGCATATTAAAAAGGGAGATATCTACGGCTTCCTCGGTCCCAATGGTGCCGGCAAAACAACAACGATTCGCATGCTTCTCGGTTTGATTAAACCAACCAAAGGCGTGATCCGTGTCTTCGATAAGGATATCCGCAAGGATCGCATGGATATTTTGCGCCGTGTGGGTTCCTTGGTCGAATATCCGTCCTATTATGGACATCTGAACGCAGTAGAGAATCTGGAAACTTTGCGCCGCATCATCAATGTACCAAAATCAAGAATTGCTGAAGTGCTGTCCATTGTAGATCTGACCAAGGATGCCAAACGTTCAGTGAAGGGGTATTCCCTTGGGATGAAGCAACGTTTGGGTATTGCCAGCGCTTTGCTGGGTGAACCGGAGTTGCTGATTCTGGACGAACCAACGAATGGGCTTGATCCTGCCGGTATTCAGGAGATTCGGGAACTGATCAAACGCATGCCTCTGGAACATGGCATTACCGTTCTGGTTTCCAGCCACTTGCTGAGTGAAGTCGAACAGATGGCAAGTCGTGTCGGTATTATCCGTGAAGGCAAGATGGTGCTTCAGGATACTATCGCAAGTCTGCATAGTCAGACGGGTAGTTCTATCCGGTTAACGGTTTCCGAGCCGGAAGAGGCTATGAAGCTGGCAAAAGAACAGGGACAATTTGGTCATCAACAAGGTGCTGCGTTAACGTTCCCTTATATGGATAACAGTTCAGTGGCACTGCTTGTGCGCCGATTAATTGAACAGGATCATGATGTGTATCGTGTAGAGGAACAGCGTCAGTCGCTGGAAGATCTGTTCATGCGGGTCATTGGCGAGGGGGCTTCCATATGACCGGGCGTGCATTATCGTCAGACTGGCTCAAGATTCGGGGGAAAGGGATCTGGTTTCTTGTCTTTCTGGCCCCTCTTGGATTGACAGCGATGCAGGCGCTTAATTTTGGCTTACGGCTGGACTATCTGAAAGAGCAGTATGCAGATAACTTGTGGGGCGGATTGCTCGGCAATGTGGTTGTCTTTGTGCCCTTGTCTCTGATGCTGGGAGCAACCATTCTCAGCTCCATGATCGCTAATGTTGAGCATGAACAGGGATCGTGGAAACAGTTGCTCGCGATGCCCATTCCCAGACCAGCCGTGTATTTAGCCAAGTTCCTGCTTGCTTGTGTGCTGCTGGTGATCTCCTGCCTGCTGCTAACCGCAGGCATTGTGGGTCTGGGTCTGATCCTCGGATTCCATGCCAGCGAAATACCTTGGACACATGCGATCAAGCTGGGGCTATTGCCTTTGGCTGGTGCACTTCCGGTGTTGTCACTGGAGTTGTGGCTCACGATGGTTAACAAGAATCAGGCGCTTCCCGTCACCCTAGGCATCGTTCTCGCGATAACGGGTATGTTCTCACTCAGTATCTCACCGAGCTTTCCGCTCGCATGGGCACAGATGGCCTGGAATGGGCCTAATCCATACCTGTATGCAGGCATGGGGGCAGGACTAGGGTTATTGATCCTGTTGCTGGGTATGGTGCATTTTAGCCGGAAGGATGTGGCCTGATATGAGCTTTGCAACAACGTACTTCCGAATTTTGTCCGCTGAACGATTGAAAATGGGCAAGTCCCCCATCTGGCTCCTGATTCTGCTGAGTCCACTCATTGCGCTGCTCATCGGACTGTTGTCAACGCCATCGGGAAATTGGCAGGTATTGATGACCACGATGGTTTTCCTGCACGGATTGTTATTGTTACCGATGCTGACTGGCGTGTTTACGTCCTTTGTCTGCCGTTTCGAACATGCGAGTGGAGGGTGGAAGCAGATGCTGGTTTTACCGCTCACACGTTCAGGCGTATATGCAGGTAAACTGACGACTGTACTCATGCTTCTGGCGGGTACACAAGTATTATTGCTGATGTCCATTCTGCTGGCAGGCATGATTCACGGCATTACGATGACAGTACCTTGGGGATTCTTGGTAGGCAAACTACTGCTTGGGTTGCTGGCCTGTGTACCCTTGGCTGCCCTGCAGATGTTCGTTTCATTGGTGTGGAGCAGCTTTGCCGCACCGCTCGCACTGAATTTTGCACTGACCATACCGAATATTCTCATTGTAAACTCGGCGACATATGGGCCGTATTATCCATGGGCACAACCGATGATTCTGATGACACCCGTGGACGGCGCAGGTTTCGGAGCCTACAACGTGCCACTGATGACGATGCTGGCAGTCGTTGGAGGCAGTGCTGTTATTTTCATTGGAATCGGCATGATTTATTTTGCGAAAAAAGAAATCTGAATAATTCGTTATATGCCTGGTTATCGTAGATCAAAATCCTCTTTAAGCAAAACATGCAAAGCTCTATTGTATGTATGCTTGAGGAGGATTTTTTCTAATGTCTGACCCACCCATCATGAATGGTCAACTCCCGAATGATTTTGGCTGGTGCTCCGGCTACCAGTGTATTATCGGGTACATCTTTGGTCACCGTGCTTCCTGCTGCCACGACTGCATTTCTGCCAATAGTCACTCCCGGCAGAATGAGTGCGCCTGTACCAATCCAGGCATTATCCTGAATCACAATCCGCTTGGCAGTCTGGCTCCCGTCATCCAGAGAGTCAATCCGGTGATAGGCACTATCGAATATGCTTGTTCGAGGACCAATCATGACGTTATTGCCGATGGTCACTTCAACGTTAGCGGCAATCCCGACTCCTGCATTAATCATGACGTCATCGCCAATCGTTAATCGCGCGCCTTTGACCACGGTTAACTGGGTTCCCCAAGGTTTGCCTATGATGTTAAGTCGTTTTCCCACCTGCAAGTCACCCAATCTATTCAGATAAACCTTACCCCTGATTCGTGGCAGCAGGCCCATAGAGGGCTGAATTTTACCAAAGATGGCCAAACCTCTTAGTTTACCGTAAGCAATTTTAACTCTGTTGGGCAGCATGATTCATCCGTCCTCTCCGTAATCAAAAAAACTTTTTTTAAAGATTATAGCCTTTTTGATACGAATTGTATCGTTAATTTTGCATCGAGGCGTCATAAGAGCGGATGATCTCTCTTTCTTTGAGAAGCTTTGCTTCAGGCGGGGGGCGGGTTCATCCTCTCAGCTCGCTAACGAATCTGAGGAGTCTTAATCATGGATTTGAAGTGATCTCAGCAATCTAAGGAACCTGAGACATGTTATATCCAATGAAACAACCGTTTGCAGTGTTTATGACAGGAGATTATGGGGATTAGCGTGTTTGATGTTCCTTAAAATATAAAAAGAGCACATGGACGCCAAATAAGGTGTCCTGAGTTCTTTAGAAAATCGTTTAGCCATTCGCCAGAATCAGTTGACTTGGAATTGAACTTCAAGCTGGTTAGAGGCTTACATTGATCCTTGTATAAAATGTCTGCCTTTGCAGGCACCTCCTAAGTAAATCAAAATTCCAAGTATTACCTCACACATCATGTGAATTGGATCATAGATTGTAAGTAAACTGAGACGAGAATCTGGTAAAATAAAAAAAGCTGTTTCTAGGCAGGCTTTCATGGTTATTCGAGGGTAGGCCCATTTTTGTAAGGGATAATTAATCCCTGCTGTTAGATGAAGATATTGGCTGAGAAAAGAGGGGTAAGCCTTGGATATTAATAAAACGGAAACCCTGAAGCGCATTATTTCTGAGGGAAGTTCTTACCAATCACTGTTTTTTAACCATCCGGATGCCATTTATGTAATGGACATCCATGGAAACTATATTGATGCTAATCCCTCGGTAGAGCGGATATCTGGGTATACACTGGATGACTTAATTCGTATGAATCAGAGTGAGATCTGTCCTCCGGACAGTGAAAATTCACGCAAACAATACATTAAAGAGGTACTGGCTGGACGTTCAGTCAGTAATCCCATTACTTTTTATCATAAAGATGGTTCCCTGAAACAGGCAGAGATAACGTATGTGCCTATCACGGAGGGAAAAGAAGTTGTCGGAATCTATGGCATTGCCAAAGATGTTACCGATATCCTGGAAGTGCAACGTGAGCTTAAGGAGGCACAGGAGAAATATCAGGTGCTGGCTGACCATGCACAAGATCTGATTACAACTTGTGCTACGGATGGAGAGTTGTTATACGTTTCCCCTTCCGTGTACACCTTACTGGGTTATAAGCCGGAGGAAGTCATAGGAAAGTCCTTCAAGGATTATTGTTATTCGGGAGATTATCCGGACCCTATTGATCTTTCCAAGATCGGCAATGGCTGCAAGATGCGTGTGTTGCACAAGAAGGGACATTATATCTGGATGGAGACATTGGCGAAGCCTGTGGCTGGAGAGCCTGGCAAGAGTGTCCAGATTGTCAGCATCAGCAGGGATATTACCCAGCATAAGGATGCAGACAGACGTCTTCGGGAAAGCCGTCAGCGATACAGATCACTGTTCGAACATAACCCGGCAGCTGTGTATTCATTGAATCTGGAAGGTAAATACAGCGCAGTTAACAGCAAACTGGTGCAAATGTTGGATATTCCGCGCAATAAGCTTATTGGCCAATCTTTTTTATCCAATCTGGATAAATGCGAAGTGCAATATGGCAAACATTATTTTGACATGGTGAAGCAAGGCGAACCGCAATACTATGAGACTCGAATCGTCAATTCAAGTGGTCGGAAGATTGAAGTATCTGTTACGAATGTGCCGATTATTGTGGATAAGGAAATGGTAGGCGTCTATGGGATCGTGTCCGATATTACCGAGCGCAAGGAATATACGGAGCGGATTCAGGAGCTTAGCAAGCAACATGAGCTGATCCTCAACACGGTTACGGAAGGAATATATGGTTTGGATGCGGATGGAATCACCATGTTTATGAATCCAGCAGCAGCTTCGATGTTCGGTTATGAGGCGAAAGAATTCATTGGCAAAAACTCACATCCCATCATCCATCACACCCGTGCAGACGGAAGTCATTTGCCACAAGAAGAGTGCCCGATCCACATGACCGTGTTGGATGGACAGAGACGTTCGATCAAGGAAGATGTGTTCTGGCGTAAAGATGGCAGCAGCTTTCTGGTGCAGTATCAGGTGACGCCGATTATTGAACAGGGACAGATTCAGGGCGCAGTGGTTGTATTTAATGATGTGACTGGCGAACGTGAAATTGTACGTGCCAAAGAGACAGCTGAGCTGGCAGCTCAGGCCAAGTCGGAATTTCTGTCGATGGTTAGCCATGAGATCCGGACACCGATGAACGGGATCGTGGGGATGACAGAATTGTTGATCGGTACCGATTTATCGGAAGAACAGCGTGAATATGCCGAGATTATTCGAGACAGTGGCGATGCTCTGCTGAACATCCTTAATGATATTTTGGACTTCAGTAAGCTGGAATCCGGGAAAATGGCACTGGCTTATGAACCATTTGCATTACGCAAGATGTTGGAACAGGTTGCCGAACTGTTTAAACCGCGTGCAGATGAGAAACATCTAGAGATCAGATATCGTCTCAATCCGAGCATCCCTGAGTTCATGGTCGGTGACGCCATACGTATTCGGCAGATTCTGGTGAACTTGGTTGGTAATGCGCTCAAGTTCACAGATCAGGGAAGCATTGAGGTTGCCGTGGATATTATCAAGGGCAGAAAGCCTGAAGACAGTGTTCTTGATTTTGCGGTGCAAGATACGGGAATTGGCATCCCCGCTGACAAGCTGGATCAGTTGTTTCAGTCCTTCTCTCAACTACACCCGGTGATTAACCGGAAGTATGGTGGTACCGGACTGGGACTGGTCATCTCCAAGCGACTCGTGGAGATCATGGGAGGCAGTATCAGTGTCGAGAGTATAGAAGGGGAAGGCTCAACCTTCCGGTTTGCTGTTCCTGCGGCGAGTGTAGATGCTTCAGCAGAACAGACAGCAAGTCAGTTTCATCATGATCGCACACGTCAAAGTGACAAGGTCGCCATGCGTATTCTGGTGGCGGAGGATCATCCGGTAAACCGGAAGATTTTACGAGAATATCTGGAGAAGCTCGGATACCACGCAGATGTATGTACCAATGGTGTAGAGGCAATTGATGCCATCTCTCAGAATGCTTATGATATTGTCCTGATGGATATTCATATGCCTGTGATGGATGGACTGAAGGCGACAGACCTTTTACGCCGCCTAATTCCACAGGATCGCATACCTCCAATCATCGCAGTTACAGGCAATGCCAAACGTGAAGACAAGGAAGCTTGTCTGGAGATGGGCATGCGTGACTTCATTAGCAAACCGGTTATGCTGAGTGAGTTGAAGCGGGTGTTACAGCAATGGGGGCCAAGGGACGAACCTCAGCTTGCACCAAATTGAACAACTACTCAAATCAATTATGAAATTGATTCATCTGGCTGTGAAAAATAATAAACGCAAACATGCCAATAAGACTCCTCACATGGAGTGTTATTGGCATGTTTGCGTTGGCAGGCTTTTGAAGTTGAGCTGAAGCATACTAAGTGGAGTTGTATACAAATGGCTTATACCAGTGTCAGACGATTGATGTTACCTGATAGGATTTCACAGGAATTGTTGAATTTCTCACGTTCCGTTGCATCCAGATTCAATTCGATAATCTCTTGAATACCATTGCCACCGATGATTGCAGGAACACCGACGCAGACGTTATGTTGCTCGTACTCTCCGTCCAGAATAGCCGATACGGCGATGATCTTGTGTTCGTCATTGAGGATGGAACGAGTGATATGCGCGAGGGCATTGCCGATTCCGAATTGGGTAGAACCTTTACGGGTAAAGATTTCCCAGCCGGCATCCTTTGTTTTGCGTGCAATATCCTCCAGATCCAGATGTTTGAAACGCTCCTTGTGCTGATCCATGATATGCATAATCGGTTTGCCACCGATGGTCACATGGGACCAGGCTACGAACTGGGATTCTCCATGCTCTCCGAGAGCATAACCATGCACACTGCGTGGATCGATGGAGAAGACTTCAGATAGCAGCGTTTTGAGTCGTGAAGAATCAATGGACGTGCCTGTACCGATGACGTGTTCGCGCGGGAGGCCGGATAATTTCCATACCATATAAGTTACTATGTCAACCGGATTGGCAGCGACGACAAAAATCCCGTTAAATCCACTGTTCATGATCGGGACCACGATGTCTTTGGCAATCGATTCCGCTTCCTCCAGAATATCCAGCCGTGTCTGTCCTGGCTTGGGATTCGCCCCGGCGGTTAAGATAATAACATCCATATTGCCACAATCGGCGTACGTGCCTGCATATACCTTGGTGCGGTTATGTGTGAAGTCCATACAATGGGAAAAATCCAGTGCCTGTGCTACAGCACGGTCATACGTCCGGTCCACCATCATAATTTCCCTGCATATCGATTGATTAATCATGGAATACGCACAACTCGAACCGACAAGACCCGCCCCGATCACCGCTACTTTGCCTGATTTGCCTAACACTGCCGTTCAGCCCCCATTTAGATTGATATTTATCCGTTACTAATGCGTCCTATGTTAAGTATAGTCCTTTATTTTATGCTGGAATCCACTTCTACGTTACATAAGATAACACATGGAAAAGCTGTGCAGCAATGATATCCGCTATCGCGGGAGCGTATTGGAGTAACGGAGTTAACAAAATTGACATGAATAATTCATAATCATAAGATTTGACGGCGTTTGCACCTGTGTCATTCGACATGACAGCATTCATGCTCGTTGTCGGATTGGGGGTTATTTGTGCGGATCATATACCTGACAAAACTTCTTAGGAATCCGCAGAAACAGAACAAAACCGCCAAAGGGATCTGCCGAGAAGTTGACGAATACATACGGACAAGCAAAAGATAAGCATACTTGATCCATGAGACAGGTTGCCCCGATCCGATGATGGTTCCAAAAAAAGGAACGCTGAAGCCATAATGTTTTTATCCAAGAATCAATTTCATAACTCACTAAAGGTATTATGAAATTGATTCCCAAAAGACTTCATTCCGGGAGGGAATTAATGATGATTGAAGAAGCAGGAGCAACGACGGAAACGGCCAAGAGCCTGGGCATAGGTGCCAGTACTCTTCGTAAATATGCGGCGGCACTGGAAGAACAGGGATACCGGTTCGAACGGTCCGCCAACAAATCCAGACTATTCAAGTCCGACGACATCGAGTGCATTGAACGTCTGATGACTGAACTCAGAGAGCATAATCTACCCCTGGCTGATGCTGTGGTGACTGTATTGGCTCCAGAAGTACCTGTAGCTGTAGTAGAAGTAGAAGTGGATGTACCGGTGGTGGGAATTGAAGGTCTGTCAGAGACGGAATGTGCAGCGACAGTCATGTCATCCGTATTCCCTGAAGAACCTGAAATAATGGGTAATCTGAGATCTTATGAAGGTCTGGGGCAACTGGTAAGTGAGGTGACTTATGGTGCCGTGGAACAACAGCAGGATGATCGGGTACAGCTGCTGCAACAGCGGGTCGATGAACTGGAACTGACCCTTCAGCATCTGGCTGATACACATATGGCGCTCCAGGAACAGATGGAAAAACAGCGTCTCTGGATGAACGAGAAGCTGGAAGAGGAGCGGGATCGTGAACTCGTAACCAATCTGCGCAGTTTCCAGGGAAGAAAACGCAAACCCAAAGGAGTATCCCTGCGTATGTTGTTCGGGTTCCTGCCCAAGAAGCATAAGGAAGCTTGAGCAACAGGCATTTACCCATCGTGATTTTGCATTATGGGCCTGATATAATAAGCTCCATACAACATGAAGACTGGCAACGAACTGCTCAGTATAGATAAAGACTGAGTGGATCAGGAAGCTGGCGTGGGAGGATCTGTGGAGCTGCGACGAAGTTGGCAAAGATTGCTTGGACTATGGACGGATCGTCCTCGGCGGGAAGGCACGACCATTGCTGAGCGTTATACAATACAGGAATTGCTGGGTATGGGGAGTTATGGGCTGACATACCTGTGTACAGATGACCAGAACGGCAGGGAAGTGGCATTGAAGGAGTCCAAGCCTAGCAAGGGCAGACTCTCTGCGCACCTGTTGGAGCGGGAGGCGGACGTGATGAGACGTCTGCATCATCCGGCGATCCCTGATCTATTGGATGTGTTCACATCCGGGAAACGAAGTTATATCGTTACCGAGTATATTCGTGGACAGACGCTGGAAGATTGCATATTTGAGCAAGGTCTTCGATATACGGAGCGGGAATGTGTGGAATTGGCAGGTCAACTGCTGGCTCCGGTGGCTCATGTGCATGAGCAGGGATATATTCATGGAGATGTGCGGATTCCCAATGTTATTTTACGTGAAGGGACGGTGCATTTGATTGACTTTGGCCTGGCGAGACGCTTGGGGGAGCCGTTGTTGCCGGAGCTAAGGCGACGTATGCGTGAAGTCCCTGAGCCTGAAGATGAACCGGCTACACCGGATCATGATCTGCAGGATATCGGCCACTTTCTTCTCTTTATGCTGTATTCGGCGTATGTGCCAGAGAAGGGCCGTGAACCCGCCAGCTGGCAGGAGGAACTGAAGCTTACGCCGGAATTGTACCAGATGCTGGAACGACTCCTTGGACTCCGTTCAGGTTATGAGGGTGGGGCGACAGAGTTACAGGCAGAGATTGAGAAAGTGTTGCTGAAATTACAATGAAATAAGCTCTGTAGGCGGACCTGCATTTGTTATCCGTGACCTCTTCGTATGATATCTGTAGGGGTCTTTTTCCTTTGTGCTATATAGAAACAATAAAGGGGGTGTTCTGTTAGCCGTGTGTATGGCTAGCGAACACCCCTTTATTACATATTCATTTATTGTAGCGTCTGATAAGCTGCTGGTGTGATCATTGCTCTTTAAAAGCAGTCGTGAAAGCCGCTTAGCTGGAGCTGTATTTTCTGCTTTTGTAATACCCGGAGCCACTGCGGCTATCCCGGTATTTCACATCCGAAGAAGAATAGCGCTTGTAGGAACGTTTGCCTGAGGAACTGCTGTGACGTTTATATGAGCGCCTGTCGGAGGAGCTATGACGTTTGCGGTGAGATGAAGATTTGGAATCGATAAGTTTGCCGATAATCTTTTTGAACATGAGCTTTCACCCTTTCGACTTCAACTGTTTTAAGCATATACGTGGCTAGATCAGAAGGGGTTTCGATTTTTTCATGGATAATTGTATTCATTGGACAGGAGCTTGGCGTATAATAGGATGTTGCTGATTGCACGGAATTTTTTATTTTGAGTGTTTAGCGTTACAATAGAGGACAGGATAAGATTTTAACGGACAGGAGTAGTTATTATGATTACATTAAAGACCAAAGAACAGATTGAATATATGAAAAAAGCCGGAGAAATTCTCGCCGCATGCCATAGAGAAATTGCAAAGATGATTCGTCCAGGCATTACGACACAGGAGATCGACCAGTTTGCAGAAGCTTTTATGAAGAAAAATGGCGCTACGCCGGAACAAAAGGGATATAACGGATACCAATATGCGACATGTGCGTCGGTTAATGATGTGATCTGTCACGGGTTTCCGGGAAAATATGCATTGAAAGACGGCGATATCGTTACAATCGACATGGTCGTTAATCTGAATGGCTGGCTGGCGGATTCGGCTTGGTCATATGCCGTAGGTGAAGTGACTCCGGAAGCACAACATCTGCTGGATGTAACCAAAAACTCTCTGTACAAAGGCATTGAACTTGCCGTGGTGGGCAACCGGATCGGAGATATCTCCAATGCGATTCAAGTGTATGCAGAAGGTGAAGGCCTATCGGTTGTGCGTGAGTTTATCGGACACGGCATTGGTGAGAAGATGCATGAGGAACCACAAGTCCCTCACTACGGTCCGCCTCATCGGGGTCCGCGTCTCAAGGAAGGCATGGTTATTACGATCGAACCGATGCTAAATATTGGTACGTTCCGAAGTAAGCTGGATTCAGATGGATGGACTGCTCGTACTATGGATGGAAGTCTGTCTGCCCAGTATGAACATACGATTGCGATTACGGCGGATGGTCCAGTGATTTTGACAGCACAATAATAACCAAAAGCAGCTACAATGTGACGATATTTGCATATTTCATGGCGGCCCACGTTTGTGAACCGCCTGTTTCGGTTTAAACTATTAAGAAGTGATAACACAGAGCCAGTGGTAAGTGATCTCAGCTGACAAGGGTTAACCTTGCGTCCACTTGGCAACAAGGAGGTAATTTTGGTGTCTTTAAATAAACAGATCGTACTTGCTTCTCGTCCCGAAGGTGCCCCATCCAGAGAGAATTTCAAATTCATTGATGCACCTCTTCCTGAACCGGAAGCTGGGCAAGTTCTGGTACGTACATTATATTTGTCGGTCGATCCGTACATGCGGGGCCGCATGAAAGATACAAAATCCTATGCTGCACCGTACGCATTAAATGAAGTGATCAAGGGTGGAGCCATTGGACAGGTTGTGGAATCTTCGGAACCGAATCTTCGCAAAGGTGACCTCGTATCCGGTATGTGGGGCTGGCAGCAATATGCTG
Organism: Paenibacillus amylolyticus; assembly: GCF_047302515.1. Lineage (GTDB taxonomy): Bacteria > Bacillota > Bacilli > Paenibacillales > Paenibacillaceae > Paenibacillus > Paenibacillus amylolyticus_G. Next base: position 5,382,604 of record NZ_CP168019.1, on the reverse strand, counting down.
CAGTGAATACGACTGATCTTTCGCTAATTGATACCGAAGAAGCACCAATCACGGCTTACCTAGGTGCGCTGGGCCTGACGGGTCTGACGGCTTATTTTGGTATGGAGGACATCGGCAAACCGAAGGACGGAGAAACGGTTGTTGTATCGGGAGCAGCCGGAGCGGTAGGCATGATTGCAGGTCAGATTGGTAAAATTGTGGGAGCACGCGTGGTTGGTATTGCAGGCTCTGATGAGAAATGCGCTTATTTGAAAGATAAGCTGGGCTTCGACGTGGTGTTGAACTACAAGAAGGAGCAGGATATGTCAGCGGCCATTGAACGGGCTTGCCCGGATGGTGTAGATGTCTACTTTGACAATGTGGGTGGTGACATCTCGGATGCAGTCTTGCGCCACATCAATCGGAATGCACGTATTCCGTTATGCGGTCAGATCTCGTCTTATAATCTGGAGAAGCCGGATATCGGGATGCGACCACAGACGTTGCTGTTAACAAATACAGCATTAATGAAAGGTTTCCTGCTGGGCGACTACACCAAATCCTTCAAGGAAGGCCGCGCCAAGTTGGCGAAATGGATCAAGGAAGGTCATATCCAGTATGAAGAAAACATTGTGGACGGGTTCGAACAGACGCCGGAAGCATTCATGGGTCTTTTCTCAGGAGATAATCTGGGCAAGCAACTGGTTAAGGTTGCAGATCCTGAATAGATATTGAATGGTATACATGTACAATTAGGTTGAAAACGAAAAGACACGTTCTGCACACCGAGGGTGCAGCAGAACGTGTCTTTTTTATCTGTAAATCTGTGCGTGGTCTATGTAGGGTGACTAGTGTTCGGCAACCAGCACTTCTTTGTAGTGTTTGTACATATATACACGCCAGCGTACAATCATGCCAAAAGCCAGCAGGAAGAACAATCCGCCCGTTTGCGGAATACTTACATATCGCTGAATGACTTCATGCAAGATCAGGCGTATGGCCAGCAATCCAAGCAAGATAAATGCAAAGCTGCGAGAACGTGTGGCAAAAATTTCTTCACCTACTCGTTCAAACCGTGTACTGCGAATGAGGGGATAGGAGAAGAGGAACCAGCCCACCAGAAACGCAATGAATGCCCAGAGTAGAGGAACATGAGTCTCCGGTACAACAAACATGAGAAATCCTGTGCTCATGCCGAGCGGAGGAATAAGGATTTTACGAATGGTCACCGGTCTGTGACTGGCTTTCATGCGGATGAAGATGGCAAGCAGTGCCATGACAAGCATGCCCACGGTTGCTCCGATTTGCAGGTAGTACGGACTGATTTGAGCCACGTAGAACTCCCTCTTTCTGGAATAATATGTTATCCGGGGATCCGGAACCCAATACGAATTGCCGGAATTTTCAGTTCCTATTATATCACAAACGCAGAAAGCCGATAGAAAGCTTAGTGTATCATATACCCGATATGTATTCACAGGGTGTATTTGAAAATTTTGTATTATTGTGCCCGTTGTAAGGCCGTTTATTCGATTAAGGGGAAATCATGCAATGATTGGACAACAATGGATGTATATCAAGCTTATCGGCTCACATCATAGAGGGTGGCTTGCAGGTAATACAGATTGGTTGGTACATGTGGTCAGCCTTGTATGTGCAAGTGTACTAGCTTTTTTGCTGGTTATCTACGGTTACATCTTATGGATGAAATATAGCAGTAGGCGCAGGGAAAAGGTTAAGACGGCACTGATGCATGAATTACTTGCAGAAGGTTCATTTCTACAGCGGTACCTGAACGAGGGAGAAATTGGCGTAGACTTATTGAATATGAGTGGAGATCAACAGATCGTTTTGCAGCAATTGTTATTGCAACGGCTCGCTCAAGGTCCCGCAGAGCATGAGATTTTGCGAATTCGTCTGTTATCTTGGCAAGTCTTTGGAAGCTCATACCGATTGATTCTGAAGACGGGAAAGTGGAGTGAACGGGTCAACACGTTGTTATATATTGAACAGTTTCATATGGTGGAGCTTCTGCCCAGGTTAGAGGATATGCTGCGGGTTACTTCCTGTACGCCGCTTGAACGCTTCATCATTTTACGCATATATGCCAGAACCGGTTATTTCAGAATCGTTAAAGAATTGTTGCGTAAGCAATATGTATGGTCCGATTCGCAGTATCTGCAGATTCTGCTGTTGCTTACCGATTCATCCTGGATTCGTCTGAAGGATCATTTCAAGGATGTACCTTATCAGGTCCAGTCTAATATCGTACATGCCATTCGTATTCGGGATGACCAGACGGATGGTGCTGTTGTTCTACTGGAGAAGCTCATTCTTGGAGAGGATGCATTGCTGCGTACTCACGCTTATCAGGCATTGGCTCAAGTGGGCAGAGGGCGTGAAGATTTGTTGAAGGGGCTATTGCTGGTATGGAACGAATCTGGTGAGGAAAGGCAACGCTCTGAAAGACTAACAGTGACCCAGCTTATGGGCACTGTTCATGCGGATGCTTTTATTCCTCGCCTGAAGTTAATGATGGGTGATCCTTCTTTTCAGATCCGACAGGAAGCGGCGAACTCTCTTGCCCGATACGAGCAGGGACTTGAAGAGCTCCGGGATACGGCTGTAAACCATCCGGATAAATATGCAAGGCAGATAGCGGAAGAAACGCTGGAAAGGATGCAGTATGGACGAAAGATGGATTGAGATGCTGCGGAGTTTTGTTTTAGCATGTTACGAGGGGATATTTATCTATCTGGTGTTAGCAATTGTGATGTGTAGTGTTCTGGTAGTTGCTGCCGCTCGCACATTGATCCGCCGGAGGGATCTGGACCCGCTGCAATATCATGAGATGTTGGATGAAGAACTGGCTCCTGCGGTATCCCTGCTTGTTCCGGTGCGGAATAGCGAGGATACGATCGTACAGCGAATTAGCTGTCTGCTGGATATTCAATATGCACGCTATGAAGTTATTATTATTAATGATGGATCAGAGGATGGAACAATGCCACAGTTAATAGAAACCTATGACCTGATGCCTATTCGGAGTAAAGTTCATTATTCGGGACTCGGCCAGGAGACGGCTCAGATTAAATGTGTCTACCAATCCAGGCTGCATCATCGTCTGATTGTAATCGACAAGGCGTATGGAGGACGAATGGACTCCCTGAATGCAGGCCTGAATATCTCGCAATATCCTTATATCGCCTCTGTTGGACCCTGGACAGTTCTGGAACGGGATGCATTGGTGAAGATTATGAAACCCGTTATGGATGCTCTCCCAGGAGAAGAGGTCGTTGCTTGTAGTGGACGAGTAGATCTCATACCCCCCAGAAATACGGATCATACAGATTTAACGGATAATAGCACACGACTTATGGGCAGTACGTTGTATGTAATGCAGACCATTGAATACGTGCGTGCTTTTTTAATTGGTGGTGTGGGACTTGTTCGTTACAATATTAATGTGCTTTTATTTACGGCCCAAGTATTCGGTGTATTCAAAAAGAACCGGGTGATGGAAGTTGGTGGGTACAAGCGCAATGACCAGGTTGCTCACATGGAACTGGTGATGCGGTTGCAGAAACATATGAAGCGAACTCGGGAACGTGGTCGTATTATATATATTCCCGATCCGATCTGCAGGGTAGAAGTACCCGGTACATGGCGTCAGCTGCGCACACAGCGTACCCGCTGGTATATGCAGCTTGCGAGCAGTCTATGGGCCCAACGGAGCATGATCTTCAATCCAGCCTATGGCTGGATGGGGATGGTATCCATCCCGTATTTTATTCTGATCGAATTGCTGGGACCTGTGATGGAACTGGGAGCGATTTTGCTGTTCATCTCAGGCATAGGGCTACAGTTGGTGGATATCAACCTATGCATCATTCTCGCTCTGCTGCTGACGCTCTATGGTTCACTGTTGTCCGCAGGTATGGTAATGTTCGAAGTATGGTGTTCACGCAAAACGTACACGTCCAGAGAGGTGACGCGTCTGTTATTGTATGCTTGTTCGGAGACGTTCTGGTTCAGACCGCTGAACAATATATTCCGTATGTTTGGCATTTTGCAGGCTGTGGGATTGTGGAGGAAAAAGGAAAAGGAAAAGGAGAAGGAGATCAGGAATGGATTGGGGTAATCTAACGGTAATCCTGGTAACACCTTGGAACAGAGCAAGGAGGAATACGCTTCATGAAAAAAAGTTACAGGCCAGCCACGATGTGGACGTTGGCTTGTTTTACAGTGGTATCGGTGGTGCTGGTTGTCCCCTGGATTATGTGGCAATCTCAGGCCCCGGTTCCACTGAACATCATGATTATTGACAAGAGCAGACCGGACTTGTCCTATCAGGGGCACAAGGGATTGGTCTGGCTTTTGAATCAACAGAAGATTGTACAGCACACAGGGGAATACTACTCGTATGAAGAGGATTATTACGGCTATGATCTTCTGGACGGGCTTCCACGAATGAAACAACTGCTGCCTGATGAGGTGACAGACACGGATCTGATCTATCTGACGGCGAATCGCAGTAGTCTGTCTGCACAGAAGAGTGAAGGGAAACAAGGCGGAATCTATGAAGGATTAACGATATATGATGTGCAAAAGATCCGCGAGGCTGCGTATAAAGGGGTAACGATTGTTGCCGAATACAGTGCATTGGCAAATACGGCTTCGAAGATGACAAGAGAGCAACTATACCCCATCTTGGGTGTGGACAGCAGTGGATGGCAAGGGAAATCGGTATCTAATCTGCAAAGTATAGAAGAAGTACCCCGTTGGATTCGGACGAACTATGAGCAGCAGGAGAAGAAGAAATGGTCTTTTCACGGAGCTGGTATTCTGCTAGTTCATTTAGATGGGCAGGTCATAGTGCTGGAGAAAGGCCCGGATGTAAAGACAGGAAATGTACAAGTTGCATTCACACAGGAGGGCAGGGATTGGAGCGGCATAACCCAGGATATTCATTACAATGGCTGGTTCGATATCATTGTGCCGCAAAAGCAGGATTCCATATTGGCCTGGTATAAGACGGATTTGACGAAGGCAGGCAAGCAGAAACTGGGGAATGCAGGAATACCAGCGGAATTTGCTGCGCTTGTCCGGTACGACGACTATAATCGATCATATTACATGGCAGGGTCCTTTGGAGAGATGAAGCATTATTCCTTCTGGCGCCGAATCCGGGGATGGGAGGTCGTCCGGTCCAAGCTTACGCCAGATCAAAAAGATATTCCGGACATGTTCTACTGGAAGGTGTACGTGCCAGTGATGAAGCATATTTTGCAGGAGGTGCAGGAAGGGCGGCAGCAATGGCCGTAGAGTGGATGTAGAGAAAAACGATCGAATGCAGAGCGGACAGAGAAATGCCGTTCCAGTTGAGTGCGGATTGGGAGATGTACATATTAGAGAATTGCTTAGTTGTAGGTTCTAACGAACTCAGTGCGTCTTATTCGGCCTAATTTGGTACGTTGGTAAATGTAACGAATCACAGACACGTTAAATGATTGAATATACTCATTTTGCCCGCCCCACTGCCGTTTTTTTGCGAAATAGGACGTGTGGAGCTCGTTAGATTTTGTTATTCGCTCTAATCGCCGTTTTAGAGTGTCCTCGGTTCGTTAGATTTCGATCAGAGGGCAATCACTCAAATGAGGCACTCCTTTTTTCTTCTGTATTAAAAGAATTAGTTAAGAACACAATACGATGAAAGATGATATAAAGTGGGTGTTTTAATTTGTTAAAAGTAATTGGCGTAACTATAACATTATTACTGTCAAATCTATGGGGTGTATCAGTACTCGACAACGAAGCCATTAAGGAACTAAACCGGGTGACGAATTTTAATATATATGTACCAAAGGCAATGAAATCTGCAACCCATTATGAAATAAAATCGCCTGAAAATCTTGCTCCAAAAATAGATTATATTCTAATCAATTATTTCGATGAGAACAATCGTTATGTTTTTGGGATTAGACAACTGAAAAACAACTCTATCGTTGAAAAGGAACTAGTAACAATAGACATCAAAACGGGATCAGAAAAATCAAAGATTATTCCGTATAAAGTACAATTGGAGCCTAAGGGGGAACGAGTAGATATTAATGGGAATACTGGTTGGTACGTCTCATATATAGGGAAACAACCCACTGGCGGGATTTTGACTTGGATTCAGGAAGATACTTATATGGAGATCGATACTTCTAAATTAGACAAAAATTCAGTAATAGAGATCGCTAAGACAATGGAACAAGTAAACGGCAAATAGATGCTTCCAAATTTGAATATGAGACAGCAAGGCAAAAAGGACTGCAGAGGATCTGCAGTCCTTTTTGTGATACTATGCGGGCCTTACTAGTCTTCGTGAAGATGCCGGAGTCCGTGCAGGAATGCGGATACGGTCAGACGCAGACTTTCGTCCGGATCAAAGTTCATGCCGAAGCCGCCTTGTGCCTCAATGGAGGCAAATCCATGGCAGAGGCTACGCAAACCACGAACGGCATGCAATGCTTCCGCTTCGGTTAGCGGGTAGGGATGCAAGCTGTGCAGCAGCAACTCGAGCGTGGCTGTGCTGGCCGCGGCGAGCTGTGGCTCCTCGCGATCCGGGGCATGAAATGAGGCTTCGTAGAGCCCGGGGTGCTCGCGGACGAAGCCAATGTATGCCGCAGCGATGGCCTGAATGGCATCATCGCCAGTGCGGTCAGCGATAGCCGCGGTTAATGCGCGGCTAAGCTGTTGCACGGACATCAGCGCCATTTCCTGGCGAAGCCCGGGAAGTCCGCTGATGTGGTTGTAGAGCGACGGCGAGCGCACATCCAGCCGCTGTGCCAACGCGGCCAGTGTCAGCGCCTGAAAGCCGTCGCTGTCAGCAAGCTGGGCAGCGGCGCTGAGCAGAGCGCCGCGATCCAGCCCTTGCCGGGGGCTCATCGTTGACCCCCGGCAAGACCGAACCGCTGCTGTGCATCAGCGGTTGCCGCGCGCATGGCGGCCGCGGGCTGGCGCAGCATCCGTCCGTGGCCTACAGCCAGCACGGACGGTTCCAGCTCCGCCAGGCGCTTCGCGCTGGCCAGAGCCGCTTCGCGGTTCCACGTCGCCAGCGCGGGGAACGGGAAGAGCGGGCGCATGCGGCCGGATATAGCAAGGCCGCCTTGCAGCTGGTACGCGTCGCCAGCGATGAGCACGCGGCTGCGCGTATCCATGAAGGACATATGCCCCGGCGTATGGCCTGGTGAGGCAATGGCGACCAGTGAACCAATCTTGTCACCGTCATCCAGCAAGTGGTTTGGCTGGGTGTGCACCGCTTGAGGCTTAGGCACCCCGCCGCGTACCGGAGTTTGTGGCTCACCGGGAAGAAGGGAAGTATCACCCGCCAATAGCCGGGCATCCCGTCTGGAGATGAAAACCTCGGCTTGGGGCAGTGTCTCTTTGAGACGATCCAATGCACCAATATGGTCGCTATGAGCATGAGTCAGAATGATCTTGGTAATGGGCTTCCCAAGGGACTGGGCAGTTGCCAAAATCCCCTTAAGACTGAACGGTATTCCGGCATCAATCAGGGTTAATCCATCTTCCTCTTCAACAAGATATACGTTCACAGGGAAGAGCTTTGGAAGGAACGTAACTTGAACGACATCAAACTCTCGGGTAATGCGCATCGATAAACCCTCCTTAAAACTAATGGTATTAGTATAATAACTAATGGGATTAGTTTTAGCAATACCTGCTGTTCATTTTATTTAAATAAGAAAAATTTAAAATAATGATGCACTTTACAAAAAAAGCGTTTTCAAATTGAAGATTACCGATTATAATAATCACGTAAGCCCTTTCATATGTCTATCTTATTGGAGCCCTTCGCGTAGCGAAAGGCTCACTTTTTTGTCTTTTTGGATTAATAATGAAGACGGGATGTTAATCCTAGCTTAATTGTGTTGATGAGCTGTAAGTATTGGTATAACAGGAAAAATCACGTTTGATCTCCATCCTGGACGAAAGTTGACAAACATAACTGTTATTCATATAATGACAGTTATACTTACCTTGGGTTGGAGTTCATCGGTGTTGTAAGCCGGGAAGGAGTAAGTTATGAACAGCGAATTTACCATAGCGGTGCATTGTCTTGTTTTTCTGTCGATGAGAGATGAGTGTATGGCCAATAGTGAAGATTTGTCCCAGAGTGTGGGTACACACCCGGCCAGAGTCCGTAAGGTACTTAGTGTTCTGCGCAAGCATGGTTACCTGACGACCAAGGAAGGTGCTCATGGTGGGTACTTGCTTAGCCGTCCGAGTGAAGAGATCAAGCTTGGAGAATTGTACAGACTGGTAGCTGGTGGTTCACTCGGTCCCAACTGGTGCTCAGGGGAGTCCGGTTCATCGTGCGTGGTATCTTCCAATATGCAGGATGTGATGGGGAACATATATAACGGAGGCGAAGAGGCGCTCAGCGCTTATTTTGATCGTATATCCATTCAGGATGTGAAAGAACGCATAGGTCATGGGGAAACGATGAACTTATCGCTGAAGGGATTATCTGCAAAGGAGAAGTCTTGACGGAGTCCACAACGAATGGTCCTCCATGAATATGGTCTTGGTTTAGTCAGGCATGGTGGACAAGTTACGGCATGGGCGTATGCTCCGGTGAAAGATCCATTGATGTTCTCAAGCGATTCCGGGCATAACCTGAACACAGATGAGGAGAGATCGTCTGCGCTGATGTTATTTTCGGAAGGAAAATCCCTGGTAGAGTAAACTTCGAGATCACCTTGCGAAAGTAAAAGAAGTATAAACAAATTAGATTCTGGGGAGTGGAACACATGTCAGGCATTGAAAAAAATGAAACACTTCGCGTTATTAGCGAACGCCATGCTGTCAAAAAGTACGAAAAAGGGTTTGAATTGCCTGAAGCTGATCTCAATGCGATTCTGACAGCAGCTGCGGAAGCACCATCTTCATGGAACCTGCAACACTGGAGATTCCTCGTAATTGAATCTGAAGCAGACAAAGCGAAATTGCTGCCAGTTGCTTACGGTCAAAGTCAGATCGTGGAAAGTTCGGTTACGATTGCTGTTCTCGGAGATTTGGAAGCAAACCGTAACACCGTAATCTACGATCAAGCTGTTGAAGCAGGCGCACTGACTGCTGAGGTTCGTGACGCATTGGTTGGACAGATCAACGGTGCTTACCAAAGCCCGCAAATCGCTCGCGATGAAGCGATCCGCAATGCATCTTTTGCTTCCCAAAATATTATGCTTGCTGCACGCTCCCTGGGTTACGATACATGTCCAATCGGTGGATACAATCCACAAAAACTGATCGAAACATTCAACATTCCTGCACGATTTGTGCCAACATTGTTGATTACTGTAGGTAAAGCTGCACAGCCAGCTCGCCCGTCAGGACGTTTACCGTTGTCTGAAGTTGTTGTTAAAGGTTCTTTCTAAGTTAGAAAGTTAAATCTGATGATTTTGCATCAGTGATATAAGTATAATACAAACAGCCGCACTTTCCTGTTGAGGGAAGGTGCGGCTGTTTGGCATATTGCTTCCACCAAGGAAAATATTACTTCTCAGGTGTTTCCGGGATTTGTGGTGCATGGAACGATTCCATGTACTCGATTGCGTTATACATCATCACTGCTGCTTCGGCACGAGTAATCGTTTGTTTGGGATTGAAGTTTCCGTCGGCATCCAGTTCATTGATTTTGAGAACGAGTGAACGCTGAATGGCACCTTGATACTCTGGCGTAAGTTCCTGTTCGTCGGTAATGTCCACAGGTTTGATATTAATCATCGGCAGACCGCCTTTGGCCTCGATGCCTTGCATCAGGAACAGTGTGAATTGTTCACGAGTAAGCGGTTTGGACGGATCGATATCCTGTGATATCTGAATGCCATTATATTGGGCGCGGATAAATGCATCACTGTACCATACGCCATCTTTTACAGTAGAGAAGTAGTCACTTGGTACCGGCATTTTGATAAAACGAATCGTGTCCAGATTCAGATTCAGGCCGTCCGCAATCAGTTGAATGCCCTGAGCGGTATTTAACTCCAGTTCAGGCTTGAACAAGCTGTCGCTTACACCTTTGATGAATCCATCTTTATGGAGAGATTCAATTTTGTCTGCTCCTACGATACCTTGAATATCCGTGAATTGGGCCTGCGCAGCGTTAATCGGGCCTGCACTTAGAGACAGCGTGAGCAGAGCTCCCGCAGTTAATGTAGCAAGTATATTTTTTTTCATGATAGGTTCGCCTCACTTTTCCAGGGATGATCCCTTTATATAAAAGTTATTTGCCCCTATAGACGACCCTTCTGTTCAAAAGGTTGCTGGAATTTGCCAATTGAATTCATGAGGATTCTGAAAGGCTTAAGTGAAGCACACAGCATCTATCCTTTGGATTTATTTCGATAATCCGTGGGTGAACGTCCCATCATTTTGCTGAACAGACGGGAGAAGTAGTACGGGTCTTTGAATCCAAGCTCGGAGCTGATCTGCTTCACGGTCCAATCGGTAAAATCCAGATAGCGGCAGGAATGCTGAATCTTCAGCCGCAGGAAATAATCGATGGGCGAATGCCCCGTAGCTTGCTTAAATAACTGAGAGTAATGAGGGACAGACAGTCGCGCGTGTGCCGCCAGTTCCTTCAGGGTGATTCCATTCTCCAGGTGCTCCAACATATATTGAACGGATTGTTCGGCCGCACGTTTGCTGCTCACAATCCCACCATCTGTCCCTGTTGTCTCCGGTCCATAAGCGAGCATGCCAAGCATATAACCAATAATCTGGGAGGCATACGTCATCGTTTGCATGGAGTAACCCGTCTCAAGTGCGCCGTAACATTCATGGAACAGCTCAAGCCATTTTTGAGCCTTGGCCGGTGGCATGGTAGTAATATGATGAGTTAACAAGGGTTCTATGTAGGGTAAAGCGTGTTCCCCGCGCAGATGAATCCAGAAGATGCTCCATGGTTCAGCTGAGTTGGCACCATACACATGAGGGACATATGCAGGTAATATAACGAGGTTTCCCGGGCTGACATCATATGTCTTGCTGCCATCCATCGTATACCAGCCTGTGCCTTGGACACAGTACATCAGAATGTGTGATTCACAACCATCGGGACGGTCACGGTAATGATGCTCCGCTTCGTGAAAGTAACCGATATCGGTAACGTATAATCCGGACGTGACCGGATAAGCTGCGGTTTCTTGCAGCAGGGAGTCCGGAAGCACAATGAGTTTTTGCATACGAAATCCGTCAGATTTACGATGTAGGGGTAGTCTGTTGTTAGGTCTCATACTTTGTATTATGGTGAGAGGCGATAAGGGCGTCAATGACAGATATGAGAGCGATCAACGTGGTTGTTCTCGATTTAGAAAGCCACGTTTACAGGAAGTGAAGCAGTTTCCCGTGAATTGGGTAAGTACATATCAGTGGGAAGAATCAGAACAGTGAATATATAGGAAAAGGGAGAGATTTAGTTATGGAACCAGTCACAACTCAGGAAACGCTTTTCTATACAGGTACGTATGCGTCAGCGGATGAACCCGGAATATTCCTATGTGTGTTGAATACGGATACAGGAGAGATGCGAATCGTCAATCACATGGATGGTGTGGATAATCCGTCTTATCTGGCGCTAAGCCCGGATGGAAACTGTCTGTATGTGGCGAGTGAGACGGACGAGGGAGAGGTGTTGGTCTATCGGAGAGATAAGGCAACGAGTGAGCTGCACCTGATGGATCGAAAACAGACGAGAGGGGCTTCTCCATGCTATGTGTCTGTCTCCAAGGATGGTCAGTGGGTGTTCTCATCCAACTATAGCAGCGGCAGTGTCAATGTATTCCCGGTTGGCGATCAGGGGACGCTTGGTGAGATGAGTGCATGGGTGGAGCACACGGGAAGTGGAATCAACGAAGAACGGCAGGAAGGGCCACATGCACACTCCATTCAACCCGATCCGTCCGGACAGTATGCTGTCGTATGTGACCTCGGTCTGGATCAGATCATTGTGTATCGGTTGGAAGAGGGACGTCTGGTTACCCATCGTGAGATGGATCAGCCACCAGGCGCAGGGCCAAGGCATCTTGTGTTCCATCTCAACTCGAAGTGGGCTTATGTGATCAACGAATTGGACAACACCGTTACGGCATTCCTATACGATGAGCGCAGAGGGGAGTTCACTACGGTGCAGCACATCTCCACACTTCCAGAAGGGCATAAAGGAGAGGGGACGGCTGCAGACATCCGTATATCTCCATGTGGACGTTTCCTGTATGCATCCAATCGGGGAGATGACAGCATCGTGCTCTATCATATTGATCAGGAGAGCGGTGAGTTGGAAGCCGTAGAGTGGACCTCCACAATTGGGCAGACACCGCGTAACTTTAATATTTTGCCAGGTGGAATTCTGGTTGTGGCGAATCAGGACAGCAATAACCTCGTAGGTTTCCAGATCAGTGAAGAAGACGGACGTCTGACGCATAACGGGTTCAAGCTGGAACTGCCTCGTCCGGTATGTATAACGCCTGTAGTATAAAAGTTGTCTATAAGCTGTGAAATCATGGAGAAACACATGGTTTCACAGCTTTTTTTAGTCTTTTTATGAGAACATGGGAATCGTCCCATATCCGTGAGTCAGTTGATTGTGATTCCAGTCGACTGAAGCAATCGAAGAACGGGCAACGGCTAACCGAAGGAGAAATCCTTTGGCATTTTTCATGTACCAACCATTCAATTACTAAATTAGACCTATAGATGGAATTATATGTTTAATTTAAAATGAATATATTAAAGCGCTTACATAAAAAGATGGCGCTACAAGGGCATCGGGCTTACCAATACAATTGGGGAGGCAATTGTTTATGGGAAATCGATCATCATTGTGGAAGCGCACATTACGTACAGCCGGAGTATCACTGCTGAGTTCCGCGTTACTGGTTACTTCGCTTGGATTGGGCAACACACCGGTAACACATGCAGCGGGAGCAAGGCAGATGGAATATCTGGATCGCGGTGTGGTGGCTGTGAAGACCGGGACAGGTGTGTTTGTCAGTTGGCGGCTTCTGGGAACGGAAGGATCGAATGTATCGTTTAACGTCTATCGAGATGGAACCAAGGTGAACGCTACGCCTATAACGAACAGCACCAATCTTCAGGATGCAAGTGGGACAAGCAGTTCCAAATATACCGTTCGCGCTGTCGTCAGTGGAACGGAGCAGGCTGCTTCAGCAGCAGCAAGCGTATGGGGCAACAATTATCTATCTGTACCGCTCAGTGTACCCGCAGGTGGGACAACGCCCGATGGAGTAGCCTACACCTACAGTGCCAACGATGCCAGTGCAGGTGACCTGGATGGTGATGGTGAGTATGAATTGATTGTGAAGTGGGACCCTTCCAACTCCAAGGATAACTCCCAGAGCGGTTATACCGGGGAAGTGTTTATCGATGCTTATAAATTAAACGGAACACGCCTATGGCGTATTAGTCTGGGCAAAAATATCCGTGCCGGCGCTCACTACACCCAGTTCATGGTGTATGATCTCGACGGTGACGGCAAAGCCGAGGTTGCGATGAAAACAGCCGATGGCACCAAGGATGGTACTGGCGTGGTCATCGGGGATGCAAGCAAGGATTACCGCAATTCCAGCGGTTATGTATTATCTGGTCCCGAATTCCTGACGGTCTTCAATGGACAGACTGGTAAAGCGCTCTCCACGGTGAACTACGAACCGGCGCGTGGCAATGTATCCAGTTGGGGAGATAACTACGGCAATAGGGTGGACCGATTCCTTGCAGCCATTGCTTATCTGGATGGGGAGCGGCCAAGTCTAGTCATGGCTCGCGGGTATTATACGCGCAGTGTGCTTGTGGCTTATAACTGGCGGAATGGACAGCTAACCAAACAATGGACGTTTGATTCCAATACCTCCGGTAACTCGGGCTATGCCGGGCAGGGCAATCATAATCTGAGTGTGGCGGACGTAGACGGAGATGGGAAAGACGAGATCGTCTATGGTGCGATGGCGGTGGATGACAACGGCAAAGGATTGTACACAACAGGACTTCATCATGGCGATGCCATGCACCTGAGTGACCTCGACCCGGACCGCCCTGGACTTGAGGTATTTCAGGTTCATGAGACACCGTCCAATGCCGGAGTGGAGTTCCGGGATGCAGGTACAGGCCAGTTAATCTGGGGAGTTAAAACAACAAAGGATATTGGACGTGGCATGGCGGCAGATATCGATCCAAGATATAAAGGCGCTGAAGTATGGGCAGACGGCAGTCTGTATACGGCCAAAGGGCAGAAACTCGGGACAACCCTACCGTCCTCCACAAATTTTGGCATCTGGTGGGATGGGGATCTGCTCCGTGAACTGCTGGACAGCAACCGAATCGATAAGTGGAACTATACCAACAGCACAACGATGAACCTGCTCACCGCTTCCGGCGTATCTTCCAATAACGGAACCAAGTCTACGCCGAATCTGCAGGCCGATCTGTTCGGGGACTGGAGAGAGGAAGTTGTGTGGCGGACGAATGACAGCTCAGCACTGCGGATCTATACCACAACAGCAGTTACGGACAAACGCATCTATACGCTGATGCATGATCCGGTGTACCGTCTTGGCGTTGCTTGGCAAAATGTAGCCTACAACCAACCGCCACACACAGGTTTTTATCTGGGAGAAGGCATGAGCACACCGCCGGTACCCAATATCCGGTATGCGGGCAGATGAGGAATGGACAAGGTGTGGCCGTCCAATTCCGTTTATGTTTACAATAGCCAGCGAAGTATGGGATTCGCTGAAGGGAACAACGGACGCGGGTTCGTTGTTCCTCTTTTTTTGCCAATAGCCCAGAAATACGGTAAAAATCGGAAAAAACGTTTGACAGGTATATAGACTGCCTTTATTATACGTATATAACTTACTAAACAGGTAGGAATAATAAAAATGAATCTGTTTTCATTGTGAAAACGGTCATTTTACAGCCAGATGCAACCATGCAACCTGAACAGAATAACGTTCTCACCGTATAGACGGAGGAACACCGCAGCGCATCCTTTCCAGATGGAGCATGCACGGCCTTAAGCCGGCATGACTTTATGGGGAGAAGTGCGCGGGGGTTCCTCCGTCTTCTTGTTTTTTACGGGGCGTTCGATCCTGTTCAGCCGGCCTGAGGTAGTCATGCAGATCTATATCGGGGGGAGTGTTATTTATGAAAAAGAGAATTCATAAGGGTATTTTGGTTGGTCTGGCACTGGTGTTAACAGGGGTACTGACAGCATGCGGATCGGATAGCGGCGGGTCCAGTGCAGCAGGAACATCGGGGGGAGCGGAAGGCGGTAAGGAAGGGGCCAAGGCCATCGAGCTGCTGAATGTTTCCTACGATCCAACGCGGGAACTCTATGAGCAATATAACAAAGCGTTTGCGGCGCATTGGTTGAAAGAGAAAGGCCAGGAAGTGACCATCAAGCAGTCCCACGGGGGATCGGGTAAACAGAGTCGTTCTGTTATTGACGGACTGGATGCCGACGTAGTGACACTGGCATTGGGATACGATATTGATGCGATTGAAGATAAAGGTCTGATTAATGAAGGCTGGCAGGACAAATACGAGCATAACAGCGCTCCGTATACCTCTACGATTGTATTCCTTGTACGTAAGGGTAATCCAAAAGGCATCAAGGACTGGGATGATCTGATCAAAGGCGATACGCAAGTCATCACCCCGAATCCCAAAACGTCCGGCGGGGCACGCTGGAACTATTTGGCGGCATGGGGATATGCCCTTAAGCATAATAACAATGATGAAGAGAAAGCGAAGGAATTTGTTGGTGAATTGTTCAAACATGCGCCTGTGCTGGATTCGGGTGCTCGCGGGTCTACGACAACGTTTGTTGAACGCGGCATTGGGGATGTGCTACTTGCTTGGGAAAATGAAGCTTTCCTATCGGTAAAAGAGTTGGGTCCGGACAAATTCGATATTGTCGTGCCATCGGTTAGCATCTTGGCCGAACCACCGGTTGCCATTGTGGACAAAAATGCAGACAAAAAAGGAAGCCGAGACGTGGCGGATGCCTATCTGAAATATTTGTACAGTGAAGAAGGACAGACGATTGCCGCTGAAAATTATTACCGCCCAACGCTGGACAGCGTGGAGGAAAAATTCAAAGATCAGTTCCCGGCACTTGAGCTGTTCACGTTGAAAGATGTATTCGGTACATGGCGGGATACTCAGGCCAAACATTTCAATGACGGTGGTATCTTCGACCAGATCTATGTTCCAGGCAGCTAAGGTTGCTCTGTTCATAGAACACCCGATCAATCGCGCTGTGAGCGGCCAACCAGCCTTACCGGCTGAAGGCAGAGAGGATGAACGTGCATGAGCAAGGTGGTTGTGGCGCGGAGACGCACATTGCCGGGATTTGGATTAACAATGGGTTACAGTGTGTTCTACCTGAGCCTGGTTGTACTTATTCCACTGGCTGCGCTGTTATTTAACTCAACAGGGCTGACGTGGGCAACCATGATTGAGGTTGCGACCAATCCCAGGGTGCTGGCTTCATTCCAGGTCAGCTTCCTGACCGCAGGTGCAGCGGCGCTGATTGATCTCGTGCTGGGGTTACTCCTGGCATGGGTGCTTGTTCGGTATGAATTTCCGGGCAAAAGGTTGTTTGATGCGGTCATTGATCTGCCTTTTGCCTTGCCGACAGCGGTAGCAGGGGTTGCTCTTACGGCGATCTATGCCGGCAATGGCTGGATTGGGCAGTTTGTAGAGCCTTTGGGTATCAAGCTCGCCTATTCACAGGCCGGGATTACACTGGCGCTGATGTTTATCGGAATTCCGTTTGTAGTTCGCACGGTGCAACCGGTGCTGGAGGAGCTGGAAGCTGAGGTGGAAGAGGCGGCTGCCACACTGGGGGCAGGAAGATGGCGGATATTCCGCACGATTCTGTTGCCAGATCTGATTCCACCGTTGCTGACGGGTTTTGCTCTGGCTTTTGCCCGGGGCATTGGCGAATATGGCTCGGTTGTATTTATCTCAGGCAATATGCCGATGAAAACGGAGATTGCTCCCTTGCTGATCATGGCCAAGCTGGAGCAGTTCGATTACGCAGGCGCTACAGCTGTAGCTTTGCTGTTGCTTCTTGTTTCTTTCATCCTGCTGCTGATCATTAATTCCTTGCAACGTTGGAGCCGGAAGGCGGGCAGAGCATGACGATGAAACATGGTGGAATAAGGATATTAAAAGAAGTCACTCACCCAAACCAAAGGAGGTGCAGCATATGGCGGGTTCTGTCCCACTAAGCCCTGTTCCACCCGTAAAGACCGGGCGTGGAACGAACCGTGCAACAACGGAAGCTCCATGGGTCAAATGGTTGTTGATTGGACTGGCAAGCCTGGTACTCATATGGCTGCTTATTTTGCCACTGGTCATTGTGCTCATGGAGGCGTTGAAGCAGGGCTGGGGTGTATACATCGCCGCTCTTACCGAGCCGGATGCCATGTCTGCACTGAAACTCACGTTATTGGTTGCGGCGATTACCGTACCGCTGAATACGATATTTGGTGTGGCCGCTGCATGGGTCATTACCAAGTTCCAGTTCAAGGGCAAGGGACTTATGATCACCCTGATTGATCTTCCTTTTTCAATTTCGCCTGTGGTGGGCGGGTTGATCTTTGTATTGGTCTTTGGTTCAAATGGGTGGTTTGGGCCGTGGCTGTCCGAACATGATATCAAAATCATTTTTGCGCTGCCAGGCATTGTCATTGCAACGCTGTTTATTACCTTCCCCTTCGTAGCCAGGGAGTTGATTCCACTCATGGAGGACCAGGGAACCCGGGAAGAGGAAGCGGCGGTTACGCTCGGTGCTTCCGGGTGGCGAATCTTCTGGAGTGTAACCTTGCCCAACATCAAATGGGGGCTGCTGTACGGCATTATTCTGTGTAATGCTCGTGCTATGGGTGAGTTCGGAGCCGTATCTGTGGTGTCCGGACATATCCGCGGGGAGACCAATACGTTACCACTTCATGTGGAGATTTTGTATAACGAATATCAATTCTCGGCTTCGTTTGCCGTAGCATCCCTGCTCCTGATTCTGGCTCTCGCCACGTTGCTGCTCAAGAGCTGGCTTGGACACAAAGCCGTTTCAGAAAAGTGATTATGAGAAGAAGAAAATACAGATTGACAGCTACTGGAAGCCCTGCTAATGTATAAACCAAGTATATAGGTTGGATAAGAATGATTTATAAATCCGTTGGATGACAGCGTACTTAGGAATATGGCGGGCAATAGCCCGAGAAGAGGAGGCGGCTCTATGGCTAAGCCGTTAAAAGTGGATGAGGTATGGTTGGACCGAATTGCCGGACAGCTGAATGACATGGAGTTTGGTTCATTGCATATCGTGGTGCACGAAGGTCAGATTGTGCAGATGGAGCGGACCGAACGCAAGCGTTTTGAAAACACGCCCTCAGGCAGCGCCTCCAAATCCGGAAGCACGGCAAGAAGCAGTTCAGCCCGTTCACTACGCGGATCAAATGCGAGTGCGAAGGGATAGAGAGTGACGTGAGGGAAGCGAAGATAGGTGCATAAAAACACATGTAAAATCCAGAAACTCATGGGAAATGCATAATGTATGTTCCAAACCGTTATATCTATTGTGCGCGACTTGTCTCCATATGCTCCTTATACCAATGATTCGCTTCAAGCAGCACCTGTTGCCCACCTGCATCCATGAATTCTTCCATAAAGGTATCGAAATACCCCACAGGCTGATCGCCAGTGATGATGGAGATGTACGCTCTGTCTCTCATACGAATCAATTCAGATGAATATTGAATCAGGGCAGGGGTTGCAACTTCCAGGCGATTATAGATACCATTCTCCGTCAACCCTGCAGATGCAGCCCACTGTTCACGTTTGTCCGAGGGTGTACCTGGAACCGTCATGCCGATACTTGAGCCGATCATATTAATATAATTCTCCATTCTGTTGTATGGGTAAAGTAAATGGAACGAGTTTGAATCTTCAGCGCTCCAATTCCAGTGTTTTCCTGGAAGGCCATACTCCATTTTGATCTGCTCCTCCGGATCGGGGTTGGCACTTACATAATCGAGAATCTCCAAAATTTTCTCCAGTTTTCCCGGCTCCTTCGCAGCCTCAGCACCTATAGCAATAAAATTCATCAGCAGATTGTTCCCTTTTGAACCGCTATGTCCATTAGGACCAATAACAGGAGAACCAAATACTACCTCTGCAGTTGCGTTCTTCTGTAACAGCTCATTAACATTAAACGAGGCTCCCACTGGAGTTTCTTGGCCATTTTCATTAAGGACATTGTAGTCTCCCTCTTGATTCCAATGATAGTAGTTGCCCATCGAGGTCATCCCAATTTTTCCATTAATAAAAGCATGGGATAGATGTTTATAGCCGCCTTTGTTTTCACCGGTTATGAACTCAGGGTCGATAATTCCGTCCCGATACCACTTTTGCATATAAGCCAGGGCTTTTTTCATCTTAGGCTCCAAAGCACCGATCACGAGTTGGTTGTTTTTTTCATTAAAATACAGTTGCTCGGTGAAAACGGACTGTCCAAAAGCGCCAAACACAACATTTAAGCCCTCTCTGGATAGACCATACGTATCCTGTTTACCATTTCCGTCCGGATCACCTTTGGCAAAGGCATACATAACCGTTTCAAATTCATCTAATGTCTTTGGCACCTCCAGACCAAGCTGTTTAAGCCAGTCCTCTCGGTATACAACAGGGGTTCGATAGATGTTGGTCTGATTAATAGCCGGAATTCCATATAAGCCACCGTTTATTTTTCCATACTCTAAATAACGTGAATCATAATCGCGAATTCGCTGTACGATATTTGGCGCATATTGTTCAAGAACTTCCGGGGTGATTTCCGCTAAGACCCCTTGCATTTGATACTTAAGCAGATCATGCGGTTGTCTGATCCGGAACAGATCGGGTATTTTCCCTTGAGCGAGCTCCAGGTCCAGCAGTTCCTCGTACCGCTTGTTCTCAAGATTCCACACCTCCAGATCGACATCAAACCGATCCTCAATATATGCAATCATCTCCGCGTCTTCAGGAACAGGGATATTTTGATGCATGGTCCAGGATATCGTATACTGCGGTGCTGTATCTTTCTCAGCGCTTGCCAAATGTTCCTGCTGTTGCACTTGTGATCCTTCCCTGTTTAGAAAGGTACAACCGCTCATCAATCCTATAAGAATAGATGTAGCAATCAATAGACATAGCGTTCTTAGATGGTTGATGTTCATAGCAGCTCCTTTACTAATTATAAATTCTATATAGCTTCAATTTAACATTTACACAAAAACGGAGAGGACAGAAAGAACCTGAAGAAGCGAAGCGTTCGCCTTTATTCCCGGATTTCCCCTTTTAGAAAAGGGATCGAAAAAATCTGGGAATAACAGCGATCGGAAGGTTGTTCTGTCATCGGAGTGTCCGTGTAAATATTCCTAATTGATCCTATATAGATCCCTGCTCCATTAGATTGCGCATGAAGTTTTTTGGTGTACAGCCGTGAATTTCTTTGAACTTTTTAATGAAATAGGCAGGGGTACGGTAACCAACCGTACTTGCGACCTGCTCAACCGTAATCTCACGTTGAGTCATGAGTTCCCGTGCGCGTTCCATTCTCTGATTCGTAACATATTCGGAATAAACAATCCCGGTTTCTTCCTTGAAAAGTTTACTGAGATATTTAGGGCTGATGAATACTTGCTCTGAGACATGATCTAATGTGAGATCGCCCGATAAGTGCTCGTGAATATAGGCTTTGACAGCCGAGATGGTATCCACACTTCGTACCTCACTTCGCTTCTCCATATGCATTACAAATTCGGTCACGAGATGAATCATCCATTCCGAATAGCGGTTGATATTGTAGAACAATGAAAATTGCTTGTACATATTCAATGAACTCGCCTCGGTGGGTTGCAGGCGCACCTGATTAATACACTCAGCGTAAATAGATACCGTTTTTAATAAGATGATCCGACTGTATTCGGCTGAATAGGGGCCTTCTTTTATTATCGCGACCAATTCCTGAATGGCCTGAACCGTACCTTGCACATCCCGAGTCTGTAATTTCTTTTCAAAGTTTACGAGGTATGACTCCGGTATTTCCAAACTGCTGGCTTCCCTGTTCAGAAGATCAAGATCCTGAATGGCAGACTGCTCGGGGAAGAAGTAGCTGTATCGAATCAGGGTATTCGCCTGATGATAGCTTGTGTGAATCTTTGTGAAGTTTTCTACCCATCCGCCTAACGATAGTACAAATTCCAGACCAAATCTGCTGCTCGCCTCAGCGTGAATAAAGTCTACAATGTGATCAGAGAGCGGTTCTCCAGGTTGGTTGGTACAGATAATTACTGCTATTTTATGATCCTGCAATTCCTCTGCCAGCAGTTGAGTTCCATCCATTTCTGCGATCTCCAGTTGCTGGATCATCGTATACAACGTATGCTGCAACTGTCGTGGCTGCAGATCCTTCCACTTCTCATTGACGGGGTCAATGACGATGCAACGGAAGCGAGAGTAGGCCATTGAAATGTGAACAGACTGGAGCTGTTCCGTAAGTTCCTCGGGTGTAAATCGATTATTTAACATATTGAGCATGATACTATGCTTAATCATGCTGTGATTGGCCTGTAAAGTTTCTTCAAGACTATCAACTTTATTGGACAGACTGTTAAACGTTGTATCGATGAACCGATATTCGTCCTGCTTTAAGCTGGTTGGGCTATCCATCCGGCTCTTGATGTTATTCATGATTCGTTTAAGAGGACTATAGTTGGCCCTGGTAAAGATGGACGACATCGCTATTCCAACCGCAACAGCCAATAAACCGAGAAGAACCGAAATCTCTTTCAAGCTATCCAATTTATAATAGAAGCTTTCATTAGGTGTGGTTGTGTAGATTCTCCATGCATTTCCTTTAAATTGATCTTGGGTAACGACATAAGAGTCGTAGTTAAATACAGGTGTGAAGCTCTCATCTGAAGAATGAAAGGTGAGCAGCGACTGTGTCAGATTCTCCTCCGTGGAGCTGCCTATCAACGTTTTGTCCGCGGCAGATATGACGGTTCCGTCCTGATCGATGATTAATGTATTTGCATAGTCAGCAGGGAGCATATTTTTAATGATCTGACTGATCGCTGATTCTTTGATATCAATCGCAATCATGGCCTTACTGTTTTGTCCAGACGATTGAAACGGGTAACTATGGACATAGGAAATTAGAGGACTCATCTTGCCTTGTTCTCGTGATTCGATATAAACATCCTGAGGCACCATGCGAGTCTTCATCCATAAGGAGCTTTCTGGAGTCTCTTTCATCGCAGTAATCCAATCCGTCGTATGATCCACACTCGAAGGCGTGTCCTCATAGAGCAATAGCCCATATACAGATGAGACGATGAAGTGGTTCTTCGTATCGTACACATGAATAGCTTCAATGAGATCAGAATAATTTTGCACCATATTTTTGAGGGACTGTTCGATGTCCAGGATTTTGCTATGGTTTCCTTTTAAACTATCTAAATCGATACTTGCGGCGTTACCGAGTGCCAGGGACAGATAGACCTGATTCACCTTCTGGATAACGGAGCTTTCAATATAATTGACAGTGCTTTTCAGCGACAGCTGATTATTGATTCGAATCTCTTTGCTGTATTGACGGGAGAAGAAGAGGTATAGAATGGAGCCGAAAAGAAGCGCAATGACAAGAACAACAGCAAGGTAGGAAAGAACCATCTTAGATCTTACAGATTGAAATGGCTTATGCATTCTTTTTCCCCCCTTCGTTTCTCGTTTCTAAACAACTTCATCATTATATAGCAGGCCGAGGACTAGAAATCATGTTGATCGAAATTTAACAAACTCCCACTGCATAATTTACTTCCAGTTAATAAAGCGTTTACAAAAGTGGGCACTTTAATTGATAAATGTAGTATCTAACTCCATTTTTCTTGGCATATAAGCTCCGGAACGTACGATTTTGATATAAAACGGAATTTGTTCTATAGATGCGAAACGCTCCTTAATGCTACAGTAACGGCAGATCAGACATCTGTATAGAGTCTTTCTTACTCATTTGCAGATGCAGAAGCAAAAAAATAATTTACCATAATGGGAGCGTGTATTTGCAAGCCATGAGAAAACCACTTAAAAAGTCACTGGCATTACTTCTAATGTTGTCTATGGTAGGTCCGACGTTTGCAGAGAAGAGTTTTGCAGCCGATCAGAAGATTCAGTTCTCTGATATTAAGGGACACTGGGCGGAAGCAAATATTCAAGCATGGGGTGATGAAGGATTAATTCGAGGTTACCTGGATCATTCATTTAAACCGAATACGTATATTACAAGAGCAGAATTTATGAATTTGGTAAACGGTGCTTTTGGATATTCCGGACAAGCTAAAATTACCTTTAATGATGTGTCTGAGAGTGCATGGTATTACGAAGCAATTTCTATTGCAAATGCGAATGGATATATAGATGGATACACCGATGGCACAATGAAGCCGCAAGATCCGATCACCCGTCAAGAAGCAGCTAAAGTGATCGCTGGCATCTTGAATTTGGAGTTAAATGAAACAGCAGCGAATGTATTTAGCGATTCATCGTCTATAGCGGCGTGGAGCAAGGGAGCTGTAGGTGGAGCGGCAGCAGCGAAAATTATCTCCGGATATGCAGATGGAACCTTCAAACCGCTTAATTCCATTACTCGTGCCGAAGCGGTGTCTGCGCTCGTTAAAGCTGTGGAAACAGATGCTACTACAGCTGCCAAACCAGCTAAGCCAAAAGGAACGGCAACCGGACTGAATGTTAATCCCCCGGCAGATGAAGCTCGGTTGTCCGCCGTGAAGCACGGAGCCAATGCCGGAGACGACACCTTAAAAAATATTGCGGAAACCAATCCGTTTATTGATATTTTGGACGGTTTTGATCAAGTGTGGTCCATGAACCAAGCGGATTGGAGAGATGGAACAGCGGCAACCAAAATTGGAGCTGACGGAAAAAATGCAAAGTATGGAGATGGACCGTCCCCATATTATGACGGCTTTAAGAATGATCCAACCGTAGCTGTCGCCGATCAGAAAACATATGCAAATGAAGAGATCCGAAATAAAGCGACTTGGGAAGCCAATATCAAATATGTAGAAAAGGTCACGCAAAATCGCACGGCTGAAGAGACATTGGCAGCCTATTATGATGACCAAAGAGATAAGATCTATAGTGTGATGGAGGGCTTTGGTCCGTTAGCTAACACGTATGTAGATATCATCAAGCCAAAGACAAACGTTGAACGAACGGTGGACGAGATGAATGTGGTATTGACCGAAGAAACCGTGGAAGATGAAAGCCAAGGCATTGGAGATTGGGAAGCAAAGACGGAGCTTTCAGACTTGGTTAATTTGGTTGATCTGGTTCGATTCAAAATTCCTGCCTCATCTAATCCTTCTAAATATTTCTACTCTTCCCCTAGACCGTGGAGAATGAATTCCAATGGAGAAGTGAAAGAAGTGGTTGACAGCAAAGGACTACCTGTATGGGAAACCTTGGGCGAAGGTGAGAAAAACGAAGTACCTTTGGCTTCAGGCGGCACCAAATCAACAGGAGAAAAACATTACCAGCAATACGAAACCAACGTTAAGCTTATTCCTGCGTTAACTTATGTCAAACGAATCGCTGAGGATGGAAGAGGAAAAGATGGTGGATTTCCGAGCGGACATACCAGTGCAGCTTACTTGTCCGTATTTCCTTTGGCATACGCTACACCAGAACGATTCGCTGAATTGTTAACGAGAGCAGCTCAGTTGGGCGAGAATCGAGTCGTAACGGGGATGCACTCACCACTTGATGTTATAGGAGGAAGAATACAATCCACAGCCATGGCTGCATATGCACTTAATAAGGCTGAGAATAAAGATGTGTTAGAGAAAGGTTATGAGAATGCAGGAGAAGTATTTGGAGCTGCAGCCAAGGAAAAAAATATGAGTCTGTATGAGTATGCACACACCGTAACAGAGGATTACACGTTCAAGAGTGCTTATGATGAACACAAATGGGAAGATCATGATGCCAATAAAGCCTTCTATAGAGAAAAGATGACTTACGGTCTACCACAAACCGGAACCAAAGGTTTGGCTCCAGTTGTACCGCAAGGAGCAGAAGCCCTGTTAGAAACACGTCAACCGTATTTAACAGATGAGCAACGCAGACAAGTGTTGTATACAACATCCATTGACTCTGGATATCCTGTACTGGATGAATCCAAGGGCTGGGGTAGAATTGATCTGGTCACGGCTGCGGATGGATACGGTGCATTCTTGAACAATGTAACTGTGGATATGGACGCTTCCAAAGGGCGCTTTAATGCACAAGACTGGTGGAGAAATGATATCACCGGTAGTGGAATGCTTACGAAAAAAGGAACAGGAACTCTTACATTGACAGGGAAAAATAGCTACACTGGCGGAACATTGCTGCAAGCAGGAACGCTGGTAGCTGAATCTGCAACTGCTTTTGGTACAGGTGATCTGTATGTAGAAAATGGAACAGTTGTCGTCGATGTCGACGGAGCACTCAACTTAAATAGAAACTTTACCATGGATAACGGTACGTTGGAATTGGTAGTGACTGACAGCAACAGTCAGCTGAATGTCGGCAGAAAACTCTATATTGATGGAGGAAGTCTCAAACTGGACTTGTCCAAGCATAAGATTGAAGGTTCCAAAGATATTAAGTTAATCACGGCTAATGGAATTACAGGTGAATTCGGCAGTGTAACGGCAGATGGTTATGACGTGACTGTCACGTACGAAAAGGGCCGCGTCATTGCACATATTGTAGCCAAATAAGTGAAGTAATTATCCATGATATAAAGTGAACTAAAGAATATTACACATGCCACTCCGATGACAGAATAACTTTCCGATCATTCTTCGCAAGACAAAATTAGTAATATAGAAAAGGGCTGAAGCTACAATGTAGTTTCAGCCCTTTTTGCGTACAGACCTGCAGAATTTAGAGGTTGTCCTCTCAGTCGCGCTTGGAACAGAGCATGAGTAGGGAGTGAGCGCTAACGAATCTGAGGCATCTTATCCAAGGATTCGAAACGCCCGCAGAAATCTAACGAATTTGAGACACGTTATATCGAAATGTACGGCGTTTTAGAGCGTTTTTATCGAGCGATTTTGGGAAATAACGTGTCTGAGGTTCTTTACAATTTTGAAAGAGACAGTAGAGGTAATATAAGACGTCCTGTGTTCCTTAGAGAATCGACTGGTAACTCAATAGGAACAGCCAGACGGGAGTTCGATAATTTTGGGACACTGACATCCATGATCGTATAGCATGCGAGTAAGGAGACACGACCTGATCTGTGAAGATCCAGTCGAGGAAGGGCCGAGTCTCGTATCATCGATGTGGGTATCTAAGTTTAATCATACGGAAGCGGCTGGATGCGTAGGTTATTCGTCGGTGTTGGTACCAGATGTACGACGTGTATTTCCTTCCATCTCCGTAGAGACTTGCTTCGTTGGTTCCAGATCCGTATGTCCTGCGTAGGGCCGATCACTTCGAGAGCGTGTCCCAGTCAACCCGAAACCCGAAGTAAATATAATTAGCTGTAGTCCCAGTGCATAGGGAACAGCAATAGGTCCTATCAGATGGAGCAAGGAGCATAGCGCGATCAGCAAGGAGAGCATTTTGGTTACTGTACTTGACCTATCCCGGCGTGGGCTGGCCCAGAGCAGGTAACCATATATTATGGTGATCATTAGGGAAATTGCGCGAATCCATGGCAAGATGCTGTCCCATGAGTCCACAGGTACGTCCAACATCCGCTGACGAAATATCAGATCTGCAACTAGAAACCCTGTAGCCGCTAGTGCCAATGGTTCGGCTGCGGGCCGAAGGATGGTCCATAGCGCTGTGCCCCAATGATCTGCATGAGTATCCCGGCTGAGTTCATCCGATAATACGGTGCATTCCCGTTCCAGTGCTCTGTGCATCAGTCCAAGTCGGGCAGGATCATGATCCTTAATACAGTCACGGATCTGGTCCTGTAGCTGAGGAGATAGGTAAGATGCAGCTTTGCAGGCTAACATTGCTGTTATCAGATCGTCATGTTCGTGTTCCGATCGTTCATAATTCCGATTTTCCTGGATGGTAAGTTGTCCCAAGAGGGCTGTACTTATGTATAATGTATCTCGTATCCTTCTCATTCGCCTTTCGTGGCTACGGCGAACTTCAGTGGCAGACCATATGTATATCCCCAGAAGCAAAGCCATGACTCCAAACAGCACAGCCACAGTGCCTGGGCGCGATGTTAGATCTTCAATCCAACGTTGAAACACATTTGTTCCTCCTTTGCACCAACTTCACGTATCATGAAACACGCTTCACGTAAGCTTTCTCTCACTATTACACAGGAAGTAGATGAATTCAAGCAGAAAGGGGCACAATTCATGGATCATGTGAGTATTGAACACACACCACCCGCAGCAGTGGAGTATCTTGCCTTACGGCAGGTTTCGGGTCTTAGCCCGATGAGTAGGGAAGGGGCAGAGATTGGATTACCGAATAGCCTGTTTGCCGTATGTCTGCGTGAAGAGGATATGCTGATAGGCATGGGGCGAGTGATTGGAGATGGAGGTTGTTTCTTTCAGGTCGTGGATATTGCTGTACACCCGGATGTTCAGGGAATGGGTTATGGAAAACTGATCATGAGCGAGATTATGAATTATCTGCGTAAGGCAGTACCTGCCCGTGGTTTGGTCAGTCTGCTGGCGGATGTTCCGGCTGATCAACTGTATGCTCAATTTGGATTTGAATACACCAGCCCAAAATCGGAGGGTATGTGGTGGAGGCAGGGAGACTAGTGAAATAGTTAAATAACATATTCGGCGAACCTTTGGATATCCAAAGGTTTTTTGCTTTACAACCATATATTTACAGGTATAATGTAAATTAAAACCAATTTACGATTTACAAATTACGATATACGGGTGCACTTGTGAAGAATGGAGGAAATGTATATGTACAATGATCAGAAAGCTCAGTTTAACCAGATGGTGGAACGATCTGTGGAGCAGGCGAACAAAAACCTTTCGGGAGCCAAGGGAGTTGTTTCCGTTCGATTAAGTCAGGAAGAGATTGATATCATAGATCAGCTTGTATTTCTTGAATTAGCGAAAAACCGTTCTGACGCGACTGCAATGTTGATTAGGGAAGGCATACGAACCCATCAGACCTTATTGAACGAGATACGCGAGTATACGGCTGAACTGGAACGGGTAAAAGCCAAGATACAACAGACCATTCGAGATTCAGGTTTGGTTACACGTCTGCATCGTATTAGTGATGATGAATCTGTTATGTACGAGGGAGAGGCGCGTGAAAAAGATGAAAAATGAAATTCGCGGCGACAGCTATCGGGCGGTTTTGCGCCTTCCTTCTTTTGTTGTGCTTCTTGTTGGTAGATTGATTTCTGGCGCAGGGCAGATTTTATTTTCCATGGCGACGATGTGGTATATCCTCCAATTAACGGAGTCGGCACTTGCTGCCGCACTGATTCCGATGTTGCCGTACTTGATCTATGCATTTTTGGGCATTCCTTTGGCTACGATCAGTGATCGTCTTCCCAAAAAGCAACTTTTGATCTGGACAGATATATTGCGTGCAGGCATAGCTTGCATATTGGCTCTTTTGTTCATGACAGGATCCATGCTTCCGTGGCATATTTACGCAGCCAATCTGCTCATTGCAATCCTTGGTTTTTTGTTCAATCCGGCAACCCAGACAGTCATCCCCGCTATTTTGCCAGAACCTGCAAAACAATTAGCTCCAGCCAATGCACTACTGAACTCTTCCTCCAAAACGGTTGAATTGCTTGGATACGCCTTGGGGGGAATATTGATCGCGCTCATCTCCGTTCAGTCCATCCTGTTCCTCTATGCCGTTACATTTCTGCTGTCCGCCATATCCATTTTCTTTATCCGCATCCCTGTAACCAAAGTAGTGAAGCAAAAAGGAATCTCCGGTTTTGTTAAAGATAGCATGCAGGGAATTACATTCCTGTTTTCCCGTAAAATTTTGGCCTGCTGCATTATCTTTGGAGCCATTATCAATTTTGCGGGTGCGCCACTGCACATTTTCACGCCGATTTTTGCCAATATGGTGCTCCAGGCCGGACCACAAGGCTACGGTCTGCTTCAGTCAGCCTTTGCCGCTGGCAGTATTGCAGGCTCTCTGCTCAGTGGTAAATATGCCAAACGACTCTCACTCGCTCATTGGTTTTTGATCAGTTATCTCATCTCAGGCACAAGTTTGCTGCTCATGCCGATGTTTCCTAACCTGTATATCGCAATTGCGTGTTCATTTTTGTTGATGATGGGACTTGCTCTTGTGAATGTACCATTGGTTACTTCCATTCTTTTATCCACCCCGGAAGAAAAGAGAGGACGTGTCATGAACAGTATGGGGGTCTTGATGAGTGGCATTAGTAATCCGCTAGGTTTGTTACTGGGAGGGTGGTTCATTGAAACGTACAACCCTTCATGGGTGTACATGGGGATTGGTACATTTGTTATTTGTATGGGCATGGCAAGCCTATTTGTCCGACCTTTCCGTGAAGAACGTAGCAAGCGTACCCGGCAACAAACGACCAGTATGTAGTCTGAAATTTGATGTCACATTGCGCCTCTTTTTTGTCCGAGGAATCAATAATTTGACATGATCAGGCGAAATAAATGGATTCTATAAATAATTTATGTAAAATAATTCAATTAAAAAGAAGGAATATCAAATTTTATGTAGAATTTGGTTTATAAGAGGGGGAGACAAATGGGAGGTAATATATCATGGAAAACAAGGAAATTTTATCTGTACAGGATTTGATGGCACTAGAGGTTGAAGAGGATAACAACATGTTTGAGGAAACAAGCTTGTGTACAGTGTGCAGCTGGACTAGCTCACAAACAATTGTTGTCGAGAGCTAGGAACTTCTTTACACGCTCTATTCACTGAATCATTTGAAAGATAAGTCTTTGATTTTCGCGCATTACTAAAATAATTGTACCTCCCCCTCTTATTTTATTCAAAAAGGAGTGATTCTCATTGAAATTCGCAAGCGTAACCCCCAAGAAGGACGCCTTTGAGAACGCTTTGGAACATATAATCCGGGAACTTCCCCAATCCATCCAATGGTCGAATGACGGCCATTGGATTTGTTTTAGACCGGAAGAATTAAGGCTTCCCGCACAGGGCTGGAAAATTCATCTGTCTGTTATCCCTGTGGAAGGAGCTGAATTACTGCGACGCATTGCACCTGTTCTCACAGAAAATGATGTGCAATGGAAAGTAGTGAGCAGCGGTCTGAAACTAATTGAAACATCTAACGGTTCCATACCTCTCCCTCAGACTGGGAAGTGTGTCACCATCTACGCACGAGACGAAGAGCAATTCTTGAAGTTACTTGAGCTAATGCATTCGTGTACAAGCGATCTGAAAGGACCAGCTATTCCGACAGATCGGGCATACCTCGGTAGCCAGTGTGTATTTTATCGATATGGTGCATTCACTGATCGTTTCTATTACGACCGTTATTCGGGTGCAAAAGTGTATGCCATCCAGAATCCAGAAGGTAAGCTGGAGGAGGATCGAAGAACACCTGGCAGGTATAAACCGGAGTGGGTGAATGAACCTGAGGAGTTACTGGGGGTTCAGGCGATGGAGAAGAATCGGGCTGATTCTCGTCATTCCGATTCCAATAACAATGAGTTTGGTATACGGAATATTCGTGTGAGACGTGTACTCAAGAAATCCGGTAAGGGAGGAGTATTTCTCATCTCTGGCACATCCTATGAACAGGCTGTCATGAAAGAAGCGGTCTACCGCATGCGTGTAGACGGTGGTGGGCGCTCTGCTCATAACTATTTGGATAATGAATATCGCGTGCTTGATCTGATGAAGGATACGGGGGTTACCCCAAGGCCGCTTGATCTGTTTAGTACTGAAAATAACCGCTATCTGATCCTGGAGTATTTTGAAAGCATCAGCTTGCGTGAATATATCCATCGCAGACATGTAGCCGCAGACTACAACCGGGCGGATATGCATCGGATGGGTATACATATTCTCGATATGGTGCAGCAATGTCACGATAAAGGAATTGTGATCAATGATCTGACGCCCAACAATATTGTTGTGCTGACGGACGGAAGTGTACGCCTGATTGATCTTGAACTGGCTTATGTCAGAAGTGATGAGAGTCAGGCCGATCCATTGACCGGTCATACTCCGGGCTATGTGCCACGGGGACGTGAGCACAGCAGGCGATCCAGTTATGCGTATGATCTGTATGCGCTGGGAGGTGTCTTCTATTACATGGCTTCATCCATCGACCCCTATCTGAAATATCGGCAATCCCATCTGGAAGCTGCACAGGCTTATCTGGACTATCAGAGTAATACACAGCTTCGTGGCTTGGGGAGTCTGGGCATCGAGATCATGTCAGGCGGACATGTGGAGTTATCAGAAATTCGTGAAACACTGGTTGCATTGCTGGAGCAGCAAGAGGTCAATTCAGGAGGAAGCATGGATGTAATAGAGAAGGATGAATGCAATATGGAGCCAGAAGAAGTACTCCGTCAGGCCGAGCGTATGGTAAAGACACTGTATACTTCTCTTGATTTTAATAGCCCCTTGCAACTGTTCCCGGAAAACAGCATGAGCAAGATGTTTCATCCGGCGAATTTCAACTTTGGCTGGACAGGGATGATCTTTGGTTTTAATCAGCTTGGTCAGATTACACAAAACAGACAATACCATCAATATGCACGTGAAGTATTGGAATGGATTTTGACGAATCACCCTTACGTTCCAGATGAGACACCTGTAGCATTATACTTTGGATATGGCGCTGTTCCCTGGGCATTGGCAGAGACGGCTGAACGAATAAATGATCCATCGTTGCTTCGACGTGCAGAGGATCTGGCATTGGAAATCACCTGGCATGAGCCAGTACAGACCAATATTAGTCATGGAGCGGCGGGGTTGGGATTGATGCTGCTTGAAATATACCGTATTGGCGGCCGCCCTGAACTTCTGGCAAGAGCAGAGGAACTGGGTGTTTATATTTTGGAACAAGAAGAGCAGACAGATGAATCATTGAGTTTGTGGAAAGTGAAAGATAAATCGGACAAAAAAGGCCATCATTCCCTTGGATTCTCTCATGGCATTGCAGGCATCGGATATTATTTGCTTGCCTTGGCGGAGCGTACAGGTAAGGAAGCGTACTATTCTGCTGTGAAGCGAATTGTAGATACGCTCGATCGTACGAGTCATGGAGGACAGAATGGCGTGAGCCTGTGGCCTGCATCGTCGGAAAAACCGGATACACTCTGGGTGCACTGGTGTAATGGATCGGCGGGTATTGGTCGATTTCTAATGGCAGCGGCTGATATTCTGCAAGATCCCCTCTGTACCAGACTTGGACTTCAAGCAGCGGATGCAGTGGCACAGGCAACGGTATTTGCTTCTTTTGGGCAGTGTCACGGAATTGCAGGTAATGGAGATTTTCTACTTTTGGCTAACCGCAAGTTCCCAGGCAGATATGAAACCAAACTGGTGGAGTATACACAGAGCTTGTATGTATTGCGAAGTGATCCACAGGAAGACATATGGATGTGGCCTCTGGAGGACATGGAGTCCTTCTCCCCGGATTATATGACCGGTTATATGGGGATCTATACATTCCTGCTACGCCGGTTTTATCCATCTGTTGCATCCGAACCACTGGTTTACTCAGGTTTCGATTATAACAGGGAGGGGAAAGCGCATGATGCTAACATCCATATCTGACATCCTGCCGCAATGCCAGCAAGAATCGGGGAAGGCGGGGGATCGCTATTATGCTGTTGAACCTGGAAAAGACGAAACCCTATCTTCATTCATGCTAATTGATCAGGGTGAAGGGCAGTATACAATGGATTTATGGAGTGAAGCACATTCCAATCTTTATTGGGAAGATCGGATGTCATCCGTTTTGGATACAATCACATGGTCCTCTCTATATGCAACTGCTCCTGCCTCATTTCCGTGGGAGAAGCTTGGATACCGGGCGGATGTTCTTGCACATCGGTATCAATTTTTCGGCAAGTTGAAGGACGTTCCCGTGCCGGCTATGCCTAATGAAGACGCGGTTTGGATGTCTGCAGAGGGGCAGGCGGATTCCCTTGCACACTTGCTCCAGGCCAGTGATCCTACCTGTCCAGGTTGGGAAGCTGCTCGTCAAGCTATCGGGGATATTTATCAGGGTGTATATGGCAAGTTGCTGAAAGGTTCCGGGCTTGTTGAACTGGAGGGAAGTAAGATTGGGGGCTGCCTGTTAAGCGATGAGTTTGGCAGTGTACTCCTTGCTCATATATTCACAATACCAGAAGCGAAACGTCAAGGATGGGCCCGATGGCTTGCTGCATATGGTCTCCATCGGTGCAGTTCAGATCCGGATCAGCGGATTAAAGCTTCACTTGATGCAATCAACCGGGGCAGTTATCAATTGATGACGGCACTGAATTTACAACAGGTGCCTGAACTTATACACGTATGCCGAATCACGAAAGAGAGTGAGCTTTCATGATGCCTGTCTCACTGGAAAGTACGGATTATCATGATCTGAGAAGTAAATGGTTTCGTGTGAGTCATGAACCTGGATTGTTTGTCGTTGAAGGGACATCAGATGCGGTGAAGCATGAAATTCACAAACTGAGAACGCATTGGCAGGATAAGGCTATACAAATTGCGGTTGGTGATCCGTATGCTACTCTCCCGCTGATCTATCAACTAAATCCATTTCAGCCAATAGATGATCTTGTGGCATGTAAAAATGCGTTATTGAGATTCCAAAGATCAGGGTGGACGCCTGGTAATCGGAAATGGGTTCTGGTTGAAGTATCTTCCTACCTTCACCCTGCAGATCTGGGAGCCATCCACTATATCCTGTATCGACAGAAATTAAGGGGAGTAAGTGTAGTGCTTTTTTTTCATCGATATCCAACCATGGCGAGTAATCCTGAGGACATACCCAAACTTCCGGTATCTATTGTCAGGGATACGCCCGATCAGACCCGACGTTTGTTGGAAGAACATCTACAAATGGTAAGCAAGGATAAAGGGAAGGAAAAAGAGGTAGCATTGGCGCTCTACAATAGGCTGGCCTGGGTTTTGTTGTCCAAATCGGCTGATCCGGCCCGCTACACGTCCTGTTTTCATTTTTTCGACCATAATTCGTTATTTCAACAGTTGTCGGCGACACAGCAGGCAGTACTCTGGTTTGAGTTGGGTCAGCTGTTGACCAAAAACGGGAAGCAGTATACCGAAGCACGACACTGTTATTCGAAAGCTCGGGAAATCATTGCCCATGATGAACTAACTGAAACGTATCGTACTGGGAAATGGGCTGCACTTGATAATGGTGAAGCATTAATTGAGATGCAGGAGGGCAATGTAGAACGCGCAATTACGTTGGAGCAACAGGCGGGCCAGCGTATACGCCAGCTTTCTGATGGACCCGATAAGCAAGTTTTTCAGATTCAGACGTTACTAAACATTGCGGGCTTGCACCTCCGAGCGGGTCACTATGTAGAGGCAGGTAAGACGTTGCTGGCTGCGGAGAAGTTATGTATTGATGCGTATGTAGATTGGCTGGGGCATGTACTGCAATTAAAAATGGTATTACATCAACAGCTGGGAGAGCAGGAGCAGGAATATGAACTGTTGATTCAATTGTTACGTATGAAGACAAACACTATCCATCCCAAACTGCTTGGTCGTGCGGTGGAAATCGCTGGCGCGCTCATTACTCAAGGGTCAGAGGAACGGGCATCCCGGGTGTACCGTCTATTGATGATGGGGCTGCCGGTTGCCAGTCTGCCACAGATCAGATTGATTCGGGAAACATTAGGCAGACTGGGGACCGTTACGCCCCTAGATGCATACACGCAGGACCAGTATATTGATAAACTGGAATCGCAGTTGGAGGGATGGGAGCAGTTAAAACACTGGAATGAGAGGAGGAAATCCGGTTGGGCTATCCATTCCTGACACGAATGAGTGTGAACAAGGAACGAACGAGTATGCTCTTGGGCTATGATGACAATACATGCGAATGGTGCAGTCTTGATGATACAGGCCGCATGGATAGCCGTCAGAGTCTTTCTGAACATGGGACAGAGTCAGATCAGCACACGCAGCATATTCAGTTTATGGGCAGGAACCGTGTTCTGGTGATTACACAGGACAAGTCGGAGAAATGGCTTCATATATACGAGAATGAGAAGCAAGCAATTCTGGTTCAGAGCCTATTAGTGAAGTTTCCATTTCCTGTGATGCAGGCCGCTTGGCAGGAGGAGCAATTAATTCTGCTATTTTCCATTAGACATCGTTCAGGAGCTGTCCGTATAGGTCTTTACGATCCCGAGAAGGATGAGGCGCGATGGGTTACTCCTGAACTGGACAACCCGCAATTTGTATTCTGGTCTGCATCAACACGAGAGGTTGGTGTAAACGTTGGTGGATTTGGAAGAGTGTACTCGTATTCCGAAGATATCCTTTCATCATCCGAAATACCCTATACGGAGTATGCCTACCCTGTGATGGATAAGCAGGGGGATCTCATAGCCGTTTCTATTCCTGTGGAAGGTGGCTTCCAGCCCGGATGGATCAGGCAGGGAGAGGATCGGGTGCATGAATGTTCCAGGGATACCCAACCCTTTTCTGAACTGATTAGAATGCAGCTCGATCCACATCAACAGCTAGTCCTCTGCGAAGGGATAACCTGCGGCAGGTGGCAATATGTTCAATATACATTGGACAGAGAGAAGAGGTATGAGCTATATGATTATCCAGGAATCTTGACACAGGCTGTGCTCAGCAGGGACAGGCAGGGATTGATCGGAAAATATGAATCTATCATACGTCCTCCGGTGCCGGGGATATACCGGTTTTCGGAACAAACCCGTACGATTACCCGTTTCCCGGTTGAGCGAGATGAGAGGATTGGTAACCATCCTGACAAGGAACCCGATGTAATCTATGGATGGGTTCGTTATGGACATGACATGATTCCGTACATGGACATGCACCCGGAGGGCGCAGAACAGGTGGTCATCTATCTTCATGGTGGGCCTCATAATTGCCTGTTTGACAGCTTTAGTCCGGTCATCAGCGGATTATATCAGGCAGGAGTGCGGGTCATCGGGCTGAACTATCCCGGTAGTTCAGGGTTCGGCACGGATTACAGGATGCGCATTCAGAATGATTGGGGCGGCGTGGATGCAGATGTCATCCAGTTCATGCGGGAGCAGATGTTATCTTCCTATTCAAATGTATCCCTCTATGGAGTGAGCTATGGGGCTTATCTGGCATTGCTGGTAGCAGGTAAAAGTCCGGCGCTATGGAGTACTGTGGTTGCCTGTGCACCGTTTACGGATCTGGAAGGACTGTACGCAGGCGGCGGAGCGAAGCTGAGATCATTCTTGGAAACTGAAATCGATGAGCTTTTGCATGATCAATCTGCCCTGCGGGATAGAAGCCCAATAGCTTATGTATCTGGGCTCAGTGAAGTGGATATCCAACTCATTCACGGTCAGGCTGATCAACTGTGTCCCGTAGAACAGACGGAGAGGTTATATCTGGACATCATGGAAAACAAGCAAATGTCTGGAGCTGTAGGCAGGGTCGAACTTCATATTGTACAGGATATGGCGCATGAGGTTTATTCGGAGCGAATCTGGGCGCAGAAGGCTGTTGATTTTCTAACCTACAGTAGAGTATCCACGTAAGATAAATACGTGATGTTTAAGCCGCAAATGCGGCTTTTTTGGCGATATTTAAGGTAAGGATATGGAAAGGAAAAGCGGTGGGGGAAGTGTTGTTCGTGGTCTGGTGCATAGTTGGAGAGCTTAAGAGAATGAACATTAACGTTTACAAGATGTCACATCCGGTTTAAGATGGCGTGAGCCGTTTAAGGTATATAACAATAGGATTAAGTATTAAAATAACGGTAAGTTGACAAGATGATATCTACAGAAAAGAGGGAATTCATATGAAAGTAGCCATTTTTGGAGCAACCGGAGCGATTGGCAAGATGATACTGTGGGAGCTGATGGATCGTGGGCATGAAGTGACAGCGGTGGTGCGTGATCCTTCGAAGGTTGAGATGGTTCATGAGCGTTTGCGTGTAGAACAGGGAGATCTGCTTAACCCGGATCAGGTTGCTGATTTTGCAGCAGGTCAAGAAGTGGTTGTGAGTGCATATGGACCGAAGTTCGGTGGAGAAGAAGAGATGCTGGAAGTGACACGTTCGTTGATCGAGGGTGTGCGCCGGGCAAAAGCAGGACGTCTGGTTGTAGTTGGTGGAGCGGGAAGTTTGCTAACCGATTCAGGTGATATGCTGATGGATACGCCGGGATTCCCGGAAGAAGTCAAACCACTGGCGAAAGCCCATGCAGAAGCATATGACCTGATTGAAGCATCAGGTATTCACTGGACCTACATGAGCCCTGCTGCGACAATCACAACAGGACGTCGGACAGGCCAGTTCCGGGTTGGCATGAACCGTGTGATTACGGATGATATCGGGGAAAGCTCGATTTCAGTTGGCGATTTTGCAGCGGCTTTGGTGGACGAACTGGACGATCCGCAATTTATCCAAGCACGGTTTACGGTAGGTTATTAAGCGTAGACAGGCTTTGGGATGGATGATTTAATCTGAAGGTCTCGTATACGGGATCGATAGAGTTTTCGATGATGTATCGAGTGGATCGTGGTAACTGGATGAGGTAAGAGGAAAGAAAGCGATACACATATAAGATGCAGCGTTTAGGTGCAAAGTTGCTACTTTTAAGTATGAGATGAGCTTGTCACGGGGAGGGATGAACGTTGTTTATCGTAACCGCTGAACAAATGAGAGCTGTGGACGAGTATACCATTCATCAGCTGGGTATTCCTGCTGCCAGTCTAATGGAGAATGCAGGCCGAGCCATTGCTGAGGAAGTGATCAAGCTGTGCCGGGAAGGGCAGACAGAAGGCCGGCTTGTGGATTCAAGGCAGCTTGGCTATAGCAGCAAGACCGATGCTAGGCGGGCACACACCGGGCCCGGTGATCGGCAAGGTTATGGTGGCGACATCATCGCCGATCCGGCGCTGGTGATGGAGCGCCTGGGAGATCAGCAGTGGTACATGCTGATCGGCAAGGGCAATAATGGCGGCGATGGGCTAGTGGCCGCGCGCCATTTGGTTGAAGCAGGGCTTGGCGTGACATTGGTCTACGCCGATGCCCCTGATGCACTGCGGGGCGAAGCCGCAGTGCAACGGGATGCCGCCGCGAAGCTTGGCATCCCTGCTCTTGTCCACGGGCGCGAAGCCGTGGACTTCAGCCGGTGCACAGGCATCGTGGATGCGCTGCTGGGCACCGGCTCGCGGGGAGCGCCGCGGGGAGCCTACGCGGCGCTGATTGAGGCGGCGAAAGACAGCGGCAAGCCGGTCGTGTCCGCCGATGTGCCAAGCGGGCTGGACGCCGACACCGGAGAGGTGTACGAGTCCTGCATTCAAGCCCGGGTGACCGTATGTCTCGCGCTGCTCAAGCGCGGGCTGGTGCAGTACCCGGGTGCTTCTGCCGCGGGGCGCATTGTGGTGCGCGCCATCGGCATTCCCGCGCGGCTTGCGCCAGAGCATGGCCCCTCGGTCCGTCTGCTGACGGACGAGGTGCTGCGCGGTGCGCTGCGCGTGGATACAGGCCGTCTACGGGCACCGGACGGCCACAAGGGCACCTACGGCCACGTACTGTTGGCCGCAGGAAGTCTACCGATGAGCGGCGCGGGCCTGCTCTCGGCCAAGGCCGCGCTGCGCGCAGGCTGCGGGCTCGCCACATGGGCGTTGCCCGCGGCACTGCTGCCGCATGTCATCGGCACCGTGCCCGAGCTCATGCTTGCTGCCGCCTCCGATGGCGACAGCGGCGAATGGAACGCGGCTTCCACCGACGCCGTGCTGCGTCTCGCGGAGAGCCGCGACGTGCTCGCGACCGGCCCAGGCCTTGGCCGCTTCAAGGGCGACACAGACTGGCTGCGCCGTCTGTGGCAACAATCGGATCGTCCGCTCGTCATCGACGCGGACGCCCTCAACATGCTGGCAGACGCTGGCCCACATGGGCCTCGCGACTGGGGCCAGCGAAGTGCGGCGACAATCCTGACGCCGCACCCTGGCGAGATGGGCCGACTGCTGGGCATGTCGACCCAGGAAGTGCAGCGTGACCGCATTGGACACGCTGCAAAATACACCCGCGAGCAGGGCGTGACCCTTGTGCTCAAAGGAGCACGAACGGTCATCGCAACGCCGTCCGGCGAGGCGTACATCAACACCACCGGGCACGCCGGCATGGCGACTGGCGGTGCCGGAGACGTATTGACCGGCATCATCGCCGGTCTGCTTGCCCAAGGGCTCAGCGCGGAGCAAGCCGCCACGTTCGGCGTATATCTCCACGGACAGGCCGCTGAACGCGCAGCACTGCTGCGCGGTGACCCATCGTCCCTGCTGGCCGGAGACATCATCGACGCACTGTGAGGATGGATCAGGCGTGAATCTCAGTGTTGGTCCTCTATCAGTGAGGTGATGTTCTCCCGAACGAGCTTCTCTCGCATCAACAACAAAACCTCCAGCTTCTCTCATTACAAGAGAAACTGGAGGTTTTCTGCTATTCCATCCTTTCCAGCCGTACCTTATTCATCGAATCGAACTGCCTACAGCCGGAAACGCAGCAGTTCCTGATGCATCTCAGCACTGATATCACGCAATGACTTCACCTTGATACTTGCATCAGCGAAGGAACGTTGTTGTTCCGACGTGGAGGCGGTAATCTCTTCACTGCTGGCAGCCGACTGCTCGGTGATGGCACTGATATTTTCGATGGCCTGTTGCACCTGTGTACTGAGTTCATTGGAGTGTTGCATGTCCTCAGCAAGCTGATGGATACCCGTACTAATGCGCTCCACACTTTCACGAATAGCAGAGAAGGATTCGCGAGTCTGGCCAGTGGCTTGTTCCTGTTCGCCGAATAACTGCATGCTCTGTGCTACAGAGTTCTTCACCTTGTCCATGGAGGTTGTGATCTCGCCCACAGCCGCATAGATATGTTTGACCGATTGCGCAGATTGTTCGGCGAGTTTATTCACCTCGCCCGCAACAACAGCGAAGCCACGTCCAGCTTCTCCAGCGCGAGCAGCCTCTATGGAGGCATTTAACGAGAGCATGGTCGTTTGTTTGGCAATCTCCGATACATATGCCGTCATCGTAGTGATCCGAACCGCGCTTTCTTCCAGTTCCCGCACCGTTTGTTCTACCTCGGCCATCGCCATACGATTCACTTCGGCCAAGCGGAGTTGCTCCGCTACAGCCTTATTACCTTCCTCAACGGTAGTTAATACTTCACGACCATCGATTACCGATTGGGAAGTGGCCTCCAGATTGTTATTGAAGGTAGACTGCATTTTGTCCACAACCATCACTGTTTCACTCAGATCCTCGGCAATTTTTTGACTGCCAATCGAGAGTTCCTCCGTGGTGCGGGATACTTGCTGCACGATCGCTTGGGCTGTATCATTACCGCGGTCAATATCTTGCGCCATCAGATCGACACGATGACCCGCTTCACCAATCGACTGAATAATGCCGCGGATATTATGAGTCATGATACCGAAGGAGCGACTCAGGTCATCGAGTTCATCTTTGCCCCGAGATTCCGGTAATTGTCCGGTCAGGTCACCGTCCGCAATTTGTCCCGCGGCGTCTTTGAGTGTTCGAATACGCTTGGCAATCTGACGTGAAGTATACATGTTAAACAGCATTACGGCGACGAGCAATACGATGGCTCCTACCAGAGCGGTTTGCCACGTTTGCTGAATGTCATGTTCCAAATCGACGGTATATTGATCATAACGATCCCGAGTCATCTCATCTAACGAATAGATATCATTCTGTATACCCCGAACCCGAGTGCTGTAACGTTTCGCTTCCGCACTGTTCATCGCACTCATCGCTTCGGTGGCTCCCTGGTTGAGAGCTTGTAATTTTGTCTCGATGGACTGAATAAGTTGTAACTGCTGATCTGTTTCGAGCAATCCGTCCGTAAGTTCCTGAATCATCGTTTGG
Organism: Paenibacillus amylolyticus; assembly: GCF_047302515.1. GTDB lineage: Bacteria > Bacillota > Bacilli > Paenibacillales > Paenibacillaceae > Paenibacillus > Paenibacillus amylolyticus_G. The sequence continues at coordinate 5,341,354 of NZ_CP168019.1, read as the reverse complement.
CCTTCATCCAGCAAGCGAAGCACGGCGTCCTGGTTTCCTGCTGTCATGGAGAATGAGTAGACATCCAGCGCTTGCTGGGTCTGAATCTGATTGGCGTTCAGTTCACTCACCTTGAGCATGGCTGGTACCAGATTTTGATTTTTGGCATTCATGTTGAGCAATTGCATGATGATATAAGCGACTAGCACAAGGCATAGAAGTAGTGAAATTAGAGCATTAAGTATCAGTTTTCCCTGTAGTTTCATGTGCGTACCTCCTTGTATCCGATGGGTTATTGATCAAGCGTAATTTTGATTTGACCGGAAGAGATCTTTGCCTTCAGATCTTCGAAGGTTTGCTGTTGTTCATCACTGAGCGTGATATTATGTAGAGCAGTCAGACCCACGGCGTTCTCCGCCAGCCCCTCCACGATTTCCTTTTGAGGGAAGGTATGATTGTTTTGAACAAACGTGTTAACGGCATTATAGATAGAAACATCCACATTTTTCAGCATGGACGTAAGAATGGATTTTTCCGCCAAAAAGAATTGATCGGTATCTACACCGATGGCGTATTTCCCTAATTTCTGAATCTCCGTCAGTGCGCCTACGCCTGTGAGACCGGCAGCAACGTAGATCACGTCAGCGCCCTTTTCCTGAATCATCTCTGCAGCCAGTTGTTCACCCAGCTCGGCATTGCCAAAGTCCCCTGCGTAGACGACATCAACGGTTGCATTCGGCTTGACAGCCAGAACACCTTGTTTGAAACCCTGCTCGAAATTACGAAGGACCGGTATCTCTATTCCACCAAGGAAGCCAACATGATCTTCCGTTGAAGCCATAGCGGCAATAACACCTGCCAGATAACTTCCTTCTTCCGCCCGGAATGAAATGGAGGCAATGTTAGGCAGTTCGGAATGACTGTCAATCATGAGGAACTGCTGGTCAGGATATTTGGCTGCAACTTTTTCCATATCCGCTTGGACAGCATCACTCAGGCCGATAACCAGATCGAATTTGGCTTGCGCAAACTCTTCAAATGCAGCTTCGGCATTGTCGCCCGGTTCACGATAGTCAAAGACAATGCTTTTCTCATTTCTGGCCTGAACCAGTCCATCAAAAGCAGCATCATTAAAAGAACGGTCACCCAGACCCACTTCCGTAAGCACGATCCCAACCTTTGTTCTTGTGTCTGTTGCCGTTGTTGTATTGTTGGCTGAACATGCCCCCAGGATCAGTACCGTCAGGATCATCATTATGGTGAGACCTAGACCTGCGCGTCTGTTCTTGTTTGTTTTCATGTGTGGTACCCTCATTTCTGTAGTCGCATTTTTCTGTTTTGCATGGTTCCTTAGCTCCAGGGAATGACGTGTACATGATGACACGTATGGTGAGGATTTCCCTTTATCTATATCGGTCAGAAAGGCACTGTGATTTATGGTGTGTAGTGAAAATTTACGAAAAAATAAATATTTTTCATGAATTACACATTATTTTTACATTTCTCTAGTTAAAAGGGTACATAAATATCTACAGTATGTTGTTTACTGATGTTAGAAGTCGAAAAAAGGCACAACAGAGATGACATGAATCACCTCTGTTGTGCCTTAAAATTTCACCCTATACGAATGATAAGGTGATCATCCTATTATAAAAATGACGCGAGTTTTACCAAGCCGCAATTGAGCCATCCGCTCGGGTTTCCGTACCCCCGCATAATACGCCATTGTCCGGGTTGCGCCAGATGATCTGACCGCGTCCAAACTGGGATGGATCGAGTGCCACTTGAATATCATGTCCTTTGCGGGCGAGTGCCTGAGCGATATGCTGCGGGAAACCCGGTTCCACGAGAATTGTTTTGCCCTTCGTCCACTGCCAGCGCGGAGAATCCAAGGTGGCCTGTGGGTTCAGGTGATAATCGATCGTATTCATGACCACCTGCACATGACCCTGCGGTTGCATGAAACCACCCATGACACCGAATGGCCCTACCGCTTCACTGCCACGGGTGAGGAACCCCGGAATAATCGTGTGATACGTTCGTTTGCCCGGCTCCAGAGCGTTTGCATGACTTGGGTCGAGTGAGAAATTGTGTCCGCGATTCTGCAATGCAATGCCTGTACCCGGAACAACCAGTCCGGACCCGAAGCCCATATAGTTGCTCTGAATAAAGGAAACCATGTTGCCTTCACCGTCCGCCGTAGCCAGATAGACCGTTCCACTTGCTCGTGGATCACCTGCCTCAGGTGCACGTGCGGTATCACCAATGAGTTTGCGCTGTTCTTTCGCGTATGCCTCGGACAGCAGTTCCTCTACCGTCACACCCATTTTGCGTTCTTCGGTAATATATTTCTCCCCATCGGCAAACGCCAGCTTCATGGCTTCGAGCTGCTGATGATATGCCAGAACGGATTCTTTCTCGTCAAAATCATATCCCTTCAGGAGATTAAGCGCTGCGAGAGCGATCAATCCTTGTCCATTCGGCGGAATCTCCCATACATCGTAACCACGATAGGAGACGGAGATGGGATCAACCCACTCAGGCTGGAAAGCCTTCAGATCTTCGCGAGTCAGATAACCACCGTGCTCTGCCATAAAGGAATGAATGCGCTCTGCCAGTTCTCCTTCGTAAAAGTCTCGCGCTTCGCTCTCGCCAATCTGGCGCAAAGTCGCCGCATGATCCGGCGAGCGCCACATCTCTCCAGCTGCGGGAACACGCCCGCCTGGAGCAAATGTCTCAAACCACGCACGCCCTGCCTCCGCATCACCCTGGCGTGCATAGATCTCGGCTGCCCTTACCCAGTGGCGGGCCAGCCCAGGCGCAAGCGGGTAACCTTCCTCCGCATAGCGGATGGCCGGTTCCAGTGCTTCCGCCAGCGTGAGCCGCCCGAAACGGCGGCTGAGCTCAGCCCAACCCGCCGGTGCGCCAGGCACCGTCACCGGAACAACCCCAAGCTTCGGCATCTCCGTATGGCCTGCCGCTTGAAGCGCCTCAATGGATATGCCCTGAGGCGCAGGGCCGCTGGCATTCAGGCCATGCAGTTTGCCCTCGGTCCAGACGAGGGCAAAAGCATCGCCTCCAATGCCATTGGACGTTGGCTCCAGCACCGTGAGTGCTGCCGCAGTTGCAATGGCGGCATCGATGGCGTTGCCGCCTTTTTTCAATACATCCAGACCAGCTTGTGCAGCCAGTGGCTGTGACGTGGCGACCATGCCTTGTTTCGCATACACAGGCACGCGGTAAGAGGGGTACGGTTGGTAGAGTGGATCGAAGTTCATCAGGTTGTTCAGCTCCTTGTCGCTAGATGTCAGGCTCCGGCATAACCGGATCATACTCCTAACCCTCTTCGCAACTGAACAACCGATATCCTGCCACACTTGCCAAATCCAACCTGACATCAGCCTATGTCGTTACCATATCGCCGCCATTTACATGAATGCATTCACCTGTGACGTAGGATGAATCGCGGGAAGCGAGATAAACGTAGGCTGCCGCCAGTTCGTAAGGCTGACCAGCTCGACCCATGGGTGTATCTGTTCCAAATACCTGTACATCCTCAGCGGAGAAACTGGCAGGGATGAGCGGTGTCCAGATGGGTCCCGGGGCGACGGAATTCACACGGATTCCCTGTGCAGCGAGTGATTGGGCGAGTACACGAGTCAGCGATACGACGGCTCCTTTGGTAGAAGAGTAGTCGATCAGTTGAGTGTTGCCTTTATATGCTGTAATGGAAGCCGTATTGATAATGGAGGCACCTCTGCACAGATGGGGGAGAGCGGCCTGAATCAGAAAGAAATAGGCGAACACATTGGTCTGAAAGGTGTGATACAGCTGTTCCTCTGTAATATCAACGATGCTTGGCTGCACATACTGTACGCCATGATTGTTGACCAGAATATCGATCTTCCCGTAGGTTTCCATGGTTGTGCGAATGACGGCTTCACAGTTTTTCTTTAAGCGGAGATCAATCTCGATTAAGAGACAGCGCTGTCCCAGTTCTTCGATCCGTTCACGAGTCCTTTCGGCATCTGTCCGTTCATATAGATAAGCAATGACGATATCCGCACCTTCCTTGGCAAAAGTGATGGCGGCCGCCCGGCCGATTCCACTGTCACCACCCGTAATAATGGCAACTTTACCTTGGAGTTTGCAGCTGCCGATATAGGCAGGATCTTCACTGATCGGTTCAGGCACCATCAGAGTTTCCAGACCGGGTTGCTGGTCCTGATGCTGGGGTGGAAATGCCAGCTTTTGCTCCTTGCATACCGTTTTCTCACCATAAAAAGGATAGACAGGATTCATTCGCTTTACATCCTCCTCGAACGTTCATTGATACGGATAACCTATGCATTCGCCCAGAAGAAGGTGCGAGGGGAGGTAGCAGAGCGGTTGTTTTTTGCACAAAATATACCATAATAAGGATAGATCCTTAAATCAATGGAGGTGTCAGGAGCCACATGAATATTCAAGGAATTAATCATTTGTGTTTTTCCGTATCCAATCTGGAGCGGGCCATTACCTTTTATGAGCAGGCTCTCGGTGCCCAAATTCAGGTGAAAGGACGCAAACTGGCTTATTTTGAGCTTGCTGGTCTGTGGATTGCCCTGAATCAGGAGGATGTTATTCGCAACTATACGGAACGAACCTATACCCATATTGCATTTACCGTTACAGAAGAGGAGTTCGACGAGTCTGTACAGCAGCTGCGAGCAGCGGGTGCTGACATTCTTCCCGGAAGGCCAAGAGATCGGCGGGATGCATTATCCGTTTATTTTACCGATCCGGATGGTCATCTGTTTGAACTGCATACAGGTACGATGAAGCAAAGGTTGGATTATTATCGCGAAGACAAAGCGCATATGACCTTTTATACGTGAGTTTCATGTGCAGATGGAGAAAATCTGGAATTATAACTCACATATCTATTGTCTAAACATTGGCATTACCTATAATATGGACAAATGGTACCTTAATTTACCAATGTTAAATTCGTTGGTTCAATTCCAAGGAGGTTTGTCATGATTCAGTTCCCTAAACCGGATGTCGAGCAATATTTTCAGACGTACCGTATTTCACATTTTGCCGTATCGGCAGACGAGAAACGTTTGTTCATGGACAGCAATCTGAACGGTCAGCCGAATATTTGGGCGATGGATTTGCCTGGAGGGTACCCGTATCCTTTAACGTACTTGAATCAGAGCAGTCAATTTATCAAAGCAGATCCGCAAGGACGTCATCTTCTTACCGCGTTTGATCGGGATGGAGATGAGAACTATCATCTATATGCACTTCCACCCGAGGGTGGTGTTCCACTGCCTGTGGTTCCGGCGGAACCGAATGATCGCTGTTATTTCGCTGAGTTGTCCGAGGATGGACAACGTCTCTATTATGTCACCAGCGCGGGTAATCCGAATTATCTGAATTCACGCCGCATTGATCTGGAGACAGGGGAAGATGAACTGTTATACAGTGGAGAAGAGGTTACAAGCAGCCTGGTGGCTGTAAGTCCTGACGAGAAGAGTTATGTCATTTTAAAAATGTACTCCAATACGTATCAGACGGCGCATCTGTATCGAAACAATGAAGAAATGGGGATTCTGCCAGCTTCAGAACGCCATAGTCAGGTATCCGATCTGATTTTTGCAGATGATAATCGTCTTCTGTTCATTACCAATGATGACTCCGCATACGCTTATGTGGCTGAGTACCGTATCGATACCCGTGAATTCCGTTTATTGTGCAAAATCGAAGGGGAAGATGTGGAGTTTATCCGCTGGCATCAGGCTTCCGAGACCTTATATTTCTGGACACTTACAGGGCCGGAGAATCGTATGTACGTATTGGGCAAAAATGCCGATGAGCCTCGGCGCATAGAGATGCCACTGGATACGATAGAGCAGGTGATCGTTACAAAGGCTGGCAATGTGTATATTCTCGGACGTGGAGCGATTCAACCGCATAACATCTATCGCAAAATAGCAGGTGCTGAGTCCTGGGAGCCGCTGACTGCCAATCGGGTAACCGGACTGGACCCAAGTGATCTCGTGTATCCTGACGTTATTCGGTATAACTCCTACGACGGACTGGAGATCGAAGCTCTCTTGTTCAAAGCAAAACCAGAGCAGGCCAATGGCTATACCGTATTTTGGCCTCATGGTGGGCCGCAAGCATCCGAAGCAAAGTTTTTTCGGCCGATGTTCCAGATGATGCTCGCTCAGGGCTATCATGTCTTTGCACCGAATTTCCGGGGCAGTACCGGATATGGTGCGGAATTCGTCAAATTGGTTGAGCGGGATTGGGGTGAGGGTCCAAGGCTGGACTGTGTTGCCGGCATCAACTGGTTGTTTGATCAGGGAATTACCTCGCCAGAGCGGTTGTTTGTGGTAGGTGGAAGTTATGGGGGATATATGACCCTGTTATTGGCAGGGCGCCATCCGGAGCTGTTCCGGGCTGCAGTCGATATATTTGGGCCAAGTAACCTGTTCACATTCCTGGAATCCGTACCGGAAGACTGGAAACCGATGATGGATAACTGGCTGGGTGATCCGGTCCGTGACCGCGAACGTTTAACGAAGGATTCACCGATTACGTATCTCGATCAGATGGTGAACCCAATGCTGGTCATTCAGGGTGCTAATGATCCAAGGGTCGTGAAGGCCGAATCCGATCAGATCGTGGCTGCGCTCCAGTCGAAGGGACTTGATGTGGAATACATCGTTCTGGATGATGAGGGTCATGGCTTCTCCAGGAAAACAAACGAGATTCTTGTGTACCGCCGGATGCTGGAGTTTTTGCAGAAACATCAGGAGTCACCCGTTGCACAAGCTTAAGTTGAGAGATTCCATCGTTGACTTAAATATAGTGAGATGAGGAAAACCGCCAAAGATCATGGATGATCTCTGGCGGTTTTATACGTGCGCCCGCATGTTGGGCGATATATATGGAACGATACATAAGTTAGTTTGGAAGGTCGCTATCCATTGAGCGACCTGTCCAAATCTACTAACTAATCTACTAATCCAGCAATGCGACAATCGAATTAATGGACTGCTGCGCCCACTGTGCAAAAGGCAGGTCGGCTGCCCACGTCACTTGTCCTGTCGCTTTGGCTTCGCCCCACCACAAGATACGTTGATAGAGCAGATGCATGCTGAGACGTGTGCGAAAGTGTTGGTATTTCTCCACATCTGCTGCACAGACCAGATCCCGGTAGCAGCGAAGGAACTGTGCGGCCAGCTCTGGCTGACCCTCACGGACATACCTGGTGGACATTTTGGTCAAGTCGGCTGTGCCGTCTCCGAAATAGGCCGTTGTAAAATCGAACAAACCACTAATCTGCCACCCTGAAGAACGGTCGTCCAGATTTTGAATCAGAATATTCTCGACCTTGAAATCTCCCATAACAAAACATGGAACAGCTCTGGAACGAAATGCCGGTTCAGCATTCTTGAATTGCTCGTCCACCCACTGAACATCTTCATCCGTAATCACCGAGTACTGTTCAGCATCATGTAACCAGTGACGAATGGTTCCGTACAACCAGTCCAGATAATCGCCTGCAAAGGAAACAATCTGCTGCGCTACAGGATCGTATTCCCCGGCATCAGGCACCTTCCAGCGGTGTAGTTCAGCCAAAGTATGGGCAAACATACAGGCGATCTCTTCCTGATCTTGCTGTGACAGTGAAGCCTGGAAAGCTGGATCATACAGGTGATTACCGGGCAGGCGCGGCATTATGGCATAACTCCAGCCTAGCAGATGGGTATCTTCATGTAATAAATATGGATCAGGGACAGGAATGGACGTATGTTTTGCCAGTTGTTCTACAAAGAACTTTTCTTCCTGTAACTGTCCTGCATATAAAGGGTTGCCTTTCAGAATATACTCTCCACGGGAAGAGCGAATGAGCAGTGTCTGACCCATAACACCTTTATCTGTTCGTCGATAATCTTCAAGGGTCCCCAGGTCAAGCTCATTCAGCGCATCCTGCAATGAAACTGCGGCCACTTCGCCAAGTTGATTGGAACCAAAATATATACGGGTTGTCATATGGCCGGACCCTCCTGGATTTTAGTCCTCATTCTCTTCATCAGACAGGTCATACGTACCCTCATCGACCAATCCGCGGATGAAAGCTTCAAAATTCGGCGCAAGATATGTAATCTCATAATCATTTTCCTGATCCACATGAACTACACAGGGTTCGCCTTCAGGACCACAGAAACGATAATCCAGCATAACAACATCATGACCAGCGGATGGACAATCACAGATCACAATCCCAAGGTCGGGGTATCCCCAATCCTCGATCATGAACCGACTTCCCAGCTCACCAGCGAGTGCGTATATTTTATCGTGTCCAATTCCCATAATGCTTGAAATGGCAATGTGATCCTCAGCCCAGGAAGTCGCTTCTTTGGTGGGAAATACAGTGAGCGCAGGGATGCCGCCGTTCTGCGTATTCATCAGTTGAATATAGGAAGCGGGCAGTTTGAAACCTAGTTCTTTCTCAATAGTCAAAATCTCTTCTTCATCAAAAGGTTCTGATACATGATTTTCCTGCGCATAATCACTCTGTACCCAGAACGTTGCGGGATTATAAGTCCCTGAAGCGGCTCGTAGATGGTTCTGTATACCGCTCTGCTCGAATGCGGCAAGCTCCTCTTCATGACGCTGGCGATCTCGACGCATCTTGTCCGCTTCGGGACGAACCTGACGAAGGAATTCCAAGGTAGATTCATCGTGCGGCAAGAGTTCGTCCGCTCTCTCAAAAGCCAAAAGTGCTTGTTCATAGTTGGCGATATAACAGTAGGCGTACCCCAAGCGGTATTGCCAGAGAGGGTCGCTTACCCCTTGCTCCTGGACAGACAACAAATGTTGAACGGCTTCGCGGTAACGTGCGTCATTGTTATAGGCTCTGGCGAGTTGACCAATCAGATCATAATCCCGCTCTGCGACGGGGATACCTTCAATAAGTTCAATAATGAGACTGAATTGGTCCTGCTCATGCCACAAGTTAATTTGTTCCAGCAGTTCTCTTTCCATGAATAGACCTCACTTCCGTAGGAGGGGTATGAATCTCTTTCAAAACTATCTTACAAGGTTAAGAGACAAAAAAACACTCCCGCATGCAGATAGCCATGAAGGCATTCTATCAAAGGGAGTGCTTTAATTTGTGTTTATTTATACCGGATATACTCAAGTAGTAGATACCCGATCAGAAGATTTTACAAATCGTCAAATCCATTATCGTCGCCAACTTTACCGTAGTTACGGGATTTGGCTTCGAAGAAGTCGGTTTTTGTTGCATTTAGTGCATCATCGGAGAATGGTTTGATCCAAGGCATGCAGTTTACATCTACACCTTCATATGCTTTTTCCATACCCATTAGACGCAGACGTTTGTTGGCGATGTACTTGATGTAATCTTCCAATTCGTTCAGGTCAATACCACGCACGTTGCTGAGTGTGTAATGTGCCCAGTTGGTTTCAAGCTCAACGGCACGATGGATTGTTGTGTATACGTATTCCATGTTCTCAGGTGTGTTCAGTTCAGGGAAGTCCACCAGCAACTGTTTGTACACTTCAGCGAAGAAGTAACAGTGTTGGTTTTCATCCCGCTGGATATACGAGATCATCTGGCTGGTTGCCATCATTTTCTGGTCACGGGCCAGATTGTAGAAGAAGGCAAACGTACTATAGAAGAAGATACCTTCGAGTACCAGATCGGCTACCATAGCTTGGAAGAACGTCTGTGGAGACGGCTCGTCACGGAATGTTTGGTAAATGTCTGCGATGAAACGGTTACGGTCAAGCAGGACTGGATCATGTTTCCAGTATTCAAAAATTTCCTTCTGCTCCCGATCAGATACGATCGAAGACAGGACGTAGGAGTACGATTGGTTATGAACGACTTCCTGTTGTCCGATAATGGCCGAGATCGCTTCGAGTGAAGAATCAGTAAAGTAACGTTTTACATCACCAACAAACATCGTCTGCATGGAATCAAGTACCGCGAGCAGGGAGATGTTGATTTTGAATGTACGTTGCTCTTCCTCGTCCAGTTGAGCAAACTGGGAAGCATCTTTGGACATTGGAATCTCGTCTGCGATCCAGTGGTTAAGTAGCAGTACTTTGTACAATTTGTACATATGAGGCATGCGAATGTCGTTCCAGTTCAGGATACCGGAGCATTCACCTTCAATAATACGGGTTGATTGGTTAGGGGCTTCGGTGTTGAAAATTTTCTGTACTTGCATTGTTCCGTTCACTCCTTGAAATTTCATAATGTTCTGCCGACAGAACTTTGGTAAATCATCTATATCAACATCTTGCGATGCTGTGATCGTGTTTTAGGCAAAAAAGAACCAGGGCAACGCCATTTTGCAATCAAAACAGGATGCCCTGGTGGTCACCTCGAATCTAGTAAATCTTCTCTATCATGGATAAAACGTAACTTGCGCAAAAATCAAGATTCTTCAATCGTTAATGCACGGCTACGAACATAATAAGTTGATTTCATGCCGGCTCTCCAGGCGTGCAGATGCAATTCCAGGAATTCTGTTGCTTTAATATCTGGTCGAACGTAGAAGTTGAAACTTTGTCCCTGATCGACGTGGCGCTGACGGGCAGCCGCCATATTAATGGAAGCATGTTGATCCACCTGGAACGCTGTTTGGTAATAAGGGCTTGTTTTTTCGGACAGATCCGGAGCCGGATTGGCAATTTTGTAAGTTGTTTTCTCTTCATAAGATAACAGCTCATAGAGCGGATCAATACTAGCCGTTGAACCGGCAATAATGGACGTGGAACCGTTAGGTGCAATGGCGAACAACCAGGCATTACGTACACCGTTTTGTCGTACTTCGGCTTGAAGTTCTTTCCACTGTTCGGTTGTCACGAACTCGCCTACGCGCTCACCTGATGTGTACTCGCGTTGGTCGAAGTAATGACCACTTTCCCAATCGGAACCTTTGAACTTCGGATAATGTCCTTTTTCTTTGGACAGCTCCATACTGGATTTCACGAGCAGGTAGTTAATTTTTTCATACAGATTATCGTTATACGTTACAGCTTCGTCAGACTCCCAATGAATGCCTTCGAGAGCAAGCAGGTGGTGAAGTCCAAACGTTCCCAGACCGACTGCGCGATATTGGCTGTTGGTATATTGGGCTTGCAGCACTTCAATGTTGTTAATGTCGATAACGTTGTCCAGCATGCGCACCTGAATTGGAACGAGGCGCTCCAATACATTATGAGGTATAGCACGTGCCAGATGGATGGAGTTCAGGTTGCAGACAACAAAGTCGCCAGGCACTTTGGAGATCACGATGCGAGTTTGTCCATCCTTGGTTACGAGTTCTTCCTTTTCAATCACAGTGGCAGACTGGTTCTGCATAATTTCGGTACACAGGTTGGAGGAGTATACCATACCGTGTGCACGGTTAGGGTTCGAGCGGTTAACCGTATCCCGGTAGAACATGTATGGCGTACCTGTCTCCAGTTGGGATTTCAGTACACGCTTCATGATGTCAATCGCCTGTACTGTAATCCGGGACAGCAGTGGGTGATTCACCGCTTCTTCGTATTTATCACGGAACGCACCTTCGCCAAAGGATTCATCATAGAAATCTTCCAGTCCGAGTGCACGACCATTCTCGTCCTTCCAGCCCATCACTTTCTTTGTTTCGTGCGGACAGAACAGGCTCCATTCGCCACGGGTGGATACCCGCTCCATGAACAAGTCAGGCAGACAGATGCCGTGGAATACGTCATGCGCACGCATACGCTCGTCGCCGTTGTTCAGCTTCAGATCGAGGAAGGCCAGAATGTCTTTGTGGAAAACGTCCAGGTACACGGCAATGGCACCTTTACGCGTACCGAGCTGGTCTACGCTGACCGCTGTATTATTCAGTTGGCGAATCCAAGGGATTACACCGGAACTTGTATTTTGGTGACCACGGATATCCGAACCACGAGCTCTGACTTTGCCGAGGTAAACGCCGATGCCACCACCCATTTTGCTCAGACGAGCTACATCTGTGTTGGAATCGAAGATACCTTCGAGTGAGTCGTCCACCGTATCAATGAAGCAGCTGGAAAGTTGACCGGCTACTTTTTTACCTGCATTGGACATCGTAGGAGTAGCTGCAGTCATGTACATGTTGCTCATTGCCCAGTATGCTTCCTTGACGAGATCCATACGTCTCTCGGCAGGCTCTTGGTGCATTAGGAACATGGCGATAACCATATAACGCTCTTGCGGCAATTCCATTACTTTTCCATCAAAATCGTGTGCGAGGTAACGTTCTGCCAGTGTGAGCAAGCCGATGTAATCGAAGAGCAGATCGTTGCGGTAGTCAATGCACTCAGCAAGTTCGTCGATCTGTTCTTTGGTGTAACATTCCAGTAATTCTTCGCGGTAGATACCTTTCTTCACGAGATCTACAAGAAGGGGATGGAATGCGCCATAAGGCTCGTCCGGGTAAGACTTGTATCTGCGGTTGGTAGCCGCTTTTTTGTACAGGGAAGTGAGCAGGGAGCGTGCCGCTGCAAATTTCCAATTAGGCTCCTCTTTGGTTACCAGTTCCAGTGCGCTCATGATAAAAGCGTTGCTGATTTCGTCTCCGGTAACTTCATCACGGCGGAGCTTGCTGTTTACCCCACGTACCAGACGTTCCTTGTCCAGCATTTCCAGTCCTTCCAGAGTACGGTCGGCATATACCGAGATGCGCATATCATCAAAGGCAAGCTGGCGGTTGTTCGGCTTGGTCACAACTTGTGGCATGAATATTCCTCGCTTTCGCATGTTTAAGAGATAAATTGGAGAAATTCTTTATATAAAGAATTGAGTGTTGTCTTACGGTGAGAAAAAGGTAAAGGTTGCTTTTGGCAGACTGAAACGGCGGTGACAAGTTCATGTCTTAAATCGCTCAACTTGAGGAGCACAAAACAGCACAATTCAGAACATGCTCATATAAAAAGCATTCTCCCCGCCTCGCGGCTGAAAATGCCCATGGATGCTCTCCTTACTGTCTTAGAGGTTCAGGATATCGACAGAAAAGGGTGCTTATGTAAGCTTTTGTCTATTGCAGATGTGCCTGTAGTTTGAGGATACCGGATGCAGTCCAAACAGCCCCGTTAACCTCTGTGTCAACTCTGTTTCGAGAAAGCGATTTACACCTACAGGGACGTGCCTTTGGAGGTGATTTCATCCTGTTTTTCGCGAGAATGCAGAAGGTGACTAATAGAAGCGGAGAAATCCAGTGTTACTACATTTTGTAGCTGTCAACATACTGTAACCCAACATATTGTGTTTGTAAAGTGGGCCGATACAGTAAAACGTAATTCCGAGTATACCATTTAAGCCAGGAATCCGCAAAGGAAAAGGACTGGAAGATTTGAAGATTTATCAAAAAAAATTTTTGAACAATTTGAATGACGTCATCACGTCAGTTTGAATTGTAACGCATTCAACTGGTAGAATAAAAATAGTCAAAAATCGACTAAAATCAGCGGCAGCGGTTGTTCACGGGGCCCAGAGGAGGCGGAGCAAAATGGCAATAGCAGAAGTGACTGTAATTCCAATCGGAACGGGTACAACCAGTCTAAGCAGTTATGTGGCGGACATGCAAAAGGTATTGGAACATCAACGGGGCATTACATATCAGTTAACTTCCATGAGCACCATTATTGAGGGACCGCTTAACGAGATCTTTACAGCAATTGCGGCTCTGCATGAAGCGCCGTTTTTGTCAGGAGCTCAGCGTGTTTCCACATCCGTCAAAATTGACGACCGTCGTGATAAACCGGATGCCTCAAGTATACAGAAGTTACAATCGGTTCAGGATAAACTGACGTCACTTCAGGCAAGACCTAATTAAAGGTTAGATTGTGTCTGTCTGTGTAATTACCGTGAATTTCTGACATCTATAAACTGAAAGACAAAAAGACCAGCTTAACGTTCATTAAGCTGGTCTTTTTGTATACTCATTTAACATTATAATTAATCTGCAACTACCAATGAGGCTCCAATCAAAGTGGCGTTGGTGTAACCACCGCCAACATTTTCAAAAGAGAAGTTGGTAATTGGAGCACCGATCACAGTAGCGTAATCACCGTCAAGCAGATCTCCGGTCATTGCAGGATATAACGCTATAATATCGTTTCCGTTCTCATCCATGACATGAACGACAGAGAAAGTTGCTCCGAGAGAGCTATCTTCTTCAACGGAAATGACTTCCCCGTTAACTTGTACGAAAGTATTGTAATAGTTGGCTACATTTTTATTCAGATGACGGGTCGTTACATTGGAGTCAACGAGCCCCTGTACCTTTTTGCTTAGTTCTGCCGTAATGGCAGGGAATACATCGTTATGTTTACCAAAGAAATCATAAGATGCCTGCTCCATAAAGGCTGTGTCTTCTGTAATGTACGGAGTTAACTCATTAAAGAAATCGGCAGCTGATGCTGTGGCAGATGAATTTCCAGTCGTTGCAGTTGGTGCTGTTTGCTCCAGAGAAGCAGTGATGCTTAGGGAATCAAGGATATCTTTGATCTCATCCTGATTATAAGTATCCTTGGCGTAGGTTAACGTCATGGTATAGAGTTCTGTATTGGTCGGAATCAGATACTGCACAAGGATAACATCTGTACCCGAGGAATGCTTATAGGCTCCTTCCAAGACACCAGCGCTATATTCTTTATAAGGCTTGTTTGTGTAGCTGGTTTTTTTATAATCGGAAATGCCGATGCTTGAACCGCTTTGTGTGTAATAATCCACTATATTATTGGCGTATTCTTCAGGATTAATTGAACCGGTTGAGCTGGCCTCAATCGTCAGATTCATATTATCTGCAAATGTGACTGATGAAGATTGGTCTGAAAAAGCAGCTTTAATGGATGGAGCATTCATTTGACTTGTATCTACGCTTTTCCAGGATTCAGGATATGCAAAAGAAAATCCTTCTCCACTATATGTAGTGTATTTCGTAGCTTTTGCTTCTGTTGAGACAGTTTCAGTTGCTTTGGATGCTTCGGACGCTTGGCTATTGGTTGTTGTGTTTGTTTCTGAATTACCACAAGCAGTAAGCAATGTGGTTAATGCCAAAATCGTAATAAGTTTCTTCATTATGTCTAATTTCTCCTAATGTGCTTCCCATCGGTTGGGATTTTTTCTAAGGTCATCATTCGTTTGGGATAATCTAGTTTAGGCGGTGAGCATAGAAACTCCTTTCTACTTTATTAGTAAAATAATAACATAAATAAAGATTCCAGTATTCATAATTACTAAAAAGGTAATTTATCTGTATTTAACAAGTTAGAAGCTAATAATATACCGTATTGGTATCCATTTTGAACGACAGTACATACATTTGGTTGATATAACCGTGGGATTTATTTATGACTTAAACATATTTGAACATAACATTCCGACTTAAAAACTAACCCTTTATGTAGGTGCAATTAACGAATAGTCGGTGGAAAAAAACAGCCCATTTTCGACCTGAGCCCGGTCCCATGTGTGATTGGTGCATATAGTGAACTGTACCTCAAATCAAAGGAGGGGTTTACATGAGTGGAGTAGTAGGTGGATACGGCGGCGCATGGACATCGACTGGCGCGATCTTGGTTCTCTTTATCTTGTTGGTCATCATCTCTAAAGCATTCTTGATCTAATAAACCGCTTGGACCCTAATATATTCGTAAAGGAGGGTTCTGTATGAGTGAAGTAGTCGGAGGCGCAGGATACGGCGGCTGGACATCGACTGGAGCAATCCTGGTTCTGTTCATTCTGCTCGTAATCATCACTAAATCTTTCTGGGTATAATATGGCGAGCTCTGCCGGGCAACCGGTGGAGTTTTTTTTCTAGAGGACAAGCATGGTGGAGAGCCAGGAAGATAAGATAGCTTGTGGTTGAACGGAAGAATTGGTGGGATTCAAGTAATGGAAGGACGGCGTATGCTTCGAAAATGGGGAAGGTACCTAATGGCTAAACGCCCATTTTGTCAAAATGAGGGCGATAGCCCGGTCCAGAGGTAGGCTGAATACATAGCTTAGGGGTGTAGGCAAATGTTAAGGAGGAATGAACAATGAGCGAAGTAAAACCGAATTCACCGAACGGACAGGGACACGTATACGGACATATGGGAGGTTATGAGCATATGCAAGGATACCAATACACAGGTCATGAAATGCATGGGTATGGATATGGTTGTGGAACAATGCCAATGGGATATGGCTATGGATACGGACACCATGCCAATCAGGCTCCAATGATGCACGGTTATCAACAGGGTTGTGGAGTATCCTATGGTCATGGCGGCGGAAGCTGGGGTTCCATGGGTACGATCCTCGTACTGTTCATCTTGCTGGTCATCATCTCCAAAACGATGTTTATCTAAGTCTTTGTGAGTGCAAGGAGACTTTGCTGATCGTGGATCGTTGCGATAGGTGCTCTAAATAAACTCCGAGTTTGAGTTCCATGTTGGGGCATAACGTACCTATGATTCAGAAAGGGACAGCGTAGGGTTTCATCCTGCGGTGTCCCTTTTTATTAGAATTAAGTGTTGGGATTACTATCTTTAACGAACTCCACAGACGCTATTCCATGCATTTTCGCCATTTCACAAGTTTAACGAATCGTAGACGTCTTATTATCTGAATCTGGGCATGTTTGGAGCCTATATTCATGAAGTGACATGGATTAACGTGGCTGAGATTCGTTAGATTTTACATAGCACAGAAATCCTCAATATAAGGTGTGCAGGATTCGTTAGCGTCTGGTGAGCGTAAACATTTGCTTTATAAGCCGGCGTTATTTGCACAATTGGAGAAGTAAGGAAGTAAGGAAGTAAGGAAGTAAGGAAGTAAGGAAGTAAGGAAGTAAGGAAGTAAGGAAGTAAGGAAGTAAGGAAGTAAGGAAATAAGGAAGTAAGTATCGAGGAGTGCAGTCAGTGGGAGAATGGAAAAGTTTTAAAAGCAGAGCCGAATATATCTGGTTAGTCTGATAAGTGAAAGGAAGACTTTTCTCAATGGTGGGGGGCCGATTGTCTGTAGATGTTGCTAAATTGGATATGTAGACATGGATAAACACCCGGAACCCAATTCCGGGTGCTTTGTGTATGTTTTCAATCTTCTCAAGAATAAGTGATATCCAAAACAACAAAAGCCCTACCTCTCTTTTGTCCTTGCGGCTCCGATGACCGCGCCAGTGTGAATGGGAACATCTTGTGAAACTCTGTACTACCGGGTTATTGTGATTCAGGTTCTTCAATCTTCATAGGTTAAATGTGCTTATAGTTCGCTGCGGTCGCAGCATGAAGAAAATATTCCGGGGTTTAAAGAAGACAGAAATCATATGAGGTTGTTTAATACAACTCTTATAGTATACCACAGCTTGTAATTTTCTGCAATAAAAAGGAAAGCGCGACCAGAGCAACATGTTTTCGGACTGTTTTTATGTTAGAAAGTGAAAGGTTAGTTTGAAAAGATACAGAAAATTTTTCAAACTATTTCTTCATAGGGGTAATCCTCTTCAAAAGATTCTACGTAGGTTATAATAAGAGGGAAGAAACAGAAAGGGGCCCTCGCATGACTGAATCGATGGAGGACAGCAGGTTAATGCGGCAGATTGCGGAACGTGATGCCTCCGCACTGGAGCTTTTATATGACCGTTATGAGCGAGTGGTGTATTCTTTTGCCTACCGGATCGTTGGTGATCCCATGACGGCAGAAGAGACCGTTCAGGAACTTTTTATGCGGGTCTGGAATAATGCTGAACGTTACGATGCCTCACAGGGGAAGCTGACCACATGGATGTTTGCGATCACGCGTAACATTGCAGTGGACATGCTGAGGCGGAAATCAAAAGGGGCAGCGACTACTTCAGTTGAACACGAGACACTGGCGGCCTATGCCGATGAACATACAAACACGGAAGAAGAAGTGCAGCGCAAATGGGAAGGTACCCGGATTAAAGAGGCGTTGTCCCAATTGAACGGTGATCAGCAACAAGTTATAGAATCGATTTATTATGCGGGATTAACCCAGCAGGAAGTATCCAGCCGATTCGGGATTCCGCTGGGTACAGTAAAGAGCCGTGTCAGGCTTGCCATGCGACAGCTCCAAAAGTTGCTGGCCGATGCTGAATTGCATCCGGACGCGGGAAGGGAGGGCATACATCCATGATAGAACGACATGAGGAGTGGTCTGATCTGGCACCGATGTATGTGCTGGGCGGACTGGAAGCAGAGGAAGTGGCGGCGTTTGAAGCGCATATGGCAACTTGCGAACCTTGCCGCCAGGAGGTAAGGGAATTGCAGGAAGTGACTGGCTTCCTGCCACTTGCGGCGGAACCTGCAGCACCGCCGCCAGGCATGCGAGCACGTGTGCTGGGCAACGTGCTCGGACATGGGCAGGAGAGCGCCGAGGCGAAGCCAGCGGCTACTCTTGCAGAGCCTGAAGCACCCGTGGTGCTTCAGGAGGATCTTGCGCCGCAGCACAAACGTGCGGCGCAGCCCGGGCCAGGCTTGCCGCCGATAACGGCGGTGCCTGCGGCCCGGGTGGAAGAGGCTGCCCAGGCACAGCCATGGCAGCCACAAGCGCGCGCGCGTACGCGCAGCAGCAGCGCCTGGCGCATAGCCAGTGCCGGCCTTGCGGCCGCGGCACTGTTGCTGGGCGTGTACACGGCGCAGCTGCAGAGCAAGATCGACTCGCTGACGCAGCAAGCGGCAGGCTCGTCGGCTACGCAAGAGCAGCTCGTGCAGGCACAGGCGCAGAATGCACAGCTGCAAGAGCAGCTGGCATCAGCTCTGAAGCCTGCACAGGGCATGCAGACTGGCGAGGCAGTGAAGCTGAATCCTGCAACGCAGGACATTGTAGCTCAGGGTCTCGCAACCATCGTTATTGACAGCAAAGGCACTCACCTGGTTGTGCAGGCTGAGAACCTGCCGAACCTGGAAGGCAACGAGGCTTTTCAGGTCTGGTTGATCAAAGGAGATACCCCTCAGAATGCGGGTACTTTCCTTAGTCGTGACGGAACGGGAGCAGTATACTACACATTGGATTCGGCCAACGACTATGATACGGTTGCCATCACGCTTGAACCGGATGCAATGGGAGATGAGCCGCGCGGTACAATGATTCTGGCTGCCAAGATTAAAGGATAAATATAGGATATATCACCAAAGGCTGCTCCGTCGTGGAGCAGCCTTTTTGTGTTTTCCAGTTCTGGCGCCCACCCATTGAATTTTATTAATTTTTTTAGTCGGAGCAACCGATAAACAAATAGAAGGCAATACCCTTAATCTCCCTGTGTCTCAAGGGAGAACTTGTTGCACATAGAGAGTGAGGGGTTCAGTTGGAAGCATACCGTTCATTTATCTTTCGCCTGATACGCAATTATCTGATCGGTTCATTGGCAGCTGTTTTTGTTGTCGGTACAGTAGTTATGGTATCTACTCTGCAAATACCCAATATTCAATTTGTTCGGCTCCTCTTCATTGTACTGATTTCACTCTTGTTCATGCTGGTTGCAGAATTAATTACGCTGTGGGTACAGCTTGGCCCCATAAGACAATTTTTCACTTCCGAGCATCACGAGAGAGACGAATTGAACCACATGTATGAGAAAATTCATCGTTTCCCGGGACAGACCATATATCGGATCATGGGTCCACACATGCTTGGTTTCTCACTTCCGGCAGCCGGATTAACAATATGGATGATATCCACAGGGTGGCTTGAATTTCCTTACTTCTATATTGTCGTGGCCGCTGCGTGTGCCTTTTTGATTGCCATCATGCATGCGCTGATTGAGTATTACCTAACGGTGCGGGCGATTAGACCCCTGTTACTTGAGATTCGACATCGAGGCAAAGTCCAATATGGGATGGAACCTTCACTGGGAGGGCGCATCCTGGTATCGATCCAGCGTAAATTTCAGCTAAGTACGGCACTGATTGGATTATTTCCTCTATTTCTATTTTTCCTGGCTACATATATCAGACTTCAGTATATGGACAGTGAATTTGCGAAAGAGTACATACTGTGGGGAATTCTCATCGTTGTTCTGGGCGCGGGGTTTGCGCTGGTGGGAAGCTGGCTGTTGATTCGTGATGTTCGTGATCCAGTTGCTGAACTGACACATGAGATGAACCGAATTCAGGGGGGAGATCTTGGCAGACGAGCTCCGGATCTATATGCGGATGAGTTTTCGGCACTGATCTCTGGCTTTAATATGATGATTAATCGGCTGGAGATGAGACAGGAGCGCAATCGACAGCTGTTGCAAAGTTATTTTTCTACACTGGCTGCTGCTTTAGACGCCCGAGATAAGTACACGGCAGGACATTCCATGCGTGTGGCAGAGTATTCGCTGATGATTGGTAAGCTGAGCGGAATGAATGAGGAACAGGCGGATTTATTGTACAAATCAGCCCTGCTTCATGATATCGGGAAAATCGGCATACCTGATGAGGTACTGCTGAAGGATGGAAAACTAAGCGATGAAGAATTCGCGATTATTCGCACACATCCCGTGCAGGGAGAGAGTATTTTGTTACAGATAGAGCCTATTGATGCCATGGCCGACTTTCTGCCAGGTGTACGATCTCACCATGAGAGATATGATGGCAAAGGATACCCGGATGGGATGGCTGGTGATGATATTCCCCTTTTTGGCCGCATCATTGCGGTAGCGGATGCCTTTGATGCCATGACGTCTGATCGACCCTATCGGAATGGAATGAGTCACGAGAAAGCGCTAACGATTTTGGAAGAAGGAAAAGGGACCCAATGGGACCCCTATTTTGCAGGTTTGTTTATTGATGAATGGAGACGACAACAGCATCTTCAGAAACCATCGAAGTGAGGGATCAGCTGATTCCCTCGGTCCACTTCGATTCTTTTCTGCGTCTCCGGTGAAGAGCGAGGCCTGTTATGATGGTGAGAACACATTCGCCGAGTATGACTGCACCCAAGGCGTCATAGATCACATGTTGTTTGATCATTAGCGTGGATACTATAATAGTTGCTGCCCCGGCGGCCACCAAAATTTTGATGGGTTTGCGGATGCTTGGAACTGAGAGAACAGCACGCATAACCAGATAAGAGTGAAGAGAATGAATACTTGGAAAACAATTATAAGGACGATCCTGGCTATAGAGCCATCCGAGAACAGATGCTCCCAGGCCTGTACCCGTCAGTTCTGGGCGCGGTACCATGGTCTGAAAGTTGAAGTAGATCAGATAACATATCCAGACACAGATATTCATGGATAACAAGACACGGTAATACGTCAGGCGATCCTTGGCACACAGGTAAGCGAGCACACCGAATACAAACGGGTACCAGCCCAAATATGGAATGGACATGCCAGGCACGTAGGGAATGATCCGGTCGAGCGGCGAATCAAGCACTACGAACCCGCGTTCTGGACTATTAAGAATATCATAGAAGAGCCCCATGACGGCCAAAGACAGCATCAAACTCAATGACAGCCAATAGGATTTGCTTTTTAACAATTGCACAACATCTTTCTCCTTTCATTCATGCTCCGGAGGAACATGACCCCAGCAAATAACTAATTCAAATTTAAACAACAATATATTCTACTACGACCAGAGCACAAATTGAATCCTGATTTGTGTATTTTTGTGTATTTTTTTGACGAAGAAGGAATGCCGAAGCTTCAATGGGCATGATATGATAGAGACACATACGGACGAAGGTAATTTGGCCAGTAAAGTCGGTTCAACAGGAGTGAGTGAATGCAATTTTCAAAAATGTTCGTATTGAATATGGGGATGCTTATTACCATTGCATATCTTGCTAGTGTGTTCTATAAATATGTCGTAATACGTACCTCTTCCCGAGTGAAGCAGGTCAGTTCCGTGCTTGTCCTTATTTTTGCAGGTTGGATCAGTACGGTTTTTGGGTTTCAACTCACCGATGAAGTGGTCTTTGATCTTCGATATGTTCCTTTAATTGTGGCCGTTCTAACGTATAGACAACCCTATAGCGTAATTATCGTGGGTATTGGAATTGGGCTGTCGAGGCTGACTTTTGGCATCACGGATGCTACATTGGCGGCAGTACTTAACATGTCTATTTTGGGCGTGATATGTGCAGGTCTGAATATATGGATGAGACGCAGCAACTACCGGCTGATTATTAAAGGAATCCTTGTTACAGTTATCGTCAATGTGGTCAATAGTGTAAACATTGCTATCGTTGGTGTGATCCCGGCTACATACTTTTTTTCACATATTATGCCTTATACACTCCCTACAGGCATTCTATTAAGCCTTATTTTTGCATTTATTTTACGTGATTTTCAGAATGAACAGAATCGAATTTTGCTGATCCAGAGTACAAACCGGCTATTGTCTGTGCAAAAGGAAGAGTTACAGAAAGCCCAGATTGTACTGGAGGATCGAGCGAAACAATTGATGATTGCCTCACAGTACAAATCCGAATTTCTCGCCAATATGTCCCATGAACTGCGTACACCACTGAACAGTGTCATTAACTTTGCCCAGATGATCAGCGAGAATGCCGACACGATGGATCAGGAGGATATTGTACGTTTTGCCAATATGATCGACCACTCCGGGCAGGAACTGCTCACGCTCATTAACGATATTCTGGATCTTTCCAAAGTAGAAGCGGGGCGGCTGGATATTGTACTCGAGGATATCAGTGTCGCACAACTTACAGAAGATGCCATGAGCCACTTTCAGCTCGGTGCCGAGAAAAAGGGAATTCAGTTGGTTCTGGACAAAAAACAGGGACTGCCCGAGACGCTCTGGTCTGATCCCCAGCGGGTTCAACAGATTTTGCGGAATCTGATGTCCAATGCCATTAAGTTCACTCACCGAGGGAAGGTCACGCTGACCGTAAGCACCAAGCAGATTAAGAATGCAGGTATTCAAAATCGATGGCTTATTTTCTCCGTTCAGGACACAGGTATTGGGATTTCTGAGGACAAGCATCATTCCATATTTGAAGCATTTCAGCAGGCTGACGGGTCGATTAGTCGAAAATTTGGCGGTACCGGACTAGGCCTGTCGATCAGTCGGGATTTAGCGAGATTACTAGGGGGATCGATTGAACTGGAGAGCACTGAAGGTAAAGGAAGCACCTTCCATCTCTATCTCCCGTTGGACCGTGAAAAAATGAGTTGACAACCTTCGCGCCGTGAGTAGAATTTGGGATGACAACTAGCATCGACCGGCTTTTGAGACCCGGTCTAAGGAGTGTATCCCCATACAGAAGACGGTCAACGTTAACCCTCCCCCGTTAGCAAGCAAACCACGGCGCAAGGGTTCGACACAACGCACGAATTTATCGATTGCAACATGGGAGGGTGTACCGGCAATTATTTTACAGACCTTGCTGGGAGGCCCATTTTTAACCGGATTTCTGCTGTACCTTGGGGCCGGGTCGAGACATATCGGCTTTGTGCTCGCGATTACGACGTTTGTGAACATTGCCCAGATCGGAGCAGCTTACTGGATGCAGCGTATTCGCAGCCGTAAACGCATGCTGCTGTTATTTGTGGGCACACATCGTATCTTGTGGAGTGCAACGGGACTGATCCCGTTTATATTCCCCAAAGAGTGGTGGGTAAGCGTATATATTGGCGTGTATACGGTTGCTTTTATATCCAATACCATCGGCGGTATGATCTGGACTTCACTGATTGGCGATATCGTACCTGCTAAGGTGAGAGGGCGTTATTTTGGAATTCGAAATACGATTCTGAATGCTCTTGGAAGCGTATGCTTATTCGCAGGCGGTATTGTTTTGGACCGTTACCCTGGAGAAATGGGCTTTCTGATCCTGTTTATTCCGGTGTGGATCTGTGCCATTGCCAATACAGTCATCTATTTCTTCTATCCGGACGTTCCCTTTGAACGTTCTACCGAAAAGGTTTTCTGGCGTATGTTCATCAAGCCGTTCCAGGATCGTTCTTTCCTGAAAGCAACGCTGTTCCTGGCTTCATGGTTATTGATCCAGACCTTGATTGTTCCGCTTTATTCCTATGTGATGTTGGATCTATTGAACATCAATTATCAGACGGTATCCCTGATCACGGTAGTCCAGACGCTGGTTATGATGGCCGGTTTCTATGTCTGGGGCAATCTGAATGCCAGATTCAGCAACAAAACCCTCCTATTTTGGACATTGCCAGTCATTGCACTCTCCTGTTTGTCGTGGGGGTTAATGTCGTTCATGCCCGTATTGATCGCACTATTTCTATCTCATATCTTCCTTGGGATCGGTGTAGGTGGATTCAATCAGCTGGCATTTAACTTTACGATCGGGGATACACCGAAAAGTGAAAGACCGATGTTTGTCGCGGTGTATTCGGCTCTGACCGGAGTAACTTCGTTTCTTGGGCCGTTGTTGGGTGGCTGGTTGTATGAAAAGATGGAAACTTGGTCCGATGCGCTGGCCTGGATCTCAGCCTATGGATTTCAGGTTGGTGTTGGTGTTGTGATGCTGATTCTGACATTTACCCTTGGACGTCGTGTACTGTTAAAATAGAAACGATATAATTTCAACTAATGAATATTTACACTGGCACTTCGATGACAGAACAACCTTGTAAATGTTTAAATTGATCATATGTATCTGGTATGACTTCAAAAAAAGTTGGCGAAGTGGAGGGATGTAATTGAATCGTCTCGAACGGAAAGCCATGGTGATTGGAGCCACCGGGCTTGTAGGCGAATTACTGGTTCATAATCTGCTGGAGCACTCGGCATACAGCTTGGTTCGGGTTCTGGTTAGACGTCCGCTTGAGCTGCAACATCCCAAACTGGAACAGCATGTGGTGGACTGGGGAAATCTGGAGAGCCAAGACCACTTATTCGATGGAATCGATGACCTGTACTGTTGTTTGGGTACAACGATCAAAAAAGCAGGCAGTCAGGACAATTTCCGTCAGGTGGATTATCATTACCCGGTTCGTGCAGCTACGATTGCGAAGCAACATGGTGTATCACAGATGCTGGTGATCTCCTCCATGGGAGCGAGTGCAGGTTCCCGTGTCTTTTACAGTCGGACCAAAGGGGAAATGGAGGATGCGTTGTCCGATATCGGTTTTCCGTCATTGCATATCTTCCGCCCTTCCTTAATTCTGGGAGATCGAAACGAGAAGCGGTTTGGTGAGCAGATGGCTGCCTATGCCATGAAGTTTCTGGATCGCTGGATGAAAGGCAGAGCGGACAAATACCGGGCGGTCCACGCCGCAACCATTGCACAGGCCATGACCAATATTGCGATGGTGCAAACCAAGGGAAACCATGTGTATCCGAATGATGTAATTCATGTCCTTGGTGTGGACGGGGGCTAAGAAACCTTTGAACGAGCTGTTTACTTCATGTGGCAAGTGAGGAGCGTTTCTCGCTTGAGGTAGATCGTGGTATAATAGGCAACAAAAATGAGTTCGAACCCTGACTCCATACGGCAGCAGGATAACGAACACAAAGGAGAACTCGTCCATGAAAAAACCAATCTCTACCGATCAGGCGCCAGGCGCCATTGGTCCATACAGTCAAGCCGTTGATGCAGGCGATTTCATCTACACTTCCGGACAGCTTGGTCTGAATCCTCAAACGGGAGAGTTCGGCGCAGATGTACAGGAGCAGACACGTCTGTCTTTGAGCAATGTGAAGGCTATCCTTGAAGCAGCAGGTACAAGTATGGATAAAATCGTGAAAACGACGGTGTTCCTGAAAGACATGAACGATTTTGTTCCTGTGAATGAAGTGTATAGCACGTTCTTTGAACAGCCGTATCCTGCACGCAGTGCAGTAGAAGTTGCTCGTTTGCCAAAAGATGCACTGGTGGAGATTGAAGTTATTGCCCTGAAATAGGACAACCTTATTCGTTCTTTTATACATAAACAGCCGATTTCAGGTCGAAGACCAGAATCGGCTGTTTTCGTTACGTTTTTTCGTTATATTTAAGCGTTATATATGATGGAAACTACTCAATCGCGATCCTGATTCCGGGCGAAGAACAGCCATACCGCATAGATGGCCAGTACGATCGCAATGATGATTGCCGTATAATATACGGAAGTGACATCCTTTTGTTTAAGTGCAATGGCGATATACGCCCATGTAAATACAAGTGGGTATATGCTATCGCGATAACGGAAGCTAACGAGAACAGCTAGCACCATACCGACAATCAGCATGATGATCGTCCAGGTCGGTTCGCTGATACCAAAACCATCCCAGCCTATTTTATATAATAGTACCGCTGCATTGACAATCGTTGCCACGCTAATCCATCCAAGATAGATGCTGAATGGCAGCTTCACAAGCCAGATCTCAGCAGTGGTTGGCACAGTAATGGTACGTGTTTTTACATACAGCATGATCAGGCACAACAGAAGCAGTACAATAATCAGTAAAGCGAGACCGGTCTGCAAGTTTTGAAAAGCAAAAATCCAGGCTACGTTGAAAGCGCAGCTTGCCAGGAACCAATACCCGAGACGGGTAATCGAATCCCTTTTCCAGGAAGCGGGCACGAACTGATAGATCACAAATCCTGCCAGCAGCAAGTAGATCAAACCCCATATAGAGAAGGCATAGCCAGAAGGTGTGAGTAGCACAGGATACATATCCGATACTTCTTTATTGGTCTTGCCCCCGATCGGCAGAGCGTTGGAGAGGTAGTTCACGATAATTACAGCGATAAAACCAATGGCGTTTAACCACTTGTACGGATTGTTACGTGACATTGTGTTTCCTCCTTGGTTTGACGAATGAATGAACCACGGGTCAGTCTACAATGAATATACCCAGTTCTTGCACATTCTAATAACAGCCGCAAAAAATTCACAAGTTGATCCTTCAGATCCTTGTGCTCTGCCGCTATGTTGGAACGGCACTCTGTCCCAATGTACGCGAAACGAAGCAGAAATATGTCCATGCCCACGATGTCCCAATAGAAGAGGAGGAAGAGAATGCTCACAAGAGAAACGATGGAGAAACAGCAGACTTGGTCGTACATAGTTGCACTGTTCGTAGGAGCAGCGATAGGGCTGAGTAATCCGGCATGGGGGAATGTTTTACACTACACCGTTTCTCCGGTTCTTGCTGTTCTGTTATACAGCATGTTTGTACAGATTCCCTTTCTACAGTTAAAAGAGTCCTGGTCCAACCTTCGATTTATGGTGGCGCTACTGGTGGCTAATTTTATTGTTGTACCTGTAGTTGTATGGTTGCTCACACTTGTCTTTCCGCAATCACCAGGCGTTTTGATCGGAGTCTATCTGGTACTGTTAACACCCTGTATTGATTACGTCATTGTGTTCACACAACTCGGCAGGGGCAATGAGAAACTGATGCTCGCCGCAACACCTCTTTTATTTGTTATACAAATGATCCTGTTGCCGTTTTATTTATGGTTATTGATGGGTACCGAGGTAGCGCAGATCATGCAGGTAGGGCCGTTTGTGGAGGCTTTTCTGTTCCTGATCGTTATTCCACTGTTGCTTGCTGTCGTTACACAGGTTCTCTCCAGAGGTAAAGTGAGCGGAGAGCGGGTCATGAATGCGACGGCATGGCTCCCGGTTCCGATGATGGCACTAGCGCTGATCGTGGTTGTCGCTTCCCAGATTGGCAAAGTCTACAATGATATGGCAATTATCGTGGACGTGATCCCGATCTACATTGCTTTTCTGATCATTATGCCTTGGATATCTCGGCTTATTGCTACTTGGTTTGGATTGAATCCAGGCGCTGGGCGGGCGTTAATTTTCAGTTCAGCCACACGGAATTCGCTGGTCGTTCTGCCGCTAGCGCTGGCACTCCCGCCAGAATGGGCAACTATAGCTGCGGCAGTCATCGTTACACAGACGATAGTGGAGCTTGCAGGGGAGCTAATCTACATTCGACTTGTACCTGCGGTGATTTTGCGGGATCGGTGAGCGGACTAGGACGTATCTATGTTATGATATATTACGATTAATAAAACCATTTTTGGTAAATAAAAGGGGAGGTGAGAATCCCTATTTATCGGAAGATTATGTTCTACCTGGATATTGTCCTATTACTGTTCAGCCTCATCTATTTCCCCGTAGTAGCTCATAAGACAGGAAATAATATGGCTTATGGGTTTATGGCTGTAATTTTAATAGGTACAATCTCTCGGATCGTATCCTATCTTAGAAAAGAAAGAGTCAACAAATCGTCATGATATAGCCTATTTCTGTAAAAGTAAAATCAAAAAGAGTACTTCCGATGGGTCATGCCGGGAGTACTCTTTTTGATTCGGACCAGGTAACTCGTTACGTACCAGCCTCCAATAATGTTTTACGATATTCCGCTGGCGTGATGCCCTCCATTTTTTTGAACACTTTGCTGAAATACTTTTCATCCTGGAATCCAACCATCTCGGAGATTTTGGCGACTCGCAGGGAAGGATTTTGCAGTAACAGCTTGGCGTTGTTGATCCGCAGTTTGCCCAGATATTCCGACCAGTTCAGACCAAATTGCTGTTTGAATTTACGGGAGATATACTCCCGGCTCAGATAGAAACGTGCGGCAATCTGTTGTAAGGACAGGTCCTCCTGATAATGGGCGTCCATATAACGTGCAATCTCACTCATGGGATCAGGATTGGCGTGGTGATGAGTGGTGAGTGCCTTTCCTGCGGCAAGCAGTCGTTGTTCCAATAATGAACGAAGCAGGGGGAAGGATAACAGTCCTTCAGCGTCCAAAGGTAACTCGGCAAAGGGAATAGACTGTTCCTCCGTCACTTCTTCCTCATGGAATGACGAACCTGCCGTATCATCAAGCCAGCGGCTCAGCATCCATTCCAGCTCGTCGATCCATTGCTGGATCTGCTCAGCACTGACAACCTCAAGATCAGTAATCGGGTCAAGCCACTCGGCGACCGCAGCAGATACAATGGAAGCCCGGCAACTCATGGCTGCCATACGCAGGGGTTCTTCATGGGCGGTTAAACGCCTGATTTTATTCCCATTTGATGATTCCACTGAGGTATGGATTCGCTGTTTAATTTGCACAGCATTACGTCGCCACAACCTTGAACTTGCTTCCAGATAGGCAGCTGCGATTCCGCCAGGGTAAGACTCACAGATGGAGATTCCAAAATGAAGCCGGCGCTGAATCGTTTGCTCCAATCCCTGATTGACCTTGTCCAGAATATGTTCCAATGAAGTGGATGGACCCCAATGCAGCAGAACAATCTCGTCCGGTTGATCCAACTGGCGAAACATTACACCTTCGTCTGGTGTAGATAACATCTCGGCACAGATATTGAGTACCGAGAACACAAGCAGGTCCGGTTGACTGCGGTATTTTGCCAGACAATCTGCATCCAGATGGGACAGACTGGTGACAGCGACACTACAGACAGGGATTAGACAGGGGAGATTTAACTCATCCTGCAATCGCTGCATGTGTGAAGGGCTGCTGCCTCTTCCGACGGCAAGTTCGGTGAGCAGACGATCCTGGTAGTGGGGGCGCATTCGATTAACAACAATGGATTGCCTGGTGGATTGTATCCGAATGGCGTCTTCCTCTTCCCAAGCTGTAACGGCCTGTAATAGAGATGCATTCAGCTCATCTGCTTCCACAGGTTTCAGGAGGTAGTCCATGCCACCATGCCTGATTGCATGCCTCACAAGTTCAAAATCATCATATCCGCTGATAACCAGCACCTTGCTGTGCGGGGTATGAGCCGATATCCATTCAAGCAATGCCATACCGTCCTTGCCCGGCATACGCATGTCACTAAGAATGATTTGAGGTTGATGTGCCGTGATGGCGGCAATGGCTTCATCCCCGTCTGCTGCTTCAAGTAATGTATCAATACCAAACTCTTTCCAATGACCAAGCAACCTTATGGCATCGCGGACATGTTTTTCATCATCTACAAGCAGTGCCTTCATGTTGTTCACTCTCCCGTGTATAGTTTAACCGTGATCTTCACACCATTGGGTTCCTGATTGTTGATCTCAAGCCTGGCTGAGTGACCGGGATGTGAGTTCAATTGAAGTCGGCGTATTACATTTCGTAGACCGATGGATTCAGACTCGTCGGATTCTTGTGTGGATAACCCGGTTGTTGTATGACTTTGGTGTAGCCATCCGCGGATCTCCAGTAATTTATCTTCAGGTATAGAGGGGCCGTTATTATTCAGTTCTATTTCAATCCAATGATCGTTGATCCGGCGGCTGGATAGGGATATGTGACCTTTGCCAGGCTGAATATCTGCTCCATGTTTGAAATAGTTCTCAATTAAAGGTTGTAACGTCATTCTTGGCATTTCGACAGACAGGGTATCTTCGGCAAAATCCAAATCCACCTCAAGGCGGTCACCAAACCGCTCCTGCTGCAGTTCCAGATATAATCGGGCATGCTCCGCCTCTTCGCGTAAGGTCACGCAGGTCTGATCCCGCATGCTGTAGCGCAGCATTTTGGACAGGCTAGAGAGTAGTGTATACGCCCGTTGTCCTTGCTGTTGAAGGGCAAGTGTACCGATCGATTGCAGTGTATTATACAGAAAATGCGGATGAATCTGCGCTTGCAACGCTTTGAGTTGATTTGTTTTATTAGCGATCTCGAGTCGATATTCCCGCAAAATAAGATTATTTACCGTATCCATCATATCCCGGAAATGACGAGCGAGCACCCCGAATTCATCGCGGCTGGATAGATGGATATCCACATGCAGACGCCCGGCTTGAATCTGGTTCATATACCGCATGAGTTGCTTGAGTGGACCGGTGATTCGGATGGAGATGAATAAGGTTGCAACAATGACCAATACAAGTGCTGCAATGGCAATCATCGCGTTATTCCACGTAAGTGTGGTGGCTCTGGCATATAACGTCTCATTCGGGATCTGTTTGACGATGGTCCAATCGGCGTATGTGCTGCCAAGTTGCTGGTATACATACATGGATCGATCCTGTTCAAAATGCCCTGCGACATTCTGGGCTGTACCAGCGTTAGATCGTGCGATATTCAGTTCACTAGCCGTTTCCTCTCGTAGTGCATCCGTATGATTGACCTCGGAACGCCCTTGGTAAATGATCTGATTCTGACCATCCACCACATAGATCTGTTCCTTAGCCGGATCATACAGCCTGCCACAGATTGCTGCAATGGTATTCATATTCAGATCAATGGCGAGTACACCCAGACGCTCGGTGGACGGAATATCCTTGATCACCCGATGCAGGGTAATGACCGTTCTGGCAGGGTCATCGGGGGAGGCAGCCTTGAATCCGTACGTGTGACTCATATGGGCCGATTCCACCCAGATATCCGGGCTGTCACCGCCTGTTTTTCCATGAAGCGAGCCGGAATAGGCCTGTTTGCGTTCCTCCCGCTTCGGAAAGGGATTTGTAATTAAGGTGGATTGATTGGCGGCAAAAGAGTGCAAATACAGCTGGAATACATCCGGCACAGCCGCGCGTATCGTCTGCAAAGTGGTGTACACCTCGGCCACCGCACGATAATCACCAGGAATTTTTGCCAAGTTACGCAGAAAGTTTGGGTCGTTATACACAGCGAGCGACGCTCTGGCCACGTTATCCACATAGTTATTGAGATTGGTGGAAGCTTGATAGATCAGGCGTTTGTTCTCTTCCACAGCCTGTTCCCGTAGGGCCGTTTTGGTCTGGATAAACGTCATGCTGATCGATGCGAGCAGTGGAAGTGTGGTAGCGATGAGCATAAAGGCAATCAATTTGGTGCGTATACTGTAGTATTTGGACATCGGAACACCCCTTCTGGTTGCAGGTTAAGAAAGGACAATATTTTACCCCCAACTGTTCACAAGGGTCGGTGTTTCCCTCGGCGATAATGGGGTTTAATAGAAAAAGAGACCAATTTCATCCATCTATAGAAGGGGAGAACGATATGAAGCATCGCAAATCTTCACAGCTGTTACAGCAGCTTGTGTTCGTGGGTCCCTCCATCGTGTTTTTTATTCTCATCATCGTGGTCCCTTTCCTGCTTGGCATGGTGTATTCCTTCACGGATTGGAACGGGGTATCCGAGAACATTAATTGGGTAGGGTTTGATAACTTCGTGCATGTTTTTGCGAATGATCCCAAGTTCCAAACGGCGTTTTGGTTTACGGTGCGCTTCACCGTGGTTGGTGTTGTACTGACCAATGTGATTGGCTTTTTCCTGGCGTATTTCCTGACCAAACCGCTCAAGACGAGAAACATTCTGCGTACGATCTTTTTTATGCCTAACGTGATCGGTGG
Source organism: Paenibacillus amylolyticus (assembly GCF_047302515.1). Taxonomy (GTDB): domain Bacteria; phylum Bacillota; class Bacilli; order Paenibacillales; family Paenibacillaceae; genus Paenibacillus; species Paenibacillus amylolyticus_G. The sequence goes on along the minus strand of NZ_CP168019.1, from coordinate 5,309,102 downwards.
GTTGTTGCTCGGCTTTATCTGGCAGTTCATATTTGTGAAAGGGTTTTCAGCAGTAGGCGATGTAACCGGTTGGTCCTTCTTCAACCTTCCTTGGCTGGGAGACGAACCAACCGCCTTCTGGGGAATCGTGATTGTGTTTGTATGGCAGACCGCAGGATATCTAATGGTCATCTACATCTCATCTCTGACAAATGTATCCCCTGATCTGCTGGAAGCCGCCGAGATTGATGGCGCAAGTCGCTGGCAGGTACTGCGGAGCATTATTCTTCCGCTCATTATGCCGGGTGTGACAATCTGTCTGTTCTTGGCGATCTCCTGGTCGTTCAAAATGTTCGATCTCAATCTGTCACTAACCAAAGGTGGACCGTTCGGATCGACAGAGTCGGTTGCACTTAATATTTACAATGAAGCCTTTGTAAATAACAGATATGGCATCGGAACCGCCAAAGCACTCGTGTTCTTCGTAATCGTTGCCATCATCACCATGATTCAGGTACGTCTGACGAAGAGCAAGGAGGTAGAAGCCTAATGGAGACGACAAAAAATTACCGCTTCAGTACCATTCTAACCGAGATTGTCATGGTACTCCTTGGACTTTTATTCCTGGTTCCGTTTTACTTCCTGTTTGTGAATTCGGTCAAAACCTTCGGTGATCTGCTCACCAATTCGGCTGCATGGCCGGAGGTATTCCAATGGGGAAACTATGCGAACGCTTGGGAGAAAATTAACTTCCCGTCCGCGCTGATGAACTCGCTTATCGTTACGGTAGTCAGCAATCTGTTGCTTGTGCTGATCAGTTCCATGGCCGCATATCGTATGGTTCGCAGCGATACCCGGTTCAACCGGATTTTGTTCGGCATGTTCATTGCCGCCATGGTGATTCCGTTCCAGTCTATCATGATTCCCCTCGTTACTGTAACCAGTAATCTTGGGCTAATCGATAGCCTTGGGGGACTTATCATCTGTTATCTCGGTTTCGGGGCACCGATGTCTGTCTTCCTATTCCACGGATTCGTGAAATCCGTCCCACTGGAGATTGAAGAAGCGGCTCGGGTGGATGGAAGCTCGGTCTACGGAGTGTTCTTCCGGATCGTATTTCCACTCATGAAACCGATGTATGTAACCGTCATCATTCTGAACACACTCTGGATCTGGAATGATTATCTGCTCCCATCGCTGATCCTGCAAAGCTCCAACCTGCGTACGATCCCAATTGCGACCTTTGCACTCTTCGGTCAATATACGAAGCAATGGGATCTGGCCTTGCCGGCACTTGTACTCGGCATCATGCCGATCATTATCTTCTTCCTGCTGATGCAGAAGTACATCATTCAGGGGATTACGGCTGGATCAGTTAAAGGATAAGGGTTGCGAGGGCAGGGTCGCTGGCGGGATCAAGTTGCGCTTTCGGTCGCTGTTGCTCCTCGGTGGCCTGAATGTATTAGGGCAAGGAAGCCACCGAGTATCAAAGGCGAACGCTCCGCTCCTCCATCGCATCCTGATCCCTTTGCTCCCACCTCGCATGGAGGTGTGCAAAGGGGAGTCATGCCCGCATAGCCTGGGCATGACTCCTGGGGAAAAGATTAATAAAGGGAAATGATCATGAAAGAAGCTTGTATAGCCAGGGAATTCTTCTACAGAGTGATGGTATGCTCCTTTTTCAAAGCGCTAACGAACCCACCGCATCTTAATAGATGGATAATCAAGGAATACAAATTGTAACGAATCTCAGCAACGTTATTCGGGTACAAAACAGCGTCCGAGCCTTGAAAATCGACCAAATCGACGAAATAACGTCGCTGTGATTCGTTAGAATGGGAGCCTGTGCAAATAGGTGCGAATAACGTGCGCTCGGTTCGTTAGAATGAAAACACACTTCAAGGGAAGGTTATTCTGTCATCGGAGTGCCAGTGTAAATATGCTTTAGTGGAACTGTTATACTGAAACTACTATAGGGAGAGTGTATGTATGAAAAGAATGACAAAGTTGACGTTGCTTATGCTGATTGCTTTTTCGGTAATGCTCGCGGGTTGTGGCAATGGAGACAAGAGTGGCAGTCCGGTCAACACGGATGCTCAAGGTGGTGGCGAGGCTGCTGCTGGAGATAAAACCATTAAAATCTTCCAATTCAAAGTCGAAATTGCGGAAGCGCTCAATCGTCTCAAAGCGGAATATGAATCCTCCCATCCAGGCGTCAAACTGGACATTCAGACTGTAGGTGGCGGTAGCGACTACGGTGCTGCATTAAAAGCCAAGTTTGCCGCTGGCGAACAACCGGACATTTTCAACGTAGGTGGTTATCGTGAATTGGATACATGGCTTGAATATCTGGAAGATCTGTCTGGAGAATCATGGGCCAAGGATGCACTCGAAGTAGCCAAAGAGCCAATGACCAAAGACGGCAAGCTCTATGGACAGCCGCTGGCGCTGGAGGGTTATGGTTTCATTTATAACAAAGACCTCTTCCAAAAAGCAGGTATTACCGAAATTCCAACGACACTGGAACAATTGGATCAAGCGGCACAGAAACTTCAAGCCGCAGGCATTACGCCTTTTTCGAACGGATATCAGGAGTGGTGGGTGCTGGGCAATCATAACGTAAACGTCGCATTTGCAAATCAGGCAGATCCGGTGAAATTCATCCAGGGACTCAACGAAAGTACGGAGAAAATTCCTGGCAACCAAGTGTTCGCCGACTGGATCAACTTGCTCGACTTAACGCTGAAATACAGCAACAAAAACCCGCTGACAACCGACTACAATACGCAAGTTACGTTGTTTGCGAGTGGAGAAGCGGCGATGATGCAGCAAGGGAACTGGACTCAAGTACAGATCGATGGAATTGATCCGGATCTGAATCTGGGTATCCTGCCAATGCCAATTAATAATGAACCTAATGACAAATTGTTTGTCGGTGTGCCGAACTATTGGGTTGTGAACAAGAACTCTCAAGTGAAACCTGAAGCAAAAGAGTTTTTGGAGTGGCTCGTAACTTCGGATATCGGGAAACAATACATGACAAAAGAATTCAAATTCATCCCGGCGTTCAGTTCCATCACGGCATCAGAAGAGGATCTGGGTGACCTCGCCACAGATATCATGAAGTATAGCCAGGAAAATAAAACACTTAGCTGGAACTTCAACCGTTTCCCTGAAGGGGTTCCACAAGAGTATGGCAGCACGATTCAAGCTTACGTTGCAGGCAAATCGGATAAAGCCGGATTGCTTGATGCATTGCAACAGAACTGGGATAGTCTGAAAAAATAATCCGGATCATGGGCGGTATCCACAGGTTACCGAAAACTGTTCAGAAATTTTCGGATAGAAAAGTTAGCTTTTCTGATAAATAAGTCAATTGAAACAGGTTAGCCAGATATTTTATTCTGGTTGGCCTGTTTTTGTTTTTCCGAGGAGTCAAAAACTACTCGCTGGAAAAATGATAGATGGTAATATCCCTGAAATGTGGATAACCCAAAAGCAGTTTAACGATCTAATGACGTATTTAACACAGAGTTAATACTATATGTGGATATCCTGTGTGTATAACACTCTAAATGTGGACAAGTATGGAGTAGTTGGAGTGGGGGGGCCTCTTTTGTTAACAGAAATACTTGTTTTCACCTTACTAGTACTGTATAGTTCTAAATATGACAAATCCAAAAATGAACACGGGACCTGCCAAATCCAAAAGTTCCAATCCGGTGAACCGGACCAAGGCAGTTGAAGTGGCGGCACAATTATTTCTGCGTCAGGGGTACAGCTACGTCAGCATGGATGAAGTCGTGCGCGTGAGTGGAGTATCGAAGTCGAATATTTATTATCATTTTAAAAACAAGGAGGAACTACTCCAGGCCGTGGTACAATACTGGATTGCCCAGTATGAGTCGGAGCTGTATCTGCTGCTCAGTCAGCGTGAGCGAGGAGTGGAGGAGCGTATATACTCATTCATGGCATTGCTGTCGGCAGGGATTGAGGGCCGAAATTACGAAGGGAGCTGTCCTTTTGTTACGTTATATATGCAGACACCGGACAGTGCACCCCAAGTGAAGGAAAGCATATCCAGATTCTTTCGTGAGCTTAGACCTATGGTGGAGAAGTTGTTTCAGCAAGGTTTGGATCGCGGTGAATTTCGCAAAGAGATCGAACCGGGACCGGCTGCGTTGTTGTTTATTGCAGCACTGGAAGGTTCACTAATCCTAGCGGGAACTGCGCGTGATGTAGGGATTATAGAACAATCGGCACGTACTTTTTGTCAGATGCTTCGTTAATCGAAGCTCTTTTTTTGAATATAACTAGTACTATATAGTACTAAAAGGAGCCGTAACAGAATGATTGTACATACTAACCGTGTATCCAATGAAGAAAACACAGCAGCAAATTCAACAAACATGAATCAGGTAATACGCAAGTCTGATATCACAGCCACGACCATTTTTATGACAGGGAGCACAGGTTTTATTGGCAAAGAAACGGTCAAACAACTCACGCAGGGAGACGAACAATTGCTCTTGCTGGTTCGTTCGGAACAGCGAGCCAGAACTGTGCTGGAGGCTTATGGAGTCAAGGATTTCGACCGAATTACCTTTATTAAAGGTGATTTGTCCATGTCGGGTCTTGGGCTTACCGCAGCGGACCGGGAGCGTGCTCTTGAAGCGAATGTGATCATTCATGCGGGTGGAACGATGGACGTCACTTTGGAACGAAAAGTAGCTGAGCAGATATTTATGAACGGGGCCAGAGAAGTCGCACAGCTAGCACAAGAAATCCACCGTACTCATGGATTGAGACACTTTATCCACGTCGTTGGTTATATGAGTCCTTATGGAGAGCGGAATGAACAGGGGAATTATCTACAAGTTGAGCATGTGGATAACAATGAAAGTGCATATGAAGAGATGAAGTTCCATGCCGATCTGCATATTCGCGAGCATGCAGAACAGCATCACTATCCCTTATCCGTTGTAAATCCGAGTACAGTGGTTGGACCACGTCCCACAGGTGAAACCGAGCAAACGGGTGGGATTGGGCTGCTCATTCAGGCGATTCAGAAAGGACTTATGCCGGTAGTACCGGGAGGTTCATCCTATTGGTTACCGCTTGTGGAGAATGACATTGTTGCACAGACGCTTGTTTTTCTATCCAGGGAAGCTGCTCCAGTCGGAGGAACTTATCCACTGTTGGCGCGGAAGGAAGACAGTCCCAATATGAAGGAACTGCTGCAACTCTTGGCGCAGCAATTGGACGTACCCAAGCCCAAAGGGGCTGTGCCACTACCATGGATTCAATGGATCATGAGATCAGGTGGTTCACGCATCAGTGGTGTTCCAGCGGAGTCGGTTGCTTTTATTACCAACAGGTCATTCCCGGTTGAAGAGACTGAGGCTCTGTTCACACGTATGGGGCAATCCTGGCCGGACATCCGGGAACAGCTTCCGCTGGTTACAGCCGATCTGGACTATCGTCTTCGGTATACGCCGTTACCTGAGGGTTTTCCGACAGATTATATTCGGTCACGGAGAGGAAATATGGCTATGCTTGGTTGGGAGGGTGAGGGAGAGCCTTGGATTATTGTGCATGGTTTGCTTCAATCTGCGGATGAGATGTTACCCTTGGGACAACAGCTTAGGGACCTGACCGGGAACCCGGTATGGTTAATCGATCTCGCTGGATTCGGACGGTCTCCTGTGCATCAGGGAGATGAAGCATTTGAAGGTCAGGTGGATGCACTGCTTACGGCTCTTGGTGAGTTCGAAGGTCCGGTGAAGCTGGTGGGTCATTCGATCGGTGCAGCTATTGCAGCTGCGGCACAGATGCGTAGCGGGCGGACAGACATTCGGCTGGGGTTGCTTCAGCCAGTAGCTAACAATTCGAATCCGAATGTGCTGAGATGGGTTTCCCGTTTGCCAAGAGGGGTGATTCGCTCCCTGCTGCGTGGCAGATCGGAGAAAAGTTGGAATCAAATGTTCAGTTCACATAGCGGCGTAGGTGACAGCAGTGTTATGGCCGATACCATGGGCAAGAGAATACGCTCCAGTCTCCAGTCCCCTCGCATTGCAGGAGCACATACAGACTTGTTGCGCTGGATCCACTCGGGTCAGAGGAAAGGCGCCAGATCAACGTTGTGGGCGAAAATGGAAAGTCAGCATTATGCCAAGAGTGTATTAGTTGTATGGGCCAATCAAGATCAGGAATATCACTATCCCCAGGATATGAACTCACAGGCCAAACGGATAGATGTACCCTATGGACATTACTTTCCGACGTTCCAGTATAAGGAAACAGCTGCAATCCTCGCCGAATGGGCCGATACCTTGAGGTGAGTTCAGGTTTGGACATGCAGGAATCCCGTGCCAATTGTCGAAAGGGTCAAGTCGACTTTTGAGAGCTGAACCAAAGACAGGAGAGATGAATGTATGAGCAAGCAACGTGTGGAAATCAGTAAAAATGTGCTAACGGAATGTCTCGGACTGCGCAGCGGAGAGAATCTGGTGGTTGTCGCAGACGATATGAAGCGGGATCTGGCTGAATCCATCTATGAGGCAGGCAAAGCACTTGGTGCAGAGTCGGTCCTGTTAATCATGGAGGAACGCAGCAGATCTGGAGAAGAGCCACCGGCGCCGATTGCAGAGGCCATGATTCGAGCAGATGTAGCCGTGTGTGTAACGAAATATTCATTAACACATACCCAGGCACGCAAAAAAGCCGCTGCTTCAGGGACCCGAGTGGCAACCATGCCAGGCATGACAGAGGATATGTTTGTGAACGGAGCCATTACAGCTGAATATTCGCAAGTAAAGGCATTAACCGAGAAGGTAACGGCTCTATTAACCGCAGGTCGCCATGTGCGAATAGAGAAGCAGGGCCATAGTCTTTCCTTTTCCATTGAAGATCGTAACGGTGTACCAAGCACAGGTATGTATTTGAACCCTGGTGAATCGGGCAACTTGCCGTCAGGAGAAGCTTATATTGCTCCCATTGAGGGCAAGGGCGAGGGCAGTATTGTTGTAGATGGTTCCGTTGCTGGAATTGGGGCACTCCGTGAACCGATGCTATTGACCGTTAGTGAAGGACGGTTGGTGTCAGCCGAAGGACCAGATGGGGATCAGTTACTGGAAACGCTTGGTGAGGGCGATGGTCGTTTTCTCGGTGAATTCGGGATCGGTACCAATAACAAGGCACGAATCACGGGTGTGGTGCTGGAAGATGAGAAGGTGTACGGCACAATTCATGTGGCCTTTGGCAGCAATAACACATTTGGTGGAACGATTGCCGCAGGTGTTCATATTGATGCAGTTGTACAAAAGCCGGACGTGTACATCGATGACAGGCTGATCATGCGTCAGGGTGAATTGGTCGAATAACTACAGCGAAGGAAATTGGGCATGTCCACAACATGTCCACAGTAATGGATAACTGAAGCGGAAATTCAGATTTTACGTCAGATTTACAAACAAATACACAACATGTCCACATTAAATTAATGAATATCCACATGAAACGCCAAAGATATCCACAGCATGTGTGCAATATGTGCACAACTTATCCACAAATCAGGTATAACTCGTGTTTTCATGCGATAAAACAGTCATTTTGGAGTAATGAAACAAGTTATCCACAGAAATATCGCTTTTTTGTTCCAAGTATTTGAAAACATAGAAACAGATCCATAATATATGGGGATAAAAAAGACCAAAAATCGGCATAAAGCTGATCTTTGGTCTTTTTTATGAATATAATTTTTAATCCTATGTCAGGTTACTTACGCTCAATTCTAAAACTACTGACTTCCACCACCCTCCACAACAGGGCAAATGAGCAGAGCGGAGACAGCAACCGTAATGCAACGTCTGTTGAAGTTGGCAAAATTGATCTGAAGCCTAAACATTTGGTCAAAAATAACCGATACACCAAAGTAACATCTAATGGGACGAAAGTAGTCTGATTATACGGAATGAGAGGGTATGGGGATAACTATGGACGAGGGAATGCAATATATTAATTTTTCGGTAGGAGACCAGATCTTTGCACTACGAATTGATGAAGTTCATGAGATCATCAGAATGGTACAGGTAACAACAGTTCCATTTGGAAGCCCGGAGATCCGAGGTTTTGCTTCGCTGTACGGTAAGGTCGTTTCGGTGGTGAGTCTTCGTGTATTGTTAGGCATGCCAGACCAGGAGGATACCTCTTCTACACGTATTATTGTGGTGCCTTACAAAGGTGGATTTGTACCGCTGATCGTAGATATGGTCGATTCTGTCGTAAGTTACGATCGTTTCGAGGAACCAGCTGAGGAACACCGCCGTTTCATGCTTGGCGTTTTTGACAAAATCGGGTTCTGTGAAGATCATCGTGCAGGTATTTTGAACCTGGATGTATTACTGGGCAGCTTGATCAGATCATAGTAGTATAACGATCCGTAATTCTTTCAATATTCAGTATTATCCTTCGGTTTACCCAAATGTTCCTCATCCGCTTTTCGGGAGAAGGGACATTTTTTTGTGCCTCTAGGGCGTTTTGAGACACGCCCTAACCATCGGAATAACCACTTTTTATGGGCAAAGGTTTTTAAATCCGGTCATTTTCGTATATGATGGAGAGTAACAATGCGAAGGGATGACGGGAGACTTTAATGATGCAATCGCTGTATGGAGTATGGCTTGGTGACGTATTTTTTTGTTTTTCCGGTGAAACATCGGAACCACGTGTGGATGCATGGAGCCACGTGGTAAGAAGGTTGAATTTTGGCGACGGGGGTCGTCTGTTTCAGCCTGCCGCTCTGCGTCTTGCGGAGCTGCGCTGGCCGAATCCGCTGAGGAACACGGCTGAAGCGAAGAACACGAAGCGGCGTCAACTGCTGGGACGCACATTGGAAGGATTGGCAGTCTCGCCTAAGGATGCCTTCAGGCTGCTGCTGCAATGGGATGACCGTTTGTTAAATGCAGCCGGAATTCAGGTTGGAGAAGAGATGCGTTACTGGATCAAAGCAGCGCAGTTCACACAGGAGCTGCTGTTGCGGGGAGCAATTGCTCCATCGGCTGAATTCGCAGCAAAGACCGGAGCACGGCGACGGACCGGACAAGAGACATTAACAGGCGTATGGCGGCCACGCTTGCAGCAGGAGGAGGACATCGAACGCTTCCGCGATCTTGCTGAAGCGATGCCTCCGATTGGGTTGGCTGCTCCTGGAGCTTATGCTTCATTGGAACCGGAAACGCGTGAAGAAGCAGGGGCTGCGGTATTATTTTCATTCATGAGTGGCATGATTCATGCTGTAGTGACAAGTGAACTGGAGGGCATGGACAGTGAACTGTCCCGTTACCGCACCCCATATCGACGCGGATCTTCGCCAGTAGCCGAACTCTGGTGGAACAGTCTGATCTCGATGTTCCGTCCTGTGACGGTGCAAGGGCCGACGGACGATATGACAGCGTTTATTCATACGCTGCAAGAAGTTGGTGGAACGTCAATGCCAATCGTTGGAGCAGAAGAGATGGCACCTGCTGAAGGCCAATTGAAGCTGGTGCTCCGCTTGGAGCCTCCACTGGGCGAACATGAAACGATCTGGGGAATAAGCTTTTGGGTGGACAGTGAGCAGGAACCAAGCCTGAGGTTGCCTGCACGGACCATCTGGGCACATCCAGAGCGAGATTTGGACCGGGGGAAGGTGTTATATACCTCGGCGGCAGAGCAATTATTGATGGCACTCGGGCAAGCAGCAGAAATGGCACCTGAACTGGAGACGGCGCTGCTTACCGCTCGTCCGGAGGAAATTAAGCTGGAGCAGCAGGGTTTCTTTGAGTTTCTCACGCATGCGGTTCCACGTTTGCAGAAGGCCGGGATAACCGTTCTCATGCCTTCAAGGTGGAGTCGAGCCGGGAAACGTCGTGCGGGACTGCGTCTGCAGATGTTGAATCGGGGAACAGAGCGGTTGCCTGGAGCCACATCGGCACTGGGCATGGAACAATTGGTTGCTTTCAAAGCGGAGCCTATGCTGGATGGGAAACCGGTCACGGCGGAGGAACTGGCAGCACTGGCTGAATCCACAGTTCCGTATGTTATGTTCCGTGGCGAATGGATTGAAGTGGATACAAAAGAGATTCGCCAAGTCCTGCGTTATATGAAAAAAGAAGAAGAACAATATATGCCTCTCTCCGAATGGCTGCATCTGGCAGCGGATGAAGGGGAGGATTCCGCATGGAAGGGCCTCTCCGTCTTTGGTGCCGAATCTGATGGGATGCTTGCTTTCCTGCTCGATGGACAGGTGCTTCGCAGCATTGAGCCTCGTCAGGTTCCGGCAGAATTGCATGGTGAACTCAGACCTTATCAGGAACGAGGCTACCAATGGTTATCCGCGATGCGTGAGCTGGGCTTTGGCGTATGTCTCGCGGACGATATGGGACTTGGGAAGACGATTCAGGTAATTACCTGTCTGCTGGACCGCAAACACGAGGAACGCCAGGCGGCTGAAGAGGAAGCCCGTGAGAATGAGCTGTTGAATGGATCAGATGATTCATTCCCGGCGGATCAGCACACGAATGAGCAGCCTGTTCATCTGCCTGCACTTATTGTGTGTCCTACCTCGCTGCTTGGAAACTGGCAGCGTGAGCTGAAGCGATTTGCCCCGGATCTGTCGCTGTATATTCATCATGGCGGACAACGGCTGCACGGGAATGATTTTCAGGCAGAAGCGCAGACGCATGACATTGTACTGACGACCTATCATCTGGCAGGCAGAGATGGCCCGGATCTGGCTTCATTGCACTGGTCCACCATTGTGCTGGATGAGGCACAATATATTAAGAACTACCGTACCAAACAAGCGCAAAGCGTAATGCGCCTTTCTACACTTCATCGTATAGCGATGACGGGAACGCCTGTAGAGAACCGACTGAGCGAACTTTGGTCGATTTTCCAGTTTCTCAATCCGGGGTATTTGGGAACAGCTTCATCGTTCCGCCAGCGGTATACGGGACTGGGGCCATCCGAAGAAAATGCAGCATCCTTGCGTGAGCTTCATCGACTGGTATCTCCATTCATGCTGCGCAGGCTGAAAAGTGATCCGGATATTCGCAAGGATCTGCCAGAGAAGCTTGAACTGAAATCCTATTGTTCTCTGACGCCAGAGCAGACGGTGTTGTACCAGCGTGTAGTGGATGATCTGATGGGTGGTCTGGACGGCAGAAATGGCATTGCCCGTAAGGGGATTGTGCTGTCCTCCCTGACCAAGCTCAAGCAGATCTGTGATCATCCGGTGCTGGCGGACAGCAATCGGAAAGACCACGGCAAGGCTGAGGCATCTGGTAAGATGGAGCGTTTGCTTGAACTGCTGGACGCCATCCGTGATAACGGGGAATCGGCTCTGATCTTCACGCAGTATGTTGCTATGGGAGATCTGCTGGTATCGAGGTTGAAACAGCGATATGAGGAAGAACCTTATTTCCTGCATGGTGGTGTGTCGAAGGGGCAAAGAGATGATATGGTGGAGACTTTCCAAAAAGGAGAGGGGCCGTCCATGTTTGTTCTATCTCTTCGTGCCGGAGGTGTAGGTCTGAATCTTACACGCGCGAGTCATGTGGTTCACTATGATCGGTGGTGGAATCCTGCGGTTGAGAATCAGGCAACGGACCGTGTATTCCGAATTGGACAGAATCGCAACGTGCAGGTGCATAAGTTGATCTGTCAGGGAACACTGGAAGAACGAATTGATGAGCTGATCGAAAGCAAGAAGGCACTCTCCGAGCAGGTCGTTGGTTCGGGTGAGAATTGGCTGACTGAGATGTCGGATGATGAGCTGCGTGGTCTGATCTCTCTTCAGGGTGAGACGTGGCTGTGACCTTGAACATTGAGAGGAATATAGATGTTGAGAAAGGGGGATTATTGTGAGCGAAAAATGGAAGATCGAGCTGCATATGTCCCCCGGTGGATGGACAGCAGAAGTAAATACAGTAGCGGATGCGGATCAGGAAGTTTCCGTTTCTGCTTCCGCTGCTGAGGGCAAGACCGGATCGGCCGCAGGCATGTTCACGGTCACGGGAACGCCGGCGCGACTGAGCGAAGCCCAGCGCGAGGCTGTGCTGGCTCAGCTGCGCAAGCGCCCGCTGACGCTGTACGCCCTGCTGCGCGGCGGCCCGGCGTCCGAGGAGCTCGCCGGGCTGCTGCCGGCTGTGCAAGCGCCCGAGAGCTCGCAAAGCGCAGCAACGGCCAGCGCGGCCGTGGCGTGCACCTGTGGCCGCCCGGGCTGCGCGCATGCCGCGGCCGCTGAGCGCGCCGTAGCCGCGCGCCTCGCGGCCGAGCCGCTGCTGCAGCTGGCGCACGCCGGCCTGCCGCGCGAAGCGCTGCTCGCCGGCGTGCTGGGGGCATGGGCGGAGGAACTCGCCCATGATCCCAGCGGCCCCGGCCGCGCAGCGGAAACGGCTGGCCGCCCGCAAGTGCGGGGCGGCGAAGGCGGCGCTGCCGTCGGCGAGTGGATCGCCGAGGCCGCCGCGGACGGCGCCATGCACCAGCCGGGGCCGGGCTTTGGCGCCGTTGAGGTGCGCCTCGCGCAGCCGGGCAAGCCGCCGGCCTTGCCGGAGCTGACGGCGCTGATGCCGGGCGTGCCGGCCACCGCAGGGCTGGATTTGATCCGCGAGCGTGTAGCCGCGCGGATGTGGCAGGCTGTCCAGAAGAAGACGGACAGCCCGGCAACGAAATGATGCACCCATTAGAGCGGGGGAGATCTTAGATCACCCCTGCTTGTTTTTATTGCAGCATGTTGCATTATTTGATTTAATTCATTTCCCGGTACAAGATGAATTTTGTCTTTATCCAACAATGCTAATGCTCATTAGTAAAGTGCATCTCGGTATAATCAATTTTTTGCATATTGGATATATGAAGGTATATTCCCATTTCACTTCTATTTGTGTACAGCACGGGGATGTTGCTCTAAAAGTCCAAAAAACGATCATACAGGCTGTACAGCCCGTATATGTTCATTCGGATCTCTTCTAAAGGAGGTCTTTACCGGTGGAGCTTCGCTCCCAATTAAGGTATACTGTCGCAGGGAACAATGCACGCAAGAGAACTATATAACATTTATATTATTGCGATAGGAGTTTTTACATGAAATCAACTACAGGAAGACAGCGCCGCATGGTGGTTATGCTGTCCTCATTGATGATATGCGGAGCTTTGCTTACCGCGTGCCAGAACGGCACAGAGGAGAGCCAGAATCCGAATGGAACAGGTAACACACAACAGGAGTCGGACGGCACAACGGTTCATTTTACGGAGGATAAAGGAACGGATGGAGACAATGCTGGCGGGGATGACACATCATCTTCTGGCAACAGCGGTGAAGGCACGGATAGCGAGTCTGGGAATGCTTCAGCGGGCGAAGGGCAGGACTCTTCGGACAATGGGAATGGCGCGACAGCGGAAGATCCATTGCTGGAGAAACGCAGTATCAGCGCACTGCAAACGACGATTGATGCACAATCCGTGGTGACCAATGCCGAGTCTATGACCGTCATTGTCAACAAGCAACGCAGTCTGCCTGACGGGTACGAGCCGGACGATCTGGTAGAGCCGAATGTACCGTTCTCCTTCGACGAACCACACGAGAAGCGGCATATGCGCAAGGAAGCTGCGGAGGCACTGGAGAAGTTGTTTGCAGGTGCAAAAGCGGATGGCATTGAGCTTCGTGCAGTGTCCGGTTATCGTTCATATCAGCGGCAGGTATCCATCTACAACAATAATGTCAAAACCAAAGGTCAAGAATACACGGATCGTGTGAGCTCTGTGCCGGGCCGAAGCGAACATCAGACGGGTCTTGCCATTGATGTATCCAGCCCGAGTGTGGGCAATGTGCTGGAAGAGGTATTTGGCACATCGAAGGAAGGCCAGTGGTTGGCTGAACACGCTGCAGAATACGGATATGTCATCCGTTATCTGCAAGGTGAAGAAGATACCACAGGTTACGTCTATGAGCCTTGGCATATCCGGTACATCGGTACAGATTTGGCACCGGATGTGGCGAAGAGTGGGTTAACTCTGGAAGAATACTTCGATGAGGCTAATATCAAGTTGTAATTTGGATGTTTCATCCTTAAAGAAAAAGAAAAGATACTAATTCTCATAAATCCCCGAATGAACCGTCCTTGATCTAACCAATGGGCAGTCATTCAGGGGATTTTTTCTGTGCAAAGTGTTAATGGAATTAAGATAGAATTAAACTTCATTCCATTGTCCGAGATGATGGTAGACTGATATAATTCATGTTTAATCGGAAGAGACAAATTCAACCAAAGCGAGGGACGAGAGAATGAGCAGACAGCAGGTATTTACCGGTTCCCCATGGGAACCGTTGGTGGGATATTGCCGTGCCATCCGTGTAGGGAACCGAATTGAAGTGGCGGGTACAACCGCGATGCAAGATGGGGTAGTTGTTGGGGCAGGTGATCCGTATGCACAGACAAGGTTCGTTTTGCAGACGATTGAAAATGCATTAAAAGAGTTGGGTGCTGACATGTCGCATGTGGTGAGAACCCGGATGTTTGTGACCGATATCTCCAGATGGGAGGAAGTTGGCAAGGCGCACGGTGAATTTTTTGGACAGATCCAGCCTGTAGCCACCATGGTTGAAGTTAGCGCACTCATTGATCCCTTGTTGATGGTTGAGATTGAAGTGGAAGCGATCGTTGAAGATGAAATCTAAGCAAGTTGATTCTGGCGGTTATCCGGATGATTTCTAAGGAACACAGGACGTCTAATTTGACCCTCAGGTCCTCTTCTTAAAATGTAAAGAACATCAGACACGTTATTTTCCAAACTTCTCTGATAAAAATGCTATAAACACTATTTATTCAAACATAGCGTGCCTGAGATTCCTTAGATTTCGGCGGGTGCTTCAAATCCTTGAATAAGACGCCTCAGATTCGTTAGCGTTAACACCGCTTGCTCTTACATTCAGGATGAAACGTATTTCGTATACATCGCACATCGCACGTGTCTGCTCCGGACAAGTTTCAGGTACGCTTCGGTTTGAAGCAGTTTGTAGACACGCACTAAAAACTAAAAACTAAAAACCAACAAACCCAAAAAAATAACCTTACCCGCGCTTGTCAGAAGACAAGCGGATAAGGTTATTTTGAATTGACTTCGCCGCCTGGCCGCACGGCTGAGCTCTTGATGCGCCAAACTCATGACACCGCGCGGCAGGAGCTACATGCGGATGGCTGGTCATTATGATGCTCCACACTCATGACCCCGCGCTAAGCGATGCACGCGGTCGTCTGCAACAACATATAACATGTGTTTCAGCCAGACGTTTTTCTAACCGTATTATTTCGCTTCCAGCTCTGCTGCAGGTGTTTCAACAACCACTTTCCAAGCTGTTCCGATTGGGGGCAGGCTGCGTGTCAACACAGGGCTGTAGAACCCAATGACTTTAGCGCCTTTGGTGAGTTCTTCAGCTTTCACCGTTTCACCTTCGTGGTTCACGATCAGCGTGTCTTTAGCAATGTTCAGCACGACATGGTCAGGAGCTGTTTCTGTTAACCGTGTACCTGTAATCTCAATCTGTGAGATGCTGCCTTCAGCTGATGTTACATTTTCAATCGTACCAGCTGTCCCCAGAACGTCTTTTAATTGTGATTCCGCAGCGTCATCCAGTACAGTGACTTTGTAGGTCGGCGTTTGTGGTGGCAGACTGCGGGTGGTGATCAGGGAATGCTCAGCTTCCACGTTCATGCCAATGGCCAGATCAGTCAGTGCAATCTCTTTCCCCTCAACTGAGATGAATTTCGTCTCATCGCTCAGATTGAGCACAATACCATCCGTACCTGCACCGCCAATCTGGATGGACTTATATTTATCTTGGTTCGAGATTCTGGTAATTACACCACGTTCAGTAACCGTCTTCACGTCCTCTTCACTAGAGATAGTCACTTGATTCCCCGTTGTGTTCACTTGTCCATGCAGTGCTTTCTCAGCAAAAGAAACCGGTACATACAATTTGCCGCCTGTGATTTCGGGCGCTGTACCCAGCGTGAGCAGCATTTTATTCACGGAATATTGATCCTTGCCTGTGATTACCTGTGTCCAGAGAGCACCACGAGTCAGCTCTGCAGTTTTAGTTTCTTTATTCCATTCCAGTTCAATACCCAGTGCGTCGGTAAGATCACGCAACGGGATCATGGCTACTTTGCCATCCTTGTTCCAATAACCATCGGAGATGGATGCACCATTCACGGATACGTTTACTGCACTAACTGCGTTACTATCTGCTGAAACGGATGTTTGATGGACTGGTTGTGTGTTGTCCAGTGTTGCTGCATAAGCGGCTCCACCACCCAATGCCATGGATAGGGCCATCAGTGCACTTACTTTTTTCATGTTGTTGTTCATCAATATTCATCCCTTCTAATCTGTGTACTGACGCGGTAAAATCTTCCTTAGGGCCGCGCTTCAAGTTAATAGACGGGACAAATCGTCTAAGTGTTGCAGTTGAAATGCAATGAATGTAAGCGGTAGGTTAGTTTAAATTAGAAATATCGCTTGTATTGCAGGTTATCCGCAGCGGGATCAGGTTAATTTCAGGTAGTGCCCAAACCTTTGTCCTATTTCACATTCAAGTACGAGGAGGAACGGATAAGATGAGTGATATGTTGGTAGCGCTCTATCGTTTGCCGGAGCAAGAGAGTGGACTGAGAGCGTTGGAGGAATCCTCCATTGTGATTCGAAGAGCCATTGCCCCAGAGAAACAGCTTGTACTGGATTGGGTGAGGTCACATTTTAGTCAGGCTTGGGTGGACGAATGTGATGTCGCTTTTGCGCGTCAGCCCGTGTCCTGTTATATTGCGGTTGAGCATGGGAAAATGATTGGATTTGCCTGTTACGAAGCGACATGTCGCAACTTCTTCGGACCGACAGGTGTGAGCCAGGATGCACGAGGCAAAGGTGTAGGCACAGCCTTGTTACTGGCCTGTATGCATGCGATGAAGGCGGACGGTTACGGGTATGCGATTATCGGATCAGCGGGACCTGTGGAATTCTATGCCCGGACGCTGGGTGCAGTGAAGATTGAAAATTCAACGCCGGGTATTTACGAAGGCATGCTGCGGGCAGACTAACGATAATGATGTTGTGGAAGCTGTGGAAAAGGAAGGGAGGACGATGATGAGCACGAAACAAATGTTGCACATCGGAATGATCGGTACAGGATCAATCTCGGATCTTCATATGAGGTGTTATGCCAAAAACGAGGATGCCGTCATCTATGCCATCTGCGATCTGAACGAAGAACGGGCTAAAGCTGCGGCACAGAAGTATGATGCTCAATCCGTGTACACCGATTATCGGGAGATGCTGGAGGACCCGCATGTGGATGCCGTCAGTATCTGTACCTGGAATAATACACACGCCGAATTTGCCATTGCTGCACTGGAGGCAGGCAAGCATGTGTTGCTGGAGAAACCGGTCGCAACCAATGTGGAAGATGCGCTCCGGATTGAAGAAGCGGTGAAGAAGAGTGGACGCACCTTTATCGTTGGATTTGTGCGGCGTTATGATAACAATATGCAGATGATGCACAGATTCATTGATGCCGGGGAGTTTGGTGAACTGTATTATGCCAAAGCCTCCATTCTGCGGCGTCACGGCAATCCAGGCGGTTGGTTTGCTGATAAAAGCCGTTCCGGCGGTGGCCCCCTGATTGATCTCGGCGTACATATTATCGACCAATGTTGGTACCTCATGGGCAGGCCGAAACCTGTTTCAGTCAGTGGTAATACGTATCGGAAGTTGGGCAATCGTGCCCATATCGAACATCTTTCTTTTTACAAAGCAGCCGACTACAGCGCAGCTGTGAATGACGTAGAAGATATGGCGAATGCACTTATTCGGTTTGAAAACGGGGCTTCGCTGGCGGTGGATGTGAGCTTTACCCTGCATGCACGCGGAGATGAATCTTCGGTGAAATTATACGGCGAGCGTGGTGGGTTCGAACTGGAGCCGGAGACACTGATCGTCACGGAGAAAAATAATACCATCCTGAATATTGAACCCCAGACGGACAATACGGGTCTCCATATTCATAGTGCATTCCAGAACCAGATTGACCACTTTGTGGATTGCTGCCTGAACGGTACAGAGCCGATCAGTCCAATTGCAGATGGTGTGGCTTCCACGCGCATGTTGTGCGGAATCTACGAATCCGCTGAGAAAGGGCAGGAGATTCGTCTGGATTGAGTTCATTTTACATGGCAGTTGTCCTTCGGCATATTAAAAAGCATGCGTCTTCCGCGTGATCTGCGGTTACGCATGCTTTTTGGCATCAGGTCATTTATTCAGTGGTGAATTTTCGTACCCAGGGTCATCATAATCCGTATCCTGCAGCCTTGGAAGCACGTTCATGCTCTCAATTGCCTGCCGGGTATCCGGCGTGCCGTGGTCATACAGAAAGGTATACAGCAAGGTCATGCCATCCGAAAATTGCTCTGTTGCCTCATCGTGGTCTGCTGATTTGTAGGGTACGGGAGCCCGTTGCAATGTATAGGCATCGTCATCCTCCAGCACCTTCATCAGATCTTTCAATCGGCCCAACTGTTCGTCGTCCACCAACACCTCAAAGGGTGTAGATTCGTTCTTTGTTCGTTCAATAAGATTATGTGTTACCGATACATACAGATGTTGTTTGCCGTCCTGCATAATCCAACCCCCATTCTGAAATGGAAAAAAGACGCTTCTACTGTTAATAAACAGCAAAAAGCGCCCTGAAACGAGCTACTATGCTCGTGTGTTATTTACTCATCCACATGTTCAGTCACATATGACCAGCCATTACCTTTACCTTCTAATCGACTTTGTTCAAAAAAATCAATTCCATCTACTGTGATACTGACTGACACGAGTGATGGTTCATCTTTAACTCCATAAGGGACCTCTTCCTTTGAGTTATTTCCCAAATCTCCCCGTTACAGGAACCTGGCGGGTACCGGCCTCCATTGATCCTGAACACAGGGGACAGGCGGGAGGGCCCGATGATGCCTTCTTGGTTGCTTTTGAAGGCACAGCAGGCTTCTGTCTTAGCCACGCTTTACAGGTGGATGAACTGCACTTCCAGACCGCAACGGTCTCCGTACGCTCAGCATTACCTGAACCTGAAGTGTGCGACTGTGAACTGGAGGAACTCGCAGCTGTCTGACTCACACCCGGAGTGCTGAATGCCTTATGGTTGCGAATTTCACCACTGCCACGCCGTTCACCGAGGCGATCCTCGTCACGTTCGTTGTGGACCTCGAAGTCTCGACGGTCACTGTGGCTGATGGCACGACGCTGGGCCGCATCCCGACCTTCTGAACGTGCACCTGAGCCGGACGAGCGGGCATACTGTCCGTTGCCTTTACCATATGAAGCCTGACTGCTCGTCCGGCTCTCCTCACGAGGTTTGCGTTTGTCCGGTACTTCCATGCCGAAGGCTTCAAGCAGGAAGCGGGACACATCCGCTGGTTTTCCGTGATGACTTGCAGGTGAAGTAACATACAAGTACTGCTTGGCCCGTGTGATGGCAACGTAGGCAAGCCTGCGTTCTTCCTCCAGCGCCATGTCCAGTTCGGCATCTGTCTGCTGCATAGCAAGCGCAGCTTTCTGATCCTCGGGAATATCCTGGCGAAGTGCTGTACTGTGAGGCACAATGCCTTCACTGGCTCCGATCCAGTACACACAAGGGAACTCCAATCCTTTGGCCCGGTGAATGGTCATCAGCTGTACCGCGTCACTATCCTGTGCACGGCGCAAAGATTCCATCTCACGGTGTCTGCGGGACAGCTCATCCGCGAATTGAATGAACTCTTCTACCGTTTCGAATTTTTTGACGGCAGCTTCGAATTCATCGAGGGTTTCCAGCATCGTTTCCTTATAATGGGTGAAGATGCTGGGATCACCACTTTCCATATACTTGTCGTAGAACTGCCTGCGCATTTCCTGAATGGCGATGATGGGTTTTAGTTTGTGCAGTGATTTGATCAGCTTGATGCGCTCCTTGACCTGTTCCTGCTGGAACGGTTTCAGCTTGTCCCATTTCACCAGATGGATGAGCGGATATTTCTTCGCCTGTTGTTGTTCACAACGCTGAATCCACTCCAGACCCGCATCCCGTGATACATAGAGCGGACCCAGTGCACTGGGAAGAGCATCCATGGCTCGTGGATCAAGGGACAGACGCAGATGATCCATCAGGGGTCTGATGAGAGACTGGTCATAGAACACCGGAGAAGCACCATGCTGTACAAAAGGCACATCTTTCAACACAAGCTGCTCGAATACAGCCCGGCTGCTGCTTGCTGTCCGGTGAAGAATCGCAATATCACGATAGGTGTGTTGTCCTTCTTCAACCTGCTGGCACAGCTGGTTTACAACCCAAGCCGCTTCTTCCTCCGCATTGGAAGGTGTAGCGAAACGGGGCGCATCGCCGCGGTTTCCGGCGGCACGCAGCCGTTTGTCACGTCTGCGTTTATTGCGGGCGACCAGTTCACTTCCGAGTCCCAGGATGCGTGCATCACTGCGATAATTGATATCCAGCGTCACAATGCGTGCGCCTGGGTATACTTTATCGAATTCCAAAATCGATTCCTGGCGTGCGCCATTAAAGGTATAGATCGTCTGGTCATCGTCTCCCACAACCATCAGATTGCGGTGAGCGGAAGCCAGTTTTTGCACAATTTCATACTGTAGGTGGTTGGTATCCTGGAACTCATCGACCATAATGTACTGAAAACGCTTCTGAAGCGGCCCCAGAACAGCAGGGTCACGAAGCAGGGCGGCTGCCCGCAGTAAAATATCATCAAAATCCATTTTGCCCCGATCCTGTTTCCAGGCTTCGTAACCTAGCAGAACACGCTTGGCGTCGCGTTCTTCCTGTGACTTTTCAGGCAGGTCGGTTGTTTCCGATCCTTGCATCTTCCATGCGGACAGCATGGCCAGCAGACTTTCAGGCTGGAAGGCTTCACTCATGCCATTTTGGCGAAGAAGCATCTTCAGCACCGTATGCTGGGCTCTCGACTCGCCAAAGATCTCTTCCTGCACACCGTAATGACGCAATAATGTCAGCGCAAAGGAGTGGAAGGTGCGAGCCTGTACGGCTCTCGCGGCTGCCGGGCGTATGCCTGGCAATGCGGCGATCCGGTCTTTCATCTCGGTGGCTGCTTTGTTCGTGAACGTCACCAGCAGGATACTGCCTGCATGTACGCCGCTGACCTCTATGAGGTAGCCGGCTCTTGCAGCCAGTACAGTTGTTTTGCCACAACCGGCTCCGGCGAGCGTCAGAATCGGTCCTCTGCCGTGACGGACTGCCGAGATTTGTGGTGCGTTTAACTTGATGCCGGCCTCTTCCAGAGAACGAAAATAAAAGGCATCCTGTTGCTCATTACCCACGAGTTGCCGACTGGTCTCCAGCGGAGCAGACGGGGACTGGGGCAGGGACGCCGCCGGGGTAACCCCGAGCGGACGGGGGTAGAACGTTGAGTTCGGACTTAACATGTTTCATCCACCTCTGTATGCATTCAGGGATAGGACTATCCCGGCTAAAAGTAAACCATTTGCCCTTTTCACAATCGCATTGTAAATTGGTATGATAGAGTTAGTCGCCTAATCAGGCGGTTAAGTATGGTCAAAGCTTCATTATACCCGAACATATGGTCTTGACGAAAGCCCCCGATTTCATCCAGTATCGGTATAAAACGGGCACCTGCACGAGATTACGCAACTTTTTGGCATGATATCGTATAAGTTATATGCCTGAGCATTTTGCATGAAAGATGTAATATGCTAATTTACTACTAAATAGAAATGATAATATTGGTTTTGACGGGACAGAGGAGGAATGGTCATGAAACTGCTTCAGCGCATCAAAGACGGAGCGAACAAAGCAACAGAGCGTGCCCAACACGCCGTTGAGATTGGGAAACTGAACAACCAGATTGTGGGCTTGCAACAGGAACAGGAAGTCCATTTTACAGATATGGGTCGCATCTTCTATGAGGGTTATCGGGCACAGGATATGACGCGTGCAGAAAAAGAGATGGTGGATCTGTCGCAGCTCTGCGACGAATTGCAGGACGAGATTGATGGTCTGCGCAACAAGATTGCACAACTCAAGAACGAACGGTTGTGCGAGTGTGGACACGTCGCTTCCCTGGATGCCAACTTCTGCCCTAAATGCGGACGTAAGTTGGGTGAACTCAAGACAGCAGCGCCCAAAGTAGCAGCAGCAGGAGTTGCAGGAGCCACCACAGCCGCAAGACAGGAGGCAGCTGTAGCTCAGACCCCAACTCCAGAGCCGGACTTCTACGATGCGCCACCTGAGTTGGAACTGGAGGAAGACGAGCCGTACCATACGGTCATTCCGTCCATAGCGGATCTGGAAACGGAATCGGAATATAACAGTACGGAATTTACCCAGGAAGAAAAGGAAGCGTTTGATGCGGAGTGGGAACGTCGCAGAGATGAAGAGATGCAACGGGAACGTGAGCGTCAGCAAGAACTGGACGAACGCATCCGCTACTGGAAAGAAAACAACCCGATCGTGAACACGGTGGACGTACAGACCGAAGTATCACGCGAAATGGTGAATTGTCAGATTTGTGCAGCCGAGCTGCCCAAAGGGTCGAAGTGGTGCCCGCGGTGTGGTGCCGAACAGATCTGATCTGATGCAGTAGAAGCACTGCCGCATCAGTGTGAGGCAGTGCGGGTTGCTGACAGCATGGGGGGACGGGAATATGGACCAACTGCTGCATCATTTGCGTCATCTCGGGTTTACCGAGATGGAATCTAAAATTATGGTGGAACTCGCCCGTCAGGGATCAGCCTCAGGATATGAGGTTGCGAAGCGGCTGGGCGTGTCCCGTTCCAATGTATATGCGACCCTGCAACGGCTGGAACAGCGTGGATTCTTGCGGTGTAGTCCTGGGGAACCGGCGAAGTATAGTGTGCTGAAGCCGGAGGAGATGACACGTATGATCTCCGATCAAATGCGTACCTCGCTGGATTATGTCCAGAGCAGCATGCCCAAGAGTGAACCGGAGAAGCCTGTCTTCTATAACGTCGAAGGTGACAAGAATGTGTTTGAGAATCTGAGCCGTGAATTGGCCGAGGCTCAGCATGAGATTGTCGTAGACGTTTGGCGTGAAGAGGCAGAGTTGCTACGTAATGACTTACAGCAGGCTGAAGCTCGGGGTGTGCGGCTGTTATGGTCGTGTGATGGTGGCGAGGGCATGCTTGATCAGCCTGTCCCTTGGCCGGGTTTGCCTATGTATGGTACAGGTAATGGTCGGAAATTTTCCCTGGTGGTCGATCGCCGCTGGTGCATGTTAGGCATGCGCGGTGAATCATGCGCCACACAGGCACTAGTTACGGAGCATCCGGTAATGACCGGACTGCTGCTGAATCATTTTGCTCAAGAGCTGGTGTTGTACGAATTGGAACAGGATATGGGGGAGGAACTGGAGTCCCGCTATGGGCACCGGTACGAAGAACTCTCTGCGCGTTATTGGTCTTCTCCTTCAGGAGAGGGTGACCAGAGCTAGACAGATCGGCGACTAATTCATCTCTGATGGAGTGAACATGCCAGCACAAAGGTATCTATCTTGATGAAACGAATACGTATGTACATAAAGCAGGCGCTGCCCGAAGGCAGACGCCTGTTTGTGCTGGTTTGAGATATGACAGTGATGTTCGTCACAGCATCTGTTTCCAGTCAAGTCGATAGTAAAGGTATGAAGTTATGCTATTTTTGAGAAAATGAAGCTATGAACATTCGATTGAACTGGATCGGGTTGAACAGGATCGTACATGATCACTCTTTGGGCACGTGATATAGAGCTTCAAGCACATCCGTATAATAAGCTGTACCATGGGGTACAAATTCCGTTGCCCGAATCTCGCGAACGATACGTTCCGGTTCATCAGCTGCATGATCACTTAATGGGTCCTTATGACCGATGGAATGTGGCGGTGATGTCAACGGCTGAGTCTGAACTCCGGTAGCTTGAATGACGTCGATCTCATTACGAAACAAAGCGAGTAGATCATCCAGCGGCACTTCATACAGGCTATCCACCTCGCTAGGCTGCAGAACGTAGGCTTCGAGCGGCTGGTTCAGACATAATCCATAGACCGCGCTGAATTCCCGATCTATGAATGGGACACCACGCACCTCTCCTTGGAGCTGCTGTGTAGCCGTGAGTAGATAGGTTAGTGCCTCGAATGGAGTATAAACACCCAGTTCTTCCTCCAGCTCACGACTGGCGTCTTGCAGTTGTTCACCTGCGGTGAGATGACCTGCTGCTGTAATGTCATAACATCCGGGGAAGGTATCCTTAATATCACGCCGCCGCTGAAAAAGGACCCGTCGCTGCTCGCCTTTGTCACGCACGATCCAGCAGTGGAATGAACGGTGCCAATATCCTTTGGCATGGACCTCGCTGCGTAGTGAAGTGCCGATCCAATTTTGCTTATCGTCATAAATGTCGAAACGTTCTGGGGTCATGAAACGTATCTCCTTATATAGCAGATTTTAAAGTTCAAAATTTCACAAAGTATGTTTTAAACGAAAGGGGAACCATCGTATGGAATGCATTGTACACTTTCAGGTGATTTATCCGCAACCTCAGGAACGTAAAAGTCTTAGAGGACTTATATTTGTAGGGCAAGGTCAGGAACCGGCTAACAGTCAGTTAAGCAGCATGTTTAAGGATATGGGATTTAATGTACGTTTGGAAGATGAGGCCCAGTTGTTGTTCAAGCCAGTGGATGCTTCGGCAAACTTTGAATATATTCGTGTGACAGAGCTTGATACTGGAGAAGAAGTTTACAAAGAAGATAAAGATCTGAAGTCGATCCTGGAGCATTTGCTGCCACGCCGCTTCTAATTCATGAGCATGGCCGCGAATGAAATTCATGGGGGGAGCATATGTAATACATGTATGATAGGCACAAAAAAGGCCCCACCTTTACGGTGGAACCTTCAAACCTTTAAGCTACGCAACCCATTGTTAATCAAGCCCATATGGCTAGCTTTTCATACATAAACCCTAGCAAGTAAGAGGTTGTCCCCCGCATCAGGATTTAGATCCGTAATTCAACTCGGTGCGTCTTTAAACGTTCATTGTGATTATGCTAGAGCGCCGGTGCCTTCAGCTTCGAGCTCTGAAGTACAGTGCGAGCAGCGGGTAGCTGCGGCTGGAATTTCAGATAGGCAATACTTGCAAGCCTTGGTCGTTTTTTGCGGCTCGGGCTTTTTGTGTTCTTTGCTTTTGAGATAGTTGATGCCCTTCACAAGCATGAAGATACAGAACGCAACGATAAGAAAATCAATCATGACGTTGATGAACTGACCATAAGCAATCACAGTAGCCCCGGCTTCGTTGGCTTGAGCAAGTGTGGTGATCTCCTGTCCGTTTGCTGTTTTCATATCCCTATCCAGGTTGAAGATTTTCTGACTGAAGTCGATTCCACCCAGCAGTTTTCCAACCGGAGGCATGATGATATCATTCACAAGGGATGTGACGATTTTACCAAAAGCAGCCCCAATAATGACACCGACCGCCAGATCGATGACGTTGCCGCGGACGGCAAATTCCTTGAATTCGTTAAGTACGCCTTTCATGTTTGCATATCTCCTTTGATCATTCAATTCAAAATGTAGGCCGCGTTTCCATCCATTCTCCGTTCAGATCCGCGCTTCCGTTCTCATATTGTACATAAAAAACACATTCCAATCACCCCCTGTTTGCAAATTAAGACAAGTTTCCGCAACTTCCATGAAAATACTTCTTTATTTCACGCCGTCGATTCGGTATACTTCTAACATTGTCAGTTATGTTTAACCTTTTACATTCAGGTTCGCGATCATACATTGTAACGAATCATGGAGCCAAAAAATTAAATATGCCGTTACTCGTATATGTGCAGGAATAGGCCTGCATGTCTCTACCTGATCACCGGAATGATCGGACTACGGGAAAGATGTTGCAATGTTTTGTATGGTTGGCATGAGATCATTCTCAGACAGTTTGACTGAAGAGCAGGTTCAAGTGGCTTTTATCTGTTTTTGATTACACTGTTTAGAGTTTCTCACAACAGGAATGAACTCCTGTCATTCTGTCCATCCAGTACACTTGCAGCATCCATACGGCTTGTCCATATACGTACAAGTCCGTCTTTCCCGTCTCCGGTTATTCCGCAGCGTGTGAAAAGGCGGGCTTTTTGCTTTTTTACCATGCGATTGGAAGAGCATGTGGGATTCTGTGCGGAGGGCATTCAGGGGGAAGAATTACAATGCAATTGCTAAAAGACAAGGTAAGACAGGAAGGTATCGTCCTGTCCGAGCAAGTACTCAAAGTGGATTCATTCCTGAACCACCAGATGGACCCGGTTCTGATGAAGGAAGTAGGTAAAGAATTTATTCGCCGCTTTGAAGGTGAGAATATCACACGTGTGCTGACAATTGAGTCGTCAGGGATCGCACCAGGCATCATGACTGCGTTGGAACTGAACGTGCCGCTAATCTTTGCACGGAAGCAGAAGTCGCTCACACTGACGGAAGACATCCTGGTGGAGAAAGTCTACTCCTTCACGAAGCAGGAGACCAATGAAATTACCGTTGCCAAGAAGTTCATGAAGCCTGGTGATCGCGTGCTGATCATTGATGATTTTCTGGCGAATGGTGAAGCGGCATTTGGTCTGGCTCGCATTGTGGAGCAGGTTGGAGCCGAAGTGGTAGGTATCGGTATCGTTATTGAAAAAGCATTCCAGCCGGGAGGTCGCTTGCTGAAAGAAGCAGGATACCGTGTGGAATCATTGGTTCGCATCGGGGCACTGTCGGATGGACAGGTTACATTTGCGGACGAGGAGGGCACGAACTAATATGGCACGCGAACGTATTTTTCAGCGTCATCGGCATCCAATCAAAACGTTCTCCCTCGGACTACAGCATGTGCTTGCTATGTATGCAGGAGCCGTCGTTGTCCCATTGATCGTCAGCAACGCATTGGGTTTTACACAGGAACAACTAACCTATCTCATTGCCATTGACTTGCTCGCATGTGGTGTGGCTACACTGCTTCAGGTATGGGGAAATAAATATTTCGGCGTAGGGCTGCCTGTCATGCTCGGTTGTGCATTCCAGGCCGTGTCTCCGATGATCCTAATCGGGATGAACAGTGGGGTATCTGCCATTTACGGAGCGATTATTGCCTCAGGGCTGTTCGTATTGATCTTCTCCGGAATCTTTGGGAAGCTTATTCGGCTCTTTCCGCCAGTGGTTACGGGGTCGGTGGTTACGATCATCGGTTTAACCTTGATTCCCGTTGCTTTCCACGATCTGGGCGGCGGTCAGGGATCAGAAGATTTTGGCAGCGGAGTTAATCTCATGCTCGGCTTCGGCGTGCTGCTCTTTATCATTCTAATGACTCGTTTTACAACCGGTTTTATCCGTTCCATCTCAGTATTGATTGGTCTGCTTGTAGGTACGATTGCGGCAGGGTTTATGGGCGAGGTTAATTTTGCACCTATCCGCGATGCAAGTTGGTTCCACGTTGTTCAGCCGTTTTACTTCGGCAGACCGACATTTGAGATTGTACCGATCCTGACGATGATTCTGGTGGCGATTGTCAGCGTGGCCGAGTCCACAGGTGTATTTATGGCTCTGGGCAAAATCCTGGACAAGGACCTGTCGTCCAAGGATCTGGC
The DNA here is from genome assembly GCF_047302515.1 of Paenibacillus amylolyticus. Taxonomy (GTDB): domain Bacteria; phylum Bacillota; class Bacilli; order Paenibacillales; family Paenibacillaceae; genus Paenibacillus; species Paenibacillus amylolyticus_G. Next base: position 5,281,373 of record NZ_CP168019.1, on the reverse strand, counting down.
GCGCGGTTATCGCGCAGAGGGTCTAGCCATTGTGTTAGGTGGTATTTTCAACTCATTCCCGTATACAACGTATTCGCAAAATGTAGGACTGGTACAGATGACACGTGTGAAGACACGTGATGTCATTGTAGTAGCTGGTGGAATCCTGGTGGTCATTGGATTTGTACCAAAAATTGCAGCCCTCGCACAGCTCGTTCCAGGGGCAGTACTTGGCGGAGCCATGGTGGCCTTGTTTGGCATGGTGGTATCATCAGGCATTCGAATTATCGGCAGTCAGGTCGATCTGAACCGACATGAGAATCTGTTTGTCATCGCTTGTTCTGTAGGTATGGGACTGGGTGTTACTGTTGTGCCTGAGTTGTTCGCAGGTGCACCGGCCTGGGCTCAGATTATGCTCGGTAATGGTATCATTGCAGGCAGCTTCACGGCGATCTTCATGAACCTGCTGTTTAATGGTCTTGGTACCAAGGAAACAGCCGCCAAAATGGCTGAACAACAGGCAGATGCCATCCTTGGAGAGACGGACAAGTCAGCTTAATTAGCCGAATTTGGCTAGGATTATCATCCAGCAGGATTGTTATGTTAACTGTTATAAATAGACGATTCACAAGATAAATAATGAATCAGGTTAATCATGGTGATATACAGCATGAATGGTTTATGATATACATCGTTTATGCTATGAATGTTCAATCGCATGAACGAATGAAAGAGACACTTTTAGATGCGAAACACCGAAGATACAGGCTCAATAGGAGTCGTGTCTTCGGTGTTTTTGTTTTGTTTAACTATGAAGAGCGGGGATTACAGATGACGCAGCTGTTTTTCTGCAAAATCGCCAACCCACGGCAGCTTCAACCATTTCCCCTGCAGGCTGGTAACGACCATAATAAGCCAGACCACTACACCAAGCAGGGATAACAGCGATGCCACCAGTGGTCCGAACAACGGAAGGAAAGCTGATAATACATGCCCGACCATAATGATGCCAAAGACCGTTACAGATTGCAGCGCATGAAATAACACGAACCGGCTCCGCTTCTCCACAGCGAGAAAGACAATCCCACCTACAAAGGTAAACAGATAACAAAGCATGCCGGCAATATTTTCATCCAGACCGCTAGACGATTTCATGGGGGACATCCGGTCCAGCCTCCTTTGACCTTTTTAACTAGGTTATGAGAGAGATGGACAGAACTGAACCGATGAATTTATTTGCCTGTGAACGGATGGGGATGCAACACGTAGGAAAAAGCAAACAGGGGCAGAGTAAGCCATTGTACAGCTTACTCTGCCCCTGTTGTCATGTACGATTAAACGTTGCTTTAAACGAAATCGTTATCCGCCCTCGATCTGTCTGCGAGGGTTTGTAATCTTGCCCATTTTATCGGTGTCGTTTTCTTTGGGAACCAACCGCTCATCGGTTCGTCCTTCGTGGTGATTATCATACGCATATTCGGTCAGTTTCCATTCCGACTTGCCAAGAACGGGATCGGCCGGGAAATGTTGCCCCCGGTGCAGATGTTCCTCACGTCCAGCTTCATTGATGTAAACTCCGTCTACTTCCACCTTTTCATGCGAAAGGGGCAGCATATCTTGTTCTTTGCGGTCCATGAGACGACGCCTCCTTTGGATACCAGTAATTTAACTGTATGGGTTGTCCGTGATAATATCCCCCGAATAGTTCGGTGTTATGCTGGATATATTAATTCCGTATAGAATGGTGGCAATCTTAACATATGATTCGGAATTAAACTTTTTGGGCATGAAAACCGTTATATTTATTAGAGGAAATCGTCAAGTCGTAAGATACTTCCGAATATGCTACAATAAGATTATGATTCATTCCGAATCATATCGGGTATTTATAGTGTCAGGTACTTGCTTTCTAGCGAGGTTCCCGACCTAAAGCTTGCTTTAAGCCGCGCACACAACTTCATGGATGGCATTTAAGACTTATTCGGCATTCTCTAAACGGAGCATTCACTTTCAACGTTTTGGGAGGGAATTACAATGGCAACGAAAGGTCACAATGAGGTCAAAGAAAGTTTGAGGGAAATGACTCGGATTTTCCGTCCTAAAGATCCAAAAAAATTCGTGAAGGAGTACGTGAGAAAATACCGGATTACGGGTGGATATGAGGAAGAATTGACTTCTGTGGTTGAGCATGAGCTTGTCAAGATGGATTCTTCCGTGTCCTGAAACAACACACAACTCTGATTATACTGTTCCGATAATGAATAGAACCGTCTCTCGGGCGATAAGCTCCGGCAGGCGGTTTTTTTTGTGTTCCTGCTGCATATATATGGGAGTACACCTACAGTGGGAAGGATGAATGCATGTGGACCCTATTTTGAAAACCAAAGAAGAGATTGGCTACATGCGGGAAGCAGGAAGGATTTTGTGGAGCTGTCACCAGCATATTGGGCAGTGGATGGTCCCTGGTATCACGACAGCAGAGATCAACGAGCGGGTGGAAGAGTTTCTCGCAGAACATGGGGCCACACCGGAGCAGAAAGGGTACAAAGGATATCCTTACGCGACTTGTGCCTCCGTCAATGAAGTGGTCTGCCACGGATTTCCTAGTGATGAGGTGCTGGCGAGCGGAGATGTGGTGACCATCGATATGGTGGTAAACAAAGATGGCTGGCTTGCTGACTCGGCCTGGACATATGGAATTGGTGAAACAAGCAGATCCATTCGCAAGCTGATGAGACGCACGGAGAAGGCACTTGAGCGGGCGATTGCCCAGGCAGTTCCAGGGAATACACTCGGAGATATTGGAAGTGCCATTGAACGAACAGCCAGATTGTATCGGTACGGAATCGTGAAGCCTCTCATTGGTCATGGGATTGGTCAATATATTCATGAACCCCCAAATGTGTTGCCTTATGGCAAACGCAGAACGGGCACGATGCTCACCGAGGGCATGGTTATTACGATTGAACCAATCTTTACAAAAGGCAGTTCCGGGGCCGTTGTGTGGGATGAAGATGGATGGACGGTAAGGACGGTAGATGGCAGCTGGGGGGTCCAGTATGAGCATACGGTTGCGATTACTGGGAATGGCCCCTTGGTTCTGACCGATGGCACGTGAGATGAAATCAGTGAAGAAGAGGACTTGAGTTGAACTTTCTCCGAAATGCTCCATGCTGTTTTGAGCTTGAAGATAGCGGTATGGAGCGATAGGCATGTCTTCTGAATGGATATGGAAGAGGTTTTCCATAAATTCTGATCTTTCTTTTGCATAATAGCACATGTTTTCATTGTGAGAAAAATCACCAATAAATCGAGTTTTATCACCGAAATTTGGCAAAAATTTTCAAATGTAGAGTGTAATACTTTTAACTGAAATCGTTTGCAAATCAAGTTGTAGAGCGGTTTTTTACATAAAGTGAACAATTTGTGAACATGTGTCCAAAGATTGACAAAATCATACCCTCAACTTATATTTAATAAGTGATTGAAGCATATAGAATGAATTGGAAGAATGCGCAGACATGCCCTGAGCAGGAAATCACGGGAGTACTGGAAGCGTTATTTTTCTAAGCGTTCTGTATGATGAAGAGGATTATGCGTATCGTGCTGAAACGTACCTTTTGTTGCCTTTCTACTGAACGACAACGGTAATCTACGAAAACGTAAAAAAGTGGGGTAGATCAATGATGAAACAGTGGCAGGTTGCAAAGCGAATTCTCCCCTTGCTGGCGGTGTTCTCTTTGCTGCTATCCGCATGCGGGCGGGAAGACTTGTCGGTAATGAAACCTCAGGGTCCTGTAGCGCAAGGCCAATATGATCTGATGAAGTTATCCATCGCGATTATGATCGTGGTGCTCATCATTGTATTTGCCATAGCGGCCTATGTTCTGATCCGGTTTCGTAGACGAGCTGGGCAGACTGAGATGCCCGAACAGGTTGAAGGTAATTTCAAGCTGGAAGTAATCTGGACAGCCATTCCGTTATTGCTGGTTATTGTTCTGGCAGTACCGACGGTCCAAACGATTTTTGCCCAAGGCGAAGATCTGTCCAATGACAAAAATGCACTTAAGGTCCAAGTCACCTCGCATCAGTACTGGTGGGAATTCACTTATCCTCAATATGACGTAACCACCGCTCAAGATCTCATCATCCCGACCGGAACAAAAATTGCATTCGAATTAAAAACCGCTGACGTGCTTCACTCCTTCTGGGTGCCGTCACTTGCGGGCAAAATGGACACAAACCCGGATGGAACACTTAACAAGTTCAGTTTCTCTGCACCGAATGAAGGCGTTTACCGTGGTAAATGTGCCGAATTATGTGGCAGATCGCATGCTTTCATGGAGTTTAAGGTAAAAGCAGTGAGTCAGGAATCCTTTGACAGATGGGTGAACCAGATGAAAGCACCCGCAGTCCTTCCTGAAGACACTCAATTGGCTGAAAAGTTCAAAACAAACTGCCTTTCTTGCCACGCTGTTGGTGATCAAGGTGGACCGGTTGCACCTAACCTGACGGGAATCGGCGGCAAGGAATCTGTCGCAGGCATTTTGCTGAATTCTCGCGAGGGACAGGAAGAAGGTAGTCCGGTACTGGATAACATGAAAGAATGGCTCCATGATCCACAATCCGTGAAGCCGGGCAATACCATGCCGAATCCCAAAGATCTTGGGTTGACGGATGAAGAAATCGACGGAATTGCCGAATATCTGGCCAACTACAAATTGGACTATGAATAGAACAGCAAGGACGAAGAAGGGGGTACACAACCTTGGCTCATGCGCATAGCGTCAAGAGGTACAGGGGCTTGATGGATTGGATCACCACCGTCGATCACAAAAAAATCGCCATTCTTTATTTGGTTGCGGGTGGATTTTTCTTTGGAATCGGCGGCATTGAAGCCATTTTGATTCGGATTCAACTGATGAAGCCTATGAATGATTTTGTATCGGCACAGGTCTTCAACGAATTGATTACAATGCATGGAACAACGATGATTTTCCTTGGTGTCATGCCACTTATTTTTGCCATTATGAATGCTGTCGTGCCTTTGCAGATCGGGGCACGGGACGTTGCTTTCCCGTTTCTTAACGCGTTGGGTTTCTGGACATTCCTGTTTGGTGGATTGTTGCTGAACCTGAGCTGGGTTATGGGCGGAGCACCGGATGCGGGCTGGACCTCATATACGCCGCTTTCGGGCAGTGAGTACAGTGGAACGCATGGTGTGGATTTCTACACCATCGGCCTTCAGATCGCGGGTCTGGGAACGCTCATCGGGGGCATTAACTTTCTCGCAACAATTATTACAATGCGTGCTCCAGGCATGTCCTACATGCGGATGCCGATGTTTACATGGACGACATTTATTACATCTGCCATTATCCTTTTTGCTTTTCCTGCCATCACGGTAGGGCTTGTACTTTTGACGTTTGACCGTATATTGGGAGCGAATTTCTTCGATGTTGCAGGTGGCGGTAACCCGGTACTCTGGCAGCACATCTTCTGGATCTTCGGGCACCCGGAAGTATACATTCTGATTTTGCCGGCATTTGGTATTATCTCGGAGGTTATTCCGACCTTCTCGCGTAAACGGTTGTTCGGATACAGCTCAATGGTATTTGCCACCATCCTGATTGCCTTCCTGGGCTTCATGGTATGGGCGCATCACATGTTTACAACAGGTCTGGGTAATGTAGCCAACGCGCTTTTCTCCATCTCCACGATGTTGATTGCCGTACCTACCGGGATCAAAATCTTTAACTGGCTCTTTACGATGTGGGGTGGACAGATCCGCTTTACAGCGGCAAACCTTTTTGCTGTTGGTTTCGTTCCAACCTTCGTTATGGGTGGTGTTACAGGCGTTATGCTGGCATCTGCTCCGGCAGACTTCCAGTTCCATGATACGTACTTTGTTGTAGCCCACTTCCACTACGTTATTGTAGGGGGACTCGTACTTGGATTGTTCTCGGGACTGCATTACTGGTGGCCGAAGATGTTCGGACGTATTCTCAGCGAAACACTGGGCAAATGGACGTTCTGGACATTTATGATCGGTTTCCAATTAACGTTCTTTGTACAGCATTTCCTCGGTCTGATGGGGATGCAGCGCCGGATCGTTACATACTTGCCGAATCAGGACTTTGACCTGCTCAATCTGGTCAGCTCCGTCGGTGCGTTTCTAATGGGTGTTGGGGTTATCATGTTCCTCGTGAACATCGTGATCACAATGAAAAAACCGGCTGGCGCGCCAAATGATCCGTGGGAAGACGGCCGTACACTGGAATGGTCTATTCCATCTCCGCCGCCGGAATATAATTTCAAGCAGACGCCGCTGGTACGCGGAATTGATGCATATTGGAAGGAAAAAATGGCAGGACATACGGAGATGACACCGGCAGAACCTGTAGGTTCGATTCATATGCCTTCAGCAACGCCGTTGCCGTTTGTAATGTCAGTGGGTATCTTTATCGCCGGACTTGGCTTGATGTTCAGCAATGATGAATTTGGTAATGCATTTATGAATGTCATTTTCAACAATTATATTGTAGTTATTATTGGTCTCGTAATCACATTTGGTGCAATGGCACTTCGTTCACTTTATGATGATCATGGCTGGCATATTGAACCGGAGGATCAGGATGAGAAGGGGGCTAGAACATGACAACCTCACATGCCGAACCGGTGAACGACAAATTGCCGCATGAACCGGAGAAAGCAACGCTGGAAGGCCGTAACAAGCTTATCGCCTTCTGGTTGTTCCTTGGCGGCGAAACGGTACTGTTCGGTACACTCTTTGCTACCTTCCTGGCTCTTCGTGGCCAAACCAATGATGGACCTACGGCGAATGAACTGTTCCACCTGCCACTTGTGGCCGCTGCAACGTTCATTCTCCTGGTCAGTAGTTTGACGAGTGTATTTGCGATTCAGGCCATGCATAAGGGCAAGCGAGATGCATTGGCGTTGTGGCTTGGCATCACGGTAGTACTGGGTATGGGATTTCTCACACTGGAAATTTACGAGTTCTACGAGTATGTGAAACATAAAGAGTTTGGCATGACCACGAGTGCATTCAGTTCAGCATTCTATACACTGGTCGGGTTCCACGGAGCCCACGTTGCTTTTGGTATTGTGTGGATCGGAATCATTATCGGTCAGCTGTTCAAAAAAGGATTGACGGTCGTAACCGCACCTAAAGTATACGTCTCCGCAATGTACTGGCACTTTATTGACGTGGTATGGGTGTTCATCTTTACGGTCGTGTACCTGCTCGGAAAGGTGGGGTAGCACATGTCGGCACAGGATAAGACAGATCAACAGCCTGTGAAACACCGTCACCGGACGGAAGGGCCACAGAAACACGTCGTGGTGTTTATCTTCTCCATTATTCTTACGCTGATTGCGTTTGCGGCTGCTTCTGCCGGAGGGGTCAACACAACCTTTATCATTATTATTTTGCTCGTCATGGCTATTCTTCAAGTATTTGTTCAATTGGGTTATTGGATGCACTTGAAGGACAAAGGGCACTTGATGCCGATTCTGTTCATGGCCTTTGGCTTTTTCGTAGCCTTTACGTGCATCATTATGGCACTCTATTGGGTCTGGTGGTAAAAGAGATGGCGGCGGCGCAATGCCGCCGTCTTTTCCCCTTTTTGGCGAATGAATCTTCACAAAGTAATGAAGGCAACAACCAAATCAGGTCACGGGGAGGTTTCCCGTATGCTCGGGTTGCAATATTTTAGCTTCAACGATTTATGGAGTCCGCTTATATTGGCTGTATTTCTGATCATTGCTGCGGCTTATCTGGTGCTTGTGGGACCGTTAAGCGAGCAAATAAAAGATGCAGAACCTGCGACTGCTGCACAGAAAATCATGTTTATTACAGGGCTGTTTGTCCTGTATCTGGCTCAAGCTGGACCCTTTAATCTGCTTGGTCACGTGATGTTTAGCTTCCATATGGTGAGCATGGCGTTCTCCTATCTGGTAGCCCCGCCGCTGATGATGAAAGGTTTGCCGATCTGGGTATGGCGCAGAATCGTGCGCTGGTTGCCTACACGCCAGCTATCGTTCCTGGCTCATCCGATCGTTGCGGCAGTGCTCTTTAACGGGCTGTTCTCGCTGTATCACCTACCGATTGTACATGATTACGTCATGCTGAATTTTACCGTTCACCGGTTGTATTATATTGCATTGTTCATCACCTCGATGCTCATGTGGTGGACATTGCTGAATCCGTTGCCAGAAGGCAGACAAGCATCGGGGTTATCCAAGATCGGTTTTATTTTTCTGAATATGGTACTGCTCACGCCTGCGTGTGGATTGATTATTTTTGCGGCCGAGCCGTTGTATCAGACGTACAGTAACCCGGCAGTATGGGCTGAAGCAATGCGGTATTGTGTGTCTGGAGATTCTACGGCGTTACTTCGCTCATTCGGTGGGCCTGCGTTCTTCAACTTCCTGTCTTCCGCGAAGGAAGATCAGCAGGTCGGTGGCATTGTAATGAAGTTTATTCAGGAAGGAATCTTTGCCTCCATGCTGGCTTATGTCTTTTTCCAATGGTATCGGAAAGAGAAGCAGGAAGATGATGATGATTCGTATCCTGCAGGGGGCGCAGGGGGGCCGCTCAATCCGGCTGCCAAATAATGAAGTAATGTTCTGACAAGAGGGGGAACACACGATGGATATGTATTTTTGGCTACCAACGATCAGTACTTCTTTCATTGTGATTAGTGCAGTACTGGTGGGGATTGGATGGGTACTGATTATTCGGGGTAAACGTGAGGCTCATCAGTCCGCCATGGTAGCAGGTGCGATTGCAGCTCTAATCTTCTTTGTGATCTATATGTCTCGTACAGTGTTCGTGGGCAATACAGCTTGGGGCGGGGACCCGGATCTGGAGATCTTTTATCGGATATTTCTGATCTTTCATATTATCCTCGCTACCGTGGCAGCGATATTCGGTATCTCCACACTGGTGCTGGGGTTCAAAAAGAAGTTCGGAACACATCGCCGCTGGGGCAAGTTCACGTCCATGATCTGGTTCGGGTCAGCGCTAACAGGTGTTGTTGTGTATGTTCTTTTATATCTCTTATATCCTGGTGGTCATACACGTCCGGTATGGGAAGTTATCCTCGGCGTATAAAAGTAGAGATATAACCTCCGGTTACTCGGGAGTGCGTCACTACTCTCTTCTAAAAATATGAAAATGGACGAATCTAGCAGATCATTCGTCCACGCTTCCTCTCTCATTCATTCATAGAATGAGTTCGAGAGGGGGAAACAAAATGAAAAAAACAGTCAACGTCAGTCAGACGTATCCACGTCTTACCGTGTATTCAGAAGAGAACTACAGAGGGAGAAGCCGCATCTATCGTGGCAACACGGGTCTTCGTAACCTGGACAATATTTTGGATGGGGTGGAGAGCCTGCGCTTTTTCTCAACAAGTTCCAATGCAACACTGGTTGTGTTTACACGTCCTAACTTCCAAGGTGGATTCCGTGTCTTCCGAGGCAACACCAACTTGAGAGATTTGGATGATCTGATCCGTGGCAATGATGTGGAATCCCTGATCTCCACCAATCAACGGTTAACGCTGGCTCAGATTCGCGCAATCCGCAGGGATCGCAGTCTGCCTAGTGGTTATAACCTCGTTTAATCGTAAGGCCTCTTCTTCTAACAGGTGATAGAGAGCGGCAAAGGGCTGTACCCGAATTGTGTTTACACAATAACGGGTACAGCCCTTCTTTTGTGATTGGGAAATGATGTTTAATCCCCGCCACCCCCACTGTCTCCGCCGCCACTATCTCCACTGCTGTCATTGCTGCTACCACTATCGCTGTTGTGATGAGAATGTGTGTCGGATGAAGAATCTGAATCATGATGTTTGTGATCCGGTGTGTGTTTGGAATGTCGATCGTAGGAGTCATCTCCTGTAATGACCGGATATCCCGAAGCAGAGTCGGTATAACCGTTGTTGCGGCGGATGCGGTGTCTGCCTTTTTTGGAAGAATGACGATGAGGCTCATCCCGGAGGACCAACCAGATAACGACAATAAGGAAAAGGAGGACAAATCCGATTTCTACCAGCCAATCCATAGCTGCAACCTTCTTTCTTTGATTCGTTACTATAATTTATTTTAACGTAAATTCGTACTGTGTCCCATCCCGTCTTCCTGATTCAGGAAAATTAGGGGTTGACGGGATGAGAAATAGGTTTGTATACTGTGTATATTGATATATACAGTAATCACAGTAAGCAACATGAGTGAATGACAGGTGAAAGGCAGGCATGCATATGAACGAATGGAAGCAGGCGTGGTGGTTGACCCGCAGCCAGATGAGTAAGGATAGGCTCCAATGGCTATGGTCTGCATTATTCATGATATACACTGGCGGCATGAGCGGTGTAATGTTTTTAGGACAACAACAGACAGATATTATTAATCCAGTAGTGGATTCCTTCTTTTTAATCATGCTGCCATTTCAGGGGTTTATGTTCTGCAGGCGCTCCTTCCGTTACATACAGGAGGATTCTTATACGCACATGCTGGCCTACTATCGTAGAATTCCCATCCCTGAACAAGTGGTGATGTGGTCCAGGCTACAGCAGTCTCTGATGGCGTTTACGTACAATGGAATCTTTTTCTACGGATCGTTATACGTGGTTAACCTTCATGCCGAAGGATTCCGATGGGATCAGTATCTGGCCTTTAGCCTTACCTGTACAGGTTATGGCCTTTTGGTAACAGGATTCTATATTTACGGAGAGTTTCTGAACAGTGGTAAGAAATACTTGCTTCTCAGTACGCTTTTTATACCATTCGCCATTGGCATATCCATACTGATTCGAATATCAGGCAGTTACGGATTACGGATTGTAATGGATGGAAGTAAATCATGGGGGCTGCTTTCCCCGATCATGTGGATTTCTCTGGTGGCTGGCGTAGCGGGATTATGGCTGTCTAGTCGTTTTACGCTGAAGAAGCTGGTTCATCGGGATTTGAATTAAAATGAGAATTGAGCTTATGTACGAATACAGGATGAAACCGGCACGGTCAGGTAACAGACTGGAGTGTACCGGAGGGCGAGGTGCAAGATGTGAAAATACCCATTCAAATTAATGAAAATAGCGCTGAACCTTTATACCACCAAATTGAAAATCAGTTAAGATCGTTAATTATTACGGGTCAGTTGGGGGAGGGAACACATTTGCCGTCCATTCGTGAGTTCGCCGGAGCACTGAATTGCAGTGTTATTACGGTTAGACGGGTCTATCAGGATCTGGAGAATGAAGGCTTGCTTCGTACGAAGCAGGGGACAGGTACATTTGTGGCCCAGGTAGAAGCCGGCGACAGAGAAAATTATAGATTAAAGGCCGCACAGGAAGCGATGCAGGCAGCGGTGCAGTCCGGGAAATCGGTAGGCTGTACGGAAGAAGAGATGGAGAGCCTGTTCCGGGAAGTCCTGAAGGTTATTTACGTGAAGTAAGGGAGTGATTCATACGTGGAACCCATAGCAATCCAGTTGAACGGCGTATCCAAAATGCGAAAACGCAGAGTTATTGGCCCAATTGATCTGACCATCCCGGAAGGGTATATAGTGGCTATTCTCGGTCACAACGGTTCAGGCAAAAGCACCCTTCTTAACATGTTACAGCAAGTGGTGCTGCCAGATGCTGGGCAGATTATATGGTTTGGTCAGGAACATGATGGGCCACTTCCCATTGAACTGAGACAACAGATTGGTTTTGTGGCAGATAACGCTGGTTCAGAAGAGAACCGGATAACAGCACAGGACGCAGCCCATTTCCGGGCGTACTGGTACCCACGTTGGGATATGAAGTTGTTCGACCGACTGATTCAGGATATGGAAGTACCTGTTGATGTGAAGCTGAACAAAATGTCCAAGGGAGAGCGGCGAAAGTTTGAGATTGCAGCTGCAATTGCAGCTCGCCCAAGACTATTACTTTTGGATGAGCCTTCATCAGGACTGGACCCCTTTGCCTGGAAAGTGATGGTTGAGCAGTTCCGTACCTTCATGGCGGGGGGAGACACCACGATTCTGATTGCCACACATATTGCGGACGAAGTCAAAAGGCTTGCGGATTACATCGTATTGATGCACCGTGGTCAGTCGCTGGGGATGGCCGAGAAAGATATGGTGCTCGATCAGTGGAAAGAAGTCTGGTATGAAGGAGATTTAAGGCCAGAAAGTATTCCTGGTGTTGTGGAATCTTCTTTGGAAGAGGGAGGTCTGGTTCGCGTAATTACAACCCGGGTCAGCGAGGCGCAGGAGAGGCTGGAGCTGTCCAATAACCGGGTATTGAAAATCCGTAACTTGGAATTGGATGAAGTGCTGGCATTCTGGATTGCCGGGTATGCACCCGTACAGTGGAAATAACCGAAGGGAGACGATAAATGATGAACCGATTGGAATTGAAGCAAGTTGTCAAGCAATATGCAGACAAAACAGCCGTTAATGGAGTCACGCTCAATGTAAAAGAGGGGGAGATTTACGGACTGCTTGGAGCCAATGGTGCAGGTAAAACAACAACAATGCGTATGGTGCTTGGACTGATTCACCCTGACGGAGGGAATATCCTGTACAACGGCAAGCCCTATAATACGGAGCTGCAACAGATTATGGGTTATCTTCCGGAAGAGCGCGGATTGTACCCGAAGGTGAAAGTCAGCGAACAGATTAATTACCTGGCACGACTTCGTGGCATGAATGGTAAGGACGCAGATCAGAGCCTCAAGTACTGGCTGAATCGGTTTGAGGTACCTGAGTATTACGATAAGAAGATCGAGGAGTTATCCAAAGGTAATCAGCAGAAAATGGGCTTTATCGCGGCTGTAGTGCATAGACCGCAGATTCTTATTCTGGATGAAGCGTTCAGTGGATTGGATCCTGTGAACGTGGAATTACTCAAGTCCACCGTTAAAGAATTGCGTGACGAAGGCACGGCCATTCTGTTCTCAACACACCGTATGGAGCACGTTGAAGAGTTGTGTCGTCAGATCACCATTCTGCATCGTGCCAACACGGTGGTACAAGGAGAGATCAAGGAGATCAAGAGCCGGTATCCGCGTGAACAGGTATTCCTGGGTACGATTGGTAGTGTGGAAGGACTTGAGCAGTTGCCTGGTGTGAAGAAAGTCGAGCGGAATGAGCGTGGTTACCTGATACATATTAGTCAGGTGGAAGCGGCTCAAGAGATTCTGAGAACAGCCATGACCCAGACGACAGTGGAACACTTTGAACTGAAGGAACCAACGCTTAACCAAATCTTTATTCGTGAGGTAGGTGAGTCGAATGAATAAAATGGGAACGATTACGGGTTTTACATTCAAAAACAAAGTTAAAACGAAATCATTCATGGTAACGACCATTGTACTTGCACTTTTAATTTCAATCGGACTCAATGTCCCGTATTTCATTACCTTATTTAATGGGGGTTCCATTGGTGGAGCTTCAAGCAGTAATCCTGTAAATATTGGTCTTTTGAGTACAGGGCAGCCTGAAGTTTCCGAGAAACTGGAGAGCTTCTCTGCGGCTCAAGGAGATCAGGCCTATCGATTCATTGCCAGTGGTGACAAAGATGAGGCTGCTCTTGCGGCGGATGTGGAAGCAGGGCTTACCGATGGTTATCTGAAGTTTGAAGCTGTTTCCGGGCAAGAGTTCCCGCAGCCCATTCTATATTCAGCAGAAGACGTATCACCTCAGATCATTGCATCCATTGAAGCAGCGTTGCAGAGTGTGAAGCTGGATGTGGTTGTGAAGGATGTACTCACAGCGGAGCAGAAGGAACGGATTACAACACCTGTGAAGCTCACTGAGCAAAGTTTGAGTACAGATGAGAGCGGAGCAGGTACTGAGTCTGAAGGTGCAATGAGCCCGATTAACTATATTGTGGTGTACTTGCTGATCATCCTGCTGTTTACCTCAACGATGATGACAGGTAACATGATTGCCTCCGAGATCACAGCTGAGAAGAGCTCACGTATTATGGAGATTCTGATTACGAGTGTATCACCGCTCAGTCAGATGTTTGGTAAAATCATCGGGATTTTCATGGTGGGGATGCTGCAAATCGGGATCTTCGGAGCGGTAGTTGCCGGAAATATCTTGCTGCCGCATAACCGTGCAGTATTAGGTGATTTCAATATGAGTGTAAGTGATGTGAATAGTGCGGTTATTGTGTACGGACTCATATTCTACATTCTGGGTTACTTCCTGTATGCCGTGTTGTTTGCTGCCATTGGTTCAATGGTAAGCCGTACTGAAGAACTCGGTCAGGCTGTTCTGCCGATTACGATGTTGTCGCTTGTTTCCTTCTATATTGCGATCTTCAGTATTTCTACGCCGAACATTCTCTTGTTGAAAATCGCAAGCTTCATTCCATTCACGTCGCCGACCGCGATTCTGGTACGAATTGGCGCAGGAGTTGCGCCAACTTGGGAGATTCTAACGTCCTTAGCGATTCTCATTGTATCCATTATCATCTTCGGATGGCTTGCAGCCAAAATCTATCGCACAGGTGTGCTGATGTACGGTAAACGCCCAACCTTTAAGGAATTGTTTAAAGCCATGAAGGCATATAAGATCTAGGTTGAGTGTTTGAAGGGGAGGATAAGTGCTGCTCCGTTTTGGAGTGGCACCAATTCCCATCTTTATCCGTAGTATCTAAGGATGTCTATTCTATTAAAACCGTATTGGCAACTATATTCCTTAAAGGAGATTACATAATATGAAGAATTGGAAACGCATGCTCTTATCTCTTACCATCTCTGTAGGGTTGCTCGCATCTGCAGTACCAGCTATGGCTGCTCCACAAGGAACTTCCGTCAAGGTTAATGACCAAGCTGTGAAATATGCTACAGGAGCGCCGATCCTGGAGAAAGGTACAACAATGGTTCCACTGCGGACTACGCTGGATGCTATGGATGTGAAGCTAACAACTGCGACAGATGATACGATCACGGCTGTAGTAGATGGCAAAACGATTACACTCAAAAGCAAGCTTACACGGATCAACGGTGTAACGTATGCTCCAATCCGCATCGTTGGTGATGCAGCAGGTTACGAAGTTCGCTGGGATGCTGCAACGCGCACCGTGCTGCTGGTATCCAAAGGCGGAGCAACCGAAACTGCTCAAACCGGTGGACGCGGCTTCATGTGGGAAGTTGAGAGCAATGGCAACACGGTCTATCTGGTAGGGTCTATGCATATTGCGGATGAGAGCTTCTATCCATTGCGTCCGGAGTTTGAAGAAGCCTTTGCGGAAGCTGATTATCTCGGGGTAGAGATTGATATTAGCAAAGCCGCTGATGAAGAGCAGCAAAAGTTGGTTCTAAGTCTGGGTTCGTATCAAGATGGAACAACACTGAAAGACCACATTTCCAGTGAAACGTATACTAAGCTGGGTGATGTATTGAAGAAAAATGGTCTAGAGCCTAATGCTTTGGATGCATTTAAGCCTTGGGTAGTAGAGAGCACACTTGCAAGTTTGAAGTCCACAACGGCAGGATACGAAGCGTCAGCAGGAGTGGATCTGTATTTCATCCAGAAAGCGATCGAGCGCAAACTTCCAGTTATTGAGTTGGAGAGTTATCAATCTCAACTTGGCATGTTTAACGACTTTTCCAAAGAAACACAAGAGGAAACACTGAAAGCGACAATCGAAAACTTTGACGTGTTGGATAACAGTGTGAAAGAAATGGCTGAGATGTGGAAAACGGGTAATGACCAGCAACTGCTTGAACTGACAAACAGCTTCTCCACTAACGAGGAATATAACAAAGCAATGCTGGTTGATCGTAACATTGGTATGGCGGACAAAATCGATGGTTACTTGAAAAACGGCAAAGGCGAGGAATATTTCATTGTTGTTGGCGCGGCACACTACTTGGGCGATCACGGCATCGTGAAACTGCTTGAGGATAAAGGATATAAAGTAGAACGTAAATAAATATAGATTACTATAGAAGGTAACCTTTTCGTCTCGAATATGAGAGTTGAGAGGGTTACCTTCTTATATATAGAAGAAAGACAGATTAAATAAAGAAGATCAAGCTGCAGGTTAATAAAATTGAATCTAAGAGTTCATGGTAGATTGAAGGTCCTTAATATGGTTAGATCGTGGATTTGATAAGTTTTGAAATTACCTCTTTACAAGTGTGTGTGCTACATGGTATATTCTATTTCCGGCCAAAAAAACACGAGATACACGGTGCGGCAAGCGATTGAAATAAGCTTCGAAAGAGACTTGAAAAAAAGAGCTTGCAAAGTTGGTTTGGACATGATATTATATAAGAGTTGCTGAAGAGAACAACATTCGGTAACGAAATAAGTTTGATCTTTGAAAACTGAACAACGAGTGAGTAAACATTCTGCTTGCAGAATGAACGCAAAAGTTTGAAACAAGCCTTGGCTTGGATCGACTGGAGCACAAATGAGATTTTTAATCTCGTCAGATTCAAAATGAGCTTATCGCTCTTTTCAATACTTTATTGGAGAGTTTGATCCTGGCTCAGGACGAACGCTGGCGGCATGCCTAATACATGCAAGTCGAGCGGACTATCAGAGAAGCTTGCTTCTCTGATAGTTAGCGGCGGACGGGTGAGTAACACGTAGGCAACCTGCCCTCAAGTTTGGGACAACTACCGGAAACGGTAGCTAATACCGAATAATTGTTTTCTTCGCCTGAAGAGAACTGGAAAGACGGAGCAATCTGTCACTTGGGGATGGGCCTGCGGCGCATTAGCTAGTTGGTGAGGTAACGGCTCACCAAGGCGACGATGCGTAGCCGACCTGAGAGGGTGATCGGCCACACTGGGACTGAGACACGGCCCAGACTCCTACGGGAGGCAGCAGTAGGGAATCTTCCGCAATGGGCGAAAGCCTGACGGAGCAATGCCGCGTGAGTGATGAAGGTTTTCGGATCGTAAAGCTCTGTTGCCAGGGAAGAACGCTTGGGAGAGTAACTGCTCTCAAGGTGACGGTACCTGAGAAGAAAGCCCCGGCTAACTACGTGCCAGCAGCCGCGGTAATACGTAGGGGGCAAGCGTTGTCCGGAATTATTGGGCGTAAAGCGCGCGCAGGCGGTCATTTAAGTCTGGTGTTTAATCCCGGGGCTCAACCCCGGATCGCACTGGAAACTGGGTGACTTGAGTGCAGAAGAGGAGAGTGGAATTCCACGTGTAGCGGTGAAATGCGTAGATATGTGGAGGAACACCAGTGGCGAAGGCGACTCTCTGGGCTGTAACTGACGCTGAGGCGCGAAAGCGTGGGGAGCAAACAGGATTAGATACCCTGGTAGTCCACGCCGTAAACGATGAGTGCTAGGTGTTAGGGGTTTCGATACCCTTGGTGCCGAAGTTAACACATTAAGCACTCCGCCTGGGGAGTACGGTCGCAAGACTGAAACTCAAAGGAATTGACGGGGACCCGCACAAGCAGTGGAGTATGTGGTTTAATTCGAAGCAACGCGAAGAACCTTACCAGGTCTTGACATCCCTCTGATCGATGCAGAGATGTATCTTTCCTTCGGGACAGAGGAGACAGGTGGTGCATGGTTGTCGTCAGCTCGTGTCGTGAGATGTTGGGTTAAGTCCCGCAACGAGCGCAACCCTTATATTTAGTTGCCAGCACTTCGGGTGGGCACTCTAGATAGACTGCCGGTGACAAACCGGAGGAAGGTGGGGATGACGTCAAATCATCATGCCCCTTATGACCTGGGCTACACACGTACTACAATGGCCGGTACAACGGGCTGCGAAATCGCGAGATGGAGCCAATCCCAACAAAGCCGGTCTCAGTTCGGATTGCAGGCTGCAACTCGCCTGCATGAAGTCGGAATTGCTAGTAATCGCGGATCAGCATGCCGCGGTGAATACGTTCCCGGGTCTTGTACACACCGCCCGTCACACCACGAGAGTTTATAACACCCGAAGTCGGTGGGGTAACCGCAAGGAGCCAGCCGCCGAAGGTGGGATAGATGATTGGGGTGAAGTCGTAACAAGGTAGCCGTATCGGAAGGTGCGGCTGGATCACCTCCTTTCTATGGAGAATCGTTTCCTGCAACGGAAACATTCAAATAAGCAGCTTAGCTGCAAAACACTCACTCGTTGCTCAGTTTTGAGAGCTCAAACTCTCAAACAGCTTGCTTTTGCATGGAGCTTGTTCTTTGAAAACTAGATATCGAAACGAAACAAACGCGAATTAGAACATTCCTTTTTAGCTGAACTTGTGTTAAACAAGTTTCAATAAAAACGGTAGATTGCACGTACGATGGTATCGAATGGGAGCGACTTTTGGCTTTGCGCAAGCAAAACAAGGGAAGCGAGCAGTCGAAACCGGAGCACGAGGTTAAGCTACTAAGAGCACACGGAGGATGCCTAGGCGCTAGGAGCCGATGAAGGACGTGGCGAACAACGAAACTGCCTCGGGGAGCTGTAAGCAAGCTTTGATCCGGGGGTGTCCGAATGGGGAAACCCAGCTGGGGTAATTTCCAGTTACTCATAACTGAATACATAGGTTATGCAAAGGCATACCAGGGGAACTGAAACATCTAAGTACCCTGAGGAAGAGAAAACAATAGTGATTCCGTCAGTAGCGGCGAGCGAACGCGGAGAAGCCCAAACCAAAGAGCTTGCTCTTTGGGGTTGTGGGACGTCTCACATGGAGTTACAAAGGAACCGGTTAAGCGAAGAGGTCTGGAAAGGCCCGCCAAAGAAGGTAAAAGCCCTGTAGTTGAAAGTTGGTTCCCTCCGAGACGGATCCCGAGTAGTGCGGGGCACGTGAAACCCCGTATGAATCCGGCAGGACCATCTGCCAAGGCTAAATACTTCCTAGCGACCGATAGTGAAGCAGTACCGTGAGGGAAAGGTGAAAAGCACCCCGGAAGGGGAGTGAAATAGAACCTGAAACCGTGTGCTTACAAAAAGTCAGAGCCCGTTTTAGGGGTGATGGCGTGCCTTTTGTAGAATGAACCGGCGAGTTACGTTCCCGTGCAAGGTTAAGGTGAAGAGCCGGAGCCGCAGCGAAAGCGAGTCTGAATAGGGCGACTTAGTACGTGGACGTAGACCCGAAACCGGGTGATCTACCCCTGTCCAGGGTGAAGGTGCGGTAACACGCACTGGAGGCCCGAACCCACGCATGTTGAAAAATGCGGGGATGAGGTGGGGGTAGCGGAGAAATTCCAATCGAACTCGGAGATAGCTGGTTCTCCCCGAAATAGCTTTAGGGCTAGCCTCGGAAAACAGAGTCGTGGAGGTAGAGCACTGATTGGGTGCGGGGCCCGCAAGGGTTACCAAGCTCAGTCAAACTCCGAATGCCATAGACTTACTTCCGGGAGTCAGACAGTGAGTGCTAAGATCCATTGTCAAAAGGGAAACAGCCCAGACCATCAGCTAAGGTCCCCAAGTGTGTGTTAAGTGGGAAAGGATGTGGAGTTGCACAGACAACCAGGATGTTGGCTTAGAAGCAGCCACCATTGAAAGAGTGCGTAATAGCTCACTGGTCGAGTGACTCTGCGCCGAAAATGTAACGGGGCTAAACACACCACCGAAGCTATGGCTTGATGCTTTGCATCAGGGGTAGGGGAGCGTTGTATAAGGGTTGAAGGTGTACCGTAAGGAGCGCTGGACATTATACAAGTGAGAATGCCGGTATGAGTAACGAAAAGATCAGTGAGAATCTGATCCGCCGAAAGCCTAAGGGTTCCTGAGGAAGGCTCGTCCGCTCAGGGTAAGTCGGGACCTAAGGCGAGGCCGAAAGGCGTAGTCGAAGGACAACAGGTCGAAATTCCTGTACCACCGTAAGCCGTTATGAGCAATGGGGGGACGCAGTAGGGTAGTGACGCGGACTGATGGATGTCCGTCTAAGCAGTAAGGCTGATGTGTAGGCAAATCCGCACATTGTAAGGCTGAGCTGTGATGGGGAGCGAAAATTGTAGTAGCGAAGGTCATGATCTCACACTGCCAAGAAAAGCCTCTAGCCAGGTGAAGGTGCCCGTACCGCAAACCGACACAGGTAGGCGAGAAGAGTATTCTAAGGCGCGCGGAAGAACTCTCGTTAAGGAACTCGGCAAAATGACCCCGTAACTTCGGGAGAAGGGGTGCCCCGGTAGTGTGAATAGCACGAGGGGGCCGCAGTGAAAAGGCCCAAGCGACTGTTTAGCAAAAACACAGGTCTGTGCGAAGCCGTAAGGCGAAGTATACGGGCTGACGCCTGCCCGGTGCTGGAAGGTTAAGGGGAGTGGTTAGGAGCAATCCGAAGCTGTGAACCGAAGCCCCAGTAAACGGCGGCCGTAACTATAACGGTCCTAAGGTAGCGAAATTCCTTGTCAGGTAAATTCTGACCCGCACGAATGGCGTAACGACTTGGGCGCTGTCTCAACGAGAGATCCGGTGAAATTTTAATACCTGTGAAGATGCAGGTTACCCGCGACAAGACGGAAAGACCCCATGGAGCTTTACTGCAGCTTGATATTGAATTTGGGTACGATCTGTACAGGATAGGTGGGAGCCTTTGAAGTGTGAGCGCCAGCTTGCGTGGAGGCAACGTTGGGATACCACCCTGATCGTATCTAGGTTCTAACCTGGTACCGTAATCCGGTGCGGGGACAGTGTCAGGTGGGCAGTTTGACTGGGGCGGTCGCCTCCTAAAGAGTAACGGAGGCGCCCAAAGGTTCCCTCAGAATGGTTGGAAATCATTCGAAGAGTGCAAAGGCATAAGGGAGCTTGACTGCGAGACCTACAAGTCGAGCAGGGACGAAAGTCGGGCTTAGTGATCCGGTGGTACCGCATGGAAGGGCCATCGCTCAACGGATAAAAGCTACCCTGGGGATAACAGGCTTATCTCCCCCAAGAGTCCACATCGACGGGGAGGTTTGGCACCTCGATGTCGGCTCATCGCATCCTGGGGCTGAAGTAGGTCCCAAGGGTTGGGCTGTTCGCCCATTAAAGCGGTACGCGAGCTGGGTTCAGAACGTCGTGAGACAGTTCGGTCCCTATCTGTCGTGGGCGTAGGAAATTTGAGAGGAGCTGTCCTTAGTACGAGAGGACCGGGATGGACGTACCGCTGGTGTACCAGTTGTTCCGCCAGGAGCACCGCTGGGTAGCTATGTACGGACGGGATAAACGCTGAAAGCATCTAAGCGTGAAGCCCCCCTCAAGATGAGATTTCCCAGTATGTAAGACCCCTTGAAGACGACGAGGTAGATAGGCTGGGGGTGGAAGTGCAGCAATGCATGGAGCTGACCAGTACTAATCGGTCGAGGGCTTATCCAATAGCAAGTTGTAATTCGCGTGTTTCGTTTCGAATCTAGTTTTCAGAGAACGATCTCTGAAATGTAAGCTACGCGTTTGGTGGCGATGGCGGAGGGGTTCCACACGTACCCATCCCGAACACGACCGTTAAGCCCTCTAGCGCCGATGGTACTTGGACCGCAGGGTCCTGGGAGAGTAGGACGCCGCCAAGCAATCTAAAGACACACTTGATGATATTGAGTGTGTCTTTTTGTTTTACTATTTTTCAGCGGAAAACAACTAACTTTATAGATGAGACGAAAATAAGATCCTTCACTTATATGAAGACTTTCAATATTATTGATCAGACTATTAATGCTGATATATATACTTCCCTCTGTTCGACTTCTGATTCTTAGCTCCTTCAGCAACCTTTCAGTTGAATTTAACGTACGTTTCAGTGGGATAGGGTATAGTGAAGCTAAGTAAAGAGGGGGGGAATCATAATGAATATATCTTCTACAGCCAGCTCCACTACATCATACATATCGACATCTTCGAGTTCGGACAATTCAAGCAGCTTGGAGAAACAAAAGACGAAGCTTGAGGCTCAACTGGAGAAAGTGCAATCCAGAAATGACGATGAACAGACTAAGGAGACAAAGACCAAACAGCTTCAACAGCAGATCAAACAGATTGAGACACAGATTGCACAGCAAAGCTCTCAAGGAGCCGGTACAACTGCTACGAAGGAGGCTCCACCTGCCCAACCACCATCCAATGG
Source organism: Paenibacillus amylolyticus (assembly GCF_047302515.1). Taxonomy (GTDB): domain Bacteria; phylum Bacillota; class Bacilli; order Paenibacillales; family Paenibacillaceae; genus Paenibacillus; species Paenibacillus amylolyticus_G. The sequence goes on along the minus strand of NZ_CP168019.1, from coordinate 5,259,364 downwards.
AATGGGAGTAGCTACCCCTAAGGAGATTGCAAACGCAACGACAGACAGCAATGGTCGATTTGATATACGTATCTAATTCCATCTAAATTTAGGATAAAACAAAAGCCCTGACCGATCTATATTGATCGTGCAGGGCTTTATTAATTTGTTTATTAGATTATTTATGAGGTCTACCTACATTTTATCTACGTTCCATTGATCTTCTATCTGTTGCTGTTATTATCTGTTAACGTTATTCAGACTGCAACGCGTTTATTCGATCCGTAAGGGATCGTTTTCTATAGTACAAGGCTATGGTTGCGAGAACCAGCATTTCGGACAGTGGTACGGCAAGCCATACACCCGTGACCCCAAAGAATGAAGGCAGGATCGCAATCAACGCAATCATGATGATCATTTCACGCGCAGCTGTAATCCAGATGGCCATTTTGGCATTACCCACAGATTGGAAATAGGTACTCATGACAAAGTTAACACCCATAAACACATAGGCAAATGTAAATATACGTAATCCGTAAACGGCATTATCCGTTACACCACTACTGAAGTTTCCAAAGATTTGCACGAAATAAGGTGCACCGATCTGAACAACAACCAGTAACAACAGACCGCATGCGAGAGCTGTTTTAGTGGCTAAACGTATCGTTTGTTGTACCCGTTTAATCTGATTGGCACCGTGATAATAGCTGATCAGAGGTTGGGCAGCGGATGCCAGACCCAGGAACGCTAATAGTACCACACCATGAATATAGTTCAACACGGTAAAGGATGCTACGCCATCCGTGCCCGCAATGCGGTCCATGGAGATATTGTGAGAGACAGAGAAGACCGACATGCCAAGTTCAGCCAGAAAGCTGGGGAAACCAATGAGTAGAAGGGAAGCCAGCAGTTTGTTGTTCCATTTGAACCGGGTAAACGTGAGATTATTTGTTTTTTTGAAAAAGTGAGTGAACAGGACAAGTAGCGCAAGAGACGCCGATACAATTGTACCGAGGGCCACACCGCGTACACCCCATTCGAGTACATACAATGTTATATAATTGATGATGATATTGGCTACAGCAAACGTAATCTGAGCGTACATCGACGTGTTGGGGTTCCCATCGTTTCGTACAAAGATAGAGAGTGCATTCTCAATGGTGAAAACGAACCCGAACAATAACATGATATTCATATAGTCTGAAGCAAACGGGAAAGTCTCGGTATTAGCACCGAGGGAGTATACCAGTTTGTCTTTGAATGTAAATGCAACATATCCAATGGCTACCGTAACTAACATAATGAGCATAATGGATTTGGTGAAAATTTGTTTGGCTGAAGTGATATCTTTTCTACCCATAGCGTTGGAGTACAACGTTGCCCCGCCCATACCAATCCACAGCGACATGGCAACAAAGAGCGTGTAGACAGGTGAGGCAATGCCGATCCCGGCCATTGCGGTAGAACCCAGTTTGTGTCCAACCATAATGCCGTCGATAATAAAATTAAAAGCAACTACCAGCATCCCTAATACAGAAGGCACGAGGTAACTTATAAAAGCTTTACCTACAGATTGCCCTTCCAATGGATGCGTCCAATTCGTATTCATAATGACCTCCGTTAGTAAACTGAATGTTCATTCTGTATTTAATAATACTGAACGTTCGTTCTGTATGATAACACGGCATGAATTCTCTTGGCAACTTTTACGTTTAAATATCGTTTATGTGGTAGAGTAGGTGGATATTTATAAAGCGGGAGGAATCTCTTGATGAAACAAAATAAATACGATGAAGCTGAGTTTTTCGACAACTATAGTAAGATGGCTCGTTCCGTTCAAGGGCTGGATGCAGCCGGGGAGTGGCATGAATTGCAGACTCTTTTGCCTGATTTGAAGGACAAGCGTGTGCTGGATTTGGGATGTGGTTTTGGGTGGCACTGCCGGTATGCGCGAGAGCAGCAAGCGAGTTCAGTGATCGGTGTAGATCTGTCTGAAAATATGCTTCAGCGTGCTCGTGAAATGACGGACGACCCGCAGATCCAGTATGAGCAGTTGGCGATTGAAGATATTGATTTTGCACCGGGACAATTCGACGTTGTGATTAGTTCACTTGCTTTGCATTATATTGAACGGTTAGACACGGTGTATGCTAAGATCAATGATTTTCTCGTAGAAGGGGGCACATTTGTACTATCTTCCGAACATCCCATCTTCACCGCTCGCGCTGCGCAGGATTGGCATTACGGACCCACAGGTGAGATTCTTCACTGGCCCGTGGATGATTACCACGATGAAGGCAAGCGTGTGGCGAACTTTCTTAATCAGGATGTGGTCAAATATCATCGCACACTGGCAACACATCTCAATGAACTCATTAAGGCGGGGTTTGCTATTCAAAAAGTGGCTGAATCCAAACCATCACCGGAGATGATTGATCAGGTCCCAGGCATGAGAGACGAGAATCGAAGACCGATGTTTCTGATGATTGCTGCGGTGAAAGTATGATGTAGAAAGTGATACGTTAGACCAAAGGGCAGAAAGAAACTGTGGAAGTGGAGCTTTCGCCTAAAAGCTTTCTGTTAGAGATTACTAACTAAGTAAACTTGAAGGGATCAGCGTGTTCAGCGATGTTGAACATGCTGTTTTTTTATTTTGCTACAATAATAAGAAATAATGTCCAAAACAGGGAACCAAACCAGATTAGACTCAGTCATATTAAGTGAGGTGAACAACAGTTGGATGACCAATTACTGGCACAGGCTCAGACCATAGACAATTACACACTTAGCAGCATAATGGATGACTACGGAAATGACGTGTGGAATTACGCTTATTTTCTGACCAAAAGTGCCGAACAGGCAGATGAAATGTCACAGGAGGTATTTATTCGGGCGTACTCAGGGATCGCTCATTATCGTGGAGAGTGCTCATTGAAAACCTGGCTGTTGACGATTACTAGGAACACGACTTTTACATATCGAAAATCCAGATTTTTTCGCAGCAGTCTGTGGGGAGAGACGTTACCCATTGAGACAGAGCGTGGGGATTCGAGCCAAAGAGTCATGGTTGCAGAGCAGCCTGCACATCCTTCGGCCGAGATGGAAGTGATGCGTAAGGAGCATATCCATGAAATCTGGGATATTGTTCTGGCGTTGCCAAAGAAGTTCCGGGAGATTCTTTTACTGAATCTAAAATATGAGCTTACGACGAGTGAGATTGCTGAGATGTTGAAAATCAGCTCAGGCACAGTAAAATCCAGACTTTCCCGAGGTAAGGACAAGGTACGAAAACATTGGGAGGAGCGAAGCAAATGAGACAAAAGGATGAGCAATGGGAAAAGGAAATCCGGAAAGGACCGTTTGCGTCGTCTCCTTTTACAGAGGATCACAAACGAAAGGTGCTTCAACAGGTGGAGTGGATGAAGAAGTCGAAAGAGGGAAGCAAGGGAGATAGGCCAGAGGAGAGTTCCAGGTTATCAAGGCCGTTTAGACCGCAAGTGAACAACGTGTCACATAAGCTTCGCCCTAGAAGAGGGCCTCTTGTTGCCGGCACGGGTGCGTTGGTTATTGCTGCTGGATTGTTCCTATGGATCTGGGATGATGGACAGCTGGTGAAACCCGTGATCGAGCAGGTCTATCCGACAGCAGCGTTACAGTTATCCGATGGTTTGAACACAAATCTGCTAACCGACAGAATGAAAAGAAATGTTGCGACTACGATGCGAGATGATCTGGGTAAACAGCTGAAGATTAAGAAAGTGGAAGACTTGCCTGTGTCCGGCAGAATATATGTAGAGGCTGGAAATGAAAGCGAGAAGGAATATGCGCAGATATGGCTCGATGCGACAACAGGAAATCTGCGTGAAGTACAGATGAGACGTGAGATACAGCCCAACGAGCTGGAACACCGTTATCTGCGTCAAGTTCCATCGCTTTTGCAAAGTATAGGCAGTACTCCAACACTTAAACCTGCATCAGTCCAACGTTTTGTGAGTATGAAGCAAGGGGAATCGGAGCCAATATCGCATACGACATTAGCGTTAGAGAATGACACTGGCGATGGTTATGGGGAGATTGTATGGCAACAGGACAAGGCAGTATCCATCACAGGTGACCTTAGACCTGATCAAGTATCCCAGGCAGCGCTGACGGATGCCAGAAACGCGATTGAGGCTCTGTCTGGTAAAGCCAATCTTAATCTGGTTAGAGCAAGCCGAAGCAAAGATGATGAACTTGGCAAGGATACAGTCTTTTTTTCCTTTAAAGATAACTACTTTGTGCAGATGACTGAAGGAAAAGCGGGCCTGGGCTATACCGTAGGAGATGCTAATTATTATGAGCAACAAGAAATAGGCAACATCGAAGAGATGGAGGCTTATCATGAGAAATTATACAATATTGATGAGTCTCTTCTTAGAGAAAAAGTGGGACCAATAGTAAAAAAGATATTTAGTATTGATTTTGACGCCTATAAACTTCACAGAAATGCCGAGCAATTGGGAATCGTAACATTTGAACTGGAGTCGAGCAAGGATGTTTTTCAGGTTGAATATAGGGAAGATGGACGGATCAAGATGATCACCAGAGGCGAGTTATAGGGCTGATCTTATATGTTATAATTTACTTCATAGATGGAATGAGTATAAGGAGATAACGATGAAATATTTGGTGTCTGGCAGGGGTAGCTTGCCGTTACAATGGAACAGCGAGCCTGGATGAGAAGATTCAGGAGCTGGTGGAGCAGGAGCAGGCTAAGATGGTATGTCCGGAGCTGCTTGGCGGATTCTCCACTCCACGGGAACCGGCTGAAATTATCGGTGGCACGGGCAAGGACGTGCTGGCAGGCACTGCAAAAGTGATCGAGAAAAGCGGCAAGGATGTCACAGAGTTGTATATTAAGGGAGCCTATCAGAAGCTCGAATGGGCGCGAGAATTGAATGTATCGTGTGTGGTACTGAAGGAGTTTAGTCCGTCCTGTGGTACACAGATGATCTATGATGGGAATTTTGCCAATCACAAGGTAACTGGAGAAGGTGTCACCTCAGCATTGCTGCGACAAGAAGGATATACCGTCATTTCTGAGAATGAATGGATGGAGCAACTATAGGTCGAACAGATATCGTTTCATATTCACAGAAAAGCCGCTGGATTATATCCTGGCGGCTTTTCTGTTGTCTCCCATTACTTTTCTCATCAAATGAATAAAGTCGATTTTCCTGAAATGCTAACAAACAATATGGATACATACGATATAGATATAAGATATATAAGGCTATCTACTATTTAAAGTGGGGGAATAATCATGTCAATTCAGTCTAAGCCAAAAAATAAGAAAGGAAATAAACTCAAAAATATGAAATTAACAACAACGATGGTCATCATGACTGTGATTAGTCTAATCGGCTTGTTTACTGTTTTTCTGATTGGGATTTTCGGAATGAACGAAGCAAAAACGGGACAAGGTATCCTCTACAATGACCGCTTCCAGCATCAAACCAATGTTCTTGAATTGAAAAGTAATTTCTATAATATGCGCGCCAATTATACAAAGGTTCTTGATAATGCAGAGTATACCGACAAACAGTACGATCAGGTTCAGAAAGGTAAGAAGAGTATCACGGATGGCTTGAATGAATTTTCAGCAAGAACATTGGATATCAAAGAAAAAGAGATATTTGCAGATTTGGCAGCAAAGATGGATACATATTATCAGGATATTGAGCAAATCATGGATACCAAAAAGATGTCGGGCACCTACGATAGTGAAGAGAGAGGAAGAATTAACAAAAGCAGTACAGCGATTGTGGAGACGATCACCCTGTTGAGTGCGCATAACGAAGAAGAGTCAGCCAAGCTCTATGCGGATACACAGGAAGTGATTCAGCAGCGAGCATTGGTGCTCGGTTCGGTTCTTTTGTTTTCACTTGCAGCACTTATTCTTATTTCATTTGTAGTGATTCGCAGTATACGTCAACGAATGAAAGCTATCACCCGTTATTGTGAAGAAATAACGCAAGGCAACTTAACGGCATCCTTAGATCCGCGTCTAACACAGGGAAATAATGAGATAAGTGTCATCGCACGAGCTATTCGTACAATGACCGATTCCACAACAAATGTCATTCGTGGTGTAATTCAGGAATCTCATCATATCAACCAGGTTAGCGATCTTACCAACCAGAACATGGCTGGTCTGAATGAACGGATTCGTGAAGTATCAGCTACAGTTGAAGAGCTCTCTGCTGCAATGGAAGAGGCTTCAGCCCATACGGAAAATATGAATCATTCGGCTGCTGAGATGCAACAGGGAGCTGAATATATATCGGAACAGACATCTAAACAAGCAGAGTCCGCCTATGTGACCAGCACGAAGGCTGAAAAGTTGAAGCAGGAAGCCCGCGAATCGAGCCGAGCAGCCATAGACATGTACGATCATACGAGTAAGAAGATGTCAGAAGCGCTGGAACGTGCAACTGCTGTAGATCAGATTGGTATATTATCTCAATCTATTTTGGATGTTACGGCGCAGACTAATCTGCTTGCACTCAATGCATCCATTGAAGCTGCAAGAGCTGGAGAAGCAGGCAGAGGTTTTGCGGTTGTTGCAAGCGAGATTCGAAAGTTGGCTGATGATTCCAGACAGGCTGCCGATCAAATTCAGCAGGTCACGGAAGAAGTTATGCAGTCTGTAACCAATCTGTCCTCGAATGCCAAAGAGTTGCTATCCTTTATGTTCAATCAGGTTGGCAAAGATTATAAATTATTGGAGGATACAGCTGAACAGTATTATGTCGATTCCCTTGATCATGCCAATGCAGTTAAAGATCTCAATGCAACCTCACAACAAGTGACTGCAAATATCAAAATACTAGTGGGCTCCATTCACGAAATTGCATCAGCCAGTGAACAATCAGCCGCATCCAGTCAGGAAATCGCAGGACACATGGTCGCTTCTGCTGCGCAATCTGTGGAAGTAGTTAAACAATCTGATCAAGTCAAGGATAGTGCATTAAATCTGAATAAGCTGGTTCAAGATTTCAAGATTTAAAAGGAAAAGAGTCATAGATAATCCACTAGGGCCATGTATATGCCCAGTGGATTATTGCTGTATTTTATCCAATACTTACTTTTAAAAACCAAGAAACAATAATGTGCGTACTTTTAATTTATGAGCATAGGACCTAAAATAATACTTGAGATGAAACCACTTAAACATTATTGTTCAACATAAAAAATATATAAAAAGGACGTGGAGCTCCATGGAAGTTACAGCAAAGTCAAAGACAAAGGAAGACATCTTAAAGGCATATCATTTCCGGCATGCAACAAAGATATTTGATGATACCCGCAAAATCTCGGATGAGGATTTCCAATTTATATTGGAAACAGGCAGATTATCTCCAAGTTCCATTGGTCTTGAGCCGTGGAAGTTTCTGATTGTACAAAATCCGAACCTGCGTAAGCGTCTGTCCGAAGTCTCTTCCGGCGCTCAAAAGCAATTGGCTACAGCAAGCCATTTTGTTGTTATTTTGGCCCGATCAGATGCCAGTTATAATTCTCCTTATGCGGAGTACATGTTGAAGGAAACAAAGGGAATGCCAAATAACGTATATGAGCTAACAAGTGAGGCTTATGGAAAGTTCCAAAATAACCAGAAAATTCTGGATAATCCACGATCATTATTTGACTGGGCATCCAAACAAACTTATATTGCACTCGGCAACATGATGACGGCGGCAGCTCAGATCGAGATTGATTCTTGTCCAATCGAAGGTTTCAGCCGTGAGGGCGTCCACCGTATTATGGAAGAAGAGGGCTTGCTCGAAAATGGCGCATGGGGCGTCTCTATGATGGCAGCCTTCGGTTATCGGGCAGAGGAGCCCCAGCGTGAGAAGTCCCGACAATCCGTTGAGAAAATCACACAATGGATTAACTGAATTCAGCATGAATCCAACATGAATCCAACATGAATTCAAAAACGATTAGCTAAGATCTAACATTATAGATCAGGATCAGAGTAGAATCTAAACAGCCCGATATTTTCCACATGTTAGCAGGATGGAAAATATCGGGCTGTTTTTCTTTTTTATAAAAAAGAACTTGAAAATACATAGATGTCTATGTATAATGAGGTCATGCCTAAATACAACGCAATTGCACTGATTGCAAGAATCAGAGACCATGTCAACAAACGGATTGTACACGAATTGGAACAGCATGAGGTAACAGGGATTGTTCCTTCTCATGGAGATGTATTGATGTTCTTGTACCGGGAAGAGACGCTGTCGATCAAGATGCTGGCTGAACGTGTTCAACGCACGCAACCAACAGTAACGGTACTGGTCAACAAGCTGGAGAAGCTCGGATATGTTGAACGCAGCAAGAGTGCCGAAGATAGCCGGGTGACGATGATTCGCCTAACCGAACAGGGGAAGCGACTCGAACCGATCTTTCATCAGGTATCAGAGCAGATTAATGACATCATCTATAGTGGCTTGTCCGATGAACAGTCAGAGCAATTGGAGAGCTTGCTATCCATTATTGTCCGAAAGTTATAATGAATGAACTCTTCTGTCTGCAATCCTTCCAGATTTGACTGGGATGGAGGCAGAGGAGCCCAAATATTTTTTTACTCGTATATATAGATATCTATGTATATGGGAAAGTATCAATGTAACCCATTTTCGCAACCTAACTCAAACCAAACCTGGAGGGATTCACACTATGAAACATCTTATCGTATATGCTCACCCGCACACAGACAGCTTGAATAACGCAATCCTCAATACTGCTGTAGAAGCTCTCGAAGCTCAAGGCCATGAAGTGGTTGTTCGTGACTTGTATAAACTTGGATTCCAACCCGTACTGACTGAAGCTGACACAGTTTCCATGCGTGCAGGACAGACACCACAAGATATCGCTACAGAGCAAGAGTTTGTTACGAATGCAGAAGCTATTACATTCATCTATCCGATCTGGTGGACAGGTCTTCCTGCCATTATGAAAGGATATGTTGACCGTGTATTCGCCTATGGTTTTGCGTATGCAGCAGGTGAAGCGGGAATCGAGAAATTGCTGACAGGAAAAAAAGGCCTCATCATCAACACACATGGTACACCAAGTGAAATTTATGATCAGATTGGTATGACTGCTGGGTTGAAAGTTACCTCAGACGTAGGTATCTTCGATTTTGTAGGCATTGAAGCAGTAGATCATCTGCTCTTTGGAAGTATTGGATACCTGGATGCACCCGCATATCAAGCCTTGTTGGATCAGGTTAAACAAACAGTTACAACCAAATTCTAATATAGATGTTGGTTCCCTATATGGATTCCATATGATACCAGACCGACTCGATCATGAGTCGGTTTGGTTGTTCATGTGTTTGCAAAATGGATGAAAGGGGGTATAATTTACCCATGGAACCTATACTTATATTTAAAGCATTATCGAACGAGACACGTAGACAAATCCTGTTGTGGCTCAAAAACCCGGAGCAACACTTCCCACCGCTGGAACTATCTCAGCATCCGGATGGTGGCAAGAACGGAATCTGTGTTGGCACGATTCAAGTGAAGGCTGGACTGGCTCAGTCGGTTATATCCAGTTATCTGCTGACCATGCTCAAGGCAGGGTTGCTGCTCTCCGAGCGAAGAGGACAATGGACGTATTATCGACGCAACGAAGAGACAATCCGTCAGTTTGCCGAGTACGTGCAGAACGAGTTATAAGCCGGATGCCGGAACGGAAGCTAGGATGCATATGCAGGCAGGGATTCCGTCCGGATGTAAACGGCTAGTTTATCATCACATTACCATATCCAGTTGCGATTTAATTAATCTATATATCTGGATATACAAAAATATAATCATCGAGGAGATTAAACGATAATGACTACACAAAATACGGCTTCATCCCATAAAGAACATATTAATGACGTTAAGCTTTCCATCCTGGATCTGGCTCCCGTCGTTGTAGGTGCAACACCCGCTGATGCACTGCGCAACAGTCTCGATCTGGCACAGCATGCAGAGCGTTGGGGATATCACCGTTACTGGGTAGCTGAACATCACAACATGCCGGGTATTGCTTCATCCGCAACTTCGGTTGTTATTGGATATCTGGCTGGTGGAACCAAAACGATTCGTCTGGGTTCAGGAGGCATCATGTTGCCCAACCATGCACCGCTTGTCATCGCTGAGCAGTTCGGCACACTGGAATCCTTGTATCCTGGCAGAATTGATCTGGGTCTGGGTCGCGCACCAGGTAGTGACCGGCGTACATCGCTTGCGCTACGCAAAGATCTGAACAGTGGGGAAGATTTCCCTGAGCTTTTGGCAGAACTTAGAGCATACTTTGATGCTTCGGCGACATCTTATCATGCGCCTGTTCGCGCAGTTCCTGGAGAAGGATTGAATATTCCAATTTACCTCCTGGGGTCCAGTGATTTCAGTGCACGTCTGGCAGGTCAGCTGGGATTGCCGTTTGCTTTTGCCAGCCACTTCTCGCCCGATTATACCCGGATCGCATTAGAGACGTATCGAAACAACTTCCAACCATCTGAAAGCTTGAAGGAGCCACATGTGATTGTTGGTGTTAACGCTGTTGTTGCAGATACAGACGAGGAAGCAGCATGGCTGGGTACAACGATGCAACAGCAGTTCCTGAACATTATTCGTGGCACAACGGGATTGGTACAGCCCCCGGCAGAGATGGAAGGCAAATGGACGGATCGTGAGAAAGCTGGTGTGGAGCAGACGCTGAAGGCAGCTGTTAATGGTTCACCAGAAACCGTACGTGGACAGTTGGAGTCTTTCATTCGGCAGACGCAGGCAGATGAGCTGATTATTACGTCGATGATCTATGATCATAAGGCACGGCTGCACTCCTATGAGTTAATCGCACAATTAGCGGGAAAAGCTTAATCTTCATTTTTCAGCGTAAAAGCTGGATTAATGGTAGGGTATAGTTACAAATTTACGGTTCGTCTCCCAGTGAGGCGAGCCGTTTTTGAATAGGGAGAATTTGCAAATGATTCGTGTGGGGCAGAAGATTCATTTTGGGGTAAAATGACTTTACCGGTTTAATTTGAAACGGTTAAACAGCACCATACGTATAAATCCAGAGTGTTATACATATGTTGGCTTGTACAAGGTTTTTTTTTTCGTGTGTGGGCATGTATTTAGCTTTATAGTTTAGTTTTGATTAAGGGTCATAAGAGAGGACGACACGCCTATGGAGCAACCGGAGCAACCCCGCGTTTGGCCGGAGCGGTTCAAGCGATTTTTTCTTAACAACAAGTTTGTCCTGTTTCTACTGATTCTGCTGTTGGTGGGACTGAACGTGATGGTTCTGACCAAAGTATCCTTTGTTCTTCATCCGCTCGCAGTACTCATCAAAACCATTGTGTTACCTATTATTCTGTCAGGCATACTCTACTATCTGCTGAATCCGATTGTGGATGTGATGGAAAGATGGAAAATCAAGCGTGGCTGGTCCATTCTGATTCTCTATCTTGCAATTGGAGGCATTCTGACGGTCGTTGTGCTGGCAGTCATTCCAGTTGTGCGTAACCAGATTGTAGGACTAATTGAAAACTTTCCAACGTACAGTGAGACGGTAAAACAGCAATTTGAGGAACTCACGGGCAGCCAACTGTTCGGTCAGTTCCAGGAAACGGTGAATCTGAATTCGCAGGACTGGTGGGGAACAATCTCCCAAAAGGCTACTGAAATTCTGAACTCGACCTGGACCAAATTGGGCGGATTCCTCGGAGCTTTCACGGAGACCGTGCTGTCCATCGTAACGGTTCCGTTCATTCTGTTCTATTTGCTGAAAGACGGCAAGAAGCTGCCAGCTAAAATTTTGTCTTTCCTGCCGATCAAGAGTCGTACAGGTGCAATGCATGTGCTGGAAGACATCAATCACCAGATCAGTTCATTCATTCGTGGACAGATTATCGTCAGCTTCTGCATCGGTATTCTGCTCTACATCGGTTATATGGTCATTGGTCTGGATTATGCACTGATTCTTGCCATTATCGCATCGTTCACGAGTGTTGTTCCGTATCTGGGACCTGCAATTGCGATTACACCAGCATTGATCGTGGCACTCGTCACTTCCCCGGTGATGCTGCTGAAAATGGTTGCCGTATGGACGATCGTACAGTTAATTGAAGGTAAATTCATCTCACCACAGATCATGGGTAAAACGCTGAAAATCCATCCTATCACGATTATCTTTGTCATTCTGACTTCGGGTAATCTGTTTGGAGTCGTGGGCATTCTGCTCGCTGTTCCAGGATACGCGGTGCTGAAAGTATGTGTATCGCATATCTTCAACTGGTTCAAGGACAGATCGGGCCTTTACGATCCAAACAAGAACAATCTTTTATAACCAAAGTGGCAAGTTCCAATGGATAGTTAATCAGAAGATTTAGTCACTTTTTATTTTGTACAAAACGGTACCCTTACCAAGAAGAACCCCCGTCCATCGGTGGTCAAGACCCCATTTAGTAGACATTATAAAAAAAACCCTAGGCTGCAAACTGGCGTCGGTACTCTACCGGCGTCAGTTTTTTTAGTTTCCGTTGTGGTCGTTTTCGGTTGTAAAAACGGATATACTTTTCGATTTTGCTTTGTGCTTCGGTAAGCGTTCGGATATGATAAGGATAGAGTCCTTCCGTTTTGAGATGCGAGAAGAAACTCTCCATCGAGGCATTGTCATAACAATTTCCTCGGCGAGACATGCTGATTTGGGCGCCAACCTTTGGCAGCATGTCGTGGTAAGCATGAGATGTGTACTGGAATCCCTGGTCGCTGTGAACGACTAGTCCGGTCACGTCTGTTTGCTTCGCAAACGCCTTGCTGAATGTGCGGAGCACCAGTTCATTGTCATTGCGTTCGCCTATTTCGTAGGCCACAATTTCGTTATTAAACAGATCCTTTATGGCTGAAAGATATATCCAGCGCTCTCCCACACGATACTGGGTAATGTCCGTGACCCATTTCTGATTCGGTTTTTCTGCACTGAAATCTCGCTTCAAGCGGTTCTCTGCTACACGCTGCGCAGGTGCATACGAGCTGTTGGAGCGCCGTTTACGACGGATTCGAGATTGAATACCGAGCATTTGCATCAGGCGTAGCACCTTTTTGTGGTTCATCCAAATCCCCTGATCTTGCCAAAGGAACAACTGGAGCTGCCGATAACCATATTTGCCTTCATATCGTTGATACGTTTGAAGCACCTGTTTCTTCGCCTTTGCGTCGCGATCGAATCGTTTACGTTTTACATAGGCATAAAATCCACTCCGTGACACGCCAAACACATCACAAAGTTTCTGGATATCCCCGTATGCCGCTACTTTTTCTATGATCTGAAATCTTTCTTGTTTGCTTCCTCCTTCCAGATTACCAAGCACTTTTTTAGCAACTCATTCTCCCGTTTCAGTTTTTGCACATAGCGTTCTTGATCCAAATATTCTTTCCGTCGACCTCGCTGATCCATCAGTCCAAACTCGCCTTGTTCCCGGTGTTTTCGCATCCAGCGTTTCATTCGTCCCGGGTCATGAATTCCCAAATGTTCATTGATCTTTCGGTAAGTCCAGCCCTCAACCGTATGCAGACGAATAGCCTCTTTTTTTATCTTCTCCGAATACGTTTTATACTTTTGTCCTTTAATCGCCATAAAAAAATGCACCCCCTAGAATTTCATCGGCTAAACCCAGGGGTTTTTCCAATGTCTATTCTAAGGGGTGCACTCCATCGGCATATAGCCGAGAGGCGGGGGTTCTTCTTCATGAACAAGCTTGGCTGCTGCCTAGCTGTGTTTGATATGCTGGAGCGTTTGCAGGAAAATCTGCTCAATGTGAGCATCATCCAGAGAGTAGTACACGGTCTTACCTTCCTTGCGCCGCTTGACAATCCGCATGTTGCGGAGTGAACGCAGCTGGTGTGAAATGGCCGACTGTCCCATGTCGAGCAGAACCGTCAGGTCATGAACACATAATTCCTTCTGTAACAGCGCATCAATAATACGTAGACGTGTGGGGTCGCTGAATGCCTTGAACCAATCTGCCATCTCGGAAGACGTCTCCCGATCTATGAGTGAAGTGCGAATCGTCTGCACGTCGGCTTCAGTGCCTGAGCAGGCTGCATCACATTCGCTTGGTGCTTTAACCGGTTGTTCCATTTCCTATCACCGCCTATGTTAACAACTATAGCTCTATTATATCCAAAACCCGCCTAAAGCGAAATGATTACTATTAGCATAATCTGTATGAAAAATCAACAACGATTGTTGACACTCATGTTTAGGCGTGCATATAATAGGGGTAACCAAACATATGAATGAGTGCTCATATATTGAATACAATTGAAATATAACATCGTTTTTTGTACTGCAAAGGGGAGAATTCACATGGGAACCGGACAGGAACAGGTGAAAAGGGAACTGCTGCTTGATGGACTGGATTGTGCGAACTGCGCATTAAAGATCGAGAATGGCGTCAAAAAAATTAAGGGCATTAACGAATGCTCTGTCAATTTTGTTACCAAAACATTATCGCTACACACCACTTCTGATATGGATGAACAGGTAGTGGAAGAAGCAAAGCGCAAAGTGCTTCGGCTGGAGCCGCATATTCGCATTTCGGAAAAAGGAAAACACGTGAACGGACATGTGCACACCCATACAGATACAGGGAGTGCAGCTGGTGCGCATAACCACAGTCATGACCATACCGGACATGATCATGGACACTCACATTCACATGGCAAACACTCGCATACTCATGATCACTCAGATTCAGAGGGACACACACATGGTCATGTGCATGAGCACGGAGGTCATGCTGGACATGATCACAGCCATACGCATGATGATGCCCATGCAGGCCACTCGCATGAACATGGTGCAGGACAGACAAAAGTGTTGCTTGCTCGTCTTGCTGCAGGTTCTGTGTTGCTCGCAGCCGCAATCTGGTCGCCGCTGGAGGGCTGGGCACAGTTTACTCTATATGCGCTCGCATATCTGATTGCCGGGGGAGATATCGTGCTCCAGGCGTCCAAAAACATCATCCGCGGTCAGGTATTCGATGAATACTTCCTGATGTCCGTCGCTACCTTGGGTGCCTTTGCGATTGGAGAGTATCCGGAAGGGGTAGCGGTCATGCTCTTTTATCAGCTCGGTGAGCTGTTTCAGGGCATGGCGGTTAATCGGTCACGCAAGTCTATTCAATCGCTCATGGACATTCGCCCGGACTACGCGAATATCCTGACGGATTCGGGTGACGAGACCCGGCGTGTATCTCCGGAAGACGTACGGATTGGTGATCGTATTGTCGTGAAAGCAGGAGAGCGAGTACCGCTGGATGGTATCGTTAGAGCTGGGCGTTCCATGGTGGACACTTCTGCTCTGACAGGTGAATCGGTACCTCGTGAATTGGAGCCCGGTAGTGATGTACTGAGTGGATTTGTGAACAAAAATGGTATGTTGACGATTGAAGTGACCAAAACGTTTGGTGAGTCAACGGTATCCAAAATTTTGGACCTGGTGCAGAACGCGAGCAGCCGGAAAGCGAAAACAGAGCATTTTATTAGTAAATTCGCCCGTTATTACACACCGGTTGTTGTTATCCTTGCAGCCGTGATTGCATTTGTTCCGCCGTTGATACTTAGTGGTGCAACATTTGCTGACTGGATCTATCGTGCATTGGTCTTCCTGGTTATCTCATGTCCTTGTGCGCTGGTCGTTTCTATTCCACTTGGATTCTTTGGTGGTATCGGAGCAGCTTCACGTAACGGGATTCTTGTCAAAGGTAGTAACTACCTTGAAGCATTGAACGATGTGAAAGTTGTTGTTTTTGATAAAACGGGTACACTAACCAAAGGTGTATTCAAAGTAACAGCCATTCGTCCCGAAGGTGGACGTACGGAAGATGAACTGATGGAGCTGGCAGCCATCGCGGAAGCCAATTCCAATCATCCGATTGCCGAATCCATTCGCGCAGCTTGGGCCAAAGCCATTCCCACGCAAGGTGTGGAAGGTTATGACGAAGTTGCCGGACATGGGATTAAGGTGAGTGTGGATGGTCGGGAAGTGCTGGCAGGCAACGCCAAATTAATGAAGCAGGCGGGTATATCCTATACCACACCAGATACGGCTGGAACGATAGTCCACGTGGCTGAAGCTGGCACGTATGTTGGTCATCTGATCATTGCCGATGAAGTGAAGGATGACGCAGCCGCTGCTATTCAGGCGCTTAAGAAACTCGGCATCCGCAGAACGGTCATGCTGACAGGTGATGCCAAAGCCGTGGGTGAAGCGGTGGCACGCGAGCTGGGTGTGGATGAGGTCTACGCTGAATTGCTGCCACAGGACAAAGTCGAACGGCTGGAGCAACTGGAAGCTGCCAAATCTCCGAAGGAGAAAATGATGTTTGTCGGTGACGGTATCAACGATACACCTGTGCTGGCACGCGCCGATGTGGGTGTGGCCATGGGTGGACTTGGTTCAGATGCCGCGATTGAAGCGGCAGATGTGGTCATCATGACCGATGAACCGTCAAAACTTGCGAGTGCAATCCGCATTGCGAAGCGTACACGAATGATTGTATGGCAAAATATTGCGTTTGCTCTAGGGGTTAAAGCGATCTTCCTGTTACTTGGTGTGTTCGGCATAGCTACCATGTGGGAAGCGGTATTCTCCGATGTCGGTGTCACGGTGCTGGCTGTCCTGAACGCCATGCGTGTACTTCGTGTGAAGAATATCTAAGTTTACGAAACGATCCAGGCGGCTCTTCGTATATACGTAGAGCCGTTTTTATATTTTTTCAAGGCATTATGTAGATAAGTCTAACCAGACATTTACACGAGAACGGAGAGGACAGAAATAACCTGAAGAAGCGAAGCTACAAGTTTTCTGTAAGAAAACTACTTCGAAAGAATACACTAGGCCTAAAAGCTTTCTGAAAGAAAGCTACATCGGCAGGTTATTCTGTCATCGGAGTGTCAGTGTAAAGCAGGTCTATGGAAGACAACAGTGAAGGGGAGAACGTTTTGACAGGAGCAGTAGTAGGGATCATCATTGGAGTGTGTTATTTCATTCTGGGGTTCATGGTGTTCAAAAAACCACCGAAAATGATTAACGGAATATATGGTTATCGGACCCCGCGTGCAATGAGTAATCCCGAGTTGTGGGATGAAGCGCAAAGTTATAGCGCTAATCTGATGATGCAATTTGGTGTGATTATCACGATATTCGGCATTATCGGTTTCTGGCTTACAGATGTACGAGCTTTGGTTCTGAGTCTGGTTGCTACAGGATTCTATACGTTTAGACTGTTTACCAGAGTGGAAGGCCGTCTGAAGCAAATGCAACGTGCACAACAGCAACAGAATGAGCAGAACGCTTAAGGTAAGATTAGTGAATAGGTATAGAGAAGAGGACTCGCGTGTGAAGCGGGTCTTTTTTTGTTGAAGATAGAGAATGGAAGTCGATGTTAAACTTGCTAAGACTTCATACATAAAATCTAACGTTGACGTTAACGTTAATATTATATATAATTATGTACATAACATTATAGACATATGGAAGAGGTGAGGGAAATGAGTTTATATAAAATCGACGACGTAGCCAAGGAATGTGGTTTGACCAAGCGAACCATTCGGTATTATGAAGAGATTGGTGTCATGCCTTCACCTCAGCGGACAGATGGCGGGACGCGTTTGTACACTCGGGAGGATATCGATTATCTGAAGAAGGTGGTTCGCGCCAAAGAGGTACTTGGATTCTCCCTTCAGGAGTTACATACCTATGTGGCAACGGCAGATGCCTTGAACGAACAACGTTTTGACTACCAGCAGACGACCGAAGTAAGAGAACGGATCGAGAAGCTTACCGCGATGGAAACAACGCTGGATGGTCAGTTGCAACTGATTGAGCAGAAACTTCAGAGCATACATGCCGTACAGACTGAACTGAAAGAGCTGCGTGAACGCGTTCGGAGCGGTATTCAGAAGTTACAGGCACATGATCCGCAGGGTGATGAAGACGGCTAACCGAATTAGCATCTAACGTTTAATAAACAAAACTGTATACACATAATCGCTACATGGAGTGAGCACCATAGTACCTGTGGCGATCCTGTACAAACACCGGATGTTTCGGTGTCATTTGTGCCGTTTTGTTACCTCTAATTCTGAAAATGTATAGAATGTTTTCATGGTTTTTCACGTCATTTTCAAATATAAAGTTTCACCACATAAATTATTCACAGGAGGAATTACGTATGAAAAGAGAGCCATCATTACCGGACGAATTGCCGTCATCACGTGGGGGCCTGTTATCCCAACCGCGAGCGGTATGGGCGGTAGCCTTTGCGTGTATCATATCCTTTATGGGTCTGGGTCTGGTTGACCCGATTCTACCTGCGATTGCAGATCAGCTGCATGCTTCGAAAAGCCAGGTGTCACTGCTGTTTACCAGTTATAACGCTGTAACCGGGGTAGCGATGCTGATTACAGGTGTCGTATCCAGCCGGATTGGTGTGAAGTGGACGCTGCTTAGCGGCATATTGCTGATTATTGTCTTCTCTTTCCTCGGCGGTACCTCAGACACGGTAGGTGCACTGGTTGGTTACCGTGGCGGTTGGGGGCTTGGTAATGCCTTGTTCATCGCAACGGCGTTATCTGCCATTGTGGGACTTTCCACGTCGGGGACAGCCAAAGCGATTATTTTGTACGAAGCAGCACTTGGTCTTGGGATTGCGGTTGGACCGCTGCTTGGTGGTGAACTAGGTTCCATCTCTTGGCGCGGCCCGTTCTATGGGGTGGCTGTCCTGATGGCGATTGCCTTTATCAGCATTACATTTATGCTGCCCAAGATGGCCAAACCGAAAACACGCAGTTCTTTGTCCGATCCATTCAAAGCATTAAGTTATCCTTCATTAAAAACATTGGCGATTACCGCCTTCCTGTATAACTTTGGTTTCTTTACCTTGATGGCTTATTCACCATATGTCATGAATTTGGATGAGCACGGCCTGGGTTACGTATTCTTTGGCTGGGGACTGATGCTGGCGATTACGTCGGTATTCGTGGCACCAAGATTACAACGCCGATTCGGATCGGTTCCGTCCATGAGTGTCATGCTTACATTGTTCGCGATTGATCTGGTTGTTATGGCAGTAGGTACGGTGATGGGTTCACCAACTACCGTTATTGTTGCAGTCATTGTAGCGGGGATTTTCCTTGGAATTAACAACACATTGATTACAACGGCTGTTATGGAAGCTGCACCTGTAGAGCGTTCTGTTGCTTCCGCTGCATACAGTTTTGTCCGTTTCCTGGGTGGTGCACTTGCTCCATGGCTTGCAGGTAAATTGTCCGAGTGGTTCCTGCCGGAAACGCCGTTTTATTTTGGCGCATTAATGGTTCTGGTTGGAGTCGTGGTACTGCTGGTGCGCCGTCATCATCTGCGGGATATCGATTCCGCCATTACATCTCATTAATTCACAGGAGGAATTGCAATGCTGAAACGTATATTGGTTGCTGTTGATGGTTCGGATCATGCGCACAAAGCTTTGGAGCAAGCACTGATTCTGGCTGAAGATATGAAACAACCCCCAAGTCTGTTGATCGTGCATGTGAATCCGGCTATCTCTATCAATGAACCTGCATTGGGTGTTGATCTGGAAGCTCGGATTGCCGAAGAAGGGCAGCATATCATAGAGCCAGTGACCAGACAGTTGTCTGGACGGGACGTTCCATATGAGACATTGCTAATTGCGGGTGATCCCGTTAATGAGATCTGCCGTGTGGCGCGCGAACGAGATTGTGGAATGATTGTGATGGGTACAGGCGGGAAAGGCATGCTGGCAGAGATGATCGTGGGCAGTGTCAGTCATGGCGTGTTAAAACATGCAGAATGCCCCGTCCTGACGGTTAAATAAGTTGTGAAATCCTTTATAATGCAATAGCTCAAGATCGCCACAATGGCTCATCAGGTACGTTACAAGCTATGATTGCCGAATACCTTAGTGGGTTGAGGGCATGGAAATAGTGTATAAATAGATTATATAAATTAAACTGAACTTTTACATGAGACAGCGATTGGTAGGTTGTTCTGTCATCGAAGTGGCAGTGTAATATTCTTAAGTTCAATAGGTTCTAAAAGGATGGAGGATGCAGCATATGAAAAAACAACATCTGTTTATCGGTGGCAAACCGGCCGAATCCGTAGATTA
Source organism: Paenibacillus amylolyticus (assembly GCF_047302515.1). GTDB lineage: Bacteria > Bacillota > Bacilli > Paenibacillales > Paenibacillaceae > Paenibacillus > Paenibacillus amylolyticus_G. The sequence goes on along the minus strand of NZ_CP168019.1, from coordinate 5,239,140 downwards.
TAAAACACTTCAAGCACCATACTCCGGGGAAACGCTCGCAGAAGTCTCGTCGGCTTCAGCAGAGGAAGCGGAGGCTGCTGTTGCAGCTGCCGTTCAGGCTGGGAAGGCAATGCGCCAGATGCCTGCACATCAGCGTGCAGATATTCTGTACAAGTTGTCCTCCATGCTTGAAGAACGCAAGGAAGAAGCAGCGCGAATCATTGCGCTTGAAGCGGCAAAGCCAATTACCGCAGCACTGGCAGAGGTTGACCGGACGGTGGAAACGTATCGTTTTGCCGCCGAAGAAGCCAAACGGCTGACCGGAGAGACGGTTCCGATGGATTCAGCGAAAGGTGGAGAAGGACGTATCGGCTATACGATGCGGCAACCTCTAGGCGTCATCGGTGCGATTACACCGTTTAATTTTCCAATGAATCTGGTAGCCCACAAGGTAGGCCCAGCATTGGCAGCAGGCAATACGATTGTTCTCAAACCTGCGGAGCAGACGCCTCTGTCCTCCTATTACATTGCAAATCTGCTGCAGGAAGCCGGATTGCCGGATGGTGCACTGAACGTGGTGAGCGGTGATGGCAAAACGATTGGTGATGTGCTTGTGGAGCACCCCCGTGTTGCTCACATTACGTTTACAGGCAGTCCAGCGGTAGGCACGAGCATTCGTAGCAAAGCAGGACTCAAACGCGTGACACTGGAGCTTGGGTCGAATGCAGCGGTGATTGTGGATAAGGACGCAGACCTGAATAAAGTGGTTCCTCGATGTGTGACCGGTGCTTTCACGTATCAGGGACAGGTATGTATCTCGCTACAGCGAATCTACGTACATCGCGACATCTCGGAAGAATTCATCCGACGTTTCGCTGAAGCGGCTAAACAAGTGGTGGTTGGAGACCCGCTGAGCCCGGATACGGTGGTCTCTGCGCTGATTACCTCCAAGGATGTACAGCGTACACTCGACTGGATTGAAGAAGCCAAACAGGCCGGGGCTGAAGTGGCAGCAGGCGGTCAAGCTGAAGGAGGCGTTCTGCGTCCAACGGTACTGATTAACGTTCCACGTGATGCCAAGGTATCCTGTCAGGAAGTGTTTGCACCCATCGTTGTGATCAATACGGTAGATTCCGTTGAAGAGGGTATTGAACATGTTAACGATTCGATATACGGGCTTCAGGCAGGGGTATTTACAAACGATATTCATACCGCCCTCCATGCTGTCGATCAGATCGAAGCAGGTGGAGTTATGATTAATGATATTCCCACATTCCGAGTGGATCACATGCCCTATGGTGGGGTGAAACAGAGTGGTATCGGACGTGAAGGTGTAAAATATGCTGTAGAGGAAATGACGGAATTGAAATTTGTTATGTTTAACAAAGGGTGATTCTCTTCCATTATTTTACTCGATATAACCTATGCCAATGAAAACATAACCACACACTCCTGTGCCAGAATAATGGCACAGGTTTTTTTATATGAAGATCATGGAAGAAGTTTTTAAAAATACATGCGGATTCTTAGCCGACTGCGGGTTCACATCTGATGAGACGGGTATAACATAGTTAACATACCGCAACATAACTGACCAAACGCCGCTCATATCACCGAAGCATGATGTACCCATCCAGAGCACGAGCGGAATGAAGCGGTACAGCATTGCCGAAAGTCTTATATTCTCTCATTATTCAAATACAATGCAGTATGAATTAAGCCTGAACTCTAGAGTTGCAGGACAGGCAGGAGGTGTATTCAAATGGCATATTCCATGGTTGATGTATCGGGAATGTCAGGCGTAAGTCTGAACGAGCTGAGCCAGTATGCGGAGACAGGTCTTCTGAATCCGGCTTTTGGGGATGTAGATGCGGACATCTATTATGAAAAGCAGGAGTTGTTGAGACTCCAGCAAATCCTTTTCTGTAAGGAAGTAGGTATGAAGGAGAATGAGATTGCCCCGATGCTCCGGGATAATCCTCAGGATGTCATACGCATCATGAAGCAGCATCGCATTGATATTCTGGGGAAGGCACTCCGTCTGCATGGATTGATTCAGACACTGGACAAAACGATCTCTCATTTGCAAGGTGAACAGGAAATTGATGAACATGATCTTTATATCGGTTTTGTAAATAAGGGGCGTCACCAGTTGCTGAATGAATCGGGTTCTAACCCTGTAGTCAATAATGATATGAACCATGTGCAGACAGAGGGTGTTCAGAGGTCCGACATCCAATCTTCTAATTCATCCACATTGCCTGAAAATCAGGAGATGAAATCGAAAGAAGATTATCTGGATTCCCAGGCGAAAATTGATCAGGTTCATCTCGACTTGCAACAGGCCATTGAGGATGGATTGGAGCCCGGTAGTGCGAAAGTACAACAGATTATTGGCAGGCATCTTGAATGGATCAAAGGTTATTATACACCCACCGCTGAGATCTATCGGGATTTGGCCAATCTGTATGTAGAGCATAAAAATTTCCGTCAGATGTATGATGGTTACCACCCGAGGCTGGCTGAATTCCTGCGGGATGGGATGATGATTAAAGCGGAACATGATTTATCCTAGATGCATAAAGTAACATGGGCGAGCAAGAACATGGGTGTGAATCATAATGGATAACAAAGAGCGCAGACCTCTGAGAGGACTGCGCTCTTTGTTATTACGGGTTCTTCATCATCGTATGTGATGAGACTCCGATCACCTTATTCATCATTTCCTAAAGGGGTATGGTTGCCTCCAACTGCTCTGTGAGCAGGCTTACGGCTTTCTCCAGGAAGACGCGGTCTTCGTCGTCAAAACGGTTTTTGATCGGGCTGTCGATATCCAGCACCCCGTACAGTTCGCCGTTTTTGATAATAGGTACGACAATCTCACTGTTCGATGCTGCATCACAGGCAATGTGGCCTGGGAAGGCATGAACATCATCCACGACCAGGGTACGTTTTTCCGCAGCAGATGTGCCACATACACCACGTCCCAATGGGATTCGGATACAGGCAGGCAGTCCTTGGAATGGCCCGAGGACCAGTTCTTTTCCATCATACAGATAGAAGCCGACCCAATTGGTGTCGGTCATAAATACATTGAGCAGCGCAGCAGCGTTTGCCAGATTGGCAATCGCACTAGGTTCATCGCGGATCAGAGCACTTAACTGTCCCAGGACGGCGGTGTGCTGCTCACTTCGTGTTCCTTCATAGGAAACAGCTTGAAACATGGTAAATCACCCTCCCGAGCAAAATGGTACTTATTTTCAAGATAGTGCAGAGGATGCGGTTAGTCAAGCGGAGGATTTCGGAAAGGGAAGGGAATACCTGAAGAATCCTCCTGTTTCTCAGCTTCTTGCGTGGGGTAATTACTTAGCAACCACGGAGGGCTATAACCCGGGAAGGAGCTTGGCTTATGCATGCAGAGGTACAGAATCTTTTTGTACGGATTCATCTACTACATTTCGCGCAAAATCAGGATTTGAACGTTAGCGAGGCACTGCCCCTATTGGAAGAACGGGGATATCGCGTTGGAGAGCGGGAGATCAAGCAGGAGCTTGAACACCTGACACAGGAGAACTTCCTGACCGCCCACGGGGACCAATGGAGCCTGACCGGGACTGGCATCGAAGAATTCAAGGAAATCACGGCTGTGTTTGGCCGGGTTAGTGATGAATTACTGGGGAAGGGCAAGAAAACGTCCAAAGCTTAAAATTCATTTGGACAAGCCATGATTCCGTAATTCACTCAAACTTGAATGGATCCATACGTACAACAAGACCGGGAGCGAAATTGGCCCGGTTTTTTGACGTGTGTGCATGACTGAATAGTTGCCATTCGGCGCAGGTTATGATTAGATGACTAGTGAATATTATGGTCTGCGGAGATAGATCGGATCGGAGTGTCTTTATATGTATAAATGCAAAGGAAGAATTCCCGAAATGGAGACTGCGCGGCTTCGTCTGCGTAAAATGCGTCGCCGGGATGCGGCCCAGATGTTCGCATGCTGGTCAGATCGCGAGGTGACCCGTTACATGAATCTTGCACCTATGATTGGGACAAGCGAAGCGGCGGACATGATTGGACTGCTCAACCAAATGGCAGGAGAAGAGGATGCGATCCGCTGGGGGATCGAACTCAAAGAAACAGGCAAGCTTATCGGAAGTTGTGGCTTTAACACATGGCAGCTTGAAGGCGCATTCCGGGGCGAAATCGGTTATGAGTTGGGACGTGACTATTGGCGCTACGGTTATATGACGGAGGCTTTCTCGGCATTGCTGCCCTTTGGGTATGAGACCATGGGTCTTAATCGAATTGAAGCGCTGGTTGATCCGCGTAATCTGGCGTCTGGCGAGTTCCTGACGAACCGTGGCTTCACGCGGGAAGGATTGCTGCGTCAGGTGCAGCATACATCCACCGGTTATAAAGATATGGTGATGTATTCCATGTTGTATGATGAGTTCCTTCGCAAGAAAGGTAAATAAAAGAGACAATATATAATTGTTTTTAAATTTACACGTAAACGAAGAAACAGAACAAAGCTGGAGAAGCGAAGCGTTCGCCTTTATCACCGGATTTCTCCTTTAGAGAGGAGAAGAAAAAATTTGGGGATAACAGCGATCGGAAGCTTGTTCTGGTTCGTAGTAGATGTGTAAATTTAACGTACCAATTATATAGAGAACAAAGAGAGAAGGGTTTGTGTGAATGCAACTGGAGGTTTAAAGCGCAGTTTCATCTTGACGGGGCTGTTGCTCGCGACATTTCTGTCAGCGATTGAAGGCACCGTAATTGGTCCGGCAGGGCCGACCATTGTCAGTGAGCTGGGGAGCGTACAGCTGCTGAGCTGGATTTTCACCGCATACCTGTTGACGATGGCTGTGAGTACGCCCATTTTCGGTAAAATCAGTGACCTGTATGGACGAAAGCCTGTATTTCTTATTGGCTGTGCCTTATTTTTACTGGGTTCACTCTTGTGCTGTTTGTCGCAGAACATGGAGCAATTAATTATTTTTCGTGCCATTCAAGGGATCGGTGCGGGTGCGGTAGTTCCTGTTACATTTACGATTATCGGGGACATCTACGCCATTGAAGAACGTGGCAAAATCCAGGGCTGGATTAGCTCCGTGTGGGGCATTTCCTCTCTGGCGGGACCGCTGCTTGGCGGTTATTTTGTAGATAATCTGGGCTGGCAGTGGATCTTTGGTTTTAATGTGCCGTTCGGTCTGCTTGCGATGTGGTTTGTATTTCGTTATTTGAAGGAAGATATCTCACCGCGTACGGCCAAAATTGACTATGTCGGTGCGCTGACCTTCACGGTGGGCATTACCGCATTGCTCTTCGTCCTGTCGGCGGGTGGGCAGTATTATGCCTGGAGTTCTCCGTTGATTGTTGTGCTGAGTGTGGTCGCCGCTCTGTTTATCATTTTATTTTTCGTGGTGGAAAAAAGAGCTCAGGCCCCTATGGTTCCACTACATTTGTTCCGAATTCGGGACATCCGTGTGGCGAATATCGCCGGACTGCTGACCAGTACTTTGATGATCGGCCTGACCAGTTATTTGCCGCTCTGGGTGCAGGGGGTTCGGGGCGGAAATGCGACGGAATCCGGGCTGCTGCTCGCGCCGATGTCGGTGGGTTGGCTCATTGGTAGTGTGATGGCAGGCCGTCTATTGATGAAAATTGGATCACGGTTGACCGCATTGATTGGGTTAACCGGTATTGCGATCGGATCGGGTGGACTCTTTCTGGTGGGCGGGACATCTCCGCAGGCTGTGCTATTTGTACTGACCTTTATTTATGGTCTCGGTTTCGGATTTGCGTTCACGATCTTCACCATTATTGCGCAGTCTTCTGTAGGATATAAGGAGCGTGGCTCCTCTACGGCATTGCACACGTTCATGCGTACGTTGGGACAGACGATTGGTGCAGCGGCTTTTGGCACTTGGTTAAACTATCGGATCTCCACGTTATCCAGTGAACAGAATCTGGCGGAGGCTGGAATTTCGGAGAATGATCTGAATGAACTGCTCGCACCACATACGGATGCTGCCCTATCAGATGACAAATGGGCGCTACTGCGTAACGTTCTGGAAGGAAGCTTGCATTCCCTGTTTGTCATTATGTTTGTCATTGCACTGGTCTCGTGGGTAACGACGCTTGCTCTACGCAAACGTTTAATTGTACCCGAAGATGCAGATGCTCCACCGCAGCCACAAGGCTCAAAGTAAAAAGAAGATATATATATACGAAAAAATAAGAAAAACCGGATTCGCCGATGTCAGGCAAATCCGGTTATTTTTGTTGATGGCACACGTGCAGTGGACTAGAGTATATTTTCAAACTCAGGCAAGTGATACGTTGGAGGATGTCCGGGTCAAAAGCATTTTGAAGTACTGGCTGGTTGATCCTGGTGAATCGTCCAGACGAATTTCTAAGGAACGGAGGACGTCTTATTTGACCTTCTGCTCCTCTTTATAAATTGTAAGGAACATGAGACACGTTATTTCCCAAAATCACCTGAAAAACACGTTGTAGACGGCTGTTTATTCAAAGATAGCGTGTGTCAGATTCTTTAAAATGCTGCGAGTACTTCAAACCCCTGAATAAGACGTCACAGGTTCGTTAGCCCTCCCGCTTCATATTTGCTCCAGAACATTCAGTTACGTTATGGCTTTCGGCAGGTTTGAAGATACGCTCTAGCTGCTTGCTGATAAACGGTCTGCGGAATGTGCAAGCCTTCCCAAGAGTTCGGACAGCAATTCCTTGTCTTCCTCACTTAGTCCACTTACAGCCCGATCGATCTTCAACGCATAGCCTGGATAAATGTCATCCATGGTGCGCTGTCCTTCTTCGGTCAGTTCCACAAAGATAATACGTCTGTCTTGCGGACAATGTTTGCGGTGTAACAATCCTTTTTGCTCCAGCTTATCAATCACATAGGTAACATTACCACTTTGCAGCAGAAGTTGTGCGCCAACCTGTTGAATCGGCTGAGCTCCTTTCATATATAACACTTCGAGCACCCCGTATGCGGTGGGGTTGAAGCCATGCACTTTGCTTCCGGATACAGCGTGTTCATTCACGCTCTTGAATGTCTGGGCCAAGGTGCGGTACAGATGAAGTGAACGTTCGGTTCCGATTTCTTGTAATTCCAGCATGCTGATCCCGCCTTTTCAGATTAGTTTTATAAGTTGAAATGATGAAGAGTGATCCTCTCCGTTATGCTGTTCATGTAAAAGATAATTTCAACTTATATGAGTTGGTTAGTTATGTTTGACGATTCAGGTTGTCGCCATGGTTTAATTGTAAACTTCTATTTCTACGAAAAACATGCGATATGTCACAAGATTTGCATTTTTAGCATTTAAAATTTGATCATTCATCATGCTGAAAAATCATCCTTCAGATGTCGCTTTTTCTCCGCCTCTGGCAGGAGGTCGAGTAGAGGGCTGCTCTATATAATGAGTTCATACTATGAATTGGAAGATAATGGAGGAGAAGAAGGATGACAAGTGATTTAACGTTTGAAGGACAACGACCGCTGAAGAATAACCGATCTTTTGTAACATTGATGGTGGCACAGGCCATTTCCAATCTGGGTGATTGGCTGCATCTGCTCGCAATCCTGACCCTCGTGGGTATTCGCTGGAATGCAACGCCTTGGGAGATTACATTTGTCACACTTTCCGCAGCACTGCCCATTCTGTTGACAGGGCCATTCGCAGGCACGCTTGCAGATCGCCTGAACCGAAAATGGCTGATGATTGTAGCTGATGGTGCACGGATTATCATCGTGGGTGCGTTAATTTTTGCTGACCAGATCTGGCATGTCTACATACTGCTTGTCCTCAAATCCCTGTTCGATGTAATCTTCTCTCCGGCCAAAAACGGAAAGCTGAAAGAAATTGTACCCCGCGAACAACTTGCGCAAGCTGTATCCATAAGCTCGGTGATCGAACAGATGTCCAAAATTATTGGTCCAGCGCTTGGTGGACTTTTGGTAGCTGCTTTTGGCATTACCTGGTGTTTTGTTCTCGATTCAGCGTCTTTTCTGATCTCCGGCATCATTTTATTGTGGATTCCTGGAACTCGTGTGATCCAAACCGCAATTCATAACGTAACAGAAGTAGAGGAAGAGCCAGCTGGGGATGTTCTCAACCGCCCAAAAGACTCTTTTTGGAAAGAAACACTGGAGGGTATCCGCATGCTCGCATCTCTCCCTTATGTAGGAACGTCTCTGATTTTGCTTGCTTCCGCCATACTTTTTCTGCAATTTGCCGATTCACAGACTGTGGTGTTATTCAGACAACTTCCCGGAATTTCAAGTGATCTGCTGGGATGGTGCGTGGCAGCAAGTGGCGCAGGTACATTAATTGCAGCGATGAGTGTACGGAAGTGGAAGCATGCAGGGCATGTTTTGAAAATGGGTCTGGGTACCATACTCATGGGTCTGGTTATCGGCGGAGCCGGAGTTATTGTTGGGATTTGGCCGCACGCCGGGCTAGGTGCCATTCTGTTGTTAGTATCCCTCTTTGCCCTGGCAGGTGTTGGAATTGGGTTTGCAATTGTCCCCTTTCAGATCCTGTTGCAGGAACAGACACCTGAGGCGATGACAGGCAGGGTGTTTGGAACGGTAGGCAGCGTGATGACAGCCAGTAATATTATGGGCCCGGTGGTAGGCGGATTTATGGTCACCTCATTTGGTGTAGTGCCGGCTTTTGTCTGTTCAGGCATTTTGATGACCCTGCTTGGTTTGATTTATTTGATGAAACGTAGCGGGGAAAAAGCCGATTTGACTGGCTCCATTGAAGCCAAGACGATGATTGCAGGCGACTGAAAACAGGCCGGATCTGCTCAGGTTAGAACAGTTGAAATGAAGGTTTGAATTTACTTCAAATTTTAAGTTTATGATTATAAAGCGTTTGAGTAAACGACTTCACGTTTAATGAGGAACAGGCAGAAATCCCTGTATTCTAATTATTCCTAGGGGAAAACTCATATGCCTTGTCCCACCAACGCATTAGCGGAAAGGGGGTGAAGCAACTTGAATGTAAAGTTACCAAAATCGATTATGCGTCTTGGAAGCATACCACTGGCAATACTCGCCGGGACTTTGATGCTGGGGTTTGGATCGTCACATGTATACGCAGACGAGGCTCAGGTATCTTCTGAAAAACCGTCCAGTGGATTGTCGCTAAATTTGTTTTCACGTGATTCGGATGGCGGGTTGAATCTGACTCCGTCGGTATCGGTATCCACACCACTACTGGATGTTGAAGTTCCGTCGATCAAAGCGAATGAATCGACAGGTAAGCTGAGTGTATCTGAGCTGAAAGTAGATACACCGCTTGGATCGGCCGGAACATCAGAGATTGGGATTGATGCAAAGAAGGGAACGGTCGAACTGCCGTCAGTACAGGCGGATACACCGGTGATCAAAGCCGATGTATCAAGCAGTCAGGTGAACCTGAACGATGGTACAGCTTCCTTGCCTGGCGTTACCGCAGAGGTACCGGAGGTTATCAAAGCAGAGACGTCTGCTGTGAAAACAGACCTTCGGCAGGGTAAGGTTGAATTGCCTTCCGTGAAGGTGGATGTACCTGAAGTTACTTCCGTCAATATCTCTTCATCTCGTGTGGATCTGAGTAAGGGAAATGTCCAGCTGCCATCTGTGAAAGCAGAAGTTCCAGTTGTAGACGTATCCGCTGAACTCAATCCTGATCAGGAAAAGGTGGAGATTCCAAGTGTGAAGCCGGAACGGCCTGTAGTCACTCCGGAACAACCGACGGTCGTCAAAACACCGAATGTTGAAACTTCCAATACGAGTGCGCTCGCAGATCCTGTTTCATCTCAGAACAACGAGGAAGGACAGGACGCATTACAGGTTACGGGGAAAGTGATGGAAGTCACCCCGGAATCAGAAGTACGTCCAGAGCAACCTGTTGTTCCGCAGGCATTGCCTGTGGAAGGAACCGATCTGACGCAGGATTCCGATGTTAGTGCAGGTTTGCCAGACAACGAGTTATTCCTCGTAGATCAGCCATCTGCTGAACCATCTGTCACTGAACAAGTGCAGAGTAACGAGGAAGCCGATCTGAAACAAGATGATGTCGATGCAACATCTCCATTGCTGCCTCGCACAGAACGACCAACAAGTTGGTCTGTTGCAGCAACTTCCCCCGGAGCAGCTAATGCTTCCGCAGGGACAAGCTCCGGTTCGTCAAGTGTAACTGGAGGTGGAGCAACCGCTCCAGCCGCTGCACTTCCGGGAGCAACAACGGGTCTGGTTACGCCAGATTACGATTTTGCTTTCCGAATGGAACGGCTCGATGGATTCAGTCAATGGTCACAGGCACCGCCTGGGCGGCCGCCGCAATATACCTCTTTCTCATAGGCAACAATGGCGTTAATTCAACCAAAATTGAGAAGGAGTGTATATAATCATGAAAAAAGTGAATCGTTGGGTAAAATTGTCGGTATTGTCGGGTACGTTGGTGGCTGGATTGCTGGGAGCTTCGCAGGCAACTTATGCAGATAGCTATAGCAATAACAGCAGTGGTAATCTGGATCTAAATGCAGGTTTGCGCCTGGAACTTGGATCTCTTCTGTCAGGACACCGTGACACAGGTTACGGTAACCATGGTAGCTACGGAGGTTCATCCAGTGCAACTGGAGCATTGAATCTGGATCTTGGCCTTAACGCCGGCTTATCTTCCGAGAGTATGAACCGTTACAATGATCGTTCTTCCGACCACACAGTTGAGCGTAGCAGTTCTGGCAAGCTGGGCCTTGGCCTGAATGCCAATGTGTCGGGAGAAGGTACAACGATGAGCGACTATTCAAGAGGCGGCGATGATCGGAAAGTAAACAGTAGCTATGCGAGTGAAAGCCGTGGAGCGCTAGATCTCGGTCTGAACGTGAATGCGGAAGGCGAGAGTGCATCAATGGCTCAATCCGAACGCAATAACAGCGTGAAAGACGGTGAACGTACCGACAACAGCAGCTACGCGAGCGAAAGCCGTGGCGCACTGGATCTGGGTCTGAACGCAAAAGCAGAAGGAGAGAGTGCAACGATGGCTCAATCCGAACGCAACAACAGCGTGAATGACCGTGAGCGTAACACGAACAGCAGCTATGCGAGTGACAGCCGCGGCGCATTGGATCTGGGTCTGAACGCAAAAACAGAAGGAGAGAGTGCGACATGGACTCAATCCGAACGTACTAACAGCGTGAATGACCGTGAGCGTAACGTAAACAGTAGCACTGCGAGCGAAAGCCGTGGAGCGCTGGATCTGGGTCTGAACGCGAATGCAGAAGGAGAGGGTGCAACGATGACTCAATCCGAACGCAACAATAGCGTGAATGACCGTGAGCGTAACGTAAACAGTAGCACTGCGAGCGAAAGCCGTGGAGCGCTGGATCTGGGTCTGAACGCGAAAGCAGAAGGAGAGAGTGCAACGATGGCTCAATCCGAACGCACTAACAGCGTGAAAGACGGCGAGCGTAATATGAACAGTAGCTATGCGAGCGAAAGCCGTGGCGCACTGGATCTGGGTCTGAACGTGAATGCCGAAGGAGAGAGTGCAACGATGGCTCAATCTGAACGCAACAACAGCATGAAAGACAGCGAGCGTAACGACAACAGCAGCTATGCGAGCGAAAGCCGCGGCGCACTGGATCTGGATCTGAACGTGGATGCAGATGCAGAGAGTGCAACTACTTCCGTGGTGGAGACAAATCGGTAATATGAGATTTTCACTGTAATATGAAGAAGCAGGGGCTCCGGAACCCCTGCTTCTTTTTTATTATAAAATTTGAAATAATATGCAAATAGACAAAAGTTTCAGTGTTATTGTTATAACAGTTGAATGGTACAACTAGTGGGGATTAATGAATGAATAGGGTGAGTGAGATGGAACGAAAAGTAACTAAATTCGGTAATAGTCTTGGATTAACAATGACAGATGCTTTCAAACAAATTGGTCTTGAGCAAGGCGATATGGTTCAAATCGAAGTAAATCAATCCAATGGGGAGATTATTATTAAAAAGTCTACAAAAGTTAATTTGCCTAACGGAATCAGTAGTGATTTTATGGATACATTGGCTGATGTGATGGGTGAATATGATCAAATCTTGAAGGGTCTCAAGGATAGGTGATTATGACCCGGTATTTGAGTATTCAAGAGGTTATTGCGATCAACGTAGCTATGATTAAGCGTTACAGTCCTGAAGAGCAGATTGGAGTTAAAGATTCTGGTCTGCTTGAATCTGCGGTTGTAAGAGCACAATCATCAGCTTTTGGTAACGAAGCCTACCCATCTATATAGAAATGCTCAAAATGATCAAACACACAGCCCGCAACTCGATTACAATAAACATAAAGAATGAAATAAACGCCTGATCAGAACAGGGAGTGAATGATATGGGAACGGAATATAAAAGCACGGAAGTACAGGAGTCCATATTGGACGTACATATTACAGAGGCAGGATACGAGCCGGGACAATCAACCATACGCAATATTCGAATGAATGTGGCGCGAGGAGAGCTGGTAGGTATTATCGGACCAAATGGTGCGGGCAAAAGTACCACAATCAAAACGCTTCTTGGTCTGCTGGAACATGCGAACTATGAAGTTACGATTGGCGGAGATGGTCGTTATGCTTATATTCCGGAGCAACCGGTTTTTTATGAATACATGACGCTATGGGAACATCTTGATCTGGCCGCAGCGGCGTATGAAATGGAGGAAGAAGCTTTTGGTGCCCGAGCGGAGGAACTGTTGGTTCGTTTCGGTATGGACCACGTTCGAAATGATCTTCCAGCCAGTTTCTCAAAGGGCATGCGGCAGAAAATGATGTTGATGATCGGATTTCTGTCTTCGCCGGATATCTATATTGTGGACGAGCCTTTCATCGGACTGGACCCTCGTGCAACCAAGGATTTTCTAAAATTACTTGATGATGAACGTCGCCGCGGCGCGGGTGTGCTCATGTCTACGCATGTACTGGATACCGCTGAACGAATCTGCGACCGGTTTATTCTGATTGCTTCGGGCAGATCTGCTGCCGAGGGAACATTGGATGAGATCCGTGAAGCAGCAGGATTGCCGGGACACTCTTTGTTTGATTGTTTCGATGTACTGACGTCTTAGATAGAGAGAGGGTGAGAGAGAATGGAAACTTCCCAGCGTTATACCCCACTTCGTTTATACAGACGAAGACGCAAAGAGCATTTCAAGGAACAGATGAAAAATCTCAGACTCGTCGTGGATTGGACAGTGTGGGTATACCTGCTTGTTCCGGGTCTGCTCTATCTGATTGGATGGTACACGAGTCTGTGGACCAAATCACTGCCTGCATGGGCGACAGGATTACCGCTCCCCGTACTGACTGGGCTGATTGACGTCGTTATGCTTACCGGGGGTGTGTTGATATTTGTGGAGGAAGCGGATGTATTGTTTTTGAAATCAAGACCGTTGTGGATGCGCACGTTAATGAGGCAAGGGCTCTACCGGTCCTGTCTGCAACATCTGGGCAAAATGATCCTGATTACAGCGCTGACCGCACCCCTGTGGTCCCGTGTATATGAGATGTCGAATCTCCAGATTGCACTTATGGCTGTCTGGTTTGGTGCAGTAGCTTCATTCCAAGTCATAACACTACATATGACAAAGGTTCGACATACAGGATGGCGACGCTGGATTCAGATGATCCCTCTCGTCATTGGCATGGGTTACATGACCATTCATGCGACATCATGGATGCATGGACAGACGTGGAAAATCAGTTTTGGAATCGTAATTATCATGCTTCTTCTAATTACAGTTGGACAGATGAGGCTGTTGATGAAGGGAACGTTTGAAGGGGATGTGCGGGAGGATCTGCGGAGCAGGCTGCAGCTTACAGCTCTAATGTTAAGCCGGGCGGTGAGCAAGCCGAAAGCCCCACGAACACGTTCTATTATCTTCCGCAAACCGCGTAAACTGTTACGCAATCGTTCCATCGCGAATCGGACAGCGGAGATTGCGTTCAAGGCATTTTTCCGGAACTCGGCCACGATGAAATTGTATCTGCAGCTTGGAGGACTGTCCATTGCAGCAGTTGCCTTACCGCCTTTTCCGGTCAATGTCATTGTATGTGCGTTATTAATCATCATGTTGACGGTGATGTTTTATCGTTCCTGGGATGTTTTTGCCACGTCCGACTATGTTCAGCTCATAACGTATGACTCGGAGGCGCTGCATCTTGCAGGTTCAATGATGGTTCGGATGTTGTTCATCCCGATTGGTATTCTTATGGGATTCACGCTGGGATTGGCCTGGCTCGGCTGGATGGTCGGTATTCTGACAGCTGCAGGTGCGGTGGCTTTTGGACTCTGCGTCTTATCTATTGCCGGATGGGTTCGGCTGACCCGGGCCTAGGACATGTCTCAAAAACTCGCTGAAGTTCATCTTTTACCGCCTTTTCGCCCCATGCTGTGTCACTTTCCCTTGACGTGCCCCGGCACGCCTGCGGAAAACTTCCTTGCTTGGAACGAAAATTCGGCAAAATCTGCTTCCTTCAGAGTTTTCAGACACGCCCCAAAGGAATTCCTTTCTAATTCGGAGCATATCGTGCGCTATATCTGCCCATGCTATAGAAGAAGAATCTCATCTATGGACGATGAGAGATTAGCTGTAGCAAGGAGGAAGAGACGATGATGGATAATAGCGAACTACAGGTGCATTTCTCAGACGATTCAGCGTTGAATGCCGCAAGGGCAACCTTGGAGGAATTGGGATATAAGCCGTATCAGTCCGGCCCGCTGGAATTGTACATCCCCACAGATCGCCAAGATCCTCAATCTGCCGTAGAGATTGTACAATCTCATGGAGGTAGTGCCGTATTTGCTTCACAAACGGAAGAACTGGATCAGTTTCAGAATATATCGATTCCGGCTCATCTCGTGAATGAGGACTGGAATGAGGGTTATGCGAGCGGAAACCAGGGAAGCCAGACGGAGCAAGGCAGACATAACTATAGCGATGACCCGACATACGATGATTCGGCTGATGGATTCTCAGGCAGTGTGAAAGCATAGAAGCATCACAAGCTAAGAGTAGTTCGAGCCAATTTTTCTAAAATGGAACAATATCCAAAAACCCCGATCGTCCACAGATAGTGGATATCGGGGTTTTTGGCATCTGAAGCAATTCATAATACGGTTTAAGTGTGTAATACCTATTATAGTTTAGCGTGTTTATATTCAGCTGCATGCATGCCAGCCGTATATCCTGTGGAGAATGCAGCGGTGATATTATACCCTCCGGTGTAGCCGTGAATATCCAAAACTTCACCGCAAAAGAATAGTCCAGGCAGCAGCTTGGATTCCATTGTTTTTGGGTATATCTCCTTTAAGTGGATTCCTCCCCCAGTAACAAAGGCTTCTTTAAGTGATCTCGTTCCGTCTGCACGGAAGGTAAAAGCTTTCATTAGTCCACACAAGATGCTTAACATGCCTTTAGGGAAATGGTGGAACGTGAGGTCATCGCTGATCTCTGCCCGTTTCATCATTAAGGGAATCATGCGTTCAGGAACCCATGTTTTTAAAATGTTTTTGACAGCCTTGCGGGATTCTTGTTCCAATACTTGTTGCACCTGTGCTTCCAATGCACCTGGGGACAGTTCCGGGAACAGATCAATGCTCATAATGACCTGTGGGTTTCCAGACTTCATCTGAACCTTGCGGATAAATTGGCTGCAGCGCAGTGCGACCGGTCCAGACACTCCAAAATGCGTGAAGATCATATCCCCGCGATGGGAGATGACAGTTTTTCCTTTGGCATCCACTACGGATAGGGCGATATCCCTCAAAGACAAACCTTGCAATTCTTTGGACTGAATCCAACTCTCTCCAGACACAATGGGTACTTCGGTCGGATATAACTCCGTTATCGTGTGGCCCGCTGCCTCAGCCCAGGGATAACCATCTCCGGTAGATCCGGTTTGGGGGACGGACTTGCCGCCGGTAGCAATGATAACAGAGCGCCCAAGAATGGTTTTACCGGATATCAATTTAACACCTTGTATCTGCTGACCATTCTGAATAATTTCCTTGACCGGTTCTTTGGTGCGAATTTCAACGCCGAGGGAGACAATCTTGCCAACCAGCGCATCCACAACTGTTTTCGCTTTATCGGTTACAGGGAACATTCTGCCGTTGTCTTCTTCTTTCAGGGCAATTCCGAGATTCTCGAAGAAACGCATGATTCCCTGGTTGTCCAGATTCTGAAACGAACTATATAAAAAGCGTCCATTACCCGGAATATGTCGGATGAGTTCATCCGTTTCCTTGGCATTGGTTACATTGCATCGACCTCCGCCAGAGATGCCGAGTTTACGACCCAGTTGATCTCCTTTATCCAGCAGAAGCACGGAGGCTCCATGCTCGGCAGCAGCAACGCAAGCCATCAGGCCCGCAGATCCACCACCAATTACAATGACATCATACATATGTTATTACCCTCTTTTTTCATTGATTTTGTCTGTTTTACGAAAAATGTGTCTACTCCTGGCTTTTTCTGAAATATAATGGAGTTATGAGCAGTTCTATTGTGCAGTCTTAAGGGATATATTGTAATATACTGTCGCCTATGTTTTAATCAGAAATACATGAGGGAATGTGCAGGCAGAGGAGGAGATGGCATTGTGGTTGCGTTAAAGGACATGCTTTTACAAGTACTGCTGGCAGGGTCGGCGGTATTTCTGATTCCCTTATTCCGTCTGGTACTCTCCAAGCGGGCTATTGCCAGAATGGAACATGCCGGAACCGTTCATACCAGTTTTGTTGTGACAAGTGTCGCGAGCATGTTATTGTGTCTGCTGTTTGCGCTCTATGCAAGCCCGATGGCCGTACCCATATCATTAAGCATTGTACCTGTGATACTTGTTATTTTGTATTGTAAGTCCACTATAGGCGTAACGCTGTCCATTCTACATATTCTCTTCTATTTTCTTTTTGCGCATCCCTATGATCTGTACGGATTTCTCCTTCATACGGGCATTCTTCTCTATCCTATTGTATGGTTGTCTGCCAAACGATTCAAGCATAATACACCTTCACGCAAAATGGCGATCCTCATCATCCTGATTACAATGGAACTGATTGTAACGAGTCTGTTATGGATCGCATCCCTCCAGAATGAATCCACATACTCTGCGACCTACATGATACTTACAGCACTTGGATATACCGCTGGAGCCATTGTTGCGGGCAGTCTGAGTCTGCTATGGCTGGAACGGATGAAGCACTATCGCGGGCTGGAGCAGCATCTCTCGGAAGTCCACCACCGATACATAGCTGAAACGGAGAAACTTCATCAGATTCTGAATGCAGTGCCTCTCTCTATTGCCACCGTAGATAAACAAGGCACAGTCATGTTTGTCAATGAGATGATGGAGCAAACCGCAAGGGAGCAGCTACCTTGTACCTCCACACCTGATCTCATCGGACAGCCTGCCAGTCAATTTGTTGAACAAGGTCAGGCGGATAAGATGGATAAAAGTATTCGCAGAGCCATCGTTCATGGTGAGATTAGTGGGTTGACCGTTCGTTACGGTGCACACGTATTTCAGTCCCGAACCGTACCGATTTATGCCTTTTCAACAGAGTCTGCGAGAGAAGTTACAGGAGCCATGCTGATCATTCAGGATATCACGGAGCTTGAGATGTTGCGAAGTGAACTGGATAATGTGGATCGTCTCAGTCTGGTGGGGCAGATGGCTGCAAGCATTACGCATGAGGTGCGTAATCCAATGGCGGTTGTGCGGGGTTTTCTTCAACTTATGCAGGAAAAGAGTCCTGATTCCCTCGATCACTATTACCGGATCGTTCTGGAAGAGCTGGACCGGGCCAACAGTATCATTAATGATTTCTTGTCTTTGGCTCAGAATCGTATTGCCGAGAAAGAAGAATCCCAGCTGCACGATATCATACATGAGCTCAGTCCGTTGTTATGGGCGGATGCGAACCTGCGTGGTCAGAGTATAGAACTCATGTTGGCCCATAATGTGCCAAAGCTGCATCTCAATTCTAAGGAAATCAAACAGGTGGTGTTGAACCTGGCCCGTAACGGGATGGAAGCCATGAATGAGAAGGGTGTGCTTACGCTGGAGACAAGGATTGTGGATGATAAGGTGGAACTGTGTGTACGAGACACAGGGCCTGGTCTACCCAGAGTGAAGAAGGAAAAGCTGTTTGAACCTTTCTATACGACAAAAGCCAAGGGAACCGGACTTGGATTGTCCATGTGCCTGAGTATTGTGGAACGACATAACGGAACCATTACTGTGGAATCGGAGGAAGGCCAGGGCACAACCTTCAAAGTGGCATTTGAACGTTAGTCATTCAGCATATTTTGCCAGACATTGAGACATAATATTATGGAAGAAGCCTTTCCGCAGGCGGTTTCTGAATCTTGCTTTCATTGCTTATGGATGTATAATAGGAATAGCACATCATTACATCCATAATGTTCGATATGAATGTAACGTTGTTTTGGAGAGTAATTCGCCTTTAATTCTATCGAGATCATAGAACAACCATTTATAAGGAGTGAAACCGAATGTCGATGTCATTTGATCAATACATGAAAGATATGGTTCAACCGATGCGGGATGATTTAACTCGTCTAGGAATTCAGGAGTTGCGTACTCCTGAAGAAGTGGAAGCAAGTCTTCCGGATGCAAAAGGAACAGCGCTGGTTGTCATTAACTCTGTCTGCGGATGTGCCGCAGGTCAATGTCGCCCAGGTGTGTCCCAAGCACTGCAGCACGATATTACACCGGATCACCTGTACACTGTATTTGCTGGTCAGGACAAAGAAGCAACTGCAAAAGCACGTGAATTCTTTGCACCGTATCCTCCATCTTCACCGTCCATCGCTCTGATGAAAGACGGAGAACTCGTTCACTTTATCGAGCGTCATCAAGTGGAAGACCGTTCTGCAGAGGATATTGCGGCTGATCTCAAAAGTGCATTTGACCGTTACTGCCGTTAATTCGCTCCAATAGAACGCCCCGCCCTTCGGATCACCGATGCCGGGGCGTTTCATTTTGGATAGATAAGGTTATTGAACCATTCGGACCTTTCAAGCTGGACATCAAATTTCATTCATTTAGAAACGGGGTGTGTGACCGATGAGTTTGCAACAACAGATCATCGCTGAATTGAAGGTTAAACCAAGCATTAATGAAGAAGAGGAAGTACGCAAGCGTGTTGATTTTCTGAAGACGTATGTGAAAAATGCGGGTGCCAAAGGTTTGCTGATTGCGATCAGCGGCGGTATTGACAGTGCAGTGGCTACGGCGCTTTGCAAAAAAGCGACGGACGAGCTTACGCAAGAGAACAACCAAGAGTACAAAACGCTTGGTGTGTTCCAACCTTATGGTGAACAATCCGATATCGACCACAGCTACGCTGTAGCCAAAGCATACGATCTGAAGCATGTTGTGGAAACGAATATTGAAGATGCGGTGAACGAGATTGCGCTGGAAGTGGAGCAAGGCTTCAAATCCTTGGGCAGCCCACGCCATATGACTCACCAAGGCAAAGGTAATGTTAAGGCGAGAACTCGTATGGTTATGCAATATGCGCTTTCGTTTGAAGAGAACCTGCTCGTTGTAGGTACGGATCATGCGTCCGAAGCCATCACGGGTTTCTATACCAAATGGGGTGACGGTGCTGTGGATATCACGCCACTGAGCACCCTGAACAAACGTCAGGTACGCCAGCTGGCAGCATATCTGAATGTGCCACAGGCTATTTTGGACAAAGCACCATCGGCAGGACTGTGGGAAGGTCAGACGGACGAAGATGAGCTGGGAATTTCGTATGAAGCGAACAGTGACTATCTCGAAGGCAAACAGATCGATCCGGCTGCACAAGAGCGCCTCGAAGCGTTCTATACGCGCACACATCACAAACGCAATGCCATTCCTGGTATCTAATACGGGTGGATGAGCATGATCGTTATATAGGGAATGCAAAAAGAGTCACTGCTCACGCAGTGACTCTTTTTGTTATGTGGAACGAGAAACCGCAAAAATTCAGGTGACTATTATATTAAAGATGAGTTAGCTATTCCAGTCTTTGATCTGTTGCAGGGTTTGGGTGATGGCTTGCTCCAGTTGCGGAGTGGTTTCTTTAAATGGATGTACCGTATTAAAGGTGTGGTTCCCTTCTGGCATCTGGTGCCATGGGATATCAGGGCGTACTTGCACAAGTGCGGCAGAACCGTCCCGCAGACGCTGGGGATCTTCTGTTCCCTGAATGAGTGCGACTCGCACAGGTGAAGAAGCCAAGCGGTCGATGATAGCGTAGCGTTCGCTATGCTTGTCCATGTCTTCCAGAATAGCCACGTCCAGTGGCATCTGCTGGCCTGTTCGTCCGTTAACGACATGGCTGCGACCATGCGTACGCATTTCTTCTTTTTGCTCCGCTGTAAAGAGATCCAGATTGGTTACGCCATTCCAGGAGATGACACCTGCCACCTGCTCGGGATGATCCAGTGCATAGACGAGACTTACGCCCGCACCGCGGCTATGGCCAACCAGGTATACAGGAAGTCCATTGAGTTCAGGTTGTGTAGCCACATGCTCCAGTACCAGATCCAGATCGGCAAGCTCCCGGCTGTAGGTATTTACTGCAAACTTTTCAAGTTCAGAGAATTGCTCCAGATATTCGCCGATACCGTTGTGAGAGAAATTAAAGGTCAGCACATGATGCGTCTGGCTTAGTTGTGAAGCTGCATAGGGGAACATGCCCCAGTCTTTGAAGCCTTTGTATCCGTGAGACAGAATGATGACGCCTTGAGCGGGTTGTTGTGCAGGGAAAAAGTCTCCGCGAATGATCGCATCTACGTCAGTGGGCAATTCAAAAGTTATGGGCATGTTTAGACCTCCTCAGAATTTCAGACGATTCCTGATTCATATTTTAGCATATATGGTAATGCGGATAGGTACTCGCTTCTGATCGCCCCTCCTGCTACAATAGAATACGTGTTCGGAGAGTTATGGATCATGTGATCGAATGGAGATCTTTTACAATGCATGTTCAAAAAGAGCGGTTTTCAGTACCGAGAAGATGGAACTTTTGAACAACCTCTTACAGTATAAAAGATTAAGCGGGTGAAGCGTTGATGATATATGGCATAGGCAATGATGTGCTGGAGATTGGACGTATGCGGAAGCTGCTGTCTGGTCGCCATGCTGAAGCTTTCATAAAACGAATTTTAACGCCAGCAGAGCGGGAGATTGCGGTTCGTCGAGGGAAGCGGATGACGGAGTTTGTATCCGGTCGATTTGCAGCGAAAGAAGCGGTGTCTAAGGCATTTGGCTGCGGTATTGGTGGTGTCATGGGCTTCACTGACATTGAGGTGCTGCCTGATGGGACGGGACGTCCCGTGGCCTCGCTGTCCAGTCAAGCCTGGGAACGTCTGCAGCTGCCATATGATAAGCAATATGACATTCATTTGAGTATTACACATCAGACGGAATTGGCAGCGGCCTTTGCGATCGTGGAGCAGATGGAAAAGTAGTTAGCTTGGCAATAGGAGAGGACGGAAATATGGGTTTACAGGAACAGAAACAACATTTCAGCGTGAATTTGCTGGACTGGTATATGGTCAACCGACGGGATTTGCCGTGGCGTCGCCACAACAATCCGTATTTCACATGGGTATCGGAGATTATGCTTCAGCAGACTCGGGTCGATACGGTAATTCCGTATTTCAATCGTTTTATCGGGAATTTCCCGACAGTGCAAGCGTTAGCGGAGGCACCCGAAGAGGATGTGTTGAAAAATTGGGAGGGACTCGGTTATTACTCCCGTGCACGTAATCTTCAGGCAGCCGCGAGACAAGTCATGGAGCTGCACGGAGGCGAGATGCCGCAGGACAAGCCGGCTGTCTTTGCATTAAAAGGGGTGGGCCCGTATACTGCCGGGGCCATTCTCAGCATTGCCTTCAACCAGCCGCAACCTGCGGTAGATGGCAATGTCATGCGGGTACTGTCCCGATACTTCCTCATCGATGAGGACATTATGAAGGGCAGAACCCGGGTGTTGATGGAAGAGCTCGCAGGAGAGCTCATTCCGGAAGGGCGGGCGCGTGATTTCAATCAGGCGCTGATGGAGCTTGGCGCGCTGGTGTGTACACCCAAAGCGCCGCACTGCCTGACTTGCCCGGTCATGGAGCAATGTTCCGGCCGCATCGCCGGAAGAGAGCTTACACTGCCGGTCAAGACCAAGGCGAAGCCGCCGCGCCCTGAGCAGCGGCTGGTCGCGATTGTGGAGGGCCGCGGTGCTCATCGCGGCCAAGTGCTTGTGCGCCAGCGCCCAGACACGGGCCTATTGGCCCGCATGTGGGAGCTGCCGCATGTGCTCGCGGCGCCCGCCGCAGCCAGCAAGAAGGCGGCGCCGCTGGCGGATGAGCCGGCCATGGCATTGCTGGCCGGCAGTCTGTGGGCGGAAGGCTTCGCTGCCCGCCCGGAAGGGCTGGCTACCCATGCGGAGCATGTGTTCAGCCACATTGTCTGGAGCCTGCAGGTGTACAAGTGTACCGAGCAGGACCAGAGCAGTGAGCTTCCGCTGATCGCAGCGGAAGCCAGAGCCGCCTACGATGCACAGGCGGCAACAAGGGAGGGCACAGCCTCATCGTCAACTGTGTCACCTGAGTCAGACACGACGCATTCATCGGAGCCAGGCACGCCTAATGCGCAGAACATCTCAACATCGTTTAACGATGGAGAGATGTTGATGTCATCATCTGATGTTAGTGACCTAGCGCTGAGCACTCCGACACTGACAGGTAAAGGCGATGGCTTGACCTACCGCTGGATCGGTCCGGAAGATATGGATAAGATGGCATTCCCGAATATCTTCCTGAAGCTGATCAGCAGTTATTTTGCTGGTGCGTATGATCAAGTGAATGATTAAATGGGGGAGCTAACGAACTCCAGAGGTCTTATCATGTGGATATACCACAATTATGAATTCTAACGAACCTGAGTGACGTTATCATAGCCAAATCAACCCAAAAGTGCGTATCAAAGCCCGTATCTGGGGAAATAGCTACTCTGAGATTCGTTAGGTTCGCGATACGATGAAATATGGAGCAATAGCGTGTCCTGGGTTCGTTAGAAATAAAACACCCATTAACTATAACTATAGCGGTAGCAAAAAGAGAGCCTGATCACGGTCATGATGACCGAATCAGGCTCTCTTTTATGTTAACTGTTGCATGCTAACAGTCTTATTTTGCAGAAGCGTAACGTTTGTTCACTTCATCCCAGTTGATTACATTCCAGAAAGCGGCGATGTAGTCAGGACGTTTGTTTTGGTAGTTCAGGTAGTAAGCGTGCTCCCATACATCCAGACCCAGAACCGGTGTCAGACCTTCGAAGAGAGGGCTGTCTTGGTTAGGTGTGCTAGTGATGGACAACTTGCCATCTTTACCAACTACGAGCCAAGCCCAGCCGGAACCGAAACGAGTTGTAGCTGCTTTAGCAAAATCTTCTTTGAATTTATCAAAGCCACCCAGTTCGCTATCGATAGCTGCTGCGATGTCGCCTGTTGGAGCGCCGCCGCCGTTAGGTCCGATGATTTCCCAGAACAAGCTGTGGTTAGCATGTCCACCACCATTGTTGCGAACCGCTGTGCGAATGCCTTCTGGTACGCTGTCAAGGTTAGCAATCAGATCTTCCAAGCTTTTTTCTTGCAGTTCAGGAGCGCTTTCCAGAGCTGCGTTCAAGTTGGTTACATAAGTATTGTGATGGCGATCGTGGTGGATTTCCATCGTTTTTGCATCGATATGTGGTTCCAGTGCGTCGTTAGCGTAAGGAAGTGCTGGTAATTGAAAAGTCATAATGAAATACCTCCTGAGATTTTAGGTTTTTTTGAAAACAGGTACATATGTAATAATACCCTTGCCACTAATATTAAACCGCATTCGAGCTAATTAAGCAACATTTTTGTTTATTAAGTCCCCCGAGGCGTTGATCTAATGATGGGCCAGAGATAACAAACATATTTTACCCTTTATGCAACTATTTATGTGTTTCCAGCCGTTAAAATGGATGAAAAGTTTAATATTCGTATGTAAACGGTTACAATTAAGCGCTTTCAAAAGAAAATGCGTGTTTTATGGAGAAAAGTATGGTTTAATTGACGAAGAAGCGGTATTTTCTCGTTTTTTGTCATTATATGAACATTGGGTTTTTGGTAAAAAGGGATTCCCTTTTTGTAAAAAACCTCATCTAAGCTAACGAAAAGGGAGATTTAAGACATGCACGTTCGTTCCTTTCAGTTGAGTGATGCAAGCCAGATGACGGAGCTTCTCCAGGTTGCACTATCGGAAGAGTGTTATGAGAACACGATGGGCCCGTTTGCCCGTCAATTGTCATGGGATTCTGACCTGATCATGGTTGCGGAAGAAGAGGGAGACCTCGTCGGCGCTTTGATCGGTACGATTGATCACAACCAGGGTTGTATCTACCGTATTGCGGTACATCCAGACTATCGTCGCCGTGGAGTCGGCAAAACACTTGTCGAGGCTATGGAACAGCGGTTCCAGCAGCGTAAAGTCAGCCAAGTATGGGTGGCGGGTGATGAGCACAACAAAGTAGCCATGCCTCTATATGAAGCAATGGGTTACGGTGCCAATCAGATTATGAGCGCTTTCCAGACTCTTAGTATTTTGTCCAAAGCTTAGTTTGCATGTTTAAAAAGAAATAAAAAAAGATTTTCATTTCATATTAGGCATATCTCTTTAACGTGTAAGAACGTGAGGGATGTGCCTTTCTATTTATATGAGTGTTCTTCACGTTATATTCCTCTGGTTTCCTCATTTTCTAACATACTTCGGAGTCTCCGAATTCTATTTAAATTAACGCGATTATCCCGGCTGTATTCACGATAACGAAGGTATTGGTGCTCATAACCAATTGTTTCACTCTCCCAAATGGAGTAGACTGAAAGGGAGTATGGTTACCATGTTACAAGTTCAATTCAACTATTTAATAAATGAGGTGTCCCTTTGAGTTCTAATAATCATTCAATGGAACATGTGACTTCCGAGCAACGTAATGAACCGTCAAAGCCTGAACAACTGGGGAAATCATGGGTTGTCGAGCTGTGGGACTGGGTCAAAACGATTGTTGTTGCTTTTGTAATCATGATGCTGCTGAACCTGTTTGTGTTTAATCTGTCAATGGTCAAGGGACAGTCCATGCAGCCGACACTGGTTGAGCGAGATCGCCTTTTCGTCAACAAAATCGTATACCATCTGGGTACTCCTTCCCGATCAGATGTGATCGTACTTCGTGATCCAAGTGAAGGTGTAGAGAAGAAGGATTTTCTGGTGAAACGGATCGTTGGACTTCCGGGAGATACAATTGAAGTTAGGGATCACCATCTATATGTGAACGGCGAGCAACAAGCGGAAACGTACACCGATATTGAGGTGCAGGACCCTGATTTTGGCCCAATCACACTTGCGCCGGATCATTTCTTTGTGATGGGGGATAATCGTCATGAAGGCAAAAGCAAGGATAGCCGAGTGTTTGGCAGTATTACATCCGACCAGATTGTAGGCAAGGCTGAATTTATTTTCTGGCCGTTTTCTGAATTGAAGAAATTGTAAAATGCTGACAGGACAACAACTTCAGACTGCATTTTGCGTTAAACCATATAGACTCGTTCCGTTTGAATTCAAGTATGCAAGGCATATATAGAAATTAACGCCTGTCCTCTTACCGTGAGGCGGGCGTTCACTATTTACGGAATAAGTGTCGGAAGAAGAGAGGGAAGAGAAATGACGAGCGTACAGACCGGGGCAGCACAGGATGCCTCCGTATGGGAAAAGTTAAAGCAGGAGATCAAGGCAGCTGGCCCCGGACTGGGCATTGATGATATCGGATTTGCTTCTGCTGATCCCTTTGTTTCCCTGAAGTCGCTGCTGGAGCAGTCGCGGGATAAGGGGTATGCTTCAGGTTTTGAAGAGCCGGATATTGAAAAAAGGGTGCACCCCGCCTTAAAAGATGGCGAGCCCGCTTCACTTATTGCGATTGCCGTGGCATACCCATCCAAAATGGTGAATCCGCCGAAATCGGAGCCTGGCGCGTATCGAGGCATTTTTGCCCGTTCGGCTTGGGGTCAGGATTATCATCAGGTCCTGCGTGCAGCGATGGACAAACTGGTAAATTTTATACGTGAACGTGTACCTGAGGCTATGATCGAAAGCATGGTAGACACCGGAGCATTGGTGGATCGTGCGGTGTCCCAGCGTGCGGGGATTGGTTTTAGCGCCAAAAACTGTGCCATTATATCACCCAAATTTGGTTCATGGATTTTTCTCGGAGAACTGGTAACGAATATTCCTTTTCAACCAGACACACCTGTGACCGAAGACTGCGGTGAATGTACAAAATGTATCGATGCCTGTCCTACAGGAGCATTAGTGGGGCCGGGGCAGTTGAATGCACAGCGCTGTATTTCTTTTGTAACCCAGACAAAAGGGTTCGTGGATGAAGAATTTATGCTGAAAATAGGCAACCGTCTGTACGGTTGTGACACGTGTCAGATTGTCTGTCCGAAGAACCGGGGCAAGAACTGGGATCACCATCCCGAGTTTCACCCCGATCCGGAGATTGTGAAGCCACTCCTACTGCCGCTGCTGGACATCGGTAACCGGGAATTCAAGGAACGTTTCGGTCAGAGTTCCGCCGCTTGGCGGGGCAAGAAGCCGATTCAACGCAACGCCGTTATTGCCCTGGGCAATTTCAAAGACAAAAGTGCTGTACCCAAACTTACAGAAGTATTAAAACGTGATCCGCGCCCCGAGTTGCGGGGAACCGCAGCCTGGGCGTTAAGCAGAATTGGAGGAGAAGACGCCATGAGAGCAATTGGGGAAGCTGCCGCTAACGAACAAGATGGGAACGTACTAAGCATGCTGCAGAAGGCCAAGGAGCGACTGAGTTCGTCCGAGACCTTACCCAAACAGCCACAGGCTGGGCAAGTGAGTGAGAAGCAGCCAGAGGAACAGAACAACGAGAACAATTCCTTACGTGCGTTACAACAGGATTTGAAAATGGAAGCTGGGATTGAACCGGATAGTGAGCAGTCTGCACAGCCTGCCAAACCGGAAGCCGCAGCGTGGAAGCCTTCAGCCGTTACGGGTCTTCATGGCAAGCCCGTATACTACGATGAGGTACTGACACCGATTGGTACTCTTACGTTATGCGCGACGGATGAAGGGCTGTGTCATATTGATTTTGGCGCCTTTCACGTACGCGAAGCTCATCTGCAACAATGGGCCCGCATCTGGATTGGCGAGTATCGATATGAGAAGAATGAAGAGAAGCTCAGCGAAGCTGCAAAGCAGTTAAAGGAGTATTTTGCAGGGGAGAGAAAAACGTTCGACTTGCAGCTTGATCGGCTTGGAACACCATTCCAGCTACAAGTATGGCAAGTTCTGTCCGATATATCTTATGGAGAGGCCTCATCACACCAACAGGTTGCGGAAATCATCGGCAGACCCAAGGCTGTTCGTGCAGTTCTGGACGCCATTAGCAAGAATCCGATTCCGATTATTATTCCCTGTCACCGTATCAGTGGTAAAGACGGTACCCTGGTGGGTTATGTAGGCGGTCTGCAAACCAAGGAGCAATTGCTCGCATTGGAGCAGCTATCGTAAGAGCGGGGGACGTTCATGAAGTATGTAAACGTGGAGAGCGTGGAAGCGGGGGAGCTTCTGGGCAAGACGGTATATTCCAGTAACGGCACGGTATTGCTGTCTGCCGGAGTCCAGCTCACCGTATACATGGTCAATACGCTGAAGCGTATTGGCGTGACCATGTTATACATCCAGGATGAAGCGTATAAAGATGTGGATGCAGAAGACATTCTGGATGAAACCACGAAACGGGCAATAATTAACGAAATGAGTGTCACACTCGAATCCATTCGATCCGGGAAAGACTGGAGTCCGAGAAAGGTTGCCCTCAGTATAGAGAAGTTGCTCAATGATGTACTGAACGGGCGTGAAATGCTTGTGCAGCTCACCGATATTCGTACCAAAGACAATGCACAGTATGTTCATGCGATGAATGTATGTTTGTTGTCTTCGGTCATCGGACTGAATATGGGACTCAATTATAATCAACTGAAGGACCTTGCTGTGGGGGCATTATTGCATGATATTGGCAAAGTGGGGGAACCTCCTGGCAGTGGCTCTGCTGCAAATTCTTCGCTGCATCATACATGGCGTGGATTCGAAGTGATTAAGAACAAACGGGAGTTCAGTCTGTTGGTCGCCCATACAGCCCTGCAACATCATGAGCATGTAGATGGGACAGGCATGCCAAGAGGGATCAAGGGGAGTGACATTCATCTGTTTGCGAGAATCGTTAGTGTGGCTAATATCTATGATAATCTCATTAATGGTTTATCCAAGGACAGTTTGATGCCACATGAGGCCTGTGAAGAGATGATGGCGTTGTCTGGTACAAAGCTGGATCGGGACATTCTGATTGAGTTCAACAAGAGTGTATCCGTGTATCCCAATGGTACAGCGGTACGACTGTCCACCAAAGAGACTGGAGTCATTGTGCGTCAACATCGGGGATTGCCCGGCAGACCTGTAATTAGGGTGGCGCGCGGAAGTACGCGTTATTCTCTGGATGTGGTTGAAATCGATCTAGCTCAGCATACAACCGTTTTCATTGAAGCTGTCATGACGTAGCTTGTGTGCGGTTCAACTGGAAAATCCGTTTGCTCAAGGCGTGCGGAAATGCTATGATACTTTCAGGAAATCCGCTCTGTGTCAGGTTTGCAACATATGTGTTGAACATCATGAAGTGACACGGATTATCAGGCTTTTTAGAATGCATACAGAGGTGTCTAAGAGATGGATATTGTTATACCGATTATTACATTGATTGTTGGTCTGGTCGGGGGATTTTTCATCGGGGTGTTCTACTTGCGTAAACAACTTGAGAAAATGCAAAGCAATCCGGACATGCTTCAGAAAATGGCGAAGCAAATGGGCTACAACCTGAATGGCAAGCAAATGCAGCGTGCCCAGCAGATGATGAAGAATCAGCAGCCAGGAGCGAAAATGCCTCAGCCGCAACAGCATCCTGCGCGTAAAAGTTCGGGCCGCCGAAAATAATAGCAGTGAAGTGAATAACTGCTTACCTTATTGTGGTTCGAAAGGAGGCGTTTGGCAGTGGCTGGCGTTAAAGATTATTTGAATTCAAAAGTATCCGACAATCGGGAGAAGATCGAGTATCATGTAGAGCAGATCCTGAAATTGATCGGAGAAGATAGTACACGTGAAGGGCTGCTTGAAACGCCTGCACGTGTGACCCGAATGTATGAAGAAATTTTTGGCGGATATGAAGTAGACCCGCGCGATGTGCTCGGTGTCACGTTTGACGAGAATCATGAAGAACTGGTTATCGTCAAGGATATTGTCTACTACAGTCAGTGTGAGCACCACATGGCGCCGTTCTTCGGCAAGGTGCACATTGGGTATGTACCAAGCGGCAAGATCGTTGGTCTGAGCAAAATGGCTCGTCTGGTCGAAGCAGTAACACGTCGCCTGCAAGTTCAGGAACGTATTACTTCACAGATCGCTGACATTCTGACTGAGGCCGTTGAGCCTCATGGAGTTATGGTCGTTGTGGAAGGCGAGCACTTGTGCATGTGTTCCCGCGGTGTGAAGAAACCGGGAAGCAAGACGGTGACGTCTGCTGTACGTGGTTCTTTCCGTGAGAATCCGGCACAACGTGCGGAGTTCTTGTCTTTGGTGAAAGATTAAGATCAGGTATGTCCACTCGTTGGACAAGCCGGATGTGTAAGTTCCTTTGGTTTTGGAAGCAGCAGTTTCTAAGCCATAGGATGTGATATATAAGCCGTGTTCCCTGGGAACCGGCTTATTTATATATGCGTTGTCATTCCTATATATTGGATACATATGAATTCGTTAAGCCGGAGGTAATGGAACAATGAGTGTACCTTCCCATTCAGATCAACCGGTTCAGCCGGAAAAGAGACTACAGGCAGATCAACAGGCTACATTGCGTCTGCAAATCTGGGAGACACCACTCATGCGACAAGGTAGTAGTGTACTCGAAGCTTTTGCGTGGGAAGAAGTTATGTGCAGGCGGGTTGGGGCAGGACATCTACCTGTTGCACATATATGGAGACACCCAGATGCCTTTGTAGCGGGTCTGCGTGACCGCAGGTTGCCACAGGCTGTAGAAGCGATGGAACGGATAAGAAGCCAAGGGACAGCGGTCTGTGTTCGGCCTTCCGGTGGAGCGGCAGTACCCTTGAACCCAGGGGTAGTTAACGTGTCACTGATTCTGCCTAATCCCGGACATGCCATCAATATTCATGATGATTTCCGGGAGATGGCTTCGATTATTGCCGAGTCGCTAACGCCGTGGTCGAATCAGGCGCAAACTGGTGAGGTTCAGGGTGCTTTTTGCCCGGGAGATTATGATGTCAGTGTAGGTGGATTGAAATTCTGTGGTATTGCCCAGCGCAGGCAGGCAAAGGCGTATATTATTACTGCTTTTATCATCGTGGAAGGTCAGGGAGATCAACTGGCAGCGGACGTGCGACAATTCTATCAGCATGCAGCAGGCGGGGCGAGTGAAGGATATCCTGATGTTCAGCCTGGCACGATGGCAAGTCTGAAAGAATTGGCAGGTGTACCTTCAGCTGCCGCATATACTGCGGCTTTGGTTCGAACACTGCGCAATCGCTATCCGCAGGCGGAGACCAGCAGGGTGCTTAGCGTTGGCTCTGAAGAAGTACGCCTGACAGCTGAGCAGATGAAGCTACGCTACGATTAACACTTTTTACTAGGGCTTGGAATTGGTTAATAGAGATGATATGATGTGATTTCGGAAGGAGAGTGTTAGGATGGACACATTGAGATATACGTATTTATATGAGGTTGTATCAACAGGCGAAAAATCCGAGTTCAGCCAGATGGCAACAAGCAAGGAAGAGGCTGCTACACTGATCGTTGCACGTATAGCCGATCTGGAGTTTACAGATGAGTCTGATATCAAGCTGGGCGATCTGATCTCCATTAGCAAACAGGTTGGCGACAACTATGTGGCGTGCGAGGGCTGTGCTTCTTAAGTGAACATTTAGAAATAGGAAGTCTCTCAAAATACAAGCAAGTCTCTTTTTACAAGAGGCTTGCTTTTTTGTATACACCAAAAGAGATATCGTTCAGTCAATCGGCTGGAGATATCTCTTTTTTCTATCTAATCCATCTAAGCTCAAGCTTAATAAGGCGGCCACAACAACTTGCGTGCCGTTTCGTAACGCTCGGCAACAGCGGGCCAGTAGACAACATTCCACCAATCCTCGATATACTTTTTGCGTTCATTCTGATGTTTCAGATAGTAGGCATGTTCCCACACATCCAGTGGCAGGAGCGGTACGATATCGGACTGGGACAGGTTCTGGTGTTTCTCCGCCTGCAAAATCTCCAAACGGTGTGCTCTCGGGCTCCAGACAAGCATCGCCCAGCCACTGCCTTCCACTTTGTTCGCGGCTTCTGTGAATTGATTCTTAAACGCTTCATAACTTCCGAAATCTCGCTTGATCTGCTCTGCCAGCATACCGGAAGGTTTGCCGCCGCCAGCAGGGTTCATAATCGTCCAGAAGATCGTATGCAGGTAGTGGCCTGCCCCGTTGAAGGCGAGTTCACGTTCCCAATGTTTGATGAGTTCAAAGTTATTCTTTTTTCGCGATTCCGCCAGCTTCTTCTCTGCTACATTTAGTCCGTCCACATAAGATTGATGGTGTTTGTCATGATGGATACGCATCGTCAGCTCATCAATATGTGGCTCCAGCGCATTGTACGCATAGGGAAGGGGAGGCAGTGTGTGTCCTCCAATGGGAACCGGCTTTTCTTTTACAGGAGGTGCTGTAGAGCTGGGTGTGGCTTGTGTTGTTCCGATAGAAGGCGGTTGAACGGTTGCGGATTGGATCTGAGCTGAAGCGGCAGGTGCATTTACATTCCCCTCTAGAGAAGTTGGAGCTTCTGAAGCTTGGCGATGGATGCTTCCTGACACTGACCTATGCAACGCATCTCCCAGAAAAAGTGACGGTTCCGAATCCGTTTCGCGCAAGATGCCAGGTTGGCCGAGCGTATCCAATACACCCAGAAAGTACTCCGATTCGCGGATGAAATGCAGAATAAGCACTTTGGCAAGCGGAACAGCTTGCACCGCAGCACTTTGCTCCAGAAGAACATACAGCTGTTTGATGAACTCTCTCGATTGCTGACGAGCTGCCAACACAAGTTGATCGATACAACGAACCATGTAGGGAGCAGGTGGATGGGTTGCGGGCAATAGCTGTTTTAAAAGCTGATTGGCTACTCGCTCGCTGTTTGCAAAGGTAACCTCCCATTCCTCCAGTAGCTTGACGTATGGGGGCTCCAGATCAGGAACCAGGGCACGAATGACGAGTGTATGTTCTTTTTCCTGCTCTTTCCAGAATCGGATTTCCTCCAATGTTCGCAGAGGCAGCAGGTGACCATATCCATACCAGTTCATCTATGTTGAACCTCCTTCAGATGAAATTAATTTTCATGCAGACTGTCTGTTCATGCGTCCCAAGAGTATATTCCGATAGCCTGTTGTCCTATGAGTGCAAAAAAAAGAGCCCCTGAGGGCTCTGGAAAAAATTCAATGATTGAAATTTGGTTATTCTCCATTATTCGTGTTTTGCACATCGTCACTGCTTGTTTTCGTTACATGACTCAGGAAAGTTGAGACACGGCGCAGATATTCCTTTGGATGCTCCCGGAAGATCAACTCATGATGCGCATCCTGGACAATCCATACATCCGAGTACGGATTGGTCTGGTTGGCGGCGAGTTGCTCCGCAATTGGATAAGGCGCCTTCTCGTCCTCTGTACCATGGATGAAGAAAATCGGGAACGGATAATCTTCCTTTTTCACTTCCTGGTATGGAATCTGTTGTAATCCGGTACCATTCAGAACAGGGAACAACAGATTCATGATCTCGAGTGTAGGCTGACGCGGGAGATCGATCTGGTTATGAATGTTGTGGTACAGCGTATCTGGCTCCAGCAGGAACGCACTGTCCAGAATCATTGCATCTACTTCCTGTGTAATCAGTCCGGTTTGAAGCGCCGTACCGGCACCCATGGAGAAACCCCAGACAACCAGTTCCTGCGCACCGCGCTGCTTGGCGAACTGGATGGCACCCAGCAATTGCTGTGACTCAGCTTTACCACCTGTGGCTACAGCTTTGTTCACCTGGGAGGCGAAGCCATAATCGAACATGACCACGTTGAACCCAAGTTGATGGGCATAGTGTGCCAGGTCATACATGGGTACCCATGTTTCTTCACGATTGGCACCATAGCCGTGACTGAAAATAATCGTTTTGCTTGCAGCATTGTCAGCAGGTATATACCATCCCTGCATCGTCCGGCTGCCATCTGCTGCCGGGAACGTGATGTCTTCATACTTCATGTTCTTGGCTTGCATCGGATTGGAGAAGACAGGCGCTACCGTTGGATTGGATAATACCCATGCGATATAACCATGCAGTGCAATAAAACAAAACAGTAGAAAAAATACAACGGAGAGCAGCAACGCTACGATAATATGTTTGAACCGAATCAGCCTCGGTGATAGGGAAGAGGGCAGATCGGACACTTTTGTTTGCAGCGGGGCTTCGCTCTGGGATGATTGATACATGAATGCCCCTCCTTTGAAGTTCAGTTGAAGATAACAACGACATGAAAAGAGAATTACGTCGATTTCAGAGCCTGCTTCAGAGCGATATCTTAATGTAATATATCTTTATCGTATGTTCCAATATAGTCAAAGTCAATTGATTGAGGGCATTTGTTACGCAATTGTTATATAGTTCTTAAGATATATGGGTAACATTACCTTAGTGTGTAAATTACAGGGGATTAAGTCTTATAAAAAGGAAAAATTTACACGTTGGCCTATTTTGATTTTGGCTCTTTTTGGTTTACAGATGAGACCGTTTCTCATATAATTTATGTAACCAAGTTTCATGTGATGAAACATGAGGAGGGCATTATGCCATGGAAGATCGTAAGTTAACCGTCCGGGCTGTGGAACGGGCGCTGGATATATTATTATGTTTTACCACACGCAGTGATCTGGGACTCACCGAAATTGCCAGCCAGATTGGCCTGCACAAAAGTACAGTGCACCGTTTGATGGCTACGCTGGAGGATCGAGGGTTCGTGATCCGCGATGCAGCAACAGAGAAGTACCGACTTGGCATCCGAATCTGGGAGCTGTCAGCTCACATGTCCCGCAGTGATGATCCCGCTATTCTGCTGCTGCCTGCGATGGAGCGACTGAGAGATCGATTGGGGGAGACCGTGAGTCTGTACCTGCGTGATGGGAGTGAAAGGATACGGATTCAAGCTGTGCAAAGTGATCAGGCGATCCGCCGTGTCGCTCCTGTTGGCGTTAGACTCCCGCTGTCTGTCGGGGCTTCCAGCAAAGTCTTGATGGCGTTTGCGACGGACGATGACCGTGAAGAACTGATGAGCGGGCCTGAATGGCCGGTATTTATCGATCCAGCGGTGTATTTGGCGCAAATGGGAGATATCCGGGATAACGGATATGCGACGAGTTATGAGGAACGTGAGCCGGGAGCTGCCGCAGTATCTGTACCGATTATGGATCGCAGAGGCAATATTGCAGCTGCGCTCTCGGTCTCAGGACCTGTCAGCCGACTCTCGCAGGAGACATTGCATGAATACGCACCTGTGTTGAAGGATGCTGCTACGCAAATGGGGCTCATGTTATCCTGATGTTGTGGTGAGGTTTTTCTCCAATTGAGTTTGTGTTCTGGAATATAAAGGTTGTTTTTATGTTCCGGTTGCGCTAATCTGTTATGGACGGCCCATCGGGGCCAGCTTCATTGAATATGAACTGCGGCATGTGTATGCCGCAACTTGTTAACGTTACTGGGGGAGTCCGAATTGTCCGGACTGAGACGGAATCGCATGAGATTCCGGACCCTTTGCACCTGATCTGGATCATACCAGCGTAGGGAAGTAATCGGCGATATGACCACAACCACCACATGATGTGACCCTTGTAGGGCTCCGTTAAGGAGCTGCATAAAGGTGCATTATTGGTGATGGACATTAAAAGTCGGTTCCTTCGGGGACCGGCTTTTTTATATACAGGGAACGGGCGATATAGCGCGGATTCTAGGGGCTTCTTTTTCACTAACCTGCGAAAGTGGGCTTGGATGATGAGAGAGAAGTCACCATAGATCGATGATCTGTTGCAGCCTCCGTCTGTTGCTAACTGTACATGAAAAGTGTCTCCCCAGGTCTGGTGTAGGATCGCTCTTTCTTCTCTGCATTGCGCATGATTTGGGACAGGTACGTAAGCGAGCTAATGACGATACCAACCAAACAAGTGACGAACACTGAGGAGGAGACAAGCGAACATGAGTACAGAAAATCAAACGGGACAACAACCGATGGAACAGCAACATAACGATCAGCAGGTGGAAAAGGAAACAGGAGCGGCCGGACGGGTTCAGCCCTTTCCCGGTAGCCGCAAAGTCTACATTCAGGGCTCACGGCCGGACATTGCTGTACCGGAGCGTGAGATAGCCCTTCATGACACGAACACTCCCCAAGGGGTGGAGCATAACGAACCGCTGCGTGTCTACGATACGAGCGGCCCCATGACCGATCCCGAATTTCATGCGGATATCCGTGCAGGTCTACCAGCTCTGCGCACCCGTTGGATCACAGAGCGTGGTGATGTCGAAGCTTACCAAGGCCGTACAGTTAAACCGGAGGATAACGGACTGAAGCCCGGAGGGAAGAGACCCGGCGCTGAAGAGTACCCCGGATTACGTGGCAAACCCTTGCGGGCACAGCCAGGACATTGTGTGACCCAGATGCACTACGCGAGACAGGGAGTCATTACGGCAGAGATGGAATTCGCCGCCATTCGTGAAGGCGTGGAACCAGAATTTGTGCGGCAAGAACTGGCGAGTGGACGGGCCATTCTGCCATCCAACATCAATCACCCGGAGAGTGAGCCGATGTTGATCGGTCGTCATTTTCACGTGAAGATCAATGCCAACATAGGTAACTCTGCCGTATCTTCCTCCATCGAGGAAGAGGTGGAGAAGATGACTTGGGCGGTACGATGGGGATCGGATACCGTTATGGATCTGTCCACAGGCAAAAACATTCATACCACCCGGGAGTGGATCATCCGTAATTCTCCTGTGCCGATTGGTACGGTGCCGCTGTATCAGGCGCTGGAGAAGGTGAATGGCGAAGCGGAAGCGCTGACCTGGGAGTTGTACCGTGACACACTCATTGAGCAGGCAGAGCAGGGCGTGGACTACTTTACGATTCATGCAGGTGTACTGCTGCGTTATATCCCGATGACCGCCAAGCGAATGACAGGTATTGTGTCTAGGGGTGGTTCCATTATGGCAGCATGGTGTCTGGCGCATCATCAGGAGAATTTTTTGTACACCCATTTTGAAGAAATCTGCGAGATTATGAAAAGGTATGATGTGGCGTTTTCGCTGGGAGATGGACTTCGTCCAGGCAGTATCTACGATGCCAATGACGAAGCTCAGATGGCGGAACTGGCTACACTTGGGGAACTGACGCAGATCGCATGGAAGCATGATGTGCAGGTGATGATCGAAGGACCGGGGCATGTACCGATGCATAAGATCAAGGAGAATGTGGACTTGCAGATGGAGATATGTAAAGAGGCACCGTTCTATACGCTGGGGCCACTAACGACCGACATTGCGCCAGGATACGATCACATCACGTCCGCCATTGGGGCAGCCATGATTGGCTGGTTCGGCACGTCCATGCTCTGTTATGTTACACCAAAAGAACATCTGGGCCTGCCCAACAAGGATGATGTGCGGGAAGGGGTCATCGCCTACAAGATCGCAGCTCACGCCGCCGATCTGGCGAAGGGACATCCGCGTGCTCAGCGCCGGGATGACGCATTGTCCAAAGCACGGTTCGAGTTCCGTTGGCGTGACCAGTTCAACCTGTCACTGGACCCTGAACGTGCGCTGTCCTACCATGATGAGACGCTGCCGGCAGAAGGGGCCAAAGAAGCTCATTTCTGCTCCATGTGCGGACCAAAGTTCTGTAGCATGCGCATCACGCAGGACATTCGTGCCTTTGCCGCAGACAAAGGAATGTCCGAGAATGAGGCTGTAGCTGCGGGGATGCAGGAAAAGGCCGAGGAATATCGGACACGGTCCTAGGCGCCGGTACAGCGCAAGCTGGGCAGTCTGAAATAGAGATAAAGCCGTTTCTCTCTGTCATTACAGAGAAGAACGGCTTTTTTTAGTGTTATGTCATGTATGTATTCTTAACCATACTCAGCCTTTATCAGAATTAGCTTTGTGACTGTTCGTGGTCCAGATCTTATACAGAATTCCTGCGATAACAAATAAAAGAGCGTCACTGAGTTTTGGTGCTCCTCCATATAGAAATGCGGAACAGGAAAAACCTACTATAAACAGTATAACAATATAGAGGAAACGCATATTAGTTCACCTCGTTAATTTGTGGTGTTACTAAGTAAGTGAGTTCATAGTTGCATAGTTCAGATAGAACCTGTTACTTCACTCCAAATCAGCCACTACTATCGAGCCAGGCCCAAATTCTTCTCCAAATACATCGCAAGCAATGCCAGCGGACTATGGATTGGAATACCGCGATCTATTGCAACCTGTGCAGCTGCGGGAGCCATAGACAGTTGGGCTGCCACTACCGTTTTACCCGGATACTGCTCAGCAATCTGCTGTAAGCCTTCACTTACCGCTTCGAGATACCCTTGCTGATCTCCACGCATAATCAACTCAAATGTCCCAGGGATGCACACCGCATCCGTCTGGGATGTCTTGGCAACGTGTAGTTGCCCATTCTCAACCTCTTGCTGTAATACCTGATTCATTCGTGCCATCGTTCCTTCAATAGTTGCCGGGTTGGTGAATGCGATTATGTAATCTCCTGCTACTCGCCGCATCTCCTGCAATAACGGATCATCTATGCCGATCACAGGCACAGGGACCTGTAAGGCTTCCTGCTCCAATACTGTCGCAAACAGGGTGCAGGTGACCAGAATGGCATCGGCATGACACTCAGCGATCCATTGGAGCGTCTGGGCTACCTTCTCGTGAATGACAACCTCGGAAAAGTCAGCGTCATGTTTAAGACGGTCCAGACCTGGATCGACGTAATGGACCAATTCAACTTCATAAGGAGCAAGCGTCTCTTCAATTAAGGCGATGTTGGAATAATGAGCGTGAAAACAACCAATGGTGATCATGTGCTAAGTCCCCTTTACAGTTCGTATATGTCATGGATTTCGTAGATATTTAAACCATTATAGGAAACATGCCTGAGAACTGTACAGTCGTTTATGGCTCAACGCCAATAACCGCCCTTCCGCCAAGCTGCGGAAAGACGGTCGATAACCGGATTCGAATAGGGTCCGGTGTCCATTTTTATCTAAGGGAAGGAGAAGCAGTTTTCTTCGCCATTTTTTGCTGTAAAATTTCATGAAAGGATAGACCTTGAGTGTTCTCATTCTCCTTTTTAGGAGCAGTGGTCGCCGTGTTGCGCGGATATTGGTGATGGTACGGGATCATTTGCTGAATAGGCATGCGGATCATCTTGGTTCCTCCTTTGATGCGTTTTTTTGGATTATGTATTTCGACTGGTTACCATGCCAGGTGCGCATATAGGTACATGTGACTTGTTAGACGAAATAGAAGAGTTTAAAGCGTAATTCCAATTGGATTGTAGTGATTTTACCCGGTTTTAAGGAGATGTAAACGTTTTTAGTGAAATTCAGGAACAAAGGACCTGATATGAGAGGTTTGATATGGGAGGATCGAATCGGTTGTTATGTGAATAGTCCCAATTTTAAGAAAGTCAATGGTACCCGCTTGTGAGGCATATCGTCTGGTTAAATGATGCAAAGCATGCTAACTAACTTGGTACCATGGTCGGGTTGTTTAGGTGGTAATGTAGTTCCGGATATAACAAAAAAACTGCCGAGTGTACTCGGCAGCTTGCATGATATGAAGATGGATGCGATGAAACTTGGATTCTGTCTGAGGTGGTATCGTGTTGGTTTTATCTATTTTGACGAACAGCGATGTATATATCTACTTGTACACTTTCGGGATTCAGGCTGCGTTCATCATACAATTCAAAATCCCCGGTGAACGTACGATCGCTTTGTTTATCCCATGCCCACACGGCTCCCCATGCTTCGCCGACAACTTCTGCCATCGGTCCTTTTCTGGAAGTGAATACGGCATAAGTCGCAGGAGGGAGCAGAATGTCGTCCAATCCTTCAGGTAATGTTTCATCGTAGCTGACCTCATGCCCTACCAGTATGGTGTATTCTCCGGTTATGCCATCGGTGTAATCCGTGTAACAACCATAGCGAGCAACTTCGGTTGCAGGGAGGTGCTCTGAAGCAAAATAATTGTTCCAGAGTCCCTGAATACAGCCTTTGCCACTGACCTCGATGGCATTGGTTGTGTGGGCGGATACGCCGGCAAGACGTTTGCCAGGGAGCGTGACATAACGAACGGGCTGGGCAGAGAACGAATGCTCTGTTGTTACCTGACCAGGATTAGCGGAAGCAGTAGAGTTTTCAGCGAGAGATTCTGTATGTTGATCCGTTGTATTTGTGCGCCAACGCTTCAAAAAAGGAAGCTGGTTGCGCAGCATCGAACGAGCGGATTCCTCATCCATGCCTTCGTCCTTCAGAATGGCAGTGCACATCTCCGTCATGCCTTCTAGTGACATACCGGGCTGCTCAAACTTGCCCTCTTTGTAACAATAAATACAGTACTCACGGGTTGTGCTTCCATCTGCTTCCGTTCCGAATTGGGCAGGGGTTGTGAGCGGCATTCCGCAGCTTTGACATACAGTTACGTTCATGATTAGTTCCTCCTCATATATGTACAGATTGAATATATCTGAAGTATACGGGTAGGAACTGGACAGCTGTCTGTCAGGTTTGAGTCGGAGGTATATAATTTTGTACAATTTGCTCCGCGATACGGCAGATTTCATCCCGAATATGCTGAGGTTCCAATACTTCAACGTCCGCGCCGAAGCCCAGAATGAACCCATATAACCAGCCATCCTCGGGAAAAGCAACCTGGCTGATGTAATACCCAGTCCCATCAGGCATGACATTCTCGATCCCAAACCATTCTTCCGCAATATGACGGACGCGAGCATGGAATTTCAAGGTTAACCTAGCTTGATTGTCCGGACGGCTCCATTCCTGTTGCCAGGGTCTGTCCTGTGGGTTGATGACTTTACGCTCGAAGTGCTCATTAGCAAGTGTGACATCTTGCATACGCACAAGCTTGAACATGCGAAATTGATTCCGCTCGTGACAAAAAGCATACAGATACCAAGAATGTTTCTTGAGTACGATGGTATGAGGGTCGGCAGTTCGGTGAGTATGGATACCTTCCGCACTGCAGTAGGTGAAGGTTACGGGGCGTAATTGATCCATACCCTGTTCGATAAGTTCAAGCTTGATTTTCAGCGCTTCGGGATGTGTCCAGGTTGAATAATCAACGATGAAACGATTGGTATTGGCCTGAAAATCGTCATTTTTGGATTCAGGTACAATACTGCTGAGTTTTTCGACCAGAAGCTCACGCGCCGCATTAGCATGGGAGGTGGATACACTGCGAAGTGCAGTGACGATGGAAGCGAGGTCCTTGTCTGTTAATACGTTTCGATCCAGACGGTAACCCTCTGCCAGACCAATCCCGCCGCTTGCCCCCTGATACGTCACCACGGGGATGCCTGCTTGACCCAATGTATCGATGTCCCGATAGATGGTTCGGATCGATACTTCGAACATATCTGCCAAGTCTTTGGCTTGTACCCGTCCACGATTGATTAGCAGCACTACGATGGCTAATAAACGCTCCAGTTTCATATGTATGGATTCCTTTCATTGGTTTATCTGTTGGATTCAAATATGTTATATTGTTGAGCATCACACATAGGAGTGGAATAAGCAATGAAGCGAATTACGATTCTGATCGCAGACGATGAAGTTGAGATCGCTGATCTGGTTGCTTTACATTTACAAAAAGAAGGATATCACACCATTAAGGCCTTTGATGGGAAGGCGGCGGTTCAAGCTGTTCAGACTCAAGCGATAGATTTGGCGATTCTGGACATTATGATGCCTGGCATGGACGGGTATGAGGTGACCCGTAAAATTCGGGAGCAGCATCATTTACCGATCATTTTCCTAAGTGCCAAAACGTCAGATATGGACAAAATTACGGGACTTGTGATGGGTGCGGACGATTATATGACCAAACCGTTTAATCCGATGGAGCTTGTTGCCCGGGTCAACTCTCAGTTGCGTCGTTCTCTGCAATTCAGCCAGTCTGCGCCTGTTCAGAGGTCCATTCTGGAGAAGGGTGGGCTCATCATAACGCCAGATCAACATCGCGTTACACTCTACGGCAAACCAGTGGAACTAACACCGAAGGAATTCGACATTCTGTATCTGCTCGCGAGCCACCCCAAGCAGGTGTTCAGTGCAGAAAGCATTTTTGAACAGGTATGGGGAGAAGCCTATTACGAGAGTGGGAATACCGTGATGGTCCATATTCGGACCCTGCGTAAAAAGCTGGGAGAAGATGTGAACAAGAATAAGTTTATCAAAACGATCTGGGGTGTGGGGTACACGTTTAATGACTAAACGAAGAAGTTTTCGTACAACCATGATTATGTTGTTAGGGTTGAGCATGCTTGCTTCTGGCGCAATTACCTATGGGATTTACAAGCTTTTACAAGCTTATTATTCGGGTGTCCGTGCAGAAGATCAGCTCGCTGAATATCGTCATTTTATGAAAAGTATCGGGGATATCTATTTCTTCCTGATTTTATTTATTCCACTGGCCATTCTATTTTTCTTCTGGTTTACCAAGCCCTACGCGACGTATTTCAAGGACATTTCCTCAGGGATCAGGCATTTGGCCAATGGAGACTTTCAGCATCGTGTGCAGATCTCCTCGAAGGACGAGTTAGGTACGATTGCGGAGGATGTGAACCTGGC
The DNA here is from genome assembly GCF_047302515.1 of Paenibacillus amylolyticus. Classification (GTDB taxonomy): domain Bacteria; phylum Bacillota; class Bacilli; order Paenibacillales; family Paenibacillaceae; genus Paenibacillus; species Paenibacillus amylolyticus_G. Next base: position 5,196,936 of record NZ_CP168019.1, on the reverse strand, counting down.
AAGTGAGAAGTTAAGGGAAGCGGTAGAACGAGGGGATTTTGCTGAAAATAGTAAGGACCAGCTTGTCGTCAATCTGGCCCATGACCTGCGAACCCCGCTGACGTCTGTGCTTGGATATTTGGATCTGCTCATGAAGGATGATCAGCTAACGGAGGAGCAGGTGCGGCACTTTACATCGATTGCATTTACCAAATCACAGCGTCTGGAGAAGCTGATTGATGATTTGTTCGAAATTACCCGTATGAACTATGGTATGTTGCCTATAAACAAGACACAGCTGGATCTTAGCGAACTGCTGAAGCAGATGAACGAAGAACTCTATCCTGTATTTGAAAAGAACCAACTAGTCGCCCGACTAAAAATAGACACTGACCTTACGGTCTCCGGTGATGGCGAGCTGCTGGCTCGTGTGTTCGAGAACCTGTTGATTAACGCTGCACGGCATGGCAAGGATGGTATGTACGTAGATATTAATGGATATCGGGATGCAGAACAGGTCATCATTCAGGTAATTAACTATGGTGGACATATTCGTCCGGAGGAATTGCCGCATATCTTCGATATGTATTACACCGGAGATCGCGCTCGGACCCCCCAGGAGGGTGGGACAGGCCTTGGCCTATTTATCGCTCGCAATATAGTGGAACAGCATGACGGGACGATTTCGGCCCAGAGTGATGTGGTACGGACGCAATTCGAAGTTAGTTTGCCCGTATTTCAATGAGGTCTAACGTCAAATTTAAGAAAAACTTTAAAATTGCCCTGCTTTTTCTTTAACTTGTGTTGTCTATCCTTGATGTATGAGGTAAAAGGAGGAACAAGCATGAAAAAGTGGGGCTTTTTGATATGTATCGTTTTGATCGGATATATCGTTACGCAATCACCGGGATGGATTCAGCAGAAGGATGAGTTACCCATCGAGATTCAGAATACGCGTGAGAATCCCGCAGGTTACACCGTATCCGTCACCGGAAACATTCAGGATCAGGTACATAAGGGCAACTTGTTACTGGTGGATAAGCAATACCCCGTTCACCCGGAAGGGGTTAAATCCGATATTGTATATGTGGCGCATGAGGATGATCTGCTTCGTGGATATGGAATACTGGATCAGAAAATCATGTTATCACGGCAGGTGGCGCAGGAGTTTCAGAGGATGGTTGAAGCAGCAGGCGAAGAGGGAGTCAGATATTTTCTCGTCAGCAGCGGGTACAGGGATTTTACGAAGCAGGACGAGTTATATCGGGAAAAGGGTTCAGATTATGCGCTTCCTGCGGGACACAGTGAGCACAATCTTGGGTTATCCCTGGATATCGGCTCGAGCTTGGCTGCCATGAATGAAGCACCAGAGGGTGCTTGGCTGGAGAAGAATGCATGGAAATACGGATTTATTTTACGTTACCCAAAGGATAAAGTGCGCATCACGGGTATTCAGTATGAACCATGGCACTTTCGATATGTAGGGCTACCGCACAGTGCTGTCATGTATAAGAATAATCTGGTGCTTGAAGAGTATCTCGATATGCTTAAAGAGAAAGAGAACATTACTGTGGAAGTAGAGGGTGAGCAGTATCATATCCGCTATTATCGGGCCACCCGAGATACGACCGTTTACATACCTGAGCAGGGCCAAACTGAAATATCGGGTGATAACATGGATGGTGTCATCGTCACCGTAAAGAAATAACAGGGCAACACAAGGGAGGCGAAACAACATGAAGCACAACAACCAGAAGAAAAGCAAACATTACATCCTTTGGACTGCCGTGTTCATTATCTATTTATATCTGCTGACGAAGCTGATCCTGTTCAAAGGAAGCCCGGTCGATTTTGGCATCGTGAAGGATCGACTGATGGCGTTCTTGCAACAACCGGATCTGATCCATACGCGAACCGTCAACCTGACACCATTTCAGGAAATCTCACGAGACTGGAACAGTCTGTCGTTACATCGTCCGGGTACCGCAATCCATCTGGTAGGCAATATATTGGCTTTTATCCCGCTAGGCATCTTCATTCCTGTGCTTACGGGCAACAAGTTATTCTCTGGAGTAAAGGTACTCTTGCTGTCTCTGCTGCTCAGTCTGGGCTATGAAGTGACACAGGTAGTGACTGGCATGGGGATATTCGATGTGGATGATCTGATGCTTAATACGCTCGGCGGCTTGATTGGATACATTGTTTTCACTATGGCTATGGGTCTGAAAAAGGTGTTGGTGGGAGGAGAATCCCGCGTGACGACGAAAAAGTTAAATTCTAAGGAAAGTCACGTGTAAGGAGGGGAACAACTTGATTATAATGGCTGTACTGTTCATTAGCGCAGGGCTAATGTTTCTCGTGTATCCACACAAGGTAACGGATGCTTCGGAAAAACAGATTACGGAGCGAGTGATCATGTCTAGATGGGTGGGTGGCTCGTTAATTGCTCTGTCGTGTTTGTTTCTGATCATGGGTACGATTCAACTGTTAGATCAAGCCTCACATCACATTGGGCATTAGAAGGTAGTTGGCTTTGAAGATTGATTTTTAAACATATCCCGATTATAAAAAGCAAAGCCAAAGAAGCTCCCCGCCACGTGCTGATTGCACGTAATGGGGAGCTTCTTTGTATATCTTCATCACATTAATGATTCATGTAATTAAGCTTTTTTCATCATTTGACGCAATACAGTTTGCAGGATACCGCCGTTATGGTAGTAATCCACGTCAACCATGCTGTCCAGACGAGCGATGACAGGGAATTCGAACTGTGTACCGTCTTCACGAGTTACGGTAACTTTCAACTCTTGTCCTGGCTTCACGTCATTGCTGAGGCCAGTAATGTCATACGTTTCACGTCCGTTCAGACCAAGGCTGGACCAGCCGTGACCTTCCTGGAATTGCAATGGCATTACACCCATGCCGACCAGGTTACTACGGTGAATACGCTCGAAACTTTCTGCGATAACGGCTTTGACGCCGAGCAGGAATGTTCCTTTTGCGGCCCAGTCACGGGAGCTTCCTGTACCATACTCTTTACCAGCGATAACGATCAGGTTCTGTCCTTCATCCTGATACTTCATGGAAGCATCGTAGATGGACATTTCTTCGTCCGTTGGCAGGTACTTCGTAATGCCGCCCTCGGTGCCCGGAGCCACCTGGTTACGAATACGAATGTTGGCGAATGTACCACGCATCATGACTTCATGGTTACCACGGCGTGAACCGTAGGAGTTGAAGTCTTTGCGCTCTACGCCATGTTCTTTCAGGTACAGTCCAGCCGGGCTGGATGGTGCAATATTACCTGCTGGCGAGATGTGATCCGTTGTTACGGAATCCGCAAGCAATGCCATAACACGTGCAGAACGGATATCTGCGATATCGTTCAACTTGTCGCCAAGCTCCTGGAAGAACGGAGGATTCTGAATGTACGTGGAGTTCGGGTCCCACTCGTACAGTTCACCTTCCGGTACAGAAATCGCATTCCAACGCTCGTTGGCTGTAAATACGTTCTCGTACTTGTTGCGGAACATCTGAGCGTTCAGGGAACTAGCGATAGTATCCTTGATTTCCTCGGAGGTAGGCCAGAGGTCTTTCAGGAACACAGGCTCATTGTTCGTATCATAACCGATTGGATCGGTTTCAAAGTCAATATTCACTGTACCCGCAAGTGCATATGCCACAACGAGTGGTGGTGATGCCAGGTAGTTGGCTTTAACCTGTGCGTGCACACGGCCTTCGAAGTTACGGTTACCGGACAATACAGCCGCTACGGTCATATCGTTCTCAGCAATAGCTTCGCTCACTTCGTCCGGCAATGGGCCGGAGTTACCGATACATGTTGCACAACCGTAGCCGGCAACGTTGAATCCGAGTTTGTCGAGATACGTGATCAGACCCGCTTTTTCCAGGTACTCGGTAACAACAAGGGAACCTGGTGTCAGACTGCTTTTCACATATCCTGGTTTGGTCAGGCCACGTTCAACTGCTTTTTTCGCCAGCAGTCCCGCTCCAACCATAACACTTGGATTCGAAGTGTTCGTACAACTTGTGATCGCCGCGATCACAACAGCGCCTGCTTTCAGTTCACTGGTGGAACCGTTCGGGTGCTTCACGGGTACGGATTGTTCAATTTTCTCGTCGCTCAGACCGTAGCCGCCTTTATCTACAGGTGTGCGAATGATACTGTTGAAGCTTTCTTTCATTTGTGTCAGCTCGATGCGATCCTGTGGACGTTTTGGTCCGGCAAGACTTGGTACAACAGAGCCGAGATCCAGTTCAATCACATCTGTGAATTCAGGATCAACGGTGCTGGAAGTACGGAACATGCCTTGAGCTTTGTAATAAGCTTCAACCAACTCTACTTGCTCGTCAGGACGGCCAGTGCTGCGCAGATAGTTCAATGTTTCACTATCAACAGGGAAGAAACCGATCGTTGCGCCATACTCTGGTGCCATGTTGGCTACTGTTGCACGGTCAGCCAGACCCATGTTGGCAAGACCTGGTCCGTAGAACTCAACGAATTTACCAACAACGCCTTTTTTACGAAGCAATTGGGTAACGGTGAGTGCCAGATCCGTTGCTGTTGCACCTTCGCTCAGGCTGCCTGTCAGTTTGAAACCGATAACGTCCGGTGTTACAAAATAAAGCGGTTGGCCCAGCATACCTGCTTCGGCCTCGATTCCACCAACACCCCAACCAACAACGCCAAGTCCGTTGATCATGGTGGTGTGGGAGTCTGTACCTACGAGGGAATCCGGGAATACAACGGTTTCGCCGTCCACGGTTTTGGTTGCTGCCACGGAAGCCAGATACTCCAGGTTAACCTGGTGAACGATCCCTGTGGATGGTGGAACTGCACGGAAGTTGTTGAATGCCGTTTGCGCCCAACGCAAGAAGCGGTAACGCTCTTCATTACGCTCAAACTCGACTTTGATATTGTAATCAAGTGCATCGTTGGTACCAAAAGCATCAACCATAACGGAGTGGTCGATAACGAGATCGACCGGTACGAGCGGGTTGATCTGTTTTGGATCGCCGCCTGCTTTTTTCACAGTATCACGCATTGCAGCGAGGTCAACGACAACCGGTACACCGGTGAAATCCTGCAGAACGATACGTGCAGGGATGAATGGAATTTCCTTGTTATTGTCACGGCCATCTGCCCAGCCGGTCAGTTGTTTTACGTGTTCTTCGGTGATAGCACGTCCGTCGAATTGACGAATTGCTGCTTCAAGCAACACTTTAATGGAGAAAGGAAGCCTGGAAAGATCGCCGTGGCCGTTTTCCTGAAGAGCATCGAGACTGTAGTAGCGGTAAGACTTGCCTCCAACCTCAAGACTGCGAGCGGCGGAGAAATGATTCTTTGCTGACATACATGTACCTCCTTGGGATGTGTCGGTGAGATGAAGAAAACGTTCATTTAGGTGAAGAACAGGCCTTCATCGTTCCGTGTTCTTTTCGTTAGTTTCATCAGATGAAACGTAATTTCATAATCATAACTTTAGTTTTAAGTATACCGTTTTCACCTCCGTACGTAAAGGTCTTTTTGCCTGATCAAGCAAGCTTTTGGACCGATGAAGGCGTTTTCGTGAAGCGAGCAGGAATAAGATATCTCGTGTACCTGTATTTGCCGAATTTCGGATCTCCCTCCTGAGCCGTGTACATACAACCGAAGACCCTTTCATATGAATAGTAGGAGTTTATATACGCAATGAAATATTCCAGACAGAACTCATGCCAAAGGGGGACATAGGCTTGGAACGGGAATGGAAGAGTGCCTTATATACTTACGTGAACCAGTACAATCGCTGTGAGATCGACTACCGTCCACAGACCAGCGAACGGATCGTTACCGATCCTGACTTCGTGGTGGAACGGGGAGAGCGTATGGCAAGGCTGGAAGAATGGTATCGTAAGCGGCGCGCCGTGCCTCTTCGCAGCGAGACTAGCGCCAAGCTTGTACGCACGCTTATGGATGGCCAGGAAGAAGCGGTGGTGGATGTACAATTGTACAGCAGGCTGTTCTACGAGAAGAGCGGGATCACCCACCGGGAGGACCGGATTGAGCGGGAGCGGTTAACCTTTCTGCGGCAGAGTGGTGGATGGATCATTGGACGGGTCGAGCGAGAAGTGCCGGAGCGACGCCCTGCTGGGGAAGGGCGTCCGTTTCAACAGGCTGATTTTGTACAGGCGATGAATCGGCCGCTGCTGAATCGGGAAGTGTTGGGTCAAGGAAGAAGCTCACGGCAACAGTCATATCGCAGAGATCTGGCGGTTGCCTATGCAGATCGGTGGTGGAATGCGGGGAATCCGGCATTTGAGGAATTTGATGTGGATTGTACCAATTACGTGTCCCAATGTCTCTTTGCAGGGGGCGCACCCATCCACTATACTGGTAGAAGAGAAGCTGGCTGGTGGTATAAAGGGTATGTGAACGGCTCCGAAATGTGGAGTTACAGTTGGGCAGTTTCCAACAGTCTGGAGCGTTATTTGTCAGGCAGCAGCTGGGGTCTGACCGCGACAGAAGTGGAGCGTCCTGAGCAGCTGATGCTCGGCGATGTTATTCTCTACGATTGGGATGGAGATGGACGATTTCAGCACAGCACCGTTGTGACCGCGTTTGATGCGGGCGGTATGCCGCTTGTTAACGCACATACGGTTAGCAGCCGTCACCGCTTTTGGGATTACCGGGATTCTTACGCTTGGACGGAGCGGACGGTATACCGGCTTTTTCATATTGCAGATGAGTTTTGATGACGAAAGATTTTCGGGATGCGGTGACGCAGACATCCAGTTCCGTGTAAAATAAGACCAGGGTAACGCAAGCAGAATAACAAGGGTGCTGAGCATGCAAGCATGACAGCATCAGGCACAGATAATCGGAGGGTACACATGAGTATGGATAAATTAAAAGTAGGCGTCGTGTACGGCGGAAAATCGGGCGAGCATGAGGTGTCGCTGCAAACGGCGTTTGCTGTAACAAACGCATTTGATTATGAAAAGTATGAACTGGTTCCCTTCTATATCTCCAAGCAAGGGACGTGGAAAAAAGGACCTGTCATGCATGCGCCGTTCGCGCAGATTGAAGAACTGAAGCTGGAGCAATCGGCGGGTGGAACGCAGGATGCGCTGAACGCCCTGTTTGGCCGTTTGTATGGCGGAGCAGAAGCGCTGGACGTGATGTTCCCTCTGCTGCATGGTACGTTTGGAGAGGATGGCACCATTCAGGGCATGTTTGAGATGGCGGATATGCCATATGTAGGTGCAGGTGTACTCGCTTCGGCTGGCGGCATGGACAAAGTAGTCATGAAAAAGCTGTTTGCACAGGCTGGCATTGACCAATGTGCCTTTACGTATTTTAACGCGACACAATGGAAGCAGACAGAGCATGAAATGATCGTACAGGTCGAAGATCAGCTGGGGTATCCTTGTTTTATCAAACCGGCGAATCTGGGCTCCAGTGTAGGCATCTCCAAAGCACGTAACCGCGATGAGCTGAAAACAGCTGTCGAGTTTGCACTTCGGTATGATACGAAGGTTGTCATTGAGGAGTTCGTTGAAGCCCGCGAAGTTGAGGTCAGCGTCCTCGGTAATGACGAGCCCATGGCTTCCGTTCCAGGTGAGATCGTATCCTCCGGTGAGTATTATGACTATGCAGCCAAGTATATTGATGGTCAATCACAGATGCTGATTCCAGCTCCACTGGACCCAGAGGCCGCAGATCGCATTCGCGAGGCAGCTTTGCAGGCGTTCCGTGCGATTGAAGGTAACGGTATTTCACGTGCGGACTTCTTCATTCGGAAAAATGACGGCGCTTTGCTTATTAATGAAGTCAACACCATGCCTGGTTTCACACCATACAGCATGTATCCACTTCTTTGGCGTGAGACAGGTGTATCGTATGCCGAACTGCTGGATCGCATGATTGAACTGGCACTGGAGCGTTACAACCGCAAGCAGGCACTGAATTACGAGAACGGCGTACAGGCGTAGCCTGCGACCACAAGATCAGGAGGGATATGCATGGGATTTCAGACTGAATTCAATTCCGTATGTAAGTTCAAGAATGAGCAGGAGCTGTTCGAACTGCTTGAATACGGACGCGGCAAAATGGTCAAACAGGGCTTCCGGGTATTTCCTACCGGCCAGAAAGTGATTGCATACACACCGGATAACGTGGCTGTAGCCATCGTCAAGATCGTGGTTTCCATTGCAGAGATCAACTTCCAGGGGCAAGAGGTAACCGAGGTGGAGATGCTACTCATCCGCAAATTGACTGAGGAAGAGTCACGCATCCAGACTGCCCTTGCGGATGAGATGTTCTTTGGGGAGCAAGCACAGGAGTAATTGTTGACTGTAAGTGCGGGTCGGAAGGACTGATTTGCCAGAATACGATTATGGTCACTCTTTTAGGGTAAAACTTGGTTATATACAGTGACGGTACATCCTGACGGTTGAATATGCCGTGCGGGTTCTCCGCCCTAATAGAGAGGAAGAGATTCATGCTCGTACGCTTTGGTTACGTGGCAATGTCCGTGCTTATAGAGAACGCCTCGCCTTCCCGGACCATGACCATGTCGAGTTTTAACAAAATCGATGACAGGGAAGCAGCGATCCGCAAGCTCGAACGGATTGCAGCCGAGAACCTGCACAATACATTACGATTGCTCAGGCACAACAAGGGTAGCCATATTCATGTATATCGCTTCTCTTCCAAATTGATTCCACTGGCAACACACGAAGACCTGAATGACTGGGACCCGTTCCCGGCACTGAAGCAGGACTTTGCGGCCATTGGTGATTTTGTGAAGGAAAATCATATGCGTGTGTCCTTTCATCCGGATCATTTTACCGTACTTAGTACCCCCCGCGAGCAAGTTCTGCACAACTCGATTCGCGACCTTCGTCATCATGTTCGGATGCTGAATGCCATGGGGCTGAATGCCACTGCCAAGAACAATATACATATTGGTGGTGCATACGGGGACAAGCCTTCGGCGGCGCTTCGTTTTGAAGAAAACTTTTTGAAGCTGGATCGGGACATTCAGGAGCGGCTCACACTCGAAAATGATGACAAAACGTTCAATGCGCCTGAGACACTAGCCGTGTGCCAGCGCTTGGGATTGCCCATGGTACTTGATATCCATCACCATTGGGTGAACAACGAAGGAGAACAGGCATGGGATCTGTGGCCTGATATTCTAAAAACCTGGCAGTCACCGCTTGCCCAGGCAGATTCACCGGCTGATCAGCCATTGCCACCCAAAATCCATGTCTCCAGTCCAAAGAGTGAGAAGGATCTGCGAGGTCATGCCGATGGTGTGGAGGTAGAACCTTTACTCGACTTCTTGCGTCATATCGCGGCAGATACCCCGAGGCTTGACGTGATGATCGAAGCTAAACGCAAGGATGAGGCTCTTGTGCAACTGATGCAGAAGCTGGCATTCTATCACGAAGAGGGTGTGGAGTGGGTGGACGAGTCTACCGTCATCATTCATCCGTAGTGCCAAAAGGGGCCTGGGCAACGAGAAACTTTACGACCTGTGGGGCGTATACTTTTAACAAGTATTTCAACTTTTCGTAGATTGATATAGAAAGTAGAGTGAACGCTTTGAATGAGAAGGAAAAGACACCTTATGTCGTGACAAGCAAAAGCTATACTGCCGTTGCCATTAATGCAGCTTCCAAAGCTGGCGAATGGATCAAAAGCCGTCTTGGGACGGTAGCTGAACTTGGTACCAAATATTCACCCCAAGATCTGGTGACTGAAGTGGATAAAGGAGCGGAGCAGATGATCCGCCGCCTGATTCTCACGCATTTTCCCCACCATGCCATTCTGGGTGAAGAAGGCGTCGAACCGGGACCGGAAGCTTCGGCAAAAGCACTGAAAGAGGCCGAGGAAGAAGAGTTCCTCTGGATTGTTGATCCTGTGGACGGAACGACGAACTTTGTACACGGATTCCCGTTTTATTCGGTGTCCATCGCATTGGCTCACAATGGTGAAGTCATTGTCGGCGTGATCTACGACCCTTCCCGTGATGAAATGTTTGTTGCGGAAAAAGGTAAAGGAGCATATGTTCACGGAAACCGGATGCTTGTATCTGGTGAACAAGAACTGGCTCAGAGCCTGATTGCGGTTGGATTCCCGGCAGACACAACCTTTGCGTTGCCACTGAATATGGCCGCTGTGCAGGCGCTTGCTCCGCAAGTGCGCAACTTGCGTGCAGGCGGATCTGCCGCTCTTCATCTGGCATATGTTGCTGCAGGACGTCTCAGCGCCTACACCGAAGTTGGATTGAAACCGTGGGATATAGCTGCAGGTGCGCTGCTGGTTGAAGAATCCGGCGGTAAGGTGACCGATACCATCGGAACGCCTTATCAACTGTCTGTGAATCATGTCGTTGCCAGCAATGGCAAAATCCATGATGCACTGACGGATGTGTTGAAGGAAGCGAAGGCTACCGGCTTGGAATGAAATTCATTATAAGGAGCGAAAACAATGGATGAATCCAAAGAACTGGAACGACGGCTCAGTGATATGCTGACGGAAGGGGACATGGAAGAGTCCGGCGACACCGATCAGCGTGAACGCCAGCTGATTCCTCCCAAATATGAAGTGCGAATCCAGACAGAACGTGATCCAATTGTCGAGGAAACGTTAAAGTATCGGAAGATGGCACTTGAAGTGGACGATCGTTATGATCGGTATCTGGAGCGAGCTACCGGGAATAAACCGGAGAGCGACACGGGTCATTCGAACTCTGAGGACTCGAATAAGCCGCAATCTTAACTAATCACTGAACGTCATAGCTGTGCTTCACCAATAACAGGCTCCCCATCAGGGAGTCTGTTATTTCATGTGTGCTCTCAGTGGAGAGGACAACGCCTACTTTAAAATGATAGAATAGAGTAACACGAACCTATGTCATTGGAATGACCAATGTACTATATATTAGTGAGGTTGTTCAAAAAGTCCGCTTTTGATTACGAAGGATGCCTAACGGCATCATCAGCATCGAATATGGAATTCAGCCGAAATGTCCGTTGCTCACGTAGTTTTCCTACGCTCCGCTACTCCATTTCTAGCTTCATCCCATCTTCTCGGTACTGAAAACCGACCTTTTTGAACACGTACATTTAGTGTAATTATAGATTTGCGAGAAGGAGTGTTACCTGAATGAAGCGTAAACGTATATGGGAAAATACAGCTGCCGGTTTAACGGTAAGCATGTTGGCAGGAATGCTGTTCTTTACATCATCTGCATTGCCTGCACACGCGGCTGACACCAAAACCGGTGTATTGCCAGCGGGTACAAACGAGACTTCGCTGACAGCGAAGAAAGATGCAGTAGCCGTAACTAAGGAGTTCCGCATCGTCACATTGGGAGATTCCATAACGGTAGGTTATGAGCCCAACACAAAAGAATTGCCTTATGGTTATGTAGAACGTCTGCATGAGCAAGGTTTGCTGCATGGCCGTACACAGGTGGACAACTACGGGATTGCCGGATTGAAAACAAGTGGCCTGAAGAACTTCACTACTGCAATTAAGGATGGCAAAACGCTGACTTCTGAAGCCATTCAACCAAGTCTTCCTGATCCAAGAGCGGGACAGATCGGAGCCAATACTGCTGCAATCCGTGAGAGTGTAGCACAGGCCAATCTGGTTGCAATTACCATTGGGGGAAATGATGTATCTGAGCTTCTCGGTACAGCAGACAAACTGAGTGATCAGGAACTGCAAGCCAAGGTAAAAGAATTACTCGCAACATATACAGCCAATGTAAGTGCAACGATTAATGATATCCATGAAATTAATCCGACAGCTACAATTGTCATCGCTGACCAGTATCAACCGATGCCGGAAGTAGCAGGCAAGGCACTCTATGCCAAACTGATGGAGGCATCCCAAGGTTTCACACAGACCATTGATGGCATTGCAGCACAATTCACTGCTCAGGGTACCGATGTCAAAGTCGCACACGTGGCCAAGGAGTTTGTTGGTGGTGAAGGAACGATGACACATATGATCAAAGATCGTGATTTCCACCCGAACCAATTTGGATATGCGGCCATTGCCGAAGTATTTGCCAAAACGATCTGGGGCGACTACACCAAGCTGACTGCACCTGCGACAGGTGAGCCGATGAATATTATTGTGAGTGGCAAAACATTAAATACACCGTACAAACCGATTATCCGTAACGGCAAAAACTTTGTGGCGATTCAAGACATCGTGAACGCTGTAGGTGCTACTACGGTGTGGGATAACAAAACTTCAACCGCAACCATTACATATGGAGATCGAAAGGTTGCTGTGAAGATTGGTGCCAATGCTGTGAAGGTAAATGGAGCATCGGTCACTGTGGATACACCTGCATTCCTGAATAAGGTAGGCAAAGAGTCCAAAACATATGTACCACTTGCCATGGTGGCTGAAGGTCTTGGCTTTGATGTGCAATATGTAGCGAAGCTGAAAACTGTTTTTGTTAATCCGTAAATTGTATTTCATACTTTAACATGATGTTATTCAACGGCCAGAATACCTTGATCTGTTCAAGGTATTCTGGCTGTTTTGTGTTCTTTTTGAGTTGCTGACACAGATGTATACCTTCTCTAATGACCTGAAATGTTGCATAAATATATCTTGTCAGATGACCAATGGATGTGTAAATATGAAAATAACTTACAATAAAACCACTAATGCATAGCATGTCAGGCACCCCTCGCAAGCCAAAGGAGCGCTTAGGATGAACAAAATTAAGAACGCTTTCACAACACTGCCGATTCATCACAAAACGATTCTTCTCATCGGAATTTTGATGTTAATCAGCTTTACGTTTTATGCGTCCGTACTCCGATATGTGTTCAGTATCTATGACCGTCAGATCTATGAGAAATCCTCGCAGGTCCTCAATATGTCTTCAGTAGGCATTGAGAATCAACTACGTGAAGTTTCCAATCTCTCCTTCAAGGTGATGTCAGACGAGCCGCTTCAACAATATTTGCTTCAACTTGAAAAGGCCGAGACGGGATATGAGAGAAATGGTCTGCGCAAGAAAATTACCAACCGATTGGTTGCTTATGCGGGTTCTGAGAAATACGTCTATTCCATGCTATTTATCGATAATGATAATAACGTCATGGCTGCAGGGAACCGGGAAGGCATTTCGGAGTCGAAGCAAAGGGAATTGGTATCGCTGGGGGATCAATATACAGGCTCCAATGTCTGGCACACAAGCGGGGATAAACAAGCCAGGCTTTTATCTGTACGACAGGTGAAATCTTTTACTGGGGGCGCATTTACACTGGATAAGCTTGGGACTCTAATTATCCGAGTGCGTCTGGACCGAATCGTACAGGATCAGATGCAGGAACCCGCAGAGGACTCACAGTTATTGATTTCGGATGGAAAAGAAGTAATCTATCCAACCGAGTCTTCGGTAAGTGAAGCTGAGATTGAGTCGGAACTGAAGCGTACCCAACCCTATGGAATTGCCATGTTTGAGCAGGGCAGACACTTTGTAGCCCGTGCCAATTCTTCCTACACAGACTGGACGTATCTGTACACAACACCTTTTGACCAGATGTTTAAAAAAATTCAGTTTGTTAAACAGTTGGTCACGGTTATTTTTATCATGATTTTTCTGGCGGCACTCATCATTGGAGCAAAGTTCTCCCGCAGCATTACCCATCCGATTGCGCAGCTGATCAAGAAGATGCGTAATATCGAAAAAGGTGATCTGGATAAACTAGAGGAGGCTGCTCTCGGCAATGTTCCGATGTCTCCACAAAATGAGGTTGGGCTGCTGCATCGCACATTCAAGATGATGCTTCAGCGGATTCGTGAATTAATTGATGAAAATTATGCGAAGCAACTGGTGATTCGTGAGACTGAACTGAAAGCGCTTCAAGCACAGATTAATCCTCATTTCCTATACAACACGCTTGAATCAATTAACTGGATGGCCAAAGTACAGAAACAACGTCAGATCTCGGAAATGGTTGAGGCGCTTGGATTCCTGCTGCGCAGCTCTGTGAATATGACGGAGAAGTGGATCACGCTGGAAAGAGAGCTGGACATTGTCCGCAGTTACGTGACGATTCAGCGCACGCGTTTTGAGGAAAGACTGGATTTCGACATGGAAATTGCCCCAGAGGTAGGAACGGCACGGATACCGAAGTTAACATTACAGCCATTGGTGGAGAACGCGATACATTATGCACTCGAACCAAGTATTGACCCTTGCCGGATCCGTATTCGGGCGAGAGCAGATGGAGATAGGGTGATTATTGAAGTCGAGGACGACGGTCCGGGGATGACACCGGAATTCCTGGAACAACTGCACGAAGGACGTATTCAGACAAGAGGACAGGGCATTGGGTTATCTAACATCCAGGAACGAATCAGACTGACCTTCGGTGATGAAGGTGGAATGGTGATGAGCAGCAAGCCCGGATCAGGAACTGTAGTATCGATCAGCATACCTTGGATCAGAGAGGACGATGACGATGTACAAAGTGATGCTCGTAGATGATGAACGTGTCATTCTGGAGGGGATTTCCCAAGTGGTCGATTGGGCCGCGGCAGGAACGGAATTGGTGGGTACGGCGAGGAACGGGATTGAAGCATTGGACAAAATCGGGCAGTCGAGACCCGATATTATTATTACAGATATTTCCATGCCAGGTCTGGATGGTCTCGGACTCATAGAGAAGGCATCCGAAGCATACCCGGGAGTACGTTTCATTATGTTATCCGGCTACAAGGAGTTCGAATATGCTCGCAGAGCGATGCAATATGGTGTGAAGCATTATTTGCTCAAACCCTGCAACGAGAATCAGATACATGATGCGTTAACTGAACTGTTGCAGGAACATCAAGATGCTCAGGTGAAGGAGCATGTTGCCGGTGAGATGAAACAGCGATTGCAGCGTGTCCTTCCGCATGTGAAGGAGCAATTTCTGCTGGAGTTCATGACCAACCGCACCTATGGGCCGGTTGATCTGGAGTATTATCAGGAGCTGTTTGATCTGGAGCTTGAAGAGAACGCGGTTCGGTTACTGCTGTTCCGAATTGTGGATGAACATGATTACAGTCACTTATTTGCGATCAAAAACATTGCCAGTGACCTGCTCCCACATGTCCTGTTAAGCACAACCATTGAAGGCAAACTCCTCATTCTACTCGCGGATTCAGCTGATCCGGCCGGACTGAAAGAAAGTATTGAAGAGGTTCGGGCTGCATTTACCAGACTATATAAATTGGAAGTGACCGCTGCGCTGAGTGAAGCAGATCGAATGATTCAGTCCCGGCGGTTGTTTCGTGAGGCATTGCAGTATCTGAACCATCGCTTCTTTATCGGTGAAGGCAAGCTGATCACGAAGAATGATCTGGTACTGGCGGGAGAATGCGACGGCGTGCACGTGGAACAGGATGCGGAGCAACTGTGTCAGTTGATCAAATCGGGCAATACCGAAGAAACAGCGGTAGAGGTGGAGCGTCTGTTTGATCTATTATCACGTCAGCAGCTGGAAATCGAGGTGACTCGCTCTTACGTAGTACAGCTATACTCGGCGATGGTTCATGTCTGTCCACCTGAGGAGGCAACGGAATTCACCCAGCGTATGGCAGAACTGCCTCATATCGATACGTTATCTGGTTTGAAGTCTTTTGTTGCAAGCAGTACAGCCCGGTTAACTTCCGGTTATTACAAAAACCATATCAGTCGCCAGTCTTCTGCCGTGGAGAAGATGATGGATATTGTGGATCGGCATTATGGAGAGGCGGATCTCTCGCTCAATGGGGTCGCGCATCAGATGTTGTATATGAATCCGGATTACCTGGGCAAGATTTTCAAAAAAGTCACAGGCGAGAATTTCTCCAACTACGTGAATCGCCTGCGCATTGAACGCGCATGTGACCATATTCGCAGAGGTGGGGATGTGAAAGTATTCGAGCTTGCTGAATTGTTCGGATTCGGCGGGAATTCGCAATATTTCAGTCAGGTGTTCAAAAAGTGGACCGGTATGACACCTACGGAATTCCGCAGGATCGGCATATAACAGTGGACTACCAATCATGTGATTCATGTCTGGGGAGGACGAACAGCGCCGAGAGGAGGCTGTTGTCCTCCTCTGTTTTTTGAACCAACAAGACGGTTTTGTGTATTCAACTCTGGTCGTACATTTGCGAAAATGACATTAACAAGTTTGTGAAAGCGTTATCAGTAACGAAGGGATAACTCGTTCACACAACCATATCAACATAAAAGGGGAGATTGGCATGGTGAAAAAGGCAATATTCCTGATGATGGCTGCTTTGCTCGTGTTTACAGCGGCATGTAGCTCAGGTGGAGGAACTGAAGGAGCATCTGGAGATGACTCAGTTACCCTGCGGATCGCTTGGTGGGGCTCGGATGCAAGGCATGAATATACACAGAAGGTCATCGACCTGTACAAAACGAAAAACCCGAATGTCAAAATCGACGTGGAATATGCTTCATTTGATGACTACTGGAAAAAGCTCGCGCCACAAGCAGCGGCAAATCAGTTGCCTGACATCGTTCAGATGGATATTTCCTACATCAGCCAATATGCACAGAATGGTCAGCTTGAGGATCTTGCTCCATATCTGGGCAATCAGATCAAAGTAGACGATGTGTCCGAGAACGTTATTAGCACAGGTGTAATTAACGGTAAACAATACGGCGTACCTGCCGGTGTTAACGTTCTGGGCTTCCAATATGACCCTGCTTTGCTTCAAAAAGCGGGAGCGGAAGCTATGCCTGAAAATATGACATGGGAATCATACGAAGCACTGGGTAAACAAGCCGCAGAGAAAGGCCTGTATTTGGATGGAGGGGTAGCTCCTGATATCTTCTTCCATTACTTCCTGCGTACCAAAGGACATTCGCTTTACAATGCAGAAGGAACTGGTCTTGGTTATGATGATGACCAATTGTTTGTGGAATTCTTCGGGCTTATGCGCCGCATGATTGAACAGGACGCAGCGCCTACACCGGATATAGCCAACCAAACCAAGGGCATTATCGAAGAATCGGATCTGGTGAAGGGTAAGGGCGTTGGCATCTGGCAATGGTCCAACCAGTTTGTAGCCGTACAGCAAGTAGCTGACCGTCCACTGGAGTTCGCTCCTATGCCTGGACCGGACATGGAGAAGGGTCTCTACATGCAGCCAAGTATGTATTGGGGTGTAACATCGAACTCCAAAGTGAAGGAAGAAGCAGCGAAATTCATTGATTTCTGGGTGAATGACGTGGAAGCCAACAAACTGATCAAAGGTGAGCGCGGTGTACCAATTTCCGGAGCAATCAAAGAAGCAATCGCACCTGAGCTGAGTGATGCAACAAAACAGGTCTTTGAATTCGTAGCAGCCATGGAGCCTAAGGCTTCCCCAATGAGCCCTCCGCCACCGGTTGGTTCACCAGAAGTAATCTCATCGCTGGCAGATGTGGTTGAAGAGTTGAACTTTGGTAAGATCACAGCCGAACAAGCAGCAGAAACATTCCGCAAGAACGCCGAATCTGTACTTGCGAACAATAAATAACAGTTGAATGATGGCTTGCTCGTCCCACTTCAGGGATGGTCGGGAATGGGGCTACTCGCGAATGCGAGGGCCTTTCCCCGTCCAGATGACCGAAGCCAGGATGAGGGAGCAAGCTGATCCATGAAGGAGGTTCGTTCCATTGAGGCAGTATTCGTCGTTACGTAGAAACTTAACTGGATATGCGTTCATAAGCCCGTTTATTATTGGATTCCTGGGCTTCACACTCATCCCCATGTTTGTGTCCTTATATATGTCGTTCACGAGTTATAACTTGTTCACTTCTCCGCGGTGGATTGGGCTTGATAACTACACCAAAATGTTTTTTGATGACCCGAAATATTGGAACTCGGTCAAAGTTACGTTTCTGTATGTATTCATTGGGGTACCGTTAAGGTTGATCTTTGCCCTCTTCGTAGCGATGGTCCTGAACACTGGCTCTCGTATGATTGGAACGTACCGGACGCTGTATTACCTGCCATCCATTATCGGTGGTAGTGTGGCTGTATCCATTATGTGGCGGAACCTCTTCAGTAATGAGGGTGTTATCAATAGCGCTCTAACGGCAATTGGGATCGGGCCTATCAGCTGGTTTGGTGACCCGAATGCGTCCCTCGTTATGCTCATCTCACTGTCTGTGTGGCAGTTTGGTTCGTCCATGCTGATCTTCCTGGCTGGTCTCAAAAATATCCCCACTGAGATGTACGAGGCAGCAGGTGTGGATGGTGCGAATCCTATACGGAAATTTTTCAGCATCACCTTGCCACTGCTTAGCCCGATCGTCCTGTTCAATATGATTATGCAGACGATTGGAGCATTCATGACGTTTGTACCTGCCTATATTATCTCCAAAGGCGAAGGCGGTCCAATGGACGGTACGATGCTGTACTCCCTGTATCTGTTCCGTCAGGCGTTTATGTTTAACAACATGGGTTATGCTTCGGCAATGGCCTGGATCATGCTCATCATGATTGGTATACTCACGGTAGCTGTATTCCTGACATCCAAGTACTGGGTGTTCTACGAATCTGAAGGAGGGAAGTAACGATGGTTTGGAGAAATGTGAAATGGCCCATTTATCACCTGTTCGTTGCAGCTCTTGCCCTCCTGATGCTCTATCCCGTCCTATGGATGCTATTCAGTTCCTTCAAGGAAAGCCGTACGATTTTCGTCACAGCGGATACCCTGTTTCCTGCGGAGTGGATCTGGAGCAACTATGTGGATGGCTGGAAAGGCACAGCTGGAAGACCGTTTATGGATTACATCACCAACTCACTTGTAATCGTGGTTATTTCCACTATCGGTGCCGTAATATCGTCATCGCTGATCGCTTTCGGTTTTGCCAGACTTAACTTCAAGGGACGTACATTCTGGTTCTCCTTGATGATGTTAACACTGATGTTGCCACATGATGTGGTATTGGTTCCTCAATACATTATCTTCACGAAGCTGGGTTGGCTGAACACAATTCTTCCAATCGTTGTCCCTACATTCTTCGGAATGCCGTTTTTCATCTTCCTGATGGTACAGTTCATTCGAACGATTCCGAAGGAGCTGGATGAGGCTGCAACCATCGATGGATGTAATAAATTCAGACTGTATATCCAGATTATTATGCCGCTCATCAAGTCTTCTCTGGCGACTGCAGCCATCTTCTCCTTCTACTGGAGATGGGAGGATCTGCTCGGTCCGGTATTGTACCTGAACTCGCCTGATAAATACACCGTGTCGATGGCGCTGAAAATGTTCCTCGATAGCGAATCTGCTTCCAACTGGGGCGCAATGTTCGCCATGTCCATCGTCAGTCTGGTTCCGGTTGTAGCTGTGTTCTTCATCTTCCAGAAACAAATTGTTCAAGGGATGAGCACCAGCGGATTGAAAGGATAAGCCAGATTACTGTATCTTCGCATCTTCGCCCGAATGAATGTTTACGAAAGTTAACCAAGGAGGTTATCGCTTTTGAATAAAGCTCAGGGTAGTCAGGCCGTTGTCATGGGGGCAGCGGCAGAGGGCCAGGCAGTGTCTGTGACCAGCTGGAAGTTTAACTTTGGACCGGACTCGGGAAGAGCAGATGAGACAGGGGATTATCTGAAAGTAACTGCAACAACCGCATATGAGGAACGCGGAGGATACGGATTCGAGGCAGGATCTCTGGTGTATGAGAAACAACGCATCGGAGATGACGATGTGCCGGATCCCACGAAACAACATCATAACAATTCGGGGCAGACAACCATGTCTGCCCGATTGCGTTCAGGCTTCTGTATTCCGCTCAAAGCATCGTTCATCGTGGATGTTCCCGACGGAACCTACCAAGTATTACTCGTTGCAGGTGATGAATTGGCTGAGACAGTGACCCGCGTGAAAGCTGGTGAAGGCAGGCTGGTACTGCCAACCATTCGCACACTTCCCGGACAATACGCAGAGGTTAGATTCTCGGTTGTTGTTCGCGGCGGCAGACTTCGTCTGTCATTCTCCGGTCCCGCGCCAAGAATCAATGCGTTAGAGATTACCCTTGTGAATCAGACCATGACCGTATTTCTTGCCGGGGATTCAACCGTAACGGATCAGTCGGAAAGTGGGTATCCGTATTGCGGTTGGGGCCAGTTATTGCCAGCACAATTCAAACATGATGTGGCAGTAGATAATCACGCCCAGTCAGGCCGAAGTTCCCGCAGTTTTATCAATGAAGGCAGACTCAGCACCATTATGGAACGAATCAAGCCTGAAGATTTTCTGTTTATGCAATTTGGACATAACGATGAGAAGCCGGACCCTGAACGTGGGACGGACCCATTCACAACATATAAGGAATATTTGAAAAAGTATATCGATTCTGCACGCGAAGCCAAGGCTCGTCCAGTGCTCGTCACCCCGGTGCATCGTCGCTATTTTGCAGATGATGGCACATTGACCGATACGCACGGCGATTATATCATCGCCGTGCGTGAGCTTGCAGAGGAGGAAGATGTTCCGCTGATCGATCTGGCTGAGCGCAGCCGTCTTCTGTTCGAGCAGGCAGGCGTTGAAGGCACCAAGGAAGACTTTATGTGGGTACTGCCAGGCGAGTATGTGAACTTCCCCTCAGGCGTGGAGGATAACACGCATTTTCAGGAACGAGGCGCCCGCCGCCTTGCCCAGCAGGTGGCAGAAGCCATCCGCGAGTTGCAGTTGCAACCGTTGCAGATGTATCTGCGGTAGGTGAGTAATCGTAGCAGTTGTAGAAGGACATGTTTTTACTACTCTAGGAGATAAGCTACCGCAGGATTTTAAGTCCTGTGCGTCTGTATTTAAGCGAAGCGAGTTAAACGAAGTAACGAGCCAGCAAAAGTTGCCCAGCGAATAGCGAAGGCAATAATCTTTTAAATCAGTCCGGCGAGCGTAGCAGCGGAGGAGGGCGGAATCGGGTAGAGGGAGCGAAGCGTTCGCCTTTGGAGCGGGATTTCCCCTGCTGAGGGGAAATGAATAGAAATCCCGAGCCAACAGCGGCCCACAGCCCGATCCGCCCGCCGAAGCGGCTGCCCCGCGAGCCCACGGGTTTTAAGAGTTGCCCCCGCGAATGAGCCAAAGAAATCCCGAGCCAACAGCGGCCCACAGCCCGATCCGCCCTCCGAAGCGACTGCCCCGCGAGCCCCCGAATTTTTAACCTATATTGCACTCTTAAAAAAAAGGAGGAGGTATTTCAATGACACCTGACCAGACAGAATCAGCCACATCTGCAAGTAAGAATGTTTCAGCAGCTACAGGTCACACCTACTGGGTCATTCCGGATGGTTACATTCCCCTGGAGAGCCGGGGCACATTGGAGAGTCATGAGAGCATATGTGTACTGAACACCAGTGCCACGGATGCGGAGCTGCACATCACGATTTATTTTGAAGACAGAGAACCACTCGAAGGTATTGTCGCCGAAGTGCCAGCGAGAAGGACGAAGCATATTCGGACTGCATCGCTACGATCCGGGGAGCAGTCTATTCCGCCGGGCGTGCCTTATGCGATTACGGTTTCGAGCAATATCCCCGTTATCGTCCAGTACAGTCGTTTGGACACGACCCAGCCTGAATTGGCTTTGATGAGTGTCATGGCGTATCCATTAGGATAACTTCCCCAATCGACAGCGTAGTTGGAGATGGTAAGAAGCCCCGCAACCTTGCATCCAATGCTGGTACGGGGCTTCTTTTTCTTCATTTATTCGCTGTATTTATACGTGCTCGCATTCAGGATATCCACGTGAACCTTCACTTTTCCAAGCTTAAAACGTTGGAGTGGATCCGCCCGGTTGTAGACTTCTTGTTGCCATAAGGGCAGATTGTGGCGATAGAGGTGTTCCACGAGACCGTATGAATCGATCTTGCGTAACTTGGTCTTTTCGAACGTACCTCGGATTTGGGATTCGATCTGTTTCTCCGCTTCCTGTTCCATTGCATGTGGAGACCGAGGAGCCCCATGATCTTCGGTGATGAAGCTTTTGGCCGAGGTAACCAGATCAAATGTGACGCCATCTCCTTGTTTTCTCGCCGTGATTCTCGTCTTGGGATGACGAAGCATCAAGGTTAAATCAGGAGTTTTCCCACCATTCCCATATACGTATAGTGGGTACTGATGTACGCGCTCATAATTTACGTATCGTGTACCATCTGCGTCTGCTCCTGCAACTCTACCCTGACTTGTGCCTTTGGATATCACATAAAATCCATCCATTCTAACAAGGGGGGGCGTTTTATCGCCGTTGAACCAAGTCTCGTTCCTCGTTGACACCGAGGGTAAAAGAACGACAGAAGCGGGTTCCCGTAATCCATCGAGTAGCTGATGGAGCCGGATAGGTTCGTAACCGGAATGCTGTTTGTATAGTCTCATGGGCTCAAATAATTCAATGGTCTGGGCGGATTGGTTCAACAATGCAGAGGGAGAGAGTATATCCGGAATGTTATGCTCTGTAGCGTAGATCCAGGGTGTATATCTCAATTGGCCTGAATGAAGAAGTGTATTAAAGATATCCTCCAGTCGATCATCCAAGACTTTTTTGGATAAAACAATAGCTTTAACATGAGTCCAGAGCGTTAGCTGCTGTGACGTTTCATACAAGTCGTTAATAGCCATGTTCAGTGTTGTACCCTCGCCCCGTCCAGTCCAGATATCCCTTGTCTCCCTGGAAGTTGGCGTTTCCTGTTTTGCAATACTGGAGAAGTCAATCAGTTGGGCATAAGCAATATACTGGTTGTCTACATAGTCAATTCCTATCGCCGTAATGAAGTTTATACTTTGCACCTCTTTGGAATCCCAGCACCCGGTTAGAAGGATCAAGCACCCCGCAAGTAGACCGCTCATGGACGTCCATCTGATCATGACCGTTTTCTCCGGCGAGTGGAATCTTGTGTATGAAGTGCTTCTGGGCGCTTGGTTCTTTTCATGGAAGGCGGCATGGATACGGCCTGAGTGAAGTCTCCGGGAATGTAGGGAGATACGGGAGCCAGATAAGATACGCCGTAACACTCCAAGGATACGAGGTGCACCAACAGAGCGAACAGTCCAATCATAAATCCGAATAATCCAAGAATGGAAGAGATGAGTAGCATCCCGATCCGGACATGGGCAGTAGCCCCGCTGAGCACGGTATTTACGAGAATATAGCTGGAGATGACTGAGATCGCTACCGTGACAATGATTGTGGGAGACGTAATCCCGGCACGAATGGCTGCATCTCCAATGATAAGTCCGCCGACCACGCTGACGGTCTGGCCCAATGCACGTGGCAACCTGCGACCGGCTTCGTTAAATATCTCGAACATAAAAATCATCAGGAACGCTTCCAGCGTCACCGGCATGGGCAGGCCCATTCGAGTGCCAGCAATCGTTGCTAGAAAAGGCAGAGGAATCTGTTCCACATTGAAGCTGGTCAGGCCAATATAAAAGCCTGGGAAGAAACAGGCGATCAGCAATCCTGAAATACGTAATATCCGTTCAAAGGTAACGATGAAAAAAGGCGTACTTTCGTCCTCCGGAGACTTCAATTGATTGAAAAGTGTAGTTGGTGCGATGACCGCTACAGGAGAACCTTCAATGAGAACGGCAAAACGTCCATTTAACAGGGAATCGACGACAAAATCGGGACGTTCGGTATTATCTGTGAGTGGAAATATACTCCGAATCCCTCCCATGACAGCTCGCTCCATGATTGAGGTGCCCAGAATGCCGTCAATCTCAATCTGATCCAGATTGTGTCGTGCTTCTTTCAGAATGTCTGGATTGATAATATCTTTTACATATAGAAGTCCAATGGCTGTTTGGGTACGGCCGCCTTTGACATATTTCTCATAACACATCGAAGATGTTTTCATTCGTTTGCGTATAAGGGCCACGTTGGTAGTGAGTTCTTCGGTGAATCCATCGCGAGGGCCTTTAACTGATGTCTCGATAGCTGATTCTTCGGGACTGCGTCCCGGGATATCAGCAATATCCACACTGCAGGACTGTACACCATTACCGAAAATGATCAGTAGTTGTCCACTAAATATCAACATATTAAGCTTGTTAGTATCTGTGAGGTCATCCAATGGATTCAATGTTAATCCCAGTTCTTTAGGATGTGATTCCTCAATGATAAGGGAGTGCTGTTCCAGACGGGGAATGATAAATTGGTTAATTTGTTTACCGTCGACGAGACCGTCGCAATAAAGCAGAATTACGGGCTGATCAGATTCGTCTTTAACAGGAAAGGTCTGAATAACAACATCTGCGCATGGATTGAACTGCTCTTTTAAAGAGGCAAGCAGTGTTTCATGGGACGTGGTGTCAATCGCTTGATGCTCCATGATGTTTCCTCCTCTGATGGCGTGAATGGATAAAGGCAACCGTCGTCGCGATAATCGCAAGTCCGCTCAGATACACGAGATTGAACGGAAATATGTATTCGACCAGAAGCTTTTCGAAGGTCATATCATCCAGAGGATACAACATGGTTAGAATAAAGAAGACACCTAACGAGATACAACTGATAAGCCTTCTGGTAGAGCTCTTAATATTCCATATTTCTACTACAATATACATGGCGAGACTAATTCGGGTGAACGAGCCTGCGAGCCATTGGTAGATGGAAAAGAAGTCGGTCTGGGCGATGTATTTGCCCAAGGAGGCAATTCGCCATTCTTCAAAGGCGGGATATCGCATTTTGGCAGCCTCAAAAGGATCGAATTCCACAATCGCCCCGATGAGTGGGCCGACTGTTAGTCCCACAAGAATGAGTGCGAGCATCAGATACTGCCATACACGTATACGTTTGGTGAGATGAGGCTGGATATACCAGATGAACAGCAGTTCAAACATGCCTGCAAGACTGTAAATCATGCCATTCAGCACCGGATGCCAGCCCTGTTCTAACACAGGCAGGAGACGACTGTAATCCTTGTATTGAGTGTTCACAATTGCAACATAGAAGCCCAGCAGTACCACCAGTGGAAGGATCAATCCTGCCGTAAATGCCAGTGAGCGGATGCCTTTATATGCCCCATAGGCACAGAGAGACATGAGGGCAATACTGGTTACCAGAATTGGCGTTTCTGTCAGGTAATTTGTTTTGGCCCAAGTCGTGGTTTCGTGCAGGGTGAAATAGATTGCGCTCAGAAAAAAGAGACTGTTCCCAACTCGAAAGAACAGGCCAATAGGCTTGCCGAGACGGGATGTTAACCATTCATGCAGGGTTTGATGCTGGAGGAAACGAGAGACATAGGCGAGCATTAGCGCAAATATCAAAAATGGTCCGGCTGATAACAGGACGGAAATCCAAGAATCCCTTTTGGCCGCAGCCAAAAGGGCAGGAATAATCAGAACATGGCTGATCAAGCCAACGGACAACATGATCAACATCATAGCTTGTAAAAAAGAAGGCTGTGTTCGTTTCATGCTGAGGGGTCTCCTTTTCCCAATAGACTGTCCTCAGCAGTGTTAACGTGATTGGAGCGCTTCATACCGTCAGTCGAAATAACGAATACCCATGGCTTCTCTTACCTCTAGCCTCGTTTCCCGGGCTGCTCTCCGGTCAAAATGCGGGGTTTGGGGAGGATGGGAGCGTATAACTCGTTGAACCGGCGAACCAACTTTCGCGCTATCTCAATATGGGGAATTTGACTTGATTCCACTGACCAGCTTATGTTTGCGACCGCTCATATTGGTGCCAAGCACACCGGCGATAATCAACAATGCACCAATATAGTGATAGCTACCCACTGGTTCATGCAATATCCATGCACCTCCTACGATGGAGATGAGCGTGGACAGATTGCTGAATACACTCATTTGCGAAGCCTCCAGATGAGTCAGGGCATAGCTTGCGAGCAGGGTGGAGATCATGGTGGAAAGGATCGCCAGATAAGCGAGCGCACCCAGATAGGATGTATCACCAAGCGGTTTGATGTAGTCCATCATGGAGCCGCTAGAAGCATGCCGGATCAGGGAAGCGGCGTTAAATACAATACAGCCAACCATCAGTGTGACCCAGGTTAATTCCATTGGTTTATACTTCTGGGTTAATGGTCTTGCAAGCACACCATACCCTGCAAAGCAGACCGTGGATAGCAGCAATAATGCAATGCCCTTCAGGTTACCTATAGACATGCCACTTCCTTGCATTATGAAAATAAAGACCACTCCAGCAACAGACAGTAGCAGGAACAGCTTCTGCATCGTGGATGTGCGTTCCTTCAGGAAGACTGAAGCGAGAACGAGTGTGAATACAGGGGCCATGGCCTGAATAATACCCGCTTCCGATGAGTTGGAAGATACAAGTCCAAAGGCTTGAAAGGCAAAAAATAAGACGGGAGATAAGAGCCCCAGTGGAATGATTCGCCACAGATCACGAAGGCTCAGTCGGATTTTGATCCAGCCAAAAATGACAGGAATGCTTACAACGATCAGCGACAGGGCGAATCGGTGGGCAAGCACATCGATTGGATGTGCAACAGTGACGGTCATTTTAACAAATAAAAAAGATAGACCGATAATAGCTGCGTACAATACAGCTGCGATATAAGCGTATCCCCGAGTGTGTGTTATGTTCATGAATGCTCCTCCAATACAGTAGTCATAGCGCTTTATCTTTCATTATCCTGAATTATGTCAGGTTCGAGGCACGTGCTGGCCTTATTCAATATACTGCCAGGTGCATCGTGCTACAATAGATAAAAGGTTAAACTGTATCGGTACAGTTGTGGGAGAGGGATGGGTGCATTGAGAAAATACGAAGTGATTGCCGAAGCGTTAAAGCAATGGATTCAGGAACAGATGCAGCAGCAGGATCGTCGCCAGTGGGCAGATAAGGGCATTCGACTGCCAGCAGTTCGAGTTGTAGCAGAACAATATCAATGCAGTGTAAGTACAGCGATTCGTGCATATGAGTGGCTGGAGCAACGGCATTTGGTGTACGCCATACCTCAATCTGGCTATTATGCTGTACAGAACGGGACAGGTGCTCAGGACATGGACTGGCAGGGAGCGTTGGACTTTGCTTCAGCTGCTCCCGATCCAAGGGTGTTCCCTTATGCAGACTTTCGACATTGTGTGGATCAGGCGATGGAGAAGAAACAGACAGAGTTATTTATGTATGGCACGGATCAGGGATTACCTTCGCTTATCATGCTGTTGCAGAAGCAGTTTGCGGATTATCAGGTGTTTGCGAGAACAGAGCAGTTCTTTATCACGTCAGGTGTGCAACAGGCCCTGGCTGTACTTGCATTGATGCCTTTTCCCAATGGAAAGAGAAAAGTACTGCTTGAACTACCGACCTATCACAATATGCCCTCGCTACTGAGTGGATTGGATGTGCCGATTGCCGGTGTGAGACGTACCCTGGATGGGCTGGACTGGGCATCGCTTGAACGTCAGTTCACAGAGGGAGATATCAAGTTTTTCTATGTCATGCCGCGATTTCATAATCCGATTGGCACATCGTTGACAGTTGCTGACAAGAAGAGACTAATCCGGCTTGCACAGCGGTACGATGTCTATCTGGTGGAGGACGATTATCTGGCTGATCTGGAGGACAATACGAAACAGGACCCGCTATGGTCCTATGATACCGAAGGCCGGGTCATCTATCTGAAGAGTTACTCCAAAATTTTGTTTCCAGGTCTCCGTATTGGTGTAGCTGTTCTGCCCTCACCACTAATTCAATCTTTTGGGGCTTACAAAAAAATGCTTGATATCGACACTTCCGTTCTGTCTCAAGCTGCTCTGGAGATCTATGTCCACAGCGGAATGTTTGCTCATCACAGGAAAGTGATTCGTAACCGCTATGCTGCCCGGATGAACACGGTGCATGAGCAACTGGACACATATCCAGACTTTGCTCCATTTATGGAGGCTCCTCGAACAGGAGGGGAGCATACCGTATTGCCCTTGGCGGGTGATATGCCGCTTCGTGTTCTGCTGCCCCGGCTTCAAAAGCGCGGAGTCATCGTTGATACGACTGAACGGTATTATCCGGAGGGAACATATCAGGTGCATCAGGATCAGATGCTGCGCTTGAACATCTCCAATGTGCCGAAGCAGCGAATCGAGGAAGGGATACAGAAGATCCGGGAGGAAATTTTGAAACTTCAGATCAGGCAGAAATAACTTGAAGAATCGTAATGTTATCCGTATATAACAAAAGGCGTCCACACAAGTTGATCACTTGTTGGACGCCTCTTCCTTGAGTTGCTATCTATCAACGATGCAGCTTGTACGCTACATTGTGAATGGAAATAATCCGATTTATTCCTGAGCCATCGCTTTGAAGGAAGCTTCTGCGGCTTCCAAAGTAGCTTGAACATCCTCGTCTGTATGAGCCGTGGTCAGGAACCAGGCTTCATATTTGGACGGAGCGAGGTTAATGCCACGGTCCAGCATGTGACGGAAGAAGGAAGCGAACAGCTCTCCATCCGTGTCTTGAGCATGATCGTAGTTCGTAACTGGGTGATTACAGAAATGGGTGGAGAATGCACCACGAATCCGGTTGATCGTCAGTGCAATCCCATGACGGTCAGCAGAAGCTTGCAGACCCGCTGTCAGGTCGATAGCAAGACGTTCCATCTCTTCATATACACCCGCGCCTTGCAGGACCTCCAGACATGCGATACCAGCCGAGATGGATGCAGGGTTACCAGCCATCGTTCCCGCCTGATAAGCCGGCCCAAGCGGAGCAACCTGCTCCATAACGTGTTTGCGTCCGCCGTAAGCACCGATTGGCAGGCCGCCACCAATAATTTTACCAAGAGCCGTCAGATCCGGTTCAATCTCCGCATGGTTATCGAGTCCGGCATATGTCTGTGTAGAACCGTAATGGAAACGGAAAGCCGTAATGACTTCGTCATAGATAACCAGGGAGCCGTTGGCCCGTGTCATGGCACAGAGACCTTCCAGGAAGCCAGGCTCCGGCATAACCATACCGAAGTTCCCAACGATCGGCTCAACCATGACCGCGGCAACATCATCACCCCAGCGCTCCAAAGCATCCTTCAGGGCTTCCAGATCATTGTAGGGCACAGTAATGACTTCTTGTGCAATACTGGCTGGAACTCCCGCACTGTCAGGAATTCCGAGCGTGGACGGGCCTGAACCGGCAGCTACAAGCACCAGATCGGAATGACCATGGTAACATCCGGCGAATTTTACGATCTTGTTGCGTTTGGTGTAGGCACGAGCGACCCGAATCGTAGTCATGACCGCCTCTGTACCGGAGTTTACAAAACGCACTTTATCCATGGAAGGAATAGCTTCCTTCAACATTTTGGCGAGCTTGATCTCAAGCTCTGTTGGGGTACCGTACAGCACACCATTTGCTGCTGCTTCCGTAATGGCCTGCGTAATATGCGGGTGGGCATGTCCTGTAACAATCGGACCGTAAGCGGCCAGATAATCAATATAACGGTTGTCATCGACATCCCAGAAGTGGGCCCCTTGGGCTTTTTTCATAAATACAGGTGCACCGCCACCAACGGCTTTGAACGAGCGTGAAGGGCTGTTAACACCTCCTACAATATGTTCAAGTGCTTCTGCGTATAGAAGTTCGGAACGTGAACGTGATGTATTCATAAGATAACTTCCTTTCGTAATGCAAAATATGATAAAGGTACAAGCTACAGAAAGATATGATGATTTTCTCATAATAGTATAGCCGGGCACAACGAGAGGGCAGCGTAATGGCTGCCCTCTGCATGTTTAGATTACTGAGCCGGTTGCTCTGACTTCTGATCGTCACCACTGGCTGTTTTATCTTCGGTGCTGGTTGTACTATCATCCGTTGTAGCAGGCGGGTGAATAATATCCTGAATATGCTGCTTCAATTTCTCTTCATTGGTAACCGTCAATACTTGCGCACCGCCTGCTGTACGTTCTTCTTTCAGCAGGTTCATTGGCGGAATCTGCTCACTGCCGTTCATGCTGCTCTGGTATCCGAGTCCACCCAGCTTCCACATGTCGGAGAGTGTCAGGTTCGTATCTACGTAAGGATTAACCTGTTCCAGAATGGCAGGCAGTTTGGCAATGGTAGTTGTTGACTGCATTTTTGCTGTTACAGCTTTCAGCAACTCACGCTGACGCTCTGAACGAGCGAAATCCGACATCGCATCATGGCGGAAACGAACGTACATAAGCGCTGTCTCACCATCCAGATGCTGATACCCTTTTTTGAGATCAATATCGTATTCGTTATTGTCTGCTTTACTTGTATAGTGCATGTCTTTCTCCACATCAAAATCAACACCGCCAACGGCATCCACCAATTTGATGAATCCCTGGAAATCCGTATACACATAATACTGTACAGGAATGCCGAGCAGGTCGCCGGCAGCTTGCATCGCTGCATTAGGGCCATGGGTGATAGCGGTGTTGATCCGCTCCTTGCCATATCCGTCAATATTGACGTAAGTGTCGCGCAGAATGGAGAACAGATTGATTTTTTTGGTAAGTGGGTCGAGCGATACAACCATCATGCTGTCGGAGCGAGGAACTTCACCTTTTTTCAATCCACGTGCATCGACACCCATAACGAGAATATTTACCGTTTCTGTGCCTTCCCATTTGGGTGGGTCAGGAGTATTTACTTTCTCCACATTTTCGATGCCTGCGAATGGTGAATCGTCGCCGTCTTTTGCCAAACCATCCAACTGATTGAGAATAGAACCGAAATAATATGCCGCTGCTCCTCCAATAATTAACACGAAGGCGGCAAGAGAAATCCATATGGTTCTCTTCGTCTTTCTGGTCATGCTAGCTCTCCTTTGTATTTGAGATAAAATAAAAAAACGAGTTCGAGTATTCAAGTAAGAACTAGTCGGAGCTTTCCGTACACGTCTTTTCCCAACATAAGGGCAGGACGCGGCTCTAGACTATTTTAAAGCTTGCTGAATTTTGACTGATACCATTATAATTTCTTTTTGGGCTACAAGCAATTTCAACAAAATCCAAGTGAGGTATAATCATGCTGGCGATTGATGTCAAAGATTTGCGCAAGTCGTTTAGCGTCCAGAAAAGCCGAGGTGGGCTGAAGGGCGCGTTCCAGGACCTGTTTGCACGTCAATACCAAGAGGTATTGGCTGTAAATGATATTTCATTTCAGATTCCGCAGGGCGAAATATGCGGATATATTGGGGAGAACGGTGCCGGTAAATCAACAACGATCAAGATGTTGACCGGCATTTTGGTGCCTACTTCAGGGCAAATATCGGTTGGTGGATATGTTCCGTATCAGGAACGTGAGAAGTTTGTACAGAATATTGGTGTTGTTTTTGGTCAGCGCAGTCAATTGTGGTGGGATATTGGCGTTATCGAATCCTTCCATTTATTGCGCAAAGTATATCGTGTCGGAGAGGTCGATTTCCGCAAACGGCTGGATGAACTAGTTGAGCGGTTGCAGCTACAGGATCTGTTAAGCCGTCCGGTACGGAAGCTCAGTCTCGGTCAGCGCATGCGCTGTGAGTTAGTTGCAGCATTATTGCATAACCCGAGTATTGTTTTTCTGGACGAGCCAACTATTGGTTTGGATATTGTGGTGAAGTCGGAAATTCGGGATTTCTTGAAAGACATGAACAAGGAGCATGGAACGACCATTCTGCTCACAACCCACGATTTGCAGGACATTGAGGCACTGTGTTCCCGGGTGATCATGCTTGATGCAGGTAACATCATTTATGATGGAGGTCTGGATCATCTCAAGTCCCAGTGGGGGAAGGAGCGGGAGATCCGCTTCAAGTTTGGTTCAGCTCACAACATCAGTCAGATGCAGGAATGGACTGCTGCGTTGCCTGTACGTTGGACGGTTGAGAATGAATTGTCCGCATCCGTATGGATTCCGCTGGAACTGAACGTTTCGGATGTACTCGGACGTGTCGTTGGACAAGCCGATATTACCGATATTCAGATTATTGAGATCAACACGGATGAGATTGTGCGCAGTATTTACCAATCCGGTTCCGCCGAGCGTCCCGAGATTGTGGGAGCAGGGAAAGAAGCGGTGGGTGTATCCTGAGATGAATAGTGCATTTATTGATTTTATGCGCATCCGTTTTCTAACGATGCTGGCATACCGGGTGAATTATTACTCCGGCATTTTGATATATACGCTGAATATCGGCGTGTATTACTTTACCTGGCAAGCCATTTACGGTAGCAGTGGTGAACTCGGCGGCTTCACGGCAGCGCAGATGACCACTTACATCGCTGTATCCTGGATGGCACGTGCCTTTTACTTTAACAACCTGGACCGGGAGATTGCCGCAGATATACGGGATGGCTCCATTGCGATTCAATTCATCAGGCCGATCAATTACGTTATGGTCAAAATGATGCAAGGGCTTGGTGAAGGCATTTTCCGCTTCCTGCTGCTCATGATTCCAGGGATGCTCATCGCCATTCTGCTGTTCCCGGTTGAATTGCCTACGGCGCCATCGGCGTGGATTGGCTTTCTCGTCATGCTGTTCTTCAGTTTCCTCATTAATTCCCAGATTAATGTGATAACGGGACTGGCGGCATTCTTTGTGGAAAACAATGAAGGCATGATGCGTATGAAACGCGTCGTGGTTGATTTGTTCTCCGGTCTAATCATCCCGATCAGTCTGTATCCAGGCTGGATGTCTGCGGTGATGAAAGTATTGCCTTTTCAGGCCATTACGTATCTGCCCGGTTCTGTGTTCACTGGAAGAGTGGAAGGTACCGCCATCTGGAGTGTACTCGGTATTCAGGTGTTCTGGTTTGCCGTACTGCTGCTTCCGATGGTATTGATCTGGCGTAAGGCGCGCAAGCGTCTGTTCGTGCAAGGGGGATAACAGATATGTACTATATGGGTCTGATCTGGGAATATTTGAAGAATTACATGAAAACACGACTCACGTACCGTGCTGATTTCTGGGTGGAGATCCTATCGGATCTGCTGTTTCAGGCAACCAACCTGATCTTTATCTTTGTGGTCTTTCGCCATACGGATAACCTGGGCGGCTGGAGTGAGAGTGAAGTGCTCTTTGTTTATGGATATTTTATGGTGCCCTATGGCATCTTCAGTTGTTTTATCAATCTGTGGGGATTCAGTGAGCGGTACATCGTCAAAGGTGAGATGGATCGGATCCTGACACGTCCTGCACATAACCTGTTCCAGATATTGCTTGAAAATGTGGACCCGCCTGCACTCGTGGGCTCGTTTATCGGCCTGATCATCATGATCTTCAGTGGAGCAGAGATGGGTCTGATGCTGGAGTGGTGGCATATCCCTGCCTTAATTATTTTGGCTCTCAGCTCAGTCATGATCTATGCCGGCATCTACACCACATTGACTTCACTATCCTTTTATTCGGACGCGCCAACAGGTATCCTGCCGTTGATGTATAACATTCAAGGATATGGACGCTACCCGGTAACGATCTATAACCGTGCCATTCAGGTGCTGTTAACCTGGATCATTCCGTTTGCCTTCGTGGGGATCTATCCCGCAGCGTTGTTCCTGGAGAGGTCTGAGATGCATCGCATGGCGCTGCTTACACCTGTGATGGGATTGGTGTTTGGCTCCATGGGCTTGCTTCTGTGGAATTTTGGTGTGAAGCGGTATCGCGGAGCAGGTTCATAATAACGCCCTATAACAATTCATGGGGGAGATTAGGGAGGAACTGACATGACGTTAAAAGTAGGCGAATTGGCACCGGATTTTGAGCTCCCGTCCAGTACGGGAGAATCGGTAAAGCTTTCGGATTACCACGGAAAGCGGGTGCTGCTTTATTTTTACCCGAAGGATATGACTTCGTCCTGTACGCAACAGGCTTGTGATTTTCGGGATCGACATGCTGAATTTGAAGGACTGAACACGGTCATTCTCGGAATCAGCACCGATCCGATGAAACAACATGATAAGTTTATTGCCAAATACGGACTGCCGTTCACCTTGTTATCGGATGAAGAGCACGTTGTAGCCGAGCAATACGGTGTATGGCAGCTGAAGAAAATGTATGGCAAGGAGTACATGGGTATGGTTCGCTCCACTTTTCTGATTGATGAAGAGGGAAAATTGATCAAGGACTGGTCCAAAGTTCGGGTCAAAGGACATATCGAGGCTGCGCTTGAGGCTTTGAAGACATTGTAATAAATGATTTAGACATGTGTGAATAAATACATCTTAACCGTTTCATCATTAAAGGCTGTGCTTCGCGGAATTTACCGTGAACACAGCCTTTTTAGGTGGGCAATCGTTTATGATTGGTTGAATTGTTCTTGCTCTTGCCCGAACGAAGCCGATGCACGAGCAGTAGGAATAGCGGAATAATAAAGCTTACCGTGATATCCCAATCTACCCAAGCGGGCATAATCGTATTGGTGTAGAAAATGACATTGGGAGAAATCAGTACAGCTAAAGCAAATAATAACATGGCTGATGGCAGGATGAGAGGTTTATATGTCTTTAATCGAAATAGCTGAGCTGTTCCAAGGACAAAGGAGAACATATACAGCAGGCTTTTGAAATAGGTAGCAATTAACCAAGCGGTCGCCATGAACGCCTCAATTCGCTCGAAAAAGTTGCCGATATTAATTTTCTGGGACAGGGTATAGGAGATGTAGATGTCATGCTGGGTCAGAAAGGGGCCAAATATCATCAGTGAAATGACTAACAGTGTGGTTAGCAACAGCCCTCCACATAAAGTAGCGAGTAACATGTCCCGTTTGATGTGAGGTCCGGACATCACATAAGGAAGAACCATGGTGATCACGATTAGTTCACCAAAGGAAGTGAAAGCCCCTCTAATGATAGACTGCATCAGATGAAGCCAAGGTGTGTTCAAGTAAGGTTGCAGATGTGAACTGTTTACTTGGGGCATCAGCCCCAGAAATAACAAAATCATAAAGGCAACAACGATCGGAGTCAGCAATTCACTGCTTCCACCTATTGTATGTAAGCCATGCATAAGCCCCCAGACCAGAGCGCACATAAGGATAATTAGAATGACCCGGATGGGGGTCTGAAGGTAGATCTGTGTGGTCATAAAGTCACCGACTTCACGGATACATATGGCAGCGCCTATGGCGAAATAAAATAGATATGCAGCCGACAAAACAGACCCCGCCCACCGGCCAAGTATTTTTTGGCAGATTTCAATAAGGGAAAGATCAGGATGTGTCTGATGAAGTTTGTATAGAACCCATATGATGAGTAAGCCGATCGGCTGACCGATAAGAGAACAGATCCATGCATCCTGTTGACCCGAAGCAGTAACCACGGAGGGATAGAGTAGAATCATATCCCCAACCATGACGAGAAAGGTAAGGACTGCAAATTGCCTAATGGTGATTTTCTCATTAATTAACATAGACACCGTGCTCCTTCTCTATATTCAGCATGGATGAACTTCATAGACTGAACTCCATTTTTTCATCCATACCAGGCTCCTTCTCCCAAAAAAAGTACTCATTCCTGTGAGGAATTGCTTGGAGTAACCGATGATTTTCTGTAAGACTTGAGCAATTGTATCAGCAGAAGACAGCCGGGCAGAATGATCCCCAGTGTGGTATCCCAGTCTACCCAATATGGAACAATGGTGATCACGATAAAAGTAATACTTGGAGAGATCAGATTGGCTAATCCGAACACAAGTATGGACGCAGGAAGTACTAGTATCTGATACTGCTTAAGCTTGAACAGTTCCGCACAACCAACAATAAAGGCGTATAAGTATATCATCGCTTTGAAGTACGTAGAGATCAGCCAGGAAGAAGCCATAATGGCTTCAATACGTTCAAAAAAGCTCCCAATACTAATTTTCTGGGACAACACGAAAGAAGCATATATGTTATGTTGCGTAAGAAAGGCACCCAAGACCAGCAGAGATATGGTAACGAGCGTTGCCAATACCAAGCTGCCTAAACCAGCTGCAATAATTATGTCCCGTGTTCGATGAGCCTGCTTGGCAACATAGGGCAGTATCATCATGATGGGAACGACTTCACCGATCGGATATATAATGCTTACCAGAATGCCTTGCGAGATAGAGACAACACTCGTATCACTTACTGGCTTCAAGTTTCTAGTATCAATCTGAGGAAGCAGGCAGACTGCAAGGACGACAATAAACACAATAACGACGGGCATCAGTAGTTCACTGCTACGCCCCATCGTCTCTAATCCGTGAGACACTCCCCAGGCGATCACGATGACAAACATCAGAATGATGATGCGAATGGGAGTGTACGGGAAGATTTGAGTGGTCATGAAATCGCCGACTTCTCTCGTATGCGTTGAAGCACCAATAATGAAAAAGAACAGGTAGAAGCAGGAAAAGAAAGTACCTGGCCAGAACCCTAGAATGCTTCGTGCCATCTGCACCAGATTTTTTTCTGGATGCAAACTACATAGCTTCAGGATCATGGCCATCAGTGCCATCCCCAGAGGAACGCCTATAAAAGCGCAAATCCAGGAGTCTTGTTTGGCATAGGACGTGATGACTGAGGGGTAGATCAGCATCATATCCCCGACCACCATCATAAAGATGAGCGTGGTCAATTGTCTTGTTCCAAGGCGCCCCTGTTCCAGCATAATGGTCCTCTCCTTTTTCTAGGTTCCCGTCAGATGTGCCAAGAATTGATTAACAGGTTCATAGATCCACATGATGATATAGAGCGGACTGGGGAAATCCCACAGGTTAGCTGCAATTACACTAAACCCTGTGGCAATGACGAGCATTCCGCTGTACACAGCTGTTTCCCTCCATTCCTTGCGGCGGATGAGACCTGGAAGATCAAACAAGCCTACGAGGCCCCCTATGACAATGACAGTAATTGTAATCAACATCCGGTCTCACTCCTTCAAATCCTCCTTGAATGAATCATCCAGTGTACCTACACGTTTGATCTGTACATTGGCCTCATACTTAACATCCAGATTTTCAAAATATTGATCCCAATCCTTCTCAATCTTTTTGAAAAATTTAGGATCGGCATGATACACTTCCTGACCGAATCCAAAAATGTCTATATGGAACTTTCGCCGCACTGAATTCACGGATTTTTCCATCAGGTCTATCAGTCGCTCCTCACTGTCCTTTTCCAACTCTTTGAGCGTTTTCATTGAACCAATTCTGATTCCGCACTCTACTGCACCAATGGAAGACACATTTTTGAGTTTGATGTGGATCACAGGCTGGTCGTTAATGACCTTTGCTTTTCGTTGGGTCTTGGTACGGAGAGCTTTGAACGTCACATTTCCTCCCTTTCGGCAAGGCATGTGACTGATAGTAGACACCACATTGTCGCGGATGTAGTTGTATCCTTTCGATTCATCTTCCGTTAACCAGCCGATCAGTTTGTCCTTTTTGAAGATGCTTAATCCCGTAGAATTCAGTCGGGCGGGAGACTTGATTGTCCCAATATTATCTTTGCTTCCGCTTCTCGCTAAATTGCCAACGACCTCTACACCAGTGATTACAGGCTGTATTCCAGGCGTCAGCATATATTCAATTAATTGGTCTCCGGTTACGGTTGTTGTGGGAGACCAGGTCTTGGCGGACACGTCCAAAGAATTAAATAATTTCTCCGCAGGAATGTTTTCCAATGGAGTAAGTACGTCCAGTACTTTGGAAGCTGTAGTATTTCGTGCAACCATGACGTAATAATCGGGTCTAGCAGTAGGTTCCCTCATTAACGCTTCCATGACATCGTAGATGCCCTCTTTCCGTGCATATTCTTCTCCGAACACCAGTACACGGATATGTGCCATGAATATGCGCCGTGGGCTTGTCTCGGTCAGCTTTTGAATTGCTTCAAACAGCGTGGACGCGGACGCTTCGTACAGCGTGACAGGAGTGCCATTGCCTCCCCCTGACTTGGAGGAAACTTCATTTGGCACAACGACCTGAGCACTCACTTTAATCAAATCGCCATCCTTGTCTACACCAAGACCCAGCATAATGCCAAGTTCATTCAGTTCCTGGCGATCCCAGCATCCGGTAAGGAGAGGGAGCAGGAATACAATGCATACAATTAATCGGAAGCACTTGTTCATACGTTGTTCTCCTTACCGAATTAACGCTTCATTTTTTTGCTGGCTTGTCGGATTTTGTTCGGGGTACCCGTAGAGAATGGACGTGTTTTCATATGGGACCAGGGCACACGAAACAGCGTATCTTTCAGATCTTTCTGAATTAGAGGTGCAAAGGGAGACATATACGGTACACCAAAAGAACGCAAGCTGCACAGGTGTGTAACTGTAATGAGCAGAACAATTAGAATACCGTAGAATCCAAAAGCTGCCGCGAGTATCATCAATACAAATCGCAAAATTCGGACAGAGATAGAAAGTCCATTCTCTGGAATGACATAACTGGATATGGCCGTTATGGAAACGATAATAACCATTGCAGCGGAGACAACTCCTGCATCTACGGCGGCTTGGCCAATCACCAGTGTTCCGACAATGGAAACGGCCTGACCGACCGTTTTCGGAATACGTATACCTGCTTCTCGCAAAATTTCATAGGTCAGTTCCATCAGTATGGCTTCAATGAATGCGGGAAAAGGAACGCCTTCACGTTGAGCTGCCAGACTAATGAGCATATTGGTGGGCAACATCTCCTGGTGAAAGGTGGTAATGGCAATATAGAAGGATGGAGCTAGTAAAGCGATAAAAAAGGACAGATAACGAATCAAGCGAATCAATGTGCTGATATCGGCCCGTTGATAGTAATCCTCCGGCGATTGGAAGAAATGCACGAACAAGGCTGGAACCAGCAGCACAAAAGGCGTACCGTCCACGATGATGGCTACTCTACCCTCAAGCAAAGCAGCACAAACTGTATCTGGACGTTCACTATTGTAAACCGTGGGGAATAACGTTCTGGTTTCGTCTTGTACAAGTTCCTCGATGTACCCGCTCTCCAGAATCCCGTCAATATCGATCTCATCAAGCCTTCGCCTTAGTTCCTCTACCACTTCCGGATCAACGGTATGCTTCAGATATAAGACCGCAACCCTTGTTTTGGTGATACGTCCAATCTCCTTTTCTTCGATCCAGAGATGAGGGTCACGAATCCGTTTGCGAATCAAGGATGTATTTGTACGCAAATTTTCATTAAATCCCTCCATAGGACCGCGAACAACGGTCTGTGAGATGGGTTCACCAACAGCACGGTCCTCCCACCCAGCTGCGGCAATTTTCAATCCTCGTGCACAGCCTTCGAGTAGCAGGATGGCCGAACCGGACAGGAGAGCATTAAGTACATCTTCCATGTTATCCACAAATGTTACATTGCTCGCAGCCAGAATGTCATTCTGGAGGTAGCTCAGATGCTCATCATCTGCAGAGAATTCCGGAAGTTCATGTGTCTTTAACAGGGATTCCAGGATGGAATGATTCAGAATCTGCACATCCACTAATCCATCAATGTACAACATAACTGCAGGCCATTTATGTAAACACTGGAGAGGGCGCATCATCAAGTCGTTGCTGTTCCCCATCACTTGCTTGCAGTATTCCATATTTTCGCTTAGATCCGGAGAGATTTGCCTCTGATCTTGGCGTTCCGGCGACGTTTCACTCATGCCTTCACCTCCCTATACACCCTATATTTTCAAGTTAGTATGACCTGGATGAATTCGGATTATCACAAAAAAAAGGAGCTGCGATTATTCGCAACTCCTTGCTTGCTTATTATAGATGGACTTTTGTCCGAATTTACTTTTGTCTTTGTCGAACAGGGGCTGGTTTGGATACGGTGGATCTTGCTGTCCATGCTTTGCGGTAACGATAGAGCACGGCTACGATGAGCAATAGGCCGATTCCTCCCACGATATATGCTGCATATTGATGAGCCAGATGGAATACGGCGTTCCACTGAGGGCCAAATATTTTGCCAATACCCAGAAACAATACAACCCAGAACAGTGCGCCTGAATAGGCGTAGAGAACGAATTTGCGAAAGGGAACAGCGGCTATGCCCGCAAAATATCCGGTGAAATGCCTTACACCCGGAATGAAATAACCGATGAAGATTAAGGCATTACCATACTTGGCGAACCACTTTTGCGTTTTATCGAGCTTGTCCTGCTTCAGCAGAAACCATTTTCCGTATCGTGTTATAAAGGGCAGTCCTGCTTTGGCTCCAATAAAATAAGTGATGGTCATGCCAATCGTTGTTCCCAGAAAAGCCAGTATGGTGAGGATTCCGAAGTCGAGATGCCCCTTGTAGGAGAGAAACCCTGCGTAAGCCATCGTTGTTTCACCAGGAAAGGGAAGTGCGATGAATTCAAGCAACAAGCCAAAAAACAATACGCTGTATCCGTAGGACCCAAACAGATGTTGGATCTTCTCAAGCAATTCCAATAGATTTCACTCTCCTGAATACGGGGTGGGAGCATGAATACTCTCCAAGGTGTTTTAATGTGTTTTGCCTGTTCATTATGCTACCTAATCTGAAGCGAAGAATCAATCAGGCTATATAGCAAATTGTGAAAAAATATTAAACAAAATCACGTCTTTTTTCAATGTAGTCTCCATATAATTCTAACAAATCTGCTGAAGTCTATCAGCAAATTACTAGAGACGGTGGAGGTCGATTCGTAAATGGTACAGAGACCGGAATTCATAATCAAGGAAATAGGGGGAAACTCTGCAACAACCATACATACGTTTTTATCTGGACAATGGTATGTCATTCTCGTGCGGATTGCGATATTGTTATGTGCATTTGCTGTATATGCAGGCACGGCTTATGCATCTTCTGCTTCCGGCTCAGGTGATCCGATCTCGGAAGATAAGAATACTCAAGACAAGGTAGTTTATCTGAGTTTTGACGATGGACCGGGTAACCATACCCGTGAAGTATTGGATATTTTGCGTAAAGAGAAGGTTTTGGCTACATTTTTTGTGCTGGGTGAGCAGGCAGAGCGTTATCCCGAGTTAATCCGGGGGCTTGTGGAGGATGGACATGCTTTGGGCAATCATACGTTTAATCATCAATACGAACAGCTGTACAGTGATTTTAAAGTGTTCTGGAAACAGATCAAGCAAACAGAGGAAGTGCTGGAGCGTATAACCGGTTTCCGTCCGAATCTGGTGCGAGCACCAGGCGGTACATATGGACACTTTGACCAGAGTTATTTTGATTTGCTCCAACTGGGTGGGTACACCGTCATGGACTGGAACGTCGATAGTGGAGATTCCAAGCGTAAGGGTGTTCCGGCCAAAGAGATCCTCAGCAATTCGACTAAAGTACCTGCGGGAGCACGTTCGGTCATTGTCCTGATGCATGACGGTGGTGCACATGCTGAAACGGTAAAAGCACTTCCGGGTATTATCAAATATTATCGTGATCATGGATATCGTTTTGACACCATAAAGAGTACGGATCAACCAGTTCAATTC
The DNA here is from genome assembly GCF_047302515.1 of Paenibacillus amylolyticus. GTDB lineage: Bacteria > Bacillota > Bacilli > Paenibacillales > Paenibacillaceae > Paenibacillus > Paenibacillus amylolyticus_G. Next base: position 5,155,528 of record NZ_CP168019.1, on the reverse strand, counting down.
CGTGTACATCCAGATGGTAAGTATAAGGCCCGCAAGGTGCCAGGAAAGGCCTGGATCGCAGAGCATGTAGAAGCGAACGCGACGTTATGGCTTGCAAACAAGAAGCTGAAGGTAGAGGTGGGCTTGGCTGCAGCTACCTTGCAACCGGGCGAGTTCCGCATGGAGGGGAAGCGAATCATGGTGCCATTGCGTACTTTCATGAAAAAATTCGGGGGCAGCACTCGCTGGGACTCTGAAACAAGGACGGCCATAGCAGTATGGAAGGAAAGAACGATTCATGCAGACAGTGTGAGTGGAACACTGACAACAACCGGGGCAATTGAAACGGGAGCAGTACAGAGTCAAGGTGGAACCATCTGGGTTCCGTTACGTGAGCTACTGGAGCAGATGGGGTTGAGGGTGAATTCCTTAACCAGTAATGAAGCAGAGTGGACGGTAAAGGCGGGCACTTCCAGATCCATTTCGGCAATGAACAACATATTTAAGTATAAAATGATCTGAAGAAAGTCATTCTTGCAGGACTATTCTCTCTACTTCCGGGCAACACTGAATCATAGATTACTATGGTTCAGGAATGCTGATGAACGGAAGGAGATCAGAGAAATGTCTTATATCCGAATGGAACATGAACATGCTGTTGAATTGTTAAACAGGGTCATGAAGCGTGTTGAGAGTGTGATTATTGGCAAAAAAACAGAGATTCGTTATGTCCTCACTGCAATGCTCAGTGGGGGGCATGTACTTCTGGAAGATGTGCCGGGTACCGGGAAAACGATGCTGGTTCGTGCCGTTGCTTCTGCACTGGACTGCTCCATGGGCCGGATTCAATTCACGTCCGATGTCATGCCGGCAGATGTTACGGGCACTTCAATCTATCATCCACATACAGCTGAATTCAAGTTTCGGCCCGGGCCTGTCATGTCCAACGTTGTCCTGGCTGATGAAATAAATCGCGCATCACCACGCACTCAGTCTGCCCTGCTGGAGGCAATGGAGGAACGACGTATTACCGTTGATGGCACTACCTATGCCTTGCCACGCCCGTTCTTTCTGCTGGCGACACAGAATCCGTTACAGTTCGAGGGTACGTACCGTCTGCCTGAAGCGCAGCTGGATCGATTTATCATGAGAATTGGACTGGGTTATCCCGATCCGGAACAGGAATTGGAATTGTTAACCCGCATGCAAGGTAGAGAAGCGCTTGATGAACTTCGCCCTGTTCTGCTTGCTGAAGAGGTCGTAGCCATGCAGCGTGAAGTCAAACAGGTACATGTTGATCCGGTCGTCAAACAGTATCTGGTGGCCGTTGCTGTAGCCTCTCGCAGCCTTCCGGCGGTCAGATTGGGCATCAGTCCGCGTGGAACACTGGCCTGGATGGCTGCGGCGCAGTCATTTGCCTATCTTCAAGGGCGCAGTTATGTCATTCCGGATGATGTGAAAGAGGTAGCTGTGCCTGTCCTTTCCCACCGTATTCAATTGAAGGCCCAGAACAGAGCGGAGGTTTGGGGGCAAGTACAAGTCATTGAAGAAGCATTGTCATCGGTCCCGGTACCTGTACAGATGGCATCGCAGGGAAGGGGACGGAGGCAATGACTGCGTTGGGACAACGGATTGTGAGTGCTGTCTTGGTGGTGGCTTTTGCTTCCTTGTATCAGTGGCATGGGGGCAAAGCGGCGTTGTTTCTATCCGTTATAGCTTTCTTGATGTTCACAGGAGGTCTGCTTCTTCATTGTTTCGGACCACGGCGTATTCACATCCGTCGGAAAATACACACGAACCGGATTGAGGCAGGAGAGCAGGTACGGGTTCTAGTCGAACTGGAATTCAATTGCCGTATTCCATTGTTATGGATCGTTCTGTGTGAGAACACACCTGCAGGTGTTCATCGCAAATTGATTTTCCCGGGAACACGGCGACAATTTTCCTATCAATATGAATGTTCCGGGTTACGCAGAGGAGTTTACAGATGGGATACGGGCAGATTGTACTGGGGTGATATGTTTGGCTGGAATACCCTCTCCGCAGAGACCGCGGGAGGTACCCCCTTGATTGTTGTTCCTCAAGCAACAGCTTGGGGGAAGGGTGATTCGGTAGAATTCGCAGCGATGATCGAAGGGACTCTGTCAGAGCGAAGAAATAGCCAGGGTAACCGTAGCCCTGAGTTCCGTGAATATCAGCAGGGTGACCCACTGGGACGAGTTCATTGGAAAAGTACAGCCAAAACGGGAAAACTTCAGACCTTTCTGCCTGATACCACGGATCTGGCTTCGCTCGGCATCCTTGTGTATGAAGGCGCGTCGGGTTATGACGTAAAACAACGGGAGAACATGGATGCACCTGCTTTTGAACAAGTGGTTCGTGCAGCTGCCCGCTGGATTCATACCGCTGAACGGGATGACATTCCTTATCATCTGTGGATGGAAGGCGGCGATAAGAACTATGATGCACAAGATCAATGGAAACATGGGCCGTTCCATGCAGATGATGAGAATCATGGACTGGACAAGTTAGCGGGGGCACGAATATCCAAAGCACAATCAGGCTCTGTTTCGCTTCGAACGGAGATGCTGGATGGACTAACGAGCGGGTCGCGAATTGTGGTTCTCACAGGTAAGATGGATCAGGTTCTGGCCGAATGGATCATAACTGCAATCGGGTCGGGTTATCGTGTAGAGGTGCAATTGACTGAAGCAAACCAGGACCAATTAGGATCAACGGATAGATTGATGAATGGATTGGGATATGACAGCTTAAGCTTGGAGCGGCTTCGTCACAGCGGGGTGCCGATCCATGCGGTTACAGACGCTGCGTTATCTTCATTGGGAAAGGTGGAGGTAACGGATGTGGGAGCGTAAAGGTAACCAGCAACCAAATTCCACTGTGGCCAACTTAGAGTCAACGGACCGTACGAGAATGGAATCGGCCTATTCCGTCTATAAAGCTGTGAACCAGAATTCTGTGACGGACATAAAGGATGAGGGATATGTTAGCGTACCTGTCCTGTACAAAATTTTTATTTCGGCCATTTTACTTATACTGTCTCTGGAGTGGATATATCCGGTTACATCATCAGATCAGCAGGGCAGTGAACGGTTCTTGTCCGTAATGGCGGGATTAACGGGAGCATTGTTGCTCGCAGGGTTAATTCGTACAGGGTGGCTCACCGGAGTGCTGATCCGATTATTCATTGCACTCGTTGCTTTATGTCTGATGTACGGAGGAAGTGATCCTGTCCGTTGGGCGGTCGCTTATCCGGGAATATTTTCAGCGGATATGGACACGTTTATAAATAACTTGCGATTTCACTCGATTAGTACAGAAACGAGAGGTTTGTTCATGATGTGCGGCTGGAGCATGCTCATGGCTTCTGTGCAATCCCTCGTATTGTTACGTCGAAGCGTTATGCTGTTTGGCAGTGCAACGCTGCTTTATTTGCTTTTGCTTGAATCCTTTGCGGGGCTGGATGTGTATGCTTCTGTAATACGGTCTGTCCTATGGACTTTTCTTATTCAGGCTCTGCTCCAGCTATTACGTCTCAATGGAGGAGTCACTACTCCGAGTTATCGCGGCAGCCCCTATGGCCGTTGGAGTGCAGTAACTATCGTTGTTTCCGCAGGTATGGTGCTTCTCTCCGCGTTACCTGGCCAGTTTACTTCCATTCCTCAACCGGAACGCATATCTTTGGAGCAGATGGGTGAACGCCTAGCTCGCTGGGCAGGTTATACACAGCACAGTAGTATCCCTGCTGCAACGGCAGTCACGGGATATAGCACAGCTGACGCGCCTATGGGAGCACCGTTAGTGCAGGGCAACTCCATCTTTTTTATAGCGAAGAGTCCAAAAGTGACGTATTGGCGAGGGGAGACCCGTTCATATTATAACGGTAGTACTTGGAGTGATCCGGGGCAAAGCTTCGAAACGGCAAGCCCATCCGGAATGCTGCGTGCTGATGGTTGGGAGAATCCAACCTATTGGAGTCGCATTCGCCAAACCGTCACGATGCAGAGAGAGTGGAAAGGACCAAATCCTCTCTTTACCGGGGGCATACCGGTCAACGTATCGTTCCAGGATAAGAACAAGGATAATCAGGAAAATATGTTTTCTTTGCTGTCTAATCACGATTCGGCAACTTTGTGGCTCGCAGGCTCCGGAAAAGATAAGATGGTTAAAAATTATTCAGCAGACGTCATGGTTCCTGTCGCAACAGCTGAACAGTTACGTCTGCTTGAGGAAACGAATAAAGGGAAAGATCCGGCAGCCATTCGGAGGACCTATCTGCAATTGCCTGCATCACTCCCCGGTCGAGTGCAGACGCTTGCCAAGGAAATCATTCAAGGCAGTGAGACCCGGTATGACGCTGTGCAAGCTGTAAAGACTTATCTGGCTGCTCATGCCGAGTATACGTTGGATACCCGTATGCCACCGCGAGGAACAGATTTTGTGGACGATTTTCTATTCGTCACCCGGCAGGGGTATTGCAATCATTTCTCCACAGCCATGATTGTGTTGCTGCGTGCAGAGGGCATCCCCGCACGCTGGGTTAAAGGCTTTGGGCCTGGAGTAGCTGACCCAGATGTACCCGGTCAGTACCTAATATCCCAAGGAGATGCACATTCCTGGGTAGAGGTGTATTTTCCGGGTGCAGGCTGGATGCCGTTCGAGGCCACGCCAGGCTTCACCATGGCGCAAGGCGCGGGCGAAGGTGTCGCAGCGCTCGCCGGGCCGCAGCCTGTTGCGGAGAATCCGCCGTATATGAGCGGCGGAGTGGGTTACGCGGGCGCATGGCTGCTCGCCCGCGCACGGGCCATTGCCGCGGAGCCCTGGCTCGCGGCAGCCCTTGTGGCAGCGGCCCTGCTGGGCGCCGCTGCTCTGGTCCGCATGCGGCGGCTACGCCCCGCGCTGCGGATCAGGCTGCTGCTGGCGTGGCCACGCAGCAGCTTTCCGGACCGCGAGCGGCTGCTGGGTGCCGCCGCTCCGGTCTGGGCCGCGCTCGCGCGCCGGTACGGTCCGCGGCCGCCGGGTATGACGCTGCGTGAATATGCAGCATCACCTGCTTTGGCCGCAGGCGCGGACGGCGCGGACATCGCGCGGTTTGCAGCCGACTGGGAACGGCTGCTGTATGGGCCAGACCGTCCGCTGCGCGCGGACAGTCTGAACTTCCTGCGCCGGGCACTTCGTTTGGCCCGGCGGTTGCAGGCGTTGTAACACAAGGATGTTACAACGATACACCAAAGATGCGAAGCAGCTGCCATACAATCGCTATCGCTTTCCAATAGAGCTCGGCCACTTGTGGGTAGCTTGTGGGCAGATGAAGATCACCATTGGCTGGCGCACTGTTTTTAAACGCAGCGTTTGGTTTACGCTGCATGCTATACATAAGACGCCTTTCGCGCTGCGCTGCGAACGAGGCGTCTTTCCACGATCATACACTTGAACCAACATCTTGCTGCCAAGCTTTTCTATCCGAAATTTCATATTTAGAGGCATTTGGTAATCCTGTTTTGATATGTCGAAAAAAGGAGTTTCGCCTTTCCTTGACGGTATGTTTTGTCGTTGCGTATAATTAGTTTCATTGAATTGAGGGAGGCACGGTTATGAATAAGCAGAATGAGATTGTGGTTGTCCTTGACTTTGGGGGCCAATACAACCAGTTAATCGCCAGAAGAATCCGGGATCTTGGCGTATACAGCGAGCTTTTGCCGTATAACACACCGGCGGAAAAGATCGCAGAAATGGCACCAAAAGGAATCGTATTTTCAGGTGGGCCGTCCAGCGTATACGCTGAGAATGCTCCACACGTGGACCCAGGTGTCTATGACCTTGGCTTGCCAATCTTCGGTATCTGCTACGGAATGCAGCTTATGGCCCAACAGCTCGAAGGTAAAGTAGAACGTTCCGAGAAGCGTGAGTACGGTAAAGCCGACCTTGAGTTTGCTGCTGGATCTACACTGGCAAAAGGCATTGAAGGCGAACATACGGTATGGATGAGTCACGGTGACCACGTGGTTACACTTCCTCCAGGTTTCAAACTGGATGCAGGCACGGAAAGTGCGCCAATCGCTGCCATGAGTGACGATGAGCGCAAATTGTATGCTGTTCAGTTCCACCCTGAGGTACGTCACTCTGTTCGCGGTAACGACATGATTCGTAACTTCCTGTTCGAAATCTGTGGTTGCGAGGGCAACTGGACGATGGAGACATTCATTGATGACACGATCAAAGACATTCGTGAAAAAGTGGGCGACAGTAAAGTACTGTGTGCGCTTAGCGGCGGTGTAGATTCTTCCGTTGTAGCTGCATTGCTTCACAAAGCCATTGGTGATCAACTGACATGTATGTTTATCGACCACGGTCTGCTGCGTAAAGGCGAAGCAGAAAGTGTAATGGAGACGTTTGTCGGCAAATTCGACATGAAAGTTGTCAAAATTGATGCACAAGAGCGCTTCATGTCCAAACTGGCTGGCGTGGATGATCCAGAACAAAAACGTAAAATCATCGGTAACGAGTTTATTTACGTATTTGACGAAGAGTCCAAGCAGTTCGATGATTTTGCATTCCTGGCGCAAGGTACACTCTACACGGACATCGTAGAAAGTGGTACAGCGACTGCACAGACCATCAAATCCCACCACAACGTGGGCGGTCTGCCTGAGGACATGAACTTCAAACTGATCGAGCCACTGAGCACATTGTTTAAGGATGAAGTACGTAAAGTTGGTACCGAGTGTGGCCTGCCGGACGAAATTGTACACCGTCAACCATTCCCTGGTCCGGGTCTTGCGATCCGTGTTCTTGGTGAGGTTACTGAAGAGAAACTCACCATCGTTCGTGATTCAGACTACATCCTGCGTGAAGAGATTGCCAAAGCAGGTCTCGACCGCGAAATCTGGCAGTACTTCACAGCCCTGCCGAACATGAAGAGTGTCGGCGTCATGGGTGATGCGCGTACGTATTCCTACACTGTAGGTATCCGTGCTGTAACATCCATCGACGGTATGACTGCGGACTGGGCACGTATCCCTTGGGATGTGCTGGAGAAAATCTCCGTACGGATCGTTAACGAAGTTGATAACGTAAACCGTATCGTCTATGACGTAACTTCCAAACCACCTGCAACAATCGAGTGGGAGTAGGGTATAGACTCTTAACAATAGATTATAAAAAATGCTCTTTTATCTGCGGTATTTCGCAAATAAAAGGGCGTTTTTTTATTAAGAAGAATATTGTGATCAAATTTTTGTAGGGCTACTTTTTTTACAAGTAATAAACTTTCAAAATTAATCCCATTTTAAAGTTGACTTCATGATCCTTTCAGGTCGGGCCTGTACAATAAGTACATACTAAGAGCTATATGGCTACTGAAAGGAGAATTGAATGTATGCGTAAAACCGACTATATGAGCAAATGGAAGATGGGCATTGGAAGTGCGTTTCTGATGGTGATGCTGGCAGGATGCGGTTCAGGTATGCAAGATCTGGCTTCCGGTTCGGGGGACTTTCCATTTGTGAATTTAGAGGCAGCGGATGCTTCTTCCGATCAGTCCAGTAACCAGGAGTTATCCTCTGACTCAACAACAAACACAAATCAGGAACAACAAGAGATACAGGATGCTCCGCAGACAGAGATATAATTAACATAGGACTGATCCGGTAAAAAAGAGCTCCGGAACATGTCGTAAATTGCTCCATATACCTAATGAGTATAAGTCTTTGGAATATGAGATATCGTTATTCCTAGATCATCATTCACCTGATTGCTAAAACGCATCAGAAACATAAGCTAGCCTAATTAGAGCGCTTCTCGCCCTCTAATCAGGCTAGCTTTTTATGTTATCCTGCGGAACTTTCAGTCTGAAAGAATGGACATATCCCATTGAGATTACACCGAAAAAAGCGTATTCAATTGGGTTGTAAACCGCTGAACTGGTTCAATCTGTTAAATAATACGAACGATATTCTAAAAGCGTGATATTAATATTCGTTTTTCTCATTGACAAAAACATACTGCCCTCCTAAAATAGTGATGGGAAACAAACAAATAGCGCATACTTATTCGTATAATCCTGGGGATTGGCCCGGGAGTCTCTACGAGATCACCCTAATGATCTGGCTACGAAGAGGAGAAGGCTAAGCACATGAATTCTACATGATTGCGGGGACATCACGCACATTAGAATTTTTTTTGTTCTTAGTAAAGGCATCATGCCACTCCTTGTCAGCTGAACCCTGGGTGAAGAATCTTCATCAGGGTCATTTGTCGTTTTTCAATATGGCTTCAACATCTCTAAGGGGGAGTTAGTAATTATGGATCGTTTCTTTAAATTAAAAGAAAACGGAACAAACGTTAGAACGGAGATTGTTGCGGGTCTCACTACGTTTATGACAATGGCTTACATTCTTTTTGTAAATACGTTGTTCTTGGGACAAGCCGGTGCGGGGATGTCGGATAATGCAGTATTCTTTGCAACAGCCGTCGGCGCCGGATTAATGACTATTATTATGGGATTGTTCGTGAATATTCCGATCGCACTTGCACCAGGTATGGGGCTGAATGCGTACTTCATGACTGTCGTTCTAAGTTCGAATGGAGCGATTACTTGGCAAGCAGCTCTCGGAGCGGTATTCCTTTCCGGTATCGTGTTCATTATTTTGACCGTGACGAAGATTCGTCAAATGCTGCTTGTTGCAGTTCCGCAGTCAATCAAAATGGCCATTACGGTTGGTATCGGTCTCTTTATTACCATTATTGGTTTCAAACTTGCTAATCTCGTGGCTGTAACAGTTAATGTTGCACCAGACGCAGATCTGAGTCAGCCGATTCCGGGTAGCAGTTTTAACTTGTCATTGGGCAACTTTGTAACACATCACGATGCGTTGCTGGCCCTGATTGGTTTGCTCCTTATTGCTATTCTGATGGTTATGCGCGTCAAAGGCGCTCTGCTGATCGGGATCGTAGCAACAACGCTGATTGGTATTCCGATGGGCGTTACGAATCTGAGTGGTCTTTCAGGCGCAAGCTGGTTGCCTAACTTCAGTGATCTGGCGGTTGGACAGCTGGATTTGAAAGGTGCCATCAGTCTCGGATTGTTCGAGATCATCTTCATCTTCACCTTCGTTGAATTGTTCGACACGTTTGGTACGATGGTAGGTACTGCAACACGTATGGGGATTATGAAGGATAAGAAAAAAGGCGAGAAAACGATCGGTAAAGCGATGCTCGTCGATGCAGTTGGTGTCAGCGCAGGTGCTGCACTAGGTACAAGTACCATTACGGCATACGTTGAAAGTGCTTCAGGTGTTGAGGCAGGTGGACGTACAGGACTGACTTCGGTAACGACAGGTTTGTTGTTCATTTTGGCCCTGTTTATCGCACCGCTTGCGCTTGTTGTTCCATCCGCTGCGACAGCTCCGGCATTGATCATCGTGGGTGTACTTATGATGAGTCAAGTGCGCAGCATTGAGTGGGATGATTTCCTGCAAGCTTTCCCTGCATTCCTTACCATTGTATTGATGCCTTTCACAGGTGGAATCGCAAACGGGATCTCCGCAGGTATCGTATCTTATGTGATTCTGGCGGTGTTCAGTAACTTGGTTACAGAGCGTAAAGTGAAAATTCACTGGCTTATGTGGATCTTGGCGCTCATCGTAGTCTGCCGATACGTATTTATTGGCGGGGAATAAGCGTACGTTAGGTTTAATGAAGAATACGGAGATAAGTTTGTTACCTTATATATGAAAGAAGCGGAAGCCACGGGATTTAAACCCGGAGCTTTCGCTTCTTTTTTATTTTCCTTTCTTGAGTAAAATGAATCTCAAAAATGTTTTCCTTCTATATAGAAGGAATGAGTAGAATGATTTATGATTTGTTGGTTGTTTATCTAATGAAATCATCGGTTAATAAGTTCTATAACGTGATGAGTATGTACTGTATAAAACATGAGTTTTTCTAAAAGTTGGATTAAGGATCATATAAAAAACTTATTGCGTTTGTAAGTTAATTACTCCGATCATTAAAGTTAGTGCGCAGATGTATCATTTAGCCGGCTATAAGGAGATACTTGTTAAAAGGTCTACAGGGTGCTCATTTTATAAGAATTTAATGTTTATCTAAAAAAGACTTGCGTTCCATAACTGTACATGGTATATTCTATTTCCGGCCAAAAAACACGAGATACACGGTGCGGCAAGCGATTGACTCGAAAGAGACTTGAAAAAAAGAGCTTGCAAAGTTGGTTCGGACATGATATTATATAAGAGTTGCTGAAGAGAACAACATTCGGTAACGAAATAAGTTTGATCTTTGAAAACTGAACAACGAGTGAGTAAACATTCTGCTTGCAGAATGAACGCAAAAGTTTGAAACAAGCCTTGGCTTGGATCGACTGGAGCACAAATGAGATTTTTAATCTCGTCAGATTCAAAATGAGCTTATCGCTCTTTTCAATACTTTATTGGAGAGTTTGATCCTGGCTCAGGACGAACGCTGGCGGCATGCCTAATACATGCAAGTCGAGCGGACTATCAGAGAAGCTTGCTTCTCTGATAGTTAGCGGCGGACGGGTGAGTAACACGTAGGCAACCTGCCCTCAAGTTTGGGACAACTACCGGAAACGGTAGCTAATACCGAATAATTGTTTTCTTCGCCTGAAGAGAACTGGAAAGACGGAGCAATCTGTCACTTGGGGATGGGCCTGCGGCGCATTAGCTAGTTGGTGAGGTAACGGCTCACCAAGGCGACGATGCGTAGCCGACCTGAGAGGGTGATCGGCCACACTGGGACTGAGACACGGCCCAGACTCCTACGGGAGGCAGCAGTAGGGAATCTTCCGCAATGGGCGAAAGCCTGACGGAGCAATGCCGCGTGAGTGATGAAGGTTTTCGGATCGTAAAGCTCTGTTGCCAGGGAAGAACGCTTGGGAGAGTAACTGCTCTCAAGGTGACGGTACCTGAGAAGAAAGCCCCGGCTAACTACGTGCCAGCAGCCGCGGTAATACGTAGGGGGCAAGCGTTGTCCGGAATTATTGGGCGTAAAGCGCGCGCAGGCGGTCATTTAAGTCTGGTGTTTAATCCCGGGGCTCAACCCCGGATCGCACTGGAAACTGGGTGACTTGAGTGCAGAAGAGGAGAGTGGAATTCCACGTGTAGCGGTGAAATGCGTAGATATGTGGAGGAACACCAGTGGCGAAGGCGACTCTCTGGGCTGTAACTGACGCTGAGGCGCGAAAGCGTGGGGAGCAAACAGGATTAGATACCCTGGTAGTCCACGCCGTAAACGATGAGTGCTAGGTGTTAGGGGTTTCGATACCCTTGGTGCCGAAGTTAACACATTAAGCACTCCGCCTGGGGAGTACGGTCGCAAGACTGAAACTCAAAGGAATTGACGGGGACCCGCACAAGCAGTGGAGTATGTGGTTTAATTCGAAGCAACGCGAAGAACCTTACCAGGTCTTGACATCCCTCTGATCGATGCAGAGATGTATCTTTCCTTCGGGACAGAGGAGACAGGTGGTGCATGGTTGTCGTCAGCTCGTGTCGTGAGATGTTGGGTTAAGTCCCGCAACGAGCGCAACCCTTATATTTAGTTGCCAGCACTTCGGGTGGGCACTCTAGATAGACTGCCGGTGACAAACCGGAGGAAGGTGGGGATGACGTCAAATCATCATGCCCCTTATGACCTGGGCTACACACGTACTACAATGGCCGGTACAACGGGCTGCGAAATCGCGAGATGGAGCCAATCCCAACAAAGCCGGTCTCAGTTCGGATTGCAGGCTGCAACTCGCCTGCATGAAGTCGGAATTGCTAGTAATCGCGGATCAGCATGCCGCGGTGAATACGTTCCCGGGTCTTGTACACACCGCCCGTCACACCACGAGAGTTTATAACACCCGAAGTCGGTGGGGTAACCGCAAGGAGCCAGCCGCCGAAGGTGGGATAGATGATTGGGGTGAAGTCGTAACAAGGTAGCCGTATCGGAAGGTGCGGCTGGATCACCTCCTTTCTATGGAGAATCGTTTCCTGCAACGGAAACATTCAAATACGCAGCTTAGCTGCAAAACACTCACTCGTTGTTCGGTTTTGAGAGCTCAAACTCTCAAAACAGCTTGCTTTTGCATGGAGCTTGTTCTTTGAAAACTAGATATCGAAACGAAACAAACGCGAATTAGAACATTCCTTTAAGCTGAACTTGTGCAAACAAGTCAAGTGTATAAAGGTAGTTAAATTGCTTTTGTGATGGTATCGGGTGAGAGCGACTTTTGGCTTTGCGTAAGCAAAACAAGGGAAGCGAGCGACCGAAACCGGAACAAAATGGTTAAGCTACTAAGAGCACACGGAGGATGCCTAGGCGCTAGGAGCCGATGAAGGACGTGGCGAACAACGAAACTGCCTCGGGGAGCTGTAAGCAAGCTTTGATCCGGGGGTGTCCGAATGGGGAAACCCAGCTGGGGTAATTTCCAGTTACACCTAACTGAATACATAGGTTAGTGTGAGGCATACCAGGGGAACTGAAACATCTAAGTACCCTGAGGAAGAGAAAACAATAGTGATTCCGTCAGTAGCGGCGAGCGAACGCGGAGAAGCCCAAACCAGAGAGCTTGCTCTTTGGGGTTGTGGGACGTCTCACATGGAGTTACAAAGGAACCGGTTAAGCGAAGAGGTCTGGAAAGGCCCGCCAAAGAAGGTAAAAGCCCTGTAGTTGAAAGTCTGTTCCCTCCGAGACGGATCCCGAGTAGTGCGGGGCACGTGAAACCCCGTATGAATCCGGCAGGACCATCTGCCAAGGCTAAATACTTCCTAGCGACCGATAGTGAAGCAGTACCGTGAGGGAAAGGTGAAAAGCACCCCGGAAGGGGAGTGAAATAGAACCTGAAACCGTGTGCTTACAAAAAGTCAGAGCCCGTTTTAGGGGTGATGGCGTGCCTTTTGTAGAATGAACCGGCGAGTTACGTTCCCGTGCAAGGTTAAGGTGAAGAGCCGGAGCCGCAGCGAAAGCGAGTCTGAATAGGGCGACTTAGTACGTGGACGTAGACCCGAAACCGGGTGATCTACCCCTGTCCAGGGTGAAGGTGCGGTAACACGCACTGGAGGCCCGAACCCACGCATGTTGAAAAATGCGGGGATGAGGTGGGGGTAGCGGAGAAATTCCAATCGAACTCGGAGATAGCTGGTTCTCCCCGAAATAGCTTTAGGGCTAGCCTCGGAAAACAGAGTCGTGGAGGTAGAGCACTGATTGGGTGCGGGGCCCGCAAGGGTTACCAAGCTCAGTCAAACTCCGAATGCCATAGACTTACTTCCGGGAGTCAGACAGTGAGTGCTAAGATCCATTGTCAAAAGGGAAACAGCCCAGACCATCAGCTAAGGTCCCCAAGTGTGTGTTAAGTGGGAAAGGATGTGGAGTTGCACAGACAACCAGGATGTTGGCTTAGAAGCAGCCACCATTGAAAGAGTGCGTAATAGCTCACTGGTCGAGTGACTCTGCGCCGAAAATGTAACGGGGCTAAACACACCACCGAAGCTATGGCTTGATGCTTTGCATCAGGGGTAGGGGAGCGTTGTATAAGGGTTGAAGGTGTACCGTAAGGAGCGCTGGACATTATACAAGTGAGAATGCCGGTATGAGTAACGAAAAGATCAGTGAGAATCTGATCCGCCGAAAGCCTAAGGGTTCCTGAGGAAGGCTCGTCCGCTCAGGGTAAGTCGGGACCTAAGGCGAGGCCGAAAGGCGTAGTCGAAGGACAACAGGTCGAAATTCCTGTACCACCGTAAGCCGTTATGAGCAATGGGGGGACGCAGTAGGGTAGTGACGCGGACTGATGGATGTCCGTCTAAGCAGTAAGGCTGATGTGTAGGCAAATCCGCACATCATTAAGGCTGAGCTGTGATGGGGAGCGAAAATTATAGTAGCGAAGGTCATGATCTCACACTGCCAAGAAAAGCCTCTAGCCAGGTGAAGGTGCCCGTACCGCAAACCGACACAGGTAGGCGAGAAGAGTATTCTAAGGCGCGCGGAAGAACTCTCGTTAAGGAACTCGGCAAAATGACCCCGTAACTTCGGGAGAAGGGGTGCCCCGGTAGTGTGAATAGCACGAGGGGGCCGCAGTGAAAAGGCCCAAGCGACTGTTTAGCAAAAACACAGGTCTGTGCGAAGCCGTAAGGCGAAGTATACGGGCTGACGCCTGCCCGGTGCTGGAAGGTTAAGGGGAGTGGTTAGGAGCAATCCGAAGCTGTGAACCGAAGCCCCAGTAAACGGCGGCCGTAACTATAACGGTCCTAAGGTAGCGAAATTCCTTGTCAGGTAAATTCTGACCCGCACGAATGGCGTAACGACTTGGGCGCTGTCTCAACGAGAGATCCGGTGAAATTTTAATACCTGTGAAGATGCAGGTTACCCGCGACAAGACGGAAAGACCCCATGGAGCTTTACTGCAGCTTGATATTGAATTTGGGTACGATCTGTACAGGATAGGTGGGAGCCTTTGAAGTGTGAGCGCCAGCTTGCATGGAGGCAACGTTGGGATACCACCCTGATCGTATCTAGGTTCTAACCTGGTACCGTAATCCGGTGCGGGGACAGTGTCAGGTGGGCAGTTTGACTGGGGCGGTCGCCTCCTAAAGAGTAACGGAGGCGCCCAAAGGTTCCCTCAGAATGGTTGGAAATCATTCGAAGAGTGCAAAGGCATAAGGGAGCTTGACTGCGAGACCTACAAGTCGAGCAGGGACGAAAGTCGGGCTTAGTGATCCGGTGGTACCGCATGGAAGGGCCATCGCTCAACGGATAAAAGCTACCCTGGGGATAACAGGCTTATCTCCCCCAAGAGTCCACATCGACGGGGAGGTTTGGCACCTCGATGTCGGCTCATCGCATCCTGGGGCTGAAGTAGGTCCCAAGGGTTGGGCTGTTCGCCCATTAAAGCGGTACGCGAGCTGGGTTCAGAACGTCGTGAGACAGTTCGGTCCCTATCTGTCGTGGGCGTAGGAAATTTGAGAGGAGCTGTCCTTAGTACGAGAGGACCGGGATGGACGTACCGCTGGTGTACCAGTTGTTCCGCCAGGAGCACCGCTGGGTAGCTATGTACGGAAGGGATAAACGCTGAAAGCATCTAAGCGTGAAGCCCCCCTCAAGATGAGATTTCCCAGTATGTAAGACCCCTTGAAGACGACGAGGTAGATAGGCTGGGGGTGGAAGTGCAGCAATGCATGGAGCTGACCAGTACTAATCGGTCGAGGGCTTATCCAATAGCAAGTTGTAATTCGCATGTTTCGTTTCGAATCTAGTTTTCAGAGAACGATCTCTGAATGTAAGCTATGCTATGCGTTTGGTGGCGATGGCGGAGGGGTTCCACACGTACCCATCCCGAACACGACCGTTAAGCCCTCTAGCGCCGATGGTACTTGGACCGCAGGGTCCTGGGAGAGTAGGACGCCGCCAAGCAATAGGAAGACACACTTGATGATATCGAGTGTGTCTTTTTTATTTTAATCCTAAATACTTATATAAACCTTAACAGCCCTGGTAAATAACCAAGGCTGTTTAATATTTCAATATTTATGAGAATGTTAAATAACTTTAAAAGGATCATTTCTTCTCTATCATCGATTTAAGTACAACATCTGTCTATACTTTCATTTGGTTGCAAGCCTCTCCAAGGATTGTAAGGGAGTTCTGCAATGCATGCTGGGTTTCCGAATCAATGATGACTCCTTGTTTGTTCATTTTCAATGTAATATGAGGAATGGTTAAACAGCCCTTTTGTAAGACTTGTGCATTAATCATGTTTAGTGTGAGCAATAGTGAAGCATGGGCTTTGTCACCTCCCATGGGGCTTGGGGAAGCAGCAATGACAATGGTGGGTTTATTGAGCCATTCTCCAGAAGATACAACCCAATCTAGTGCGTTTTTTAAGACCCCAGGAACGCCATTTCCATACTCTGGCGTGCAGATAAGGACACCGTCCGAATGCTTAAGTTGGGCTCTCAAGTTCTGTACGGACTCTGGACCCTCCTCGACATCGAGGTCAGGGTTAAAATGCGGCAGATCATTTAATCCATCATATACTTCAAACTTAAGGTTAGTGTGAGCCAGCTTAATCATGGCGTGCATTAATAACGTATTGGAGGACTGATTGCGCAGACTTCCGGAAATGGCAAGGATATTTAATTCTTTTTTCATGGGTATAGATCATCTCTATTCTGTAGTAATGTAGGACAATCTGTTTATTTTCCTCCTGTTGGAATGATCTGTCTATAAAAAATGCATTTAATTAAGACATTCTTCATGTTAGTAAGGGAATATCCACAATTCTTCATCAAAGATGCATGCCATCGTTTGTATTACTCTGGGTAATAGAATAAATAGATCATTTAAAATAAACAACTAACGAAAGATTCGTAATAAATATTTTTTTAAAATTAGTACCAAGTACTAAGACTTAGTGCTATAATAGTAAAAAACAAGTGAGGTGACTACCGGTATGAATCATCAATCAAAGGCAACCATCACGGCAATGGGGACGTATGTACCGGATCGAATATTAACGAATGCTGATCTGGAGAAATTGGTCGAGACAAGTGACGAATGGATTGTACAGCGTACAGGTATGAGAGAACGGCGAATTGCAGCTGAAGATCAATTTGTATCTGACCTGGCTACGAAGGCTGTGGAAGATATGATACGTCGTTATGATGTAAGTGTAGAAGATATGGATATGATCCTTGTGGCTACCAGCACACCTGAATATGCTTTCCCAAGTACGGCATCCAGAGTACAGGCTAATCTTAAGATCCCACACACGGGCGTACTGGATTTAAATGCGGCATGCGCAGGTTTTACCTACGGGCTACAGCTAGCCGACAGTCTGGTGACCAGTGGAATGTACCGCAAAGTACTGGTTATTGGAGCAGAGACATTATCCAAAATTACGGATTACACAGACCGCACGACTTGTGTACTGTTTGGTGATGGAGCGGGGGCCTTCTTGGTGGAGAGATCATCGGGTACTGAAGGTGACTTTATGGCAGCCATATCAGGTACACATGGAGAAGGCGGTTTACATCTCTATAAGAGTGGCTTGTCTTCGGAGATGAATGGTGTGCCTTTACAGGGCGAAGGTTGTTTAGTTCAGAATGGCCGAGAGATTTATAAGTGGGCTGTACGGACGATTCCAGAGCAATTGGGTAAACTTATAACGAAAGCTGAATTAAGCCCTGACCAGATTGACTGGTTTGTCCCGCATAGTGCCAACATGAGAATGATTGAAGCTGTTTGCGAACGTGGTCCGGTTCCTTTGGAACGTACTTTAACCAGTGTCGAGTATCGTGGGAACACATCTGCTGCTTCCATTCCGCTTGCTTTACAGCTTGCAGTGGATGAAGGGAAGTTGAAAGAAGGACAGAGCATAGCTCTCTTTGGCTTTGGCGGTGGTCTGACATACGCAGGTCTGGTGCTGAAATGGGGCGTGCCGGACAAGATTCAGGAATGAGTAACATCCGACGGTATGCAACGCAAAAATAAATAGAGATATAAAAGAGACCACCCAAACTTCATGCAGTCATGAAGAGGGTGGTCTCTTTAGTAGGTTAACTCGTTTCAAAAAAGTGATATGATTGCAATTATTTATTGTGTTAACCGGAATTGCTTAATCCTATAAATATTTTACGGCGTAAGCTTAGGCGCTTGGCGGTGATGTGTACCTTGTTCGTAGCTGTAAGCCAGCTTGATCAAGGTTCCTTCATCAAAAGCACGACCCAGGAATTCCATGCCTACTGGCAAACCATCAGTTGTGAAACCAGCAGGGACCGTAATCGCCGGGAAGCCGGAGAAAGGACTCAATCGGTTGTTACCACCGGAGTTTTGTCCTTCGCCAATAACACCAGCGGCTTGCGTGGACGTAGGATAGATGATGGCATCCAAGTTATTGTCTGCCATAACTTTCAGCAGGGACTCACGTGTAACTTGGGTACGTTTCAGGACGATGTCCTTGTATTCGGTAGTCTCCAACGTTTGGCGTGCATCCCGAGTCTTCATGGATTGCTCCTGAGATTTGTCGAACTCTCCGGAAGCGATGATCTCGGACAGACTGTGATATGGAGCATCTGCGCCCAATGAGTCCAGATAGTCATTCAGTTGGAATTTGAATTCATATCCACTAAGGCTTGGGTATTTGTTGATCTCAGTCAAGTTCGGGATGGAAATGGGAACTGCGGTAGCGCCCAGTGACTTCAATTCTTCCACAGCGGTGTTGATCACGTCAGCAACGGCTTTTTCTTCAGCTTTGGTGCTTGGGATGAGTTCTGTGGCCACACCGATGTGTGCACCTTTCAGTCCGTTTACATCCAGGAAGTCTGTATAGCTGGAAGGGATTTTTCCGACCGCGTAAGCTGTAGCAACATCCTTTTTATCATAGCCGGCTGTAGCATCCAACATGATTGCAGCGTCACTAACTGTACGGGCCATAGGTCCACCTACATCCTGTGTCAAAGCCAATGGGATAATGCCTTCACGGCTGGACAGTCCGATGGTTGGACGGATACCTACAAGACTGTTAAAGCTGGATGGGATACGGATCGAACCGCCAGTGTCCGTACCCATGCCGGCTGCAGCAAAGTTAGATGCAATGGCAGCACCTGTTCCACCGCTTGAGCCACCTGGATAATGGTCCAGGGCGTAAGGGTTCAACGTTTGTCCACCCAATGAGCTGGATGTCGTGATGCCAAATGCGAATTCATGCAGGTTTGTTTTGCCCAAAATAATGGCGCCAGCTGCTTTGAGTTTCTTCACTTGTTCAGCATCGTGAGCAGGGACGGAATCTTTCAGACAGATACAGCCTGCGGTTGTCGGCATGTCATTGGTATCAAAATTGTCTTTCACCAGAATCGGAACGCCATGCAGAGGTCCACGAGCACCTTGGGCTGCACGTTCTTCATCCAATTGCTCCGCAATTTGGAGCGCATCCGGGTTCAGGGTTAATACGGCGTTGATGCTTACACCTTGATCATCGTATTTCACAATGCGGTCCAGATATTTCTGAACCAGCTCTTTTGATGTCAGTTTTCCTTGCGTCATTGCAGTCTGGAGATCCATAATGGTTGCTTCCTCCAGGACAAACGGTTTTATGTAGTTATAAATGCGGTCTTTCAGTATGGAGAGGTCATTCTCCGTAAGTACAGCGTTTGGAAGGAAGAGTGATTCAGTATAACCTTTCATCAATCCCGCAGTGTTCAATGCACCGACAGCACCTGCGAAAGTGGCTTCATCTGGAACATCCTTGAATGATTCGGTAGTCGAATCCAGCTTGAGCCATTGTTGCAGGGCGACCGCAGCATCTTTACGTTGTACGGTTGTGCCGGAGAGCTTGTCCATGGTAAAAGGAACACCTGCAAGTGTAGCCGCTTCTTCCATGGCCTGAACAAATGCTGCCGGAGTAGCTGGCGCTTTTCCTTTGGATACAGCTGCTACTGTTGTTTTACTCGTAGGCGTTGCCGTTGCGGCTGATGCCGAAGGTACCGTTCCTCCCCATGTTGTGGCAACCACAGCACCTGCCAGTAACAAAGCCCCACTTTTTTTCAATACAGATCCATGATAAGTCATGCATCCACGCTCCCTTCCTGTGTCTCATTGATGTGTGTAGCAGCGATTCTGTTTCTATGCTTTTGACACATTGTATAGTTATGTTAGGTAATCTTACAAGGTTTATATTTATCCAAAAAAACGTATACATCAATACTTTACAGTGTTAATACTTATTCATGCTTCTGTTTACATGTACTCAGAAAAACTATTACATATTATAATGTAAAGAAATATAACATGGAATCGATATATTGATTAAACATGAGGTTACAGGATGCGAGTAGTTAGGAAGTAGAGATGACAGAGCATACCTTTAGTGTGAAATGATATAATGAAAAGATAGGGATAAAAGAGACATAACGTTCTATCAGAGAGGAAGAGATATGAAGTGAAGACATTGGTACTGGCAGAAAAACCGTCTGTGGCACGCGAAATAGCCAGAGTTATGGGTGCGCGTGATAAACATAAAAGTTATATGGAGGGCCCGAAGTATATCGTTACCTGGGCACTTGGACATCTGGTTGGATTAGCTGAACCGGAGGATTACGACAAAAAGTATGCAACATGGAATCTGGAGGACCTGCCCATTCTGCCAGATCGTACGAAACTGAAGGTACTTAAAGAGACCAATCATCAATATAAAGCCGTGCAGCAGTTAATGAAACGTCAGGATGTAGGTGAGCTGGTCATTGCGACGGATGCGGCCCGTGAGGGAGAATTGCTGGCCCGTTGGATCATGCAGATGGCGGGGTGGAAAAAACCTTTTAAACGCCTGTGGATTTCATCCCAGACAGATAAGGCGATCAAAGACGGATTTGCTTCGCTGAAGCCAGGCAGTCAGTTCGATCGTCTCTATGAATCTGCACGTTGCCGGGCGGAGGCGGACTGGATGATTGGACTTAACGTGACCCGTGCACTAACCGTTCGTTTTAATGCGCAGTTATCAGCTGGACGTGTACAAACCCCGACATTAGGCATGATTATGGACAGGGAAAATGAAATTAACGGTTTCCGCTCGCAGGAGTATGAGACGTTAACGGCAGATTTGGGCGGTTTTCAGGCTGTGTGGCGGGCAGCTGGAGGAGATTCACGAATTTTCGCCCCTCAAGAAACGCAAGAATTGAAGAAACGGGTAGATGGGCGCAAGGGCACGATTGCCCAGGTGAAGAAAAGCGAGAAAGTAGAGCCACATCCACTGGCATATGATCTGACGGAACTGCAACGGGATGCCAACCGGAAATATGGTTTCTCTGCAAAGCAAACATCAAATGTCCTGCAACGTCTGTATGAACAGCACAAGCTTGTGACATACCCACGTACGGACAGTCGATACCTGACTTCGGATATGACAGCTACGTTGAAAGAACGGCTGGATATTGTAGCCATTGGACCTTATGCGTCTTTGGCACGTCCTGTGTTGCGCAAAAATCTGAATATCACCAAACGTATTGTGGATGACAGCAAAGTTACGGATCACCATGCGATTATCCCAACGGAGCAGACGGTGCTTCTGAATCAATTGAATCCAGAGGAACGCAAATTGTACGATCTGATTGTACGTCGTTTTATCAGCCTGTTCTATCCGGCAGCGAAGTACGATTCGGTTGCGATCACGGTTCAAGTGGGGGGCGATTTCTTCCATGTCAAAGGAACAACGGTGAAAGAAAGTGGATGGCGTGAAGTATACGGCGGCGATTACAGCGATGATGACGATGACCGTACTGATGATGCAGCAGACCATGAGCGTGCGCTTTTGCCAGATGTGCAGCAAGGGCAGTCCGTGACGGTTCAGCGTTGCCATATTAAAAGTGGACGGACGATGCCGCCCAAACGGTATACCGAAGCTGCTTTGCTTTCCCAGATGGAAAAGCATGGACTCGGCACTCCAGCTACACGTGCGGATATTATCGAGAAGCTGGTCAGTTCCGATACAATAGATCGTCAAGGCAACAGCATGCACCCGACTGGCAAAGGTAAACAGTTGATTGAACTGGCTGCTCCGCAGCTTCGTTCACCGGATCTGACTGCCCGCTGGGAAGCTGAACTGGAACGCATCGCTCGTGGGCAAGGGAAACCGGGACCGTTTCTGGATAGTATCCGATCCATGGCGAAAGAGCTGGTGTCTACGGTAAAAGGCAGCAAAGCGGAGTACAAGCCGCATAATGTGTCCAATAGCCATTGTCCGGACTGTAACGCACGGTTGTTGGAGAAGAAAGGCAAGCGCGGCAAGTTTCTTGTATGTCCTACCGAGGACTGTGGGTATCGTCGTTCGGCAGAAAAAAGATTGTCCAATCGTCGTTGTGCGCAGTGCCACAAAAAGATGGAAATCAAAGAAGGTAAGGCGGGGTTATACGTACAATGTCTACCTTGTGGTATTACAGAAACGTTGGATAAGGACAAACAGCATGTGAACAAACGCGATCAGCAAAAGCTGGTGAAACAATATGCGAAGCAGGAGTCCATCGGTTCCAATCTGGGTGAACTGCTGAAGGCGGCTATGGAGAAAAAGGGAGAGTAACACTCTTGAGGTAGTTGAGGTCATATCTCGTGCGATACGAGCCATGCGAATGATGTACTCATTTACTCCAAAGGGACTGATTATAACTTTTCTCTACTCATCTATGTGAAGTCGTATAAGATCCTCCGTTTTCAGGCAACGTAAGCCAAGGAGGTGATACCTACATGCCGCATAACAAACCAGAGAAAATTCATAACCAGCAAAACAAAGACAGTATTCGGGAAGAGAGTATCGCTGTGCGCCCGGACAAAGCAGCCAAAAGAGCACCAAGCCTGAACGGTATTCCAAAGCAGGAGTCCTAGGTTAGAGCGAGGTTAGCGTTATTACACAAAATTGCGGTTCCCTATCCGGTGCGTTGAACATGTCTCTGATGAGGACTATAATGGAGACAGGGAGATGTCCCGGGACAGGGGGATCGCTAGAATTATATGCAAACCGGACTTATATTATGGTTTTTATTTATTAATGTAGTTGGTTATCTGGTGATGTCGGATGATAAGAGGCGTGCACAACAGCGTCGTGACCGTACACCCGAACGGACGTTATTCTTATTAGCATTTATAGGCGGTGCTTTGGGAGTCTGGATCGCGATGTATCGGAAAAGGCATAAAACCAAACATCCCAGCTTCACCATTGGCATTCCGTTGTTGTTATTCTTGAATGCGGTAATCTATGGTTACTTTATTCAATGAATACATGCGTAACCGTTCATACTGTGGTTTCATATGTAAATTCATTCGTATAAATGGTTCATTGTGGCTCTGGAACGTTTAAGGAGTTATATGGTTGTGTTAGTTTATTACATGTCAGACCGAAGCTTGCTTCGCGTGCTCTACATATAAAGGAAGGGACGGGATTCACATGTTATTTTCCAAAATACTAGTGGCTTATGATGGTTCCAAAGCTTCAAATAAAGCACTTGATCGTGCGATTGAGCTAGCTAAAGTGTCCCCAAATGCAGTACTGGATGTCATTCATGCTTTTGATTTCCCACGTGTATTTATTGGTGAGGGACTGGCTCCATTGCCACCTTCACTTAATAATGACTATTACAATCTGGCCGTGCAGACGACGGATGAAGCGAAAGAACGAATTCAGGCTGCGGGTGTAACGGCCAATGTGGATCTGATTCAAGGAGCGGCAGCGGAAGTGTTGCTTGATTTTTCCAAAGAAAATGATTCTGATATCATTATTATTGGTAGCCGCGGACTGGGTGGTATTCGGGAATTTGTCCTGGGTAGTGTTAGTCACAATGTGGTGCAGCATGCTCAGGTTCCAGTACTGATCGTAAAATAATGGATGAAGTGTGTACGCACTTAAAAGCAGGAAGCCGGTTGTCTTCGAGAGATTGAAGAGGAGCCGGCTTTCTTTTATGGGATGAAATGGATGGTTAAGCGAATTTAAAGAAGCAATTCCCGAACATTATATTTGTCAATATGTTAAATGTTCGTCTTTAAGTTGACATTAGCTGTAGGGGATTGTTAGAATGTTAGATGTGTCGATCAGGTAAGAATAAGGTCGAGTAGGAACGAAATGTGTAATAATAGATTACCAAAATGAACGAAGATAGTTTGATAGATATTTGCTCGTATAACGCCGGGAATAGGGCCCGGAAGTATCTACCCGGGAACCGTAAATTTCCGGACTACGAGGAGATACGGCTGAGAGTCGCATGCAACCAGATGCGGACAGCAAGCCCCTTTTGGCATGCCCAAATGAGGGATACGTATTTCTTGGAGTCCGGTGTCCGGAGAAAATGTGATGTTTTCGCGGGTAGCGGATTTTTTCATTTCACACGTAATAAGAGATCCTTAATAATTAGATGTAATCAAAAAAGCGCAGACGGGAGTTGGATGTATTCATGTCACTGCAAGTCGCTGTAATTATGGGCAGCAAGTCGGATTGGGAAACGATGAAACATGCGTGCGAGGTGCTGGACGAGCTGGAGATTGGTTATGAGAAAAAGGTGGTCTCCGCTCATCGTACACCGGATTTGATGTTTGAATACGCAGAGCAAGCAATTGATCGGGGATTCAAGGTGATCATTGCAGGCGCAGGCGGGGCAGCACATCTACCAGGTATGGTCGCTTCCAAAACGATGCTCCCAGTCATTGGCGTTCCGGTTCAATCGAAAGCATTGAACGGTCTCGATTCCTTGTTGTCCATTGTTCAGATGCCTGGTGGTATTCCCGTCGCAACTGTGGCGATTGGCAAGGCAGGGGCAACCAATGCAGGATTGCTGGCAGCTCAAATGATCGGTGCTTTTGACCCGGATGTCCAACGTCGCTCTGAAGCTCGCAGAGAGCGCATCAAACAAGAAGTACTCGAAAGTAGTGAAGAACTATGAGTAGCACAGGGAAGCAATCCGGTATAGCAGAAGAGCTGAAAAAAGTCCTGCTGCCCGGGAAAACAACCATCGGCATTCTTGGAGGCGGACAGCTCGGACGTATGATGACGCTCGCAGGAACGGCAATGGGGTATCGATTCGTTACTCTTGATCCCGCTGCGGATGCACCTTGTGGTCAAGTTGCTCGTCAGATTGAAGCAAGATATGACGATGCCAAAGCTGCACTTGAACTGGCTCGGCAATGCGATGTCATTACGTATGAATTCGAAAATGTGGATGCAGAAGTCGCTGGGCTGCTCGAGCGTGAGTCTTACGTTCCGCAAGGAAGTGCGTTACTGTACACCACACAACATCGTTTGCGTGAAAAACGTGCGATCGAAGCTGCTGGAGTAAGAGTCGCGCCTTATCGTGAGATCACAAGTGCGGATACAATGCTTGCTGCTGTTAGCGAACTTGGAGTGCCGTGTGTACTGAAGACGGTGACTGGAGGCTACGATGGCAAAGGTCAACGGGTCATCCGGGAAGCAAGTCAGGCTGTTACGGCATACGAAGAACTTGCGGCTACTGGTGCGGAACTGGTGTTGGAACAATTCATCAAGTTTGAATGCGAGATATCGGTCGTTGTAGCGCGTAGTACAAATGGGGAGATCAAAACGTTCCCGCCAGCGGAGAACATTCATGTGAATAACATTTTGCATGCGTCAATCGTGCCGGCTAGAGTCGCCGCAGATATCCAGATTGAAGCTCAAAAGCTGGCAGCAGCGGTAGCAGAATCGATGAAGGCTGTTGGGCTGCTGGCTGTGGAACTGTTTGTAGCGGCGGATGGAAGACTGTACGTCAATGAGCTGGCACCAAGACCGCATAATTCCGGTCACTATACGATGGAAGCTTGTGCGACTTCTCAGTTCGAACAACATATCCGTGCGATCTGCGGATTACCACTTGGGGACACTTCGTTATTGAGTCCGGTTGTTATGGTCAATGTGCTTGGAGAACATCTGGAAGGCATTATCGCCAGAACAGGGCAACCTGATGCGGAAGCGATAGAACTCGGTGTGATTCCCAAGCTTCACATATATGGTAAAACCGAAGCAAAAACAGGACGTAAGATGGGGCATGTGAATCTGCTCTGTCAGGATGTTGAAGAAGGATTGCAATGGATTGAACAAACTAATCTCTGGAGGAATACAAATTCATGATTGAACGTTATAGCAGACCCGAAATGAGAGCCATCTGGACCGAAGAGAACAAATTCCAATCGTGGCTGGAAGTTGAAATTTGTGCATGTGAGGCGTGGGCCGAACTGGGTGTTATCCCTAAGGAAGAAGCAGCATTGCTTCGTCAGAACGCATCTTTTGACATCGATCGCATCTATGAGATTGAAAAAGAAACACGTCATGACGTTATCGCATTTACACGTACGGTATCTGAAAGTCTGGGTGCGGAGCGGAAATGGGTGCACTACGGACTGACTTCCACGGATGTCGTAGATACGGCTCTAGGTTATGTATTGCGTCAAGCGAATGAGATTCTGGAAAAGGATATCGTGAATTTCATTGAAATTCTTCGTGAAAAAGCATTGGCTTATCAGCACACACCAATGATGGGACGTACGCACGGTGTGCATGCGGAGCCAACGACATTTGGACTGAAAATGGCATTGTGGCATGAAGAGATGAAACGGAACCTGGAGCGTTTCCGCCATGCAGCAGACAATGTACAATACGGCAAAATCTCAGGCGCAGTAGGAACGTACGCGAACATCGATCCGTTTGTTGAAGAGTTTGTCTGCGAAAAGTTGGGCACGAAACCTGCGCCAATCTCGACTCAAACATTGCAACGTGACCGTCATGCGGAATATATGGCTACACTGGCGTTGATCGCAACGTCCCTGGACAAGTTTGCTACAGAGGTACGTGCACTGCAGAAGAGTGAATTCCGTGAAGTGGAAGAAGCTTTTGCTAAAGGTCAAAAAGGATCTTCCGCGATGCCGCACAAGCGTAACCCGATCGGTAGTGAAAACATCTCCGGTCTGTCCCGCGTCATTCGCGGACACATGGTATCGGCTTACGAGAACGTAACGCTCTGGCATGAGCGCGACATCTCACATTCTTCTGTCGAACGTATCATTCTGCCGGATGCAACGATGCTGCTGAACTACATGCTGAACCGTTTTGGCAACATCGTGAAGAACCTGACGGTATTCCCTGAAAATATGAAACGCAACATGGAGCGCACCTACGGGGTACCATTCTCCGGTCGCATCATGACAAAGCTGATCGACAAAGGTTTCAGCCGCGAGCAAGCATACGATACCGTTCAACCACGTGCGATGCAAGCATGGGAAGAACAACGCCAGTTCCAGGATATCGTGAAATCCACACCAGAAATCACGGAAGTGCTGAACGAAGAGGAAATCGCAGATGCGTTTAACCCGTCATGGCACCTGAAGCACGTAGACACCATCTTCAAAAAGCTCGGCTTGAACGACTAATATATTGAGGTTTTGAATTATTCTCCCTAAAAGTATAGGTTGATTATGTGTTCACGCTGGAACGGAGAAGGCAGAAAAAACCTGAAGAAGCAAAGCGCTCGCCTTTATCCCCGGATTTTCACTTTGCAAAAGTGGAATCAAAAAATCTGGGGATAACAGCGATCGGAAGGTTGTTCTGCATTCGTAGTGGCCCCGCGTGAAGAGGGGAATTGGACGTATACTTTACATCTCCTGAAAGAAGGTGAGCCCATGGCACTGTCCACTGCGGCAGATCTCGTTAAAGCACCTCTGTTATATAAAGGAAAAGTACGTGAATTGTACGACCTGGGTGAACATTTTCTAATCGTGGTTACTGACCGAATCTCGGCATTTGATTACGTGCTGGACCCGGCAGTTCCCGAGAAAGGAAACGTACTGAATAAACTCAGCAGCTTCTGGTTCGAACTGACAGGTGGCATGATGGAGAATCACGTGGTTCATACCGATGTGAATCAACTAGGTGACCTCATTACAAACCCTGAATTGCTCAGGGACCGCATCATGGTAACTCGCAAAGCGGAACGCATTGATATTGAATGTGTCGTACGCGGATACATCACGGGTGGTGGATGGAGACAATATGAGACAAGCGGTGAAGTGAATGGGATTAAGTTGCCTGATGGACTTCGCAAGAACGCTAAGCTCGAAGTTCCCATTTTCACCCCGGCAGCCAAAAACGATGTTGGTCATGATGAAGACATCCCAATGGATCGCATGAAAGAACTGGTGGGAGACGCACTCGCAGTGGAGCTTCAGGAAAAAAGCTTGCGCCTGTACGAATTCGCTCGTGATTATTGCGATCAGCGTGGCATCATTCTTGCAGACTGCAAATTCGAGTTCGGCATCGTAGATGGCAAGGTCATCCTGATTGACGAAATCTTCACTCCAGATGCTTCACGCTTCTGGGCCAAAGAGAATTACGAACTCGACATCGAGATCGATAGCATGGATAAAGAGCCGGTGCGCACCTATCTGGCCGGAACCGATTGGGACAAGAACAGCAAACCTGATCCACTCCCGCAAGACGTAGTTGAGACAACAACCGCAAGATATGTCGATATTTATAACCGTTTAACGAAATAATAAAGTTTAACGTTTGAGCGAGAGGCTATGGGAAAGTTTGGCTTTCGATCGCTGTTGTCCCCGGAATGTTTTGATTGGAATCCTTTTTTCAAAAGGAAACATTCCGGTTGCAAAGGCGAGCACTTCGTTTCTCTAGCTCAAATCTTTCCCTCCGCCAGTGTTCAAACTGGTGGGTGAGGCAATTAAGAGCGGTGGCTTCCCACAGGTAGGGGAAGCCTGAAGAGATTGCAAGATTCAAATTCATTGATTCATAAAGTAACTTAAAGACCATTCGCCATTCACTGTTTTGAAGGAATGGTCAGGCTAGACCATTACACACCGTGCAACGTAAAGGTTTGGGCCTTTAAAAAACGTCGCATGGACTAGCGGAGGGGCGGAATTGTTCTTAGAGGAGCGAAGCGTTCGCCTTTGTCCCCGGGTTTTGACCGCACAGCGGTTCAAAACAATCCAAAAAACCTGGGGACAACAAGCGACCGGAAAGAACAATCCGCCCCGGAGCAAGCACCAAAGTCACTTTTTTTAACAGCGTAAAGCATTTATCCCGTTCATTACTGAGGAGGAACATAAGGATCATGATCAAAGCAACCGTATATGTCACTATTAAGCAAAGCGTACTCGACCCGCAAGGCGTAGCTGTTCAAGGAGCCCTGCATTCCATGGGATTCAACGAAGTGGAAAGTGTACGGATCGGTAAAGTCATGGAATTGAACCTGGATACAACAGATCGTGCGGAAGCGGAGAAACGATTGAAAGTCATGTGTGAAAAGCTGCTGGCCAACACCGTTGTTGAAGATTACCGCTACGAATTGGAGGGTTAATCTCATGAAATTTGCAGTTCTTGTGTTCCCTGGCTCCAACTGCGACATCGACTGTTACAAGGCAGTGGAAGATGCGATTGGACAAGAGGTTGATTATGTATGGCACACGGCTACAGATCTTTCGGCTTATGATTGTATTTTAGTTCCGGGTGGTTTCTCTTATGGTGACTACTTGCGTTGCGGAGCGATTTCCCGCTTTGCACCGGTAATGAACGAGGTAGCGAAAGCTGCTGAACAAGGTAAATATATTTTAGGTATTTGCAACGGATTCCAGATCCTGACGGAAGCGGGATTGCTTCCAGGCGCATTGATCCGTAACACTTCCCTGAAATTCCGTTGTCACGATACGGTATTGAAAGTGGCAAACGCAGATACACCATTTACACGTGACTACGTGCCGGGCGAAGAGATTATCATCCCGATTGCTCACGGTGAAGGAAACTATTATTGCGACGAGGAGACGCTCGCGAGTCTGCAAGCGAACAACCAGATCGTATTTACGTATGGTACCAACCCGAACGGTTCCCTGGGTGATATTGCAGGAGTCTGTAACGAGGCTGGAAACGTGGTCGGCATGATGCCGCATCCAGAGCGTGCAGTGGATTCACTGTTTGGTTCGGAAGACGGCAAACGTATGTTTACATCTATTTTGAAAGCATGGAGGGATCGGCATGACGCAGCAGCTATCCGCTAAGGAACCAACAGCAGAACAGGTCGCAGAACATAAACTTTACGCACAAATGGGCGTATCTGACAGCGAGTATGCGCTGATCTGTGAGTTCATGGGGCGTAAGCCAAACTACACGGAAATTGGTGTGTTCAGTGTAATGTGGTCCGAGCATTGTGCTTATAAAAACTCCAAGCCATTACTGCGCCGTTTCCCAACCACTGGACCACGTGTCCTGATGGGACCTGGTGAAGGTGCCGGTATCGTGGATATCGGTGATAACCAGGCCGTTGTATTCAAAATTGAAAGCCATAACCATCCTTCCGCAGTTGAGCCTTATCAAGGTGCGGCAACAGGTGTGGGCGGCATTATCCGTGATATTTTCTCCATGGGTGCAAGACCGGTAGCAATACTGAACTCCCTGCGTTTCGGTAAGCTGGAGAGTGATCGCGTTAAATATTTGTTCGAACATGTGGTAGCGGGTATTGCTGGATACGGTAACTGTATCGGTATTCCTACCGTTGGTGGCGAAGTGATGTTTGATGAGAGTTATGAAGGCAATCCGCTGGTTAACGCCATGTGTGTGGGTCTGATTGATCATGACAAGATTCAGCGCGGTGTAGCTAAAGGTGTAGGTAACCCGGTTTACTATGTGGGCCCGCCAACAGGCCGGGATGGTATTCATGGAGCAACCTTTGCATCGGTTGAACTGACGGAAGAATCTGAGTCCCAACGGACAGCGGTTCAGGTCGGTGACCCGTTTATGGAGAAACTGGTGATGGAATCTTGTCTGGAATTGATCGACACGGGCATCGTGCTCGGAATTCAGGATATGGGTGCTGCGGGTCTGACATGTTCGAGTGCAGAGATGGCAAGTAAAGCGGGTAACGGTCTGGAACTGTATCTGGATCAGGTGCCACAGCGTGAAGAAGGCATGACGCCTTACGAGATGATGTTGTCCGAGTCCCAGGAACGGATGTTGTTCGTTGTTGAGCCGAAGGATGAGGCGCAGGCGATGGAAATCTTTGAACGTTGGGGCGTAATCTGTGCCAAAGTTGGTAAAGTAACGGATGATGGTCGTCTGAAATTGATCCACCACGGCGAAGTGGTCGGAGATATGCCGGTAACGGCTTTGGTTGACGAATGTCCAGTGTATGACAAACCTTCTTCTGTACCTGCCTACTACGAGCAAAGTGCTTCCATCGACACGCTTCGTTATGACGAAGTGACGGATCTCGGCGGAGCACTGAAACAAGTGCTGGCATCACCTACAGTAGCAAGTAAAAAATGGATTTATGATCAATACGACTATATGGTGCGTACAAGCACTGCCGTTCGCCCAGGTTCGGATGCAGCCGTAGTTACGATTCGTGGCACACGCAAAGGTCTCGCGATGACAACGGACTGTAATGGACGTTATGTGTACCTTGATCCTGAAGTTGGCGGACGGATTGCCGTAAGTGAAGCAGCGCGTAACATTGTATGTTCCGGTGCTGAGCCGCTGGCGATTACGGACAACCTGAACTTCGGTAACCCGGAGAAGCCGGATATTTTCTGGCAAATGGAAAAAGCGGTAGACGGTATGGCAGAAGCTTGCCGCGTGTTAGATACGCCGGTTATCGGTGGTAACGTGAGTTTGTATAACGAAAACGCCAAAGGCTCTATCTATCCAACGCCAGTTGTCGGTATGGTAGGTCTCGTTCATGACACGGATCATATCACGACACAAGCATTCAAATCCGAAGGTGATGTCATCATCCTCCTCGGTGAAACAAAAGCTGAACTGGGTGGCAGCGAGCTGCAATACGCGGTTCATGGTCAGACGGAAGGTCGTCCACCAGAACTGAATTTGCAAACGGAAAAAGCGCTGCTCAGCACGGTGCTGGAAGCGATCCAATCTGGACTCGTTCGTTCGGCACATGACTTGTCTGAAGGCGGCTTGGCTGTTGCACTCGCAGAGTCTTGTATCAGCGGTAACGTAGGAGCACAGGTGAATGTAGAGACTGCACTGCGTGCAGATCACGCCCTGTTCAGTGAGAGCCAATCCCGTATCTTGTTGTCGGCTACGCCAGAGCAAGCGGGTAAACTTGAAGCATTTGTACGTGAGCGCGGTGTACCTGTAGCTGTGATTGGACGTGTAGAAGGAAGTAACCTGACGATTGAATTGAACGGAACATCAGCCGTGAGCGAACCTGTAGGAGGTTTGGCTCAGGTCTGGGAGGATGCGATTCCATGTCTCATGAACTGACGACAGGACCGTTGTGGACAGGCGATTATTATAATGAAGGGTCCGGCAAGGAAGGACTCGACAAATTGAAGGAAGAATGCGGCGTGTTCGGGGTGTTCAGACACCCTGACGCGGCTTCGCTCTCCTATTATGGACTGCATGCGCTACAACATCGGGGCGAAGAAAGTGCAGGCATGTGTGTGAGTGATGGTAGTCAGTTTAACTATCATCGCGGCATGGGTCTGGTGAAGGAAGTGTTCACCAAAGACCTGATGCAGACGTTGACCGGGGATATTTCCATTGGACATGTCCGTTACTCAACAAGTGGTGACAGTAAACTGACGAACGCACAACCATTGGTATTTAAATACCGTGATGGCGATTTGGCAGTAGCAACCAACGGTAACATTGTGAATGCACCAACGATCCGGCGCGAGCTGGAACAGAGCGGGTCCATTTTCCAAACAACGAGTGATACCGAGGTCATCGCGCATCTGATTGCACGATCTTCCAAAGGGCTTGTCGAAGCGGCAAAAGAGGCGTTCCAGCGCATTGTGGGCGGTTATGCGTTTCTGATCATGACCAACGACAAGTTGCTGGTTGCTTCCGATCCGCACGGACTTCGTCCGCTGACGATGGGTAAGCTGGGAGATGCATATCTGTTTGCATCTGAGACGTGTGCACTGGAAACAATTGGCGCAGAGTTAATCCGTGACATTGAACCGGGTGAACTGCTTGTGCTGGATGCAGATGGTCTGCACGAGGATCGCTTTGATCATCACAAACACCGCAAGGCATTATGCGCGATGGAATATATTTATTTTGCTCGTCCGGATAGTGATATGAATGGTACGAACCAGCATGCGGCCCGTAAACGGATGGGAAGCCGGATGGCGATTGAGTCGTTTGTGGATGCGGACTTGGTTACGGGGGTACCAGATTCCAGCATCTCGGCGGCCATTGGATATGCTGAACAGACAGGTATTCCGTATGAGATGGGTATGATCAAGAACAAATACACCGGACGTACGTTTATCCAGCCAAGCCAGGAATTGCGGGAGCAGGGCGTGAAGATGAAGTTGAGCGCTGTGCGTCGCGTTGTGGAAGGCAAACGTGTGGTTATGATTGACGACTCCATCGTACGGGGAACAACCTCCCGTCGGATCGTGAACATGCTGCGTGATGCAGGAGCTACCGAGGTTCATGTGCGCATTACATCACCACCTTTCAAAAACCCGTGTTTCTATGGCATTGATACGCCTGACAGCCGTGAATTAATTGCTTCACAGTTGTCGGTGGAAGAAATTTGCCGTGAAATTAATGCGGACTCCCTGGAGTTCCTCAGTCCCGATGGACTGATTGCATCGATTCAGGGAGATAATCAGGATGATCCTAAAGGCGGACTATGTCTCGCATGTTTTGATCATGATTATCCAACCCGCCTCGACTTTGGCGGCGAAGAAAAATTCGGCTGCAGTTGCTAGCTGTTATGTGGCGAGACAAACGTATCTCGCCGCCCCGGGCCTAGCCCACGCCCTCAGCCCCACCTTGCGGAGCAATAGGGGCCAGGCAGCCGAGCGAAGCAGCTGCCCCCGGGCATAACCCGAGCCCTCAAGCCCCGCCTTGCGGAGCAACAGAGGCTAGGCAGCCAGGCGAAGCAGCTGCCCCCGCGGGCTTGACCCGCAGCGTAGCTGAGCGGGGTTCGCCGACCGATGGCTTGCAGCCAACGGAATCGGCGAACAATCCCGCGAGATCATGCACGAATCAACCATAGCAAAATCACACTAGCCACCTCTGCACCGCTTTTTTGGCGGGTGTCCAGAGGGCCTGCCAAGGTCCTATGGGGTCCTCCCGGGCGGGAGGATTTAGGTGGGGCGAAAAAAAAGGAGATGATTCCACTTGTCCGAAGCATATAAAAAGGCCGGCGTTGATATCGCGGCAGGTAATGAAGCGGTTGAACGGATGAAAAAACACGTGAAGCGTACCTTCCGTCCGGAAGTGATGACAGATCTGGGTGGATTCGGTGCCCTGTTCGGTTTGAACAAAGATAAATACGATGAGCCGGTGCTTGTATCCGGTACGGATGGTGTAGGCACCAAGCTGAAAATTGCATTTGCCATGGACCGTCACGATACCATCGGAATCGACGCGGTAGCGATGTGTGTGAACGACATTGTGGTACAGGGTGCAGAACCACTTTTCTTCCTTGACTATCTGGCATGTGACAAAGTCATTCCTGAGAAGATCGAAGCTATTGTTGCGGGTATCGCTGAAGGCTGTCATCAGTCTGGTTGTGCGCTGATCGGTGGCGAGACGGCGGAGATGCCGGGCATGTACAGTGAAGGCGAATACGATATTGCCGGATTCACAGTGGGTATCGTGGACAAAGCGAAGATCATCAACGGTACAACGATCGCCCCTGGCGACACAGTGATTGGCCTGGCTTCCAGCGGTGTGCATAGTAACGGATTCTCGCTGGTACGCAGACTTTTGTTGGAAGATGCGGGTCTTGATCTGCATGATGAAGTAGCGGAACTGGGCGGCAAGTTGGGTGATTCCCTGCTGGAACCTACGAAGATCTATGTTAAACCCCTGTTGTCCCTGCTGGAAAAGGTAAAAGTAAAAGGCATGGCTCACATTACAGGTGGTGGCTTCATTGAGAATATCCCACGTATGTTGCCGAGCAACGTGAATGTGGATATTGACTACGGCTCTTGGCCGATCCTGCCAATCTTCAACCTGTTACAGGAAAAAGGAGCTGTCTCGAACCGTGACATGTTCACCACATTTAACATGGGTGTTGGGCTTGTACTGGTCGTTAATGAAGCAGATGCAACGGAAGCACTGCAACAACTGAAAACTTCTGGTGAAGAAGCGTACATCATTGGCCGTGTTACTGAAGGAGATGCGCGAGTAACCCTCACGGGAGCGGATGTTTAATGGCGAACTACCGCATAGCTGTATTTGCCTCGGGTGAAGGGTCTAACTTTCAGTCATTGGTTGATGCAGTACGAAACGGTGGGCTGGATGTATCCGTAGATCTGCTCGTGTGTGATAAACCGGCTGCACGCGTTGTGCAGCGGGCACAGGACGCAGGCGTGGACTGTCATCTGTTTACTCCGAAAAATTATGCTTCCCGTGAAGCCTATGAGGCAGAGATCGTGGAAGTGCTTGAATCCAAAAAGATCGACTTGGTCGTTCTTGCCGGATATATGAGACTGCTGACTTCTGTTGTGGTGGATCATTACGCAGGGCGGTTGATTAACATTCATCCGTCCTTGCTACCGGCATTTGCAGGCAAGGATGCGATTGGACAGGCATTGGAATACGGTGTGAAAGTTACGGGTGTGACCGTGCACTTTGTGGACGGAGGCATGGATACCGGACCGATTATTGCCCAGCATCCCGTTCCTATATTGCCAGAGGATACGCCCGAGTCAATCAGCCGTTCCATTCATGCGGCCGAACAGCAGTTATACCCCGAAGTTGTTTCCTGGTTCGCGCAAGGTCTGGTTCAGTTAGACGGACGTCACGTTACTGTTAACAAACCGGTTTAATATAAGTTGAAATTTTTTTACACATTAACGGAAAGGACAGAAATAAGCTGGAGAAGCGGAGCGCTCGCCTAAAAGCTTTCTGAAAGAAAGCTGCTTCGGAAGCATAGGCTATTACTTGATTTTTACCCATTGAGAAATTGTTCAAAAAAATCTTGGAATAACAGCGATCGGAAGATTATTCTGGACTCGTAGTGTTTTAGTGTGAAAATCTATTTATCAACTGTATAACAGAAGTCGAATATTGGTACGCATTTTGTGATATTTCTCGGGAAATAAATCGGCTGTGTTTCGTCAGGAAACGCGAAGCCATGGGACATTAAAGGAGGAGCATATTGTGAGTATCAAAAGAGCGCTGGTCAGCGTATGGGATAAAACAGGCATCGTGGACTTTTGCCGCGAGCTGTCGCAAATGGGTGTGGAGATTATTTCGACAGGAGGTACAAGCAGCCTGTTGTCGAAGGAAGGCGTACCTGTCATCGGAATTTCGGATGTGACCGGGTTCCCGGAAATCATGGACGGACGTGTTAAAACATTGCACCCGGCAGTTCATGGTGGGTTGCTGGCTGTTCGTGACAGCGAAGAGCATAAGCGCCAGATGGAAGAGAACGGATTGGGTTATATTGACCTCGTTGTCGTAAACCTCTACCCCTTCCAAGATACTATCGCCAAACCGGATGTTACGTACGAAGACGCGATTGAGAACATCGATATCGGTGGTCCAACCATGCTTCGTTCTGCTGCCAAAAACCATACTTTTGTTAGTGTCGTTGTTGACACAGCAGATTATGGCAAGGTGCTTGAAGAAGTTCGCAGTAATGGCGATACCACCCTCGAAACACGCAAACGGCTTGCGGCAAAAGTGTTCCGCCATACAGCGGCTTACGATGCAGTTATTTCTGACTATCTCTCTAACCTAAATGGCGATCCACTGCCAGAGCGTCTGACGGTTACTTACGAAAAACTCCAGGATTTGCGTTACGGCGAAAATCCTCACCAGCAGGCGGCATTCTACCGCAAACCGCTGGCTGCTCAAGATACGTTGACAACAGCCGAGCAATTGCATGGCAAAGAGTTGTCTTACAATAACATCAACGATGCGAACGCAGCATTGCAGATTGTCAAAGAATTTGAAGAACCGGCGGTTGTCGCGGTTAAACATATGAACCCATGCGGCGTAGGTATTGGCGCAAGTATCTATGAAGCTTACAGCAAGGCATATGCTGCAGATCCAACGTCTATCTTTGGTGGCATTGTGGCAGCGAACCGCATTATCGACAGCGATACAGCAGGCAAATTGAGCGAGATTTTCCTGGAAATCGTACTTGCTCCTGACTTTACGCAAGAAGCTCTCGATATCCTGACGAAGAAGAAAAACATTCGTTTGCTCAAAACGGGTGAGTTGAATGCTGCTCGTAAACGGGAGAGCCAATTCGTGGTAACGTCTATCGACGGCGGTATGATCGTGCAACAGTCCGATGTACACTCCATTGAAGCGAGCGAACTGAACGTGGTAACGGATCGTGCACCATCGGAAGAAGAACTGAAACAGCTGTTGTTTGGCTGGAAAGTAGTTAAACACGTGAAATCCAATGCGATTGTACTTGCTGCGAATGATATGACGGTGGGTGTGGGCGCTGGACAAATGAATCGTGTGGGTGCAGCCAAAATTGCGATTGAGCAAGCGGGCGAGCAAGCAAAAGGTGCTATTCTGGCATCCGATGCGTTCTTCCCAATGGGTGATACGCTGGAACTGGCAGCAAAAGCCGGAATTACAGCGGTAATTCAACCGGGTGGTTCGATCAAAGATGAAGAATCCATCAAAGTAGCGAATGAATACGGAATTGCCATGGTCTTCACAGGCGTTCGTCACTTCAAACACTAGAACGAAAAAGGTCTAATAAGGGGTGTCGCCAGTCATGCTTATGACTTATGGTACACCCCCTCTTTTTTAGGTTTTTCAACACGCATTAGCGTAACAAATTCAGTTATGCACGGAGGGGAACAGAGCGAATGGATATTCTGGTAGTAGGCGGCGGTGGCCGGGAGCATGCAATCATCTGGGCGCTGGCAAAGAGTCCAAAGGTAGACAAGATTCACTGTGCACCGGGAAATGCAGGTATTGCTCAGCTCGCTGAGTGTCATGCCATTGCGGTAAATGAATTCGATAAACTAACGGCTCTTGCTGTAGAGCTTAAAGTGGGATTGGTGGTTATTGGTCCGGATGATCCGCTTGCGGATGGGATCGTGGATACATTTGATTCGACAGGTATTCCGGTATTCGGACCCCGTCGTAATGCAGCAGAGATCGAAGGAAGTAAAACGTTCATGAAGGACCTGCTGCACAAATACAACATTCCAACCGCAGCCTATGAGAAATTCGACAACTACGAACAGGCTCAAGCATACCTGAATGAGCAAGCAATTCCGGTTGTCATCAAGGCAGATGGACTGGCAGCGGGCAAAGGTGTGACGGTAGCTTATTCGCGTGAAGAGGCTGATCAGGCACTTCGCAGTATCATGGTGGAGAAGGTATTTGGTGAAGCAGGAGCCAAAGTGATCATCGAGGAATTCCTCGCAGGTCAGGAAATGTCCATTCTGGCTTTTGTCGATGGGGAGACGGTTCGCCCGATGGCGGCGGCACAGGATCACAAACCTGTATTCGACAACGATCAGGGGCCAAACACAGGCGGTATGGGTACATACTCACCATTACCACATATCCCTGCATCCATTATTGAAGAAGCCGTGGAGACGATCATCAAACCAACTGCCAAAGCAATGGTGTCCGAAGGACGTCCGTTCCAGGGGGTATTATTTGCCGGACTGATGATCTCGCCGGATGGCAAACCCAAAACGATTGAGTTCAACGCACGTTTTGGTGATCCGGAAACACAGGTCGTATTGCCACGCCTGAAGAGTGACTTGTTTGATATCTTCTGGGCAACCGTTCATGGCAAGCTGGCTGACATTGAGATTGAATGGAGCGATGAAGCTGCTGTATGTGTAGTGCTTGCTTCAGGAGGTTATCCGGGTCCTTATGCCAAAGGCGTAGTGATTGAAGGACTGGACCAAGTAGATGACGCCGTGGTATTCCACGCAGGTACAGCGCGTAGTGAAGCGGGAGACTGGGTTACGAATGGTGGACGGATCCTGGGCGTAGTTGGCCTTGGTGCGAATATTGCCGAAGCTAGAAACAAAGCTTATCAACAGGCGGAGCGTATCCATTTTGATGGTAAACATCAGCGGACGGATATTGCTGCCAAAGCACTCGTATAGAATGAATATAAGAGCCCGTAGAGATGTATACCGGAAAGGTATTTGCATCTTGCGGGCTCTTTGCTACGTATATAGTTGTATCTTGTGCAAACTGCCCGACTTGTCCGTACGGGAAAGAATATGGGAAAGATACGAAACAGGATTAAATCAGGCATGTTTAATGCCCTAAAGTAAGGGGTAGTATTTTTATAAATTGGACTATACTAAACATGTGAACAATATCACATTATGAGGTAATATCAATCATATTATATAAAGTACGTAACATACATAGAGACTAATTTGTGAACATTAAACTGTAAGCTTGTGCCAAACCATAACGTGCAACTGGATGGTTGAGCGGGAAACATGGTATACTTTTCGGAAACAGGAATGAGTACGAGGGGAGGTGGATATCTATTGGGTAGGCGATATTGTAAATTGTCCAAATGGCGAATCTAGGTGGAGTTAAGCGAGGAACAATTGACAGCATGAGGGGTAACCCGATTTGAATGAAGAAGTTTCTGCATGTCATTGACTTCATCTTGAATTCCTGTTTTGGTTTTACAAGGTCAAACACGTACGACATATACAAATATGATCATTATTCGATTTCATATAAGGCATACGCCATGATGAACGACAAACAGCGGATGAATGGTTAACGTAGTTAACGGATCACGCTGTAACTATCTCTGGAGGTGAATCCCTGAGAACCGGGGAAATCATTGGACATAATTACCATATTGAATATCGCTTTACTTATTATCTTGATTGCATTGACTGCATTTTTCGTAGCATCGGAGTTCGCTGTAGTCAAAATTCGTACATCAAGAGTAGATCAACTGGTTGCCGAAGGCAATAAAAAGGCTGTACTCGCCAAAAAAGTTGTCTCGGACCTTGATTATTATCTGTCAGCCTGTCAGCTCGGTATTACGGTCACTGCTCTAGGACTGGGAGCGCTCGGAAAACCGACGGTTGAGAGATTGTTATACCCGGTCTTCAATTATTTAGATGTACCTGCTTCGATCTCATCAATTGCTTCCTATGCGATTGCCTTTATCCTCGTCACGTTTTTGCACGTGGTTGTTGGTGAGATGGCACCGAAAACGCTGGCGATTCAATTTTCAGAAAAACTGACATTAATGCTTGCCCCATCACTATACTGGTTTGGTAAAATCATGTATCCGTTCATCTGGGCGCTTAATGGAACCTCACGTGTTCTTCTGCGAGGATTCGGTGTAAAGCCTGCCAAACATGATCAAGCCTACTCGGAGGACGAGATCAAGATCATCATGAACCAGAGTTATGAAGGTGACGAGAACAACAAGACCAAGCTTTCATATCTGGAAAATGTATTTGTGTTCGACGAACGTGATGCCAAAGACATCATGGTGCCGCGTACGGAACTGGTGACATTAGATCAGGATATGACCTATGACGATATTATTCCTATATTGGATGAACATAACTATTCACGTTACCCTGTCATCGAGGATGGGGACAAGGACCGCATCATCGGCGTAGTGAATGTGAAAAAGATTTTGCCTGACATGGTAGCCGCAAGATCGTATCAACTAAGCGAGTTCGTTCGTGAGATCCCATTTGTTTCCGAAGTTACAAGTATCCAGGATGCGATGATTAAAATGCAACAGGAACGTGTACACATGGCTGTGGTCGTGGATGAATACGGCGGTACTTCGGGAATTATTACGATGGAGGATATCCTGGAGGAGCTGGTCGGTGAGATTCGTGATGAATTCGATGCCGATGAGGTGGCCGATATCCAGGAGACCGGAGAGAATCAATATCTCATTAATGGTCGGGTACTTTTGGATGAAGTGGAGCGGCAGTTCGGACTTATCTTTGAAGGTAATGAAGAGATGGATACCGTTGCTGGATGGATTCAATACCAGAAGGGTGTAGGTGTGGAAAAAGGAGACACGGTAGAACACGGTGATTATGTGTGGACCGTTGTTGATACCGAAAATTATCACATCAAACAAGTTCTTCTGGAGCGGGTAAACGGCGCGCAGGTTGAGGAAGCTACTAGCGATCTGGCGTGATGTTGGTTGGTTGGATCATGACTGTAATCTAGGGTTTGACTGCCTATTTGGCTACTGCCCTCAGATTAAAACGTTTTGGCAACGTAACAGTGTAGGGGACGGAATCGATTCTGAAGAAGCGTAGCGTTCGCGTTTGCAAACCAATTTTAAACCTTTGAAAACAACAATCAGGAAAATTTGGAGGCAATGGCGATCGGAAGAACGATCCATCACCGGAACGTCACTCGTGCAACCTTATTTTAAATTTTAATGGAGGTGAATCCCTCAAACCTGAGGGAAATCATTGGACGGAATAATAGCCTTGAATTTATTTTTAGTAGCCGTATTTATAGGTCTGACAGCCTTTTTCGTTGGAGCCGAATTTGCAATTCTTAAAGTACGGATGTCCCGAATCGATCAATTGATCTCGGAAGGCAACAAAAAGGCAGTACTGGCCAAAAAAGTGGCGCACAACCTGGATTATTATCTGTCGGCATGTCAATTGGGGATTACCATCACGGCGCTGGTATTAGGAGCCTTGGGTGAACCTACCGTTGAGAAAATGTTGCATCCGCTGTTTGAGCGATTGGAAGTACCGGCGGCGTTGTCTACCGTGCTTTCCTACGGTATTGCTCTGGCGATCATTACGTTCCTGCACGTGGTTATTGGTGAATTGGCACCGAAAACACTGGCGATTCAGTTTGCAGAGAGAATGACGCTGCTGCTGGCACCGCCACTGTACTGGTTCGGTAAAATCATGAATCCATTCATCTACGCGCTGAATGGAGCTGCTCGTCTGTTGCTTGGCATATTTGGTGTAAAACCTGCCGGTCATGATAGCGTTCACTCCGAAGAAGAGTTGAAGCTGATTATGGCACAGAGCTTTGAGAGCGGTGAGATCAACCAGACGGAGCTGGACTATCTCAAAAACATTTTTGCTTTTGATGAGCGTCTGCTTCAGGAGATTATGATTCCACGAGATAAAATTGTTACTTTGAATAAGGAAATGCCGATTGATCAGATCATTGAAACGCTGAATCGACACGAATACACGAGATACCCTGTTATTGCAAATGGGGATCAGGCTCATTTTGTTGGCTTCATTAACACGAAAGAAATGCTGACGAGTGTAGCAGCGGGCAGAGACTTCAATATGGAGACATTTGTTCACAATACGCCGAGTTTCTCCGAGCGTTCTCCAATCAAGGATGTACTGATCCAGATGCAGCAGAGCCGTGTACACATTGCAACCGTTAAAAACGAGGCAGGTGCTACGGTAGGTATGGTTACGATGGAGGATATCCTTGAAGAGATTGTCGGAGATATCAAGGATGAATACGAGCACAAAGATTTGGTGAATCCACCAAAAAGAATGAAACTGGTTTAAGAAGCAGTGATACAAATGTAATACAGTATTAGCGAAGTAACGTAATTCTTCTAACTATAAAAGCAGGTTCCCGGAGTGATCGGGGCCTGCTTTTTGTATTAAATCTTAATTTTAAAATAAAAGCTTGCATAATGTAGTTCAATGGATTAATATAAATTTAAAGAATCTTAATTTAAAGATAAACAACGAAAAGCAATAAATAAAAGAAGCAAAAACAACCTATGATACAACTAAAACCAAGGGAGTGGAGATTATGTTCAGAACTTCAGGAATTCATCATATTACAGCTTTTGTTGACGATGCGCAGAAAAACGTTGATTTTTATGCAGGTGTGTTGGCGCTCAGACTGGTGAAAAAAACAATTAACTTTGATGCACCGGACGTGTATCACTTGTATTACGGAAATGAGCAGGGTGCACCGGGCACAATCATCACCTTTTTCCCACAGCAGAATTCAAGAAGAGGTGTCATTGGTTCAGGTCAGACTGGAGTTACCGTATATGCGGTTCCTGTGGGAAGCCTGCCTTTCTGGAAAGAACGTCTTGCTTCCTTCGATATTCCATATGAAAATAAAACCAGATTTGGTGAGCAGTACATTCGTTTCTTCGACAAAGGCGGTCTGTTGCTTGAACTAGTTGAGCGTGAAGGTGGTCAGCCAAGCAACTGGAGTTTCAACGGTGTGACACCGGAGCATGCCATCAAAGGATTTGGCGGAGCCGTATTGTTCAGTCACGTTCCTGAGAAAACCATGGACGTCTTGGTGAGCAAACTGGGTCTGGAGCAAGTCGGTGAAGAGAACGGACTCCTTCGTCTTCAGGCAAGCGGCAATATTGGTCAGATCATCGATATTCAGTCCACAGGTATCCAACGCGGGATTGGTGGAGCCGGAACGGTTCACCATATTGCATGGCGTGCCAAAGATTACGTAGAGCATGAACAAATTCAGCAGGATCTTGAACAATCCGGGTATCATCCAACGCCAGTCATTGACCGTCAATACTTCAACGCTGTGTATTTCCGGGAGCCGGGTGGTATACTGTTCGAACTGGCTACGGATCCTCCGGGATTTGCACGGGATGAACCAGCAGAGAGCATGGGTGAGAAACTGATGTTGCCTGAATGGTATGAACCACAGCGTGAGCAGATTGAACAATTGTTGCCACGAATTGAAGTACGTGAATGGAAAGGAGAGTCCAAATCATGACCACAACCAATACAATGAAACATATCTATAAAGCAGGTGCTCAGCCGGATGCGCCAACAATCCTGTTGCTTCATGGCACAGGCGGAACCGAGAATGATCTGATCAGTCTGGCGGAGATGATCGCACCAGGAGCTGGCATACTTGGGGTGCGGGGTAATGTATCGGAGAACGGGATGCCCCGTTTCTTCCGCCGCCTGGCCGAAGGCATTTTTGATGAAGAAGATCTGATTGCTCGTACGGCAGAGCTGGGATCTTTTGTCGATGCAGCTGCGGTGGAATACGGTTTTGATCGGTCCAACGTGTATGCACTGGGATACTCTAACGGTGCCAACATTGCGGCAAGCTTGATCTTCCATCAAGCAGATGTATTCAAAGGTGCAATTCTGCACCACCCGATGGTACCGCTGCGCGGACTCGAACTGCCGGATCTGAAAGGTCTGCCTGTGTTCATTGGTGCGGGCGAGAACGATCCGATTGTACCAAGACGTGAAACGGAGGAACTTGCTTCGTTGCTGAGCGGTGCAGGTGCCGATGTAAACACGCATTGGGAGCGTCAGGGTCATCAGTTGACTCGTACCGAGGCAGAAGCCGCGGCAGCTTGGTTTAAGGCTCAGGCGTAAATTGGGTGGATAGACGGTTGTGAAACGTATAGAGACAGCCTGATCGAGAAGATCGGGCTGTTTTTTCTTTTTATTTAGTCATCGTCAGGAAGAGGAAATGATTGACTGGTGTTATGTAACCGTTTCTAACCGGGTAAACATTTGAATGTGTGGTAGATAACCTTGTATGCTTAGTGATATAGCTATGTATCAACATCATGAACTGGAGGGGTTAATGTGGAACGTAACATCAAGGAACTGGTACAGCGGATGACACTGGAAGAAAAAGCGGGCATGTGCTCGGGACTGGACTTTTGGCATCTGAAAGGGGTGGAGCGTCTTGGCATTCCATCCATCATGGTGACGGACGGACCCCATGGGCTGCGCAAGCAGGATGGGAGTGCGGATCATCTAGGTCTGACGTCGAGCGTGCCTGCAACCTGTTTCCCGTCTGCGGCAGGACTGGCTAGTTCATGGGACAAGGAGCTGGCGCGTCAGGTCGGGGTGGCTTTGGGAGAGGAATGTCAGGCCGAGGATGTAGCGGTATTACTTGGACCGGGTGTAAATATTAAACGTTCCCCGCTGGGCGGACGTAATTTTGAATACTTTTCCGAAGATCCGTTGTTATCTACGCAGATGGCTACCGGTCATATTCAGGGTGTGCAGAGCCAGGGCGTAGGTACGTCTCTCAAACACTTTGCAGTTAATAATCAGGAAGAACGGCGTATGTCGATTGATGCGGTAGTGGATGAACGGACGCTGCATGAGATCTATCTGGCGAGCTTCGAAGGT
This sequence comes from Paenibacillus amylolyticus, assembly GCF_047302515.1. Taxonomy (GTDB): domain Bacteria; phylum Bacillota; class Bacilli; order Paenibacillales; family Paenibacillaceae; genus Paenibacillus; species Paenibacillus amylolyticus_G. The sequence goes on along the minus strand of NZ_CP168019.1, from coordinate 5,110,927 downwards.
GCGGTGAAGGATGGACAGCCGTGGACGGTGATGTGTTCTTATAATAAGGTGAACGGTACGTATGCAGGTGAGAATGAATGGTTGCTTACGGATATTCTGAAAGACGAATGGGGTCACGAAGGTCTTGTGGTATCAGACTGGGGTGCGGTTAATGAACGTGCAGATGCCCTTGCAGCAGGACTGGAACTGGAGATGCCAACAAGTGGTGGAATCGGTGAGCGTAAAGTGATCGATGCCGTAGAAAGCGGACAACTGCCGCTGGACAAGCTGGATCGGGCGGTGGAGCGTCTGCTTACGCTGATCTTTAATGCCGTTGATCAAAAGCAAGATGGGGCTACATATAACAAGGATGAGCATCACCAACTTGCGCGTAAGGTGGCAGCCGAGAGTATGGTTTTGCTGAAAAATGAAGAAGGTATCCTGCCGCTTGGGCGTGAAGGCGATGTGGCGATAATCGGGGCATTTGCGCGTAAACCTCGCTTCCAGGGCGGCGGCAGTTCCCATATTAATCCGACCAAAGTGGATGATATTGTGGAAGAGATGACCCAGGTGGCTGGCGAAAGTGTAACCTTCTCGTATGCCCCAGGTTATCGGATTGAAGCAGATGATGTGGATGAAACATTAATGCATGAGGCTGTTCAGGCAGCACAGTCAGCGGATACCGCTGTTGTGTTTGTTGGATTGCCGGATCGTTATGAATCCGAAGGGTATGATCGTGCCCATTTGCGTCTGCCTGACAATCATATTCGTCTGATCGAAGAGATTGCAAAAGTCCAATCACGTGTCGTCGTGGTGCTGAGCAACGGATCTCCAGTGGAGATGCCATGGCTGCCTCAAGTACAAGCCGTGCTTGAAGCTTACCTTGGTGGACAAGCTGTTGGTGGAGCGATAGCTGATCTGTTGTATGGAGAGGTGAATCCGTCCGGTAAACTGGCAGAGACATTCCCTGCCAAGCTCAGCCATAATCCATCGTATCTGAATTTCCCGGGTGAAGGGGATCGAGTTGATTACCGGGAAGGCATCTTTGTTGGTTACCGCTATTATGATAAAAAAGAGCTGGAGCCACTGTTTCCGTTCGGTTATGGACTAAGTTATACGACATTTGAATATGCTGACCTGAAGGTAGATCGCACAGAATTGACCGATCAGGATGAGGTGAATGTGCAAGTAAGGGTCACCAATACCGGTGACAGAGCGGGCAAGGAGATTGTACAGTTGTATGTCAGCGATGTAGAGAGCACAGTTATTCGTCCGGTAAGAGAATTGAAAGGATTTGCGAAGGTGGCCCTTGAACCTGGAGAGTCCAAAGTGGTGAGCTTCACACTAAACAAACGTTCATTCGCCTATTACAACGTAGATATGAAGGACTGGCATGTGGAGACCGGAGAGTTCGAGATTCAAGTAGGCAGTTCCTCACGGGACATTCATGTGCACACACGTGTGAATGTAGAGTCTACAGCGACATTCCTTCCAACCTATACGCGTAATAGTACATTGGGTGATATCCAGCGTGATCCGGCCCATAAACAGCTACTGGACCAGGCTTTGCAACAATTCCAGGAAGCCAGTGGGTTCGGCGGTGATGATGCCGGGGATCATGCAGATATGATGGATGCGATGATGAAATATATGCCACTGCGAGCACTGGTTGCGTTTAGCGGTGGGGCCATGACGGAAGAAGCGATGAATGAGCTTCTGGAGCAGCTGAACAACAAGGATCATGGTATTCGGGGATAAGGGGCTGTGCTCTTAAACCGAGTATTCGTCCATCCTTGGATTAAGCGATTACGATTATGCGATACGTGCAGGAACTGCGCACGAAGCAATAAGAAGGTGTATGTGATAGCCAGCCGCATAGTGGCTTGGACAGTTACCCGATCCGATCATGGATCGGGTTTTCTTTTTCATAAGGAAAAAGGAGGGTTAACGGAACGGTGGGATGTGGGGTGATCCTAGCAACGTGACAGAGGTGACAGGACTGCTGTAACTTGCTGAAGCAAGATGGTTGTCGTATAGCATGGATTATTCTATAATGAAGTAATTGATAATCATTTTCAATTAGATTCGGTGATAGATGATCATGCACGTAATCAGGAGGGGAATATGAATCCTAACCCTAGCTCACATACATTTGGTTCAAGTGCGTTTGTTCGGACCCGTGATGGTCGCAAACTACATTATATGTCCAGGGGAACAGGAGAGCTGACGGTTGTATTTGAGTCCGGTATGGGCGCCTCCAGATCAAACTGGGGACTGGTTGCACCAGCCATTGCTGAGCATGCACGTGCTGTCGTGTATGACAGGGCAGGGGCGGGACGAAGTGATGTCGACTCGGCTCCCCGCAGCCTTGAACGCATTGCAGGGGATCTTGGAGAACTGCTGACAGCTCTGGGCCCTGGCCCATTTATTCTAGTTGGACATAGCTGGGGCGGTCCGATTGTACGGGCTGCGGCAGCTGCACATCTATCTCGATTACGTGGCATTATCCTGGTAGATCCATCAGACGAGCATTGCGAAATGTATTTTTCCAAGCTTACTAAAAAGAGCTTTGCCATCAATGGTTTCATTATTCCAATCATGGCGCGAACTGGCTTATATAAGATGCTTGGCAGCAAAGCTGGAAGTGTTCAGCCTGACGATGTGGCAGCGGATCACCTCAAGGAGGATTTCACTGTACGGGCAGCCAGCACGATGCTTGCAGAAGGCAAAACATTTCTGGATGACATGGCAGCGCTGCTGGAACATCCTCCGGCTCTGGGTGATCTGGAAGTTAGCGTGATCTCGGGTACGAAACCGGGCAAGGGAGAGGGGAAAATAAGACCTGCCCTCATTACGGCGCATCGTCAGACGGTGAGCCAGCTGTCCAATGCGAGATGGATTGGGGCCGATCAATCGGGACATATGGTTATGTATACAGACCCTCAGGTCATTATTAATGAAATTGTACGAATGATAAATGATGTGAGCTCAGGCGCAAGAACAGAACAAAAGTGATACAATACAAAGAAAAGCAGTGCGCGACATTGCTAGACCATAAAAGCGGAGTGTGGAGACAACATGAAACCAGTTGAACAAGAACCAACGGGAACCACAAGTCCCGGTCGTGCCAGTGTTGGCATGGAAGATATCGTACGCGCACATCATGTGCTGCGTGAGGTCATTGTAAGAACGCCGTTACAGCGGGATGCTGTATTGTCGGCCAAATATAACTGTAATGTGTATCTGAAAAGGGAAGACCTTCAAGTGGTGCGTTCGTTCAAAATTCGAGGCGCCTATAATATGATTCGCAGTCTGACACCAGCCGAGATGGAGAAGGGTATTGTCTGTGCGAGTGCGGGCAACCATGCTCAGGGTGTCGCTTTTAGCTGTAATGCGCTCGGAATTAACGGCAAAATCTTCATGCCGAGTACAACACCGAACCAGAAGGTGAAGCAGGTCAGACGTTTTGGCGGCAGCAACGTTGAAGTGGTGCTGATCGGGGATACGTATGATGATGCATACGCAGAAGCAATGCGTGCATGTGACGAACAGGGCATGACGTTCATCCATCCTTTTGATCAACCGAAGATTATTGCAGGTAATGGTACGGTAGCGATGGAAATCATGGAAAGTCTCGATGAGAATGCCGACTATGTATTCGTGACGATTGGTGGCGGAGGGTTGGCAGCCGGCGTGGGAACCTACATGAAGACCGTGAGTCCAGAGACACGCATCATTGGAGTTGAGCCACTTGGGGCAGCTTCCATGAGTGAGGCGATGTTCCGCAAACAGGTTGTGACGTTGGATGACATAGATAAATTCGTGGATGGCGCAGCGGTGAAACGGGTTGGTGATCTCACCTTTGATATCTGCAATAGTATACTTGATGACATTGTGAAAGTGCCGGAAGGCAAAGCCTGCACAACTATTCTGGAACTATATAATGAAAATGCGATCGTTGTCGAGCCTGCCGGTTCCTTGGCTGTTGCGGCGCTGGAGCAGTATCGTGAGCAAATCGTGGGCAAGACGGTGGTCTGCGTAATTAGTGGCGGTAACAACGATATCGACCGGATGCAGGAGATCAAGGAACGTTCCCTCATATATGAAGGTCTGAAGTATTATTTCATGGTTAATTTCCCGCAGCGTGCAGGAGCTTTACGTGAATTCCTGGAGGAAGTTCTAGGGAAAAATGATGATATCACCCGGTTTGAATATACGAAAAAGCATGATAAGGAAAATGGCCCTGCCTTGGTGGGCATCGAGCTGATGTACAAGGAAGATTACCACCCGCTCATTGAACGCATGAACCGCAAAGGTATCGCCTATACCGAACTGAACAAAAATCTAAATCTGTTCAACATGTTAATCTGATGAATAATTCAAAGATGCCATCAGATCACCAAGAAACATCTCCTCTGATCAGACCTGCGCGCATAGAAGATGCAGATCAGGTCATTCCGTTACTGTATCAGGCGATAGGAGATATAACTTACTCGCTAGCGGGTGAGGCGGATCATGAGAAGGCGATGCAGATTTTGCAGGAGTTCTATGTACAGGAAGACAACCGGATTAGCTATCGTCATGTGACAGTGATGGAGCGGGATGGGTTGATTGCGGGGATTCTGGTAGCCTATGATGGCGGAGAAGCAGATCGTCTGGACCAGCCGATTCTGGATCGACCTGGACGAAGCCAGGAAGAGAAGTATGCTTTGGTTAAAGAAACCCGTCCGGGGGAGTATTATCTGGATACTCTCTCGGTAAGTGAAGCTTATCAGGGGCAGGGCATCGGCCGGGCACTGATGGCTGCTTTTGAGCAGCAGGGCAGAGATCTGGGTCACTCGCAGGTATCCCTGATTGTAGAACGAGACAACGGCCGTGCGCTAATGCTGTACGAACGGCAGGGATATGTCAAAGACGATGTGATTGTCATCGCAGGACATGAGTACAATCATATGGTCAAACCGATTCAATAGCGCAGGGAGCTGACGGATTGAGTCAGTTCTGACGATAGAAACAAGAAGAAACCGCCACAGGAGCGAATCCTGTGGCGGTTTTTTGTCGTGGTTATCTGTTGGGATTTAGCCTGAATTTGAACCGGGTGTTAACCGTGGGAGCAGATTAATTCAATAATTCGCGTAGTCGCTGACCGGCACATTCTGCTCCAGCCATTTCTCGACAGCAGTCGTTTTCTCATACTTCGATTCCTTAACCACGTCCATAAAGGCATCCAGCCTGGTGAGGAATTCACTATCGACGGATGCAAGACGCTGCAAGACGCCGTTGTAGCCTCTTTGGGCGTTCGCTACCATTTTATTCGTGTCATAATCAAACAGCGGTGTATTGTTCAGCCCATAAAAGGTATACAGGGTATAACTGTTTAACAGATTCTGCACCTGCTTGGCCCGATTTGATTTTGGATGCAGCTCCAGGAATCTTTCCTGGCTCAGTGCTCGAAGGAGAATTTCCTGATAGCCAATGACCAGAGCACCGTCATCCTCAGGCAAGTTTTTCGTTTCCTTTGTCATGATACTGATGTAGCTTGAGATGTCCTCTTTAATTACAGAGGTATATTTCACGAATGCGGCATAATTCATTATGGGATAGAGGGAGCCTTCGAGCATGACGAGGCGGTAGCCGCTGTCACGGGCTTCTTTTAATAGTGCAAGCAGATCGGAGTCCTGGGTACGCTCCATGAGTTTGGTAAAGCTATCATTCAACTTGTAAGCCTTGATCATCTTGTCCTGAACGTTAGGAACGAGCAGGCGGTCTGTCATGGCGCTTAGCGCCTTCAGGCGAGCATTCTCCAATTGAAGCACCATCAGGGTGGCGTGATGCTTTGTTACTTTTTTGATATGAGATTCGAGATAAGTATCCGCGGCAGGCAAGCCGTTCTTTTTGTAGAGCATGGACTGAAATGTTTTATATATCGTTGTTGAACTGGCAGTCGTGACTTTGGTATCTGTACTGGAAGATGTGGCAGCAGCGACTACGGATAATGGAGCGACAGCCGTTTGGAGCAGCATGAGGATGGCGGTGGCTGTAATGAAGGTGCGCATGCCTGTACGTTTGGCAGATTGGAACGATGATGTCATAGATCTGAACCTCCCGTAGTTAAGAAAATGATAGGTCTTGTTCACTAGTCACTATACATTAACCCAATTGAGGCAGGATGTGGTTGCGGAATGGTGACAAATTCTTCTGTTATTTTTAACTTTTGGAGGGTGGAAGATAGAGGAAGTTTTCTGAGAAAATATTTTTTGTACAACTGGAAACTTTTGAGCCGATCGGAACGTCTTAGTTGTGCATAGGTAAATACAGGAATTAATGAAAAGAACAGCGAATCTATTTCGATGTTAACTAAATGCGAGAATGGGGATATGGGATATGAGGAAAGCGGGAGGAAAACAAGTGAAGAAGGTAATGTCAGCGCTGGCTGTATCGGCCATGCTGATGTCTGCACTTCCAACGTCGGTTATGGATGCAGCCGCGAGAATCAGCATATACATCAATGATGCAGAGTTATCATCTGCTCAGGCACCTGTCATGAAAGGTGGACGCGTACTCGTTCCGCTTCGGTCGATTTTTGAAGGATTGGATGCGAAGGTACAATACACGAACAGAACCAAAACGATTGTTGCAACTCGCGATGATCAGGAAGTTACTTTGAAACTTGGTTCCAAAACGGCATACATCAACGGGGAAGCGATATCGCTGGATGTACCTGCAAACACGATTAAGGGCAACACGATGGTTCCAATTCGTTTTGTCAGTGAAGCTTTTGGAGAAAAAGTGTTCTGGAACTCACGCAATCAGCGTGTAGATATCAAGACAACGGCAACACCTCCAGTGGATGAGACACAATATGCTGCATGGAACATCTATGGTTCGGTATCCGGAAGTAACGGAGATGGTCGTGACTTGACCGTGAGCTTCACACGTCCAACTTCAGAGAAGGCGGTATCTGCTTACCGGATTATGCTGGTAAAAACTCGCGATGTGAATAGCTTTACGGAGTCCTCAGCAACTGCCGTACCTTCTGCAAACTATACATCTGTTACACCAAATGGCAGCAACCCGAAACTGACACTTAATGCACAGACGCGTGACGTAAACGGGGATTTTCTCAATAGTAATGAAACGTATCGTCTGTATGTACTGACTGTTGGTAACAGCAGCAATAATTATAAAAATGCATTGAACTGGTCTTCCCAAGCATTGAAGCTCAATAATGTAAAATCCACAGTACAGGCGGTTACAAGTCTGCGTGCCGCAGATATCAGTGACTATGGCGATGGCCGCGATCTGGAGATTAACTTCACGCAGCCGAGCACGACATCGAACATTACGTATTATCGTGCTTTTGTTGTTAAAGCGAAGGACTCTTCTGCGTTCAATCTGGCTGCAGCGAACAAAGTGTCCAGTGCAAACTCCACGATCATATACAAAGGAAACAGTACCGCAGTGAAAAGCCAGCTAACCTCTTCGACACGGGATACGTCTGGCGAAATGATTAAAAGTGGCACAGCGTATGTGGTCTACATCTTGTCGGTAAGCACTAATACAACAACAGACAGCAAGCTGTCCGCAGCATCATCTTCACTTACGTTGTCCGTGAACACAGCAACGTCTCCAGTAATTACGCAGGTGAAGGATAACTCGGATTATGGAGATGGTCGTGACATTCAGGTGAGTTTCAACCGTTCATCAGATGAGTCCAAGGTGGCGAATTATCGCGTCTTTGTGGTGCGTAACTCGGTTGCCAGCAGCTTTAATCTGACAACGGCGAGTAATCTGTCCTCCAGTCTGTACTATACGGTGAACAAAACAGGTAACAACATTACAACGACTTTGCCTTCATCCATGAAGGACACAAGTGGTTATAACGTAACGAATCTGCAAGATTATCGCATCTTTGTGATGGCGGTGGGCAATCAGCAAAATGGATACACCAATGCGCTGTCAGCTTCCTCCACTGTGCTGAGACTTACAACGAACGGTAACGCGGGAGTTATTAGTAACTTGGCTGTTGCTGATATTAGTGACTACGCTGATGGGCGCGATCTGCGGGTTTCGTTCAACAAAGCTGCGGATGAGTCCAGAATCTCTGCCTACCGAGTATATGTAGTTCGTTCCGCTAATGTGGGCAGCTTCACGCTGAGCGCAGCTAATGCGTCGAACAACTATACACAGGTGAACAAAACGGGTGGTAACTTGTCCGTTACGCTTCCGAACTATGCGGTAGATACCAATGGTTACACCATTACCAATAACGTTGCTTATCGGGTATTCGTGCTGTCGGTGAATAACAACGGAAACTCCAGTCAGAATGCTTTGTCTGGTTACTCTTCCCAAATTACGTTGACACAGAACGCAGCTATAACGGCTCCGAGTAATGTGACTGCAACGGACATTGGGGATAATGGAGATGGTCGCGATATTCAGGTAACCTTCAATAAATCCGCAGATGAGACGAATGTAAGAGAATATCGAGTGTTCGTAGTGAAGGCGAATAGTACGTTGAGCCTGTCTACGGCGAGTGCTTTAAACAGTGCATACTATACGTCAGTGGGTAAAACGGGAAATAACCGATCGTTCACATTGCCGAGTGGGACAATAGCGACGGATGGTAGCAAGATTATCAACGGTGTAGAATATCGTGTATACGTTTTAGCTGTAAATAACAACGGGTCCCTGTCAAATGCGCTTTCTTCAGCATCAGGCATAATCAAATTAAATACTACGTCTACAGTGGAAGCAGTGAGCAGTGTTAAGGCAACTGTGAAAGAGGCATCGCAAGCAACAGGGGATGCAACAGATATTTTGATTACTTTCACGAAGCCCCGGAATGACACTGGAATTTCCAATTATGCAATAATGATAGTGCCTTCAAGTCAGGTTGATGTGTTTAACTTAAGTACAGCTAAAGCAGTTTTGAAATTAAATAAATACTTGAGTGTATCTAAGAATGGGTCAAGTACCGACGTCCAGCCTTTTGCGGTTACAACTGATGTTAATGGAGCTCCAATCGACTCAAGCAAATCCTATCAGGTCTTTGTCTTATCCGTGTCCGACAGCAACACACGTGAATCAAGTCTTTCTGGAGCGTCTAATATCATTAAGGTGAATCCGAAACAGCAACAACCGGTCGAAGTGAAGGCCGCAAGCCTTACTGCAACCGATGCAACTGGAGCTCAAGGACCTGCAATAAAAATTAATCTTACTCCGAATGCAACTGAACAAGGAATATCTCAATATAAAGTTTTTGTCGTGAAAAACGTTTCTAACTTTACTTTACCTGTAGCAAACGGTGTAAACAATACTGATCGCTTCCAGATTTTAGTAACAGGATCTAAAGAAGACCTGACACTGACCCTTTCGAAAGATACAGATGGCGATGCAATTGTTGCTGGAACGTCTTATCAAGTGTATGTCTTGTCTGTTGCGGATCAACAGCAAGCGACGATTAACGCTTTATCCGCTCCTGCCTCAGTGCAATTGGCAGCTGCTCAGCAGCCAGCAACAGGTAGTCCAGCTTCTGATACCCCAGTGGTAGATCCAAATAATACAACATCACCATAAATTTGTGGCTCACGTGTTTCGAACTATGAATTACTGTTTAACTACTCAAACTCCCTTTTCATTTGAAAAGGGAGTTTTTTATTATCCTAGCGAACTGCCTCACTTACTAATTGAAAATCTTGTCGCTAAAAAGGTTCCTTAGACCATTGCTGCAATGGGACAAACAAATGGATAATAGAAGGAATAAGTTAAAAGCCTATGAGCCGAAAGGAATGATGGAATGCTTGCGTTTCGTTTGACGGGCCTGCCGGATTCCCGGTTGCCGCTGTACCTGTATTGTGTGGGCACGCAGGAAGAGAAAGTTCTGCATAGACCGGATGGATTTCCGGTGTATCAGTTGTTTTTGTCACGCGGTGGTGAAGGGCAGTTCAAGATAACGGGAAAAGGGACATGGACGATAGGAGCAGGGCAGTTATTCATCGTGGAACCCGAGGTTGCGCATGAGTATGTGCCTCATTCCAAATCCAAAGGGGAACTGGGTTATATCGGTATTGGCGGTACATCGGCTGGATCGGTACTACAATCCACGGGTTTGCTTCAGAACGAACCGTGCCATATCTCCGGTTTTGAAGTCATCTGGTCACGCATGACCAATCTCTGGCACGCGCTGGATCAAGGAGCAACGGAGATGTGGAACACATCAACCCTGATCTACCAGCTCATTTTGGATATAGCACAATTGAAAATTTCATCTGATGTCGGCATAGGAGATATTGGATCATCTAGGGCACAGGATGGCACTGTAAAACACTCTAATCGGGAGTCCGATCCGAGCAAGGATGCACTCGTCCGAGCAGTAGCATTGATGCATACGCACTACCAGGATGACCTGTTATTGAAGCATGTTGCTGACGCAGTGGGTTATTCGGTGCAACATCTCAACCGACTATTTCACCAGCATTATGGCGTGACAGGACATCAATATATGCAACGATTACGTTTGCAGAAGGCTTCGGACTGGATGGACAAGCATCCACGAGCAAGTGTACGAGAGGCGGCAGAGACCGTAGGGATGGAAGTGAACTATTTTATCCGGATATTCAAGCGGGAGTTTGGAGAGACACCGGGCAAAGGAATCAAACATCGGAACCAGCTCCAAATGGAAAAAGACCTCACGAATTCGTGAAGCCCCTTAATCGATTATATAACGTGTTATGCTGTTTTCTTTTGTCCAAATAAAGGCCTTACCGTTGCAAGTCCCACAACTCCGATCACTGCACTCACCCACGGAGCCAGTGCAAATACCGGAAGTTTATCACGCAGTGGATACCCTACAAAGAGCACAAGGACCACGATGACGATGTAAATGATGATTCCCTTAAGGTTAACCTTAGGTACGGTGTTCTTGTCCGCTCCTTCATCGTCCGGTCGCTCAGCAAGACGGCGAAGCATCTCCACCAATGCAATACCGCCAACTGCCGCAACGATCAGAGAGAACAGACTGATGTGTTGGAACGGTTCCGTATCTCCACCAGTCCAACCCACGAACAATCCCACACATCCTTGAATCAACATGACAAAAGACAAAGCCGCCCAAGCGATCATGGCATACCACATTGGTGTCCGTTTCACAGGCTCTGGATTCTCGGTTGGCTGTGGTTCTACAGCGTTGGCATTCTTTTTCGATGAAGCTGTTGAACTATTATCACGGGTTGGGCTGGATTTACCCACCTCAACGGCAGCCGTCTTCTCCGGTGCTGTATTTGTAATCCCGAGCTGTGCATGGATGTCTTGTTCCAGATCAGGTCCGTATAACTCGCGAGCGGGTTTGTTATCCCGCTGAGCCTGTACGATCGCTTTTCCTGCGGAGAGTATCCACTCTTCCTGTGTTCTCTCGTCCGCTGGCGCATGACGCGCAATTGTGCTGATCTCGTCATACAATTTCACATGTTCAGGTGTCATTCGACTCATCTCAGTTATTTGCCGATTCTGTATTTCTTTAAGCTTTTTATAGGAAATCCCCAATGATTGCTCCCCCTGTCTACACACGTTCTGATCTTCCAATTGTCTGAAGACCCTGACGGTATTTTAGTATACGGGAAGGGCTCTCGTTTCGCAAAGTCATTCCTTATAAAAAAGCTGCTCATGGTGGACCCATATCCATACACAGGCCAGTATAACACAAGTGCATAACAGCACCAGTTTACCGTGATGTTGAATCCATTCCAGTAGATGTTCCATGAATTCATTCCTTTCGGCAGAAGGATTCCGAGGCATATGCTGCCTATGTTTGTTCGTTTATTTTCCCCTGTTCATGTGAAAAAATACCCTCACGCCTCCCAGATCTAACGATTGTGTGAAGTATGCATAAAGAGCAGCCGATTCCATCACAATAGTAGCATTTCCAACAGAAATCCAAGATTGGAGTGTGCTTGTTATGGATAAACAAACAGAATTGACCCGGAAGCTGCTACTGAACAGCAACTCCCGTGGAGTCGTGGACGAGGTTGTATCCTTTGAGGAGAATCTGGAGGATACGGAGTATGCAGAAGAACTGACAGATGGCAATTTGAAGGGAAGAAGTTTCTGGGACAATACTGATTCGGGTCATGAGCATGAGTGGAATGGACGGGTGGAGACTCACGAGATGTTCCGTAGAAGCTACGAATAACGATCCTGCAACACTTGGTTTGAATTCCAAATGATATCTGGGCCAGCTGTCATCAGCGTGGCTCATTTTTTTGCGCTTATTATCCGATAAAATGTAGATTGGTAGTCGACGTAGAAAGGGTTTTTACTTACGTTGACTTGAAGGTTACGGGATGATAATATATGAATAACATCTTAATACACACTAAACTTATCGGATTATATATATTTAATAAATGGAACTCTAAAGGCTAAGCGTGGAAAGGGGAAATCGGTATGGAACGTCAGATCAGTATCCGTCATGGACAGGAAGAATTAACAGCCACGATTCATTATCCGGTCGTGAAAGATATCAAGGAGGAGAAGAGTCAGCAACGGGTCCCTCTGGCGGTCATCTGCCACGGCTTCGTTGGTAGCCGGATCGGCGTGGATCGTTTATTTGTAAAGACTGCACGGGAGCTGGCTGAAGACGGTTATCTGGTCCTGCGTTTCGATTATATCGGTTGCGGAGAGAGCAGCGGGGAGTACGGAGCGGAGGGACTGGAGTCCATGGTGCTGCAGACCCGTTCGGTGCTGGATTACGCGGTGAATTGCAGTGATGTAGATCCTACGCGTGTTACGCTGATTGGTCATAGTCTGGGTGGTGCCGTTGCATTACTAACTGCTGTACGTGACAAACGTGTCAAAAACCTGGTTATGTGGTCCTCCGTGGGTTATCCATTCAATGATATCGTGAAGATTACGGGACGGGAAGTATACGATGAAGGCGTGAAACTGGGTGCGGCTGATTATCTCGGATACAAATTCACACCGACGTTCTTCGAGTCTCTTGCTGAACAACAGCCATTCCAGGAAGCAGTTAAGTTTAGCGGAGATGTACTCGTCGTGCATGGCACGTCAGATGAGATTATCCCTGTAGACTACGCATTCCTGTATCAAAAGGTATTCTGGATGCGCCAAGAGGGCCGCTGTGACAAGGAGATCATCTTCCAGGGCGATCACACCTTCTCTTCAGGTAAAGAGCGGGAACAGCTAATTACGCGTACCAGAGAGTGGCTGGGCGAACGTCAGAAGATCGAGCAGGATTGGCAGCACTGGATGATATAAGTGGCAGGATTACAACTGTTTGGGGATGTCAGCTTGGAAAAGCGCCTTCTTAAGGGTAAAATAGAAGAGTAAGCATTCTATCCGTGTCTGGAGGTTGGCAGCAATGACATTACCCGCACTTTTCATTGCGCATGGTTCTCCCGCTCTGGCGGTGGAGAGCAATGACTACACTCACTTCTTGAACCAGCTTGGAGACAGGCTGCCGGCTCCGAAAGCCATTGTCGTATTTACGGCGCATTGGGATTGCCCTGAACCGTCCGTGACGATGGATGATACACATCAGACCTTGCATGATTTTTACGGATTTCCTTCTACGATGTATACGATGGAATACCCTGCATCTGGGCAGCCAGATTTAGCGAACGAGATATGTGCTTTGTTCACCCGCAGCAATCTGGCACATCAGCCGATTCGAGGCCGAGGGCTGGATCATGGCGTATGGGTACCGTTGCTCCATATGTATCCCGAGGCTAACATTCCTGTGATTGCTGTATCTGTAGACTCGCTACGTACGCCGCAGGAACAGTATGATATTGGCCGAATGCTGGAACAGCTGCGTCATGATGATGTGTTAATCATTGGCAGCGGTGGAACGGTTCACAATTTGCGATTGCTGGGCAATACGGATGAACCGCAAGAGTGGGCGGTTGAATTTGATAACTGGATTGGGGAGCGCTTGCAGCAGTGGAACACAAGAGAACTGTTTCAATATGAGAAAAAAGCCCCTCATGCACGTACGGCGGTTCCGTCGTATGGTACAGAACACATTGCACCTTTGTTCTACGCCATGGGTACAGCGGATATGTCCCGATCAGCGAAGCGTCTATTCCAGTCTTACCCTTACGGAACGCTCAGTTTGAACTGCTGGCAGTTTGGAGACGGCGTGTAACTTGGAACAGACAACAGCCTGATTATGGTGCTTGAAGCCAGTTTCGTACGGATAACATAACGTGTATTAATGCATACAATTACAATATATAAACAAAAGAAGGTTACTGTACACCCTTGAAGGGCTACAGTAACCTTTTTTCATTACAAGGACTTATTCGTGCAATAGATCTTTATTTGCGGATTTCGAACAATTCACAGTCTGTACGCGAATGATAAGCGAGCTCACTGACACTGGATTGTACCACTACGGTGTTGCTGTCAAAACGGATAATGATGCCACCGGAGTCAATCTGGTGATTATCTTTAAAAACTCGAACCTTATACTTCATATTCATGGCTTCCTGGAAGTCTGCATCGGTCTCGAGACGTCGCTGGGTCGGCATATCGTGTACTCCTTTGAAGTTCAACTTTATTTCATCATAATACGATTTTCTGTGGATGGGCAAGTCAGTCAGGCATTCGGGCTGATTTTGAAAAGTAAAAAGCTCTGCTCTCCAGGGGGATTGGGAGCAGAGCCGAGAATTCTATGAATGATTGTTTAAGCTGTTTTTTGAGTTGGGCTAATGGTTGGTGTGTCTTTAGGATGATTGCCTTTGTTGCGAGTGATCAATCCGCGAAGGTAAGGCAGTACCCAGTGATCCAGACCGATTTTACCTGCATTTGCACCAGCAACAACCAGGAAGATTTCCATTACAACCAGTTGAGCATTCGTGCTTACTGTTCCCGAGAAGAGGAACGCGAAGTTCATGACCATAGCCATCAGTGCTGCTAGTGTAGTGAAGCAACCGAGGATGAGACCCAAGCCTACAAGGAATTCACCCAATGGGATAACGAAGTCGAACAGTCCTGCGTTTGGTACTGCGAATTTCTCAAGGAACGTTGCCCACCAAGCTTGGACAGCCGGGTGATCACCTGTTGCTTTTTCTACCGCACCGGCCAAGAACCCGCCAGCTTGGAATCCGCCAGTCAATTTGCTCCATCCATGAGTCATCCAATCATAACCGATATACACCCGAAGTACTGTCAAAATCCACATTGCTACTTTGTTTTCTCTAAGCCATTGGTTTGTGCTGAACATATGAACCACTCCTTTATGGAATCTAGTGTGTGTTGTTTTTGTTTTTCTAAGTGATCACCTTTGATGTCTTTATTGTATAGTTCAAAAGTCGTTTTGTTTGTGATTAAAATCACAATCTAGTTCAAATTTTAAGTAAGGTTTGAGAAGTTCACATTTAGGACATATTTTTCTCGCAATTCGCTGTTTCAAATGTGAATTACACGCTGTATCAAGGCCTTCTGGGCGCAGACAAATCGGGTGGGGTGTGATTAAATGGAAAGAAATACGTGAAATGGTTGCCTACATGAGACATATATCACAACTTAGAACCAGACCATATCGTTCAGGAGGTCCTATATTGAAGCTTTTTAAATGGAAAAAAGCAGCTTCGGCTGCATCGCTGTTTATTCTCTCATTAAGTCTTGTTGCCTGCCAAAACCAGGAGGTGGCGCAGTTGCCAGTTCAGCCAGAACCGACACCTGCACCTATACAAGAAGAACACGTGGAGGAATCCAACACGTCTCTCTATACAGCACCTCTGACGGGTCTGCCTGTAGATGAAGCGATCACGCGTCGACCACTCGCCGTAATGATTAATAATGCACCCGCAGCTCGGCCCCAATCGGGTCTAAGTTCAGCCGATATCATTCTTGAAGTTCTCGCTGAGGGAGGCATTACCCGTTTCATAGCCATCTTCCAGAGTGAAGGCGGTGCGGAGACGGTTGGACCCGTTCGCAGTATACGTCCATATCTAATTGAGCTCGGCGAGAGTTATGATGGGGTCCTTGTTCATGCCGGAGGCAGTCCGGAGGCGTATTCCATTTTGCAAAGGCAGCAGAAACAGCATATGGATGAAATCTCGAATGGTGGACCTTACTTCTGGCGTTCCTCGGATCGTAAAGCCCCACATAATCTGTATACTTCAGCGGACAAGCTGAGAGAAGGGTCAGACATCAAGGGTTACAGCCATGATTTCAAGTCGCCGGTATACAATTATAACGAAGAAGGCGCGACATCCGTAGGAGAGGCAGTGAAGCAATTTGATATCCATTATTTATTGGATAGTTACCGGGTGACGTATGATTATGATGAAGTTAGCGGACGATATATGAGAATGGTGAATGGCAAGGCAGATCAGGATCTGGATAATGGGACTCAACTTGGTGCAGCAAACATCATTGTGGCAGGTGCAGATCACAAGGTGCTCGATAGTGTAGGTCGGTTGTCCGTTAATTTGGAACAGGGCGGGGAAGCCATGCTCTTTCAGAAGGGCAAGATGATTCGTGGGCAGTGGGTGAAGAAGCAGGGGGATATTATACGGTTTGTTCAGGGTGGCAGTGAAGTTGCTCTTGTACCGGGTAAAACTTTTATCAGCATTGTTCCCAATCAACCGGAATTTTCCAGTCATGTGAAGCTGGCTGTGCAGCAATAAAAGGATGTAATGAAAGAAAACAATGAAACATGTATTCATTTTGTCGTCGAAAAGGCATTATATTTGTCCTTAGCGTGAAAAGTAGAATCGTGTCGATTCTGAATTTTGATGTCGAATTGTAAACGCAGTGTAAAATCTTGACTTGAATTTACCATTATTCCAAATAATTAAGATTCATTTCAGATTAATGTGATAAGAATATAAAAAAGGATCACACCTTTTGTACAAACCATGAAACAAATATGATAAGATATCAAAGGTTGTCATTTCATGTTTCATCGGTTGTCGGCAATTTTTCTCGTAAAGGGGATAGAGCTATGAAGCTTAAGAAGAAGAAGGATATATTTTTTGAGACACTGGAGAATATGGCAGATACGGTTGTTCAAGCGGCAGATTATTTCTCCCAGCATGTTTCCAACCTTCAGGATGTGACTCTTTTTGCTAATGAAATGAAGAAGTACGAGTCGAAATGTGATGATTACGTGCATACGATCATTACAGAACTCAACAAAACATTTATCACGCCGATCGAACGCGATGATATTATGGAGCTGACAACAACACTTGATGACGTATTGGACGGACTCGAAGCAACGGCTTCCCGTTTCTATATGTACCAACTGACAGATCCAGATGATGAGTTCGTCATACAGTTTGCTGAAATTTTGCGTCAATCTGCTTACGAAATTCAGAAGGCGATCCATTTACTGTCCCAGAAAAAATTGCTCGCGATCCGTGAGTACACCATTCGTTTGAATGATCTGGAAAACCAAGGCGACGAAGTGCTGCGCATGTGTATCAAACATCTCTTCGCTACCGTGTCTGATCCGATTGAACTGATCAAGCGTAAGGAAATTTACGAACGTCTTGAGACAACAACGGATGCTTGTGAAGACGTAGCGAACGTGCTTGAATCCATCATTATGCGTAATTCTTAAGGAGCCAGAGAATAATGGAAACAACGATTTGGGTATTAGGTATAGTCGTCTTCCTTGCACTGGCGTTTGACTTCATCAACGGTTTTCACGACACGGCCAATGCCATTGCGACTTCGGTCTCAACCCGAGCACTGACGCCGCGTCGAGCTATTCTTATGGCAGCGGTGATGAACTTTGTCGGTGCGATGATGTTCACAGGTGTTGCGAAGACGATTGGGGGGAGTGTGACCGACCCCACCACGCTGGATAACGGGATAGAGGTCGTCATAGTCACCTTGATATCAGCGATTATCTGGAACCTGGTTACATGGTGGTTCGGTATTCCGTCCTCATCCTCACATGCACTTATTGGAGCCCTTGCAGGTGCCGTACTCGTTGGCGCAGGATCTGATAAAGTGAAATGGAGCGGATTCATTGATATCGTCGGAGGTTTGTTGTTATCACCTCTGATCGCGTTTGCCATCGGTTATGTGGTCATGACGATTCTCAAATATATTTTCGCCAAACGCAGTCCGCATAACGTGAACAAAGGTTTCCGTACGGTACAGATTTTCACGGCAGCACTGCAAGCATTCACACATGGTACGAATGATGCACAGAAAGCGATGGGGATTATTACGTTTGCTTTGGTTGCAGCAGGTGTGCAGGATAATCTGGATGTTCCGCTGTGGGTTAAAATTTCAGCGGCAACAGCGATGGCTCTGGGTACGTCCATCGGTGGATGGAAAATCATCAAAACGATGGGTACCAAAATCTTTAAAATTGAACCGATTAATGGTTTTGCTGCGGATATTTCAGCTGCTTCCGTTATTTTCACAGCAACGTTGCTTCACCTTCCAGTTAGTACAACGCACGCGATCACATCAGCTATTCTGGGTGTGGGTTCCGCGAAACGTTTCTCTGCTGTGAAATGGGGACTTGCTGGACGTATCATTATTACGTGGTTCATTACGATTCCGATTACTGCGGGACTGGCAGGATTGCTCTACTGGATTATTTTCTAAAAAGAGAAGTTATCCCGAACGAATTCGGGGTTACCAGACAATCTGTTCATAACTGTGTGAATATCGGGATATGTGGACAATTATACAACCAAAATCAAGAGACGCCTGTGCATGAACGTGTGGACAGGCTGGATATGTGGATAGCCATCCGTGGAATGATAAACCAAAAGAAGATATTCCTGTGGATACAGGGAACTGTGGATAGGGAAATGAGAGAAGCCAACAGGGTTGGCTTTTTTTGTTGTCGAGTTTGAAGGTACCTGTGTACAATAACGTAAAGATACAGGACAAGGATGTGGTCTAATTTATGATTCGTACACTCGCCATTACACGAGAACATCAAGTCTCCGTTAACGTACCACTTACGCAGCTGGATCTGAACGATTACGCCTGGGTATGGGCCGATTTTAACCAGCCGACGGAAGAGGAAAGCCGTTTGCTGGATACATATTTTCATTTTCACCCTTTAGCTATTGAGGATTGTCTGCATGTGTTGCAGCGGCCAAAGCTTGATTATTATGATAATCTGCAGTTTCTTGTACTACATGCACTGAACCCGTCCACACTGGAAGCCGAGGAGGTTGACTTGTTTCTCGGATCAAACTTCCTAGTGTCTTTTCATCATGGAGTTTTGGAGGAAGTAGATGAAGCGTGGGAGCGCTTGTTGCACCATGCGCATGAACGAACCATCTGGGCGCGAGGTCCGGTGGCAGCAGCCTATACGGTGATGGACAAGCTGGTCGATCATTATTTTCCGTCTCTATTTGCGATTGAGGATGAACTGGCCGAACTGGAGAACCGGGGTGGACAGGAGTCGGTTGAAGACTTGATGAACCAGGTGTTTGATCTGCGGACTCGATTGCTGAAGCTCAGACGAACGGTAGTACCGATGCGGGATCTGCTCTATCGGGTGGTCAATTCCCAGCATGTACAACGAACAGGTGAACATACGGCTTATTTTACCGATATCTATGACCATTTATTGAAGCTGACGGACATGATTGAAGCCGATCGGGAGATGACCGCTGACCTGCGCGACAGTTATATTTCCCTGAACTCCAACCGGATGAATCAGATCATGAAGACACTCACGGTGATTACGACTGTATTTATGCCGCTCACACTGATCGCGGGTATTTATGGCATGAACTTTGCCTATATGCCTGAGCTTCAATGGAAATTTGGGTATGGTGCGGTGCTGTTATTAATGTTTGTGCTTGGCGGGAGTATGGTGGCCTGGTTTGTAAAACGGGGCTGGTTTAAGTGAGAAATTGTTATACATTTCGACTCTGAATGCAGCTTTCTTCCAGAAAGCTTAGCGTCAGGCGTTTCGGTCTTCATGAAAAAGGCCACTGAGCAATGATCTCGGGCAGAAATTACTGTCGGGAGATGATGTTTGCCAGGTGGCCTTTCTGATTCTTCTATTAGAAGTTTTGAAAAAAAATGTATCCACATGTGAATAACTATTCCGCTGCAATAAGCTGTGTATAACTTATGATGACTTCCTTTTACTCCATTTCAAGAACAAAAGAAGTCGTTGCTGCCTCTTTACCATTCACAACAATCGTTAGCGTATGTAGTCCAGCATAGTATTTCCTTGTTGTAATGATTTTGAACGATTGTTTAGTGGCTACTTTGGTTCTGCCTGTCGGGTACATTTTATCGGAGCATTTGAATCGTTTGGGGGCCTGTTTGCCGTTGGCCTTCATATAACCCATCTCATATTCAATTCGCAGCATCTGTGACTCACCGCTCTCATTAACGACATCAAACGAAAAATGAAGATCCTCGCCGATGCTAATCGTATCCTGGACAAGCTGAAGCTGCTCAATGTGAATCGAATCCTGCTCGTTATAACCAAAAAGACTTAGTGCTTTGCTATGTCCTTTCTTCAGTAATGACCTGCTGGCATGCCGGACAATCCAGTCTGTGTGTACATGTTGTCCGTACCAGGTCGTGGCCAGATCCATAACCAGTTCAGGGTGGTCCTTGGAGATGTCATTCAGATGATTGGCGACACTTTTGCGAACATAGAGGGACTCGTCCTGTTTCAATGCATGCAGAATCGGAAGAACAGGTGTTGGATCGGTGATAAAGTTCTGGAGTTTCGCACCCCATGGCAAACGTGGCCGGCTGCCCTCACTGGCAAGTCTGCGGAAATGCTCGTTGTTGCTCTCTGCCCACGCCATCATATGTTTCATCGTTTGGATTGGATAATGTTCAATAAACGGGCGTACCGCGAACTCCGAGCTGGAATAAGGTGTGAAGAGGGTCAGATACTTCATGGATAACTCGTAATCTTCTGGGTCAAGTCCGTTCACTTCGATAAAATCCGGTACAAATAGATATTCAACGCCTCTCATCGTAGGGGCGGCTTGTTCGATAATATGTAATGCTTCCTCATAATTGTCCGGCAGTACCTGGGTCAAAGCCAGTGTGATTCTGCGAATGCGAGCTTTGAATTCCAACTGTTCCCAGCCTTCAGCGAAGACCAATTCATGAAATTGCTGTGTATCCAGCTTCGGGTAGAATTGACGCAACTGTTCGCCGGTCCGATCGATTAATGCGGGAGTGTATTTGTCTTTGATAAGTTCCATGGTCCGCCTCCTTTAGTTACTATCCAGTATACCTCAAATTACAGAAATAAGAACGTGAGTTCCTGAAATTAATTTGTATACGGATGAACGGTGTTAAGGCACCCACCTTCTGTATGGGGGTGCCTGAATTTTTTTAACCTTTGCGACTTTTGGGACGGCGCTTCGTGGAATTGGATTTGCGACGGGTTGGAGTCGTATTACGGCGACGTGGAACATTCGTTGCTTTGTTCCGACGTTTACTTTTGCGTTTGCGGGACGGCTTATATTCTTCATAGTCTGCATCGGCCGCGCTGCTATCCGTTTTTCCTTTTCCAAAAGGCAGAATGCCCATAACGAGCTTCATCATCGGAGCCATCTGCTGGATACCACCGACGACCTTTTGCATTTTGCCTATTCCAGTCATGATTCCATCAATACCGCCGAAGCGGTCGATCATTCCTTTTAACTCACCGATGTTGGCTAATGAAAAGCCGGAACTGCCAGTAGCAGGCGCCGGTACCGGAGCTGGGGGAAGAACCTGAGCTGCACCTCCATAAAAGTTCCCGCCTGGAGCACCTTGCCCATACGGTACGATTGCAGATGCTTCGACTTCACCAAAGCCCGGGTAGTGTGGTTCTACGCCAGGGTACATCGGTTGGATCTGGGTTTCATTCAAAGACCGTGGAACCACGCCGGGCGGCATATAGGCAGAAGTATGTGCCTGCCGATGAGCATGAGAAGACGGACGCTGCCTTGGTGCTGGCTGGCGGTGATAATAATGCTGTGGCATGAACGATCACGTTCCTTCTATGTTGGATTTCGGAATTGCGTTCCATGAGTTGCATGACAGATGTACATCATAGACCCTTGTGGAACTCCCTTTTGTTATACTGTATGTCATTCGCGGAGAGACGGCGTAGGCGGGTATCCCGGAAAACGGGATATTTGCGGATTTGGGCGCATGTAAGATGGCAGGTTCACGAAGAGTGAAATGAAGTTTAGACACAAAATTGTAACATTTAGGAGGATTGAAATCCTACATAAGTAATCGGATATATACAGGTGAAAACTGGGAAAAAGCGCGGAAATTTCGCCCGATGTGCGTGAGGGGAGGACAATAGTACCTTTTGTAAGCGGTAACATGTATTTTTATTCTGTAGTGCGTGAAATCGGTAACGCTTGAAATACCAACTCAGGGTGAGTACAATGTAGGTACACAGTAACCGCTAGGGGATGATATGAAATGCAGCTGAAAAAGCTAAATGATAAAAGCATTGAACAACTATTCGAGGCTATTTTGACGCTAAAAGATATTGAAGAGTGTTATGTTTTCTTTGATGACCTCTGCACAGTTAACGAGATCCAATCCATGTCTCAGCGGCTGGAAGTGGCTCGTATGTTGGGTAAAGGCAATACGTATAACCAGATTGAAGCAGAGACAGGTGCGAGTACAGCTACAATTTCACGTGTGAAACGCTGCCTGAATTACGGTAATGATGGTTATAAAATGACGCTGGAACGCCTGGGACGCTAACATGAAGAAGCCGGGTGTACTCATCATCAGTCACGGTTCACAGGAGCAGACCTGGGTGGAATCCGTCGATGACGCGATCTCCCGGTTGAATCTGCCTGTTCCATTACCGGTTGAAGCCGGTTTTCTTGAACTTGTGGAAGGACGCCTAATCCAGGACGGTATCGACCGACTGGAAGCACAAGGCGTAACCGATATTCTGGTCGTACCTCTATTTGTTTCGTCCGGGAGTACACATGTGGATGAAATTGAATATGCCATTGGTGCAAAGGAAACACCTGATCGAGAGACGGATCTGGAACCGTTCGATGTGAAGGCTCGGGTTCACTTCGGTTATCCAGTGGATAACGATCCGGATATTGCCTTGATGGTGTGGGACAAAGTCCGATTACTGTCGCAGCAACCGGAGAAGGAAACGATCCTGCTGGTAGGCCATGGTAGTATTCATGACGGTTTTCGCGAGCGTTGGGAAGCTGGAATTTCTTCCCTTACAGAGCGTGTGCAGGAAGTTAGTGGTGTAGCCCATACGGATTATGCATTGCTGAATCCGGAGAGTGTGTACGACAAAGTGAAGTACTGGAGCGAAGAGCGGGGGAACCGAGTCATTGTGGCGCCGCTGTTTTTGAGTGCCGGTTATTTTACGAGGAACGTTATTCCGGATCGGCTGCGGGAACTGAACTATGTGTACAGCGGTGAGACACTATTACCACATCCATTGCTTGGACAGTGGCTGGAGCGTCAGATCCAGATTTTGCTGGAGAGATGTAATGAAGTTAAAGCTTCTTCTTGAAGTGATTGCTTTGGCATAGGTGTGTGATTGCATCGCTCGCAGTAATGTCGCATCAATTGATTTGAACTCCATAGCTTCATAAACAATCAAACCACGTCGAAGGACGTGGTTTTTGTTTGTTGTAGATCACTTGAGCGAGGATTAATTTATCTATTAATGGGTGCGTGCAATTGCAGATGTAGCTGCAGTAAACCTATTAATTGGTCAACGATCTCCTCGGCCGGATAAGGCATGGAATTCATAATCCACCACTCCAGGATACCGACTGCAGCGGAAGCAAGAAACTGTATGGTAATCTCTTTTTTCATACCTTCCTGGATGCCACAAGCATCCATTTGATCCTGTACTCCCTGGACCAACAATGTCATCAACTTACTACGGAATGCTGGAATACCTTTTTTAGTAAGAAGTGTGGTATAGGTTGTGGCATGTTGTTCCAGATAGCAGAAGGTTCGGAGCAACGCATCCTTGGCCGTAACGGGTGTTGTAGTAGGGCTTTCGATCATACAGGCATCCAACAACCGCTGCAAATAGGTCTCAATGCATTGATCCAACAGGTCAAACTTGTCAGCGTAATGCAAATAGATTGTTCCTCGGTTTACATTAGCTCGATCAGCAATTTCGTTTATCGTAATTTGCTCGAAATCCTGTTCTTCCAGTAACCCCACAAAAGCTTCGATTATCGCCTTTCGTGTCTTGAGTACTCGTCTGTCCATGGCCCCTCCTATGATGGTTTTCAACAATAAGGAATCATTCGTTGATTATTCAACAAAAACGGATATTTTAACGATTGAAGCACAGTAGGTGCTTTGTTACTCTTATTTTATCAACAAATGTTCATAAAGCAACGAATATTGATAAAATATGAAATAGAGGGATAACCAATGAAAATATTAGTGTATGGTGCAGGTGTTTTGGGCAGTCAATTGGCGCACGTTCTGGTGCGCGGTGGCAATGATGTTACTGTTCTGGCTAGAGGGAAGCGGGCAGAGGAGCTGGAGAAGGATGGAGTCGTCATCCGGCATGTTTTTCAATTCAAAACGACAGTTGATCAGGTTCGGGTAGCAAGAACGTTGGAAGTGGATGACCAATATGATCTGATTTTTGTTGTCATGAAATATAACGATTTTTCTTCAGTGTTACCTATTCTGGCAGAGAATCAGAGCAGCAATATTGTGATTGTGGGAAACAACGCAGATGCGCGAAGCATGCAAAACTTTTTGGAGGAAAACAGCAGGGTAGCAAAACAGATCGCGTTTGGATTCCATGTGAGTGCAGGGAAGCGGGAAAAGGACCGCATGTTATCGGTCGGTGGAGGCAACGGACAAATGGTGATCGGTAGTCTGGACGGTGAAATAGGCTTTAAACCTTTGCTGGATCAAGCTTTCCAACATGTGAAATACAAGTTAAATGTTCTGAGCGATATTGATGCCTGGCTGAAAAGCCATATCATCCCCATTCTGATGCTTAATGTGGTGAGTTTTAATGAGGAGCGTGAGTTGATCAAGTTGGACGGGAACAGAAAGCAAATCCAACATATGATTAGGGCGATGGATGAAGGCTTCAGCGTGCTTGAGGCTATGGGCATAACGATTATACCGGAGATTCAGGCTAAAATGATTCGCAAGCATCAACGGATGTTGTACCTTCTGTTGAAGATCTATAGCATGCTTCCAGTTCATAAGCTGGTCGCGGGTTCTTTTGGAGAGATTGAGGCGTTAAATAATGCATTTACCGATTGGAAAAAGACAACAGGCATCCCGACTCCCCATTGGGACGTGCTGAAAAGAGATTTTACTATCCTTAAATGAAGTGTTGCTCATTAACCCAATACCGACTACAATAAAACCAACTAATAAAATGGGGATAAGGAGATATACAGATGCGGGAAGTGCCCATGAGCTATGTGAAAGCAAATCAGGTCGGTATTGTATTGTTTGTTATACTCTCGTTTGTGTTCAATCCAATTGTAGTTCTGGGAGCGCTGTGGAGCATTCAGGTGGTTGGTCTGGCTTCCAGTGGCAAACTTAATCTGTTTGTGCAAATTGGGAAAGCTGTGTTGACTGGTAAAGGTACAGAGACGCAGGCGGTGGAGCTACAGCGATTCAACAATATTCTGGCCGTGCTCTTCCTGTCTCTGGCACTCATCTCTTTCTCGCTTGGTTGGGTAGCCGCAGGTTATGTATTCTCCGTCATGCTTCTCGCGGCTGCAAGCGCGGCGCTGCTGGGTTATTGTGTAGGCTGCACCGTCTATTTCTGGTACAAACAGCTGCGTGCAGGCAGAAAAATCGGATTTTGAGGTTTGGCTGAAGAAGTGATACAGGTATCCGGGATACTACGATTGCTTCATAACGAAATCCCCCTCAAGTGAACTGTTCACTTGAAGGGGATTTTTTTATCTAAACCAGGCTTTGTTTAAATTGTTGGTGAAATTGTTATCGTTGAAAGGCACGTTGGCGCTACCGAAGTCCGTCGTGTTGAGTGCATTTCGTGCCGCAGAAGTCAGATCGTCCCATCCGATCAAAGGCTGAGTTCCACCCACAGCATTAGTAACGCCAAGCTCATGGTTCAGTGGCCAGGTACTATTGTAGGAAATCAACGGATGGTTACCTTGTGTATTGTTATTGCTCGGTGTAACTTTTGTAAACTGGCCGTGACCGGAATATGCGATAGAGAGGATTTTGGAATTGGCAGCTGCCGGATTATCGACCCACACGACGATTCCTTCCCAATCATGACGATGGCCGAGTCCAGAGGAAGGGGAGTCTTTGGGGAAATACCACGAATACATGATAGCCCACACCCCATTGTGCCATGCGGAGCGGGAGTAGATCTGCCCTGTATTTGAGCTACAGTTCCCATTCGATGAACCGGACGTACTCAAGCCAGCGCTGGTATTGCCCTGTTGATCCACTGCGGGAAAAGGCACACAACCATGATAGACTTTTAGAAATGGCTGAAAACGCTTGGCTGCTTGTTGCATTACGGTGACTGGTGAGACTTCCTGAAATCCGACAACCTGATCATGATTAATTTCTGCTGCTTCAACAACGGTGACCCAAGGAATACATGCCATAAGAAAGACCAGGAGCATTAACACGATTTTTTTCATTTACACTTCTCCTTCAAGGGTATGATGTGGTGCTAAGTTGAGGGTGCACTAAAACTATATTGGAAAAAGGTTTATGTTATTTATCTTTTCATCTTAAGATTTGTAAATTTGTAGCATATCTATGTCATAATCATATAAAGATCATCGAAATTGAAGACTAATTCCTGTCCAAGCGGGAAGAATGGTTGATTAATGAGACTATTTTACATAAAAGGTAGTGGGGAAGATTCAGGAGCGGTGCGTGAGGTTTATTGGGTAATAGGCAGATTAGTGGGTACGGATATGTTAAAATATACTTATACATTACAGGCTAGGACATCTTTACATTTGATGATATGATAGGAGTTAAAGGCTTTGGCATGAGACGGAATTCCTGATGCATAGATATAGGTAAGACGAATGATTAGAGCAACATTAACGCAAGTTCATTATTGTGTAAAAAATATGCCCTTTTGTGGACTGATGCAACGTAAGAATATGAGGTCGTTTAGACTCATGGATAATGTGGAATAGGTGGCGTATGAGATGAAAAAAGCTCGCTTAATATATAATCCGACCTCAGGCCGGGAAGAAATGAAGAAACGTCTGGCTGATATTTTGCAGCGTTTGGATCAAGGTGGTATTGAAGCTTCATGTCACGCAACAACGGGTGAAGGTGACGCAACCCGGGAAGCTGAACTGGCAATTGAACGCGGATATGACATGATTATTGCTGCTGGTGGCGATGGCACGTTGTATGAAGTTATCAATGGTATGGCTGAGCGGGAAAATCGTCCTCCGCTGGGTGTGTTTCCTTTGGGAACGACAAATGATTTTGCACGTGCACTCGGCATTCCGAGACAGTGGGAAGATTACGTGGATCTGGTCATTAACCAGCAGCTTCGTCCGCTCGATCTGGGCAAAGCGAATGATAAATATTTTATCAACATCGCCGGCGGTGGATCACTGACTGAACTAACCTATGAAGTACCGAGTCGTCTGAAAACGATGATTGGGCAACTGGCCTATTATATGAAGGGTATTGAGAAAATGGCGAGCCTGTCTCCTCAGGAGCTGATTATTCGTGCCGACGGTCAGGAAGAGATTCATGATGAATTCATGTTATTCCTCATCGCCAATACCAATTCGGTCGGGGGTTTTGAGAAGTTGGCTCCAGGTGCAACCATTGATGATGGTCTGTTCGATGTCATTTGCGTGAGGAAATGTAATTTGGCTGATATGATCCGCCTCGTAACGCTTGCGCTGCGTGGGGAACATCTGAACGACAAGAAAGTGGTTCATTTCCAGACGAGTCATATGGAAGTTACGTCGCCAGGATATGTGCAACTGAACCTGGATGGAGAGTTGGGCGGCACTTTGCCAGCTACATTTACGAATCTGCGTCATCATCTGATGTTGTATCGTTAAACTTGGCACTTGGCGGAGAATGTGGTTGCTTGCGCAAAGCGTCAATGCCGCAGTGGTTGTTGTATAGCATCGCACAAGTGGTGAGGAGAGTTGGATTCAGCTCTGCCGTAAGGTGAGATGGAAGTGTATTTTCCAGTTGCTGTGTAAGGTGGGATCGCGTATAATCTCATGTGGTCACCAAACGTTGAGCTGATACAGGGCACATTGTGGTGATTGAGTGAACATGAACAGTGAACAGCCAACAGTAAACATTGAACAGTGAAAGTTAAAAGTGCTGGTCTAGTTCGATGGTACTGCGATGTGGTACACCGTGCTGAATGTAACAGTTTGGTCGAGTGCCGGCTGGCGGTTAACGAACTCAGAAAGCCTTAATGTGGTGAAATCGCCGAATCTGCGAATCTAACGAATCTCAGCATCGTTATTTTGGAGAAAATGACCGAAAAAGATCGGGAAACACCATCCGAACTTGATATAACGTTTCTGAAGTTCATTAGAAATTCGGAACGTTATTTTTGATGTGAATAAGGTGTGTCAGGTTCTTTAGAATCGGGAACAAAATGAAAAATAGAGATTTCTCCCTCGCCTGCACAGGCAGGGTACTATATAAGAAGAAAGAAGTGAATGTACGTTGTCTAATACGAACCGCAGCGGTCGTGGAAAAAACCGCCGGAATTCGGCTGCCTCTCAGGGGCAAGGGAACGCTTCAGCGTCCCGTCAGCCAAGTCAATCATCTCGTCCATCTACACGTCAACAGGGAAAAGAGGTGCGGCCACAAGGCGCATCTCTTTCTGCCGTTCGTCCAAAGGGGAGAGCGCGTGAATCTGCACCAATCGAAGGTCTGCCCGTTAGCAAAAATGAAGAGACCGTCATCGACATCATTGGGATGAACCATGACGGCGAGGGTGTAGGTCGTGCAAATGGATACACGCTCTTTGTACAGGGTGCGCTTCCAGGTGAAACCGTGCGTGTGCGTGTGATGAAAACCAAGAAGCAGTATGGCTACGCCAAATTGCTGGAGATCGTGAAAGCAAGCCCGGATCGTGTGTCTGCGCCTTGCCCGATCTACGATCAGTGTGGCGGCTGCCAAATCCAGCATATGAGCTATGCCGGACAGCTTGCTTGGAAACGCCAGTTGGTGGTCGATAATTTGCAACGGATTGGCAAATTGAACGTGATGGTGGAGGATGCGGAAACGCTGGCATCCAACGTGCAGGAAGACGCTTCAGTTGGTGAGGCGAATGAAGCAAAAATGATTGGAAGTAATCGTATTCGACTTCGCCTTGAAGGTGTCATGAACGAAGAAGATACTGAGCAGGGCATTCGTGTACTGCCTACGATGGGTATGGACGAGCCATGGCGCTATCGGAATAAAGCACAGGTGCCAATTGGAGCTGCCGAGGGTGGTCTGGTAGGTGGTTTTTACGCTAAAGGTAGTCACCGGATCATCGATATGGAGAGCTGCCTCATTCAGCATGAGCATAATGACGAAGTGGTCGCGAAGGTTAAGGAGATCGGCAGCCATTTTGGAATTAGCGCCTATAACGAAGAGACAGGTCGCGGCTTGCTGCGTCATGTGGTCGTGAAGAAAGCGTTCCGTACAGGCGAGATGATGCTCGTTCTAGTAACGAATGGTCGAGACATTCCGTACAAAGACGAATGGATTGGCAGTATCCGTGAAGCGATTCCGCATGTAGCGAGTATCTGTCAGAATGTGAACAAAAAACAGACCAACGTCATCTTTGGCGATGAGACTCGCGTCCTGTGGGGCCGTGATGTAATTTATGATTATATCGGTGATGTGCAGTTTGCGATCTCGGCGCGTTCATTCTATCAGGTGAATCCAGTGCAGACGGAAGTGCTGTATGGCAAAACTGTTGAATACGCAGGACTGAGTGGTAAAGAGACAGTCATTGATGCCTATTGCGGCATCGGGACGATTTCTCTTTTCCTCGCGCAACATGCAGATCAGGTTTACGGGGTAGAGATCGTGCCTGAAGCCATTGAAGATGCTCGCAGCAATGCGCTCTTAAACGAGATGCGTAACGTTAAGTTCGAAGTTGGTGCTTCTGAGGACGTTATTCCACGCTGGAAAGAACAAGGCATCGAAGCTGATGTCATCGTCGTCGATCCACCGCGTAAAGGCTGCGATCCACGTTTGCTGGAAACGATTCTGGAGATGAAGCCGGAGCGAGTGGTGTACGTGAGCTGTAATCCGAGTACGCTGGCACGCGATTTAAGAGTACTGGAAGATGGCGGTTATCGGACGGTTGAGGTAACGCCGGTGGACATGTTCCCACATACGGTCCATGTGGAGAGTGTAGCGATGTTGGTTAGGGTGTAGTGTTTTGAAGCTACATTTACCTTTTTAATAAATAGCTACTTTGCCCGAAGCTTCTAAAGCTCGGGCTATAGTTGTTATAACCAAAGTAATTCATTCAACGAAAGGCATTCAGTTTATCAGTTTTCATTAGCTTTGTGTTGTTTCAGTGTTTTCTAATGCCACAGTAAGACGTGGCAAAGGTATACCTAACTTTTTTGCTTCTCTCACAACTTCAAGTACTGCAAAACCGGCTTTACTATTGTTGTATTCAATGAAAAGTCGTGGTAAGCTGCCCTTTGCAAAAATAACCTTGTTAAACAGCGTGCCGAGAAGTCCCGATGGAATCTTGGTCAACAGTAGAGTAATCGCGTCCATTTTTGCGCCTCTTGTTTTAAGTACAGGGGCCATTTCCCGCATACTCTTACCGACATTTGCGAATGAGTCACTATGATTCATAATTTCTGGAAAACTTCCCCGTTTTAACACTTCGGTCTCCATCGCCGCATTCATGGCAAAGTGATTCCATAGCCAGCTTTGCATATCCTTTATCCAATTGATTTTAAAATGGGTGCTTTCAAATAGTTCTTTGACCTTGTTGTTTATTTGTTCCGTGCCTACCCGTGGTTTTTCCAAAAATATCATTTTTAAAAAGCCGCCCCTAAGCGTATTGTCTTCAATGCCGCCTCCTGCTCCTGGAAACCCAAAGACAACATTGTTCATAGACAAGGGCAAGATCGATGATTCTAAATCTTGCCAAATATTATTGAATATTAGGATCGGGGTGTTACCAGCGGTAATCGATAGTAATTGTGCTGCTTCGGGAAGTTGCTTCGTATTGACACTCGCAATAATGAGATCGTAATTTGGGCTTATCTCCTCATGCAGCTTAACTTTCCAGCTTTCCTGGATTAAGTGTTTCCTTCTTCGTGCATCCCACATTTCAAGCGCTATATGACTTCCGAAGGTTTCTGTTCTCCCTTTTCTAACGTAAAACTCAACGGTGTGCCCTGCCTTTTCGAACGCCCACGCATATTGGGTCGATATTACACCTCTACCGAAAAATAAAATTCTCATCTTAGCCTCCTAATAATCCATATTCATCCTTGTTGATGATCCAACAACGTGTTGTATAATGTTATTGTATTGATTCACTATACGGTCATCAACCATCAGATTTTTAATATCTGTCGTATAATCAATTGAACAGAAAATGGAGGTCAATAATGAATAAGCAACCTGAAATTACGGAAAAAACAAGGCAGACATTTATAAATGTATTCTGTGATTTATATTGCCGAAAACCAATCGAAAAGATATCCATTCAAGAGATTGCTAACCAATCAGGATATAATCGGAGTACATTTTATCAATACTTTACAGATATCTATGAGTTGTTGGACTGCGTTGAAGAGCGTATTTTGAAATCCATTAAGGAGGAAATGGCAGGCAGAGAGTTTTCTACACATACTATTCAAGATGCACTTCAATGCTTAGAAAATGCAGAGGAGATTTCAGTTCTTAAAGCTATATTGGGCGACTATGGTTCTGTTCATTTTGTGGAACGCTTGAAAAGAGAAATTCCCTTTGAGCGATTGATTGTGGATTTTCCAACAGATGATGTCTTGGCACCATACATCATCGAGTTTTACATATCAACATTAATATCTATGTTTCGTCTTTGGATACACAGAGACAAAGATCTATCGTCGGAGGAATTGATCAAACTGATCGATAGTCTATTTTCAAAGGGGATAACACCGTATCATATCTTTGGCACGGTCAATCCGCAGCGTTCTGGAGTGTAGCGATGATGGTTAGAAAGCTAAACATAAACATAAGGGGTTCGAGAATTTATACATAATTCTCGAACCCCTTCTTGTCTTTGTTTCAATACCATCCATTAACTAAAATAGTATAAACCTCCCCATCATCCCAGGCGGTAATTAATATACGTGCACACCCGTACCAAGCACGTATTTGTTTTGTACGGAATTACCGGATAGATATACCTTGTGCAGATTAGGCAGCTGGCTTAGGGTCTCGATATTGGAAATGGCGTTGTTCTCGAGATGAAGCTCTTCTATGGCCTTCCATTTACTCATAAATTCGAGAGAAGCCAAATTGCTGTCTTGCAGAGTGAAGGAACGTAGAGCGGACATGTTGGCAAAGTAAGGCATCATCTGGTCAACTTCAGTAACAGAGGTGTTGTTTATGCTGAAATATGGCTGCTCTAAGGTCAAATGTTCAAGTACGCTGTTCTCCGCGGCCGCCTTTTGTTCAAAGTTCAGCCTACACTCGGAGCACACCAAAGATTTCACCTGCTTCAAACGAAATAAGGCATCGCTTTCCTTGAACAGTGACGAGTCGTAAATGTTTAAAGTCTCTAGGAGGGACAAACCGTCCAGGGCGGCAAGACGGGTTATTTCATCGATCTCCCAGAGCGAGAGTTGCTCCAGTTTCGGGAATTTCCCCAGCGTAGCCAAGTTCAATTCCCCACTTCCGCCACGGAGCGTCAGACTGGTTGTAACCGGGGCCTTTAGCCCGGGGAGAAAGGAGCTTGGAATTTCCACTCGCTCTACTTTAGGCAGTGTCAGCGCTTCTGCATTCTCGTAGTAGCCGGACAACGTTAATTCCCGCAAAGAGGGCAGACTGTTTATGGCCTTTACCGAGCCAAGCTCACTTAGAGAAGCCAGGCGTAGTGTGGTAATAGAGTTTTTGCCGGTCAAGCGCTCCAGACTGGAGAAGTTTACATTTTCAATATCTAACGTTTGTAGAGCAGGCATATTTTGCACAAAGTCGATGGACTTTACATTCGTTAAATAGGACAACTGAAGCTCCTGAAGCTGGGTCAAGGCATACAGCGGCTGCAGGTCTGTGGTTTCACTGTACTGTATAGACAAGGATGATAACCCGGTCATAGACGACAACCATCCGAGTTCATCGACAAAGGTGAGCGACAGGGACTTGATTGGCAATTGGTTTAACAAGTGAAAATCTGTTACGGACTCATCCACATAGGTAATGGATAAAGAACTCAGATTGGGAAATTCCAGAAGCATGGCCAATTCCTGATTGCTGCGAAGCTGAGTGGAAAGTTCCGTAATTTTAGACTTGTCGCCAAAGTAGCCCGAAAATGTACTGAAGGATTCGTTAAAAGCGCCAGCATAACTTTTTAATCCGGGCATATGGGCCAGAGTGGTTTGGTCCGTCTGGGATATTTCATAGGTATTTGTCAGGTCCAATGCCGTCAGTCCCTTAAAAGCTTCAAAATCTCGCTGATCAATCCGCTGGCTATTCAGTTTCTTGTCCTGAGTAATATAAGTGATCTTCTCGGCCTGTTCATCGCTGAAGGGATCGGAGAGGCTATATGTAAACTTCCACTGATCGTTCTCCGAATGCTCTACGGTTAAATAGCGAATACGAGCCAATTCCTCCTCTGTTGGCAAGGCGGACCCTTTATCGAAGATATCTCGCAAAAATGAGAGCAGAACCTCGCTTTCAGGCATCTTTCGTACAGTCAGATTGGCTTCTGTTTTTGAATAGGTGGAGCTGTTGCTATAATAAAAATATGTACCGATGGCGCCAGCTAGGACGAACATCAGTATCAGCATTACCTTTACGGAGGCAGTCTGCTTCAGCGGTGCTTTAGGGGGCGTTCCGTGGTAATGATTAATGGTCTGGTCTACGTAATAGACATGATTTTGCTTCAATAAAAGCTCTGTTTCACAATAGGGACACTTTAAAACCTCATCCTTCTTGTATTCAATTCTTCCGTTGCAATTGGGGCAGTTTAGCGGAATAAACGCCACGAATGTCCCCTCCTTCATTATGATGGTCATAAGATCATGCTGAACGGTCATCTGATTTCATTATACCTTGTGAATTTACGTTTGATGAGAGAAAGAAGTTTCACATAGCAAAGGAGCAGGGAAATCCTGCTCCTTTTTGATCTTTTTTAAGTATGGCTGGTGGTAGGCATCATTAAATAAATCATTAAGCGATCGAAGTAATCGGATGTTTAACTTGCACAGGGTAGAGATGTTCACCATGAGTTCTTACAAATAAACCTTCATTGGTGATCGAACTTTTTAGAACGATATCATCTGTTGCATCTGGCGTGAAATGAAAGGTTATTTTCTCCGTATCTTCATCTGCAATCTTATCCAAGATATCTTTCATATTCAATTCGTTTAAGCTAACAACGTCGAAGAGCTCAATATGATTGTCTTCTTTCTGATAAATAACAATGACGTTTTCGTTTTCCAAGTAATAAATATCATCACTAAAAACATTCAGGCAGTAAAACATGAATATGCCCTGGGCATGATTGGTAGCAAAATGCTGCGAAACAGGTAGTCTTTCGGATGCCAATTTTTGAATAAGACGTATATCATCCGCGTTAGTAACATTTAGTTTTCGGATGTTCGCAGGCTCGGATGATTTTTTTGCCGTATAATTCATTGAAAAAAGATGTTCTTCCACAGGATTAAATCCAAACTTGGGATAAAAATCAAGTACCGATTCATTGGCAAAAAGGTACATGTAATCGTACTTGTTCTCGTATTCCTCTAAAACTTTATTCATTAAACGTGTGGAGAGTCCTTTTCCCCGATAATCAGGATGTGTCATCACTGTGCCGATTTGAATCGCTTTTTTCTTCTCACCGTGAATGATGAGCTCAAGGATGTTAACAGAAACGTTGGCAATAACCAGGTCTCCATCGACATATGAATAAGGGATGTAACGCTCGCCCCAGTATCCTTGTTGATACCAATCTTCAAAATTGATCTCAAACGTGTTGATAGCAAGCTCGAAAAAACTCTTGCGCAGTACTTCATTGTTTTTATAATTCTTCATAAATATTAATTCTTGCATGGTATTACCCCCTTAATCCTCAAAAGTGACTGTTTGTATAGTGGTACGATTCCGTATTTAACTATGTAAAATATGATTACAGGTGACAATTATGGAAAGAGACGCGAGCGAATTCGCGTCTTCTTTTTTGCATGCTTTATAGGATATGCTTAAATGCAATTGCGTCAGTGAACTGTTTTTCTATTCAAAATCTTGGTCCATTAATCTACGGCAAAATGCACGATTGCACTATATAACATCTTGTTGCGAAAAGGGTCAAACGTTACTTGATGTTGAACTTGCTTTACGCGCAGCATTAATGCTTTGTTCATTCCGATTCGCTCTTCGATCGCTCGTTCGAGTTCACGGAAGTCATAAGCCTGCAAGCATTCGACTTTGTCTTTGATCATATCCAGTGAAATTTCCATATATAATTCAGGCCTCCTTAAAATCTCGATTTGCAGGTTAAAAGCCTGTCGAGCTTCATTTTAGAGGAGCTTTTCCAGTTCGGCAAGAGCAATCGGGCTGAAAATCTAATAAAGACGTGATAAAATCGGGAAAGGGCAATTTTGAGATCATCGAACTTCCATTAATCTGAAGATCTAATGGAAGTAATAACAGATACTGCTGTTTGAACAAAGTTACATTTGCATGGTATAAGTGGAGAAGAAGCTAGGACACCATAATGTGAATTGCAACGAAACTGCGAATGATCATGTAAATGATAGGCCAGTAGTTGCATGAGTTTCGAGTTTTACTATTTTAACTATTAATGAGGACAAAGACTGTCCTGGAATGTATAGAGGAGCTTTTGAGATGACAAAGGAAAACTTTTGGCGTGAATTGCCACGACCATTTTTTATACTGGCACCCATGGAAGATGTGACGGATGTTGTGTTTCGGCATGTCGTAGGTGAAGCGGGCAGACCGGATGTGTTTTTTACGGAGTTTGCGAATACAGAGAGTTATTGTCACCCGGAGGGGCACCATAGTGTGCGCGGAAGGTTGACGTTTACAGCGGATGAACAGCCGATTGTCGCGCATATTTGGGGAGACAAGCCGGAGTTTTTCCGCGAGATGAGCATTGGTATGGCAAAGGAAGGCTTTAAAGGCATCGATATCAATATGGGCTGTCCGGTAGCGAATGTTGCCGAGAATGGAAAAGGAAGTGGATTGATCTGCCGGCCAGCCCTTGCGGCGGAGATTATTCAAGCGGCGAAAGCCGGGGGGCTGCCGGTCAGTGTAAAAACGCGTCTCGGATTTACTGAGGTCGATGAATGGCGCGACTGGTTAACCCATATTTTGCGACAGGACATCGTGAATCTGTCCATT
This sequence comes from Paenibacillus amylolyticus, assembly GCF_047302515.1. GTDB lineage: Bacteria > Bacillota > Bacilli > Paenibacillales > Paenibacillaceae > Paenibacillus > Paenibacillus amylolyticus_G. The sequence goes on along the minus strand of NZ_CP168019.1, from coordinate 5,074,429 downwards.
CACTTGCGGACAAGAGAAGAAATGAGCAAAGTAGATGCTCACTGGGAACTGATTCCGGAGATTAAGAAACTTCGTGATGAGATAGCGCCCAATACACTGCTGACGATTAATGGGGATATTCCTGACCGTGAAACAGGCCTGAGACTAGCTGAGCAATATGGCGTGGATGGTATTATGATTGGACGCGGTATTTTCCAGAATCCATTTGCTTTTGAGAAGGAGCCGAAGGAACACAGCAGCACGGAATTGCTTGATTTGCTACGGCTGCACTTGGATCTCCATGATCAATATTCCGAGCTTGAACCACGTTCGTTCAGCCCGCTGGCCCGTTTTTTCAAAATCTATGTTCGTGGCTTCCGCGGTGCTAGTGAGCTGAGAAACAGCTTGATGAACGCCAAGACCACTTCTAAAGTACGCGAATTGCTCAATGAGTTTGAAAGTAATGAACAGGTGGAGTAGAGTAAGACGTAATCATGGATACGGAGTATAATTTAGATAGATTTAATAGAAAAAAGAAGCGGTAACTTTTCCGCTTCTTTTTTGCTTTGCTGTTTAACGCGTATACGCAGGCTTCTCCATAGCCACCGGCTGAGGATTGGCAAGCACCCATAACACAGCCAACTCGGATAATCTGGCAGGCGCATCAAAATCGTATCCATCATGAAGCCTGCTGACCAAGTCTGCTGCCTCTTGGAGAAGTGCGGGGGCGAGTGGCGCACCAGAACCCAGGTGACGTATCAACGCATCTAGCATCTTGCGATACTCCGCATCCCAGTTTCCACCGCCATTATCCAATACTTCATGGGACACTCGTCCTGTGATGCGGATGACCTCTCCCTGCACCGTTTGAGCGTGGCCTTGGGCCGGAATGAGATATTCCCACAGCTCTTGGTGCTGTTTGGTCCAGGTGGTTGCCTTAACCTGAATGGGGGTATTCCCATCGTGCATGATCCGATTCGCTACCTGCTCGACATCAAATAACTGGTACAGTTTGATCAGCGCGTCTGAAACTTCATCGACCTTGTCCTTATTGAACTTCTCACGGACGAATTCAAAATCCTTACCGATCCGCTTCACCGATTCTTTCATATCCGGGGTGACCGATGCTCCGGCATCCAGCAGAATTGCGGAAATCTCTGCCAGATTGACTATATCGCTATTCCTGCAATTGATTAACCCCTTAGCTAATGGGGTATTTCCCTGTTTATTTTCAACGTTAATAGTAGCGCCTTGGTTTACCAACTCTTGAACCACTTTGGTTCGATACCCATTGACCGCTGCATGTAATGGTGTTTCATTTTGGTAATCCACAGCGTCCAGATCCGCACCTAATTCAAGGAACAGGGGTACATTTCCTGACCAGTGTGAGGCATGGGCATGTAAAGGCGTGCGCTGATATTTGTCGCGTGCATTAATATCTGCCCCTTGCTCTACCAGCCAGCGGACCACTTCATCCGATATTTGACGAAAGCTGAGGGCCGTACCTTTGCTGTAGCCCCCACGTGCATCCCATTCGCATTGCTCGAAAATTTCTTTTACGGTAGCGATATCATTATCTTTAACGAGTTTTTCCATATGAGCAGGTAAGGTTGCTTTCTTCGTAGCCATTACACTCTTCCTCTCCTTTGTGAATAACGCCGTATGTTCCAATGGTAGGCTATGACGATTTAATAGTAAGTAGATAATTTTCTGCAATTTTATCACATAGGGAATTTTAAAACCAATAACTGGGTTTCCTCCATCATCAATTTGTTTTGCTATGTTATAATTTAGATGAATGTTGATACTGGAGACGGATTGAAAAATATTTGAAATGATCGCCGCAATTCATGCGGTAGGCTTTTGATAATAGGAGGATCTATGTCCTGGAGTAAATTGAAGCAACAACTGGAGAGTTTTCTTAGTCCTGCGTTAGTTGGAAGTGTGGAGTACCGTGCCACCAGCTATAGCTATTCACCTGATAAATCAGGCAATTGTTATATTACTGTAGATAAAAAGAATGTACTCAACATGAGTGATACTACAACCCCAATCCGATGGTATCAGTCAGAGCAGGAGATCAAGAGCGACCCGGAAATCATGATTCCTGTGAGCGATGAAGAGATTGAAGCTATCAGAAAAGATTCCAAAGGACCCATTCCCGAGGATCGTCTTCAAGTCATGGCAAGAAGTAGAAAAATCTCCGTACATGCCAAAGAGCTTTTGTTGGCTCAGACCGCACTTAGTAAATCGAATTTTACCGTTGCAGCTACGACGTATTTATCAACTTCTATAGAGGATAATCTGGAGAGCAAGGATATCTTGTTTAATATTCTGGCTTTAATGGACAGACGAGTTGGCAAAAAGCGAATTCTAAATATGTCGGAGCAGGTCAAATTAAAGCATCCAGCCGTTCAGTATTTTTATGAACTGCGTCGTCGTACGGTGTGAAATTGAATAACGTTCACGGATAGAGGTACACTGTGTCGGTGACGGTTTCACTGAAATCTGTCTAATAAGTGGATATAGCTTTTAACTATAACCAGTTATGGTTTTTTAGTATCCCTTCTAACTGCTCTCAGCGTGATATGATCATTGTATACAACGAGGGGGTTTTTTACATGACTGATAAGTTCCAGATCGTAGGAAGTTTATTGCGGCCGGATGAGCTGCTGAAATATAAAACGCAAATTGAACATAATGATGATATCCAATATCCGTTCTATGAAAACTACGAAGGATATGAGAAGTGTGAGACAGAGTCAATCAAACAAGTTGTCGCTAAGGAAATCGAACATAACTTGTCCGTGGTTACCGATGGCGAATTCTCCAAATCGATGTGGCATCTGGACTTTGTATGGGGATTTGGCGGAGTGAAGCGTTACATCGCGGATCACGGCTATTTTTTCAGAGATGTGGACGGAACTTCGAAGTATGAAACACGCAAAGATATTGGACTGCGCATCACTGATAAATTGAGTGGAAAGAACCATCATTTCATTCAACTGTTCCAACAACTGCAAGACACGGCTGGCGAGCAACAAACGAAACTTTGCGTACCGTCTCCTTCCCATATTTTCGGTGAGCTTTCTTGGTCGGATAACATTGGCGGTACGGATTCTGTATATCAAAACATACAGGAGCTCAAAGAGGGTCTTGTGATCGCGTATAAGGAATTCGTGGAGGAATTCGCTGCAGTGGGCGGAAAAATTCTGCAATTCGATGATTGCTTGTGGGAACTGTTTGCAGACGACAACCCGAACTCTCCGTTTACAGGGGAAAATATTAATCAAGATGAAGTAAAGGGTCTCGCTACCGAATTCATTGATATTAATAATACTGTGATTGACTTTGGGCATAGCCTTGGCTTGAAAATGTGGACACATAACTGCCGCGGCAATTATGATTCCCGCAACATGGGTGGTGGATCGTATGCCAAAATTGCGAATCTGTTCCTGAAGCAATTGAAGTATGACCGTTTCTTCCTGGAGTGGGATGATGATCGTGCGGGTTCAATTGAAGCTCTGGAAGTGTTCAAGGACAGACCCGAAACGGAAATTGTACTGGGTCTGTTGTCATCCAAAACGAGTACACTCGATGATGAAGCGCGCGTTGTCCGTTTGCTGGACGAAGCTTCCAAAATCATCGATAAAGATCGGCTGTTGCTGTCTCACCAATGCGGCTTTGCATCTTGTGATGGAGGTAACGAATTAAGCGAGGCTCAGCAATGGGCGAAGATTGATCAAGGGCAGAAGATTGCAAAGCAATATTGGGGCAGCACCGTCTAGAATTCAAGCTGAATGTATTGTGACCTTATAAATACATTGCTCGATCAATAGTGTTATACACGATAATGAAACGGCGACTTTTCCTCTGGAATCTATCCAGTGAGAAGCCGCCGTATTTGTTGTGGAACGTACGTATACGTACGTTCTCATTTCTATAACTTTTTTAAACTAATGATGGGGCTGTCATTCTTTATTTCTGCGATTCACGCTGTGCCAGCCATTCCTTTTTCAACAAAGCATATTGATACGTATTCTCGTATTTCGGTGTGCCGTCCTCATTTTTGACAAATGAAATGAACTCCATAAAAAGACCTTCCCGACGCATGCCCAGCTTCTCACACAGTTTCTGAGAACGGAAGTTGTCATCCTCGACATAAGCGTACAATCTTCTTATTCCCTGTTCCATAAAGAGATTTTCGATGAAAGCATTGGCGCTCTCACTGGCATACCCTTTCCCTTCATATCTGCCATTAAAATTCCAACCAATACTATACGTATCTGAATTCGAATCCTTATCCGTATCGGAATCCCGATCTTCTCTCATACCAAACAGCTCACCGATCAGCTCGTTACTGTCCTTCAGGCAGACCGCGATGTGGGAATCGTCACTGCTTCTTTTTGCGACCTCTGCTGCCGCATCCTCCAATGTTGAAATTCGTTGATCCATAAAACAATTCACTCTGGGATTTGCTGTGTATTCCAACAGTCCGGCTGCGTCCGTTACGGTGAAATTTCTCAGGATTAATCGATTGGTTTTAAGTATTTGCATAAGATGATATACCTCCGGTTTTCATATCAATAGATTGGCAATGTTCATGTTGTATCTCTTTTTATTTTACGAGACTCCCTATTCGTACTATAACTGGGTATAGCCTTGGGTTTGGTTTTGGTACTGTCTGACCGGGAGAACAATCCCACCAATTTCTCCCTATAGATATAACCGAGTACAAACCCGGTTACAGCGATAACGGAAATAATAATGGCGATGGTGTATTGTTGCATATGAATTGTGGACCCTACAACGGTAGATGCGATGATCCACGGCAGACGACCGACGATAAGGATCGTGAAGAACCTAAACGAACTAATCGATGTAAGTGCGGCGACAAATACAAGCATGTCTTTGGGCAAGCCAGGAATCACGAAAAAGATAAATAAAAAAGCGGAGAACTTCTTCTCATCATGAATTAACGACATCCACTTATTATTTTTCTTGTGCATTAGCCGTGAAATATAAGCGCGACCGATAAAACGGGTGAAATAAAAGGCAATCGCTGAGCCTATAATCAAACCTATTGTAGTATACAAGGACCCAAGTGTAACCCCATAGATATAACCGCCTGCAATCTGTACCACTTCTCCTGGAATGGGTGCAACCACGATCTGAAGAATCTGGAATAAAATAAACATGACCGGACCCCAATGGCCTGTTGAATGAATATACGCTCTGAAATTGTCCATGGAAGACATGATTTTAATAATGGCAGGAGAATAATACACCAGTAGACCAATGGACAACATGATGAACAGACCCAACAATATGTTAATCATTACTTTTTTCGAAGTTTGTGGCATTCCTGACGACCCCTTTGTGTAATAACTTCTACATATTTACAGTATAAGACGAAATTATTAAGAGATACCTACATAACTTCTGAAGAATTCTTAAGTCGATTGTATTTGCTGGTAGTCGCTAATAGCGCATATTATACTGAAATTAGACGGAGGGATCAGATGAGCAAGAAAATTCTAATTGCTGATGATAACAGTGAAATTCGTGAAATTGTAAGGATTTTGTTAGAGAGTGAGAATTATGAAGTGATTGAAGCGATAGATGGTCAAGATGCGATTGATAAAGTGAACGAAGAGACGGATCTCATTATTTTGGATATGATGATGCCCAATAAATCAGGGCTGAAGGCGTGTCTGGAGATTCGTGAAAAAACAAGCGCACCGATCCTGTTTCTCACGGCGAAAACGCAGGATTCTGACAAACAATTGGCATTTTCCTCAGGCAGTGATGACTTTTTGTCCAAACCCTTTTCCTATACAGAACTTGTTTCGAGGGTGAAGGCTCTACTGCGGAGGTATTATGTATATCGGGGCAAGGAGAAGACCGAAGAACAGGACCAAATTATCGTTAAGGATCTTACCGTCCATCAGGATTCAAAAGCCGTGTTTGTTGGAGAGAAGGAAATTGCTCTGACTGAAATTGAATACCAGATTTTGCTGTTGTTGGTTAAGAAACGACGAAAGGTATTCTCGGCAGAAAACATATATGAGAGTGTTTGGGGGCAACCCTACTTTTATACGTGTAATAACACGGTGATGGTTCATATTCGTAATTTGAGAGGCAAACTGGAGGATGACCCGCAGAACCCTAAATATGTGAAGACCGTGTGGGGGAAGGGGTACAAAATTGAATAGATTATTAATCGGAAAAAAGCTGAAGATTAAACTGGTTCTGGCGGTTGTCATTTCTTTGGTCATTTCCATAAGTGCACTCGTTATTTTACAAGTTGTTGGCGAGACTGTATTGGATAGTTATTTAAGCAAATCCACTTTTGTAGAGAACAGGCAGCAAGATGCGCTCGATCGATTCGAAGCATTTGTGGATAACCAGAACGTGTCAACCCGTGATCATGAGCAATTGTCTGCTTGGATAAGACATGAGCGCTACTTAAATCTGTATATTTTTGCAAAAGACAAATTGATATTTTCCTCCAACACGGAGATTGATCCTGCCATTAATGAAGAGTTGTTAACTCAATTCGTGCCATCAAAAATACCCATCACCACTATCCATTTTGCGGATCAGGATGCCCAGATATACTTGGTTAGCTTTTATGAGTATCAATATTACAACCTCATTCTGATTATTGGTGTTTTCATAGCGGCCATTGTGTTCATTGTTTCCTTTCTACTGATGATTAATAAGAAAACATCTTATATTGGCGTGCTTGAACAAGAGATCAAAATACTCGAAGGTGGAAATTTGGACTATTCGATTACGATATCGGGAAAGGATGAACTGTCATCTCTGGCCCAGAGTATTGATGAGATGAGGAAATCATTTGTGGAGCGGCTCGGCAGCGAGGAGAGGGTGAGGATAGCCAACCGTGAACTGATCACGGCGATTTCCCATGATTTGCGAACGCCACTCACGATTCTATTAGGATATATGGATATCATAGAGCTTAACAAATATAAGACACATGAGGATCTGTTGCAGTATATTCATAATAGCCGGGAGAAGGCCTATCAGATCAAAGTGCTGTCGGACAAACTATTCGAATATTTTACGGTATCCTCCGCCGCTGAAGAAGAGGAAGTAGAATTTGAAATGTATGAGGGCAGAGCGCTTATCGATCAACTCATAGATGAGCAATTAGTGGTTTTGGAGGATATAGATGTGCAGGTTCAGACAGATGCACATCATGAGGAGTTTTTGCTGGAAATCAATCTGGTCGCTATGCGTCGCGTAATGGATAACATATTTTCAAATATTCGAAAATACGCCGATCCAGGGCATCCCGTTCATATCCAGATTTCTTTGAAGCAACAATGGGTCATTCTTGCGGTGGAGAATAAGATTAAACATGTTGGCAGAAAGAAAGATAGCAACGAAATTGGGCTCGTTAGTTGTCAGAAAATGATCCAGCAGCATAACGGGACGTTGACGGTGTCGCAGGAAAAGGATATCTTTTCACTACAGATTATGCTACCTGTCATCTTCAACAAACCAACACAGACTCATATATAACGAATCTCTTGGAATGATGCTGAATGTTCGTGGGATTCCTTTGGCTGCCTAATTGTTACCATAGACTTCTGTAGTGTGGTAACTTGCTAAATAGGCATAGAGGAAAGAACATCGATCTACCATTCACACTATACAAAAAGAGCCATGCGACAGCATGGCTCTTACATATACCGCGAGAGGGCAAGCCTCATGTTTTAAACAACAGGTGCATTCTGTTTCTTGAAATATTGTTCAATTAGAAACGCAAGCATCGGTCCGGGCTCAGCCTTCTGTAATTGAGCCTGATCGCCAAATTCCATGAGATACGGCTGTTCCGTAGTACAAGGAGTCCAATGAGGCATTAGCTTTCCGGTGGAGTCCGGACCGTTAGGATTACCTGTAGCAATAAAATTGGATAAATAATTACACATCTGGCGAGCCAGATCATAATGCTTGCCTGTGAAAGGCCGCCAGCATTTGGCAAGTGTTTCGAAGAAGAACCACAGATCGACGGAGTGAAAAGTGCCTGGCTGATCCCAGCCCGGAATCTCGGCGTCGAAGTTATAATAGTAGAGAGGCGTTTCAGACGGATGACCGCTGTTCGCGCGGATGGCGAGCAGAATGGCATGTTGGATCATGCGGACCGATGCTTGTTGCAGAGCATGTTCGATTTGGCCGGTATCAGCCTCACATAGCTGTAAAAAGGCAGGAGCATCCTCGCCAAACAACTCCACAGCCATCTGCTTCAGTTCTTCCAGATTGGCTGCGGCGGGACGGGTCCAAAATTCGGAAGACGTATGCCCCAGCATTACGGGTATCGCCTCACGCTCCTGCTGAACAAAACGAGTAAACGGATCGCCTGCGCAGAATTGTTCGTCGATGACGGTTCCCCAGAAGCTTTTGTATTCGAGTGCTTTGTCACGGAGATATTCAGCATCCAGTTGTCTCGTCTCAGCCAGGGAAGATACGCCCAGGAAGCCGAAAAATTCAACCCCTGCTTGCTCTGCATCCCTTAGTGTGGAACGGACAGAAGGCACGCGGACCTTCGGGTACAACTCGGTAGCTATACCGCTCATGATGACGGCTCGTTGGAACAAACCTTTATTTTGCGGAGAGGTCATCTGGCTGAGTACACTTCCTCCGCCTGCCGACTGTCCGCCGATAGTGATCTGTTCTGGATCACCGCCAAAGGCGGCAATGTTACGTTTGACCCATTGGGTACCTGCTTGCTGATCGAGATGCCCGAAGTTGGCAGGTGCATGGGGGGATTCGGCACTAATCTCAGGATGACACAGGAAGCCAAAGGCATTCAGCCGATAATTAATTGTCACAACGACAATACCTCTACGAGCGATTCGCTCGCCATCAAATTCCATTTCGGCCGTATGGCCGACTTGCAGGCCCCCGCCAAAATACCAGACAAAAACAGGCAGCTTCTCGTCCGTGCGTTTGGCTGGTGTCCAGACATTCAGATACAGACAATCCTCGTTCATGGGCAGGTCGGGATCAACGGCCCATTCACGGGTATAGATATTGTTATCATCGATGACCGTTGGGGCTTGGATGGAGATGGGGGCAAAATCAAATGCTTGCAGTACACCTTCCCAACTCGACTGCGGCTGCGGAGCGCGCCAGCGGTTCTCACCTACGGGAGGTGCGGCAAAAGGAATTCCCTTGAAGCTGGTAATCCGCGGGTCCGCCGCGGGCAGTCCTTGCACTTGTCCATGTTCTACCGTAACCATTCTAAGCATATAACATTCTCCTCTCTGGATTTAACGTGTAAGCGTTACCGAACATCTGATCAACGTGGCATTAGAAAGGGGGAATCAAGGTTGAATCCGATTTGGCATGAGAGCAGTAGAGCCAGTAATTTGTATTTTATCAGCGGTGGTCACAAGCCGGCCAACGCTCACCAATGGGGGCCAGGTGTACGTGACGTTTATGCGCTGCACTATATTATCCGCGGTCAAGGGACGCTGGAGACGGGCGGCCGCGTTTTTCGGCTCGTTACGGGGGAAAGCTTTATCATATTTCCGCAAAAAGAGATTTACTATTATCCAGACCCGCAAGATCCATGGGAGTATGTCTGGGTGGAGTTTAGCGGTGAGGATGCCGGGCGATTGCTGGGACTGACACAGCTCTCAGAGGTACAACCCGTGGTGACGGTCTCGCCGGAGACACTGCAGCCTTTTTTCCACCTTGCCTGGAACGCGGGTGCATCATCCTATGAATTACTGCGGGCGGATGCACGTTTGCGTCTGCTGCTCTCCTACTATATGGAGCATTATCCGAAGGAGCCGCAGGTGGACGCCAAGGATTATGTCTGGCTGGCGAGAAAGTACATCGAGCAGAACTACTGGAAGCCAACATTGACCGTCACCGAGATCGTAAAGGCAGTTAATCTGGAGCGCAGCTATTTGTTTCGTCTGTTTAAGGCAGCAACCGGCAAGTCTGTTTTGGAGTATATTACATCCTGCCGAATCGAGCGCGCCTGTGAACTGCTGAAGACGTCGGGCCTGCCGATTCAATCGGTAGCTTATTCTGTCGGCTACAATGATCCGTTATATTTTTCCAAAGTATTTAAGAAAGCAACTTCACACACGCCAACATCGTACATGATGCTGCACGGGACCAAGGCATAACGTTAACGGAACAGGGCGCAGTTCCCGGACTCTCGGAAATAATGGATCAGCTTCTCAATAGGCTCGCGTCCACAGTTCAACTTCACTCCTATACAATCGATACACAGAAATTGTTGGGCAGAGCGCGAGATCAATTTGAGGTAGATGCCCACATCGTCTGAAGAGAGCGGAACCTGACAGGAGGTGCACAGGCGATGTTGAGCCATTTATTTCACCAGTTTGGCACGCACAACTAAACAATCATGTGCTGCGACAACGGGAGCGAAGCGTTCACGGAATACGCCAATCTCTTTATGTTCCCAGCAGTCATACAGGGACAGGGCATAACCGGCAGCGTAAGGCAGACCCATATCCCAAAATTGCAAAGACAATTCCCGCTGGCTGTCGCTCAGGTTGAAGAAACCAATAGCTAGATCTCCATCTGTGAGAACCTTCACCAGCATAAATACATCGTCTGTGTGAAACCATTGCGGCTCTGGTTTAATGCGGTAAGCTCCGCGCGCTTCTACATCCTGATTGATAGCGATCAGGTCAGGATTCAGGAGAATATCCTTTGTGATCTGGTTGGCCTTGCGCACGTCGCATCCGATCATTAATGGGGAACCCATCATGGACCAGAGGGAGAAGTGGGTTTTATATTCGATGTCGTTGCATCCGCCGATGCTGCCAATATAATCATTGTTGCTTCCACCGTACATACCAACGATTAGCATATCCATGTCATTATGGCAGAAGGAGCCGGTGTAGCTTTGTTTTCCCAATTGGGACAGGGCAAGTTCCTTCACTGAATCCCAATTGTCGCGGATATCGCCGGTGGAGCGGTACATATGAGCGCCCGATTCCCGAATCCAATCGTATACGTCGTCGGCTCCCCAGTTGCAGGCGGAGAACAGGATATCGCGTCCGCAGTTTTTGAGCGCAAGGCTCATCCGTTTGTACAGCAGCTCTCCTGAGATATGGCGCGGCTTGAAGCAGTAATCATACTTCAAATAATCAACGCCCCATTCGGCAAAAAGGGCAGCATCCTGGAATTCATGCTCGAAGCTGCCTGGATACCCGGCACATGTATGTGTACCTACGCATGAATACATGCCGAACTTTAGTCCTTTGCTATGGATATAATCGGAAAGCGCTCTCATTCCACTCGGGAATTTATCCGGGTCAGCCACCATATTGCCGCTCGCATCACGTTCCTTCAGGCTCCAGCAATCATCAATGACAATATACTCGTAACCAGCGGCCAGATAACCTTCCGATACAAACACATCAGCGACATCCCGAATTAATTGTTCGTTAATATCCCACGTAAAGGTATTCCACGAATTCCAGCCCAGGGCAGGGGCAAAGCCTAACACTTGATTGTTGCTCATGCTCTCACATCCTTCCTCATCTCGGTTTTGTTAACAACACTAAACTGAACATAAACGATGAGTGACGTATCCTGCCATAGCTTAACGTTGCTTGGACATGGACATATGTTGCTCTGCTGTGCAGGGGGAATTATCTCTTCCAATCCGGCTCTCGGCAGGTATCAGAAGTTGCCGGTAGAAGCATAAGAAAGGAAAAATGTCTGTCTGCGAAGAAATTATATCTATCTTTTCAGGAGTCTGTGCGAAACAAGGGTATAGATGTTATGATCGGTGTATAATGCCCGAACAGGTTATCAGAGCCACAGGGGAATTTGAATAGTCTTCAGTTTTATTAGGAAAAATACTCCAGTGAGGAGTCCCCCATACGAAAGGTAATAATTTCGCCGGAATGATTATGCAAATGGCAGAATGGTTTGAATCGGATAATGAGCGATTTACCTATCCGGTTTTTCGTTAAACATAAGTGTCTGTTTGATTTGATCAGATAAATAATTTATAGGATTGGGAGTGTCACGAAATGAATCTAGATGAAGTGATGCAGGAGCTTGAAGCGCTGGGCAAAGAACGAACGAAAAAAATCTATATCTCCAATGGTGCTCATGAACCGCTATTTGGCGTGGCAACCGGGGCGATGAAACCAATGGCGAAGCAGATCAAAAAGGATCAACCTTTGGCAGAGCAACTATATGCAACGGGGAATTATGATGCGATGTACTTTGCGGGCGTGATTGCCGATCCTCAAGCGATGACGAAAGCTGATTTTGACCGTTGGATTGACGCTGCTTATTTTTACATGATCTCTGACTTCATCGTTGCCGTCACGCTGGCGGAGACGGATATTGCTCAAGAAGTTTCGGATAAGTGGATCGCGAGTGGGGATGAATTGAAAATGTCAGCAGGATGGAGCTGTTACTGTTGGTTGCTCGGCAGTCGAAAGGATGCTGAATTTTCGGAGAATAAACTGATGGAGATGCTGGAACAGGTGAAAAAGACGATTCACGAATCTCCGGAACGAACGAAATATTCGATGAACAACTTCCTGTATACCGTTGCAACATCCTATCAACCGTTGCACGATCAGGCGGTGGAGACAGCTCAGGCTGTGGGACCTGTCGAAGTGAACAAGGACATGCCCAAGAGCAAGCTGCTGAATGCCTCTGAGAATATCCAAAAGGCAGTGGAAAAAGGGCGGACGGGGTTCAAGCGTAAATATGTAAGATGTTAATGGGAATCGCTGTAATAGACTAGAACATCAGGAGATGTAACACATGCAGGAGGTGCTCGTATGAACGTAGAGAGTGTCTCCCTTTTTGTGTTGTTGTGAATATCACGTACTTGGGTAACTGAAATCTAGTAACCGTCAAGCTACAACTTAGTCAACAAATTTTCTGTCGATCCTTTATACTAATAAAGCCAGAAACATATCTAAGGAGTTGCCGAATCCAATATGAATAAAAAAGAAGTCGCGCATATACGCAAGCAATTTAAACTCGATCACGATCTACTGAATATTTACGATATTCTCAACGTGTATATTACGAAGGAAACGAATGAGGTCTATCACTGGGAGCGTCACCCGTTCGAACTGGTGGACAGAGAGAAGCAGGAGCTGTACATGGGCAATTTCAAAAAATTGCTGACAGGTGATTTGGATCAGAAGTTATTCGAATTGAAGTTCCAGGAAGCGGCGGAGGACCCGGCGCAGGTATTGCTTCACCAGGCTCTGGTAACAGGTGATCCGGATGAATGGCAGGATCTGATGTTGCTGCTCGTGGATCGAATGTTGGTGGATACGAAGTTTGAGCGGGATATGGTAGCTACGTTTGTGCGTGGACAGTATTATCTGCCGACTAAGGCTAGAAACGAAGCCACGGAAGAGAGTGAGAAGAATGAGGTGTTCGCCCATCCGTTCATTCTGTGCAGCGTGAATTCCACGGAGAAACAGCGGAAAACGCTCTTGTTTGATTACGTGGAGAGAGAATTCAAATACAACATCATAGTAGATCCGATTATCAAATTAAGCACACCAGAGCAAGGGTTCCTGTACCCTAGCGTGACGGACAACTACTCCGATGTGAATCGTGTACTATATTGTACAGGGAAATCCAATTTCCCGGATCCGCATTTTGTTGAAAATGTATTGAATGGAGAAAGATCCGTAACCGCACTGGAAGAACGGGCGATCTTCGAAGATATCGTTAAGGAAGTGGCCGGTGAACAGCTCGATTCAGCCACCATTGCACATGTATACGAGGAGATCAACCGAGTCATCGAGATTAACGAAGAGTCCCATGAGGAAGAACCTCCGAAGCTGGATTATAAAGATCTGGAACGTGTACTGACCGCAAGCGGTATAGAGGATCTGACAACGGAGAAAGTAGAACGTGCCTTTGAAACGATCGTTGACAACAAGAATTATGAAATGAAGGCGACTAGTGTTATGCCGAAGTTCACGTCCAAGTCCATTAAGATTGAAACCAAGGTTGCTACGATTTCGGTTAGCCCGCAAGACCTGAGATATGTGAAACAGGTGAACTATCAAGGCAGACGTTGCATCATGATTGAAGTGGACGAAGATGTCGTGATTGAAGGCTTTACCCTTAATACAGAAAAACTTATAAATGAGTAATTGATTCTAGACAATGATGATGTAAAATCATCAGTTATGGACGAATAAACGTCCATTTATGTTGAAAAAAAGCCCAAGCCTAGGCATTATGCCAAAGCTTGGGTTTTCTTGATATTTTCATGATTGTCGCAACAGTTGTTTGATATCTGCTGCCGGACTGGAGCCAAGCTCCTCTTTGAGCAATTCCTCCAGCACCAGATACTGTCGCTGCGCTTCGGTTCTTCGTCCAAGCGACAGATACAACAGGATGATCTCGCGATGAATATCTTCCCGAATCGAATCAATCTGGAGAATTCGTTCAAAATAATACAGCGCCCGTAGCGGCTCGTCTTCCTTCGCATGATAGTGGGCAGCGGTCTCCATCGTCATGATAAAATCCAGCTCCAGCTGTCTGGACCACGCGAAAGCCCACTCATAATGCCTTCCTTTCAGAAGTTCACCCGTATACAACGTGTCCATCCGCTCGAAGAGCTCGGGGCGATGTGCCGATGCCTGACGCATCTGCCGGAACAAAGTCTCGAACTCGTACAGATCACAGTTAATCGCTTCCCGGTCGATACGGATACCATTTCGGTCCTTGAGAATGATCGGCACGTCACTGTTATCACCGATGGCACGTCGCACGTAGTACAGTGTGGAATTGATGTTGGTCCAGGCTTTCTGCGGACTGAGGTCCTTCCATAACGTATCGGCCAAAGCATCGCGGGTGGTTGATTTGGCATACAGCAAGAATGCAAGTAACTCTTCGGTTTTGGGCGTTCTAAGCTTGATGGGACTGTCTGCTCCGGCACCGCCAAACACAGTGAATTCACCGAACAGACGAACATTCAGTTTGGGTCCAGGCACCGTTGGTTCAGGTGTTGTCACGGACTTGTGAAGCTTTTCCTGCAACCGCTTGATGCTGCGGTTCAGTCGCTCTGCCGTGACTGGCTTGATGACGTAATCAATGACTTCTTTGTCGAAGGCCTGCACCGCATATTCCTCATATCCGGTCACCAGCACGATGGGGAGCGAAGGGTGATGCTTACGCAATTCACCAATGAGTTGCATACCCGAGATGCGAGGCATCGTAATGTCCAGAAATGCCGCATCGAAGCTATTCTCTGCCGCATATTCACAGGCTTCCTCCGGGTCATGAAACGTACGAGATACCTCGACTTCTCCGCTTTCTGTCAAAATGCGATTCAGTCGCTTGAGCGACAAATCCTCATCATCTACGATGATGACTTTCATCATGTTTCATAACCCCCGTTCCCAACTGTGCTTAGACGTTGATTTGGAAGATCAAATGTAATCCGCGTTCCCTCGCCGTCCAGACTTTCCATCTGAAGGTGTCTGCCATACAGCAGATTCAACCGGCTGGAGATATTCCATAGTCCAACGCCGTTACTGCCGTCCGTGGATTGCCGAATTTCGTCCATCCGTTGCTTGGTTATGCCGATTCCGTTGTCCTCGATGGTGAAACGTGTTTCCGTATCATTCAGATTGCGGATAGACAACATAACGCGACCACCACGAATGCTGGACATCAGGCCGTGCCGAATCGCATTTTCAATCAGGGGCTGTAACGTGAGCGGTGGAATGTCCATGTTCCGGTTCACATCCGCATCCACATCGATAATGACCTCCAACCTTGAGCCAAAGCGGGCTTGCTCAATCGCTACGTATGCTTCGATCATCTCCAGTTCGTTCATCAGGCTGGTTTTTGAGTCCAGATGTTTAAAGTGCACACTCCGCCGTAAGTAACTCGATAATTGCAAAATCAATTGTTCTGCCCGATTTGGCGCATCCACGCATAATTCGGCAATGGCGTTCAGAGCGTTATACAGAAAGTGCGGGTTCATCTGTGATCGCAAAAAAGATATTTCCGCATCTCGCGCAGCTTGCACGGATGTTTTCATCCGAGTCAAACCGCCGATCCGTGCCAGTAGTTCCTCCGATTCGAACGGCTTGGATACGAAATCATTGGCACCTTTCTCCAAGGCCAGCTTCAATTGATGGGCTTTATTACTCGCCGTCAGCATGAGCACGGGTAGCTCGGATGGGGAGTAGCGCTCTCTGATTCGTTCCAGTAATTCGTAACCCGACATGTCGGGCATCATGATATCAGCAATGACGAGATGCACGGCAGGTAGCTTGTCCAGCAGATCCAGTACCGAAGGTGAGCGTGAAGTGACCGCATAACTGTATCCTTCCAGCTTCAAGAGATTAACAATCGTCTGCAAATTAGCTGAGTCGTCATCCACAACGATGATCCATTCGTCTTTATTCCCCTGTACAATCGTTGGTTCTTCGAACCGGAGTAGCCGATTACCAGGACCTGTAGGAGCGATGGTAAGTGGCATGACGTTGGAACGTTTCTCTCCTTTTTTCTCTGCCAGCGGAAAGGTCAGGATGAACGTAGCACCCATGCCGGGTGCAGATTCCGCATGAATGGTTCCGCCGTGCATCTCGACCAGCTTGCGCGTAATGCTCAGTCCTAGACCGGTGCCTCCAGCAACGACTGGCCCCGTATCTGCTTCCTGCTCGAACGGCAGGAAGATATGTTCCAGCTTGTCCGTACCGATACCACGGCCGGTATCCACAATGCGTATTTCCGCTTTGCCTTGCACAACCGCAGCTTTGATGCTTACCGTGCCACGTTCCGTGAACTTAACGGCATTACCGATCAGATTATGCAAAATCTGAATCAGTCGGTTGCCGTCTGCATAGATCGGCGGGAAATGCGCCGGGATGCGGTTGATAAGCTCCACCTTTTTCGCGCCAAGCAGGAAGGAGTGCATACGCATGACCGATTCGACAAACGAGTACAGATCGGTCGAAGACCGGTGGAGCGGGATGTCGCCATGTTTCATTTTCGAATAATCCAGCAATTCATCCACCAGATAGGTTAATCGTCTGCCACTTCCCGTCACGATCGCCAGATTGTGCGCTTGCTCATCGGTTAGGGGACCTTCTGCGCCTTTAAGCAGGCTTTCACTGATGTTGACAATCGCATTCAGCGGTGTTTTGAGCTCATGAGAAGTATTGGACAGGAAGTCGTCCTTCACCTTGTCCAGCAAGAGCAACTGATCTTTGAGAGTGCGGACCGTACGATAGGCCTCGAAGAACCGAAGCACCGCTAGAAACAGCATCAGGATGCTGAACAGGACAATGGAAGCCTGCCCGATATTCATGTTTTCCTTGAGCGAGATCGAGAAGAGATTAATGTCCAGACAGTACAGCACGATGCTTAAGAGAGCCGCATACCACAAGAAAGTAGACAGCCGTTCGCCCTTCTCACTGGTTAGGAACTGTTTTGCACATTGATACAACAACCAGAACAGCATTAAAGTGTACATAACGACGACGTAAGGTGCAGCCAGCCCATAGATGGAAATAGGCAGGAGCGCGACCATGCATAGGTATGCTCCGAAGATGATCAGGATCACCGCCGTGAGCAAACCGGACAGGATGCCTGTTTTGAATCGGTAGAAGTAAAAGGTTAACAGACCCAGACATGCCACGGAGCAGAAATCTTTTAATTTATAGAGTGTGCTAAAGGAAATTTCCGTGCCCGCCATGGATAATACACGTTCGCTAATCATGCCGTTATAGAGTGCATATAACAGACAGATTAGACCAATCAGGAGTAGGGAATCGTCCCTGTTTCGGTAGAGTGCAGACCCCAAGTAACTGACGAGGAATATGATCGAAATGGTGCCCAGTACAGCAAGCGTGCCAAATTCGATAGCTGTGTTGAATTGATGTTTTTTCAGCATGGCTGCTTGTTCGCCGAAAAAGAGTGGACCCGGAATGCCAGAGTCCGTGTAATCGTAATTAGCCACCCGGATCAAAATCTCAATGTCACCGCCATGATAGGGGAAAAAGCCAATCTGGGGGGAGTTGCCTGGTCGGTAACCTGCGGATTTTGCCACGGCATGCCCGTCTTCCAGCAGCTTGTTGCCATTGATGTAGATCTCGCTGGCAAAACGAATGTTCATTTTTTTGATCGCCAGCGTTCCTTCAACAGGTGCATTACGCAGCACCAGTCGATACGTGGCGAAGCCGTGGGTTGGCAGTCGTTCGCCATCCACTTTAAGTCGATTCCAGGAGCCGGGAACGGTTGCATAAGTGTCGGGTGCTTTCGTTGGACCGGCCTGATTCGATGTTGCAGATTCGTCAGGAAGCAATCGCTCCCAGTAAAATTCCCACTCCCCGTCCAGCTTGATCCGCTCGTCTTGTTCAGGGTTCCAGGCCGAGAGGTCCAGAACACCCTGACGAGCATGAAGCGCAGCAGATTGTGGTTCTCTGATCGTTGACAGCAGCAGTACGGTAATGGCAAGTACAACGGTCAGGACAACGCCTGAAATTTTTAATAACACGAAATGCTGCTCCTTTAGAGATTGTTCAATCCTTTGGTAGCTTCGGACAAAATCTCTTGTATTCTATCGGCATTGTAGCGAATATCTCTGGGGGGCGCAATCACATTTCGACAAATTCCTTCATACCCACCCCGTGAATTCCAATATCGACGCTTTTGCAGACTGTGCTTCTGTATGAGCGCCTTTGCGCCAGGCTTTAGGCGATTCGCCCATCAGTTTGGAGAAGCAGCGGTTAAAGCTGGAGATGGATCGGAAGCCGACTTGCTCAGAGATAGACAGAATGGAGGCCTCCGTGCTTTTTAATCGCTTGCAGGCTTCTTCAATCCGGGTACTATTCAGAAAATCAAGCGGTGTGGTTCCCATAATTTCATGGAACTTGCGGCGAAAATGCGTTGTACTCAGATGACACAGATCAGCGAGGTGATCGATGGTAACAGGCATCATATAGTTTTTGGTGATAAACTCCAGCACGGGTGAGATGACCAAGTCACCTTGGAGGTCTCGTTCCCGCTCCTGATCCTGAGATGACAAGCGCTCGCTGCTCGCATGCATGCGAAGCAGTTCGATATATAGAGACATCAACAAGCCGTATGCGCTCTCCCGATAATAGGGAGACTGCTGCTTTATCTCTTCTACCACTGATGTTGCGAGTGTGTGAATTTTGGGATACTGTTCCTTATTCAGAATACAATTGCTTCCTTGAATAGCCCATAAATTCGGTTCAATGTGAGTTTGTGCTGTTTTGAGCGAATGACGGAAGAGTTCTTCCGGTGAAAAAAAGATATAAGCCCACAGGCTGGCGTTATTAGGTGAACTGTATGTGGTATGCGGAAGGTATCGGGGAATGAACGTGATGTCGCCTGCCCGAAAAGGCACAGATTCTCCCTTAATCTCCATGATTCCTCCATCGGAATAACAGATGCCAATCTCCATGTGGTTATGGAAATGAAGATGCTCACTCTTGATATCGGATATTCTCCAGCGGTCTCCACTGAGTAACAGGACAGGGAAATCAATGGGAAGGCTGTAGTGACGATATTCAATGACAGGTTTCTTCGGTTTGGACATTTTCGAGGACTCCTATGTATAAATGATTGAAATTGCGCAGTTTTGTTATGAATATGCTTAGATTGAGACTATTTTACTGCGTACAATGGAATAAGTAAAGCGTTTACAAAAATGGACGGACACCTCTCAGGGCGCACTTGGGGGCGTGTGCACAGGGAGAGGGGAATAATAATGCTTCAAGTGAAATATGACAGGGAACAGATTCTACATGTAATCGAGAACGTTACCAAGAAAACACTGGATATGGATCTGACTTGGGATTGGCCCGGCGGTGTCGCTTATTATGGTGTATCCAGAGCCTATCAAACGACAGGCAACCAAGAGATTCTGGACAGGCTGGTGAAATGGGCAGACGAATATATCGAGCTAGGTCTGCCAAGTTGGACGGTTAATACATGTGCCATGGGCCATGTGCTCATCACTTTATATGAAGAAACCGGGGATCAGAAATATTGGGATATTGTCCTCAGCAAAGTTGATTATCTCCAGAATCATGCGCTTCGCTTTGGAGACAATGTGCTTCAGCATACGGTATCCGTTTCCAATGATTTTCCGGAACAGGCTTGGGCGGATACCTTGTTTATGGCGGCATTTTTCCTGCTCCGCGTAGGTAGCAAATTAAAAGACGAAGCCATGATCCAGGATGCGCTGAATCAGTATTACTGGCATATCAAATACCTGCAAGATCCGAGCAGCAGTCTGTGGTATCACGGTTATAATAATATCAACAAGGATCACATGTCCGGATTTTACTGGGGGAGAGCAAACGCTTGGGGAGCCTATACGATGTCTCAAGTGAAACCGCAATTGAAAGACTGGTATCTGTATCCGCAGTGTATGGATGTAGAATGTGCCCTTCGCGATCAATTGGCGGCTCTCAAGCTGGTGCAGACCGAGAACGGCTTGTGGCGTACGGTTCTGGATGACGAAGATTCGTATGAAGAGGTGTCCGCTTCCGCGGGTATTGCAGCAGCCATGATCAATAACGGCAATCCACTGCATACCAAATACGTGCAAAAGGCACTGGAAGGCATCCTGAACAACATTAGCGAAGATGGACGTGTGCTTGGTGTATCTGGCGGTACGGCGGTGATGAAGGATCGGGATGGTTATCGCAATATTCCAAAAGACTGGATTCAGGGCTGGGGTCAGGGCCTGGCACTCGCTTTTCTGTCCGATATGTTGAGATAGGGAGGGAACCCAATTGTCCAAATTAACCAAAGGCTCCTTTACACTACCGGGAGAATCCGGTTATGAAGCACTGACGCTGGAACTTGCCAACCGCTGGGGTGCCGATGTGATCCGTGACAGTGACGGTACAAAATTGTCCGATGAGATTATCAATGCCGGATACGGCATCTATTCAACCATTTGCATTATTCGGGATCATAATGAGTGGGCATCCCGTAATCTGGATAAACTGCAGCAATGTTTTCTCATTACCAATCCCAAGGTCGCTGTCCAAGATTATGTATCCATCTATCTGATGGAGGACTTCTTTGCTGAACAATTCAGGGTGAATGATTCCAAAGAAGCGTTTAAATATTGGCAGGTGTATGACCGAACGACTGGGGAAGAGGTACCTAGAGGACAGTGGAATTATGAAAGGGAATCTGGCAATGTTGTCATTACTGGCGTTGCTCCTTGGCATAAATACACGGTGAGTTTCATGGTCTATCGGATATGGGAAGAGATTTCCATGTACAATCATACAACGAATAATTGGGACAAAGAGCATCTGATGCAGATTGACCCGATCTATACAGACACCCAAACCTATCTGCTGGATTGGATGGAAAAGTGGTGCCAAGACCACCCGGAAACAACGGTTGTACGTTTTACGTCCCTATTTTATAACTTCGCCTGGATCTGGGGCAGTGATGAACGGAATCGCCATCTGTTCTCGGATTGGGGTTCATACGATTTCACAGTAAGTTCGAGAGCACTGGATCTGTTTGCTCAAAAAGTTGGGTATTCACTCTCCGCCGAAGACTTTGTAAATGGCGGTAAATATCAGGTCACTCATATGCCTGCGGATCAGCGCAAACTGGACTGGATGGCATTTATCAATGATTTTGTGATTGAATTCGGTAAAAAGTTAATTGATATTGTCCACAATCATGACAAGCTGGCGTATGTCTTCTATGATGACAGCTGGGTGGGCATGGAGCCGTACAATGACCGCTTTCAGGAATTTGGATTCGACGGCATGATCAAATGTGTGTTCTCCGGTTATGAGGCAAGAATGTGCTCAGGCGTTAAGGCTGATACCCATGAGATTCGCTTGCATCCCTACTTGTTCCCAGTTGGCTTAGGCGGGCTTCCTACCTTCAAAGAAGGAGGCGACCCTACCCTGGATGCCAAGAAATATTGGATTAATATCCGGCGTGCGCTGCTGCGTGAGTCGATAGACCGGATTGGACTGGGTGGATATTTGCATCTGGTTGAGCCTTACCCGGACTTTGTGGATTATATCGAGAAGATCGCCCATGAATTCAGGGAAATGAAAGAGCTGCATCAAGAGGGAAAACCGTATCAGATCAAAACAAAGGTAGCCGTTCTGCATAGCTGGGGCAAGTTAAGATCGTGGACCTTGTCCGGTCATTTTCATGAAACGCATATGCATGATCTGATTCATGTGAATGAGGCATTAGCCGGGTTGCCTGTTGACGTGCAGTTTATTGATTTTGATGATATTCGTCAGGGCGCATTGAAGGATGTAGATGTCGTCATCAATGCCGGCTCTGCAGGTTCAGCATGGAGCGGTGGAGAGCATTGGAGTGACCACAAGTCTGTGGACTTATTGACACAATGGGTGTATGAGGGTGGTACCTTTATTGGCATTAACCAGCCTTCGGCAATGGACGGGTACGACAGCTTTTTTAGAATGGCTCATGTGCTTGGGGTGGATGAGGATACAGGCGCCAGAGTTGTTCATGGAAAATGGTCGTATGAGGTTAATGATGAGTATGGTTTGGTGCCTGAGGGGGCCAGCATACTTCCGAAAAATAACATTTATCTTACTGATGGATCAGCAGCTGTAGTGAGTGAAACGGATGGTCAGATCACACTGTCCACACATGCTTTTGGAAAAGGAAAAGGGATCTACCTGCCTTCCTTCGAATTCAGCTGGGAAAATACAAGAATACTTCTGAATTTGATTCGATTTGCAGGTAATGAATTCCATGAAACAAAGTACATCACGGATAACTTGTATACCGAGTGCGCGTACTACCCTGAGAGCAACATATTGGTTGTGATCAATAATAGCGATCAGGTTCAGTCCACGACGATCAATACAGAGCATGGAAAACAGACCGTGGAAATGGAGCCGTATGATACGGTGGTCACCAAAATTGGTTTAACAAAATCGGTATCCCCATAGAATAATGATTCAATAGACCGTATTCCTTAACCAGGAAGCGGTCTATTTTAGTTATTAGGGCGTGTCTGAAAACTTCGAAGGAAGAAGATTTTATCGTACGGATATTACTGTATAGTGTTAACACTATTTAGTAGAATATTTAAATAAGGATAGGGATCATGAGCCCTAATATATTATTGTTTTCATCTTTTTAAAGGAGAGAGTGCCCTAATGTACAGTTATAAAATGTTGGACAAGATAAGCATGGAGACACTTCACGAGGCGTTTGTGGATGCATTCTCCGACTACCAGGTTAAAATGGATTTGCCTTTTTGGAAGTTTCAGCAAATGCTCCAACGAAGGGGGTATCACCCCGAAATATCTATGGGAGCCTTTAAAGATGAGAGAATGGTCGGATTTGTTATCAATGGACTTCGAAGCTGGAATGGAAAGACAACTGCATATGACCTTGGTACAGGCGTTGTAAAAGATTGCAGGCGGCAAGGCATTACAAGCAATCTGCTCTTGAATATTCAAAAGCTGTTAAAAGAAAAAAATGTAGAGCAATATTTGCTGGAGGTCATCCAATCCAACGAATCTGCAGTTCAGCTGTACAGTAAACAAAACTTCAAAATTCAAAGGGAATTTTCATGTTTCCAGCTGCAAAAAGATCAATTCATACCGCAAACGACCTGCATGGTCGAATGTGTGGAGAGAATCGATCTGGAGCAGTTCAAGGAATTTTGGGATGTGGAGCCCTCCTGGCAAAATTCAATTGATTCCATCTACGCTTTACCGGAAGCTTTTATCTATGTGGTTGCACGTCAGGATCAAAGCATTGTTGGCTATGGCATTATAGATCAAAAAACAGGTGATGTTCCACAGCTTGCAGTGAACCAAAATTACCGGGGCAAAGGTATTGCAAGCAGCATCCTGACAGAGATGGTCCAACGCACAGAATCTCCTAGAATCAGTGTCCTCAATGTGGAGTCTCATCTGAAACCGATGCAAGATTTTCTCTTGGTCAAATCAGGTTTTGCATATCATGTGGGCCAGTACGAAATGCTCTTGAAATTATAACGTGATCGCCGTTTCGACGTAGGATCAGATCGGGTTCATACGAAAATACGTGGGGAGTTAGTGTCTGTCCTGTTGGACCAGTCAATCGGGAGGTTGAATGAAAGGCTTCCCGGAAATCCTGGATTGCAGTATCCAACCCTTCCTGTACTCGTTATAATAATGTTGATATATGACATGGTTAGAGGAGACAAAGACATAACATGAGCCGCAAGACATACTGTAAGCGTATTCAGTTCCTGGATGATTGGAGTCTCAAAACCAAGTTGTACATATTGTTCATTTTTTGTGTGCTGGTCCCGGTCCTGGTCACAAATACCGTGTTTTACCTAAGCATCAAAGGTAACATTGAAGAGAAGGAGCATAGCCGATTCAATGAAATGCAGCAAAGGATCAAGTTCAACCTGCGGAACAGTATAGACAATAGCTTGTATGTGTCCAATTTTCTCTATACCGATGGAACGCTGAACCGGTTCATGGAGTTCAAGTATCGCGATCAGGAAGACTATTACTCTGCCTACTATGATATGCTTAGCAACAACAATCTGGTCAGGTACTATTACAGCTACCAGCAGGTGAATCAAATTACGTTTTATGTTGGCAATGATACCTTCGTCAATGGAGGAAACTTTATTAAGCTGGATGATGAGGTGAAGAAAAGTGATTGGTATCAAGCGCTGATGAACACGAGCGACCATATCATGATCTATTCGTATTTTGACAAACAGCAGGCGGAGATGTCGCAAAGTCAGGGAGGACGTAAAGTAAGCATTATTCGTAAGCTGGATTACTTTGGGGAGCAGCAGGTTGAAAAGGTGTTAAAGGTTGATCTGGACTACGCTTTCATCAACAAATCGCTTAAAAACGAGGGAGCCAATGGGAAGGTGTATGTCGTTTCGGATGGCAGGGTCATTTTCTCGAACGATTCAAAAATGAATCAGATGCGCAAGCCATTTAATCTGATTGCAAACAGTCCAATTGACCCTGTTCAATCCATGCAATCGATTCCTGTCGTATCCGAGGATTGGCAGATTGTCGTCAGTACGGAGAAATTGGACGTTCTGTCGGAGATCATTAATTCCAAGCTTAATTTGACTTTACTAATCATTCTTAATCTGTTGGTGCCGACACTGCTAATCTGGTTGATATCCAGATCACTGGTCATCAGAGTTAATCGGATAGCAAAGCACCTGGACCAAGTGAAGCATGAGAAATTTGAGGTGATATCGGGACCTGTGGGCAAGGACGAGATCGGTAGCCTGACCCATAGTTATAACATGATGGTCATCAAGATCAAGAACCTGATTGAGATTGTATTTAAGGGTCAGGTGGAGCGGCAAGCCCTTGAGCTCTCCAAGAAGCAGGCGGAGCTGAAAGCCCTTCAGAGTCAGGTGAATCCCCATTTCATGTTCAACACGCTTGAAACGATCCGTATGCGGAGTTTGATCAAGGATGAACTTGAAACCTCCGATGTCATTCATAGATTGGCACTGCTGTTACGTCAGACGATCAATTGGGGCGATGATCTGATTACAATCGCAGAGGAAATCAATTTTGTGGAGAGTTATCTGAGTATCCAGCAGTATCGCTTTGGTGAAAAGCTGCAATTTGCAATCCGGATCACAGACGAATCTATTGCTGCCATGATGATACCCAAGCTAACCGTTCTCACCTTTGTGGAGAATGCTTGTATCCATGGCATTGAGGGGACGTCGAATGATGGGGTCGTGGAGGTATTATTCGAGATTCGAAGTAATGAACTGTACATTTCCATTCGAGATACCGGAGTCGGTATGGATCAGGACAAGCTGGCCTCGCTCCGCAAAATGATGCAAGACCCGAGTATGGATCGGATGAGCGAGCTTAGCAGCATTGGTATGATGAATGCATATATTCGGCTGCGGATGTATTTTGATGATTTCGTTCAGGTGCACATATTCAGTGAAAAGGGGAAGGGAACAACGATTGGCATTCAAATTCCTCTTATGCAGGCATCTCAAGAATAAGGAGCGAGGATATGATCAACGTGCTGATTGTGGACGATGAGCCATTTATTCGCCAAGGACTTCTATTGTTAATTGATTGGGAGTCTTACGGGTTTCAGATTTGCGGTCAGGCTTCCAATGGCATGCAGGCATTGGAGTGCATACGCGCTATGCAGCCCGATCTGGTGATTTCCGACATTAAGATGCCGGAAATGGACGGATTGCAGCTTGCAAAAACCTTGTACGAGCAATATAGCGGTGACATCAAGCTGATTCTTCTAAGTGGATTCTATGAGTTCGGATATGCCAAGCAGGCGATTAAATACCAGGTGGATGACTACATTCTCAAGCCTATTGTGAAGACCGAACTGGTTCAGGTGCTTGAGGAGTTCAGGGTCGCATTTAATGCGCGGACGGAAGAGAAGCGATATCAGCAAAAAAAAGATCGAATTATTATGGCTCAGCATATGCAGTCAATCTTGCTTGGGGTGGCTGAGGAGGATGCTGTTACGAGTCTGCAGCCCCACTATCAAGATGTCGGCATACTGCGTTGCATCCTGATTGAGGCGGAAGCCGGTCCAGATCAGGGAACGGATTGGTGCGCTCGGGTTGAGGCATGGGTGGGCAAGCCCTTGCCGGGACAAATTTTGAAACCCTTCACAGGTGATAAAAATGCGGTTCTGCTTATGGTTACGGACCTGATGGTGAACCGTGAGGCAGTGACCTTGGAGCAATATTTGACCCGATTACATGCCGATCTGAGCCATGGTCAAGAGGCGGCTATTGCTTGTTATGTCGGGAAGGAAGTACATGAGTTGGAGGCGCTGCACGAGTCTTATCAATCCTGCGGCATAATGAAAAGCTTACGTTTCTTCACCACTTGCAGGCCCATTTATTACTTCGAACTTATGGATACGACCTTATTTGTTAATCGGCCGGGACAGTTCGAAAAACAATTATTTGATGGGCTAGTCAAGTCTATTGAGGAACAGCAGACGGATGAGTTATACAGTCATGCAAAGGCCATTTTTCAATTTTTTCTGGATGAGCGAATCGAGCCTGGTATGGTCCGCATCCACTTGCATTATTTGGCATACACATTGCTGGATCTCGTGAATAACGATACGGTTACTCCAGATTCGGGGTTGATGGAATCGACTTTTCTGAAGGTGAACTACGCGATGTTATCCATGGAGGAAAACATTGAACATTTATGCGAATTCTCGCTCATGTGCGCAGAGAAACTGAAGGAGCAGCAAAAGTCAAATGCGATGGGCGTATTAGCCAAAATTGAGGCCTTCATTCACGAGCATTACAGAGAAAATATCAGCCTGAAATTGCTCGGGGAGCAGTTTTACATGAATAGTGCATATCTGGGTCAGATTTTCAAAAAGCATTTCTCGATCAGCTTCAGTGATTATTTGAATCAATTGCGTATTGAGGAAGCCGCCCGGCTGTTGCGCAGAACAGATCAAAGAGTATACGAAATCGCAACAATGGTGGGATATCGGGATTCCGATTACTTTATTAGCCGGTTCGAGAAACTCATGGGGGAGACTCCTGCACAATATCGTAAAAGTGCCCATGCTGCGTACTCTCTTGATTAACATCCTGCACTCCTTGACGGAGCGGCGGGATATTTTTTTTCGCAGATGCTGGAATTAGTGGGATTCCATCTATAGTTTATCCCGTTGAGAGGGGCATGGAAGCATGATAATTTTAAGTCAGCCTTTGGAAAGCGCTTTCCAAAAAGCTTCTGTCAATATAATCGATGGAGGGGTCATGATGAAAAAGGATGTTAGAAAAAGAATCAAGTATAGTGCTCTGCTCGCTTTAATACTGGTCATTGCACTCACTGGATGTACACCGGGATCGTCCTCGAAAGGGGAAAAGACAGCAGATGGAAGGGAATTGAAACAATTTTCCGCATTTTTTGCCGTACCGGGAAAAATTGCGCCTGACGATAATCGGGTGTTAAAGGCTATTGAGGAGAAAACAGGCGTCAGAGTCACGATGGACTGGCTTACGGGCCAAACGGCAAAAGAGCGGATTGGTGTACTCATTGCAGGCGGCGAATATCCCGATTTTATCGATGGGAGTGATGGTACTCAGCAACTGGTAGCAGCAGGAGCGTTAGTACCACTTGAGGATTACATCGATAAATATCCCAACATCAAAAATTACCTGGGCGAAGACTGGAAGAAGATGAAAAATACGACGGATGGACATATCTACTTCATTCCTCAATTCGGCAATATACAAGAAAAGTCGATGAAAGTATCCCATGACGGAGAAGCGTTCTGGATTCAGAAGGCCGTACTGGAGTGGGATAATTATCCGACAATCAAAACGCTTGACCAATACTTCGACTTGATTGAACGGTATAAAGCAGCTCACCCGACCGTTGATGGTCAGCCCACAATTGGGTTTGAAATTATCTCCTATGACTGGCGTTATTTCGCACTGGAGAACCCTCCGCTCTTCATGGCTGGTTATCCGAACGAAGGCGCAGCCATCGTTGATAAAGAAACACTGACGGCCAAAAACTATAATACCATTCCGGAAGCGAAAGCATATTTCAAGAAGATCAATGAGGTATATCATCAAGGCCTGGTTGATAACGAAACCTTTACAGCAAACTATGATCAATATATCTCCAAAATTTCAACCGGACGTGTGCTGGGCATGGTGGATCAAGGATGGCAGTTCCTTGACGCCGAGGCATCACTCGTGAAGCAAAAATTGTATGACAAAACCTATGTACCGTTGTCCATTACACTCTCCGAGGATGTTAAAGGGCGTTATCAGAACAATCCAATCCTTAACGTGAATGGTGGCCTGGCCATTACAAAGAGCTGCGAGGATATCGAGGGAGCACTTCAATATATTAAT
Organism: Paenibacillus amylolyticus; assembly: GCF_047302515.1. Lineage (GTDB taxonomy): Bacteria > Bacillota > Bacilli > Paenibacillales > Paenibacillaceae > Paenibacillus > Paenibacillus amylolyticus_G. The sequence continues at coordinate 5,045,529 of NZ_CP168019.1, read as the reverse complement.
GATTTGTTGGACCCTGAGATGGAGGTATTGAGAACCTGGGGACAGGAAGGCGTGGATTACCAAGTCGATGACAAAGGTGTGTTCTCCAGGAATGAAGAGCAACGTGCGAATTCCAAAGATCCGGACTGGGTACTGGCGAACACGGGAAGCCCGTTGGTCTATTTCCCGCATCATGAAGGCATGACCGCTGACGGGAAGAATGCCCTTGACCCTAAGGAGCAGCCGGAGGAGTACCTTGCCACATTGAATGACATCGACAAAAAAGTGCTGAAGGCTTACGGATATACGAAGTTTACCGACTTCCTTGAGCCTGCGGAGGAAAATGAACCGTGGTTCCCAATCTATACCTATAATTTCGAACCGAATAAACCGGAGACCATCGCCAGACAGAAAATGGACGATGTAAAACGCAAATGGCTGCCCAAAGTGATTATGACTTCACCAGCCGAATTTGATAAGGCTTGGGAAGAATATCAAGCCACGCTCAAGGAAAGTGCAGATATTAAAGCGTATGAAGATGCGCTGACGGAAGAAGTCCGCAGACGTATGGAACTGTGGGGATAAAGGCCTGTCACACAGAAAGGCTATGGGGAACCCCGTAGCCTTTCTTACACGCTAGATTGGGAGATTGGATAGGAATGGAATCGATTCACCCAGACTGGGTGATATAGATAAACTCGTAAGCAAGGAGAGAAAAAACATGGCCAAAAAGGAGCTGCAGCCTTCGTTAAAAACCAGCCATATCCCAGCGGGAACAAGCTGGATCGGGTACAACCTGTCCAGAATGAAAAGTCAGCGACAATTAATGTGGATGTCATTTCCGTTTATTGCGTTTATCGCTATTTTTGCGTATGGACCATTATGGGGCTGGTTGATGGCGTTTCAGAATTATAGACCGGGCATTGGTTTTATGGAGCAGGATTGGGTGGGAGTGGATCATTTTCGAACGTTATTCACAGACCCTACATTTTTACGTGTCATTCGCAATACGCTGGCGATGAGCCTGATCAGTCTGTTTCTGGGATTTGTCGGCTCAATTGGTCTGGCGCTGTTATTGAATGAACTGCGAATGGTATTGTTCAAACGCGTGGTACAGACGGTTTCCTACCTTCCACATTTCCTGTCGTGGATCATCGTAACGGGTATTGTTGCGAATGTATTATCAACGGAAACAGGAATAGTGAATGTGCTGTTGACGAAATTGGGCCTGATTGATGCACCGATCAATTTTTTTGCCGAACCCAAATACTTCTGGGGGATTGTAGGTCTGTCCAGCATGTGGAAGGAAATTGGCTGGGGCACGATTATTTATCTGGCGGCCATGGCGTCGATTAATCCGAGCCTGTACGAGGCAGCTTCCATCGACGGAGCCGGACGGTTTCGTAAAATGTTTAATGTCACGCTTCCAAGCATCAAACCAACGATCATTATCCTGCTTATCATCAACGTTGGTAACGTACTGAACGCAGGTTTTGAGATTCAATACTTGCTGGGGAACGGACTTGTGCAGGATGTATCCGAGACGATCGACATTTTTGTTTTGAAATACGGGATTAATCTCGGCAACTACTCACTTGCCACCGCAGCAGGCATTTTCAAAAGTGTGGTCAGTCTGGTGCTCATATTTATCGCCAATGGGATTGCCAAGTCTCTTGGTGAAGAGCGATTGATATGATAAGGAGGCAGAGCTGTGAAACGATTTAGTAGAAAACGAAGCTTGGGAGACTCTATTTTTTCCATCACCAATGGCATATTTATGTTGCTTGTCATGGTTGTTACGTTATATCCTTTTTTAAACACCATTGCCGTATCTTTCAATAACGGGCTGGATACGATCCGCGGGGGGATCTATCTCTGGCCGAGGGAATGGACGCTGCAAAATTACGTCTCCGTATTCCAAAACCCGAATCTGACACAAGCCGCATTTGTTTCGGTCGCCAGAACCGTGGTGGGAACGGTTGTACAGCTGTTCTGTACAGCCATGCTGGCCTATGTACTGAGCCGCAAGGAGTATATGTTTAACAAATTGGTCACGACGCTGTTTGTCATGACGATGTATTTCAGCGGCGGCTTAATTCCGGGATACATGCTGATCAAACAAGTGGGGCTGCTGAACAGCTTCTGGGTATACATTATTCCCGGGTTGATCGGGGTGTTCAACATGATCGTCATTCGTACCTACATTCAGGGACTGTCGGAGGGATTGATTGAATCCGCGAAGATGGATGGAGCCGGAGATTTTCGGATTTTCATGCGTATCGTGCTTCCCCTATCCAAACCGGTTCTGGCTACGGTTGCACTGTTTATTGCTGTAGGTCAGTGGAACTCCTGGTTTGACTCCATGTTGTACACGGCGGGAAATCGGAATTTGACCACCTTGCAGTATGAGCTGATGAAATTGTTATCCTCTGCGACCTCACAGGGGGGAACCGTCAACGTGGATTCATTCAAAAATGTAACCAACATGGTGACGCCTGTATCCATTCGGGCAGCAATCACGGTTGTGACGGCAATGCCGATTGTTTTACTGTATCCGTTCTTGCAAAAATACTTTGTGACTGGACTAACCATTGGAGGGGTAAAAGAATGAATAATGCAACTCAAAGCGAACAATGCACGTTTAACAATCCGATTATGCCCGGGTTTTATCCAGATCCGTCCGTATGCCGGGTGGGTGAAGATTTTTATCTGGTGACATCAACTTTTGCCTATTTTCCTGGCGTTCCGATCTTTCAGAGCCGTGATCTAGTGAATTGGAAACAGATTGGCAATGTGCTGGACCGCCCTTCGCAATTAAATCTTCAGGGAGCAGGCCATTCACAGGGGATATTCGCTCCAACGCTTCGGTATCATGAAGGCACCTTCTATATGATTACAACCAATGTATCACATGGCGGCAATTTTGTTGTAACCGCTACCGACCCGGCTGGGCCATGGTCTGATCCTTATTTTATTGAAGGCGCAGAAGGCATAGACCCTACAATTTTCTTCGATGATGGCAAAGCGTATTACCTTGGTACACGTCCTTGCTCCGAGGGAGTTCGTTACAATGGGAACTGGGAAGTGTGGCTGCGGGAGTTGGATCTGGGCAGTATGAAGCTGGTGGGAGACAGTTACGTTCTGTGGCGCGGGGCGATGGTGGATGTCATCTGGCCGGAAGGCCCGCATCTGTATAAGATCGATGAATATTACTATTTATTGATTGCAGAGGGAGGCACAGGGCCAAACCATGCCGTGACCATTGCTCGTAGCAAAAGTTTGACCGAAGGATACGTCGGGAATCCGAATAATCCAATCATTACACATCGCCATTTGGGTAAACGTTACCCTGTTGTTAATGTAGGACATGCCGACTTGGTGCAGGCTGCGAACGGTCAATGGTTCATGGTCATGCTTGCTTCGCGTCCATATGGAGGGAGCTATAGCAACCTGGGGCGGGAGACGTTCCTTGCTTCTGTCGTTTGGGAGGACGGATGGCCTGTTGTCAATGAGGGCCGCGGAATCCTGGAGGAGCAGGGCACGTTGGATTTGAAGCCTGTTCCGGTAGAGCCGCAACTGCGTTTTGACCATTTTGACAGTGATAAACTGGGCTTGCAATGGATGTTCCTGCGCAATCCTCAGGAGGATCTCTATTCATTAACCGAACGAAAAGGATACCTCCGGCTGAAGCTGAAACCGCAAACATTGAAGGAAAAAGAAAATTCCAGCTTTGTTTGTCTGCGTCAAAGGCATATGGATTATGTCGCAGCTACAGCGATGGAATTTGTGCCCGGGAATGCCAACGAAACGGCTGGTCTTGTCGTCATTCAGAACGATCAGTATCACGTACGGATTGAGCGTGCTCTGGCGGATAAACAGCAGGTGCTGCGTGTGGTGACCGTTATAGATGGTCAGGATAGCCACATTGCGCAAATCGCGCTGGAGGGTGATGTATCGCGAGTGTATATCAAACTGGCTGCGACAGGTCAGCAACTAAACTTCTATTACAGCACGGATGGAAGTCAGTATCATCTGGTCGCGGAACAGGTGGATACAAGCAGCCTGAGCACCGAAGTAGCCGGCGGCTTTGTTGGCTGTTGTATCGGAATGTTTAGCAGCAGCAACGGTACTTCTTCCGATCAGGTAGCGGACTTTGACTGGTTTGAATATGGTTCATATAAATAATATTTAGATGACAGAATAACAGCAAGAAAGCTCAATCCGGTGGCGGTAGTCCAGGGATTGAGCTTTTTTTCGTTCTTTTTGCCAAAGGGCTATGGGGAGGCGTTACAGTCTATTGTCCAGCTTCATGTGCTGAGCTTTTTATGATGTTAACCATTTTACGCTGAGCATCCCTGGCTTCCGTCCAACGGTTTGTCAGCTGCCCAGATCCGCCGGATGACATCATACCCTTCCACAGCGAGCATAGGGTCGCGGGTCTCGTAATCGAATATGACCGGATTATCCAGCACCATATCCACACAAGGTGATCAATCTTAATTTTTCCATCAAACCGTTTATGGTTAGAGTAAAGCATGGTACCCGTTCTATGTTATGATATTTGCATCTTCAAAAGTTCGATTGAAGGGGCATAGCGTATGAATCAGAGCATACAACAGTTTAAAGCGGATTTTTTCAAAGCGTTGGCACACCCGATGCGGATTCAGATTCTGGAGCTGCTCAGTGAAGGAGCCAAGAATGTGAATGAACTGCAAAGCATTCTGGGATCGGAAGGCTCTGCCGTTTCACAGCAACTGGCTGTATTGCGCAGCAAAAACGTTGTCCACGGAATCAAAGAAGGGACAACCGTCACCTATTCGCTGCGTGATCCGCTGATTAAGGACCTGTTGGCAGTCACCAAACAGATTTTTGACAATCATCTGGTTGATGCCATTTCCATGCTGGAAGATATTCGTAAAGAGTCCTGACACAATAAACAAGAGCAACTGGGTGTAAGCTCCGGAGGTTCTTGTTTTTTTGTGTTAGGTTCCTTGCTGGAATTGTGCGTAATCCGATTGACAGGACGTATGCAGGGGAGTAGTCTTTTAAATATATTCAAATATTCAAATATATGAAGAAAAGAAGGTTTTTGTACATGAAATGGATGGGGAGATATGCAGGGTACAATGCTGCCGCTTTTCGCAAAGATCTGTTATCAGGACTGATTGTAGGTATCATTGCGATTCCACTCGGTATGGCCTTTGCCATCGCTTCCGGGGTCAAACCGGAGTATGGATTGTATACCACAGTAATCGCAGGGATTCTCATTTCCTTGCTGGGTGGGTCCAAGTTCCAGATTGGCGGGCCAACGGGGGCATTCATTCCGATCCTATTTGCCATTGTGATGCAGTATGGATATGAGAATCTGCTGATCGCCGGAATGATGGCCGGTTTGATGCTTGTACTAATGGGCGTATTCAAGCTCGGGGCATTAATTAAGTTTATTCCAAAGCCGGTGACTATCGGTTTTACGGCAGGGATCGCCGTCATTATTTTTAGCGGACAAATAACGAACTTTCTGGGACTTCGAGGCATCGAGAAACACGAGGATTTCTGGTCCAATATGAAAGAAATCGGGATGCATATCTCGACGATTAATATATACAGTGTGCTTACAGCTGGAATCTGTCTGGCTGTTCTTCTGCTTGTGCCCAAGTTTGCACCAAAGGTGCCTGCATCACTGGTGGGGCTGGTTCTTTCGACGGTAGTCGCGGCGTTCTTTTTTGAAGTGCAGGTGGCTACAATTGGTTCGTCCTTTGGCGCCATACCTAACTCTTTGCCTCAGTTTCATGTGCCAGAGATCACTTGGGAGCGTATTGTGAACTTGCTGCAACCCGCTCTTGTCATCGCCATGCTGGGTGGAATTGAATCGCTGCTATCCGCAGTTGTTGCCGATGGCATGACCGGAAGTCGGCATAACAGCAATCGAGAGTTGATTGGGCAGGGGATTGCTAATATGGTGACGCCGTTTTTTGGTGGTATTCCTGCAACAGGAGCGATTGCACGCACAGCAACAAATATCAAATCCGGCGCAGTATCGCCATGGTCTGGCGTGATTCACGGTGTAGTGGTTTTGCTGGTACTTGTTCTCTTTGCGCCATATGCATCCCACATTCCTCTTGCCAGTATGGCTCCCGTTCTCATGCTGGTTGCTTGGAATATGAGTGAACGGAGATCCTTCATACATGTCATGAAAACCAAAACGAGTGATTCACTCGTTCTGCTGATTACGTTTTTGCTGACCGTATTTACAAGTTTAACAACGGCTGTAGAGGTTGGGTTAATTCTGGCGGTCCTTTTATTTGTTAAACGGATGAGTGAGATGTTGAAGGTTGCCAAAGTACTACCCGATCCTGATCATAAACATGAGAAAGTCATGGCCCACATGGTTCGGGAAGGACATGACTGTCCGCAAATAAGCCTCTATACAATTGAAGGGCCACTTTTCTTCGGCGCAGCGGATATGTTCGAGAAGTCGGTCATGGATTCGATTCATCGGCGACCAGGCACTCTGCTGTTGCGCATGGGCAAGGTGCCTTTTATGGATACAACAGGTGAATCCAATCTGGCCCGTGTTGTCAAACATATGGAGAGATCCGGGGGTAGGATTTTACTTTCAGGCATTCAGGCGCAACCTCTGGAGCTGCTGAAGAGAACAGGTTTGATTGAACGCATTGGTTCGGATCATATGTTTGAGCACACGGGTGAAGCCATCAATTATGCATTAGTGTATCTGGATGTTCAGAAATGTAGGGGGTGCAAACATTTTGCCTTTCGTGAATGTGCTGCATTGTCGAGAGAAGGAGCTATAGGAGTCTAAAGAGTATTTGTTTATCAAAATATATATTCTGGAAAATAAACGAAAAATATACTATGTTATAGGTTGATAGGTGAAAGGATTACATCGTTCATCAGATGAGAAATAATCATATTAAACCGAAGGAGCAACCATATGTCCATTCAACCGACTGCTTTACGTTCAGTGCTTAACCCCAGGTACCTGGAGTCTGCATTGAGGAATCAATATGACATTGGAACATGGGAAGATTGTTTGTTTTGGCTTAGAGGATTGAATGATACCTACCGGGTTCGCACGTCCAGTGGCATGTATATTCTCCGTATCTACCGCACAGAAATTACGGAGGCAGATGTTCAGTATGAGCTTTCGTTATTGTCTCAACTGAAGAACGTTCTAGGTTCTGCGGAACATACCGACATTGGAGAATACATCGAGAAGAAAGATCATACGGGATATACGGTGTTGGAGGCTGCGGAAGGCAAACGGGTTGCTGTAATGTTTCGGTATATTGAGGGTACGGAGAACAATCTGGAGGATGAGGAGTCTTGTTACGCCTTTGGCCAATCTGCCGCTGAATTGCATGAGGCTATGGATCAGGTGAACATGGAGCTGCCACGATATGAGCTGGATCTGAAGTTACTTATTGACGAACCCCTTGAGCGAATTATCCATTATATCGGTGAGAACAATGAAGCAGCAGCATTTCTCCATACGTTTGCCACAACGTTAAAAGAACGCATCGTTGCCACTTCCAGACAAGACCTGGACTTTGGTCTGTGCCATGGCGATATGCATGGGAATAACAATGCGTTTCAACAGGAACATCAGTTCATCCATTATGACTTCGAGTGGGCAGCTAAAGGCTGGCGTGCCTATGATTTAGCTCAAGTGAAAGTTCGAAAAAGGCAGTCTGATGAGCGAAAAGCAGCATTATGGGATGCGCTAATGGCAGGATATCGTTCAGTCAGAAGTTTCTCTGTCGAAGATGAGCAGGCGGTTGATCTCTTTATTGTTGCTCGCCGATTCTGGGTGATGGGACTAGATGTTGCTTTTATTGAGAGTGATATGGGTGCGCTGGACTATGGTTCGGATTGGCTGGATAGTTTCGTGGAAGAGTTCCGGGAAGCAGATATCGTTAGTTAATCATTCAATGAAAAAGAGAATATAGTTACCATCATCATGCCGCCATTCTGGCGGCTTTTTTAGTTTGAATGAACGTACATGCTTGTGTGCTGTAATACGTTTACTCTGCAAATTCAGCAGGCTTGTCATTGAATTTGTACCCGACACCCCGAATTGTACGGATATAGTGTGGCTTGGCCGGGTTTTGTTCCAGCTTCTTCCGCAGATTATAGATATGTACCATAACTGTATGCGTATCGCCCATATGCACATCATCCCAGAGCAGCGAGAAAAGCTGTTCATTTTTGTATACGCGGTTAGGGTTCTTCGCAAGATGGAACAATAATTTGAATTCCTTGGCCGACAAAGCAATGGGTTTGTCACCGACGAGTACACGATGGGTGGCTGGGTCGATGAGTAGTTGATCAAATACCAGCGTTTCATCCACCTGTTCCTCTTGTTTCTGTGGCATGTTGTTTCTCCGAATGTGAGCCTTGACTCGTGCAATCAGCTCAATTGGACTAAATGGTTTGGAGATAAAGTCGTCCCCTCCCAGCCCAAGTCCGATGACTTTGTCGGTAGCTTCGTCTTTGCAACTTATGAATAAAATAGGCACATTACTCGTTTTGCGAATCTCGCTACAGATCTGAAAACCATCCATCCCAGGCAACAGCACATCTAGGAGTACAAGATCAGGTGAATGCTCCTGTGCAGCTCGAAGTGCCTCCACGCCATTGTATGCAGATACGGTCTGAAAACCTTCCCTTTTCAAAGACATCGTTAACAATTCATTGATTTCATGATCATCATCGACAATCAAAATCGTGTTTTTCAAAGACATAGGGCGTTCATTCTCCTTATGTATATCGCTTTGGTCAAAGTCCGTATCCTTCCAATCGTTCGTCGAAAGTCCTCGATGTATTCTGTTTCAAGTATCGCATGTGGACCGGGATAAGTCGATTGGATACACAAAATTTGATATGAAATTGAGGTTAACTTGAATTTCAATTTATGGTCTTCAAGATTCGGCTGCTTCTATAATTAATGATATTAAAACTTGGGCGTTCCAAGGTTGAGCTCTGGAGGGAGATAGGTCTAGTGAATGGTAGTGGGGGGAATCGCCTGAAATGGGTGTTGTGGAGTGTGGCACTGCTTGGTGCACTGGTAATCAGTGGGTGTTCATCTGACACTGCGCCAGACCAGATCAGAGAAAAGACGCTTGGAAGCTCATCAAATGAAGTTATCGTGGGAGCTGTATGGCCTTTTGAGAAGCAGAATGAACAATTCCGTGAAGGGCTGCAGTTGGCGCTGGAGCAGATTAACAAAGAGGGTGTTTTGGGAGGGGAAAAAATTAAATTGCTGGAGATGGACGATGGCGCTTCCACGACAAAGGGCATGGCCATTGCGCAGCAATTTGCCGATAATCCCTCCGTCAGCGCGGTCATTGGGCATCGGGGTTCTTCCGTAACCGTACCGGCTTCACGCATATATGCCAATGCGGGCATTGTACTGTTGTCTCCGGCATCGACCTCGCCCAAACTGACCGATGTGAGCAGTCCTTATATTTTTAGAAATATACCAAATGATAATCAGATCGGGCAATCCCTTGCCCTGTATGCTGCGGGCACGAAACATGAGAATATCGCAATTTACTATACCGATGACGAGTATGGTAGAGGGCTCGCGAATGCATTTGAACGTCAGGCTACCCTATCCGGACAGAATGTGGTTGACCGCGTATCCGGTTATAAGGACGGAGCCGACATGATGCGGATTGCGAATAAATGGGAGACACTGGACACAGATCTTATCATGATCGCGACAAGAGCGGACGAGGGAATTACATTTGTCAAAGCGATTCGTGCGGCGGGTATGGATACTCCTATCATTGGGGGAGATGCACTTGATTCGGCTGAGTTTGCACAAGGCGGCGGGTCCGTAGAAGGCACAATCGTGGCTTCCGTATACGATGATCAGGGACAATCGACCCTCAATCAAGATTTTCGATCAACCTACATTGAACACTATGGTAAGGCACCGGACAAATGGGCAGCACAGGCATATGATTCACTGAAATTACTCGCTGCGGGTATAGATGAAGCAGGTTCACGAAGTCCGAGAGCGATAGCAGAAGCTTTGTCCGACCTTACATCTTGGGAGGGGGTTACGGGGGAACACTTTTTTGATACCCAAGGTGATGTTCAGGGAATGAGCATTGTGATGAAGAAGTTACAGCAGGGCAAATTTCAGACCCTGAATGAGACGCTCGTTTCAGATTCATCACGAGATTCAGCGAAAGGGGGAGGTCAGGATGAATAAACAGGTTTTTCGAAAAGTAGCCCTTGAGCGGCTGTCTTCTCCTGAACAGCTGGATAATCTGGTACGTGTCACCTCTCCCCGCGGCTGGTTGATGCTCATCGGAGCAGGTTTAATTCTGGCAGCTGCGCTGTATTGGGGAATCTTTGGCACCATGACCACGAGGGCAGAAGGACAGGGTGTATTGATTCGACCGGGCGGCCTAAAAACGGTACACACCTCTTCAGAAGGCGCAATCTCCGATATTGCAGTAGTGGAGAATGATACGGTTCAGCAAGGAGAGGTGATTGGTCGGATCGAGCAACCGGCATTGCTTGACCAAATCAGGCAAACGAAGCTTGCTATCACCAATCTGCAAAGTGCCTCATCTCAAGGCAAGTCAGGACGTGTTGCGGAGCTGGGCAAGTTAAAACAGCAGCAGGAGCAACAGTTACTGAACTATGAGTACCAGACTCAAGTAGTCAGTCCTTACACCGGAAAGGTCACCGAGGTGTTGGTTAAGAATGGAATGTATGTGGGTGAAGGAGCGGAGATGTTCCGGATGGAGACCTACGGGTCTCAGACGGATGAATTAATAGGGGTTATGTATGTGCCCGTAAATCAAGGCAAGCAGTTACTTCCGGGCATGGAAGTCCGTGTCTCGCCAAGTACCGTCAATCGTGAAGAATATGGCTCTATGATCGGGCAGGTCGTTTCGGTATCTGAATTCCCCGTAACGGTACAGGAGTTACAGTCTACATTGGGTAACGAGGGTCTTGTGGAGCAGATGGCCTCGCAAGGTCTCTCGCTGGAAGTGCGAGTGAATCTCTCGCCTAACTCGGAGTTGTCGAGTGGGTATAACTGGACAACGAAACAAGGTCCGCCTGTGCGTCTGAATAGCGGAATGACGGTGGATGGAACCATTACGGTTCATTCGCAGCGACCGATTGCAACCGTCATTCCCTATTTCAAATGAGGAGTCAATATAGTCGAACAGGCATAGGGAGGATGATGGAGTAGTGGCCCGAAGAAGAGTGAAAACGCCGACGGTATTACAAATGGAAGCTGTAGAATGCGGAGCTGCCTCACTGTCGATCGTACTTTCCTATTACAAAAGTTTCATTCCACTGGAGGAGCTTCGGATATCCTGTGGCGTGTCCCGTGATGGCAGTAAAGCGAACAATATTCTCAAGGCAGCAAGGCAATATGGAATGGAAGCCAAAGGGTACCGTAAAAATCCCGAGGATCTGAGAAACATGCCATGGCCGGTCATTATCCACTGGAACTTCAATCACTTTCTGGTATTGGAGGGCATTCAGAAGGATCGGGTGTTCCTCAATGATCCGGTTACGGGCCCGCGGGAGATTACCTTTGAGGAATTGGATCAGTCGTTCACTGGTGTTGTACTGACGATGAAGCCTGCACAGGGTTATGTCCCACAAGGCAAAACGTCAAATCTGCTTAGCTCTCTCTCCAGTCGAATCAAAGGTTCGGAGAAGGCACTGGTCTATGCGATTATAGCAGGATTGTTTCTGGTTCTGCCCGGTTTGGTCATTCCGGTGTTCAGCAAAATCTTTATTGATCAGGTGTTGCTGGGACATCTGAACAATTGGTTATTTCCGCTTCTGGTTGGTATGGGAATAACGGCGCTGCTTCGTGCATTGCTGATTTGGCTGCAGCGCTACTACTTGCTCAGACTGGAGATGAAACTGGCTTTAAGCTCATCCAGTCGTTTTTTCTGGCATGTACTCCGGTTGCCGATTGAATTTTTTTCCCAACGGCATAGTGGAGACATCGCATCAAGGGTGGCCATCAATGATCGGGTCGCGCAGCTTTTGTCTGGACAGCTGGCAGTCGCTGCACTGAATTGTGTCATGATTCTGTTTTATCTGCTCCTGATGTTGCAGTACAGTGTATTGCTAGCTGTAGTTACGGTAGGGGTATCCCTGCTTAATGTTATATTCATGCAATTCATCACGCGTAAGCGCAACGATCAGAATCTGCGGCTGTTGCAGGAAAGCGGCAAAATGCAGGGTGTCTCCATGAATGGACTTCAGGTTATTGAGACGTTGAAGTCCAATAGCTCTGAGTCTGATTTTTTCGTCAAATGGTCAGGTTATCAGGCAAAACTGTTGCAATCCAATCAGCAATTTGGCGTATCAAATCAGTTTCTGATGTCTGTTCCCACACTGTTGACCAGTCTGGGGGCTGTTGCCGTGTTATTTTTTGGCGGTTTTCAAGTCATGGACGGGGCGTTGACCATTGGTTCGTTGGTTGCTTTTCAAAGTCTTGCGGCAAGCTTCAGTCAGCCTGTGAATGAGATGGTCATGCTGGCAGGAACGATTCAGGAAGCAGGAGGCAGCATGAAACGTTTGGATGACGTGTTGCAATATCCGGTGGATCGTCAGATTCAATCGGATCTGGATCAAGCAGACGAACAGAAGGACAGTGCCAAGTTATCCGGTCAGGTACAGATCAGTAATCTGACATACGGATACAGCAAGCTGGAGGCACCGTTAATTGACCAGTTTAATCTGTCTATTCAGCCAGGCATGAAGGTGGCTCTGGTTGGCGGTTCGGGCAGCGGAAAATCCACGATTGCAAAGCTGATTGCCGGAATATATGAACCGTGGGAAGGTGAGATTCGATTTGATGATCTGCGTCGGGATGAGATCTCCAGGCATCGGATGGGCAATTCCCTGGCCGTTGTGGATCAGGAGATTGTACTGCTTGAAGGCACGATCAAGGAAAATATTACATTCTGGGATGCAACGATTCCAGAGACGGATATCGTTCGTGCAGCCAAAGATGCCGTCATTCATGACCATATCGCAGAACGTAGCGGTGGGTATGACCACATGATTTCGGAGAATGGCGGTAACTTCAGCGGAGGACAGCGGCAGCGGCTGGAAATAGCCAGAGCCCTTTCAGGCAATCCGTCGATTTTGATCCTGGATGAGGCGACGAGTGCACTTGATCCGGCAACAGAGAAATTGGTCGATGACAGTCTTCGGCGCAGAGGTCTGACCTGTATTACGGTGGCTCACCGTTTGAGTACAATCCGGGATGCCGATGAGATCATTGTACTGGAACGCGGGAAGATAATTGAACGGGGAACGCATACGTTTTTGATGGAGCAAAACGGATATTACACCCGTCTTATTCAGAGTCAGTAACAGGGATGCAGAAGGGGGTGAAAGCGTGGCAGAGCCGATCAGGCCGAAAATGGAGTCATTTTTTACAAAGGTTGGAACGATTCATGATGTGGAAGGAAATAACCCTATTCTGATCACGGATGAGAACAGTGTGTGGTACGTGGCTTCCGGTTACGTGGATGTATTCGCTGTAGTCATGGAAGGAGAGAACGCCGGAACAAGACATAAACGCCGTTATATGTTCAGTCTGGATGAGGGAGCGCTCTTGTTCGGCTTTGACAATGGTCAGATGGTGGAGCGAATGGGCTTGTTGTTAACAGCGTCTGTCGGTACCAAAGTATTCCGGATAGATAAGGAGTTACTCCTGAACCGAAGAGTAAACGACCAGTGGGATAACGAGTGGCTGGCATCCAGGGTAGATCAGTGGGTTGGTAGCTGGTCGGCAGCACTGAATGTACGGAATTCACCACTTGAATTTACACTGTTGGAACCTGGGGAAGATCAGAATCTGATACCTGATCAGACCTGGAGGCCGATGCGTACCGTATGGATCAAAGTACAGGATGGCATGGTACTCTGGGGGAAAGAACATCCCGTTACTACAGAAGATGCTTGTTACATACCCGTAACGTCCTCGGGCTGGCTGGAAACGCAACAAGCGGCTGTCGTCGATGTAAGAGCAACACAGTCCTGGTTACCCACAGATCCGTCACTTCACGGGTTATATGCCTTCCATCAATTAATCGCCAGCAGGCTTGCAGTTGTGGTTGCCAAGGAACGCTTGCAGGAACAGGAACGCTTGCAACAGCGTACGGAGCATGATGATTCCTTAATGGACCATGCGCTCAAAAAACTGATTGCCGTTACCGGGCCGGATGAGCAGCAAGTTGTCTCCTTTTATTCTACCGATCCTCTTTACCCCGTAGGCAAGATCGTTGGGGACTATGCTGGTATCGTGCTGAAGCCTGTTACACGGAAATTAAAAAGCCAATCGAAGCGTTCGCCTGTCCAGGAGATGGCGGAAGCTTCCGGTGTGCGTTCCCGCCAGGTCGCACTTAAAGGGGAATGGTGGGAAGCGGACAATGGACCGCTTGTTGGATACCTGGAGACATCAGGCGAGCCAATTGCATTAATCCCAGCAGGGGCCAATTCTTATCGCTGGGAGAATCCATTGCACGGGGGAAATGGGTTCGTTAATGATGAAATGGCGGCTACCATACAGCCGATGGCGTACATGTTTTACCGGCCTTTTCCTGCCCGTGAGCTTGGCATCAAAGACCTGCTTCAGTATGGTGCTCACCACTCGGTTCGTCGGGATCTCGTGATGGTGATTTTGATGGGGGCACTGGCTGGATTACTGGGCATTATGGTCCCGCTCGCCAGCGGTATTCTGGTGGATACCATTATACCGGAGTCTTATCGAGGGCCATTGGTACAGATGGCCTTTATCCTCATCGCGGTCGTGTTATCGATTGCCTTGTTCCGACTCGCAGGTTCACTTGCCGCGCTGCGTATGGAAGGACGCGTGGAGAATGCGGTTCAGGCTGCCATCTGGGATCGATTGCTGAATTTGCCGGTTTCGTTCTTCCGAAACTATTCAGCCGGGGATTTGGCTTCCAGAGCGGGAAGCATCAATGCGATTCGGCAGCTGTTATCCGGTGCAGTAATCAGTTCGCTGCTAACAGGTGTGTTCTCCATTTTTCAATTTGCATTATTGTTCCGGTATAGTCCTGTTCTTGCATTGGTGGCGGGTGGTCTTGTCCTCATCTCCATGTCATTTACCTTTGCGTTTGGCCTGCTACAGGTACGTTACCAGCGCCGATTGTTGGAGCTTCAGGGACAGATTGCCGGAACAGTACTTCAGCTATTGAACGGAATGAGCAAATTTCGGATGGCAGCAGCCGAGAACCGGGCTTTCTTCTTGTGGGCTAGGGCATTTGCGGAGCAGAAAAAGTGGTCCTATAAAGTTCGGATGCTGGATAGCTTCTCCAGTGTATTTCAAGCCTTTTTCCCATTGCTGACATCAATGGTGCTGTTCTACCTGGTGGTATCTACCCGTTCAGAAATGTCGGCAGGACAGTTTATCGCCTTTTTCGCTGCATTTACCAGCTTCCTTATGGCCATGCTCGGTATGGCTACAGCACTATTATCCGTGGTGAACATTGTTCCATTATATGAACGAGCCAAACCCATTCTCAAAACGTTACCTGAAATCCATGATCAGTTGGAAGATCCGGGTGAGGTGAGTGGAGCGATCGAGATTCGCCATATCCAGTTCCGGTATGAAGAGGATCAGGCACTTGTGTTGAACGACCTGTCGATGGATATCAAATCAGGACAATATGTAGCCTTTGTCGGGGCATCAGGCTGTGGAAAGTCTACGTTGATGCGACTGTTACTGGGTTTCGAACAACCTCAGAGCGGCTCTATTTATTTCGATGGTCAGGATCTGCGTTCCCTCGATATCAGCTTGCTTCGCAGTCAGTTCGGCGTGGTGTTGCAAAATAGCAAACTGATGTCCGGTGATATTTTCACGAACATCACAGGAACGTCGAATCTGACGATTCAGGATGCTTGGGAGGCCGCAACCATGGCTGGATTCGATGATGACATCCGCAGCATGCCCATGGGAATGCACACCGTAATTTCTGAAGGTGGAGGTACCCTGTCTGGTGGACAACGGCAGCGATTAATGATTGCCAGAGCGATTGCCAAACGGCCGAAAATTCTCTTTTTTGACGAAGCCACGAGTGCATTGGACAACCGGACACAGCGTATTGTGAGCGAAAGCCTAAGCAAGCTTCAGGTGACACGAATTGTGATTGCACACCGGCTCAGTACGATTACGCAGGCGGATCATATCTATGTATTTGATAAAGGAAGAATCATTCAGTCTGGCACCTATCAGGAGCTGATGGAGCAGAACGGGCTCTTCGCGGAACTGGCCAGCCGTCAGCTGGCCTAAGATTTGAACTAAACTTGAAGTAACCTTGAGCGTTGCTTGAAACTGGGCTGTTATGCTGAATAAGGTAAGAAACCAAATCGATCTATTGGAGGAATCATTACATGAGTTGGACAGAAGAGCAGATTCAAGAAACGGTAAACGCAGTTATGACTAAGGCAAGTTCGGATGCAGCATTCCGCGCATTGGCTGTAAGCGACATCTACGCAGCAATTCAACAAGAAACAGGTCAAGAAGTACCACGTGAGTTCAAAATCAATGTAGTGGATGGAACAGGTTACCACGCAACGATTGTATTGCCAGAAGCACGCGGCGAGGCGGATGAGTTGACAGAAACCGAGCTGGAATCTGTGGCTGGTGGTAGCAAAGACGGAGCAACTGATTTCTTCAATGGCGTGGGTAGTATTGCCGAGGATGCTGCAAGAGCAGCCATCCGTGTTGGAGAGAATGTTGGTAATTCTTACGCGAAATAGTTCTTATCCATACTTATATTAAAAAACATTGAATGAATTGGAGTGCGATCCCCTACCCAGGTAGGATCGCACTCCAAATTGCTTAACACGAGCCGAAAAGTCCGCTGTCTGATCAGGAATTCAGTGCAGCAGTCACCATGGCTACAATGACGAACAAGAGGTGCCTGCGTGTCAAGGAAGACAGCTTTCTCATTGAAATGGATCAAATCATTCTGGATGATTGTGCTCTGTATGGTATCTGGAATTGCGGCAGGATTATACGTTCCTGAGTTGGCTCATGCCGTATCACGTTTTGGCGATCTGTATCTGTCCTTTTTGAAGATGTGTGTCATTCCCATTATGATGACCGCCATCATCTCTAGCATCGGCAGTCTGTTTATCCAGAGCGGAGCGATGAAGATGATCGTTCACATGTGCATGGTATATACCATAGCGTTGATATTCTGTGGTCTGTTGGGTCTCAGTCTTGGTGGAATCGGTCGTCCGGGTGCAGGGCTGCCAGAAGAATCCAAACATGTACTTGGGGCTATTGTATACGATCTGAGCGCCGATAACAGTGCCCTGTCCATCGAAGAGAAGTCGCAGGGGGTATTTTCGTTTTTGCTTAACATGATTCCATCCAATATATTCACAGCGCTGACGGAAAACAATACGCTGCAAATCTTGTTTTTTTCCGTGATCGTTGGGGTGGCAGTCGGCATGATGCGGACACCGCAGGGAGATGACGTGCTGAAGATTGCTGATGTATTGTTTGGAGCGTTTCAAAAGGTGATCTCCTGGTCCATGTACGCATTGCCTTTTGCACTCTTCTGTATGATGGCAGGGCAGTTCGCGACACTAAATTTGGATATTCTACCTGCCATGATGAAGTTGATCATGATGTTTTACATTTCCAGCGTGATTCTGATTGTACTATCTATTGTGATAATGGCTGTAACATTGCGGAAGCCTGTCCGGGTCGTCCTGTCTGCATTGAAGGATGCGTTAATTCTGGCATTCGGTACACGGAATAGTATCGCCACCGTTCCAACCTGTATGGAGGCACTGAGTATGAAGCTTCAGCAAGATCCGCGTATCGTTCAATTGGTCTTACCCCTGGGCATGATCATGTGCCGTTACAGTATGGTGCTTGTGTATACGCTTGGCATTACCTTTACTGTCCAATTGTATGATTTTGACTTTACGTTGTCGCAGTGGATCGTGGTGCTTGCAGGGGCGGTGGTGATATCCATTGCTGGTGCAGGCTCCCCGGGTGTTGTTTCTATTGGCATGATCGCGGTTATTGCGGAGATGCTCGGTCTGCCTTCCGAGGTCACCATCATTCTGCTTCTGGCTATGAATCCAATTATTGATCCTATCATTACGGCTGCGAATGTATCCATACAATGTCTAACCACTTCACTATTGTCAGCCAGAAAGGATAACTATGATCACTATCAAACGGCTAACACTCCAGGACAGGTTGAAGTATAAATCGTTCATGTTTCAGTGGTTATACAAACAAGTGGAGCAGAGCTTGAATGATCCAATGGAATCTGAACGGTTCATATTAATCGGAGCAGAATCGCAAGGTGCCCCCGTGGGCCTGCTTGTGCTTGAGCAGCGGGGTGGATACGGGCATGCAGTCTTACAGTGTATCTTCGTATCGAAGCCATGGCGCAGGCAAAAAATCGCTACATCGTTGCTCCAGGAAGCACGAACTTTATGTAAGGAGAAAGAAATGGCTATGCTCTCTCTGAGCTATTACTCTGACAAGTCTTCGACAGATACGATCGAAGCTTTATTGCATAAGGAAGGCTGGATACAGCCGCAATGTGAATCAGTCGTTTTCCATATCCATCTTGGAAGCGGAATTGCTGAGGCGACCTGGTTAAGGGAACGAGCTATCCCCAATGGGCTGGAGTTATTTCTATGGGCAGATCAGGAAGAGGGGCAACTTAGACAATCCATTGAAACAGGAGAGCTTGATTTCCCTTCATTTTTGTCTCCGTTCAAAACATTTGCTCCCTTGGAACTAAGCAACAGCTTCGGTATTCAATCCGCACAAGGAATTCAGGGTTGGTCGATGACGTATCGACTGGACGAGGACACGATCTTGTATGATGCACTGTATATTGCGCCGGAATATCAACAGTTCGGTCTGGCTTTTCAGATGCTGGGCAGATCCATCCGGGTTCAAACGGAAGCAGGCATCCCCCACGCGATGTTCACAGTTAACCAAAGTACACCAATCATGATGAAGCTTTCCCGGCAGTGGCTTGCACCGTATTCCTGGAAGACGAGTGAGAAGCGAAGCAGTTATATCCGATTGGGATAAGGAGAGGAGGACGAATATGAGCGACAGAGAGAATACCAACACGAAGGATCGTATCGTGATTACAGGAATGGGCGTATTATGCGCACTCGGCGATCATCCGCAGATGGTATATGAGCGTATGCTTGCTGCTGAGACCGGAATTCGGGAAGTAACCCGCTTCGACACGGATAAGTTACAGAGTTCACTTGCAGGTCAGTTGGAGGATTCCATCCGTGAAGGAGTACTTGCAGGCACAGCGGAGCTATCCATGGACTTATGTGCACGGTATGCCATCGCTGCTGCGAGGAAAGCGTTAATCGATAGCGGCCTTTCAATAGCACATCCGGATAACATGAAGCATCACGACAGGTCAAAAGGAACAGGCGGAAAGCCATCCGTTCTTCCTGCGCGGATCGGTCTCACGCTGGGTACGTGTAACGGTGGAGTTCTATCTTTGGAAGAACAGTGGAGCCTGTCTGAGCTGGACGTCGATCATACGTCCCGGTATCCATTTTATCAGCAGGGCGATGATGCAGCGAGAGCACTAGGCGTGGAAGGTCCGGTAGCAACATTAAATACGGCATGTGCTGCGAGTGGCAATGCCATAGGCTATGCAAGTGATCTTATTCGCTGGGGGTATGCCGATGTGATGCTCGCTGGTGGATCTGATCCATTGTCGCATAGTGTATATGCCGGATTTAATGTACTTCGTGCACTTAATTCACGTCCCTCTTCACCCTTCAGCACCCAATACGGATTGAATCTGGGAGAAGGTGCTGCCTTTGTGGTCCTGGAGAGACTGGACGCGGCACTTGAACGTGGTGCTACGATCTATGCTGAATTATGTGCCTATGGATTGAGCAATGATGCCCATCATATGACGGCTTCTCACCCGGAAGGTGCAGGCATACAACGAGCAGTGGAGATGGCGATCAGCCTTGCCGGAGTATCCAAAACAGATATTGAATACGTAAACGCACACGGGACTGGAACACAGGCGAATGATCGTGCTGAAATTAGTGGTCTGCAGGGGAGTTTCGGGCCTAATCTGTCGATTCCTATCAGCTCAAGCAAAGCCTATTTCGGTCATACACTAGGTACTTCGGCTGCATTGGAGCTGGTTACCTCGCTCTACGCTATCAGGCAAGGATACGTTCCCGCTACGCTTCATTTTGAAGAAGCTCGCGAAGGCTGCGAGGATGTTGATATCATTCAACATTCGATGCGTCCGATGCGCCCGGAATATATGATCTGCAACAATTCGGGCTTCGGAGGACACAATGTTTCGCTTGTGCTGCGTACAAATGGAATCGAAGAAGAGCGGTATTCGGGCGTGCAGAACCCTGAACGTGAGAATTCACTTGCAGGGCATCCGGGCGAGGCAGTCCCCAGACGACGTGTTGTCATTACTGGAGTAGGTGCCGTCAGCAAAGGGGATATCCGTAAGGGGAATGTACTTGGGGCTTTCGGTAAGGATACCAAACAGGTAACGGAAACGTCCTTCTTCTCCTTAAAAGATTACGATAAGAGCAAATATGAGCGCAGAATGAACCAGCTCACACAGAATACGATTGGTGCAGTCCTTGCAGCGATGGAGGATGCAGCGCTGGGCGAGTCTCAGCGGGAACATACGGGCTTTATCTACGGTACAGCACGAGGAAGCACGAGCAGTATTTCGAACTTCCTGGAATCTGTATTTGTCAAAGGCCCGGAGTATGCAAGTACGATCTATTTCCCGCATACGGTCATTAATTCCATTGCTGGTCAGACGGCTGAGAAATTGCAATTTAAGGGATTCAATAGCTCCTTCAGCACAGGAGGCAATGAGGGATTGACTGCCGCATTGTATGCAACGGGCAAGATCCGAGAGGGAGCCCTGACGTCTTGTCTGATTGGTGCTGGAGATGAACGATCCCAGCTTGCGGAGGATATCGACCGGGCCAAAGGATTGCAGGACAGCCGTTACGAGATGACGGAAGGCAGTGTCTGTATGGTCCTCAGTGACCTGGAAGAAGCTGATCAGACGCGATCCGGGATCTATGCGGAATTGAGTGGACTCGGTGTTGCTTCTGGTGCAGCACAGGACGCTTCGAGACAGAGCGAGGCGTTGATCCGGGCAGTTACCGATGCACTCCATGAAGCTGAAATCAGCATGGGGCAAATGGATCTGATTTTGCTCAACTCAGTAGGACGTCCTGGTGAACTGGAGATGGAGCAGGTCGCTGTATCCTCGATCGGGGAAGCTGTGGTGGCCGTACCATCCGTGCCGATCATCAACCTTAATGCATGGGCTGGCTATGGAGAATCGTACAGTTCGATGTTACATCTCGCGGCGGCTGCAGAGCTTGTAAGCCCGGGAGCCATGCATGAACTTGCCAAAGGTACCTACACCCATCTGGGCCTGCCTGAGCGCTCTTCTGCATACCGCCATATTTTGACCATCAGTTCTACCGTTAATGGCAGTTATTCTGCGGCAATCGTCAGTAGCGTCGCTGAGTGAACCGTGTTAATTGAAAAAAAATAGGAGGCTTACACATATGACAGTGAATTACGAGGTAGAGATGGATGAGATCAAACAGACAATCAAACAAACGTTGTTAATTGATCGGCTCAAACTGGAGGACATCACCGCAGAGGAAATTACGGATGACATGATTTTGTTCGGTGAAGAACTGGGACTGGACTCTGTTGAGGCGTTCGAGGTTATGGTTGGAATGGAAGAAGTATATGGCGTGATGGTCGAGGACCTTCCCGCGACAGAGTTACAGATTCATCTGAAAAATGTGCAATCTATTGCCGAACTGATTATGGCCAGAAAGACCAAAGGAACGCGAGGCCAATGACCTTTCGTGATCACGTCGTTGTGGTTACGGGGGTAACACGGGGCATAGGGCGGGCCATAGCGCTGAGATTCATTGCAGAGGGAGCCATTGTGGCAGGCATTTATGTCAGGGATGACGCTGCAGCGGACCGACTAACAGAAGCGGTGAGTGCAGCAGGCGGACGGATGCGGTTGTTCAAGGGCTCTGTTGCGGACCATGCTTTTGTAGCGGATGTGATGAAAGAGGTATTTGATACATTTGGCCGTGTGGATGTCCTGATCAATAATGCCGGAAGATCGAGCGACCAGATGGCACTGCGGATGGAAGAGCAACAGTGGAATGAGGTGCTGGACACCAATTATGTTGGTGCCTGTTATTGCTCACAGGAAGCGGTCAGCTACATGGTTCTTCAGGACAGTGGAAGCATTATCAACCTGGTGTCGGTGAGCGGTATATATGGGCGGGAAGGTCAAAGCAATTATGCAGCTTCCAAAGGGGCTTTGATGGGGCTGACGAAGTTGTATGCCCGTCAGTATGCCACACACAATATTCAGGTTAGTGCCATCGCACCAGGTATGATTGATACCGAGATGACGGGGGAGGTGTCGCAAGAGAAGCTGAATGATTTTCTGCGCCACACCCTGATCGGAAGGCAAGGATATGCGGAAGAGGTGGCTGAAGCGGTGATATATCTCGCAGGACCAGCGGCACGTTATCATACCGGTCAGACATTAAAACTGGATGGCGGCTTTTTGCGTTAAGGGCAAACTTGAATTGGAATCAGAGGGAGGGAAGCTGATGAAAACGGCGTATGTGCATCATGCAGAGAGTACAGCTATGCAGATGATGGTTGTATATTTGTTACATCGTGGCTTGCAGATTACAGCAAGCTTCGCCACATCAGAACAAGCAGAGCAGTTTCATTCCGATCTGTCTGTGCACGACCAGAAGAACTGCCTGACTATTGTTGCGCCGGACCTGGGAATGAAGGGAATTGAATCCGTACTGTCAGCATCTGCGGAGCATATGCAGGGGCTCGACTTCTATATTCATGGCAGTAGCTGGGTGGATGAACTGTCTGAGCTCCAAAGTGATCCGGCGGCTTTTGCTCTAACCAGCCATCGTCAGTTAAGTGAACTCTTTCTATATACCCGTGCAGCAGGTCATTTTATGGCGCGTAAACAGAGTGGGCAGATGATCGTACCCATACTTGCAGATATGATGCACTATAGTGGATTTCCTTCTTCACCGGTGTATAACCAGGGTGCCCAGGCATATGTCAAAAGCTTCGCCAAAGAGATGACGCCTTTTCGAGTCTCGGTCAATACGTTAACGTTTGGTTACTACCGTATGGAAAACCACATAAATGCCGGACGAAGTCGCAGGAAGATCCATGATATGTTCACCTTAAAACCTTCTGTGCCTGAATTGGAAGAGCTTGTACAAGGTCTAGGTCTGTTGCTTGATTATGGTCAGGGAATGAGTGGTCAAAATATAACGTGGGGTTACGGTATTCCGTCTGTTCTCTGATATGGTCTGAGATCATACGGCTTAAGTAATCCTCGAAAGAGGCAGAAGATGGGATATCAACAGAATGGAAACGATGCGGAGCAGGAGAACCGCCAGTCCGATGAACTGCTGGAAGAAGAACTGGAAGAGGTTGTCGGTGGACTGGCAACCGTTTCAATTGCACGTTGCAAAGTCTGCCACATTCGAATTGCAGTGTACGAGATGAGCGTATGTGCAGCTTGTTTTCGCAAAACGCAGCTTCCACTTGCAGGAGAAGGGGGCTAACCATGATCAGAAGTTACGGCCGGCTGTGCATCTTGCTGTTTTTCATGTTAACCATAGGACTTATCCTCTCATCCTGTACAAGCGTATCCCGAGACGCTGTATCAACCATAGCAAGTCCGCAGACTGAAACGGCTCAGTCTCGGGCAGCAGAAACGGACATCACAGCAGCTAAGGCAGCTAAGGGAAGGGAGCCAAGAGTTTATACTGCGGAAGAATTAGAAGGATATCCGCAAGATATTCGGGATATTTTGAGCAGGGGCAAGCTGAGGATTGGATTGAAGGTAGAGGAACGTTATCCGTTCTTTTACACCGATGAAGAAGGGTTGCTGCGCGGGAGCGATGTTGAGCTTGCCAACGACATCGCTCTTAAACTTGGGGTGAAACCGGAGTATATCCGAACAGCGGATTCTTTCGATGAAGTGATTGATCAGGTGTCTTCCGGGGAGGTGGATGTCGGCATATCCAAATTGAGTATCACCCTGGAGCGGGCGAAGCGAGTACTGTTCTCCAATGCGTATCTGCATTTCAAACAAGCATTGCTGATTAACCGCCTTCAACTTGCGGAGCTTGGCAAAAAAAACGAATTTCCCGATGTGCTAACGCTGCTTCAGCAACGTGGAACACAGATCGGCATTGTGCAAGGGACGTCTTACGTAGGTTTCACTCGTGAGCTCTTCCCCACGCAAAAACAGATTGCCTACAAGAATACTTCCGAATTGTTTGATCATGTACGGCAAGGTGAAGTGATCGCTGCAGTCTATGATGCTTTTGAAATTTCACGTTATTTGGATCAGAATCCAGCCTACTCCCTTGATCTTCAATATGTGCAGCTGGAGGATCAGGATGACGATATTGCCATCGCCGTTGATCCGCGCCGCATGCATCTCCACCAGTGGATCAATACGTATCTTCACATGCAGGAGAAGAACATTCAGCGCTGGCTTGAAAACTATGGCATCTGAACAATAGGGTTGTGCTATGATACATGCATGAACCCGATGGTTCGGTTTTTTATTCAGTTAAAAAGAGGGGACACAGTGGTGGGAATCTCATGAATAAACGTACTTCTTTCCTGTATTACATCATCCCTGTTATGCTATTTTTTCTGATTTTCACGGTACTGATCTTGTTCGAATTACCTTCTAATCAGATGAATGCAGAAGTTCAGGATGGGCGTTTAACGATAACCAGTGAAGCTCTGTCCTCTGGAGAAGGAAGTCGGTTAGATGGCGAGTGGGCATTCTATTGGAAACAATTTCTGGAGCCCAAGGATTTTGCCAGTGAACGAACGGGTCCGGTAAGTTACGTTAATGTTCCAGAATCATGGGGGAATTATGAAATCAGTGGGCATAAGCTGGATAATACGGGATTTGCCACGTATCGTCTGGTGGTGGATTTACCTGAGCAAGATATAGAGCTGGGATTACTAACCTCAGGGATAACTTCCGCACACCGATTGTGGATTAATGGCAAACTTGTATCCGAAAGTGGGATTGTCGGACGAACGTTAAAGGAATCTTCTTCATATAAGGTGCCTGCTCTAATCCGAATGGAGGCAGGGCAGACCCAAGCTGATATTATCATTCAAGTTTCGAACTATACACATCGAAAAGCGGGTCTGTTTGGCTCTCTAACGATCGGTGAATATAATCAATTGAATCAATCCATGAAATACAAAATGGTATCCGAGAGCATGATTATTGGCTGCATGTTGATTATGGGGCTCTACCATATCCTGTTGTACACACTGCTACGCAAAAATCGGGAGTCTCTGTATTTTGGTCTGATCTGCATTCTGCTGGCCATGAAGAATAGTTCTGATTCCCAGTACATTTTATCAGAGCTTATTCCGGGCATGAGTGGTGATACATTCCTTAAAGTTGAGTATTTAGGCTTCTTGGGCAGCTCTCCACTTGCTCTGCTTTTTTGTTACTCCATTTTCCCCAACGAGGTGTCCAAACGATTACGTGATATATTTTGGATTCCAGGGTTGCTGTTCACTTTATTTATCCTGTTCACACCTGCACAGGTATACACGAAGTTTGCGTTGTTCATGCAGGCATACGTGATTCTGATCGGGATTGTGATCATTCAAAATGTGGTCCGAGCTGCCATGAAAAAACTTGCTGGGGCACACTGGATGCTGGCAGGTACCATCGTATTCTTCATTACCGTAGTGAATGATATTCTAATGAATAACGGTATAATTCAAACAGGAATCTATTTCTCATATGGTCTTCTCTTTCTCATTCTTTGTCTGTCGATTATTGTATCCACCAAATTTTCCAATGCCATGAAAACCAATGAACGTTTATCTTCGCGCCTGCTTGAATTGGATCGGGTAAAAGATGAGTTTCTGGCCAATACCTCCCACGAGCTTCGTACACCGCTCAACGGAATTATCGGGCTTACGCAGTCGTTGCTACACAGCATGGATGACCGGTTGGAAGATAATCAGCGAATGCATCTGAACATGATCGTTTCAAGTGGTCAACGTATGTCTTTTCTGATTAACGATATTCTGGATTATGCACTTCTGAAAAATAACGATGTACGTCTGAATCGAACCAAAATAAATCTGCACCAATTGGTTCAGGTGGTCCTCACCGTGGTTAAACCGCTCATTACTGGCAGGGATCTCCTATTATACAATCGAATTGATCCCCATTTTCCACCGATCGAAGCAGATGAGAATCGAATGCAGCAAATTTTGTTTAATCTGGTCGGCAATGCGATCAAGTACACACCATCGGGTCATATTGTGATTCGTGCACAGATTGTGCAGGGTGATGTGGAAATTCAGGTAGAGGATACAGGGATTGGCATACCGGAGGATAAATTTGCAATGATTTTCAATCCATTTGAAAAGCTGGAATCCATTGATAACACGGGTGCCGGACTTGGACTGAAAATCACCAAGCAACTTGTCGAGCTGCATGGAGGAGAGATTAAAGTACAGTCGAAAGTGAATCAAGGCTCCCTTTTCTCGTTCACCATCAGGCAGCATAAGAAGAATGTTCCAACTGCGCTACCGGATAAGCAAAACAATGAATCCATTCAGAACGGCGCTAGCACCCTTCGTTCTGTTGCAGAAGCTAAGAAAGCAAGTTCACATGCTCTTAGTAGGGAAGTCAGTTCCGCGAAAGAATCGGAGATCCAACCTTATCGTGTATTAATTGTGGACGATGAGCCCGTTAACCTGCAGGTGGTGATTCAGCAGCTTGCACCACTGGCATGTGTGTTTGAAATTGCGAACAGTGGCACTGAAGCACTCGTGCGTATGAATGAGTTGCAGAATTTTGATCTGGTGATCACGGATATGATGATGGTCGGCATGTCTGGATATGAACTATGCGGATTGATCAGGGAGCGTTACAGTCTGATTGAGTTACCTATTCTAATTATGACAGCAAGTAATCGAGATGATACAATTACAGCCTGTTTTGCCGCCGGAGCCAATGATTATATATCAAAACCGATTGGACGTAATGAACTCATAAGCCGTGTACGCACACTGTTGTTGTTAAAAAGGTCTGCTCAGGAGCTGAGTCTGAACGCACAGCAGCTTGAAGAGTTGAATCAGCAGTTATCCGAGTTAAATACCAACCTGGAGTATCGTATTCAGGATCGTACAGTAGAGCTGGAGCAGAAAAATAAAGATATGGGCCGTCTGGAATTGTCACGCAGACGATTGTTGAGCGATATATCGCATGAACTGCGCACACCGATGACTGCGATTCAGGGTTATGTGGAGGCAATTGTATCCGGATTGGTGGATAATGAAGATGATCAAAAAGTATATCTGCAAATGGTCTTAGTGAAGGCGCTGGGGCTAAATCGTCTCATTCACGATCTATTCGAGTTGTCCCGACTGGAGTCGGGCAAGTCTGAAATGATCTTTATCATGATGAGCTTGCAGGATTTAATGGATACCATTCAGGACAAATTCAGGCTGGACATCGCACGTGCTGACATGAGCTACGAGTTTCAGATGAACATTACGACTGCTCAGCGAAGTGATTATCAAGTCGTGATTGATATGGATCGAATTACTCAGGTGTTAACCAATCTGGTGTTTAACGCGATTCAGCATACAGGTGCAGGTGGAATGATTCGTCTTCATTGTTCCATTGAGGAATGGGAAAATGACGGTGATTCTCCAGGACGACTTACCATCCGTGTGGAGGACAATGGAGCGGGTATTATGGAAGAGTCACTGCCATTTGTATTTGATCGCTTTTTCCGTGAGAAACATGATCGTCATGTGGTTCAGGGCAGTGGAATTGGACTTGCGATTGCGAAGGAAATTATTCAGTATCATGATGGAAACATACACGTAGAAAGTGAAGTCAGAAAAGGGAGTTCTTTTTATTTCACGCTGCCTCTGTATGTTCTGGATTAGGGAAAGACAAGCATCTCGATGATTAAGGCGGAAATGATTGAGTTCCACAGGAAAACGAGTACTCAGGGTTCACCCCGGTACTCGTTTTTTATTATGTTTGGGACACTTTGGGAGTCAGTTCTAAGTGTTAATTCGATGATGATGAAGAAGCGGCAGCAGCTGATGCTGCGGCAGTTGCGGCCATGGCGGCCTGCTGGGCGATGATAATATTTGTGATACTGGTTGAGATGGTTGTGGTCAGAACACCGTTCCGCAGATTCTCCACATGTTGAATGGCTACCAGAGCAGACGAGAACAGGAGCAACTCCTGTTTGTCGATTGACCAGGCACCGAAGCCTTTTTGAGTCCGTAACCAGTCATTTGTTTCCGCGACTTCATCCACTAATGAGTCTCTGTCCGAAGGCAGTAGAGAAAGTATCCCGAGAGAGGCTAACGTATACGTTTTGTCCATTCGAAGATTCCTTTTGCGAAAAGCTTCATTTAAAGCAATCACACGAGCACCTGCATCCGGGGGATCATCTCCAAGAACCAGGACCTGTGTTAACGCCTGCACACTATTTCTGGAAGAGAACTCTGGTTTTAATTCCCCGTAGAGTTGTTCCATACGTGCCACACCAGTATCTACGTTGAGGTCGGAAAGGGCTAACATGGCAGCGAAAATGTAGTCGTCCTGTCCAGTGAGGAAACGATGCTCTGCTTTCATGCCGTCATAAAATGATTTGGCCCGCTCCACCGTAGGTTGAAACTGGTCAGGTGATGTCTGAGTAGCGATCTGATAGGCGGCAATAACCAGATAATCGGAGTTGCGAAATTTGATCTCTTTCATCAAGTCATAGACATGCAAGGTATCTGCCAGCTTCGTCTCTGCATCCGTTGTAAGGGAGAGCATGGCAGCAATGCTAATGGCCGAATTACCTCTGAATGCAGAGAAGAGTTTTGTGTTTTGCTTAATCAACTCATGGCTTTGACGAATAGCTTCCCCATCGGCTGTTTTATTCTCCGCTGCATAGAGCAGGGCAGCCAGACGGTGCATCATCGCGTGTTGCCATTTGAACGACTTCTTGATGATCTGGGTGTTGGAAACAAATAATTCAACTCGTTCTGCATGATGCTGCGCATAGGCACACCTCCATATTCACTGTTATTCAACAATACCCTTCCAGCTTCCTTCATTCCGTCGATGTAAACAGATTAGATGATTAGGAATATCAAATGAATTAAAGCGGTTATTCCCATAGGGTAAATCAATGATCTGGAGAACCCGTTTTTAAATTCATTTCGAGGATGTTTTTCGAAAAAGAAGTGTAATACGGTATGTATGATGAAAAAGATATCCAGCACCCAAAATGTAATAGTCTGATATGAACTAAAAAGAAGAGAGAGGATGATGGTATACATTGGAAGGTGAATCCAAGTGAAATACCTATAGGCTTTATCATCTTCCATATCTTTTAACACCATAAACAATTTCCACTCGGACCGCCTGATGGCATCCATTTCGTGAAGCAGAAAGAGAGACAGGTTAAACAAAAATAAAACCAGTAAAAAGTCAGGCATGTAAAGTCTCCTTTTCCTATTCAATCTGTTCCTATCTTACTAAAGGTAATTTAATTTGGCAAAATATGAAAAAAAGATTCACGCTCCGTTCATACGTGCTTGATATGCTCTCGAAAGAAAGCGTAAGGAACAGGTATTAAAAAATATGCGGAGTGGTGGGGGAAAGTCATGTCATCGTTGATAAGAAAGATTTTTGGGAAAATGATTTTACTGGTGTTATTGCTAGGCATGATATTAGGGGCAACTGGATTAGGGACCATGCCACTATCGGCAGCAGTATCCAATCAGGGATTAAATTCGGGTAAATTGGAGCAAGGAGTGGTAGCTAATCTGGAGGATACTGATCAGTTAACGGCATTCATGGATGGGATGATGGATGTGCAAATGCGATCTTTACAGATTCCAGGCGCAGTCATTTCGATTGTGAAGGATGGGAAGATCCTGCTCTCCAAAGGGTACGGACATTCGAACATCGAAGAAAATAAACCCGTTGATCCCGAAACCAGCTTATTTCGAATTGCTTCAACAACAAAGCTGTTCACATGGACCGCCGTGATGCAATTGGTTGAGGCGGGCAAGCTTGATCTCGATACAGATATCAACACCTATCTAAAAACGGTGAAAATACCGAAAACCTATGAGGAACCGATTACGTTGCGCCATCTCATGACCCATACCGCAGGGTTCGAGGAAGGCGGTGTTGGTTATCAGATTACTACCGATCCGGGGAAACTTCCCGTCTCTATTGCTGAAACGATGGCAAAACATATGCCTGCAAGGGTTAAGCCACCAGGAGAGATGCTGTCGTATTCCAATTATGGCGCCTCACTCGCGGGACTTATCGTCGAAGAAGTGAGCGGTGTTGCCTACAATGACTATATACAGAAAAATATATTTGATCCGCTGGGCATGAATTATGCTACGGTAGAGGAGCCTGTTCCAGCGTCTCTGGAACCTTATGCCGCCCTTGGATACGCCCGAGCTAACGGCGAGTTTGTAACCAAACGGCCAACGTATGAGGGAGGATTTCGTCCTGCGGGATCAGGGAGCGTGTCGGCAAACGATATGGCTCATTTTATGATTGCCCATCTTCAAGACGGGCGATATGAAGATAAACAAATACTCAAGCCGGAAACAGCCAAGCTCATGCATTCTCCGGCATTCCAGTTTGATGAACGTTTACCCGCCATGGATCTGGGCTTTTACGAGTTGAATATGAATGGACTGCGTGTGATCTCTCATGGAGGGGCCGATGAGCTGTTTAATACAGCGCTTTATCTTGTACCGGACAAAAAAGTGGGCATCTTTGTTTCTTATAGTGGAGGGGAAGGCGGAACGGCAGCAGAAGGGTTGGCGCAAGCCTTTTTTGACCGATACTATCCTGTACATGCAACTGAGCAGCCTAATGAAACTTCTATTGAATTAGGGGAGTCTCTGGAAAAATATGCAGGCTCTTATCAATTTACCCGTCGTAATCACACGAAGATCGATAAGTTTTTCAGTTTTCTGACTCAAATCAATATTGAGTTTTCGGATAACCGACTGTTTATTGGAAGTGGTGCAGATCAGCAAGTGTATACTCCGATTGGCGTGAATTTATTCCAGGAGGTCGGAGGGACACATCAGATGGGGTTCCGCACCGATGCAGAGGGCAAGGTCACGTATCTGTTTCTGGATATATTAAACCCAATGCCGCTGGAACCTGCACCGTTAATGAACCAATCGAAGTTCTGGCTCCTCTTGCTCGGCATTTCGGTTGTTCTGTTCATCACTGTATTGCATGGATTTGTTTATCGCAGACGCGAAATCAGAGTGATGCCAAAAGCACAGAAATGGGCAGTTCGACTGTCAGCCGTTACGTCCGTGTGGGCATTGCTAACCTTGGGTGCAACACTTCTGGTGATGAACATGGATTTGATTGATCGGCTTAGCCATATTCCAGTATCTTTACGTCTCTATCTGTTTATGCCGGTTATCCTTGTAGGGTTGACTGCGGCAATATTCATCATGAGCGTCCTGGCATGGAAAAACCAATATTGGACGTTACTGAAGCGTGTGCACTATACGTTCGTAATGGTAGCAGCAGTGATCTTGAGTTTATTTTTCTATCATTGGAACCTGCTGGGATGGCATTTTGGTTGAAAACCTGCGCCCAGATAGGAAGAACAAGATAGATATCGGAGGTATGCATTTGATATGACCAAAATCCTAGTTGTGGATGACGATGTGCATATTCGTGAGCTGATTACCTTGTTTTTGCGGAATGAAGGATTCGAGATTGTGGTAGCCAAGGACGGTGCGGAAGCACTGGAGATTGTGGGGAAATCCCCAATTGATCTGGTTATCCTTGATATTATGATGCCGCGATTGGATGGTTGGGAATTATGCAGGGAGATCCGGCGTATGGATCTGAATATGCCATTGCTAATGGTCACGGTAAAAGGGGAATCGGCTCAGAAAGTGAAGGGATTTCAGTTGGGAACAGACGATTATTTAACGAAGCCCTTTGATCCGCTGGAACTTGTGATGCGAGTGAAAGCTTTGCTGAAACGTTACCTGATTGTCTCTTCCCAGACCATTCAACTAGGGGGCATTATGCTGAATCGACGCAGCTTTCAAGTGATTCGTGGAGAGGAAACAATCAATTTGCCTTTAAAAGAGTTTGAATTGCTGTTCATGCTGGCAAACCAGCCTGGGCAGATTTTCACCCGGGAACAATTAATCATTAAGATCTGGGGAAGTGACTATGAAGGGGATGACCGGACAGTTGATGTTCATATTAAGCGATTAAGGGAAAAATTCGCAGGTGATGCACATCATTTTCAGATTGAAACGGCTCGTAGTCTGGGCTACCGGTTAGTCATCACATGATCAAAACCTTATATGTTCGTATTATTTGCACGTTTCTGGTCGTCATTGTTTTCAGCTTGCTGACCTCTTTCTTCATGGGGATCTTCTTCTTCAAAAAAGAAGTAAATCATATCGGTCAGAATGACATGATTTCTGTAGGGGAGGAACTGATCCGTCTATATGAGCAAACGCAACCTGAGGATAGGGATGCTTTCATCAAAAGTATGGTTAAAGTGTCCACCTATCCCATTCATCTATATGACGTTTCGGGTAACGTAACCTTTTATGACTTAGACCATACAGAGACCGTTGAAATTGCACCAGAAGTGGTTCAAATGGTGTTGCAGGGTCAGATCTATCGTTCTCCCGGAGAAGTGGAGCAGACGTTCATAGGTCTTCCTTTTCCATACAAAGGGGAACCACAAGCCATGTTTATGCAGTATTCTCCGCAGAATGAAAATATCATTAATCGGATGATTTTGCTGGTGCTTTTGTTTGCACTGTTGATCGGAAGTTTTTGTATCCTTATTGCTGCAAGGTATTTGGTAAAGCCGATCCAGGTATTGACGCGGGCAACCAAACGACTGGCAAAGGGTGATTTTAATGTGGAGATCCAAACAAAACGTGTGGACGAAATGGGAGCATTGACGCAGAGTTTCAATGAAATGGCGAGTGAGCTTAAACAGCTGGAACAGATGAGACAGGATTTTGTTTCCAATGTATCTCACGAGATTCAAACGCCGCTGACCTCTATTTCCGGTTTTGCCATGGCGTTGAAAAACAGCAGCCTGGTTGCGGAGGCTGATCGTAACTATTACCTCGATATCATTATTACGGAGAGTGGACGACTATCCAGACTTAGTGATAATCTGCTGGAGCTTGCGTCTCTGGATTCCGATCATCATCCGTTCGAGACAACCACCTATAATCTTGATGAGCAAATCAGGCAAGTGGTGGTGACTTGCGAGCCTCAATGGTCAGCCAAAGGCATTCCAGTTCATTTAGAATTGGCGGACGGTATCAAAATAAGGGCAGATCAGGACCAGCTTAACCAAGTGTGGATGAATTTACTAGGCAACAGCATTAAGTTTACTCCCGTGGGCGGGCGTATCGAAATACGCACGAGCCAGTCGGTAGATGGAATCATTTTCACGATAACGGATTCGGGCATTGGAATAGCGCCGGAGCAACTGGATTATGTTTTCGAACGGTTTTATAAAACAGACCTGTCACGTGATCGTAGCATTAGCGGTAACGGTCTGGGCCTCGCCATCGTCAAAAAAATCGTGATGCTTCATCACGGAACTGTCGAAATGAAAAGTCAGATGGGCGTGGGGACAACGGTGATGGTTCATTTGCCTTCCGGATGATTACAAAAATGGATGTAGAGCTGCCAAAGATATTTTTCTGGTAGCTCTTTTTTGTATGGATTTTTAGATCCCTATTCCAGTGGCGATAAAAATCAGGATTATTCTGATTGCAATAAATCATCAAGGGTTATCCTAATCATGTCAGGTGAGGGCATGAGGAGAGGCACCTTTTTCATGTAAAAGTCCTGTTTAGCTGATCTTCCTCACATTCCTTGTTGTATTTCTGAGGCACATCTCGTACAATTTGGTGAAGTAATTCTGCATTGCGTTAATGTGAATGTGAAAATTAAAGATTACATCAGGAAGCTGTACACAAGAAAAGGGGAGAATCGTTTGGAATCAAAGCAACTATCTAGAGGGCTAAAGCCCCGCCATGTAGAGCTGATTGCACTCGGAGGTACAATCGGCGTTGGTTTGTTCATGGGATCGGCAAGTACGATCAAATGGGCAGGACCATCCGTGCTGCTGGCTTATTTATTGGCTGGTATCGTTATCTTTTTTGTCATGCGCATTATGGGTGAAATGTTGATTCAGGAGCCGGTCACGGGTTCGTTTGCGACATTTGCTCACAAATATATTAGTCCGCTTGCCGGATTTCTGACCGCCTGGAGCTACTGGTTCCTATGGGTTACCGTGGGTATGGCGGAAGTTACGGCGATTGGTATCTATGTAGGGTATTGGTTCCCGGATATTCCACAGTGGCTGCCTGCACTTGCTGGGGTGCTGATCATTGCAGCAGCGAATCTGGCGGCGGTGAAGTTCTATGGGGAATTTGAATTCTGGTTTGCGATGATCAAAGTGACGGCTATTGTTGCGATGATCGTGATCGGAACCGGGCTCATCTTCTTCGGCTTGGGGAACGGGGGAGAGCCAATCGGACTGTCGAATCTGTTCAGTCATGGTGGCTTCTTCCCTGGAGGCATCAAAGGTTTCCTCTTCGCATTGTGTATCGTAACGGCTGCGTATCAAGGGGTGGAGATGGTCGGTATTACAGCAGGCGAAGCGGAGAATCCGAAACACACTTTGCGTAAAGCGATCAAAAATATCGTGTGGCGTATTCTTATTTTCTACGTTGGTGCCATATTTGTTATCGTAACCTTGTACCCTTGGAGCGAAGTAGGCGAGACGGGCAGCCCGTTTGTGCTCACCTTTGCCAAAGTTGGTATTGTTGCTGCAGCGGGGATCATTAACTTTGTGGTGCTCACGGCGGCCATGTCGGGATGTAACAGCGGGATCTACAGTGCAGGACGGATGTTATACACACTGGCTGAGAACGGGCAGGCACCTGCCTTTTTCAAAAAGCTGTCCAAAGGCGGGGTTCCCCGCAACAGTATCGTCATTACAATCTCCTTGCTGCTGATTGGGGTTG
Organism: Paenibacillus amylolyticus; assembly: GCF_047302515.1. Taxonomy (GTDB): domain Bacteria; phylum Bacillota; class Bacilli; order Paenibacillales; family Paenibacillaceae; genus Paenibacillus; species Paenibacillus amylolyticus_G. The sequence goes on along the minus strand of NZ_CP168019.1, from coordinate 5,010,284 downwards.
TGCTGAACTACCTGATGCCGGACTCCAAGCTGTTCCTGTACATCTACAGTGCAAGTGTTCTTCCGGGCATGGTCCCATGGTTCGCGCTGGCGTTCAGCCAGTTCCGATTCAGAAAGCGTTGGGGCAACGAGATGGCGGATCATAACTTCAAATCCAAATGGTTCCCGATCAGCAATTACATCATTATTGTGTATCTGATTCTCGTCATTATCGGTATGGCGTTTAACCCGGATACGCGCTTGCCTCTGGTTGTTGGAGCTACGTTTATGGCAATCGTGGTGGCTGGATATTTCGCATTTGGCATTGGCAAAAGACAACGGATAGATGGCGGCGAAGATCGCTAGTCCAATATTCAAAAATCAACTTATATCGTAATTTCATACGTGCATTCCTTGAATACAATGGAGAACCTGCGGGTGATTCAGCGTCATTCAAGGAGTGCATTTTTTTATCCGCAAAATTCATACTTGAATCTCCTGTAACTGGAGGTTTTAAGATTGGAGGTAGAAAGGGAGGCTTTAAGTATATGAGGACAGTAGAATGGATTTATCTTATTTTTAACCTGCTTATGTTAGTGGGGGTAATCGGGATTGGGAAACAGAGTCAACATTTTCGGAAAATGGTATGGGGTGGATTTGCCATATCAGGTGTGCTGCTGATCATCCATGGTGTGGTCGAAGGACTTCGTTGGCCGATGATTCCGGCGTATCTGCTCACGTTGGTTCCACTGGTTGTGTTATTTACAAAGGCAAGACGCCAGCAAAAGTCAGGTGCAACTTCGCTGAATAGTAAATGTTTCGAGGCGCCATCTTCCACATCGACTGTGGCAGGGAAATTCGGACGTGTTCGAATCATTGCAACGTCTCTCCTGGTGTTGGGATACGCTATTGTAAGCATTGGCTTGCCGCTGCTGTTCCCGGTATTTTCGTTTGCCAAGCCAGCAGGTCCTTATGGAATCGGAACGGTATCCTACGATTGGACAGATAACAGCCGAGAGGAATTGCTGACGAGTTCTGCCGGTGATCAACGGGAGCTGATGGTACAGATCTGGTACCCAACGAATCCAGACGCAGAGGGCGCAACAGCTCCTTATGTTAATAAACCGGATATCTATGCGACAGCCTTCAATGAAGTGCTGAAACTGCCAAAGCTTTTATTTTCCAGTCTGAGTCAGGTCAAAACACATGCGATACAGGAAGCTCAGTTGTCTGAGGCCGAAGCCAAGTATCCGGTTGTTCTCTTCTCTCATGGTCTGCATGGGTATGAAAATCAGAATACGTTCCAGGTCGAGCAGCTGGTGAGTCAAGGATACATCGTTGTGGGCATTAATCACACGTATAGCAGTCTGGTGTCCGTATTCCCGGATGGACGTGTGGCGCAGTTTGAATCGGAAGGAAAAGAAGGCTTTGAACAGCTGCAATTCAGTTACATGGACAAGTTGAATGAGACATGGGTGAAGGATGCACAGTTTATACTGGATGAGGTAGAGAAGTTGGGTAAGGGAGATCCGAGCGGACGCTTTACCGGACGTATGGATCTGGACAATATCGGCATGTTTGGGCATTCATTTGGCGGAGCAACGACAGTACAGATGTTAATGGATGATCCACGTGTGAAAGCAGGCATGAATATGGACGGTGTATTGTTTGGCGAGAAACGTATCCCTACGGAAGGCGTGGGCAAGCCGTTCCTGATGATGAGTGCAGACTCAACCGTTGCAGGCACAAGTGTGATGAGTGACGAGGAAATTGCTGCGATGGGCACGACCCGTCCGGAAGCCGAGAAATATTACGAGGAAGTGTACGAGCGCTATGAGCCGGTAACCGCAGGAGGGAACTTCTGGATGGAGCTGACCAACACCAAACATCTGAGTTTCTCCGACCTCTACCTGATCTCTCCACTGCTCGAATGGACACAGGGTGTAGATGCGCGGGGGACACAACAGTTGGTTAACGATACAACGATTGATTTTTTCAACCACTACTTGAAAGGGCAATCGCTTCATTTGGACACGGAAGTGGGAGAACATGAATCCTATTCGTTGAAAAAAGGCTAAACGTATAAATGGAAGCAGACTGAAATTCAGTCTGCTTCCATTTGTTTTAAACGTAACCGCATGCCCTCCTGCAACAGGTTAATGCCATCTACAATCTGGCTCCATTCGGGATTCATCACCTTGCACAGCTTGTTAAAACGCAAAATACGATCCGTCACAGAGTCCAGCATATATCGGGCCTGTTTGCGAAAAAATACTTCAGGTGTTTCGGCATGCTCGACACTTGCATACATCAACACAAAGTCCCACACCATGCTTTGCACAGCAGGGCTATCGATTGCCCAACGCTTGTCCAGCGCTTCGGTAGTGCGAATGCGAATTGCTTCCATTTTCTTCACCCAGACGTCTGCTTCAACTTGTGGCTGATTCGCCATAATGAAGAATGGAACCTCCAGCTGAGCCAGATCGGCCCAATAGGCCGGATCATTGATCAGTTCCTGAATTTCCTTCCAGGCCAGTGTTTGCTGAGCCGTCAGTTTGGTATCTTTCATCATGTATTTATCGAAAAAGTGCAGAAACGACACTCTCCACTCCTGCGGAATGCTGTCCAGCAGATGGGATTCATCCACCTTGGCAGCAACAAATTGTTTTCGCCTGCTCGCATTGGCCGTCAGGGATTCTACCAGACTGGAGATGTAGGTAAGAGACTGCTCCGAGCGCAGTGAAGTTTCTTCTTCATGTTGCCTCGCTTGCTGCAAAACGGAGAGCATGGAATTCATCGTGCCGATCTGGGTTTCCAACGCTTCAATCTGTAGATCCAGTGCCTGTGCTACCGCCAGTTCACCCGACATGAGTTTTCGAATATCCGGTATGCTGAAATTAAGATAACGTAGTGTTGTAATGAGTTCGAGTTGCCACAGGTCTTGCGTTGTATAGAGTCGATGCCCACCTTCCGTATGACTGGAGGGTTGTAACAGTTCAATCTCATCATAATAACGGATCGTTTTCACCGTGGAGCCGATCAGTTTGGCTGCTTCACCGATGGAATAGGGTTCTTTGTTTGCATTCAACGAGATCACCTCATGATTCATTATACAACCTCCTGTCACTGGAGATTCAATGTTAGACGACTGTCATGGAATTCTGGCGGGCTTAGTTTAAATTCCACCCATCTCGGTTACAAAGGAAAGAGTGCTACATTTATGAAAACAACTTCTGATAATAAATTTAACATTTACATGATAACGAAGAGCACAGAAATAACCTGAAGAAACGGAGTGCTCGCCTAAAAGCTTTCTGCAAGAAAGCTACATCGGAAGCATAGGCTATCCCCAGATTTTCCCCTTATATAAGGGAGAGAAAAAAATCTGGGGATAACAGCGATCGGAAGGTTATTCTGTGATCGTAGTGATCAATGTAAATAACCAAGGAGGAAATTGAACATGGCTAATCAAGACCAGCACACCATGCAAGATCCAACGACACAATATCCGAAGGCTACATCGGAGTGGAGACAGCAACAGGATGAGCCGGGGCTCCAGCGTGAGATGACACCTGTTCCCGATGCGGGTGAGAAAAGTTATAAAGGCAGCGGACGTTTAACAGGACGTAAAGCGGTTGTGACCGGAGCTGACAGTGGAATTGGCCGAGCGGCAGCAATTGCTTTTGCCCGTGAAGGTGCAGATGTTGTTCTGGCATACCTGCCGGAAGAGGAAGCAGATGCGCAGGAAGTTGTGAAGCTGATTGAGGAAGCCGGTCGCAAAGCAATTACGATGCCAGGTGACCTGAAGGATGAGAAATACTGTGAAGAACTCATTGAATCTGCGGTAAAAGAGCTTGGCGGGATTGATATCCTTGCTAACGTCGCAGGCAAACAGCAGTTTGTTGAGCAGATTGCGGATCTGACCACCGAGCAGTTCGATGCAACGTTCAAAACAAATGTCTATTCCATGTTCTGGCTCTGCAAAGCAGCTGTGAAACACATGAAGCCGGGCAGCTCCATTATCAACACATCATCGATTCAGGCGTACAAACCTTCGCCAATCCTGCTGGATTATGCAACAACGAAGGCATCGATCAATACGTTTAGTAAAGCATTGGCCCAACAGGTGGGTAGCAAAGGGATACGTGTCAACGTTGTTGCACCAGGACCGGTATGGACACCGCTCCAGGTCGTGGGTGGACAACCAGTCGAGAAGCTTGCCGATTTTGGCTCCAACACACCGCTTGGTCGGGCAGGACAACCTGCCGAGATGGCTCCGGCATTTGTGTTCCTGGCAAGCCAGGAATCCAGCTATGTGAGCGGTGAGACACTGAATGCAAATGGCGGTACGGTTAGTCCGTAGATAGTCTTAGGTAATCCGATCAGGGTATCAGAGGACACGGTCTCCATATTGGGGGCGGTATCCTCTTTTTTGTCATTAAGATGAGAGAAATAAAATATTTTTATATATGAAAGCGTTCTTATATAAAACGGAAAAGGTACATGGTAATATATTCAAGAACATGATCTTCGCTCCCAGATCTGAGAGTGCGTTGCTTATACAATGAATCTGTTCAGATCAATATACTATGCCTAGGAATCGAAGGAGGAATTCTGTAATGGCCAAGAATGTACTTAAACTAGGTGACCCTGTCATAAGCACGTACACATCATATGGGACATTAACATCCGTTATGCACGAAGATTTATGGCCATGGATTTTCAATAACTTTATACAAATCAGGTATGCACATGGATGGGGAATTTTTTCGTTTGATTCTCATCAGTTTCTGCTAAGTACCTGTCCGGGAATTTCCTTTTACAACCTGCCACAAGAAATTGTGATTAGCAAATGGGGAACATCACTTAAGCAAGTGATTACGGAAGCGATAGATATGGGGTATTATCTATATATTTATGCAGATAGATACTACATTGCGTGTACAGACTATTATCAAAAAGAACATCTCATGCATGAATTATTGGTGTACGGGTATGACCTGGATCAAAATTTGATATACATTGCTGATAATCTTGATGATGGTAAATTCATACAAACCGTGTGTAGCCTGGATGAACTTGAGAAAGGCTACTGGACCATGTCTAATGAGTACAGTTTTTGGACAGAAGTGCGATTTCTCAAGCCTATCCAGAATATCAATTATGCAATTCATGTGGAGCAGATTATAACGGCGATGGAAAACTATCTTAACTCAAGCGAGACATATGACTTAGTGAGAGATCAGAAATACGATTTTGGAATGCAAGCCATTCAACGCATCTTTACCGACATTGAGCAGGCAGCCCTAGTTGGAGAAGCATTGGATTCACGAGTCTTTCATCTTTTGTATGAACATAAGCTACTTATGGAGTTACGTTTATCTTATTTAATGGAGAAATTAATCATTGAGCCAGATGCAACTTTTATGGAGTTAAGCGCTGTTCTGAAACAGGACTACTTTAAATTGAGAAATATAGTTCTGAAGTACAATATAACGCGTGATGCAAGTACACTCAGTAAAATAAGTGAGAGATTACAAGAGAATCTCATGAAAGAAAAAGCATTTATTTCTTCTTTTATTACCAGATTACAACAGGTTAAATCGATGGCTTGAAGTCATCTAATAATAGACAAAAAATCCCCTTTGCTTGTTAGAAAGCAAAGGGGATTCCTGTGTAACTAAGTTACTTCTGCTCTGGTTTCGGGTCCAGAATGGCATAACTGCCTAGCGTGGCACAGGTGAGAGGGTAGGTTATAAGTCCTGTAGAACAATAGAACAGTTGTAATTCCGTAGCGGGGGGACCATGTTAAAATACAAGAGTTACTACATATTTATATATATATAACAGAAGAATAATTGAGGAGGCTGGATTGGCGTATGACAGCAGAACAGATTGTCAGAACCTTTTTTGAAGAAGTCCGATCAGGGCGGAATCCCGATTATGCAAGCATCGTGATGGCGGAACAAGTACTGGCTCATCAAGTAATATCCGAAGCTGAGGTCACGGTCACCCGAACACCTTCCGATTATGCGGATCATGTGCGAGAGATGATTGAAGCATACGGGGAGTTTTCACTCGAAATTCTGGAGTTGCTGACGGAAGGTGATAAAGTTTATGTGCGCTGGAGACAAACGGGTACCCATGTTGGCGAAGTGGACGGATACAGCCCAACCAACCTCCCGGTGATTGAAATTGCCAGTGCGGTATACCGAGTGGAAAACGAACAAATTGCAGAGTATTGGATACAGATCGACAGGATGGGCATCGAGAAACAATTGGAACATAATCGGAGCTGAGTTTCTCAGCTCTTTTTTAGTTTTCAGTTTTTTGTAAGCGTTCCCGTGTTATAATGGACAAAGTTGTATACAAGTTACCTAAAACGTTTTCTGTCTTTTAACTCCATAATCTGAAAGTGAGGTTCAGTGATGATTAAAGCAACGGAAGATAATCAATATGTTGAACTAACAAGCCCGACAAGTTTACCGAAGGCATCCGGATTCCTTTGGAATGAAAAGATGATGATTCATGTGAATTGCCGGGGGTACGCGGTGGCCCAATTCATGCAGCCCGAACCTGCCAAATACTCGTACGCGCCCAACCTGGAAGCGAAGACGTTTATGCAACCGGAGCAGCCATACTATGCCCACCATCCGGGACGGTTTGTCTACATTAAAGATGAAATAAGTGGCGAAATTTTCTCAGCCCCGTATGAACCGGTTCGCAAGCAGGCGGATAGCTATACGTTCGCTGTCGGTAAACACGATATTCACTGGAAAGTGATTCAGGACGACATTTGCATCGAGATGTCCCTGCGCCTGCCGAAGGAAGATGTCATGGAGCTATGGCGTGTGAAGGTAACCAATCTGTCTTCGGGAAAACGCAAGCTGAGTATCTACCCGTATTATACGGTCGGTTATATGTCCTGGATGAACCAATCCGGTTCATATGTGGAAGATTTGCAGGGCATTGTCTGCTCGGCGATTACGCCGTATCAGAAATATCAGGATTATAGCAAAATCAAAAATTACAGCGACAAAACCTATCTGCTTGCAGATCACCAACCGACTGGCTGGGAAGTAAATCATGAGACTTTTGAAGGCGAAGGCGGACTACATAATCCTTCGGCCCTGCAGTCGGAGACACTGGCTGGTGGAGATGCACGCTACGAGACACCTGTAGCTGTATTGCAATATAGAGTCGAACTGGAAGCGGGAGCGGAGCAGGCGTATCGATTTATCTTTGGTCCGGCTCATGATGAGACAGAGATTGAGGGCATTCGTCAGCATTATTTTGTGAAGCAGAATAAGGATGGACAGGATGGTTTCGTCGCAGCCGAACAGGAGTATGCTGAGTATATTGCGGAAGGGCAAGGGAACATCCAGATTGAGACACCGGACAGCTGGTTAGATAATGTCGTGAATCACTGGCTACCTCGCCAGATGTACTATCATGGCAAAACCAATCGTCTGACAACCGATCCGCAGACGCGGAATTATTTGCAAGATAACATGGGTATGAGCTACATTCAGCCGCAGATTGCACGAGCTGCGTTCTTGACAGCCTTGTCTCAGCAGCATATAAGCGGCGCGATGCCAGACGGCATTATTTTGCACCCGGACGCAGAACTGAAATATATTAACCAGGTTCCTCATACCGATCACTGTATCTGGCTTCCAGTCTGTATGAAGACCTATTTGGATGAAACGAATGACTATAGCATTTTGGAGGAACAGGTTGCTTTTACAGACAGTGAACAAAAGGTTTCCGTACTGGAGCATATGAATCTTGCGATGCGCTGGTTGATCCATGAGCGTGATGCGCGTGGGTTGAACTATATCAATCAGGGTGACTGGTGTGATCCGATGAACATGGTGGGGTACAAAGGCAAAGGGGTATCCGGCTGGTTAACCATTGCGTCGGCATATGCGTTCAATGTGTGGGCAGATATTGGTGAACAGGCAGGGCATGGCGAGGTTGCAGCGGAATTCCGTCAGGAAGCCACACAGACCAATGCGGTAGCCAATGAGTATCTTTGGGATGGGGACTGGTATGCCCGCGGAATTACAGATGATAACGTAGTGTTTGGTGTAAGCAAAGACGTGGAAGGGCGCATCTATATCAATCCTCAGAGCTGGGCACTTATGAGCGGTGCTGCGGATCAAGATAAACAGGAGAAGTTAATTCGTGCGGTAGAGGAGCAATTGGAGACGCCATATGGTGTCGAGAAACTCGCGCCGTCTTTCACCGCGATGCGGGAAGATGTAGGCCGTGTTACGCAGAAACATCCGGGAAGTGCAGAGAATGGTGCAGTGTACAATCACGCGGCGGCGTTCTATATTTATGCGTTGTACCTGGTGGGCGAGAAGGAGAAGGCGTATCGTCTGTTGCGTAAAATGATTCCGGGCCCTGATGGCGAGGATATTCTCCAGCGAGGTCAGCTACCTGTATTTATCCCGAATTATTATCGCGGAGCTTATCGGCAATTCCCACGTACAGCTGGGCGCTCTAGCCATCTATTCAATACCGGCACGGTGCCTTGGGTGTATCGTTGTCTGATCGACGGATTGTTTGGATTGCAGGGTCATGCACAAGGGCTTCAGGTTCGTCCGCAGTTGCCAGAAGATTGGAACAAGGCATCAGTTACGCGGTTGTTTCGCGGGGCTGAGCTGCATGTAAATATGAAGAAGGATGCAACTGTCCAGCAAATTGAGGTGTATGTTGACGGTCAACGGATTGCAGGCGACATCATCAAGAATATACAGGCTGGCGTGAAATATGAGGTGCTGGTGAAACTGCCTTTGTAGAAAGAGTACGGAGTAGCTGATAAACGGTGTGAAGAGTTTTGGACAATCACTAAGAAAAATTAAAAACTGCCTTTCCTTCATAGGAGGAGGGCAGTTTTGCTTTCAAGATGTTGTTTTGAATTAATCTGTTTGTCAGACTGAATATGATAAAAGAATCCACAAGCTAAGCTTGATTAGCAAACACTCTATTCTTTGACTCTGTACCAATAGCTATAAATCTCTGAATAACCCAGCTTCGCGTAGAGCTTTAACGCAGGTACATTATTCGCAACGACTTGCAGGTAACTGGAGGTAGCACCTTGTTTTTTTGCCCAATGCAATAGATGCAAGATCATCTGTTCAGCAAGTCCCCGATTCCGGAAGTTAGCATCTGTTATGATGTCATATAATCCAATGTAGCCACGTTCGATGACACCAAACCCACAAGCGACAACTTGCCCGTCGATCAACAGCGAGATGAAACCTACCTTTGTCCGGATATTGTCCAACATTAATTCCGTCGTTCCCCGTTGCAGATCATTCACCTGATTCAACCGGCAAAAGTGATCCAGCCATGTTGTGGTCAACTGTTCGTCGATCTGTACAGATTGGTGCACAGGCTCTTTGATCTCTTCCAGACTCCGAGTCTGGATACGGGTCAGATCGACAACGCCATACCCTTTGTCTTGCAAAAGTTGGTCGAGATGATCCGGTTGAATAAACGGTGTGATTTTGAATATGGTATTTAACTGATTGGAAGCATAGATGCGCTCACATTCCTCAATCTTTTCATGCACATCCAGAGTGGAGTAATGGATAGGTTGAACGGAGTTGGCACGTTTAGTATATCCTTTGGCGAAACGCAGTACCCAGCCGTCATATAATAAGGTGGACAAGGGCTGCCAGTGGTTAAGCGATAGTTCTTCAATGGTTTTGTGTTCTGAATCTATGGAATGAGTCATATCCAACCTCCGATTTTATTATTAAATAATAATACATAATAATGTATAAAAATACAATATGAACATAAATATCGTTGAACAGTATGCATTATGGTTGGAGATGGTATACAATTTGATTGAATGAATAATTTCAGAAGCGGAGCGCGTTATGTTAACTATAGAATTAAATAATCACAGCATTAACTGTCATATCCAATACGGCAAACGCAAGAAAGTTTCCATCACGATGGACTTGCCTTATATGGTAACAATCAAAGCACCCAATGGTACCAGTGAAGACATGATCCGGCAACTTGTGGAGCAGCACGGGGATGTGATTTTGAAGAAATCCGCTCTCATGCAGCGGGCGCTTGACGGTCCTCAAGCCAAGGAATACGAAGATGAGGGCAAGGGGAAGTTTTTGCTTTTTGGCAAGGAGCATGCACTGCATGAATTAATTCCTGTAGAGGGGCTTACAGAAGAGGAGCTACGAGCGAATCTGAAGAAGTTTTATTTTGCCGAGTGTAAACGCATGATTGGGGAGCGCATCGGTCGCTATCAGCAGGAGTTGAAGGTGAAGCCGAAGTCAGTAGAGATCGTAGATTCTCCCACCAAGTGGGGCAGTTGCAGCTGGGACAAAAAACTTACGTTCAATTATCGTCTGGCGATGGCGCCACTGGAAGTGATGGATTATGTCATCATTCATGAACTGTGCCATATTCACCACATGAATCATGATCGCTCTTTCTGGCGACGGATCGGCAGCATCATGCCGGATTACAAAACAAAAGAAGATTACCTGATGCGAAATGGTCGGGCTATGACACTATAATTCCAGACCCAAGTTTGTACTTGATACGATAGATCCCTCCATTATAATTCGTAAAATCCGCGATGGTCCCACTGTTTGCAGTGAGCGGCTTCGCGGATTTTTTGTTATGTCTGGATCAGGAGTGGGTTACTTGAACGCCGTATTGTGTGAAAAAATGAGTAACCGCATCCATGTCCATTCGATCATCAAACAGATGCTCAGAATAATAGATGCCTGGAGCCATAGGTTTGTCCATTGGCATCATCAGTATCTTCTCGGCTTGCACCGCAGCGCCGAGTGCAGTCATGTGGGTCTGACCGAGTGGGTCAGAGACCGTCATCGTTCGTTCAACCTGATTACCTTTCGCATCCAGCCCTTTCAATTGAATGACCAGATGATGTGCACTCCCGGTTCCCGGATTATAGAGCAATTTCCGCCGGAATGGCTGGAAACGTTCACCACTGATCATCTTCCATACTCCGGTTTTGACCAATCCGGCGAGAGCATATGTAGATACCTTACTATCGAATGAGATACGGAAACTGGCGGAATCAATATGGCTGGTATGAGGCAAAGTGACGTGATCAGGTGTGTCCAGTCTGTAACATGGGGTCGTATACCCGTTCGGGAAATGAACTTTAATCGGATCTGTCATGGGGTAGACGAGTCGGTTCGTGTTGGATTCGGTGACCTGAAAAGGAATACTCATTCGATCCATAAAGGCTGCTGAGTCAGGCCCGGCTTTATCTCGCAGCGAGTACAAGGCATGAATGTTTAATTCGACATGTTGCAGCGAGTTAGAGAGTATCATGGCAAATAGAGAAGCTGTTCCTGCCATCCATCCAGAGGACAGCACTACAGGGGCATGAAGTTCCTCCTGTTCTACTGTACGGATCGCTTGATTGAACACCTCAGTCCAGCGTGTTACATCGATAAGTGGAATTTTTCTCCGCACTGCCGATACTAGTAGCCGATCATCCAGATCGTTCACTGCATTAATGATTAATGATATATTTTCACCTGCGTGAATCAGTGGATCGTCTGCATAGGTATCAACAACAACCGTTTGGACACGATTGGATGGAAAAGGTGCTGCTTTACCTGCAGAACGGCCTCCCAGTACCAATTCCAGATCAGGATGCCTGTCATGCAAAATGCGGGCAAGCTGTGCCCCTACAGCACCATAACCTCCAGCGATGAGAACTCTTTTTCTATTCATTCGATAAACCTCCGTTGATATGTTTATGTACTTATATGTTTAAACTATTGAACATATAGGAGTGAAGAAAAGGAATGCAGTAAACCAGCGCGGTATGCGCTAGCTCTGACATTCCACTTCCACGAGATGAACGAGCTGTTTGATTAATTCGATCGCATCGTTGAACTCCAGCTTGTAATACATCTCCGTACCTTTTTTCTGAACCGATAACAGCCCGGATTGACGCAATATTTTCAAGTGATGAGAGACCGTAGGGCGTGACATGGGGACATGCTCTGCAATCTGCGATACGTTCATGCTCTCTTGATCAATGAGCAGCGATATGATTCGCTGGCGAACGGGATCTCCCAAACCTTGAAGATAAGGACTTAGATTCTCGAAAATATCAATAACTTTTTGGTTACCCATCGATTCGTTCATGGCTCACTCCGTTATAATGTTTAATTGTTTAAACGTATTATAAGGCTTAGTTCACTTAAAAATCAAATTTAACATTCCAAGTTGCAGGAAAATAGCTGTTCCGCTTGTCCATTTGAAGTACAATATAAGCAAATATGCCCGTACCACGAATCCATTGATGTATCCGTGGTGGAAGGAGTCCAAGATGGCTGAGAGTAACCATTATTCGGTGCTGGTAGATGAATATATCTCGGAGTTTGCACCTGATGTACAGGTGAGATTACAGGCAATAAGACAGATTATTCGTGAAGCGGCTCCGAACGCCGAAGAGAAGATCAGTTACCAGATGCCTACGTATGCACAGCATGGGAATTTGGTTCATTTTGCCGCTTACCAGCATCATATTGGGTTTTACCCTGCTCCCAGGGGAATTCAAGCTTTCCAGGAGGAACTCTCCAAGTATAAAGGGGGGAAGGGGTCTGTCCAGTTTCCGCTGGATCAGCCATTGCCGGAGGATCTGATCCGCCGGATTGTGGAGTTTCGGGTGAAAGAAAATGTAGAAAAAGCTCGGGAGAAGAAGCAGAAGAAGTAGTAAATGGTAAAAACGGATCTCACAGCTCAGTTGGGCAAGATTGAAGCGGATATCGCTGATTTTGAACAGCAACATGAGCCAATCATATACATGAAACATGTATAAAGAAATGTATCGTATCCTCAGAGCAATAGCCACTTTTAAGGGCGGTGGGCTCCGCTTAGAAAGATGATCCAACAATAGACCGCATCCTTTTGCGAGGGGAGCGGTCTATTTGTGTGTATTGGACAGAATAAGGCATTCCTTGTCAACATCACAGTGTGCATTTTAGTTTGGAGGGGAATTCGTATGATCAAGGTTCATTTATCTCGTATTATGGGTGAGAAAAGAATTAATATTGCTGATTTATCCCGACTAACCGGATTACATAGAAATGGGATTGCCAAATTGTATAATGAAGAAACCGATGGTGTGAAGTTCAATACGCTGAATCGAATATGTGAGGCTTTGGATTGTGAGATCCAGGATATCATTGAGTTTATTAAGGACGAGAAGTGATCTTCAACAATTAGCTAAGGCCCTATACTTTTAAAAAATTGGACATATAGATCGTTACCTTATCGAAGGGACGGTCTTTTTCTGTTTGTATACACATACTGATCCGCACCGATCGCAAGCGTTACTCCCTTTCAGCGATTTTTCAGCCAGAGCCATTATAATACTCACGGAATCCTGTAATCGAAAAGGAGTTTTTGCATGTCTAAGGTGCTGCATAAGTCGTTTTATCTCATTTTGCTCGTGTTTGTTGCGGTGTTTATTGCTTCGTCCTTATTGGTTCGGGCACAGTACAACTACGCCTTGTATGGGGACAATCCCATTTTGGGCATGCAGCAGTGGAGTATATTTCTCCCGGTCATTCTTTTGCTACTTGGTTCAGGTGTCGGGTTATATGCTCTGTGTCTGAAACTGAACAAATACAGCCCAAAGGTTGTCATTCCGATTGTGCTGTTATGTTCTCTCGTCATTCAGATCATCATCATTTTTGTATTTCCGAGAGTGCCCACCGATGATTCACAGACCGTACTCTCACTCGCCATGAACATGCTGTACGATAAGGACTACTCGTCGTTTGAAACGGGTGGTTATCTGCACATGTTCCCGTTTAACTATTCGATCGTGTTGTACCTGAAAACGCTGCTGTACCTGTTCCCGGATAACTATCTGGTCATCAAACTATTTAATATTTTGTTTTCAACATTAACGACGTTCATGATTTATCTTATTTATAAACAAGTGAATGATAGATCCACGGAACGTGATTACGGTGTGTTGGTCTTTGCAGCAACGTACCTGCCTTCCTTGTTCCTGAACAACCTGATCTATAATGATGTAATTGCCACAGCATTTCTGACATCTTGTTTATACTTTATCATTCGTTTTGTGCATGAAAAGTCTTGGAAAACAATCGTCATTGCCGCCGTTTTTCTCGCGATGGGCAATTACTTCCGAAGCATCGGCGTGATCGTGCTAATCGCTGCCATCATATATATCCTGCTGAATATGCGGAGCATCGGAATGAAGAAAGTCATCATTTCCATCGCTGTGCTGGCTATGTTGTTTAATGTGCCAACCTGGACTCAGAATGCGGTTCTTCAATCCTCTGGTGCTGTGAGCGAACCCGTCGGAGAGAATGCTGAACCGGTCTATATGTGGCTGGATATGGGGATTAATCTGGAGCGTTTTGGTTTCTGGGACAATATGGAGAGTTATCAGATCTATCAGCGGCAGGCCAACTACAGTAAGGCTGAGAGCGCAGAGTTGTTCAAACAAGAGATTGGAAACAAGCTGTCTGAAGCAAGTGCGAGTGACTTGGTGCAGATGTATTACAAAAGATCATATGGACCTGGACCGAAGGGACATACCAGATGGACCGATACGGAATCGGCAATGAAAGTTCCTTGGGTGCCGGAAGAGGAAGGGGAGGCGGAATCGCAGGCTCCTACAGTTATACCAATGTGATAACAGAAGTGTTGCAAGGGGATTCGGCTTATCGGACAGGTTTGCTCTGGATTGTATATGTGATGAATTTCTTGATGTACTGTTTTATTTTCATCCGGTTGGTCGGTGGACTTCGTCGTAAACGATATGATGAAGTTTCCTTAATCCTGGTCATTCTTGGATTTATCGGATTTTATATTCTGTGGGAGATTAAGTCCAGATACATCTACCCTGTATATCCGTTGTTGGTTGTGCTGTCCTATATGGGTTTCAAAGATACGTATGACTTCATATTCCATCGTAAAGGTACCTTGGAGAGATATTCCCTGAGAAAAAGGTGATCATATGCGAAAAAATAAATATTTTACATCGGTTACAATACTCCTTTTGCTAGTGTGCTCGGTTATGCTTACGGCCTGTGATGTGATAACCGCCCAGAATATTACCAAGACCGGTTCTGCACAAGGCATGAACGGTGGCGGTATGCCGAATGGTGGCGGACTGGGCATGAATGGAGGAACACCGAGAGGTGGAAGAGGCACCGCGGGCATGAATGATCGAACAGGCAGTCCTGGCATGACGCAGGGGATGATGAATGCCGACATTACTGGTAGAGTCATCTCCGTGAATGGAAACACAGTTACGCTGGCGTTACTTGAGGTGCAAGATACCTCATCTCCAAGCATGGAGTGGAAGGATACCGGAATGGAGATGAAATTGAATATAGGTGATGATGTTGCTATCACTGAAGGCATGGGAACGCCGGGTTCGGGCAATTCCAGCCCACGTGCGAATTGGTCCATTCAAGTGTCTGATCTTCAAAAAGAAAACATCGTGATGGTGTGGTATAAGGACAACACCGAGACGGTGGAACGTGTGATGGTTGTCCAGTAAAAAATGATGAGATTATCGTCATTTTGTAATTGCTTACATTTGGCTTATCGGCTATTATGGTAACAACTGGTTTTTTTGAAGGGAGTGAGCGTCATGAAACGACGGTCTAAGATGGTATGTTCTATCACTACTACAATGAAGGTAAGCATAAACTGAATAATTCCGGCAGATCATTCAAATGCAGCGTGGGACACATCCAGTTTCTCAGTCGATCTGAGATCTGCCGATATATAGGGATATAACTGCTCAATTTTTCTGGCGTATGCGAGGATTATTTGCTTGTGCAAATTCTCATACACTCAGAATTTTTAAAAGCCGCAGGCATAGCCTGCGGCTTTTTGCGCGCAAAAATAGGTATTCAATGGCTACAAGCAATGCCCATAAAACGATCAAAAAGGAGAAATGCCCATGTTAAAATTAAAATATTTATTTCAACATAATGATCTTGCCGAGATGATTTTAAATAATTGGAGTTATGATCCTGAGTCGCTGGATATGTTTCAGTATTATCGTATATCCTCCAATGCCATGTATCCGTTCAGAGATCAGGGAGAAGTGAGATTACTTCGTTTTGCCCCGGTAGAGGAAAAAAATCAAATCAACCTTAGCGCGGAATTGGATTTCCTACGTTATCTTCGAACGAATCAGTATGGAGCCATGGAGGCTGTACCTTCTCATTCAGGGACAGAACTCGTAGAGGCTTACACCCCATGGGGAACGTACTATGCTTCCGTATTCAAGCGAGTCCCCGGATCGCAGTTAGGAAGCATCAATTTAAATGACTCCATCCTGTACAGCTATGGTCAGGCATTGGGTGAGCTGCATCATCTATCACGCGCATTCATGCCTGAGCAGAAGGAGAAACGTTGGACCTATACGGATGTTTTGGATTGGATGCAGGAGATCCTGAAGGGTTTTCCTGGTGAAACGGCTGCTTTGAATGAGGTGGAGTTTCTTCAAACGTATTTTGCGACTTGGCCGATAACCCAGCAAAATTTCGGTCTCATCCACTACGATTTTGAACTGGACAATGTCTTCTATGACGAAGGTAGCCAGTCTTGTTATGCCATTGATTTTGATGACTCGATGTATCACTGGTACGCAATGGACGTGGAACAGAGTCTGGATAGTTTACGTGAGGAGATCGAGCCTGAACAATGGGAGCAGAAGAAACAATTGTTCCTGAACGGGTATTGGTCCAAGGCGGGAGAACGTTATGATCTGGAGAGTATGTTCCCCGCTTGTCGCCGTTTTGCCAACTTGTACGGCTATGTGCGTATGCTTCGATCTGTTGCAGAGCAGTGGTCACATGAGCCGGAGTGGATGAGCGGACTAAGAGCGAGGTTAGCGAGGATAATGACAGAAAAGGCAGAGCAATTCGGTCATCCGATTTAAAGTCTACACTTAAAAAGTTATATCCACCAATAATTGAACACTGAACATTGGAACGTATGTCATGTCTCATACCAGAATCAGTCCTCATAACAAACAAACCAGCTGGGAATTCAATGTAGAATTCCTAAGCTGGTTTTTACATGTTACTCGGTATAATCACTTATTGCAGTACGCCCTGCTTCTACACTGATCCAGTAGGAATAATCTTCGCGCACGTCCACATAGAGGTTAAGTTCCTTTACATCAAGGTTACTTAGCGTTAGTTTAAAATTGCCATAGGCATCTGTTGTAACCTGTTGCGTCTGGATGTGCTCTACAGCAGGCGAAGGACCATGAATTTTAATTGGCATCGTCTGGTTGGCATACGCCGGGAACGTACCTTGAAGGACCAGTGTGTGATCGGCGGAGTATACTGCTTTCATGGTCTGATCCGGTAGTCCGCCGTTCTTTTCATTCTCGGTAGCTTCAGTGGCATTCTTCGGTCTGCTCCAAAGTTCGAAGCCTTTTTCCTTCAGGTTCTGGAGAAAAACAACGGCCTCTGCCCGGGTCAAGGATTCTTGTCCCGCATAACCTTGCACCGTAGCTGCGGTTTTGCCTGAAGAGTATCCCATGTTCAGCAGATACCGGATGGCATCTTCATCCTGGGTATAATTTTTACCGCCAAGCCCCGCCACGATTACGGCTACTTCTGTTCGGTTCAAGGCATGATTGCGCAGCTTCGGATTCTGTTTGCTGGCATCCAGTTTCAGATTCAACGCGGAAGCATAGGTATAATAACGATCACTCCAGATGTCTCCTTTGATAGCTTGTCCCTCTACAGCATCGATGCTCTGAATGACATGGGAATTCGCATACAGCTTAAATAACATGGAGAGGAATTCGGCTTCACTCACCTGATTGTTGGGTTTGAACGTTCCATCCTCGTATCCACTGACCATCTCCTGTTGAACGGCCCATTGAATGGCATCTTTCGCCCAATGTGTATGGACACAGTTAATTGGGGAATTCCCGTTACCGTAACAGAGACAAACGCTTCTTTCCCTTCAAAACGAATCCGAATTTCAGCTTTACCGTTCTGAAGTCCAATGACTTTTCCATCCTTGATGGCGATGCGATCTGACGTCGTGGTGAAGGAAACGTTAGACTGTGGAACATAGGATGTTCCGTTATCATTCACGGCAGTGATTGAAGGCAGATCAATCTGTTCTCCTACTCGGACTTTCAGGTTTGGTTGTCCTGGCGTTATGCGGGTAAGCGTTGTATCTTGAACACCGTCCACATGGAAGAAACGTGTGGAGTATGAGATTTCCGCTGCTGTACCGTTTTTCTTTTGCAGACCTGTAATTCGAATGTTGAACGTATCGCCGTTTTTTAACAATTGCACATCGTCGGGACGGAATATGATGGCGTAACCATATCCATATCCACCTGTCTCTACATTGAAATAGGCCTGATTAAACCATTGTTTATCCGCAGGGTCCACGTTGTAATAACCGGTTGGAAAGCCACTGTTCTGATTCTTGGCATTAAAGGTCCATGTACGTTGATCGGAAGTCCTGGTCATCTCGACCTGTACCTCAGACAGTGATGGCTTCGCAAATACATCTGTATTCAGTTGAACAGACCAGGCCTGTGTACTGCCAAAGGCTTCGATTGGAAAAGCTCCCTGATTCGGGAACAGGCTGTAGTTGAACGAAGTTCCCCCCGTTCTGCTTTTATCAAATACCTGCATGGCACTATAGTACTGATCATATGTCTTGCCTGCTTCACTACGAGTGGCGAGTCCAAATCCGATTCGTTGCAGTTGTGGACTCAAAATCCAGCGCCGATGACCGAGTCGATCAATATTGGAGGCATCTGAATCATTCATGTAGGCCTGAATGCTTTTTGTCAGGATGTTATTGTTGGCACTGCTGGTAACATACAGATTGGAGCTGCTGGCAGACTTTGAACCGATGTCAAAGAAATCCTTTTGGCATATCTCCTGGCTGTTTCGGAGAGTGGGACAGGTATCCACCCGTGGAGACCACAACAGCCCCATGCTGGGCTTGACGATTCAAGGTAGGATCAAGAACAAGATCGCCCTGCTGATTTTGCTTAGGACCAGGCATGAGTAGCATAAGGCCAAGCGTGTGAAGGAAGGTGTTTAAGTTAGGGGGTCGGTGGTTCATTTGTTAAAAAAAGAGCACAGGCCACCCCGCTGATTGGGGACAGCTTATGCTCTTTCTACATATGTATCTACTTTTTAGTCGAGACTCAGGTCGAAATCAGGCTCACACATATAATCTAATGGGTACAAGTCATCTCGTGCCGAGATTAATGCACGGAAATGCAGATCCCTGATACCGTGCTCAGTTGCACTTTCATCTGAGCGATTGGAGACAAGTTCACCTACCACAAAAACGTCTTCTGCGAGGTTACATTTAAAAAGAACATTTTTCGGATGAATGACTTCCTCCAGGTAACTGTACGTCATCACGTGAAATGTTTGTCCGCGCCAGTTTGTCTTGATTACTTTATAGGACTGTGTGCGAACCAGATCCAGATAACGTTCTAGCTGGAACGTATGTTCAAATTGCGTAATATATCCTTGTTTATCTACATCAATCGTAAACTCTACATCATAGCTCACATGCATTTCATCTTTATAAGTTCCGTTCATAACCTTCATGGCGTCGAAGTGTAATCCGAATTCCGGATCTTCTACATAGGGGATGGTAATGAGTTCGGGGTCAACATAATCTGTGATCTTGCTGTTCATGGATGGTGCGCTGTAATACTTCAATGGCTGAAGATCAATCGATCCAATCATGCTTCCTGGGAAACCGGGGCTGCAAGTTATTCGCATAGTCATCTCCTTAGTTGTTGGTCAGTAGTTAGACGAACGAGTAGGGAGAAAGTTGCACCAGAATAAGGAAATGAAGGGCGGGAAGAACCCAGTATGTCTATCTCCCAACATCGAGCAGGAACGAATGGTAGGTAAATATTCTTTTAAGTCATGAATCGCACGTCTACTTCTGTTCCTGCTACTTTCATATGAACAGGAGCACCGGCGCTATTTCCAATCGTTCTGCTCTTTTGATACAGTAACTGTAGGACATATCGGAGGTATATATCATGTATGGGACAATGTTTTCATGAATGGGTCATGGAGAACCGTGCCCCATATCGCTCTCGGAGAGGAGTCCATCTAATGAATGTGAATGAACATGTGATCGAACAACAGTCTCTTACCTTTGTGGGCATCAAACGAACGTTCTCTTGTGTGGATGGTGAGAATTTAATAGAAATTCCTAAGATGTGGCAGGATGCTTTGGCAGACGGCATTGAGGAACGTTTAAACGGGTTCAATAACGGAGCTATTCCCGGTCTGGTGGGCATCTGTGTAGATCAGAGAGAGCTGAAGGATAATCAAATGGAGTATTGGATTGCTACCTCTTACTCAGGTGATGTGCCTGAAGGTTTGGTGTCCATCGAACTTCCTGCGTCCCATTGGGTCGTATTTGAAGCTGATGAACTAGAGCCGGAAGCGATACAACGGTTGTGGCACTATATTATGACAGAGTGGTTTCCTTCCACTTCATATCAGCATGCAGGGATTCCAGAACTTGAAGTGTACAAAGGTGATGGCACACCTCCCCAAGTCTGGATACCTGTAAAATCTGTGTGAGCAAAATTGAATTAGGAGGTCTGCGATGTTATCCAATAAAGTGATTGATCATTGTCAGGAGCAAGGCTGGTGGCATGAAGATGTTCCAGCAGCCTACGAAGAAGCATTGCGGAAGCTTGGTATTGATCTTCAATCGGATTTTGCACAATTTTATCTACATGCAGAGGATGGACCAACTTTCTACAGCAGGCATCAGGAGTTGTATCAGATCTGCTGGTTTATGGAGAACACCGTATATATGGAAGACATGGATGTAGCACAGCTTACACTGGGACTTCCCGAGGCGTATATTCCACTGGACAGTTTTGAAGGTGAAGGTGGATTTTTCTACAACCGTCAGACGGGAGAAGTGGTACTGGTGGAACTGGGTGAATCGATTGAACGGTTTCTTAATGGCGAGAGTGAGCCGCAGTGGGCTGATTTCAATGCTTTTCTGGAGTGGTATTTCGTCCTGGAGGAGGAGACGGTGCAATGAAAGATCTGACACCGGAACATGCCGAACTGGAGCGACAAATTGTAGAAACGGTAGAAGCCGGTAATGTGCTGGATGAGACGCAGCAGCATGAACAAGCACTTGTCTATTATGATCAGGCATGGGGCATGTTGCCCGAGCCGAAGATGGAATGGGAGATTGCAAGCTGGATTGCATCCTGTCATGCGAATGCACATATCGATCTGAAGCAGTATGGACTGGCGAAGCCGTGGGCTGAGATATCGTTAAGTACGCGGAGTTCGGATAGAAGTACGAGTCCGTTGATCGATCTCGGCATGATCTGCATGAGACTTGAACAGCATGACGAGGCGTATTCGTATTTGCATCAGGCGTATGAGTTCGGCAGAGAGCGTGCATTTCAGGGAAGCCCGAGGGACGTGTTGAGTTATTACATTGATGAGCGGGCTAAGCGCAAGTAGAATGATTCCGACCAGACCATGAAACAAAAAGGGCACCCCGGTTTGGCCAAAATATGACCACAGGAGTACCCTTTCGATTATTACGGGATGTTTGGCTTCATCTAATCCGAAATGTTACGCGTATAGTATTCAATAATATCCTTACGACGGATAATACCGAGGAAGACACGATCGACATCCACCACGGGCACAAAATTTTGGTCTGCTGCAAGTGTCAGCATATCCTCCATTTCAGCCTCAATGAATACACATTCATTATATACCCGATTGTTAATCTCATGGACCTGAACCTGATCCATCGTATCAAAAGTCAATCCGGGTGTATTTCGCATTTTCCATAACAAATCGCCTTCGGACAGGGTAGCAACATATTTTCCATCCTGGTCAATCACGGGAATGGCGGTGTAGTGTTGCGATTCCAATTGCTCAATAGCATCTTTCATGGAAGCGGTAGACTTGATATAGGCCACTTCGGCTTTGGGGAGTAAAAAATAGCTGATTTCCATCATCGGGCTCCTTTTCAGCCTTTTGCATAGCAAAAAAGCTTTAGTATGTAATCTCACTCTCCTTATTTAAACATATTATGTGAGCTTTCGGCTATTTTTAATGATAAATTCGTCAGATTTGTTTCATTGTTTAAATGGCTCTGGAAATCTATAGTGTATATTAGAGGTGATGTAACCATGAAATCCAAACGTAAATTAATGTACGGACTGCTGCCCATCTTGTTTGCAGGTGGAATCGGAATGTATCTATACATGCAGAATAACAAAGAAGCAGAGGCCAAACCCCAGACTACCGTGAATCAATACATAGAGCATCTGCAAAAAAAAGAATTTGACCAGTTGTACACCTTGATGACACCTGCTTCGCTGCAAGAGTCGGGCATGAACAAGGAACAATTTGTTGAGAAATACAATGCGATCTATTCGGGTATGGAAGTATCCACCGTCAAGGTGGCGGTTAAACCTGTGGATGTTGCCGAAACGACTTCCGATGGCAGTAAGACCGATGCAGAGAAACAAAACCCGGATATGTATGAGGTGGATTACAACCTGCAACTGACAACTTTTTTAGGTGAAGTCAGTGAGACGCATACATTGAAACTGGTCCGGCACGAGCTTGAGGACGGCGGGAAAAACTGGCAAATTAACTGGCAGCCTTCACTGATCCTGAATGACATGGTTAAGGGCAGTAAGGTACGAGTGAGGACACTGTTCCCGGATCGTGGAGACATTGTGGATCGTGATGGTTTGCCGCTCGCTACCAAGGGTACGATGAATGAATGGGGCATTGTACCTGAGAAACTTGGTGATAACCCGGACCAGATGATTGCCCGAATCGCGAGCCATTATCAGGTTTCGGAAGATGCCATTCAGAAGGCGCTTGCGCAGACATGGGTGAAGCCGGAGTATTTTGTCCCGATTGGTTCAACGGAGGAGTTTGACGTACCAGAATCTTTAAGCGGGGTTACGATGCAAAGCAAGGAAATCCGCTATTATCCACTCGGCAATGCGGCTGCACACCTGATTGGATACGTGCGCAAAGCCACTAAGGAAGATCTGGATAAGGATACGGAAGGATATTATCGCGCAGAAGATTGGATTGGCAAAGCGGGTTTGGAGCAGTCCATGGAGAAGCAGCTGCGTGGTGAACGTGGTGGTCTGATTGAAATCACAGATGAATCCGGTAACTCCCGTTCTGAGCTTATTCGTAAGGATGCTGTAGATGGACAGAATGTTCAGCTGACGATTAGCTCCAAACAACAAAAGAAATTGTATCAGACATTATCCAGTGGTGGAGATGCCGGTGCAATGGTTCTGATGGATCCGACGGACGGAAACCTGCTGGCGTTAGTCAGTGCGCCTTCCTATAACCCGAACAAGATGGTTACAGGACTTACTCAGGCAGAATGGGATGCTTATTCGGCGAATGAGAAGCTTCCTTTTATCAACAGAGTCACTACCCGGTATGCACCAGGATCAACCTTCAAAGCGATTACAGCCGCAGCGGGACTGGTGGAGAAGGTGACCACAGCAGACAAAACCCATGATATCTCTGGCTTGCAATGGCGTAAAGATGATAGTTGGGGCGGTTATTATGTTAAGCGTGTGAAGAGTTTATCCCCGGTTAATATGGTCGATGCTCTGGTGTACTCGGACAATATTTACTTTGCCATGGAAGCGATCGAGATGGGCAGCGCCAAGTTTATTGATGGGATCCAGAAATTTGGTTTTGGCGATAACTTTGGACTGGATGAATTGTATCTGAAGTCAAGCCAATATGCCAATGAAGCACATCTGGATCTGTCGTCTGAGGTGTTACTCGCTGATACGTCCTACGGGCAAGGGGAGATGTTAATGTCCCCAATTCATCTGGCGTCGTCATTTACACCTTTTATTAATGAAGGGAAACTGGTGAAACCTGTTCTGATCGAGGGAAAAGAAAGCACTGACCCTGAGGTAATTATTACTCCGGAAGCCGCAAATACGGTTAAGGATGCTTTGGGAGAAGTTGTTTCCCGGCAGGGAGGTACGGCCCACACCTTGAATTCAATTCCTGGAG
Source organism: Paenibacillus amylolyticus (assembly GCF_047302515.1). Classification (GTDB taxonomy): domain Bacteria; phylum Bacillota; class Bacilli; order Paenibacillales; family Paenibacillaceae; genus Paenibacillus; species Paenibacillus amylolyticus_G. The sequence continues at coordinate 4,986,184 of NZ_CP168019.1, read as the reverse complement.
GACTCGCGGGCAAGACGGGAACTGCGGAGCTGAAAGCAAAAAAGGGAGAGAAGGGGCAGGAAAATGGATTTTTCGTAGTGTTTGATACCGATTCTCCGACCTTCCTGTTATCCGCTGTAATTGAAGAGGTGAACGGCCGAGGTGGAAGCCATTATGTCGTGGATAAATTAAAACCTTTTTTGGAAAAGTTGGAGATTACGCAGTAAATCCGATTTAATATAGCCTCGAAAGCATAATATAAAGACCCGGTCACCATGTTTTGGTTCTCACATGTGACCGGGTCTTTATTGTTTCATTTTATTCAATATGGGATCATTTATTTCCGAGCAGTAATCATGAAGCGTGCCGAGTTGGTATGAATGCCCTTCTCGTCGTGATGTTCATTCACAAACTGCTGGAAACGCTCGAAGTCAGTGTCTACCTTTCCGAAATCGGGAATGATGGGTGCATGGGTTAGGAGAAACATCAAATCTTCGGGTGTAGCGTAATGCTCCACCACATTATATTCACGGGTCTGAATGTCACGGAAACCTGCTATTTGAAGTTCATGCTTGTATCGTTCCATCAATGTACCAGGTTGAATGCCAAGGCTCTGTCCACGGCCAAAAGCTTCTGAAAGGTTGGATTTATCATGTTCGCTGACCTGCTGGGTTAGAAATATCCCACCCTGAGCAAGAACCCTAAATACTTCTGAAGCAGAGAATACAGAGTGTCTGGAAGATACTACATTAAAGAACTGATCAGGAGAAAAGCCAGTTTTTCTGCGTCCATATGAAGAAAGCGTACATTGGAATGACCGCCCGTAGTCTGAAGATTATGCTGTGCGGTCTCAATCATTCCTTGAGCGAGATCAATTCCCACCAGTAATAAGGCATCTTCCGCAATGGAAAGAATAGCTTCTCCACCACCTGTTCCAATATCCAGCAACAGATCGGACGTTCGCGTATGGCGAACAACTTCATCATAGAAGTTCCATCCGATGTTCTCCGAGACAAGGTTCATGGAGCTGAAGTTCCAGCCATTCGTCCGGCCTACGCGTTCATAAAAATCAGCATAATTTATTTTGTTTTTCATTTTCATATTTCCTCCAATGTGAGTTTGTTTGAACAGGACAAGAGAGTTGTGCCAAATCGTTCTCGTGTATATGGTCGAATAGGATCAAATTGGACAGACGTATCCCTTGATAGCTGGTACGCGTTTTGACCCAGCCCGACGACTAATTACTTCGAACCATTCGGAGCAACATCCATGTCACCTCACAAGTTGGAATATCACTAATTATATTCAATTGACAGCGTATACGCGAGGTGTTATTTTGAGGTGGAATCTATTCTATGAGTTCGAGGTGATCGATGGTGGCTATTCGTGCTAAGCAGATTTTTGTCAATTTACCTGTTCAAGATTTGAAGAAATCCGTTGAGTTTTTTACCAAGGTGGGATTTGAGTTTGACGCCAATTTTACAGACGAGTCTGCTACTTGTATGATCATCGGGGAAAATATTTACGCCATGCTTCTGGTGGAGGAACGTTTCCAATCCTTCATTTCGAAAAAAATCTCCAATGCTGCCGATACAACCGAAGTCATCGTTGCCCTGTCTGTAGATAGCCGTGAGCAGGTGGATGTGATTGTACAAGCTGCCCTCGATGCAGGAGGGAAGCCATCCAACGAACCACAGGATCACGGATTTATGTACGGATGGAGTTTTCAGGATCTGGATGATCACCTGTGGGAAGTTTCCTATATGGATCTCAGCGCTTTTCCTTCAGAGTAATAAAATGAAAATAACTAGAGCCTTCCTAGATTAATAGGAAGGTTCTTTTTGTCATTCGTACCTTTTTCATTGCTTATATTGGGTGCATCTGTTAAAATACAGAACGAATGTTCAGTATGCATGGGACGGAGTGAAATGGAATGAATATGAATAAAAAGCAACTTCAAACCGAGCAGACCAAGAAGAAACTTGCGGATGCTTCCAAAGCCCTTTTTGTACAAAAAGGTTATAAAGCAACGTCCATTGAGGATATTGTAGCTGCGACGGGCAGCAGCAAAGGCAATATATATTACCATTTTAAAAGTAAGGAAGGTCTGTTCCTCTATCTAATCGATGAGTGGGATCGGGAGTGGGAAGAGAGCTGGGCGGCCAAAGAACATCTCTATCACACCTCCACGGAGAAAATTTATGGTTTGGCGGAACAATTAGTTCTGGACGATATGAATCACCCGCTGACGAAGGCAGCTGATGAGTTCTTCACAGGGGAAAAGAAAGAAAATGATATTGAGGAGCGGATCTCCTTAATGTTTGAGCGGCATATTCAATTTAATAAACAAATGATAGAGCAAGGCATTGAGAGCGGTGAGTTCAAAGCAGACAATGTAGATAATCTTGCGCTCATATTGGAGAGTACCATTATTGGTCTTAGTCAGATGTCACGGGGGATGGAGCCTGATCAGGCTCTCGCTCTATATCGTCAGGCCGCTAGTGTATTCTTGCACGGGATTGCAAACGATAAAGCTTAAGCAACATTTTGACAACTACGGAGGATGGAATCATGGCATTACTAACACGGAACAGGGGCGCACTGCTGCTGTTAATGTTTAATATTTTTCTCGTTTTTACGGGTATTGGTCTGGTTGTACCGATCATGCCTGCGTATATGGATCTACTGCATATCACCGGATTCACGGTTGGATTGCTGGTAGCGGCTTTTTCCTTCACCCAGTTTCTGTTCTCCCCGCTTGCGGGTCGTTGGTCGGATACTTGGGGACGTAAAAAAATTATCGTTGGCGGCATGCTGATCTTTGCCGTATCCGAGTTTATGTTTGGTGCGGTCAATGCACCAGTCTTGCTCTTCGCAGCGCGGATGCTTGGTGGTATTGGTGCGGCGATGATCTTCCCGGCAGTTATGGCTTACACCGCAGATATTACAACAGAGGAAGAACGCGGTAAAGGTATGGGCTTGATTAATGCAGCCATTACAACCGGATTTATCATCGGTCCGGGAATTGGTGGATACATTGCGGACTTTGGCATTCGAATTCCGTTCTACGCCGCTGGGATTGCCGGTTTGCTGGCATCCATCATTACATTAATTATTCTGCCGGAATCTGCACGAAGTACAGGAGAACAAAGTAAACCTATCCCTGGTTTAACGAAGGTCAAAGCTCCGGGTATGGTATCCCAATTGCTGAATTCGTACCGTGAACCGTACTTTTTCAGCTTGATTATTGTGTTTGTTATGGCATTTGGTCTGGCGAACTATGAGACGGTATTTTCACTATTTGTGGATCACAAGTTTGGCTTCACGACCAAAGACATTGCATTTATTATTACATTTGGCTCCATCGCGGGTGCGGTTGTGCAAGTATCCCTGATCGGTTGGTTGCTCAATCGATTTGGTGAAAAGATGGTCATTTCAGTCTGTCTGTTATTTGTAGCCGTATTTGTACTGTTGACCTTGTTTGTAAGTACGTACTGGATGATTCTTGTCGTAACGTTTATCGTCTTTCTGGGTATGGATATTTTACGTCCAGCGATCAGTACACAGATGTCCAAACTGGCACAAGAACAACAGGGCTTTGTGGCCGGACTGAACTCGGCGTACACCAGCTTGGGGAATATCGCAGGTCCAATCGTAGCTGGAGCATTGTTCGATGTGAATATTAACTATCCTTATGTTTCAGCAGCTGCCGTTCTGGCGATCTGTTTCCTTTTATCCCTACGGGTAATTAGAGGGGCCAAAGCGGTAAAACAACCGAAGGCTGAAATGTAATTTTATAATTGGAAAAGAAAGCTTCCACATCAATGCATCAACACCAAAAAAGTCGACTACACATGTTTCATGTGCAGTCGACTTTTTTAATAGTACGTGTATTAACGAATTTCTCCATTCGTTTCAATCAGTTTTTGATACCAGTGGAAACTTTGTTTGCGGATACGTCTCAATTCCTTAATATCGAATTCCTCACGATCCACATAGATGAATCCATAACGTTTGCTCGACCCTTGATGTGTGCTGACCAGGTCAATCGCAGACCAAGGGCAGAAGCCAAATACATCCACGCCGTCTGTAATCGCCAGTTGAATCTGTTCGATATGTTTATTGAAGAATTCAATACGATATGGATCGTTAACCACGTCGCCTTCCTCTAGTTTATCAAAAGCACCCAGACCGTTTTCCGTTACAATCAATGGCAGATGATAACGAGAGTAGATCTGGCGCAGGGTAGAGCGGAAGCCCACGGGATCAATTTCCCAGCCAAACTCCGTTTTTTGCAGATTGGGATTCACAGATCCTCTATATGCGCCCGGTTCACCTACGATTTCATGCTGGTCTCCTGTATGGGAGAAGTCATTACCATCGTTTAGACTTTCACCAACCGTTTGGGAAGTGTAGTAGTTAAACGCAATAAAGTCAGGGTTTCCTTGAGCCAGGATGTCCATATCTCCGTCTTCAATGACAGGCGTATATCCTTTCTCTTCGAGATAACTCCAGGCAATATGATTATAACGTCCATATACCGCCATATCGAGATAGAGCCAGTTACGAATGGCAGCATAGTTATCAGCCGCGAGTGTGTCTTCTGGTTTGGAGCTCGCCGGGTAAATTACACCGATATTAGGAGCTGGGCCAATCTTGGCTTCAGGCAGCATTTCATGACACAGTACCATAGCTTTAGCTTGAGCAACCAGCATGTGGTGATTTTGCTGATATAGTGTTTTTTGCGGATCAACTAGTGTTGTATCCAGTGTACCCAGAGAGCCAGGATGCAGGATTAGCATATTTTGTTCGTTGATGGTCAGCCAATATTTAACCCGATCTCCGTAGTTCTCATATAGGGTCTTGGCATATTGTTCAAAAGCATCAATCGTTGCTCGGTTAGACCAGCCGCCTTTTTCTTCAAGCGCATAAGGAAGATCGAAGTGATACATCGTCACAATGGGTTCAATACCGTATTTAATTAACTCATTAATGAGAGAATCGTAAAAGGCGAGTCCCTTCGGATTCACCTCACCCGCTCCTTGCGGATAGATGCGTGTCCATGCGATGGAGAAACGGTAGGCTTTGAAGCCCATTTCGGCGAGCAACGCCACATCTTCTTTGTACATATGATAGTGATCACTGGTTACCTTGAAGTCGGTTACGCCTTCCACATGATTCCCCATGTCGATGACAGAAGGGCCTTTACCATCTTCATTCCAGGCTCCCTCAATCTGATAGGCAGAGGTTGAACCTCCCCAGAAAAAATCTTTAGGAAATGGTTTCAGTTGAGTATGTTTCATAGTTAGTTCCTCCTAAATTGAATTCGTATAATATAAGTTGGGTCAGACTACGAGAGTCAGCAGGACATCATTTTTCTGTACCTGTGCCTGAGTTGTTTCGAACACATCCACTTCTTGTTGCGTTAGAGTGACAATGACAGGTGTTACGGTTTCGTATCCGGCTTCCTTGATCTTATCGATGTCAAACTGGATCAACAGATCGCCCTGTCTTACGATATCACCTTCTTGAACGACAGGAGAGAAGTGTTTTCCCTTTAGCGCTACTGTGTTGATGCCAACATGAATCAGGATTTCCGTTCCTGCGTTTGTGGTTAATCCAATGGCATGTCCTGTCGGGAAGAGGGAAGTGATAACACCATCTACCGGAGCGACAACTTCTCCAATCTCAGGGACAATCGCCAAACCTTTGCCCATAGCACCAGTCGAAAAGGCGGGGTCGTTAATGGTACTTAGTGCTACGGCCGTACCTGTGAGTGGGCTATAAATTTGTTCTTTCTTGATCTCCGTTGTTTTAGTCTCAAGTACGACAGGAAGTTCTGCTGGTGTACTTTCAGCCGATGTGGAGACAGATTCGTTTGTCTCGGAAACTGTATCTTTGGTTTTGCTTTCATAACCGAACATCACGGTTAATACCGCAGCTACCGCAAAGGAGCAGGCAATCGCAATTACGTAGACAACCGTTGGTGTATAGACAGGAATGGCAAATATATTGTGGAACACATAAGCAGTCATTTTAACACCAAAGTGACCATTGATGGCACCGCCGATCGCACCTGCGATAACCACGATAGGAATCACACGTTTATAACGCAGGATCAGACCATATACAATTGGTTCAGTGACTCCTGCAAGTAAACCTGTAAGGCTGGTTGAGCCAGCAAGAGTACGCAGGGTTTTGTTCTTTTTGGCTTTCAGGAAAATACCGAAGGCTACACCGATTTGTGCAAATACAGCTGCAGCAGCCATGGCTTCAATTGGATCGCCGCCAACCCCGATATTCTGTATCGTGATTGGAGTAAAGCCCCAGTGGAGTCCGAACACAACCATGAAGGTCATGAATCCACCCAGTACAACCCCTGATAATATACCGCTGACACCAATGAGCCAAGTTACGCCGGAGGAGATCCAGTCACCTACCGTGGTGCCAAATGGTCCAAAGGCCATTGCGGACAGAGGAACCATAATCATCAAAGCAATCATTGGTACAAGGAACAATTGCAGGTCTTTCAAAATGATTTTCTTGAGTAACTTATCGAGAACAGCGTAGATGCTGATCGATATGAAGATTGGGAATACGCTGGCTGAATAATTCATCATGACAACCGGGATACCCAGGAACGATACATCTGAGCCCTTATCCATCAGCCCGGTGAAGCTCGGTTCCATCAGAGCGGCACCAATTACGCCAGCTACATAAGGATTGGCTTTCAGCTTCATACCCAGTGTGATGCCAAGGAAGATGGGCAAGAAATAAAATACAGCGTTGCCGGCAGCGGATAAAATCAAGTATGTGTCACTTGTATCCGACATCCATCCGAGCATGGTCAGGACAGTCAGCAAAGCTTTTAGCATACCTGATCCTGCCATAGCCGGGATTAACGGCGAGAAACTTCCGGATATAATTTCAAAAACTTTGGATATTAGCGAGGTTTTTTCCCCTGTGGACTCAGCCGATGAGGAGGAATCTCCTCCGAAATCCCGGTTTTTCATAATCTCCGCATATACATGAGCCACGTTACTACCGATGACCACCTGGAACTGGCCGCCGCTTTCGACAACGGTAATAATGCCATCGTGTTTTTCAAGCGTTTCGCGTTCGGCCTTTTTCGAATCTTTCAGGTCGAATCTCAGCCGGGTCGCACAGTGGACAAGACCGTTGATATTGGCTTCTCCGCCGACGAGACGAACGATGTCATCCCCCATTTTTTTATGATCCATGTTCATTCTCCTTTGTTGGTAAGATTGCCTGAAAACAAAAAAATACCTAAACGAATGGCTATGATCATCGGAAAGATGACCTGTTGCCAATCATTTAGGTATCGCCTGCTTTAGCAGTAACAATCCTTGTCGTTAAGTTGTGAGACCTACTATATATGACGCCGAAATCGTTTGCAAGCTTTTTTTATTCCGTGTCCAGCAACTCGTTACGGGAAGTGACACGTTGAATATGGATCGTCAAGTACACCTTTTCATCAATGGACAGGGCACTTTCAAACCTTTCCTCAAGGTACTGATTGATCCGCTGTGTGCACTCAAAAGCGTTGCTGTATTTGTCTTTCACTTGCTCATACAGAAAGTTATCTCCTGAAGCAAATTGCTCCTGTTCATTACTCAACATTCTCTGCACAAAATATTGAAGATGGGTAATAAACCGGGAATAATTAAATGAATTTTCATCCAAGGCGATGTGGTGATGGTTGGTCACAATGTTGAAGATATCATCAATAATTTCAGTGATTTCAACGGTTTGTTTCATGCCTTGAGCATCTTGACGAGCGTTTACAAAATGCATCGCAATAAAGCTGGCCTCATGTTCATCCATTTGGATGCCGAATTGTTCCTGGATCAGCTCCACCGCGTTCATGCCAATCCCAAACTCCTTCTTGTAAAACTTCTTGATCTGCCACAAAAGGGAATTTTTCAGCCCGACGGATTTACGGTACCGGGTAATGGCAAACTGAATATGATCGATCAATGATATATAGATATTATCACTAAAAATATCGCCCATTTCCTGTTTGGCATGGCCCACAATTTCGTCTGCTAACTTCAAATATTCAACAGACGTTTCCCCAATCAGATCGATTAGTTTTTGCGGTATTTTATCCGATTTCAGCACAAAGGTTTTTTCGATTTTATCCTCATCCACAGGCTGTCCGTTTTTCTTTTTGAAGCCAAGACCGTTGCCAATGACAACAAATTCGTGACCAACCTGGTTCTTAGCCCGGATGACATTGTTGTTAAAAATCTGACGGATGATCATATATGTGTTTCACCTCAATTGGTCGTAATAAAAACAAAAAACCCAAACTAAGGCTTAATAGACAGCCTTGGTTTGGGTATCGCCTGCTTACCAGTAACAATCCCGAAGAAGACGCAGCTTCCTCTTTCAATTATGTCCACTATACCGCTTTCATAACAGAATAACAATACAATGATTTATGGAAATGGACGTAAAGACGTGGATTTTTGGTATAATAAGAAATGCTGGAAGTGAATTAGATGGGCTGGGTTGCATAATAAGTTACCGAGGACGGTCATTTTTAAGCATATACAGGATTATTGGAGTGATAACATGAGCAATGCAAAAGGAAAAGGCGGCACCGGCCGTGGTACGGGTAAAAAAGGCTGGAACCGTTGGCAAGCCGCTGCTAACCGGGCGAAAAGTGCACCGAAGCCTTATAAAAGTAAAGGCACAAAGAAGAAGGACGATACCGAAACTTCAAGTGGCAAGCCCGAGTAAGTATGGCTTGACGATGCCAGAGGAGAGAGCTGCCTGACTAACGGGTGGGTCTCTTTTTGCTTGAAAAGATAAAAAATTAAATTGACAGTGATGTAAATATGGTAATAATATAGAGCTTACGCAAATTAGATGGTAGTGCTACTATATAGAGAAAGGAGCATCAGCATGCCTGTTAATATGGATAAAAATCCACTTGGACAGATTCTGTCACGGACGTATCTGGCATACAAAAAAACAACAACCAGAAATCTGAGTGAACAGGATATTACTCCGGAACAATTTGCAGTTCTGAATGAATTGAGCAAGGCTGGAAGCCATATATCACAGAAAAAACTGGCTGAATTAACAGTGCGGGACCAGACAACTGTAGGCAAAATTATAGACAAGTTGATTCGCAAAGGTCTGGTGACAAGAGAAGAAGATCCACAGGACCGCAGAGCGGTATTGCTTTGTTTGACTGCGGAAGGACTGGAAATGAATAACGATCTGACACCAAAAGCAAAACAGCAAGAGCAAGAGGCACTCGCCGAATGTTCTCCTGAAGAGCTTGAAGCATTCATGAATGTGATGAATCGCATCTATGAAAAGATGAAATAAATTTTTTTGGCCAAATATGTGCATGTGCATATATATGTAGTGCAATTATTTTAATTTTAACTAACGGGAGTCGTGAACGAATGAAAAGTTTCAAAGATTTTCTTAAAGTGCCACAGACAAAAATAGGATTGGTTTTTGCATTGATTGTTCCGCTGTTATTTGTTGTGATCTGGATGACGGGTTATCATCAAGCCACGGAGAGAGTGGATCAACTTCAAGTTGCTCTGGTGAACGAAGACGGGACACAGGGAAAAGAGGTGCAGAAGCAGATTGAAACGCTCGCGCCTTTCCATGTCAATGTACTGGGTTCTGCCGAGGAAGCTGAGCAACAGATGAATGCAGGTAACTATGCGATGGTTATTGTTATTCCGGAAGGATTCACTGACCAGATTGCAGGAGGCACAGAGGCGAGCTTACCCTTTTATATCAATCAGGGAAATGCCGATGTAGCCAAATCCATTGTGGAACATGCTGCGACCGGAATGACTGCACAAATGGGTCAAGGGATTCTGGAATCCAAGGTTCAAGTGACACTCAATAACGATAGTATAAACAGCGATGAACTGAGTGCAGCTATTGGACAAGCGATGGCAAAGATGAATGAAGGGCCTGTGAAGGCTGAAATTAATAAAACGAACAGCGTGAGTGATTTTGCAACATCGATGCTGCCCATGATTCTGGGTTTTATCACCTATATTGCTTCGATGACTATGAATATTCAGTTTAATATTACGTCGAATATCATGAAGCGTACCCATTCCAAATGGGAAATCTTCTGGGGACGGCAATTGCTGTTATTGTGTATAGCTTTGATTGTTCCCCTAATTGTGGATACAGTAGCTCTTCAGTTCACAGATGTTGCGAGCTCCTTCGGCGCTTTGTATGTGTATCATGTGCTGGTGAGTCTGGCTTGTATCTGTTTTACACAAATGAGTTTTGCCCTGTTTGGCAATGCAGGCCCTCTATTTAATGTAGCGATGGTTCCACTCCAGTTGATGACAGCAGGAAATATCATTCCAGCCGAGATGCTGGCGCCATTCTACCGTTATATCGGTAACTTTCTGCCCGCTTCAAATGGGGTACAGGGATTTATGCGTTTGATCTATAGTGGAGAAGCAGTGGGGGGATACATGGTTCATCTTCTGTTGATCTCGATTATTACATGGGCAATTACGTTGCTGCGAGTTGGCATGCAAAAAGCAGGTAATGGACAAATGACGATGACGCCTCCAGCATCAGCACAGGCACAACATTAAGAGTTTCCTTCTATTTATAATGTAATAACACACAAGAAAGTGGTTCACGTATGGTTATATGCGTGCATCACTTTTTTTGTGTATCTTCTATAATACTTCTACTTATACTCGTGGTAACTTACAGTGCCCCCAGTAATCTTGCATGACCTTGATAAAAGGACAACTTAAATTGAGCATATTAATGAAGCTAAATTATATGAGAGGAGATGTAGGCTAATAAGTTTAAAATCAATTAGACATGTATTGCGATGTATGAATGGAAAGAATGTCATTTAAGCTATAATAAACTTTACTCTGGGATAGAGGAGAGCAACACAGTAAAGGTAGTTGATTTGTGGTAAATGAATTTTATTAAATTAAGTATTGTAATTAATATCTATACGTGATATATTATTAATCCGGCCAAGAAAACATGGTTTAACACTGGTGCGGCAAGCGAATGAAATAAGCTTCGAAAGAAACTTGAAAAAAGAGCTTGCAAAGTTGGTTCGGACATGATATTATATAAGAGTTGCTGAAGAGAACGACATTCGGTAACGAAATAAGTTTGATCTTTGAAAACTGAACAACGAGTGAGTAAACATTCTGCTTGCAGAATGAACGCAAAAGTTTGAAACAAGCCTTGGCTTGGATCGACTGGAGCACAAATGAGATTTTTAATCTCGTCAGATTCAAAATGAGCTTATCGCTCTTTTCAATACTTTATTGGAGAGTTTGATCCTGGCTCAGGACGAACGCTGGCGGCATGCCTAATACATGCAAGTCGAGCGGACTTGAAGAGAAGCTTGCTTCTCTGATAGTTAGCGGCGGACGGGTGAGTAACACGTAGGCAACCTGCCCTCAAGTTTGGGACAACTACCGGAAACGGTAGCTAATACCGAATAATTGTTTTCTTCGCCTGAAGAGAACTGGAAAGACGGAGCAATCTGTCACTTGGGGATGGGCCTGCGGCGCATTAGCTAGTTGGTGAGGTAACGGCTCACCAAGGCGACGATGCGTAGCCGACCTGAGAGGGTGATCGGCCACACTGGGACTGAGACACGGCCCAGACTCCTACGGGAGGCAGCAGTAGGGAATCTTCCGCAATGGGCGAAAGCCTGACGGAGCAATGCCGCGTGAGTGATGAAGGTTTTCGGATCGTAAAGCTCTGTTGCCAGGGAAGAACGCTTGGGAGAGTAACTGCTCTCAAGGTGACGGTACCTGAGAAGAAAGCCCCGGCTAACTACGTGCCAGCAGCCGCGGTAATACGTAGGGGGCAAGCGTTGTCCGGAATTATTGGGCGTAAAGCGCGCGCAGGCGGTCATTTAAGTCTGGTGTTTAATCCCGGGGCTCAACCCCGGATCGCACTGGAAACTGGGTGACTTGAGTGCAGAAGAGGAGAGTGGAATTCCACGTGTAGCGGTGAAATGCGTAGATATGTGGAGGAACACCAGTGGCGAAGGCGACTCTCTGGGCTGTAACTGACGCTGAGGCGCGAAAGCGTGGGGAGCAAACAGGATTAGATACCCTGGTAGTCCACGCCGTAAACGATGAGTGCTAGGTGTTAGGGGTTTCGATACCCTTGGTGCCGAAGTTAACACATTAAGCACTCCGCCTGGGGAGTACGGTCGCAAGACTGAAACTCAAAGGAATTGACGGGGACCCGCACAAGCAGTGGAGTATGTGGTTTAATTCGAAGCAACGCGAAGAACCTTACCAGGTCTTGACATCCCTCTGATCGATGCAGAGATGTATCTTTCCTTCGGGACAGAGGAGACAGGTGGTGCATGGTTGTCGTCAGCTCGTGTCGTGAGATGTTGGGTTAAGTCCCGCAACGAGCGCAACCCTTATATTTAGTTGCCAGCACTTCGGGTGGGCACTCTAGATAGACTGCCGGTGACAAACCGGAGGAAGGTGGGGATGACGTCAAATCATCATGCCCCTTATGACCTGGGCTACACACGTACTACAATGGCCGGTACAACGGGCTGCGAAATCGCGAGATGGAGCCAATCCCAACAAAGCCGGTCTCAGTTCGGATTGCAGGCTGCAACTCGCCTGCATGAAGTCGGAATTGCTAGTAATCGCGGATCAGCATGCCGCGGTGAATACGTTCCCGGGTCTTGTACACACCGCCCGTCACACCACGAGAGTTTATAACACCCGAAGTCGGTGGGGTAACCGCAAGGAGCCAGCCGCCGAAGGTGGGATAGATGATTGGGGTGAAGTCGTAACAAGGTAGCCGTATCGGAAGGTGCGGCTGGATCACCTCCTTTCTATGGAGAATCGTTTCCTGCAACGGAAACATTCAAATAAGCAGCTTAGCTGCAAAACACTCACTCGTTGCTCAGTTTTGAGAGCTCAAACTCTCAAACAGCTTGCTTTTGCATGGAGCTTGTTCTTTGAAAACTAGATATCGAAACGAAACAAACGCGAATTAGAACATTCCTTTTTAGCTGAACTTGTGTTAAACAAGTTTCAATAAAAACGGTAGATTGCACGTACGATGGTATCGAATGGGAGCGACTTTTGGCTTTGCGCAAGCAAAACAAGGGAAGCGAGCAGTCGAAACCGGAGCACGAGGTTAAGCTACTAAGAGCACACGGAGGATGCCTAGGCGCTAGGAGCCGATGAAGGACGTGGCGAACAACGAAACTGCCTCGGGGAGCTGTAAGCAAGCTTTGATCCGGGGGTGTCCGAATGGGGAAACCCAGCTGGGGTAATTTCCAGTTACTCATAACTGAATACATAGGTTATGCAGAGGCATACCAGGGGAACTGAAACATCTAAGTACCCTGAGGAAGAGAAAACAATAGTGATTCCGTCAGTAGCGGCGAGCGAACGCGGAGAAGCCCAAACCAAAGAGCTTGCTCTTTGGGGTTGTGGGACGTCTCACATGGAGTTACAAAGGAACCGGTTAAGCGAAGAGGTCTGGAAAGGCCCGCCAAAGAAGGTAAAAGCCCTGTAGTTGAAAGTTGGTTCCCTCCGAGACGGATCCCGAGTAGTGCGGGGCACGTGAAACCCCGTATGAATCCGGCAGGACCATCTGCCAAGGCTAAATACTTCCTAGCGACCGATAGTGAAGCAGTACCGTGAGGGAAAGGTGAAAAGCACCCCGGAAGGGGAGTGAAATAGAACCTGAAACCGTGTGCTTACAAAAAGTCAGAGCCCGTTTTAGGGGTGATGGCGTGCCTTTTGTAGAATGAACCGGCGAGTTACGTTCCCGTGCAAGGTTAAGGTGAAGAGCCGGAGCCGCAGCGAAAGCGAGTCTGAATAGGGCGACTTAGTACGTGGACGTAGACCCGAAACCGGGTGATCTACCCCTGTCCAGGGTGAAGGTGCGGTAACACGCACTGGAGGCCCGAACCCACGCATGTTGAAAAATGCGGGGATGAGGTGGGGGTAGCGGAGAAATTCCAATCGAACTCGGAGATAGCTGGTTCTCCCCGAAATAGCTTTAGGGCTAGCCTCGGAAAACAGAGTCGTGGAGGTAGAGCACTGATTGGGTGCGGGGCCCGCAAGGGTTACCAAGCTCAGTCAAACTCCGAATGCCATAGACTTACTTCCGGGAGTCAGACAGTGAGTGCTAAGATCCATTGTCAAAAGGGAAACAGCCCAGACCATCAGCTAAGGTCCCCAAGTGTGTGTTAAGTGGGAAAGGATGTGGAGTTGCACAGACAACCAGGATGTTGGCTTAGAAGCAGCCACCATTGAAAGAGTGCGTAATAGCTCACTGGTCGAGTGACTCTGCGCCGAAAATGTAACGGGGCTAAACACACCACCGAAGCTATGGCTTGATGCTTTGCATCAGGGGTAGGGGAGCGTTGTATAAGGGTTGAAGGTGTACCGTAAGGAGCGCTGGACATTATACAAGTGAGAATGCCGGTATGAGTAACGAAAAGATCAGTGAGAATCTGATCCGCCGAAAGCCTAAGGGTTCCTGAGGAAGGCTCGTCCGCTCAGGGTAAGTCGGGACCTAAGGCGAGGCCGAAAGGCGTAGTCGAAGGACAACAGGTCGAAATTCCTGTACCACCGTAAGCCGTTATGAGCAATGGGGGGACGCAGTAGGGTAGTGACGCGGACTGATGGATGTCCGTCTAAGCAGTGAGGCTGATGTGTAGGCAAATCCGCACATTGTAAGGCTGAGCTGTGATGGGGAGCGAAAATTATAGTAGCGAAGGTCATGATCTCACACTGCCAAGAAAAGCCTCTAGCCAGGTGAAGGTGCCCGTACCGCAAACCGACACAGGTAGGCGAGAAGAGTATTCTAAGGCGCGCGGAAGAACTCTCGTTAAGGAACTCGGCAAAATGACCCCGTAACTTCGGGAGAAGGGGTGCCCCGGTAGTGTGAATAGCACGAGGGGGCCGCAGTGAAAAGGCCCAAGCGACTGTTTAGCAAAAACACAGGTCTGTGCGAAGCCGTAAGGCGAAGTATACGGGCTGACGCCTGCCCGGTGCTGGAAGGTTAAGGGGAGTGGTTAGGAGCAATCCGAAGCTGTGAACCGAAGCCCCAGTAAACGGCGGCCGTAACTATAACGGTCCTAAGGTAGCGAAATTCCTTGTCAGGTAAATTCTGACCCGCACGAATGGCGTAACGACTTGGGCGCTGTCTCAACGAGAGATCCGGTGAAATTTTAATACCTGTGAAGATGCAGGTTACCCGCGACAAGACGGAAAGACCCCATGGAGCTTTACTGCAGCTTGATATTGAATTTGGGTACGATCTGTACAGGATAGGTGGGAGCCTTTGAAGCATGAGCGCCAGCTTGTGTGGAGGCAACGTTGGGATACCACCCTGATCGTATCTAGGTTCTAACCTGGTACCGTAATCCGGTGCGGGGACAGTGTCAGGTGGGCAGTTTGACTGGGGCGGTCGCCTCCTAAAGAGTAACGGAGGCGCCCAAAGGTTCCCTCAGAATGGTTGGAAATCATTCGAAGAGTGCAAAGGCATAAGGGAGCTTGACTGCGAGACCTACAAGTCGAGCAGGGACGAAAGTCGGGCTTAGTGATCCGGTGGTACCGCATGGAAGGGCCATCGCTCAACGGATAAAAGCTACCCTGGGGATAACAGGCTTATCTCCCCCAAGAGTCCACATCGACGGGGAGGTTTGGCACCTCGATGTCGGCTCATCGCATCCTGGGGCTGAAGTAGGTCCCAAGGGTTGGGCTGTTCGCCCATTAAAGCGGTACGCGAGCTGGGTTCAGAACGTCGTGAGACAGTTCGGTCCCTATCTGTCGTGGGCGTAGGAAATTTGAGAGGAGCTGTCCTTAGTACGAGAGGACCGGGATGGACGTACCGCTGGTGTACCAGTTGTTCCGCCAGGAGCACCGCTGGGTAGCTATGTACGGACGGGATAAACGCTGAAAGCATCTAAGCGTGAAGCCCCCCTCAAGATGAGATTTCCCAGTATGTAAGACCCCTTGAAGACGACGAGGTAGATAGGCTGGGGGTGGAAGTGCAGCAATGCATGGAGCTGACCAGTACTAATCGGTCGAGGGCTTATCCAATAGCAAGTTGTAATTCGCATGTTTCGTTTCGAATCTAGTTTTCAGAGAACGATCTCTGAAATGTAAGCTAAGCTATGCGTTTGGTGGCGATGGCGGAGGGGTTCCACACGTACCCATCCCGAACACGACCGTTAAGCCCTCTAGCGCCGATGGTACTTGGACCGCAGGGTCCTGGGAGAGTAGGACGCCGCCAAGCAATAGGAAGACACACTTGATGATATCGAGTGTGTCTTTTTTATTTTAATGTAATTCATTTAATGTAATTCATTTAATGTAATCCTTAGTTCAGATTTAACTTGTTATATACATAAAATACTGGCGTTCCAATCCTTAAAGCTGTGATACAATAGGTGAGGTCTATATAGAAAACGGAAACACGCATAAGTACGAGGAGGAACAGTGAACACGATGAAATCAGCCCCGTTTATTGCCGTGGAAGGTCCGATCGGAGCGGGGAAAACAACGCTGGCAACGATGCTTTCCCATGAATTGAATCTTCCGTTAGTTAAAGAAATCGTAGAAGAGAATCCATTTCTGGCTTCCTTTTATCAGGATATCGACGAGTGGAGTTTCCAATTGGAAATGTTTTTTCTGTGTAATCGGTTTAAACAACTGGAAGACACGGGCGTTCATTATGTAGAGCAGAATACCCCAGTCATTTCAGACTATCATATCTATAAAAATATGATTTTTGCCGATCGTACCTTAAAGGGAACGAAACGGGATAAATATCGTCAAATCTATCATCTGTTAACAGATGATCTGCCAAAGCCCAACCTGGTGCTCTATATTGAAGCTGAACTCGATACGTTGATGTACCGCATTAACAAGCGTGGACGCTCATTTGAGCAGGATATGGACCCGGCATATATGGAACAACTGATCACCGATTACAAAACAGGCATGGACTATCTGGCAAATAGCTCAAATCCGCCAGCAATCATTAAGGTTAATGCAGAGCAACTCGACTTTGTGGAACATCCTGAACACTTCAGGCAAATTGTTAATCAGGTAAAGGAGTATATCATATGAATAACTATGGCATTCCAACGAATGCATTAATTACGGTAGCAGGTACGGTTGGAGTGGGTAAATCCACGTTAACGGCTGCGCTTGCACAGCGTTTGAATTTCAAGACTTCTCTGGAACAAGTTGATCATAATCCATATTTGGAGAAGTTCTATCATGACTTCGAGCGTTGGAGCTTCCATCTGCAGATTTATTTTCTGGCAGAGCGCTTCAAGGAACAGAAAAAGATTTTTGAACTAGGTGGGGGATTCGTACAGGATCGTTCCATCTATGAAGATACGGGCATTTTTGCACAAATGCATGCAGATCAAGGAACCATGTCTGCTACTGATTTCGAGACATACAGCAGTTTATTTGAAGCAATGGTAATGACACCGTATTTCCCACATCCAGATGTGCTGATCTATCTGGAAGGCAGTCTGCCTTCGATTTTAAACCGTATTACGGAACGCGGACGTGAGATGGAGATTCAGACGGATCGTTCGTACTGGGAGCATATGCACGAGCGCTATTCCGTGTGGATTGATCAGTTTACAGCTTGCCCTGTGCTGCGTCTGAACATTGATGAGTATGATGTGCATGATCCGGCATCGGTGGATGCCATTTTGGCACAGATTGCAGCTGTCATTCAGCCTTCCAAGGAAGTGCAAAGGTAAGATAGAGCGAGTTTTCCAATGTATTTTCTGGGTTACATTGGTTATATCTATGATACAGATATGGACAACATCCCTTATACGGCTATTATGCTGTTGGAGGGATGTTTTTTTATGTGCCAAGGGAATGATTATGAGATGGTTGTAGACAAAACTAAAATGATATATTCGAGCGAATAAGGAAATGGATGCTTTCTATTATATAAATACATGGTCACCAAAAGTAGAAAAATGTTGAATAATAGGTCTTTTTGTGGTTTCATAGGAAAGGTGAATTCTGGAAAAGAAGCATATGCATGACTCAGGAGGGAAAGACAACGTGGAAGAGAAACAAGGAGTTAAAATCGGTATGCCGATTATTGGTGGCTTAATTGCAGCCATTCTGGGAGGCATCGTATGGGCAGCTATTGCTGCAATGACCGAGTATGAGGTGGGATTAATTGCGATTTTGATTGGAGCGCTCACGGGTTACGCAGTTGTGTTGTTCTCCAATAAACAAATTGCAACGGTACATAAGATTATTGCCGTACTGTTTGCACTCGTCGGCATTTTGCTGGGGAAATATCTGACGGTGGTATATTTTACTTCCGAACTGTTTGGTGATGTAAGCGTGATGGAACTTGTGTTTGATAGCGAGATGATCAGTGCGTTTGTGGAAACCTTCCAGGAGTATTTCAGCCAACCGATTGATTTGTTATTTATTGCGCTTGCGATTGTGTCTGCATGGCAGATTCCTGGCCGGATGGCGAGAACGAGTCTAGCTACGGATGCATCTTCATCGGATCATGCGCCAAGAGCTTAATCGGATAGACGGTGGACGCTGGCAGCAAAATGAAGAACGTTTGACAGAAGAAACTTAATGCTCATCATCCTAAGCACTTGTGAAAAGGTTATATCGAAGGACTGGGAGCAGAATAAAAACGTAGTAACGAGCATTAACTTTAGAAGATATTTATAAAGTACTCAGAGTGAGCAGCAGTTAGGCATGTTCACATTGCGGCTGAGTTACTTGCATACATAAAAGGGACGATACGCCTGAGGGTGTACGTCCCTTTTGTGTATTCACCAGGTAGGGGGTGGGATATTGCTCATAACTTTTGCAACAATTCGGATCGATTTAAATTACTTACCACATAACCCGAGTAAATGTTAATTACAAGAAAGATAGGGTCACCCCAGGAGGTAGGTTTAAATATCCGAATGGTCATTTACAGCGAATAAAGCTGATGACGAGAATATTTTTTACAGGAAAGGGGGTAACTTCCAGACTATCGTTTACAGTCCACATCTGACGGCAATGAGAGTTGAATAATACTGTATGTGGTTGAAGACAGGGCTATATTATTTGTTTTGGTCAGCAAATACAGCCATAGCATCTCTCATAAATACTGCCAAACCATCGCCAAACTGATCAATATTACGCGTGAAGCGTTCATCGTCCACGTACATCTGACCAAGTCCTCTAAAGGCTTCAGGTGAGTAGCTTCCCATTTGGTTTAGCCAAGTGAACCACTCTTTGATGCCTGCCTGTGCCTCCTCAGATGCTGGTTCTATGTGACGAAGTGAAGCCAGATGTTTGTAGATTTCGTTCATTTGATCGGATAGAGCCTTCTGATCTGTGGTTGATTTACTGTGCAGCTTCTGATTTGCGTGATCGACGGCATGGTCTCCCCAACGTTCCCGCGCTTCTTGTTCATACGGATTCTGGCTAAAATCAAATCCTTCGAATTGTTCTTTGGCCGTCATTTTAATTTCTCCTCTCACGTGTAAAACCGTTCTATCAATGGTAGCAATCATTTGGTCCAAGCGTTGTCGCTTCTCCAATAGAATAAGTCGATGCATGTTTAGTGCTTCTTCTGGATTGAAGGAGGGGTCGGTTATAATGTTTTTGATCTCCTTCAGAGAGAAGTCGAGTTCCTTGAAAAACAAAATCTGCTGCAACCGTTCCAGGTTGGCATCTGAATATAATCGATACCCGGCAGAAGTCACTTCGTCCGGGGTTAATAGTCCGATCTCATCATAGTGATGCAGTGTGCGCACACTGATCGAGGCAAGCTCGGTAACTTCTTTTACCTTCATGGCCATGTGTGAAACCTCCTTACAACACCGATTGTACAGTGTCACGTTACGTGAGAGTCAACCGTTGAAAATGAAAAAAACAAGATGCGAGCATAGAAGCTGCATCTTGATCATGGATTGATGACTGGATGTGAATAGATGTGATGAAATTATTGTGTCATTCAGTCACTGTAGGGTAGCGGATGCGCTTCTAAGTCGAAGACATGGGTGGCTGCCGCGCCGCGGGGGTGTTTTGAGGCTCCTCTGTTATGGAGAGGAGGTCGAATGGTTGTGGCTGCACCATGTTCGGTGCAGCCCACGGGGCTGGCAGTGCAGGGAGAGCAGGGCTACGCCTGCATCCCGCGCACTGCCGCAGCGAACTGCGCAGCCGCTGCGCGCACGTCGGCCGCGCCCGCGATGGCGGAGATGACGGCTACGCCGTCGGCTCCAGCCGCCATCACGGCGGCCGTGGTATCGGGCGTAATGCCGCCGATACCCACAATCGGAACTGCGATGCATGCGGCGCGCAGTTCCGCCACCCCTGCGGGGCCCAGCACAGCGTGGGCATCCGCTTTGGAGCGCGTCGGGTACATGGGCCCGACGCCAAGATAGTCGGCGCCCGCCTGCACGGCACGGCGCGCCTCATCCACAGAGTGGGCGGATACGCCAAGCATCCGCCCATCTCCAATGCGGGCGCGTACTAGCAACGCGTCCGCATCCTCCTGGCCGACATGCACGCCGTCGGCCTCCACCGCTACAGCCAGCTCCACATCATCGTTCACGATGAACGGGACCCCGTGCTGGCTGCACACCTCGCGAAGCCGCATCGCAAGCGTTATGCGAGCTTCGTGAGCCAGGGCGCCAGTTCCCTTTTCACGGAACTGGAACAGCGTAATGCCGCCAGCAATGGCCTGGCGCAGCACTTCCACCGGGTCTTGCGTTATATTGACGCTGCCCATCACCAAATACACCTGCATTGCGCGTCGTACCGCTTCTGCATCCCAAGGGCGCATCACTGCTCACCCCGCTGTCTGCGCTGATACGCAAAATGATTTGTCGGCCCATGTCCGGCCCCAATCCCCAGCTCATCTTCGATGGCTGCCTGAATGAATGCTCGCGCGGTCGTAACGGCAGCCAGAACAGGTGAACCCTTGGCTAACTCTGCGGTGATGGCAGCAGAGTATGTACAGCCTGTTCCGTGTGTATGACGTGTTACCACACGAACATTCTCCAGATAATGAAAAGACTGCCCATCGTAGAGCACATCCACGATCATGCCACTTCCTTCATCATGACCACCTTTGACCAAAGCATACGTCGAGCCCATCTGTACAATCCGTCTTGCGGCTTCTTCCCGCTGGCTCAGATTGGTGATAGACATCCCGGTAAGCAGTTCCGCTTCCGGAATATTGGGTGTTGTGATCAGGGCATGGGGCAACAGATCCGTAACCAACGCCTTTACAGCTTCCTGCTGGAGAAGGGGGGCGCCACCTTTGGCTACCATCACAGGGTCGATGACCAGATTTGACCAACGGTATTGCTGCCATTTCTCAGCCACTAGACGAATAATCTCGGCACTATATAACATGCCGGTCTTCGTTGCGGTTGGTTGAAAGTCTTCGCCGGTCGAGTCCAATTGCTGGGCAATGCCATCGTAAGGGATGGGAAAAACGCCCTGCACACCTGTTGTATTTTGGGCAGCAATAGCGGTGATAACGGTCATGCCGTATACACCAAGTTCTTGGAATGTTTTCAAATCGGCCTGAATGCCTGCGCCGCCCCCGTTATCGGAGCCTGCAATGGTTAGCGCTTGAGCAATACTCATACTGCACCTCCACGGATCTGACGGATCTGTGCGCGTTCTGCCAAGAGGTCTGGTGTTACTTGTGCCAATTGATTCAACAATTCAATCTGGAAGCTGCCCGGCCCCTGATGAGCTGTCCGCTCTGCCGCCAGTTCAGCTGCTACACCATAAAACGCGAGCGCTTCAACAATACTGCCTATAAGATCGGCTCCTGATTCCGCTATGGCTGTAAAAGCACCAATCACCGAACTGAGCAGACAGCCAGCACCTGTGACCTGAGTGAGCAGGGCATGACCATTACTCGTGAGGAATGTGGATTGTCCATCAGTAATGATATCTTCTTTTCCGGTAATGACCACGACACAGCCAAGTTTATGCGCTGCCCGCTCCGCAATGCCGATTCGGTCGCCCTCACCTGATCCTGCATCCACACCTTTGATACTCCAACTCTCACCGATGACATTGGCGACCTCCGCCACATTGCCGCGCAGTACTGTGAGACGAAGTTCACGAACGAGCATTTGCACGGTTTCCGTGCGATATGTGGTTGCGCCAGCTCCAACCGGATCAAGCACCACAGGCACGTGATGCGCATTAGCCGATTGGCCTGCCAGACGGATTGCCTGAACGACTTTGTCATCGAGAGTACCAATGTTGAGTACTACAGCTCCTGACATCTTGGCGACATCAGCGACCTCTTCATGAGCATAGGCCATAAAAGGGGACGCACCTAGTGCAAGCAGGCCATTGGCTGTGAAGGGAGCCACGACAAGGTTGGTGATATTGTGTACCAGCGGATTTTGCGTACGAACACGTTCCAGATAAGACATATAAATTCCTCCTTGTTTTGAAGTAACCCCATCGGTAAAAGACCGGTATGAAGGGTCACTCAGCAGAATAATAGGATATGAGTCTCCTTGTTGAGTTGGGGCGCAGAGTCTAACAACAGCCAGATGCATTAATGCGGGAAAAGCAGAAATGTAAAATCTAAATCATTTACTTTCCTTGCAGATGAATAAAAGCATCCTCGGCTTTCACCGATTCAGGAATCAAATCCTGTTCAACGAGCCATGTACGTACATTTTCCCACGACTCCATTTCCTGCTGACCAAACGGTTGGCCTTCTTCATTCATGAGTGGTAGCAGAATCGCCAGGCTTTTGGTTTCGATCTCCGGGTCAAGCGGAGACGTTTCATTCTCATGAGCGAGCAGAATATTCAAGGCTTCTTCTGGATGCTCCGTTACATATTTCTGTCCTTCCTGGGCCGCTTTGACGAACCGGGTAAGTTGGTCTTTTTTTGCTTCAATGCCAGCTTCACTTGCGGTCAGGACCAATTCATAATAATCAGGCACACCATAATCGACGGGGTTAATCGATTTCATGGCATGTCCTTCTTTCTCCAAAATCAATTGTTCATGGTTAATAAAACCACCCATAACCGCATCTGCCTGTCCGGAAGCCAGCGAAGGAATCAGATCGAACCCAACGTCAACCAGATTCATGTTATCTGGGTTTCCACCATCGTGGCTGATCATCGTACGCACCATCGCTTCATACAGAGGAATTGAGGAATAACCAACAGTTTTTCCTTCAAGATCTTTGGGTGAGCTCACGTTGCCATTTGCTTCGGTCAACAGATGCACAAGTGGGTGGCGAACAACAGCAGCAATGGAACGTACAGGAATGTTCTCGCCACGTGCGAGCAAGATTTGGGGCTGGTAGCTTAGAGCCAGATCAATTTTTTCGGCAGCAACAAGTTTGAGTGAATCATTGGTATCCGCAGGCATCTGAATTTCGACATCGAGACCTTGATCTGCAAAGTATCCTTTTTCTTGAGCAACGTAGATGAAGGAATGTACTGCATTCGGGTACCAGTCGAGCATGATGGACAGTTTATCTTTGGCGTTTGATGCTGGCTCGGTTGCAGACTTGTCAGTTTGTTGTTCGTTGGTTGCAGAGTCTGTTGTTGGTGTGTTTTTGCTGGTATTCGTGGTGCTGCATCCACTGACGATCAGCAAAAGGCTAATGAGCACGATGGGAAGCAGGGAGTATATACCTTTGTTATTCATAAATGAAGTTCCTCATTTCATCGTTTTGTTTACATCTAATTTCTGTCTAAGTATTATCCAACTTTTCTTTTGCCTCCATGACCATGACGCCGTAAGCTAAACCGTTTCTCCAGCCAGGCAATTAGTACAAACAAAACGATCCCAAGCAGGGATAACAGCAAAATGGCTGCAAACATCGCATCCGTGTTCATGTTGCTGGACATACGACGGCTGAAGTACCCTAGACCTTTGCTGCCACCGAGCCATTCGCCAATCGTTGCCCCAACCACGCAGTACACCACAGACATCTTTAGCCCCGAGAAAAAAGAGGGAAGTGCCAGTGGAACCTGGAGTTTGCGAAAAATATCCCACTTGCTGGCGCCCATGGTGAGCAGCAGTTCACGCTGCTCCGGATCGCCTTGGCGGAGTCCATCGTAGG
The DNA here is from genome assembly GCF_047302515.1 of Paenibacillus amylolyticus. Classification (GTDB taxonomy): domain Bacteria; phylum Bacillota; class Bacilli; order Paenibacillales; family Paenibacillaceae; genus Paenibacillus; species Paenibacillus amylolyticus_G. The sequence continues at coordinate 4,962,067 of NZ_CP168019.1, read as the reverse complement.
TACTGACCACAATGGGGAAGAATGCGATTAAGAACACCACCGCAACTTTGCTCCACAACGTGTAACCAAACCACAAGATAAATACGGGGGACAGAGCAATCAGCGGTATGGTCTGACTGATCACGATGAAGGGATACAAGGCCTTTTCAATCGATCGGTTCATATGCATGCCTGTTGCTAGCGTAATTCCAGTCACTATGGATAAGACAAAACCAACAACAACCTCCATAAAGGTAGCAGGCAGATGGATGGTCAACAGCAGATGACGATGCTCAACAAGTGAGCCTGCGATGGCCGTGGGTGCAGGAATGATGAAGGAAGGCACCCATCCCATACGCACAATCACTTCCCAGATCGCCAGTAATAAGAACATGAGCAGAATAAACAAACCATATTGGGAAAACCACTTTGAACACCACGTCCAAACGCTAACCTCAGCTCTATCATTTTGCATGCAATTGTTCCTCCAGTTGTTGCCTCATCTGCACGAGAGCCAGTTCGTAGATCATGTCCGAATGCCTTGGGCGTGGTAAAGGAACTGTCATCTCCCGCAACTGCTGACCTTGTCCCCCAGGAGTTAACAGAATGATACGGTCACTTAACAGCAGGGCTTCTTCGATGTCATGTGTAATGAACAGCACGGTTTGGCCAAAGCCCTCCCACAGCTCCAGCAACCAGCGATGCATTTCTCGTTTGGTTAAAGCGTCGAGTGCACCGAAGGGTTCATCCAGCAACATGAGCTGCCCGCCTGTAAGCAAGGTACGAAGCAATGCCACCCGCTGCCGCATGCCACCGGACAATTCATCTGGATAGGCCTGTTCATAACCCGACAGGCCGAACCTTGCCAACCCAGCTAGGATGTTGGCCCGTAACTTGTCCTTGTCCTGTCGGCCTGGTGCCAGCTCAGAAGGCAGCATGCAGTTCTCCATGACGGTACGCCAGGATAACAGCAGATCTTTCTGCGGCATATAAGCGACTCGTCCGAGCCGTTGTCCTTGTGGTACATCAGCTATATCGATGGTGCCAACGGTTGGCTCATGCAAGCCTGCGAGCAGCTTGAAGAGTGTGCTTTTACCTGATCCGCTGGAGCCAATGAGCGAGACAAATTCTCCTTGTTGGACCTGAAGCGACACATTGGCGAGCACGGGTGAATCCTTTTTTTCAGGAAAAGCGAAGCTAACGTTCTCAATGGTTACATGGTTTCTCATCTGATCCTCACCCCCTTGATGTCAGACTGCTGGAATAACAACGGCATCCTATACTCTGCAAAAGGAACAAAAAAGACCCACCCATTTCCGGAGAAATGAGTGGGTCTGTAAGTTAAATCCGCAATTTATCTTCACATACATGAAAAAATTCCGCTTACTAAAAGGCCGCTCCACTTCCCTCCGCTGGTATGGTCCAGATCAGGTTCAAAGGGTCCGAATAGTCATATTCGTCTCAGCCGCAAGGCTCCCCTAGTGCAAAAGTTCAAGATATGCAGTTGTGTGTTCAGCATATATCACTCGAACATGAACTGTAAAGAGGCAGCATGATAGAATTCTTGAGATGAACTTGGAGTCAGACCCGAACAACTGAACAATTTACCTGGGCTCCCTAACCCGATATAATAGTGGTGGCGCATATTGGCCGGATCACAAATGCAGGCGGGATTGTTCTCCCTCCGAAGCAGAATGGGGACCCGAGTTGAAAACGTTCAAAAAAGTATATATTGAGATCACGAGTATCTGCAATCTGGCATGCAGCTTCTGTCCGCAGACACAGCGTGCCAAAGGATTCATTGACCCTGAAGTCTTCAACAATATACTGGATCAAGTTAAACCACACACCAATCATATTTATCTACATGTCAAAGGTGAACCCTTGTTGCATCCCAAAATAGATCTGTTGCTCGATTCCGCACATGAGAAGGGACTCAAGGTGAACATTACAACGAATGGTACACTGCTGCCCAAGACTCAGCATAAATTGCTTGGCAAACCGGCGCTGCGGCAGATGAATTTCTCCCTGCACAGCTTCGATGGGCATGAAGGTTCAACAGACCGTGACGGATACCTGCGTCATATTTTGTCCTTTGTACACGAGGCCGTTAAGCACAATGTCATCATCTCATTTCGGTTGTGGAATCTGACGCAGGATAACTTCACAAATGCTCAGATGAATCGAAATCGGGAGACCCTTGAAGTATTGGAACGTGAATTCAATCTGGACTTCCGCATTGAGGAAAAAGTAGTTCCAGGCAGCGGGGTCAAAATTGCCCCGAATGTATACCTGAATCAGGACCATGAGTTCCAGTGGCCAAGCCTGGATGCACCTGAAGATGACGGCAAAGGCTTCTGCCATGCACTTCGCGGTCAGGCAGCTGTGCTTGTAGATGGAACGGTGGTTCCATGCTGTCTCGATGGCGAGGGTGTGATTAACCTGGGTAATGTGCACGAGAAGTCATTCTCGGAGATTATTGAGGGTGAGCGAGCGAACAATCTGGTATATGGCTTCTCCAAGCGGGAAGCTGTAGAAGAGTTGTGTAGAAAGTGCGGTTATCGTCAGAGATTTGGAGCCTGATATCTTATATCAGCAAGCCAGAAGACATTCAAGATCACACATTTGGAGACAAATGTAGTGGTCTTTCTTTGTTACCGGGGATTAAAGTGAGGGGTACATACGTTACAAATGAGCATACCAGAGGTTGATATCAGCATATTGTTTGAGGGACCTGGCATGCAAAAAATGCCAATATGACAGGGATTGTGCGATGTCATGATATATCTGATCTAATGATTATTCTATTTTCCTTCCTTATTTGGTAGGATTAGGTTGTGGGTCGGACAGAGGTGCACCTCTGACGAACTTCCAATACAAGCCGAGGCTTGTATGCTACCAAAAAAACGAGAGAATAAGGGAGGAATAAAGTTATGAAAAAAATGTTGACGTTGTTGCTGTCCGCTGGTTTGGTTGCTTCTATATTTGGTGCCGTTCCGGCTGCGGCTGCACCTACCGTTGTAAATTCAACCATTGTGGTTCCAAAGGGCACGACCTATGACGGCCAAGGTAAAACATTTGTAGCCAATCCTTCCACACTGGGCGACGGATCTCAAGCAGAAAATCAGAAGCCAGTCTTCCGTCTGGAGGCAGGGGCCACGCTCAAAAACGTAAACATTGGATCACCAGCTGCTGATGGTGTTCACTGTTATGGTAACTGTAATATATCGAATGTAGTCTGGGAGGACGTAGGCGAGGATGCTCTGACATTGAAGTCTGCCGGAACGGTTAACATTACCGGTGGGGCAGCGTATAAGGCTTATGATAAAGTGTTCCAGATGAATGCAGCTGGAACAATTAACATCAAAAATTTCCGTGCAGACGATATTGGCAAGCTGGTTCGTCAAAATGGTGGAACTTCCTTCGCGGTTAACATGACGCTGGATAACTCCAACATTTCCAATGTGAAAGATTCGATTTTGCGTACAGACAGCAGCACATCACAAGGGAAAATTACGAATACCCGTTATTCCAAAGTACCAACGTTGTTCAAGGGGTTTGCTTCAGGGAAAACGAGCCAGTCTGGGAACACGCAATATTAAGAACAGGGATACCTTGGAATACGGATTGAAGGCGTGTACGGATAAGGTAGCCATTTCACATCGTGAAGTATGTCCAAAAGGCATCCAGGGGGATGCCTTTCCCTATGCCAACTTTTGATTTTTGTAGAGACCATTGCCACAAATACCCATCTGATGTACATTAGAAGCAATGAAATAAGTGAACCGGGAGCTCAATGAAGTTGGGCTGAGAGAGTGGCCTTGTGCCGCTGACCGTACATCTGATCTGGGTAATGCCAGCGTAGAGAACATGGATTTGCGATATGTAAGGGTGAATTGTGGGAATGAACGTGGATGAACAACAGACCTCTATAAACTGTGGTGGTGTATCTGCCAGGGCGGAGGGGTGCTGGTTGATATTCCGTATTTTCGACATCCATCCAATACATCATTGTGAGGATTGTACACTGTACGTAAGGCCTTCCCGGAACCGGGGAGGCTTTTTCGTTTATTTTTAGAGGTTGTTCAAAAAGTCTGCTTTTGATTACGAAGGATGCCTGACGGCATCATCAGCATCGAATATGGAATTCATCCCATCATCTTGGTACTGAAAACCAGTCTTTTTGAACACACACTTTTACAATCCCCACAGGGAACAAAGGAAGGACGTAGAGAACATGGCAACAACAGCAGGCAACAAGCGATTGAAACTAACGGATATTCTGGTAACCATCGTGATCGCAGTAGTGTTTGGGGTGATTTACAAGATATGGGGACCTACATATGACCTGATGAAACCATTTGGCGTTCATGCGGAGCAGATGATCTACGGCATGTGGTTTATGGCGGGCACGTTTGCTTTTGTTATCATTCGTAAACCAGGCGTGGCTATTCTTGCCGAAGTTGCGGCTTCAACGGTAAGTGCTTTTCTGGGTAGTGAATGGGGCATGTCCACACTTGTATACGGTCTGTTGCAAGGATTGGGAGCCGAGATATTCTTCGCCGCATTTTTGTATCGCAAAACCAATCTGTTTGTCACCTGTCTTGCAGCCATAGGAGCCGCAGCGGCTTCGCTTTTGCTGGATTATCAGTACGGGTATATTGATTCACTCTCGGCCTGGAACTATACGTTATTTATCGGATTCCGCTTCATCGGAAGCATCTTGATTGCAGGAGTGTTCGCTTATTATCTCGCCAAAGCATTGGAACTAACCGGTGTAACGCGTTCGCTCAGACCGGTATCCAAACAAGATTATGAGGCGCTGGATTAGATGAACGGGGAAGGGAATTCGCAAGCGGTAAGTGTCACAAATCTAAGATGCAAGTTCCCGGGAGAGAAAGCCTTGGTATTTCAAGGCTTGTCTCTTTCTGTGCGTCAAGGAGAGAAAGTGCTGCTGCTTGGCCCAAGTGGCTCCGGTAAATCGACGTTATTGCAAATTTTGAGCGGTCTGATACCACGTTCGGTTGAGATTCCGATGAAATGTGATGATATTCAGGTTCCCGCCAAAGCAGGAGTGGTCTTTCAAGATCCGGATACCCAGTTCTGTATGTCCTTTACGGATGAAGAGATCGCATTTGTTCTGGAAAACCGAAATATTCTGCGTGAAGAGATGCCTGCTCTGATTGAATATTATCTGAAACAAGTGGGGTTATCCTTTGAACAGAATCGTGTATTAATCCAGTCCATGTCTCAGGGGATGAAGCAGCGTCTTGCGATTGCTTCGATGCTTGCCATGGACCCGGAGGTATTGTTTTTGGATGAACCCACTGCACTGCTGGATGATGAGGGGACTTCCCAGGTGTGGGATACCGTCAAACGAATCGCCAGTGACAAAACAATCATCATCGTGGAACACAAAATAAACAAGATTGTGGATATGGTCGATCGCATCATTGTGTTATCAACTGAAGGAAAGATTGTGGCAGATGGGCCAGCACAGCAGGTATTTACAGATGAACGGGGCAAGCTGAAGGCTTATGGAATCTGGTATCCGGGTGTGTGGGATGAGCACGAGCAGGCAGCTAAGGAAGAAGAGGGAAGTACTTCTGGAGAGCTTCAAGTGTGTGTGGACCACGGCATCTCAAGTTTGGAAGCACAGCAATCGTCTGGCTTATCCGATACAACGGGTATATCCCCCATATCTCACGTCTCATCCTTATCACCTGTATCACCCGCTTATCTGCCTGCACTGGACTTGCAACAGTTCACCGGATGGCGTGGGAAAACACCCTTCATTCAGGTGGAGCAGGCCAAGGTATGGCATGGAGACTGGATTGGTATTGTCGGAGCCAATGGAGCTGGCAAGAGTTCATTGTTGTTATCTCTGATGAATATTCTGAAAACAACAGGTCTTTATGAGGTGGACGGTCAGCCTTCTGGCAAAACGGAGCAGCTTGCAGATCGAATTGCGTTTGTATTTCAGAACCCGGAGTTTCAATTTGTGACCAACACCGTCGCGGAAGAAGTGGAATTCTCATTGCTGGGGGGCAGGCTTACAACGGAAGAAAGACTTGCCAGGACTGATCATATGTTGAATCAATTTGGACTAATCGACCTCTCCGAGCGCCATCCCTACCAATTATCGATGGGGCAGAAACGACGCTTGAGCGTTGCCTCTGCACTGGTGAGAGAGCAGCGAATACTGCTGTTGGATGAACCTACTTTTGGACAGGATGCCCGCAATACGTTTGCCATGTTAGCACAGCTGGAGCAGTTGCGGAGAGAGGGAACAGCCATTGTTATGGTTACCCATGATTGTGAAATTGTAAAAAGATATTGCACCCGAATCTGGACGGTAGGTGAGGGGAGGTTAACTGATGCAACTGTCGTTTCCTCACCGTGAAACCTGGCTCCATAACGTCAATCCGGGATTAAAGATGATCATTCTGACGATGATGTTTGTCATCGTTATCCTCATTCACAATCTGAATGTAATGGCCAACGTTGCGGTGGCGATGATGCTATTACTGTGCTGGACAGGTCATCCATGGTATAGATTGATGCTGTACGCATCACCATTCATTCTGGTGTTTATCTCCACGTCTACAGGTATGATGATGTTTGGTAAGGGCGAGACCACATGGTATAAGTGGGGACTGATCCACATAACCGAAGAGAGTTTCTATCGCGGTCTACACTTGGGTTTTCGCTCGTTGAGCATGGCAGCGGCTGGCTTGCTGTTCGGACTGACAACGAAGCCGGTACGGCTGTTTTATTCACTGATGCAGCAGTGGAAGCTTCCCGCAAAATATGCCTATAGCTTTCTGGCCGCGATGCGCATGATCCCCATTTTGCTGGATGAATTCCAGACGCTCCGTTATGCGATTCGTATTCGTGGAACACAGCAACGTGGCTCTCGCTGGAATGTGTATGGTACACTCAAGCGTTACGCTATTCCGCTGCTGGCACAGAGTATTCGCCGTGCACAGCGAATGGCGGTAGCGATGGAAGCGAAAGGGTTCACGGATGGCGCGAGCCGCACGTATTACATTCAGATTGGCTATTCGCGAGCTGATCTGTGGTTTGTATTTTATTATATGCTCACCTTAACAGCTGCTTATTACATCGGGGTTACCTTTCCTTATCATGCTACGATGGTGGATGTAAGGTAATACGGGCAGATAGATAGAAATATATTGAGGTAAACGGTAACTTTTTCCTTTTTACTGCGTCTCTATTGGAAATAAATTCTAATGGATGGGGATGAACGAGAGTGAAGACGGGTCCTGACTGGCAGAGAACGGGGTACAAATGGATTACCATGACTGGATTATCAGCTGTGCTGTTGACGGGCTGGATGCTGCTGGATTCCAAAATGGTTGTGCTTGGAGGACAAGCTTTGGCTACAACGCCACAAGCCTTGGGTGCAAGTTCCCAAGCCTCATCAACACAGTTGGCCTACAAACAAGGAGATACCGTTACACTCATGAATGACATCCCTCTGTTCAAAAACAGAAGGGACGGCAGTGTGGCTGCTGACCAGATGGGGATTGAATACTATACAACAAAAAACGAAAAGTATACGTTGGCCTCGGTTCGAGGCGAGTGGGTGCAGCTTAAGTCAACCGATCATGGAGACTTTTGGTTGCCAAGTTGGTATGCACTGAAGGAGAGCAGAAGCAAGACGGAAACAGCTCCCCAAAGCTTCACGCTCCGATCAGGCAGTAAGCTGTATCTGGCTCCGGATAGTTCTACAACTTGGTCTAGTGAGAAATCGCTAACAGATAAAGCTGTTATTGTTGCAAAGTGGAAAGGCTGGTATGGGGTCTCCATTGCCCCACGAGTCTGGGATAAAGAATCCTTCACGTATCGGCCAGGACTCTTCTGGATCAAGGCACAGGCCATAGAACAGCGGATGAATGTGGCGGATGGTTGGTTCCAACAGGATGCATCGCTGCCAACTTCGGTTATACGCCATCTGACAGATATTAAGCTGAATAAGGCAACCACCTCCAAACAAGTGGCTGGGTGGTTAGGCGAGCCGGATTGGAAAGAGAGTTCAAGCAATCTAAATTTCACGGGTTATTCAATGAGTATTGGACAGACCTGGAGATATGAGCGGGAAGATGCGCAATTTCTGGTCACATTCAACAAGAATGGCAGACTGGTCAGAACACGCTGGAATTTAGCACAGGATAATCGAAATGCTGTTGTTTCCGATTGGAACATCAGTCGGGCGGATGAATATGGGTTCACAACAAAAATCTATGGCACAACACTGCCAACGACAATCCCTTGGAAACCGGTATGGACCAACCAGGGGGATATTAACTACACTTTTTTACAAGCAGCCACGGATGATGTGCTCCTGATGAAAGGGGATGACGGCGGATTTAGCGGGGATTACTACGAAGGTTCCATATATGCCCTTGACCGACATTCCGGCCAGCAACTATGGGGGATTAATGGGGGCTTTGGAAGACAGCAGGCAGAGGTGGATGCAGAGCGTAAATACGTTACAATCTACACCGATTATGACCCTGATAAGAAAAAATACGTGGATCGTATTCGTCATCTGAACTTGAAGAACGGAAAGGTCACGTGGACGTACACCCCTAAGCAAAATTTTAGACTAAATGGTATCACCGCTGCTAAGAACGTTGTGGTTGTGGATAACCCGGTTGTTGAGAGCTCAAGCAACAGTTGGTTAACGGTTCTGGACAGTGCAAACGGAAAAACATTGTGGACGCGAAAACTGGCTACAGGTTATGAATTATTGAACAAGAGTGCAGATGACCCCTATGTGTTGTATTGGGAAAAGAATAAGCTGGTTGCAGTCGATCCGCAATCAGGGCGAACCGTATGGAGCTTAAAGGGCAAACGATCCACCATAGAACAATTTTGGAATGATCCATATACTGGTGGAATTGAACGTCTTGATCCCTTTGCAACCACGAATGCTGAAAGATGGCTATCACTAGATAATCAGTGGCTTCTGCTTGATCTGAACACGGGGAAAAAGCTTGCGCAATTCCCTGCTCGGGTAGGACAGAGATTTGAGGAGCTGAATGATGGCATGTTGTTGATCCGTGAGAACAAAAACGGCGATCATTACGGCGAATATGAAGATTTTACAACTACCCTGTATGATGCCAAGACAGGCAAAACACGCTGGACGCTCAAGGGCAAGATTGAACGAGGACTGGTGGAAGAGGATCAGTTGTATGTGATTAAGAATGGCTACCCGGCGGCTGTGGATTATAAAACAGGGGAGACGCGTTGGAATGCCAAAGATACGATTGCAACACTAAGGCATCCAACGAATCAGGGAAGTTATCTGGTCATTGATGATCAGTTGCTGCTGCCCATGGACGAGAATTTGCTCGTAATGAACAAAAAGAGTGGAGCACTGTTAGGTCGTGTACATGACGTTGTGATGGGAAACCCGGAGCACCGGGACCGGGATGCGAAGAATGGAACGATCAACCGGATCGGCAATGAAGTGTATGTGGGTTCGTCCAACGGACGTTTTCGTCTATATGAAGCCAGCCGCCTTCAGGAGGCAATCTCACCTTAAAAGCTTGTCTCGTAAGGGATGTTGATTTATTATAAATGAACAGGCTTGCTCGCGCTCCGGTTATCGGCTGTGCGGGCTTTCTTCATGTGTTCTTGAAGAACCATGCATGATCATTCACGGGAGGACTCTCCATGATCTCATTATATGGTGTAAGCAAACGTTATATCGAGCGCGGTTCCCGTGCAGATCAGGGATTCGAAGCATTAAGCTCGGTGTCCCTCGAAGTGGGACAAGGAGAAATACATGGCATCATCGGATCAAGTGGTGCAGGCAAATCCACGCTTCTGCGGATGCTCAACGGATTGGAAAAGCCGGATGATGGTGAGGTTGTTGTGAATGGGCAGCACTTGACCCAGATGAATGAACAGAGTCTGCGTCAGGCACGAAGATCCATTGGCATGATCTTTCAACACTTCAATCTTGTCAGTAACCGAACGGTGAGTGGCAATGTCTGCATGCCATTGGAGCTTGCGGGTATATCTCGTACGCAGCGAGTTGAACGTGGACTTGAGGTACTGCGGTTTGTTGGACTGGAAGACAAGACAGATCAATATCCTGCTCAGCTTAGCGGAGGACAGAAGCAGCGTGTGGCGATTGCACGAGCACTTGCCAGTCGTCCGGATGTGCTGCTCTGTGATGAACCGACCTCTTCGCTTGATCCACAGACAACAAACGGTATCCTGGATGTGCTGCGTCATATCAATGAAACGCTGGGCGTGACCATTGTTGTAGTGACGCATGAGATGGAAGTGGCTCGCAGACTATGTCACAGGATATCCGTCATGAAGGATGGGCGACTCGTTCGTACGTTGTCTAAAGCGGAAGTGAGCAGTATCCCTGCTCCACAGCCTGATCTACTGACCTCCTTGCTTGCGGGTGACGAATACGGGTTGGCAGGTTCGTCTTTGTTCCGTCAGGCAGAACAGGAGGACAAGTCATGAGGTTACCTGAGTCTGTGCTGAAGTATCAGCATGAGATATGGCAGGCGATTGGAGAGACTTTTGTCATGGTGGGCATCTCCATTGCGGCAGCTGTTCTGATCGGGTTACCTTTGGGTACACTGCTGTACTTATTCCGGAGAGGACAACGGTATCAGAATCAAACGCTGTCCTTTGTACTCGGTAGTGTCGTCAACATCGTTCGTTCGTTTCCGTTCTTACTGCTAGTTGTATTCATGATTCCATTCACACGGATTGTTGTGGGAACGTCCATAGGTACGCTGGCGGCAACCGTGCCACTCTCGGTTATTGCGATTGCCTACTACGCCAGACTGGTGGAACAAGCCTTGCTGGATGTACCGAGGGGAGTGGTTGAAGCTGCTGCTTCCATGGGGGCATCGACGATGCAACTTGTGGTGAAATTCTTGTACGTGGAGGCACGATCTGGCCTTGTACTGGGACTCACAACAGCTACGATTAGCTTCATCTCCTACTCGACGGTGATGGGCATTGTAGGTGGCGGCGGGGTTGGCGATTTCGCCATTCGCTACGGTTATCAGCGCTTCGAAACAGAGATTATGGTATTTACGATCATCATTATGATTATCCTGGTACAGATGATACAATTCACAGGTAGCAGACTGTCCCACTGGCTGGATCGCAGATCCTGAACGGTTGGACCGTGCATTATTACGAATAACCAATACAGATTATACGATGAGGGGTAGACATGAAATGAAAGCAAAAATGATGCTTATGTTGCTTGCAGTAATGCTGGTCGTAGCTGCTTGTGGCAAAAAAGAAGAAACACCTGCGGCTGAAGGAACAAAAGAAGATACACAAGCTGGACAAGAAGTTACGCTGAAAGTAGCTACGTTGATTCCGCCGATGACAGATGTACTGGATATTGTTAAACCGCTTTTGAAGGAAGATGGCGTCAACCTGGAAGTTGTTGTGTTGTCAGATAACGTTCAACCAAATACGGCACTCGCGAATAAGGAAGTGGATGCAAACTTCTTCCAACACGTGCCTTACATGACCCAGTATAATGAAGCGAACAATGCCAATCTGGTGGCTGTACAGCCTATCTATAATGCCATCTATGGCGGCTACTCCAAAAAGTACAAAACGATTGAGGAATTGCCAGAAGGTGCAACGGTTGCAATTGCAAACGATCCTTCCAACATTGGTCGCTCTCTTGTGATGCTGGAGCAGAACGGGTTGATTAAGCTGAAAGAGGGCGTAGGTTTTAACGCCACACAGGCAGACATCACCGAGAATACAAAGAACTTCAAGTTTGAGGAAGTGGACTTGTTGATGCTGGCTCGTATGATGGATGATGCTGATCTGGTAGCCATGACTCCGGCATATGCCAGTCCGCTCGGTCTTACACCGAAAAAGGATGCATTGTTAACCGAGAAGGATGATTCCCATTTTGCAATCACCATGGTTGCTCGTGAGGATAATAAGGACTCCGAAGCGATCCAGAAGCTGGCTAAACGCATGGCGGGTCCAGAGGTCAAAGCCTTCTTCGAAGAGAAATATGCAGATATTGTGATCCCGGCATTTAAATAGAGAATACGTTGGTCCAATGTAAATAACCTTTAGATCTGAGCGATAACGCTTGGATCTTTTTTTTGTCGTCCGCGTGCTTATTAACAAGTATTTAGAAAGTTAACAATTTGGTCATATCCCCGGAACACTTTATTTAATAGTTTTTTCGTATAATTTGTTTGAAAATAGTTCTTTTGGATTATAAATGAAGAGATTTGTTCGAGTTTTGTAGTGTAAAGAGTGTTTTTCACAAGAAGTGAGACCTAGTTTTTTGAAAAGATGGTTTACAATCTATGAGAGCTATACAAGAGCTATATAAGTTGTATGAATCATTCAGCAAGTGGCAGGTTATTCTGTCATCGGAGTGGCAAGTGTAAATAATCACTAGTTCAACTTATAAGTAGATCAAGTAAAACTAAAATTTATCTGGAAGAGGTAGAGAAATTTGTCCCGAAAAAATAGCAAATCGACCTGGTTCAACAAGATGCATAAGAACTTTAAGACCAAGCTGGTGGTGTCCTTTATTGCTTTCCTGGCCATTCCTTCGTTAAGTATTGGAGTTTTATCGTATAACAGTGCAAAAGATGAAGTGGAGAAGCAAATTTTACATAGTGCGATGGAAAATGTGAACCTTGCCAGTGCAACGATAGATCTTTCAGTCAATACCAAGCGGAATCACATTGAATATTATTCGAATACACTTGCAGAGCAATTACGACAAGAAGATGCCGAGGTTCGGGTTGTGAACGAATTGAAGGGGTACGCTGCGCAGAACACAGATATCATAACCATAGGTGTAGGCACAGAGGCAGGTGTGTATCTGATGTCCTCCGATGCGGAGATGCCTGAAGATTACGATCCGCGAACAAGACCATGGTACACAGAAGCGATGGGTACTCCACAGCAGGTCATTGTTACAGACCCTTATGTTTCTGCAGAGACAAAAGAGATTACCATTACGATTGCGAAGGCACTGGAAGACCAATCTGGTGTGGTCCAATTGGATCTCAATCTGGCAGACATTAGTCAATTGGTTAGCGCAATTAAAGTAGGAGAAAAGGGACATCTGATTCTGCTGGATGCCAGCGAAAAGTATATCTATCATCCAACGATGGAACCTGGAACAGATGCAACAGAAGATTTTTGGACACAAGTGTATACGAATGAATCCGGTAACTTCAACTATACCTTTGATCAGGTTGATAAGGTCATGTATTACGCCACGAATGAATCAACGGGATGGAAGGTCGCGGGTACCATGTTTTCTTCTGAAGTAGAGGATGCCGCTGCGCCTATTCTGAATCGAACGATTATGGTGATCGTTTCTTTTCTTGTCATCGGGATTTTGATCATCTGGCTGGTGATGCGATCAATTGTTAAACCGATTCGTCAGTTGAAGGTTCAGGCGATTCAGGTGAGTGAAGGGGATCTAACCCAAACCATTACAAGCACAAGTAATGATGAAATAGGTGAACTGAGTGAGGCTTTTGGCAAAATGCAGAGCAATCTGCGTGTGTTGATTCAAAATGTGGAGAACAGCGCCAGTCAGGTAGTCATCTCATCGGATGAAATGACTCAGAGTGCGGAATCAACCAGTGCAGCCAGTGAGCAGGTAGCGCGAGCCATTCAGGAAATTGCGAGTGGTGCGGAGAAACAGACCGAAGGTATTGAACATAACCATCAGGCCATGAATGAAATTACGATTGGTATTACAAGAATCGCCGAACGTTCCATACATGTCGCTGATTTGGCGAAACATACAACCGTACAAGCAGAAGAAGGTGGCAACACCGTCAAGCAGACGGTGAGTCAGATGCAATCGATTCAAGAGACGGTAGAACAGACAAACCAATTGATCCAGGCGTTATATGAACGATCACACCAAATATCAGCGATCACGGAGTTAATCGGAAATATAGCCAAACAGACAAACCTGCTCGCGCTGAACGCATCCATTGAAGCTGCTCGTGCAGGTACACATGGCAATGGATTCGCCGTTGTTGCAGCAGAGGTTCGCAAGTTGGCAGAGCAATCCGGGCAGTCCGTCAATGAAATCACCGTGCTGACTACGGCGGTTCAGGAAGATATGGCTGCTTCCGTTCGCATGATGGAGAAGGTGACTTCAGAGGTTGGAGAGGGCATGGACATCTCTACAGAAGCGATTCGAAAGTTTGAACGTATTCTGGATAGCATGCGGGAAACGACACCTCAGATTGAAGAGATTGCTGCCACGTCGCAAGAGATCACAGCAGGTGTGCAGGAAGTATCTGCTGTATCCAATGAGTTGGCAGGCATTGCGTCAGGCAACGCCGCAACTTCCGAAGAAGTGGCCGCTTCCTCAGAGGAGCAACTGGCAGCGATGGAGCAGATTTCTTCATCGGCTCGTGGCTTGTCCACCCTGGCTGAAGAGCTGCAGCGCCTGATTAGACAGTTTAAGTATTAAACGGGATTGTAGAAGAGAGATATCACACAGGGACAGCATCACATCATGTTTCATTAGAGGGAGTGGACAACCATGCAACTGGAACTCAAAGCCTTCTTACTGCTAACGGATGCGGTCATGATTACAGATGAGGAGGGTGTGATTCTGGATGTGAATTCCGTTTATGTAACCAAAACAGGATTCTCACGGGAGAGCACCATAGGTCAGCCTGCCCGATTGCTAATGGATACCCACTGGAGAGGCAATCAGACCTGGTCCGGCGTTGCCAAACTGATGAAGGTTGATCAGGAAGTGTGGGAAGCCCAAGTTACGATTACATCGGTTCATTTGGATGATTCTCTTTTTTATATCAGCATATTTAATGATGAATTTTCATGAAAAAAAACGTTGTTTGGTGATAAGGGGATGTTAGCTGAAAGCAGTAATTATTTTCAAAAAAATGGTCAATATCGTCAATTGAATAAGGGAGCACGGCATACTATGATTTGTGTACTGAGGAACTGCGACCATGAATCTGACAACATTCATTGAATGCATGAAATCCTGAAGTCGTAATGTGGACGGTGACCATTTGCTACGCGATCTTGTATTAAATTTCACGCTAATTTTGATCTTTGTTTTCCTAATTCATCACTATTTGAACCATACAAATGCTACCCGTTCAACATCCATCACGACTCGGATCATTATTGGTATTACGCTGAGCATGTTGGGCACGGCGCTCTATTATTTCTCTATTGTGCTTGAGGATGGTACATTGTTGAATTTCCGGGCCATTGTGTATCTGCTTGCTGCTTATTTTGGTGGGAGTGGCTCTGCTTTCGTTACTTTTACATTCATGTGGATGTTTCGGATTAATATGGGGCGTAATCCCTTGTTGGAGAACTGGCAGTATGCGTTGACAGAGTTGTTATTTGTTGTAGCCATATGCCTGATCTTTAAGTATATCAGGGGATTTATACAGAAGTGGTTGTCCGGAGCGTTGCTGCTGATTACTGTGTATGAGTTTTCTGCACTAAAGACAAATTCCCCTTCTCTGCTAATGATGGGGCAGATTCTCTTTTTTCAATGTATCTGCCTGCTGTCCGTTATATTATTCCTGTATTATCTGAACCAAAATCATCGATATAGGAGATTGGTCATTCAGAGGGATCAGGAAATGCTGGAGATGCTTCGTATGCAGCCGGGTTTTACTTTTAAAATCCGAAAACAGAACGGAAAATTCGAGTATCTTGTGCTTGAGGGAGAGATGCTCTCCCGACTGGGCTTGGATATGAGTAGTCTGAAGCAAGATTACAAACTGGGCACATTGGATATTTTACCTCAGGAAAAGGTAGAATTTCTGCGAAAGCAGTTTAACCGGGCATGGGAAGGGGAATCTTTTTTTTACGAGATTGAGCATGGAGGTTACTATTCGCTGGTGAACGTTCGCCCTCTGCGAGAAGAGGGTGTGGTGAAATATGTCGTGGGATATGGACTTGATATTACGGAGCACAGAGCGGTTAAACGAAGGATTCAAGAAAGTGAAGAGCGATATCGAACACTTGAGCGAGTGTCGGCAGACTGGTTTGTCGGTTTGGATAACAACAGATGTATTGTGTCGGTGAATCAGAAATTTCTGGATGTTCTCGGTCTCGGCAGGCAGGAAGTGATTGGGCGCCAGCTTGAAGAATTGTTGTTCATTGAGCAGCTGGAGAACTGGTTGTTCGTTTTCCAAAAAGCCTTACATCACAATATAACACAGGATACGGAACTGAGTTTCATTGTTGGTGAAGGTCATGAGCAGCATGTTCGGGTTCACCTATCCCCTGTTAAAGTATTAAACTCAAGTGAGAAAATCAAGGCAGTCATTCATGACATTTCGGATCACTATAGACGTGTTAAGGCTGACAAAGCAAGCCAGGCGAAGAGTGAGTTTCTCGCATTCATGAGCCACGAGATTCGTACCCCACTGAGTGGTATTATCAACTTCTCGTTGTTGCTTCAACGGACAGATCTATCTCCACAACAAAAGGATTATTTGAGTAAAATCAATGCGTCCTCCCAAACCTTGCTTGCCCTCGTAAATGATATTCTTGATTTTTCGAAAATTGAGGCAGGCAAGCTGATTTTGGAGAAGGTCTCTTTTTCACCAGAGGATGTGATCAAACGTGTGGCAGATCAGATCGGTGTGGCCATCGGGCACAAAGATATCGAAGTGATCTTTACAACCGATCCCGATCTGCCATTAACGGTGATTGGTGATCCGTTCCGACTTGAACAGGTGTTATTGAATCTGCTCAGTAACGCGATTAAATTTACGGAGCATGGATATGTAACGTTGCAGGCAGAGGTGCTTTCATTGGAGGGGGAGCGAGTTCAGGTCCGTTTTGAGGTAGAGGACACGGGAATCGGGATGTCACCTGAACAATTGGAACGGCTTTTTGTCCCGTTTACACAAGCGGAACCCTCGACGTATCGAACATATGGTGGCTCTGGTCTTGGGCTGGTCATCTGTTATCTTCTGGTCACCTCTTTGGGAGGAAGCTTGCGGGTGGATAGTGTGCTGGGAGAGTACAGTCTGTTTTCATTCGACTTGATATTTGAACTTGCAGATTCGGAAGAAGAAAGTTCCTTCCTGCAAACATACCCTCTTCTCTATTGTGCCGATGATGTGGTTATCGTTGAAGAAGATGAACGAATGGGCGAAAGTCTGAAGCAGTTACTCTACTCATTCGGAATGAAGCCGAAGCTGTATCCTTCGTTGAACCATATGATGGAAAGTGATTGGTATGTCCATCATGTAGATGAGGTAAGTTCCATGTTGATGATGATGGATATGGATGCAGAGGAGACCGTCAACGGATCGTCATGGGACAGTTTCATGAAGCGATTGAATCGAACCAAATTTCAAATGGTGGGTTATACCCATGCTTTTAGTGAAAATGCCCTGTGGAGTGAGGAGAGATCCTTTCGCCCGGATCTCATGATGATCAAACCGATTACACGTCTGGGATTGTTCGAAGTATTACTTGCACTTCAGGGTGAAGGGCCATTGGAGAAAAAGCGGATGATAGAAGGCGATGAATCTTATTTGCTTAAATCCAAAGGGCACATTCTGATCGCTGAAGATCATGAAATCAATCAACTGGTCATTCGGGCCATGCTGGAACATACCGGATTCAAGGTGACGCTGGCAGACAGTGGCACAGAGGTTTTGAAGAAATTGGACGAACAAACATGGGAACTGATTCTGATGGATCTCTATATGCCAGATATGAACGGAATTGATGCAGCTCGACATATTCGCAAGATGAGGAAATATGATCGTACACCTATTATCGCGCTTACAGCGAATAGTTTAAAAAGGGACCATGAATTATATCTTGAAGCAGGCATGAATGCCATACTGACTAAGCCCATACATGAACAACAGCTCGCAGACATTTTGGAAATATGGATTGATCTAAAAGGCATAAGGGAGATCAATGGAATTGATGCAGATAAGGCGATCAGACAGATGGACGGCAAGCCGCATATTCTGCAATATGCGCTCACGAAGTTCAGAATGGAGTATGGCTTGTTTCAGAAAAAACTGGCGATTCAGCTTCAGCAACAGCAGATTGCTGATGCAATTCGTAGTGTTCATTCTCTTCGAGGCGTAGCTGCGAATCTGCATGCAGTGGACCTGATGTGTGCAGTTCTCCAATTGGAATCACTCTTGTTCCGTCCGTTGTTCAAAGAAGAGGAACTGCGTTTGGCATTGGAGAAGGTACAACAGGAAATTGATAAAATTACCGAGTCCCTGCCATGGTGATCGGAATGAAGCTGTGTTGTTTTAAGGTGTGAACTTATATCCGACCCCCCAGATGGTTTGAATGTATTGGGGGTTTTTTGGATTGTCCTCAATTTTTTTGCGAAGTTTGGTAATGTGCACATCGATGGTGCGATCATTAATGTAGGCATCAATACCACGAATGGCTTCAATTAGGGCATACCGACTGTAGACTTTGCCAGGATTGAGGATAAACAGCTTCATGATCTCAAATTCGGAAAACGTCATCTCCACGCGCTGGTTATTCAACAGAACAGTTCTTCGGGCCAGATCGAGAGATATTCCGGATTCCTGTTCAGTGACAACAGAGCTGTTCAATATAGAGTAGCGGCGCAATACGGCCTCAATACGTGCCTTCAGCTCCTGCATGCTGAAAGGCTTACATACATAGTCATCAGCCCCGTCTGTTAATGATCGAATCCGCTCAGAAACCTCGGTTAAGGAAGAGATGACAATGATGGGGATTGCCGTATGTTGGCGCATGAGAGAACTAGGATTCTTATTACCCGAATCAGGGAGCATCAAGTCAAGAAGCAGGATATCAGGCCGCGCTTGAAGCTGTAGAAGACCATCTCTTGCGTTATCGACACGGATAACATCATACCCTTCACCTTGCAAATACAAGGATAATGTATCGCCTAACATGTTGTCGTCCTCTATGATAAGCACTTTCGTCATGATATTCCTTTCTGAACCCCCTTCTTGTAGAAGGACTAAGATCCATGGATTACTTAATATACCTGGTATTTAAAACATGCAACATGAGGATGTCAAGGCTCTAACATGACTCCGAGAAGGTGAGAGACTCCGATTTAATGCTTGCCAAGATGTGGATCAGCTTCACGCTCGATCAGGCGCATCAATTTGCGCTCGGTAGCGCTTTCTGGCGCAGGGGTGTAGACACTGCAACGCAGATCGGAACTGCCCTGAACCTGCAACGAAGTCAGATCAAACAACATTTTGCCTGCTTTGGAATGCCTGAATTCGATTAATACGTCCGGGGCACTGCTGACGCTGCTTTGTTTCCAAAGGGTATGAAAATCGGGATGTCTGTTCATCATGTCATCCAGAAATAAATTATACCATTCATCATCAACATACTGGCCATAGTAAGCACGAAAAATCGCCAGAAATCCGCTAACAAAATCCTCCCAGTTCACCGCGAGCCTGCGAAACTCCTTTCGATCAAATAACAGACTGATCATATTCCGCTGTTCGGGGGCAATCTGTTCAAAATCCATAAAAACATGGCGGGCTGCATCATTCCAGCCGACAATGTAACAACGCCGGTCCGAGATCACGGTAGGACAGTGATGAAGTTCTTGCAAAATTTTCTGCAAGGAAGGGTGAAGTTGAACCGATTCTTCTTCCAGCATAGGCAGCTCCGAGTGATGCTCCATGGCGAGCGAAAACAGATATTTTCGTTCATCTGCAGTAAGCCTCAGTGCTGAAGCAATGTTATCCAACACGGAATGGGATACCTGAATATCCCGACCTTGTTCAAGCCAGGTATACCATGTTGTACTCACTCCTGCCAGTTGGGAAACCTCTTCTCTCCTCAGCCCAGGCGTTCTGCGCCGACTTCCGGTGGGTAAACCGACCGATTCGGGAGAAATTTTGGAACGCTGTGTTTTCAGAAAAGTGGACAATGCCTGTAACCTGACATCATAGTTCAATCCATCACCTTCAATCCTCGTTATCATGGTAGTCATTATACTATTATAATTGACAACTTGTAATAGGATATTCAAAAGTGCACTATTAGTAGCAGAGTGTAAGAGTAAGGTAGACAACAGCACTGAAGGAGGATGGACATGGAACGAGTCGTGATTACAGGTATGGGAGTTATCTCTCCTTTGGGAAATGATGTAGATACATTCTGGAATGGATTAATTGAGGGTAGATCAGGTGTATCACCTATAGAACATTTTGATACAGCTTCGTACAAAACCAGAATCGCTGGCGTGGTCCGTGATTTTGATGGTGAAGAGCGTTTTGGACGCAAGGAAGCAAGACGTATGGACCGATTCGTTCAATTCGCTGTTGCTGCTGCGGATCAGGCTGTATCACAATCAGGTCTTGTGATGGATGAATTGGACCGTGAACGGGTAGGTGTATATATTGGTTCAGGCATAGGCGGCATCCAGACATTGATGGAACAAGGCAAGGTCCTGTCAGATCGGGGACCTGCGCGCGTCAGCCCAACACTGGTACCGATGATGATATCCAATATGGCTGCGGCTACGGTCAGTATGAGGTTTGGCTGCTGGGGGCCGACATTGTCGCCAGTAACGGCTTGTTCCATTGGCAATACCGCCATTGGAGAGGCTTTCCGGTTAATTCGTCATGGCGGAGCCGATGTCATTATTGCTGGCGGAACAGAAGCGGCTGTAACCGAGGTGTCACTGGCAAGCTTTGGTAATGCGACAGCGCTATCAACAAGAAATGAAGCCTTCCAAACAGCAAGTCGTCCATTTGATGCAGGGAGAGACGGTTTTGTCATGGCGGAGGGCGCTGGAATTCTGGTTGTGGAATCACTGTCTCATGCACTGGGAAGAGGGGCGAATATTCTTGCTGAAGTGATTGGATATGGTGCCAGTTCAGATGCGTATCATATGGTAGCTACCCACCCGGAAGGACGGGGTGCATATCTGGCTATGAAAGCATCACTGAAAGAAGCTCAGATTGGGCCTGAGGACATTGATGTGATTAACGCTCATGCCACCAGTACGGAGGCAGGTGATCTGTCTGAGACAAGAGCTATTAAACAACTTTTCGGAACAGCTGCCTATGATATTCCGGTCACAGCGAATAAGTCCATGACGGGACATATGCTTGGTGCAGCAGGTGGTGCGGAGGCGATCTCACTTATTCAAAGTCTGCGGTATGGTATCATTCCTCCAACCATCAATCAGGAGCAGAGGGACCTCGAATGTGATCTGGATTATGTACCAAACGAGGCAAGAAAAGCAGAACTGCGGATTGGGATGTCTAATTCCTTTGGTTTTGGCGGTCATAATGCGGTTATTGTTCTTCAAAAGTATTCATCTTAAGCAAAAAAGCAGCTTTAAGCAGAAAGAACAGCGTAGCCGCATCGGGCTGCGCTGTTCTTTGCTTACTTCGACTTCGGGATCATCCACATACACCGTACCATTGGTTAACGGCCGAGTGGGTTGTACGCCTCAGGAAGAGAGGGACGTCGATTCTGCCATGCCTTTGTTACCTCGGCTCAGCCAGCTTACACGCCAGCGGGATTGCATGAAGAGAACCAGGAACAGGGAAGCTGCTGCAATCAGGCTAAGAATGACAAAACCTGGCGTATAGGATTGATAGCTACTATACAGTTGACCGAGAATCAGCGGCAGTGCATACCCGCCCAATCCGCCAGCGGCACCTACAATACCTGTCATCAGACCAATTTCGTTACCGAAGCGTTGGGGAACCAGTTGGAACACGGAGCCATTTCCGGCTCCCAGACACATCATACCGAGGAATAACATGACTACTACAAAAGGAAGCGGTGGCATGAAGGATACTCCGATTAACATGACACAAGCCCCTGTGTACAGGAATGTTAGCATGCGGGTTCCGCCAATTTTGTCCGCCAGATAACCCCCAACAGGCCGGAAGAAACTGCCTGCGATTACACAGAAGGTGGTTATGTCTGCGGCACGAACAGGAGAGAGCCCATACTGGGTGTTGAAGAAGATGGTGAGATAGTTACATAATCCAACGAAGCCACCAAAGGTTACACAATAGAAGGCACAGAATACCCAAGCATCTTTTTGTTTAAGCAGACTTCCATATTGGGACAATTTCTTGGGTTCAGGTCGGTTAGGGCTATTCTTGGCAAAGATAGAAAAGAGGATGAATACAATAACGATCGGTATAATAGCAAGTCCGAACACAACTTCCCAGCTGCCAAAATGCGTAGCCAAGCGATTGGCAAACAACGTCGCGAGTACGGTTCCGCTGTTACCCGCCCCGGCAATACCCATGGCCAGACCCTGATGCTCTTTGCCATACCATTGGCCTGCCAGAGGTAGCGCAGCAGCAAAGGAGGCGCCTGCGACACCAAGCAAGAGTGCCACCACGTACAGTTGGCTTAAGGAGTCAACCCATAACCAGCCGAGTAATAAGGGAACAAGGGTGACGAGCATCCCGATCTGTGCGGTTAGTTTCGGACCGATATAATCAGACATGAAGCCTAGCACAAGTCGCAGGATGGAGCCGCCAAGGATAGGCAACGCGACCAGATTGGCCTTTTCCAGCGGAGTCATCGGATAGTCCAATGCAATGACCACTGCGAGTGGACCCAGCATCCCCCATATCATAAAACTGATGTCAAAATACATAAACGCCCCGAAGAGGGTGGGCTTATGCCCGCTTTTCCAAAAACTTTTGCTCTCCATCATCCATCATCGCTCCTCATCCAATTGAGATCTTCGTGATTTTTCTATGTGCTTATTGAGGCAGAAAAAGGCCGCAATTCGTCCAGATATGAACGATTTGCGGCCCCGTTGCCGACAGGCGGTACACGTCATTGTGTTCCCGCATCTGAGTTGATCACAGCACTGTGATTTTGATTCAAATTATAATCAAGAGAAAATATATATGTCAACAAAAATTACATGTAATTTTAAATAATTCATTTTTTAATCGTTATTCTCATTTTTATGTTAATTTAGTTGACATATAGTTGAGATTGCCTTAATCTGAATCTAATATGAATCCACACAAAGGCGTGTGGATTCCGGAGGCAACGGTGCCCTTTTCCGAATCATGGAGAAGGGATTTTTCTGTTTATTTTCAGGTGAGAGAGATAGGGGGGCAGCCCATGAGTAGAAGCAAACTGGTGATTATCGGGAATGGCATGGCTGGAGTGAAGTGTGTCGAAGAGATTATCGAACTGGAGCCTGATACGTATGAGATTGTAATCTACGGCAATGAACCCCGTCCCAACTACAATCGGATCATGTTATCAAAAGTATTGCAGGGTGAGCATTCGTTACAGGATATCATTATCAATGATTGGACTTGGTACGCCGAGCATCATATACGGCTATGTACAGGTGAAACGGTACACCGCATTGATACCCGTGGAAAATATATAGAGACGGAATCCGGACTAAAAGAAACCTATGATGTCCTGATTCTGGCGACAGGGTCTTCACCTTTTATCCCATCGATTCCGGGAATTGATAAAGAGCGGGTCATGTCCTTCCGAACGATTGACGATTGTACGCGCATGTCTGATTATTCTAAAACATATCGCAAGGCTGCTGTCATTGGTGGTGGATTGCTTGGGCTGGAGGCTGCACGCGGGTTGCTGCATCTGGGCATGGAAGCTGTGGTGGTCCATAACGCACCTTACATTATGAACCGGCAGTTGGATCAGAAGGCTGCCGCGATGCTTCAAAAGGAACTTGAAGGGCAGGGTATGTCCTTTCTTTTGGCCAAAAATACGCAGAAAATTACCGGACGATCGCAGGCGCAGGGGCTGCTATTCACAGATGGTTCCAAGCTTGAAGCTCAGGTTGTCATTGTCGCTGTAGGGATTCGGCCAAATGTGGATCTGGCCAGACGAAGTGGAATCGCCACGAATCGGGCAATTATGGTAGATGACTACATGCGCACCAGTGTACCCGATATATACGCAGTTGGGGAATGTGCTGAACATAGGGGAATCAGTTATGGTCTGGTGGCCCCCTTATACGAGCAAGGAAAAGTACTCGCACGTACGCTCTGTGGACAGGAAACGCCTGAATACAGAGGATCAATTCCATACTCACAGCTGAAAGTATCAGGGGTTGATGTTTTCTCGGCTGGCGAGATTAGTGGGGAAGGCATGCAGACTGCCATTCAACATCTGGATGGCATTCAAGGCACATACAAAAAGGTACTGATGCAGGCTGGCAAAGTGCGTGGAGCTATTTTATTTGGAGATACAACCGAAGGAACGGCATTGCTTGGACTTGTGCAACGGGGCGCAGATGTGGCGGAATTGGCTCCGCGTGAAGGCTCCCCAGACCCGGCTGAGATGGCTGCTGCGGCATTACCGGCTCAGGAGACCGTATGTGCCTGCAACAATGTGACCAAGGCTGCCATTATGAACGCTATTCAGGAACAGGGTCTCGAGACGGCAGATCAGGTGAAGGAGCAGACCAAGGCGTCGGGTTCATGCGGTGGCTGTCGCCCGATGGTGGCTGCTCTATTGAAACATACGCATAATCTGAAAAATAACGGGGGTACTGGCGTGGTAGCCACACCAGATAAACCTGCTCCAATGCCTGTGTGCAGTTGTACGGAGCTTGTGCATGCAGAATTGAAGGAAATAATGGCTGACATCGATGTTCTGGAGACAGGGCTACCAGACATATCTTTGATCTTGCAAAAGCTGGGTTGGGGTTCGGAACATGGTTGCTCGGTATGTCGCCCTGTAATTCATTATTACTTACAGGTATCCGGTAGAACGATGGTTGTTCGAGAGATGGAAGGTCACTCAGAGGTTCAGGTGCGCTGGGATGATCAGATCCCGATGTCATCCTATGCGAGGGATGTCAGTGGGGTGGCTGCACAACTTCGTGAGAGTTGGATCGGCGCTGCGATGCCGTCGCCGGTGAATATGGGAGTTGCACCAGGGCCCGGTTCGTTGGTGAGCGCACTGGTGCAGGATATTGGCTTGCTGGCTTCACCAGCTGGATGGGAGATCTACGCAGGCGGTCATGCAGAGCATCCGGTCAAACAAGGCGGCTTGATTGGGGTGGCTGAAACTGAGGTGCAAGCGGCCACACTCGCATCAGCCTGTCTTCAATGGTATCGCCAAACCGCTTGGTATGATGAGCCGTTATGGGCATGGACGGAACGATTGGGATTCATGTCGATTCGGGAAACGCTGCTGGATGACCAGTTACAGAAGGAACTTGCAGCTACACTTCAAGCTGATATATAGATGAAAGGCGGGGATGGAAAGATGGGATTATCCGTGAGTTCAGAACCAACAGCCTCCAAGCTGTATGTAAAGGAAACCCAGTGTCCGTATTGCAGTGTGCAGTGCAAGATGACTGTTGAAGAACTGGCTGCACCTGTTCCAGGCCAGCGTCGTGGTGAGTATACGGTTCAGGGTGTCCCGAATGAAGCCTCTCAGGGCAGGTTGTGTGTGAAGGGCATGAATGCTCATCAACATGCGCTCAGTGGTCAACGATTAATGCATCCGCTCATTCGTCGTAATGGCGAGCTGGAACCCTGTTCCTGGAAGGAGGCCATTCAGACCATCGCAGAGCGGTTTCAGGACTTGAAGGACTCTTATGGAGCAGATACGGTCGGAGTCTACGGAGGCGGATCTTTGACCAATGAGACAGCCTACCTGCTCGGAAAATTTGCCCGGGTTGCATTGGGGACAAAGTATATCGACTATAATGGACGGTTCTGCATGTCAGCTGCGGCTTCAGCTGGCAGTAAAGTGTTCGGGATGGATCGTGGATTGACGTTCCGTCTGTCCGATATTCCCAAGGCGGGCTGCATTGTACTTGCAGGTACCAATATTGCGGAATGCCAACCTACCCTCCTGCCATACTTCAATCAGGCGAAGGAGAACGGAGCCTTCATTATCGTTATTGATCCACGCAAGACGGCAACCGCTGCCATTGCCGACCTCCATTTGCAGGTGAAACCTGGCATGGATGCTCTGCTGGCGGATACCATGATGAAGGTGATTATGGATGCCGGATTGGTGAACCCTCATTTTATAGACGAACGAACGCATGGTTACGAGCAATTGATACAAGGGTTGGCTGATCTGCAACTCGAACAGGCGGCACAAGCGTGCGGGGTTGATCTGGCGCTGATTCGTCAGGCGGCGATGGCATACGGTGAGGCAGAGACAGGCATGATCATGACAGCACGTGGTGTGGAGCAGCAGACGGATGGACATATGGCAGTGAGACACTTTTTGAACCTGGTGCTGGCAACTGGCAAAATTGGCCGAGAAGGCTGCGGATATGGTGCCATCACAGGCCAAGGCAATGGGCAGGGCGGACGGGAGCATGGGCAGAAGGCTGACCAGCTACCGGGCTATCGATCGATTGAAAATGAAGCCGATCGTGCCTATGTGGCATCCGTCTGGGGTGTGGACCCTGCAAGTTTGCCAGGCAAAGGGGTATCCGCCTACGAGATGATAGAGAAGGTCCATGATCAGGAGATTCGGGCGTTGCTTGTAATGGGCTCCAACCCGGTCGTATCCAATCCCAATGTGCGTTTGGTGGAAGAAGGTCTGCGCAAGCTGGACTTTCTGATCGTGGCAGATATGTTCCTGTCGGAGACAGCACGCATGGCTGATCTGGTTCTCCCGGTTACATCTTATATGGAGAATGAAGGTACACTGACCAATCTGGAGGGGCGTGTTCTGCTCCGTGAACAGGGGCGGCCTGCGCCGGGAGAAACGCTTGATGATTGGGATATATTATGCCAGATTGCCGCGCAATTGGGTAAAGCTTTTTATTTTGAATATGACACTGCTGAGGATATCTTTAATGAGCTTCGGGTGGCAAGTCGTGGCGGAGTCGCTGATTACTATGGCATTACCTATGAGCGTTTGCGTAACGGGAAAGGGGTATACTGGCCGTGTTCTGCCCTGGAGGATCAGGGAGAAGGACTGCTGTTCGGTGAACGATTCGCTCACCCGGACGGCAAAGCGGCATTCACATTTGAATCCAGCCCGGGCTGGAATGATATATCTTCGGAGTTCCCCTTAATTCTCACCAATGGGCGTGTGCTGCCTCATTATCTTACAGGGGTGCAGACACATCGAAGTCCGGCACTGGCAGCTCGTGAATTGGAGAACTTTGTTGAACTTCACCCGGCTACCGCTGCCCGTTATCGTATTCACGATGGAGAGTGGGTAGAGATTCAATCGACGTACGGAAGCTTCACGGTTCGTTCGCGCATCAAGGATTCCATTCGGGAGGATACCTTGTTCGTGCCGATGCATTGGGGCGGCATTCAGAATGTGAACCGGGCGACCAGACCAGAGCTAGATCCGTTCTGCCGGATGCCTGGGTTCAAGACAGCAGCGGTAACCATTCGACCTTTGCGCTTGGTTAGATGATTCATACGGGTTTCAATTTATTAAAGGTTCTCAGGCGTCATAAGCTACTCTAAATGGTAGCAAGCGGCTGCGCAGTCCATATTTATATGAGACTGTGCGGCTTTTTTTGCGTATATGTACGCAAGTAGGCCCTAGTTCCGTGGTTCCACGTAAACATGCGGATTGGCTCATGAATATGGATTGAATTTTAGTTATGATGTTCATTAGGGGTACATATGTACGTATTTTATATTTTATTTAGAGACAGATCGTCATTTCGAGTTTAGGATATTCCGCATCGTGGTATAGATATCGGGGCTTATGGAAGCTTCTTCAAAAAGAGCAGGACAAGGGAGGGAATGCAGTGAACGTATGGATAACGGTAAAAAGTCTGGGCAAGCGCAAGCCGGTACTTGCTAAGCAAGCTGCCGAACTTCCGGAAACAACTCATACGTTAAGGCAGCTCATTGAGAACATGGTGGCTCTACAAGTAAAAGCACTTCAGGACAAGAAGAAACAGTCAGAACTGCTCGCCTACCTGATGCCGGATGATATTGAGGCGCAAGGAGCGGCGGGGAAAGTCGGGTTTGGCGCAGTATACAATGAGGGTGTTCCTGATCTGAATGTTGCGATGGAGACAGCTATAACCGCCTATGAGGATGGGTTATATAAAGTATTTCTCAACGATGAAGAATTGCAGGAGCTGGATGAGTCACTTGTTGTAAAAGACGGAGATAACGTGGTGTTTATTCGTTTTACAATGCTTGCCGGACGTCTGTGGTAGAGAGCGATGAAGGAGGAGAACAGGATGAATCAGGAAGAGCAAGTACAGGTGTATATGGATGGATTGCAGGAAAGAGCCAAGTCGTTAACAGGGGTACAGCTTGAGCTGGCAGGCTATGTTGTGGAGATCGCCGGGTCTACGTATTTACGTGGAGACGAAAAGATGTTTTTGAATACTGATAAGTTGCTTGGAAGGTTGGCTGCAGAAACGCAGAAACCATTATTCCAGCCACTATTGGATGTGCTCCAGCATCTGGCAAGCGAGTCATTGGTTGCACGATTCCGTTATATTGCAGAGCGTGCGACTCGTTTCCCATACAGTAACAACTATGAACGCCGCCCTTTCCGCACATCCGATCCGGAGCAGCATGTAGAACAAGTCATCCGTAAACTGATGGGATTGTTCCGTATGGAAATGAAAAATTTCTCCCTGGAGGAATATGTGTCACTTCGTGAGTACAAGCTGGATTATCTGCATGAGATCCGTTGGGTTCTGGCAGATTGTATCGCTTATGAACTGGATCATCAGGGCGGAGATATGAAGCAGGCGCTACATGATATTATCTATGGTGACAATCAGACGGCGCTGTTAACCCATGAAATGATCAAAGGCATATTCATGAGCGATCAGGCGGATGCCTATCAGATGGTGGGTGAGCTACTCGTTGCAGCAAGGTTGCAGGAAGGGCTTCGCCAAAGCATTGTGGAGCGGATGGATGAAGGGACACTGGAAGCCTATATTTACATATTAAAAATCATTATCGACAACAACCTGATTCGTTTCAGTTCCGTGGTAAGAGCGCTTGCCGTATGGACGGGGATCGGTATAGAAGCAGCCAACCAGCGTGTTGCGGCACAGTTGATTGAACAGGCCTATCAGGCGCTTGTGCAACCAGAAGTACGCGAGGCCTGGCAGCAGGAAGCTAACGCCAACAAACTCTTTATCAGTCTTTGGGCGACAGCGGTCATTGAAGAGAATGAATTGAAGAGCAAGATAATCGAGATTATGGATCAAGGTCAGTTATATCAGAAGATTGTTGCTCAATATGTACTGGCTAACAGCCAGAACAGGGAGCTTCGTTTGGACATTGCACGTCGTTATCTGGAGGCGCAGGATACCGAGTTGATGCACTGGATTGTGACCAACTATGATGCGATGTATATGTACAACTGGAGTTTTGAGAATGGAGAGAATCAGCGTAGCGTCTACGTGTGGCCATTGCCTGCTCTTGGAGAAAAGGCCTTGCGGCGTCAGGACTTTGATCGGTTCAAACAGATGCTGGCTGCCATTCCAAAAGGCGGGTCAGGTGGACCATCGGGTGTACTTGAGTATGTTCACTACCGGATTGATACGGATGATGTAGTCAAGAAAATGTTATATTTGGCCGCTTATGATATGGACCCGGAATGGATCGGGGAGGTCATCGCAATCAAGGACCGTTTAAGCCCGGAACTGCGCGGAGAACTGTTGTCCCAGTTTGTTCAGCATCCCGATAATGAGGTGCAAAGACAGTTTGTGTTTGAGAGTTTGTCTGATAAAAGCATCAGTAATCGGGAGAGTGCACTCGCCAAAGCGAAGCTGCTCACGTTGACGGTTGATGAGATGAAACAGATGGAGGCGTTGATGAAGCTCAAAACAGGCTCACTTCGTCAGAAGGTCATTCATGTATTGTTACTGCAACCCGTGGACCAATTGGCGGTCTCGCTGAAGCGACTTTTGCAGGCCAAGAGTGAACTGCAGCGCTTGGGTGCGCTAGAATTATTGACCGAGATTGCGGCAGATCCAGAGCGGATAGATCAGCAGGAGCAATTGCAGCCATTGGCGCAGCTGATTGAGACACCCACTGCCAAGGAACAGAAACTGCTGGATAAGCTGACCGATCAGGGCAGTCGTTACACAGCCTCTAATGGATTTGGTTTATTTGATCCGAAGCGACGTGAGCCATTGCTGGATGAGAAGCGTGATCTCAAGGGCCATAATCCGAAGGATATCTTTACAATCTCTCTGGATAAAACCAGACCATTTCTGGAGGGACTTAGTGAATTAGTGCATGAACACAGGGATCATGAGTATCAAGTGGAATACTACGCTGGCTATAAAGACACATTGTTAGTCGGAGCGAGTCTTCGCTCCAAGGTTCCATATGGAGAGCGGAATGAAATGAAGCAGATGGAACAGTTTCCGCTTCATGACGTATGGGAGAACTATATTCAACATGCCGGGTTCAGCAGTGTGGAACTGATGCAGCTATACATGGCGATACAGCTCCGGGAGTTCAATGGCAATTTGAGCGACCATTACAGTTATTTCCGTGAACAGTATGACTATGACGAATTGCAGAAGATTCCGTTATTGGAAGGCTGGCGCAAGTCGTTTGCTGAACAGATCTATCCTCTGGATGACATCGAAAAGCTGCAGCAGATGCTGGATTCGTTAACGTATAAGGATCAGGTAGTGGCACTGATATCGGCGGCATTTCTGGATAGCGATCCGATTGACACGTTTGAAATAGCTGAGAAAACCTGGGCCTCCATCATCGCGAGTATGCCTGCTGATCGACTCGAGAAAGAGTCAGGCATGCTTCATATTCTGACTGGACCTTGGAATTATGTAGTTCGTGGCAAAATCCATGACGACAACAGCTTCAAACGTTTCTTCCAGACAGCTTACCAGTTCACCAGTCTTGTAGAGAGTAGTCAACCGCTGTCTTTACTGTCACTTGAAGATTTCCTGCGTGCGTACCAGTTGAACCTGATTGATGATCAAGAGATATATCGACAGGTGCTGGTCGGTGGGAATCGTCTGTTGTTTATTCGGGACTTAACATCCACTCGTACAGAGGGGATCGCAAATGATCCGAAGCTGATTCACTTACGGGATACGGTCGTTAATCGGATTCTGGAGATCGAGCTGACCCGGGGAGAACTCTCTACAGAAGTAAGTACACTTGCCATGAAACTGGAACGGATTGAAGGCATGGAACACTGGGTACATCTAGTCTCGGCGATGGATCAGGATACATTTGTCCGTGGATATATCTATAGCTATGGAGACAACACAACACGTAAAGAGACGTTTAGCTATCTAATTCAGAATTGTCATCCACGGGATGGAGAAGATGAGAAGCGTCTTGGGGAATTGCTCCAGAAGTATCCGGTGAATGAGAAAAAATTGCTGGAAGCAGCCATGTACGCCCCGCAGTGGATGGAGATTGTAGCGAAACATCTGGGATGGGAAGGTCTACGCAGTGCAGCTTGGTACTTCCATGCTCATATTAATGAACGCTTTACTGCGGAGAAAGAAACCATCGTGGCCCACTATTCTCCAATCTCACCACAGGACTTTAATGAAGGTGCGTTTGATATCGCTTGGTTTGAAGAAGCCTATGCTGCTGTCGGAGAGGAACGATTCAATCTGTTATACGATTGTGCCAAGTACATTTCCGGGGGATCTAACCACCGCAGATCCCAATTGTTCGCAGATGCTGCACTGGGCAAGCTTCGACTGGACGATATGCGTGATTCCGTGTCAGACAAGCGAAACAAGGATCATTTGTTAACTTACAGTTTGATTCCATTCGCTGTAAATCGCGAACAGGATCTGCGTGAGCGATACGACTTCATTCAGAAGTTCCTGATGCAGAGCAAACAATTCGGTGCACAACGCCGTGCCAGTGAAGGTGTGGCATCACAGATTGCACTGGGCAATCTTGCTCGTAATGCAGGTTATGCCGATGTTACGCGGCTGATGTGGGACATGGAAGCACGTAGGTTGGATGAGATGAAATCTTTCTTTGAACCTCATGCATTGGATGCTGACACGACAGCACAATTGGTCATTGATGAGGAAGGCCAACCCGAGATGGTTATCGTTAGCAAAGGCAAGGCACTCAAATCTGTACCTGCCCGGTTCAAAAAAGATGGATATATCGCTGAACTGAAAGAGCTCAAATCGGATCTGGTGGATCAGTATCGCCGGGCACGACAGGAGCTGGAACGTTCGATGACTGCTGGAACATCCTTTACACGTCAGGAAATTGCCAGACTGATGCAAAATCCGGTTATATATCCGCTGGTAAGAACACTTGTATTCAAGTCAGATGACAAGACGGGGAGATTCGATGTATCGTCCAGTGGTTTGGTTGCTCCAGGACCGGATGGTACGATCCAGGCACTAGCGGAACAGGATCAACTGTTGATTGCTCATCCGCTTCATCTGTATCAGAGCGGAAGCTGGAGTGAATTCCAGCGGGATCTGTTCACACGTCAGGAGCGTCAGCCGTTCAAGCAGGTATTCCGTGAGCTGTATCTTCCTAACGAGGACGAATTGGCTAATGGTACGGTGTCTCGCCGATACGCCGGGTATCAGATTCAACCGAAAAAAGCAGTAGCTCTGCTGAAAGGGCGCCAATGGACTGTCAGTTATGAGGAAGGTCTGCAGAAGGTAAGTTACGAGCACAATCTGATCGCGAATCTCTATGCCATGGCAGATTGGTTCTCACCAGCAGATACCGAAGCACCTACCTTGGAGACGGTGCAATTCTACGATCGCAAGAGCTACAAACCTGTAGCGCTGCAAGATGTGCCGCTGACGTTCTTCTCGGAAGTTATGCGTGATATTGATCTGGTGGTCAGCGTTGCACATGTGGGAGGCGTAGATCCGGAAGCCAGCCTGACAACAATCGAGATGCGTCACGTCATTGTGAACGAGTCGTTACGTCTGCTGAAGATCGACAATGTACGTCTTGACGGGAATTACGCACGAATTGATGGTGAATTGGGTGAGTATGCTGTTCATCTGGGGAGTGGTAATGTGTTTAAACAAGCCACAGGTGCACTTCATATTGTTCCGGTGCACAGTCAGCATCGGGGTCGAATCTTCCTGCCATTCCTGGATGAAGATCCGAGAACAGCTGAGATTCTGTCCAAGGTGATGTTGCTCGCCGAAGATAAAAAGATCAAGGACCCGCAGATTCTTGCACAGTTACAGAATTAGAAGTGAACGAACTAGAAGTGAACCGCCCTATATAAACCATAAAGGCAGCTGAAGAACCTGTTAAAAGGGACCTCAGCTGCTTTTATATTTTTGGATATTTCAATGGACCGGATTGGTTCCGTTTACAAATAGACTTAGGACCCAGAGCGTGTGGTATATTCCTTAATCTGATAATTAATTGCATTAATTGGTGATCGGGAGTGGGTCGAACCGACTGTTTTTAAAAGTAAAGAATTTGTTCTAAAGTAGTTACGGAAATGTAAATAATTCGTTTTCTTGTTTTGTTATCTGAATTATTAATATGGTGATTCCAAAGAACTAGGCTTGTTCCAATCGGTCATTTACCAAATTTAAGGGGATGTAATTCATGATCATGTCGGCTATCGTTAGGAAGCGAAATCTGCTGACTTGCTTGCAGGCTGCAGTTTCAGAAGCCATGTGCAGGAAGACCTGAATGCTTGAAAGACTGGGATCAAGCCAGTTTGCATTCCCTTGTATACATGTATTCAATATGTGCACAAGAAAAATGATCAAGAGAGAAGGAGAACTTACAACATGAACAGAAGACTCAATCTGATTTTCCTCAAACGATGGTTTATGTTATTAATCATCGTGGCGGTTGCGGCTATGCCGCTGCACGCCTTCGCCGCGGAGGCGGAATCCGGGGCTGATCGGCCTTGGATGAACACATCTCTATCAGCGGAAGAACGCACCGAGCTGCTGCTCAAGGAGATGACGCTGGAGGAGAAAGTTGGATTCGTAACCGGTAAAGTAAATAACTATTATGGTTTCTATAATGATGGATTGGAGCGCCTCGGCATTCCGGCATTACAGATGGCAGATGGACCCGCAGGAGTACGTGTGGCTAACCCGGATGTGCAGGACAAAAAGTCCACGGCATTGCCTGCACCCATCGCGCTTGCCGCTTCTTGGGATACCAATCTGGCCAAGAAATATGGCGATCTGATCGGTCAGGAAGCACATGATACAACACATAATGTAGTGCTCGGCCCTGGGCTGGATATTGCACGTACACCATGGGGTTCCCGGAACTTCGAATCTCTCGGGGAAGATCCGCTACTGGCTTCCGGCATGGGTGCAGCGTATGTGAACGGGATTCAAAGTAATCCAGTTATCGCTACAGCGAAACACTATATCCTGAACAACCAGGAGACGGAACGTTTCACGACCAATGCAACAGCCAGCGAACGTGCCATTCAGGAAGTCTATGCACGTCCGTTCCAGGCGATGGTCGAAAAAGCGAATCTTGGTTCAGCAATGTGTTCATTTAACCAGGTGAACGGTACATATGCTTGTGAGAACAAGGAGATGCTGACCAATGTCCTTCGGGATCAGTTTGGCTTCGAAGGGTTTGTCATGAGTGACTACGGTGCAAACTTCAGCACAGCCAAGTCCGCCAATGCGGGTCTGGATCTGGAGACACCGGGAGAGCCTTACGGCAAATGGGGAGACAAATTGCTGGAAGCCGTGAACAATGGCGAAGTCAGCGAGCAAACCATTGATGAGAAGGTTAGACGCATTTTGCTTCAAATGTTCGATAAAGGGCTGTTTGATAGTCCTGTAACAAATACACAAATCAATGCCAAGAAAGACGGCAAACAGGCACGTGAAATTGCAGAAGAGAGCATGGTTCTTTTGCAAAACAACGATAATGCGCTGCCGCTGTCCAAGAAAAACGTGAAATCCATCGCTGTCATCGGTCCGGATGCAGATAACGCATCTGCTGCTGGTGGAGGTAGCAGTCTGGTTAATCCGACGTATACTGTAAGTCCGCTTCAAGGCATTCGTAACCGTGCCGGTAACGGTGTGGATGTAAAATATGCTGCCGGAACGGATCCTATCTCCGCAGGAGATGCATTTAATGGACCATCCGCCGTACCTTCTACTCTTTTATCACCAGCGGATGCTCAGGAAAGTGAAAGAGACTATGGTACAGATCGCGCGGAATACGGTCTGCGTGCTGAATACTGGACGAATAAAGATATGGAGGGTAATCCTTCTTTGGTCCGTACAGATAATCAGGTCAACATGAATCTTGGATTCTACAACTATGAAGGTTTTAACGCACAATCTTCCAAGCTTCCAGTGACACCAACGAAATTCAATGCCAAAATGTCTGCTCGTTGGACAGGGGCGATCACAGCACCTCAAACGGGTGAATATAAACTGTCCCTGACCAGTCTAGGTTCTGCGAAACTGTATGTGGATGATAAGTTACTCGTAGACAATCAAGGTGAAACATTGAGTACAACAAAGAAAGAAATCACATTCAAAGAAGGCGAGTCCCACAATATTCGAATTGAGTATCGTACGGATTTCCCGGTACAGACTAATCATGATATGGGTGCACAGGTTCGTTTTGGCTGGGAAGCTCCAGAAGACGCTGTTGATATCAAGATGCAAAAAGCAGTTGATTTGGCGAAAAAATCAGATGTTGCCGTAGTGGTAACACGTACGTATGACAGTGAAGGTTATGTCGACCGTTCCGATCTGGAACTGCCAAATAACCAGGAGCAGTTGATCCGCAAGGTGGCGGCAGCCAATCCGAAAACGATCGTGGTGCAAATGAGTGGTCGTGCTGTCGAGATGGACTCCTGGCAAAAAGAAGTGCCATCCATCGTTCAAGCTTGGTACGCAGGTCAGGAACAAGGTAATGCAGTGGCACGTGTGCTGTTCGGTGATGTGAATCCATCTGGTAAGTTGCCGGTGACGTTCCCATCAGATGATTCCCAGACCCCGGTATCCACTTCGGAACAATTCCCGGGTGTGAATGGGGTGGGTAACTACTCCGAGGGTATTTTTGTAGGATACAAAGGATATGACAAAGAAGGCATGACACCGGCGTTTGCCTTTGGACACGGACTGTCGTATACCGATTTTAATTATCGTAATCTGCATGTGAAGAACACTGGCAAAGGCGACAAAGCAACTGTAGAAGTATCCCTCAACCTGCGCAATACCGGTAAAGTTTCCGGGGCAGAAGTTGTACAGGTTTATGTCGGCAATCTGCCAACCAAAGTTGAAACGCCGGAGAAACAACTTGCTGGCTGGGCGAAGGTTGATCTGAAGGCAGGCAAGCAGCAACGGGTCAACATTCAACTGGATCGCAGCGCATTGTCCTATTGGGATGAAACATCGCATGAATGGGTAATGCCTAAGGGTAAAGTTCAAGTGTATGTTGGCAGTGCATCGGATGATATTCGTCTGACAGGCAGTGTGAATATCGGAAGCAAGTCTGGTAAATAAAAGTGCAATCAGGGAGATCGAAAAGTTGTTCTCCCAGTGAAGTTATTTGCGTTAAATGCAGTTTGTTCTACTTCATATATATAGGAAATTGAGTCGTGGCCCAGTGGCCGCGGCTTTTTCCACAATGGAAGGAGAGTGAAGCGTGATGAACATACGCTGGAGAGATCATCCCAAACGAGGGATGATCCTGTTGATCGCTGCTGTTTGTTGTGTCGGTGCAGGAATCTGGCTTATCCTCAACCGAAATGAACAATCCATTCCTCCACCGATTGCGGAGAAGCAGACAGCGGCCGAAGTCTGGTTAACCACGGGAGATCAGCAAAATCTGCTTACACCACAGAAGCCCATTCCAATTACAGATCAACATGATGCAGACACAAGCTCTTCACAAGTTACAATGCAGTCAGCAGACACTCCCTCGGCGGAGTTTACCATACAGATTGATCCGGACAAGACGTATCAGACCATGGATGGATTTGGCGCAGCGATGACGGGTTCATCTGCGCATCTAATCAACGAGCTCCCAGAGGAACAGCAAGAACAACTGCTAAAGGAGTTATTTACGACGGAAGGCTTGAACATGGATATGGTGCGTCACACGATTGGTGCCTCCGATTATTCGGTAGATGAATCAGGTGTAGCTTCGAGTTATACCTATGACGATATCGAGTCCGGCACGGACTATGACATGGAACACTTTTCGATCGAAAAGGATCAGGAAGTTGTGAATATGCTGGAGCGTGTAGCTGGTTTGAAACCAGATCTTAAAGTACTGGGCACACCGTGGACGGCCCCGGCCTGGATGAAGTATGGGGAGAAGACCACGAACGGCTGGTATCTGGATTACAACGATCCCCGAGTGTACGAAGCGTACGCAAGATATTTTGTGAAATACATCAAAGCTTATCAGACGAAGGGCATTCCCATCTACGGGATCACGTTGCAAAATGAACCCGAGTTCACCTCGGATAAATATCCGAGCATGAGTATGGGAGCCGAAGAACAAGCCATGTTCATTCGGGATTATCTAGGCCCGGCGCTACAGGATGCCGGACTGGATACGCAAATCATCGCGTATGATCATAACTGGGATCAGGCGGTTGAATATACCAGCAAGGTGCTTGGTGATGAGCAGGCTGCTGCATATATCGATGGATCTGCTTTTCACTGTTATGCAGGTGATCCATCTGCCATGTCGGAAGTGTATGAGCGTTTCCCGGACAAAAATATCTATTTTACCGAATGTAGTGGTGGGGAGTGGAGTCCAGATTTTGGCGAGAATCTGAGCTGGCAGATGTCCAATCTCATCATTGGTGCACCTCGTAACTGGGCAAAAAATGTGCTGCTTTGGAACATCGCACTCGATCCGCAAGGTGGACCTACGAATGGTGGCTGTGAGAACTGTCGTGGGGTTGTGACGATTGACTCGGAGAATAATGAAATCACTAGAAATGTCGAGTATTATGCGTTAGGCCACATCAGCCGTTATGTACGTCCGGGAGCTGTGAGAGTTGCTTCCACGCAAGAACAGGGCAAGATCGAGAACGTAACCTTCCGCAATCCGGATGGAACGATGGTGCTGGTTGCGGCTAACACGGGTGAGGCAGAAGTTTCCTTTGAGGTAGTCATGAGCGGAGATTCGTTCCGATATATACTGCCTTCCCAATCGGCAGCAACCATCCGTTGGAAGCCAAAAACGGAGGTAGAACGTTGACTCAAGATTGGAAATTATGGGTACAGATTGAATGATGGACATGGTAAAATAAACGTAGAGTTATTTCAAATTTGATGTATTAAACAAGTCCGATCCCAGGATCGGGCTTTTACATAACCTTTTACTTTTAATAGAAAAGGAGCATACGTCGGACATGTTAGTCGCTGCATATCGGGAACAGGATCATGACAAGTTGGTTGGAATCTGGGAGAGAGCTGTGCGGGCAACACATTGGTTAACCACGGGATATAAATGACCACGAAGAGGAGTGTGCAGGATGACACAGATCAAGGTGACACCGGAACAACTGGAGACGGTCAGTGGGCAGTTCGCTCAGGCACATCAGCAATTATCGGGCTTCATGTCTACATTGGACGGCAAGATGAGTGTCATGCGCAGCAACTGGGATGGCATGGAGCGTGAGCGTTTTTATAACGATTATTCAACGGCTCAAGGCACGATGAAATCTGTTCTGGAACTGGTTCTGTCCATTCAGTCGGAGCTTAAGAAGATTGCCGAGCGTTTCCGCACGACAGATGAAGAGGCGGTGAGCCAGGCAATCATGACGGCGCTGACCGCAGCGCGGGCGCTATCAACCATGGGCAAAAATAAAGGCGATGATCTGGACAAAACGCCAGGTCCACCAAAGAACATGGATGAATGGGATGAGAAGGATGCTGAGAAATACCAGAACTATGAGGAAATGCTGAAGAAAGCCAAAGAGATGGGTGACGAAGAACTGGCGCAGCAGATTCAGGCCAGCATGAACATCATTCGGCTTCAGTATGAAGATGTAATCTATCAGACTGACCCCAATACTGGCAAGACGGTAAAAATAACCGAGGATTCCATCGTAGGTACGTATCAGGTGAAAAGCGACAAGGGCGAAACGACTACCATCAGTCTGGATAAACAGGGCAATGTGGTGGACTATAGCAAGGATACGGAAAAGTATAGGTATTCGGAGCAAACGCACACGACCAGTCAAGGCGAGCATCTCTTTGGCAAAGCAGCACAAACGGCTACAGCCTACGGGATTGGCCTGCTGCTCACAAGCAAGACGGGCTCTGCCTTTACAGAACATGCCACTGGACTTGGTTCTTCGTTCGTTGCGGACAAGTTCCTGTTCTCTGTGCCGGAAGAAGGCGAGACACGTACGATGATCTACCGTACCAATAAGGACACGGGTAAAATTGAGAATATGATCGTGGTCACGCGCGGCGACAACGATATTGAATATACTCCGTGGCGGGAGTACTTCTAAGCCACGGATGGGGTTGGCAAGCGGGCAACACAGGGCTACCTGATTGCGGCCTGCTTGCCGACCCACCGCATGGAGCCATGTGGTTGTGTATCACATGGCTATGCGTGTGGAGGGCAAGCGGCTTATCCGTGAGCCTGCCCATAGAGAAACACCCCGGCAACCTTTTCCCTGAGATGGGAAGGATGCCGGGGTGTTTTGGATTCATCTTACCGATTAGCCACGGTCGAAGGACCGGGCCGGAAGGAGGGCTTTTTTTGCCAGAGATTAATGCGTCTCTTCATCCAGAAACGGTTTGTTCACCGCATAATACATAAAGCCCATCAGCAGCACACCACCCACCAGATTACCCAAGGTCACGGGAACCAGGTTGTGAAGCACACCTTCAAATGAGATCGTCCCCGGGTGATTCAGCACAAGTGCAATCGCGAACGTACACATATTGGCGATGCTGTGCTCATATCCCGAGATGAAGAAGCAGAACACAAAGAGCATCATGGCAAACATTTTGGCTCCATTCTCCTTCATGAACATCGGGACAAAAAACGCCATACATACAAGCCAGTTACACAGGATTCCGCGGAAAAAGAGCTGCATGGTCGGAACTTCCATCTTATGCTCCACCACGCTTAACAGAAAACCATTCACCTGAGACGAGTCGAACAATCCGGTCAGGTAGATTAACAAGGCAAACACGGCTGCACCCATCAGGTTACCGCTATAACTCGCAATCCACAGCTTAATCACTTCGAACCAACGCAGTTTCTTGCGCAGCGCTGCATACGTGTAATAAAACGTATTGCCCGTGAACAGGTCACCCCCGCCATAGGCGATCAGAATGATGGCCGCGCCAAATGTAATTGCCGCCATCGGATAGGTGAACGGGGACTGCTCCATATAAAAGAAGTTACCTGTCTTAAACGCCACGATGACGCCGAATCCGATAAACATACTGGCCAGCATGGAGCGTGCGAGGTACCTGATTAAACTTTGTTTGTAAATCTTGTGTTTCTTCAGAGCTAGTTGTTCCACGTTGCGTAAAGCTTCCGTTTCCATAATTATCCTCCAATTGCATGGTGTCTTGCTTACCATTATAACGAAATTATGGAAATTGGGGAGGGTAAACTTGGTTTATTGATTATTACTTCCTTGTTTCGAATGCAGTACCCGCATTGCAGAAGAGCCAAAATCGGGATTGGATTGAAGTGATTCTAGCGCCGATGCTGCACCATTAACTTGTTGATGTCCAACAAGCATAGCAAAGGCCGCTCCTCTGACTAATATGTTTTCTTCTCCGCTGTTTTCGTTAAAATCAGGGTGTACATTGTTGTTATTATGATTCATATCAGACATGTCAGACATATCCTATCGTTCATCTCCTGAAGAATATTAAGATTGGGGTGGAAGAATGATTGGACGGGAAGCCAAGGCTTCTTCCACAATCTGTTCAGGCGTCAGGTCTCGATCATCCCAGAAAATCAGATTACTGATCTCCGCATGTGGTACCTGCTGCTGTAGCTCCGTCAACATGTCATCCAACTCGGCTTCCGTTCCTTCAGAGTCCATCAGTTTGCGAACCAATTCTACCAAATGTAATCGATTGTCCATATCGATACCTCCTGAATGATTCATAGTGTGAACAAACTAGTCATTTCATGGGTTGATTCAATGGATCATACGTAATGAGCGCCGGAAAAAAATTGGGCTCAAGCATCAGACTAATGCGTTGTTCGTCTTGATCAGTATAAGAAATGATATAGTTTCCGAAATGAGACTCGTAGATGAAGTCTTGGAATTGAAAGGAATGTTCGGGATACTTTATCTTCACATATAACGTAGTAACTCCTCGGGCTAAGGTTTCTTTTAACATAGGAATTTGGGCCACAATGATAATAGTAATAAGAACAATTAGTATACGTTTAGCGAGACGGGTCAGATGGATTCACCCCATTATCGTTAATCAATTTTCAACAATTCATGAAGGCCCATCTCAAAATAGATATCACTCCATAAGGATAGCCAGATTACCAAACTGCTCGCCTTTTTCCATACGTTCGAACGCTTTTGCTGCGTCCTGTAACGGATATACGCCATCAATTACAGGATGTATGTCATGTTGCTCCACCCATTGCAGCATCTGGATAAACCCCTCACGGCTGCCCATAGAGGTGCCGATCAGACTGATCTGCGGGAAGAAGATAGAGCGAATGGGTAGGGTCAGAACATCCCCCGAGCTTGCACCATACATCACGATACGTCCACCTGGTCTGATTATATCAAAATATTTGGGGAACATGGCTTGTCCGATGCTATCCAAGATGATGTCCACAGGTTCCAGATCGTTCTGCGTACTCCAATCGGCATGACTATCCAATGCATGGGTAGCACCCAAGCGCAGTGCCTCATTTCTTTTGGCTTCACTTCTGGAGGTGACGGTCACCTTGGCACCTGCCGCAACCGCCATGAGCAGGGCATAGGTTGCTACACCACCGCCAATACCGGGAATGAGCACATGTTCACCTTTATTCAATACACCGCGAGTGAATAAGGCGCGATAGGCCGTCAGGGCTGAAAGGGACAGCACACCTGCTTCCTCCCAGGATAGGTGGGCTGGCTTAGGCAGGGCATTTTCAGCAGGCAACGTTATATATTGAGCCAGTGTTCCATCCATAGGGCCACCAACAATATCGGGTACGGTGGGCACTTCAGATGCATGTTCCCAACCGAGCGTAGGATGGATAATGACTTCATCTCCTATCGCGAACCCTCTTACGCTTTCGCCAATCGCTACGATAATACCTGCTCCATCGGAACCGGGAACGAGTGGGATGTCCTGAGGGCCGCGTCCTGCCATGATGAATAGATCCCGATGATTGATACCAGCGGATTTTAATTGAATCTGCACTTCCCCGGCTTCTGGTGCCCGAGAGATTGACTCTGTATATTGAAGACCTGCAAGGCCGCTCTGGGCCGAATGGACAATAGCTTTCATGTTCAATATTCCTCCTGTCTGTGTAGCTAGATTTCAC
This sequence comes from Paenibacillus amylolyticus, assembly GCF_047302515.1. Taxonomy (GTDB): domain Bacteria; phylum Bacillota; class Bacilli; order Paenibacillales; family Paenibacillaceae; genus Paenibacillus; species Paenibacillus amylolyticus_G. The sequence continues at coordinate 4,919,627 of NZ_CP168019.1, read as the reverse complement.
TACTGAGCCTCATTGTACAGACGGAGCAGATTCACGTAAAATGAACAAAAATGATTGTCAGTATCATTAAAAATAATAGATAAGCACTTTGCATGAATCGGATGATGCAGAATGCCGATATAACGACGAGCAGGTGATCAGAGTATGGATGCAGGTGATTTGAAAATATTTCAGGCGGTTGCCCGCGAAGGTAGTATCAGTAAAGCTGCGCTCTCACTTAATTATGTGCAGTCCAATGTAACAGCACGGATTAAACAGTTGGAGACCCAACTGCAAGTACCGCTATTTCATCGTTCCAATCGGGGGATGTCGCTTACACCAGCAGGCGAGAACCTGCTTGGGTATGCGGATAGAATATTAGAATTATTATATAAGCAGAGCAGGCCACGCAAGTGGGTAACCCACCAGCTGGCATGCTTCGTCTAGGTGCCATAGAGACAGCAGCTTCTACTTTTCTGACGCCGCTCTTGGCTGAATATACTTCATGTTACCCGGAAGTAAAACATTCGCTTGTCACGGGTGGGACCCATGAACTGAACCAGAAGGTCATCCAACATGAATTGCATGGAGCCTTAATATATGGCCCAATTGATCATCCTGAGCTGAATTATATGAAGATGTATGACGAGGAATTGGTGTTGATCGCTGAACCTGGAGTACATGAGATGTACACGTTATTGTCCAGGCCGATGTTGTTTTTTGAGATCGGATGCACTCATCGCACTCAGGCGGAATCCTTTTTGAACGATCAGGGTATCCACACGCTTAACATCATGGAATATGGAACACTGGACACGATTCTGAATGGTGTATCTGCCGGGCTCGGCGTATCATTGCTGCCACGTTCTTCGGTTACCAAAGCAGAATTAAGAGGTGAGATCGCGGTGATGTCTTTGCCTGATCCCTATTGTCGGTTGGAAGTAGGATTTGTGTATTCCCGTGGTGAACATATATCTAGTGCACTCAGCGCTTTGGTTGAGATTATTACAGAACCAGACCTATAAGAGGTTGTTCAAAAGTCCGTTTATGAACATGCACTATAAAGGAGTGAGTGATCTTGAAAGAAACTGCGTTAACGTTGGGTGATGCATTTAATCAGGCAGACTTTATTGTAGGTGGTCATGGCAGTCGCCAAGTGAAGGTACTTCAGAACGTACTGGACCAGATCGATGGGGAGTTGTTCAGTGACCACTACGGGAACGGCCCACTCATTGAAGAATTTCAGCAACAGATGGCTGACGTTCTTGGCAAGGAATCGGCGGTATTTTTTCCAAGTGGAACGATGGCGCAGCAGATTGCATTACGGATCTGGTGTGACCGCAAAGATGTAAAACGAGTAGCTTACCACCCTCTGTGTCATCTTGAAATCCATGAGGAAGACGGACTGAAAGAGTTGCATCAGATTGAATCAATTTTACTTGCGGACAAGGATCGTTTGATTCGTTTGGAAGATGTACAAGCGCTTGATCAGGACATTGCCTGTCTGCTGTTGGAACTTCCGCAACGCGAGATTGGTGGGCAATTACCGGCGTATGAAGAACTGGAAGCGATCTCGGCCTATTGCCGTGAACGCGGGATTAAGCTGCATCTGGACGGGGCACGCCTGTTTGAGATTACTCCCTATTATCAGAAAACGCCTGCGGAGATTTGCAGTTTGTTTGATACGGTGTATGTATCCTTTTATAAAGGCATTGGAGGTATTGCGGGGGCTATATTGGCGGGTGATCCGGATGTGATGCAAGAATCGAAAGTATGGAAACGTCGGCACGGCGGAGATCTGATCGGCCTGTATCCGTATATTCTGAGTTCTCAGTATTATTTCAATGAACGGATTGGCAAAATGGAGTTGTATTACGAGCAGGCTCAAGAACTCGCCTCCCTACTGAATGCGTGTCACGGGATACAAACGTTGCCCGAGGTACCTGTATCCAATATGTTCCATGTGCACTTTGCGCTCGCTGCTGCCGAAGTTGAACCAATTCTTGTGCAAATGGCTCAGCAGTATGGCATAGGATTGACTTCATATCTGAACAAAACAAGTGGGAACAGCTGTGCCTTTGAATTGTCTACGGGTGATCGTTATGAGAAAGTTCCTCAGGACAAGCTGCGTGCAGCACTGGAATGGCTGGATGAAGAGTTGCGTAAACAGGTGAGATAAAAAGTTGATTTTAATGCTCGACTCTTGTTTGGGTAAGGTGTTGCGCTTCAAGGAGAACTATTGAATTCACAACGGCTGATCAGTGGAGAAAGGTAACTAAAAGGGGGAGTTCAAGTGACGTCAATAGAATTGAAACCGATTCGTGATCTTTTGGTGAAGGCCTACGATACAACAATGGGAAATGGATGTACTCCTGAGAAACAACAGAGCATTGAGGATTTTGAGCAAAAGTATAATGTGAAACTGCCCGCAGCGTATCGCGCACTTTTGCTTGAATTCGGTGCATGTAATTTCGGCGACCCTGCTTTGTATTCCGTGAAAGAACTGAGCTGGGCTTATCCCGATTTTTTGGAAGTATACCGTGAATATGAGAAAGAATACGAGCTGCCAGCTGACCTCCAGCCTTTCCCGATTGGTGGATTTGGTGAAGGAAGTACGGCTATACTGGATCAAAGTTCAGGCAAGATAATGATGTTGATCCACGATGCAGGGGAAACTCCTCTGCGGGAAATTGCTGTGGACTTTAATGAATTGATGACGATGCTGGCCGAGTCGGCAATCTGGATTCAGGAACAGATGAATTAATAGGGTAGACGGAAGGAAGCGCAACAGACGTATGGATATTCGAAAGTTAAGATACTTTATCACTGTGGCGGAGGAGCTTCATTTTCACCGTGCAGCGGAAAAATTAAATATGACGCAACCACCGCTGAGCCAGCAGATTCAGAATTTAGAGGATGAGCTTGGCGTGAAGCTGTTGGAGCGCACGAGGAAAATGGTTCGTCTTACCCCGGCAGGTGCCGTATTTCTGGAACAGGCCAGACTCATCTTGGCCCAACTTGATCGATCTATTCAGCTTACACAAAAGGCAGATCAGGGCATCATCGGGCATATAACCGTGGCCTTTGTGGATTCGGCTTCGGGGAGCATTATGGTGGATGTCCTTAGGAAATTTCGCGCTGCGTATCCTCAGATTGAATTGACGCTGCGTGAGATGACCTCATCCCAACAATTGCAGGCACTGGAAGACGGACAGATCCATATTGGATTTTTGAGATATCAGGAAGATACTCGTCATGTCTCGTTCCGCCCCTGCCAGATGGAAACGTTGATTGCTGTATTGCCAGATCATCACCCGATGGCTTCTCAGACTCAAGTTTCAATTCGAGAACTGGCGGACGAAGATTTTATTTTATTCCCAAGGCATCTGGGTTCTCCGTTCCATCGTCTCGTTCTGGATTATTGCGGGGAGCATGGCGTAGACCCTCGAATTACGCAGGAAGCGATCCAGATGTATACGATTGTGAATCTCGTTGCGGCAGGCATGGGCATTTCTATTGTTCCTTCATCGGTGGATGTGTTCCAGCGAAAGGGTGTAGTCTTTCTTCCATTACAAGAAAATCCGCCCTCCGTACCGTTGTACACGGCATGGCGGACGGATATGAATCAGGAAGTGGTATCCCGTTTTATGGGCATTGTTGATGAATGTGTTTAACCCGTCTTGGCTGGATCACGCTCAATCCATAGATTCAATATTTCATCAATACGAGTCATGATCTCAGAGTCCAGTTTCACACCAGAAGCTTTTACATTTTCCAATACCTGCTCTGGCCGGGATGCACCGATAATAACGGAACTCACATACGAATGTTGTAGAACCCACGCCACAGCGAGTTGGGGGAGCGTTAGACCAATCTCTTTAGCGAGTGGAACAAGCTGTTGCACAGCGGTAAGAACATCTTCACGTAACCACTGACCAGCCAGTTTATTGAAAAAGGGTGCTCCTGCCTCAGCAGCTGCACGTGATCCGGTGGGCAATGCTGCGTTAGGGGCATATTTGCCTGATAGTATACCCTGAGCCAGAGGAGACCATGTAATCTGTCCCAGTCCTGCTTGATCGCTTGCAGGTACGACTTCTTGCTCAATCACACGCCACAACATCGAATATTGGGGCTGACTTGCAATGAAGGGGACATGAAGTTCCTTCGCCAAAGCGGCTGCTCGTGCAATCTGATCTGCGTTCCATTCACTTACGCCAATGTAATGAACTTTGCCCTGACGCACCAGATCGGAGAATGCCAGAAACGTCTCTTCCAGCGGAGTGTTGTAATCATAACGGTGAGCATAATAGACATCGATATAATCCGTCTGTAGCCGCCGTAATGAACCATTGCAGCCTTCCATGATGTGTTTACGTGAAAGTCCGCGGTCATTATGACCTGTGCCGGTTGGGTGACAGACTTTGGTGCACAGTTCAATACTTTCTCTTCTTACATCCTTAAGAGCCTGTCCCAGTACGGTTTCTGCCTTGGTATTGGAGTACACGTCTGCGGTATCAAATGTGGTAATACCTGCATCCAATGCGGCTTGAACACAAGCTTCTGCTATTCCATCCTCGACTTGCGCTCCATGCGTAATCCAGTTGCCGAGTGAAATCTCACTGACGGTTAATCCACTGTTTCCTAATTTGCGATATTCCATTCATGTCGCCTCCCTAAGTCATCTGGACTCCATTGTAACAATGGCAGATTAATAGGTGAAATATCTTTTAACCTCATCTTTGATACGAAAAAAGTATCAGTGAACCTATATTTTCTCTTGGAGGTATTTGCGATAGAGAGCAGGCGTAATTTCCTCGAACTTTTTGAATATTTTGATAAAATATCCCGATTCATTAAATCCCAGCTCATCACTGATCTGTGAGACAGGCATGTCGGTGACCTCCAGCAATTGTTTGGCCCACTTAATCTTGAGTTTAGCCAGGTAGGTAGTAAAGTTCTCACCCGTTTCCTTGGCAAATAGTCTGCTGAAATAACTCGGACTCAGGTGGCATAGATCGGCCATTTGTTTGAGTGAAACTTGTTCACTCTTGTGACTGTGAATGTATTCAAAAGCAGGCTGGAGCACCGGACTGGAGCTTTCCGTGTCACTTGGGCTATTTTTGAGATAAGCATCCGCTATCGCATTGGTCATCTCTTTTTTGATCGACTCGATATTACGAATGGAGTAACCCGGCAGAATGGTGGAGAGGTTTAGAGTCTCCTGATTGCCTGAAGCTTTCTCGAACATTTCAACTAACAGATTTTTGTTTAGCGCTTCTTCCACAATGTAGTTGCAGAGCAGGGATAACATGTTAGAGATTTTCACAATCTCTTCATAGGTCATCACAGGCAGCTGGGCGTAATCATCCTTTAATTCCTCCAGCTTGGCTGCATGCATGGGTACGTTTTTGGACGTGACAATTTGTTCCAAGTCGCTACCCTTTTCCGGATCGGCGAGTTTCACTTGTCCTGCCATGACGGCGCCGATATATTTGCCATCAATCGTGATTGGAATCGCGATATCTATAATATTGAAATGGCATAAATACACATAAGGTTCATTCAATCGAACCGCTTCCAGACCACCGCGTGAATCACATTTTTGACAGTAGGGGAGAAGCTCCGGGTCTTTACGGACATTCTGGCAGAAAGCCTGACAGCTGCTGTGACTGGTTACGGGAATACCTTTATAATCAACGGTGAGGATCGCCAGTTTGGTTACTGTTGCGAGAGAATCTTGTAGACGCTTCCATTTATTAAGGTCGAGAATTTTATTGATATGCAGATATTCTTTGATCATTGGTGCAACCTCCATAGGCTAACCAGATTCATAATTTAGGCCGTTAAAAGTTAGCAAGTTGTACATATTAAGATGTAATGATGACGGGTAATGTATAATGGGAGGTCAAAATTCAACCATCTCATGACAATAAGATACCATGATTGTGCCAAAAAGCAAAAAATTACGATTGTAAATTATAATAATTTGTTATCAAAGTCCACTGTAAACCTGCTGCTCATGCGTTATATTAAGGTCAATTGTAAGAAATTAAAATTTGATGTAATCACTACACTATTTCATATCCTTAGGAGGCATATAATATTATGAGAAAAGCATTTATCAGCCCAACCAAATATGTACAAGGCGAAGACGAGTTGTTGAACCTGGGGTACTTTGTTAAATCCTTCGGAGAATCTGCTTTGCTGATTGCACATCCCGATGATGTACAGCGTGTCAAAGCTAAGCTGGATGCAACAGCCGAGAAATTTAATATTACGTTTGTTGAAAGCGGTTTTAAAGGGGAATGTTCCCGTGAGGAAGTTGCTCGTCTGCAAGCGATCGCAAAGGAAAAAGGATGTGACTCTACCATCGGTCTTGGCGGTGGTAAAGCCATTGATGCGGCTAAATGTGTAGCTGAAGGCGAAGCACTGATCATCTGCCCAACGATTGCGGCAACAGACGCACCAACAAGTCACTCCGCTGTATTGTACACACCGGACGGTTCTTTCGATGACTATGCTTACTTCAAACAAAGCCCAAGTGTGGTACTCGTTGATACAACGGTAATTGCTAATGCACCAACACGTTTCCTCGTATCCGGTATGGGAGATGCGCTCTCTACATACTTCGAAGCAAGAGCAACAGCGAAATCTTATTCCCGTGTAAACGCAAGTCTGCCAATGGGTTCCCGCGAAGGATACACACCCTCTGCAGTAGGTACCAATGCGGCACTTGCACTGGCAAAATTGTGTTATGAAATGCTGCTGACTGACGGTGCAAAAGCAAAAGTAGCCAGTGACAGCAACGTCGTGACTCAGGCGCTGGAAAATATCGTTGAGACCAACATTCTGTTATCTGGTCTTGGATTCGAAAGTGGCGGACTGGCCGCAGCACATGCGATTCACAACGGTTTGACTGTTCTGGAAGGCACACATCATTTCTTCCACGGTGAAAAAGTATCCTTCGGTACAATCGCACAGCTTGTCCTTGAAAATGCACCAACTGAAGAGCTGCATGAAGTCATGGACTTCTGTCTCGAAGTGGGACTGCCGATCAGCTTGGCGGATATCGGTGTAGATACGATTAGTCAGGAAGAACTGTTGAAAGTGGCAGAGATCGCTTGTATTCCGGAAGAATCCATTCACGCGATGCCGTTCCCGATCACCGTTCCTGAAGTGGCTGCTGCCATTGCAGCGGCTGACCGCATGGGTCGTGAGTACAAAGCAGCTCGCCGGGAGGCAAAATAATGAAGAAAATTATTAACCAAGCAGAAAATGTTGTTATGGAAATGTGCAACGGAATTGCGCTTGCACACCCGGAACTTGAATTTCTGAAAAAATATAAAGTCATTAAACGCAGAGAGATTCAGGCCGATAAAGTCAGCCTGATCAGTGGTGGCGGCAGCGGACATGAACCGGCTCACGCTGGTTATGTGGGTAAAGGTATGCTGGATGCAGCGGTGTGTGGAGATGTATTCGCATCTCCTTCCCAAATCCAGGTGTATCAAGCGATCAAGGCAACAGCCAGCAACAAGGGTACACTCCTGATCATCAAGAATTACAGTGGTGATATGATGAACTTCAAAAATGCAGCGCATCTGGCTGAAGAAGATGGCATCGACGTACAATATGTACGTGTTGAGGATGACATCGCTGTACAAGACAGCTTGTACACGGTAGGACGTCGCGGTGTTGCCGGAACTGTACTGGTTCACAAGATTGCCGGAGCAGCAGCCGAAGAAGGTCGCAGTCTGGCAGATGTGAAATCCGTTGCCGATAAAGCAGCTCAGAACGTGCGCAGTATTGGTTTTGGATTCACATCCTGTACCGTACCAGCTAAAGGTACGCCTACATTCGAAATTGCTGAAGATGAAATGGAATTCGGTGTAGGGATTCATGGTGAGCCAGGGATTCGCCGGGAGAAAATTGTTTCGGCTGATGAATTGGCAGGGCGTATGATCGAAGCATTGCTCGCAGATATGAAGCTTGATAAGGATGCATCTGCTGAGATTGCGGTGCTCGTGAATGGTTTTGGTGCAACGCCACTGCAAGAACTGTACTTGCTCAACAATTCCGTTCAGCGTGAGCTTGCAGGACATGCAGGTCTGAAAGTCGCTACTACGTTTGTGGGCAATTACATGACAAGTATCGATATGGCGGGTGCATCGGTGACGATCCTGAAACTGGATGAGGAACTAAAAACGCTGTTGTTCAAGGAAAGTGATACACCTGCATTTAAAGTATCCGGCCCTCCAGCAGCACAAGTGGCGTATTCCGAAGCGCTGGAAGCTGTTGTGGGTGAAGACGCTCCTGTATCTTACGAAGTGGAGACGGATGCATCAGCTGCGGTCATCAAAGGCAATCAATTTTCACTGGACAATGTCGTCTATCTGATCGATAAGATGGGTGAGATCATCATCAAGAACGAAGTGCCATTCTGTGAACTGGATTCCCATGCCGGTGATGGCGATTTCGGTATGAGTGTGGCAAAAGGCTTCCGCCAGTTGAAACGCGAATGGAATCATATCATTAACGAAGATAAAAAAGATATCGGTTCATTCCTCGATGCGTGTTCCTTGGTCATCATGGAATATTGTGGCGGCGCATCCGGCCCGATCTGGGGTTCGGCATTCCGTGCGGCTGGCAAAGCTGTAGGGGATAAACAGCAATTAAACGTTGCTGAATTTGCTGAGATGATCCATGCAGCCGTACAAGGAATTCAGTCCACAGGAGAACGTTCCTTCGGACGTGGTGCCGTTGTAGGCGACAAAACTTTGATTGATGCACTCGTTCCATGTGCTGATTCCTGGACACAAAGTGCGGAGTCTGGAGATGACTTCAAAACAGCATTTGCCAAAGGTGCAGCAGCAGCCGTTGAAGGTGCGAAGAAAACAGAAGATATCGTGGCACGTATGGGCCGTGCAGGTACCGTCGGTGATCGCAGTCTGGGCTACCCAGATGCTGGCGCGTATGCGCTGGGTGTTATTTTCACAGAATTATCTGAGTCGATGAAATAAGAATGTTGGTGAAAAATTAACACATTTCGATGAGAAATATAAATGTATAAAGAGTTCTTACCGCAAAAGAAGTATCACACAGTGATGCTTCTTTTTTTGTATTGAAATGTCGATTTGTATGCATATAAATGCATACAATGGAATATTTGGTTCATAATTTCGCCATGAATTAAAACAATTAGGTTGTTGAAAATGCCTTCTAACTTGTTATAATATAACCTATTGATATTGATAATCACTATCATTTGTTGTTTTGTTACTCAGCACTACAGTGAAAAGGGGTTAAGTTTATTCTCTAAATTTACGTCGGAGGAGGTATATGATACTGAGTTTATCCAACACAGTACGCTGCGTGGGAATCCAAATTTTCTAAATCTAGGGGGATATAAATTAAATGAGAAAGTCTATTTCTTCAAAATTAATGTTTATCATGGTTGCAGCTTTAACTTTGGTGTTAGCAGCTTGTTCAAGTAATGAACCTGCTACGACGGATACTGCGAATACAGAGGCTGCAACTTCCGATGCTGCTACTACAGCTACAGCCACAACAGTTGAAATTACGGATGCTCATGGAACGGTAACTGTGCCTGTAAATCCAACGAAGGTTGTTGCTCTGGATAACAGAACATTTGAGACTCTGTCCACTTGGGGTGTCAAATTAGCAGCAGCGCCGAAGGATGTAATGCCTGCGGATTCACCATATGTGGCTGATGAATCGGTACAAAATATTGGGAATCATCGCGAACCAAATCTTGAACTTTTGGCATCGATACAGCCTGACCTTGTCATTGTTGGTCAACGATTTGCTGGCTTCTATGAAGACATCAAAAAATTAGTACCTAATGCAGCAGTGATCGACCTTAATATTGAGCTTGAAGAAACAGCATCACCTGGAGAAAACTTTGTTAATGGACTTAAAGATGCAACAACCAATTTGGGAAAAGTTTTCGAGAAGCAAGAAGAAGCTGCCCAACTGATTGCTGATTTTGATAAAGCTATTGAAGAAGCTAAGGCCGCTTATAACGGTGAAGATAAAATTATGAGTGTTGTCGTTTCTGGTGGAAACATCGGTTTCTCAGCTCCTCTTACTGGACGTGTGTGGGGACCGTTGTATGACATTTTCGGCTGGGTTCCGGCCCTAGAAGTGGACAAATCTTCTTCTGATCATCAAGGTGATGATATTTCTGTTGAAGCGATTGCCCAAAGCAATCCGGATTGGATTTTCGTACTGGATCGGGATGCAGCTGTATCTGCTGAAGAAGGTGCCGTTCCGGCTCAGGACGTTATTGATAACTCACCTGCTCTGAAAAACACCACTGCTATTACTCAAAAACAAATCGTTTATGCTCCAAACGATACGTACACCAATGAATCTATCGAAACATTCTTGGAGTTGATTAACAACCTTACGAAAGCTTTAGCTAAACAGTAAAAAGGAGTATGCTGCAGTGCAGAAAAATTTAATACCAAAATTAGCTGGGGTTGAGAATTCTCAACCCCAGCGTCATAATCCGAAAAAGCTATGGACCATACCTTTTATCATTGCGATTATAGCCACTATTATTTTAGGCATTACATCACTGCTTATTGGAGTCTATGACATACGAGGACAAGCGGATGGAATGGAGATGTTCTTCATTACTCGTGTCCCAAGAACTATTGCATTAATGCTTACCGGTGCCGCCATGGCAATGGCAGGACTGGTCATGCAGCTTATTACACAGAATCGCTTGGTGGAACCTACGACAACAGGAACAATGGAATGGTCAGGTCTGGGGATCATGTTTATTTATCTGGTCTTTCCTGCTCCGAGCTTAACGCTAAGAATGACTGGTGCAATCATTTTTTCTTTTATAGGAACGATGATTTTTTTTATGTTTCTAAAGAAAGTTAAGCTCCGTTCGTCTTTGGTTGTCCCCATTATTGGGATGATGCTTGGAGCAGTCATTTCTGCATTTTCAACTTTTGTTGGGCTTGTGTTCCAAATAACTCAAAATATCGAAAGCTGGTTTGCAGGCTCCTTTTCATCTGTTCAAATTGGCAGGTATGAATATTTATGGCTCATCGTATTGGTGACTATTCTTATTTTTGTTTTTGCTGATCGGCTGACATTAGCCGGACTAGGGGAAGATGTCGCTACCAGTCTTGGCGTAAATTATGACAGGATCATTCTTTTGGGTACTGCGCTTATTTCACTAGCCGTTGGAATCGTTGCAGCGGTCATTGGGAACTTGCCTTTTCTAGGGTTAATTGTCCCCAATATTGTTTCCATGTTTAGGGGTGACGATCTCAGGAGCAATTTGCCATGGGTGTGCTTATTAGGGATGGGCAGTATCATTGTTTGTGATATCCTGTCTCGTGTCATCATCATGCCTTTTGAAATACCTGTCTCGATGATCCTTGGAACAGTGGGAGCCGTCGTATTCATTGTCATTTTGTTAAGACAAAGGCGGTCAACAAGGAGGGTAAGATGAGCGACTTAGCAAGTAGAAATCCACTAAATATCGAAATCGATTCTAGCCATCGTCCTAAAAAAAGATCAGCTAGAGCCTTCCGTACCAAGAAAGAAGAAAAGCGCTATTGGATTTTGCTGATAACATTAATTGTTCTGGGCGTTTTTGCATCAGTTGGGCTACTGATTTATAACAATCCAGTCCCGGTGTCTTCGCCTTCTTTCATACCTGTTGTTACAAGAAGGGTAGTTGCTCTGGTTTCAATGCTGATCGCTGCAATTTGCCAAAGTTTATCCACGGTTGCTTTTCAATCGATTACGAATAACAGAATTATAACTCCGTCCCTTTTAGGTTTTGATGCTATTTATTCAACCATTCATACGAGTACTATATTTTTCCTTGGTGCTACGGTATTTGTGAATTTTAGCGGTGTGGATTCCTTCTTATATCAAGTCGCTGCAATGGTCATCATGTGTTTAATCCTTTATGGATGGCTGCTTTCCGGAAAATACGGCAATTTACAACTTCTGCTTCTAGTCGGCATTATCATTGGCACCGGGCTGAGGTCCGTATCCTCGTTTATGAGAAGACTTCTTGCACCGTCCGAGTTTGATATTTTACAGGCAAGAATGTTTGCTTCCGTGAATAATGCGGATTCTGCCTATTTCCCAATTGCGATTCCTATCGTCATCATTATAGCAATTCTGCTGCTTGCTAATGCCAAGAGGTTAAATGTATTGTCGCTGGGTAAGGATGTCTCGACTTCCTTGGGAACTAAACATCAAAGTAGTGTGATTTATACGCTGGTCCTGGTTTCCATTTTGATGGCCATTTCGACGGCTTTGGTTGGACCACTAACATTCTATGGATTTTTAGTTGCGATTTTGAGTTATCAGGCCGCGCAAACCTATGATCACAGATATGTTTTCCCAATGGCACTGGCAATAGGGTTTGTGATCTTAACCGGTGCATACTTTATTATGAATCATGTTTTCAATGCCCAAGGTGTTGTTTCCATCATTATAGAATTGGTTGGCGGACTAACATTTTTAATTGTGATTTTAAGGAAGGGTTCTTTATGATACAGATCAATAATGTCAAAAAAACCTATGCAGCCGAGGTAGAGATAGGCCCTTTGAATATTCATATACCCAAAGCCGGTCTTACTTCTTTAATTGGACCCAATGGTGCGGGGAAGTCGACGACACTTCTGATGATCGGAAGACTTTTGGATTTGGACGAAGGTCAGATCAAGGTTGCCAATATGGATGTTTCCACATCCAAATCAAGGGATCTGGCCAAGATTATAACGGTTTTACGACAAGAAAATCATTTTGTCACAAGGCTTACCGTCAGACAACTTGCCGGATTCGGACGGTTTCCTTATTCTAAGGGAAGATTAACAGATGAGGATGAAGCTATTATCTCTAAATATATTGATTTTCTAGACTTAACTGATCTGGAAAATAGATACTTAGATGAGCTTTCTGGTGGTCAGAGGCAAAGAGCTTATGTCGCAATGGTTTTGTGTCAGGAGACGGAATATGTACTTTTGGACGAGCCTCTGAACAATCTGGATGTTGCGCGTTCTGTTCGGATGATGGAGCATTTGAGATATGCTGCTAATGAATTTGGAAGAACCATTCTGACGGTTATGCATGATATCAATTTTGCCGCCAAATATTCGGATCGAATATGTGCGATGAAAGATGGACAAATTGCCGCTTTTGGAACCGTAGAAGAAGTGATGGACCCCGAAATTTTAACAGATATTTTCGAAACGAAAATTGAAATTATCGATGGTCCGTATGGACCGATAGCGATCTATTAGCTATAAGTTTAATAAAAGGTCGGTTGAAAACAAATTTCAGAAAGTAGAGTGATTAATCACTCTGCTTTTTTTTATTAAAGTCGAACAAGACAGTTTGAAAGTTTATCTTAAAAACATCATAGAACGATAAGCCTTTACCAGAAGCATCTTCCTGCAAACGTTCCTTTCTCGATTAATAGCTATTTTCGCTCACAGAGTAGTCTTTTGGATATGAAAAGGGGATACTCTATGCCATAAATTGGCTTGAAGGTTCCAGATAGTGTAATCTGGAGATTATGAAAACCCATTTGAACGAGAAGGGATCGGGATGATTCAATGACGCAAAAAATCTATTATGACTCTGCTTATACAAGAGAGTGGCATACAACGATTACAGGTAGAGTGGACAAGGAAGATGGCGTATATATCACGCTGGCGGAGACTGCTTTTTACCCGCATGGGGGCGGACAACCTTGTGATCTGGGGCAAATTGGCGGCATCGCTGTTCTGGATGTGAACATCGAAGACGGAGAGGTGTGGCATAAGCTGGAACGCGCCCCTGAACAGACTGAGGTACATTGTGAGATTGACTGGGAGCGCAGATTCGATCATATGCAACAGCATACGGGTCAGCATTTGTTATCGGCAATCACTCTAAAGCTGACTGAAGCGATGACACTCAGTTTCCATCTTGGAACGGAGTATGACACGATTGATGTGGCTGCGGCTGAACTGGGAGCGAATCAATTGACTGCCATTGAACAAGAAGTGAATCTTCAGATCTATCGTAACGCTCGCATCAACACGTCCTGGGTTACAGCAGAAGAGGCCACACAATTGCCACTGGTGAAGCAGCCTACGGTAACGGAGGACATTCGCATCGTCGAGATCGAGGGTGTGGAGTATAACGCCTGCGGTGGAACCCATGTGTCCGCGACAGGTGAGATTGGCATCATCAAACTGTTGAAAACTGAAAAAGTGAAGGGTGGCACCCGCATTTATTTCAAATGTGGAACAAGGGCGCTGAATGAATTCACAGCTACACAAAACGTGCTCAACAGCATCATGGTTAAATTAAAGACCAGTAAGGACGAGTTATTGGAGCGCATTGAGAAAATGGAACTGGAGCAAAAGCAGCTGCAAACGGAGCTGAATGCATTGAAAACAACAAACGATGCCTATTATGCGGAGGAACTTCTGGCCGCTCGGCAAGGGCTGGTGATTGCTCAGGTATTTGAAGACAAATCGCTCAAGGATATGCAGAGCCTGGCCACCAAGCTGACGGCAGACCATGAGGGGCTTGTACTCTTTGTGAGCATCTCGGAGGCCAAAGTAGTTCTGGCACAGAACGGACAGCCGCCCGAATGGGCTTGTGGACCTTTCTTCAAAGGCAATCTTGGAGCATATCAAGGCAAAGGTGGGGGCAGTGAAAAGATGGCTCAGGCAGGCTTTTCCAGCAGTGAAGATGCGCTTGCCTTTTACGAATTCACCAAGGACCAGTTGGGACATCACTGATTCGCATTTCCTTTATGAGACAGGCAGTATTGAAATATGAGTAAGGGACAAGCACGTCACATTGTGGCGTGTTTTCCATTGCCAATAGTTGAAGGAGGTTGGAATATGACAGAACGAATTCCGTGTATACGGGAAGGGTGTGCAAATACCGTTTTACCAGCAACAGCGGCGAAAACGTGTGGTTATTGCATGCCTTGCAAACAGAAGATAGAACGCGAGGAGCGCCAGAGATACATTGAAGCGAATCGACGTGAAGTGAACTTGTATGCAGGTATCACAGACCCGGTCGAAATTTTGAAAATCATGCACAAACCTCAGGTTCGCGATCCACTAATTCGTTATACGCCCTATGAACAATCCGAGGAACAGGTATATCTGTCTTTGTCTGTAGAGCAACAAGATCAGATGAAGGATTACGCGATGCAACGGATTTGTACAGGTGATGAAGATACGGGCAAAGACATTCTGGTATATCTGGTCTGCTACCATGATATATCGTTGACTGCCGAAATTCCTGAGCTGCTGGAACAGGAGATCTATTATCCTGCCATTTTGTATAAAAGTGCCTCGGGTGAGGTTCGTGATCGTCTCTTGCAGCAGGTGAAGACCGATGATGTAAATCGGAACCACATATTGCTCATGCTGGCCCATATCGGGGATGATGTTGTCGTGCAACAGTTCCAGCAGTGGAGACAGTCTCCGCCATCTTGGGCGAGCGAATTGTACGTGGCGCCAGAGCATTACACCACTGAAGCTGGTTGGGAGCTTGCAAAAGACGGGCAGCGCAGGGAATTATTCATCACCCCAAGTTATTCACTCTATAAAGTAAAAGAGAATGAAGGACCTAACAAGGAGTTAACCGGAGATTCACTCTTGATGCTGAACCCTAGCAACAATTGCTGTCCATGGTGTGGCAATGCGTTAACCAGCTTAATTAATCTGGATGTTAAGCATCCCGCTCTGAAGAACGTGTCTTGGCATGCCCAGCAACTTCAGATACAGACTTGCGTGATATGCAGCAGTTACGGTGTGGTTTACATGGAGATGGACGCGGCAGGGGAACCGTTATGGAGTTCACATAATGTCCTGCCTGCGGGAATGGACGAGATTGACCTGGACGACTATGGTAAACTTGCACCGGATGTTGGCCGGCAGTTTCGAATTGTGAATGCATCGCGTCATGCATTCCATGCCAGTGAGTGGGCGATGGAACCCTCGCTATCTCAGGTCGGCGGCCATCCAGGATGGGTTCAGGATGCGGAGTACCCAACATGTCCACGCTGCTCCACGAGAATGAAGGCTGTCGCACAAATGGATTGGGGTGAGGTAGAGGAATATGGTGAGGGTATGTATTACATGTTCATATGTGAGCCGTGTAAGATGACCGCCGTATCATACCAGCAATCTTGATGGTGGAAGCGAGTATAAAACATTATAAGCAGTCATTTTATTATAATATTAGACCGCTGTTAAGGTTGGAATGACAGTAGTAGACTGACTATAACAAAGGGGCATCCCGAAGTTCTTGGAACTTCATGGGATGCCCCTTTGCCCTGCGCAGGATGGATGGGAGCTATCTGCTACAGTTAGCCGGTTATGTTATTTTGTCACAAGAGAGACAATGGGGTGTTTTTTTCTACGTGCAGAGGCGGCTTGCCGTACTCACACAGTCTAACGAACCTGGCACGTCTTATTGGGCAATTTTGAAGCAGTATAGAATTCTAACGAATCGTAGCCACGTTATTGTTTCTATCGACAGGTTTTTTTGAAGCAAATCAGAGGTTTGGTCTGTAATAAGACTGCTGAGATTCGTTAGAATTTCATATGTTTGTAAAACTGTGACATAAGGTGTGTCCGATTCGTTAGCGCTTGCCCCAAACCCAAACTCACCTTATACATACCACCCGAACATTACGGCCCACATATTACCACCTGAGTTACTAATGCTTCGTATGGGCCTCTTCACTACATCCGTCTACAAGTCCGCAGATGCCTGCTTTAACAAACCAGCCAACCATTCATAATCGGGTGTATCTTTTTCCTTGAGCTTGATCGTTTTGCGTTCTTCCGGGCCTTCGAAGATCCCATCGGGTAGATCAAGTCCGGTTGCATGGAAGATGGTGAAAGACACGGCCTGTTTGGATGGCGAGATGACCGCAGCATACTTTCCGTTTTTCAAAAAATGAGGTTTCTTGTATTGCACGCGTTCTTGTACGTCAGGGATGGTATCATGCACTAACTGGCGCAATTGTTCAGCGACTTGTACTTGCCAGGGGATCTGAATTTGTTCAATAAACGCAGTAACTTCTGCATTCTTGGTCATACTTATTCACCCTCCGTATGGATCTGATTGTGTGTTTCCCATTCTGGTCTTAGGATTCCCATCATCAAGCGGTCATAACGCTTACCATCACGATATACAGCTGAGCGTGCCCGACCTTCCAACTGAAAACCAACCTTCTCATAGGAACGGATTGCTTTGGCATTGTAGGCGATGACATCGAGGCCAACCCTGTCCAGATTCATCTCATGGAACGCATATCGTAAAATAAGATTCAATGCTTCCTTGCCATATCCCTTGTTGCGATGTTTGGCAAGTCCGATACCAATGGCAAGCTGTCCGCAGCGATTGTTCCATTCAATGCTATGAACGACGACAAAACCAATCAGCATATCCTCTTCATGCGTGCGCAGTCTGAAGTACACTTCCTTGTTCTTTGTTTCGCCCTCATCCTCCAACTGTTTCTCCGAATAGGGAATGGCTAGATCAGTATCCACATTTCGAAGGTACTCCGGGTCTTCGTTCCATTGCAGCATGGTCTGCACGTCTTCAGGACGTGGGGGCGTCATCTTTAATCGTTTGCTATAAAACAGGTTGTTCGTAGTTAATGTCATAGGGGTCTCCTTTAAAATAGGTTAAGCTTGCTTTACCTTAGTTCCCCGTTTAACTCTATGTATAGTTCGCAATAGACCTCGCCCCTTTGGCATCTGATAGCCTCATCATACTGGAAATTACAGGTGAATCACAATAGCGTATTTCAGTGGATATAAGCAACCTCTTGTCATAAAACCTAACACGGTAGTAAGATGAAATGATTGATATACATTCAGTGATAAAACCAATAAAAATGTCGGCGGGAGTGGTACGTTATGGAGATCAAAGTGGATGATTTGAGTGGAGTCCAAGTTAAGGTTTTAATTGCAGAGCACTTGCAAGGGATGGTAGGGGATTCCCCTCCAGAGAGTATTCATGCGTTAAATCTGGATGGGCTGAAGAAGCCTGAAATTACATTCTGGTGCGCATGGGAAGCGGGAGACCTGATGGGCTGTGGGGCAATGAAAGAACTGAATCCGGAGCATGCAGAGTTGAAATCGATGCGTACCGCTTCGGCTCATCTGAGAAAAGGCGTAGCGAGAAAAATGTTGGCTCATATTATGGACGTTGCAGTAGAACGTGGTTATAAGCGAATCAGTCTGGAGACGGGTTCAATGGATTCATTTATCCCGGCACGGAAGTTGTACGAAGACTTCGGATTCGAATACTGCGAACCATTCGCGGATTATACATTGGACCCGAACAGCACGTTTATGACCAAAACAATTTAAATGGATTGACATGAGAAACCAGTATTCTGTTTTTTTACAGGATGCTGGTTTTTTTATTTTGCAACATATTGTACATTTTAAAAGTTGGAAAAAGAGTAGAATAAACTCAATAATACAGCATTAAAGCAACGTGGTCTTGTGACGAAGAGGAGGGAGTTGTCCATGATATATTGGTGGTTCGATGATATGAATCCGCTGTTCGCTGTCTTGGTGTTATGTCCCATCATTGCTGTGGTGCTTGGAGTATGCAGTTATTTTGCCAAATGGTTTAGACTCTGGGTAGCGCTGATTATTTCTTTTATGCTGCCTTTGTTGTATATTGCGAGTGATCTTTCAACATGGGGGAGTAACATAGGCGCTTGGTTCGTCTATGGGGCAGTGTACAGTTTGCTCAGCTGGATTGTACATAGATTGCTTCATGCGATTGTGGGGTATAAAACATAGGTTATGTCCATATGTTTGGGATGAATTGGCCATAAGGAACTTCTGGGCTGATTGATGGACAATAGGGTATACTGGACATTATGTCTATGAAACAAGACAGCATTACAGACGTTTTTTACATCAGGAGGACTTGAATTGGCTCAGACAGAAGGAACACTACAGAAGAAGCTTAAACCAAGACACATCAGTTTTATGGCTATGGGTGGTGTCATTGGAACGGGAATTTTCAAAGGCAGCGCAGAGACGATTGGACTCGCAGGTCCGGGCGTGATTGTCACGTACATTTTTGCCGGATTATTGCTGCTGGTTGTTATGGCCGCGATGGCGGAGATGGCTACGGTGTATAAGAACAAAAATATGAAAGACTTCGTGCAGGAGGCATTTGGTAGCAGAGTATCCTTTGTTATGGGATGGATGTACTGCTTTCTATGGTTATCGGTGTGTGTCATTGAGGTGATTGCCGCCGGGAGCTTTTTGCAGTATTGGTTCAGTGAAGTACCGCTGTGGATGCTGAGTCTGGCATGTGCGGCGTTCATCATACTGGTTAATCTGTTAAGTGTAGGTGTGTTCGGGGAATTTGAGTTTTGGTTAGCTGGAATCAAAATCGCCATGATCATTATTTTTATCTTCCTGGGCGCAGGATTGATCTTTGGCATTATTCCAAGTGATAACACCCCTTATCTGCAAAATTACACACAAGCAGGCGGGTTCTTCCCGAACGGATGGTCATCAATTTTCTCGGCACTGCTTGTGGTCATGTTCTCTTATGGGGGATCAGAGTTAATTGGTCTGACCCTGACCGAGACGGAAAATGCAGAAAAAGTGATGCCCAAAATCGTGGGCAATTTTATGCTCAGAATTATTCTGTTCTTCACCTTGCCGATTCTCATCATCTGTGGTCTCATTCCCTGGAATGAAATCGGGCCAGAGAGCAGTCCATTTGTACAGGTGCTCGCCTCCACGGGACTACCGGGGGCGGCACATATTATGAACTTTATTTTGGTGACGGCGGTTCTGTCTGCTGCGAATTCTGGGATCTACGGTGCATCCCGGATGATGCACTCCATGGCAGTGGGCGGGGAAGCTCCAAAGGCATTGTCACAGACGAATCGCAACGGTAGCCCTGTTAACACACTTCTGGTGTGCTCAGTGGTTTTGCTCGGAGGTTCCTTGCTAGGCCTGTTCGCGCAGGATCAACTGTTCCGCGTATTGCTCGCAGTTCCGGGGTTTGTTGTAATCCTTGTGTGGATCTGTATTGCTTCATCACAGTTGAAATTGCGGAAGAGATATCCGGTGCAACCGACCTTCAAAGTTTGGGGATTCCCTTACATAACCGGAGTCGTGGTACTATGTCTTAGTGTGATTGCGGTGATGTTTGTATTCGATGAAGGTAATCGGTTCAGTATTAGCATCTGTCTTGCCGTGCTCGCGTTGCTGATTATCTGGTCCCTGATTCGATTCAGAAGGACGAATGGACGAACAGTTTAGTATGAATGGGTAGTATGCAAATTTAGAACAACATGACATCTCGGCGCTTGCGCCGGGGTGTTTTTTTTGTATGCACTAAGGGAACGATTATATTTCGGAACTGGAATATCTGTTTTTGTTATATTTTCCTGAACAGTTGATATCTGTTTCGAAACAATTTACAACAGCCCAGAATCAGGTTTTTTAGATGAATAACATCTTGAAACAACATTTATTCGAAATCGAAAGACAGTGGGATGGTAGTACGAAGGAAAGGTTTTATGTTGATTTTATAGTTGCGCAGCGGGTGATGGATGACTTTGTCTCACTATCTTTATCCATTGCCAAAGAGCTTGAAGGGCATGCGGAGAAATTCAGACTTGCTGATCAGCAAGCTGTACAATCCTATGATGCGAGTTGCGTACCACCACCGCCAGATGAATGCAGGGCACCAGCAACCGACACCCGTCATGCTTTTCAGAAGTCTGCTGATAGTTTAGTCGAATTGGGACAAGCCTTTATGCAATCTGCGGATGATCGATATCAAAAGCGTTATGATAGTGTAGGTGGTTTTCTGGATTATTGGACATTTGGTATTCCAAGTGGTCTTGTTCAGGGGTATGTAGACAGGGCGGATAAAGCATTCAACTCCCCGAATGATGCTGCCAACTGGCTCACGTTTGGTATCCATGGGACGATACAGGAAGCCACCTTTCCGACCAATGCCTGGTCCAGTGATCACTGGGCGAATATGATTGGGTTGGGAGGTCTAATGGTAGGAGGGGGTTATGCCTCCACGATGATCAAGCCGCATAATCTTCTGACTTCGTCGGGAGGCGGCGCGAAGATTAATTCATTCAATCGTCCGCCTGGTACAGGGCAGTTATCAGGTGGCTTTAATGGAATTCAAGATCAACGCCTTCGAGTTCTGGATAACATTGCTGAGAGTAAAAAGGCGAGAGAATCCTCTAAGTTTTCCGAGTATCTGGAGAAGGAAAAAGAGGCGGGGACAGGGGATTATCGACAAATTTCATCAGATGGTTTAAGAAATGAAATAGAACTAACAGATGCTCAGAAAACTGAATTGGTTAGTTACTCTGTAAGATTAGGTTTTCCGGAAGAGAATATAGTATTTCGAGAACATTGGAATACCGGTATGATGTATGACAGACTGTATATCAATACAGATGTTTTACCAGCAGAGTCTCTTGGAATAGGCACATTAAGTGCGAATACACGTGTTTCGGGTAGAGCTACTATAGCCCATGAGATTATTGGACATTATGAAGCGTTTAAAAGCGGAAAAGCTTTCGAATTATATAATCTTGATGATGCAACCTATGCGCGAAATTTTGCGTTGGACGAAGCACAAGCCAGTATAAGAGCGGCGAGATTTGCCCCAGAGTTAACTTCTGTAGAGAGAATGACACTACTCAGAGATGCGATTACGAGATTGAAAAATGCAGATCTCCGTGTAAAGGATGTAAAAAACGAACTTTATATTCAACATAGATAGAAGGAGAAGGGATTGTAATTATGTATAAATTAATGAATGTTGGAGATATTTTTGAATCGTCAGAACATGGCACTATTTTAGTGGGAATCAATCCTGATCTTGATAATCTGAGCCATGATCAAATTAAAAAGCGAATCAATAATTATATTTTTGTACGAACACCTGACAATAAAGAATTTTCAATAGAAGTGGTTTCAATACAAATCTCAAGTTCGTTAATGAATAAAAAAAGTATTGGTATATGTGTTGGTAAATCAATAAGCCAATCCGAGATCCCTATTAACTCAGTAGTGTATACACAAAACTCCTAATACTGATCCAATGAACAAAGCTACCACGGCCATGATAGCGTTTTTATGTAAACCCAATATTTTCTTGCCTAATTCGACATATTCGTTTACTATTTTCCCATACATAGTGCTTCAAGCATGCGTTTTTTGGGTAGCGCCTAGTCAAAAAGGCTTGGGTTCACGGGAGAGGAAGAGGAGCGGATGATTGGTTTTTTTAGAAAACGTTTGGTTGTGCGCATTGTTGCAGTAGTCACACTGGTCATTACGATTATAGCCGTTGGAAGCATGCTGTTACAGGTGGCCAATATGAAACTAGCTGCGCAGGAGGCCATTTCGAGTTACAACATCCAGATTGCTCAGAGTTATGTGAATCAGCTGGATACAGCATCTTATGCCGAGTTTGCCAAGGACCCCAAGGAGAATGACGAATTCTTGAAGATTCGTGATGAACTGGATGACTTTCGCGTAAGCATTGGTGCAATGTATGTGTATTTCGTCAAAATAGATGACAAAGGTACGCCACTTATTATGGTGGACGGTATGAAGGATGCAGATAAAGCCTCACCGATTAATGAAGTTACGGATGTCCCTCAGGAGGCTGTTCAGAAGCTGTTACAGGGGCAAACAGCCAGTTCTTCGATCATTAACAATGAGGAGTATGGCGACTATATTTCCTCTTACGCTCCCATGCTGGATAGTAACGGTGCTGTAACAGGTGTAATTGGTATCGATACGGCGGTATCGGTCATCGGAAGCATTGAGTCAGATATAATGAAATCGAGTATTCCCTTCTATGCTTTGTTGCTACTAATTACACTTATAGGCATTGCTGTTGTCACGTGGTTTATCGTAAGAGGACTGCGGCCACTTCAACCGCTGAAGGCGAGTGTGGAAAAAATGGCACAGGGTGAGCTTGCAGAAGCGAACCAAATTTTGACGTCGTATCGTTTGCGCAGCCAAGATGAGATTGGAACCACATATCAAGCGATGATACATATGTCCGGTAACTTGAATAAGATTGTGAGTAACATGGTTGAAGGCGTAGCAGTAACCACAGATATTTTATCGGAATCAACGAAGGAATTTAATCGCAGTACCGAAGAGATGCTTGAGATGGGCAAGACGGTTGACCAATCTGTCGAACAGATTAGGCAGGGTGCACATACGCAGAAGCAGGGTGCGAGCGATAGCGCGCATGCAATGGAAGAGATCGCAAAAGGCATAACGGATATATCCGAATCCTCGATGGTTGTATCGGATGCGGCAACAAGTGCGCTTGCTACGGCGGAGTCGGGTAAACAGAGCATGACACTGATGAAAACACAGATGGAGAGCATCTCGAATGTCTCAGGTGAAGTTGTAGCGATGGTTCAGGTGCTGAACAACTACTCCGAGGAAATTGGTGGTGCGCTGCATACGGTTCGTGATTTTGCGAGTCAGACGAAGTTGCTTGCGCTTAATGCATCCATTGAGGCAGCGCATGCAGGAGAACACGGTAAAGGTTTTGCGGTTGTAGCGGACGAAGTTCGGAAGCTTGCGGAGGCCTCAAGCACATCCATGGAACTGATCTCGAACCTGCTGCTTCGCATTCAACAAGAATCACAGCAGATCGGCTCACAGATGGGGGTTACCGCAACGGAGATTGGGCAAGGTGTTACGATTACCGCAGAAGCGGAGCAAGCATTCGCCCATGTGGTTGATGCGTTCCAACTGGTGACCCGTCGTATTCAGGAAGTCTCTGCGGCGGCAGAGGAAATCTCGGCAGGATCGGAAGAGGCCGCAGCCTCGGTCAATACGATCTCCCAGATTTCAGCCGGGGTGTCAGATCATTCGGATGAAATCTATCGATTGATGCGTGAGCAATCGGCCATGTTCAACAGGGTGGCGCAGACCTCGACCATGCTGGAGCAGCAGACCAATGAAATGAGCGAAGCCGTGCGAAAAGTGAAAGTATAACTTGAGTAAAATGTAATAATAGTAAAGCAAGAGGTAGTTAGAAAAGAGTTTGGTTTGTTGTGTAACCATACAAAGCAAAAAAAAGTGTTCCGCTTTTGTAGAAGTTGGTGTTCATCCAAAACTTCTTTTAAAGCGTGGAGCACTTTTTTGTACGTTTAAACCATTAAATGATCCAGCTCAATCGCCTGTCTGAAGCGTCGGGCGAATCGTTCTGCGGCTACGGCGCACTCCTTGGATTCTGTCTGCACGAAGCCAATTTGCATTTTCGGTTGATCAATCCCAGCGATCTCAACCATCTTCACCAGACCTTCTTTCCATAATTGATTTTGGTGAAAGGAAAAGTCATGACCAATCGTGGCGGCTATATCGTTTCTTAATACCATATTGATCGCTTCTGAATTATTTGTTTTGAACAGAATGGACAGAGGTCCATGATCATAGGTGAATTCCTGGATGAAGTCTTCGATGAAACCGTCTCGATAAAGTGCGAGCTTGTGTTCTTTTAATTGATTCGGTGTAACGCGGCTGTGCTTGGCAAGTTCAGACAGGTGATGAGTACCGACTACCAGCTTGCCCGAGTACATGCGACTGAAGTGAAGTCCATCGAATTCCCGCAATTGTTTGGTGTAGATCGCGATAAAGCCCAGATGGATTTTGTTATTGCGAATATCTTCGATAATTTCCATGGACCCTTTCTCTTCAATGGAGATGTTAAGTTGCGGGTGCTCACGCTTCATATCCGCAGCGGACTGGACAAGATAGGGCATGACACTTGGAAAAGTAGCCACATAAAGCTCTCCGCTAAGAGAGGAGGCTTCGGCGTTCAGGGATTTCAATTCATCAATCCGCTGCAAAATGTCCAGTGCCTTGGCAATGAATTGTTTGCCTTCGGGAGTGGGGTGAGTTCCCTGCCGCGAGCGTTCGAACAGGATGATACCCAATTCTTTCTCCAGACGATGAACCGATTGGCTGATCGCCGATTGTGTGACATGTAGATGTTCCGAGGCGGCGGAGAATGACTGCGTTTTAGCAATTTCAACGACATATTCGAGCTGTTCCAGATTCATGATTTCATCTCCGTTTAGCATTAATACAACTAATGTTAACATTAGTATCTATAAATATGAATAATACATGAACAGCGATATAATATATAGACAAGCGTTATAGTTCTTTACTATATAAGTAGAACCTTACTTTTACACCAGAAACGCAGAGTGCAGAACCAATCTGAAGAAGCAGCGCGTGCGCCTTTATCACCGGATTTTTCCCTTGGATCAAGGGAATGAAGAAAATCTGGGGATAAGAGAGATCGAAAGATGGTACTGCAATCAGCGTAATTAGGTGTAACATTTCTAGTTCAACTTATATAGACAAGCATATAAAGGGGATGAACTTCATGAAAGCAGCAGTATGGTACGGCCATAAAGACGTTCATGTAGAAGAACGGGAATTTCCGGTCGCTCAAGCGGATCAGGTCAAAATTAAAGTGGAATATGCGGGTATCTGCGGCAGTGACTTGCATGCCTATCATCATGGTGTGGGGATTCAAGAAGGCGAGAATCATCCGCTTTCAGGACAGAAAGCACCGTTGACATTAGGTCATGAATTTGCAGGAACCGTCAGTGAATTGGGGAGTAATGTAAGCGGTATCAGTGCAGGTGACCGTGTTGTGGTGGAGCCGTTGTACCATTGTGGAAAATGTGAGTACTGTATCCAGGGGCGTTACAACCAATGTACTCAATTTGGATTCGTTGGACTGAATGGTGATGGTGGTTTTGCAGAGTATGTTGTTGTTGAAGCGTACATGGTTCATCCCTTACCGGATAACGTCACTTTCGAAGAAGGTGCGCTCGTAGAGCCTACAGCAGTAGCCTTCCATGCGGTTCGTCACAGCAAGCTGAAAGTGGGGAATAAGGTAGCCGTATACGGAGCCGGTCCAATTGGATTATTAACCATCCTGTCTGCCAAAGCAGCAGGAGCCTCTGAAATCTATGCAGTTGATGTATTTGAGGAACGTCTCGACCTGGCAGCCAAGCTGGGAGCCATTCCAGTGAACAGTGCCAAAGTTAATGCAACAGAGGTAATCTTGAAACAATCAGGCGGCATTGATGTAGCTTATGAAGCAGCGGGTGTGCAACCAACGATGGATAGCGCCATTGCGGTTGTCAAAAAAGGCGGAGAAGTTGTTGTCATCGCAGCGATACCAAATCCGCTTCAAGTGAACTTCTTCGATCTTTTGGTCAAAGAAGCGAATCTAACGGCAACGCTGGCATATCGCCACATTTTCCCTGAAGTGATTTCATTAATTGCTGAAGGGTCGCTCGATGTGAAACAGGTAATCACCAAGAAAATCAAACTGGACGATATCGTGCAGGAAGGGCTTGAGCTGTTGATGAGCGACAAGAGCCATGCGAAGATTTTGGTAGAGATTGGCGGCTAAAAAATCAATAGCGATGTACCATTTCAAATGTTATATAAGTTGAACTAAAATTTATTTACACTGACACTACGATGACAGAATAACCTTCCAATCGCTGTTATCCCCAGATTTTTTTTCCATTCCCTTTTCTCGAGGGGAAATCCGGGGATAGCGTATGCTTCCGATGCAGCTTTCTTTCAGAAAGCTTTTAGGCGAACGCTTCGCTTTTTCAGGTTTTTTCTGTCCTCTCCGTTATCGTGTAAATGATTAGTGCAACTTATATAGTTGACATTTATAAACGTAAAACAGACCGTTCATGATGATGAACGGTCTGTTTTACGTTTCATTCTCCGCTCCCTGATCCCGTGTTGCTGTTACCCAACACTAGGAATCATAACGGAAACATATTGCCTTGCCCCCGCCACTCTCGGAGCTGAACTCCTCATCCTCTGTAAATCCGAAACGCTCATACAAACGGATGGCATTGACCATCTGACCGCCTGTATATAAATACACTGTATTTTTGCCCATTTCTTTGGCAGAATCTACGCATTGCTGGAGCAATACTCTGGCAATCCCGTGACCTCTCCATTTTGGATCAACACCCAGCAGCCGAATAAACGGATAATCGATTGGCAATTCAAAGTTTGGATAAGCTTTGCGTGCTGTTTCGAATAATTGAACTGTACCAACGATCTGATCATCAATCTTTGCGATCCATAATTGTGTCAGGTACGGATTAACCACAGACTCTCGAATATCTTTTAGGTAGGCCTCCCATCGTTCATTTTGCTCAAAAGTCTCCCGATACTCGGCATAACTTGCAACAAGGATATCTACAATCTCTGGATGGTCTGCTTCTGTGGCAGGATGAATCGTAACGGCAGCCGTTGTCATTTTATAATTCCCCTTCTCTTATGGGTTAAGTATGGAATATAGTTTTCTTGCATTTTACCATAACGGATTCAATCCGATTCATTCAAATTTTCTATAGGTAACTCAGTCATTTCTATAGATCAAAACATATCAGCGATTGAGCTGTGTGGAATACAGATGATTGCGATATTCGGTTGGCGTATTGCCTTCGTATTGCTTGAACATGCGCAGGAACAGCTTGTAGTCGGAGAAGCCGCACTGTCCGGCAATTTCTTTTACACTGGAATTGGTGTTCAGCAGCAATTGTTTTGCCCGGCGAATACGTTCTGTGAGGATATAGGTTTTGAGTCCAGTACCTTTCTCACGTTTCACCATTTTGGAGATATAGTCTTTGTTAAAATTAAAATTTTCTGCAATCTGACTCACCGTGATGTTTGTATGCAGATGAATATCGACCCACTTGCAGATATGGTCCACAATTGCATTATGCGGGCGATAATCCGCCTCTATATTGCGCTCCAGCTCCTTGAACAACAGTAACAAAGCAGCGTCGGCTTCTCCTGGTGAGAAGGATGACACATGCAGCAATTGCTTGAATAACTGATTGGCCATGGAAGGTACCTGAATGGTGGCATGTGTCCTAAACTGGTTGAATTCTGCCTGCACGGCATCATAGTGAACCCAGTAGAAACTGACGGGTGTGTCGCTAATCTGGTAGCCGTAATGGGTGCGACCGGCGCGCAGAAACAACAGATCGTTGGCACGAACTACATATTGTTCCTCTTCTTCCGCAATGTACATCTCACCTTCCAGCATCAAAATGATCTCATGCACAGGCATGCTGCGTCTCATGTGGCTCCAGTTGCCTTCGGATATGAACTTGCCGCACAGGTAATGTTCCAGTGGCTTTTGCATAGGACGGATTTATCCACCTTTTCTTGGATTATGAGTCTGATGTAATTTTATTTTATTTGATAATATGAGGATATTCAAGCTTTACAGTAGATTGATGAGTATTAGTCTTGTAGCTAAAAAAACGGATTTTACCCCTCAAGAATCAATGGATATCTATTACATCCCGAGAAGGAGTGAGTATCATGATTGATACGAAAAAAGGATTTCTGGGACCGGAACATGTAGATCTGTTAAATGGTGTGTTTCAAACATCACAAGAGGTTGGGGAGCGTTACCTGTTATCGCTGGATATTGATCGATTCCTGGCTCCATGCTTCGAAGCGCATGGTTTACCTGCCCGAAAAGAGCGTTACGCGGGTTGGGAGGCACGTACCATCAGCGGACATTCCCTCGGACATTATCTGTCTGCCCTGGCTGTGACGTATCAGGCAACCGGGAATATCACGTTAAAAGAAAGACTGGATTATGCGGTCACCGAACTGGCGAGAATCCAGCAGACCACGGGGAGCGGGTATATCGGTGGTTTGTCCGAAGAACCTTTCCACATGGCTTTTCGAGCAGAGAATATCGGTGGATTCAATATCGGTGAATACTGGGTTCCCTGGTACAGTGTGCACAAAATCTATCGCGGCCTGATTGACGCCTATAAACTGACTGGCAACGGACAGGCACTTGAGGTGGTTACTCGATTTGCAGACTGGGCGGTCGAAGGATTGCTCCCGATGACAGAAGAACAGATGCAGACGATGCTTCAAAGTGAACACGGGGGCATGAATGAAGTATTCGCACACTTGTATGGGATTACCGGTAAAGCCTTATATCTTGAGATCGCTAATAAGTTCACCCATCAATTGATCCTGAGACCTTTGGAGCACAAGCAAGACGATCTTCAAGGCAAACACGCCAATACGCAGATTCCCAAAGTGATCGGTGCAGCCGAAATCTACAATCAGGACCATACTCATGAGAGTTATCGGACAGCGGCAGAGTTTTTCTGGAACACCACGGTGCATCATCGTTCTTATGTATTTGGTGCGACGAGTATTTCGGAGCATTACGAAGCAAAGGGCATGGAGAGTCTTGGCATCAAAACAGGAGAGAGCTGTTGTACTCACAACATGTTACATCTAACGAAGCAACTCTTCGCCTGGAATCACGATAGCGCCTACATGGACTATTATGAAAACGCCATCTATAATCACATCCTCGGCACGCAGGACCCCGATACGGGGAACAAAACGTATTTTGCATCAACGCTGCAAGGCCACTACAAAATCTATGGTACTCACGATACCGCTTGGTGGTGCTGCACAGGATCAGGCATGGAGAACCCGGGCAAATATGCCGAGGCGATTTATTTTGAGGATGAACAGGACCTGTACGTCAATCTGTATATCGCTTCCCAACTGGATTGGGCGTCACAGGGATTATCCCTGAAGCTTGAAACCGACTTTCCTTATTCGGAAAAGGTAACCCTGACGATCACCGGAGGCAACGCCTCGGCTCATCTAAGATTACGTGTGCCCTCATGGCTGCAAGAGCCAATGACGGCAACAGTTAACGGGGATACGGAACATCCGTATACACGGATGGAACCCGGTTATCTTTCCATCGACCGCACATGGACAACGGGCGATGTCATCACCATCACACTGCCGATGTCACTCCGCCAGTACACTGCCCGGGATGATTCCCACAAAGTGGCATTCCTGTACGGCCCGATAGTACTCGCTGGTGCACTAGGAAACGAGGGTCTTCCGGAGGATACGATTGTGGATGAAACAGCTCTAAATCCCAAGACTGCACCTGTGCCTGTGATCTGGACGGAGCAGGATGATGTACGAGAGTGGATCAAGGTTGTGGATGCAGACACGTTAACATTTGAACTTAGCAAAGATGTTACTTCCACAGGCGAAGCCGTGAAGCTCATTCCGTTCTATGATGTGCATCACGAATTTTATACCGTGTACTGGCCGTTTAACGATGAAGGAGATGCGCTGGAGAAAGAGTTGAACGATATCACGATCGACAGGGTTGAGGCTGACGGTCAGCAGGATGAGATTGGACATCAACTGGATAGCAACTGCCGTGGGGAGCACCACAACGGTTCAACCACAGATGGCCGTAAGAAGTTGCATATGTGGCGAGAAGCTTTTGGCGTCAGTGGGGCTTACTTCAGTTACCAACTGGCAGTGGATCGTGAGGCAACCAATTATCTATGTGTGGCCTATTGGGGCGGAGATCATTCCGCGTTTAAACGGGAAGGTACGTTATATGACAGACAATTCGCTATTACCGTGGATGGAACACTCATCGGTGAGCAGCGAATTCATATGAACAAGATTGGCGAAGTGTTCTATGTGACCTACGATATTCCTGAGGCCGTAACATCAGGTAAAGACAGCGTTAAGGTAATGTTCCAGGCGAAGGGCGACAATGGATGTGCCGGGAAAGTTGTAGAGGTGCGCACCACGCGAAGCAAACCGGAATCCCTGATCTTGTAAGTCAGGAATTGGATAGAACGATATCCATAGTAATGTGAACTTTTAGGGCGAGTCGCATACGATTCGCCCTGGAAGTCTACAAATTGGAGTTTCTATCTAATCATTCTTTTTTCAGCAATGCGCATTGAAAAGTGTTCTCATATTTAGGTGTGCCGTCTTCATATTTGGTAAATGAAATAAATTCAACAAAACACCCTTTTTTACGCATGCCTACTCGTATACATAATTTCTGTGATCTATAGTTATCATCCTCAACATATGCATAAAGATTTCTGACACCTTCTTGCAGGAATAGATAAGAGTAAACAGTCTCCACACTTTCGCTGGCGTAACCTTTACCTTCATATTGAGCATTGAAGTTCCAACCAATAGAATATGTATCTGGCTCTTCTTTTAGATGAAATAACTCTCCGATTTAGATCACCGCCTACATTTAGATTCTTCCTAAATTTTGTAATCAATGCATTGAACAATAATTAAGATTTAAACTTTTATTAAATTGAAACTTACACGTATTTAGGACTAGGAAAATTGAACTACATACAAAAAAAGTGGAATATAATGTATTGTTTTGTCAGGGATTGTATTTACTAAATAAGTAAACAATTCACTTTTTTTCAAGGGAGAGATTAGATTGAATATAAAAAAACTGTTAGCTACAGCTGGTCTTACAATTGCTATGTTATCTGTTGCGAGTTCTGCTTTAGCATCCCCAGTTACAACTTCAAAAAATAGTTCTGGTCAAGGTTTCACAAAATCTTGGGAGTTAGTTGCCTCGGGGCCAAGCTGGATTATGGAATACGGGTTCAACAAATTTGCAATCGATGAAGATTATGTCCATACCAAACATTCAGGGGTTTCACATACTGCACTTCTTTCCAATGGATCAAACTATTCCAATAGTGCTAACGCAGGTAACTGGGCAGAAGTAGATGTAAGTCATCAAGGCACATATGTTACATATTCCATCGTTTACACACCGTAAGAGATAGAATAGAAAGGAATCGATAATGACTATACTCATTATCGATTCCTTTTGTGGTATAAACATTCATAATAGTTATCTGAGGTGTTTTCCTTGAAATCAATCAAGTACTTAATAAGCTTTATCACTATATTCATAGTTTTCTTGGTAAGCGGAGAAAGCCATATATTCAAGTTGGAAAATTTCTACACAGGATACTATAGTACAACTTTCTTTTTACCTGAAAATACAACACAAGACAAAATGATTACCGAAATCAAAGAAGCTGCAAAAAAAAATGGTATTGAGGTATTTGTATATGAGAGACAATCTGCTTCTCCCTTAAACTCAAGCTATCACATCTATGGGACTGAGAATGTCGAAAAGAAAATTAATGAAAACTTAAATATCTATACTCAGGAATATTCGAGCCTTTTTTTAGGTAAGGTAAGTTTTGATTTTCACGATTTAAATGAATTAAAAGATATCAGTAATGTCTATGATTATTATATTATGGGTGATAAAGATCAGGCAGATCAATTTAAGATTGAGTTAATTGATAAATATGCTGGCAATTTTCCACAAGAGGGTTTCATATATCATAATTCGGAATTTATGGTTTTAATATCTTGGATTGTAGCTATCGGAATCATTATTGTTTTATCTTTCTATGATGTGTTATTGCAAAAAAAAGAAAATGTTGTAAGAGTTACAATGGGAGAAAGTATACACCGCATTTATGTGAAAAATATATCACTAGACATATTGGCATATGTCCTATCCTTTCTAATAGCTATTGTTATATTAAACAATTTCACTTTCATATTTTACAAGTTCACTCTCGCTTTGTTATTGTTTGGTTTACTAATTGTTATTAACTCAATTATCTTTTTAAATCTGTATTCTTATCGAATAAATGAAACTTTAAAGAATTCTAAGCAATCTAGAAAAATCTTATCACTAAATTATGTTCTAAAAAGTATAACAGCTGTATTAACTATACTGCTGATCTCAAGTAATATTGCAGTTATATTCGAGTCTTATGAAATGTATAAACAGAAACCTTTTTTTGAGAAGCATGAGAATTATTTTTACACACGGATAGAAAACAAATTGGAAGTTACGAAAGATGGCAATATTACGGGCAACACTGATGAAGACAGTGTCATACAAGAAAAATTTTATAGGACCTTCTTCAAGAAGGCTGACGCTACATTATTAACAGATATTTCGGGGATAGTTGGTAAACAAGCTATTTATGCTAATAAGAATACTCTGGCGTATTTAAAAGAGCACATCCACTCTCTAACAACTGACATCTCGAGTAAACAATTTTATTTCATTGTGCCAGAATCTTATAAATCATCAGAGACAGATCTACTGCCAAACTTGACACATGCTATTGAATTCTATGAGGGGAACAATTTAGAAACAGATAAATATGATGTTATTTATTACAAAGAGAATGTAAAATTGATCAGTATAGATGACCTTAAACCATTTGGTAGTGAATTCTTGCTCAATCCAATTATTCTATATAATAATATCTCTAGTGATCAATTAGTGGGTGAAATTTCACCACGAATACCTAAACTGGATTTCTTCAATGACATTATGTATCGTATTTCAGATAATGAATTTAATGATTTTATTACAAAAAACGGATATTCAACTCAAACCGTAAATAAGGTCAACGTTCTTGAAAAATTCAATGAGTATTGGTCCGTCGCCAAGCGTCTCATGTATATGAATATTATTTTCACACTTCTTATTTTAGCATTGGAACTGATAATGATCATATCCATCGTTAAGCTTGAATATCAAGTTAATGCTATAGAGCTTTCACTTAAAAAGGTCTTTGGATATACACTCTTTCAAAAAAATAAAAAGATATATTTGATGACGATAATAACAAACTCATTAACTCTACTATTGGCAATTTTAGTTTCATTTCTCGCTTCAATCGGAAACCCAGTTCATATAGCCGTGGGTGGCTGTCTTATCTTCTTGACTGAAATTCTAGTTATATCCTACTATGTAGCAAAAATTGAAAGACTGAATATTCAGAGAGTGCTTAAAGGAGAGACTTCATGATAGAGATTAAAAACTTAAGCAAAAAATTTGGAGACCGTTTATTGTTTTCTGAATTCAATTTAATTATTCCAGACGGGGAATTTGTAATATTCTCAGGACCGTCTGGTTGCGGAAAAA
The DNA here is from genome assembly GCF_047302515.1 of Paenibacillus amylolyticus. Lineage (GTDB taxonomy): Bacteria > Bacillota > Bacilli > Paenibacillales > Paenibacillaceae > Paenibacillus > Paenibacillus amylolyticus_G. Next base: position 4,885,682 of record NZ_CP168019.1, on the reverse strand, counting down.
CAACACTATTAAATATGATTGGTGCCATAGAAAGTTATGATGAAGGAACTATTGTTGTTGATGGTATTGATTTGCAATCAAAGAAAAACCATCTACATTACTTTAGGACCAAAATTGGGTTTCTTTTTCAAAATTTTGCCTTAATTGAGAATAAAACGGTTAATGAAAATTTGAAGTTGATTCGTAAAGAATGCAAAACAGAATTAACAATCGAAGAAGCACTCTCTAGAGTAGGTTTAGAAAGTAAACTACAAAAAAAGGTCTATACTTTATCAGGTGGCGAACAACAAAGAGTTGCCTTAGCTCGTCTAATGTTAAAGAAATGCGACATCATTTTAGCAGATGAACCGACAGGTTCACTTGATCGTCAAAACGCTGAGATCGTACTCGGTATTTTGAACGATTTAAATGAAAGTGGAAAAACTGTTATTCTAGTAACGCACGATGATGAGATAAAAAAACAGAGGGGAAGACTGATTAGTTTATGAAATCCAAAAAGTTCAGAAATATATCACTTACAATATTATCTGTTGCAGTTGTCTATGTTGGCATCTGGTTTAGCATTGTTACTGTCCAATACAAGCCTTATACCGATGCAGTACCAAAGAATGAATTTGGCGTCAACCATTTTAAAAAAGATGGTTATTATTTCAATGTGAAAAAGCCTGACTTCCTAAGTTATACAGGAAATCTTGGAGTGGTCAATGAAGATGGTACGGCATCACTAATCATATGGCCAAGCTTATTTGAAAAAAACGAGTATGGTGTTAGATTGGAGAAAGACGGACTTGCTTTTGAAAGCATGATTAACGAGAATCTTGAGCCTATTGTTAATGTTGATTCACCTGAGAATAAAAAAATTAACGAATACAAACCCCAAATGGAAATGTTGTTCGCCAAAGCCCGTGAAGTTTGGGAGTTAGAATAATTTTGTTTTTTATCAAAAGGTCGTCCCTCAACAACAATAAAAATGGCCACTACATTTTCTAATCAAAAATTGTAGTGGTCATTTTATTGTTAAAATTAATTTCTTAGCTCAAGGTCAAGAGACAACATCCAAACGGAAACATTTAACAAGGCTTCAGAATGTTAATTTCGGATTGAATCTCGTTCCTCAATCCCAAATGTGTAGATAATCTGATTAAGCATATATCAATTTATACTCACACCGTTGACTTTTCAATTTTAAGCACCTTCAACGGACAGCAACGCATCTGCCTGTCTCATATACTCCGGCACCTTCGCCGGGGTAATTATTGTGCTCCTTTTTCAGACAAGTCTTATATAAAAAATGACACGCATAGCTATTTTCCACGTATTACCTGATAACATTTCATCTCCACAATCTGCTGTCTCGTAAAACTCACTTTTTATGGATTGACCACAAAATTTCCTGCCAAGTTCCACGTTGTCCCTGAAAATATGAAATGGGATAAGCCCAAACCACGTATATTATGAGTATTCAAATATCCAATCATATCCACCTGAGAGCGTTAACATCATGTACAATAAGAATAAGTTGAATAGGAAAATTACGACATGAAGCACCAATATATAACATGAAAGGAGGTCGGATGATTGAACATGATCAAGTACATAAAATTGTTGGGATTAATCCTCGGTATTGTGGCTGTGAATGTTTTGGCATTCTCACCCGGCTTTATCGGGCTGAATTTCGAGGAGGGTGCATTCATAACTGCGCTATCCGTTACCCTTCTGTTTGGCAGTGCAATGGCACTCTTATATGGAAGTTACACCTTGCTGTTCAGACAACCGGTAGTCCTGCCCGTGAAGCATATCGAAACGCATGAAGATTATGTGGAAGCACTATCTTTTTATAGACGCATCAAAGTCCTCGAAGAAGATATTACGCTGGGGCTGTCCCAACTTAGCCGGATGAAAAAGAAAAAAGAAACCCTCCTGAACGTGCTTCATCAACGGTTTGATCCCGGGGAACTGAGCTACAAGAAATTTGCTTCGGTCACATTGGAAGTGGAGAAGCTGTTATATCTGAACATCCGCAGTGTGCTGAACCGGTTGAATGTATTTGATGAAGCTGACTATGCCAACATGATGAAATCCAAATCCGAAAGCATTCCCCAGAAGCTTTTTCAGGAAAAAACCAAGGTATACAACGATTATCTGTCTTATGTGAAAAATGCATTACACACCAATGAGGAAATTTTGCTCAAGCTCGATCAGTTGTTACTCGAGATTTCACGCCTCGACAGCTTTGAAGCCGGAGATATTGAACAGATGCCTTGTATGCAGGAAATTGATCAGTTAATCAAGCACACCAAATTATACAGACAGTGAGGGGTTGCTCGTATGGCCAAGAAGGGAAAGTTTTTTTTCATATCGATTGTAATGCTGGTGCTCGTATTTGGTTTGGTCTATGCAGGGATTACACTGACGTCGAACTTTGGCAAGTCGACTACACAGGTGAGCACAGAGAATGCAGGTAAGGAACTGGGGAAACTGTACGCGGACATTGCGCCAGCGACGGCGGAACCGGTCAAAGGACAGATTGATCTCGACCCGGTCGATGTGGCAGAATCACTGCCGGATATCTCCAAATTTGCAATTGCCGTAGAGAATACAACAAATGATTACGTCGAAATCTTCTCTTCCCCGGAGAAGTCGGGCAGCGGGGTAGACGGCTGGTTAACCGAAGTGGGCGAGGAGTTCAACAAAGCAAATATTACCGTTGGGGGGAAACAGGTATCGGTCAAAATCCGCAACATTGCCTCCGGTACGGCCACCGATTATATCAAGTCTGGTAAGTATATGCCGGATGCCTTCACACCTTCCAATGAACTGTGGGGAGAGATGGTCGAGGCCAGTGGGGTGAAGACCGAGATGGTGTCCGAGCGACTGGTTGGGAATGTTCCGGGTATTGTCATCTCCAAAGCCAAATATGATGCACTGGTTGATACGTACGGCTCCGTTAATGTAAAAACCGTAACCGAAGCGATTGCCAACAATGAACTCGCGATGGGATATACCGATCCATTTGCCAGCTCCACAGGACTGAATTTCCTGGTGACTGCACTGAATACGTATGACAGCGCCAACCCGCTTGGCGAGAAGGCTATTGAAGGGTTCGAAAAATTCCAGACGAATGTACCGTTTACAGCTTCGACAACGATTCAGATGAGGGAGGCTGCCAAGTCCGGCAGACTGGATGCCTTTGTACTCGAATACCAGACGTATGTGAATACCGCTGATCTGAAGAGTGGATACGTCTTTACACCATTTGGTGTGAGACATGATAGCCCGCTGTATGCATTGGGACAATTGCCGCAGAATAAACAGGAAATCATCCAGAAGTTCGCGGAATTCGTAACCCAAGCAAAGTACCAACAATCGGCGGTGGAGTTCGGTTTCAACGGGTTACAGGATTACAAATCCGAACTGGCTACTGTGGATGGCGGCACGTTGTTGTCTGCACAGAAAGTATGGAAAGAGAAGAAGAATGGCAGTAAACCTATTGCTGCCGTGTTTGTGACAGACGTATCCGGAAGCATGGACGGCGAACCGCTTAACCGACTGAAGGAGTCCCTACGCAAAGGTCAGAAGTACCTGGGCACTGAGAATAGTATTGGCCTGGTCTCTTATTCTAGCGGGGTAACCGTGAATCTGCCGATTGCCAAGTATGATACGAACCAGCAGTCCATGTTTGTCGGAACAGTTGATAGTCTGCAAGCTGGCGGTGGTACAGCGACCTTTGACGGGATCGTGGTGGCGATGAAGATGCTGGAAGATTATATGGCTGCTGATCCAAATGTGAAGCCGCTGATTTTTGTCCTGAGTGATGGCGAGACCAATGAAGGTCATACCCTCAAGGATATTCGGGATCTGGTTGAGACGTACAAAGTGCCAATCTATACGATTGGATACAACGCGGACATCAAGGCTTTGGAGAGCATCTCCAGCATTAACGAAGCCGCAAGCATCAATGCCGATACCGACGATGTCGTGTACAAAATCGGAAACCTGTTTAACGTACAGATGTAATCTAAAGGGGGAACTGTAGATGTCATTTTCAATGGAAATACCGAGCCAGAAGGAAATTCAGAAGGTGATCGAAGAAGAAGTGAAACCCGTGCCCGCCGAGGTCGCGGAGCTTCAGCAAGTGGCGAATGCCAACGTAGAGATGATCATGACACTGGATCTCGAATCCCTGGAGAAACGCAAAGAGATTCTGCAATCCATTGACGGCTTTGGCATGAACACGATGAGATCCTCTTCTGAGAAAAACGCCTTGCTTCAAGTCTCCGTTGGACATCTGTCCAAGACGGGAGACGAGGGCGGTCAGGTCGCCAAAGGTTTGACCGAGCTGCATATGCAACTGAAGGATCTCGACCCGAGCGTGGTCGACTTTGCCAAGACCGGTTTTCTCGGGAAATTGTTCAATCCGCTGCGCGCCTATTTCCTGAAATACCAGAAGGCTGACGCAGTCATCGCTGACATCGTAACCTCTTTGGATAAAGGCAGATCTACCCTGCGTAACGATAATACAACGCTGGAGATTGAACAGCAGAACCTGCGGGAACTCACCAAACGACTGCAAAAGGAAATTCAACTTGGCGTGCTCATGGATGAGTCCATCGATGCGCAGATTGAAGCTGCCAAGGTTCGGAATGAAGACCCTGAAAAAGTCCGGTTTATTACGGAAGAAGTGTTGTTCCCACTCCGTCAGCGGGTGATGGATCTACAACAAATGCTGGTCGTGAATCAGCAGGGCATCATGGCGATTGAAGTGGTAATTCGCAACAACAAGGAACTAATTCGAGGCGTAGACCGTGCGAAGAATGTAACGATCTCGGCATTGAAAATTGCCGTTACAGTAGCAAGCGCTTTGTATAATCAGAAGATTGTATTGCAGAAAATTGAGTTGCTGAACCAGACAACCAACGATCTGATCGCCGGAACATCCAAGATGCTCAAGGATCAGGGGATTGCCATCCAGAAGCAGGCGTATGAAGCCAGCATCTCCGTGGATACGATGAAACAGGCGTTCACCGATGTGCTGTCAGCACTTGATTCGATCAGTCTTTATAAGCAGGAAGCTCTGCCAAGAATGCGCGAGACGATTAACCAGTTCCGTGAACTTGCGGATACCGGAGAGCAGCAGATTCAGCGGTTGGAGAAAGGGCAGAAGCTGGGGCTGTGATCAGAAGAGAGAGAAATAAATACGCATTATATTGTTATCTTTATTTCTATAATTAGAAGAAGCGACCGTTCCTCATTAAGCATGGGGAATGGTCGCTTTTTGGCTTCTATGAAGATAGGTACTAACTGTCATACCCCAAGCTTCTTGCATAGGCGTATAACTGTTGTTCGCATTGATCCATTAGAACACTAGCGGTGTTTACTTTGGCATTACCCTGTTTTAGTAACGTGTAATTCACTTTGTTCTTGGATACTGCCTTTTGGTACAACAGGTACCCTTCGAGCTGAGTGTAACTTGCCTTAACAAATGTGGCGTGAATTTTCTTGATTTGCGGGTTGGTAGGCTTGATTTGTTTTGCCTTGGATACCAATTTCGTATAATTGGGGATCACCGTATTCGTAAGTTTAAGGTACATGGACTTGCGGTTTGTTGAAGTTACCTGGGTGTCGATACTTTCCAAAGCGGTAAAGGCTTTGGCCTCATAAGTTTCAAGAGCAAATAACTGATTAGTGTACTCTTTAAATTCTGCATAACTCTGATCTGAATCTGAATATGTAGAGGTTGCTACTTTGGCTGCATCAGCAGAAGCGGCTGGAGAGAAAAGCACTCCGCCAAGCAAAACAAAACTGGTAATCAATGATATAATCCACGACTTCTTCAAATGTAATCTCATCCTCCTTTTGTTTGTATTCCATTGGATAACCTAACATATCATTACCAGAAATTACAGGAATACATTTACATAATTTTGGTGGGAAGCTTTCTTGAAATTAATCTCAATCACCCTACTAAAGGGAAGTAAGATGATTCAAAATTTCAGTTTTTTAACACGACATTATCTGGCTTGTAATGGATGATCTTGAACAACTCCTCGGCCATGTAGGCGGGGCTGTGCTTGAAATCCTGTCTGATCCACTCCATGATCATGCCAAATATGGCATGAGATTGGTAGCTTGCCAATATTTCATGGTTGATGTGCGGAGGGAAGATATGGTTCAGATCCTGTAAAGCGAGATCCCGAAGGACATCACAGATCATGCGCTGAAAGTTGGAGGAAGCCTCAGATTTTACAACCAGTGTGTAGAATTGTGCATGTTGGTGCACATGCTCAAATATAGTGATCGCCGAAGAGGGCATCAGATTGACTTCGAACTCTTCCTCATCCTGATAAGGTTTGCGGAAAGAAGTTACCAGATCCTGAATTACATCATCTATAATTTCGTTGAACAGGTCTTCTTTGTACTGATAATGTCTGTAGAAAGTTCCCCGATTCAGGTCGGCTCGCTGCACAATATCCGTGATGGAAATTTCTTTAAAGGGATGTTTTTGCATCAAATGAATGAGTGCATCTTTCAGTGCAGCTTTTGATTTTTTAATTCTTCGGTCCATCGAATTCAGAGTTTCAGACATCTATTTACCTCCTCGCGAGTTCACTTTATTAGTTAAAGTACATTCAGGCTTAATAGTGTTGTTTAACGTACAACTGGACAAGCTTTTACTGATTGAAGTGAAACGCTATGACTTATTATACTAAGGATAGGAGTTAATGAACATTTGTTTGTTAACTTATTGTAAACGAATACACAAAGGAGGATACATGGAATGAAACTTCAAGATAAAGTTGCAGTTGTTACAGGTGCTGGTTCAGGTATGGGGAAAGCAATTGCCACGTTGTATGCCCAAGAAGGCGCGAAAGTCGTTGTATCGGATATTAACGAAGAATCCGCACAAGCGGTAGTGAATGATATTAAGGCACAGGGTGGAGAAGCGATTGTCGTTCTGGCCAATGTAGCTAAAGAAGAAGATGTGCAAAATCTGATCGATACGACGGTGAGCACATACGGTACAGTAGATATTCTGATTAACAACGCGGGCATTATGGATGGCATGGAGCCGGCAGCAGATATAACGGATGAGAAGTGGGAGAGATTGTTTGCTGTAAACACGACCAGTGTGATGCGGACAACACGTAAAGTATTGCCGATCTTCCTGGAAAAACAAAAAGGTATTATCGTGAACATTGCTTCGGCAGGGGGCCTACATGGCGGACGTGCAGGAGCAGCCTATACGGCGTCCAAACATGCGGTCGTAGGATTCACCAAAAATACAGGGTACATGTATGCTGAGCAAGGCATTCGTTGTAATGCGATCGCCCCAGGTGCCGTTGCAACCAACATCAGCGCATCCATGACTGGCATTAGCCCATACGGTGCAGGGCGGCAACAACTGGGCATGGCAATCAACCCACGGATTGGGACGAGCGAAGAGATCGCCAAGGTAGCCTTGTTCCTTGGATCTGACGAGTCCAGCTTCGTGAACGGAACTGTCGTTACAGCAGATGCTGGCTGGAGCTCTTACTAAATCCATTCAAGTGCAGTCCAGCATGGAGTACGGAAATAGTGTGTGAATTAAGGAAGCCGCATGAGTATATGCGGCTTCTTTTTTTGCACCTATGCACCTACGTACGGTGGATAACAGCATCATATTCCGTGTAGGACAAACGTTTGCATTACTACACGGATACTCGAAATGAATCAATCTGAGGGTGGCTTTGGCTTGGAAAAGAGTGAGGATTCACGCACGATCAGACGATGGGGGATAATGACCGGATTATGAAGCTGTGGTTCCCCACTAAGAATTTTTAACAATACCTGAACGGCTGTATAACCAAGCTGATAGGTTCCGATATCTATAGAGCTTAGTGGGGGTGAAGCCAGTTCCGATAACGCAATATTGTTAAAACTGACCACACTGATATCTTCAGGCACCAGATAATGAAGCTCAGCAAGAGCTCTCAATACCCCAAAGGCCACATTGTCATCGATGACAACAATTGCGGTGGGTCTGTCCGGCAAGGACATGAACAGCGACATCGCTCTGAATCCACTTTCCTGCAGAAATTCGCCTTCCACAATCCAATCACTATCCGCATCCAGCCCGGCTTGGGCAAGCGCTTTTTGGTATCCTAACATGCGATCATGCGATAACGTAATGTCCGGTGGGCCACTGACAAATCCAATTCGCGTATGCCCTTGGGCGATCAGATGGTGCGTTGCATCATAAGCAGTCTGCACATTGTCGTTATCCACCATGGGGGCATTTGGATGAGCTTCACTGCGACCGATTAACACAAAAGGAAACTTTTCCGCTTCCAAAAATGAAATGATAGGATCATCTCGTTTGGACCCAAGCAGCAGAATGCCATCCACTCTACGGCCATGCACAAGGCGTGATATCGCATGCAATTCATTGTCTGATGATGTTTCGGTTGTTAGCAGCAATTCATAATTCATACGGGTGGCATGTGTAATAATACCTCGCAGCAGTTCCCCAAAAAAGTAATTCTGAAACAACTCTTCTGCAGGACGCGGAAGCATAATCCCAAGGGTATGTGTTGTTTTGGAAACCAGGCTCTTCGCGATGATGTTGGGATGGTAGTTTAATTCTTTCATGATTTGCTTCACTTTGAGAGACGTTTTGGTGCTGATTCTAGGATGGTTGGAAATCACCCGTGACACTGTAGAAGGGGAAACACCCGCCAATTTGGCAATATCCTTGATCGTAATCATGTAAAAAATCCCTTCTGAACAATCGTATAAATATTCTCCTATGGTAATCCAAAGGATACGAGAAATCAATTGCTAACTGCCGAGTAAGGGATGCACGTGAAGTAAAATTAAGGAAGAAAGAGTCAGAACAAGGAAACAGGAAATTACTGTAGGTAGAAGAAAGAAAATGGTTAAAATTGAGCAAATATGGCTTGTGCAAACGTTTGTGCAAATAAAGTTCGTTATTGTATGATGTGATTGTTATTGTAGCGCTTACATCAGTGGATTTACATACTTCTTGACTTGTTTACCCCTACATATTGAACGGAGAGGTCATCTTGTCTTCCATTTGAGCAAACGTTTGTACAAAAGGGAATATGGGGTGCAAAACCTGACAACATACGCAGACAAAAGGGTGAAAAGCGCGAACTTTGTTGGACCAAGCAGAGGGAAGGGGACATTTTACATGAGAAAATGGCAAGGGGCAACATTGTCCGTCATGATGGCTTTTACACTGGCTGCGTGCGGGGCTGGAGGTGGAAGTCCATCTCCAACTACGGCAGGTGAGAATCCGGAGGAAGTTGTAGAGCTGACATCCGAGAACCTTCAGCCTGAAGAAGGTGCAACCCTGGTCATCTGGGAGGACAAAAATCAAAGCAGCTTTATTGAACAAAGAGCCAAAAAATTCGAAGAAAAATATGGGGTAACGGTCAAAATGGAGGAATTACCTCCAACCGATCAGGTAACCAAGCTGACGACGGATGGCCCAGCGGGTCTGGCGGCAGATGTGGTTGTTTTCCCACACGATAAGATTGGTAGCGCTTCAGAAGCGGGACTTATTCTGCCCAATGACATATTCGAAGCAGAGACCGTAGAGAACACCAGTGACAACGCGTTGAAGGCAGTGACGTTCAAGGATATCCTGTACGGCTATCCGTACAGCGTGGAGACCTACGCCCTTTTCTATAACAAGGCACTCTATCCAGAAGCTCCGAAAAACTTTGATGAGATTATCAGTTTCGCCAAGACTTTCAATAATGTGAAGTCCAATCAGTATGCGCTGATGTGGGAATTGCAGCAATTTTACTATAACTATGCTTTCTTAGCGTCACAGGGCGGTTATATTTTTGGGGATAACGGGATGGATAGCGCGGATCTCGGTCTGAATAACGAAGGAGCCCAGAAGGGTGGACAGTTCTTGCAGACGCTGAAGTCGGAAGTACTGCCGCTTAAGATGGGTGACGTGAACTATGATATCAAAAAAGGCTTATTCTCCAGTGGCAAGCTGGCTATGGACATTAACGGACCGTGGACCATTTCCGATTATCGCAATGCAGGTATTGATTTTGGCGTTGCTCCGCTTCCGGCAATCGATGGCAAACCGATGACCTCCTTCTCAGGTGTTAAAGCCTATTATGTGAATGCATTTACACAATACCCGAATGCGTCGAAGCTCTTGGCAGCGTTCCTTTCCAATGAAGAAGCTCAAATGGAGAACTTTGACCTGAACGGCACACTTCCTGCGAACAAAAACGTGGCTGCTGATCCGAAGTTGCAGGAGGACCCGATCAATAAGGCCTTCCTTGAACAGTTCAACAACTCTACGCCAATGCCTTCGCTTCCTGCCATGGACAGTGTATGGGGACCGATCACGTCGGCCATTACGGACATATGGGATACCGATAAGGACGTGAAGGCGTCACTGGATAATGCCGTGAAACAGATCCAGGAAAGCCTTGCAACTGTCCAATAAGGACGAACGACGAGTGCGAAGATATGCATAAGGCTGCATAGATTGAACTTCATATTTACACAAAAACGGAGAGGACAGAAGAAAGCTGAAGAAGTAAAACGTGCGCCTTTATCACCGGATTTTCCCTTTTGGAAAAGGAATCAAAAAAATCTGGGGATAACAGCGATCGGAAGCTTGTTCTGTCATCGAAGTGGTCAGTGTAAGTACACTTTTGTTCAATGTATACAGGTTATCAAGAGGCGGGGAGGAGAGAGCGAATGCAACAGCAGCATGTCCCGGTGCCCGTTGGACCGAACAGGGAAAGACAGCACCGGATGACAGCGGCCATATTTTCCATCATACTGCAAGGTCTTGGACAGCTGTACAATCGACAATGGATTAAGGGGATTTGTCTACTGTTATTGGAGGGAGCAGGGCTTGCGTACCTGCTTCCTCGCCTGTCACAGGCCGTATGGGGCATATGGACACTGGGGGAAAATACACAGCGTTTTGTCAAAGTGAATGGGTCCACTGTACTTCAAAGGGGAGACCATTCCATCTTTTTGCTGCTTGATGGCATTATCGTACTGCTGGTGTTTTTTGTGTTTATCCTGATCTATATCCTGAATATCCGGGATGCGTACGTCACGGGACTTGCGAGGGAAGAAGGCAAGCAGACCCTGGGCGCAGCGGCTTCGCTTCGGAACATGATGGACAAAAACTTTCCGTATCTGTTCCTGTCCATCCCGGCACTGGGCATTCTTTTCTTCACCGTTATGCCCATCCTGTTTACGATCACAATTGCGTTTACCAACTATTCGGCCCCGGATCATATTCCGCCAGCCAAACTCGTGGACTGGGTGGGCTTCAAGACGTTCAGCGATCTGATCCAGTTGAAATCCTGGAGCCAGACATTCTACGGTGTGCTGACCTGGACGGTCATCTGGGCCATCCTGGCTACAGTCACCACCTATTTTGGTGGCGTACTTGTAGCACTGTTGATTGAACAGCGGGGCATACGCTTCAAAAAGCTGTGGCGGACGATCTTTATTTTGCCTTATGCGATCCCACAGATCATCTCCTTGCTGCTTATGCGTAATTTGTTCAATGGTCAGTTTGGTCCGATCAATACGTACATGAGAGCATTTGGGCTGGAGGGATTACCTTGGCTGACAGATCCGTTCTGGGCTAAAGTCACCGTCATTGTTGTCAACATGTGGATCGGTATTCCGGTCAGTATGGTGCTGATTCTGGGTGTATTGACAGCCATCCCTCGTGACCTCTATGAGGCTGCCGAAGTGGACGGAGCATCTGCGTTTCAGAAATTCCGGATCATTACGATGCCGTTCATTCTTTTTGCCACAACTCCAGTACTCATCATGCAGTTCGCCGGAAATTTCAACAACTTCAATGTCATCTTCCTGCTGACCAACGGAAATCCACTGCGGGGAGACTACCAGTACGCAGGGGCAACGGACCTGCTGGTAACCTGGCTCTACAAGCTCACACTCGACAATAACAAATTCAACATGGCTTCAGCGGTAGGCATTATCATCTTCCTTATTATCGCTTCATTCTCTATCTGGAACTTCCGCCGCTCCAAATCATTCAAGGAGGAGGACATGATTCAATGAATACACGTAATAATCCGCTGCGTTTGGCCCTGAGTTATGTGCTGTTGCTGATCATCGCCGTTGTCTCCATCTACCCGGTGCTCTGGATCTTTCTCTCTTCTCTGAGACCTGGTGCGGCATTGTTCAGTGAACGGTTGTGGCCGGAAGCATTCACGCTTACCCATTACGGGGAACTGTTCAATAACCCGTCTTTTATGTACGGCAGATGGTATATGAATACGCTGAAAATTGCCTTTTTCACGATGATCTTCTCCACGCTGATGGTGACACTTGGGATGTATGCCTTGTCCCGTTTCCGCTTTCGTGGACGTAAAACGATTCTCTCCACCATGCTGATCCTCGGCATGTTCCCGAGCTTTATGAGCATGATCGCAATCTATATCATTTTGCTGCAAATTAAATTGCTCGACACCCACGCTGCGCTTATCCTGGTCTATTCATCAGGGGCGGTACTGGGCGGATTTATCGTCAAAGGTTTCTTTGATACGATTCCCCGCAGTCTGGACGAAGCAGCCCGCATGGATGGTGCAAGTCACCTGCGTGTATTCACCAGCATCATCCTGCCCTTATCCAAGCCAATGTTAACTTATGTAGCGCTGACTAGCTTCACGGGTGCATGGATGGACTTTATCTTCGCCCGGCTGGTGCTGCGGACGAAAGAGAACTGGACGCTTGCGGTGGGTATGTGGGATCTGGTCAACCGTTATCAGGACAGTAACTTTACGATGTTTGCTGCGGGGGCGGTACTGATTGCTATTCCAATTACCCTGCTGTTTGTTTTCCTGCAACGATTCCTGGTTCAGGGTCTGACGGCAGGAGCTTCGAAAGGGTAATCCTGTGCCATAACAGCATAGTCAGCCGCGATACCTGCGGCACGCAAACCAGGCACTTCCGTGATGTCATGTCTTTATCGACTGGCAATGCTGCGGAAGTGCCTGGTTCTGCATGGGCTCGAATCATGATTAGGGAGGAACGTGATGTATGGGCATGATACCATCCAGTGAGCCCGAGAACATTGGATACCAAGATGGACAAGCTGCATTGCATAATACCAAAGCTCCGCGAACACTATGGCGTAATGTTACCTTTCGGAGGATATTGTACGGCTATGGCATCTCGGTCTTTGGGGATTGCTTCAATGGGATTGCGATCAGTCTGTGGGTGTTACAGACCACAGGGAGTGCAAAGAGCATGGCGGCCGTACAGATCTGCAATATGGCCGTCAGCTTTCTGTTTGGATCGGTGGCGGGTACGGTTGCAGATCGATTGGATCGCAGGAAGCTGATGCTGACCTCGGATGTATTTCGGGGCGTAATGGCTGTACTGATTGCGGTAAGCTTGTTCGGCTGGCATGCTCCGTTTCCGGTGGTACTGCTGTTGCTCTCACTCTCCATGTTTTCAAGCCTGTTTCAGGCCCCTGCATTCCACGCCTCTGTAGCAAGTATGGTGGGCAGAGAACATATTCAACAAGCGACCGGAACCATTCATATGGTGGATAATCTTGCCCGAATCAGTGGACTAGCCGCTGCGGGAGTGGCTGTTGCTGCCTTTGGCGGGTTCGTTGCCATATTAATTACAGGAGCAACCTTCCTGTTGTCCGCAGTCTGTGTGCTGATGGCGGGCCGCTTTCCTGAGGTACAGCGATCCGTTAGTCAGCAGACCACGTTTGCTCAGGAATGGCGTAGTTCGTTTGCCTACATCTATCGGAAACGTCTGATCCGTTCCATCGTATTGCTCAATCCCGTACTGATTTTGTTTTTCATGTCGGCCATGATGCTGGTTCAAGTGATGGCGGTCAAGGTATGGGAGGCGAATCCGGTACAGTTTGGATTAATTGAGACCTGTATTCCGCTGGGATATATGATTGGTTCTGCATTGTTGATTGCTTCGGGAAAACGATTGAAGCGAAGAGGGAGGTGGGTATTTATCGGTCTGATTGTGTTGGGGCCACTCTATATTTTTTTGGCAAATGTATCCTCGCCAATCATGGCGTTGCCGTTCATCGTGGGCGGAGGTGCGATGTTCGCCTGCTGTACGATGCTCACCCAGATTATGCTGAGGACAGCCGTTCCGGACGAGCTGCAAGGAAGGGTCTATGGTGTAGTTGGAACAATCACCAGTACAGCGCCTATTCTGGGATTGACTGTTGTCTCCGTATTGGCAGATCAATGGGGGGCAGCTTCTGTGCTGCAAGGCGTGGGCATATTACTGCTGGCAACAGGTATTCTGGCAGCAACAACATTGAAGTCAATTCGAACCTATCATTAGAATTGTGAGATATAGATCCAATCTATGTCAGTTGAATAATAAACATTTACACGATAACGGAGTAGTCAGATGCAATCCGGAAAAGCGAAGCGTTCGCCTAAAAGATTTCTTAAAGAAAGCTACATTGGTTGCATAGGTTACCCCCAGATTTTCCCTGTATAGAAGAGAATCAAAAAACTGGGGGTAACAGCGATGGGAGATGGTTCTGGCTGTATAGTGGTCAAGTGTAAAGTCATTTGTTCAACTTATATATTATAATCCAATAGCAAAACCCGGAGCATACGCTGCGTTAGCGTAACTCCGGGTTACCTTGTGGACTGAATATCCTATTGCCAGTTTACATTTACAGTCGCTGTACCGCTGGTTGGTGTGGTGAACGTGTGGTTGGAACCACCTTCCCACGTAATGGTTGCACCATTTTTCTTGAAGAATTTGAACTCCAGTTGTTTCCCGGCAGGCACGCTCACATCATAGTACCAAGTTGGGTAGGCGTGGATAACCTGATTGAAAGCAGGGCCAATAGCTGTTGTACCCGTACTCCAGTTGCCCAGTTCTGCCACGTTACCTGCCAGATAGATGTTCTGACCCAGTGTGGTGGAAGCATTGTTAATGACAAATCGTACAGTGACCTGATCACCCGTAAGGATGGTGAAGTTGTTATACGCATTGCTGTTGACGCCATTCGAAGCTACTTTTACAGCATAATTGCCTGCGGCAACAGCTGGGATCGTAACTTTAATCTGTGTATCTTCCCAGGATGTAATGGCTGCACCGGTAACGGCTGATGTACCGAAGTATACCGTGCCTTTGGTGGAACCGAATCCGCGTCCGCTAATCGTAACGACATTACCCGGTTTGCCCATCACCGGACCTACATGTCCGATCGTTGGTGTTGTCTCGCTCGTTGTATATTGCCATACCGCTGTTGCACCGGCTGCCAGTGTGAAGGAAGAGACGTTGCCATTGGTGGAAGTGATGTTATTACCGTTCAGTGCACCGCCCAATACATCGGTGTAGTTGCCTGTTGGCAGTGAAGTGCTTAGATTCGCAATGCTTGCTGGTGTGGAGAGATTACGGTTCACCGCAACAACAGCTACACTTTTACCAAATTTGCGCTCATAGACGTACACATCATTATTGATCCAGCGTTGCTGAGTGGAGCCATAGGCAATCGCCGGATTGGATTTGCGCAGAGGGGCTAGCTTGCTGATCACGTTGAAGGCAGTGGTTGTTTTGGAGAAGGAAGGCATTTTGGCCCGATTATCAGGGTCCCCGTTACCCGTTAGATACTGCTCGGTACCATAATAGATGGCAGGTACGCCGCGTGAAGTCAGCGTGAAGGCCAGCGCTTGTTCCAGACGACGGTTGTTGACGGCACTTGTTTTGAACCGATCCATATCATGGTTGTCGATGAACGTAACTTGATCATTCACCTGATTGTAATCTGCCGCTGTGCCTGTAATCATCGAATCCAGAGCATACATATTGGACGTGTTATCCCGGAAGACATCACGTACGGCAGAGTTAAAGCGGAAATCAAGCAGGCTCATCCCGGATTCGTTGGCAAATTCCGTGTTATCCGCATCGGATGCAGCAGATCCCAGGAACCATTCACCAAAGGTGAATACAGGTTTATGTGCATAGATGGAGGACATCCAACTCTTTTGCCAGCCGAGAGGCATATGTTTCACCGCATCTACACGAATGCCGTCCACGCCCATATCAAGCCAGAGCTTGATTGCATCTTTGAAATATTGGTCAATGGTATTGTTGTTGTGATTCAGGTCAGCGAGGTCGTAGAGGTTTTTGTAGATTCCATTCTCCAGGGAGGAAAAGTCGGAGCCGCCGTTGTGATGGAAATATCCATTCGTATCATTCGTGTATCCGCCAACAAGATTACCGTTATCATATAACTTGCCATTCTCAGCAAAGGACGTATCGGTTTCCATGGCAGGAGACGTGTGGTTTGGTGCAAAGTCAATTACGATCTTGATGCCTTTGGCATGAGCAGTCGTAATCAGATTTTGAAAGTCAGCCATTGTTCCGAAATACGGATTGGTCTTCTTGAAATCACGTGCCCAGTAGCCATGATACGCTGTGTTGATCACGCCGCCGTAGTTGATCGTGGCAAAGATATTTTCGACCGGTTGGGAGATCCATAATGCCGTAACGCCCAGATCGCTAAAATAGTTATCGTTGATTTTGTTAATCAAACCCTGCCAGTCGCCGCCACAATACAGCTTCAGGTTACTACAAGTGGCATCGTAGGCAGCTCCGGTAGGATTGTTGGAAGGATTGCCGTCCAGGAATCGGTCTGTAAAGATCTGATAGATGACGTCTGTACTAAAGTTCTGCTTGTTGGTAACTGCGGTATCCGCATCGGCATGGATCGCTGAAGCAGGCAGATAGGGAAGTGCGCCCCCTGCAAGTAAACTGAGTGTCAGTGTTGTGCTGAGGAGTACGCGTTTGGCCATTTGAAACATAGTAATCCACCCTTCTCGTGAATGTAGTAGTTTAGATAAACAACCAACCTGGATCTTGAATAATAGCGCTTTCAATACAACAGGATGTTACGCAGTGGATTGAAGACTTCCCTCCTTTTGACACGCCAACAACCCCGGCATCTCCTTCGGGAGTTACCGGGGTTGTCCTAAACCGCTCTGGTTTAAAAGCATGGCCCTCGAGTTATGATCACAACGCTATCGTAAGAAATAATGGATCTTATGTCAATAACTTTTTTGAGAGCATTTATTTTCTATTTTTATGTTTACAAAAGCATGTCCGGGGATTTAAACTATTCGCAGATTCACAATATAAGGGCTATGTATCCCGGGACACTTAAGTGTGTTCTGGGACAACCCCGTCTCTTCTGAGGCGGGGTTGTTTGTATTATGCAGTCGAATCGGGAGAAGAGAGGCGGTTGATAATCGTTGAGTACCCATTCTGTCATCGAATGTTTGGAAGGCATTCAGGCGTCGAGGCTGGGCAATATCCGCAACATTTATGTGTACCTCCCGCCCGGTTACCATGAGCAGACAGCTCGGCATTATCCGGTTCTGTACGTTCATGCGGGGCAGCGGGCTTTTGGTCCATCCCGGACAGGCAATGAAACATGGAACATGGATCAGGCAGCGGACGGACTAATTGCCTCCGGGCAGATTGAATCACTGATTATTGTCGGTATTGCACATGTCCGTCCAGTCACGCACAACGAATTCTACCACTACATTGCTCCTGAGAGAGAGGCCGTGAGTGTGGGGTGCTCAGGCATCGACTATGAGCATTTCATCATTCATGAGCTCAAGCCGATCATTGATCATCGTTACCGTACACTGCCGGACAAGTCGAATACCGGGCTGTTGGGTTCATCTGCCGCGGCGCTTTGTACATTGCACATGGGGATGAGAAATCCGGATGTTTTCGGAAAACTGATCATGATGTCGCCATTTTATGTGGATGTGCAGCTGGACGAAACATCGGAAAGCGGACTGTTGGAAGAAAACATGTATCGCTTGCCAGAAGCGGGTATTTCGAGCGACAGATGATATGTCTGTGCATTACCTAATCCAATCCTGGGGCAGTACGTCGGCCAAAACGGGAACAGGAGGCCCAAAATGATCATTCCTTCATTCGCTCCAGTGCTGGACATTCCTTATTATTATCCCTGCAATTTTCCTCTGATTCATGAAGTGCTCCATCGACAAGGATCCATCACAAGTCTGGCACTGCTGGCGGCAAGTCGGTTGTACAGCCTTCCTTCGTGCGGGGATAACGGACTGGTGAAGCCTTATTTTCACAAACTGGATTATGTAGAGCCGATCTGGGAGATGTATGGTCAGCGACAGCTGGAAAGCTTCGAGGAAGGCAAGACGCAGATCCGGCAGCATATTGGCGAAGGTGAGCTATTTTTGGCTACAGGAACCAGTTATCATCTGCCTTACTGTGAGGATTATCAGAATCCCGAGTACATTCGCAAACATGTGAAGCAAGGCACCCGACTGCATCTGGTAGACCATTGGATTGCTGTATATGGTTTGGAAGATGAGCATGTTCACGTCTACGATCCCGTGCCCTCCAAGTATAAGGGGAAGGTTGCTCAAAGGGCCTTTCATGACTTCTGGAAAGGTAACCAGAACATACCCGAGCTTGCTCAGGCCAAGCGCAAAGAAGAACTCCGAACGTTTGGCACCATGGACATTCGGGCGACTGTGAAGCTTGACTCTGCGGGTTACCGCGAAATGTTGACCCAAGCGCTTACAACGCAGATTGAAGAGTTTCTGACAGGCCGGACGATTACGCAAGGAGAGCGTAATTATCATTTTGGACATGCGGTGTCTCTGCGACTCTTAGGTGCATTGCATGGGGCGAATGAAGGGGATCTGGCCAATGAAATGTTAATATCGAGTCTGCTGTTTAATATGCGATGGAGTCGATATTTTCTTCGAGATCTTCTTCAGGAGTCTGCCTTATGGCTAGGTTCTCCACTTGATCAATATGCGAGAGAATTCAGCGAGATCATTGTACGTTGGGAGAAGGCCTATAATATGCTTCAGGTCAGTCGGATAAAACAGCGTGAGCAGTGGAAAGTACAGCTAACAAGTGTAATTAAAATGTTGGTCACCGATGAATGGCAATGGTATGAGTCACTTCGACAGTCCATACCTCAGGCAGATTGCTTCCCACGTCAGGCCGTGTTGATGATTGGACAAGAACACAGGGAGGATTTGCTCCGTATCGTATTGGATAGTTGCCGGGAGTTAAACGCGTACCATAATACAACGATTCCACTTGGTGAGGGTGGTAACGCTCCACTGTACGGACGAAGTGGGCAACTGGATTCGCTGGAACTCGTGTCATTGCTTGCAGTGGTAGAGCAGGGAATCGAAGATCGATGGGGAACGGGGATGGGAGCCGCACTGGCGGAGATGGCTGCTGCTTCCATGCCGGAAAGCCCATATCAGACCGTGGATTCACTTGTTGATTATCTCGCACAGCAATGGGCGCCTGCCGGTAAGGAGGATGCAAGATGTTGAACCAATTCTTGCTTGAACGATTCGCGGAGCAGGGACAGCAACCTGCGCTGATCTGGAAGGAACAGGAGTACAGTTACCGTTGGCTGCTGGAACAGGTTGGCATCATGAGTCAGTGGATTACAGCAGAAGGGCTGACTGGGCAACTTGTAACGCTGGAGGAAGACTATTCCCCCTATGCAGCGGCAGCATTGGTTGCTTTGCTCGGACAAGGGTGTATCGTGCTCCCCATGGATCGGAACCTGGTTGAAGCCAAACGAGAGGAATATATCCAGCTGGCACAGGTGAAATGGCGTTTGGGCATTGAAGAAGGCAAGTTGTGCATTCGGCAAACATGTGAATTATCTGGAGAGGTTCCTGTGTTGTTATCCTCGCTGGCACAAGAAGGCGTAGGCGGACTTGTACTCTTTTCATCCGGATCAACCGGAGTGAGTAAAGCGACTGTGCATCGTGCAGATCGGCTGTTACATGGTTTTCGGCGGCAGGTTAGGCCTTTGCGAACGATTCCTTTTATGATGTTTGATCATATCGGCGGTGTGAATACCATGCTTCAATCCCTGTCCAGTGGGGGCTGCCTCTGTATCATTGCGGATCGATCACCCGAAGAAGTGTGCCGAACGATTGAGAAGTTTCGTGTACAGGCGCTGCCTGTCTCCCCAACATTCATGAATCTTTTACTGCTGGGTAGAAATGATGAGGGATATGATCTGTCGAGTCTCGAAGTTGTGTCATACGGATCGGAAGTGATGCCTGAATCCGTACTGGCAGCCTGGAACCGGAGATTTCCACAGTTAAGGACGATACAAGCCTATGGCATGTCTGAACTTGGCATTCTGCCAACCCGCTCCAAAGAGCCAGGCTCGTTGCTGTTTTCCATTCAAGATGAAGGGGTCAAGTACCGGGTCGTGGAAGGAGAATTGCAGATTCGTACGGAAACCGCGATGATCGGATATTTGAATGCACCATCACCCTTTACAGAGGACGGGTGGCTACGTACTGGGGATGAAGCCTTGCTGGAGCAGGGGTACATTCGTATTCTAGGACGTCGTTCCGAGATCATTAACGTAGGGGGACGGAAAGTGTATCCTGCCGAGGTCGAGGGTGTTCTGGAAGAGATGGAATGTATTGAAGCGGCCGTAGTTTCGGGGGAACAGAGTGGTATCACTGGTCAGAGGGTGAAGGTGACTATCCGCCTGGCCACAGAATGTACTCTCACCGATCTGCGGCGATCCATCTGGGAATATTGTCAGGACAAGCTGCCTTCATACAAGATTCCGCAGAAAATCGTAATTACACAGGGAGCGCTCGTAAGTTCAAGAATGAAGAAAATACGAAAACCGATGACTTCGATACCCTTCGCCTCGGCTGGGAAATAGGTCGCTGCCCCTAACGACTATCAGGCGGGAGAGTAGAGTAGAGTAGTGAACTTTAACCTATCTGGAAACACAAAAGGGAACAGAAAAGGTGCTGCCTCGAAGAGTTTCACCTTGCTTGAATCGGTATCGCTAACGAACCTCAAACATCGTATTGAGGGGATAATCAAGAAAGTAAAACCTAACGAATCTCAGTAACGTTATTGCTTCAAAAATACGGCTTCTAGTCTCGAAAATCGACTTATTGGACGAAATAAGGTCTCTCTAATTCGTTAAGCATTTAGCCCGCGTATAATGAAGCAAATAACGTGTGCTGGGTTCGTTAGGATATGACGTATAAGATACAGAAGAGGCTGTCCTTGGTCTGATATGCTACCCATACAGTAACAGGATTTTATTATTTTACCTGTCTACTTTATGGGGAGCATATCACCTAGGGGACAGCCTCTTTGAAGTTATTTTCCCTTGTTAGCTGTATTTATCTCAGGCCTCAGCTGGTTGTTTCACCTCAAGTTGCATCAGGGAGAATCCGTATGCTTCCAGATCGAGGGTCAGTTTATTTTGCCGAGCTTCCACGGTGTTTGATGTGAACAGATTTCGCCAGATGTTACGATCTCCCAAGGGGAGTTCAAGGGTGCATGGTTCATCACCCGCATTAAGAACAAGAAGCATGCGCTCTCCCGTCTGCGAATCCAATCGTTCGATGGCAAGACAAGGGTCTCCGGTTTTTGCATATACAATCTTCAGTTCTGTGCTGCGTAGGGCAGGGTGCTGTTTGCGAAGTGCAATTGTACGGGTGAAGAATTCCAGAAGCTCGCGATTCTGCTTGGTCTCATCCCACTCCATACACTTGCGGCAACCCGGATCATATCCTCCATCAAGACCGACTTCGTCTCCATAATAGATACATGGCACACCTGGATACGTAAGCAACAACGTAACGGCAAGTTTCATCTTGCGCTCGTCTCCATCACATAAGGTCAGCAGTCTGGGGGTATCATGACTTCCGAGCAGATTGAAGGCCGCTTCCGTTACAGGTTGTGAATAGGCTGCGAGCAGTTTGCCAATCTCATTGGCAAATGCGAGTCCGTCGAGCTTGCCGTGCACCGTATAGTCCAATACCGAGTTGGTAAACGGATAATTCATCACGGCATCGAACTGGTCTCCCTGAAGCCACATGAGCGAATCATGCCAGATCTCGCCGAGCAGATAGGCGTCAGGTTTAATGGCTTTTACCGTCTGACGGAATTCGCGCCAGAACTGATGATCCACCTCATTCGCCACATCGAGCCGCCATCCGTCAATGTCCATCTCCTCAATCCAGAAACGTCCTACCTCTAATAGGTATGCCTTCACTTCAGGGTGTTCCGTGTTCAGTTTCGGCATGAGCGGTTCAAAGGCAAAGGTGTCATAAGTCGGTATGCCATCCTCCACACGTGGCGGCCAGTCTTTGATATAGAACCAATCTGCGTAGATGGAAGAGGCTCCATTCTTCATGACATCGACAAAAGGAGGGAACTCTCTGCCGGAATGGTTGAACACCGCATCCAGAACAACGCGTATGCCGCGCTGATGACAGGCGTCCACGAACGCTTTGAACTGTTCATTGGTTCCAAAGTGAGGATCAACCTTCATGTAATCGCCTGTATTGTATTTGTGGTTCGTCGTGGCCTCGAACAGCGGACAGAAGTAGATGGCATTGATGCCAAGCTGACTTATATGATCCAGATGATCCAGTACACCTTGGAGGTCGCCGCCAAAGAAGTTCACCGGTGTAGGCTCTCCTCCCCAGGGTTCAGCATTGTTGGGACTAATGGAGGGATCGCCATTGGCATAACGTTCCGGGAAAATCTGATAAAACACGGCGTCCTTAACCCAAGCAGGCGGTTCAAAAATGTCGACCGGATTCATAAATGGAAAATCAAAGAATTCAAGTGGATGATCAGGCAGCGCCTGCTCGAATCCACGCTCCGTCATCCAGACGGATTCCTCTCCCTGAATCAATTGGAAACCATACCGTAATCTGCGATAGGGAGGTGAAGTCTCGGCTTCCCAATAATCGAACATTTCATCCCGGGCAAAGATGTGCATAGGGATGTGCGTGATCGTCCGATCCCAGGCATATTTGTCCCCGGTAATGGCAATCACCGCATCCAGATCCCCACGTTTGGACCGAAGTCGCAAATGCATGGTTGAGCGGTCATAAGCATAGGACCAATTGAGTTTGGGGCGGTGGTAAATGGCTTCAAGAATCATGTAAATCACTCCTCGTCAGATGATGAAATTCAGATGAAAGTGGCCATTAAACGCAAAAAAGGCACAACCTCAATTGTTCACGAGGTTGTACCTTTCGGCAGCATAGCCTTTTGATTATAGTGCTATTATACGAACTAACGCAGCAAAAGAAAACACTTTTTTTCCTTAAATTTCAAAATTGTTTAAAACGGATAAAGCGATGATTCCATTCACACGGTGAACGCCGGAATAGTGCATTCTGACGTTATACATGTGTGGCTGTTTTACATTTGGTAGCCCAGTTTTTCGCCGTAGGCTTTGATTTCAGCATGATATTGTTGAATGCTTTTGATCCCTGATGCAATCTTGTCATTACCTTGTTTAAGGAGTTTGCTGTTTACTTTCGTTTTGGCAACAGACTTTTTGAACAATTGATATCCTTCAAGCTGAGCATAGCTGCCTTTAACCAATTTGGCATGGATTTTTTTCAGTTCAGCATTCTCCGGTTTGATCTGTTTCAGCATGGAAACATACTTGGTGTAGTTAGGGATTGCTGTATTGTTCAGTTTAAGATAGAAGGATTTGCGATTGGAAGATGTAATGTATGTATTGCCACCTACTGCATCCATTGCTTTCTTCTCGTATACCGCAGGATCGGTCAATGCATCCAGGTAGTTCAGGAAATCTTCTTCTTCGGCTGTAAGTTCCGGTTCTTCTTCTGACGTGTCAACTTCATAGTATTCGTCTTCCGAATATGTATTGGTTAAGTCATCCGCAGCAGCGGCATAGGAGCCTGCAGGTGCGAACACCCCGCCGAGCAAAACAAAACTCATAATGATTGATAGTACCCATGATTTCTTCACGTGCTAATTTCCCCTATCTATAGATGTGATTTTATTCCAATGGATAATCTAACATAGTGCGACAAGAAATTACAGGAATTTTTTTACAGTAAATAACTCGCTTGGATGCATATGAATGAATAATGATTCACCAGCAAAAAGGACATGTATTAGATGAAGCTAGAAGTTAGAAGAGAAATGTGCATGTTAAGTTACAGAGAAAAAATTTACATATATGGTTTGTGTGGAGGCGTATTGTATCGATATATATTGTATTGGTTTAGTTAATATATCTTTATTTAATGTTGTTTTGTGAAGTTATAGGGTTCGATAGGGAGTGAGAAGTTTTTCCAAATAAAATGCTTGTATAATGATTTCATCTCCATTACAATACAATTGATAATGAGATTCAATATCATTTAGATAAAAAAGGGGAGACGGATTTCATGTATAAAGTAAAGAAAAAGCTATACATTTATGCAGCACTTATTCTGATGATTTCACTACTTGCTGGTTGTGCTTCGGGTGGAAGTGCCGAGACTACAAATACGTCTAGCCAAGCTGCAAGCAGTAATGAGAGCAATAATGAAAGTGATACAACTGCAAGTGCGACTGAAGACCAGTCCAGAGTGATCAAACATGCCATGGGCGAAACCACAATCAAGGGAACCCCGCAAAAGATCGTGACACTGTTCCAGGGTGCGAATGATGTCGTTGTTGCACTTGGCGTTAAACCGACAGGCGTGGTGGAATCCTGGGTTCAGCAGCCAGTCTATGAATATCTGAGAGCAGATCTGGACGGAGTTCCACAAGTAGGACAGGAATCGCAGCCCAATCTGGAAGAGATCAACAAGTTGAAACCCGACTTGATTATTGCTACGAAGATCAGACATGAAGAGATCTATGAGCAACTGTCGCAGATCGCACCAACGGTAGTGACGGAGACGCTGTTTGACTGGAAAGAAACGGTGAAAACTGTTGGAGAAGCGATGAATAGGGTTGAGCAATCGGATAAATTGTTGTCTGATTGGGATGGCCGTGTAGCTGATTTTAAAGAAAAAATGGGGGATCGTCTGCCAATTGAAGCAACCATCACGAACTTTAGAGCCGATCAGGTTCGTATTTTCTACATGGGATATGCAGGTAAGATTCTGAATGAACTTGGGTTCACCAGACCTGCCGGACATGACGCAGACACATGGGGAGTTGAATTGACTTCCAAAGAAAACATTCCAGATATGAATGCAGACATGATCTTCAACTTCAATTCAGGCACAGAAACAGATGCCATTCAGAAAAATTATGATGATTGGACCAGCAGTCCACTGTGGAAAAACCTTGATGCAGTCAAGAACAACCAACTGGTTCAGGTCGATGAAGTGGCCTGGAACATGGCAGGTGGATACACATCGGCCAACATGATGCTGGACGATCTATATAAGCAGTTCAACCTGAACTAACTAACAGGAGCAGGACCTGCCATGCACCAGGACATTCGTTAACGAAGTGTATGGGCAGGCAGGTCTTTTGTCATTTTACAGATGAAAGAGTGAGAGTATGTTTCCCCTTTTTACAAAGGCAAGCGCCAAGATCTATGGACTGGTTGGTTTATTCATATTACTTCTACTTGCTTGCCTAGCCAGTATGATTCTGGGACGTACGCATATCACGTTTCAGATGGCATGGGAAGCACTGCAATTCTATGACGAGAGTTCTGTGGAACATGTGGTTCTGCTGACGGAACGGTTACCACGTACAGTTATTGCTGCTGTTGTAGGAGCAAGTTTGGCCGTGGCGGGTGGACTGATGCAGGCATTGACACGTAACCCGCTGGCATCACCGAGTGTGTTCGGGATCAATTCTGGTGCGATCTTTTTTATTGTTATTGCCATTGTTGTATTGTCCGTGTCTTCGCTCACCACCATGATGTGGTTTGGTTTTGCAGGGGCTGCTGTAGCCGCGGCAATTGTATATGGGCTAGGTTCCCTCGGTCGTGATGGCCTGACACCGATCAAAATTGTACTGGCAGGTACGGCAATCTCCGCGTTATTTGCCTCGTTCACACAGGCCATTTTGGTGCTCGATGGAACCGGATTGCAGGATGTACTGTTTTGGCTTGCCGGTTCAGTAAGTGGTCGGACGTTGGAAATGTTATATCCTGTTCTCCCGTACATGACAGCCGCAGCTATTGTCTCTTTGTTCATGGGTAGAGCCATCAATCTGCTCTTGACGGGTGATGATATCGCCAAAGGCATGGGACAGAATGTACTTCTAGTCAAGGTGCTCATGGGTATTGTTACCGTATTGCTCGCGGGTGGTTCTGTTGCCATAGCTGGTTCGATCGGTTTGGTTGGTCTGGTTGTCCCGCATATCATGCGTGCACTGGTAGGAAATGATTACCGCTGGCTCGTTCCTTACTCTATTGTAGGGGGAGCGATTCTGCTGCTGTCCGCGGATGTTGTTGCAAGGTTGGTGATCATGCCGCAGGAAGTTCCACTCGGTGTCATGACTGCACTGATTGGCGGACCCTTCTTCGTGTATATTGCCCGCAAGGGGGTGACGAAGATATGAGGAAGGTGTTGACTTCCCGCAACAAAAAAGACACCGTCTCGGTGCAAATGGAACGAAAATCATTGTTTGTCATCGGCATATGTATCCTTCTGTTCCTAGTGGCAGGGGTTGTTGGTACCAGTGTGGGCAGTGACTTTATTTCTCCGCTGGATGTGCTTCGAACGATATTTGGTCTGAATGCTGGAGAGCATGACTTCGTCGTGCTGACCTTAAGACTGCCACGGGTGTTATTATCTCTGCTCGTAGGAGCAGCCCTCGGTATGTCAGGCGCACTTCTGCAAGGCATTATCCGTAATCCGCTGGCCTCACCGGATGTCATCGGCATCACCGGCGGCGCGGCCGTTGCAGCTGTAGGTTTTGTTACGCTGTTAGGTGGAGCGGTAAGTATCAAGTTGTTGCCATTGTTCGCCATCGCTGGCGCAATTGTGACGGCTTTGATCATCTATGTGCTTGCCTGGAAAAAGGGAGTCAGTCCGATCCGGCTGGTGCTGATCGGGATTGGAGTGTCAGCCATTACCGGAGCTGGAACGACCTTTATGCTGATCCTGAGTCCATTCTACACGGCAGGTCAAGCCTATATCTGGCTGACAGGAAGTGTATACGGAGCATCGTGGACCGATGTCCGAACGATTTTACCGGTTATCGTAATTGTTATACCGCTGGGGATTTGGTTCGCTCGCAGCCTGAATGCACAGGAGTTCGGGGATGATCTGGCCACAGGGCTGGGTGTAACTGTACAGCGGCATCGTTCAGCGTTGTTGTTATGCAGTGTACTGCTGGCGGGAATCGCCGTTGCGGTTGCCGGAACCATTGGTTTTGTAGGTCTGATCGCTCCACATATTGCCCGAAAGCTGGTTGGACGGATGTTTGGCAGTATGCTGATTGTGTCTGGACTGGTTGGTGCTCTGCTTGTATTTGCGGCAGATCTGATTGCCCGCACTGCCTTTCTACCGCTGGATGTTCCCGCAGGGGTATTCACCGCAGGCGTAGGCGCACCATTTTTCCTGTATTTGTTGTTCAAGAATCGAAATCAGTTTTGAGGAGGAGAGAGCTGTGAGTATTCTGGAAGCCAAGGAGCTTACGATCTCCTATGGAGCAGATCCCGTTATTGAAAATTTGAACCTGACCATTCCCAAGGGACAGATTACCGTCCTCATTGGCAGCAACGGCTGTGGCAAATCTACGCTGCTGCGTACGATGGCCCGGTTGCTGAAATCCAGCTCTGGTTCGGTGCTGCTGGATGGCGAAGAGATTGCAAAGCTGCCGACCAAGGAAATTTCAAGACGCATGTCCATCCTGCCGCAGGGCCCGACCGCTCCGGAAGGCTTGACGGTGAACCAACTGGTTAAGCAAGGACGTTATCCACATCAAACATGGCTGAAGCAATGGTCACGAGAGGATGAGCGTATGGTCAAGCTGGCACTGGAGTCCACACATCTGACAGAACTCGCGGATCGACCTGTGGATGCATTGTCCGGTGGACAGCGTCAGCGTGCCTGGATTGCGATGACACTTGCGCAGGGTACCGAAACGCTGCTCTTGGATGAACCTACAACCTATCTGGATATGACACATCAGATTGATATCCTCGATCTGTTGTTTGAGTTGAACGAACGGGAAGGACGCACGATTGTTATGGTACTTCATGATCTGAATCTGGCATGTCGTTATGCGCATCACATTGTGGCTGTTCACAACAAGTCGATCTACGCAGAAGGCAAACCGGAAGATATTGTTACACAGGAGATGGTTCGTAAGGTTTTCCAGATGGAGTGTGAGATTGCGGTCGATCCACTGTTTGGCACACCAACCTGCATCCCACATGGAAGAGGAAGGAAGCTGAATGGGGAACAGCGTTATACACAACTGGCTTGAGGATCAAAAAGTCCGCTTTTGATTCGATTAATAGTTATTCAAAACTCCACATCAACTCCATTGTATGATCATGCAGATGACAAATTAGGCAAGCCGTTGGTAAAACCATGTTCCAAACTTGCCCGGTTTGTTGTGCCTATTATTTGATAAAAGCATACCTGCATCGACTCAAACTCACACTAAATTAAATCTTATTTTTCCTTAAAAGTTTATTATTGACAATATAACTCGAATTGCCATAAAATAGATTTTATATGATATTGATAATCATTATCAATATTAAACTACAATAAAAATTGATGAACGTATGAGCAATATAAGTTGAATTCAAATTTCACACGTTAACGGAGGGAGCAGAACAGATCTGAAGAAGCGGAGCTACAAGTTTTCTGCAAGAAAGCTGCATCGAAAGCATACGCTATCACCGGATTTTCCCCTTTGTATAAGGGATTCAAAAAAATTTGGGGATAACAGCGATCGGAAGATGGTTCTGACCGCGCAGTGATTTCGTGTAAAAACAGTATTCAACTTATATAGGAGCGAGTACCTTCATTCGATCGAGGAGGATTTTCAGTGTTTCCGAAAGGGATTCATAATCTGCAAAACCGACTCATTATAAGCAAAGCGAGAGAAATGAGTATCACCTGTGAGCCACTTCTTGAGGGATGCGAAGATTTTCTGAAGCTGTCTGTAGGGGACCAAGAGATCATCATTAACAAAACCAGATCTCATCGTCTGCCGTTAATCGCTGGACTGCTCGCCAAGAACAAGCAGGCATGTAATATGTTGCTGCATGAACAAGGAATGCCTGTGCCGTCATTTATCGTGATCCCGGAGATGGGAAGCGAAGCAACAGATTTTCTGGAAAAGTATGGCTCTATTGTAGTGAAACCGCTGGATGCGAGCAGCAGCATGGGCGTGACGCTGGATGTGCGTACTGAAGAAGAACTGGAGACAGCCATTCATCTTGCGAGTGTCCACGGCAGCAGCATTATGTTACAGCAATATGTGACCGGGATCGATTACAGAGTGCTGATCATCAACGGAGAAGTGGCGGCTGTGAACCAGTATCGGCCTGTCTATGTTGAGGGAGACGGAACTTCAACCGTTCGGGCGTTAATTGAGCAGTTGAATCAGGAACGAATAGAGATGACGCACATTGGGGAGTATGAAGCATTTCCCGAGGTTAATGCAGAAACGGAACGACTGCTGGAGGTATTACATGCACAAGGGACAACACTGGATGAAGTTCCTACCGCCGGAAAAGAAATTGAGTTATACAATCTCCGCAATTCTGCCGCCGGAAAAATCAGTGAATTCTACAAGGATTGTACCGGAATCATTCATCCCGAAAATGCCCGAATGATCATTCAGGCGGCAAAGACTCTTCAGATCGATGTAGCAGGAGTCGATGTTCGTTGTTTTGATATCCGCACCCCGATCTCCAGAGATCAGGGAGGCATCCTGGAAGTGAACGCCTTGCCAGATCTGACACACCACGTCTTTCCCCATGGTGGAACAACTCGTGATGTGGTTCGGTTATACCTGGAATACCTGTGTCAGGAGCAACTTGAATATAAGATATATAGCTTATAACAACGTATAGATGACAATATGTGACGGATAACAGATAACGGATACCATCATTTAATTCGGACCTTACCATGATTTTGAACCAATACCATGTCATATGCAAAATGCAGAACAAGAATCACAGGCAGCAGGTTCAGCCTGAATCGATTATAAGGAGCGTTAGAGGGCTATGTCAGTAGAGGTGCAGACGGAATATCTGAAGATGCAAAATGAGAAGGAGTCCAATGCAAGATCGTACCCGAGACATTTCCCGCTTGTCATTAACAAGGCCCATGGGGTGAAGATTACCGATACGGAAGGCCGCGTATTCTACGACTGCCTAGCGGGTGCAGGAACATTGGCGCTGGGGCATAACCATGACACGGTGATCAACGCTATTCGCGATGTTCTGGATCAGCAGATTCCGCTTCATACACTGGATTTGGCAACGCCGCTGAAGCTTTCATATATGCAAGAACTGTTTTCCATTCTTCCGGCAGAGATGCGAGACAAAGCCAAAATCCAGTTCTGTGGTCCAACCGGAGCAGATGCAGTAGAAGCAGCCATTAAGCTGGTCAAACATGCAACAGGTGGCAAATCCATTCTTGCCTTTCAGGGAGGTTATCACGGTTCGACACAAGCGACGATGTCGATGAGTGGCAACCTGAGCAAGAAACAGCATCTGCAAAGCCTCCTGCCGGATGTGCATTTCCTGCCGTTTCCTTATGAATACCGCTGCCCATTTGGTGTTGGTGAAGGCATGACGGCCCGATTAAGCGCACAGTATATCGAGAACTTGCTCGATGATTGCGAGAGCGGTATTGCTGCACCATGTGGGGTCATTGTAGAGACGGTGCAGGGAGAGGGCGGAGCGATTCCGGCGGATATCGAATGGCTTAAGGAGTTACGCCGAATCACAGCAGAGCGAAGCATTCCGCTCATCATCGACGAAGTGCAGACAGGCATCGGACGGACAGGGCGAATGTTTTCATTTGAACATGCCGGAATCATACCCGATGTAATCATCTGCTCCAAAGCGGTTGGTGGAAGTCTGCCGATGTCTGTTGTCATCTACCAAGAAGAACTGGACCAATGGCAGCCTGGTGCACACACAGGTACGTTCCGTGGCAATCAGCTGGCCATGGCTGCGGGACTTGCGACACTTCGTTATATTCGGGAACAGGATGTTTTGCACAACGTACATCTGCGCAGTGAGCAATTCATGAATCAACTGAATGCATTGAAAGAGCGGTATGCAGAGATTGGTGATGTGCGAGGCAGAGGACTGATGATTGGCGTTGAGGTGGTTGATCCAATGGGACGCAAGGATCGTCTGGGACATTATCTGCCTAATGGTGCGCTGGCTGAGTCTATTCAGCGTGAATGTTTCAAGAATGGATTAATTGTAGAGCTGGGCGGGCGTCATTCAGCGGTTGTTCGTTTTTTGCCGCCGCTGAATATTACGGAGCAAGAATCGGGTGCAATCCTTGCGATCTTTGAGAAATCGGTAGCTGAAGCGATTGCCTTAGCAACAGCCGCATGCTGAAGCTTTCCCTGATGAAGAGGCATGCAGTATTACTCGCGATTCTGATCGGTGCCTTTTCGCTGGTACTGACCAACAGTGCATTTAACCTGCTGCTGCCTTATTTTGTGCAATATTATCAGATCTCTACGACAGCAGGCGGGTGGATTATCGCGCTGTACATGCTGGCTATGACGTTAACGATGCCGCTGGCTTCCCTGATTGTGGACCGACTGGGGCGTAAGCAGACGTATATGTTGGGGATCAGTATCTATGGACTGTTCTCGGTAGCAGGTGCGTTGTTTTATCACTCTATTGAGGTACTGTTGCTGGTTCGTTTCATGCATGGCGTTGCCGCGGGGCTGATGATTCCGTTATCACTTGTGTTGCTGTTTGATGTATACGGACCGGAGGTACGAGGGCGAATTACCGGAGCGTGGGGCTTGCTGCTTATGTTGGCTCCGGCTGCCGGGCCTACGCTGGGTGGATTCATCATTCAGTATGGACGGCTTGAAATGCTGTTCTGGCTCAATGTGCCACTGGCTATATTCTCGTTGATTGGCTGCGGTCGAGTCATTCAGACCTATATCCCTGCCCGCAGGAAAAAATGGCATCCAACCAGTGTCATGCTGCTCATCTGCGCGGTAGGTGCCCTTAGTCTGGGGGTACAGTTGTACGCAAGTCCTGTCGTGGCAGTATGGGTACCATGGATGCTGATTGCGCTCGGTGTGTTGCTGCTCATTCGTTTTGTCCAGACCGAGAACGGTCGCAAGGAACCACTGATCCGGTACCAGTTGCTGCGGCGTAATGCCGTCTTTCCGCTGACTGTACTGATCTCGACTATTCAGGATTGTGTCATGTTTGGTGTGATCTTTACATTGCCGTTATTGTTCCAGGACGTCTTCCACCTGTCGCCGGCCCTATCCGGTGCATTGTTCATTCCCTTGTCGATCTGTACAAGTCTGTTCATGTGGATTGGCGGCAGCTTGTTGGATCGCGGTCGGTCCATACATTTTATCGCATGGGGGACGTTGCTGGTGTCGATATCGATCTTGTCGTTTGCGGTTCTGCCCCTGGGAGCATCGATCTGGATCATAGGGATGCTCATGGCATGCCGGGGAATTGGCGTTGGCCTGTCAGGTATGAGCATCTCTGCGATTGGTCTGCAAGCATTACCGGACGAAGACATGCACGAAGGGTCGGTGTTATCAACCACGATTGAGCGGCTGGCTTCTTCGTTTGCGGTGATGGGCTTGACCCTGTATTACGATATGCGTTGGCAATGGCTTGCCGGGGCAGGAACGTCCATGGAGATGGCAAAATGGGGAGCGCTCAAAGAGATCTGTATCGGACTTGGCTGCGCCATACTGCTTACACTTCCCCTGGTCTTACTTATAACCCGAAAGAAGGTTGGCATCATTGTTCGAGATGGAAAACAAGCTCCGGTCTGAGGCTGAGCAGCAGGCCCATGAACATTCGTGCAAGCTGCTGTTGAACTGTTACATCCGTGAGCTTGCGCTAGAAAAAGAAAGCGATATTCGGATTAATCCAAATACGCTGACGTACACTGTTGCTTTTCAAGCCAGTAGAGTGAAGGTGACAGGACGCTTGTCTTACTACTCTGCCATAGGGGAGCATGAATACCTCAGCATGGAATCTGGCGGGGAAACAGTGCATTATCACGACCTGGTACGTTGGATCACATCTGAGCTAAGCGGGAATGGGGAACAGGGAGCGAGTTCGGATCAACATGGAATGATGAAAAGTGTGATGGAAATGAAGCGTTCACTTGAGCTGGAGAATGTACATCCATTGGGTGAGAATATGAATCGTGTAGAGCTGGCGTATGCCAGAGATTTTGCACAAAAGGTAGATAACAGTGTGGGCAACCTTACGTTGTATATCGAACAAGCAGCCGGTCTCGACATCCACGATTATCGCACATCGGAACAGTCACTGTTGTATGGTCATCCGTTCCATCCGTTTCCGAAGAACTCCAAAGGCTTCAGCGAGCAGGATGTACAGAAGTACAGTCCGGAGTTACGAACATCATTTCAACTCTGTTATATCGCCGTGAGGCAGGATGTCTACATGCAGGAATGGGTCGATGACGAGGCGGCAATGGATTTGCAAGACTTACTGTGGAGCCATGTGGAGCCTATTTTAAAAGAAAAGAGTGAAATGTATGGGCTGCTGCCTGTCCATCCATGGCAATACGCATACATATCACGGTTGTCCGAGGTACAGTCCTATTTTCGAGATGAAAAATTAATACTACTCGGTAGTGCGGGGCCAACCGTCTACCCAACCTCTTCAGTCCGTACGGTTTATGTTCCCGAATGGAACTGCAATATCAAGCTGTCACTGAATATGCAGATCACGAACATGATTCGCACCAACAGTGCTGAGCAGATGCGCAGAACACTAGATGCCTCCAAGTATGTCAGGCAGCATGACTGCTTCGGTACTGAACTGAACACACATATTGCGTATGAGACAGGCGTAGCGACTTGTGCTTTTGAAGATGAAGAGTTAACCAGTCTGTTTACGATAGCTTATCGGCCCATTGAGTTTGATGTCGAGAATACGTATGTCTTATCCAGTCTGGTTGAAGCACCGCTTCCTGGGATGCGGTCGAGACTGATGACCATGCTGGGTGGTGGACGTGACATTGCCGAGCGTTGGTTGGATCGTTATCTGGCATGTTCTCTGCTGCCAATTGTACGGGCGGCGGGTGAGAAAGGCATTCATTTTGAAGCCCATTTGCAGAATACCCTTGTGACATTGAAGGATGGGTTGCCTGTTGATTTTATCGTCCGCGATCTGGAAGGGGTCAGTGTGGATGAGGAACTTATAAGTGAGCAGGATCGTGCTGCGTCCGATTTATTATTTTATTCGCGAGAGAAAGCCTGGGCGCGGACATCGTATTATTTTATCGTCAATCATCTGGGGTCTCTGATTCATGCGATGGCGCGAGATGTGAACGTCCCGGAGGAGCATTTCTGGAAGCAGGTACGTGAGGTACTTGTGGAGGAACTGGAACGAACGGGCAATGCATATGTGCGACATCTGCTGACAACGGATGCATTTCTGGCCAAACAAAATTTGGTGAGTTGTCTAAGGGGGATCAGCCAGACCCCGGCCTACGTGCCGGTGAGCAATGTAATGAAACGAATGGGGAGTGAAGTACGTGGGAGTCGTGGGATACAGGGCTGAAGCAGGCGGCAGGACAGAAGCAGTCTACGTGGGTGTACAGGAACGGATTCTGCGGCAGACGTTGGAGGCGATGTGGTTCGAAGGCATTCTGGACAGTCATGTAAGTGGGAGCGAATGGCGAACCGAAGGACTTACATCTTCCGGCGATTCTGTGGCGTACACGTGTGAAGCGGAGCGAAAGTTTTCATTTGGCCGGGTGAAGGTGAAGAAGGGTTCGATTCAAAGGGAAGGCGCACTCTGCACCGATCTGGATCTGTTTTTGGAGGAAATCGTGTTGAATGCTTTGAAGGGTGCAAATGTCACGGCTTTTATCCAGGAACTGCTCGAAACGATGGCAAAGGACAGTCAGTGCCGGGCTACATTGCCCTTGAACATTCCGAATGAAGATCGGTATTATGATGCGCTCGAAAGTCACATGACTGACGGTCATCTGTATCACCCGAGTTATAAGTCGAGGTTGGGGTTTTCTCTGAAAGACAATCTTGCCTATGGCCCTGAGTTTAACTCGGAGGTTTCATTAGTCTGGGTAGCTGTGAAAAAGGAATTTGCTCAGACCGCTGTATCCGCGGGGTATAGCTCTGAAAAACTGGTGGGGCAACATCTGACCGCAGAGGATATGCAGCGATTTCAACAGATCCTGCAACAACAAGGTCTTACGGACATGGCCGAGAACGTTAACGCACATGCGACGAGTGCAGATCAGCTTGGGAGCAGTGCCGAGGTTGGTGAGACAATCCAAGCGAAGCTTCATGGGGGAGTTCGTGAAAAAGGCGAAACAGTCCGTAGCTCGGGTAGGGAAGACGGCAAGGTTGGTATAGGAATAGGTTCTGACGTTGGTGCTCGATATGTGTTTATTCCGGTTCATCCATGGCAGTGGGAGCACCAGTTGGAGACAGTATATGCCCGTCAACTGATGGATGGAGATATTGTATATCTCGGTCCATCGTCTTCGCCCTATCGTGCGCAGCAGTCGATCCGT
The DNA here is from genome assembly GCF_047302515.1 of Paenibacillus amylolyticus. Taxonomy (GTDB): domain Bacteria; phylum Bacillota; class Bacilli; order Paenibacillales; family Paenibacillaceae; genus Paenibacillus; species Paenibacillus amylolyticus_G. Next base: position 4,850,109 of record NZ_CP168019.1, on the reverse strand, counting down.
TCACTCTCGAACCGGATGAATCCGGAAGCCCCTTACATCAAACTGGCCCTCAGTATCACCAACACATCGAGCACTCGTATTCTGGCACAGCATACGACTCAGAACGCGCCGCTGATCAGCGATTGGCTGGATGAACTTGTTCGTGAAGATGAGCTGTTACAGCAGGCGCAGTTTGGCATTTTAAAAGAAATCATGGGATTGTCTTTCCGTTATGAGCAGTTGCCTGCAACTCAGTATGGACGAGCCTACGGTACACTCGGTGCCATCTGGCGGGAGAATGTATCGGTTCATCTGAAGGAAGGCGAGACGGCGTGGCCGCTGAACGCGCTGATGTTGGTGCAGCCGGATGGTGTTCCATTTATCCAGGATGCTGTAGACCGACATGGTGTGGAAAAGTGGAGCGAGGCCCTTGTTCGCACAGTTACACTGCCGATTATCCATCTGCTCTATGCACACGGGATTGCGCTGGAATCTCATGCTCAGAATATTATTTTGGTACTGGAAGATGATCTGCCGAAACGAATCATTATCAAGGATTTGCATGATGGTGTTCGCTACGTACCGGATCAACTTCTGTTCCCGGAACGGGCACCGAAACTGAACCCCGAGCCGGAAACTCATCGCAAGTTCAATCGGTATTCCTTCATCTATGCGGGAGATGTGTCGGAAGTCCGGGACTATACGTATGATGCGTTCTTTTTTATCTGCATGACGGATATTGCGCTGGCTTTGGAGAAGTTTGGTCTGTCGGAGGAAGCGTTCTGGCAGCTGTGCGCAGGTGTAATTGTGGATTATCAGCGAGAGCACCCGGAGTACACGGATCGATTCGCTGCATTTGACCTTTTTGCCGAAGATGCACTGATCGAAGAGATGACCAAGCGCCGTCTGTATGGGGATGGAGAGTTATATTTCCGCAAGGCGAGCAATCCACTCAAGGTATCAAAGGATGCACTTGAATCAAAGAGAACACCCGAATTAAAGGGAATCGTCGAATGAGGATTAACACGCTGAAGGAAAAAATTGCACGCAAACAGCCCGTATATGGCCTTTTTGTATCGATCCCGCACCCGGTCATTATCGAGATGATCGGACATGCGGAATTTGATTTTGTCATTATTGATCTGGAACATGCCGCAACATCGATGGAATCGGTGGAAGAGTTGATCAGGGCGGCAGAACTGGTCGGCCTTACCGCGTTGGTTCGCATTTCGAAAGTGGAGCGAGCGGAGATTCTTAAAGTGCTGGACTGTGGCGCACAAGGTATCGTCATTCCACATGTCGAGCAACTGGAGCAGGTGGAAGAAGCGGTTCGTTACGCCTACTATCATCCGGTTGGCATGCGGAGCTTGAATAGTGGTCGTCCCGGTGTGTTCGGTAAATATCCGCTTACCGGATATATCGAGGAAGCCAATGAACAGGTGATGGTTGTACCCATGATCGAAAGTGTGGAGGGCGTGCAGCAGAGTGCACAAATTCTGTCTCACCCTCAGGTGAGTTTTGTATTGGAAGGGGCGGCGGATCTGTCGCAATCCCTCGGCGTGCCATGGCAGACCGAGCACCCGGATGTGAGACGTGCGCTGGATGAATTGCATGCTACCGCCCAGCAGTGCGAAGTACCTTATGCAACGGTCACTAGAGGTGTGGATGATATGTCGCTCTGGGCTGAGCGGGGAGTACATATATACGTGCTTGGTGATGATCGGAATACGGCGTTTCGGGCATATGCCCAAAAACGGAATGACTACAGGAATGCGGGTGGGCAGATATGAAACCTGGTGTATGGCATGCGATAGATGAACTGCAACGCAGAATGGAAGACCCGGTATGTGCGTATGTCTACGATCTGGCAGGCATTCAGGAACAGGTACGTCAGATGTTGGACAGTATGCCCGGAAACACAGATTTGTTCTACGCCATCAAGGCGAATCCTGATCCGCGAATCATTGAGGCATTGCTTCCATTTGTGAAGGGTTTTGAAGTGGCTTCGATTGGAGAGCTACTTAAGGTTAGAACGGTAAGTTGCGAGGTTCCGATTCTGTTTGGAGGTCCGGGTAAAAAGGAGAGCGAACTGAGATTAGCGATGGAACATGGCGTGAGTTACATTCATGTGGAAAGTTTGCTGGAGCTGCGGCGTATCATTGTGATTGCGAAAGAGAGGGCGATGGAGCAGGAGCAGGTGCAGGAGAGCAGGCAGAAGCAAGAATGGGAGCAGAACCCGGAGCAAAGATATACGCAAGCATACGGCGAGGAACTGATGCAAGAGCAGAAGCAAAAACAGAAGCAAGCGCAGGAGGTGCGCATTCTGCTCCGAATCAATCTGCGAAGCAGCACATTACCTCGGACGAAGATTGTTATGGGCGGTGGGCCGAGTCCATTTGGAATCGATGAAGAGGCGGTGGAAGAAGCCATTGAACTCATTCGTGTGGAAGGCGCGGGTGTGGTTCGGTTAAGCGGGTTCCATTTTCACTCCTTGTCCAACAATATGGATGCAAGGCTGCACGCCGAGATGATCGAGTTGTATTTGCAAAAGGTGGAACAGTGGCAGCAGCAGTATGATCTTCCTGTGGAAGTGGTGAATGCAGGAGGCGGATTCGGTGTCACGTATGATGGCAGTCCCGGATTCGACTGGCCTTTATTCACTTCCCTGCTGGAACAAAGTGAAGCCAGACAACGCCTTGCCTCATGTGGAGGCGAGTTGTATTTCGAATCGGGTCGACTCCTGGTAGCAGACCATGGGTATTACGCAGCAGAGGTTACGGATATCAAAACTTCTCATGATCAGTATTTTGCCGTGTTAAGGGGAGGTACGCACCACAATCGTCTGCCTGCTTCATGGGGACATAACCACCCATTTCAGATCATGGCAACGGATCGTTGGAAGCATTCATTTGCCCGTCCAGAGGTAAGAGATCGTCGAGTCCATATTGTAGGTGAGCTATGCACACCGAAGGATCGCATGCATTCCGATGCGGAGGTAGCACTGCTACGGGTAGGAGACATTGTTTTGTTTGAAAAGTCTGGGGCTTATTGCTGGACCATCTCGCATCATGATTTTCTGGGGCATCCGCACCCGGCATTCCATTATCTAACGGAGGACAATAATCATGTCAACACTGATGAAGCGTTCCAGTCTGCAAGCCGCTGAACGCCGGATTATGGCGGATCTGATGAATTCATTTTTGTCGGAGCAATTACTCCCACTGGAGGATAACCCATTCATTGATTTTGCCGCAGCACCTGCACCGTTCCGTCGATTGTACAAGGGATATGACAGCCAAGAGCACAATCAGAATGTAGCTTCTCGCTATAGATTGCACACTCAAGGTGTACTGTGTCTGGTTGAAACAGGAGTAAGACAGGGGACTCAGTGGGTTCAGGGTTCACCGATCTACGAGGAGAAAACTGATGGAAGCTGGGTTCTCCTTGATACTCCGGCAGAAGTTGGACGTGCGGTGTTACAGAGGGCTTTGTCGGATAAGGCCTATGGGCAGCCTGGGGTGGCGGAATTCCTGGTTAGTCTGGACATTGCTGTGGAGCAGTATGCTTTGGGCTGGGAACAAGTCCAGTATCTGTCCGATAACGTCCCGGCTTCTGCGTATGAATGGTTTATCAAAGGTGAACGTGTTGCGGCATTGCGGGATCGTCCATTTCACCCATCGTCCAAAGCCAAGGTGGGATTCAACGCAGAAGATGTAACACGGTATGCAGCAGAATTCGGGAAGGTGATTTCGCTGCGCTGGGTGGCTATACGGCTGGATGCCGTGCAGCAAGGGTGTGAAGATGGATTGTCCATTTTGGATGTGTTAGACGATGTTCAGCGCGGAGTGGTGGAAGCTGAGTTTGCCCGAAAAGGGATCACGTTGAACGAATATCTGCCGATGCCTGTTCACCCGTGGCAAGTGGAACATGTGATTCTGCCTCGCTTCACGGGAGAGATCGAAGCGGGTAGCATTATCGTATTGGACATAGAAGTGGGCGACGTACAGGCCACATCCTCTCTGCGCTCGATGGCTCCGTCAACTGAATCCACCCTAATGCTCAAGCTACCGGTTAGTGTGCTGTCGTTGGGGGCTGCTCGTTATCTTCCGGTGGTCAAGCTTCTGAATGGTCTTGCTGGAGAACGCATGTTAAGGCAGGCCGTTGCTTGTGACAAGACGTTGAAGGACAAGGTGTATATGTGCGAAGAGCAGAATTGGTGGGGCTTCATGCCAGAATCCATGGGACTGTTCGATGATCATCCCCGGCATCTGGCTGCACAGATTCGTGTGTATCCCACTGAGTTGCTGGGTGAAGCATATAAAGTGATCCCAATGGCCGCACTGGGTGTGAATCTGGAAGGGCACCATCTATTAACGGAGATTCTGGGGGATAACCTGAGTAGCACGGATGTCCTCGACTTTTATACCAGAATAGCTACGACGTTTTATGACATCGTGATGCGTCTGTTCAAGGTGGGTGTTGTACCTGAGATTCATGGTCAGAACTGCTGTCTGGTGTTGAAGGATAACGAGGTAAAAGGTCTCTTGTTCCGCGATCATGATTCCGTGCGTTTGCATCAGCCTTATCTGCACAAACATGGCATTGAAGACCCTGCCTATCATATTCGTCCAGGCTACTCGAACAGCCTGTATAACGAGACGATTCAGAAACTGATCTTTTATGTGCAGTCTTTGGGGACGCAGGTGAATCTGGCTGCGATCATGGAGGCACTTAGCGAGGTGTATCACATCCCGGATACGAAGTTATGGGAGATCACGGAGCAGGCTTGGAAGGAAGCGCTGCAACATGTGCAGCTTCCCGAAGCCGATCGGGCCGCGCTCGCTCATGCGATATTCGAGAGCAATGAGTGGCCCGTGAAGTTAGTTGTCCGTCCGCTGCTTGAAGCGGATGGAGTGCCTGGCGCGATGCCATCGGGCAAAGGCATAGGGTGGAACCCTTTTTACAAGGGATAGAATGCAGAAGGTGGCCTGCTTGACGGGTTGCCTTTTTGGTATGTTGTCATCAAAAGTTACAATGCTTGGAGGAATAAAATGTTCATCATTATGGCTAAAAAATCTTATGAAAAGGAGTTACAGGGAAGAGACTGATGATATAATCGGGTTATGTGTTATAGTCATACTTGTGTATTACCGAAAAGGTTTTCGGAAAAAGAGACATCTACTGTTGTAACCGCAATCATAATTTACTTCAAGAAAGTGAGAATCTACCATGAATCAGAAGAGACTTTTTAATGATGGATGGCAATTTGCGAAAAGTAAGCTGGATGTTACGGAACCTGCGGGTCTGGTGTATGAACCTGTGGAGCTTCCCCATGATTGGCTGATATATAATACGCTTGAACTGTACGAGGACAGTATTGGATGGTACCGCAAGACGTTCCATTACACGAAGGATGAGCAGCAGCTTTTGCTTTGTTTTGATGGCGTGTACATGGACTCTTCGGTGTATGTGAACGGGCAGCTGGTTGGAGAGTGGAAGTATGGATATTCTGCTTTTGAACATGAGATCACAAATGCACTGGTAGAAGGCGACAATGAGATTGTGGTCAAAGTGGTGCATCAGAGCCCGAACAGCAGATGGTATTCCGGGGCCGGAATCTATCGCCATGTGTGGCTGAAGACGAGAGACCGCAACCATATTGTTACGGATGGAATCTATGTATCTATCAAGCAGCAGCAAGGTGGCTGGCAGGTGGAAGTGGATACGGAGCTGAACCTGGAACAGAATCAGCAGGCAGAGTTGGTGCATACGATCTGGTATGAAGGTAAGGTGGTGGCATCCAGCCAAGCGAATGTTACGGCTTCGGTGCTTGAGAATGCGGCCGCATCGGCAGATAGCCAACAGATCATTGTGGAGAGTCCAAACTTGTGGAGCACGGATGCACCGCATCTGTATGAACTGGTGACAGAGCTGCGATTGATCTCGGATGATCAGGAACATCGGACAGTTGAATCGGTATCACAGCGTATTGGATTCCGGGATATCAAGCTGGATGCCAATGAAGGGTTCCACCTGAACGGGGTCAAAATGAAGCTGAACGGTGTGTGCGAACACCATGATCTCGGGGCACTGGGAGCGGCGTTTAACCTGACGGCATTGCGCAGAAGATTCGTTTTGCTCAAAGAAATGGGCGTTAACGCCATCCGCACCGCGCATAATATGCCTGCTAAAGAGTTCATGGAACTCGCGGATGAGATGGGTATGCTGGTTGTGTCTGAAGCCTTTGATATGTGGGAACGTGCCAAAACGCCATACGACTATGCGAGATTTTTCCCGGAGTGGGTGCATACCGATGTGAAGAGTTGGGTGAAGCGCGACCGTAACCATGCCAGCCTGATTATGTGGAGTATCGGGAACGAAATTTACGATACTCATGCAGATGAGCGTGGACAGGAAGTAACCCGGATGCTGATGGATTATGTGCTGGAATTTGATCCAAAAGGTAATGCGGGCGTGACGATTGGTTCGAACTACATGCCATGGGAAAATGCACAAAAATGCGCGGATATCGTGAAGCTGGCAGGTTACAACTACGCGGAAAAATATTACGACAAACATCATGAAGAACATCCGGACTGGATCATCTATGGTAGTGAGACGTCTTCGGTGGTGCAGAGCCGTGGCATTTATCATTTCCCGTTCGAACAGCCGATTCTGGCAGATGACGACGAGCAGTGCTCGGCTTTGGGTAACAGCACGACCAGCTGGGGCGCGAAGTCGGCAGAATACTGCATCTTGGCAGAACGGGATACACCGTATTCGCTGGGTCAGTTCCTGTGGACTGGATTCGATTATATCGGAGAGCCGACACCGTATCATACGAAGAATTCGTATTTTGGACAGTTGGATACGGCAACTTTCCCGAAAGACTCTTATTATATCTACCAAGCGGCTTGGACGGATTATAAGAAAAGTCCGATGGTTCACCTGTTCCCGTATTGGGATTTCAGCCCTGGTCAGATTATTGATGTACGCGTGTGCAGCAACGCGCCGAAGATTGAGCTGCAACTCAATGGTAAAACCATTGGTACGTACGATATCGATCATGCCAATGGAACACAACTATCCGGCTGGTGGAAAGTTCCTTATGAAGAGGGCGAGCTGAAAGCGATCGCTTACGATGAGACCGGTAAGATCATTGCAACCGATGTGCAAAGATCCTATACGGATGCGAAAAAGATCCGTCTGAAAGCGGATCGGGGGCAGTTACAAGCGAATGGCACAGACCTGATTTTTGTAGAAATTGATGTGGAAGATGAAGCGGGTAATCCGGTTCACAATGCGAACAACCGCGTGCAAGTTCAGGTGACGGGTGCAGGTCGATTGCTGGGTCTGGATAACGGGGACAGCACGGACTATGATCCATACAAAGGATTGAGCAGAAGACTATTCAGCGGTAAACTGATGGCGATCATCGGAGCGACAAATGAAGCTGGAACGGTAAGGATTGAAGTTTCTTCCGAAGGGTTGGAAGGAGCTGTGGCTGAATTTGAATCTCTAGTTGTGGCGGCTGAACTTAATGATGAGAAACAAGTGCAACCTGTCTTCATGAACAATGAAGAACGTCCGGTGCTAACGGGGAATGCTCAGGAGATTCCTTTGCGGAAAATTGAGATTATCAGTAATGCAGGACAGTTGCTTGATCCGTCCAACCCGGAGCTTACTGTAACCGCCAAGCTGTATCCGGAGAACACTTCCTACCGAGATATCGAGTGGGCTGTTGTTAACGATGCGGGGATCGAGTCCAATATTGCCAAAGTGGAAGCTGTTCAAGCGGAAACGGGCGATAACGGCGAGCATCAACATGCGGTGAAGGTATCGGCTATAGGTGACGGGGAGTTCCGGCTTCGCGCAACCAGTACCAATGGTACGGATAAAACGAAACTCATCTCCCAGTTGGAGTTCAAGGCGGACGGTCTCGGCACAGCCTACAAAGATCCATACGGCTTCATCACGGGCGGACTGTACGATTACACCAAAGGTGAGGTAGGTAACGGCAACGAACGTGGGGTAGCGACAAGTCGCGATGGAGAGACGCACGTAGGCTTCCGTAATATTGACTTCGGACCGTACGGCTCCGATACGATTACCATTCCGATCTTTACGTTGTCCACTGAGGAGTACTTCATTCAGATCTGGGAAGGTATGCCGGATGAAGAGGGAAGTACGATGATCGCAGATGTGGTGTATGACAAAGAGTCCATCTGGAATGTATACCAGGAAGAGACATACCAATTGTCCAAACGCCTTAGCGGGATTACGTCGATCTGTTTTGTGCTGAAACAGAAGATTCATATTAAAGGGTTCTCCTTCGAGCGCCAGAGTCGGGCCTTTGAGCAGAATGCGGCTGCATCCTGTGATCATCTCTATGGAGATACATTTAAAATTGAGGCTGATCGAGTAGAAGGCATCGGGAATAATGTATCGCTGGAGTTTGAAAACATGGACTTTACGGCAGAAGGTACATCAAAGCTCGTGATCTACGGTCATTCACCGATCGATAAAAATACGATTCATATTCGCTTCGCAGGTGCGGACGGACAGAGCAACCAGTTGGTTGAATTCACACAGTCAGGTGGATATGAGGAGCGGGTGTTTGAGCTTGAACAGGTGAAAGGTGTGCAGAAAGTAAGCTTTATCTTCCTGCCAGGCAGTCAGTTTGACTTCGGCTGGTTCCGATTCGAGAAATAAGACGATAGTTGGAATAAAATAATATCCTCCATCGCTCCGTTGAGCGTTGTGCGCTTAAACAAATTAATCCTCTTCAAATAACGATGTTCGTAAAGAACAGGACGTTTAATTGAAGAGGATTTTTTCTATGTTAAGGGATTCATATGGTGTAAAAGCGTTCGTTTAGAGCTCTGACTTTTTCTTGTCCACATCGTCAATGGACAGCCTGACTTTCTCTGGATCCCAAGACACGTTCAAACCCAAACCACGCAATACTTCAAAAGGAAAGGTGGTTGCTCCTGAGTAGTTATTTATGGGTTCAGATAGCTCTATGAGTTGCTCACTAGACAAATCTATGGAAGTTATTTGATAATGTGCTTCGTTAGGGGTAATCGTAATTGTTCGATTGTTATATTTCAACGTATAGTAACTCAGGCTATTTTCCCCCTTATGCACCTCAAATTCTGCTCCGATTGCTGCGGCGATTGCTTTGATTGGTAATTGTACGGTCTGGGGCGTTTCCACCGCGGGATACATCGACTGGAACAGCTCACCGTTCAGATAAACATCTGTGCCGAGCTTGGCCTGAACCGGTTTGTAGACCATGCCTCCAGAAGATGTTGCAGGTGCTCCCGCTTCCTGATATTTATCACTTCCCCAGCCCCAGACAGTCCCTTCGGAGGATAATGCAAGACTATGGTGATATCCCGCTGAAACATCGGTAATGCCAGACAAATGGTTTACTTTCCCTTCTTTTCCGGTCACTGTCCTCCCATAGCTATACACCTCACCAGAAGTAGTAAGTAATAACGTATAACCTGAATTGCCATCCATCTTCTTCACTTTGAGTTCGTGATGAAAGGGGGTGACTATGCCTTCCAGGCCTAACTGCCAAGCCTTTCCCTTCTTATCCAGTGCAAGTAGAGATGCATCTGCACCGGTGATCGAAGATATGTTGTTCAACCCCTTTAACTTGGTTGGTTTGGAAGGTGCTTTACCGGGTTCTTTTGGCTCGTTCCATGTCCATACGGAGCCATCTTTCTTCAGAGCATAGCCGTGCAGGCCAGTGGATTCAACTTGAATGATATCTTTTAGCCCACTGATCGTCTGTAGCTTACGTGTCTGTTCCAGGGCTACGGCTTGAGGCGGGTTTTGCCAAGACAGAACGGTTCCATCCTGGAGAAGGGCGATGGTTGAAAAAGCCCCTATTCTAACATTTTTGGCAGAGGTAATATCAGGCACTTGACGTGGCATGTTGCCGTTACCCCACTCCCAGATGGTTCCATCTGCTTGAATGGCTGCGTTGTTCCCACCGCCGGAGGATGAAATAACTGTTACATTGGATATCTTGGGAATACGAATCGGACTAAATGTATGACGATATCGAACGGTGTCGCTCACACCAAGTTCTCCCCAGAGATTACGGCCCCAGGCCCATACGGAACCATCATTTCTCAATGCGATTGTGTAATAATAAGCACCCTGTACAGCGGTATAGTAAAGTTTCTTCTCTACACTGCTTGATGAAGTCGGTTGAACAGAGGTGTTACTAGTGGAGGGGGACATGTTAGTGGCTGCATGAGTCGTTGGCACAGCAGCTAGCTCCATCAGCAGGCTTGACGCAACTAATGTTGTAGCTATTGCAATGGTGAATCGACGGGTCTTTTTACCGTTACTCTTGGATCGATTATTCAAGCGTGAAGTGGAGCGTTTTTCTTTTGCTATGTGATCGGATGAGTTTACCGATTGCATGATATCGCCTCTTTTTCGAATGAGTTGGGTATGAATGTTGCATTTCTTTCTAAACGCTCTATGAAGGGATGAAGTTACATACAAGTGATAAAATTTCCTTTATATTGAAGAGGGCTGAGCGTAATGCAGCCTTTCTAACAGAAACTAGGTAACCTGCACGTAGTCTTTAACGTTGTAGACATGAGGTGATTGGATGAAAAGAGTGCTGCTTACGGTTTTGTTAGTTTTAATAGCGTTACCAGCGTGTGAGGCAAAGGATCGGACAGTGGATTCTCCAGTAATCACGAAATCATTCCCAGAAATTATTGAGCCTCATAATCCAGAGCAAGCGGAGCAAAGCGGGGATGTGGTAGTGCTTCTCGAAGGCATACGGAACGAAGATAAGTGGAACACATTTATGAAGAATGTGGAGAAAAAACATCAGGATCAGGTTCGTGTAACGATGTATACCATTGAAGGTGGGCCCATTATCCAGGAATTGATCTATGATGGTACAGCTATTCAATCGACTTACGATAACTCAAGGGATGTCTATGGCTCCAAACAGGGAATGAAGACTGACACCTGCAAAGGGATCGGTACGATGAAGAGTGAGCAAGGACATACTTTTTACGTGTTAACCGGGTGTGAGAAGGGAGAGAACCCCTTTTGGATGCCTAAACTTTAAATGAACCTTCGGGGCCATGGTATATACGATTGGCAATTCCGGCGTAGGCTAACTGTTCTCCATCGGTAAAATGATGGGTTCGGTCTACCTGAGCCGGCGATGTTCATGGCTCAGGCATATGGGGTGGAGCTTGCTATTACCCAGGTGCTGGTACTCTCGGTGTGCTGATGCTGACCTCCAAAGGTGGCTGCCGGAGTTTACCGATTCCGGGTTCGTAACGTTGAATAAGATTTATTTTGAGACAATTGGCTCCATAAGATTGCTTTTTACAATATTTGTTTGTTATGCTTAACTACATAGAAATGCATAGTAGGTGGTGCGTGAAGCTGAGAAATGAAATGATTAAAGGTTACATCGATGGAATTGTACTGTCTGTACTGAATAAGCAGGATGCATACGGATACGAAATATCCAGAACGGTGAATGACGAGACCAATGGACAGTTTGATCTAAAAGAAGGAACGTTGTATCCTGCACTGAAACGTATGGAGGCTAACGGGTACATAGAGGGTTATTGGGGAGAGCCAATTAGTGGACCACGGCGGCGATATTACCGAATCACCCCGGATGGCCAAACTCAGCTCAACACATTGAGGACATCATGGACGGAGAACATCAAGATTATTGATATATTCTTGGGAGGGGATCTGCATGGAAGTCATTGAACAGTATTTGGATCAAGTACTTCGATTTACGTTTTTAACGAAGAGGGAAAAGTCTGAGTGGAGAGAAGAAATGGCCGCTCACCTCTATTCCTCGGTGGATCATCTAAAGCGCCAGGGGTTGGGAGAGACGGAGGCCATCGAACGTTCCATTCAACAATTTGGCTCTATCTCAGAACTGCGCAAAACGGTAACCAAAGAAACGTATGGATTTAATATGAAAATGATTTTTGGCTGTGCCTTAGCAAGTTTACTCCTGTTCATTGTAACACTGGCGGGTGGACTAATCGCGAATCGATATGGTGTGCATAATCGGTATATCGAATTAATGCCTATTTTTTGGATTACGGTGTGTACACTAGGTGCCTGTCTTGTATTTACACGCAAACGTGTGGATCGCCTTTGCCTGTTATCTGTGCCCCTGTTATTCACTTTAGGGTATCTGCAAGCTTATTTTCAGGTGATGTATCATTATTGGGGTGAAGGACTTACGTTTAATATGTTTGAAAAGTTATTTTTTAGTGGCGTGCTCCATACGTCTGGTGGATTGGAGTCCACCTTAATCGCCTCTATGTTCTTGGGTGCACAGGCACTCATTATGTTTGCGATAAGTAAAAATAAGTATATATCCATTTTTCCTTTTGCTTTTTCCATCATGTATACCTTTGTTCATATGCTGATGTTTAGTCTCTATTATGTATTTTTCGCCTCAGAGCAGTTCAGTTCTGCGGTGACTCAGGGGGACAGCGTTTTCCTGAATGGGAATATGCAGCGAGTGGTGGAGATGGGGATGAGTTTGACCATGGCGGTAGCGTTGTTTGTAGTATTCCAAGGCTGGAGCTATTGGGCGGAAAAAAGGAAGTTGAGCTCCGCTTCATAGAGGTATTCAGCTTCCCTCATAATTAGACGATGAAGCCATGCTGGCAAGACAAAGGACAACTATAGCAAGACTCTTGTCTTTTTTATTGGGCTTCCCTCATAGTTATTCGCACACTCTCCGAATGCGCTAAGGACATAGTATAGGGCATATATACTGTGTGCCTTGGCCTAAGGAGATGACCATTTTGAAGTATCTGAACAAGAGGACAGCCACCCTCAACAAATTAAGGCCCAGTCGTTCTACGTCGAAATGCAGAAACAAACACTTGGGAAAGCGAAAGAAATGCCATATTATCCGTAGATCTTATCGGAGAAAACGCTGCTCACTGAAGCGTCCATTAAGATCACAGAAAATGGCCCGTGACAAAAAAGTCATTGCATTACCGAGAGGGGGAGGCAGCAACCCGGTATGTTGTGAGCCCGGCCCCCTGCTCGCTCCGTTGAGACAACATGAATTGGAGACTGTGAGTCTCCCTGGAACGCAAGGTGTGGCAGGTGCCCAAGGCCCCGCAGGCCCTCACGGCGGGCCGGGTCAACAAGGGGTTCCCGGAGCGCAGGGTCCCGCAGGCCCTCACGGCGGGCCGGGTCAACCGGGGCTTCCCGGAGCTCAGAGTCCCGCTGGTCCTCAGGGTGAGACGGGTCAAGTGGGGTTTCCCGGAGCACAAGGCCCCGCAGGTCCTCAGGGTGAACCGGGTCAATTGGGAGTTCCGGGAGCGCAGGGTCCCGCAGGTCCTCAAGGTGAGCCGGGGCAATCGGGAGTTCCGGGAGGGCAAGGCCCGGCTGGTCCTCAAGGTGAACCGGGTCAACCAGGAGTTCCGGGAGCGCAGGGTCCCGCAGGTCCTCAGGGTGAGCCAGGTCAACCGGGAACTCCCGGAGTCCAAGGACCAACGGGTCCCCCAGGTGAGCAAGGTCCGCCGGGCACCGTACCCGGAATTGAAATCATTCCTACGGCAAACCGCTACTTCTATTTTCCTGACACCGATCTGGATTTGTCGGCCTCAGTTATAATTCCTGCCACAGAATTCACAAATGACGATGGCGGCAGTATAACCGAATTTGCCGGGGTTGGACTTACTAGTTTCAACAATCTTTATATAAACGGGATCGTCCAACCAGGAAACTCATACAGTGTAAGTGCGGAGAGGTTGTTTTTTTCGTCACAAAGCGGTGTGATCTTTGCAGGGACACCTATTACTATCGAGATAATTATAATAACAACCAATATCATAAATGGTTAAAATTGGTTGTAGTTGCTGGTTCCTTTGCCTTCACTACTCCCAAACCTACCACATATACTATGTTAGGTAGGAGGTGAGAAACATGCCACTTGTGACACCATTTCAGAACAGTTTAAGATTTGTTGCAACCATTGGTGATGGGACCGGCACTGGGGCAACGTTTGCCATAGCTGCGACTGCTTTTACAAACGACGCTGGTGTAGCTGCAACCGCATTTCCAGGCACCTACAACTACTACAATCTTTATATTAACGGCCTTATGCAAACAGCAGATACCTCCTCGACTACGACGACTACAATTACAATTCCCGGTGGAGATGCATTAAATGATGGAACTCCAATTGTCGTACAATTTGTAGTGTCTTAAAGAAGATTTAATCCTACTGTATCATTATCATGTGCGACTTCTATCTGTGATAGAAGTCTTTCTTTTTGTACAAGATACCCAGTCGACTCAACGGCATACATCCATGCATTAATGTGCAAAAATAGTTACCCAAGGATGTTGCCGAACTACCGGATAACCTCTGAGGAAATGATCCTTCCGTTTGATTCCAATCCTCCTTCTCACTTGTTAAAATTTAGGTACATAAACTACGGTCAGGTTGGCGGGTGATAAGGAAATGCAGCGAATCGAGGTACATCCCGATCTATTGGAGGAAAAGGCCCGGTTGGTCCAACAGAAGAAACAGGAACTGGAGCGAATGGTCCGGGAACTGGAGAAATCCATTTATATGTTGCAATCCGATTGGTCGGGTGTGACAGGAGAGCGTTTCTTCTGGGATTTTATGCAGGTAAAAGAAGTGTTCCCGACTACACTCGGGCTGTTGGACGAAATCCAAAAAGAGTTTACGTTTATCGCAATGAATTTCAGAACAACGGATGGCTCAGGCGAGGTTGCGCTGTACATTCCAGAGGAACTGAAACCAAGCTTTGGCACCGGACTGGTCGATAAAGCAATTGGTGACACCGTTACGGGACTTGGTGAGATGGCAGAAGCGTTCATTTATAATCCGTTTAGTACATTAACCAGTCTGGCCTATGCCATGTCTATGGGTAAGGTAGTTGACGTTGGACGTGGTATTGGATTCGCATGGGATGCGGCCTGGGGCACGGGAACGGCAAGGTCTGACATCGAGCAGTTTATGGATGAACAGAAGAAGCAACTCGATGAGGATAAGTCGGGTTATTATAAAGGTGCCATGTTAGGCCAGGCTTTCTCCTATTTTCTCTTTGGCAAAGCCTTGCACTCGAAGGATCACCATGGATCGGCTACACTTAGTTGGACAGAAAAAATAAGGGCTTGTAGAATAAAACTATCATGTTAAGGAGCGGATCTCTACAATGCCTAAACAACAACGACGCACATTCACAACCGAGTTCAAAAAACAAATGGTGCAACTCTTTGAAAACGGCAAATCCAGAGCTGCAATTGTGGAGGAATACGACCTCACTGCTTCGGCTCTAGACCGCTGGATCAAACAATCGCAGGCAACGGGCTCTTTCAAAGAGAAAGACAACCGTTCACCTGAAGAAAACGAATTAATGGCTATGCGTAAAGAACTCCAACGTTTACGGATGGAGAACGACATTTTAAAGCAAGCCGCGCTGATCATGGGACGAAAGTAACTATCATCCAGAATAACCGTGATAAATACTCAGTATCAGCAATGTGTAACGTCCTCGAAATCGCCAAAAGCACCTTCTATCATGAAGCGAAGGAAAAGCCAAATGAAGATGAGCTCACGGAAGCTATTGTGGAGATATTCCACAAAAATCGAAAAGTCTATGGTACACGAAAGATAAAAGCCAAGCTTCAGGAACGAGGACTCATCGTATCTAGACGTCGCATTGGTCGAATCATGCAAGAGCAGAGTCTCGTCTCCACGTACACCGTTGCGCAATTTAAGCCTCATAAAACGGCCTATAATGAGGAGGAAACAGTGAATGAACTGGGTCGGGAGTTTAATCAGACGGAAGCAAAGCGCTTCGTGGTCAGCGATCTCACGTATGTGAAGGTCGGTCATCGGTGGCATTACATTTGTGTGCTCATGGACCTGTTCAATCGAGAAATTATTGGCCACAGTGCAGGTCCACATAAGGACGCTGCTCTGGTTTCGCGTGCCTTTGCAACGGTAGAAGGCGACTTGAGCCAAATCCAGTGGTTTCATACAGATCGTGGGAGTGAGTTTAAGAACCACGCGATGGACCAGCTTCTAGGCACGTTTGGTATTGGTCGATCACTCAGCAAGAAAGGATGTCCCTACGATAACGCTGTGGCCGAAGCCACCTACAAGGTCATGAAAACGGAGTTTATTTACCAAATGGAATTCCGAAACCTCCGTCATTTGGAATTGGAATTATACGACTACGTTAACTGGTTTAACAGGCACAGAGTTCATGGATCACTGGGGTATTTGACGCCTGTTCAGTATCGCCAAGAAGCCCTTAAAAAAGTTGTCTGATTTAATGTTGACAATCCACCATGAATCGGGTGGAGCAGTGGAAGATAAGAAGGAGAAGAGTGAGGGAAATAGTCTGAATCATGATGGAAGGCTAAGAACGGAAGGCAGTAAAACCACATACACAAATTCATTCGGGAATGAAATATCTTGGACTAATCAAGGTCCTAAGGATATAGATGCAATTATCGAAAAAAATTTGAGAAGCTCAAAACCTGGTGATATTTTAGAGGGGCGAGTGGCAGAGACAATAAGAGAGACTGGTAGATTAGAAGGTACAGGTATAGAGTTGAAATTGCGAAATAAGTTGAAAGCAGGCGATATCGATATTTTGACAGCATCGCATATTATTGAGGTTAAGAAGTCTTTAAGTGCCTTAGATGAAAAGCAACTGGATAAGTTGATCAATCTATCAAATAAAAATTATTTTAACTATGACAATCGAGAAGTTATTTATTACATTGAAGATGTAACTGTGAAAAATAAAACTCAGTCTGATTTAGTTGAAAAATTAAAAGATCAGAATATAAAATTAATTAGCTCATTAGAGGAATTGAAGGAGGTTGTCAGTAAATGAGTTCAGTAATCATACTAAAAAAAATCACAAATTATTCTCCGGAGCAGACTCTTGAGAACTTTAAGCATGCAGCACAGAGAGCGAATATGTATTGTTTTCATTTAACAGTTGATCTTGATGCAGATAACAAATTTCAATCTGCAGAAGGCACACTATCTGAAGTAAATGAGGAGACCCTTTCAAATACTGATGATGAAGAAACGATTAAATACTTCACTTTTAACGTGAATAAAGTTGTCGAAGATTCATATGATAGTTTTACGTGGCTCACCCATTCAACAGATTACTTTTGGGCAGTGGATATTGTAAATATTAATCATGAATATGAATTTATTTATAGGTTTTTAGTAGAGTATTTTCAACATAACAAGGAAGATTACTTATGGTTTGATGATGCTGAGTGGTATTACACAGCTGACGATATCTTGAAATTAAGTCAAAGGCCGTATAACCCAAAGTGGTGTAGCGAAAAGATTGTATAAGTTACAAGGGTGGAGGATTATTCTAGTACATTAGAATTCAAGATGCTTCTACTCAACTACTTAGAATGAAATAATGATACTACTCAAAGGCACTTCTACCAGACAAATGTAGAGGTGCTTCTTACTATTAAAAACCTAGGAGAACAAATTGCTATGATTTTAAAGAAACGATTTGTAATGATTGGATGCTGCATTGGCTTTGTATTTTTACTTGTTCTAACCTATAGTTTTTATAAAGAAAAAAGAATGTATGAACAGTACCTAACGATGAATGTCCGCCAAGATCTCGTTGATATGAAGAGTGCGATCATAAATAATGATATTTTATTTGACCGAATACTTAAGAATGAGAAAATAACAAACGAGATGGTTGAGGATGGAGAACAAGCCAGCCAGCTCTATTACAACTTTACAAATATGACGCAGATTATAGATAAGTATAACTTGATGAATCTAAATTTCAGTGAAGAAGCCAATTGGCTGGTAAAACCCGCATCTTTATTCACAAACGATCTAGGTCAAGATGATGTAATGCCACCTACACTTCATCGCATGCGAATGACGTTCGAGAGACTGGACATAACCAGTTATCCTGTAACACCTGAACTTAAAGCCAGGATCGAGGAGTATCAACAGTTAAATCAGCGATGGCTGAACATTGTTGGGGATTTTGAATCCAAGGAGACTAACGAAAAGGATTGGCCCCAAATCTTGAATGATTTGGAGCAAGGAACCCAAACTTATTTTAGTGAGAAAAAGGTTGATTTCGTGGATGATGACGTTTGGAGAGATGCTTTGAATCCAAGGTATGAATGATGAAGAAGAGTGCTCCTGCCGTTCATAGGCAATAGAGAGTGCTCCTTTCTCTTATATTCGAACAACTAATACTAATGAAAATATCCCCATACTGGACGATAATAGAGTAGAGAACATTTTACCTATTCCATCATTAGCTGAATCACTTACATATCCACAACCATCCTACACCCACACGAGGTACATTCATGAAACAAGGCATATATGAACAGCTTATCAACACAATCACCAGGCATGAGATTTCGGCGCTGGACCCGGATGTGTATAACATTGGGACTGAGAAGCTGGATGCAGAGGAAGCACGTAAACTGCTGTTCACGTATTTGGCGGCGGTGACCCGGTGAGCGCTCAAGATTGTATGGGAACAGACGGAAGATAAGACAGCAGTGTTGGCGCAGATCCGAACGTGTAATGAGATTATTGCTAGCCTTAAAGGCACACTGGGGGAAGAAGAGTACAACGAATTGCAACTGGATGAGCAGGGGGAAGTGTTGACCCATGTGTATTCCAAGCTGAACAGCATTCGTGCGGTCCGGGATACCAAGATCGTTCGTCCAGATACGCCGATCTCCCAAAGCTCTTTGTTCACAGGTGCGAAGTCCGAGCCGAGTATGTTACTGGAGCTGCAAAAGGAGATCGTGACCGCCGATCGGATCGATTGGCTGGTTGCGTTTATCAAATTCAGCGGGCTTCGACTACTTCTGGAACAGCTTCAACTATTCACAGCGAGCGGTGGCAAGCTGCGGATCATCACAACTACATACATGGAAGCAACAGACCTGAAGGCCATTACTGAACTCAGCAAATTACCTAACACAGAGATCCAGATTTCGTATGATACCAAAGTGACTCGGCTACACGCCAAAACGTACATTTTTCACCGCGATACTGGATTCACTACAGCCTATGTCGGCTCTTCCAACCTATCCAACCCGGCGCTGACCAGTGGTATGGAGTGGAACCTCAAGGTGACGGAGAAGGATTCACTCGACGTGCTACGCAAGATTGAAACGACCTTCGAGAGTTACTGGAATGACCGTGAATTTACGCGATATGTGGCTGAGGATGAATGGCATGAGGCACAGTTGAAGGCGGCTCTGAATCGTAAAAAAGATCAGTCCAACCACTTCCACCTCGACATTCAGCCTTACGATTATCAAAAAGAAGTGCTGGAACAGCTTCACGCCGAGCGTACGCTGTATGGACGAACCCGCAATCTGATCGTCGCCGCCACAGGTGTTGGCAAAACGGTCATCTCTGCCTTCGACTACAAGCGATTCCGGGCAAGCCATGCAGGAGCCAAGCTGCTTTTTGTCGCCCATCGGGAAGAGATCTTGAAGCAAAGCCGGGATACGTTCCGGTATATCCTGAAGGATATGAACTTTGGCGAGCTGCATGTGGGGAATTACCGAGCAGAGGCGCTGGACCACTTGTTTGTTAGCATTCAGAGTCTTAACTCCATGAAGCTGACGGAGATCACTAGCCCAGACTATTACGATTACATCATTGTGGATGAATTCCATCATGCGGCTGCTCCTTCATACCAGAAGCTGTTGTCCCAGTACGAACCGAAGATTTTGTTGGGACTCACCGCGACGCCTGAACGGATGGATGGCAAAGACATTACCGCCTACTTCGATCATACGATTGCCGCCGAGATCCGTCTAACCGATGCAATTGACCGGAAGCTGCTGAGTCCTTTTCAATATTTTGGCGTCACCGATACTGTCGATCTATCCCAGGTGAAGTGGTCGCGTAAAGGCTACGACCTGAACGAACTGGAGAAGCTCTACACTCATAACAAAATCCGTGCCAACCAGATCATCCAAAGTCTGAACA
The DNA here is from genome assembly GCF_047302515.1 of Paenibacillus amylolyticus. Lineage (GTDB taxonomy): Bacteria > Bacillota > Bacilli > Paenibacillales > Paenibacillaceae > Paenibacillus > Paenibacillus amylolyticus_G. Next base: position 4,830,065 of record NZ_CP168019.1, on the reverse strand, counting down.
AATACGTAACCGATCTGGACGATGTGAAGGGGCTTGGTTTCTGCGTAGGGGTGGATCATGCAATGTATATGGCAAAAATATTTAACGAAGCCGGCATTCCATCCATGGCCCTGCATGGTGGGTCGAGCGAACAGGAACGCCATTCTGCGAAAGGGCAGCTGGTGAATGGGGAACTGCGCATGATCTTTGTCGTTGATCTGTACAATGAGGGCGTGGATATCCCTGAGGTGAACACCATCCTGTTCCTGCGTCCTACCGAGAGTCTGACCGTATTCCTGCAACAGTTGGGACGTGGACTACGGATGGCGGAGGGCAAAGAGTGCCTGACCGTGCTCGACTTCATCGGGCAAGCGCACCAGGAGTACAGGTTCCAAGATAAATTCCGCGCCCTGATCGGCGCCACCAAACATTCCATCTCATACTGCGTCGAGAACGGCTTCTCGAACCTGCCACGCGGCACGTTCATTCAATTAGAGAAACAAGCGAAGGAATACGTCATGCGCAATCTCAAGCAGATGAGTCGTAATCGCAGAGCGTTGATCCAGAAGCTGCAAACGTTCCAACAAGACACCGGGCTCCCGCTGACCTTGACTCATTTTGTAGAGCATCACGGGATGACACTATATGAATTGTATGGTGGACGTACGGGGAAAAGGTATTTCCGTGGCATGTTGGCCGAAGCAGGATTAACAGCACCTATCGAGGGTGAACACGAGGAGTACATCCGCAGACTGCCATCTGTGCTGACAATTAACTCCCGAAGCTGGCTGACGTTCCTGATTGACTATATTGAAAAAGGTAAAGAAACCGCGACCGCCGATGAACGGCGCATGTTGATTATGTTCTATTACACCTTCCATCGAGCTGCGCCCGAGAAGCTAGGACTGACCAGCATCGAAGAGGGTGTGCAGCGTGTGCTGTCTTGTGAAGCATTCCGAGCAGAACTTGTGGATATTTTTAAATATAATCTGGCTCATCTGCGATTTGTGGATAAAAGCAATTCGTTCCCGTACACTTGTCCACTGGATATCCACTGTCTGTACTCCATCGACCAAGTGCTTGCCGCCTTCGGTTATTGGAACGCTGAGCAATCACCCGCCTTCCGTGAAGGGGTGAAGTATTTTGCAGACGAACAGACCGATATCTTCTTCATTACATTGAACAAATCGGACAAAGATTTCTCTCCATCTACGCTGTATGAGGATTATGCGATCAACGAGCGTTTATTCCACTGGCAGACACAGAGCAGGGTATCAGAGCATACGGCTACTGCGCAGAGGTATATTCATCATCGCGAGACAGGTAACCGGATCGCGCTGTTCGTGCTGGAGTATAAGGAGGAGCACGGCTATACGTCTCCATTTGTCTTCTTGGGGGAAGCGGATTATGTGAGCTATGAGGGGAACAAACCGATGAGCTTTGTATGGCGACTGCGGGAAGAGATGCCTGCGAAGATGGTGGCGGTGGCGAATAAGTGTATTGTTTGAATTAAAAAGGAAGGATAAAATTATGAAAATCAATATTACATATCTAGTTATGCTCTGTATTCCACATATATTTAATATTCTTGTATTTTTATTTTCCAATGATTAAAATACAAAGATTATAGTCACATGTTCTACGGCTATAGTCCTAGCTGTGCAACTCCGCAGAGTGATTCCTAATAGACTAGAATCTTGGATAGCATATTGCTTTTTAAATCTAGTTGTTCTGTTACCTATGATTATGTACACTTTGGAGACATTTTTTCTTTTAGTCACAATAGGAACATTTTTTGCTGCATTGTATCTGCTCATTAAGCTACATCAATTCGTGAACGGTAAAATGAAATTGGGTAATTATCTTTCTGTATTAGTAATGCTTTTTTTGAGTTTAATTCTTGTTTTGCTTTTGTTCTCTGTTTATTTCGCATTTTTAATAAACTTAATTGAGACCTATCCAACTAGTTTTTTTCTCATATCTCTAACAAAATATATAAATTTGAACTTAATAAAGACTCTTTTAGTAGCTCTTTTTTCGTTAATTCTAGTATTTTATGTTTTTGAAGCCTTATTTAAAATCGCAAAGAATGAAATGCTAGTCAATAAGTCTCAATATTAAATTATGTTGTTACTTCTATTTTCATTGGTTGCTCTAATACTTCCAGATGCAGTTTTTTCATTTTTATATTTATCATTCGCTGAGACGATTGATTCCAATGATTTTGTGAACCATGCAAATAATAATGATGTCTCAAAAATGTTTTTTTATTACATTAAATCTTTTTATTATTCCTTTTGTTTGCATTTTGCTGTTCCAATTCCTACAACGGAATTTTATAGTAATATGCAACATGCTGTGATGAGTTATCCTCATTTAAAAGTATTACAATTTTTGCATTATACACAAAATAAACTTGTTGAATTAACATTATTTGCAGTTATAGCGGGTCATGTATCAAATGCCCTTGGACTTGGGACTAAAAATAGTAAAGAAAATATAAATAAAACTGGTGAGAATTCTCTATAAATTTTCCTCTAAATAAAAAGCAAAGCTTGTGTTAAATGCTTTGCTTTTTATGTTAGTCTTCTCTGGATTCGTTAAGTAACTCTCTTATAATAGTTCTGGATAAACGGATTCTACTTGGAGAGGTTTCTCTCAACATATCCACTATCTCTTGAATCATTATATCTGTCTCAGTAAACTCAATTTCATCATTTACATAGGCAAAAAGTTGAGAGACATTGACCTCCAACGCCTCTGCTATTTTACCAAGATTAATTAAAGAAACATTCTTTTCTCCACGTTCAACTTGTCCAATGTATGTAAAATGGAATCCACCTTTTTCTCCAAGTGCCTCCTGTGATAGTCCCTTATCTTTCCTTAAAACTTTAATTCGTGCTCCGACTAATTTTAAAATTTTTCTATCTTCCACACTATGCACCCCCTATATGTAAAAGTGTAGACAAGATTATAGGTGCTAAACACGACCATTTAGATCGTATAATTTTTGTGAATTATATCTTTGGGTATTTATTTTATTGTATAATACTGGTATTAACTCTTTGGAGGGATGACAATGGCAAATAATTGGTCCACAATCGAAGCACATTGTAATCACCAAGTAGACTTTACTCCACGTTCGCAAGACCATGATAATTCTATACAACCCAAGTCAACAAATACTTCGGTTTACCACATGTTACGTACTACAATAATGGACTATCACCAACATGCTAAGTATCATCTCAAACTTGCCGCCATCATGCGTAATCACAATCAGTTCAAAGCCTGCCTTATTCTATGTGATTGGGCTCTAGCCTCCACGATCAGGGCGTTGTATATCTATAAGTATCATTCAGTTCATCCACCCAAGGAACTCACCATGAACGAAATCTTGCCTCTAGTGCATACAGACACTGAATCCGGGTTGGATATTGCTTTGTTCATTGGCACGATGCAACATCTGTCATCCTTAGAGGATCACCCACATAACCAGCCACTAGAGCTGAACAACATCGATATGCTTCTTCAACGAACAGAAGAGATATTGGACGAGTTAGCCACTCGAATGAAGGATGATTTATCAGATTAAGATGTTTTTTTTTATTGATCATTTGGGTTAAATTTGATTTATCTGTGTTACGCTTACAAAATGACATCATCCAAATAAAGGATATATGATGCAGAGAATACAGAGGATGCTCTTTGCTTTGCGTCTGGAAAGTAGGTGTACATTTTGAAAAGAGTAATTGCTATCGCGTTTTTCATATTATCTATATTGGAATTGGTTACTCTAATCCTAATTGGTAAAAGCATGATGACTGGGTATATGGAACCGAGTACGTTTAGCGGGATAATTTCATTCCCACTAGGCGCTACGTACCTCTCGATCTGGATGTTCTTTTCACGGCAAGAGTTTACCGGAGGACGAGTCGCGGCACAGATCAGTTTTACAGCGGCATTGTTGACGGCGTGCCCGTTGGTGTGTTTGTTAATTATTTTCTATTAAATCAAGAGATTAAGAAGATTTCCTTTGAATTAGGACCTATGAAGTACGTTGTTGGAAATATTGTTATGGTGAGAAAGGAAAGATTAGGATGTTAGAAGGATGTATATACATCAAGCTTCTGCTAACATGGTAAAATCCTATTTCAAACGCGGAGAATGATATGAGTACAATTAAAGTGACACCAGAGCAACTGTTGTATGTATCCAGACAGATCGAGCAGGGTAGGCAGCAGTTGGAGGGTATACGTAATGACCTGACCGCACGGATCGGATTCATCCAGTCTCAGTGGGCGGGAGCAACACAAGAACGATTTTTCTATGATTTTCAGCAGTCACGTTCAGTACTTGATCGAGCACTGGAAAGTATGGTTAAGTCATCCCAAGATCTGTTCGCGATTGCTGAGAGATTCGAACAAGCAGATCAGGAACAGGTGAGCTTGGGAGCCGTTGCTGGACAGATTGCTGTCCATACAATGATGAACCATAATATAAGTAACACAGAAGAACAACGACGAATGGTATATAACCCTTTGTTTGGAGTTAACATGCCTGCCAGTGAAGCAGAGGATGGGATGCCAGGGCAAAAGGAGTTTGTTAAGTATTGGGAACAGGGTGGTACCTATGAGGAAATGAGGGCTGGGCCTAAGCAACCGGTGTCTAGTGGGGGAGATATATATGATGAACAGATCAGCGCATTTAAGGAAGGTCATCATCCCGTAACTGGAGAATCCATACCTGCATGGCAAGCAGCAGTTTCTATTGGAGGTTTACAGACTGCTAAGCTCGTGTTGGCTTTTACAGGAACGTATAATAGGGGTTATAAGGTTCCGAAAGATGGATCAGTTCTATCAAAATCTAGGTTAGATGGTGTGAGAGAGAGGACTTCTTCTAATAAAAGTCCCACGCCTGAACATGGAACTAAATTAACCAAGGAATCGACTACTGTAATAGGGAATTCGGCAGTTCTAAATACGATGGAATCGAAGTCGAAATTTTACAAAAAAGAGCTAGCGTACGATTGTTCGGAAATTGCAGATGATTTAGCTCATGCGGCAGGTGGGAGAGGCGAGATTTTCACGATTAAATCGAGGACAGAATTAAAGGATATCCAAGTTAAAGAGTATGGGGAGATGAAATCATACGTTTACCATACTGTATATTCTGATGGCAAATATATATATGATCCTCGTCTGACTAGTGATCCCGTTCCTGTAAAGGAATACATGGATACAGTGAGTAGACAGAACAATGGTGATATTGTAGTAAGTAAACGTACTCTCAAATGAGGTGGATAAAGTGTCAAAAAGTATTTACATGAAAAGTAAAGAAGAGGTGCTTATGCCGGAACTTATGGCGTATACCTTGGCCAAATTAGGTTCGTATGAATGGAATAGAACAGAGATGTATAATCCGAATCGGATATATGAGAAACCTGCGGGTTTTTATTTTAGATTCCATAACGCTGATCAGCTTTACGAGGAATTAAAGCATTGTATTCAGCACTTTAAGGGAAACCTTGAGTGGATGATCTATGTAAGTCCTTTAACCAAAAATCAAAATTATGTCATTGAGCCAGCGGATGTGCACCATGCTAAACAAACTGAGGCATATCAAGTGAATTTGGAACTTGAGGAAGTGCTTCAAGATTCATATAAAGAAATCTGTGAGCAAGCCATTCAAGACATTCCATTGTTATGTAATCATATTGAGCAATGGTTTGGGTTGGAACATAAGCAACTACATCCGCCTACAATACCGAATTAATGTGATATGAAGAATTACCTGATGTAAGAGGGTCTGTATTGTGCAAAGTTTAGAAATCATTTTAATTGATTTTAACAAAAATAATCTGGATCGATTCATTAAGAATGATTTGAACATTCAGGCGGATCAGATCAAAAGTTCTCACTTTTATGATAACCGTAGTGAGAACGATATTGAATTTCAGCAAATAGAGAGCCTTGAAGAGATTCTTTCTCCTAAGGGAACGGGGAATATATTATTATCTCAGCTTAACCTAGGTCATACCTATAACGACGTGATGATTGTATTTTCATTCGATGAGGAATCTGGAGATATCGTTATGAATTTTCCTGAAGAGGAGTTGTTCAGCGGAGAAAATTCAGAGACAACGTTAAAAGCTCAGAAGTTAATAGAGTATATTCTTGATATTAAGAACAAGTATGCAATTGAGAAGGTTAGAATCGGTTATGAACCAGCTATGGATGATGACACTTGCTTGGTCGAGATTGATAAAGAAATGATGGATACGAATGTTATTGTCTCAAAACTGTTGGCTTAAAATCCTTCTGAACCAGAGTTTGATGCAGAAAAATAGACATTAATAATGGCAGAAAGCCCATTTCAACTCGAATACGAGTAGTCATGGGTTATTTTTATCTCCTCATTCCATCCCAACCACTTTACAAAATCAACCCATCGCTCTCCATGGCAAATGGTATAATGGCAAAAAGGGAGATTCTGGCGCAAAGCTGGAAAACCTCCAAAGCAGAAAGGATGTTATACCACATGCCTACATACAACAAATTGGTGCGGGACAAGATTCCGCATATTATCACTTCCAGTGGTAAGGAATGCCGTACACGTATTCTGGACCCGGAGGAGTATAAGCAAGAATTGCGAACGAAGCTGAGTGAAGAATCGGAAGAATACATGAGTGCAGGAAGCGATCAGGAAGCGTTGGATGAACTAGCCGACATGCTCGAAGTGATTCGGGCGCTGGCTGAGGTGCATGGAGCGAATGCGGCTCAGTTGGATAAGCTACGGGCGGATAAGGCTGAGGCACGCGGTGGATTTCAGGAGAGAGTGTATCTGATCGATGTCGACGAAGCTTAACGTTAAACTCATTACAGATAACTTGGCAGACGAACTCATTTCCCGGATGCAGCATGCATCCGGGATTTATATTATGACTTCCTTTATAATGCAGTCTGGTGTGAAGCTGTTGGCCCCGCACTTGAAGCGGGCGGCAGAACGTGGAGCAGAGGTACGGATGCTCGCGGGAGACTATCTGTATATCACACAGCCAGAAGGTTTGCGGGCGCTCTGTGAGGTTGACTCACGAATTGAGACACGGCTGTGGCGAAGTATGGGCACTTCTTTTCACCCCAAAGCTTATCTGTTCGATCATGACAACGGGGAAGGACTGCTGATCGTCGGTTCGTCAAACTTTTCGTTCACGGCGCTCAAGACGGGGTATGAATGGAATCTCGCGATGAATGCGGAGGCGGAACCGTATACGTTTCAGATGGCTTTGGACAAGTTCATGCAGAGCTTCTACCACGAGACAACCTTGCCGGTGAACCCGGATTCGATTGCGCTGTATGAGGAAGAGTACCGAAAGTATCACCAGAAGAACCCGGAGATGATCCAGCGGATCACGGAGATGGAAGAAGCGGAGTTCGGTACGGGGCTACCGGAGGAAAATGATGAAGAAACCCCCGTCGAGCTCTCGCTTGCGCCGATCCAGCCGCGTTTGGCTCAGTTGGATGCCCTCGAAGCACTCCATGGCACGATGGAGGAACAGTACGACAAAGCGATGGTCGTCATGGCGACCGGGCTTGGCAAAACGTATCTGGCGGGTTTCTTCGCGCAGCGGTTCAAGCGGGTGTTGTTTGTGGCGCATCGGGAAGAGATTTTGTTCCAGGCGAAAAAATCTTTTCAGCGGATCATGCCCGAGCGCAGTCATGGCATCTATAACGGACAGTACAAGGATGGGGCGGCGGATTGTGTGTATGCTTCAATCTTTACGCTGAGTATGCAGAAGCACCGGGATGGATTTGCGGTGGATGCCTTTGATCTGATTGTGGTGGACGAATTCCATCATGCGGCGGCGAAGACGTATATGTCGGTGATTGAGCATTTTCAGCCTAAGTTCCTGCTGGGCATTACGGCGACCCCAGATCGACTGGATGGCAAGGATGTGTATGCACTCTGTGATGGGAATGTGGCGTACCAGATGCATTTTATTGAAGCGATCCGGCGAGGTTGGCTGGCTCCATTTCAATATTACGGAGTATTCGACGATACGGACTATTCGCAGGTCCGCTGGATCGGGACGAAGTATGATGAAGAACAGCTCATGGCTGTTCAGTTGCAAGAGGAGCATGTGGAGACGATCTATGCGGCCTGGCTGCGGCACAAGCAGACGAGAACGATTGGATTTTGCTCATCGATCCGGCAGGCGGACTATTTGGCTGCGTATTTCCGAAGTCAGGGAGTGAAGGTGCTCAGTCTGCATTCGCGCACATCGGAGATGTCGCGGGAGGAAGCCATTCGCCAGCTTGATGCGGGTGAACTGGAGGTTGTGTTGACGGTGGATCTGTTCAATGAAGGAACGGATATACCGCGTGTAGACACGCTTCTCTTTGTGCGTCCAACGGAGTCACTCACCGTGTTCACCCAGCAGGTAGGGCGCGGTCTGCGGCTGGCAGAGGGGAAATCGCATTGTGTCATCATCGATCTGATCGGGAATTACCGCAATGCGGATGTGAAGCTGAGTTTGCTGGATGTGCGCGGGGAGCTGGAGGGAACGGCGAAGGTCCGAGATTCGGCTGTGCCGGAAGTTCCGGCTAACTGTGGGATTCATCTGGAGACTCGAGTGGTGAACCTACTTCAGGAGCTAAGCCGCAAACGGCTGCCGCGCCGCGAGAAGTTGCATCAGGATTTTCTGGTTTTGAAACGAGAGCTGGGGCGCATCCCGACGTATCTGGAGTTGCATCTCATGGGGCGTTCGAAGAGTATCGGGTATCGGAGCGAATTTGGCTCCTATGTTGGATTTCTCTATTGGGCGGAGTTGCTGTCCCCGACTGAGGGAGAGGTGTACGTCCGGCATGAGGATTGGCTGCGCGATGTGGAGAAGACGCTTATGAACAAAAGCTATAAGATGATCTTGCTGCTGTACATGCTGGAGCGAGGTGAAGCCAACTGGTTGGACCCGATCACACCGGGAGAGATGGCAAGGTTCTTCCATACGTACCTGACGGAGAAGGAGTACCGGAAACGGAAGGACTTTTCGGACAAAGGTAAACTTGCGCTATGGGAATGGAATGAGAAGACGGCAACACGGATTGAGAAACTGATTATCGACATGCCGATGTCAATGTGGAGCGGGGCGAAGGGTAGCATGACGCGATTCGAGGATGGCGTGTTCTCGCTGAATGTGCAGGTTAAGGATGCGGAGGAAAAGGCGCTACTGTATCGTTGGACGAAGGAGATTTGTCAGTATCGTTTGCATGCGTATTTTGAGCGGGGACAGTAGAATAATACACGAAAAGCTGCTTTTGCATTCAGGTTGGTCTGAATTCAGGCAGCTTTTTTTGTCTATCGTATGTAGGGCGGAACGTGCAATTTTACTAGGGTTTAATTTCTTCCTCGTTTAAGTACGAGGGTTAAGATGAAGAATGCTGAATGAAATAACTTAAGTAAGCGAATCATCCTGATTTGTAGAAAGGTTTGAGTTGTGAGCTTCATTGAGAGTTAACCTCAGCCTCACTCTTTCGTTTTTTATGAAATCCTCGGGACCTTTGCCAGAGCGAACCTCCATAGATGGTATATCTAATGATAGAGATACCTTGATTGCTTGATCATTCTTTACATAACCATAAAGAAACATGGTAGAGGAATTAGGTAAGTTGATATCATAATCCGTAAATACGACATCTGCATCATAATGTTCGTGGAAGTATTTTTGTCCAACAGGAATCGCTTTTTCATAATACGCCTGTCTCTCATTTTTAGATAATCCTCCACAGCCAGTTGGAATAAGTACAAGAGTTATGATTAAAAACACTGAATGAAATAATTTAAGAAAGTTAATCATCCTGATCTGTAGAAGGGTTTGAGTTGCGAACTTCATTGGGAGTTAACCTCTTCTTCACTTTTGCGTTTCTGAATGAATTCACCAGGTCCACCTTCTGAATCAATTTCTAGAGATGGGAGGTAAAGCGAAAGAGATACCGAAGTTTGAGGATCGTCCTTTACATACCCTTTTAACACGATTGTAGATGACATAGGTAGCAGGATCTGATAATCAGTGAATTCAATCTCCGCATCATAATATTTCTTGAAGTATTCTTGTCCAATCGGAATAGCTTTCTGGTAATATACTTTCTCCTCTTTGTTGGACAGTCCCCCACAACCAGATACTATAGTTACAATAATAATTAAAACTAATGTAATATAGGTATATTTCAGCATAGTGAATAACAACCTTTCTTGGAAAAAACTATGTACTAGAGTATACTATAACCTTAAAGAAAGGAGAATAGTTATGCCAAATTACATCACGGAAGAAACATATCATTTCATATCCAAAACAGTTTATATAAACGATTTAAAACTTGGAGATGAGTATAAGGAAATCCCCGACTGGAAAATCGTAAAACCCCAAACCACTTTACATGACAGCAAGACCGGATTTGACGCTGAAGTATTCCGTAATGAAAATACGAATCAAATCATCATAGGTTATAGAGGTACAGAGCCCGGAGGTCGTCCTATTAAGGAGAAACTTCCCGACCTGGAAACGGATGTACTGGACGTAGTTATGGGAAGAGCGAAGCAACTTGAGAATACATACAATCAACATCAGAGCGGAGTAGTACGTACTCCCAGCAAGTACGACCAAAACGTGATTAACGAGGGGTACAAGGATACTCAATTTTATCAGGCAGAGGAACTGTATAGAACCGTTAAGAAGGAATATCCAACTGCAGATATTACGACAACAGGGCATTCACTAGGCGGTGGATTAGCTGAGTATGTAGCAGCAAGAAATGACTTATCAGCAGTAACCTATGACCCAGCTGATATATTGCCTGTATTGTCGGACGACATCATTAAGCGTATTGATAACGGTGATTATAAAGATAAGATCTATTCCATATCACATCCTGGTGACATTGTTAGCTCTGGTATCATGAGTGCGCGCAAAACAGTAGGAACAGGACTTCTTATTAACAATACATATGAAGAAGCCAACAGCAGATTTTATGTAAGAGTATCTATACCTGACAAGGACAGCGAATATAATTTTTTTAAGAGCTTTTTGGGTTTGACTGAAAATAAAGTGGTTTATGTGCCCATCAATGTCCCATTTCTGAATCAAGATCCTATAAGCAAATTTTTGAATTCATTTGGTAACCAGAAAACTCATGATTTGAACTATTTCCAGTTTGATGAACATGGATTTATCACAAATAAGTTATTTACAACTACCGATGGACAACCTGTAAACGGTAATCTGCGTTTTGATGCTTACTTAAAATCTTTGGTAGCTCAAGACAACATGAAAAAAGCATTTGATCAACTTCTACAAAAATATGGGTCGAAGTTGGGTGTGTATGGGCAATATGCAGCAGCAGCGAGTGGTGTTACCATACAGCTCTCTGTTGAGGATTTGAAGGCCGCGGGGCAGAAGATGGAGCAATATGTGCAAGAATTTCAGTCAAGTCTACCTACAGCGATTAATTCCATCTTACGATTGGTTGAAACGAGTCGAAGTCGATCTTTGGAACCGATCATGGACAGACTAACACATGACTTGCATCAATTTAGCCGCTGGTATGAAGAGGAAGCGCATCTTATCGCAGAGTATATCAATAAAAAGGCGGAAGATTTCAGAATCGCTGACGAGGGATAACAAGGAGGATTAAAGGTGTCTGGAAGAATTTTGGTTGAGTTGTACGATTTGATGCAAGCAGAGAAAGATCTGACTCATTTGATGAATCTGTTAAAAGCGAATAAGGCCCACGTCCAGTCTATAGGGGAAAGTGTAGGAGATTGGAAAGGTCAAGCGGCAGAAGAAATGAGAAGTAAAATGGATCAATTCCTGACTGTAATGGCAAGAAGGATCGCCGAATTTGAGCATCAACAGGTGGATTTAGCAAGATATAATTATCGTATGGAAGAAGCGGATCGCGCTGGAAACTAAATCTTCTACCTATTATCATTTGCGATTTTAGTGGTGAAATATTCTTATTATTGGAAAGTTTGATTTTTATTTAGGATCTGTAAGACCTATACGTAGAAAAGAGTTTAAAGTGATAGTAATAAGAAGTACATACGGAAAGTAGAGGGATTTAGAAAATGAAGAAACTGATATTAACGCTATTAGCAGGTATATTGACGGTAAGCTTGATGGGATCAGGAACGGAATCGGTTGCAGCTGCAAGCACACCAAAGCAAGTCGAGGTACTATTAAACACTGTGAAAATGAAATTTCCAGATGCGAAGCCGTTTCAGGATAGTCAAGGTAGTGTGATGGTGCCAATCCGATTTGTGTCTGAAGCCCTTGGCGCAAAGGTGACGTATGCGAAGACCGGGAAAGTGTCCCATGTAGGTATTGTTGGTAAAGACCATAAGGTGGATATGACGATTGGCCAAACAAAAGCCCTGGTAGACGGCCAGAAGAAAGACTATGGCACACAGATTATTCTGAAACAGAATAGGACATTCGTTCCGCTGCGTCTGGTGAGTGAAGGACTGGGCCAAAAAGTGGAATGGGACAAGATTGGTCGCTGGGTCTGGATCGGTAACAAAGACTTTCGGAGTACGGATGATAAGGATTTTAAGCTGAAATCCCTGAGTGATTTCAAAGCATACGAAAAGTCGAACTACGTTTTCAACAACATCAAAGATGAAAAGTTTAATGGAATTAAAGTCATTAAAGAGAGTGACCTTCCTCTCAGATTGGCTAACGGTCAAGTGATATACAGTTTAGAACTGGTCAAACGGTCGGCGGGAAACTACATTGAAATTAGAAGTTCTCAGAGAGGAACAACGATTCAATTGTTAGTGAAAAATGAATTTGCAAAGGTACGTAGCCATGTAGAAAATGCCTTTGTAAATAATAATGATCAAACTGGATTGAACTATTATCCGGAAAATAGTAGCACAGATAAATTTCAAAACCGAAAGTACATTGATGGATATGACTATACAAAATTCAAGTTTAGGCAAGCCGACTATATCTTATTTTCTGCTGCAGAGCTAGAGGATTATGGTGTGGCTATAGTTAACCCGTTCAAGTAAGGAGAGGATTACCGTGATCAGAAAAATAATTACGCCCTTACTAAGTATGGTGCTTATTTTATCTTCCTTCCTTACTATCTTTATGTTCCGCCCTGGAGAAGCTAACGCCATTGGTGTCTCAAGAATGTACAACGATCCTGTTAAAGCACCTAATATATACTATTTTGTTGGTATGGTATATTTCGAAGTTTGGAAAAAGGCCGATGGGACTTGGACTGACAACAAAAAACCAGGTCAATCATATAGAGTTGACGGCTTTGATTATACTTTCACTTTTAATTCCAATAGGAAAATTAAAGATGTAAAAGCAGAGGTTTTTAATTTCAAATGGGATAATGCAGTAAACACATTTAATGCTTCAAGAACTGGCGAATTGTCTCAAAATCCATTGGACTACTACAAGAATTCTGCATCTACACAGTATTCATTAAATAAAGGGTCTTGGACAGGAAAAGGGACAAATGAAGCTTTTATACCTCTTTATGTAGATCCCGGAAAACTTGAAGCAGTACTTAACCCAATTGACAGGAAGCAGGAGGAAATAGATAAGAATAATCAAGTATTTCATCCAAATGTGGAAGGATACCGTTATTACTTCCCAACGCTTTTCACGATCGAACTCGAACCGACTGAAGGACAGGCCGTAATCAAACACTGGACCACGACAGGCCAAAGCTTGGATGGTATGGATGGGTTTACAGATAAGGAAGTGAAGCTGGAGAAGGACAAGGAATATAACTTTGCCCATACCGCTCCTGGAGAGAAGTACACCTACGAGGGCTACAAAAAAAGCACCGTGGCCGCGCCGAGCGGTGGATCAAGGAGTTCTGGAGATCCTGGGAAATTTACGTACAACGGGAAGTACCCTGTGTACTACGTGTATTTCTACTATAAGCTGAAGAACGATGGAACGCCAGAAATTCCGAACAACGTGTGTACGCCGCCGCAGCCGGGACGCACGCTGGAAGGCAAGTACATGGACCCGGTTGTCACTGGCATAATCAAAGCGGATCAGCGTGGCAGTGAACCATTTGATGTGCTGAAGGGCATTCCTACATCAGAAAGCTTGTACGGCAATGTCTTCAGCCGAGATTATTTGTTTCAGAACCAATTTGTACAGATGACAGGTACATGTACATATACGGTCAATGTAGAACAAACATGGACATTGACTTGGACGGAGGAAAGTACGACCACTGATGCGGAAGGAAACAGCCAAACGGTTCGAACGCCAAAGAGTGATACTGAAGTCGTACCCAGCCAATACCAGGTCGTTCGGCCATACGCGTACTGGACAATTGATGAGCTGAGTGTATACAACATTCAGGAAGCCACGTTGATCAACTACGCTTTCAATGGTGAACAGATTACGATTACACCAGAAGGGTACACGCCGCCAGAGTTCCAGGCTGAAGAGACCGGCAATCTATATCCGCCACCCCAGCCGGGCACGCAGCAAGGACCATCACGTACCAAGTCGGGTGGAAACAGCCGACCCTCTCCAGATCAGGAGAATTTGCAGGATGTAGCGGAGGCCGCAGTTCCGGATGTCGAGGTCGAAAACGACTCTCTCGTGTTCAAGGGTCAAACGATCATGAACAAGCTACGGACCGCGAAAGAAGGACCGCAGCCTGAACAGATTCCGGCGCCAGTACAGATTGGGAAAGATGTGCTGTACAGCCCGTATCATTATATCCCGATCGGAAAGACCAACAAGAAGGACACTACTAGCAAAGGACTTATTAATTATATCTTAGCCGATGGCAGTATCGATGCCGAAGAGGAAGAACTGGAATATGATATCTATGGCATCAACACTGTCACTGTGCACACGCCAGTCGTGAACTACTCGCTGGTTTCGGATGACCAGCCGCATAATCAGAAAACGACACCCAATATGAATCGCTCTGCCCTTATTTTGGAGCGTCCGTTCACTGTGCGCATTCCCACCAGTGGACAGCATTTGGATGTCAACTCGTATCCAGGGTATGGAAACCGGGATTATGCCAAGTATTATCGTATCAAACAGGTGCGGTTTCCGTTTGACGTGTACAGTACCGACCGGACGCAGTTTTATCCTCGGGATACGTGGATTGATATTCCGGTGTATGTACTGGACACGACCTTCTATCTTCCCGTGTGGGTCGATGAAGGAGATTATCAGGTGGAGTTTCGCAATATTGCCGAAAATGCACCTGCCGACTTTGAATCGATGTCCAGAAGTAATGCTCAGCCGGACGCGAACACAGACCTGACCTACCACCTAGCAAGTGACGAAGTATCTGTGGAGGTCATCGGCCGATTGTATGATTTTCAGATTACGGACATTGCAGACTATAACTGGGAACTGGTCTTCCGCCGTTTTAAGGGAAGCATTGCGCCGACTTGGATCAGTTACTGGACAGGTACGCAGGATATCGATGGGGACAAGCGAGGCAACAAACCACAGTTTACCGTACCGATTCGACCGGGTAGTCATCCGCTGCAAGGATACCAGAATGTAGCGGTAAAGACAGGATATCACTTCAAATTCGATTTTAAAACGAAAGGCAATATGTTTGGTCCGAGGGACGGCATTCGCCTGACCCCGACCTTTGATTTTGTGAGCAAGGACGGGAAAACGCGCGTGCCGGTGGATTTGTATTACTCCACGAATCAGCGCAACTTTATCCGCATCGGCTCGGCCGAGGACCAAGTGAAGCGGTTCGTAATTCTGAATGATCGGTTGCGTCAGGTACCGTCAGAACAGCTACGGGATACCGCAACATACAAATACAACCGATATGGCGAAATTCATCCGGGGATGATGAGTGAGCGGTCGTATCAGGACTATTATCGGGAGAAATATACGAAGATGAAAACTCCGGTAGGTGGGTATAGCCTGCTGCTGATGCCAGAGCAGCTGCGGACGTTTATCGGTCCCAAAACGAACATTCCCACTACCGCTAGTGCTGATGTACTGCGTGCCAATGCGGCCATTCAGCAATGGTACGGCGAGTATAGTTTGCCTGCGGAACCGTATGTCGTGCAGGCAGGGACTAATCTGGCCGAGTACGGGCGGACCCATGGTGGTTTGGATGCAAAGTCACCGATCTTTTTGAAGGATGGTTATATTGTTGTGAACTTCGACCTCGAATCGATCCGGGAGGGGAATCTGGCGGCACCGCATTTGCAATACATTCACGCGCCGCTGATGAACCAATGGCTGCTAGAGGGCTTCCAGCGTCAGGTGGAAGACAGTTACGGGAATAGCTTTGCTTTGCGAGATGGAGACGTGGTATTCTACCATGCGGATCGTTCCAGTCGTGATGATTTTAGCGCACAGGTACCGCATTAAGAGGTAGGGTAGCCAAGTCGGATGAACTCTTTGCGGCGAGAGAAATCGTTATCTCTTAAGGATATTGGCATCTCACATAGGTTCAGGAAATTGACGTTTAATAGTGCATAGGGGTTGTATTTCAAGGCTCTACTCATCATTGCCATTTAAACGATGCCACGCAAGCCGGGAAGGGCAGATGGAGACGGCGGTAAGCAAAGGGTAATTGTATGTGGTTTAAAAAAACGTATCTTCCATACATATGTAATGGAGATACGTTTTTTTACTATGTTACCTTGTAGGAGGTTATCCAATTCACACAAAATCACTTTCCACACCCTCCACATAAACCATAATAGCTTGATACAAAAACCTCAAAAATCCCTCATCGCCAAACTGATCAAAATAACCCGCATAGCGGCGATCCGTCGTATAGGCTTCTGCGATACACCTCAGAATCTCAGCATCACAGCTCATAAATTGCTCCAGACAACTCTTCCATTCACGTACTAACGCTTGCACCTCACCAGAAGCAGGAGACAGATCCTGATGTTTCGCCAATTCCCGAAATACCTGCTCCATGTTGATCGAGAACTGCTGGTAGGCTTTTTCTTGCTCTTCCGTAGACAGCTCGCTCACATTGGCTTCAAATTCCTGATATTTCTCGGTATCTCCGTAGATGAACTTTGCCTCGGATTCATACTGTTCTTGAATAGACAGGATGGAAGAGTCGTCAAACAGATGAAGATGAGAGATATCCTTCCCATCTACATACTCGTCCAACTGGTCAATGATGGTTTCGAGCTTTTGTTTTCGTTGAACGAGTGTGCTGCGGTGCTCTCTCAGGATATCTTTCTGTTCGTCTTTGGAAAGTTGCATCATGGCTGCAATGTCTTTCAAGGAGAAATTCATTTCTTTGAACAACAGAATCATTTGCAGATTCCCCAGTGCCTCTTGATCGTAATAGCGATAGCCGTTGTCCTCGACTTTGCTTGGTTTTAATAGATCCGTTTTATCGTAATAATGTAATGCGCGTTTGGTGATGCCTGTAATCTGAATGATATCTTTAACAGTGAAATAGGGTGTCTTCATTCCAAAATTCCTTTGTTTCAGCAAGGATAACACTTGCTGGAGTGATGGTCGCTGCGGTAATCGGTGTACCTGTTTTGTTCAGATAATATTGAATTAAGTGATAACCGCAAGCATAGCCAGCCGCATAGGGCATACCTACGGGCGTGAAATTTTGCATGATGGCAAGTTCATCGCCGTATAGATACGGATTGATTTGGTCAAAACCGGTGACATGCAGCTGGTCTTTCATCTTCGGTTTGATTACTTTATTCAAAGTCTCCATATCCGTTTTAGCTACCCAGGGGCCTAGCAACTCTTCTCCATACAGGGATGTCGCAAAGCTCTCGGCCAACCCCTCACTAACAACCATCTCCCCAAGCGTAATCTGTGGATTCCACTGGATATATTGATACCTTACATTATGATTGCATTCATGGGCTAACACGGATTGCATACGAGGTAGAGTATACCTATTGGGGATCAGGTTCGCAATAATATAACCCGGGATTCCACCATCTCCGCTGATGCCTTCGTTCATGGTGAGTGAAGGACTGTTTTTGTCGCCTAATAAAATCGTATATAGATATTCGGAGACCGATAGCTCAATCCCGTGATCTGTAAAGGTGGATAGACTCGTACGAACAGCTTCATGACACTGTTGCCAAAATGCTTCAGACGAGATCGCTGCTAACGATTCGTTAATTTCAGGTGTAATATCTGCTGGAGCGATATTCATAAAGTTATTCATCATGATCACATCGAAGCCGTGAGGCTCTTGAGAGCGAAACGGGATCTGTTGTATGTTCCATTTGTTCATGAATGGACTCATCATTCGCTCGCGGTATAACTCCAATTTCTCATCGGGTGCAGCCTGGATGATCTCCTCATAGATTTGATCTGAACGTAAAGTGGTAATCTTCATCCTTAATCTCTCCTCCATGTAAGCTTGAGATCATTATCAAGTATGACCTTACGTAACAGTCAAGCGTTGATGTTACGCTGCTGGCTCTCTGAATGATTCTTCATCTTCATAGTGAACATCAGAGCAGACAGGATATAGATCAGGCTTAACAAGAGATAAGGGAGTTGCAGCGAGAATACGCGATCGAAAGTCGTTTCACTAACCCGCACCAATAATCCGCCGAGAAGCGTACCAATAGCACTGATTCCAAAGGACAAAAAGCGAAACACACTTCCGACCCGGCCAAGCATCTCATTAGGAACGGAACGTTGCAGGATGGAGGAACGGGTAACATTGTAGACAATAATGAAAAATGCAGCACAAAAGTACAGTCCGCCTACCATATACGCATTTGTAGTTAGACCCACCGCACCGTAGATAATTCCCATGCACAAAATGGAGGAGATAATCAATTGTTTTGTACTCCATCTCTTACGCATATAAGCAACAGCCTGGCTCCCCACGATGCTACCGATTGTTGCAATGGAGATGAGAATACCGAATGCAAAAGCATCCAACTGAAGCACATCGCGTACAAAAAAGATCTGAGTAGCCAGAATGATCGAATACATCAGCGTAATGGTAACAGATAGAATGGCTAGTCCGCGGAGAAAACGATCATGATAGACATATTGAATACCGGACCACATCTCTCGTTTCCAATTCTTCATCGGGCGAGCCTCCTTCTTGGTTGTTTCCGTATCCCCTGGGTAGAAGTTTCCCTTCAAACTGATTAAAAAAAGCAGAGCAATAACAGCCGTTACGGCGTCTATGGCAAAAGGAAAAACAATATGCAGGGTTATGATGAACCCTCCCAGTGCAACGCCTAGAATATCACTCGTGATTAACTGTCCGGCGGTGAACTGCCCATTAGCTTTCTCTAACTTACTCTCATCTACAAGTTGAGGGATGACCGTCTGCACCGTACTGTCGAATACAACTCGGCTAAGCCCAATACCAAACATGAACAGAGCCAGAATCGGAATGCTTACCCATCCTCCCCAGATGCATAACGTCAGGGCAAGCAGAAGCATCATTCGCGTAAAGCCTGCCCCAATCAGCATATGTTTGCGTGAGTATCGGTCTATGAGGACACCTACAGGCAGACTGAAGAGTAGCCAGGGTAAACGAAGTGCCGTCATAGTGACAGAGGCATACAGCGTATCGCTTGTAAGGGTTGATATCAGCCAAGGAACCGCAGCAAGTGTAAGTCCATCACCCAAGAATGTAAGAGAAAATGCACCAAATAACTTGGTATAATTCGTCTTAATTTTCATCGTTTCCTCCACCAATAAGATATATAGCATAGCAACATTAAGGTTGGAAAATAATGTGTTTTCTCTTAAACCAAATTTAAATTATTCTAAAATGGTTTTCAATCCTATTTTTACAATAAATAACTTCACAAAACGCTTACAAACTTTCAATTCTACCCTACCTTTTCAGCTACGAAGCTGAGATAATGGGAGAGGAATAAGGCATGAAACAGACACAACAACCATGTTCACCAACAGTCTAAAAATAACAGCTGCATATCCATAGGAGGATTATGAATGACGACACAACCATTGAATCTGATCCAATCCACGGAGGGTCAAGCGTTGCTTGCCCAAATGTATGGACAATCACAAGTAGACGAACAGACTGCACGTTACACGAAGCTGAACGCAACGTTCGAAGAGTACTTCGGCGCGCAAGAGGGAAGCAAGTTGTTCAGCGCGGCAGGACGCAGCGAGATTGGCGGCAACCACACGGATCATAACCATGGTAAAGTGCTGGCGGGCAGCATTACGCTGGATACACTTGCGGTGGCTGCGCCAACGGCAGAATCGGTTATTACTTTTTATTCGGAAGGCTACGACAAGAAATATGTAATCGATCTCACAGATCTCACGCCAAATGCGGAAGACGATGGCACAACAGCATTGATTCGCGGTATGGCTGCGGGATTCGGAGAGTTTGGACACCAGGTTGGCGGCTTCCAAGCGTACATCTCCAGTAACGTATTCTCGGCATCAGGACTCAGTTCATCGGCGTCATTCGAGATGCTGATCTGTACGATTTTGAATCACTTCTATAATGATGGAGCATTGGATGTTGTAACCTTGGCCAAAATCGGTCAGTATGCGGAGAATCACTATTGGAACAAACCTTCCGGTCTGCTGGATCAGATGGCTTGTGCGTACGGTGGGCTGATTGCCATTGATTTTGAAAATCCTGCACAGCCGGTTATCGAGCCTGTTCAGTGGGATTTCCAACAAAACGGTTACTCATTGGTCATTGTGAATACGGGTGGTAACCACGCCGATCTGACAGAAGATTACGCTGCTGTGCCATATGAGATGAGAGCGGTTGCTCAGGCGCTGGGCAGTGAGTATGTTCGGGAAATTACAGCTGACGCCATCTATGCCAACCTCAAGAAGGTTCGAGAAGCTGCTGGGGATCGTGCGGTGCTGCGTGCGCTTCATTTCCTCGAGGAAAACAATCGTGTCGATGGTCAGGTTCAGGCGTTGCGTGATGGACGTTTTGCTGATTTCCTGAAATTGATTACGGCGTCCGGTAATTCGTCATGGAAGTGGCTGCAGAATGTATATCAGAGTGGTGCAGTGAAGGAACAGGAGATTGGCATCGCGCTGGCACTGACCGAGAATTATCTGCAAAACCTGGGTGATGGAGCTTGTCGTATTCATGGTGGTGGATTCGCAGGGGTTATTCTGACGATCCTTCCAAACGAAAAAGTAGAAGAGTATATGTCCTGGATGCACGACATGCTGGACACGCCAATTATCGTCGTTAATGTGCGTGCACAAGGCGCAGTTTGCCTGAATGCATTGATTGCTAACGCGAACAAATAGGGATGTAGCAAATATATCACGTGTATAAAAAAGCGGTTATCTACCCGGACTATGGCCTGGGAGGAAAACCGCTTTTGGTTATTTTGTCCAAAAAACTAATGCAAGAACTGACTCATTTCTTGTAAAACGTCCTCTACCATAGGTAGCTGCTCCGCCGTGTATACTTCAATATCGATAGAGGTAAGCAAGGGCAACAGGGCTTGAGCCAATTCTGGTCGTGACAAAATCAGCCGGGAAGGCCTGTATTCGCGCTGCAAAAGAAGATCAACCAATTCTTCTGCACATTGCTGAAAACTGCGTTTTTGTTCTGCGACGGCAGAGTGTATAATCATGCCGGAGGCCGGCTCAGTGACGACGATAATCTGTGGGAAATAGGGGCGTTCCTTATCACCAATCGCTGTAGGCAGATAGGATAATCCGAATTCCCAGAATGATTCTGGGGGGCAAGGCAATTTGCGCAGACGCGCTTGTTGAAATTCATCAATCAATATAGATGCGGTTTCTTCTACAACGATAGGCTGTGGTTCAACCCACTGACTGCTCCAGGTCAATGCTTGTCCATCAGATGAAAGCTCTGGCACACGTGTGAGAAATAATCGCTGATCAGAAGGAAAGAGCTGATCCGGGTCAGACTGTACGACTGAAGCTACTTCAATAGCCTGCTCAACACAGGTGGCGAAGAATCGAAGGTCCTCGGCTTTCCGAACAGGTCCCGGCACGTATCCCGGTTCATACAGATGAAAGGTAGGCCAGGCGTTGCGTCCGCGGTAAGAGTAACCTAAAGCCTTTAATTGTTTGTATTCTTCGGAAGTAAGCTCGTCCCGGTTATTGAAGGATAACAGTAAACAGTGTTGGGTAAAAACGGGGTTTTCCGTTACGTATCCTTGCATCAGATTAGCCAAGGTATTCAGTCCTTCTGTACCCAGGTAGACAGCCATTCCATACATCTCGCCTCCGTTGCCCATCACGGTGCAGTAGCCGATCTGTCCGGATTCCGGGTCCTGGACACCAAAAGTATGGGAGTTGCTCAGCCATTGCCAGCTTGCTTGTTGCTTGAAACGGTTGGCTGCTTCGTACAGTGGACGTGCTTCTTCAATAAGTAATTTCATGAATAATGTTTACTCCTTTCAGGCAAGAAATCGTATTTAACGTAAGTGTATCATATTATATTCACCATTCCATAAGCACTCCAAGTTAATACAATATCACCTTGGGGTTTTAATCCATTGTATTCAGGATTAGATTTTGTGATAAAACTCCAAACTTTTTAAGTCCTTACTGTGTTAATTAGTTAGTGTCTTGGAATATAGGCACACTTGATGATGTTTCGTTTAAACTCGATTATCTAAGATGAGGCTGTATCACAGTAATGATCTCAAGGGAGGAAGAGTAGATGACTACATCCACAGGGACTGTGCAAGAAGAAGGACGTTTATATGACGAGTTACGGAGAGCACTGGAAGAAGTGGAAGAAGGAGAACAGCGGCAAAAGGTTTTAAATCGGATGATCAGACAGCTCAGGTTCGCCAAGTGGCGCAAAGATCGGATGCGCAGGGTCGATGCATACTGCCAAAGGATCAAGCCCGCGACACTTTGGATCATCCTAGCCACAGGTGCACTTACGCCGGTCTTGTTGTTTAGCATGTTCATCTGGGTATCGTTGTGGGTGGAATGAAGAGGTGATGCAGAGAATAGGGGAGAAGCCGGAGCGATGTTAGTCTAGAGGCAGTGACGAGTGTGAAGAGTTATATAAATGCGTCGCTGCCTGAAAAAATTATAAACTATAATTCAACTTCACATGCAAATTGCTATAATTGTTCTGGTAACAACGCTCTATACTTCATGAGATGTGAAGATTTATTGCCTGAGACTGCAGTAATTGTCTATATCTGCTCACACGTAAATAGTCAGATAGGAAGCAATCTTCCCACCTAACTATTGTTGCTTCGTTCATACAATTGTATCTTGCGTAAGTAGCTAATACTGATTAGTGTAAATCAGTATTAGTCTTGTTCAAAGTTTGAATTTTCTCTTGGATATACTGGTGGTAATCGTGGAAGCTGCTGATGTGATGCAAAGAATCGGAATTCTCGGACTGGATCTTAATTTTACCGTCCTGAGGCAATTTTTTCATCTCAGCAATGACGGATTTGGAACCTTGGATATCGCCGGACATGTCCTGGATTCGCTGTAATAATGCTGGATGTCCTTCATGCTGGAGCATTTCGGCGAGCGGTCGCATTTCCTCCAACTTTTGGCTCGATCGTTCAAGCGTGGTCATCACTTTGTCTCCATCTGTGCTTGCACTAAGCGAAACCATCCGGTGGATATGATCTTTCTCCATACGCTCAAGCGCCTCAAGATGGGAAGCTTCCAGTCGTTTGGGATCGCTCCAGCTCTCAGATCGGAAGGTGTCATTCTGTTGCTGGGATGCATTATTCGCAGTGCCATTGCCACAGCCCCATAACAGAGTTGAGCAGGTTAACACGGCTCCAACGGCGATGATACTTTTTAACCTCATACTGTCACTCCTTCGATAATTTTCCTGAAGGTAGTATGAGCTATAATATCCAAAATCATGCTTCTTCTCTTCATTTCATTCTCAGTATGTAATTGAATAACCTTTTAAAATCGAGAGTACATATCTTCGCAAATTTTTGTAGCCTGTATTTTCACGTGAAATTGCAACGGTAAGTAGCGAGGTGAAAAATAATGAATCTTTATACTAATAACATCTGGCGCTGGACCATCAATCTTCTGTATCCTGCCATTATCTTTGTCTTCCAGAGCTGGGGACCAATATTGGATTCCTGGATGGGTCCCATTTTGTTTGTCGCGCTGTTCTGCTTTCTATGGAGCGATGTAAAAGACATGTTCCTCTCAACGGGACTGACATGGTTTATTGCCATCCCGTGTTGGTGGTATTGGATTGAACGTCCGAAACCATCGTTCGGTGCAGAACATTTTGTCGCACATCTATGGTTAATTGTACTTATGTATATTGTCTTTGTGCTCATTCCTCAGACCTTAATCCTGACTACTCGGTTGCGGGTAATGCATTATTATAAGAAGTAAAAGTTAGTTGAGAGTAGGCGGCCGTTGGCCGTTTTTTTAAATAAAATGAACGCATGGGAGAGAGTTCGATTGTTGAGCAAAGATATAAAGTAAAGGAGAACGAAAAGATACATCTTTCCTTACTGGATCATGCAGTTGCCATTGTTATGGATCGCTGCATGGATGCTGGTAGATTACTTCGGGGCAGCACTATCTGACATACCATTTCTACAATAATTTATTGTTTATAAAGATTCAATTTTAAGGAGAGGTTAATCTATGCCCAAGACAAGCAACCGTCAACGGGTAGCGTACGTGTTGTTCTTTGTATTGGTCGCTCTGTTTTTGATACGCTCTTGTGGTCCGCAGGACATCGACACAATCTTAAGCGAAGAAGGTATTCCCCCAGAACAGGTGAAGCTAGTTACAACTATTGAACCGCGAACACAATTGGTATTATATAAAGATCTCACTACGAATAACCTGACTCCTGCTTTGATCCAGCAAAAGATGTGGTTCTCCGAACTGGCCAGAATAGGCGGTGGTCTGCAGGATAATCCGGTCGAGCCGCTTTCTTCTCATATATCAGGATACGAGGAGTCTAAAGGCAAAATGATCTATATTATATACGGGTATCTCCACGATGCTGACATTACCCAGGTGCATATTCGCTACGAATCCAATCTGGCAACTTCTCGGTTGGAAGCGGAAATCGTGGAATCATCTTCCGATCAATCCAGCGGCAGGTTGTGGTATGCGGTAATCCAGCAGCCGATTCACGAGATGATATGGGACATAAAAGGATTGAACGACGAAGGTCACATCATATACTCATCTCTCGATAGTGAGGATTAGGAAGCAGGCTGGCTTATGGAATGGAAACTTCGCAGTCACAGATCCCCATGACCCGAACTGCAAACGAACTACATCCATCTACACAAACACCCCTTATCCGGTTCAAGACGGACAAGGGGTGTTTCACATTCTGGCTATACTTTCCGTTTATATTTACCTGTATACGGAATAGTGAGATGGATTTTCAGATCCTTAATCGAGTCTTCCGTAAGCATCATCTTGCTGCCATTGTTGGATAACTTACGCCAGAGTTTCGGATTTTTGCGATACAGCTTCTCCTGAAGACCGTAAATATCCACACCACGCTCAAGGCCGTGACGATAGGTCTGCATGATCTGCTCACGCAACTTCACTTCACTAATCTGGATCATCTCTTCATACGAGGTGGGCACCAGGTATTCGTACAGGGCGGTGAGGTATTGGGCGTCAATGTTGAACGTAACGTCTTCACCCTGAATGACAGGTTTAATTTTGATTTTTGGCAATCCTACACTGAGTGCCCCATAGATCGTTCCATCCTTTTGCACAAGCAAGGGAGCACGCCGCATGTCTTTGATTAGCCAGTGATAACCGGGAAGCTGACTGCGTGGAAAGTATTCAAAGTCAAAGCCAGTCTTCTCGAAAAAGGCCCCTTCCACCAGGAACAAATCATGTTTCTTCTCATTCTCAACCCACTGGGTATCATTCAATGCAATACTCGGCAGATACGTTGTTGTAGCGGGATCATTATGTGTTGCAATGAGCTTAAAGCTGAGCACGGGCGGATACAACGATTCTTCCATATAAGTGGGGAGCGGGTTGTGAAGAATGCTGTCCAGTGGAGACATATTATAGATAGACGTTGCACTTAGGATTTTCTCCAGAGGCTCTCGTGTTCCATACACCCAGGTTGTATAACGGGATTCTGGAAATCGTCCCAGCATGTCGAACACTTCTTTGATGTGTTTGCTGGTCAGCACACCTTCGGCCATTACGATGGCTGTCACATGCCCCCAAGCCATGTGTAATTGAGCCGTACGGAACAGTTCGTTCAGCGCCAGACTCATGGTTTTCCCTTCGGCATGTCCGACCCATACAGGCGGTGTATCTGCACTTTTGGTTGAACTTTCACTTTTGGCGACACTGGCAAAATCCAGCGTTTGTACATACAGGTGATACATGCCGTCCTTATAATCAATCCCAAAGGCTTTGGCGTAGTCTACCTGTTGAATCTCAAAGGCACTCCAGCATCCGCTTGTCATCACGCACATCGATAGGCTTAACAGACCTAGCATATATCGCCGCAACAAACGCTTCATCGTTCATTCCCTTTCTTGCGGGGCTCCTGGGTCTCGAGATAGACGGGTCTTCGTTTACCTAACCCCTTTGGCAGTTTGAATAATGAAGCTATTGCTTGTTTGAAATGAAGGGGTGTTAACGGCGTGAGATATGGAATGCCAAATGATTTGAGATCGGTCAGGTAGATGAGGAACAGAATCAACGACAGGATGAACCCATAGATCCCGAGGGATGCCCCCAGGACAAAACAAAGGAACCGCAGGATCAGCACAGAGCTGGTCATGACCTGATTTACAATGGTTGCTCCAGCTACGACGGTAACTGCGATGATGACAATCATGAGGGGAGAGACCATGCCGGCTCGAATGGCAGAATCTCCGATAATCAGACCTCCAACGACAGTTAATGTCTGGCCGATGGCACTTGGCAAACGTACCCCTGCCTCACGGAACAGCTCCATCAGCAGCATAATGAGAAACATCTCCATTCCCGATTCCATCGGAAGTCCCATGCGTCCAACCGAGATCGTCGCGACTAAAGGAAAGGGGATCTGATCCATATGAAATGAGGTCAGCGCAATATAAAAGCCGGGTAGGAACACGGTGATCATCAGGCCAAGAAAGCGCAGCATCCGCCCTACGTTGACAGCTAAGAAGGGAAAGCTGGCATCTTCCGGTGATTTGAGCAAAAGAAACAGATTGACTGGCCCAATAATGGCGCTGGGATTGCCGTCTACAATGAGGATAAAACGTCCGTTCAGGAGACATTCTGCAGCAAAGTCAGGCCTGCCCGTATAATGGGTGACGGGAAACAAAGTAATCTTCGAAGGTGACAGCAATTCTTCCAGTTCATTGGCGGTCAAGATTCGTTCGGTCTCAATCTTACGTAACCGATCCTGAACGTCTTCGATCAGCTCCGGATTAGCGATATTCTTGATATACATCAATGCCACCTTGGTTGCAGAACGTGAACCGATCAGTTCGATATTACAGGCAAGTTGGTTTGTACGCAGACGGGTGCGTATCAAGGCAACATTGACGGCAAGGGGTTCAATGAACCCATCTCTTGCCCCGCGGATCGAAACTTCGGTGGTCGATTCCTCCGGTGTCCGAGTAGGGAGGTTAGATATATCAATACTCCACATGGTTTGTAGGGAAGGAATACAGATCAACATATGGCCTTCAAAAACACGGAGAGACATCAGTTCAGTTCCAAATGCCGGATCTTGCAGATCCATTCGGGTCCAATCTAGGCTGATGCACTTTTCAATGTCGGATGTAAGGATAAAGTGTGTATCTTCATATGTTCGTTTGAGTTCCGGGAGAATAATATCGTAGATTGCTTCACTATCTACCATACCGCTGCAATAGGTCATAAGGAGTTGCATCGGAGGTTCTCCGAACATATGACTATTGATGATGACATCATCAGATCCGGCAAAAAAGGTATTCAAGTTGTGCTCGTTCATTCGGAACGGTTCAACTTCACGATTATTCTTGGGTTGGGTTGAGATCGGCACGTTTGGGAGCCTCCTTGTCCTTTTTGTGAATTAATGCAGCAATGGTTAATATCACGGTAACGATTGAGACATAGGCCAGCATGACGGGGAACTGAATATGATCCACGTAATAGTCCACGTAATCAATACGCCACCATTGCATCGCCATAAAGCTCATGATGACGGTAATGGTGAGAATTGCGATATATCGTTTCTTCGGTCTGCGGAAATTTAGCAGATCCACGATGAGATACATGGATATGGCGACCCTTGCAAAGGAACCACTGAGCCACTGATAGATGGACAGAAAATCAACGTGCTGCAATAGTTTTCCAATATTCACAAGTTTCCATTGCTCATAAGGACTGTTACGTTGTTTGGCTGCTTCTTCGGGACCAAATTCGACGATGGCTCCGATCGTGGGACCGATCGCCATACTGAGCATAAATACGCCGAGGATCAGAACATGCCACCAACGAATTTTGCCTTTGACTTCATGTTGGAACAACATAAGAATCCAGATTTCCATAAGCCCTGCAAGAGAGTAGATCATGCCCCGCCACACGGGACCCATGCCGTTCTCCATAATCGGGAACAATAGACTGTAGTCTTTGTATTTCATATTGGCGGACATTACAAAATAACCAAGCAAAATGACAAAGGGCAGCAGCAGGCTGGAAGTCATCGCAATGGAGCGTATCCCTTTAGCCGCTGCCCACGCGGCAACCAATGCTCCGCCACCGGCCAGAACATAGGGAGGTGTGAATTGAAGATACGTGGATACGGTCCAGTTGGTTGTCTCATACAACGTATGTGTGCCAAGCGTGAACAGCAGAATGGAAGCGGAGATCCGGAAGATCCAGGAAGGGACCGCCCCGAATTCTCGCGTAATCCAATCTGTTAATCGCTGTCCACGTACTCGCCGAATGATGATATACATCATACATAGAAACAACATGAAAAAAGGGCCAGCCGCTACGACAGACAACCATCCATCCCTGCCTGCTGCTTCGAGAATTCCTGGAATGGACAAGACATGGCAGACCAGCCCGGCACTTAATAAAATGATGGAAAAGGACAACCAGATGGTTATTTGACCTTTTTCACGACTCATGGGAATCCTCCTTTCCAATGAAGGAAGTTTACGTTAGGTTGTACAGCATATGGGAAGTTGATTCCTTTTTCAGATTTTTTCACAGAAAGCGGCAAACGAGATGGACGAGCCAGACAGAAAGCTTTAACATACAGATATAGCAATGTCGAAGACAAGCACTGAGCGAAGCATAGAGAAATAGGGAGGAAACCTGCGATGACAAATACAACGAAGGCACCTGGAGAGACAAAAGTTGGCTTTATTGGTACAGGCGTGATGGGTAAAAGCATGGCTGGGCACATCCAGCAAGCGGGATATCCGCTGCATGTGTACACGCGAACTGCTGCCAAAGCGGAAGCATTGGTGAAGGAAGGTGCCGTATGGCATGACACACCAGGCAAACTGGCTGCCACGTGTGATGTCATCATCACAATGGTGGGGTATCCGAAAGATGTAGAGGAGATTTATCTCGGTGAGGATGGTCTCGTAGCCAATGCCAAACCGGGTTCATATCTGATTGATATGACGACCTCGAGTCCGTTACTGGCTGCACGAATCTTTGAAGCTGCGGAAGCCAAAGGACTGCATGCACTGGACGCGCCTGTGTCGGGCGGTGATATCGGAGCGCAGAACGCGAAGCTGTCCATTATGGTTGGTGGTAGTTCGGAGGCGTTCGAAGCCGTGCGTCCGCTGTTTGAGCAGATGGGCACCAACATTGTACTGCAAGGCAAGGCGGGAGCCGGACAGCATACCAAAATGTGCAACCAGATTGCCATTGCCTCTGGCATGATGGGTGTATGCGAAGCACTCGCTTATGCCAAGACGTCGGGTCTGGACGCGGAGACCGTGCTGAAGAGCATTGCTACCGGTGCAGCCGGAAGCTGGTCACTCAGCAATCTCGGTCCGCGCATGATCGCAGGCGATTATGAGCCTGGATTCTATGTGAAACATTTTATCAAAGACATGGGAATTGCACTGGAGTCTGCAAAAGCGATGGGCATGAAAACGCCTGGGTTGGCCCTGGCCGAATCTCTGTATCA